>NZ_CM151398.1:0-2437500 GCF_056494185.1 Rania fehmarnensis
GTGTCTACGCAATTGACTAGTAGGAAGATAACTTCGATTCCGCTGGAGCAACCTGCTTCGCTTCGGCGACATGATGCTTCGTCGACCGAAGGGCAATGGCCGTTGCCGGCGTATATCGTGGGCAACGAGAATGCACAGTTGAACTTTCTGTTCAACAAGCGGCAGATCGTCAAGCTGGCCAGCTTGAGCCCCATCGTGTTGTTTGGACCGCCCGGTAGTGGCAAGACTACGCTGGCCATCACTCTGGCGACGTTATGGGCGCGGCACACCGATGAACGGCCGCTCATCTTCACCACGGGTAACAACTACGCTAGCGATTATCTGGAAGCCATCGATGCGGACGATATCGATCATTTCCGCCGGCGTCATCGTCGTTGTCGCTTGCTGGTAATCGACAACCTGGACGTCTTGGCTACCAAGCCGGCAGCTCAAGATGAACTGGCTGCCAATTTGGATGCCATGCAAGAGAGTGAACGACCTGTCATCTTTACTTCGTCGCGATTACCGGCTGGCATACGTGGCATGCGCAGTGCGCTGACTAGCCGATTAACTGCTGGTTACTCGCTGGAATTATCGCTGCCGGCTGCACTGACGCGAGCCAAGATCGTGGCCATGTTGGCTTCCATCATTGATCCAATGTTGCCGATCGATGATTTGGTATCGTTGTTTACTAAGCTGAATGAACCGCTAACTGCCCAGCAATTGCATTCGCTGATCATCATCGCCAGTCAACAGCGCAAGTTATATGGGGCTATCGATCTGGTTCAATTGCGCGAGCAAGCTCTTTCCAGCTACAAACGACAGCCGCTGGACATCAACACGATTGCCAAAGCCGTGGCTCGCCGCTTTCAGATGAAGCTACCCGAGCTGCGCGGTCAGACGCGAATGGCTCGCGTGGTGCGCGCTCGCGGTTTGGTGATCTTGCTATGTCGCCGGTTGACGTCGGCCAGCCTGCAAGCGATCGGCGAGTATTTTGGTGGCCGCGATCACTCGACTATCCTGCATGCCTATCGCAAGCTCGAAGAGAGTTTACCCGGCGACCCCGAACTCTCACTCGCCCTCTTGGAACTGCAGCACGAGTTAACTACGTTAGCGCCGTAGCGGAATGCGTCAAGCATTTCGGACGGCTGCTTTGGATTTCGAAAGCCTTGACGGCTTCCGCTACGACTCTCTCTGGCCGGCCGCCGCTACTGTGTACATGTTGTCATTTGCTGTTGAGCGTTGTTCGACAAAGTTGGGGTTGCTGACACTGCCCTGACCGCTGGCGAAGTGTTCGACTGTTTCTTCTACAACTGGTCGACTGGTTTCTACGCCATACTAACGAACTATCCACCGGTTTAGCCCGGTAGGCGAGGCCCTCTAACTCCTGCCCGTGTCTGGTGTTGCTGCTCGGCGTGACTGTCGAAAACGTCCAATTTCGGCCGCCATTCTTAATACTACTAATTTAAAACTATAAGCAGAGGAAGACCCGCCTTCGTTAACGGCAGTGGAATCGCCGGATGCAAGCCCACTGTCCACTCACTTCCCCGCGAGGACGTTTCACGGTAAAACAACTCGTTTCCAAAGACACAAAATCTATTTGCACGCCGGCGTGCAAAAACGGCTTCAGCCACAAATCCCTGAGTCGACTCAAGCTATGAAAATCACTTGCGATCGAGAAAAGTTGGCCAGTGCGTTCCAAATCGCGGCTACCGTAGCCAATGCGCGTAGCCCCAAAGAGATTCTGCAGAACGTCAAGATCGAAGCGGCCGAAGATCGGGTGACCTTGATGGCTACCGACATGGAGACCGGCATTCGTATCGACGTAGAAGGCGTCGACGTCCAAAGTCCCGGTCGAGCTCTATTGCCAGTATCTCGCGTGGGTTTGATCTTGAGGGAAAGCAGCGATCAACAACTGAGCTTTGAGACAGCTGGCACCGAGACCGTGGTAGAAGGCTTGAATGCCAAGTTCAATCTGCCCAGCGCCAATCCGGACGAGTATCCCAACGTCGTAGGCTTCGAAGAAGAAGCGTATCACGAACTACCAGCCAGGCTGTTCAAGGAGATGGTCAAACGCACGAGCTTTGCCACCGACCCGGACAGTTCGCGGTATGCCTTGGGCGGCGTGTTGATGGAGATGACCGGCGACGAAGTGCTGGCAGTGGGCACCGACGGGCGGCGATTGGCTCGCATGTTAGGTACAGGCAAGAGTGTCGGTGGTCATCAGACCAGCGGCAACACGACGATCATCCCTACCAAGTCACTCTCGTTGATGGAGCGATCGATCGGTGACAAAGAAGAGAACGTACACATAGCTTCGCGCAGCAACGATGTGCTGCTGCGTACTAGCCGCTGCACGGTCTATTCGCGACTGGTGGAGGGACGCTATCCCAACTGGCGACAAGTGATTCCTAAACGCGACACATCGGTGAGAGTAGACTTTGTCGTTGGACCGTTCTTCAATGCCATTCGTCAAGCCTCGATTGTGGCCGACACCGAAACGCGAGGACTGGATTTCGAGTTCGGCCAAGGTTCGCTGGTGCTGACCGCCAAGACCGCCAACCTGGGAGCAAGCCGTATCGAGTTCCCGATCGCGTACGCAGGCGACCCGATTCGCATGAAGTTGGACTTTCGCTACGTCAGTGATTTTCTGCGCGTGCTAGAGCCGGATGCAACTTGCACTGCCGATATATCGTCGAGCACCGAATCGGCACTGTTCACTACCGAAGATGGATACGCCTACGTCGTGATGCCCATGGCACTAGAACGATAAATAACCGCCCAGTGAGAACCCAATCTACGCAGACAACTCAATAACTTCGAAAGGTCCCCCCGCGAATGCAAATCAGCCAGTTCATGGAACACAATTTCCGTCACTTCAACGCCCGCGAGACATTAGCCGCAGCTAAGGGCTACAAGAAGTTTCTGGCTGATGGCGGCAAGATGTTCATGTCGCTGGCAGGAGCGATGAGCACAGCGGAGTTAGGCTTGACCTTGGCCGAGATGATCCGGCAAGACAAAGTTCACGCGATCAGCTGTACCGCTGCTAATCTAGAAGAGGATCTCTTTAATCTCTTTGCGCATAATGAGTATCGCGTCATTGAAAACTGGCGAGCCCTGAGCGTGGAAGACGAAGTAGCGCTGTGGGATGCAGGCTTCAATCGCGTGACCGACACTTGTATTCCAGAGACGGTCATGAAGCACATGCAGCAGCGACTGACCAAGTACTGGAAGCATCAAGCCGAAATAGGGCAGGGGCTGTTTGCATACGAGTACTTCTACAAACTGCTGGATGAAGCGGACCTCAAACAGCACTATCAAATTCCGATCAAAGATAGCTGGGTGATGGCGGCCAAGGAAAAGAACATTCCCATCTACTCGCCCGGTACCGAAGACAGCACGCTCGGCAACATGTTTACCGCTCGCGTCATGGATGGCACCGTCAAGAGTCATGCCGCTCTGCGCAGTGGCACCGAACAACTAGCCGAACTGGCCAAGTGGTATCGAGCTACCAGTGCACAGGCACCCATTGGCTTCTTCCAAATTGGCGGTGGCATAGCGGGTGACTTTTCGATTTGCGTAGTGCCGATGTTGATTCAAGACTTGGAAGAAGACATACCGCTGTGGGCTTACTTCGCACAGATCAGCGACGCCGTTACCAGCTACGGCGGATACTCCGGCGCGGTGCCCAATGAGAAGATCACCTGGACCAAGCTTAGCCGAGATTGTCCGAAGTATATGATTCAAAGCGATGCCACCATCGTGGCTCCGCTGATTTTCGCGTATGTGCTGGGACAATAGGTCCGCACAGGTGCACGGAGGGAGAACCGGTAGGCTGTGGCATAGGCTTCCAGCCTGTGGCACGCTAGAGCGGGAGAACCGGGGCTAACGCCCACGGCTTAGAACCAGGACTAACGCAACCTATGACGAACTTTGCCGATCAAGCTCAACAGTTGCGCGTGAAAATACTGGCTAATGACCAGTTGGCCAAAGATACCTATCGTATTCGACTGGATGCGGAACAATTGGCAGCCCGGGCAGTGCCAGGGCAATTCTTTATGTTGCGTGTGGCCGATTGCAACGATCCGCTAATTGGCCGAGCCTTGGCACTATTTGGCACCCAAGGCGGGTTGGAACTGGTGTACCTGGTCAAAGGCAAATTCACGCGTCGCCTGGTGCAGATGCAACCAGGCGCATTGGTCGAAGTAACAGGTCCACTAGGCAATGGTTTTTCGAACCAACCTATAGACCACTTGATCATGGTTGCTGGCGGCATCGGTCAGACGCCCTTTCTGGCATTGGCACGAGAAGCTTTAGGCCAACAAACGTTTGGTCAGCCAGCCCGCACCAGTGGTTATGCTCGTAACGTTAGTTTCTGTTACGGCGTACGTACCGCGGATTACCTGGCAGCCATTGAACTGTTTGAGCAAGCAGGTGTCACGGTGCATATCGCGACCGAAGATGGCTCAATCGGCGCGCCGCAGCGTGTGACAGGTCCACTGGAGAATCTGTTGTACAGCGAAGCTGGGCAGCGAACGCGTATCGCCGTCTGTGGGCCAGAACCGATGATGGAAGCGGTCAGCCGCGTTGCCCAGAAACATAAAGTGCCTTGCGAAGTCTCGTTAGAAACACCGATGGCTTGCGGTATCGGCATCTGCTTTACGTGTGTAGCCAAGATTGGTACCAGCCAAGACTGGGACTACAAGCGTACGTGCGTCGAAGGACCGATCTTCAACGCCAACGACATCGTATGGTGATCGCTGGTTCAGGGGTAAAGCAGGACCGGCCGGAACGGCACGTACAGAAGTTATCGCTTGCCGCGTTTCTTGGGCCCACCGCGCCGCGGTGCCGCTTTGAAGCCAGCTTTAGTGGCTGACTTGGGTCCGCTTTTTGGTCCGGCTTTAGCGCCACGCTTGGGCGCACTTTTGAAACCGCGTTTGGGTGCGCTTTTGACGCGAGGTCCACGCGTCGCAGATCGATCGCCCTCTTGACGATACTCACCCGAGCCAGCGTCACTGGAGGAGCGACGATTGCGCAGATCATTGGGCGAACTGGATCGACCACGTGGTGGCGGTCGTTTTCCACCACCACCTACTTTGGCGCGTGGACCGCCAGTGCGAGGACTGGACGAGCGCGGTGCGCGTTGGGCTGGTCGCTTGCTGCGTCGCGGCGCTGAATCCTCGTCGTCGGTCGCTTCGTCTTCTTCATAACCCAAGACGGTACCGATGATCGAATGATCTCCGACCATGATAGGCACGATGTCATCGCCCAGGGCATCATCCTCACCGTCGGATTGATCCAATAGCGAGGGCATGAAGTCATCATCATCTTCGTCATCGAAGAAATCATCAAAGCGACCCGCCGCCAAGGAACCAGGAGTTTTGTCGCTGGAGGTGGATGAATCATCCTTCTTGCTGCGCAGCGGCTTGCCAGTGCCGCGACGCTTGCGGCGACTTGCCAATGTCGCTGTATATAACGCTTCGACTTCGTGCCGCGTGAGTGGTCGCCAGCCGCCGGTGGGTAAGGGTCCAAGTCGCAGTGGTCCGATAGCCAGGCGTTTGAGCGCGACAACTTTGTGACCCAGTCGAGCCAGGATGCGGCGGATCTCGCGGTTCTTGCCTTCGGAGAGCGCAATCTCTAAATCAGCGGCCCCACTGCGCTGTTTGCGCAGCTTGACCGCGTCGACTTTGGCGTATCCTTCAGACAATCGCACACCGCGAATGAGTTTCTCGAGATCAGCCTGCGTGACTTCGCCTTGGACCGTAGCCAGGTAGAGTTTCTGGATGCCATAACGAGGATGGCACAGTCGCTGCACCAATTCACCATCGTTTGTCAGCAGCATCAGGCCTTCGCTTGATCGATCCAAGCGGCCGGCAGAGAAGATGCGTTCTTTGACATTAACTAAATCGATGATCCGCATGCGTCCAGCAGGATCGCTGTTGGTCGATACGACGCCGATGGGTTTATTGAGTGCGAAATAAACTGGGCGAAATACTTTGATGGCCGAGCCGTCGAAGGTCACCTTGGCGGTTTCCGGATCGATTTTGGTGGCCAAGTCGGTGACGGGCTGGTCATCTACTTCGATACGGCCATCCAAGATGTACTGTTCGACTTGGCGACGGCTGCCTAAACCCGCGGCGGCTAAGATCTTGTTCAGTCGCTGTGGGCCAGAGAGCGGGCGTGGAGTGGCCGGTGAAGGCGACTTGGATTTGCGAGGCATGGAGTTTCCGGGAGAGCGAGAGTTGGCGAGCTTACCCAGTCATCATAACTGCCCTGGTCAACACAGAATAGCTCCAATTACCCATCCTGACGCTTACCGCGGAAAACCGAATCCGGGGGGAAATTGATCGACCGGGACGCTATTGGTGGGACCGGTGATTTGATTGCGCTTGGCTTCCGGCAACGGATTCATAAACCCACGAGGCCGGCCCCCGACAACTTCGGGACCTATATCGTTTAAGGGATACGGATCATGAACGGCGGCTCGAGCGTTTTGGCGATCGACCGTACCTTCGCCGGTCGGCAGGCCCCAACGCGGACGGTTCGCACACCCCGAACTAAGGACCACCAGCATCAGCAACACTGCTCGAGTCATAACGGAATTCCTTTCCTGGTCGGCAATCCTAGCCGATTGGTGAGCCAGCCGCCCAGAGCAATCCTTCCGGTGAATCCCTCGACGCGCAGCTGCTAGCATTGCATCGGTAAATGCTAACACGTAAAAACACGCCAACTCCTGGCAGTGCGTCTATACCGTTTAGCCCGAGCCGGGAGGGCGAACGCGTAGAGCGGCTGTCCTCAGCCGCTCAGCACCCTCAAACCAAATTCTCGACCGACCTCAGGTCCGGGAGGGCGAAGGTCCTCCTGAGCCCAACACCGCCATGCAGTACGGACATAGTCTCGGGGGCAAGACGTAGAGCGGCTGTCCCCAGCCGCTCAGCACCCGCTAACCCAATCCTCGACCGACCGCGTGACCGGGAGGGCGAAGGCCTGCTCCCTCCCGCAGCAAACATTCAAAGCGGCTGTCCCCAGTCGCTCGACGACGGTTCAGCGACTAGCAGAGTGGTATCGGGAGCTAGTTGGATTTGGCAGGCCGGGCAGTTGGCTGGCAGCAGGATGGTCTGTCCCCGCTGAAGATCTTCTTGGCCACCATTCCATTTGAGGCGGACTTGGCCATGAGGGACTGTCAAAATGTGGAACCGGCCATCGCCGCCTATTGAACAGTGTGAGATGCCCGCGATGCGATCGAAGCGAAATTTGTCGCAATCGACCAAGCTTTCGCGACCCGGTGTTCGGGTGGGTTGAGGATTTTGAACCAAGCGTGGACCAGCTTGAAAATCGATCGTATCCAGCGACTGTTCGATGTGCAGCGGACGCGACTGACCCTTGTCATCGACTCGATCCCAGTCGTAGAGTCGAAAAGTGGTATTGGACGATTGTTGAATTTCGGCCACCAGCAGACCAGCACCCAAGGCGTGTACGGTGCCGGCAGGGATGAAGACGCAATCGCCGGCCATGGGCCTGATGACGTGCAAGCATTCGGCTGTTTTGCCCGCGGCAATCGCAGCTTTCAGATCCGCGCGATCAATTCCAGGTTTCAAGCCGGCGTATAACAGTGCATCGGGTTCGGCGTGCATGATGTACCAGGCTTCGGTCTTGCCAAGGTCGGGTGGCGTCATGCGCAGGCCATAATCGTCATCGGGATGCACTTGGACGCTTAGCACTCGGGCGCAGTCCAAGTACTTGAGCAGCAATGGAAATCGTCCGGCTACGGCGGGAGCATTCCCTACCAACCAGGCTGGATCACTTTTCATCAAGGCGCCGAGCGTTTGACCGGTCAGCGGGCCGTTGATGACCACGCTTTCGTGTTCCGGATGATCGACGACTTCCCAACTTTCTGCCCACTTGCCATCGTCGGGTAAATTTTTACCGAGGACTGTAGAGAGTTTACGTCCTCCCCAAATATAGTTGCGAAACGCGGGTTGCAGACGCAGGGGGTAACACTCAGCTGGCATATCGAAAGCTCATTGTGGCGGTGCATGGTGCCGGTTATCATCGAAAAGTAGAACGATGCCATAATTTATGATGAGCCCGGCGGGCCGTCGAGTAAGTAGAGCCATATGCTGAAACAACCCAACCTGACCGACGACCTATTCGAAAAGAGCTCGATGTCTTTTGGCGAGCATCTGGAGGAACTCCGGCGCTGCTTGGGGAAAGCCCTCCTTTGGCTAGCCGTCGGCACCTGTGTAGGACTGTTATTCGCCAATTCGGTCGTTAACTTCATATCGCAACCGTTGCGCAAGAAGATGGACGACTTCTACGTCAAGCAGTCGGCAGACAAATTTAAACGTATCAATGGCTATGATGCCTCACCTGAGCTGTTAACTTTTATGAAAGTTAATGGTGTTATGCCTGAGCGAGTCTTCGTTCCTCGCGATCAGCTCAAAGCGTTTTATGAACCTACCACGGGCTCAGCTGCCGAGCCCACTACGCCGCCGGCTGAAACCAAGGCCGAAACGAAGCCAGTGGATACCGCGAAAGCTGGTGATGACGCCGTGCCCGAGAAAGCCGAGCCACCGAATTACAACGCTGTGTGGAATCTGGGTGCCAACGCGATTGCACAGTTGCAGCCGTTATTGTTGATGCGTCCAATACCCAATCGCTTGAGTACGTTGGATGCTCTTGAGGGGTTCCTAATCTGGCTGAAGGCTGGCTTGTTGGTCGGTGCGATTATTGGTTCGCCGGGTATTTTTTATCACTTGTGGCAATTCTTGGCCGCGGGGTTGTATCCGCACGAGCGACGGTATGTGTACATCTATATGCCGCTGAGCATCATCTTGTTTGTGTCGGGCATATGTTTGGCCTTCTTTGTGATCTTTGAATTGGTGATCGAGTTCTTGTTAACTTACAACGAAGGCATGGACATCGATTTTGCGCCGCGACTGAAGGACTACATATCGTTTGCGCTCTTCTTGCCGCTGGGCTTTGGTATCGCGTTTCAATTGCCGATGGTGATGCTGGCTTTGAATCGCTTTGGCATCGTCAGCGTAGAGATGTATATCAGCAAGTGGCGTATCGCGGTGCTGGCGATCGCATTCTTGTCGATGGTGCTAACGCCGGCTGATGCGTACAGCATGGTGGGCATGTTTGTGCCGCTGACGATTTTATATTTCTTAGGCATAGCTTTATGCAAATACATGCCCAAAGGACCAGGCGTAGGCAGTGGCGCCTTTGATCCATCGTAAGGGGTAGCCAGGGTAGAGCGGCTGTCCCCAGCCGCTCAGCACCCGCTGAGCATGCCTCTTCACACCACACGTCTGTCCCCCGATCTTGGCGCCCCGATCTCGGGCGATGGCACGGGGGACAGACCACGGGTCGTTTTGCTAGCGTCACCGACGTAAGCGCGGGGGACAGACCCGGGCGCGTAGCACCCGCTGAGCATTCATCGTCACACCACACGTCTGTCCCCCGATCTCGGGCGATGGCACGGGGGACAGACCACGGGTCGTTTTGCGAGCGTCACCGACGTATGCGCGGGGGACAGACGGACAGACCAGTGGTTTGAAGAAGCCATGCTAGCAGGTGCCGAGCGGCTGGGGACAGACGTCTACTTCGATTCGTCGCGGACCAGACCATGGGGCTCGGTCAGCAGACCGTAGAATTCGGGGCGGCGGTCGGCCAGGCGGTCGATGAGGTGTTTGCCGGGGACACGCACGAGCAACTTATTGCGCGCAATGTGCGGCATGACGCTGCCGGTAATGATCGAAGGATCCGTCCGCGAGCCAATCGCGGGTGAACGACCAGTCGGCAAACAAAATTTGCTGGTGCCGATGAACTCGAAACCACGCTCGACGCCCACGCGATTGACCGCCATGTAATACACATGATTCTCCAAGGCTCGAGCATTCGGCAAATACTCGGCAAAGGTATCGGCTCCGGGTGGCCAGTTCGTCGGCAAGACGATCAAGTCCGCTCCTTGCAGCGCGAGCACTCGCACCGTTTCCGGAAACGAACCGTCGTAGCATATATGCATGCCCACCCGCATCGTGCCCAGATCGTACACGCGCAGCGGCTCGGTGCCCGCATCGACAAATCGGTCCACGCCCAAAAACGGCAAGTGTATCTTGCGGTACACACCCACAATGCCTTCGGGTCCGAGCAACACACAACTGTTATGCAGCCGCTCGCCGTTACGCTCCAACATACCGAAGACCAAATGTTTGCCGCGAACCTGGGCAGCCGCTAACAGCGCTGAAACCGACGCTCCCGTTATCGGCTCAGCATGCGGCCAGGCCTCTTCGCGACTGTCAAAGCAATATCCGCTCACCGCGCATTCCGGAAAGACAACTAACTTGGCACTGGCTACCTGCGGATCATCCAGGTACTCGATCATTCGCGCCACATTGCCAGAGTTGTTGCCCAAGTGAATGTCCATCTGAATTCCGGCTACCGGTATTTGAATGTTCATAGTCAGCTGCAAGTCGCGGAGTCTTCGAAAAGTTTTAAGTTGATCGACACCAAGAGCCCCTGTTATACCACGCCCCTGTGGCATAGGCTTCCAGCCTGTGGATGGCCAGGCAATCTGGATGAAGCACGCATATGCTCAGGCAAACGCAGGCTGTGGTTAGCAGGTTCACCTCGCCTGGCGGCTACGGGTTAAACGATCGCAAGCCAACATATGCTCAGGTAAACGCCGGCTGTGGTTAGCGGGTTCACCTAGCCTGGCGGCTACGGGTTAAACGATTTACTACTCACTGATACAATTGGTGTCAGGAGCAAATCATGGACTACAAGGCGATCTCACACACGCGGCTGGCCGACGGTTCAATGCCGGGAGCGTGGTGGTCACCCAGTGACAAAGAAGATCGCATCGATTGTTTTTTATGCCCCAGGCAGTGTAGTCTCAAACCAGGCGATCGCGGTTTTTGTTTTGTGCGAGAGAATCGCGATGGTGAGATGGTGCTGAGCACCTACGGCAAAAGCACCGGCTTCTGCATTGACCCCATCGAAAAGAAACCGCTTAATCACTTCCTGCCAGGCACAGCCGTGCTGTCCTTTGGTACGGCCGGCTGCAATCTAGGTTGCAAGTTCTGTCAAAACTGGGACATCTCCAAATCGCGTGAAGTGCAGCGGCTGAGCGCCCGGGCTGAGCCGGACACGATCGCCCGCGCAGCTCAACAACTTGGCTGCCATAGCGTCGCGTTCACCTACAACGATCCAGTCGTCTGGGCCGAGTACGCCATCGATTCAGCCAAAGCATGTCGCGACGTCGGCGTGAAAACCGTCGCCGTTACAGCGGGCTACATCACACCGGCAGCCCGCGGCGAATTCTTCCAGTACATGGACGCAGCCAACGTCGACTTGAAAGCGTTCACCGAAGAGTTCTATCACAAAGTTACTTACTCGCACCTGCAACCCGTACTCGATACCTTGGTGTACCTCAAACATGAAACCGATGTGTGGTTTGAAATCACCAACCTCATTATCCCCGGTGCTAACGATGGAGCGGACGAACTGAAACGCATGTGCGATTATCTGCTGGAACACTTGGGTGACGATGTGCCGATCCATTTCACGGCCTTCCACCCCGATTTCCGTATGCAGGATCGCGGCCGCACGCCACCCGAGAAACTGGTCGAAGCCTACGAGATCGCTCGGCAAACCGGGCTGAAGTATGGATATGTGGGTAATGTGCACGATGTAGAGAGACAAAGTACCTATTGTTCTAATTGTCGCCAGTTGCTCATCGAGCGAGATTGGTATCAACTGGGAGTTTACGCGCTCGAGCGCGATCGCTGTCGAGCTTGTCAGACACTGATACCGGGACGCTTTCTCGATTCTCCAGGCACATGGGGTGCCCGGCGTCAACCGGTGCAGATAGAGCAGTTTGCTGTGAAGGATTCATCGATGAGTACCAGCCCAGGTCCGGTTGCTGGCGGCCGAACCGCTGCCTCGCGCCCACATTCGCTTCCCAAGTTGTTGCCCGAACAACGCACCGCGCTTCACAAAGCGGCTTGCCAATGGGTCGCTCAAACTGCTTTGCGTCAACCGACGACGCAGTCCAGCGAGGCCTTGGGCAATCTCTCGGAAATGGTGGTGCATGGAGCCTTCGTTACGCTCAAGCGCGGCGAACACCTGCGTGGATGTTGTGGCGTACTGGGCAAAGCCATGCATCTGGGCGCAGCGACCCAACAAGCCGCCTCGCGCACCGTGCTGGAAGATCAGCGCCTGGCTCCAGTTTCGCCCAGCGAACTTAAGTACTTGGACGTCGATGTTACGCTGCTCGGTCCCATGGAACCCATTAATGCTGAAGGGGCCGATCGCGCAGCGGCGATCGAAATCGGCAAACACGGGCTGGTGATCCAGCAAGGCGAAACTAGCGGGTTACTGTTGCCCAGCGTGGCCACCGAACGACATTGGAACGCCTTGCAATTCTTGCAAGCTGTCTGTCGCAAAGCGGGTTTGCCTACCGACGCCTGGAAACACTCAACCGCGCGTGTCATGACCTTCGAAGGCCAGGCTGTGAGCGGACCGTTCGAAGTTGCGGTGCTGGGTGATACTGCCCTAGACATGCCAGCGCCACTGACTCTGGAACAGCTAAACCAATACGTGCAACTGGCGGCTAACAACATTACCTTGATCGCTCAAGGTGCCACGCCCAGCTACTATGTGCCTGACTTGCCGGATATGCCCGTCAACGCCATCATCCTTTCCATGCAGTGGGGAGCCGAAGGCGACCTGCGGCAAGGCAACGCCATCCACGTGTCCGTTCGGCCAGGCGTGCCATTGCAATCGACTCTCTTTCAAATGTGCCAGAGCGTAGCCCAGATCCTGGTACGCCAGCGCTACGCTGGTCAATTTCAAGTGGGACTGACGATCGGTTACGATCCCGCCTTGCATGGTCAGACCGAACATTTACATATCGAAGGCGTGGATACCAGCGTGCGAGGGTTCGTGATCAATGACCCACGCCACTGCGCGGTCGGCTTTGCACCTGGCAAAACGGCCGAAGAATTACTGGAGCAACTGCGCAGTCGTTTGCCCCTCGGCAGCAAGTATGGAGTGCTGCATAGCATGCAGTTCATTTCGACGCTGCAAGAAGTTCTGGCTACGACACTCCCAGTACCCATGCGCGGCACGGGCACGCGCGATCCAGCCGTCGGAGGTCTGTTCTATCCCGCCGAAGATGCGGCTCGCCGATCGATGGTCGAAGGTCTCTGTCGCCACGATGCCCGCCCCAAGCAAAAGGCGCTAGCGGTCATGGTCCCGCATGCCGGTTTGAAGTTTAGTGGCACTGTCGCCGCTGATGCCTGGCGTAGCGTTGAGATTCCGGAAACGGTCATCATCATTTCCCCTAAGCATACTAATGCCGGCGTGAACTGGGCCGTGTGTCCGTTTGAACGTTGGAAGCTGAGCGGCAGCGTGGGTTTTGCAAGTGATCCCGAGCTAGCCAAGTTGCTGGTGGAGAAGATGCCGGGCTTGCAAATGGACGTGGCAGCACATGAAAAAGAACATGGCATCGAAGTTCAACTACCGATCCTGGAGCGCGTGGCGCCTCAAACGAAAATTGTCGGTCTGGCAATTCATGGCGGTATCTGGTCGGAGATTGAAACCGCAGCTGAAGGTTTGGCCGAAGCCCTGCGGACCTTGCCCACCCAGCCGCTACTGGTCATCTCCAGCGACATGAATCACTTTGCCGACGACGCAGAGAATCGACGACTCGATCGGTTAGCGCTGGATGCTTTGGTAACGGGCGATCCGCAGAAGTTACTCGATACTTGTAACGAACATCAAATTAGCATGTGCGGCGTAGTCCCCGCAGCTCTGGTGATGGCTACTCTGCACAAGTTAGGACATAACTTCAAAGTTCAAGAGCTGTCGTACGCTACTAGCGCCGATGCAGGTGGCGATCGTTCGCGCGTTGTCGGCTACGCCGGGGCGTTGTTTGTGTAAGAACCAAATGCCCAACTCAGATCGACAGTTAACCAACTCGCCCTACGGTCACATCCTGACCAACATCAGTTGTTGGTCGCCAGATGGTCAGTGGATCTACTACGATACGCGGAGCGATGCAGCGGGCAGTCAATTTGATGGTCGCTGGATCGAGCGCGTGCACGTTCCGAGCGGCCGCGTCGAGCGCTTGGTGGAAAGCCAGCGCGGCGCCTATTGTGGCGTGGTGACATGTTGCCCACGCACCGAGCGCATCGTCTTTATCCTGGGTCCTGAATCGCCCACGCCCCAGTGGCAATACGCGCCGTATCACCGTCGCGGTGTTATCTTCGATACGTCGCAGTTCGTTTCAGGAAAGGTTGTTTCGCAAGACGATCTGATATCCTTGGATGCGATGTGTTACGAACCGCCGTTTGTGCCTGGGGCCCTGCGTGGTGGTTCGCATGTGCATACCTTTGATCCTCAAGGCAAACGCGTAGCCTATACCTACGAAGATCATGTATTGGCCACGATTGATCCGGCCAGCCATGGACCAGCCGAGCGCAATCAACGTAACATTGGCATCAGTTCACCAGATCGTCCCGTCGTAGTCAGCAGTTCGCATCCGCGCAACCATAGTGGTTCGCACTTCAGCACGTTGGTTACGCACACCGTCGATTATCCACAAAGCGGTACCGAGCAGATCGATCGGGCGTACGAAGATGCCTGGCTGGGCGCGGAGGGCAGGGGGTTAGCGTTCCTGGGTGACATCGTTGGCAAACATGGTGCCAGGCTGACCGAACTCTTTGTGCTGGTACTACCCGACGATCTGACTCAGCCTGGTCCGCATGGACCGCTGGAAGGCACAGCCACCACGCGACCCAAGCCGCCACAGGGCGTGATCCAACGACGTTTGACCTATACAGAAGATTATCCGCATCCTGGCATCTCATCACCACGGCATTGGCCGCGCAGCACAGCCGATGGCCAATGGATCTTGTTCTTGATGCGCGACGCAGCTGGTGTGGCTCAGTTGTTTCGCATCAGTCCCGGCGGCGGCGATCCGCAGCAGATTACTCGTTCCCAGAGCGGCATCGCATCGACCTTCAGCCTCTCTGCCAATGGCCAATGGGTTACGTACATAAGCGATCAGCGTGTTTGCGTTAGCTCGATCGATGGTCGCTCCACGCGCGCGTTGACCGAACCGAGCACAACTGAAAACACACCTCGTGTGGAGGCCTGCGTGTTTTCTCCCGACGGTCAGAGCATAGCCTACGTTCGCCGCGTAGGCCCCTGGAATCAGGTGTTCGTGGTCAACCTGTAGGGCACGTCGTTTAACCCGTAGCCGCCAGGCGAGGCGCACCCTCTAACCCAAGCCCGCGTTTACCTGAGCATCTCGTTTAACCCGTAGCCGTCAGGCGAGGCGCACCCTCTAACCCAAGCCCGCGTTTACCTGAGCATTTCGTTTAACCCGTAGCCGCCAGGCTAGGCGCACCCTCTAACCCAAGCCTGCGTTTACCTGAGCATTTGCGTGCTCAATCCAGAGACATGCACGTGGAGAATTAACTCCTTCGATTGCCTCGCCTGACGGCTACGGGTTAAACGATCACGGCGAGGCGCACCCTCTAACCCAAGCCTGCGTTTACCTGAGCATTTGTGTGCTCAATCCAGAGACTTGCGCGTGGAAAACTAACTCCTTCGATAGCCTCGCCTGACGGCTACGGGTTAAACGATCACGGCGAGGCGCACCCTCTAACCCAAGCCTGCGTTTACCTGAGCATTTGTGTGCTCAATCCAGAGACATGCGCGTGGAGAACTAACTCCTTCGATTGCCTCGCCTGACGGCTACGGGTTAAACGACCACAGCGAGGTGCACCCTCTAACCCAAGCTGCGTTTACCTGAGCATTTGCGTGCTCAATCCAGAGACATGCACATGGAGAACTAACTCCTTCGATTGCCTCGCCTGACGGCTACGGGTTAAACGATCACGGCGAGGCGCACCCTCTAACCGAAGTCTGCGTTTACCTGAGCATTTGCGTGCTCAATCCAGCGACTTGCGCGTGGAAAACTAACTCCTGCGTTTACCTCGCCTGCCGGCTACGGGTTAAACGATTGAGCGGCCGCCGATTGCAGCCGCTCTACGCTTTGGGGGCGAAAAGTGACTATAATAAAGGTAGCCAGTGGGCCGCTGGTCCTGCCTTTCCTATCCCACCCCAGTTACGAGTCCTGCCTGATGCGATGGTCTTTCAAGATCTGTCAGATGCTGTGCCTGTTGGCAGGCCTGATGGTCACAGCGGATGCCCAATCCACCGACGAATCTGCGACTGAGTCAGTCTTATTCGAACAACATATACGTCCAATCCTGCGCGAGCATTGTCTGGATTGCCATGGCGCACAAACCAAAGTCGAGGCGAATCTCGACTTGCGGCTGGTGCGTTTCATCGACAAGGGCGGAGACTCTGGCCCGGCCATCGATCGCGAGTCGATCGAACAATCGCCACTGCTGCAGATGGTTGCCAGTGGCGACATGCCACCGGGCGAAGCGCGTGTACCACCCGAACAAGTCGAACTGATTCGCCGCTGGTTGGCAGCGGGCGCACCGACCGCGCGTCCGGAACCGGAGACGATCGGTCCCGGTGTGCCGCTGAGCGAAGAAGATCGGCAGTACTGGGCCTATCGCCCTTTGGCGCAGCCTGAATTACCAGCGCTGAAACCGGATATCGATCAGAGCCGCTTACGCTCGCCCATCGATCATTGGTTGCAAGCGGCCATGCCCGATGGTCTGACACTCTCGCCTGATGCGCCCAAACGGCAACTGATTGTGCGCGCCTACTTTGATCTGATCGGTCTGCCTCCGTCGAGTGCGGAACTCGATCGTTGGCTGAACGATTCATCGGACACGTGGTACGCAGCTCTCTTGGATCACTTGCTGGATTCACCGCACTACGGTGAACGTTGGGCGCGCCACTGGCTCGATGTAGCCGGATATGCAGACTCCGATGGTTACACGCTGGCCGATGCCGAACGACCGTGGGCGTGGAAGTATCGCGACTATGTAATGCGAGCGCTCAACAGCGACAAACCGTTTGATCGCTTTGTGACTGAACAATTGGCCGGCGATGAATTGGCGGGTCCCGCGCAAGGAGATTTGACCGCTGAGCAAATTGAACTGCTGACTGCCACCGGCTTTCTGCGCACAGCAGCCGATGGCACAGGTAGCGGCGACGATAGTCCAGAAGCCCGCAACAAAGTTATTGCCGATACGCTGAAGATCGTCGGTAGTTCACTGTTGGGCACCAGTTTGCACTGCGCTCAGTGTCATGATCACCGCTACGATCCGATATCGCACTTGGACTATCACGCTATTCGTTCGGTCTTTGAACCGGCCCTCGACTGGCAACAGTGGCAGCCACCAGGAGGTCGCTTAGTATCTTTGTACACAGCCGACAATCGCCAGAAGTCGGCCGAGATCGAAGCAGCCGCTCAAGGCATGGAAGCAGCCCGCAATGCCAAGCGCGACGAGTATATGAAAGAAGCTCTCAATAAAGAGCTGGAGAAGTACGAAGAACCCCTGCGCGGGCAACTGCGAACTGCCTACGAAACACCCGACAAAGATCGCTCTGCCGAGCACAAAGCTCTGTTGGATAAGTATCCCAGCGTCAATATTTCGCCAGGTGTGCTCTATCAGTATTTGCCCAAAGCTGACGAAGAGCTGAAAAAGCTCGATGCCGAAATTGCGGCCAAACGAGCAGAGAAGCCAGTCGAAGAATTTGTCCGCGTGCTGACCGAACCAGCCAATCGCGCTCCCTTGGCCCGACTGTTTCATCGTGGCGATCATCAACAGCCTCAGCAAGAAGTCGCCCCGGCTCCTCCAGCGGTCGCGGTGCCCGAGGGCCAGCATATCGAATTTGCGGCCGATGATCCAAACTTGCCCACCACCGGGCGACGACTGGCTTTCGCCAAATGGCTAACGCAACCCAGTAACCCGCTGCTGCCGCGCGTTATCGTCAATCGCGTATGGATGCATCACTTCGGTCAAGGACTGGTGGCGACGCCGGGTGACTTTGGTCGATTGGGCAGCATGCCTACGCATCCTGAGTTGCTTGATTGGTTAGCCTCAGAGTTTGTCAAAAAAGGTTGGAGCCTCAAACAACTGCATCGAGTGATCATGCAGTCGACGGCCTGGCGACAAAGCAGCTATCGCGATCCTGTGCGACAGTCGATCGATCCGGATAACTATTACTACTGGCGCAAGAACTTGCAGCGACTGGATGCCGAGATCATTCGCGATCGCATGTTAACAGTTGTAGGGCGGTTGGATGCAACCTTGTATGGCGCGCCAGTGGCCATCAAAGAAGATGATGCTGGTCAGACGATTGTTGATGGTTCGCAGACACGTCGCAGCTTGTATATCAAACAACGGCGTACGCAGCCGGTGGCCATGCTGCAGACCTTTGATGCGCCGGTGATGGAGACCAACTGCGAATTTCGACCCGTATCCACCGTCGCCACGCAGTCGCTCATGCTGCTCAACGGTGAGTTTACCATTGAACAAGCCGGCCACCTGGCCGATCGCATTCTCCGCGAAACCGCAGCCAACCCAACTGGTGGCCACGATGCCTCAAGCAATCCATCGCTCAATAGTCAGCTAACCACAATTCAGTGGCCGATGCCGGAGGTTGGTCAGTGGACCTACGGTACTGGCAAATACGACGAGGCCAGTCAGCGCACTCAAGAGTTTACGGAGCTAACGCATTTCTTGGCCGGTCGCTGGCAAGGTGGTCCTGAGTTGCCAGGTGGCCAGTCGGGCTACGCATCCTGGCATGCGCAAGGCGGACATCCTGGCAATCCGCAGTATTCGATCGTCCGTCGCTGGACCGCGCCTCAAGCACTGACACTTGTTTTAAAAGGCACGCTGGAGCATTCGAGTTCCAACGGTGATGGTGTGCGCGGGCGCATCGTCTCGTCAATCGGTGGTCAGTTGGGCACCTGGCAAGCGTTCAACAATAAAACCGACACAACGACGGGCGAGATCAAGGTACAAGCCGGTGAGACGTTGGACTTTGTCATTGAATGCCAGGCACACGAAACGTCTGATTCATTTTTGTGGCCCGTAAAAATGCAGTGGACCGATGCGACCGGCCAGCCGCGTCATGCAGATTCGGTAGCGGATTACCACGGACCGGCTCTGACTGCCCAGCAGTGGCTGGTTCAAGCCGATCGAGCCTGGCAACTCGCGCTGGCTCGCGTGCCCAAAAGCGATGAGCAGCAAGCCGCACTCCGGTTTGCGGTCGCGCAGTTGACCGAACTGCGCCGCGATGGACAAGGCGTACCTGCCGGGAGCACGCCCGAAAGACAAGTGCTGGTCAACCTGTGCCAGATGCTATTGAATTCCAACGAGTTTCTGTACGTAGATTAATTTGAGCTAGCAGCGACCTATTACTAGCTGTTTGCAAACGTAGGCGGCTAAGACGAACTGCTGGTCAGAGGATAAGATTTATGCATACACGCCGACAATTCCTGGCTCATCAAGCGATGGGTATTGGCTCGGTTGCCCTAGCCTGGCTGATGCAACAAGAAGCCGCGCATGCCAAGCCTAAGTCCGTAACGGCCAAGCCGTTCAATGATCTCAAGCCACGTGCGCCGCAGTTCGAGCCTAAGGCCAAGGCGATGATCTCGCTATTTCAACACGGCGGGCCATCGCATATGGACTTGACCGATCCGAAACCCGAGCTCACTAAGTACAGCGGCACCGATTACTCGGGCGACATTCATTTCAGCTTTGTTAACGAAGCCAGCAAGAAACTTTTCGGCAGTCCATTCAAGTTTGCTCCGCGTGGAGCCTGTGGAACGGAACTATCGGAGCTGTTGCCTCACACATCCAAAGTCGTCGATGACCTGTGCCTCATTCGATCGATGCATACCGGAGCCAATGGTCATGAAGTATCGATACGCTACTTTCATGGCGGGATTCCAGGCGTACTTGGTCGACCGACACTGGGTTCGTGGTTGGTGTATGCGCTGGGTTGTCAATCACAAGACTTGCCGGCTTACATGGTGTTGACCGATCCCGGTGGATTGCCTGTCGATGGTGTGACCAACTGGTCCAATGGTTTTATGCCAGCCATGTTTCAAGGCACCGTCCTGCGGCCGCGCGAGCCACGTATTCTGAACTTGCAACCACCTGCTCACCTGGTCGGCAAGTTTCAAAGGCAGAATCTGGAATTGCTGCAACAAATGAACGCCGATTACCTGGCGGCTCATCCTGGCGAAGCCGAACTGGAAGCCCGAATCGCCAGTTACGAACTGGCGGCGCGCATGCAAACTGCCGCCGCCGAAGCGCTGGATATATCCCAAGAGACCGCTGCGACGCATGCGCTCTACGGCATCGATCGCGAGGAAACTCGCGAGTACGGCACGCGTTGCCTGATCGCGCGTCGCCTGGTCGAACGTGGCGTGCGCTTTGTGCAACTGTTTCACGCTGGTCAGCCTTGGGATAACCATAGTTCCCTAACATCTGGCCTGTCGAGCATCTGTCGCAAGACAGATCAACCCGCCGCGGCGCTGGTGTTTGATCTGAAGCAGCGCGGCATGCTCGATTCAACTCTAGTGCACTGGGGTGGCGAGATTGGCCGATTGCCAGTGACTCAAGAGCATGGCTCGCCCGAAAAAGCTGGCCGCGATCACAACGGCCAAGGCTTCAGTATCTGGCTAGCCGGAGGCGGCGTGCGCGGCGGCATGGCTTTCGGCAAGACCGACGAGTTCGGCCACAAAGCCGTCGAAAACGTGGTTACGCCCAATGACTTCCAAGCCACCATCATGCATCTGTTCGGTATCGAACACGAAAAGATGACCTATCCCCATAACACCCAAGAACAAGTCATCACTGCTAAGCGTCCAGCGCGGGTGGTAACTGAGGTGCTAGCCTAAGGCACCGTCTGTTGCCCAGATATGGCCCGACGTTTGCGTACATACGTGAACTAGGAGATACCAAATCATGATCGTTCGACAAGTCTTTGGCAGCTTGGCACTGGCTGCACTGCTGATATCAGGCTGCGATGATAAAACCATCGACAAAGCGGCCGAAGGCACAAAAGACGCTGTCGATGCTGCCGCGCGGGCAAGCAAGAAGGCCAGCGACGCCTCCGGTAAATTGCTCGACGATGCCAAGAGCGGCACCAAGGAGTTAATCGAGAAAATCCCCGATGGCCAGTAATTACCTGTAGCCGAAGTCGCCAGACTTTGGAACCTCTTCTGTAGCCGAAGTCGCCAGACTTTGGAGCGATTTCGTAGCCGAAGTCGCCACATTTTGGATTTACGTTGTCCAATCTCTGGCGAGATCGGCTACAGAACTAGCGCTGCCAGAGCATCTTCACGCGGGCTTTCCAGTCGATTGACGGTAGATTGCCGGCATCGATTGCGGCGCGTTCGGCTTCTAATTCGGTTCGAACGAAGCTCGGCGCAAATCTCAGCGCGGCTTCGATCTCGCGTTTGGCGAACTGTTTATCTTTGGCCATCAAGTGAATCAGAGCTAATGCTTCGTGATAGTGCCAATCATCATCGGAGACGCTCAATTGGGCGCGCCGTAACAGTTGCAGAGCATCGCGGCCGCGACTGGGTTTTTCGTAAGCGGTCGCCAGCGCTTCGAGCAGCGAGACTTCGATATCAGCTTTGCTGGTGGGACTGGATTGTAATTGCCGCGCCTTAGCCGCGTAGCCTTTGGCCTCGTCATACTTCTTCTCAGCCATCGAGATCCAGCCGGACACCAGGTAGGCTTCGGTAGTGCCCGATTGTCGCGCTTGAGAGACAGCCAGGTCCAGCAGACGTCGAGCTTCTTTGAGGTCATCGCCAACGTAAGCTAGTTGAGCAGCGACGGCATTGGAAATCGATTCCATGACGGGAAAGTTGTCATCGAGCGTCGTGAGCAAGGTCTTGCAGTCATCACCGCGGCCTGCGCCTCTGAGCGCGTAGGCGCGAACCAAGGTAGCACCTGCGTGAAACGGATCCGCTTTGGTCCAAGCATCCGTCATTGCTTCGCCGGCATTCAACTCTGCACTTGAGCGACGACCCATGAAGTCAGCAAGTTGCCGGAACTTCAAGAAGTTTTCGTCCGAGTTTTGTGCAATTTGTTCCAATGCAACGCGACTACCTTCCAGAGCGGCATAACTGCGGGCGGCGTTTTGTTGAGCATTCAAGACCGAGAACATCAATTGTTGGCGCAAAAACGTGTTGTCTTGAAAGGTATACCACAACAACAACTCAGGCTGCAGAATCAGTTCACCCGACTGACCTCGATAGGTTCGATAGGTTTGTAGCAGAGTTGGTATGCCTACGAATCCAGGCGTGTTGCGCAGGGCCCCAGCGGCAGCCATTTCATTTTGCAACGCGTTGCCCAGTTCGCGTTCAATATTTGGATTATTGGCCATCAACGAACTAGCTCGATCGCGCAGTGCGACGCGCAGTTCTTCTAGCGAATGCAATTGCTCGGCATAACGCTGGGCGCGATCCGCGTCGATCGCATCGACATCCGCCTGGGCCAGGCAAAAAGTGGAAGTGATGAGCGCGATGCCGAGAGCCAGTAGATTGGTGGTGTGCATAGTATTTTGTTTGTAAGCGTAGAGCGGCTGTCCCCAGCCGCTCAGAACCCTCTAACCAAATTCTCTTCCGCCCGAAATTCTCTTCCGCTGCCAGGCATCTGGTTTGACTGCTAGCCAGGCGACTTGCCGGGTGCTGAGCGGCTGGGGACAGCCGCTCTACGGCGCTCTACAGGGCGATTACTTCTGCAATAACAGTTTTTCTTGGCTCAAGTTTAGCAGTTCAAAGTTAACCGGGCGAAAGGCGGATTCGGGCTTCTGGGCGGCAGTCGCTTCCAACGCGATTTGAATCATCTGCAAATCAAACTCTTCTTGTTCTTCAGCGGTGCGTTTCAATCGGAGCTCTTTAGCGTAGTCGCGTTTCTCTTCGTTAATGTCCTTGTTAGCGCGCACCAACTCCTCACGCTGCGCTTCCGCTTCGGCCTTGCGTTTGCTCAGATCTTCGCGACGGAGTTGGTCGTTGGCGGTCCATGTGCGGATGTCTTCGTCGTATCGAGTCTCGTAAGCTCGATACTCGCGCATCACTTCGTTGTATCGACCGACAATAAAGCTGTACTCGCGGTCGCGGTCGCGATCGATGTCCGATTGCGGCCGGCGCTCTTGTCGAGTGATAGGGACGCGAACCTGCTGGCCGTTTTGAGTAACGTACTCGTATTCGGTACGCGTCTCGTATTCGGGTACACGAATGGATGAGCGCGGTGGTGGAGCCGGCGGCGCCGGTTGCTTGGGACCCGGATATCCGGGAGTTGGTCTGCGCAAATCGTTATTGATCTTGGAGAGTTCGCGGTTCAGTTGCCGCAAGTCGAGGGTGTTCTGATCGATCTGCTCACGCGAGTTGCGGGCCACTTCACTGTTGAGTTCTTTTTGTTCCGCTAGTTCCGCTTGACGCTTCTTCAGTGATTCCAGTCGCTTGGTATAGTCGGCTTGCAAATACTCCAAGCCGGCGGATTCAATCAGCGCTAGATTCTTGGCGATAGCTTCAGCCCGTTCATGTGCTTGGGCATAGGCCATCTCGTAGGCAAAGCCTACGCCGCGCAGCTTCGAAGTCGTCATACATGTAGTGCCGATCTCCAAGACGCGTTTGACCAAAGGCGAGTGAGCCTGCTCCAGTTCCAACATGGCCACCGTGGCTCCCACTGTGTGCGCAGCGGCCCGCATATCTAATGGATCACCCTGTGCGCGCACGACGTGTCGCACCAAATCTTTGAACGCCGCTTCCGCAGCCGGTTCGTCTTCGCTGGCCAAGGCCGCATAGAGCTTGAGACGCCAACGTAGCCCGCTTAACAGACTAGTCGGATCCAGGGTGGTTTGCTGATCGAACGTCTTCAACGTCTGCATTGCTGCAACCACATCGGGTTGACGAAGCTGATGAAGAGCCAGCGTGAGCATGCCAGGAGGCGGCAAGGCCTGGTCACCCTGAGTAGGTTGAGTGAGCATATTGGTCGCAGCCAAGACATCGGCCGACGACTTGGAATCGATCAGCTTGACCGCTTCCTTCCAGGTAGGTTTTGAGGGTTGCGCAAAAGCCGGCAGTGTCAGCAGTGTTATGAAACTGATTGCACAATAGCGGCTGCACCAAGCGCGTCGGGAAGAGGTAAACATGGACGAAACCAATAACGGGGACCAAGTTGAACTGTATTGATGATAGTGCCTAGCAGTACAGCTTGGCAAATAAAAACGAGTAATCCTGGGCGTGCTCGGGGGAGGCCGATCGCCGCGAGGTTTGTGCGGCTGCGGACTGCGACCCTACACTTTAATGATTTTCTGCGGCATGGCTTTTTGATCGCAATCCATGTTGACGGTTAGCTGAAGTCAACAATTTTCAGGCTTCTTTTCAGCCGGTGCCAGCCGTTGAATTCGTGCGCGACAGCGTGGGGTAGGGTAGAGAGTTCGAAAGTCTGCGCACTGGCCACATAGGCGAGCTCCACTGTGAATAACCCCACGCCTCAGATTACCAATACCAAACTTGTCGAGATGGTCAGGACTTATTGGGCCTGGCGTCGCTTGTGGATTGCGACCACGCTCGCCTTTGGCGGTTTTGGTCTGTTCTATGTATTGTGCTTGAAATCCGACCAATGGACCGCTTCTCAAGGCCTGATCGTGCGCGACGAAGCCAACGGGGCGGTGATGCGCTTGGGCAGGTTCCAAAGCCAAACCGAGATGAAAGCGGCCCAGGAGACCATTCTAGAGATGGCCCGCAATACACTAGTGCTGCGCGAAGCCTTGCTGGAAGTCGGTCCAGAGAAGCACTGGCTGGGCGCAGCCAAAATGACCGAGTCCTGGCCCTCCCAGCGCGAAGTTTCGGAACTAGCCGACCAATCCATCGGCGTGCGCGCTCCCCAAGGTGCCGAGTTCGGTACCACCGAAGTCATCTACTTGGACATCAAACAATCATCGCGTCAGCGGGCTATCGCCCTCAATCGAGCCGTATGCCAGGCTCTCGATAATCGTCTTCGTCAAGTTCGCGTGGCGCGAGCCGACGGGGTGATCAACGAATTGGTGCGCGCCAGCAGTATGGCCACCGATGAACTGCAAAAGGCGACCACTCAACTCCAAGCCATCGAGCGCGAAGCCGGTGCAGACCTCTCCGACTTGCGGGGGTTATCGGAAAACAACGGCTCCAGCAGCACTTCACGCACTCAATTGGAAGCGGTTAAGACAGAACTGCGCCAGATCGAAAATCAACACGTCAATCTAACGACCGACCTGGCACTGCTGCGAGAAACGCAAACGGATCCCGAAAGCATACTCAGCGCGCCGGCTAGTATTCTCTCCTTGCATCCAGGACTCAAAAAATTGCGCGAAGGCCTGGCTGATGCGCAGCTGAGCTCCTCGCAACTTCGCGGCCGCTACGCAGATACTCATCCGCTAGTCTTCGTGGCTCTGTCGGCTGAACAGCAGATCAAGAATGAACTGCAGTCCGAATTGGCATTGGCCATGGCCGCCGCCAAAAAGGAAGTTGAAAACAGCCAGCATCGGATCGAGACACTCAAGCGTCAACAGACACAACTCGAAGATCGCTTGACGCGTTTAGCGCAGATTCGCGCCAGTCACGAGAACCTCAATCAAGAGGTTCGATCGCGCACCAAGATTCTGCAAGACGCTGAACGCCAACTGGCCGATACTCGAGCCGCACGCGATGCCGCTCTGACGACTAGCTTGCTAACCCGCATCGATGAACCGGTATTGGGCGAACGTCCAGTAGGGCCGGGACGCACCACGATTTTGGGCGGGATGACGGTAGCCGGGTTGTTCTTGGGTCTGGGCATCGTGTTCCTGTTGACACCGCTGGATGGTTCAACACCTTCGGAAGAACGATGGAATGAACGACTTGGGCGGCGCATCTCCGATCGCTTTCCATGGCTGGCCGATCAAGCTCCCGGAGGCGGACCACGTCGCCGTCGAACCGATACCGAGCGACGTCAAGGCAACCGGGCCACCGCCGCCGCGCCCGGCACCACCAACAGCGGTTGGTTTGGCCGCCGTCAAAGCGATCAAGCCAGCACAGCCAACACGCACGTCGCGACAAAGCCCATTGCGGCTGCACCTGTAGTTCAATCGGAAGATCCCGCGATCGCCAATCGTCTGGATGCCATGCTACTGTCTGAACTATCGGCAGTTGTTCCGGCCAAACCTATCGAGTTGGCACAGGCCGCGCCTGAACAAGTAGACGCTGAACAAGTAGCTCGTGAACCGATGGCGGTAAAACCCGCGGCAGAAGATGCGCTTCCAGCCATTGCCGCTGAAACTCCTTTCGTAGCACCGCCAGCAGTCGATACCATCGAGCATCTGGTACCGGAAGTGGCCGCCGTATTACCTGCGCTTCCAGCAGCTTCACTTGAAGCACTACCGATCATTGCTGCTGACAAGCCCAAGAGTGAGACTGTCGCTGGCGATATGTATCAAGTTGCCGACGTCGAACTGGCGAGCGTTGAAGTTGCGAAGGTTGAACCAGCGCCGAGCATTCCGGAGACCTTTGCACCGATCGCGAACATTGAGACGCTGGCGTCGCAGTTGTCGGAACTTTCCGAGAGCATTCCTTCTCTGGGCTCGACTGTGGAAGCGACTCAAGTCCCGATCAAGCCCACCAAGAAACCGACCAAGCCTCGCTTGGTCGATCGCGCAGCAGCTGTCAAGAAAGTGATCGAGAAGGTCGTCGCACCCGTCGCAGTTGAGCCACCACAGCCGGCCCCACAGCCAGTCCTACCGCCAGTCCCACAGCCGGCGTTGCCAGTATCCGTACCTGCGTTGTCTGCACCGGTAGCAGACACTCAAGCAGACGCAAAAGTCGAAGAGCAGCCGGCCAAACCAGCCAAGCCTGGCATGAACATGTTCCGACCCAATCAAGCGGTGGCTCAGTCCCCGGCAGAATCCTCGTGCGAGCCGCAGCGTCCCCGCCGGGCTGATGGCAAATCGAATCCGCCTCCACAAATGCCACCGGCCGCGGTCCCTATGCCGCTACCGTTGCCGACGCCGCTACCCAGCAATGCGTTTGAGACTCCGCTAGAAGGTGGCCTGGCCGGCATCGGTTTGCCCACTCAGAAACTGCCCGACAGCGTGCAATTTCGCTAGTGTCTCCTTTCGCTCCGCGAAAGGCTCTCGTAGCCGAACTCGCCAGAGTTTGGATGGTTGCAACAAACGGAACGGCCAGATCCAAACTCCGGCGAGTTCACGGCTACCGAGTTCTGGCACAGAGTTCTGGCACAGAGTTCTGGCACAGAGTTCTGGCACAGAGTTCTGGCACAGAGTTCTGCTACTGGCGGTCTCCTTTCGCGGAGCGAAAGGAGACTATAATGGAGGTTGATCTGTTTTTCCCTCCTACAACGACATCCCGCCTATGTTTGAACAACGCCTCCTGCGTGGCCTGGGCTTGGCCTTGGCTGCTTTATCTCTACCTACGTTTGCCACAGTTAGGTTAGCCGCCGCGGCTGATGCGAAACCGGTAGATTTCGCGCACGATATCGTGCCATTGCTGAAGAAGCACTGCGTTAAGTGTCATGCCGGCGATAGTAAAAAAGGTGGCTTCTCATTTAATACGCGCGGCGAGCTGCTCGAGGGCAGCGAGAATGGCCCGGTGATCGAAAACGGCCAGGCCGCCGACAGCCGACTTATTCATGTAATCGTATCCAGCGACGCAGACGAGCGGATGCCGCCCGAAGGCGAGAAGCTTAGCGATATCGAAGTGGAACTTCTTAAGCGTTGGATCAACGAAGGCACTCCGTGGGAAGACGGATTTGCATTCAAAGCGCCGGCGTACGAACCACCGCTCAAGCCGCGCATGCCTGAGCTGCCACCGGCCCAAGGGGATCGACAGCAGCCGATCGATCGCATCGTGGATCATTACTTGGCACAGCACAATCAAGCTCGACCGAGTGCCATTAGTGATGCCGTGTTCGCGCGTCGCGTGTCGCTGGATCTGATTGGACTATTGCCTGAGCCTGAACGCCTGAAAACTTTCTTGGCAGACCAGCGTCCGGACAAACGCGCGCGATACATCGATGATCTGCTGAGCGATGACATGGCCTATGCAGAGCATTGGTTGACGTTCTGGAATGATTTGCTGCGCAACGACTACGATGGCACCGGTTTTATAACTGGTGGTCGCCGACAAATCAGTAGTTGGTTGTATGAAGCGTTGATCACCAATAAACCGTACAACCAATTTGTGCGTGAACTGATCGCTCCGCCGTCCGATGAGAGTCGCGGCTTCATCGATGGCATCAAATGGCGCGGTGAAGTCAGCGCGGGGCAAACAGTCGAGATTCAATTTTCCCAGAGCCTGTCGCAATCGCTGCTGGGCATCAATATGAAGTGTGCTTCGTGCCACGACAGTTTTATTGATCGCTGGAAGTTGGAAGAAGCCTATGGACTGGCCGCCATTTATGCGGACAAACCGCTGGAGATTCATCGCTGCGATAAACCTGTTGGCAAGACCGCTAAACCTGCTTGGTTGTTCGCGGAACTGGGGCAGGTCGATCCTGAAGCGCCACCCGCCGAACGACTCAGGCAACTGGCCGAACTGCTTGTGCACCCAGAAAACGGTCGCTTGACGCGCACGATTACCAATCGCTTGTGGCATCGCCTGTTGGGCCGCGGGGTCGTGCATCCAACCGACTCGATGCAAACAGAACCGTGGAGCGCCGATCTGCTCGACTGGTTGGCCAGCGATTTTGCAGCGCATGGTTACGACTTGAAGCACACGCTGCGCACCATCGCCAACTCGAAAGCCTATCAAAGCAGTTGCGAGATTATGAGCGGTGAAGAGAACGGAAAATATCATTTTGCTGGTCCACGCGCCAAACGCATGACGGCTGAACAGTTCATCGACACGCTGTGGCAAGTAACTAGCGCCGCGCCGACTAAGATGGATGCCAAGTTCTTTCGCGGCAAGCTCGACCCGGCCTTGGTCGAATCGCTGAAGCTAGCAGGCCAATGGATTTGGTCAACTGCTGGCGAGCCTCCCGCTCCAGCCGGTCAAAAGATTTCGCTCCGCAAGCGCTTCGAACTCCGGTCGCCAATTGCTCGAGGCGGCGCGGTGATTGTTTGCGACAATAAATTCACACTCTATCTAGACGGCAAAAAGCTAGCCAGTAGCGACAACTGGGGAGCACCTACTTCGGTAACGTTCAGTTCGCTCGCCATGGGCCAACATGAACTGTTGGTCTTGGCTGAAAATCTTGGTGATTCGCCTAATCCTGCCGGATTGTTCTTCGAAGCTCGCCTGGGTGAAGGCGAGGCAGCGATAAAGGTGGTGTCGGATCCTTCGTGGCAATGGTCCGCCGAGGTACCCAAAGACAATGGCCAGTTCACCAAAGAGCCCACGGATTGGCAAGCCGCTGTGCCACTTGCCAATCAGAACACTTGGCAAAGTATTCGTGGCGAACAGGTCAACGCTCTGGCTCGGGCGACTTACGTACCTGAGCGGATGATGCGGGCCGCTTTGCTGAAGGCCGATCCGCTGATGCGCACGCTTGGTCGTCCCAATCGCGATCAAATCGTTTCGATGCGTCCCAATGACCTATCGACTCTAGAAGCCATCGACTTGGCCAACGGTGGCCAGATCGCCAGCATCCTCGGCGAGGGAGCCAGCCACTTGCTCAAACGTAAATGGAGTTCCTCCGCCGAGTTAGTAGATTGGGTTTATCAGCAAGCCCTATCGCGGACACCAAGCCAAGAAGAACGCACAGTCGCCTTGGAACTAGTTGGCCCCACAGAGATGAGCCAACGAGGTATCGAAGATTTATTGTGGGCAGTAGTCATGCTGCCCGAGTATCAATTGGTCAGGTAACACCCTAAACCGAGGGCGTTAGCCCCGGTTCCCACAACCCGCAGATCAAATTAATTCGAGCCCGTATCCCCAAACGGCGCACCAGACAACATTTGAGGTTCATGATGCAGAACGAATCCGAAATCCGACGCGAATTCTTGAAGAAGCTGGCGATGGCTGGTTCGGCGGCGTTGATGACTGGTCAACCACAGTTCGTGAGAGCTGGCGATGAAGCGGAAGCTCCACGAGCTACCGCGGACGCGTGCATTGTGCTGTGGATGGGCGGTGGCATGGCAGCCCCTGATACGTTCGATCCCAAAGCTTATTCGCCGTACAAGGAAGGACTGGAAATCAAGTCGATGCTCAGTACGTTCCCGGCGATCGATACTGCGGTTGATAACATCAAGATTTGTCAGGGGCTGGAGAACATCGCTGCGGTCATGGATCGAGCCACCTTGATTCGCAGCGCGGTCCAGCCCGATCTGGGCAGCATCTTGCACTCGCGGCATCAATATCATTGGCACACCGGTTATGTACCGCCACAAACGGTGGCTTGCCCGCACATCGGATCGTGGATGGCCAAAGTTCTCGGGCCGCGCAATCCGGTCATCCCCGCGTTTATCAACATCGGTCAGCGCATGGAAGGCTTTGGCGAGACCGAAGAGATCAAAGCGTTTACAACGGCCGGATTTTTTGGCAGTGAATTTGGTCCCATGAACTTGCCTTTTCCCGAGGACGCCGCGCAATCGGTCAAGCCACCTAAGGGCATGGATGCACAGCGATTTGCCAATCGTGATCGATTATTCAAGCAGCTCGTCGATGCCTCACCCAATCGCGAGATCTTGAGCGACTATCAGCGCGAGTCGATGCTGCGAAGTCTGGATAACGCCTATCGATTGCTCAGCAGTCAAGAGCGCGACGCCTTCGATATCTCGCTGGAACCAGCTGAAGTGCGCGCCAAATACGATACGGGTCGCTTCGGACGCGGTTGCTTGCTGGCGCGTCGTTTGATCGAAGCCGGCGCGCGGTTCGTCGAAGTCACTACTGAGTATGTACCGTTCTTTTACTGGGATACCCATGCCAACGGCCATGAAACGGTAGCCGGACTGCACAAAGAAATCGACATGCCTATTGCTCAACTGGTGAAAGATCTAGAAGAGCGCGGACTACTCGATCGAACTCTGATCGTCTTGGCTAGTGAGTTCAGTCGCGACGCGATTGTCGAAGGCAAGCCAGGCTCCAACGCATCGGACCAGGCGACCTTCAAAGTCGATGTGGTCAGCGAAATGAAGCACTACGGTTTGCATCGTCACTTCACCGGCGGTACCAGCGTGGTGATGTGGGGTGGTGGTATGAAGAAAGGTTTTCTGTACGGTGAAACAGCCCCGGAACGACCGCTGGTGGCCATCAAAGATCCAGTCTCCATCACAGACTTGCATGCCACCATCATGACCGCCATGGGCATCAGTCCAAAGACCCGCTTCGACATCGAGAACCGACCATTCTACGTCACCGAAGACGGCAAAGGCCAAGCTGTCCAAGAGTTGTTTGCGTAGGTGTGGCATAGGCTTCCAGCCTGTGTAGATGTGGCATAGGCTTCTAGCCTGTGTATGAAAACTAACCAGATCCAATAATGGACTTTTTCCCGGTTTTTGAACCGGGAAACTGAAGCGAAACAAGTGGTGCCACAGGCTGGAAGCCTATGCCACATTCAGACACAGGCCGGACGCCTATGCCACGTTACCATTGCCCGAGGTAATTCAATCGTGGAATTTGGCCAAGTTCGTAGACGAAACCTTCCTCATATCGATGTCGAAGGCAAGCCTTCGTTCATTACGGCCTGCCTCCATGGCAGCCTGTCCGCAATTGGTTTGAAGAAGATTAGGGACTATCGTGAGGAACTCGACCAGCGCCAAAAGCCGGAAGATATAAGTGAATTCGAGTGGAACGCTCAGAAGCAAAAAGTTTTATTTGCTTTTGTTGATCGATTGCTCGACGGCGATTCTCCAGTAAAGCATCAAGCGGATCGACGCTTGGCTAAGGTCGTTGCCAATGCCTTCTTGCATTTCGCCGAGATTAGATACCACTTGTTGGCGTTTGTTGTTATGCCCAGCCATCACCACTGGATGTTTAGGCCGCGAGCGGAATGGGTCCAACAGCTTGAATTGAATCAGCGAGATCATAAACAAAAAACTACGCCACGCGAATCTATTACGCATAGCATTCAAAGTTTTACTGCCAATCAATGCAATAGAATTCTCGGACAAGAAGGCCAATTCTGGCAAGTCGAAACCTTCGATCATTACGCCCGCGATGAAGACGAACTCAGCAGAATCATCAACTACATCGAGGACAATCCCGTTAAGGCGGAGTTGACGCAAAGTCCTGAACACTATCCCTGGTCGTCGGCTTTCGTTCGCGCCCGTTTGGGTGTTAAGTTCGGGGAGGCAATTCCAGGTGGAGTGGATGAAACAGTTCTTTGGGAGAACTGAGTGCAAAGTGGGACGGGACATGGAGAGTTAATACACAGGCTGGAAGCCTATGCCACATTCAGACACAGGCTGGAAGCCTATGCCACACTTACTCGCGTTTGCTGGCGGGTTGGTGGGTTTGGAAGATCGTGCGGCGGCTTTGTTCGGATTGCTTTAAGGTTTCGACGGCCAGGCGGTGCATGGATTCTTGGCAGCGGTAAGGGGCGTGGCCGTCGTCGGGGAGGCGGCGGCGATAGGAACCGTCGCTTTGAAGTTCCCAAGCATTTTGATTATCGCGGAAGAAGCCTTCTAAAACGCTGATCAGTCGGCGACGACTGGGCGCGTCTTCGATCGGTACCAGCAATTCGACGCGGCGATCGAGGTTGCGCGGCATCCAGTCGGCGCTGCTGATGAAAACCATTTCGTCGCCACCGTGATAGAAGTAAAGCACGCGGGCATGTTCCAGAAAGCGATCGACGACGCTGACGACGGTGATGTTTTCACTCAGGCCCGGTACGCCGGGACGCAAACAGCAGATGCCACGGATATTCAAACGCACGGTGACTCCGGCTTGCGACGCCGTGTAGAGGGCTTCGATCAGAGCAGGATCAACGAGTGAGTTGAGTTTGATCACGATCATCGCGCGACCGCCCTGCTTCTTGCGCTGCGTCTCGCCGTTGATCAAAGTTAGCAATTTCTTGCGCAGTCCGATTGGGGCGGCGTCGATCAAGCGATAAGACTGCGGTTGGCTGAAGCCGGTGACGGCGTTCAGGAAAGCGCTGGCATCGCTGCCTAGTTCATCGTTGCAAGTCATATAGCTCACATCGCTGTACAAGCGCGAGGTGGCTTCGTTATAGTTGCCGGTGCCGAAGTGTACATAGCGCACAATGCCCCGTGGTTCGCGGCGCACGATGATACAAACCTTGGCGTGAGTTTTCAATTTCTTGACGCCATAGATAACTTGCACGCCAGCTTCTTCCAGTTCGCGCGCCCACTCAATGTTGCGAGCTTCGTCAAAGCGGGCTTTTAGTTCCACGATGGCCGTTACATATTTACCGCGCTCAGCTGCGCGGCACAGCGCGGCCACGATGGGACTTTTGCGACTGGTGCGATACAGCGTTTGCTTGATCGCCAGCACGTCGGGATCCGACGCGGCTTCTTCGATCAAACGCACGACTGGTTCGAAGCTTTCGTACGGATGGCACAGCAGCAGATCGCCTTCAGTGAGCGTGGTAAACATGCTCTGCGTCGGATCGACTTGGGGACTGCGCTGTGGTACCCAGATCGGATCGCGCAGCGTGTCAAAGCCTTCCAGAGATTGCAATTGCATGAAGGTCGACAGGTCGAGCGGTCCTGGCGTGTGTACCACATCTTCAGCCGACAGACGTAGAGCCGCACACAAGAAGTCGCGCATTTCGGCCGGAGCATCAGCTCCCAGCTCCAGACGCACACACTCCGCCGTGCGCCGCTGAACCAAGACTTCTTCCATGTCGCGCATCAAGTCCGCCGCTTGATCCTCTTGCAAGCTGACATCGCCATTGCGCGTGATGCGGAAAGGCATTGAAGATATTAGCTGCTCTTTGGGGAAGAAGCGTTCGGCTAGCCAGGCTACGACGTCTTCTAGCAGAGCGTAGGAGAAGCCACGGTCGGCAGGTAACGTCAGGATGCGCGGTAAGACTCGGCCCAATGGAATGACCGCAAAACGTCGCGGCGGATCTTGTTTGGGCGCAGCCAGTTCGACGCACACATGCAACATCAGATTTACTAGCAGCGGAAACTCGCGCTCCAGATCGACCGCCATCGGTGAGAGCACTGGATAAATTTCTTCTTCAAAGATGCGCGTGGCTGCTTCGCGATGTTTAACGCTGGCTTCGCTCATCTTGATGCGCGTGATACCGGCTTCGGACAGGCTCGGTTCGATCTCGGTGTTGAAGCAGGCATATTGAGCGGCGACCATCTGTCGCGTGCGCTCGGTGATGGCGTTCAGTTGAGCGCTGATGCTCATGCCGGCTGTATCGGTCGAGCCGACGCCGCGCAAGTGCTGCAGTTTCAGTCCACCCACACGGACCATGAAAAATTCGTCGAGGTTACTAGCGGTGATGCTCAGGAACTTCAAGCGTTCCAGCAGTGGGACGCGGGCACTGGTGGCCTGATCGAGTACGCGTTGATTGAATTCCAACCAGCTCAGTTCGCGATTGAAATAGTGTTCAGGATTGATAGACATTAAACTACAAGCCATTAGTGCTTTAAGTGAGAGCGAACGTGCTCGACCAACTGCGAGACGTTGCGCGAAATATCGAATTTGGACCTGGCCCGCTCGGCGGCATGTTCGAGCTGGGCTGGCAGATCAGCGGGCTGAGCGCGCCACACAGCCATCGCCAAGCCAATCTGTTCCGCCAGGCTCTGCGGATCATCGGGACGAGCTTGCCAGACTGGACAGGGACGCTCTTCGTCCAGCCCTAGTACTTCGGCCGAACCACCCACGCCGGTAGAGACAATCAGTTTGCGAAGCAGTTGCGCTTGAATCAAGACGAGCGACAATCCTTCTTGAAGCGACGGATGCAGAACCACGCTGGCCGCGGAAAGCCAGCGGTCGGCATCTTGGCGAAAGCCCAGCAAGTGCACGCGCTGGTGCAATCCCAGTTGTTCAATGCGCTTTGCCATCTGCTCCCGCAGTCCACCTTCACCGGCCACGGCCAAATGAACATCGGGGTGCAGTTGGTGCACCAGGGCCATCGCCTCGATCATCGGCATATGACCTTTACATTCGAGTAAGTTCCCGACACATACCAGCAGCGGAGTAGTTGGATCAAGTTTCAATTGGACGTTGGCCCAGTCGCGGGCCCCAGGGTCATATTCCGCCGGTTCGCAACCACCGTAGATGACCACCGTGCGTTGGGGCGCGATGCCGGCGTCGAGTACTACTTGGCGAGCCGCTTGCGATACGCACAAAATACTATCGGACATCAATCGCAGTTTTAGCGGACTGCGAATCGGAAAGATCACGTGTCGAAAGGCCAGGCGATAAGGTCGGCGAGGTCCAGCGGCCAAAGCGGCTGAACCACCTAACATGATGGCGTGCGAATCGTTCAGCAACAGAACTTCGGGTTTGATGTGTCGGAGCCGACGCACTACGGTCCACCACTCGCGCGGATTAACGCCTCGCCGCTGGAGCGTGGCCAATACCTGGTCGCTAGCTTTCACGGCCAAGGAGTGCAGGGGTTGATCGCGGCGCAAAATCCAGCTGACCGCATGCCCCTGCTCCAAGAGCGCGGTTCGGATCGACCACAAGAGTTTCTCGCCTCCACCCCAATCGGCTTGTGTGCTAGCTAAACAAAAACGCATAGAGCAGTGATAGCCGCAGGAAACAATGGGTAAAGCGTAGTAACCGCCCCTTTATGATAGTGGAATACGGTGGTACTGGAAGAGCGTAGAGGGGCTGAGGGGACAGCGCTGAGGACCGCACTGCCAATTGGCTAACTGTGCATTCGTGGCAGGATGCAGCCGCGGTCGATGATGGCGGCTTCGGCTGCGGCCAGCTCGGTCAGTCGCTCTTTCACGACTGACTCCTTGGCGAAATCGCGGGCCAATTTTACATAAGTCGTATGATGCCGAGCTTCGGACTCAAAGAGTGACGAGTAGAAATCGACCAGTTCGCTATCCTGGACGTGTTTGGCTAACAAGCTGAAACGCTCGCAACTTCGGGCCTCGATCAGGCCCGCGATCAGCAGTCGGTCGACGGCTCGGCCCGGTTCGTTACCGCGCACCAGTTTGTTCAGGTCACGGCCATAGTTGCCTGGTGGGAGTTTGCGAAACGCGATATTGCGCCGCTTGAGCAAGGCTTGAACCATGTGGAAATGCTCTAGCTCTTCTTGGATGATCCGCGTCATTTCTTCACATAGAGCTTGGTTCTCGATGTAGGCGCCCAGCAGGCTCATGGCCGTCGCCGCGGCCTTGTGTTCGCAGTGCGCGTGGTCGATTAGGATGTCCGGCAGGTGGCGATCGACTTGGTTGAGCCAACGAGTAGAAGAGTTGGATTGCAAGCTGAGCATGTTCAGGTCTCAAGAAGCCGGCGGGAAATCGAAGAGGCCAATTATGAACCGGCAGCTCCAGCTTGAGAATCCTGGCATGCGCCAGCTAGGGCCTTACTGTGGGTGAAATACTCACGACGCTGCGGAGCAGGTTAGCACGAGGAAATCTGAGATTTGAGAGTCGAACTCGAAGAACCGAGGCGGGAAATAGCTGATAATCGTCGCCGACTGGCGAATAGAGCGTAGCCAAACCAATTGCATGCTTTAATTTTCAAAGGGATCAAATCGCATGAGTACCGCTTCGTATTCAACCACGCAACCATCGATCGATTTCGGTCGCGCATGCAAATGGATGTTTAGCAGTCCCAATTGGCTAGCCAATTTCTTTTGGGTTTTCATCTGCGGTCTGCTGGGAGTCTTTTTGATTGGCCACATACTGTTTATTGGCTACCAACTGGAGATCTTTCAAAACCGTATTCGCGGACAAAGCGAGGGGCAAGCAGATTTCAACTTCGACAAGCTCGGTGCGTACTTTGTGCGTGGGCTGATTCCATTTGCCTTGAATTTTGTCTTTGGTTTGCTGTTCGCCATCCTGGGCTTGGTGAGTATCGGCGGGTGGACATTGGTATTCACTGCCGTGTTCGGTGAACCGGAAGGCGCCGCGGCGGCCATCTATATCATCCCGGTGTTAATGGTTGCTTTGGTGCTCGTGTGCCTGGCGTTCCTGACGATCATCCCGTTGTGTATGCGCGGGGGCGTGACCAACAACTTCGCCGAAGGATTTAATTTCCCTTGGGCCATAGAGACGGCCAAGTTCATGTGGCCCACGATGCTGCTGTGTCTGCTGTATGTGATGTTGTTGAGTCTACTTGGTCAGGTGGTCGGCATCTTGACGTGCTTCGTTGGCTTTCTGGTGGTCATCCCATGGCTTCAGTTGGCCATGACGGACATTGGCATCCAGGCGTACGACGTCTACGAAGCCAAAGGCGGCCAGCCGCTGCCCATAGAACCTCTCTAGTCAACCACTCTGGTCTGTCCCACCAGTAGAGCGGCTGTCCCCAGCCGCTCGGCGCCTGCTGAGTATGCGTCTTCAAACCAGGCGTCTGTCCCCGCGTTAATTAATCGGGGACAGACCGGACAGACAATGGTTTGAAGATGCAGGCGTTTGCTCGTACTCGTACTCGAAAAGGTTCCGAGTAGGAGTAGGAGTACGAGTAGGAAACTGACGTTATACCAAGTTAACTAGCGAGTGCCGACCGGGACAGACGTGCTACCAGCCCGGGGTCTGTCCCCCGGCGCGGACGATCTGGATTGGGGACAGACCCCGGTGTGGTTTGCTGGCATTGGGCTTTTGGGGGAGGCGTGCGCGTGCTGTGTCCCCGGTCGCGCCGGGGGACAGATGTCCGGTTTGAAGCGCCTTGGGTTTGAGGGTGCTGAGCGGCTGGGGACAGACGCTTTACGATCGGGGACAGACCCCGGGATGGTTCGTACTCGTACTCGAAAAGGTTCCGAGTAGGCATAGGAGTACGAGTAGGAAACTGACGCTATGCCAAGTTAGCTAGCGGGTGCCGACCGGTCGGGGACAGACGTGCTACCGGCCCGGGGTCTGTCCCCCGGCGCGCGCGATCTGGATTGGGGACAGACCCTGGTCTGGTTTGCTGGCATTGGGCTTTTGGGGGAGGCGTGCGCGTGCTGTGTCCCCGGTCGCGCCGGGGGACAGACGTCTGGTTTGAAGCGGCTTGGGTTAGAGGGTGCGAAGCGGCTGGGGACAGCCGCTCTACGCACGGGGACAGACGCATCCCCTTTCGCTTCTGGGGGTTGAACTCTACGATAGCGGCGGCCGAGCAGTTGGCTCGAAATAGACCCCCCGGGATTGAGAGTTTTGTAATCGTGCAAGCTACGATCGTATTGTTGCCAGGCGACGGCATTGGCCCCGAAATTGTCAGTCAAGCCGCACGCGTGCTGTCCCAAGTGGCTAGCTCTTTTGGGCATCAATTTCAAATGCCCGAACATCTCATCGGTGGAATCGCCATCGATCAAACTGGCGATCCGCTGCCGCCGGATACGATCGCCGCTTGCAAGTCTAGCGCCGCGGTGCTTTTGGGGGCAGTGGGTGGTCCCAAGTGGGATGATCCGAGCGCTAAAACTCGGCCCGAAGCGGGCCTGCTGCGCATTCGCAAAGAGATGCAGCTGTTTGCTAACCTGCGCCCGATACAAACCTTTTCCGAACTGGTCGATGCTTCGCCTCTGAAACGCGAAATCGTCGAAGGCACCGATATTCTCTTTTTCCGCGAACTAACCGGAGGCATCTACTTCGGACCATCGGGTCGCGAAACAATCGACGGTGTGGAACAAGCTTACGCGACTGAACTGTATTCTGTACCAGAAGTCGAACGCATTGTTCGCCTGGCCGCCCAAGCCGCGCGCGGTCGCCGCCAGCATGTGACCAGCGTCGATAAAGCCAACGTGCTCGAACCCAGTCGCCTGTGGCGGCAAGTGGCGGCTCGCGTCATGCAGGAAGAGTTTCCCGACGTGCGTTACGATGTGGTGCTGGTGGACGCCATGGCCATGCACTTGATTAGTCGCCCACGCGACTTCGATGTGGTAGTGACCAACAATATCTTCGGTGATATTTTGACCGACGAAGCGTCAATGTTGCCCGGTTCGCTGGGCATGTTGCCCAGCGCATCAATTGGCAGTAGCGGACCAGGACTATACGAACCGATTCACGGCTCGGCGCCTGACATCGCGGGCAAAGGCATTGCCAATCCTTTGGCCACCATTCTCGCCGTGGCTATGTTGCTGCGTCACTCTTTAGGCCTGGAACAAGAAGCTACCGCGATTGAAACGGCTGTCAAGAAAGTGCTCGCCAGTGGCGCTCGCACCAAAGACATCGCTCAAGGTGGACCCGCTATCGGTACCGTCGAAATGACCGATCGCGTCCTGGCTCAATTGATCTAAGCGCCAACGGAGTGCGGTGGGTGGTGTGGCATAGGCTTCTAGCCTGTGTTGCCTGTGTTGCCTGTGGTGGACCGTACCGGCGAGCACTGCTTTGATGTTCAAAAACGCAGAGCTCATTAGACCGCAGAGAAGACAAAAGCCTTCCACAATAGGTGTTAGCCAGAAAGTCTCATCCGGCATCTTATTGTCCGCGGACTCTCCGCACTCTGCGTATCAAAAACGGATCTGAGCGGCGGGGGACAGCCGCTCTAGGGTCTCTCGACGTAGGCTGGATGGGTCGGGCAGGGTGGGACTACAATACTCACATCGATATTTTGGTGCAGATGTCATTCATTGAGAGGTACATGCCATGAAATGGCCTGTTGCAGCCGGTTTTTTGATTCTCGGCTGGTCGCTGGCGTTTTACGGAGTAGTCCGCGCAGATAAAGGGTTGGCCACAGTGTCCGATGATGCGAAGGATCCAAATGTTTGGCTCGAAGATGTAACCGGCGACAAGGCGCTTGAATGGGTTCGCGCTCGAAATGCGAAGACCGAGAGTCTGCTGCAAGGCGATCCGGCGTACCAAAAGCTCTACGATGATATTCTCGCGATCCTCGATTCCGACGCGCGCATTCCCACGGTCTCCAAGCATGGGGACTATCTATACAACTTCTGGCGCGACAAGCAAAACGAAAAAGGTCTGTGGCGCCGCACTACGCTCGAAGAATACAAGCAGCCTAATCCCAAATGGGATGTGATTCTCGACCTGGACAAGTTAGCCGCTGAGGAAAAAGAGAATTGGGTATGGCATGGTGTCGATCTGCTGCGCCCCGATTACAGCCGCTGCTTGATTTCGCTCTCGCGCGGTGGTGCCGATGCCGATGTCACGCGCGAGTTCGATATCGAGAAACGCGAATTCGTCAAAGATGGTTTCGCCCGCGAAGAAGCCAAGGGCGGCATGGGCTGGATCGATCGCGATAGCGTCTTCATCTATACCAACTTTGGCGATGAAAGCATGACCGAGTCAGGCTATCCACGCATTGCCAAACTGTGGAAACGCGGCACACCGATGTCGCAGGCCAAGACCGTGTACGAAGGTGAAATGAAGGACATGTCGATCAGCGCCGGTCATGATGATTCACCGGGCTTCGAACGTGACTTCGTCCGCCGCGCGATCGCTTTCTACAACGACGAACTTTATCAACTCAAAGATCAAGGCAGCTTGCGCAAAGTCGAAGTGCCCAACTCGGCCAGCAAAGCGGTCTTCCATGACTACCTGGCACTCGAGCTGCGAGAAGATTGGGAAGTCGAAGGTCAAAAGTACAAAGCTGGTTCATTGCTGATCACCAACTTCGACAAGTTCATGAGCGGCCAGCGCAATTTCGATGTGGCTTTCGAACCATCCGACAATACAGCCCTGACTAGTTTTTCCTTCACCAAAGACTATGTGATCTTGAACGTACTGGAAGACGTCAAGAATCGCCTATACGTTCTGTCGAAAACAGACTCGAGTTGGAAACGGGAACCATTGGTCGGTGCGCCAGCTTTCGGCACAGTGAACGTCAGCGCCGTCGACCCGGATGAGTCCAACGAATACTTCATGACCACCACCGACTATCTGACTCCCACCACACTCTCCTACGGGATTGTTGGTCAACAGCCAGAGAAGCTCAAGAGCATGCCGGCCTTCTTCGATTCCACCGGCTTGGAGATCACGCAGCATTTCACCAAGAGCGCCGATGGTACTCGCATTCCCTATTTCATGGTGGCTAAGAAAGGTGTGAAACTGGATGGCGAGAATCCAACCTTGCTATATGGCTATGGCGGTTTCGAAATCTCGCTCCAGCCCAGTTACAGTGGTAGCGTCGGCCGCGCCTGGACCAGCCAAGGTGGAGTCTACGTGGTGGCCAACATTCGCGGCGGCGGTGAATACGGTCCGCGTTGGCACCAGGCTGCTCTCAAAGCCAATCGACTGCGCGCCTACGAGGACTTCGCTGCCGTGGCCAAGGACCTGATCGAGCGCAAAGTTACATCCACCCGTCGCCTGGGAATCCAAGGTGGCTCCAATGGCGGTCTGCTGGTCGGCAACATGGTCACGCTGTATCCCGAACTGTTCCACGCCGCCGTGTGCCAAGTGCCGCTGTTGGATATGAAGCGTTACAACAAACTACTCGCTGGGGCATCTTGGATGGCCGAATACGGTAACCCGGACAAGCCGGAAGAGTGGGAGTTCATCAAGACCTACTCGCCCTATCAAAACGTCAAGAAGGACGGAAAGTATCCGACGGTGCTCTTCACCACGTCGACGCGCGATGACCGAGTTCACCCAGGCCACGCCCGCAAGATGATGGCTCGGATGGAGGAATATGGTCACAACGTCTTCTACTGGGAGAATATCGAAGGCGGTCACGGTGGCGCAGCCAACAATAAACAAGCTGCTACCATGCAGACCCTGGCCTATATCTTCCTGAAGCAGCAGCTCTTTCAGTAACAGCCGGTTGTGGCCCTAGTGTGGCATAGGCTTCCAGCCTGTGTAGGAATGTAGGACCGGACGGGCCTGGAGACCCGTCCTACTCGGTTCGCAGCGCAGAAACCGGGACTAACGTCCACGGCTTAGGCGAACTGAACGACACGGACGGGCCTGGAGAGACGGACGGGCCTGGAGACCCGTCCTACGATGCCACACAAACGAAAAATTCAGACTTCCTTTGAGATCCACGTCCGCCTGGCGCAAAAACGACGCCAGAAATAATGGCCCTTTGGCCGTTAAAGGAAATGTGAGGTCTCAATTAAAGATGGGCGCGATCGACACCAATGACTGGAGAGTAGGAACCAACCGGTCGGCAAAAGCCGATGAGGTCGTTCGGCTCTCCGCGCGCTTAGGCCGCCCGGTTGCCGAACTGGCAGGAACTACCGAAGCGGAACTATCGCAGTCGATCGTTACAGATTGCCTGGGCCCTACCGGCACCGCCGCGTCGACTGAGCTATTGAAAGTTTGTATCGAAGCGGTCAAAGGGCTGAACTTTGAGGGCCGCCCCGTCACCATTGCACTGCACACGAATATAACGGCCGTCTTTTGCGGTTTGCGCACCGAAGCAGGAGCACGGCTCCGACTGGGCTCAGTCATTCCATCGGCTCCGGACGTCGCATGCGCACTAGTTACCACGGCTTTGGAAGCGACTTTGCTCGAACTGCAAGCGTCGCGTTTGCAACGACAACTGGCAGCCTCAGAAGAAAAGATAGCCCAAAGTTTCGAAGAGCAATGTTGGCTGCGCGATCTGGCTCGCAACATGTCGATCTCGCCAGAGACTGCCAATGCGAACATGGTCGCCCTGGGCATGCTCAGGCCGCTAGTGGACTTGCTGCGAGCCGAAGAGTTGTTCTTGCTGGTGCGCGACGATGAACTGTCGCGTTCCGGTCTAACCAGCAGCGACTACGGCCGTCGCCAGATCACCCTGGCTGAGATGGCGGCATTCATGCCTGAGCTGGTGCAAAACAAACCCACTGGTCCAATCGTTTTGAACAACCAGCAGCTGTTGGACGGGCGCATCCGGTGCCTGGCGGCCGTTCCGATCTTGTCCTACGATCGGCCTCTAGGCTATATCGTGGCTGTCAATCGACAACCGACTCACAGAGTATTGGCCGACGATGCACGTGATCAATTTGGCAGCGTCGAAGTAGCTCTGATGGAAGAGGCCAGCGTTTTGCTCAGCACGCAGACGCACAACATTCGCTTGATACTGGACAGTCAACACCTGGCCCTGGGTACCTTGCAAGCCATGAGCCGGGCGATCGACGCCCGAGATCCTTACACGCGCGGTCATAGCGAACGCGTTGCGCGATTGTCGTTTGAACTAGCGGAAATTTTAGGACTGGAAGAAACAGCTTGCCAGGAAATCTATGTGGCTGGCATCCTGCACGACGTAGGCAAGATCGGCATCCCGGATCGTGTGCTGCTGAAAGCGGGCGCATTGTCAGATGAAGAATACGACATCATCAAACAACATCCAGAGATCGGTTATCGCATCGTCGAGCAGTTGGGTAAACTGCATTTCACCCTGCCTGGTGTGCTGTACCACCACGAACGCTGGGACGGTCGAGGTTATCCACAAGCTCTATCGGGCGATGATATTCCACTGATGGCGCGCATCATCGCGGTGGCCGACAGTTTCGATGCCATGACCAGTTCCAGACCGTATCGGCATGCCATGCCGCTAGTGCAAGCCTTCGATATTATTCAGCAGGGAAGTGGTAAGCAGTGGGACGCCATGTTGGTACGCTGCTTTAATCACTGGCGCCAACAACGCATGGCCACGATGGTCCAGCCACCGCCTCAAGGTATAAGTCTGATCCCGCAAGAGCCGCCCTATGCGGATATCACGCAGAGCATCTTGGCTCTGCAGCTGTAAGAATCAAATCACAGATCGCAATACGGCCAAGGTTCTCTCCACTTCTTCGGCTGTATTGATGTGCATCAAACCCAGGCGCACCATGCCTTGTGGACTCTGACCGAGAGCTGCGCAAATAGCGATGGCATAGTAGTGCCCATGCCAACAATAGATGCCTTGCTGACCCAATCTCCGAGCTACTTCGATCGATGGCCAACCATCGATCGCAAAAGCCACCGTGGGCACGCGATGATCAAAGCGGTTGCCATCTGTAATGCCAAAGACCTTCACGCGTGGAATTTGCAACAGACCGTGCATCAGAGGCACGAATAGCTGTCGTTCATGCTCTTCGATAGCGTACATGCCAGCGATCAGCGCATGACGTCGTGAAAGATCCGGCTGGACCGCCACCGAGCGACCAACATCACTGAGATAGTTGATGGCTGCAGTCACGCCGCAAATGGCCGCATGATTCTGCGTGCCGGTCATCCACTTACCGGGCGCGGTGTCAGGAGCAGGTGTGACCTTGTAAGCCTCGAGTTCTGCCAATCGCTGACTGCGAGCCCACAGTAGTCCTACGTGCGGACCAAAAAATTTGTAAGCCGAGCAGACGACAAAGTCGGCATCCCAGTCGATGACATCGATGAGCGCATGCGGCGCGTAATGCACGGCGTCTACATAAACCTCAGCCCCAACTCGATGGGCCATCGCAGTCAATTGCTTGATCGGTGTCCGCGTGCCCACGCTATTGGAAGCAGCCGTGACGGCAACTAGTTTCGGACGCAATTCGAGTGAACGTTGGAAATCGTCTAGATCGAGCGTAGCATCCACACTGTTAATGCCCACGCTGCGCACTTGCACTCCGCGGTCCTCGGCCGCCATGCGCCACGGCGAAACATTGGCATCGTGATCCAGTTGAGTAACGACGACCGTATCACCTGGTTTCCACTGACGGGCGATAGCTCGCGAAAACTGAAAGGTGAGCGTCGTCATATTGGCACCAAAGACAGTTTCGCTTGGATCGGTAGTCCCAAACCAATCGGCTGCCGCGCGATGCGCCTCTTGCATCAGTTGATCAGTTTCGTGGCTGGTGGCAAACTGGCCCGCCCGATTAGCATTGTGATGCAAGTAATAATCACTGATGGCATCAATCACACTCTGCGGTACCTGGCTGCCCGCCGGCCCATCCAGATAAATTGCCGGTTGCTGTCCCGCAGCCGACGACGATGGATCGTTACTTCGCATGAGCGCAGGAAACTGTGCTCTCAACTTAGCAAACTCAAACAGCGATCGATTCATTCTTGTCCGAATAGTCCTTTGGTGAACAGATCGGGATCGAATACATCCATATCGCCCAGCTTTTCACCCAAGCCGACGAGTTTTACGGGCAGATTGAATTGTTGGCGAATCGGGACAATCACACCGCCTTTGGCCGAACCATCCAGCTTCGATAACACAATGCCGGTGCACCCAGCCGCCTCCGAGAATCCTTTGGCTTGACTGATGGCATTTTGGCCAGCCGTGGCATCCAGTACCAGCAACACTTCATGCGGCGCGTCGGCGATATGCTTGGTGATCACGCGGCGAATCTTTTCCAGTTGCTGCATCAGGTGGCCCTGAGTCTGCAAACGTCCGGCCGTATCGAGAATGCACACGTCATATTGCTCAGCCACAGCTTTGGCCACCGCTTGAAAGACCACCGACGCCGGATCTGCACCCGAGGCGGCAGTCACAATTTCGCAGCCGATGCGTTCTGACCAGACTTTCAACTGTTCGACGGCCGCGGCGCGAAACGTATCACCTGCTCCTAGCAAGACTCGCTTGCCTTGCGCATGAAAACGGTGTGCCAGCTTGGCGATCGAAGTTGTCTTGCCCGAGCCGTTGACGCCGACGACGAGAATAACCGTTGGCCCAGACTCGGCCATCTTGATGGCGGTGCCCGTCTGTTCCAGCGATCCACGAATCTCTTCGGAGATCACGCTTAAAATTTCTTCGAACTGAACTTTGCGAGCTCGATAATCGCGACCGACGCGATCGCGAATCGTGCGAGCCATGTCTCCGCCCATGTCGCTCTTGACCAGAATCGCAAACAGCTTCTGCAGAAAGTCGTCATCGACCAGTTCGCCATCGCTCTTCCATAGATCGCGAATGTCCGTGTTCAGCCACTGGGCAGTCTTCTTCAGACCTGCCAACCAGCCACTGCTGGCTTTCTCTGGCGCTGCAGGTGGTTTGGCAACCGGAGAAGCTGGCTCAGGTTCAGTTTTTTTGCGATTCCAGAATGCCATAGGTGAGGTGTAAGGTGTAAGGAGTAAGGAGTAAGGTGTAAGGTGTAAGGTTAGTTCAGTTCGACGGCTTCTTCGTAGTGCTCATATAGTGTAGCCAGCTTTGTTTCGTGGTCGACCAGTTGCTGTTGGACTTCTTTGACCTGGCGGCCGTCGCGCAAGACTTGGGGATCGAGCATACGTAGTTGCAACTGTTCGATCTCGCCTTCGACGCGCATGATGTCGGATTCCAGCTCCGCCACCTTGCGATAGGGAAACTTGCGTTTGCGTTTGACTTTGGTGTTGGCTCCCGCGTAGCTATTGGAAGGTGCCGTGCTGGCGGCCTTGGCCGCAGCGGCCTTTGCATCGCTGACACTGACCTGGCCCCGATCGGCCACGGCCAGTCCTTGTTTGAGCCAATGTCGATAGTTGTCATAGTTGCCATCGATCAGACTGGCCTTGCCATCGCGCAACACCAGGACATGATCGGCGATGGCGTTCACCAGGTAACGATCGTGCGTTACCAGCAAGACCGTGCCATCGAAACTTTGGACGGCAGCTTCCAGCGCTTGTCGCGACCACAGATCGAGATGGTTGGTTGGTTCGTCGAGGATTAAGAAGTTGGCTTCCAAGGCGCTCAGGCGAGCCAGCATCACGCGGTTGCGCTCTCCACCGCTGAGCATGCGCAGGGGCTTGGTAACTACTTCACCGGCGAGGCCGAAGGCGGCCAGAATATCGCGGCGCTCTTTATCGACATAATCGCGATTGGGGACGCGGACCGCCTCAAGCGGTTGCATCTCCAGATCGAGTTGTTTCAGTAACTGATCGAAGTATCCTACTCGCACATGCGCGCCTAGCGACACGGTTCCGTTGTCGGGTTGGACATCGCCCAGCAAACATTTCAGCAGCGTCGATTTGCCTGAACCATTGGAACCGAGAATCGCAAAACGCTGACCGCGCTCGATTTGAAACGACAAGCGATCAAAGAGCACGCGGTCGTAACCCTTTTTCAGATCCTTGGCACGCAGCACAATATCGCCTGTGCGCGAGGCGGGGGGAAAGCGGAACTTGGGTGTATGAATTTCGCGAGGCTGTTCGACCTCTTCGATGCGTTCGAGCTTCTTGCGACGATCTTCAGCTTGAGTGCTCTTCTGGCCTGCGTGATGTTTGCGGATAAAGTCTTCGAGCTTTTCGATCTCTTCACGCTGCTTTTCAAAAGTCCGTCGCTGGACCTCCAAGCGTTCCGCTTTCTGTCGTACATAGGCAGAGTAGTTGCCTCGAAAGTGATCGATCTTGCCATCGACCAGTTCCCACACTTCGCTGGTGACTTGATCGAGAAAGAAGCGATCGTGGCTGACTAGCAGGAACGCGCCCGGCCAACTGGAGAGCGTCGTCTCGAGCCACTCGGTCGATTCGATATCCAAGTGGTTATTGGGTTCGTCCAGAATCATGAGCTCGGGTTCTTGCAGCAGCAGATAGGCCAACATGAGTCGGTTTTGCTGACCACCGCTGAGTGAGTTGGCAGGCCGGTTGAACCAGGCCTTGGTAAAGCCCAGGCCTTGCAGCGTGCGCTCGACGCGGTTCTCCCACGAGTAAGCATCGCTGTGTTGCAGTCGAGCTTGCAGATAGTCCAGTCGCTCGAGCAAGCGTTCATGTGCGCGCGAATCCTGGCACTGGCTAAGCTCGGCGGCCACCTCTTCAGCTTCGCCAGCCAGGGCGACGATATCGCCTACTGCTTCCGCGGCGACGCTCCACAGCGTGGCCTCGGCCGCAAAGCTTGGATGCTGTTCCAAATAACCAACCGTTGTCGAACCACTCGTTGTAATTCGCCCGCCATCGGCCGGTTGCTGGCCGGTTAGAATCCGCAGCAGGGTGGTTTTGCCGGCGCCGTTGGGGCCGACCAGGGCCAGGTGATCGCCGCGGCGAATTTCTAGGTCAACCGCGTCCAGAACCGTTTTGTCCCCGAAAGTCTTGCTTATACTCGCGGCAGCCAACAGCACCATACAGCTACAATTTCACAGCCAAGTCTTCAGAATCGAAACACTGGATTCTACGGCAAGGACGCATAAGCTTCTAGCCTGCGGACCAAAGGGTAGCGGAACTAGGTAGCGGAACTCGTCAAGAGTTTCGATTTTGGAGCGAGATTACTTTGGAGGGCGACGACAGCCTCGAGGGCTAGCGCTAGAGATATTTATGTCCTATTTGGATCTTGAAGAATTAACCAGTTCGCGGCGAGCGGGCCGATTGGTGCGGATACCGCCGGAAATGGATGTACCGGTCACGCGCCGGGTACTGCGCTTGGTCGATACGGCTGCCTTTCAACGACTGGGCGAAGTGGCCCAGTTGGGTTTGGTAACCCGCGTCTATCCGGGCGCTCGGCATACGCGTTTTGAACATAGCCTGGGTGTCTATCGCCTGGCTCTGGTGGCCCTGGAACAACTGGCCGGCGATGCGCAGTTTGTCGATAGCGTCAGCGAGCATCAAGCCAAACTGCTCGTGTTGGCTGCGCTGCTGCATGACATCGGGCATTGGCCATATTGCCACCCAATCGAAGACATGCGTTTGCCGGGCGTGGTCCGGCATGAGGCGGTCGCGCGGCAGTTGATAACAGGTGGTTCAATCGCCGAGATCATCCACAGGGACTGGGAGGTCGACCCTAGTGAAGTAGCGGAACTGCTTTGCCCATCGCCCCCGGCTGTAACAGAGCAGACGACGCCCGTCATCGATGCCAGCTTCGGTCAAGGATTGGCACTCGTACGCGGGATTCTGAGTGGACCGATCGATATTGACAAGCTGGATTATTTGCAGCGCGACAGCTTGCATGCGGGCGTGCCATATGGTCGCAACTTCGATCAACGCCGCTTGCTGAGCAGTTTGTGCATTGGTCCTACTGGGCGCGATATAGGCATAACAATCAAAGGCAAGACCGCCGCCGAGATGATGGTCTTTTCGCGTTACGTGATGTTCAGTGAAGTCTACTGGCATCATGCCGTGCGCAGCGCGACAGCCATGTTGCAGCGCTTGGTATTCGAACTGGGTACACAGACCGATTCGGCCTCCTGGCTCGCCATGGGCGATCTGCAAATGCAGCAGCACCTACAAAGCGCAGCGGTGCAGGCTACGGCTCTTGAGCCATTGGCCGAGGGATTGTTTGGTAGGACTCGCCAGTTGTACAAACGATTGATGGAGTTCAATTTCACGGAGAACCCGGAGGCGCATCGCGCTCTGGCCCGTCGGTCTTATGCCGACCTGGTGGCCTGTGCTACAAAGCTAGCCGAGCGTTTGAGTCGGCACACCGTCAAGCCACTGCAGGCCACCGATCTGTTGATCGATGCCCCACCGGTGAAGTTGGAAGTGCAATTCAAGCTGTCGGTAAAGCTGAGCGAAGGAGAGTACCAACCGCTATCGGCGCTATCGCCGGTGGTGCATGCGCTGGCTACGGACCAGTTTGATAACTATGTCAAACGTGTGCACGTCTTCATCGCACCCGAGCGACGCGCAGATATTCGACTCTCGCCACCAGAGCTGGTGGGCGAACTAATGCGGGCTAGCGAGGAACTGGATGCTTGAGATTGCGATGCTTGAGATTTACAGAGGGGCAGCTAGATCAGCATGCACACTATCGATAACTTCCGAAGTGATGCGCGGCAACTCTTCGGCGTAACCGATCATCAAGGCCAAATCGCACAATCGATTGATGCGTCTGGGCAAACCTTGGGAGAGACACTCGATGGCTTCCAGTGCCGTGGGATGGAAGATCTGGGAGGCATCACCTTGAGCGACGCGCAGGCGATGCTGTATATAGCTGAGTGTTTCATCGGGCTTCAGACGCCCAACCAGGCATTTGACAGCCAGGCGTTCATCGAGAGATTGATATCGTTCCACTTGTGCCATCGCCATATCCTGTCCGGACAACACGAGTGTCCAAGCGGATTCACCTGGCGCGCGATCGGCAGCGACGTTCAGTAGCAATCGCAAAGGCTCCAGCAGGTGATACTGCTCCAGCAAATGGGCCTCGTCGATCACGACGGTCGGATGGCTCTTCGAATCGAGCGTACCGAGCAAGTACTTCTCGAAACGCAGCAGCGCAGCGGCGGTGGTCGAACTGCTGCCGCTGCGGGCGGCATCGATAGCATCGACGAAGTAACACAACCACTGCGACGGTTCGAGCGCCGGAAATACCAGGTTGGTCACTTCACGAAACTCTGTTCCCAACTGTTTCCGCAGCGATTGAATCAGAAATGTTTTGCCCACACCGGTTGGCCCGCAGACCAGGGCGGCAGCTCGACGATTTTCAATGGTGTAATGGAGCTTCAGCACCGCTGCCTGATGTAGTTCGGCTGGATAGTAGAACGCGACGTCGCAACGATTTTCGAAGGGACGACAACTTAGCTTCCAGTGCTGCGTATACATGCTCAGCCCAGTTTAGGGGTTACGGTCCAACGTGTTATATGGAGAAGTTATCGACGATGCCAATCGATTCGATACCGGTCTGCTGAACCAGGCGTACAGCATCTTCAACGCGACTTTGATTGGTATCGCGTCGATCGACGACCACAATGGCTGCATCGAAGATCTGCGTGTGAGCCAGTCCGGTAATCACATTGCCCGAGGAATTGGCGCGCGAACAATCGACGATCACCAATTCAAAACTGTCGGCCAGTTCGCTGAGCATCTCGGCCAGTCGACCATCGCTGGCCAGCAGTCCAGGCCGAGTGCCACGTGGCTTGAGCGGTAACATGGTCAGCTGGTCTTCCAGCGAATGCACCGAGACCTCCTCCAGTTTGATGTCTGCGCCCAAACAATCGCGCCAGTCTTGTTCGATTTCCATATTCGTTTGCAGGCACAGCGTCGGACGATCCAGATCCAAATCGACCAGCGCGACGTTGATACCATGCATGGCCGCCAGCCTGGCCAGGCAACAGGCGACCGTGGTGCGACCTTCGGATGCTCCAGCGCTGGTGACACCCAAGACGCTCAGGCCATCTTGGCAAGCTGACTTCAGATGCGCGGCCACATGCGCCATGCTGTCGGCTCGCTGCTCCATCAACTTATCTACTACAGCTGGCCACTGCAGGTTGTCGACTTCCCAGACAGGATTGAAAATCTTGTGGGCGTTGCTGCGCAATTTTTCTTCAGCTTCGTTGAGTTTATGAGCGCGATCGAGACGACGCTGCTCAATGACATACTTGGCCGTCGACGCATCCAACATAGTTGGGCTCGAGGCGGGAGCTGTATAAGTGCTGGTCGTACGCGTCGCCACTGGTGTGGCTGGTTCAGCCGCGTAGTGTGCAACAGCGGGTGATGAAGTTTCTTCTTCCTCGAACGACTCGGTTACCGATTCCGCGGGCATAGCCACGGGAGGAGCCACAGTTTTGGAAGTCGTCGCGGCCGCAGCCGGTGGTGTGCGAGGTACATCGACGCGGAGAATTTGACCCATGCGCCGCGGGAGCGGCTCTCGGCTAACTGTCCCTTGAGTGGCTGGCATCGTTGGCAAGGGATGCGCCAGCGAGTGAGCCGGCATGACTTCTTCGAGCGCCGTATCAATCATGGTCTGCGAATGACTAGCAGCGGCCGGCAGCGAGGTCGGCGCGAGCGTTTCGTCGCGGTGCTCACTGACTTCGCTATGAGCGCTCAGTTGTGCTGAACCATAACGAGGAGGGGGAGTGGCTTCGACTGAAGAATTGCGCGCATCGGCGTTGGCCAGAACGCGTCCGGGTGCATATTGTCCAGCCGAGTAGAGAAAGTCAGCTACCGTGCGCCGACGAGCATCCGCTGTTTTTGCATCTGCTGGAGAAACATCTGCTGTAGTAGGATCGCCAACGAGCGGCAACGCTGGTTCCGCCGCAGGAACTGGTGGAAGGACGGGCTGTGGGCGCGGCGGGGCAACCGGAGCAGGGGCTGCGGCTGCGGCTTGCAGGCGACGCGTCGTCTGATTGGCGTCAGCGGTGACCGATTCGCGTGGATTGACATTGCCCGGATGACGCATGGGTTGAGTATGGGCCGAGTCGATACGCCGCCACACGTCGCTGGCTTCCACCGCTGCTGAATTGGCTGGCGGTCGAGTCGCGGGCCTGGAGTTAGCCTGAATCGGCTGAGCCTGAGGAGTCTGAGCCTGAGGAGTCTGAGTTTGCGCAGGTCGAGTCTGAACCACCGGCGCTTGCAAGGGTTGAGTTAGTACTGGTCTGGATTGTGTCGATCGAGCTTGAGCACTGGGTGGGGCTGGCGTGGCGTGTGCTTGGGTGGGCAGTCCGCTAGCTGGCCCTGCGTGACTTGGTTGAGGTTGCGGAGTGGATTGTGAATTGAGGCGTGAAGCGAAAACGGTCGGTTGCATAACCGGCGATGGTTGCTGAGGTTGCCTGGCAACTTGTGGTTCGCTTTTGGCAGCGACCAAGGGTGAACGCTGTGTAGCGGGTCGCGACAAGCGGTCCATGGCCGGTGTAGGGACCGGTGAGTGGTTAGCCGTAGGCTGGTTGACTACGGGTTTGACCACAGGCTGGATGACCAGCTCAGGTTGTGGAACTGGTGGTGTCGCAACCGACTGATGGGTTGGAACGACGGGCGCTGCGGCAGGAGTGGCCGCATGTGCATTGGCGGCGTCTTGTGCTTGGCGATCCTTGGCATAAGCCCGCATGAAGGCTTTATTGAGATTGCTGGCCATGTCTGCTTCCTTGCGCTGCGTCGATGAGGAGCACCAGGGCTCGTCATCGAAGTTACCCTATCAATCAAAGGGTCCGTTTCGATTTTGTAAACATCTGCTTGTACTAAAGCTACGGAGATGATTAAAGGTCGATTTCTCGGTTTCTTTGTTGGCCTGACACCTGAGGTTGCCTTGCGAGATTGCTAATCGCGACTGGCAAGTAGGTATCGGGTTAATAAATACCATTGGGGTACGAAACGTTGGATCCGCCAGTGCCCATTACCGGCCGAGATGGCGTAAAGTCACCGGATGGTTGAGTTGCAAAGCCCGTCGGTCCCATCAGGCTTGGCGGTACTTGCAGGCCAGGATTGGGATTGCTGACCGGGTAGCTGGCCGAGCCTTGAACTCCCGGAGGCATGTATCCAGCCGGAGGAAGATTGTTAAAGGCATTCGGGTTCATGCCACCAGGCATCGGCACGGCCGCACCAGTTGGTGGCACGTTGTAATTTGGAGTGTTGTAATTTGGAGTTGGATAGCTGGTATTGGGATAGCCCGCGCCAGGTTGACCAAATCCGTTATTGGTCGGAACTGCTGGAGCGCGAGGTGGCAAAGAGTATCCAGCGTTGGGCACTGCGCCCTGAGCAGGCATTTGATAGCCTGGCAATGTGGTCGGTGCGAAGCCAGGACCATTGACCATTTGTCCAGGGTAGCCTGGCATCTGACCTGGCATCTGACCTTGACCGCTAGGAGCAGTAGCTGGCGTTTGGCTAGGTACATAAGCACCGGCCGATGGACCCGTGACACTACTTGGTACTTGGCCATTGGCGATATACGAGTTGATCGGAGCGCCTTTGACGTAGGGATTCTGAGTGCTCTTGGTACCTGGAATCGCCGTGCCGGCACCGATGGCAAACTGGTTGCTGGGTTGCTTGGGAGCGACCGCTGTTTCAGGGCTGGTCGTGGTCGGTGCCTGTTGGCTGGCGCTTGCGCCCGAGAGGCGTTGTTGCTGAGCGTAACTTTGGTATTGCTGAATCGTACTGACCGAGTCAAAGTCCGGCGTTGAAGTAGTGCGCGTCGAAGCCAGGTTGTAGTTTCCGCTGGCACCGCCACCAACCGTGACCGCTTGCTCATGCGAAGCTGCTGTACTTGGTGCTGCACCTGAGGTAGCGCTGTGATCAACAGTTGGATTGGCAGTTGAATGGGGCTGAGATTGAGGCACGGCAACCTGGGCTGACAAAGGATCAGAAATCAATAGCCCAGTGGTGCGTGCAGGAGTCGAGGCTGCGTCGTTGCTAGTAGAGCTGTTGCTCAGCTGGCTTTGCAAGTTTGCATTTTGGGCGCCGTCCCATAGCGATGGGCTAGCACCGCTGTTGGTAGCCGTACGTGGCTTATCAACCGTGGCGGATTCCGCTGGTGTGGCGGCTGAACTGCTGGGATCGGTCAGCTCGAGACTACCCGAGGATAGAATCGCGCTGTTCTTGGGTGTGCTGACTGTTTCGGCCCGCGTTGATCCTGGTGCCGATAGGTTCAGCTCCAGTTGTTTGGTTTCGCCGCTAGCGCGATCATCACTGGGAACCAGTTGTTGAGCCAACGAATCGGTGGCTGAGTTGCCATTACTTGAGCTGCCATTGCCGAAGCTGCTGGTGTTCATGGGAACCGGTGGGCGCAGTTGCACTTGAGCGGAAGGCGTGGGCGATTTGGGAGTGTCTAACGCGGGAGGATCTGGAATGTCGGAATCCAGACCAGCGATTGAGCTCTCTGGTTGAGGATTGACAGCTGGTTGCAGCGATTGATCGGGGCCCAGAACCAAGCCGCTGGTCAGATCACCGGCTGATAAATTTTCCGAAGCTTTATTGGCAATATCGCTCGCAGAGGTTAGTTGCCCGGTTTGAACTTCGGGGACTTTCAAGTCGCCCAATTGTTCCAATGCCGCTGCGGTGGAATCGTTGTTTGCTAGCCCGTTTGAAGTCGGCGGAGCCTTGATGCTGACCCAAGTGATGATCACTAGAGCTGCCAACAGTAGCAGCACGATCAAGACGTTCAGGAGTCGTTGTCCGGCCGCTTTTTCATCAGCAATCGCAGCCGCAGCGACGCGATTGGCCGCCAGCTGTTCCGCGGATGAAGCGCCCGAAGCTGCTACTGATGGTGCCGCTGGTCGAGCCATGGGAGCGGGCATCGCAGCAGTTGCATTTGAGGCTACTGGGGGCGACATGGCCATTGCCATGGCGCTAGCGTTCATTGTGCTAGCATTAATTGCCGAGGTGCCATCGGACATCTCGCCTAGCGGCGTGCCAACCGACGGCAAGCGGAAAAGCACTGGAGGAGCCATACGAGGTTGACTATCCGAAGGTCGCGAGCGTTTGGCAGAGCGCGTGTTTTCGCGAGCACTAATTCCTGACATCGGCGTAATTCCTTTGGCGAACTGGCTTGTGGGACGCTAACCTCCCAACAGGGGAGCACCCAGCCCAGATACTCATTCGGTTCTCTTGAATTATCGGAGTAAAGCTTGAGGCGCTTGAGTCTTTTGCCGCCTGGGTAGACTTTTCCTGCTAGGTAGTTTGGCGGGAGGCTGAGACATTTTTGGGAAACGGGTTAAAATGATTGGTCCAGTAGTGGCATTGGCTTCTAGCCTTTAGCTATGTGGCATAGGCTTCCAGCCTGTGTGGAAATGTGGCATAGGCTTCCAGCCTGTGAATAGGTGGCATAGGCTTCCAGCCTGTGTGGCTATTTATGGCATAGGCTTTCAGTCTGTGCCTGGCGACGCAAGGCTCTGCGCCTGAGTGCGCAGATGGGTATGACTGTTCTTTGGAAAAAGTGATTTCATGTTGAAGCGCGAGACATCTGCTGAGGTGCTGCCCGAATTGATGAGAGAACGTATCCTGGTGCTGGACGGCGCCATGGGTTCGATGATTCAAAAACTGACGCTGACCGACGCACAAGTTCGCGGCGAACGATTTTTGGCGCACGCCAAAGATCTATCGCGATTCTCCGATATTCTGTGTCTGACCATGCCGGCGGCCATCACGGATATTCACCGGGCATATTTGCAGGCAGGGGCAGATATTGTCGAGACCAATTCTTTTAATAGCAGCCCAATCGGCGCAATTGAATATGACTTAGGCGACGATGTCATTCGCGAAATCAACTTTGCCGCCGTAGCTTGCGCCCGCCGCGCAGTCGACGAATTCAACGAGCGTACCCCAGAGCGGCCACGTTTCGTGGCCGGTTCGATTGGACCAACTGCTAAACAGACGGCGATTAGCACCCAGGTAGAAGATGCCGCTCATCGCGACGTCAATTATATGGAGATGGTCGATAGCTATCGCACCCAGGTCCAACAGCTGGTCGAAGCTGGAGTCGATCTGCTCTTGCCCGAAACGGCCATCGACACCCTGAACCTCAAAGCGTGTCTGTTTGCAATTTCCGATTACTTCGAAAAATCTGGCCGCCGCGTGCCGGTGATGGTCAGCGCTACCTTTAGCGATGGTGGCCGCACGTTTGTGTCCGGTCAAAGTGTGGAAGCCTTCTGGACTGCGATCAATCACTTTCCCATGTTGACCGTCGGCATGAACTGCGCGCTGGGTCCGCAGATCATGCGGCCGCACTTGGAAGAACTCGCCAAGATCGCTTCGGTACCGATTAGTTGCCATCCCAATGCCGGCTTGCCCAACGAAATGGGACAGTACGATCTTGGTCCCACGGAAATGGCGGCCATGATTGCTGAGTTTGCGGAGAATGGATGGTTGAACATTGTGGGTGGCTGTTGCGGGACAACACCAGCCCACATTGCCGCCATCGCCGATCGCATCGCCAGGATTAAACCGCGTCAAAGTCATGACAGTTTTCACTGGACTCGACTGAGTGGTCAATTGCCCTTGACCTTGCGACCGGAAGTGCCCTTTACGATGGTCGGTGAACGTACCAACGTCACCGGTTCGCGGGCTTTCGCCAAACTGATTCGCGACGAAAAATTCGAACCGGCCGTCGAAGTAGCGCGGCAACAAGTCGAAAACGGCGCGGTCATTATCGATATCAACATGGACGATGCGCTGTTGGATGGCCCCGAAGCCATGACGCGTTTCTTGCGCTTAGTGGCAGGGGATACCGTCGCAGCCAGCGTGCCTGTAATGATCGACAGCAGTCGCTGGGAAGTGATCGAAGCCGGTCTGCAAAACGTGCAAGGCAAAGCGATCGTCAATTCGATCAGTATGAAAGAAGGCGAAGAAGATTTTCTGCGCAAGGCCAGCCTGGTTCGTCGCTACGGCGCTGCCGCGGTCGTGATGGCTTTTGATGAAACCGGCCAGGCCGTCGAGAGCGATCATAAAGTACGTGTTTGTCAGCGAGCCTTCAAACTGCTGACCGAGAAAGTTGGCTTTGCGCCCGAAGACATTATCTTCGACCCCAACATTCTGACCGTTGGCACTGGAATTGAAGAGCACAATAACTACGCGCTCAACTTCGTCGAAGCCACGCGCGAGATCAAACGCACTTGTCCCGGTTGCCACGTTTCGGGCGGTGTCAGCAATATTAGTTTTTCGTTCCGCGGCAACGACGTGGTTCGCGAAGCCATGCACAGCGCGTTCCTGTACAAAGCGGTAGCCGCTGGCATGGATATGGGCATCGTCAACGCTGGGCAGCTGGTGGTCTACGAAGACATTCCCAAAGACTTGCTGGAACATGTTGAAGATGTATTGTGGAATCGTCGTCCCGATGCCACCGACCGCATGTTGGTGTTTGCCGAGTCTGTTAAAGGTCCTGGCAAAAAAGCCGCCACCGAGAACCTGGCGTGGCGCGAGGCACCAGTCAATGAACGCCTCAAGCACGCACTAGTAAACGGCATCGACAAGTTTATCGAAATCGATACCGAAGAGGCTCGTCAGCAATGCACGCGCTGCTTGGATGTGATCGAAGGTCCGATGATGGCCGGCATGCAAGTCGTGGGTGACTTGTTCGGAGTAGGCAAGATGTTCTTGCCACAAGTCGTCAAGTCGGCGCGAGTCATGAAAAAAGCGGTCAACTATCTGACGCCGTTTATGGAAGAAGAAAAGCGCCTGGCTGGCACCGCTGCTTCACAGTCACGTGGCAAAGTGTTGATGGCTACGGTCAAGGGTGATGTGCACGATATTGGCAAAAACATCGTGGGTGTGGTGCTCGGTTGCAACAACTTCGAAGTCATTGACTTGGGCGTGATGGTCTCGTGCGAGAAGATCCTCGAGGAGGCCAAGAAGCATGGCGTAGACGTCATCGGTCTATCGGGCTTGATTACACCCAGCCTGGATGAAATGGTGCACGTGGCCAAAGAGATGCAGCGTCAAGGCATGAACCTGCCGCTACTGATCGGTGGGGCCACGACCAGCGCCAAGCACACGGCCGTTAAGATTGCACCCAGCTATGCGCCGGGCGTTGTGCATGTGCTCGATGCCTCGCGCAGCGTCGGAGTTGTCGAACAACTGTGCAATCCAGAGTCCAAGCCCAAGTTGCTCCAGTCCAACAAGGTTCTGCAGAGCGAACTGCTCTCGAGTTATCAAGCCCGACAAGTCAAGCTGGTGCCTTATGCCGATGCTTGTGCCAAGCCGTTCAAGACCGACTGGAGCACGGTGCGTATCGACAAGCCCAGAAAACTGGGCGTGCAAGTATTGAAGAACTTTCCGCTGAACGATTTGCTCAGTTACATCGATTGGTCTCCCTTCTTTATGGCTTGGGAATTGAAGGGCAAGTATCCAAAGATTTTCGACGATGCGCATGTTGGCCAGCAAGCCAAAGAACTGTTCGAAAACGCTCATGCGTTGCTGCTGGACATGATTGCCACCAACAAGCTTCAGGCAAATGCCGTGTATGGCTTTTGGCCCGCGGCCAGCCAGGGCGATGATGTGATTCTGTATACCGACGATACGCGCAGCACAGAGTTGACGCGTTTGCACTTCTTGCGTCAGCAGTGGGAACGTCAAAGTCAAACTGAGTTTCGATCGTTGGCCGACTATGTCGCGCCGCTGGACAGCGGCCGCCAAGATTACTTGGGCGGGTTTGTGGTCACGACCGGACATGGTGCCGACGAGTATGCCGCCGAGTTCGCCAAGAATCTCGATGACTACAACTCGATCATGGTCAAAGCCTTGGCCGATCGTTTGGCCGAGGCCTTTGCGGAGTGCCTGCACTTGCGCGCTCGCATGGATTGGGGCTACGGCATCGAAGAGCAACTGAGCAACGACGATTTGATCGAAGAGAAGTACCGCGGCATTCGACCAGCCCCTGGCTATTCGGCTTGCCCTGATCACACCGAGAAGCGCACGCTGTTCAAGATCTTGGATGCCGAAGCCAACACGGGCGTCAAACTGACCGAATCGTGTGCGATGTGGCCAGCGGCCAGTGTCAGCGGCTATTACTTTGGGCATCCCGAATCGCGCTACTTCGCAGTCGATCGCGTGACCAAAGACCAGGTCCAAGCCTACGCCCAGCGCAAAGGCATGTCGCTACTAGAAGCCGAACGCTGGTTAGCGCCGAACCTCGGTTACGACTCGTAAGCTGCGACCTTGGAGTGCGGTGCCATCTGGCACCGCTTTGATGTAAGTGAAGTCCCTTGCCGCAGCCTGAGTCGCTCTGAAAGTCTGAAGTACCTGGTTCGTGCAGGCTTCGGTACCGTTGGTTTATTACATCAAAGCTACGGCTAACGCCGTAGCACTCCAAGGAACCGGTGCTAACGGTCTCGGCGTTAGGAGACGCGATGGATGACCAGCAAGTTGTGGGTGTTGTCCATGACGCCGGTGCCGGTGACGAAAACGACTCGGTCGCCGGAGTTCAGTAGGCCGCGATCTTTGCCCCAGCGGCAGACTTCTTCAAACAGCTCTTGAGGATTGTCGAGTCCTTGCACGAATGCGGGCATGATGCCCCAGAAGATTCCCATGCGGCGCAGCGTAGCCATCGAATTACTCACGCCCAGCGAAGGAATGAAATTGCGCTGTTTGGATTTAACCCAGGCAGTGCCGCCGGTCCGCGAGACCACGACGACCAATTTGGCTTGAATATCATCGGCGATACATGCCGCTGCGTTGGTGACGGCCGAGGTCACCGGATGAACGCGATCGAACACGCGTGAAGGGCCATGGGTCGGATTATCGCGGTACATCTCTTCGGTGCGGACCATGATGCGGTTCATGGTATCGACGGCCAGCACTGGGTACATACCGATTGCCGTTTCACCGCTGAGCATACACGCGTCGGCGCCATCGAGGATCGCATTGGCTACGTCGGATGCTTCGGCGCGTGTGGGCCGGCGATTGGTATGCATGCTTTCGAGCATCTGCGTGGCCACGATGACCGGCTTGAGTTTCTCGCGACAGACCGCAATGATGCGTTTCTGGGCGACCGGCGTTTCGGCCACATCGATCTCCACACCCAAATCACCGCGGGCCACCATAACGCCGTCGGCCGCTTCTACGATTCTTTCCAAGTCGGCTAAGGCTTCGCGTTTTTCGATCTTGGCGATCACCATCGCCTGGCTTTCCAGGCTCGAGAGCAAGTTTTTCAGCGAGGCCACGTCTTGCGCCGAGCGGACAAAACTAAGGCTGATAAAGTCAATTTCATTGCGCGCGGCCCAAATCGCATTTTCCACATCTTCCGGACGCATTGCTGAGACGCTCAGCGACACGCCAGGCAAGTTGATGCCTTGCCGGGAGCGAATGGTGCCGGCGGTCAACACCTGGCAGCGAGCGGTATCTCTGGTTCGTTCCACGACCTGCAAGGTGATCGTGCCATCGGCCAGCATGATCTTGTCACCAATGGAAATTTCATCCAGCAGGCGTGCATAGTTGCTGCACAATTGTTCGGGAGCCGATACTTCTTCGCCACGCACAAAGACCAACTCGCGGCCGGGCTCGACCTCCAAGGGGTCTTGTAACAATTGACCCAGACGGATTTTTGGCCCAGCCAGGTCCAACAAGATAGCCACCGGAAAACCGGTGATTTCACGCACGCGTTTGATTGCTTCGACTTTCTTTTCAAAATCGGGGCGCGTACCGTGGGCCGCGTTGATCCGAAAGATATCAACGCCATGATTGACCATCTCGACCAGTATCGCATCGTCGTCACAGGCTGGACCCATCGTGGCCACAATCTTGGTTCGAGCTTCGCTTAGACTAGGTCGTACTTTAGACATGGCCGGCTTTCATGAAATAGGTGCGTTACAATTGGAGCGTTAAATAGTGTACACCCGCAGCACTTCCTTTGGAGTGCAGTAGCCCTCAGATAGGAGATGAAGCTGCTGCAGTCAGCCCTATTGATTTCGGCTTGGGTTACGATTGGTGATTACAGCAAAAGCGGGGCCCGAGGCCGCCGCACTCCATCAGGCTTTGGTAACGATTGGTTAGTACCTTGGAACATTGGTCGGGTAAACATGCGGTTATCGTTGGCGGATCTGCCGGTCTAGGTCGATCACTGGCGGAGAAACTTGCGCAAAGCAATGTAGCTGCGATTTTGGTCATCGCTCGCGATAGCCAGCGTTTGAATTGCATGGTCGAAGAACTAAGGGGACTCAATCCGCATGTGCGCATCGAAGCTTGTGCCGCCGATATCAGCTTGGATACCGGTGCGGCTTTGGTGGCTGACAAGTTGGATGCCTTGGGATGGCGCGTGGATCTGCTGATCAACGCAGTTGGTTTGAGCGATCGCGGACTGATGCTCAAGTTGACTATCGAGCGCCTGGAGGAACTGCTCCGAGCCAACATCTACGGCCCCTTGCGAGCGACGCAAGCCATTGTGCCTTACATGCCATCGGCCAGCGTGATCGTCAATATTGGTTCGCTGGCCTCCTATTTGGCGCCGCGATACTTGGGTGGTTATTCGATCGTCAAACATGGCCTGCGTGGGCTGACGCAACAGTTGCGTTTGGAGTTGGCCGAACAAAACATTCATGTGATGTTGGTTTGCCCTGGCCCCATCAAGCGCGCCGACGCTGACACGCGTTATGACCACCTGTCAACTGCCAGCGACCTGCCACCGGCAGCGCTCAAGAGTGGCGGCGGCGCGAAACTGAAAGGTCTCGATCCCGAGCGGCTGGCTAGCGATATCTTGAAAGCTGCTGCGCAGCGCAAACTGGAGCTTGTGCGTCCCTGGAAAGCTCGGATACTGATCGCACTGATGGGTATCAGCCCGACGCTGGGAGAGAAGGTTTTACGGAAGATGAGTTGACCCAAGCTTGAAAATTCAATTCTGAAAGTTCATTTTCAAACTTCACCCTACACACTTCACACTTCACTCACCCTATACTACGCAGTTTCAACCCCAAACTCTGACAACAACTTTTCAAGATCGAAAACTCATGAGCTATTTCCCGGAAGTCGGCCGTATTGAATATGAAGGTCCGAAATCGCGCAATCCTCTGGCATTTCGTTGGTACAACGCCGACGAGGTCATCGAAGGTAAATCGATGCGCGATCATATGCGATTCAGCGTCGTTTACTGGCATACGATGCGTGGGACCGGTGGCGACCCGTTTGGTCCAGGAACAGCCATTCGACCATGGGACGATGGTTCCAACAGCGTCGACAATGCGCTCAAGCGTGTCGAAGTGGCCTTTGAGTTCTGCGAAAAAATTACCGCACCGTTTTATGCATTTCATGACCGCGATGTGGCTCCCGAAGGCGCGACGCTGAAGGAAAGCCATGCCAACTTTGAACGCATTGCCAAGGCGCTCAAAGAGCAGCAAGATCGCACGGGCATCAAACTGCTGTGGGGCACCGCGAACTTGTTCAGCAATCCTCGCTTCATGCATGGAGCGGCAACCAGTTGCAATTTGGATGTGTTTGCGTATGCCGCTGCCCAGGTCAAGAAATGTTTGGAAGTCACTAAAGAACTGGGCGGAGTGAACTACGTTTTTTGGGGCGGCCGCGAAGGTTATCAGAACTTGTATAACACGGACATGAAACGCGAGCTGGATCACCTGGCCCGCTTCTTCCATATGGCGGTCGACTACGCCAAGCAGATCGGATTCACCGGGCAGTTCTTGATCGAACCTAAGCCTAAGGAACCGACCAAACATCAATACGACTCCGATGCCGCGGCCTGTTTGAACTTCTTGCGGGCCTATGATCTGCTGCCTTACTTCAAACTCAATCTGGAAACCAACCATGCTACCTTGGCTGGTCACACGATGATGCATGAGTTGGATTACGCAGGCCAGCAAGGCGCGCTCGGTTCGATCGATGCCAATACGGGCGACTTGCTGTTGGGTTGGGATACCGATCAGTTCCCCACCGATTACTACCTGACGGCGCAGTGCATGTTGATGATTCTCAAGCATGGTGGCTTGGGTAGCGGCGGAGTGAACTTCGATGCCAAGGTGCGCCGCGAAAGCTTTGAGCCGATCGATCTATTTCATGCTCACGTCGGAGGTATGGACGCCTTTGCACGCGGCCTGAAGATTGCTGCCGAGATTCGCGCCGACGGCGTGCTCGACAAGTTCGTCAAAGAGCGTTACAGCTCGTGGGACAGCGACATGGGTAAGAAAGTTGAATCGGGCAAATCGAGCCTGGCGGAACTGGAGACCTATATGCTCGGCAAAGGCGAAGCCGCGCCCAATCAAAGCGGTCGCCAAGAGATGCTCGAGAATATCATCAACATGTATATGTAGCCCCAATGTTCACTGGCGCTGTCGTAGCCTACATGCTGGTCATGTATCTGATCGGATACCTGGCCAGTCGACGCGTTACCGATGTGGATGATTACGTCTTGGCCGGACGGAGTTTGCCACTCAGTTTGACCACGATCACCATGGTGGCGACTTGGTTTGGAGCCGAGTCGCTGATGACGACGACCGACGAAGTTGCCCAGGCAGGCTGGCGCGGCGCGCTGCTGGATCCAATCGGGATCTCGCTGTGCCTGGTGATTACGGGATTGTTTATCGCCTCGCCGATGTGGCGCATGAATGTGCTGACGATTCCTGATTTCTTTCGGCTGCGTTACGGCCAGGCAGCTGAAATTCTGTGCGCGCTTATCCTGGTGCCGAGTTACTTCGGTTGGATCGCGGCGCAGTTTGTAGCCTTGGCTACAATTTTTTCACAGCTGTATGGCGGTTCGCTTGGCCAGTGGATCGTGATCGTCGCCGTGATTGGTAGTGGCTATTCGCTGATGGGCGGCATGTGGTCCATAACGCTAACCGATACGCTGCAACTAGTCTTGATCATCGTGGGTTTGGTCGCGCTGGGTTATGAGATCCTGGCGACCCTGGGGCAGGGGATGGTGGGTGTTGGTCTGTCACGACTGGCCAGCGATACGCCGCCGCAGTTCTGGCGCTTGGCCGATGCTCCTACGTTTTCAGCCGACATCTTGAAGGCCTGCTCGATCCTGGTGATTGCGTCGCTGGGAAATGTACCAGTGCAAGACTTGATGCAACGCGTTTTTTCAGCCAAGAGCCCGCGCGTTGCCTGCGCAGCGTGTTACCTGGCTGCAGCAGGCTACTTGGCGATGGGGCTGTTGCCGATTTTGGCAGGACTGGCTGCAGGCTTGTTACTACCCAAGTTGCCCGACGAAGGTGTGCTGACGATGATCGCCAGTCGCTTGCTTTCGCCTGGGCTGGGGATCGTGTTCCTGCTGGCCATCGTGTCAGCCGTCTTGTCGACGATGGTTAGTGCCATCATGGCCCCGGCAGCCGTGTTGGCTCACAATCTGCTCGAACCCTGGGTGCTGGGTCAAGGCGATCCAGGTGAAGGCCCAAGTCCGCTGCGTCAGCGCCGGGCATTGCGATTGCAACGCGCGGCGGTGGTCGCCATCACCGCCGCATCTGTAGCCCTGGCTACCAGTGGTCGCTCGGCGTTTGAACTGGTCGAAGATGCGTATGCGATGTCGCTAGTCGGTATGTTCGTACCGTTTGTGGCGGGAATCTACTGGCCACAGTTGCCGGCGCGCGCGGCTATTGCATCCATGGTGGTTGGCATCGCTAGTTGGTTAGTGCACGTTGTGTGTGGCTGGGAATATTTTGCTCAGCCATGGGCCGGCAGATTGGCTGTTCCCCATGAGTTAGTCGATACGCTCCTGTCGGGTTTGGCGTTTGTCATGGGTTGTCTAAGCCGTAGGCGTTAGCCTCGGTTGCTGAACTTGTGAGCACCCACCGGTGGTTTATTCCCGAACGGCCAAACCGGTCACCGTAACGTCTCCCCAAAAGGTGCGAGCACAACGGTCGCAATCACCGCGGCCGCCGCGATTGATTGTTTAGTAAGTTGGAGATGACCGGCGGCTCCGGTGTAATGCCTGGTTCCCGCTGTTTTCGGCACCCGGCAAATGAGTTTGGAGTATAGCCGGTATGCAATCGAAGCCGCAACTAAGTTTTGGCGACTACCGATTTCCTGCGGACATGTATGCTTGTTGCCAATGGCCGAAACGATGCCCCGACTTTCAAAGATAAAAGACAGCCTCACGCAAAGGCGCTAAGGCGCAAAGAAGTTAACGCAAGCATCTTTGCGCCTTCGCGCCTTTGCGTGAGATATGCGATCTAGTCCGCCCATCACCAGGTCTTTTCTCAACTACAGGTGTTGATGAGCACAGTCGTATTGTGCAGTTGGACAGCATCGTCGGCATGCCAATCGCAGCTTGTCGGGTCTGACAGCGGGAACTCCGCTTACATTGGCTGCTCAAGCACGCTCGCCAACCGCGCCACTTCGTTTCAAGCACTGGCAATACTGCGCATAGCCAGTGCCACCCTAAGGCCTTTATATTTCGATAGTTAAAAGCTGTACATTCTCCTTAGGATGTAGGCGCTGACATGTTGAACACGTTTTCCACATTGCCGCGGAGGATTTGCAGGCCGAGGTCGATGGCTCGCTGTTCACTCCAGTTGTTGTCGATGACGAAGTGGTGGGCTAAGACGCGGGCCAGACAGCGCTTGAACATTTTGAATTTCGGCTTGGCGAATTCCAGCTTGTACATGTCGCTGTAATAACCGATCTGTTTGTTGCGCGGAATCGCTTCCAGGCGCCCATGCAGATCGCGGGTGATGAAGCTGGGTGTGTTGCTGTACCACCAGTGACCATTGGTTACTACGTTAGGAAAGATCCAGGCATAGCTGACCAGTTCTTGATTGGTAACGCTGGCCAGCACCGAGATTGGAAAGATCACTTGTGGAAACGCGTTTAGCAGCTCGCGATACTGGATCAGTGAGACGCGTGAATCGTAAAGGTCTTGACCTTGATACACGCCGGCGGGATAGACCGCGCGATTGACGCCGATCATCAGGTCGAAGGGCAAGTGGAACTGGGCACAATTGCGAGCCAATTCCCAGAAGATCCAGTAGCCTAACGTTTGACGTTGTTCGATGGCGGCTTGTTCGCCGATGCTCAGGATGTTGGCCAGGGCCGTGCTGGCACTGCCGTCGGAGATTTCGCAGGGCGTGAAGTAGGGTGGCAGGCTGATCGCGCAGGCTCGCGCGCCATTGGCCGTAAAGTGTTCGAACAACTTGGCAATGGCGGACCGCAATTCTTTCAGTGAGCCAAGCCCCAGGCCGGTACACTTGGTCAGTCGCTCCCGCACAGTCGCTTTAGCAAAATGAAATACCAGGTCATCGGTCCGCAAGCACGGGATGTAGCGTGTGGTATCGAAGCCTGCTAGCGGGTCATCAAAGTCATTGGTCAAGAACACCGCCTCCAGACCGCTGAGTTTCAACACCTGGTCTTCCCAGTCTGGCTGACTCATTTTGCTAAGCGCCAGCTCGTACAGCGACTCCCAATTGGAAGTGTCGATGCGGTCGCCGTCGAATCCGAACAGGTCGCGCGACAAGTCAACCAGCCAAGCCAACTGGGCCGTGTTGTCGATGTGTCCCAGCCCTTCTACCAGGCGGCCCACCTTTTCCTTCGCCGATATTCCAGGCTGCTCAATGTGCTGGCGCGGCATACCTGCCGAGTGGGCAAGTTCCGTGTAGTAGTGGTAACCCAGGATATCGGCTAGCGTTTCGCTGGCCGGTTTATGCGGGTTAATGTGCGTGTGGGGATCGATCAAAACGAGTTGGTCGAGCTGCGAAAACAAGCGTTGTTCCAGTTGCGTGGACATGAAGCACTTTGCGGGGCTTGAGGAATTGCTAGCGTGAAGCGGGGTGTAGGCTTCCAGCCTGTGTCCATAGATTTCGGCGAGGCATATCTTACCAAATTTTGCTTTTTGCCCGGTTGGAGTGATACAATAAAGAGATGTAGGCAATCTTCTCGGAACCGGGACCTGCGAAAAGACTATTCCTTCAACTGCGAGGCGCAGCATGCAACCCAACGACGAGTCGTTGCCCAGCGATGGTGTGCTGCCCGAGCAAACCAAGCCCGAGCAATTTGAGGTTGAAAAGCTCGACGATGAGCAATTCGAGACTGAGCCGCTGGCGACCGATCAAGACCAGTTGATTGCTGAGGACGAAGTCTACACATCGACTCTGCATGCCTCCCCAGTGCATGCCGCCCATCTGCCGACTGAGGACGAGCCGCCTCAGCCCGTGGTTGCTCTGGTGCCCGAAGCCTTGGTTTCCGAATCGCTAATGCCTGAAGCCTTGAAACCTAGAGGCAGCTTACGGAACGAAGCGGCGCACGAGCCACACCCACAGCAGTTGGCCTATTCGACTTTCCTAAGTCTGTTGGTCGTGTTGATCTTGATCATCACCATTCGTTTCACGGTTCCGCCCTTGGTCGAGAGTTTGCGATACTCTTGGTATCGAGGTCAGCTGCGGGCGGAATATGAACTCAGCGGCCAACAACTGCAGAATGTCTCGCTCAACTCACTCAGCGAAGCCTCCGAGCTAGTCAGCCAACGTGTTGGGCCAAGCGTCGTGCATATCAATTTGCTCGAAGTACGGAGCGCGTCCAAGAAGTGGCTCTTCGGTAACAACGAACGCATCGAGATGATGGGGCAGGGTAGTGGTGTCATTCTGGATCGAGCTGGTCACATTCTGACCAATCATCATGTGATTGAAGACGCGGGCCGCATCGAAGTCTCGTTGAGCGATGGTCGACGCGTGTTGGCTCGAGAATTGGGCCGCGATCCCTTTACCGATTTGGCGGTCATCAAAGTTGATGCCGATGGACTGATGCCGGCTGAGTGGGGTGACAGCAACCGCATGGATGTGGGCTCGCCGGTGTGGGCGGTCGGCAGTCCGTTTGGCCTGGAACGCACAGTGACCTTTGGCATCTTGAGTGGAAAACATCGCATCGACTTAAAAGGCACTCGTCGCTGGGACAGCCGCGACGATCGAGAGACAATGTACTCCGATCTGATGCAGAGCGACGTGGCGGTCAATCCCGGCAATAGTGGTGGACCGCTGGTCAACTCCTCTGGCCAAATCATCGGCATCAACACCGCCATCGTGGGCGAGACCTATATCGGCATTAGCTTTGCCATACCGAGCAACGTTGCGCGTCGAGTGGCTGACGGGCTGATCAAAGGCGGACAAGTGCCGCGCGGTTGGTTAGGCTTGTCCTTCAAGAGTGTCGAAGATGAATTCGGTAACACGCCGCGTGGAGCCTTAGTCGACAAGTGGGCCAACGACGATTCACCAGCCAAGCAAGCCGGGATCATGCCCGGTGACTTGATCGTCAAGTTCGACGACCGCGAAGTGCCAACCTATCGCGTCTTAACCGCCATGGTGGCCCAAGCCGACGTGGGTACGATGGTACCGATCGAAGTCATTCGCGACGGCCAGAACATCAAGCTACAAGTTGAAATCGGTCGCCGCCCCAATCTACAAAGCGACCCGCAGTAGCCCTTTGGAGTGCTGTGGCGTTAGCCACCACAGTCTACAACTAAGCCGAGGGCGTTAGCCCCGGTTTCTACTCAAACGCGCTGCAACCGAGGCTAACGCCTACGGCTTAGTAAACCCAACCGTACCGCACTTTGCAGATGCTTGGGTTAGAGGGTGCTGAGCGGCTGGGGACAGCCGCTCTACTATCAAAGCGGAAGCTAACGCTTCCGTACTCCCAAAAAGCGCCGTTGCCAGAAAATTCAATCCAGTTACAATCAACTGAGTCGCAAAAACCTTGCGTTTTAGCGACGATTTGCTCGTTGGCAATTTGGCTCTGGGTTAATAACCCTTGACTGCACCTTAGTGGCAGGCTATCGCACGTAGATGGCTTTCTGAACCGGTTGTGGCGAGGTGTTAGCATTAGTACAGGTCTGTATGAACGATCCCATGCGCACAACACCGCTATTCGACTGGCATCAAAAAGCCGGTGCGCGCATGGCGGAATTTGCTCAGTACCAGATGCCAATTCAATATACCTCGATCGTCTCCGAGCACACCGCCACTCGAACGGCCGCTGGACTGTTCGATATCTCGCATATGGGCCGGCTGCGTTTTGAAGGTCCCCGAGCCGATCAATTGTTGGATCATCTACTCACGCGCCGCGTGACCGATATGAAAATCGGTATGGTGCGTTACTCTTTGATGTGCAACGCAGAGGGCGGCATTCTGGACGATGTGCTGGTCTCGTGTTTGGAAAGCCCCAGCGGTCGAGAGTATTTCTTGTTGGTGGTCAACGCCGGAAATCACCAAAAGATTCTCAAGTGGATTCAGCCGCACGTGGCCGATTTCCCAGACGTCCTTTTTCATGATGCCACTCCCGATACGGCTATGATCGCGGTGCAAGGTCCACGCGCTAGAGAGATCGCGGCCAAGCTGTTGCCTAAACGCATTTTGGATTTGAAATACTATCGGGCACTGGTGACCGAGCAGTTTGGTAAAGCGTGTATCGTGTCGCGCACTGGGTACACGGGCGAAGATGGTTACGAATTGATCGTCCGCGCCGAAGATGCCAATCGCGTTTGGGAAAATCTGATGCTGGCCGGCCGTGACCTGGGAGTGGCCGCGGTGGGTTTGGGCGCTCGCGATACGCTCCGACTAGAAGCGGGCATGCCACTATACGGTCATGAGCTGAGCGAAGAGCTCGATCCATTTCAAGCTGGTTTGGATTTTGCCGTCAATCTGGAAGGCCGGACGTTCATCGGCAGTGAAGTACTGGCGCGCAAGAGCGAAGGTACGCAGCTGGCAACTCGCGTGGGACTGATGCTGGATGGACGCCGCGTGGCTCGCGAGGGCGCCGAGCTGTTCGATACCGATTCGCGGCGCGTAGGTCAGGTGACCAGCGGCACGTTCTCACCGACTTTTGAAAAGCCGATTGCCATGGCGTATGTGGCACCCTCAATGGCCGTGCCAGGCACGAACGTGGATGTCGACATTCGCGGTTCGCGCGTTTCAGGCCGCATCACCAAACTCCCGTTTTACACCCGATCCAACTAACCTCGTAACTGTATCTCCAAGGAATGAAGATCCGATGAAACCAGAAGAACTGAAGTACAACCCATCTCATGAATGGGTCGGTCTGACGAGTGAGGGCGATGCGAAAGTCGGCACAGTCGGAATCACAGCCTTCGCTCTGGAGCAGTTGACGGACCTGGTCTACATGGCGCTGCCCAAAGTCGGACAAAAAGTTACGGCTGGTCAAGAATTCGGTGAAGTTGAATCGGTCAAGGCAGTTAGTCCCCTGTACAGCCCGGTCTCGGGTGAAGTGGTAGCAGTTCACAGCGAACTGGTCGATCGACTGGAAACGTTGTCAGCTGATCCCTACGGCGAAGGTTGGATCATTAAAGTGAAACTTGCCGGTGACGCCAGCCTCGACGGTTTATTAACGTTTGATCAATACCAAAAGCAGTGTGCAGAGTAATGGCTTATCTGTTTAATACGCCCGAAGATCAACAAGAGATGTTGCGGGCCATCGGCGCAGCTTCGATCGAAGACTTATTTGCTGGAGTTCCCAAAGAGTGTCGCCTGGCGCGACCGTTGGCGATTCCTGCACCGCTGTCGGAGATTGAACTCACGCGGCATATAACCAGCCTGGCTGGTCGCAATCAAGGTACCGGGCAATTGGTCTGCTTCATGGGCGGCGGGGCATACGATCACTTCGTGCCGGCTGCGGTGGACGCGATCGCCAGTCGTGGCGAGTTCTTCACTTCCTATACGCCCTATCAACCTGAGGTCAGCCAAGGCAACCTGCAGGTGATGTTTGAATATGAAACCATGGTCTGCGAACTGACCGGCATGGATGTTTCCAATGCCAGTCTCTATGACGGCGCAAGCGCCTGCGTAGAAGCCGTGCTGCTGTCGTTGGCGATCTCCGATTCGCGACGACGGGTGATTGTGTGCGACAGTTTGCATCCAGAGTATCGTCAGGCGCTGGCCACCTATTTGAGCTTTCTCAATGCTCAGCTGGTGACGATCCCGTCGCCAGGCGGCGCGTGGGACAAGGCCGCTCTGTCAGCCGCGCTGGATGAGCACACTGCGTGTGTGGTGGTTAGTCAACCGAACTTCTTCGGTGTGGTCGAAGACCTGGCGCCGATTGCCCAACAAGTTCATGATGCGGGCGCGGTCGTTGTGGCTGTGGCCGACATGCTCAGCCTGGGCATCTTCGAAACTCCCGGCGCATGGGGTGCGGATGTCGTCGTGGCTGAAGGGCAACCGCTGGGCGTGCCATTGCAATACGGTGGTCCTTACCTGGGCATCATGGCTTGTCGAGAATCGCTGGTCAGACGCATGCCGGGCCGCATCGCTGGTCAAACGACCGATCGCAGTGGCTCGCGCTGTTGGGTACTGACCCTGCAAACGCGCGAGCAACACATTCGGCGCGACAAGGCCACCAGTAACATTTGCACCAATCAAGGTTTGCTGGCCTTGCGGGCCACGATCTATCTGAGTTTGCTCGGACCAGAAGGTTTGCGTGAGACGGCTGAGCAGTGCGCTTGGAAGACCGCTTATCTGCGCGATGCCCTGGCCGGTAACGAACGCTGGGAAGTCGCCTTTGCGCCCGGCAGTTGGCGCGAAGTTGTGCTGCGCGATCGAGCCAACGAAGTGGACCTGGTGGTCGAGCATGCACGCCATCATGGACTGCTAGCCGGATTGCCGCTGGGACGTTGGTATCCAGAACTCAGCGATTGTTTGCTAGTGGCTGTTACTGAGAAACGAACACGTTGTGAGATTGACAAGCTCGTGGATGTGCTGGTCAACACGCCAAGTCTAATGGAGCCAGCTCATGCGTAATGTCCAGTCGACTCAACTGATCTTCGAACTATCCAAGCCGGGCCGCCGCGCGCATTTGCTGCCACCCAGCGATGTGCCTACTAGCGATATGGCTCAGCTGTATCCCAAGACAGCGCTTCGCTCGCAAAAGCCGCGCTTGCCCGAAGTAGCTGAAGGCGATGTGGTGCGTCACTTTACAAATCTATCGACGCTGAACATGTCGGTCGATACGCACTTCTATCCGCTTGGTTCGTGCACGATGAAGTACAACCCCAAGCGCAACGAGCGACTGGCGGGCCTGGCAGGGATCGCCGATTTGCATCCGCTGCAAGGCGAGAGCACGATCCAAGGGATGCTGGAGTTGTTGTTCGAATTGCAGAAGTACTTTGCCGAGATTTCTGGTCTGCCAGCGGTTTCATTGCAACCGGCGGCCGGCGCGCACGGCGAGCTGACTGCGCTCATGTCGGCCGTGGCTTATTTCAAGCATAAAGGTGAAAACCGAAGGGTGGTGCTCGTGCCCGATAGTTCGCACGGTACTAATCCGGCTAGCGCCAAAGTCATTGGCCTGGAGACCATCACCGTCAAATCGCGCGACGATGGATCGGTCGATTTGGAAGATTTGAAATCCAAGGTCAATGAGCGCACGGCCGTGTTCATGATTACCAATCCCAGTACGCTGGGCTTGTTCGAAAAGCAAATCAAAACCATCGCAGAGATGGTGCATACGGCGGGCGGTCTGATTTATTTGGACGGCGCCAACATGAATGCCATCTTAGGCATCGCTCGACCGGGTGATTTTGGTGCTGACATGATGCACTACAATCCGCACAAGACCTTCAGTGGTCCTCACGGTGGTGGTGGCCCAGGCGCTGGTCCGATTTGTGTGCGAGATTTCCTGGAGCCCTTCTTGCCTGTGCCTCGCGTAGAGAAGTCGGGCGACCGCTTTATTCTCAATTCGAATCATCCGCTATCGATTGGTCGCGTACGCAGTTTCTTTGGTAATGTCGGCGTGCTGGTGCGAGCATACTGTTACATTCGTTCGCTGGGCGGTAGTGGCTTGCGTGCCGCTAGTGAGCAAGCTGTGCTGAATGCCAACTACTTGCGCAGTCGCATCCATCCACTGTTGCCAGTGCCACATGCCGGGCCATGCATGCACGAGTTCGTTGCTTCGGCAGCGCCGCTGAAGAAGCTACGTGGATTATCGGCGATGGATCTGGCCAAGCGTTTGCTCGACTACGGCTTTCACGCACCGACTGTCTACTTTCCGCTAACCGTACCAGAGGCCGTGATGATCGAGCCCACGGAAACGGAAAGCAAAGAGACCATGGATGCATTTGTGAGTGCGATCGAATCGATCATGCATGAAGCTGCTGAACATGTGCATGCAGCGCCGCATTCGACCGCCATCAGTCGCCCTGACGAAGTATCAGCAGCCAGGAAACCAATCGTTCGATGGACTCCGTCGCCTACGTAGATCAGGCCAGGACTGGTCAAGAAAATATGGCGATCGATCGTCGGCTTCTCGAGGATGCCGAACGAACTGGTTCAACTTACGTACGTGTGTATCGCTGGTCAGAACCGACCTTATCCTTGGGTCACTTTCAAGCGGATGAGGATCGCAGCCAGCATCTGCCTAGTCGAGATCTTGTTACAGTCTTGCGCGCCAGTGGTGGTGGAGCGATTGTTCATCACCACGAATGGACCTATGCGGTCGCGATGCCGGTCGGCAGAAACAAGATCGGTGCGGCTACCGAACTGTATGATCTGATTCACGATGCCTTGGTCGATGGCCTTCGAGAGCTGGGTTGGCAGGCCAGCAAGTGGGCCAAGCCCACCTGCGATAGCGCACCCTCGCCTATCGAGGGCTCGGCCAGTGCGCTGGCGGGTTGCTCAAGCGGAGCACGAGCGACTAAGGCAAAGGAACCATTCCTATGTTTCTTGCGTCGCAGTTGCGGTGATATCGTTGTGGATGGGAGGAAAGTAGTTGGTAGTGCCCAACGCCGATTGGGCAAGAGCGTAATGCAACACGGCAGTATCTTGCTGGCCACCAGTCAGTTTGCTCCGGAGTTGCCCGGTTTGTATGACCTTCCCAACGAGAATGGCGGTAAATTGCCATCTTCTCAGACCGATATGGAGAGTTTAGGACAGACCGTGTTATGGTGGATTGAGTCGGCGCTGGATTCGAGGTTTCGCAATGTCGTAAGTCACAACGCACTTTAGGGTCACGCTCGCTCAACGTGGCGAACGAGAGCTTAAGTAACGGCGGTTCTGCGTGATGAGAAGCGACCTTGTGGGCCCAGAAGGGGCGGGATTTTTACGTAGTTAGGCGGGGAAGATGTCGGTTTTTTCACATTCAGAAAAATTTTTTGCTAAAATCGATGAGTACATATCAGAGCGCGCATTTCGTTAAGGCGAGGAGTGCCTGGCGAATGTGGCGGCCGAACATCAACGTATTGCTCTGATTCAACGTTGATCTCATCAGTGGAGACGTGACGTGCATATTCAATTGAAGGTCTTGTCCGGCAGCAGTGAAGGTAAACTCATTCCCGTCACCCAAGAAAAGTTTCTTATCGGTAGAAGTGACGAGTGTCAGTTACGTCCCAAGAGCGATTCGATCAGCCGTCGGCACTGTGCTTTGGTGCAAAAGGACGAGCGCCTACTGCTGATTGATTTGAAGAGCCGTAACGGCACGATCGTCAACGAGAAGAAACTTGATCCTGCTAAAGCCAAAGTGCTCAAGCATGGTGACAAAATCACTGTGGGCAAGTTGGAGTTTGAAGTCGTTATTCAAACGGCCATTGCTAGCAAGAAGAAGCCGGAAGTTAAAGACGTCAAAGAAGCGGCGATGCGCACAGCCGACAATACTGGCGACAGCCGCTACGAAGAAGTCGACGTGAGTTCTTGGTTGGAAGAAGCCGATCAAATCAAACGCGATCGTAATGAACCGGTGACCCGACAATTCAACCTGGCAGATTCGGCCAAGCTAGACTTGTCGACGGACTCAACCGTGATGGACGCTCAGGCTGATAATGAAACTACGACCAATCAACCTGAGCAACCCGCACAGCCGGCCGATCCACAGCGACCGTCCAAGAAGCCCATGAAGTTACCGCCGCGCGAGGCCAAACCGGTCACCGGTACTTCCAAGGATGCAGCCAGCGAGACGCTCAGAAAATTCTTCGGCGGCCGATAGTCTCAAGTTTCAAATCTCAGTTCTCAACGCTGAGGTTTGCAATTTGATTTAGCACAAGGGAACACTCTATGCGCTTGCGCACCTGTGTCGGAAGCACTCTGTTCCTAGCTCTGGTGATGTTGCCGTCGATCGCGGTAGCGCAGAAGTCGCTCATAACGCTCAAAGATGGTACGCGTATTGGCCCGGGCATCATTGCCGAACACACCACGATTAGTACCAACAACATGCAACGCGGGCAGAGCGAGACTGCGTCGTTGTCGATTAAGTCGATCGATGACGATTTGCGCGTGACCTACTTCCATCAAGCTCGGGTAGCATCGGCCGTTCCATCGACTTTGGTACCCGAAGAGATCGTGTTGCCTTTGGCCAATGAAGTGCAAACCGGTGCGGCCGAGTTCGTCGTACGCAACATCGTGGGAGTAACAGAGTTCAACCGGCATGGCCGACGGTTCTATAGTTTTATGGGCTCCACGGGGCGCGAAGATCTTTTGCAAGGCATCACGCACCTTACGCCGTTGTATGCTCGAGTGCAGACGTTGAAGGAACCTGGTGTCAAGCTGCGTCCCTGGGATCAGCGGATCGCAACGAGTTCTATCCCTCCGGCCAAGCTGAAGGAGATCCTGCATCACGAGTTGGACATGAATAGTCCTATTGAGCGTATGCGGATCGTGCGTTTTTATCTGCAAGCCGAACGCTACATCGAAGCCCGCGAAGAGTTACTGGCTGCGCTGCAGAAGTTTCCTGATCAGTTGACCGAGCAGCGTGGTTTGCTGGTGACGCTTGAGCAGGCGTTGGCCGATCAGATGTTTCGTGAGATCGAAGTACGTCGACGAAGTGGCCAGCATGAGTATGTGGCCGGGCTGCTAAAAGGCTTTGCCGAAGAGTTGGCCAGCCAACAAATCAATGAGACTCAGTTGAAGGTCCAGGATCAGTTGGACTTGCTCAAGAGCACAGTGGCGCAGTTAGCCGAACTAGTGCAATCGATGAAGGCTAACTTGGCGGAGTTACAGCCGGGGGATGCTGAGCTGGTGGCGCCGGTGATTAGTCAGATCGAGAAAGAACTGGGTATCGAGTCGCAGGGACGCTTGAGCGACTATGCGCGTTTTTCCACTCAAAACAATCTCACTGCCGATCAGAAGCTGGCTTTCGCAATCGGCGGTTGGCTAATGGGCTCTGGGGCAGGCGTTAACAATTTCGAAGTTGCGAAGTCGGCGATTAAGGTGGAGGCCTTGGTGCGTGAGTATCTGACCTCGGCTTCAGCTACGCGGCGGGAAGAGATACTGGAGAATTTGGCGCGTGAAGAAGCTGGCCGGCCGGAGTTGGTGGGTCGTATCATCGGTGCGATGAAGCCAGTCCTCGATTTGCCGGCACATGCGGAGAACGATCCACCCGGCCTCTATCGCCTTGAATTGCCTGCCAATGAACATAGCGAAGGAGTTGAGTACAGCGTGCAATTGCCGCCGGAGTACAATCCCTATCGTCGCTACCCGTGCATCGTGGCTTTGCCCGGTTTGGGCACGCCTCGCGATATGGCAATTAATTGGTGGTGCGGTGCGGTTCATCCGACCCGTCAAGAGCGCGTGGGTATTGCCGCTCGGCACGGTTACATCGTGATTGCTCCGAAGTGGGCCGCCGATGGTCAGCTGGAGTACAACTACACGAGCTTGGAGCACAATCGCGTGTTGCGCTCGCTGCGCGACGCGTATCGTCGGCTGAGTATTGATACCAATCGAGTTTTTATCTCGGGGCACTTCGATGGTGGAGCTGCGGCCTGGGATATCGCGCTGAGTCACCCGGATTTGTGGGCTGGTGCCGTGCTGCTCTCGCCTGCGTCGGAGAAGTATATCCTGATGTATGGCGGCAATGCGTTGTATGTGCCGACTTATACGGTCTGGGGTCAATTCGATCGCTCGAGCTTGTATAACAATCTTGGTCGCACGGTCGATGACTATCTGAAGAAGCCCACCTTTGATGCGCTAGCGGTTGAATACAAAGGTCGACCGCGCGATCACTTCTTGGAAGAGACACCGCGGATCATTGATTGGATGGAGATGACCAATCATCGTCGCGAGCCCAATCCGCGCGAAATCAATGTCGAAGCTGCTCGGGCGGGTGACAATTTCTTTTACTGGTTTGAAATGCCGGAGTTGGATGCCGACAAGATTGTGTCGCCCTTTCAGTTCGACATGAATCGTAAGTACAAGATCGAGGTCAAGATTCAGCCTGCTGGTACATCGATCCTGCTGAACAAGTACCCGTCCAAATCAGCTTGGGTCTGGCTGCGTCCGGGTTTGATCCCCTTTGGTCAGACGGTTGCGCTCCAAGCCAAAGGCTCATCGCGCAAAGTCAACCACACGTTCAAGGGTGACAATCGCGTGTTGTTGGAAGACGTCCGCACGCGCGGCGACCGCGTGGTGCCCTTCTACGACAAAGTCGAGATGTAGTAGAGCGGCTGTCCCCAGCCGCTCAGCACCCTCTAACCCAAGTTGCCTCACACCTGGCGTCGGTGCCCGTCGTTCATGGGGACGGAGTGGTCTGTCCGGTCTGTCCCCGCGTATGGGTGACGCTAGCAAAAAGACCAGTGGTGTGTCCCCGCGCTCAGGATCGGGGACAGACGTCGGGTGTGAGAGACTTGAGTTAGCGGGGCGGATCGGCTGGGGGACAGACACCTGGCGAGCCTCGGGTCTGTCCCCGCGCGTATGGGTCACGCTAGCAAAAAGACCAGTGGCGTGTCCCCGCACTTACGCGCTCAAGATCGGGGACAGACGTTGGGTGCGAGCCGAAAAGTCTTCGGGACGGTGTTACTCAATCCCGACTACCAGGCCGCCGACTTCGTAGCATTTGTGGCCTAGTCGGCGGCAGCGAACGACGCGGACGCGCAAGCAGCGATCGTGCAGTTCGATGCGGAAGACTTCACCGGGCCAGAGTTGTTCGTGGCTGAGGATGCCCAGGCCGGAGCGCGACATGTCTTTGATCAGAACGCGAGCGCGGCGAGCTGGTCGATTGGCGAACGGCGGAATGAAATCGCTGACGAGGGTGGCTTCGCAGCGGACGCGCAGACGGTTTTGGCAACGTTGTTCACCGTAGACGGTTTCCAGGTAACCTGACTCGATAAAGAAGTTGGAGAGTTGCGGTGGCAACTCGACCAGCAGTGGCAGGCCGTCGGCTGCCGGGTCGGTGGTTACGTCCAGGCTGTAGCGGCCGGGAACCACTGGGACAGGGGTTATGTGCGAACTATTTGCAGCCAACATGCGATCATCTCCGCATCGAATTCGGTGCCGCTTGCACGTTCCAGCACAGCCAGGGCAGTAGCTGAGCTGAAGGCAGGTCGATAGGGCCGTTCGCTGGTGAGGGCTTCATAAACATCAGCGATAGCACAAATGCGACCCCAGGGGTGGATCTCACATTCTTGGAGGGCCACGGGATAGCCCGAGCCGTTAGCGCGTTCATGATGTTGATAGATCATCATCATGACGCCTTCACAAAGATCGGTTCGTTCGATCAGGCGCTGGAGGCCGAGCGCCGGGTGCTGACGAACCATTCTGCGTTCTGAATCGTCCAAGCGACCGGGCTTATTGAGAATAACTGTATCGATTTCGAGTTTACCGAGATCGTGCAATAAACCGCCGATGGCGATGCGGGCCAGGTCACGACCTGACCAACCGAGTTGTCGGGCCAATAGCGTGGCAAACATGCATACGTTGGTGGCGTGAGTGCAATGGCTGGCATCGTGCTGCAGAGCGGCCCATAATGGTTCGAAGTCCACTTGTTCGTGGCCGAGTGTTGTGGCCACCATAGTGCCAAAGTATTTGGCGTTTTCAACAATGGCGGGCGTATCGTTGGACACTAACGCATCGTGCACAACCTCGCGCGTCAAATCCAGGACCAGGCTTAGTCGATCGAGGATTGGCAGTTGGATATTGAGGATCAAGTCGGGCAAACGTTGGCGCAGAGCAGTGTGTAGGGTGGTACGATCGCGCGGCTGGATGAACAGTTTGCGTGTTGCCGTGCGCGACAGTTCTGTGTGGTGTGCTCGCGTAATCGGTTGATGCGCAGCGCAAAACAGCAGAGCGGGATCGCCTGGGCGTGTGCGCAGGAAGACGTCGACTCCGACGGGTCCGGACAGTGGCAGACTGGCCAGGCTGATAGGCAGCAGATCCTCGGCCGCAGGGGCTTGAGTTTTCACGGGGCAGTGACGCTCAAAGTGGGGCTGTGGGCAAACAGGGTACGTTTATCACCTGGCAAACACTAGGTTATGTGCCATGGTCGCCACGGCAAATGTGTCATTGGGTGCCTGATTTGGCGATCGAGCTTACAAGCTGCGCCGGATGTAGCGAATAGAGTTGTGGTATTGGAGCGTCAATTTGCGCCGCTGACACTTTCGACAATGCAACCGACTTCGAAGCAATTCGGGCCGAGTTTGCGGCAGCGGACTACGCGGGCGTAGAGTTGTCGCTGCATCAGTTCGATCCACATGGTTTCGCTGGGCCACATTTGCTCGTGGCTGAGCATACCGATACCGCTGCGTGACATGTCCTTCATGAGAACTTTGGCGCGCTGAGTGCGATTCTTAACGAACACTGGTACGAAATCGCTGGTGCGCAGAGCCTGGCAGCGGACGCGCAAGCGTGCGTTGCTACGTTGTTCGCCGTAGACAGGTTCTAGATACCCTTCTTCGAGCAGAAAGTCTGCCATGTGCGCTGGCAGTTCGACCAGCACGGGGATTTCTGAAGCCAGTGGGCAGTCTATGCCAACATCATGAGTTGCCGCCAACACGACACCATCTCCTTGTTGAATTCTCGGCAGTCGTTCTTTTCCAGGACGGCCATGGCAGTGGCGTGCGAGAGTTTTTGGCGATAGGGTCGATTGGATGTCAGGGCTTCGAATACGTCGACCACGGCACAGATCTGAGCCCAGGGATGTGTATCTTCGCCGGCCAGTCCGACTGGATAACCTGTTCCATCGAAGCGTTCGTGATGCTGATAGATCATCATGAACTCGCCTTCGCTCAGATCGTTGCGATCGGCGACCCGGTTGATTCCTAGGGTCGGATGGGTCTCGATGATTTTGCGTTCAGCTTCATCTAGTTTGCCTGGTTTGTTGAGGATACGATCGTCGATATCGAGCTTTCCCAGGTCGTGCAGCAGGCCGCCCACGGCGATGCGTTTCAGGTCAGCTTGAGCAAATCCTAGTGTTCTGGCCAGGAGTTGAGCGTAGGCTGAGACATTGGCGGAGTGCGTGAAGGTGCCGTAGTCGTGATGCAAAACGCGATAGAGTGCATTGAGCACGATAGGTTGATCGGATAGCAGTTGCGCCGATGCGGTCCCCAAGTTTTGGCAAGTCTGGACGATGGAATCGGTAGAGCCATGGGCGAACTCGTCGGCTAGCACATCACGAATCACTTCGTTCATGATGGCCACGCGTTCGATGATCGGTCGGTCTTCGTCGATCAGAACCGTGTTCAATTGTTCGCGCAGGGATTGTTGGTAGAGATCACGATCGTCAGTGCGAATGAACAATCGCGAAATGCCGCAAGCGTTTGCTTTTTCAAGTTTGTGGCGGTCAACAGTCTGGCCTGCGGCGCAGAACAGGATCGCCGGCTGATCGGAAGTCGGCCTCAGGTAGACGTCGACTTGGATCGCTGTTTTTAGAGGTAGCGTCGCCAAGCTAATGGGAATTAGCTGCTCCGCCCCCATAGATACGGTGGATGTAGTCACGAATGACCTCAATAAAAAGTTTCGGGCAACTCATTTATTGGGGTGAAATCTTATTTGCCCCAGATCTACATAGATTACGGCACCAGTGCAGAAAGTTCGGCGGGCAAAGGTAGTGGCAAATTACCCACAAGCCGACGACCGCGTGCCAACTTTAACGATCCTGCGACCCCAACCGGGGACACCCCCGCGCAACATGAACGGGGACAGAGCACCCCCCGATTAAAGTTGTTCTTATACCCGGGGGTCTATACCCGGGGTCTGTCCCCGTTCATATTCGCAGGCATTTTGAGGCTCAAGCGGTGGTGGGCGCGCGGTGGTGAGAGCGGTTTAGTTCGGATGCGCGCAGGTGGAGCGCGGGGGAAACGCTGTTTGGGAGTGGCGCGCGGGTGTGGGAGGCGATTTTTGAGGGCGTTGGCCGGTGCTGGGAGGCTGCTGTGGTGAGACCGGGATAGACCGGTAGCGAGACGCACCCGGTAGGTGAGTTTTTAGAATGGCCGAAATTGCCTGGTTTGAAGCTGTCCGGCTAAGCTAGCAGAGCTTGTCGTGTGCCCGTCGGCCCTAGGCCGACGAACTAGACATGTCTGCCGCTTGCTCCGGCGCAGTTGGTTCGGTCGGTTGCTGGGAGAGCGGTTGGATGGTCAACATCTCACGCGTGGCTTTGGGCATGTAGAAACGCTCATTGCGCGACGTGCTATGCGCATCGACGCTGTCGGGCATGCCAGCCACTGTGCTGAAGAGCTCATTGAAGCTGGTGACCAGCTTCATCCACACCTCCGGGGGAATCCCCAAACGCTCGAGGATCGGCGGGGTGTCGCTGGGCATCACGCCGCGTTTGCCAGGGCGAATCTGCCGCGCACACCATTCGAGCAACTCGATGTACTTGCCAATGGTCATCGTCAAATAGCCACGATCACTACAGCGCTGACAACTGCGACTGAGCCGTGGTCCGATCGGATCCAGTGCTTCGTTGATCTCCAGCGGCGCCAGGTAGCCGCCCGGCCGCCAGGGCACAGGCGGCAACTTGCGCAGCTCGGCCATCTCCGGCGACTCCTCTTCACCCTCCTCAGGCTCGTAGGCCATCGCCGATCCAAACCGAAGGATCTGATCGGCCAGTGTCTCAGGCAGCGAACGCCGCCGGTCGGGCGCGGCCGCATCGGTGGAGAGGCTAGACGCCAAGATGTCCTGCGGCGGCGAGGCCTCCCTGCCAGTGATGGCAGCCACCTCCAGCGGCTGCACCTTGGTATCGCTAACCACTTGATCGCTGCCTAAGTGATCGCTGCCCAGTTGATCGTCCAGCAGGCTGTCGCTGGCCAGCGGCTGCGCTGCGCTTGAGCCGGATACTGGCTCCGTACCAGGATCGGAGATGGCTTCAGGTATGGCCTTGTTCTCGTCAGCTGGCATGACCATCAACAGATCTTGCAGTCTCCGCTGGATCGAGGTGTACTGGCTGTCTTCGAAGGTATAGGCCATGACGGCGCGGATGGGATTGAGATTGATGTAAATCGAGCAAGCCAACACGGCTTCTTCATCCAGCAGGCGTACGCCGTGGAAGCGACCGTTCCAGAAGCTGCCAGTGGGCTTATTGGCTGCTTTGGCTTGGGCGTTGGCCCGCTGAGCCACGTGTTGGCAGATCTTGCGTATAAACCACGAGATGTCGCTGAGGCGTTTGCGCAGCTCGGCGATAAACTCCGGCTGCCCGGTCAGGGCTCGAATCTGAGCTTTGGTAGGTCCGGTGGGCAGGGGAGCTCTGTCTTTATTCTTGCCTTTGCGTTTGCCAGAGCTGGGCGGGCAGAGGGTCAGCCAGCGGCGAGCTACCTCGGCATCGCTCCAGCACAGGACCACATCGGGCCGGGCTCTGCCCAGAACATGAAAGTGATTTTCCATAATAGCTTGATCCAGCACGTCGAAGGCGAAGTGCCCGGCACAGAACTGCATGTAGGTTTGAAACCACTCGCGTCGTTCGGAATGATCTTCGCCGGTGGTCTCGTCCAGTCCCATCAGGTACTGGCCGCGGACACAGCGATTGGAGATATGCACGGTGGCGACTTCGTCTGGACTGAACAAACTTCTCCGAGGTTTTCGAGCCATGATCTTGCACTCCTTTTTCTTGTGCTAGCAAACAGCAGTAGCCATCGGTAGCCCGGTAGCCGGTAACAACGAAACGTCACCCTATATAGATAGTGATGCGTCAAGGGCGCGCCGCCCCGCTGGCTGAGTGCATACCCTGTAAACACCAGGGTTTTTCAAGATTGGGTTGCCCGAAAATATTCTGCAATATTTTTCGAGGCTCAAGAATCGCGTCTTCAATCTGCCCTAGTTTGTGAGCTAGCAAAGGCAAGAGCATGGTGTATGTCCCCAGTGGCGGCTTGCTTGCAAGCCGAGCATGAGTGGGGACAGAGCACCGCCGCGCTCACACGGGACACCATGATCCGGTGTATGTCCTGTATGTCCCCGGGCCGAACGGGCACCCGCGCCGAACGGGCATGATCCGGTGTCTGAGGTGGTACCGCTTTTCTGGACAGTCCAGTCTCTTGCGCTTCAGGACTGGGTTGATTCGAACTGGACTGGACTGAGATAGCCAAGAGAAGAGTGCCTTCTCTCGACGTTGTAGTATTCGATGTAGGAAGCTATGTCTTTGAATGCTTCCTTGGTAGTACTGTATTCGGTTATCTCCAACTCTCTCTTGAGTGTTCCAAAGCAAGATTCCATGGCTGCGTTGTCGTAGCAGTTATCTGCTCGAGACATGCTTTGGCGCATGGCTGCTCGTTTCAGGATTTGACGATATTCTTTGCCTGCGTACTGTCCACCACGGTCGGTATGATGGATCAAGCCAGGCGATGGCTGTCTCGCGGTGATCGCGTTGCGCAGTGCGGTTAGCACTAGTTCCTCGGTCATGTCATCACTTAGATGCCAACCTACAATTCGACGCGAATATGCATCCATCAAAACGGCTAAGTAGCAGTAGTGACATTCAGCACACGGTATGTAAGTAATGTCTCCTACCCACACCTGTCCGATGCCATTTGCGCTTTCACTTAAAAGCAGATTTGGGTTGTATCCTAAGCGGTGCTTACTTTCAGTACTGCGAGGCTTAAATGACTTGGGTTGAATTGCACGAAGTCCCTGCATTTTCATTATCCGACGGGCTTTGCGCCGACCGCATTTCATGCCTTTCTCAGTGAGCTCAGTTGCAATTCGACGGCTACCATATCGACGACGATGATGCCTGAAAGCTTCGCGCACCTTAGGCGAGAGAATACGATCCTCCTCATCGCGCTGTGTGTCGTCAGAATTAAGCCACGAGTAGTACGCACTACGGGTCAGCTCTAGCACTTCACAGATCTGGGTGATCGGTGCCACTTCCGTCTGTTCAATGGCCTGAGCGACTGCGTAAAGCTCAGCTATTCGTTCCGGCCTAAAATACCCAAAGCTTTTTTTAAAATGTCTCGCTCACGCTCCACGCGGTGAAGCTCCGCTTGCAGCTGCTTTAGCTTGGCATCCATTGCGTCAGCGACTGGGCCTGCGTCTGTCACCAATTCTTGCTTCCATTTGTACAGCAAGTTCCTTCTGGGGATCCCAAGCCGTTCACAAATCGACGAAGCTGAATGCCCATCAAGGTGCATTTGTACAGCTTCTTGCTTCAGGTCTTCCGGATAAACTCTTCGTGAATTCTTTAGCTTCTTTTGAGGCTTCATGCCGTCTCCTTAGATTGCTCATTCTAAGAGACTGGACTGTCCGGAAAAGCGGTACCACCTCAGTCTGTCCCCGGGCGCGAACGGGGACAGAGCGTAGGTGGAGCCCGCGACGTCTTCAATCAGCCCTAGTTTGTTAGCTAGCAAACTTGTGAGCATGGTGTATATCCGGACGGACGTCTGGTTTGAGGCGGGCTTGTGTTAGCGGGTTCTGAGCGGCTGGGACAGCCGCTCTACGATTGGGGACAGAGCCGGGGTGATTTGATGGCATTGCCACGCGGACCAATGCGCGTGCTCTGTCCCCGGGCGCGACGGGGGACAGAGCACGGGTGCGTTCCATGCGGGGCGATTGGTGGGGGACAGACCCCGGGGTGATTTGCTGGCATGCGGGCAGAGTGCCCGCTATGCTTTCAGCCCCTTGACGACTAGCCAAGCTACGATGGCGATGACGTCTATGACCAGCGTAATCGCCAGGCCATGCGTCAGGCCAATGTGTTGGCTGCTCAGCCCAACTAACCAGGGACCAAGCGCACCGCCAACTCCGCCACACGCAAACAACAATCCCATCACGGTCGCGGCTTGGCCTCGATGCAACTGCGATACCGCGGCGGTCACCGTGGGAAAGGTCACGGACATGCAGAGTCCAGAAAGCGGAAACAAATAGAGGAGCCGCCGGTCATCCGCTAATCGCGGTCCGTAAATGGCCAACGCCAAACATCCGCCCGTTAGCGCCAAACACACTAGCACCACGGTCATGTAATCGAAGCGATCTACAATCGCGGCTCCGCCCAACCTACCCAACATCAACAACGCGAAAAATGCCGAGAGATAGCGACTGCTAACCTCAATCGAAAAACCATGCGTGACCTGCAAGTGCTCCATCATCCAAGTCCCAATACTCAACTCGACTGCCACATACGCTGCAATTAGCACGTAGTAGGCCAACATGATCGGGGTGAATCCAACTTGCCATACGCTGACGCGCTTCCCAGCCTCAACCGCAGATTCCCCATTCACCAATCCGGTCCGCCTTGATCGCCTGGGCCAAAATACCAACAGCAGCGGCAATGCGAAGATGCCGCTGATCGAATAGATCGTCTGCCACGCCCAGTGCTGCGTAATCAAGCTGGCAGCCACAATCGGTACTACCAACGATCCACACCCATGAAACACCGACAGCAAGTTCAGATAACGTCCTGGTGCCGCACGGTGCAACTCAATCATCAGCGCATTGGCACCTAGCTCAACGGCGCCCAATCCATACCCGGCCACTCCCAAGCATGCAATCGACCACGCATAATCATTCGAGCTATAGATTCCAACACCACCCACAGCCAAACACACGCCAGCCAACCACACCACCAACCGATTGCTCCATCGATCGGCCATAACTCCCGTTGTCAAAGTGGCCAATACAAAGCCGATGTAGCTGGCCAGAACTAACGAGCCAGCTTGCGCATAATCGAATCCACTCCGCACGATCTCCGGCAGTAGCGGACCTTTGAGATTGTCGATGAATCCGAAAGCCAAGAAGGACCAGAATCCTCCAGCTGTTAACCAGTAGCGCGTATTGGTCATGGACTCAACGCCGCTTCGCTAACAATCAACGGCATCGGGTTACCTTCGCTAGTCATTAAAAACTTAGTGCCACTCTTATCGAAGCAGATCGCTTCGCCTTGCTTGCGCGGTGGTGCCATCAATAACTCCAGCTGACCATCTTTACCCGCGCGCCACTTCGCAGTAGCTGCCGGTTGGTCGGAGTCGCGACGTAAGATGCACGTCGGTCCATATGTGCCTAGCGCCAGCAGCCGCCCATTATCCGAAATCGATGCGCCCGTTACCAACATCGCGTGAACGGTCAACAACCACTCCGCTCGAGACTCTTGCTTGCCGGCTTCAGGATTAAACGCCACCGCAAAAATCTGCGAACGAAACTCTTCTTTACTAGCCAGAATGAACTGCTGACGCCATGGATCGAATGCAATCGCTTCACAGTTCAAGGCACCAGCCGGATACTCGACGTGAACTTCAAAATCAACCTTCGTCGATTCTTTAGCAGGTTTCGCATCTTTGCCCGTCGCACCGACGGGAATCATATCGATCTTGGGCTCTTTCAAGCCGTAGATGACCACATGCTTGCGAGCAAACCCATTATCGCCCACATCGGCCACAGCCAACCAGGCTTGGCCACCGAGCTGAAAACTGCACATGTCTTCCCAGTCGAGCGCATCGGCCTTTTTGACCTCGACCTCCGCATGCAATCGACCGTCGGCATCAAAAGCAAATAGCCGCGGTTTGTCGCCTGAGTCGTTGTGCGTCCAGAGCAATCGCTCGGTAAGTCGCGATCGAGCCAGTCCGCTGCTTTCGTTGATATCTTTCGATTCGAGCCACGTAGTCGAAGGCAATTTGCCACTAGGCTGCGCAAAGCCAACATTAGCCAGGCAAAGCAGGAGTAGAATCGATTTGAAATCGTGCATGCGATTTATTCTTCTTCAGTTATATCTAGGATCACGCCGGGTATTTGACAACGGAAAGACTCACTCTGGAAGCCGCTGCCACCGCAGTCGGAACTCTAATTCTGAAGTATGCTTGGGGATTAGGGAACTGGCTCAGGCTGGGTCACGTCTAGCCACTGAGTGGTCAGATCCTAACAATTTTCATCCAAAACTCAGCTCTTTTGGGTAGGTGGTGCGTTATGCGACGGTTGCAGCTGATAATCTTGGCTCTGGGCGGTTTCAGTTTACTGAGCAGCGGAGGAGCTGAGATGCGTGCGCAACAGGAAGTTGGCTTTCTTGAGAAATTTGCGACCGCCAGCGATCGCAGAACGGCACTCAAGGAACTGATCCCGGGAACCGAAGACTACTACTATTATCACTGCCTGCACTTTCAAAATGAAAAGCAGTTAGCCCAGGCGCAAGCAGTCTTGGATCAATGGAAAGCCAAGTTCGGCGAAACGGCTAGCGTCAGCCGTATGCAAGCTCGGCAAATGGTTCTGGCCTATGACCAGAATCCCGATGCTACGATCGTCTTTCTGCGCGAGAAGTTGGGTGTCCAGCTGGATCACGCTCCGCCAAGTCGCGATCGAGCGGCAACCCTGTCCAGTTCGATCGAAGCCGGTCGGCTCGATCCAGATCAACTCATCGCAGCGGCCCTCGAGCGCGATCGCAGTTTCGGACAAATCGCTACCGCTACCTTGCCCAAGTTCGTAGATCTGCAGATGGCACCCGATCAACTGCGAGCCTGGCTGCAACGCCTCGATCGCGCCGACTTCGCAGGACTGGTCAAGCGAATCGCCGAAGAACTGGCACTGCAGGACTCGCCAGGTTTCGGTTGGGCACCCGTTCATAATATGTTGACCCTGATTCAACTGGACGAACTGCTTAAAGCACGACCCAATCTCAACGGGCATGAGCCCTTCTTGCGAACTTATTTGGCTCGGCTGGCTCCACCGGACTACACGCCACTGGACGATGCAGTGCAACAACGGGCGTACTTGGAACGCATGCTCAAATTTGTGCGCACCCTGCCACCATCGCAGAACAGTTTGAAAGCGATGGTCATCGGCAATCTGCTCAGGCTAAACCTGAAAGAAGGTAAGTACGATCGCACTCTGTTCCTGGAGTACTTGGCTCTGCCTCGTCAGGCACCCTATTACGCCGTAGAGAAGTTTCGCAATCGACCAGTAACCTTGGCCGACTTGAACTATGCCATGAATCCACAAGTCATCCTACCGCCGGTAGGCAATGACATGGCTCTCATACGTAGCTATCTGGAACACTTTTTTCAATCCGAAAGCAAGCTCGACGACTTTGCTCGCTTTCTCGATCGCGATTACCTTGAGCGTATCTTGGCGGAGACTAAGATCCTTTACGGAGATGGCGATGCGGCTACCTGGTATGCCAAACTAAGCCCGGCTGAACAGAAGGCGCTGCGCGAACGCATCGAAGTTCGCTTTGGGCCACGCAATCAATCGCACTTTGCAGCCGACGATCAAGCCGAACTATCGGTCGACATCAAGAACGTTTCACAGCTGTTGATCAAGATCTACGAAGTCAATCCGCGCAACTACTACCGCTCAAACAATCAGCCGATCTCAACCGACGTGGAACTGGATGGCCTGGTCGCCAACAGTCAACGACAAATCGAGTATTCGCAGCCGGCCGATCGGCGGCACAGTGAAACGATTCCGCTGCCAGAGCTGGAAGGTCGCGGCGTGTGGGTCGTCGACTTGCTAGGCGGTGGACAACGCTCGAGGGCCTTGATTCAGAAGGGTACGCTCAGCAGTATTCAAAAGCTGACGGATTTGGGGCATCAGTTACAGGTCTTCGACGACCGCGGCCAACTCGTCAAGTCGGCCCACGCCGAGATCGGCGATCGCGCCTTCGAAAGCGATTCCGAAGGCCGCATTCTGATTCCGTATGTCGAGACTACAAAAACGCAGAACGTCATTTTGGTCGATGGCGACTTCGCCAGTCAGGAAACCTTGCTGCTGCAGAACGAAAGTTATGCACTCAGCGCCAAGTTCATTTTGGATCGCCAGGCTCTAGTAGCCGGTACGATCACCAGCGTCTTGATGCGCGCCCAATTGGTTTGCACCGGCCGGCCAGTCAGCCTGGACTTGCTAGAGAATCCCCAGCTGACCATTACCGCAGTGGACCTGGACGGTCTGCCAACCACACAGACTATTGGCAATCTGAAATTGAGCGATAGCGGTGAACTGCTGCATAAGTTCTTGGTCCCACAACGTCTGGCCACAATTGATTTTCGCTTGAGCGGACGCGTTTATAACGATAGTCGCGACGAACGGCAGGAAGTTGCCGCTAGTGAAACGTTGGCCCTCAACGAAAATCTGCGCACCACGTTGATCGGTAGCATTTACTTGCAGCCCACCGACCAAGGGTATCGACTGTTGGTGTTGGGCCGCAATGGCGAGGCACTGCCCAAGCTTCCTGTAACTCTAGCGATCAATACGTTGGATGTGGCTTCGACTGAGAATCTAACCTTGGCTACCGATGCCAAGGGTGAGATTGATCTGGGCAAATTACCGCGCGTTACCACGCTCAATGCCAGTGCCCAAGGCGTTCAACCTCGCGCTTTCCAATTAGAGCTGCCAACCCATGCCTGGCCGTCGATCGTTCATCAATCAACTAAAGACAAATTGGTTTTGCCTTTGGGCCAACAGGATATTCAAGCCGATGCCTTGAGTCTGCTTGAAATCAATCGTGGAGTAATTCTTCGTAGCCTCAAAGATGCATTGCAGCTGAGCGACGGCGCTCTGGAAGTTCAACCGCTGGCGGCTGGCAACTATCAATTGCGCGATCATCGTAGCGGGCAAGTCGTTTCAATTGCCGTCGTGGATGCCCTAGGGGATGCCGGCGACTACTTGATTGGTTCCACCCGCAGTTTGGAAACTTCGGAGCGTCAACCAGTTGTGGTCAAGAGCACCAACGTGGCCGAAAAGGAGTTGCGCATCAAGCTTGAAGGTGCGGACAAACATACACGCGTGCACATTATTGCGCATCCGCTCTGGCCCGATTTGTCACCAGCCCTTCAAGCTCGCTTGCCCTATCCGCCGTTGATGCAGCAGCCACGTCGTCGGTCGACTAGTTTCTATATCGACTCTCTACAACTGGATGAAGAGTACAGCTACATCCTGCAGCGTCAACAAACCACGCACTATCCCGGCAATCTTTTGGCGCAGCCCAGTTTGCTGGTACATCCGTGGGAAATATCGCTGACTGATAATCAAAAGAAAGATGCGGCTGATGGCGATGCCATGTCTCGCATGGCAGATCCGTCTGCCGCCCCGGCAGCCCCTGCTCCCGCAGAAGCCAGCAGGATGATCGCCCCGGCGATCGGTTCGGTCAGTTACGACTTTCTCGCACAAGGGACGTTGGTCGCTGCCAATTTGACTGTCAATGAACAAGGTGAAGTTGTCGTGCCTCGCGCACCGCTGGACGGATTCACGAGTGTTACGGTCTTAGTCGTACATCCCACCACTACGGACGCACGTTACGTGGTGTTGCCGCATAGCGAACTGAAGAAACGCGACTTGCGACTAAAGTCAGCGTTTCCAGCCGACAATCATCTCGCAGAAACGCAAACCGTGCGTGAACTCAAGCCCGGTGAAAAGCTGACCATCGGCGACGCACGCACCAGTCGCGTACAAGTCTATGCAACGCTGAGCGATGTGTACCAACTCTATGCATCGCTACTGAATAATAACCCCGAGTGGGAGAAGTTCCGCTTTTTAACTCGCTGGGATCAAATGAGTGATGACGAGAAGCGAGCCAAGTACAGCGAGATGTCTTGTCACGAGCTGGACTATTTTCTCTACCGCAAAGATCGCGCGTTCTTCGATGCGGTGGTTGCACCCTTGGTCGCGCAGAAGCTCGACAAGCAACTGGTCGATTTGTGGTTGCTGGGTAAGCCCATCGATGCCTATCGCGCACTGTGGCGCGTGCAACGCCTCAATACACTCGAGCGCATTCTGTTGGCCCAACGTTTGGAAGAGGCCAAGCCAGGCACAGAACGCTGGCTGGATGAATTCGTAGCCGCGTTTCCCATCGATCCAGTGATGCGCAGCCAGCGTTTTGAAACTGCCTTGCGTGGGTCAGTATTAGATGGCGGACCCATCATGCTTGGATTGCAGTTGGCCGAGGCCGAATCATTGCAACAGAATATGCACTTCGACGCGCCAGCGGCCATGGGTTTTGGCGGTGGCGAAGGCGGCATGATGGGTGGTGGCATGGCACCAGGCGCCGCAGGCGGTGCCATGGGTATGGGCGGAGCGCCCGAGAGTAGGTTTGGTCAGAATGCACTAGAAGATGCGGTTATGGAAAAATCAGCCGAGAGCGACAAGGCTGGACGTAGTGAAAACTTCTACAACCGCGGGCGCGGGGCCGAGATGGGCAAATCGCTCAAGCGACGAAGTGGCGGTCGATTCTTCCAGACGCTCGATCAAACTCGCGAGTGGGCCGAGACGCAGTATCATCACATTCGCTTGGAAAACCAAAGCCCAGCCTTAGTACCGCCGGGACCTTTCTGGCATGAGTTTGTCAAACACGCGGGTGACGATAAGTTTCTCTCACAGAGTCTCGATCTGCCGGTGTCGAACGTCAACGAAGCGCTCCTGGCGCTAGCTGTGATCGATTTGCCTTGGCAATCCGAGCAGAGCGAGATGAACGTCGAGAATAATCTGTTGGTCATCACTAGCAAGCAACCTGCGGTTGCTTATGTGCAGAGCATCGAACCGGCTGCGCCGGCAGAGGGTGCCCCCTCGATTTTGGTTGGCGAGGACATCTATCTGGCCGAGCCGCATACCGATGAAGAAAGCAATCGGCCTCTGCAAGTTAAGCCGCTGCTCATCAACGTGCCGTACCGAGCCAGCGTGGTAGTTACCAATCCAACTAGCACGCAGAAACGCGTGCATGTATTGAATCAATTGCCCGCCGGAGCCATACCGCTGGCCGCCAGCCGCGTGACGCGGTCGACGCCTGTTGAACTCAATCCTTACAGTACGGCTCAAGTTCAATACATGTTTTACTTCCCAGCCGCCGGTCAGTTCGATCACTACGGCAGCCAGGTCAGTAGCGACGGCAAGCACTTGGTTCACACGGAATCAGACAAGTTGAAAGTCCTGGCCGAACCTGAGAGCGTGGATGAATCGACTTGGAGTTACATCGCCGACTGGGGTACCAACGAGGCTGTGCTGAACTACCTGGCCAAAGCCAACTTGCAGCGGCTGGATTTATCGCGCATCGCGTTCCGCATGCAGGACAAGGAGTTTTATGTTCAGGTTCTGGCACTGCTGAGCCAGAGTGGTCGGTTTGATCCAGAGTTGTGGGCTTATGCGCTGGTGCACCGGGACGCAGCCAATATTGCGCAGTACCTGCAGAATCGTCGAGACTTCACCGATCAACTTGGTCCAGCGCTAGTCTCGAGCTTGATTGCGCTCGACCCACAAGAGCAGATGACCTACGAGCATCTGGAGTACAAGCCTTTGGTGGTCGCGCGTATTCACCAGCTGGGTTCCAAACGCCTGGTGCTGAACGATAAGTTATTCGCGCAATACTCGCGGCTCCTCAATGTGATGGCTCATCAGGTCCAGATCAGCCAGGACCAACGCATGGAGTTGTGCTACTACACGCTCATTCAGAACCGCATTGAAGAAGCCTTGAAGTGGTTCGAACAAGTGGAAGCGGACCAACTGGCCACGCGCTTGCAGTACGATTACTTCGACGCGTATCTCGACTTCTTCCGCGGCAACTATGAACATGCTTCGCAAGTTGCCGGGCGTTACGCGACTTATCCAGTACCACGTTGGCGCAACTTGTTCGGCGATATTGGAGATCAAATTCGTCAGCGCGATGCACTCCTGGCTGGACAGGAGATGACTTCGGTTACATCGCTCGATAGCGGCCTGGAGCGAGCCGATCGTATGCTGACCGATCGGCGCGAAGCTCAGCAGAATCGGCAAGCCGCTGAAGCACCTAGCCTGGATTTGAGCGTGGCCGATGGAGCAGTTGAGGTCAACTATCGCAATCTAGACGAGCTGCAAGTCAACTACTATTTGATGGACATTGAGCTGTTGTTCAGTCGCAATCCCTTTGCGGCTCAGACTGGCCAGAAGCTGCCACCGATTCGACCAAACATGACGGAAACGTTGAAATTGCCAGGCGGCCAGGGAGCGACTCGCAAGCTTGAACTGCCGGCAGAAGTTCGCAATCGTAACGTGCTGGTGGAAGTAACTGCCAAAGGCATCTCGCGCGTAGGGATCCTGACTGCGAATACTTTAGCAGTTACCGTCGTCGAACCGTATGGTCGCGTGCAAGTACGTGGACAGACCGATCGTGCGCCGGTTGAGGCTGCCTATGTGAAGGTCTACGCGCGCCATCAGGACGGTTCGGTGCGATTCTTTAAAGATGGCTACACCGATCTGCGCGGCCAGTTCGACTATGCAACCTTAAGTACTGGTGACCTGGCTACTGCCAGCCGGTTGTCGATTCTCGTGATCGATCCCAAACATGGGGCGATTGTCCGTGAAGCCGATCCACCAACCCGGTAACGGATGCTAATCAGCACGTGGACACGTCCACGTGCTTTTGCAGTGCCTTAGTCCATCATTTCCTTCAAGATGTCGTGCAGTTGATTGCGAGCTCGAGAGAGGCGGCTGCGGACGGTTCCGATATTGATATTGAGAATGGTGGCGATGTCTTCATATGCCATGTCTTGCATTTCGCGCAAGACTAAGATGTGGCGATGTTCTTCGGTCAAACGCTGCATGGCAGCTTTGACCATTGAGATGCGTTCATTGCGCAGCAGAGGTTCATCGGGCGCTTCTTGACGATCCTCGGGTTCGCCACCTGAGACTTCTCGGCTTTGCTCGATCGACATATCGGTTCGGCGTCGACGTCGTCGGCTGAGAGCGTTGTTGAACGCGATTCGATAGAGCCAGGTGAAGAAGCGGCTGTTACCTTGGAAGGTATCGAGCTTGACATAGGCTTGGACAAAAGAATCTTGAACCACATCCTCGGCTTCGTCATGCGAACCGACTACATGTAACATGGCGCTGAACAGGCGATCTTGATATCGCTGGACCAACTCACCGTAGGCGTGGCTGTGACCGGCCAGCGCTTGTCGAATCAGTTCGTCTTCCGAAGTGGTCACGCTGTTTAAACCGATTTCTGGCAAGCGCACGAATGGCTGAGGGAAAAGATCGCTGTCGCTAAATGCAGCCAACCCGCTCGACCCATGGTTGTGGGGCGGCGGGTTAGTAGCAAGTGCCAGCAAGCGAGCACTAGTGTTGATTATATTCTGCGCTTTCGAAAGGGCGAGCGTAGTCCAATATCGGTTACGATAGGGACAGCTTAGAAGCGGGGACGAAAGCCACCGATGCCAATCGAAATGCTGGGGCCATAGCCATAACCCATGCCGGTGCCGAAGTTCGAGTAGCCCATGCCGTTGAATCCGGAGCTATAAAAGCCACCGAAATTGTTGCTGTAGGGCAAGGTGCGATAAGCTGGGTAGCCCGTTTGAATCTGGCCCAGCACAACTGGAGGCACTCCGCGGTAGCCAGTCGAATACCCTCCGTAGAATGCACCATAGCTACCGGGTGCGGGTCGAACAGGCACATAACCACCGCGATAACCGGCTGAATAGCCAGGATGGCAATTGGCAGGACCGCGACCGTAACCGTACTGAGCATTGGCTTGTGGCAAAGCGAATCCGGCTAAAGCGAGACCGAGCCCTAACACTGCTGACAAAACTAGGTTTTTCATCTTCCCACCCTTGGGACAGGATTGCCATAGGAGCAGCCATTGGCCTCGACGTGACGTCAACCCTGCTCAACTATTTGTTGAGAGACCGGAGAATCATTTTGCGTGCCAAATCCAACTGCAGAACGAAATAGCTCGCACTGCGTCACGAAACTTGAACTTATTTCTTGATAAAAGAGTTCTTTCTCCCAGAAGGCTGCCAGGAAAGAAGTATGTCAAATTGATTGCGTGGTATCAAAATGACACACGAGCTACGGTCGTTCTGGTCTGACCCCAAAACCGTGCGATCACCTCCCACCATCAATTGCGCTCTGTCCCCGCGGGCAGTAATGCCAGCTCGCCGGCTCGGGAAGAGGGACAGACCACCAGCCCCCCGAAGATTGACACTCCAACCGCTGACGCTCTGTTGTTTGTCAGCATCGGTTGCAGCGTGTGTGTCCCCGATCAAGGGCGGCAGCGTGTGTGTCCCCGATCAAGGGCGGGGACAGAGCACGCGCACGCGGCAGGTTGAGCAAGAGGGGATGTTTATGGGGGATTGCGCGGGATGGGCTGATATTTTGGGGTCTCATCGACGTCTGTCCCCGAACTGGAGACGAAGTCCTCCGAATTGAACATCCCGGCCGGCATTTCCGCAGGCGTGGGGTCGTGGTAGTCGATCCGCACGACCATCTCCACGCGCGGTTTTTCATCCGAACTCAAACGCGTCTCTTCGACAGAATAGAGCCAATAGGGCAGGGGCTGGCTGCGGCCGATGGCTAGCTTGACTCGGTTGGGCATCAGACGCACTTCATCAGGCGCTGCTAGCAACACATCAATCTTGGCCGTGCCGCGAACAAACGCCTGGCTCAAGTCTGCCAGGCGCTGGCCCTCCAACCACCAGACATCCACTTCGTCGTCGTGGCCCGGTTGCTGATACTTGCCAGCCTTAACACTGTTCCACTTGTATTGCTGGCATACCGCTCGCAGTTTTTCGTTTTGACCGCCGATCGACAAGTGCAGGGCAACCAACGGATCTTGCTTGTCCTTGTCGATCGAAAAATGTCCGAGGTATTCGCTGACTCGCACTAAATCAACATGCGAACCTTCTTCTTTGCCATCCATGCGATGAACCATCCGCAGTCTGCGGCCATCGCTTATTTGTTCCAACCGATTCTGAAAATCTCCCGCCACCAAAGTTAGTACGAGCTTCATTTCCCCCACACTGCCGCGGGCGTATTTGCCAGTGCCGCGGAGTTGGCGATTGAACGTTTCTATTTCATGGCGAATCAAGCAATGAGCCGAAGGCCCCCACACTCCGCTGAGCAGCGAATTCTTGAGAATGATTTCCGCTTGATCCTGTTGACTGAGATGCCGCAACGATGAATTGGCCGGGCGATTAGGCAGAACCTGATCAAGCCGAAGCGGCAGCGGAATCGGATCTTGGGCTTGAAGGTGCGTTGCTAGCAACGCACAAACGAAAAGCACGACGATAACCAAGGAATTCCGTTGATTTTGAAGCGGATCTTGAAGAAAAGTCATCGCGATTCGAGCACGTTTAGCTAGCACAGCGAATGGGGTGAGCATTGGGCAAAGTTCTCTACCTAATGCGGTTGTGCCGAATTTATCAAAGAATCCAGGTAAAGCCCGCCGAAAACAGACCCATAGTGGCAGTAGTCCGTTAGCGGGGCGCGCCATCAGACGTCTTGCGGCGCGGATTGTAGACCGCACCCGACATGCGAGTCCAGGTGAGTTTGGCCGACTTCTTATGCACCAGAGGTCCGCTGAACTTCACAGCTGGCCTACACAGATACTCACGATCGTTTTGACCAACAGTAATCGACGAGCCACACACGGATGTTGGCTCGCGGTTGCTCAGCCTAGGGGGTGACAGCATGAAAATGCGATTTTTCTTGGTGACGCTGGCAGCTGTAGCCATGAGCTACGTGGCCGGCTGTACGCCGGTTCGGCATAACCTGCCGCCAGCTCAGCGTTTGCTCGAGCCAGGCCCAGGCGTTGGCGGACCCGGCCCTGGTGTTCTGGCTCCACAAGTTGTGCCTGCCTCAGCCGAGATGGCCATGGGTGGCGGAGCATGTGGTCCTGGTGGCCCAATGATGGGTATGCCTGGTGCCGGGGCAACGGTACAGATTCTCTTCAATCGACCCGAAGGCATGGAAGTGCTCTACGATGTGGTCGGTGATGGATCCTTTACCAGTGCACCGCTGAGCGTACCAGGTCGCGTTGAGTTTCCTCAAGGCGGTATCTATCGCTTGAAGCTCACTAAGATCCAAGGCGATGATCGCTTTGTAGGCGTAGAACTCTATCCTACAATCGAAATCGCCGGGGCCAGCCCACGCACAGCAGCATACCTGGCACACAATGCAATTCCAGTAACCTTCAGCGTCTCGGATGACCTGCCACAAGTGCTGGCCGGTAACTTCGTGACCAAAGTTATCTACCTGCCGGACCCTGAGTTCCAAGGTGATGCTCTGGTCGGCGTAGAAGAAGTCGTCAGCAACCGCATCAATCCCGGTGAAGATCCCATCGTCGAAGCCGACCGTCGCGGTTCGATTCTCGCGATCGTGCGCATCGGTAACAAAGACATCGAAATGAGCGGTGCTGCCAATGCATCGGCTGCGATGGCCATGGGCCCGATGATGGGTTGTGGACCGATGGGCTGCGGACCTGGTGGCATGCCTCCCGGACTGCCTGGCATGGTGGCTGGTGTCACCGCTCCCGAATACGGCATGACCTACAGTGGCACGCCTATCGGATTGCCTGGACCACCGCACATTCCACTGGGAACTCCAGCCGGATTGCAGAAGCATGTGATGCGCAATCACACTCACATGAACATTCCAGATCCAGTTGAAAAGGTTAAGATTCACGTCCGCTCAACACCTGGCCAAAGCTATCCACAGCCGGTCAGTCGCGCACGGATTCACGAGCAGAACATTCATCCTGGATATCCCAGCGGAATGCCTGCCGCCTATCGTCGCAGCCAAAATGTTGGCGGTGGCGATGCTGAATACTGCCCACCGGAGTAAGACTTCGGCAACGATCGAGAGTGAAGCGGTCGGTTCAGCCACCAAGAGCTGGCCGACCGTTTTTTCCTTCCAGCGTTTAAGCTCTCTCAATCCTCCTTCGAAGGATAGGTTCGCATGCGATTGCTCTGGACTAGCTCGGTCGTATGGCTTGCATTTGCCAGCCTAATGACATTTGGCGAACCACATATCGGTTTCAACAAATTAGCGCATGGCCAAGCTGAGCGCATCGGGCAAATGCCCCAAGTGAATTACTTGCAGAGCGCGGATAGTCCGCCTGGCGCCGTCAGCGCTGGTCGACTCATTCGCGGCGGTCAAGTAAGTGGCTACTATCAACCACTGGAAGTCTCTGGTCCCGAAAGCTTGGAAGTGGCTCTGGCTCAAGGTGGCCAATTTCTGGAACCCTTGTCTGCTCCGGTCAAAGTCGGCATGTTAGTCGGCGCGGTCTATCGGCTGCGCGTTACCAACATCCCACTCCGGCCAGGAGAAGAACTGTATCCAACCATCGAAGTCATCGATCGACTCTATGCGCCACGCGGACGCGAACATCGCTTTCCGATCCCGGTCGTACTGGAGAAAGACGACCTGTGGCGGGCACTGGACGGAGGTATGGTTACGCGTGTCATCTACTTGGAAGACTCACAAAACGCGTCCCCAGAAGTCCAAGAACCCGGCGCCCAGCGCGTCACGGATGTGGGTGGCAACGACAACGCACTCAAAGTAGCTGACCAACTGGGCAGGCCAGTGGCTATCCTGCGCATCGGTTCCCGTGTACCAGTTGATCTGCAAGCGGACATGAGCGGCTTTTTATACAACTCGCCTCCATGGATGCCCCTGCCTCCAGTCCCCACGCGCCAAGGCCTGATCGATGCTGGCATGATGGCTGATATCGAACCGGCCGAACCTGCGAAAGAACTGCGTCGCGAATTTATCCCAGCGGAACCTCGCGTGCCTGCTGCTCAATTGGTTCGCTAACACGACCTCAGTGCTTTCCAAATTTAATCGCATCAGCCAACGCACAAGCCAACTCGGCCCGACGCGCAAGCCCAGGGATCCAGCCATGAATAAACCAGCACTCGCCACGAAACTGACGAAACATCATCACCGCTCACAAACCAAACGCTGGTTACTGGTTGGCTTGCTCCTTTCGGCGAGCGGCTGTGCCAGCTCGCCGTTGAGCAATCTTCGCTCACCCAATCTTCGCTCACCCAGCGGTTCCGTGGCTCGCACCCAGCCGTCGGCCCATCAAGCCACCTCGGTTGCCCGCAACTCGGTCGGCCGAACTGCGAAACCCGTGCGCACTCCAGCCATGCCCGGCTCGCCGGTGATGCCAGTCAACCACGAAGAGCCCACCTACCCGTCGACAGGTGACGTGAACTACGACCCAAGCTGCGCGCCGAATTCGACGCAGTGCTTCAGTGACGGCAGCGATGGCGCATGCGCCATGGAGGGCTGTGCTTGTGAGCCCGCGTATCCACCCGTCCCTCAATACTGGAACGATCAAGAATATCTGTACGACGGTGGCGATCGCGAACCCAAAGTTGAACTGACCGACGAGTGGGAAGTGCGCGGGCTTGATAGCCAAGACACCGTGGCTCACTACGAGACGCTCGAAGGCAAACTGTGTATCTCGCCCAGCAATCGCGTGCCGATCTATGCCCCACGTTTTGGGGCCATTCGAAAGATGACGGCGCCCACCATTGCCGCTCGCGCGGTGGGAGCTACGCCGCTGATCGAACCACTCGGCCCATCGATTAAATCAACCCATGAACCGGCCGGTGACGTAACTTCGCCAGTGGGTCCGCGAAATCGCGACGTGGTCAAGCTGATCGATGGTCTGCGTGAACGCACTCGCGGCGTCGCAGCTGAGAAGATCATGCCAGCTCATGATCTGAGCAGTTATCAAATGGCATTGAATCGTTTGCAAAACCATACAACGTCACTACGTCGAGAAGACCTAGTTGCACTTCTCGGCGAATATATGGTGAACGCACGTACATGGGTTAGCCCTGAAGGTATTGCAGTGGCTATGAATGGCGTGATGGCTGCCCAGACGCGGGACGCCAAAGAAGTACAGGATATAACGGTTTACGATATTGAGCCAGGCAAGTGTTCCTTGCGAATTTGTAAGGCAGCTTCCCACTCGGCGGCCAGCCCAGGTGATATTATCCATTTCTCCATCCGTTTTGACAATGTTGGGGACAAGCCCATTGGAAATCTAGTGATTCTCGATAGTCTTGTTACACGGCTGGAGTACATTGATGGTAGTCAACAGTGCCTGTTGAGTCTCGCTTCAAATAAGACGCCCGAAAAAGAGGGGAATCCGGTCAAATTCTCGACTGCAGAGAATGAGGCAGGTTCTACGGTATTGCGGTGGGAGGCCGACCTTCCGCTCGAGGCAGGGGATAGTGGGGTAATAACTTTCCGCTGCCGAGTCCGTTAGTGGGCCATGAGGGGAATTCGTTTTAGAAGACCCATAATGCCGGGCTGAGGGGGAGCGCGATTCAGTGATATTATTCCATTGTTTCGCAGCTTGTCGGCAATGCTCACATCTCAACAACGTTATCAATCTATACACGGGCTGTTGATGGGCTTGGCGATTGGTGATGCGCTCTCTCAATCGTACGCATATCCTTCGCCCAGCGCTGTACTGCGTCATCTTAAAGGCAAGCCGCTACGTTATCGCATGCTGCTCGGTAGCGGCTTATATAGTGATGACACGCAATTTGCCTTGATGGCGGGCCAAGCTATTCTGAATTCACGCAGCACGTCGGATCAATACCATAAGTACTTTCGACGTCGCTTGCGCTGGTATGTACTGAGCTTTCCACCAGGCTTGAGCCCGGCTACATTTCTATCTGGCCTGAAGTGCTGGTTCAGTTGGATGGGGCTGAGTGCTAATCGGTGGAGCGTTGGAAACTCGCCGACCACACGCAGTATGTTGCTAGGCGTGGTTTTGCATAACACTGGACATCGTTATCAAGTTTGGGCGCGCGATAGCGCGGCGATTACGCATAGTCATGCGCTAGTGGGCGATGCCGCTTCGGTCCTGGCCACCGCTGGACAAATCGCCGCGGTAACCAGCGGCGGCAAGGTCAACAAAGAAGCCGCCCTCGATACGCTGATCAAAACGTGCAAAGAAGAAAAACTGCGCGAGGCACTGCAGCAGTTACAGCCCTTCTTGGCTCGTAACGCTACCCCACGCAAAGTCGCTAAGCACTTCGGTTGGTCCCATGGAATCAGCAAGCACATCTTGCCGACCACCGTGATGGCCATCTACTGCTTCTTGCGTTTTCCTACCAGCTTCAAGCGCGCGGTCACCTCTGCCTTGTTGCTCGGCGGTCACCACGACGCACTGACGGCGACCGTGGGTGGCCTGATTGGGGCGCACGTAGGCGTCAACGAACTGCCGGCGGAGCTTTACGACAACTTGGGCGATTGGCCCCACACTCGCAAGTGGATCGATCGCCTGGCCACACGTTTATCAGACTGGCCGCACGGTGTCGAAGATTTGCTGCTGGCACCTGGAGAACCCAGCTACCCATTGGCTCAACTGCTACGCAATATCGCGCGCCGGCCAAGGGTGTGGATCAGAAGTGCACTCAATCGATTGTGGTAGTTCGAAAGCTGCCACCTTCCCAGCGATACACGCTCATCGCGCCATCACCGGCTACGCGCCACTGAATGGCTCCGTCTCGATGCGTAATCAGTGTTTGCGCATCTTCCATGGAATAGCGCTGGATAACCTTGGGTCGTGTGGCTCGCTGTCCGCCACTGATGACAATCCACAGTGGCCTGCACCACTGAAATACGGCTCGCGGATCTTGTGTCGTGCTGCCATGATGCGGTGCCATCAGCAAATCACATGCTTGCGGTGGCATACTCAAGAGACTTTGCAAGCCATGCTTCTCTATATCACCAGGCAGCAAGCATCTCCTACCGGCATACTCAATCATCAGGGTCAAACTGTTAGCGTTGTCTAGTGAATCGAAAAAGTTGCCAGGCGGATGTAGCACGCTTACGTGAACAGCTTTACCGGCGCGAGCGGCAGAGAGCTCGCAGTTCAACTGCTGTCCAGCGACCAGGCGTGTCATGGTCAACCCACAACGGGTAAAAGTCTGTCGCAGGTTTCCCAACTCCGGTTCCAAATGTTGCCAGAATTGAGGCGAGGCAAGCACCTCGCCAATACTGAAGCGCTGGATCAAGCCAGGAATCGCATTGTAATGATCTGCATCGGCATGCGAGATGAACAAGCGATCAATACGGGCCGTTGGCAAACTCCACAATACTTCCGCAATCTCTTGGTGACTGCGCTGGCCACCACCTAGATGCCCAGCGTCATACAACCAAACTTCACCACCGGGCAACTCGATCAAGACGCACGTGCCGTGCCCGACATCGATAAAAGTTATCCGTAGCTCATCAGCCTGCGCTTGGTCCACGGGTTTCGTGATCAGCCATTGACCAAACGTGCGACAACCAGGTACGTAAGCTTGTAGCGCAGTTGAGGTGTGTCGCAGCCAACCGGGGCCATGTCCGCGACTGCTGAACATCCAGGGCGCCATGCCTATCAGTAACCAACTCATCAACACGGCACCCAGCCACGGGCGCAGACGTGGTCGATACGCCATCGTCAGTACTCCCAGCGCAGCCAGGCTATAAAAAATGCTGATCCAGCCCGTCGATGGTGGAGGTAACCACACATGGCCAAGGGGTAACAGGTCGCCTAGCCAGACGATCAACCCAATCAGCCACAGACTCACACCGCAAGCCAGACCCATTAGCCACGCCAGGGGTGGCAACCACCACGAGATCGACAAGACTAATCCGCTCAACAATCCAATCACCAGCAAGGGCCAGAGGAGAATGTTCAGCGGAATAGCCACGAGCGATACGACATGAAAATTTATCCAGATCAGCGGCGCAGTTAACAACCACACCCAAAAGCTGAGCACGGTCATTTGCCATACCCAACGGCCTATGTTTCTCAAGAGACGTTCATGCCATGTCCAACTCTCCTCAATCACTGCGGCCAAGGCATCCGTGCGATCATCGCGTCCATTGATGCCGCGGGCAAAGATCGCAATGACAGCGACCGCTAGAAACGATAGTTGCACCCCAACATTGCCGATCCAGGAACTGCGCATGACCAACACGGCCAGTCCCGAAAACGCCAGTAGATTGGCCAACCCACCACGGCGACCACGCCACCTCGCTACGCAAACCGCCAGGACTACAAAGACTGCGCGTAGCACCGGCGGATTGGCCCCTGCGATCAAGGCATAAAGCGTGATGCAGATGGCGACCAGCAGCAACGATTGGCGCTGCCTGAGGCCAACTACCCAGCACAATATCCAGAGTGCACCGGCCACCAACTCGATATGCATGCCGCTAATGGCCAGCATGTGCAGGGTGCCGGTGGAAAGTAACTGTTGCTGCGCATTCCAATCCACTTGTTGACGTTGACCGAAGACCAGGGCCGCCGCTAGCGGGCCTTGACCCAGTGGCACATAACGGTGAATGGCGCGATCGATGGTCCGCACAGCTATGGCAGTTAGCCGAGCGACTGGCCGCCGCCATGAGCGACTGTCCAGTTGAACTTGATCGATCGAATCGGCTTGCAGAAAGACGAACTGATATTCTTGCTTGAGAGCCGCGCTGAGATCGGATTGACCTGGGTTGGTCGGTTGGCCGACAGCGGCAAAGCTGCCAAAGACGGTGACGTGATCACCGGGCAAGTAGCTTTCAATTCTTCCCGGCAGCGTGAGGCTGGAGTAGCTGGAGACTGGCTGCCACTGACCAGCATTGCGCACTGCGGTGCACCGAACTTTCCACTGTGTGCTCCAGCGCTGGTTTTCATCCTGTCCCGCGCGAAAGAAACTGTTCGGCATCCAAATGGCACCAGACAAAATCTGGGCGCGAAAGACCAAGGGTTGATAATCGCGCTGCGCCACGCGCCCCAAGTCATCGTTCTCAGGTGGTCGCTGCCACAGATGCAACGTGGCACCCATCCATACCAACGATAACCCAGCCAGGCTCATCGCCGAAGTGCGTGCGTGGCGCATTAAAGCGATCATCGCAGCCAGCGCTAGCAAGCTGGCAGGGAGCAGCGTCAACCAAAGGCTATGGATGCCTGACCAATCCGCCAGTCCGATGCCCAGCATTACCAGCGCAGCGGCAGGCACCAGCGGCATCCGATGCAACGCACGAGCCACGCGCGTGCGCCAGTCCGTTTGCTGCTCGGGCTGCTGCAAAACTCCATCCTTGATCTGGTCTATGCACGGATTAGTTCTTTGATCGTGGTGCCATCGGCAATCTTAATGGGACGACGTTCGTCGGATATGTTTTCTTTATGAGGATCAATACCGACTGCACTGGTAATGGTGGCCAGTAATTCGGGCACGCTCACGGGACGATCTACGACCTCTTTGCCATCGGGACTGGTCTTGCCAATGATGGCCCCACCGGCAACACCACCGCCGGCCAGGACGGTGCTCCAGGCATCAGGGAAGTGATCGCGCCCACCACGCTCATTGATCTCCGGCGTGCGACCGAACTCGCCCATCCACGCGATAGTGGTTGATTCCAGCAAGCCACGCTCTTCCAATTCGATCATCAGTTGACTCCAACCCAGATCGAGTTGCTCACTCAAGCTTTGCACGATCTTGAAGTTGTCGAGATGAGAATCCCAACCCAAGGGACTTGCCCCGCTGAGCGAGACTTCGACAACCGGTACACCTTGTTCAATCAGCCGCCTGGCCATCAGACAGCCTTGGCCGAACGGTGAGTTGCCATAGCCACGCCGGGTTTCGTCTTTTTCTTTCGACAGATCAAACGCACTCGATACCGGGCTTTCGGCCAACTGCATTGCCCGGCGATAGACTGTGTCGTGCGTGGTAGCAGCACCTGGCCGGCTAGCCGCGCCATATTTGGTTTGTAGTAGTTCCCAGTAAGCTTTGCGTCGTTGTAGTCGAGCCTGGCTGAGTTGATCAGGTGGTAACAAGTTATCGACGCGCAGGTCGGCCGGCTCGTCGCTGCTGCCGCCGGTAGGTGCAACTTGTGGATTGGCCGGATCATAATTGCTGGAGCCACCCACTGTCAGCGGTTCGCGACCAGCCCCCAAGAAACCGGCGCTAAAGGCCGCCGGATTGATGAACGAGTTGGGAAGAATGCTAACGTAATCGGGAACCTCGGGATTGGCGGCCGTTAGTTCTTGCGCGAGGGCAGCCGGCAGTGAAGGAACCTTGACCGGTGCGCCAGGGCGATGACCGGTGCGTACCAGAAAGGTACCGCGACTGTGGTCGCCTTCTTTGGTTTGCATCGATCGCACCAGAGCCAAATGATTGGCCAGCTTGGCCAGACGCGGCAAGTGCTCGCTGAAACGCATGCCCGGCACCGCCGTTTCAATCTCTTTGAAAGAACCTCCGTGGGCGTGGCCGGGCTTCATATCAAAGGTATCCATCTGCGAGGGGCCACCCGGCATCCACAACACAATCAAGTGTCGCTGCTGGCCGCCTTGACGCATCGCGGCACCCAGTTGACTAGCCCAGCCGGTCGATAAACCCGTGGCAGCCCCCGCCGCTACAATAGATCGCAAACAATCGCGTCGAGTCAGCATATCGGTTACCGAGCCTTTCTCGTTTAGTAGCAGAAGCCGTCAAGGCTTTCGATCTTTGAAGTTGTAGCGGAAGCCGTCAAGGCTTTCGTTAGGGCTTTCGGCAGCCTCGCTCGAAAGGCTTGACGCCTTCCGCTACCAGCTTCATGATATCCCAGCCTCACGCGCGTGGCTACTCGATTACTTCCGCGGGGCTGGACAAACAACTGACCAGGCCCGGCAGATCGCGATAGCGGGCCGAGCCGGGCAGGAAGTTGGGATCGCGAATCGAATCGACTTTGGCAAAGCGGAATCCGTCGGGCTTGAGCTTCAGCTTCAGGCCAGCGACTTTCAATTGTTCGGCGATGAGAGCTCCACCGGCCGCCAGGGCCGAATCGTCGCCCCGCGCTTCGACCTGAATGCTAGCTCCGGAATTGCTTTCTGCTAGCCATCGCAACGTCGCTCCCAATTGTCGGGCGCGACGGGCCATGAGTGCTGGGTTGTAACCATACGTATAGGCCGCGGCCAGACGTGGATTGCCCACCAGCGTCTGCGCCTTCAATTCGATTAACTCTCCGGCATCGTTCAACTTCTGACCAACCAAGACCAGTCCGTAAACTTTCGCTTGACCTTTGGTATCGGTAACCGCAATCGTCAGCGATGATTGGTCGCGTTTATCACCAGCCAGTTCGCGCACGGTCCAGTTGCCATCGCTAGCGGAGGATAGCGCCTTGCTGGCATCACTACCGGCGGCTTTGACCACATCGACCGGCGCGGCGGTCAGCCCCAGGCATACTCGCCAACCGGCTGTCAGTACACTGCGCAGTTCCGATTTTTTGCCGGCCGCTTCGAGTTGTTGGTAGTGATCTTCGACCATCGCGCTAAATCGCTTCATGAGTTTGCGTTCGAACAGTTCACCACTTTCAGGTTCAGGGTGCTCTGCGTCCCAAACGCGCAGATCTTCTTTGCCCTTCCACTGAAAATCGCGTTCCAGCACGGGTTCCTGCATACCTAGTTTGAAATGCTTGTTGACAAAGCCATACATGCCGACGCGGGCAACGTGGTTGTAGTTGTGCGGGAAGTGAGCGGCGGGAAAGAGAGCGACTTTATCTTTCGCGCCATAAAGCTCGTAGAGCTTCTGCATTTCCGGGAAACCGTCGGTGGGCATGTTCTTGGTCCAGTCGTTGGCCGTGGTCATGCCCAGTGGACGCGGCGCGATCAGACTGGCCATTTCGCAGTTGTTAGTGCCGGTGCGCAGCAAGCAGGAGTTCTCGCACGTGCAACCGCCTTGCATGCTGGTGCTGACCATCACGGCGGGAAAGGCCAAAGAGATGCGATCATCCAAGGCGGCCGTCAAGAAGGATTGCGTTCCGCCACCACTGGCACCGGTGATCGCGATGCGCGAACTATCGATCTCGGGCAAGCTGAGCAGAAAGTCAACTGCGCGCATCCCGGCTAGAGTTTGCAGTCCAGGTACCGATTGAGCATGCGATTCAGCCAGTGGACTGAACAAGAGCCAGCCATCAGCATTCACTTCGGTTTCCTTGGGCTGGTTCGCAAAGCGATGGGCGCGATCGAAGTTGATCTGTACGCTATCGCAATAACCGATCATATCCCAGTGATAGACCACGCAGCCCATGCGCGCCAGTTGGACGCACTTGGCCATCAAGTGATTGCGAGCCGCGTTCTCGAAACGTTCCGCGCCAGTGGCCAGTGCCTTGGCGATCTCGGCGGGCGATTCATCGTAGAAGCGGGCGTTGTTCCAGTGCCCATGCGGACAAAGGAAACCCGGTACTTGGCCTGTGGGCATTGGATCGGGGCGATAGAGATTGCCAGTGACATAAAAACCCGGTAGCGTTTCAAAGATGGCTTTCTCGATCGTATAGCCATCGAGCTTGATCTTGCCATACACCTTGGGTTGAATCGGCTCGAGTTTGGGCAGGGGCCACACACCAAGGGCCACGGCCAATTGTTGCTTGACGTCCGCGCTGCGGGCTTGCCACTGATCCATCGAAGTAGGTGGAGTAAACGGGCAGTGCTCGTCCAAGTCTCTTAGCTTCGGATACGACTTTTGCAGTTCGACCTGGTTGGCATCGAGCGACTTGTCTTGCGCGCTAACGGACAATGGTGCAACTAACAACCATGACCAACAACCGAGCAGGGGGAGCAGAGTGCGAAGAGAGAGCATTGGCGAGGGCTCCTAAGCGAGAAATATTGCAGGTGGGATACTCTGCGTATCATAGTCGAAATCACTGGGGAGCGTGATCGTTTAACCCGTAGCCGCCAGGCGAGGTGCACCCTCTAACCAATCTCTGCGTTTACCTGAGCAATCGTTTAACCCGCAGCCGCCAGGCGAGGTGCACCTGCTAACCAATCTCTGCGTTTACCTAACGATCTTTGTTCTTAAGGAAGTGTTCTCTCACTGCCTCATCGACTCCTTCGTTCGCCTAGCCTGCGGCTACGGGTTAAACGATGGAAGCCGATCGTCAAACGTGAGGCAACCGAGGCTAACGCCTACGGTTTAGGGGCGGCGATCATGTCCATGGTGAAGAAGCGACCAGGCATACCAACGCCGGGGACGATTGCCTTGGAGGCAGCCGGCGGTCGGACAGGGTTATAGTAGTTGGGGCGCAGGGCGTTGAGCTGAGTACTGGTGCCTTCGGAACTGCAGAAGTAGGTGGCCTTGACCAGGTGCTCCATATCGCTGCCCGTTTTATCCAAGGCGGCTTGCAGACCGGCAAAGACTTCTTTGACTTCGACATCCGGTTTTAATTCTCCAGGACTGGTACCGTAGAGTCCGCCAATATAGATCGTCTTGGCCGCGTTCAACTTGGTCACGCGCGCGTAAACCGGCGAAGCGGACATACCCAACGGTGCGATGTACTCGATGGGTTGCGGATCTACGACTGGCGAGGAAGCCACGAGTTCAATTTCAACTGGAAAACTCGATTTCCATTCGGTGAAGATGATGGGAATCTTGCGATCGCCTATGACTTTTTCGATGTCCTCGCGAGCGCGCTTTTCAACGCGAATAGGAGTCAAGAAAGCGCGGATTTGCACAACATCATCCAAGCTGAGATCGAAGAACAGCAGCGTATCGCGCAAATGAACCATCGTACTGGCCACGGCTGACGCGGCCGCCTCGGAACGTTCGGCTTGACCCGAAACGTAGAGTCGCGAGCTGGGATGCAGGACGCGACCAAACTCGTTATCTTCGACACGCACACCCTCTTTCGGCAAAGCCTTAAACGCGATGATCACATCGATGCCCAGTTTCGCATCGCCGCCGGAGAGTTTACCCACGGCGACTGTGATAACGGGCAGAGAACTTGCGTACCGCGCGTGAATCTCTTTGGTTAAAGCTTCGATGGAGACATTGTCGACGGCTACCACATTGACCTTAATCAATTGACCGCTCAAACGCTTAACCGCTATATCCACCTGGTCCAGCAGCGGTCCAGGTTCAGCATTGAAGATTTGAAACGAGTGCAACTGACTTAAACCATCGACCACAACGTAAGGAGCCCCGAGCGTCGCGGGTGTTTGAGCCTGGACATGCGAGACGCAGACCAACACGATAAGTGTATAGAGAGGTGCAAGTGTATAGCTTTTGCTGTTCATTGTTTGATGCCTATGGGAGTGTCTGCTTTCGCTCCGCGAAAGGCTGGCTATCCAGTATCTGCGTTCGTGATGCGTTAGGAGACAGTATGGGCCTTTCGCGGAGCGAAAGGAGACATTAGTTAGGAATATAATTCAACGTGTAATACGCGGCATCATGCAGCAGTGGTTCATTGCTGGCCGCGCGAATGCCCTTGGCATGCAGCTCGTGGACGTGTCCGATTTGCAGGCCTTCGACGATCAAGTCAACTTGCATCCCATCGGGACTGACCCGAGCCTCTTTTAGGGTGGGCTTGGTCTGGTCCACTTCTGGACTGCCATATTGTTCGCGATAGACGTAAGTAAAGGTTTCCAGTGTGTAGCTGTCCAGATTGGCCGCGCTAGCAGGGTCGACTGGCTTGGTCAGTCGCAGGGTGAATCCATCGGGACGTGCCCGCATGGTGTGAATTTCAAAGGGCACTTTACCGGTCCAGTTCAAACGTTCGATGGCAAAGTCCTTCGGTCCCCGCGAGCCCCAACCGCGGTTGGTGCCACCGACCAGCAGGGCACCGCTGACATCCATCTCCACCCCTACGACGCCCGACGCGAAACCTGCGCGAAAGGGAAAGCAAGCGCCCTGATAACGTCCTTGCACCTGTTCCAGGTCGACGCGCATGATCGTACTATGCGTTTGATCGCCGACAAACAATTGATTTTCAAACGGACCGAACTTGCCGCCGGTGGTATCGCAGGCCAGGCCGCTGGCCGACTGCCCCATCTTGTTATAGGGAAACAAAACGGCTGTTGGAATTAGATCGCTGTTCACTGCCGCTTCTGCCATCATGCGGCTATCGTTCTTGGGATTAACCGGGGTAGTGCCGGCAAAGGGGGCCGCTTTCTCTGCCCAGCGATTGCCGCCAGGATGACCGACGAATTTACCAGGCACGAGCTGCTTGAGGCCACAAGTACCATTCCAGGGTCCTTGATTGTCCGTGTAGAAAATATCGCCCGTGGCATTGAAGCCGATGCCGCCGGGTGAGCGCAGCCCGTAGGTTGTTGGAATGGTCTCGCCATCGCCAGTGACGCGCATCGCCCAGCCGCGGTAGGGCACTTCGCTGCTGAACGAACCGGTCAAACAGAGCACGACCCAAATGTGACCATCTTTGTCGAACTTGGAACCGAAGGCGTATTCATGATAATCGCCGCTCATGCCCCAGCCATCGGCCACGACTTCGAATTTGTCCGCGACTCCATCGCCATTGGTGTCGCGAATCCGCGAAACGTCGCTGCGTTGGGTTACGTACAGCCAACCATCGCGCTCGACCAATCCCAGGGGTTCATGCAGACCATGTGCAAAACGCTGAAAGCGATCAGCGGTTACTTGCCCCTCCAGAGGTTTGTCGATCATCCAGATCTCACCGCGACGCGTGGCCACTGCCAAACGACCGTCGCTCATCATGTTAAAAGCCCCAGCTTCCAACACGCTGCCGGCGGGAGTTTCAAACGTGGTGAGGCGATAGAAATCGTCTTCAGACGGATCCGCTGCTGTAGTGACACCGGTCGCTAACGTGAATATGACAAAGCAGAGACGAGTGAGCATGTTATTTCGAATATGAACTTGGGTTTTGAGTTTGAGTTTGAAATTGAGTTTTAGATTTCAATCGGGAATCACCAGCGCATCTTCACGACTACATCGGCTGCCTGGCCTTCAATCGCCACGCGCAGTTCCTGCGCGCCGTCAACTTCGACTGTGGATGCTCGGCCGCCGTCAACGCTCAGTTTCAGTTGATCGTTGAGGACATAGCTGTCGCCCGAACCGGTGATCTGGCCGCGAGCTACGCGATAGTACCAACCCTGTAACGGTCCAGCACTTCGCAGACTCAGCCGACGATCCAGCCCAGTCGCTTCATCGGTGTTTACAGGTTCATATTGATCAGAGACATTCACGGAGTGAATCGTATAGTGAAAGGTCGGCTGACCGTGGGCGTCCAAGTCATAACCACCGAAGCGATAGCCCAGCTTTTGGGATTGCGCTTGTGTGGGTGACCTGGGCCAGCGCTCATTGGGACCATCCAACTGAGCCAGTGGCACCGCGGCATCGAACTTGATCACAAAGTCGCCGGCCGGTCCTTGATTGCCGGGTCCACGTCCCACCCAGTGTTTGGCTGCATCGATGAAATCATTCTTCCAGATCAAGCCAAGGTTCATGGTCCCCGCATCCCAAGCCAGATTGACTCGTTGCGGATAACCAACAGCGATCCCGCGCGGGCCCAGGCCTTCGATAAAGTTGCGATAGATAATCGGTTGTTGCTCAGGCACCAACACGATCGCTTCGCCTTCCAGACCCGAAGGTGGTTTGGCTTGTCTGCCTTCTTTCAAGTACAACCACATCGCCTTGATTTGCGATTGCGCGTCACCATCGAGGACACCAGTCAGTACAGACTTGCCCTCAGGAAAGCTGAGTGGCATGCGCGTGCCAGGTCGATACTCGGCAGGCGCTAACATATAGCGATGAAACCAATCGGGGCGCAGGCGCTCGGACATGGTGAGCATATCGATGGCCTGAATACCCGGCGTGCCACGTTGGCCATAGGTATGGCACTTGATACATGCCAGGCCAGTACTGCCCACCAATTTGCGTCCATCGACCAAGGCGGCTTCATGAGTCGTGGCAGGTTCGACCTGTTCACCGCTGGCGATGGAATTGGGATGTGGAGCATGCGCATCCAGTTTTTCCAAACGCCCACGCAGCGCGGACCACATGGCCCGGTCGGTAGCGGGCGCGAACGCTGGCATGCGCGTCAGCATGTAGGGTCGGTCCTTGGCGCCCTCGGCAATGATGCGCTCGATGACCGGTGCGCGCAGTTTGTCACCTACACCGGTCAGAGGTGGAGGGATGCGAGCTTCGTTGCCCATTTCCTTGACAGTTGTAGCAAAGGCTGCATCGCGGCTGGGTTCCGGACCACCAACTTGATTGCGACTGTGGCAGGCGTAACAGTTGAAGCTGGCTAGCGTTTGATGAACTTCATCAGCCTCACTCAATGGCGTCGCCGGTTTTTCCAAGGCAGCTCGAATCGCGCGGCGCTGAGCGGGACTGAGTGCAAAGTCTGGGACCGCCTGGCCGCTGAGTTGATCGGCCAAACAACCGCGATCGGATTTGAGCGAATTTAAGGGCGGTGCAGTGAGCGTACTCGCGAGAGTTTGCCCATCAATTTTGAGTGTATGGCAAGCCGCGCACCCTAGTTTTTGGAACATTTGACTTCCGCCAGTTCTTAGACTAGCTGCCGGCGCAAATTTGTTCGCGACCAGCGGTTTGTGCTGCGCGTCCTGAGTAGCGCTGACCAACAAGGCGATCGGGCTGCGACCGAGACCCGGCCCTTCGATTTCCGCCTCCAAACGTTCTTCGCCTCCGAGTTCGAAATACTCGATACGCACGCGATGCATGCCGGCGGTGAGTTGCTGTTTCTTGGGTTTGAATTCGAATGGATGCACGCCGTCGACACGGATGATCTCTTCGCCATCGATCAGCAGGCGACTGCCATCATCGGATCCTAGATACAATCGGTACTCAGCCGTTTCGTCGAGTTGCAAGAAGCCTTCGAAGACCATCGCAAAGTTATCGCTGCGCTCGGCCAAACTTAGATCCAGCCCCGTGGTCGTACCGCGCTTGATCGGTTCCAGAGATTCAAAGTTGGGCAGCTTGTCCCACGTGCCGTGATACACCGCAGCATTGAACTGGTGCGCGCCGGGCACAATGATCGATTCGCCCAGCAGATAACAAGCGATATCGCGGGCTTCGACCAGGTTGTTGGCCAGTTTAGGCATCAGGCCACTGGTGCGAACGGCGTGTGGATTGGCCAAGAATTTTGTCAGGCTGTCGAGCGTATACTTGCTGAGCAGATTAGGTAGCGGCACGCTGGTTGATTCACTCGACGGCGCGTGTGGTCGCCCGCTGTGGCAGGCGACGCAGCCGATGGACTGATACAACTGTTCGCCGCGCGTCAGTGCCGCTGAGTCGCCGGGCCGATCGATCGGCTCGCCGGTCGAAGCCAGGAAGCTAACGAGTTGCGACACGGTATCGGCCTGCTGTTGGTCATTCATGGCATGCAGCAGGTTGGGCATCGTGGTGCCGGGTTTGGCTGCATGCGGTTGTCCGATGAAGCTAACCAGGTGATCGAGTCGAATGCGCGCACCCACGTTGCTGAGAATGGGAGCCGCCTTGGCCTGGAGCGCAGGATCTGGGGTTGTATGGCAAGCCGCACAGCCCAGCTGGGCGATTAGCAGTCGACCACCATTAACATCGCTGCCCGCATCGCCTTGAGCAAAGAAACGTTCAAAGCCAGGAATGTGCGGCCGAAGGGCTTCGCGCTGCGCATCGCGCGGCAGGATCCAGATATTGCGAAAGCGCACGGGGTTCCCATGATCTTGCAAGTAAATGGGTCCCGGCTGATTCGATTCGGCCAGCGGGGCGGCGGTGGTTGGTCCTGGAACCGTTACATCGCTTTGCACGACGACTCCGTTCAGCCGCACGGTCAACATGGCGTTGGCGATCTTCTTGCCCTCGCCATCAAAACGGGCTGCGGTGAAGTCAACGTCATACGTTTGCCAGCTCAGCGGTGGCAAGCACATGTTCAGATCGGGATCGCGCACGCTGTAAATCCCGCCGGCTTCGTTGTTCTTACCTTCCAAACCAAACGAATCCAGGATTTGCGTTTCATAACGTCCTTGATGATAAACGCCACTGTTGCCTCGCCCTTGGCCCCTGGCCTGCGGCATGAACGGAGTTTGGAACTCGATGTGCAACGAGTAATCGCCAAACGTTGGACGAGATGTAGCGCCTGCCATCAATAAACCATCGTCGCTACGTTTGGCTCCAGGTTGCCAGTTGTCCATCGATGCGGCGGAACCATCAAACAGCACTGTCGCGCTGGCCGGTGGTTTGGCGCCGAGCGTCGGACTGGTCCGCGCGATACGTTTCAGTTTGCGGGCATCGATCAGTTGTTGGACAGTTTGGCCATCGCCATCGGCCCGCTGCGGAGGCGAGCGATCCCAGCCAGCACCCGGCAAGCCGCCCGCATAGAGAGCAAATTCAAAATCATCATCGCCCACGGCGATGACCTGTAACCCCAGACCATTGCCCGCGTATTCGCCTTGAATCTTGAACTCGTCACTTTGGGCATCCTGAGCGAATGCACTGCGTGTCCCAGTGGGAAGTGGCCCAGTGAAAAAAGAGGTCGCCAACAGAGCGACCGCAGACAAGAAACAAGCTTGACGGGGTGACCAAACGAACTGATGTGGCATAGGTGATATCCAAAAGCAAGGAATGGTCAAAAGTATAGACACTGGAACTGCGTGTGGCATAGGCTTGCAGCCAGTGGTCCGTGCGCTTTCTTCTACTGGAGCGCTCGATGCCGCCGAAGCCGTTTGCCAAAAGAGAGGTGTTCAGCTGGTGCAGTTTTGGCGGCATGACCCCGAGCGGCGCTGGCCGTTGAAGTGCGGGTTATAGGCAAAGGAGCGGTGCATAAGCTGCGCGGTTGGCCTGTTTTCGGTTGGTTTCTCTGGCAAAACCCGTCGCTCAAGCCAGTTGGGGAGCGTAAACTGGAAGGAGCCGCTTGATTGCAATGGAACGGGTGAGGCGATGGTCGGAGATAGTTGTGGAAAGTTTTACGGTCCAGTGTACGAGTTGTCAGAGCCGCATTCGCGTTCGCAACCCGAACATGATTGGCCAGATTGCCAACTGCCCCAAGTGCGGCTCGATGATTCTCATCGCGGCCCCGCAAAAAATAACGGTTGAGTCCGGCAACCCAACCGATTCGGTGGCGGTCACCAGAGAAGCTCTGCCCCCACCTGACGCGGACACCCTCAGCGCCAGTCCCGACATCGAATCGGCTTTCCGCATTGCCGGGCTGCCCGAGAGCCATGCGCCTGATCGGCCTGTTCCACAGCCTCCACCGCCACCGGACCAGGCAGATCGCCCAGATGTTCCATTGGCTGCTGATCCACTGGCTGCTGATTTTGCAGTCGACGACAACATGTTCGAGAACTTGTCGCCCAGCGCTTGGATGCCGGAACCAGCTGCACCGCCTGATGCAGATGAAGTCGCGGCCAGTATCAATAACGTCCGCAGCAAACGGTTGGAGGCGGCCAGCAAGTCCAAGCAAATCATGATGATCGTGGGACTCGGCTCGCTGAGCATCCTGCTAGCGCTGGGCATCCTGTTCGCCTTCTTGAATTGGTTTGGCAAGCCAACCAAGACGGTGGCCGATAATAAACCGTCCGTCATCGATCCCGGTAAACCCACAACCAACAATGTGCCCCAATCAGCAGAGACACAATCACCAGAATCACAGTCACCAGACGCACAAGCCCCAGGGGCGCTCGACAATGGAGTCCCGGCGATAACTCCCGCGGCCAACACCGATGCGGCCAACACCAATGCGGCCAACACCGATGCGGGAAATTCGGAGGTAGCAGAGCCAGCGGCTAGTGGTACCGATAGCGACGCGCTGCCCACCGAACAGCCGTCAGATACGCAACCAGCGGCTGCCTCTACTGGCGATTCAGCTGGCGAGGCAACTACTCCTAAACAGAATGGGGCACCTCGCTCACCTGGTGTGCCGTTGAGCAGTTCGATTGCGCCCAGTTTAGATGACTTGCTGGGCTCGACCGATAAGACTGCTGGCGCCGGTGATCAAGCTCCGGCGGTACTGCCGCCTGGTTTGCAGAACTTTGCCAACCTGTTTGCGCCTTCGATTGAACATGTTTTGCCCGATGCAGCCGTACCGGTGGGCAAAGCCCCAGAGGTTCCCGATACTGCACCCAAGCCCTTACCTGCCGATACCGCCACACCGGTTGATGGTCTACCATCCATTGTCGAGAAACGCATGGGCTTGCAACTGGCGGGTTTGTTGATTGACAAGCGTCCGTTATCCGAGACTCTGTGCTCGTTGGCTTTGGTGGCCGACATGCCGGTGATGGCCGATTTGGATTCGATCCTGGCGGGTGGCTTGCCACGCAATCCTCAAATCGATTTTCTAGCCAAGACTCCCACCAAGCTGGGCGATGTTTTCAACGCCATCGAGAAAGAGACCGGCATAGCCTTTGTTCCATGGGAGAACAAAGTTCTGTATGCGCGAAGCTCGGATAAGTTGCTCCAAGAGCGCATTCCTGAGATGCTGCCGATCGATGATTTGGCCAGCGACGCGCAGCAGGCCGAGGCATTGTTGCAGGCGATCAAGGAAGTTGTGCCCGAGATTGCCGACGCGACTGTCAGCGATGGGCATTTGCAATTGAAGCTGACCAGCGAGAATCGGCTGGTATGGTTCCAAGTTGCCCGTTTGCTGCAGTCATGGCGCGCCGTGCAAGGTATCACTAACGAACAGACTGCGGTTTTGGTGCCAGCCAAGAATTTATTACCTGCCTGGTCGGTGCAAACCATCGAGCCATTTGCGCAAACCAGGATTAAGCAAACGCTGACTTCGAAGGAACCGATCGTCCGCAGTTGGCAACGCTTTACCTTCGAAGCCAAAGTGGCCTGCTGGGTCGATTGGTATAGCCTGGCGGCAGCCAACATTTCACCCAGTCAAACTGCCATCGTCGTCAATCCTCAGCGCACACTGGCCGATTTGCTGCAGCATTATGCCGATGTATACGACGTAGTCTTTGCCATCGAAGATGCACGCAACTTGTGGGTCACAACCCCTGAGGCGCATCGCGTCCAGCCGCGCTTGTACTTGTTGCCCCTGGCGGACAGGAGTGCCGAAGAGTGGGCCGAAGAACTTCAGGAACTGGCTCCACTGCATCCGATCACCGGCGAGAACATGCTGAAGCTGGTCCCGGCGCCAGACGGCAAATATCTCTTCGTACGCGCCTGCCGACCGCTTCTGAAACCGTAGCCGCTCTGCTGTCTGGTTAGCTGTAGAGCGGCTGTCCCCAGCCGCTCCGCACCCGGCAAGTTGCTCACCTGTAACACTGGACCGTTGGTCGGAAGAAACTTTGGTTAGTGGGTTCTGAGCAGCTGAGGACAGCTGCTCTACGATGGGCACCCGGCAAGTTGCTCACCTGTAACGCTGGTCCGTTGGTCGGAAGAAACTTGGGTTAGCTGTAGAGCGGCTGTCCCCAGCCGCTCCGCACCCGGCAAGTTGCTCACCTGTAACACTGGACCGTTGGTCGGAAGAAACTTTGGTTAGTGGGTTCTGAGCAGCTGAGGACAGCTGCTCTACGATGGGCACCCGGCAAGTTGCTCACCTGTAACACTGGTCCGTTGGTCGGAAGAAACTTTGGTTAGTGGGTTCTGAGCAGCTGAGGACAGCTGCTCTACGATGGGCACCCGGCAAGTTGCTCACCTGTAACACTGGTCCGTTGGTCGGAAGAAACTTGGGTTAGAGGGTTCTGAGCAGCTGAGGACAGCTGCTCTACGATGGGCACCCGGCAAGTCGGCAACCTGTAACACTGGTCCGTTGGTCGGAAGAAACTTGGGTTAGAGGGTTCCGAGCAGCTGAGGACAGCTGCTCTACGATGGCGTTTCAACGATAACCGCGTTGGCAACTGAGGACAACTGCGCCACAAGACGTGTAAAATATGCAGCCTAACACCTTACACCTTACACCTTACACCTTACACCTTACACCTTACACTATGCTTGACTCAGTCCTAGTTGGTTTCGATGGTCGCTTGGCTGCTGCGCGTTCTTTGGCTCGGGAGGCGGGTGATTCGACGCTCGAGTATTTTCAAACTGATCGCTATGCGGTCGAACGCAAAGGAGATAATTCGCCGGTCACGGTGGCTGACAAGAATGCGGAGCGACTGGTTCGACAGCGTTTGGCCGAGTTGTATCCGGCCGATGCCATTCTGGGCGAGGAGTTTGGTTCGCAAGCTGGCAGCAGTGAGTTCGAGTGGATCGTCGATCCCATCGATGGAACCAAGAGCTTTATTGGCGGCGTGCCGATGTATTCGACTCTGCTGGCGCTGGTTCATCAGGGCCAAGTGTTGGCCGGCGCTATTTACATTCCACCCTTGCAAGAGCTGATCTTTGCCGTGAAGGGCAGGGGGGCGTGGTGGAGCGTCGGCGACAAACCGGCCGAGCGCGCGCAAGTATCCACACGCGACTTGGCGCATGGCATGTTCGTCACCACGCAATTTGATTCGTTTCGCAAGCGCGGCGCTGGCGACGGGCTGCTGGCACTGGAAAAGGTCGCTTACGTCACTAGGACTTGGGGTGATGGTTACGGTTACTTGCTGGTCGCCACGGGCCGAGCCGAAGTGATGGTCGACCCAATTGCCAATCCATGGGACCTGGCCAGCGTCGGAATCGTCATCGAAGAGGCCGGTGGCAAGTTCACCAGCTGGCAAGGCACCTCCAGCTATGCTGATGGTGATGGCATCGGCAGCAACGGAGTTGTGCACGAAGAAGTTATCAAGCTGTTAACTGCATAACTTTTGAGCCACCGGCGTTTGCCACGATTTGAACTCAGAACATACAGCACTAGAGCCGGGCCGCATTTACGCCTGCTCTATTGCAGATAGTTTCTGCGGAAAGCGTAGATGCTCACGGTGCTCAAGCACGCAGCCCACAGCCACTGGATCCCGATGGCTTTGATCATCTTGCTATCCGACCAGGCCAGGCCGTTCCACAGCATGCCTTGAAAGCCTTCCATGGCCCAATAAGTTAGCGTCGACTTGGAGGCGATCTCCAACGGCAAGGGCAAGCTCATCATTTGGACGGGAAACCAACATCCACCCAAAGCGGCCATTACTAAAATGATAATGGTGGCGATGCCATCGCCTTGTTTAGTCGAAGTCGATAGGGTGGCGATGGCCATGCCAAAGCTACCTGCGGTGACGACCCAACTCAAGATCAAGATGGCTAGCGTCAGCGGATCGCGGAACAGTCCCACTTTGAACATCAACTCGCCGTAAGCCATCAGTACGGCCATCTGGATCAAACCCACGATGACCACATACAAAAACTTGCCCAGCAGAATATGTTCGCGGGGCATGGGCAGAGCGATCAAACGACGCAACGTGCCACGCTCGCGCTCGGCCAGTAATAGTGCTCCTGCGCCGGTTAGACTGAACATCATCATCATTACACTGACGCCGCTGATACTCTGCGCCTGTTGAAAAGTTATGCGCTTCGGGCGTTCGGGCGGAGTAATGTCGACATGGGTGACCGGCATCGCGTTGTCGAGCATACTGAGCATGTCGTCCATGTTCAGCTGGTTATTGGTTACTGGATCGCTGGATGTGGGAGCAGGCTCGGGTGCTGCGCCGGCCTGGTCGCCCCAGCCGTCGACGGCCATATCATCGATGCCTGACTGAATCGTCTTTTCAACGGTGTCAAAGATCTCATCGAAACGTTTGAGCTCTGATTCGCTGGCACCTTCGGATTTGATCCAGCGCGTGAGGGCTCCCTTCCACAGGGCGTTATCGCCACTGCCGATAAATGATTGCAGCAGCGCGAATTGCAGGATGCGATCTTCCATTTGTCGGCCGGGATCGCGAATCATCTCCATGTCTGGTGGCAAGCTGCCTGAACTGGAGGCACCGAAACCGGCTGGGATCACCAAGCCGTGATGCGCATCGCCATCGGTGACCATCTGCTGCAGACGCTCCCGATCGATTGGTTCGTCGTCTGGGCGAGGCAAGCAGTCGAGCATGCTCGATTCTCGGAGCGATTGAACAAACTGCTGACTGCGAGCAGAGTTATCCAAATCGACCACCCATAACTTGACTTTGGGCATGCCGCCGGAGCCACCAAAGGCATAGGCCATGAGCCAACCGAAGACAGTTACCAGAGCGATCGGTACCAGCAGGCTGGTTACCAAACCCATCGAATCGCGAAAATACATCCTCAGATCTTTGGCCGTCAAGGCCCAAATGGAAGTCAGCATGAGTTAGTTATTCATCTCGCAAACGACGGCCGGTTAGTTGCAGAAATACCTGTTCCAAATTGGCTTCGGGCTCGCCGATCGAGTGAGCCAGTTCGCTGGCGGTGCCAATTGCGATAATGCGTCCTTCGTTCATGATCGCGATGCGATCACACAGACGCTGAGCCTCTTCCATGTAATGTGTGGTGTAGAGCATCGTCATGCCCGAACGTTTTAGCTCGCCTAGCGAATCAAACAAATGATTGCGGCTTTGCGGATCGACGCCCACGGTCGGTTCATCCAGCAGCAGCAGTTTGGGATGATGAATCACGCCGACGGCCAGGTTCAGTCGCCGTTTCATGCCGCCGCTGTAGGCACTGACTAGATCCGCTTGGCGCGCCGACAGTCCGGCCAATTCGAGCATCTGATCGATGCGTTGGCTGAGCATAGAACCCCGCAAACCAGCCAACTGCCCAAAGAGCTTCAAATTCTCTTTGGCGGTTAAGGTATCATAGAGAGCGAGTTCTTGAGGTACCACGCCCAACAGGCTGCGATCTTGCGTAGTCTTGGCTGGCGCGAAGGGCTGGCCCTCCATGCTCAACTGGCCGGTCCAGCCGCTCAGCAATCCGCAAATGCACGAAATCGTAGTCGTCTTGCCGGCCCCGTTGGCCCCCAGCAGCCCAAAGAGCTCGCCCGGACGAATCTCAAACGAAACATCATCGACGGCCGTCCGCGGTCCATAGGCAAAGCGCAATCGGTTAACCTGCAGCATGGTTCAGTCTTAGAGAAAATTTTTCCAATAGTCCGCGAATTGTTTCGAATAGAATAAGTGATTCGCGACGGCGATGCTGCGATTGAAGGGCGGAAGCCCGTTACCCTATTGATTCGAGGAGCGGCCATGGCCAGTGACCTACTATTCTCAATTTCGGCCCCTTTATTGGCTCAGGCTGCCAGAAGCGGCTTGATCGACCTGCTGATGGAAATCGATAAAGGCAAGCTCGTTTTGCTGTTAATCTTTGGGACCGGAGTGGTCAGTGCGATCGGGTATGCGATCTCCAGCATCATTCGCGCAGCCAACAGCTCAGCTGAAGATACCGAGGAACTGCAAGAGAAGATAGCCGAGCTGGAAGGCCGGATTCGTCAGCTCGAGCAGCAACGCTCGCAAGAGCCGGTTAGTTACTAGAGTGTCTCCTTTTGCTCCGCAAAAGGAACTTGCCTGTCGCGGAGCGACGGCAGGCTAAACAACACGCCTTTCGCGGAGCGAAAGGAGACAAATGAAAACGGGCAGCCAAATTTGGCCGCCCGTTCTGATTTCTATTCTGGCTGGAATCCTAGGTCACTATTACTGTTGGGTAGTACTACTGTTCGGTAGTACCGGCAGCGGCAGTGACGACGGGTTCTTCGGCTGGTGCGCGGTTCTCACCGTGGAAACCCAGTCGCTTGGTCTTGCCTTGTTCATCTTTGATCGCATCGACCACGATCGTGTTGGTGCCTTCGAAGGCGCCTCGCAGAATTTCTTCGGCTAGCGGATCTTCGACGCGCTGTTCAATCGCTCGACGCAGTGGACGAGCTCCGTAGTCGAGGTTCGAACCGTTCTTGATCAAGAACTCCTTGGCGACATCGGTCAGGATCAGACCATAACCACGATCGGCCAGGCGTTCGCGAACCTTCGATAGTTCGAAGTCGATCACACCCTTCAAATCTTCCTTGGTCAAGTGACGGAAGATAATGGTATCGTCGAGGCGGTTAAGGAACTCAGGGCGGAAGACGCGTTCCACTTGGTCCATCACGCGAGCCTTCATCGCTTCGTACGAGCTGTCTTTGTCCGGCGTACCGAAACCAAACTGCGCTTCGTTCTTGATCGCTTCGGCACCAGCGTTGGTGGTCATGATCAAAATCGTGTTTCGGAAGTCGACGTTGCGACCAAAGCTATCGGTCAGGCGGCCTTCTTCCATTACTTGCAGCAGCATGTTGAAGACGTCTGGGTGAGCCTTTTCGATTTCGTCCAGCAGGACCACTGCGTAGGGACGGCGTCGAATCTTCTCGGTCAGTTGTCCGCCTTCTTCGTAACCGACATAGCCCGGAGGGGCACCCACCAGTCGACTGATGTTGTGCTTCTCCATGTATTCGCTCATGTCGATCTGGACCAAGGCATCGGCATCACCGAACATGAATTCGGCCAGCGCCTTGGCCAGCAAGGTCTTACCGACACCGGTAGGACCAGCAAACACAAAGCAACCTGATGGTCGACGTGGATCCTTCAGACCGCTGCGGCTACGACGTACAGCCTTGGCGACAGCCGTGACGGCTTGTTCCTGGCTGACGACGCGCTTGTGCAGTTCGTCTTCCATCTTCATCAGTCGAGCGCTGTCTTCGGTGCTCAGTCGAGTTAGTGGAATGCCGGTCATCTTCGAAACAACTTCGGAGATCACTTCTTCGTCGACGACGCCATCGGTCTCACGACTCTTTTCGCGCCACTGACGAGTAATGGTTTCTTTCTTCTTGCGCAGCTTGTCCGCTTTGTCGCGTAACGAGGCAGCTTTTTCGAAGTCTTGGTTAGCAACCGCGTCTTCTTTTTCTTTGTTCAGCTTCTCGATATCGTCGTCGATATCTTTCAAGTCGGGTGGCTTGCTCATCGTACGCAGTCGGACGCGCGCCCCGGCTTCGTCGATCACGTCGATGGCCTTATCGGGCAAGCAACGCGCGGTGATATAGCGTTCGCTCATTTCGACGGCGGCCACTACGGCTTCGTCGGTGATCTTGACGCGATGGTGCTCTTCGTAACGTTCGCGCAAGCCCTTGAGGATTTCAATCGTCTCGTCCTTGCTGGTGGGTTCGACGATGATTTCCTGGAAGCGGCGAGCCAGCGCGTTGTCCTTCTCGATGTACTTGCGATACTCATCGAGGGTGGTAGCACCGATACATTGAATTTCGCCACGAGCCAAGGCTGGCTTGAGCACGTTAGCGGCATCGATGGCACCTTCCGCACCGCCGGCACCTACCAGCGTATGGAGTTCGTCGATGAACAGGATGGTGTTTTTGGCGCGACGCACTTCGTTCATGACGGCTTTGATGCGTTCTTCGAACTGACCGCGATACTTGGTACCGGCGACCATCATGGCCAAGTCCAGGACCACGATACGCTTATCCGAGAGGATCTCGGGCACATCACCATTGATGACGCGTTGTGCAAAGCCTTCGACAATCGCTGTCTTGCCGACACCGGCTTCACCCAACAGGACTGGGTTGTTTTTGGTACGGCGACAGAGAACTTGAATGGCGCGTTCGATTTCGCGAGCGCGGCCGATAACGGGATCGAGTTTGCCTTGCTTGGCCAGTTCGGTCAGATCGCGACCGAAGCTATCCAGAGCGGGCGTCTTGCTCTTGGAGCCTTTGCTGGAGCTGCTGGGTTCGCCAGTGCTAGCAGCACCGCCACCAGTGCCTTCACGTCCACCGCGTTCGCCGCCTTCACCGCTCTCCATGCCATGGCCGAGCAGGTTGAGAACTTCTTCGCGAACGTCTTCCAGTTTGAGACCCAAGTTCATCAGGACTTGAGCGGCGACACCTTCTTGCTCGCGCAAGAGGCCGAGCAGAATATGTTCGGTGCCGACGTAGTTGTGATTGAGATTGCGAGCCTCTTCCATCGAGTACTCGATAACTTTTTTGGCCCGCGGCGTTTGAGGCAGCTTGCCGATCGTGACCATCTCTGGACCGCTTTGGACAAGTTTTTCAACTTCCAAGCGAATTTTGCGTAAATCGACATCGAGGTTCTTAAGAACGTTGGCGGCGACACCGCTACCTTCTTTGACCAGCCCCAGCAGGATATGCTCGGTACCGATGTATTCGTGGTTAAAGCGCTGAGCCTCTTGATTGGCCAGCTGCATGACCTTGCGAGCGCGATCAGTGAATCGTTCGTACATGTCAAAACCTCTTTTCTTTTGTCAGGGGTCTTTTTTGGGAAAGACCCAGACGCTCACAGGAGGACCGACCTCATGCTGGTGTCCTACCTGCGTTTTGGCAGGCATGACAACTAGTAATAGGTGCGGGGACGCAAAAGGTGTACCGAGCACGCATGTGTCAAAATGGCAAGACTAAGGGAAGTTATACTCTGCGCAAACCCCACTTCGTCGACTTCCCACTCCAATTGGGATGCTCGCTGGCCGATGGACCCCCATAACTCTAGGACACGCGATCGCGGCGAATAGTGCGCGTGAGCGAAAACAATTCAATTGTCGCCGGAAAACGCCGCCTATGTTTATTCTACCGGTTTTGACAGTTGTAAATGTGCATCGTCAGTCGGTTCGGCTTGCCGCTGCTCAATAAGCCGCTTTTCGCGTCGAATCTCAAACGCCCAACGGGCCGCGGTGTCCAAGAGTTCCAGCTGTTCGATTCTGCGCATGGCGGCATTCAATCGTCCAGAGTGTCGCAAAACACCGACCAGCAGCAGTTGCGATTCGGCATCGCGTGGCGATTCGGTCAGAATGGCATGCAGCAACGATTCGGCTTCGAACCAGTTGCCCTTCAAATATTCGCGTTGAGCTTGTGCAAAGCGATCATCACCGGCGACCGGGCCGGCGTCCAGTTGCATTTGACCCCAGCGCCAATGACTGCGCAAAGTCTCGATTACCCAAAAGACGAGCATGGCCAGCCAGCACAACGTCACCAGCCATGGCCAAAACCAATTCGGCCATACGAAGGTTGCTAGCATGAGCGCACAGAGAGCCCAGCCGAAGGCAATCGCCCCCAGCAGGCCGGTGATATTGCCTCGCCACCAGGCTTGGGCAAGACCTGGCCAGAAACAGCTGAGTCGATCTGGTGCCAGCATAGGGTAGTGTATGTCGCGTAAGGAAACGGGTTATGCTATCGAAAGCTTTAGCGGAAAGTGCCGCTGTGCGTCAAGGCTTTTATTCTTATGAACTTAACCCAGAAAGAAGTTTGCCGAGCTGACGGGTAATGCAGCGATGGAGAGATTCTCGGTTGCGCGTTACCTTTCGCGGAGCGAAAGGAGACATACGATGCCAAAGATCAGTGTGGAGAATGGTGCCACGGCAGAGGTGGCTGCGGGCAAGCGACTGGTGCTCGCTTTGACTGAGGACTTGGGCGCGGATCAACTGCATGCTTGTGGAGGCAAGGCCCGCTGCACGACATGCCGGGTAGAAATTTTGTCCGGCGAGCCCGAAGCAATGCGCCCGGCTGAAGAAGCCGCCTTGGCTTCGCGGCAACTGTCCGGCGTCAGGCTAAGTTGTCAGATCGCTTGCGAGCAAGACATGACGGTGCGCGTCATCAGTCGCTTTGAAGGATCGGGTCGCAAGGACGCGGGCAGTCCCGTGTCACCTCAGATGGAACCATAGGTGTGGCATAGGCTTCCAGCCTGTGAATTCAGCCTTGAGCATCAACCAAATAAAAACGGCTCGTCAGATTTTACCCTGACGAGCCGTTTTCTAGTGAACGCATCTCGGGACTACCGGTGCTCTGCTAGGACCTTGCGGTCTTAGCGAACATAGCTGGTAGCTTGAATGACGCGTCGATTGCTTTGCAAGTATGCACTTGGATCAACAACTGGTGCTGGAGGCATAGGAGCAGCTTCAGCAGCAGGAGCTGGAGCGGCCGAGCCACCACAGCTGTTGCATGAGCTGCAGCCAGCCGATGGGCAAGCATCGCAAGCGCTGTCGCAGCCGCTATCGCAGCCGAGTTTCAGCTTGTGCTTGAACAACTTGCTCAACAGACCGCACTTCTTAGGACCACAGCCGCAACCTGAATCGCAGGTAGCAACTTCGCAGCCACAGCTAGGAGCTGCACCGCAACCGCCGGCGCATGGATCGCTGCATGCAGATTCACATCCGCAGCTAGGATCAGCAACGCCACAGGTTGGTTCGCAGGCCGAAGCACAGCCGGTGTCACATCCACACTTGTGGACTTTCAACTTCGAAATCAGGTGGTCCTTCTTGCTCTTAGCTGCACAGAGCAGCTCGAGCAGAGGCTTGCGACGTGGCTTGCAGCAAGCGGTTTCGCAACCACAGCTAGGAGCGGTTTCGCAACCGCAGCTAGGAGCAGCGCCACAACCACCGCCACAGGCTGATTCAATTCCACAGCTTGGGCCGGCGCCACAAGCCGATTCGCATCCGCAGCTTGGGTCAGCAGCACAGCCGCCACCGCAAGCAGGAGCGGATTCGCATCCGCAGCTTGGATCAGCAGCACAGCCACCACCGCAAGCAGATTCGCATCCGCAGCTCGGATCAGCAGCGCAGCCGGTGTCACAGCAGGTGCTGTCACAGCCGCAGCCCTTCAAGCCGAGCAGTTTGTCAAGCAAACCGCCAGCAAAGCTTGGGGTACACAGGCTAGCGCCGAGTACCAAACTTCCAACAAGCATGTTCCATTTCATCGAGTTACAACTCCTAAGCGATGAACCATTATCCTGGCACGGTTTGGCCTAAATTAGTCGGGGGTGAAGTTTGGCCGAGACCGGTTTCGACGTACGAAGTCGTCGACGAAATCGCTCTCGGGGCCGGAACGGCCACAAACTTTCGCTTGCAAGCAAACTACTCATTTGACTTCGTTGTGCCGCTGATGGTCTCCGCTCGACTTGCTACGGGGCAAATCGAGCTGGTGCCTGCACCACCGAAGTTACGGTCGTCATCCGTATTCAACCTTTGCCAGTCATCGGATGAGCCATTCCTTGGGCTCCTGGGTGATCCGACGTCTTTTACCCTCAGGCCACCATTAACCATCCGTCACACCATGTGGATCCTTTGGGTAAAAGAGGGTATCGGCTGAGTTTCGAGAAGTGCTTGAGAGCCGTAAGTCATTTTTGGCAGCGGCACTTAGGGCTATTCATCTGATAAGATTTGAGGCCTGAATAAACCTTGCCAACTGGGCTCTTTGATCGTCCATCCCTGTGCGTTAAAGAAGGCAAAGTCGTATGATACAGCTTGCCTGTTCACTACTTTGGTCACGACGCCTGCAGCGGTGGCGAGCAGAAAATAGTTGGAAAATATAACTTCCGTGCCCCCTGAGGCGGCCACTCGCCACACCTGAGCAACTGTGCAAAATGGCGCGGCACAGCCACCTACTTCTCAAAGCGATATCCTCATGAATTCACGCGAAAAAACGACATCTGTTCCCCAAGGCGTCGATGTCGTTCACTATTCGCAACTTAAGGGCATACCTTGCCCTTGTGGTATCGCCAAGCGGGGTTTTATGGACTCGCCGCAGGTCCCATATTCGCTCCACATCACTACGATCAGCCAAGAAGCACGCACGCACTATCACAAACGGATTACAGAAACATATCTGGTCTTGGAGTGCGAGGCCGGTGCCACGTTGGAGGTCGATGGCCAGCAACTCCCCCTGGAACCGGAAATGGCTATCCTGATTCCGCCCGGGACTCGCCATCGCGCGATAGGTAAAATGAAAGTGGCGATTGTCGCCTGGCCTAAATTTGATCCCAAAGACGAATGGTTTGATTAACGGATAAACAATGATGGGTACCAACAAAACACCGCGCGTTCTAGACGTGGGCAACTGTGGGCACGACCACGGGATGATCAGCAGCATGCTCCAACGCAACTTTGCAGCTGAGACGATCGCCACCGATAGCGCTACTGAAACTCTCGAACGCTTGGCCCGCGAGTCCATTGACTTGGTACTGGTCAATCGCAAACTCGATCACGACTACAGCGATGGTATCGAAGTGATCAAGCTGCTCAAGCGACACCCCGAGTTCTCGTCGATACCCGTTATGATGGTCACCAACTACGCAGACCATCAGGAACTGGCCGTACAAGCTGGCGCTTTGCCGGGGTTTGGCAAGAAGGAGCTGGCCAGCGAGCAAACGCGGCAACGCTTGGCAGCCGTACTGCGAGCTGAACAACCGGCGGCACCGGCGCCTGTGTCGGGTAAGCTCTAATGGATCGATTCTTGTGGCTGACCCCGATGCTAGCGGTCGTAGCCGGTTTTGCGATGGCCGTGCAACCAGCGGCCAACGGCACCCTGGCACAGCGCTGCGGTCATCCGTTGCAAGCTTCGATTATCAGCTTTGGTACCGGCTTTCTCGCCCTGTGTCTGGTCGGGTGCCTGCTGCGCGTAGGCGTTCCTCAACCGAGTCGACTATCGGGCTTGAGCCTCTGGGCTTGGACCGGCGGACTGCTGGGTACCTATATGGTGACAGTGTCGTTGCTGGTGGCCCCTAAACTCGGCGCGGCTAACTGGATCGCGCTTGTTGTGGCCGGCCAATTGGGTTTGTCGCTGGTGCTTGACCATTACGGATGGCTCGGATTTCGGCCGCATCCCTTGTCGGTCTCGCGCGTGGTGGGGGCCTGCTTTTTAGCTACAGGCGTTTTCTTAGTTTTGCGTTCTTAAGGCAGGGTGATATCGCCCCTACGGCGATTTCCCACGTCGTACAGGGTGCATCCCTCGTAGCCGCTTCGGGGTATGATGGTGGCCTTGAACGATTCTTGGTGTGGCGAAAGAGAACTAATGACTGAACAAACGGAAGCTCCACAATGGACGGCGATCAACTCCAGGCAACGTCGCTTGTTGGGCGTGATGATGGAGAAAGCCAAAACAACGCCCGATGCATACCCACTGTCACTTACCGGGCTGGTGACTGGAGCGAATCAAAAATCCAATCGCCATCCGCTGATGAGTTTGACGCCAGAACAGGTGGAAGATGAACTGACGGTCATGCGCAAGATTGGAGCTGCTGCCGAAATTCAAGGCAGCGGACGAGTGCCCAAGTACCGGCACTACGGTCACGCCTGGTTGGGTGTCAAAGGCGTCGAAGCGGCGGTGATGATCGAATTGTTGCTGCGGGGCCATCAGAGTGCGGGCGATCTGCGGACGCGGGCCAGTCGCTTTGAACCGATCCCAGATTTGGCAGCTCTGCAAACGGTGCTCAGTTCGTTGATGGAAAAGAATCTGGTGATTGCCTTGACTCCAGCTGGTCGCGGGCAATTATTCACCCACAATCTTTACCTGCCCGAAGAGCTCGATGCGCTCCGCGCCAAGATCAGTTTGCCAGATGAAGATGGCGAGTCGGGCTCGGCTCCGTCACCGCGAGCTACCATGGCCAGCGATTTGGCTGCAGCTCGCGCGGAGATCGAAAGGTTGAAAGCCGAAAACGCGGCCCTCCGGGCCGAAATCGACGAAATGAAATCGCCATTGCCACCCGAGGAACTTTCAGAAAACAATGACGTTGAATCGATTGAAAGCCCTGACGCTGCTCTCTGAGTGCACCGGTGACGATATCTGGTCGGTCGAGCACTGTCGGTTGCGGGGCATTCCGGAGATGTGGATCGAAGAGCTGGAAGATTGCTTTGAGTCTGGATTCCGCGCCGACAGTCAGACGATTTACTACCAACAGCGGATCGTCAATCAGTATCTCGGGGTGCGCGATGTTGATTTGGCGATCAAGCTAGGTGAATACCTGGGCATCGACGTCTCAGCCCTCCAGTCCACGGCCGCCAGCCGCGCTCGCCTGGTGCTGGCCATTCGACACGCGATTGAAGAAGAGTAGAGATCATGGCTTGACAATCTGGCACTTTGCCAATACCTTGCGGAGCTCTGCTAATTTACAGATCAGACGATTAACCGCCATTTGATAGTGTTTTTGAGGGATTCCTGCCATGGCTGTGCCAAAGCGACGCCATTCGAACTCACGCACCGGTCGCCGCCGGAGCCATCATGCCAAGAAACCCAAGCAGGCAGGCTTTTGCCCCCAGTGCAGCACATCCGTGCCAACCCACGCTGTATGCCCCAAATGTGGCTACTACATGGGGCGTAACGTGGTCGAGATGAGCGACGAAGGCTAACGATCTTGGCCTCCATCGCACTTCTTTTTCCAGGCCAAGGTGCGCAGACTGTTGGGATGGGACAGGGTCTGCTGAGCAAGAGTTCGACTACGCGCGAACTTTTCGATCAGGCTCGAGACATCCTGGGCTTCGACCTGCTGGAAATTTGTCTCACTGGCCCAGCCGATCAGCTCAATCGCACTGAGTATTCTCAGCCGGCTCTGTACGTCCACAGCTATGCGGCCCTCTCGCAGCTTGTCAGCGAGCGTCCCCAGTTATGGGACGAGGTCGGAGCAGTTGCCGGATTGAGCCTCGGGGAATACACGGCTATCGCGGCCGCAGGTGGCCTTAGCTTTTCCGATGGCTTGAAGCTGGTTCATGCTCGCGGCTTGGCGATGCAAGCAGCCGCCGATCAGGTTTCCAGCGGCATGGCCAGCGTCATTGGTCTGGACGTCGACAAGCTGCGCCAAGTTTGCCTGGCGGTGACTCAAGGCACGGAGTTTGTCGAAATCGCCAATTTGCTCTGCCCTGGTAACATCGCCATCAGCGGCCACGTGGCGGCGCTGGAGCGCGCCGAGCAGGCAGTCGTTGAGGCCGGCGCGATGAAAGCGATTCGTTTGGCAGTCGCTGGAGCCTTTCATACGGCGCTGATGCAACCGGCTGTCGGTCGCTTGACTGAGGCGCTTTCGCGAGCCGAATTTTTGCCGACCTGTGTGCCGGTGTACTCCAATGTCGATGCGGCCCCGCATAGTCAACCCGACGAATTGCGCGGTTTGTTGGCTAGGCAAATCGTAACACCTGTTTTGTGGGAAGCTTCGCTGCGCAACCTGTTAAGCGCGGGCTTTAGTTCGTTTATTGAAATAGGTGCCGGCAAAGTTCTGGCCGGTACGCTCAAACGCGTTGATCGCAAAGTTGCCTGTGAATCCTTTGGCGATTGAGGCTTGTAGGGGAATTGGGCTAATGGCCCATGCGGTAGGCTGCACCCATTCGGGGCGCCAGCCGATTACGCTGACTTCTAAAGTAGAAAGCAATCCGTCAACATGAGTCAGATTGGTTTATCGGTCGATCTTCAAGGTCAAATTGCGATTGTAACTGGTGCCTCGCAGGGCCTGGGTAAAACCTGTGCAGCTCGCTTGGCTGAGAATGGGGCTACGGTCGTCTGCGTTGCCCGCAAAGCGGAGAAGCTGGCTGCGACCGTTGGCGAGATCGAAGCCGCTGGAGGCAAAGCCCTGGCGATGCCTTGCGATGTATGCGATCGCGCGGCCGTGAAGCAACTGTTTGCCGACGTGCACGATAAATTTGGCAAGCTGGATATCCTGCTGAACAATGCCGGGATTACCCGCGACACGCTTTTGCCGCGCATGACCGACCAGCAATGGGACGAAGTAATTCAAACGAACTTGACCAGTTGTTTTCTGTGTTGTCGGGCGGCGTCGTTGACGATGATGTCGGCTCGTTATGGACGAATTATCAACATGGCGAGCGTAGCGGGATTGATCGGCAATCCAGGTCAGACCAACTATTCTGCCTCCAAGGCTGGGATGATTGGTTTGACTCGCAGTTTGGCCCGCGAACTGGGTAAGCGGAAAGTCACTGTCAACGCCGTGGCTCCTGGTTTTATTGAGAGCGAAATGACCGAAGTTTTGGGTGAAGAGATGCTCAAAGAGGTCAAGGGTCGGATCCCGGCCAACCGTTTGGGCGCGGCTGATGACGTGGCCGCTGTTGTACTGTTCTTGGCCAGCTCGGCAGCCAGCTACGTAACTGGCCAGGTAATCACCGTAGATGGCGGCTTAACCGTTTAATCCCAAGTCCCGTGGTTTGACCTGGTGCCTTAGGCGAGGGGACGCTCCCTAGCCCTGGAGCAACTGGTTAAAGGCTGGGCTTTAGACTTTCCGGCACGTAATAACCTACCTGCCTTGACCAAATTTGTTAAAATCTTCTATCTTCTTGGCTTCAGTTGACTCGACCCCGTCAGCTATAGCGATAAAATCCGTTCGAATTTCCAGCCGTAGCGTTAATGGCTCGAATCGTAATTGGACGTCGCCCCCGTAACCAATCGGCCAGCGCGGCCAGGGTCGCGTTTGACCACAATCAGTACATAAGAAATCTTTTGGGAGTTATTACATGGCATCCGTTGAGGAACGCGTGATCGACATCGTCGCCGAGCAACTAGGGGTTGAGAAGGACAAGATCACTCGCGAAACGCACTTCGTGAACGATCTGGGTGCCGATTCGCTCGACACGGTTGAACTGGTTATGGAGTTGGAAGAAGAGTTCGACATCAGCATTCCGGAAGATCAGGCTGAAAAAATCCAACGCGTAGGCGAAGCCATCGAGTACATCGAAAAAGAGCAGGCCAGCTAAGCGTCCGGTTGAGGCGCTCTGAAACTGTTGTATCCGAGGCCGCTATGGTCTTGGACCCTTTCTAGAGGCCTCTGGTGAGTGAACGCTTTTGGCAGGATCGCAGAGCAGTTGTCCAAAACAATTGCTTTGCGTAGTGCTGCCTTAGGATGCCGTCTAAATATTGACTCCGGTAGTCGACGGACCGCATAGGATGTGGTCGTGACTTATTGGAGCAATTGTGATAATGGACTATCGCAGCCTGTCGCGCGAGCGCGGGCAATCATGACCCGCCGCGTAAGCGCGGGCTTCTCCTCTAGAAACACCCGAACACCCCATCGACCAGAGTATAAAGAATTAGCATGAAACGCCGCGTGGTTATAACCGGCATGGGCATTGTCACTCCGTTGGGCCAGGAAGTCCCCGAGGTTTGGAACAGCGTTCTTGCGGGCCAAAGTGGTATCCACCGCTTGAGTGTTATCAACCCTGCGCCTTACAAGGTGCAGGTGGCCGGCGATATTCCCGGCTTTGATCCGGGCAGTTGGGTTGACCCCAAAGATCACAAGCGTCTCGATCGCTTTACGCTCTTTGCCATGGTGGCAGGCGGCAAAGCCATTCAAGATTCCGGCTTGGACTTCTCCAAAGAAGATCCGTACCGCGTGGGTGTCATTCTCGGCTCTGGCATCGGCGGTTTATCCGAAATCGAAATCCAAGTGGAACGCTTGCTCAGTAAAGGGCCGGACCGCGTCAGCCCGCTGACTATTCCCAAGCTGATGCTCAACGCTGCCGGCGGGAACCTTTCGATTCGTTATGGTTTGCGCGGCCCGAACTATACTGTGGCGACTGCTTGTGCCAGCGCGACCAATGCCATGGGTGATGCGCTCAAGACGATTCAGTATGACGATGCAGATGTAGTGGTCACCGGTGGCACCGAGGCGGCCATTACCGCCATGGGCTTGAGTGCCTTTCAGAACATGAAGGCTCTATCCGACCGCAACGACGCTCCTCATCTAGCCAGTCGTCCGTTCGATATCGGCCGCAATGGATTTGTTCTCAGCGAAGGTTCGGGCATATTGGTCTTTGAAGAGATCGAGCACGCCCGGGCACGCGGCGCCAGGATTTATGCGGAGGTACTTGGTTACGGAGCCAGCGGCGATGCAGGGCACATCACTCAGCCTGACCCGGAAGGCTGTGGAGCAGCCCGCGCCATGCAGAATGCGCTGCGCGATGCGAAGTTGCCGGTCGACCAGATCGATTACATCAACGCTCACGGCACGAGCACGCCGTTAGGCGATAAAGCCGAGACGCAAGCCATGAAGGCAGTCTTCGGCCAGCACGCGCGCACGGTGGCTATCTCGAGCACCAAAGGGCATCTGGGCCACGCACTGGGCGCCAGTGGCGGCATCGAGATGATTTTGACCGCTTTGGCTGTCCACAACAACATCGTGCCTCCTACGATCAATTTGACTGATCCGGATCCCATGTGCGATCTGAACTACACGCCGATCCATCCCGTGGATCGCCAGATCACCCGCGCCATGAACAACAGCTTCGGCTTCGGCGGCCACAACGCTAGCATTATCTGCGGCAAAGTTCTGTAGAGCGGCTGTCCCCAGCCGCTTAGCACCCTCTAACCCAGCCACTTCCGACCGGACGTCTGTCCCCCGTCGCGCGCGGGGACAGAGCACGTGCACTGGAGCGGCGAGCAATGCGAGCAAAACCGCGCGGGGTCTGACCCCGATCGTAGAGCGGCTGTCCCAGCCGCTCCGCACCCTCTAACCCAGCCACTTCCGACTCAACGTCTGTCCCCCGTCGCGCGCGGGGACAGAGCACGTGCACTGGAGCGGCGAGCAATGCGAGCAAAACCGCGCGGGGTCTGTCCCCGATCGTAGAGCGGCTGTCCCCAGCCGCTCCGCACCCGCTAACCCAGCCACTTCCGACTCAACGTCTGTCCCCCGTCGCGCCCGGGGACAGAGCACGCGCACTAGAGCGGCGAGCACTGCGAGCAAAACACCGCGGGTCTGTCCCCGATCGTAGAGCGGCTGTCCCCAGCCGCTTAGCACCCGCTAACCCAGCCACTTCCGACCGGACGTCTGTCCCCGTCGCGCCCGGGGACAGAGCACGAGAGCACGTGCACTGGTGCCGGCGAGCATGCCAGCAAAACACCGTGGGCACTCTACGACGCTACTGGAAACTGGTCGTTTGTGGCCAGCTCTGGGTGAGTGGAGAATTGCCGGGGCGCACGCTGGCTAGCACGGCCAGGCCAGCGGCTTGGGCAGCAGCTAACTCGGGTTCCAGATCGCTGATAAAGAGAATCTCGTGAGGGGCCAGGCCCCAGTCGGACGCGATGCGGGCGTAACTGGTCGCCTCGCGTTTGACGCCACTGGTCGTATCGTAATGACCGCTGAATAGATGCAGGCAATCACCGTGGCCATCGAGGTGACCAAAGAAAAGTTTCTGCGTAGCGATCGAACCCGATGAATAGATGCGTACGTCGATGCCTGCTGCACGCCAGGCCTTGATCGCAGGCAAGACGTCCGGATAGACGTGAGCCTTCAACTCGCCAGAGCGAAATCCGCTTTCCCAAATGATGCCCTGCAGAGCCTTCAGCCCCGTGATCTTGGCATCAGCATCCATCAGTTCGATGATTCGCTGCTGGCAGGCCTCCAAAGCCGATTCCGGCTCCACCCCGCGGCGGTCCAGCCACTGATCCCAGCTCGGCTGGCCATCATCTTGGGCGATCAGTTCGCGCACGCGGTCCATGTCGGCCGAATGCCAATGGGACCGCAAGTAGTTGGACAGGTGCGCGCGGACAAACGGAAACATCACATCGTGGACAAAAGAAATGCTGGACGTCGTGCCTTCGATGTCCAGCAAAACACCGCGAATCTGGGAGTCGAGTTGTAGCATGATGGGATCTGAAATTTCTATTCTCAGATCTTGATAACCGAAGCCACTTGGTTTTCGGCCTGGACGTATTTAGGTCCAAAGCACAACGCTTCGTAGCGGCTGTGAACTCCATCAGCCACGTATTCAGGAGTCCAACCCGCGGCGTCTTCGAACAAGCGAATACAACGAATGGTGCGTTCAGCACACAGGTTGAACCAGTGCCTGGTACCGCAGGGCACGTTGATCAAGTCGCCTGAGGAAACTTCCACTGCGAACACTGGTCCGTTATCGGGATGAATGTGGAACACGCCACCACCAGCGACGGTAAACCGAACTTCGTCTTCGGCGTGCGTGTGCTCTTTATCGAACTTGGCCAGCATGGCATCCAGGTTCGGCGTGTCGGGTTTGACGTTGATCACATCAGCAGTGACAAAGCCGCCACGAGCCTTCAGCGATTCGACCTCGGGAGCAAACTCGGCCAAGATCTGTTCGTTGGTGGCGTCGGCTGGCAAACGCTCGGCAACCGGCCAGTTTTCATACCAGATACCATAGGGAGCCAAAAAGTTGCGGATTTCGGTGACGTCAGTGATCGATCGATTTTCGTCTGGGATTACGACGCGAGCCATTTGGGCACCTGCCTGGGAGTTGGTTTGGGCTTCCAGCCTGCATTGTGGCATAGGCTTCCAGCCTGTGTCTTTCGGAACCGCCGCTAACGCGGTCGGCTTAGTTTGTGGTGGCCAGCCGGATGCCGGCGGATCGGTCTAACTTACGCGAAACAGACGCTTTCTGCAAACAGGTGCGTGTCCACTTGACAAGAACGCGAGTGCGACATTATTGTGTTCTACAGTTATTACCTTTGGCCGACCAATAAATTAATCCATGATTGCACTGCAAATTTCCCTTAGCATCCTACTTGCTCTCGCACTCGCACCAGGCGGGTAAGCGAACCGGGGAAGCGTCTGCAGCAATCAGACCATCAGCTCACAGAATCCAAACCCCGGCGCTTGCCCACAAGCGTCGGGGTTTTTTTGTTTTCGTGTTCAGTTTTTCGAGTTTCAAAGTTTTGGTGTTCTAAGCCGAGCGACTGGGAACAGTCGCTCTACAAGAAAGAGAGATCATGACAGCCACTCCTGCGGAGCGTCGCATTCGAATCTTCGACACGACCTTGCGCGACGGCGAGCAATCGCCGGGCGCCAGTATGAACCTGGCCGAAAAACTCGAAGTGGCTCATGCGCTTACCGAACTGGGAGTCGATATTATCGAAGCCGGCTTTCCCATCGCCTCGCCCGGCGACTTCGAAGCGGTCGAAGCGATCGCGAACTCCGTTCGCGGCGTAACCGTCTGCGCCCTGGCTCGCTGCAATAACGCCGACATCGAACGCGCTTACCAGGCAATCAAAGGTGCACCCCAACCACGCATTCACGTCTTCCTGGCCACCAGCGCCATTCATCGCCAGTTCAAGCTCCGCATGAATGAAGACGAGATCGTCGCCCGCGCGATCGAAGGCGTCAAACTGGCGGCGCAGTTTTGCGACGATGTCGAGTTCTCGCCCGAAGATGCCGCCCGCACCGAACACGATTTCCTGTGCCGCGTGGTCGAAGCAGCCATCGATGCCGGAGCGACGACAATCAACATTCCAGACACAGTCGGCTACACCACGCCCGATGAAATGTTCGCTCGCATCCGCCTCTTGATCGAGCGCGTACCCAATATGCACAAAGCCGTGTTGAGCACCCACTGTCACGATGACTTGGGACTGGCCGTGGCCAACTCGCTAGCCGCCGTGGCTGCCGGTTGTGGTCAAATCGAATGCACGATCAACGGCATCGGTGAACGAGCCGGCAATTGTGCATTGGAAGAAGTGGTCATGGCGCTGCGCACGCGCTATGAAATGTTCAAATGCACCACCGGCGTCAATACCCAACGCCTGGTACCCACCAGCCGTTTGCTCAGCAAGATTACCGGCCTGGAAGTACAACGCAACAAAGCGATCGTTGGACGTAACGCCTTCGCGCACGAATCGGGCATCCATCAAGATGGCATGCTGAAAGAACGAAGCACTTACGAAATTATGCGGCCCGAAGATGTCGGATTGTCGAAGACCGACCTGGTGCTGGGCAAGCACAGTGGTCGAGCTGCCTTGGCCGATCGCGCGCGAGCCCTGGGCTTTACGATCAGCGCTGAACAGTTGCAGACGGTCTTCGAACGTTTTAAAGATTTGGCCGACAAGAAGAAAGATGTCTACGACGGCGATATCGTAGCCTTGATCCAAAATGTTATCTCGGGCGAAGTGGAACAGAGCTGGACGCTGGTCAAGTTTGAAGTCTCCAGCGGCACCGGTCGCTCGCCGCGCGTCTCTTTGACTCTGGCCCACAATGGTCAAGAGTATTCGCAAATGGTCGAGCAAGGTGATGGCCCGATCGATGCTGCCTTCTGGGCCGTAGAACGCATCACCGGACTGAAAGTGGTCTGTCGCGATTACCGCGTACGCAGTGCCACCCTCGGTCGCGATGCTCAAGGCGAAGTGCAAGTCGAAGTGGAATACGAAGGCCAAATCATCAAAGGTGTCGGCGTTTCGACCGATACGGTCGAGTCAACCATTCTGGCCATGCTGAACGCCATCAATCGCATCGCCACGGTCAAGTCAGTCGCCAGTCGCTTGACGCCTACCGAAGCAGGAATTTGAGAACTTTGAAGTTTGAAACCTACAATCTACAACCACAACTTCAGTCGGCCACCTAGCATTTCGGGCAAGCGTTTCTTCACCCAGCGTTCAATCTGCCGGGTGTTGTAACGCACGCTGAAATGGCCCGCGATGATCAGTTCATTTTCGAATCGATCAGCCCGGGCCACGAAGTCGTCCAAGTGCATGTGGCCGTACTTGTGGATCTTCTCCTTGCGATGACCTGGCGCCACAAAACTCATCTCGGTGATCAGTACTTGAGCCCGATAGAAGTCCAGATTGTTATCCAGTCCGGCAGGCGACGTGTCGCCGGTGTAGGCCACCAGCGGTAAACGCATTTCCGTGGTGATCTCGACACCCGAATTTTTCAGATCGCGAATTTGGGGTCCGGCAAGCGATAGATACTCGGGCTTGAGCTTCTTACGCCGCTCCCAAACGATGTAACCCACGCTGGGGATCGTATGCACGGTCCGGTGTACGGTCATTACTAGTTCGCGCGACAGTTCCAGCTCTTGTCCAGCCACCACGCCGACCAATTGGCACGGCAAGCGCCCGCGGTCCAAACGACTGAAAACCTTCAGCAGCATCTCGATGGACTTGACTGCCTCTTCGGGGACGTAAATGGTGGGCGGTTCCATCTTCATCATTCGTCGGCGGGCGATGTGCACAGCCAAAGCCGCTACGTGGTCCAAGTGCACATGGCTGATCGCCAGCGAAGGAATGCTCATGAAATCCCACGGATGCGCTCCCGCATCGAAAGCCATCCGCAGTTCAGGAATGCGCCAATAGCTCTGCACAGCGGCGCGCGAGTAGCCTTCGATGGTCAAAGCACCATGGCGGTGCGACAAAATGGGAGCGTTATCAAGCATGGGCTACGATTATTCACAATCTGGCCGCGGGCGGTAGTGTGGCACAGGCTCCAGCCGTTGTGGCATAGGCTTCTAACCTGTGTGGCATAGGCTTCTAGCCTGTGTACTTCTCAGGGTATTACTCCAACCTTGGAGGGGGCCAGCTAGGGAAAGACACAGGCTGGAAGCCTATGCCACAAGCTACACAGGCTGGAAGCCTATGCCACATTAGCGTGGAGTCACTGGCATGTTCGAGTTCATGACGCGTTCGAATGACAGATTGTCGATCTGATGCACGTCCAATTGGCGTTTGAACTCGGGGCCTGCCAGCAGATAGAGAGGTTGGCCAGCGTCTTTTTGTTCGGTACTCAGACCGTAATGTCGGGCTAATTCCAGAGTTGCCAGGAACATAGCGACTAGCGAGCTCTTGTGCATGCCGGCTTCGAACAGGCTACCCAGTTCAACGCGCGGCTCGCTGAGCACACGCTGATGGATACGCTGCATGTATACATGGATGGGCGTATCATCTTGAATGACATTGGCCTGCGGTGGGGCTTCGCGTTCGCGCAGGATTCTTCCAAAAGCGCTGACCAAGTCCCAGACTTCGATCGATTCGATTGGCTGCGTCCCGGGATCGAGTTTCCGCGGCGGTAAATCGTCGGACATGCGAGCATAACGCAATTGCCAACGTCTGGAGTTTTCGTCCAGCAAACTGGCTGCGTCGCGAATGCGTTTGTAGTCGACCAGGCGCTGCACCAGTTGATCGGTCGGATCTTCAATCGATTGTTCTTCTTCCGCCTGGGCTGTTTCCGAGGTGGGCACGGCCTCTTTGGCCTTCATCTCGATCAGAATGCTAGCAATCTCTAGAAACTCAGCCACGTCGTCCAAGTCGAGTTCGACCAGGACTTCGAGGTAATCGAAATACTGCTGAGTGAGTTTGTTGAGCGATATCTGGGCCAGCGGCAGCTCTTCGCGCCGGACCAGGTGCAGCAGCAGTTCCAACGGCCCGCTGTAGATATCGGTTTCCACAGAGAATGACATGTCGCCACCATCGCAAAGTTTGCCGGCGGCAGCAAGATCAACCTGGGAGGGCTACTTGGGCTATAGGGCTACTTTTCTCCGGCTGGATGGACCCACAGGTCGTTGGTGTCGGGATGATATTTATAGACTTGGCCCTCGGGCAATTCGGGCAGATTGATGTTGTTGGCTTTGACGATGCGGGTCATGAACTCTTCATGCGTTTTGGGGAAGTTGCCTTTTTCAGCTTGATAGAGATTCATGGCTTGCGGAATCTGAATTTCAAAGACCACCCGTTGTCGGACAGCGAACAGCGAGATGGCCGGCTGGACGATCATCCGATCGACGCTTGAAGAATTTTTGAGGCTCTGTCCTTGCTTGCCAACACCTGCTTCGGCTTTGATTGGAGCGGGCGGCGGGGCGGGGGCAGCCGGTGGAGCCGCCGGCTGCGTAACTGGTGGAGGTGGTGGCGGTTCACATCCAGCCAGAGCGATCACGGCAGCCAGCCAGGCTCCAGTTTTCCAACGCGCAGTTTGCACCATCGTTTAGTCTCCCAGCATCGATTGCCATGGCAAAGTTGTTCGCTTCGTACCCGTCCGTCAAGGGCCGCTCGTCTGCATCATGATAACAAGGAACGGCTGCGGTCGCTCGAATTGGTTCCCAGGTGTAAAATGGTCGTAGCGGAAGTTGTCAAAGCTTTCGAATCGCACAGCCAGCTCCAGCGAACGTTCTCAAACTGACGCATCCCCAAGCCAAACAGTAAATCATCCATGCCGAGAAAATCCAAATGGTCGACGGTGCTTGTCGTGCTGGCTGCGCTGGGGTTGGTTTTAGGGCCGGTACTGGTGCCGCGCGAGATTGCGCGGTGGTATTTGGCGGCGGCACAGAATGCGTTCCGCATAAAGAACTCGGTCTTGGCTGAACACTATCTGCAGAAAGCGGTCGCATGGGATGAGGGCATCAAAGAGGATGCCGATTACTGGATCGCCCAGGTGCCGGCTGAATTACAGAACGCCGACCAACTGCTGGACTTGATAGAGAAAGCCGTGATGAGCGATTCCCGCTGGGCACCTAAAGCGGCTGAGGCCTCGCAGGTGTTGGCCGAGGATCATGATTATCAACGGGCCGTGCGGGCGTTGAAGATTGCCTTTCTCCATCAGCGTCCCAGCACCGCGATCGGTTTAAATCAGTTGGCCTACTATCGATCGCTGGCCGGATTGGAACTGGATGAAGCCCTGAAAGATATAGAGGAAGCGATCTCGCGCACGATCAATGGCGCCGACCTGGACGACGTTCTGCGCACCGACCAGGTCGAGCGTCCCGGCGAGCTGGGCGGGTATTTGGACACCAAAGCCTGGATTCTGCACGGCCTGGGCCGCGACCTGGAAGCGCTCGGCTATATGCAAAAGGCGGTCAGCTATACCGAGAAGGATCATGAGCTGCGTGGGACGAAGTTGCCGGAGCCCTTGAGCGAAGAAGAACTCGAGAAAGCCGACAAATACGACAACGTGAACGTTGCCATTCGCGAAGCCACTCGCCGTTTAGGGGTTAGCTTTAACCTGGCCGTGCTGCGCTACCATCGACTAAGCATTTTGGAAGCCCTCGGCCGTACAGCCGAAGCCGACGCTGACCGCCAATGGCTCGAGGAGCGTGGCGTACCAATCGTCGATGAATTGTTCTAGTGTCTCCTTTCGCTCCGCGAAAGGAATGCTAATCCTCAAGCACAAACCACGAATTAATTTATATATCAACTAAATAGTTGCTATTCAAAGTAAGCTCGCCTTTCGCGGAGCGAAAGGAGACTTTGTGGCGAACTACATTTAGTAATCCAGGGCGGCGCCGCCGTCGGCTTCGATGCCTTGGCCGGTGACGAAGCTGGCATCGTCGCTGGCCAGGAACAGGCAAACGCGGCCGATCTCCGCGGGCTGAGCCATGCGGCCGAGCGGTTGCAATTGCTCGATACGCTCGAGGGCACTTTGTGGATCGGCCAGCGTGTTGGCCCAAGCTCGCATCAGCGGCGTGTCGACATTGCTAGGCAAAACTGCGTTGACGCGAATGCCTGCGGCTGCGACTTCCAGCGCCAGGGCTTTAGTGAAACTGAGCTGGGCACCTTTGCTGGCTGCATACGCGGCCGAGTTCTTTTGCCCCAGCACGGCCGTCATGCTGCTCATGTTGATGATTGAGCCGCGGGTCTTGCGCAGATGGGGCAGGGCGGCTTGGCTGGCCACATAGGTGCTGAAAAAGTTGACCGCAAACACGTGTTGAGCGTCCGCTAGTGGCATTTGATCCAGCGGCGTGTCGGGGGGATGAATACCGGCGTTATTGATCAAGCAATGCAATTGTCCGAAGTGATTGACCGTGTCCTCGATCACCTTCTGCAAGCTGGCGGCTTGAGCGACATCGCAGGCAAAGGCGATGGCGCTATTTGGTCGTAGCTGATTGAGCTGCCCGGCCAATTTTTCGGCTGCTCCGGCGTCGCGATCGATGATGGCGACGCAGGCACCTTCGGCATGAAAGACTTCGACACATCCGCGACCGATGCCGGCTGCACCACCGGTCACTAAGACAACTTTATTGTGAAATCGCATCGAGGCCTGCACTGAGTTCAGGGCTTCTTGGGAGGAGGAGCTTGACGTGCCTTCAGATTTTGACGAATTCGCTGCTCAATGCTAGGCTCCTCGAACAAAAAGTATTCGCCCAGCAGTTCCTCGGCGGCCCGACGCTGTTCGGTTGAAAGTTCCGCAAACAGTTTGGCTTGAGCGGCAGCGCGGATCTTGGCGATGGCCGCACGGGTTTCGGCTTCGACCAGAGCAGCTTTTTCCGCCAGGTGTTGCTTTTGATTGTCGACGACTCCGATATCTTTGCCCAAGCGGCCATCGGTCAGCGATTCGGCCATGCCAATTTTGGCGATCTCGACCTGATAGGCCAATTGGCGGATGCGTTTGAGTTGCTCGGGCAAGAGAATTTCTTCGAGGGCCGCCTCTGATTGTTTGCGATTCTCGGCGATCAGCTCCATCAAGCCAGCGTCCTTGAGTGACCGGCCCGCTTTGAGTGATTCACGCACCATGTCGCTCATGCGTTTGTTGGACTCACCGGCAATACGTTTGGCGCCTTCCTGTTGCTCGGGAGTCAACTTCAGTTCGCGTTGAATGGAACTGTTTTCTAGCAGACCGAAGAGGGCTGATTTGTTGTTGGGATCGACGCCGCCGATACCCCCGAAATTGCTGAAGCCGACGCCTCCGCTACCGCTGCTGAAGACAGCCGCGCCGCCCTCACCGCCTGCGCCGCCAGCTACACTGACGACCTCGACAGCCCCAATAGTTACATCTTCTTGGGCTAAAGCGGGAACGCCAGCCGCACAGGCCAGACAGCCCAGCGCATACAGACTACGTGAAATGCCAGAGAACATATTCGGGCTCCAAGAAATGAAATGGGTGTTCGAGCGTGCGACTTCCGTTACCGCACCAACCGATTTGTTGCTGGTAATTCTGTCGCATTTGCCATTATCAAGCGTGGGCGGCGATGTCGATTCAGTCGCGTGGTTTGAAATTGAACTGTTTGCTCTGCGAGAAAAACCGGACTGGGTTTTCGTACACGACTTGGCGAATGAACTTTTCGCTATGACCGCGGCGGCGCAGTTCCAGAATCAAGTCGGGAACAGCGGTCGGCTTGCTGGGGCCCCAATCGCCGGCTGAGTTGGCCATGAGGCGATCGGAACCATACTTTTCGATCATATCGGCCGCGCGTTGGGGAGTGCATTTGGTGATCGGATACAGAGTCATCCCGGCCCAAAAGCCTTTGTCCAAGACATGCTTGACGGTATGTTCTTCGACATGGTCTACCAGCACGCGACTGGGATCGACGCGCGAGTCGCCCAGCAACATATCCAGGATCATGCGCGTGCCTTGGTATTTGTCTTCCAGGTGAGGCGTGTGAATCAGGATCTGCTGATTATGGCGCACGGCCAGATCGACATGCTCGAGAAAGATGGTGGCTTCGTTGCGAGTGTTTTTGTTGAGCCCGATTTCGCCGATGCCCAGCACGTTGGGTTTGTCCAGGAACTCGGGGATCATGGCGATGACTTCGCGCGACAACGAAACGTTTTCAGCTTCTTTGGCGTTGATGCATAACCATGTGAAATGTTGGATGCCGTACTGAGCGGCACGGCGCGGTTCGAAATCGGTTAGCTGACGAAAGTAATCGCGAAAGCTCTCGACGCTGCCGCGATCAAAGCCGGCCCAAAAGGCGGGCTCACTCAGCGCGACGCAACCCATCTTGGCCAGCGTTTCGTAGTCATCGGTCGTGCGCGAGACCATATGGATATGCGGATCGACAAAGTACATCTCAGTATCCTCGATTCCTGTTTGTGCCCTAATTCCCAATTGGAGGCGCTTGGTTTGAGTCAGACTATACACCAAAGCTCTGGCGCCACTGGGCGGAATACTCTCGGCTGAACAACAACTGAATTTGTTCGGCGCGGGCGGTGGGCTGCGTGGCTTGATTGTTCAAGATGGCGAATCCTTGCTGGAGCAATTGCATTTGAGGATGCTCTTGCATGTGGCCGCCGGCCCGTTCGATGCGGTCGAGCGTGGCTGCCAGCTCCAGGATCTTGGCGCGAGCCAGCAGGAACTCCTGTTGCAAAATCTGTTCAGCGGTTTGAGGCATGATTTCAAATTTCGGATTTAAGCTTCAGACGGTAATCTCTGGCAACTGTGACAATCCCTTTATTCTACTTGCAAATTGCTCCTCCGATAATCCAGCCTGTAACGCCTGTGACACTTGGTGACTGTATCGATCTTGGATCAATTGCTGATCTTTGACTGGGATGGCCGTAAGGCTTGAGCTACGTTTCGGCAGCATCCAACTCAATCGGGGGACCAAGGCCGATGCCCATCACTTCACTTTTTCCACGTCAGCAGACCTTTGACGTGCTGGCTCAGACCCGCAATCCACTGGCGGCCAGTGCGTTGGCCGTTGGTTTGGACTCCAACACGGATGAGTTGAGGGCCAAGTGCGTCAAGTTGTTGCTTGCACGTCCGGAACCGGCTGCCCATGAAGCCATAGTGTCGCGTTGGGCCAAGCTCGATGCGCACACGCGTAGCGGGTTAGGCAAGAACACATTCGAACTCATACCCGCCAGCCGCAAACTGTTGAAAAGCGGTTCACCGACTCATCAGCAGGCTGCCTTGGCCGCAATTGGCGAACTGGACATGACGTCCGCCATGCCAGACCTGATCATGCTCGCGTTAGAAAAGACTAGCGCGCTGAACGAAACAGCCATGCACACGTTGATGGCCATGTGCGAGCGTTGGGGCCAGAAGGCGCGTAGTGGTAGCGATGTGCCGAGCGTGCGTTCACCGATGCTCGATGCGCTCTCGCGGGCCATTCATGAATATCCCATGCATCAGAACAACGAATTGGTCGATGCTTGGTTGAGCCTGGTGACATGGGAAGATTCCGCGCAGCGGGCGATCATCAACGACCCAGTTCATCCGGCGTTCCGAGCCGTGCAGTCGCGATTTTGGGAAAGCCGACGCCCGATGGTGATGCAATTGCTGGGCGGTTACTTGTGGCGCTCTTCAACGCCCAAGTCAGTGCTGAGCATCTTGTGTGATCGCGAGGATCCAGAGCTGGCGATCAACATCGCTAACATTCTGAACGATAACTTGTTGACTGCGGCCGTGCGTCGCCTGCGCGAGCTGCCGCAATTGGCTTCTCTGGGCGGCCTGTCGGTGCAGCCAGCCGGCGTGACGCCTGAAGTTCAGCGTCGCTTGTGGTTGATGATGGCCGCCAGTAGTACGACGGTCGAACCGGTACTGACGGGCGCAGTGGCGATGTCCAAGCTGGGGACAGCCGAAGGTCGTCGCCTGGGTGCAGAGATTGTTCGCACCTGCCGACGCCGCGACATCGATAGCCTGGTTCAGTACATGCAATACGCGGCAGCCAACCCGGATGACAAGCATTGTGTCGGTGCCCAACTGCAGACGATCTTCGGTTGGCTGGATAGTCCATCGACGGTGCTGAAGGCGGCCGCTCAAGACTTCTTTGCCGATTTCACCTTGCAGCGTTTCTTGGACATCATTCGGCAGTGGCCGGCACCCATGTGCCGCGTGATGGCGCAAATCGTCAAGCGCATGGAACCCGATGTGGTACCCCAGGTCTTGAAGGCTCTGGAGAGTCCCGCACCCAAGCGACGCATTATGGCACTGCAAGTCATTCGTTTGATGGACTTGTCGGGCCAGATCAAGGATCGCTTACTGCCGCTAGTGGACGATGGTCGAGTTGAGGTTCGCGTGCCGGCGATCGACTTATTGGCTGCTCTTGGAGCGCCGGAGCTAGTTGGCATGTTGCCGGATCTGCTAAACGATCCGACCACGGATGTGCAGGATGCGGCATTGCGGGCCAAGCGTCGCTTGGACCGTCGACGCAAAGCGACTGCCTCGCCGCTGGTTCTACCCATCGCACAACCTCATTCTGGAAGCGAGGCTGCCTCGTGTTAATGATCATGATCACGTTGGTACATGTGAAGCTGCCATGGCTCGGTCTGCTGTTGGCGGCTTCGGCCAAGCGTAGCTCGATATCGATGGGAACAGTTGTTCTCATGCTAGCAATTGGTTTGGCAGCCGGCCTGGGCTTGGTGGCCTACTTTTTGATTCGAGGTCAAAAGCCAACGCCGGAGAGTTTAGCGCGCAGCTTGTTTCGTGAGTTAAGCCGAGCCCATCAGTTAAGCGGTAGCCAAAGTCATTTGGTCTGGCATCTGGCCAAGCTGCTGAAGTTGCCCTGTCCGGCGACGCTCTTCGTCGATAGCTCAGCCTGGCGCATCCCCGAGGGTGACCTCGACAAGCGGGATTGGGACAAGCTGCAAAAGATCCACAAGACTCTTTTCCAAGCCCCCAACGTCGCCCGCAGCCAAGCGTAGAACGTCTGTCCCCAGACTCGCGCCCGGGGACATACACCGCGCCACCGGACTTCGTTGCTCCGCACGGATGCGCACGTGCTCTGTCCCCCGCGGGAACCAGGTTTGAAGATGCATGCTCAGAGGGTGCTGAGCGGCTGGGGACAGCCGCTCTAGAGCCTGGGGTCTGTCCCCGGGATCGACCGGGGACGGACCACCGGTTGATTTGCTAGCACGATAGTGGAAAGGCTCTTACGGATGCGCACGTGCTCTGTCCCCCCGGGGAAACCAGGTTTGAAGATGCATGCTCAGAGGGTGCTGAGCGGCTGGGGACAGCCGCTCTACGGTCCTACGGTCCCGGGGTACGGTCCGGGGGACAGACCCCGGGTTGTTTTGCTAGCGTGATTGTGCTCAATCGAGCTGCGAGATTGGGCGAAGCGGATAACTTGCGCGTCGTTGGTTAATTTCGGCAACTGGCTGGTAAGACGCGTGACGATATGACTGCTGGAAGAAGCGTCGATTATGCCCGCCCGCCCAACTGTGAGACTCTGCCGATGAAGTCACAGCCGAAGACTTCCAACGAGTCGTCTACTCAGCCATCGTCCACCCCAGCCATCACCAGGCGGCAGGCGATCTCTTCTATCGCGGCTGCAACGCTAGCATTACCAGTTGTGGGACAGGCGCCTAACGCGCAGGCCAATGGGCCCCTGGCGACGATCTCGGCACGCATGGAACGACGCACCACCAGCCTCACCTGGCTCAAGCAGGCTGCCATGGCGGATTATGCTAGCAACATGGCTAGGTTCGGGGGACGATTGGCATGTCCCATTGCGAGCTTGATGATGCCCGCGGCGAGGTCTGTCCCCTGGCAGTTTGATGTGGTGGTGGTGGGTTCGGGATACGGGGCTGCGGTCATGGCGGCGCGACTGGCCAGGCGTATGCGGCCCGGCGGAAGACTAGCTATCATCGAGCGCGGACAAGAATGGGTGCCAGGCACCTTTCCGGATCGAGTCAATGACATGATCGATGCGTCGCGGAATCGCTTGTTCATTAAGACCAGCGAAATTCGCAATCCGCTCGGACTCTTTAACGTCCGCCAGTTCAAAGAAATCAGCGTGCTCAGCGGGACCGGCCTGGGCGGTTCATCGCTGATCAATGCTAGCGTCGCAATTCGCCCGGACTTAGAAGTTTTTCACCAACCAGTCTGGCCAGCACCGCTGCGAGATCGGATGTTTCTCGACCCCTACTATGATCGAGCCGAATGGGAACTGGGCACCGCCCGCGAGCCGCACGATTGGTCCGACAAGATGCGCTCGCAACGACTGGCTGTCGAACGTCTGCGTGACTGCGGCGCCCACTTCGAAGCGGCTGCGCTGACGCTAACTCGTTCGGCCGGATGTGGCGGTTTGCCGGTCATCAACCGTCAGGGGCTGACCCAGCGCGGTTGCATCGACTGCGGCGATTGTCTGAATGGTTGCAACGTGGGAGCCAAGAATACGCTGGCCATGAACTACTTGCCGATGGCTCGCGCGGCCGGCGCAGAGATCTATACGCAAACCGAAATTCATCATATCGACAAGTGTCCGGGCTTTTACAAACTCCAAGCAGTCCATTACCCAGGCAACGCAGACCAAGCCCAGCCAGGCCTGCCGCTCGAGATCACCGCCCGCGTCGTAGTGCTGGCCGCCGGTAGCCTGGGCTCAACCGAAATCCTGATGCGTTCAGCCGGTAGCCTGGCCGTGTCCAATACGATTGGTTCGCGCTGGACCGGCAACGGAGATGCCCTCGGTTTCATCCAACGCACACAAGTACGTACCGGCATCCAAGGCTTCGGTGCTTATCCAGACGGAAACGCGCCCGTCGGTCCGACGATCCAAACCAACGTCACCTATCCCACGCGATCCGATCTGCGGTACCGCGTGCTAATCCAAGAGGGCGCTGCCACTCGCGCCTACGTCAATGCGATGTCGGTCCTTATGCAAGACCTCGACCTATCGAACACGCAAGTTCTACTGGGCATGGGGCACGACGGCGCCGAAGGTCGCATCAGCCTGGAGAAAGATCAAGCCAGGCTGGATTGGCCCGGTCTGACCGACAGCAGTTATCGACAATTGATTCGTCAAGAGTTTCGCCGACTGGCCGATGCCCATGGCGGCGACTACAAGTTCTTGAAGATCTTCGGCGACAAGATGATCTCGGTCCATCCGCTAGGCGGTTGTGGGATGGGCGATTCAGCCTACACCGGAGTCGTCAATCACAAGGGCCAGGTCTTTGATGCCGCCTGCGGAGGTGACATCGATCCAGTCACCGCCGCGCCACGCGTGCATCCGGGCCTGTATGTGTGCGACGGTGCCATGTTGCCCACGTCGATCGCCTGCAATCCGCTGCTGACGATTAGCGCTCTGGCTGAACGCACCAGCGAATTGCTGACAATGGAACCCGAGTTTGCTGATCTGTTCGACTGCAAACTATAGAGCAACCGGTGCTCAGTTGGACAGCGTCACTTTTCACTGGGTAGCCTCCGTCGACAGACGGTGGACTTTCATGGCGACGAAATCCACCGCTTGGCAGCGGTGGCTACCTAGAATCGCGAAGCACTACCAAATGCGCACGCGCTTTTCAGGTGCAATGTACATAGGATCTTCGGGCTTGATGTTAAAGGCCGAATAGAAGGCGTCCATGTTCGAGACGATGCCGTTGACTCGATACCGACTGGGCGAGTGAGGATCAGCCAACAAACGTTTCCGCAGCTCAGGCTCGCGATACAGTCGACGCCAGACCTGAGCCCAGCCGCAGAAGAAGCGTTGATCGCCAGTGAGTCCATCGATCACAGGAGCGGGCTGGCCGCCAAGCGAATTCTTGTAAGCCGTATATGCAAAGTTTAATCCGCCCAGATCGCCAATGTTTTCACCCAGCGTCAGCTCGCCGTTGACACTCATGTCTTCGAAAGGTCGATACGTGTTGTACTGGGCGATCAGTTCCTTGGCTCGACGTTCGAACTCGTCGCGATCCTCGATGGACCACCACTTGCGCAAGTTGCCATCCCCATCATACTGACTGCCTTGATCATCGAAACCATGGCTAAGTTCGTGACCGATCACGGCCCCGATACCGCCATAGTTGGCTGCATCATCCGCGGCCATATTGAAAAACGGTGGTTGCAAAATGGCTGCGGGAAATACGATCTCGTTCATCAGCGGGTTGTAATAGGCGTTGATCGTTTGCGGCGTCATCAACCATTCGGTACGATCGATCGGCTCTCCCAACTTGGCAAACTGCCGAGCGACTTCGAAGGCGGCCGAATTCATCATGTTGGCGACGATGGAACCTTCTTCGATCTTCAGCTGGCTGTAGTCTTTCCACTTGTCGGGGTAGCCGATCTTCGTCGTGAACTTGGCCAGCTTCTGGCGAGCTTGCACTTTGGTGGCGGGGCCCATCCATTCCAGTGCATCAATGCGCTGACCAGCGGCTACTTTAAGATTCTCGACCAACTGCAACATACGAGCTTTGGCTTCGGGGGCAAAGTACTGTTCTACATATAGCTTGCCGACCACTTCGCCCAGCGCTTGATTGGTGGCTTCCACACCGCGACGCCACATCGGTTTTTGTTCAGCCACACCGCTGAGCGTCTTTTCATGAAATTCAAAGTGCCGCTTCTCCAGCTCTTCGGTCATGATAGGCGCGTACGCATCAATTACTTGATATGTAAAGTAATTCTTCCAAGTCTCCATCGGAGTGGATTCGATCAGCTTGGCCAGGCCTTCGATGAAGCTGACCTGCTGAACGATCGCAGAGGATTCTTTGTCAAAGCCCATGCCACTGACGAACTTGGGCCAGTTCAGCGCAGGCAGATCGCTTGCCAGGTCCGTATGATTCTTCTTGTTGTAAGTGGCCACCGGATCACGGTTCTGGACATTGGTCCATTGAATTTCTGCTAGCTGAGCTTCTAGTTCATAGACCGCTTGAGCTTTTTGCTCGGCATCGGCAACTCCGGCGGCGGTCAGCATGTCGCGTGTGTAGGCTCTCAGGGCCGACTGCATGGATTGGTTGGTATCGTCCGACTTCAGGTAGTAATCGCGGTCGGGCATCGACAGTCCAGACTGGCCCACATAGACCGCATACTGTTCACTTCGCCGGGCATCGGGCTCGACATACACACCCAGCACTGTACCCACGCCCTGGCGATACAAAGTGGCCGCCAGCGGCAAGACCTCGTGTTTGTCTTTGAGCGCTGCCACCGTCTCGAGTAGTTTGGCGATCGGCTTGATGCCCGCCGCGTTGCGCTGTTGGATGTTCGTATAGTTGCGAAAGAACGTGCCGACTTTCTGGCGATCGCTGCCGGGCGTGGCATGCTTGTCAGCGGCTGCCTCTTCGATGATCTTGCGCACCGCAGCCAAGGTATCGTCGTCGAGTATCGAGAAGGCACCGTAGTTGGAACGATCGGCCGGGATTTGTGTACTCTTCAACCAGCCATCATTGATGTACTCGTAAAAGTCTTGACCTGCCGCGCTGGCCTGGCTGATGTTCGACATGTCGATGCCGGAGCTCAGCTTAGGTTCCTGAGCCTGGACGGAGGTCACCATCGTTGAGGTTAGACTCAGCATGGTCACCAAGAGTACTTGAATCGATTTGCGCATAGTAAGTTTCATAAGGACAATAAAATTTCGTCGAAGTTGACGTTGTAATAGTGCATCGAAAGCCTTGACGGCTTCCGCTACGGGACGAAAGCCTTGACGGCTTCCGCTACGAAATATAAGTGTAAGTGTTGGCTATAACTGGGAATAGGCTGCGGGCACCCAGTTGCTCTTGTGGATCTTGCTGACGGTGCCTTTGTACTTGGCAACTTCTTTGAGCACTTTCCAATCGGCATGCTCCTGAAAACGCTTCCAAGCGGCTGCCAGTTCGGTGGAGTTATCGTAGACGGTCATGTAGGTCAGATTGGGCATGCGGCTGCCCACGACGGCCTGGCCCATGAACACGGGCTGGATCTTGCAATCCAAGAAGATCGGCACTTCGCCCGAGTTGAACATCTCGACTTTCAAATGCCCCAGATGCTCGGTCGGGCTTTCGTAAACGCGCAGTTCGAACAAGCGTTCTTTACCAGCAGCTTTTTGCGGAGGCACCTTGACTTCAGGCCAGCTATCGAACGAGTGCAGTAGTTCACTGCTCACTCGGTCCAGTAGCGGTTGATCGCTGGGTGTCGCCAGGTAACTGGCGGCCGCTTTCTGGTAGTTGGCGTCGGCGGCGACGGTTTGGTTGGCGATCAGGAGCGTCTGGCTATCGGCCGCGGGCAAGAGCAGCATGACTTTGGGTTGGGAGGGCAGGATGCTATCGGGTTTGGCCGCTCCTGGAGCCGGCGCGGGTTGTTCGGCAGCCAGTTTGAAGGCACCAACGGGTTCGATCTTAAGACGGTTGAGAGTCGGAATCAGGGCATCGGCCGCATACTGGTCAAAGGCGGCTACAGCGACCTCATCTCTCAGTGTATAAGTCCGCAATTCGAGCACTTGTTTTTTCACAGGCTCGTCTCCCAGAGCGAAAGCTGGAAACAGGCAGGTAACTGCCAGAATGACAAGTGATTTCATGATAACTTCTTTCTAGCGCGGTCGCTCGACAACTGGAACTCGAGGTAGGAGTATGATACACCATCGATAGGCGTTACGAACTACCACAGGGCGCAGCCTGAAACGGCCGCTATGGGCTAAACGAAATGACTACTAACTACTATCAAGCTTCGATCGCCGATTGCGAACACTTTGATCTGGAAGGTTATGTACTCATTCCGCAACTGTTTGATGAGCGCGAAGCGGAAGCTCTGAGGGCCACGGCCCGCAGCGACGAGAGTTTGAAGGAACGGGCGACCACGCGCTCTGACGCCCAAGGTGGAACCACGACCTTGACGCTAGCCAACGAGTTGGGTAGCGATCTCTATGGGCGCATCGTGCGCAGTCGGCGCGTAGCCGAGAACATGTCGAAGTTCTTGCGAGATGAAGTCTATCACTATCATCACAAGATGATGTTGAAAGAGCCTTTCGTCGGCGGAGCCTGGGAGTGGCATCAAGATTATGGCTACTGGTACAACTACGGTTGCCTCTACCCGACGATGGCCAGCTGCTTTATCGCGGTCGATCGTGCCACGCGATCCAACGGTTGTTTGCAAGTGATTCCACGTTCGCATCATTTGGGCCGCATGGACCACGGCAAAGTCGGCGGACAGACGGGCGCCGATGCTGAGCGCGTGGTTGCAGTGCTCGAGCGTTTGCCGATTCAATACATCGAGATGGAACCAGGCGACGGCTTGTTCTTCCACGGCAACTTGCTGCATCGCTCCGATCAGAACACCAGCCCCGATCCGCGCTGGGCACTGATCTGTTGCTACAACACGCGCAAGAACGATCCGTACAAAGCATCGCGCCATCCCAGCTATTGCCCGCTAGAGTTGTTAGATGATGCCGAAGTGTTTCTCGTTTAACCCGTAGCCGCCAGGCGAGGAGCACCCGCTAACCCAACGCTGCGTTTACCTGGAGATCTTTGTGCTTAAGGGAGTGAGCTCCCGCTGCCAGATCAACTCCTGCGATTGCCTAGCCTGTCGGCTACGGGTTAAACGATGGAGCCACGGTTGTTTAACCCGTAGCCGCCAGGCGAGGAGCACCCGCTAACCCATCCCTGCGTTTACCTGGAGATCTTTGTGCTTAAGGGAGTGACCTCGCACTGCCAGATCAACTCCTTCGATAGCCTAGCCTGTCGGCTACGGGTTAAACGATGGAGCCACGGTTGTTTAACCCGTAGCCGCCAGGCGAGGAGCACCCGCTAACCCATCCCTGCGTTTACCTGGAGATCTTTGTGCTTAAGGGAGTGACCTCGCACTGCCAGATCAACTCCTTCGATAGCCTAGCCTGTCGGCTACGGGTTAAACGATGGAGCCACGGTTGTTTAACCCGTAGCCGCCAGGCGAGGAGCACCCGCTAACCCATCCCTGCGTTTACCTGGAGATCTTTGTGCTTAAGGGAGTGAGCTCCCGCTGCCAGATCGACTCCTTCGAGTGCCTAGCCTGTCGGCTACGGGTTAAACGATGGAGCCACGGTTGTTTAACCCGTAGCCGCCAGGCGAGGAGCACCCGCAAACCCATCCCTGCGTTTACCTGGAGATCTTTGTGCTTAAGGGAGTGAGCTCGCACTGCGATATCGACTACTTCGATTGCCTCGCCTTCGGCTACGGGTTAAGTTAAACGATGGAGCCACGGTTGTTTAACCCGTAGCCGCCAGGCGAGGAGCACCCGCTAAACCATCCCTGCGTTTACCTGGAGATCTTTGTGCTTAAGGGAGTGAGCTCCCGCTGCCAGATCGACTCCTTCGAGTGCCTAGCCTGTCGGCTACGGGTTAAACGATTAAGGTGAGCTCGCACTGCCAGATCAACTCCTTCGATAGCCTAGCCTGTCGGCTACGGGTTAAACGATGGAGCGTGCTCGTCTAGCCACCTACGGTTGAATAAGTGCCGCGGTATAGCCGAGGATATCACCACGCTGGGCGCAGAGTTTCTTCATCGTCTCGAAGCTACCCAAGCGTTCGCTCAGTTCGAGCATACTTGGAGCGATGCCCATCAAACGGGAATCGGGTGGGATGCGTTTGGCAAACTCTGCGATGGCTGCTTCGTGACGACCGACGCGTGAGAGCAGATCGACTAAGACTTCGACTGCAATATTGCCGTACGTGTTGCGATCGACCGATTCGGCTTTCTGCGTAAAGTAACGGATGCCGCCATCGACTTGTTCGCCCAACAATGCGCCAAAGAACGCAAGCGAAGCGGGATATAAATCGATGAACGGTTCTTCGCCCGGGTATTGAAATTGAGGATGCAAGTGTCGACCATACTGCGCCAGGTCGTAGGCTAGTTGTAGGGAATCTTTGTCATCGAGCACTCTGGCAAAGCGCACGGTCGAGGCCAGGTGCGTGGTATCAAGGTGGTAGGTGCCATCGCGCAGCAGCGTAGGCCTGGTGGCCAGAATGGCGGCCAAGGTGGTGCCTTCGGGCGGCTGGCCTTCGCGGCGAGCGATGTCGCTGCGCAGGTTCTCCAGCAGTTCGTGATGCACATGTTTTACCAACAGTGCAGCTGCAGCTTGCTGGTCGCGGCGCGGGCGGGCAGCGATGGCGGTTTCGAACAAGGTGATGCAGTTACACGTGCCCATGCGCTTGAGGGCCAGTTGATAACCGGCCGCCACGTCGACGGCCTCGTGCACCAGGATCTCCAGCAGTGCATCGACATTTTCGTCGTTGGGTTCGATTTGAGCTAAGGCCTTGGCCGCCAGAAGCTTGTCGCCCACCGGCCGCAAGTACATCCAGCCCTCGCGCACTTGCCCTTGTTTCATAAAGCCTTCACCCACCCGGCGGCAAGCATCCAACAAAGCTCGTTCGATCTTCAGTTCGGTTTCTTCGTCGAGCTGTTCATCGCGGATGGTTTGCGTAGGCACCAAGCCGAGATTCAGGCGAGATCGCATCTTGAGAGCTTCGAAGAGCTCGTGGTAACGATGTTCGGCTTCCAGCTGGTCGATCACGCGATCGAGGGCCGCACTGGGACCAGAGGTTTGGCAAAGTTCGGCCAATTGGCCGTACAGTTCCGCAGGTTGACTCATGAAGGTTTCTTTGGTGGGTTAACGCAAATGCAGCAGAGGTGGGCAAACGGATTCTGCGTCGGCCCCCTGGCACGACCGAGCGGAAAAGGCGACAACAGCAGGTGATTCCGCTGCCGGAACTGGAGTCAGTATAACCCGCTTGCTCAAGAAAGACGACCGATACTGTTATGACCGATGCTGCCCCTACACTGGAAGGTCTGCGCGTGGCTGCACTGGAAAGTCGCCGACGCGATGAAATGGCTCGCATGATCGAGCGGTTCGGTGGTCAAGCGTTCGTTTCACCGTCGATGCGCGAAGTGCCCATCACCGAAAATCGCTCAGCTATCGAATTCGCTCATCGCGTACTGACCGGCGAGTTCACCATGGTTATCTTCTTGACCGGCGTGGGCTTCAAGCACCTGATCACCGCTATCGAGAAGAGTCTCGACAAGCAGCGCTTCCTGGATTCGCTCTCCGATATCACCACCGTAGTACGCGGTCCCAAGCCCGCGGCGGCCATGCGCGAGTTTGGATTGACGCCGACCATCAAGGTGCCCGAACCCAATACGTGGCGCGAACTACTGACGACGCTGGACGAAAACGGTGGCGTCACCAACATGAAGATCGGCTTGCAAGAATACGGCAAGCCCAACACCAGTTTGATTGCTGGCCTGGAAGCTCGCGGGGCCGAAGTGGTTAGCGTGCGCGTCTATCATTGGGACTTTCCCGAAGACACCGCTCCGCTAGCCGAGAACGTGCGGGCGATCGCAGCTGGCCAACGCGATGTGTTATTGCTGACCAGTGCGCATCAAGTTGCCAACATGCTGCGCATCGCTGCCGATATGGGCATCGAAGAACAACTGCGCGAAGGTCTGAAGCAGATGATCGTCGCTTCGATTGGTCCGACCACCAGCGAAATGTTATTGCAGAATGACTTGCCGGTGGATTTGGAACCCTCGCATCCCAAGATGGGTCACTTGGTTCAAGAGACAGCCGAACGGGCGCGCAGCCTGTTGGGTGGTCGAGCCGCTCGGCAGGTCGCCGTCCGCAGTGGGAACTTTCAACCGCAAGATCGCGGCGCAGCCTGGTACGATGGCCCCTTTATGCGGGCGTGCCGCCGCGAAGCCTCTTCGGTAACACCGATTTGGCTGATGCGACAAGCGGGGCGTTACATGGCTGAGTATCGGGCCGTACGCGAGAAGGTCAGCTTTCTCGAGCTCTGCAAAGACTCGGCGCTGTGCGCAGAGGTAATGGTCACGGCAGTTGAGAAGTTGAAGGTCGACGCCGCCATTATCTTCTCTGATCTGCTGCCGATCCTGGAACCGATGGGCATGCAGTTGGAATTCGCCAAGGGCGATGGACCAGTCATTCATAACCCTTTGCGCGAAGCCAAAGATGTCGAACGCGTGCTCGAACTGGAGAGCATGGAGTCGCTAGACTTTGTGATGAAGACGGTGACGCTGACTCGCAATGCGCTTTCGCCCGAGATTCCGGTCATCGGTTTCGCCGGTTCGCCGTTTACGCTGGCCAGCTACATGATCGAAGGTGGATCGAGCCGCAACTATCACAACACCAAGAGTTTGATGTATCGCCATCCAAGTGCTTGGAAGGAGCTGATGCGCAAGTTGTCGCGCACCGTGGCTCGATATCTGAACGCCCAGATTGCAGCTGGAGCCCAGTGCGTGCAACTGTTCGATTCTTGGGCTGGTTGTCTATCGGTTGATGATTACCAGAAGTATGTCTTGCCTCACATGCGCCTGATCATCGACAGCATTATTCCCGACGTACCGGTGATCAACTTTGCGACCGGCAATCCGGCGTTGTTGCCACTGCTGCGCGGTGACTCGCGCACCGTGGTCGGCATCGACTGGCGCGTGCCGCTGGACCAAGCCTGGGCGACCGTCGGCCACGACCGCGCGGTGCAAGGCAACCTCGACCCGGTGGCCTTGTTGGCTGAACCTGAGACGATTCGCGAAATGGCGGAGAATGTTCTGCAAGCCGCTGGCAATCGTTCGGGTCACATCTTCAACCTCGGCCATGGCATCTTGCCCCAAACCAACGTCGACAATGTCATCGCCCTGGTGGACATGGTGCACGAAATCAGCCAGCGATAGCTAAACTGCGGAGTTTGTAGAGCGGCTGTCCCCAGCCGCTCAGCACCCTCTAATCACAGCACCCTCTAATCACAGCATCTGCAAACCGCGGATCTCCTTTGCAGCAGTGGCGTGGACTTAGTTGCTTAGCAGATCCATTTATAAAACGCAGAGTTCGCAGAGTCCGCAGAGAAAATGCAGGCGACATAGTTTGCCGCGGGCCGCCAGTTTTAAAGGTCTTCTCTGCGATCCTCCGCTTCTCTGCGTTTTAAAGAGAGCACCCTCTAATTACAGCATCTGCAAACCGCGGATCTCCTTTGCAGCAGTGGCGTGGACTTAGTCCTAGCAAATCCATTTATAAAACGCAGTTCGCAGAGTCCGCAGAGAAAATGCAGACGACAAAGTTTGCCGCCCCGTGTTTTGAAGTGACTTGGGTTGGAGGGTGCTGAGCAGCTGGGGACAGCTGCTCTACGACCGGGGACAGACCAGCGGCTGGTATGGGAAATGATATTGCTTTCAATGCCAACCGCTGGCCGCGATAGCAACCTGAAATTGGCTGGCAGGCGTGCACGATGATTGATCTCCATCCATAAATATGAGCGATCAACCATCATGGCTAACTTCGTGCAATGCTCCGCCTGGGATGGCTAGCCGAAAGTCACCCGCACAGCTCCGCAGATTTCCCTGTAAAAACCTTGGGCCGATGCAGTGGTTCAAGAATTTGTCCAGCGTCCGAGGGCTTTGGCATGCCCCGTGCATTTAGAGACTTTCATCAAACGACGTACGCTCGTTAGTTTGATTCTAAACTTAATCGAAAATTTGAAGAAAAGCGACGCGACGAAGTTTCGTGCAATATCGGCCCGCACGGAGCCCGTCGCGTTCGCTCTTTTATCTCGAAGCGCATTAGCGGTATAGCTGTGCATCTGATGAGGATCACCTAAGGCGAAAGTGCACTTATGTGATGTACCACTCGATCCATCTGCGTCCGTAGCGGTCCAGGCGGCGATCGTCTTCGATTAAATACCGAATGCCGTGGGCATCGATGATCAGCACGCCGTGAGTCCCCAGTCGGCGAATGTCTTTCTCATCGTTCAGTACAAACTCGGTTAAGCCGCGGTCGGTTTCGACGCGCCACTTCGACGGCTCGGAGTTGCCAGAGACCCACACGATGCGTTGGATGTGGGGCACAAATTCGCGGCTGTTGAGTTCTTCGTTGAGCAGTTTGCGCGAGCCGGCGTCGAGCGTGACTGGGTCATCGATGGTAGTCACTTCACGGCCTTGGCGGTCGACCAGCACGATCCAATGGTTCGGATCGGTCAGCGGAAACATGCGGATGGGAGCCAACCCCGCGTAATGTTGACCCGACGTCTCGATGGCTTGCAAGAGACCATCGGTGCCGCGAATGAGCTTCATGCCCTGCGGATCGAGTTTGGGTTCTATGTGTTGCAAATCATCGGGGTCCATAAAAACGTCCCTGGCAGTGTGCGTCGGGTGTGATGGCGGCAAAGGGTTTTTAGCCGACGGCGACCTGTTCATGTTTTTCGAGCTGAGCGTTATAGAGTCGACGATAGACGCCGTCGCGGTCAAGCAATTCATCGTGGCCGCCCACCTCAACGACTTGTCCGTCCTCCAGGACGATGATGCGGTCAGCATTGCGCAGCGTGCTCAAGCGGTGGGCGATGGCAATCGTCGTGCGACCGCGAATCAAGTTGTCGAGGGCTTTCTGAATCTCGCGTTCGGTCTCGTTGTCCACCGCCGAAGTTGCTTCGTCCAAGATCAAAATGCGCGGGTCGGTCAGCAGAGCACGAGCAATCGAGATGCGTTGCCGTTCGCCGCCGGAGAGCGATTGGCCGCGCTCGCCGACGATCGAGTCATACCCTTCGGCTAGTCGCAGGATAAAACCATGCGCATGCGCGGCTTTGGCTGCTGCAATAATCTCAGAGCGGCTCGCTTCAGGGCGACCGTAAGCGATATTCTCGGCGATCGTGCCATAGAACAGATAGGGCTCTTGCAGCACGATGCCGATATTGCGGCGATACTCTTCGAGCGGAAACGAGCGAATATCGGTGCCATCGGCCGTGATCGAACCGTGCAGTGGATCATAAAAACGACAAACCAGGTTTACCAGCGTACTCTTGCCCGAACCGCTCGGCCCGACCAAGCCAATTAGCTCGCCGGGATTGATGTGCAAGCTGACGCTCTTGAGGACTTGCCGATTGCCATACTTGAACGAGATATCGTTCACGCTCAAGCGACCACTCAAGCGACCGGGATGATGAGGCTTGACCGGTTCGCTGACGCTAGGCACGCGGTCCAAGATTTCAAAGATGCGGTAGGCTGAGGCGGCCGCCCGCTGAGTATTGGCCAGCATGTGGCTCATCGAATCCAAACGCACGTAGAACCGCGTGGTATAAGCCAGAAAGGCGGTCAGCACACCCACGGTGATACTGCCCGAGGCGACACGCCAGATACCGAACGCCCAGATGATCAGCACGCTGATCTCGGTCAAAAGCGTGACGGTGGGACCAAAGAAGGCCCACAGTCGATTGACCTTGACGTTGGAATCGAGCACATGCTTGTCAGCTTGCCGAAAGCGATCGACCTCGCGCGACTCTTGCGCGAATGCTTTCACCACTCTCACGCCCGGGATCGCGTCGGTCAACACACTGACCATATCGCCCCACGCATTGGTCGCGCGGGCAAAGCCATGTCGCAACCGAGTCCTAACTTCATGCACCAACCAGGCAATGGCTGGAAAGGGCAATAGGGTCACCGCGGCCAGGACTGGATCGATCCAGAGCAGCACGATCGAAGTAAAGATAAACATCAGGACGTCGGTAATAAAGTCGACCAGGTGCATCGACAGAAAGTTACACAGTCGATCCGTATCGGAGCTGATGCGAGAAATCAGGTCACCTGTGCGGCGACCGCCGTAGAACTCCAAAGACAACCGCTGCAAGTGAGCGTAGGTCGCCACCCGCAGATCGGAGCTGACCTGTTCGCTGGCCAAGGCGAGCACAAACGTTTTTGCCCAGCCCATCAGCCACGCGGCCACGGCGGCGACAGCCAAAAGACCCAAGTACCATCCGACCAGCCGCGGCGAAACACTCGCACCGTTCTGCATGGGCAGCAGCACTTTGTCCAGCAGTGGGATCGACAGATAGGGCGGAACCAAACCGGCCGCGGTGGCGGCCACAGTCAATAACAGACCAGACAAAATCGTCAGGCCGCGCCGGCGGGCAAAGGGAAATAAGCGTCGCAACGAGTGAGTCGCGGGCGGCGCGGCGACCGGAGTGCAACTGGGGCAGACCGGGTCATCGCTGCTGAGCACAAACCCGCACGAGGGACAGGTCTGGGGTTCGGCGCTGGAGAGCGACTGTTCATGGGAGCGAATAGCGCCGTGGAATGCACCCACAAAGCGGTCAACTTGGGCGTTTAAGGCTGCCGTGAACCACCACTGCTGGACGACCGTTTGGTGGCGGCTGAGCGTGAGCTTGCCCAACCCACCGGTTACGCCGACCTCGAGCGTTAATTCCGCGCCCAGTGCCCAGCTTTCCGTAGAACCCCCATGCGGAACATAGAGGAGTCGGCGGTTGGTCAGGACCAATAAAGAAGCTTCAAAATGCCGCTGACGGTTAAGGTTAGGTGCAAAAGTTGCTTGGACTGCTTCGCCTGCTTGGAGTGCAACTGGAGGTACAGCAGCCGATTGGATTGCTTGATTTTCGGTCGACATACGTCGCGGATACCCAACTGATGACGGCTGTTTGCACGAAGTTGGCTGTATTGTAACCGTTGGTTGATTTCTCCGAAATCGACGTTAGCCCGCCTATCGGGGGTCAAACAGCGACCGTATCGGAATGCGTCCAGCATTTCGAACAGCAATCGTAGCGGAATGCGTCCAGCATTTCGGTGGAGTAGCGGAATGCGTCAAGCATTTCGAACGGTGGGGGCTAAGCCGATGGTGAGCATGTGTGACGAAAGCCTTGACGGCTTCCGCTACGGAAAGAAGACAATTTGGGGCTAGCCTTTTGGCAGGAGGTGGCGATAATAGGGCCTGTCTGGAGGAGTCTGCCAGAATAACAGCGTAAAGCACGGACGAGGGTAGAATACTTTAAGGTTTGACCCACGCGCAGGCAGACAATAGTTCATTGAAGTTGAAAGCTTAGGTAACGTCCCTGTATCGTTGCCAAGCCAGCGTACAAGTATCAGGATAAATACGGGCCGCAATTCAGGATTGAGGTTGCGGCATTCTAGGATGAACAATTGCTTGTCTAACCAAGCGTCCCACTCGACTTGCCCATGAATGGGCGGCGGTGAGTTAAGTTATTCGGAGAGGTGGTTCGAAAAACTCAGCTTCGCTGCAGCCTGATTGCATTCCTGCCACAAGCTTGCTTGCTTCCGTTTTGGCAACGTCGGTCACCACTGGATGTGAAACTCCGGTGAACTTCTGCGCCTAGTCGGACCCATGTCTGCCAGCGATCCATGCCCGCCACTTGTGGCCACAATCCCCTAGATGTCGCAACCCAAGGTTTACACCCATGTAAGCCGATAACAATTACGGTTACGTAAACGCTTATTCCTAATTCAGGAAAGTTCCTGACACCAAAACTATGACCAAACAAGAAAATGTTCAGCCTCTCTCGCTCCGTAAAGTATTGGCTCTGCGAGGGCCGAACTTGTGGGCGAACTTCCCGGTCTTGGAGGCCTGGGTCGATCTGGCGGGACTCAGCAGCGCCACCACCATTTCCTTAAGTGGATTTGGCGGGCGCTTGATGGCGTGGATGCCAACTCTTATCGAACATCGATGTTTAGCCGACCAACGCGGCGCGTTTGTCGAGCGACTCAACAGTGGTACCAACTTGGCGCATGTGCTCGAACACGTGACGCTGGAAATTCAATCGCTGGTAGGCAACCAAGTTAGTTTCGGACGCACCAAAGAACTGGACCAGCCTGGCAGTTACCGCGTAATCGTCGAATACGTTAACGAACAAGTCGCCAAAGCCGCTCTCAACCTGGCGGTGCGCGTGATTGTGGCTGCGATTGAAAACAGCCCGATCGATTTGTCGACTGAGATCACCACTCTGCGCGATATGGCCTACGACGTTTGCCTGGGACCGAGCACGCGCTCAATCGTGGATGCAGCCACGCGTCGGGGTGTGCCTTACTTCCGCCTGAACAGCGGCTCACTGGTGCAATTGGGTTACGGTTCCAAACAGCGCCGTATTCTGACAGCTGAGACCGACCGCACGAGCGCGATTGCAGAGTCGATTGCCCAGGACAAGGAGCTGACACGACGACTGCTGTCGTCCGCTGGCATCCCTGTACCGCAGGGTTGCCCAGTCAGCGATGCGGCTGAAGCCTGGGAAACGGCACAGGAGCTGGGCTTGCCCGTCGTCGTCAAGCCGCAATATGGCAACCACGGCCGCGGCGTGACCACCAACCTCTTGACGCAGGCCGAAGTAACGGCCGCCTATGAAAATGCTCGCCAAGAAGAATCGACGGTAGTGGTCGAAAAGTATCTCGAAGGTGATGACTACCGCTTGTTGGTCGTTGGCGATCGCCTGATCGCGGCGGCCAGGCGCGTGCCGGCTCAAGTCACTGGCGATGGCCAGTCGACGGTCCGACAGTTAGTTGCCGAAGTGAATAAAGACCCACGCCGCAGTGATGGCCACTCGACGGTGATGAGCTTCATCACGCTCGATCCGGTTGCCGAAGCCGTGTTGGCTCAACAAGGTCTGACCGCTGACAGCGTGCCCCCAGCTGGCCACATTGTATTGATCCGTCGCAACGCCAACTTGAGCACAGGTGGCACGGCTTGCGACGTTACCGATATCGTGCATCCCGAAGTGGCCGCTCGCGCGGTCGAAGCGGCCCGCATCATAGGCTTGGATATCGCGGGTGTAGATGTAATCGCCAAGGACATCTCGGTCTCGTTAGAAGCTCAGCGTGGTGGTATCGTCGAAGTCAATGCCGGCCCAGGCTTGCGGATGCATCTGCAACCCAGCGAAGGTTCATCGCGACCCGTGGGCGAAGCTATCGTCGATATGCTGTTCCCAGTTGGCGATAACGGTCGCGTGCCCGTAGTGGCCGTCACTGGTGTCAACGGCAAGACCACAACTACACGACTAGTCGCACACGTGCTGGCTCAACAAGGCAAGCGCGTAGGTATGACCACCACCGATGGAGTCTATATCGGCGCGCGGCGCATCGATGACGGTGATTGCAGCGGTCCGCAGAGCGCTCGCAAAGTGCTAACCAATCCGATGATCGACGCCGCCGTGCTGGAAACAGCTCGAGGTGGCATGTTGCGAGAAGGGCTAGCCTTTGATGCGTGTGATGTGGCCATCGTCACCAACGTGGGCGAAGGCGATCACTTAGGCCTGGGCCACATCCATACCTTGGAACAGCTGGCAGAAGTAAAACGCATTCCGGTGGAGGCCGTCGACAAGAGTGGTTCGGCTGTACTGAATGCCGACGATCCATTGGTAGCTGCTATGGCTAGTGCTTGCCGCGGCGCGGTCGTGTTCTTCTCGCATGCAGCCGACAATCCGCTGCTAGTGAAACGTCGATCCGAAGGTGGTCGCGTCGTGTTTACGCGCGATGGGGCATTGGTGCTAGCGCACGGTCCTTCGGAGTTTTCGTTAATCACCCTCGATCGTGTGCCACTGACACATGCCGGTAAGATCAAGTTCCAAGTTGAAAACGTCATGGCTGCAGTCGCGGCGACCTGGGCCCTGGGCGTGCCCGCAGAATTTATTCGCGCTGGACTGGAAACCTTCGCCGCTTCGCTTGATTCGAGCCCCGGACGCTTCAACGTCTTCTCGATGAATGGTGCGACGTTAGTGGTTGACTACGGTCACAATCCTTCGGCGCTCAAGAGCGTGCTGGAAGCCATCGCGGGCTTTCCCGGTGCGCGACGCATTGCGGTTTACTCGGCCGCCGGCGACCGGCGCGATAGCGATATGATCGATCAAGGCCGATTGCTCGGCGACAGCTTCGATCATGTGCTGCTGTACGAAGGCTGTTACGTCCGGGGACGCGAACGCGGTGACATCATCAAACTCTTTGGCGAAGGTCTGCATCAAGGCAAGCGCTGTCGCGAACAGGTGGGTTATTCCACCTGGAAAGAAGCTGCCCAGCGAGCGCTCGATATGGCTCAAGCCGGCGACGTGGTACTGATCCAAGCCGACGAAGTCGACGAGTCGGTGGCGTTCTTCCGCGATATCGCGATCCAACACCAGCAAGCCATCGAACGCAAGTTGAAAAAGCAGTAATCGATTCCTAGCGGAAGCCGATGTAGCGGAAGCCGTCAAGGCTTTCGGAATTTGAACGCACCGGAAATCCGAAACGCTTGACGCGTTCCGCTACGGGGACGTTTGAAACGCTTGACGCGTTCCGTTACGATTATCTGCTCAACATTAAGGGTGATGACTTGCGGATAGTCTATTTGACGGCCGGTGCAGCTGGCATGTATTGCGGGAGTTGTCTCCACGACAACGCGCTGGCCAAGGCTCTTATTGCTCAAGGTCACGACGCGCTGCTGGTGCCGACCTATACACCGATTCTGACCGATGAATCGAGCGTGGCTGGCCAGCGGCTCTTCTATGGTGGATTGAATGTCTATCTGCAGCAGGTCTTTGCACCAGCGCGATGGCTACCCAAGTGGGCGGACCGTTTTCTGAGTTCACCGAAGCTGGTGGGTTGGATCGCCTCGCGCTCGATGGGCACCACAGCGGACAAACTCGGTGGTCTAACTGTTTCCATGTTGCAAGGCAAAGATGGCAACCAGCGCAAGGAGGTAGATCGACTGGTGGATTGGCTGGCCAGCGAAATTCATCCGCAGGCGATTATCTTTTCGAACCTGTTGATTGGCGGAGCCATTCCAGAGATTCGTAAGCGACTAGCCTGCCCGCTGGTGGTTATCTTGCAGGGTGATGATGCGTTCTTCGATCAACTAAGCGAACCATTCCATAGCCAAGCGCTGGCCCTGTTGAAGAAACTTGCACAGCAAGTCGATCTGTTTCTAGTTCATTCGCGCGCCTATGGCCAGCGCATGCAAGAGCGTTTGGATTTGCAGCCCGATCAATGGCAGGTAACACCGTTAACGCTTGATCCCCAAGACTTTATCGCCTTGCCACCTCGCGACTTTCGCGATGATCGACCGCCGGTGATCGGATACCTGGCTCGGTTGGCACCTGAAAAGGGTCTGCATGTGCTGGTCGATGCCTTTTTGGAACTGGCCAAGAGCCATCCGGATGCCAGGTTGGAGATCGCCGGTTGGTTAGGTCCGCAACATCAAGACTACTGGCAGCAGCAACAGGCGCGCCTGGCCGCCGCGGGTTTGAGTTCGCGAGTACACTATTGGGGCAGTGTAGATCGCGCGGGCAAGCTCGAGTTTTTGCAGAACATCGATGTGTTGTGTGTCCCGGTAACGCACTTCGAACCCAAGGGTTTGTTCGTGTTGGAGGCGATGGCAGCTGGGGTGCCGGTGGTGCTGCCCAACCATGCGGCGTTTCCCGAGTTGATCGAACGCCTTGGAGGTGGTCACTTGGTTCCGCACGGCGACACGCAGGCCTTGGCCGAGCGGCTACACAGTGTAATCACGGATTTGCCTACGGCTCGTGCGCTGGGGGCACTTGGCAGGGAACGCGTACTGGGCGAGGCCACTACCGCTGGCGAGGCCACACGCCTGGCGAAGATCCTGCAGGAGCTGATAACTAGCCACCGTCGCCAGACGGTGAACATGTAGCCAACGTCGCCAGACGGTGGACATGTAGCGAAATCCACCGCTTGGCAGCGGCTACCAAAAGGTCGCTGTGCAATTAAAGGGACCGAAAACAGAAATGTCCGAACTCTTGCATGGTGAAACGCTCGTGTGGGTCAGCTACGATCGAGCCCAGGTCTTTTCGGCTGGCCTGAAGGGCATGCTGGAAGCGACCTTGCCCGAGACGTGTCGTCTGCAAGTGTTGCTGGCCAGCAGTTTCGAAGAAAGTTATGCCCTGGTTGAGCAACATCGTGCGGGCCTGGCGACGCTAGCCTTGGTGACAGAGGATGAACCGGTCGCCATGCGTGTTTTGCGACGGCTGCAATTGCGGTTTCCAGCTTGTATTCGCTGCGTCTATTTTCCCGAGCCGTTGTTGTTGGATGAACTGCGACTCAGGGAGGCGGGTGCCCAGATTGTCGTCAAGCAGATACCATGGATGCAGCGACAATTGTCGATGATTGTCTCCGCCGCTCCCAGGCGGGCTGGTGGCAATCACCCCCTGACGACCGGACTTGTGGACCGATTGCCTTGGAAAGAGGCCTAGGTCCCGTTGATCGAAAGACCATCAAGCACCATGAGTGACTCCGATATCATCTCCAAGATTCGTGAAGCTGCCGGACGAATGCGCGATCCGGAAACCGGCCGACCGCTAGCCAAGAACAGCCAGGTCGGTTCGGTGGAAGTGAACGGCAACGCGGCCACCTGTGTCATCAAACTCACCACGCACAGCTCGCCGATTGCCGACGAGTTTTGTCAGAGTGTCAGCGAAGCCATCCAGACTGCGGTGCCCCAGTTGAGCAGTGTCGAAGTTGTGCGCGAGGTGCTCGATCGACCCGCGCTGCCGCTTGGCCAAATTGGGCTGAACGTCAAGAGCGTCATCGCCGTCGGTTCGGGCAAAGGTGGTGTCGGCAAGAGCACGCTGGCCGCTTCGATCGCGCTGACACTGCAGAAGTCTGGTGCCAGCGTAGGTCTGCTGGATGCCGATGTGTATGGTCCCAGCGTGCCGCATTTGCTCGGGCTCTCGGGTCGCCCCGAGATTCAAAATGGCAAGATCATGCCGATCTTTGCCGGACGCATGCCTGTGATGTCGATGGGCTTTCTCGTAGGTAAGAACGAAGCCGTCGTGTGGCGCGGTCCGATGTTGCATGGCGCGATCAATCAATTTTTGAAAGATACCTACTGGGGTTCGCTGGATTACTTGATCATCGATATGCCTCCCGGCACAGGTGACATCGCTTTGACCCTGTCGCAGATGTTGCCGCTTAGCGGCGCGGTCGTCGTGTGCACTCCACAAGAGGTCGCTCTCCTGGATGCCGTAAAGGCCATCGCCATGTTCAACAAGGTCTCGATACCGATCCTGGGCATGGTCGAGAACATGAGCGGATTTATCTGTCCCGACTGCAACAAACGCTACGACATCTTTGGCCGAGGCGGCGCACGTGACAAAGCGGCGGAGCTGGATGTGCCATTCTTGGGCGATGTGCCGATCACCATCAACCTGCGAGCTCAGAGCGATCAGGGCGGATTGTCCGCAGCGCTTGACGAACCAAACTGCCACGCCTCGATGGACCGTATCGTACGCGCCTTGGCTCGCGAACTGGCCCGCAAAGCTGCACACGCACCCGTCACGGCTGCTCTGCCAGTATTGACCTAAACAATCGTGGCGGAATGCGTCAAGCATTTCGAAAATGGTCGTAGCAGAATGCGTCAAGCATTTCGAAGCCTGATGAGCGGAATGCGTCGGGGTCGAAAGCTTTGACGGCTTGCGCTACGGTGGTTATGACCGAGCCAACGCATCCACCGTCTGGCGACGGTGGCTACGGCAGACAACGCGTTCACCGTCTGGCGACGGTGGCTACGGGGTACCACTTCAATTCTGTAACGAGTTCCCAATCATGCCACAGCCTTCGCAACTCACGCATACTCGGCAGGCAGAGCGGCGATGGTGGTTAGCGGTGGCGCTGTATGTGGTGATCGGTGTCGTGGCGGCCCTGCAGTACAGTGGCCCAGCTCCGCGACCATCTAGTGCTGAAGGAGGTGTATCGGCTGGTCGTGCACTGCAGACTTTATCGAATGTGCTAGGTGACCAGCAGCAGCCGCATCGCACTGGGACCAAAGAGAACGAAGAGGTGCGTATTCGCATCTTAGGCTTGCTGGATGAACTCGGCTTGGAAACGATGCAGTTTCCTTTCGAGCCACCGGCAGAAGGTTTGCAATGGCTGGCGTCGCGCAAGATCGATTTGCAATTAACGCATCCGCTGATCTCGATCGTGGCCAGGGTGCCTGGTGAGAAACGTAGTCGGCCAGTGGTGCTGGCCTCCCACTATGATGGCGCGCCTGACGCACCAGGGGCCGGTGACGCGGGCCAGTGTGTCGCCGCAATCTTGGAAACAGCCCGGGCGCTAAAAGAGGAACCGCTCAAGTATGAGACGTGGATTCTATTAACGGATGCCGAAGAGTTAGGCTTGTGGGGAGCTCAGGCGTTTGTCGCCGCGGGGCACGCACCTTGGGGCGATGGTAAACCGGTGGTCATCAACTTTGATGCTCGTGGTGATCGTGGCGCTGTCCTGTTGTATGAGACGCACGAGAACAACTACCGCGCCATGCAACTGGCTGCGGGCTCGATTGCTTATCCACAAGTCTCGACCAGTTTGATGGTCAATGTTTACAAGCGCTTGCCCAATGGCACCGACTTCACCATGTTTCGTGACGGCGGTTGGTGCGGCTGGAATTTTGCGGTGGTAGCCGGTGCAGATCGCTACCATACACCCAACGACAATATTCAGAACTTGAGTGCCCGCAGCGTGCAGCACTTTGCTGCCCATGCATTTCACTTGCTGCGCGGTCTGGATCGATTGGCACCGGCTGAATTGCAAAATTTTGATCAATCGCAGCCGGCCGTGTTCTTCGATGTGCTAGGCCTGTTTTTGATCGTGTATCCAATGAGCTGGAATATGGCTCACTTGGCGCTGGTGGCGGTTTTGTGGTTGATTTGTTGGTTTTTTGCACGTTTTTATCTGCGGCCCGTGCGAGTGCTGGGACTATTGGGATTGGGCATCGGCATCGCGGCAGTTGCCTTTGGTTTGGGATGGATTGTTATTCGTGGCCTGCAAGCGGCCGATCTTTCGCCGCGCAACTTTGTGACCGGTTATGAGTGGGTTGTGTTGGTGTTTGCGATCTTATCGATCGCTTTGTTGTTCAGCCTGGGACGCATGGCAGGCTGGATCGGTAATGCCGCAGAGATCATTCAAACGACCGGTTTGTGTTATGGACTACTGGCTGCGCTAGCATGTTGGTGGTTGCCAGGCGGTGCTTATTTGTTTCTCTGGCCGGCAATGGCGTTGAGTTTGAGCCTGATAGGCTGGACGAACCTTCAGCGGCGCTGGGAGTCTGAAAAGTCATCGACGGCCTTGGTTGTGCTCGCGACTCTCGTGCCAGCCCTGATGTATGCGCCCACTTATGTACTGCTGGCCCAAGCGTTGGGTCCACGCGCAGGTATGTTGATTGCCCCCTTGGTGGCCGTGATGATGCTTCCGACGCTGGCCGCCTGGGGGCAGCAACCGCGGCTAACGCCGTCGGTTTAGATACTCTAACCGCGGCTAACGCAGTCGGTTTAGTTCGAGAGCAGATATTCAACCGCTTGTCTTAACTGCGGGTCGCCGGAGTAGGGCGGGGCGGGCGGTTGAGGTCCGATGCTGCGGCGTGGATCGCTGGACTGTTGCCAGCGGCGGAACAAGTAGATCTGTTGCGGTTCGGTGAGGCCATACTCAAGACCTTTGTCCGGTGAGACGCCCCAGACATCGGTGGGCTTCATCTCTGGAGTGCGATGAATGTTAGCGCCACTAGGCCGCAAGTAACGCGCGATCGTGAACTTGATGGCCGTACTGGCATGATCGATCTCAAAGACTTGCTGTACCGTCCCTTTGCCAAAACTGCGGTGGCCCGCGATCTTGGCGCGACCATTGTCCTGTAAGCAAGCCGACATGATTTCGCTAGCGCTGGCCGATTGATCGTTCTGCAGAATGACGATGGGAATCTCCAGCGGCAACTCCAAATCGGGATCGGCCGATTCAGTATGATCAAAGCCCGAGCGTCGTCCCTTAGTGGAAACGATGCGGCCTTCGGTCAGCAGCATATCGCACATTTCCACCGCGGCATTCAGCACACCACCTGGATTGAATCGCAGGTCGATTACGAGCGCTTTGGCAGTCGGCTTGACTTGCTTGAGCACCTGTCGAAACTCTTCAGCCGTGCGTTCGCCAAAGAGCGACACGCGGATGTAAGCGATTTGCGGCTCTTCCGGCAGAAAGTAATTCCAAGTTGAATCAGCGTTGATATGATCGCCCACCACGGAGTCAACTTTGATATCAGCACGCTTGAGCGTTAATTCAAGATCGTCTTTCTCGGTGCTGCGACGAATCGATAGATCAACTGTCGTACCTACCGGTCCGCGCATTTGGTCGCGGGCATCATCGGAGGTCATCTCTGCGGTCGATTGGCCATTGATGCGTACGATTTCGTCGCCGGGTTGAATGCCAGCTTCATAGGCCGGCGTATTTGCTAGCGGCGCGACCACCGTCAACTGCTTGGTGGTAGGTGGACCTTCGATCAAGATGCCCACACCACCGAACTGCTGACCAATGGTCGCTTGGAACTCGGTGTACTCGGTCGCGGGTATGAATTCCGAGTAGGGATCCAGTTTCAGCATGCCCTTCATGGCCGCCTGATACAGATCCTCTCCCTTGACCTCGTCAACGTAGTTCTGCTCGATCGTTTCTATGGCGGCCCCGATGCGACCGGCATACTTCAGTCGCTTGGCTTGCACGTAACAGAGCAAGCACACGAGGGTGGCCAGGATTAGTATCTGAGCATTGCGAGCTGGCAAGAGCGGGTCACTCGGTGGTTGGTTGTTCCGCGTCACCGGTTGGCTGAGCCGACGGAGTTGTCGCCTGCGTTGGCTCGGCAGGTGTCGCCGGCGGTGGTGCGACTTGTTCTTCGCGAACTTCGGTGGCAGCAGCCTCCGGGTTGGCTGGTGTTACCGTAGCGGGCGGGGCTGTATCGGTACGTTTAACTTCGTAGAACTGGAGCAGATCGGAGAACGAGCGCAGAGGCTCTTGTCCTTTCTTCATCGCTTCCGTGATCGGTGCGGCTGGTTTCTTGCTCTTGACGACCACGGGCCGCGATTCATCACGGCGGCCTCCACGGCCACGATTATCTCCGCGTCCACCATCACGTCCGCCGTCGCGTCCACCATGTCCACCGCGCGGTGAGCGATCGCCACGGTCTGGTCGGCGACCTTCTTGGCTACCGGCGCCGGCAGGTGCGGGACGGTTGCCGCCCGAGCGACCACCTGGGCCGCGATCCTGCGAACCACGTCCACCTTGACCTTGACCCTGCCCCTGCGCTTGCCCCTGACCATGGCCTTGTCCCTGACCTTGGCCACGCGGTCGACCTTCGTTCCGGCGAGCTTGTTCGTGCTCGCGTTGATCTTCAGCCAGGCGGCGTTGTTGTTCAGGCGACAGGGCAGTCAGTGCGACACGTTTCTTTTCCGGGTCGACCGAAACCACCCAAGCTTGAATCAAGTCGCCAATCTGTACCGCTTGATGTGGGTCTTCGACATAGTCAGCCGATAGACGGCTGATGTGGATCAGGCCACCGCAATCGGGACCGAGTTCCACAAACGCGCCGAACTCGGCTACACCAACCACAATCGCATAGACGGTCATGCCGGGTTGCAAGTCAGCCAGGGTGGGTACGCTGGTTAACATGGGCACCGGCGGGCGTCGATCGCGAGAATCGCTGAAAGGTTTGGCGAGGCAGTTGGCCAAGAAGGCCACTTTGGCTCGACCAACTTGCCAACCCTTGGCCAGTTTTTCCGCATCCACCGGTGGCGGAGCAGATTGTTCGGTTACCACATCTTCCGAGTATTCAGGCTTGATCGGTGAGGCAGTGGCGGTCTCTTCGGCAGCTTGCGTTGCCGCTGCGTCGCCGGTTCCTTCAGCACTAGTGTCTGGTTCGCCTGCAGCTTCGACGTCGGAGACGATTGTAGTCTCACTAGCGGTGGCTGATTCGGCGGCAGGGTCAACTGCGGTGTCGCCTGCGGCTTCAATGGTTGATTCGGCGACTATTTCAGGGGCGGCAGCTGGCTCGGTCGCGCCTGTATCAGTATCAGTCGCCTCGTTAGCAGCGACTGGTTCTGCTGCGCTGGATTCGCCTTCGCTTACTGGCTTGGCCGATTCTGCCGCAGCGATTCTGGGCAGCTTGGGAGCTTTCACCTTAGGCGGCAACCAGCCTTCTGGTGCAGGCGGTGGCTCGGTCAGCTCAGTGCCCTCGATGATGCGTTGGGCCAGGCGATAATCGTCAGGATGAATCAGCGTGCCGTCGAGCGGCTGGGGACTTTGGAAGATGCGAATAAAGCCGAGTGCTTGTCGCTTGCCAGTCTCCGGCCAATCGGGAATTAGATTGACGAGGGCTTCGCGCGACGTGAACTCGCGTTTGGCTGTCATCTCGGCCAGCTTGGCAGCGATTTCGGCCGAGACGCCGGGCACGTAATTGAATTGTTGTTCCGACGCATAACGCGCATCGACGCCTTTAACGCACAAGCAATCCGAGAGCGTGGCTGTGACCAACCGCTTCAGCGGCTCTTGCGGCAATTCTCTCTGATAACTGCCCAAGCGCAGGCGTGTTGGATCGAGCTTGAGTAATTCGCCTAGCGGATCTTGCAAGCGCCGGCCGAGCCATACCGCGGCACGAAAGCGGCGATTGAGTTGCGGGAAGTCGATGCTGGCTTGCTTGCTGGTCGCGTACGCTTCAGCCCCGCCACGGTCGACCATGGTCCAGCGCAGGTTGCTGCCTGCGCTCTGCTTCATCAGCTCCACCAATGTATGAATCAAAAATCGCCGCGCCGGTCCGTTGGAGATCGCGACGAGCGTCACCTTGTGCTTGTGCACCAGTTCGCCGAGCATGATCACGTTTTGGCTGACGACCGATGGCAGCGCGGTGCACACAACTTCTTGAGTGACTATGCTCTTGCCGCGCGCATCGACGACCGCCACGCAGGCCGAGTTGGGACCAACGGTATCGATCACCAGGATGCGATGACCTTTGACCGGGCGTTGTAGCAGCGAGGCTCGCAATTGATCAGTGGCGGCTTCCAGCAGCTTCTGCTGGGCCAATTCATCTTGCTCGGCCAACGTATCGCTTTCGGCCTTGGCGTACAGGCCAGTACTCAACGCATGTTCAGCCGCTTCGGCAAACCACTTGGCCAACGGATGCGATTCGGGCACAAAAACATCGCGGGCCATGTTGATCAGTTGACGTCGATCGTAGTCCAATTCGACTTTGATCAACTGGCTGCGCTGGCCGCGACCGATCATCAGCATTTGATAAGCGGTCAAGCGATTGACGGGTTTTTTGAGCGATTTTAGCGGTTGCAGCACACTGCTGAGCCAGCGGCGGCGGCGTTGGCGTGGCGTGAGTTTGGCGGCCGACTTGGGTGATGGTTTTTCAGTGGTTTTGCGTTTGCCCAGTTTGGCATCGCGCGACTTCTTGGCCGATTCGAACGACAAGGAGATCGGCGCTTCGCCTGTGGTGACTTCGCCTGCACTTACTTCGCCTGCACTTACTTCGGTGGCGGCGCCTTCAGTGGTGCTGCTTTCTGTAGAGGCGGCATCGCTATTCGATTCACTGGTGCCGGATTCGCTGGTGCCGGATTCGCTGGCGAGCGACTCAGTAGTTGCCGAACCATCGCTGGCAACAGGTGGGGTGGCAGGCGTATCGTCCTGCTCGGGGCTGTCGTGCTGGTCGTGCTGTTCGGCGTGTTGTTCGGTATGTTCATCGTGATCACCGATCAGATCGTCTTCGGCATGTGCCCAAGCGTCGGTATCGTGATCTGCTTCGCCCGAGTCGGTCGTTGGTGCCGCGTTATCGGACTTACCTGCTTCGGCATTTTCTCGGTCGGGTTTGGACTTGGCCGAGGGTTCGGGCAGGTGTTCGACGCGTATGGTGGCTTTCTTTTGAATCGCTTGGCGCATGCGTTCAAAGAGTCGCGTGTCACCGGCCAGCAGGGTGCCTATCAGGCGTGACGATTGCTGCAGTAGGCCTTCGACCTGGGCGGCTTCCACCGACATTTGCTCGGCGACCCAGGAGGGTAAATCGGCCACCGGTCCGCTGGCGGCGATCATCTTTTCGAGCAGTTGCGAAGGCTGGCCGGTGCGTTCACCACTCTGCTTGGCCGCTTTGCGCGAACGAAAGCAGCGCATGGCGACGTCGATGGCGGCGATTGATTGCCCATGCTCGACGCGTTGCTTGGCCTCTTCGTCCAGTTCAACGCCTTCGCCTAAATGCGCTAGGGCTTCTTGCCTGGCGGCATTCAATTGATGTTCACGCTCGAGGGCGAATTTTATCGCCCACAAGACAGAACCAGGCAGGTGGCCTGTTTCGTCAGCGCGATGGCGAGCGATGAAGGCGGGTTGGTAACCTTGCTCGAGCAAATCGGCTGCTAATCGCAGCTGATCTACTGGCAAACGCAATTGCTGAGCAATATTGCGAAGGTCAATCATAAATCGACAGGAGTCCGGTCACCCCCAGCAACCCTGGCAGGCGCTTGCTGAGACTATGACGAAAGTGGTCACAAAATGGGCTAAAACGAGAATTAGGTCCCAGTTTAAACGCGCGAATCTAAGGTACACAGGGCGGTATTGTCAAGCGTACAGCCACCGAGTCAAGCAGAACGATCAGGGTAAAGCTAAATTGCCCATTTTGTTTTATCGGAAAAATTTGGCTGATCGGCAAGGTTTGAGTGGTGCATAGGCCTTATTCTAGCCGATCTAAACCGGCATGTTGGACATTCCACCGGGTGGAGTGCGGAAAGCTGATTGCAATTGACGAAAAATTCGTTTTCTGTAGATCGCAAGCTGCACTTGTCGCCTCGATGGGAAAACCAGTAGCAAGTTACTCGCGAGTTGCCACTGCGCACGAAACACAGCGCAAAAACTCGCAGCGCAATGACACAAGCCCTCAAGACAGGTAGATGCATGGACCGCTCTCACTTGCGGCTTTTCAATCCACAGGCCAGCCACTGCGAAGAATCGCCCGCTTCCGACTCCGGTAAGCCCGCCGTCACGTACCAACGCGTCGTGGGCGAGGCCCGCGTGGCCGTATCGGTCAACGACTTGTTGCCACTGCTGGCCGACGCCTGGCAGAGCCGTCGTGCCTGGCTGGGCGACTTCTCCAACGATCGCGTGATTGTCTCGCAAGACTTGTACGAAGTTTTGTTGGCCTACAAGCGCATCAACCGTGCTGCGTAACGGATGAACATCTCCAGCGACCTGGCATAACGTCAGTCCAACACCGACACGCACTCCTACTCCTACTCCTACTCCTACTCGTAAAGTAAGGTCGCCATTCAATTCGAGTAGGAGTAGGAAGAAGAGCAAGCATCGCTTACATGCTGACGAGCGAATACGGCTCGCGCATGGTGGGCAGGATGAGATTGTTGGCTTCTTCGTCAAAAAATTGTTCGCTCTGGGGATCCCATTGCAATTGGCGACCCAGTTGCATGGCGATGTTATTGATGTGGCAGAGCGTGGCTGTCGAATGACCGATCTCGTGGTTGGCAATGGGCTGGAAGCGCGTGCGTACACAGTCCAGGAAGTTGCGATGATGACCTGGACTGCGACCGATCGTTAGCTCCAGTGTTTCTGGGTCGGTGGCCAAGATCTTGGCATCTTTGGCTTCCAACTTGCCCCCATGGACATGCACGAACAACCAGCCATCGGTGCCTTCAAAGCGAATACCGCGCGGTCCTTGTGCACTGCCGACCACTTGCAAGCCATTGGCATAAACGTTGATAAATTTGTAGTCGAAGAACACGTCGTACAACGAACCAGCGTTACGCTTACCTTCGGCGGAATACAACACGGGTGTAGTGCCATCGGTGCCTAAGTACATCTGCACCAGATCGAGCACATGCGCGCCGCGATCAGTGATCTCGCCGCCTCCGGTCGTCGATACCCAGCGCCAATTCTGATGCACCCGTTCCGGAATGTAAGGCACTAGCGGTGTGTGTCCCAACCAGCGATCGTAATTCAACTCCGGTGGTACTTCGCGCACCGCTGGCATCGTTTGCAGAGCTCGCACTTGTTGATGATGAGGTTCATCGGTCGGCAAGTTGACTACGACGCGCTGCAGGTCGCCGATGTAACCGTTGATCAGTAATTCACAACCGAAGCGAATCGAGTTGTTGCTGCGCTCGTGACTGCCGGTTTGCAGAATATTGCCGTAGCGATTGACCGCATCGACGATCGCGCGACCTTCTCCAATGCTGCCGGCCAGCGGCTTTTCACAGTAGATGTCTTTGCCTTCGCGGGCCGCTTGCACTGCGCTAATACCGTGCCAGTGATCGGGAGTCGAGATGACCACCGCTTCGATGCTCGGTTCGCGCAGCATGAGCAGTTGATCTTCGAAGATCTTGCAGTCGGTATTGCCATAGTGATCATCGACCAGTTTCTTGGCCTCTTCGGCATGCAAGCGATCGACATCGCAGACCGCCACGACTTGCACATCGGATTCGGCCAAGAACTTTTTTAGATTTGACTGGCCACGACCACCGGTGCCAATGGCGCCCATGATGATGCGATCACTGGCCGCCGGCGCGTCTTCCAAACCCAGTGCGCGAGCCGACACAAACAGCGGTGCAGCCAGCGCCGCGGCTGACGTGCTCCGTAAAAACGAACGTCGACTCGATCCAGACATAGCATCACCCAATTCAACGCAAAAGTAGTTTGAAGCTACCCCGCATTGTAGTTGGAATTTAACTGAAGCGGCTAGCAGATCCCATTTGGAAACGCTGAGTTCGCTGAGACCGCAGAGATCCGGTGGCGCTTATCGCCAGCTGTAGCGCAAGATGCAGGCCAGCGTGCTGATGAGGTCTTTCAGACCGATCTTTTTGCCTTCTTCCCAACCGCGGGCTTGATAACGCACCGGAACTTCTTCGATGCGCACACCCAGTTTGGCCAGCTTGGCAGTGATCTCGGGTTCAAAGCCGAAACGCTCTTGCTCGATTTCGATATCGTTTAGCAAGTCACGTTTGAACGCTTTGTAACAGGTCTCCATGTCGGTTAACCGGTAACCGGTCATGAGATTGGAGAAAGTTGTCAGCAGCCAGTTGCCCAAGCGGTGCACACGCGACGGATCCTGCTGCGAGTTCATCAGGTAACGCGAACCGTAAACCACATCGGCCGTGCCATTGCGCAGCGGTTGAATCACATTCAAGATGTCGCTGGGGTCGTACTCCAGATCGGCGTCCTGAACAATGACGATTTTGCCAGTCGCTAAGCGGAAGCCGGTTTGCAGGGCGGCACCCTTGCCAGCGTTGAGCGCATGATGAATGACCCGCACTTCTTTGAAGTGTTCCAACTGCCGGAGAGCTTGCGGCGTTTCATCAGTACTGCCGTCGTTGACGACAATGATCTGCTTGCTGATGGCCAGACGTCGCACGCGATCGACGATCTCGAGCACGGTCTTGGGTTCGTTGTAGACCGGAATGATGACGCTCAGTTCGCACTGAGCCGTGGTCGGTGCGGGCGCGAGCGATTGAGCTGCCTGATCGACCAGGGCGGAGGCATGCTCGAGTTTGTCGAGAGCTTTATCGATTGGCTCGCCAATAACGGTTAGCGAAGGCAACGCATCTGGAGTCTTGGTAGTGGTCATAGGCTGTCGCGCGGGATCGGCGTGCGCTCAATCCGAAAACTTGTAGGGATGTGATCATCACACCTGAAGGAAAACCGCAATTGGCTACCCTCAGGCAACAGGCTCCGCCGGTGGAACTGTAGCCCGCGGATTGGTGATGGGCGATCGAAAACTGGCTGGCATTTGGCACAAACCACTCACCGCGGGTCTTTCTGTATCTACGACGCGGAGTGTAAGCTGGATGAGCAAATTGTTGAACTTCCAGCAAATACCTCTGTAAACGACTGACAAACGAGCATGATATCGCCCGTAGCTTTCGCGATTGCTGCCATGCCAGCGGCCATCTACCTGCTGTTGGTTGGCCGACTGCGTTTGGCACGGCGCCCGTTGGTGACGACCGGCTGGCGCGATACGACTGCCCTGGGCATCGCCATTATGGGGTTGGTGGCGATCGGCCCGATGCAGCTGTTCTTTCCGACCTACGCTGCCGCCCGCTTTGCCGGCTGGGTATGGTTGATGCTGCTGGCGTTGTACTTGTTGAGCTTGTTACTGGTTGTGCTCAGCTGCCGACCTCGCTTGATCGTGTACGGTTTGGGTGAGGAGCAGTTCTACTACGCGCTCCAGGCGGCCGCGCGCCGCGTGGACCATGAAGCTGGCTGGCAAGGCCACGTCCTGACACTGCCCACAGCCGGGCTGCAACTGATGGCTGAACCGACCGGTGCCCAAGGTGTGCAGTCAGCCACCAGCGTGGCCGGGCTGACCAGCATCGCACCCTGGATCCAGTTTGAAAAAGAAGTTGTCAAAGAGTGCCGGCAAATGAACTCCCAACGCAGCGGCTGGGCTGGCCTGGGATTAACACTCTTCGGAGCTGGACTATTGGCCATAGCCGTCACCATGATCGTCACCGATCCCGGTCATGCGCTGACGGAACTACGCGAGTTCTTCACACGCTAAGGCACCGCATGGCGTTAAAGGTTCTGGGTGGCACTGGCTATGCAATCGAAATTACTATGCGTGAGTTGCTCTCCACCGACCTGGCGTCCGTGGAAGCACGACTGGTGGGCTAGGGCCTGACGCCTAGCCAATCAGTCATCGGTCCACCGAAACAATGCTCGGTGGGGCCGAAGCCTAAATCTTCGTGTCGAACACCTGTAAGGCGCAAAGATGCTTGCGTTAACATCTTTGCGCCTTAGCGCCTTTGCGTGAGGCTGTCTTTCGTCTTCTAAAAGTCGGGGCATCGTTTCGGCAACTGGCAACAATCGTACAAGTCAATCGCGGAAGTTGCTCCGACGCCGATAAAGTGGACGAACAAAACGTTCCATGCACTGGCAATGCTGCGCATAGCCAGTGCCACCCCCTATCCTACTGGCCCAACTTGCCAATGACCTGGCACGCCCGTTCGATGGCTGCAGTGTCGACATCCAAGTGTGTCACAAAGCGCACCAGTTGTGGTCCAAAAGGCAGGGCACCAATACCGTGCTGAGCCAGCCGCTCGACGAATTGAACGGCTGTGCCGGCAGTTGGGTCGACTCGAAAGATGACCATGTTGGTATCGATGTTGGCGGAGGTTACGGATAAGTCGCGAGTATGCTCGATGGCATTGGCCAACAATTTGGCATGCACATGGTCCTGTGTCAGTCGCTGAAGATTGTGGTCCAGAGCATACAGGGCGGCGGCGGCCAGTACACCGATTTGGCGCATCCCACCACCAAAGAGTTTGCGCGCACGTCGCGCGGCGCGAATAAAGTCTTTTGGCCCTGCCAACAATGAACCAACCGGTGCTCCCAATCCTTTCGAATAACACACCGCCACGGAGTCAAAGGGAGCGGCCAGGTGACCGACCGATTGACCACTGGCCACCGCTGCGTTGTACAGCCGGGCTCCATCTAAATGCGTCAGTAGTCCGTGGTCATGTGCCCACTGGCAAATGGCTTCGACTGCCGGCTGCGGTTGAAGCGTACCGCCACCTCGGTTGTGCGTATTCTCCAAACAGACCAGGCGGGTCATAACCGAATGATCCGCGGGCGAGCGAATTAGCTGGGCTAATTGATCGGCCTCAAGTACGCCATCGCGGCCGGCCACGGTGCGAGCCACCAAGCCGCTCAGCTGTGCGAAGGCACCTTGCTCGTAATGATAAATGTGGCATTCGGCTTCGCAGATGAATTCATCGCCTGGACGGCAGTGCACGCGCAGGGCAATTTGATTGGCCATTACGCCGCTAGGCATAAAGATGGCCGCCTCTTTGCCCAGTTCGGCCGCCCCGCGTTCCTCCAGCCGCTGCGCAGTGGGATCAATGTCGATGACATCATCACCAACTTCCGCAGCCGCCATCGCCGCGCGCATGGCCGCACAGGGCTTGGTAACGGTGTCGCTACGTAAATCGATTTCAAAATTTGGCATAATTTTTTTGTGTGCATGGGCTCCGCAGGGGACCCAGCTGGCAGAGGACGGTGGCAGGGGAGGGTGGCAGGGCTGATTCGAACCTGCATTGTCTTTCGCGGAGCCCGGTCAGACTATATCATACGGCGGTTCCCTTTGATGCAGCTTTGACGAGAGTGGTTATCATGCCGATGCTTTTCCTAGCAGAGATCAACGCCTTTACGATTGTCACTTTCACCCTGATCGCCATCCTGGCGATGGTGGCTCTGGTGTTTGTCGTTTCCCTGTTTGCTTTCGGAGCCCTGTGGATTCAAGCCGCGGCGGCCAGTGCGCGGGTGAGCATGTCGAGCCTGGTTGGCATGTACTTTCGCCAGGTGCGGGCACCAATCATCGTCAATGCCAAGATTATGGCGGCGCAAGCCGGACTGGATATCTCTTCGCGCAACGGCATCACTACCGCGCGGCTGGAAGCGCATTATCTGGCGGGCGGCAATGTGATGAGTGTTATTCAGGCCATTATCGCCGCCCAGCGCGCCGGCATCGATTTGGACTTTGACCGCGCGGCAGCCATCGATTTGGCCGGTCGCGATGTGCTCGACGCTGTCCGTACCAGCGTACAACCCAAGGTCATCGATTGTCCCGACCCACGTCGCAGCGGTAAAGCAACGCTAAGCGCGATAGCCAAAGATGGTGTTGAATTGCGCGTGCGGACTCGAGTAACGGTGCGGACCAATCTCGAACAATTGATCGGTGGCGCAACCGAAGAGACGATCATTGCTCGCGTGGGCGAATCGATCATTAGTTCGATCGGGTCCAGCGATTCGCACCAGAAGGTGCTGGAAAACCCAGACTTGATTTCGCGAACCGTGTTGCGACGCGGCCTGGATGCGCAGACAGCCTTTCAGATTGTGTCGATCGATATTGCCGATATCGATGTTGGCGACAACATCGGCGCCCGACTGCGAGCCGACCAGGCCGAAGCAGACGTGCGCGTGGCTCGAGCCCGCGCGGAACAACGCCGCGCCGAGGCCATTGCCATGGAGCAAGAGAATCGCGCTATCGTGGTTGCTAACCGCGCAAGCCTGGTATTGGCCGAAGCCGAAGTGCCACGCGCGATGGCCAATGCATTTCGACAAGGCAACCTCGGTTCCACCTTGGGAGCGTCCAGTTGAGCTTGCCGCTACGACGCAGCCAACGCGTTACCTTCTTGGGAGGCGCTGGTGTCCAACTAGCCGGCATTGTCGATCTGCCAGTCGACCAACCGCAAGCCATGGCTGTGTTTGCACATTGCTTTACGTGCTCCAAAGATATTAAGGCCACAGTGCGCATCGCCCGCGAACTGGCCGCTCGCGGTCTGGGTGTGCTGCGCTTCGACTTTATGGGCCTGGGTGAAAGCCAAGGTAACTTCGCCGATTCCAACTTCACCACCAACCGCGCTGATCTGCTGGCCGCCATTCGTTTTATTACCGAGCAGTACGCGGCACCCACGCTGCTTATCGGACATAGCTTTGGTGGAGCCGCCGCGCTATCGGTGGCTAGCGAAGTCGAATCGGTGTTGGGCGTGGCTACGATTGCGGCTCCTAGCGACACGCATCACCTGGCGGCGCTGTTGGAACGCATGAATCCAGCCATCGCCCAGTCCGGAAGCGGAGAAGTTTCCATCGGCGGCCGCAGTTATCACATTACTCGTCAAATGGTGGACGATTTTCGCAGCCATGATGTGCTGGCTCAATTGAAGGAGTTTACCAAACCGGTGCTGATCTTTCATGCGCCCGGCGACGAGACTCTGCGGTTCTCGCATGCCTTGCGATTACTGGAAGCGCTGACGCGCGGGACCAGTTCGCGACCAGGCAGTCATCACGATTCGCATTCTTTGTCCAGCCTGATCAGCCTGCCAGGCGCCGATCACTTGCTGGCCAATCGACCGGGCGATGTCGAATACGTGGCGGCCATGTTGGCCACCTGGTGGCAGCGCCTGCAAGCGATCGCTACAGCTTGACTTCGTAACTACTGTTTCACGTCGTCGTTACAGTTTGACATCGATGCGGCCGGCATCGATTTGGTTGCTGATCTGGGCGGCGCTTTGAATCATTTGGACAGCGGCTTCGCCTTGCATTTTGTCAACCTGTCGAGCGCGAACGGCGACAGCCATATCGATATTGTTCTTGACGATCGATTCGGTGATGGCCGGATCGGTTGCTGTAGCGGATGAGTTGACCTGCATGATTCCCCTCTCAATAAAGTCAACGCTTGAACTCTAAGACACCTTATTAATATCGCCTTGTAATAGAGCGCGAGACTTGCAGGGCTTGGCGGTTTGCGAAGATTCGCCAAGAGTTTGTAACGGTTGTAGGGTGGCTGGCTTGGCCGCTCGAGAATTTCAAAATTTAGCTTCGAAACTTTTGATTTCCGATTGAAGATCTTGGCCAGCGCAGCCGAAAACCACTCACTCAGGCATGTAGCTGCCTGGTGTCCAATTCAGCCAACACCTTTAGGACTAGAGCGCACGAAGGCGCTGAAGTCTGGTGATGGCTTCGCTCGACCGCACTCTCGCATGGACGTGGCACGCGGGTAACAATCGACCTTAGTTGTCGATGGAAAGTGCCATGAATCAAACTCGTCTCGGACCACGCCGATGGGCTTTCGTCGTTGTGGCTGGTGGTGCACTCCTGGCGCTACCCTTTACACAGCGAGCCAATTCACCTCGACCTGCTCCGCCAGTGGAGACCGATGTGCTGGCCAGCTTGGAAGCACTGGCCGCTGCAGTGACTGCGCCGCCCTCCAGCACACCTGCCCAGTCAATATCAGCCGGTATTGACCCCCATCAGGCTGCGCCGCCTGAGAAGTTGCCAGCCTGGGCTCAAGCTCGTCACTCGCCTTTTGATGAACTCATGCATCAAACTGCCAAAGTACCTGACGTGCCTGAGCCAGATGTGTTGCCACTGCAGCCCCTGCGTCCGTGGATCACTCCACCACCCAGCTCCAAACCGAGCCAGGTGGCGAGCGATCCCAGTCTCCAATCCAGCGAAGGCCGTTTGATTGCAGCTGGGAGTCCCGCATCGGTATCGCCTTGGTCGGACGATCGTGAGGAACTCGATAATCCGCCTGCAGTCAGTGACACACAATTGGCTTCGAATCAACCGCGTTCCCAACCAGCGCGTGAACTGTCGGTGAGCGCCTGGCCCGACGAAAGATTTGCCGCTAAACAAGTGGCTCAGTCAGAAAAGCCGCTACGTCAATTGCAAAGTGCGCTTGTCGCACCCGATCAAGTGCTATCTCAGGTTGCAGCAACCGCGCAAGTAGCGACGGTCCGGCCACCGGCCATTACCAGGCAAGCCGTTGGAGAGCCCGCCATGCGCTCGGTAGCTGCTCCCAAGATACGCTTTGGCCAGTCGCATGAACCAACTCAGCCACAGGAACAATCCTTAGTGCCACCGCCAAACATGCAACCTTTGCCCAGCTTACCCGCAGCCCGCAAGAGTCATGTCATCTTTCAACCCAGCCAACCATCTCGACTAACAGCGAACTCGTTTAACCCGTAGCCGAAGGCGAGGCAATCGAAGGAGCAGACTTAGCAGTGGCTAGTGTCAATCTAGAGCCAACGGACACTCAGGTGGACGCAGAGTTTGGTTAGAGGGTGCGCCTCGCCTGACGGCTACGGGTTAAACGAACCGCTCGTGATGCCTCGCCTGACGGCTACGGGATAAACGAACCGCTCGTGATGCCTGGAATAACCCAGGGGAACACGTAAGCTTGCAGCATGACGACCAGGCCGACGAGTGCAGCTAAGACGAGTGAGTGCCAGAAGACATATCGCAGGATGTGTCCTTCTTGGCCGTGTTGGCCGGTGGCGACACCGGCGACCACGATCGATTGAGCGTCGATCATCTTGCCCATTACGCCGCCGGAGCTGTTGGCTGCGGCGGCTAGAACTGGCGAGAAGCCGAGGCTGGTGGCCGTGATTTGTTGCAAGTTCCCAAACAACACATTGGAGGAGGTATCGCTGCCGGTTAGCGCCACTCCTAGCCAACCCAGCATCGGCGAAAAGAACGGAAACAAGGCACCGGTGCTGGCCATTGCCAATCCCATCGTGGCATCCAGTCCACTATAGCGCGTCGTAAACCCCAGCGCCATCATCGCCGCGATCGTGACCAGTGACAGCGCCGTGCGTTGCAGGGTTTCCAAGAACAACACCATCAACCGTGTGATACTTGTGCCTAAACACAAACCCGATATCACACCGGTGATCAGCAGGGCTGTGCCTGTGGCCGACAGCCAATTGAAATCGAAGATCGCTTTCTCCGGAGCGGGCTGCACGACCACCGGCGGTACGCGTTGCACCAGCAGATGCAGACTGGTGATCGGGAACCGCACGGTCGCTTGATCGAGCCAACTCTTGATGGCAGGTATACCCCAGAGGCTGACCAAGATCGTTAACACGATCCACGGTAACAGCGGTTTGATGCGACTGACGTTCGCCTCTGCTGCCGGCGTTGTTGCTCCACTGGGTTCTGCACTGGGTTCTGCACCGGGTTCTGCACCGGGTTCTGCGATGGCCAGGATCACTTGTGGATCCAGCGCCGGAGGCCGCCAAACTTTCAGGAGCAAGACCATCGCGGCGATCGAGGCTACCGAGCCGGCGATATCTACCAGCCACGGTCCGTGCCAATTGCTAACAGCAAACTGCACGAAACCAAACGTGCCACCGGCAACCAGGCATGCCGGCCATACTTGCAACATCTGCCGCCAACCGGCCATCGTCCAAACCAGCCAAAAGGGCACGATCAAACTGAACACGGGCAGTTGTCGACCGATCATTTGACTGAGTTGCTCCAGAGGCAACTCCGTAACTCTTGCCAGCACAATCACGGGCGTACCAATCGCGCCGAAAGCCACCGGTGCTGTATTGCCGATCAGGGCCAGGCCGGCCGCAGGTAAAGGGCGAAACCCAAGTCCAATCAACATGGCTGCGGAAATGGCAACGGGAGTACCAAAGCCAGCCGCTCCCTCGATGAACGCGCCAAAACTGAACGCAATCAAGAGAACTTGAATGCGCCGATCATCGGTCAGCGAAGCTATCTGCCCGCGCAAGATATCGAACTGGCCGGTATCGACGGCAATGCGATATACGAAGATAGCCGACACCACGATCCAGCCAATCGGAAACAATCCATACATGGCTCCGTAAATCGCAGCGCTTAATCCCAAGCTGATGGGCATACCAAAACCAATAATTGCAATCGCCAGCGCACAAGCCAAACCGGCCAGCGCCGCCCAGTGAGCCCGACAATGAAAAAAGGCTAGCAGTGATAAGAGCAAGACGATCGGTAAGCTAGCGACCAGGGCAGATAAAGCCAACTGGCCCAGCGGATCGTACATTTGCGACCAGGGCATGAGTGGAGTTGCTTTTAAGTGGCTAGCGGGTGGCGATAAGTAGCGGAATGCATCAAGCATTTCGACTGCGACAGGTAGCGGAATGCGTCAAGCATTTCGAATTCGACTGCTTCGCGACGCGCAGGGTCGAAAGCCTTGACGGCTTCCGCTACGACAGCCTGGGCGGCTATTCCCAGTGCAAAATCTCGGCGGACTGTAGATCATACACACCGTCGGCGTCTCGCAACACCAAGTAGCCATGGTGATCAATGCCTTCACACTTGCCGGTCCGCACCTGGCCCGATGGCAGGCGAGCCTGCACCGATTTGCCAGTCAGCAAGCTGCGCTGGGACCAGGCGTGCCACCAATTGGTATCTCCACCACGCCAGGCGTCCAGCTCTTGTCGCAACTGATCAATCAAGTGAATCAGCATGCCTGCCACATCGGTCGCTTGTCGATGAAATTGACTGAGCGAACAGGCACGCTGCTGAACCTCCAGCGGCGCGCTAGTGAAATCAACCGCCACGTTCAGGCCAATACCGACAATAAACGCAAACGGATGGTCGCTGGACTTGCTCAGCGGTACAGCTTCGACCAGGACACCGGCTAGTTTCGATGTCCCGATGTACAAATCGTTGGGCCATTTGAGTTTCACTGCGACGTTCGGCACCACTTGTTCCACTGCGGCCGCAGCCGCTACGCCAGTAACTAGGCTCAGTTGCGGCCACGAAAGAGAATCACTGGGCAAGTGACCACTACTGATCACTAGCGACATCATCAGGCAACCCGAGGGCGACCACCAGGAGCGCGTCGTGCGCCCGCGACCAGCGGTCTGCTTGTCGGCAACCAACAACGCTGGCAGTAGCAAGTTGCCTTCCAGCAAGCGGCGCCGCGCCAGTGAGTTAGTCGAATCAACCTCTTCAAGCCAGCTGACTTCCGCCAACCAGCCACCGCTCTGCAGTTCTTCGATTGCCAGTTGACGACGCGTATCAAACTTAAGCACGTGGACTCTTCCAATTCGGGATTAGGAGACAAACTAAAGTAGCCACCGCTGCCAAGCGATGGGCAACCACAGCTTGTCCACCGTCTGGCGACGGTGGCTACTTTGTGCCAGTAGTGACGCTGTGCGCGGCGATGAAGCGGCTGAGTTGACCGAGGTTCTTGATAAATGTTTCTGAGAGAATCATATCGCGCTGTTGGGGTAGCGACTTGATGTACTTCAAATTGCCTGGTTCGACCCAGCCACCGCGGGCATCTTGCGCGGCCATGATCTGCAGGATAGCTTTCTCACTGGGAACTTTATCCGATTTCAACGAGCCGGGCTGACGAACTTTGGGGCGCAGACTTTTCAACTCGTCAGGCTCTAGCCCTTTCAATTGATCGAAACGTCTGCTCAGTTTGTCCAGGTTGTTACCAATCTTGAAACCGTAGTGGGTCGGCAAGTCATCGTCGGCATACGTGAGTTGGTATTGCTGGGTGAAGTAGAGTGGTTGGTTGGTGCGCAATTCATAAAAGCGCGCTAGTTGTCCGTTGGGCAAGACGCAGGTCTTTAAATATTCGAGGGCTCGCGGAATAGGAGCCAGGTATTTGCCATCGCCCGTATAGATGGCCATATCCATGAGCGCATCGATAACAACTTGCGATTCGCCGCCGCTGATGGCCGGCGGTTCAAACTTCCTGGCCCACACCGGTTGCATCTGATAGTTATACTGCTGAGCCCAGGCGGGTTGAGGTTCGGGCATTTGAGCAGCGAGCAAAAAGTCGGCGGCCCGCTGTGCAGATTGTCGATATTGGTCGGAATCATAAACCTCACCGGCCAGCCACATGGTTTGCATCATACGGACAAGCGCTTGATCGTTCAGCGTGTAGTGGAACCAGTAGGCGCCACCTGGATATTCACGCGACCAACTCTCCGGATAGTTGCTCGTGAGGTGGTGGGGCTGGTTGATATCGGGCACATCAAACCCTTGCGCCCAGGCGCCGTTGGGAAACTGGTTGCGCATAACAGCCGCCAGTGCAAAGGCAGTGGCTTCATGAATGTTGGCATCTTCAAATTTGAGTAGTTGATCGAGCTTCATCAAGAACCGCAGGGCAGACTGAGTTTGATCGTCATCCAAACTGGAAATGTTGCGTGCCTTGTTGCCTGGCTGGCCGTCGACTCGGTAGGCCAGTTTGCCGCGCAATTCGGGATCAAAGTCGATGTGGTTTTGCCACCCGCCGCTATGCAATTGTCCCCGCAGCAGGCACTGGGCCGCATCGCGAGCCGCCGTCAGCAGGTAGGCTTGTCCCGTGCGCTCGTAGGCTTCAAGATAAGTAATGCCCACCAGCGGGGTAGCCGGAGGCTGGACCCAAACTGTCCTCTGGCCTGCATCCCCTTCGCCTTCGCGGAGTGCCAGGTCCGCGCTGACCTGGTAGACGTAGCCGCCTTCGACCGCGACCTGGCCATGAAAGAACTCGACCGCTTTCTTTTGGGCCGCTTGGGCTTGCTGGAGGGTGCTGGGAGTGGCTGGAGTGGGTGCTTGGGCGATTGCCAAGCTGAGGTAGAGGAATAATGTGGAGAGCATTGGCTTGGGCTCCAAAAAAGGGCTAAGACTTGCAGGTCGTGGGGCTCTTACCTAATATGGACTTAGGCCATTCCCTGGGTTTTCGTTCTCGTCCAAAAAGGTGGTGCGCGTGGTCTTATCGAATCTCGACCGCGATCTACTTGCCCGCTGTTTGCAGGGAACGCCCGAGGCCTGGGAAGACTTCGTGGATCGCTATTTGGGGCTGATCACCTTTGTGGTGACCGAAGTCGCCAGGAGTCGTTCGATTGAGTTGACCGATGCGCTGCGCGACGATGTGGTCGCCGATATCTTTTTAGTGTTGGTCGACCACGATTATCGCACGCTTCGCAAGTTTCGTGGTCAAAGTTCTCTCGGAACTTACCTGGTCGTGGTAGCCCGGCGGATCGCTGTCCGCAAGTTGGCCGAGGTCCAACGCACTCGCCAGGTGAGCTTGCCGCCGAGCGAAACAGCGCGGGAGCCGGCCCACCACCAGCCCGCCGATGAATTGGTCGCAGCCAATCGCGAAGAAGTACAGATGTTGCTGGCCAAGTTGCCCAGCGGCGAAGCGACCGCGGTGCGCATGTTCCACTTGGAAGATCGCAGCTACCGCGAAATCAGCTTGCACATGGGGATCCCTGAAAACAGCGTCGGCCCCTTGCTCAGCCAGGCCCGCGCCAAGCTGCGGCAGATTTCCGGAAAGTAGCGGAATGGTGCTTTGAAACTTCGGTTTCATTAGCTCAGGTCAACTGCAGCCCGAATATCAACCGCTTCGTTTTGAGCACTGGCTATGCTGCGCATTGCGCTCTGATGCCGGAGTGATCGCGGTCGAAAGCCTTGACGGCTTCCGCTACGGACCCACTCTTGCAAGCCTCGACGGCTTCCGCTGCGGGTCGAGAGACGTGCTATTGTGCCCGCTTTCGCTGCTAATGGATGCTTATTTCTTAGGCAGTGCCAGTGCCTTAATCGGCGACAGAAATTCCCAAAACATTTTTCAAACTTTCCTTAAAGTCTTATGTGCGTGTTGTTTGCGGCGAATCGTGAGTTTGTTTTTTGGCAGCTTCGCCGGCATTGGTCCAGTTAGTGCATATTGGTCAAATCACAAGCGTGAGCCTAACACGCTGAGAGTTACAGACAAAGCACAACACGCATACTGAAGGATACAAGAGCGTTCTCCTTGTGGGGTTGTTGGGGGTTAGTCTCTCACTCGGGTCGGTCGTGTCCGCGACACCTTTTAACCAAAGGATTGATGTCGTGTACATGGAAGTGCCGGCTGCGACCGGCCCGAGTGAAGACTCCCAAACCCACACCCACCGAGCTAGACGCCGTTGGTACCCTACCCATGTCGCTCGGGGAGCAAATTTACTGCACCTTTGTTTCCCCGAGCGACACCTTTTTCGAACATCCACTTACGTAATAAGCCACCACGCAAAACTGCTTTCTTGCGAACGTAAGTCTTCGGCTCTTGCCTGGGCCAGAAGGTACCCCAATGACCTGCGATGAGTGTCCGCCTCACTCATCCGGGTCGGGGTATTTTTCTTTTGGCCCAGGCTTGCTTTCTTATTCGGGAATAGGCTTCTAGCCTGGGCACCATTGCGGCTACAATCTGCACAGCCGAAATGAACTGAATGGATCCTTGCAAAGGAAAGCGCCAGTGAAGCTGATCATCGCGATCATCCAGCCCGCCAAGCTCGAAGCCGTCAAGCAGGCACTTACCGAAGTGGAAGTCTTTCGATTGACCGTGTTGGATTGCCAAGGGTTCGGACGGCAGAAGGGCCAGGTCGGCGCGTTTCGTGGACACGAAAATGCCCTGAATCTTGTCCGTAAAGTTCAATTGCAGATCGCGGTTAACGATGAATTCGTGGAGCCAACGGTCAGTGCGATTCTCAATGGGGCGCGCAGCAGTGACAAAGGGCAAATCGGCGACGGCAAAGTTTTCATCTTGCCGATGGACGATTGCATCCGCATTCGAACCGGCGAACGTGGCTCGGAGGCCATCTAAACTCTGTCCTCTGGCGAGCTTATAACACGCCCGCTCGTTCTTCCAGGCTGCGCACGCCCAGATTTCCGTAGCGATGATAATCAACGCACAAGCTCTGCTCTTGAACGTACCACAGTAATTCAACGCGGCCTTGCGTAGAAACGGGTGCGTCGGCGATATACACAAAGGCATCGTTGGCAGCCACGCGCACCGCGGTTGGTACCACGGTTGAACTGGCATACCGCAGGCGATCGACCTGGCCGCGCGAGATGGCCTTTACTAGTTGAGCGTCATCTTCTTCCACGATCTCCAGGGCGGCGGCCCACATGTCGGTCAACTCTTCTAGCAGTTGTAAAAGTTCGACATGGGCACCCGGCGTTGCGCTCACGACCGCTCGGCCACCGGCGGCCCGCGCGCCGATAATGCGCGCGAGAATATCCAGCGGCTCATCGCTGGCAGTGACTCGAATTCTCAGGTAAGTCAGCGGCAAGTAGACGCGCAAGTTATCTTGGCCAATCAGTCGCAGGGTATCGTGCTCGACCGCAATCTCTTCGCGTCCAAAGCGATCGTAATCCAGCATGATTGCCCGGAGTGCATTCCATTGATCGGGTGCGAACATGTGCTTGAGCGCTTGGGTATGTTCGTCGCGCTCGTTGGTTAATCTCTCCCATAGATCGCGCAAGGCTTCGCTCTCGGGGATACCGTCTATTGATGCTGGCGTCTGCGGATAGCTCAAACTGGCATGATGCATTAGCGGCATGACATAATTGGGGCCACCGGCTTTGATGCCGGGACCAAAGGCACTCTTGCCCAAGCCGCCGAAGGGCTGCCGCAGTACGATCGCGCCGGTCGTGGGCCGGTTGATGTAGAGATTGCCGGCCTTGATGCGATTCATCCATAATTCTTGTTCGCGATCATCCAGACTTTCCAAGCCGCTGGTCAGTCCATAGCCGGTTTGATGCACCAGATCGATCGCTTCACTCAAATTGCGATAGGGTAAGACGGCCAGCACTGGGCCAAACAGTTCGGTCAGATGTGTAAAACTGCCCGGGGCCACATCCCACTTGATGCCGGGTGAATACAGGTAAGGGTTGTCGTGTAACATCCGGGGCATGATGGCCCAAGACTCACCGGCTTCCAGTTCCTTCAGTCCGCGCAGCAGCGCGTCGGTTGGTGGTCGAATCAAAGGACCAACTTTGGTCGACAGTTTCCATGCCGAGCCCACTTCCATGCTGGACACGGCGTCCACTAGTGAATGTCGGAAACGCGCATCGTGATAGACCTCTTGTTCCAGCAACAACAAACTAGTGGCGCTGCACTTTTGGCCAGCGTGCGAGAAAGCGGAGTGCACGACGTTCTTGATGGCCAGGTCATGATCGCTCAGTGCCGAGACGATGGTTGCATTTTTGCCACCGGTTTCGGCTAGCAGTTTCAAAGCTGGATTGCGACTAAGCATGTTCTGGGCTGTTGAGGTGCCGCCGGTCAGAATAACAGCATCGATGCGTGGATCGGCCAACAGGACTTCGCCAGCCAGTCGGCCAGAGCAGGGCACTAATTGCAAAGCGTTCCTTGATACCCCAGCTTCCCAAAAACATTCGCACAGGATGCGGGCTGGCAAGACGGTATCGGAGGCCGGTTTCAGGATCACCGTGTTGCCGGTTGCCAAGGCCGACGCGATGCCGCCGCAAGGAATAGCGATCGGAAAGTTCCAAGGGCTGACCACCACGATGGTGCCCAGTCCGCGACTGCCACAGGAAAAAAGTTCGAGCGCCGTCAGCGCATAAAACTCGACAAAGTCGATGGCTTCGCTGACTTCCGGATCGCTTTCACCGATCGTCTTACCGCCGTCGGCCAGGGCAGCACCAATGAGATCGCCGCGCCGCTGGCGCAAGCGCTGGGCCACCGCTCGCAAGATGCGATAACGTTCATCGGGCTTGAGCGCGCGCCAGCCGTCGCGATCGCTGACGGCAGTTTCCAGAGCCAATCGCAATTGTCCCGCGTCGGCTTGTTGGTAACGGGCAGCGATTACGCCCGGCCGCGAAGGATCGGGGGATTCGAACAGCGGACCATCGCCGCTGACGTCCTGGCCAGCTATGGTGACCGGTATGTTGGTCGCGTGGGCATCGCAACGTGGTTGCCAGGCCTGAATAAGACTCTCGGCCCACTGTCCGTTTTGGGCTAAGGAAAAATCGGTGTCGGGTTCGTTAGCCAGATAGCGCCAATCTGTGGCGGCTGGTGGTTGAGCGGGTGGAGTAAAGCGATTCTGAGTGCGCCTGGGTTGGTTGGAGACGCTGCTGGCGGTAAGGGCCGAACGTACGAATTGCTGTTCCAGTTTTTCCCAGGCGGGGCTATCGACCGAGATCTTGAACGCATGCCGCAAGAAGTTATCGGGGCCGGTGTTTTCGTCCAGGCGACGCACCAGGTAACCAATCGCGCTGGTGAAATCTTGCTCGGTGCAGGCCGGTGCGTAGAGCAGCAAGTTATCGCTCAGCTCGCGCAGTGCCCGGCGCTGATGATTGGCCATGCCTTCCAGCATCTCGAACTGAACTTGTTCAAAGACGCCCAGACGTACGGCTAAGACCAAAGCGAAAGCCACTTCGAACAGATTGTGGCTGGCCACTCCCAACTCGACAGCGCGAATATGCTCTGGATGCATGCCGTAGAGCACCATGCGTTTGTAATTGGCATCGGTCTCGATTTTATTTTTATACGGGGCTTGAGGCCAGCCGCGGAGCGAGGCTTCTACACGTTCCATTTCCATGTTCGCACCTTTGACGATGCGGATGGTCACTGGACTGCCGCCGCGAGCGACGCGTTGTTGAGCCCATTGCGTGATTTGTTGTTGCACCAAGAAGCTGTCCGGAACGTAGGCCTGCAGAGCGATTCCGGCGCGGACATGTTCCAGCCCAGGACGATCGAGCGTCGACATGAAAGCCGCTGACGTCAGCGCCATGTCGCGATACTCTTCCATATCCAAATACACGAACTTGGGCAGCGGTTGCCCGTTGAGAGGTTGAAAGCGATGGCGCGCAGCTGCGCGATACAGGAGTTCCAAGCGATCGCCGACGATGCGCAGCGTATGCTCACGGGCCATGGCCGAGATTTGCGAGTACAGGGTAGAGATCTTGACCGAGACGACTTCGATCTCCGGTTGTTGCAGAGCCGACAAGTATTTTTCGAGGCGGTGTTGAGCTTCATCTTCACCCAGCAGGGCTTCACCGAGGAAATTGACATTCATGCGAATGCCTTCGCTGCGGCGAGCCGACAGGTGTTCGCGGAGCATGCTCGGTTCGGCAGGCAAGATAACGTTGGATGTTTCTTTGCGCATCTTGTCCTTGACCATCGGCACAGCCACACCGGGCAGATAGTTGCCGAAGGATTGAAAACCGCGGAGCAGTGCGCGATCAAGTTGCGAGAAGAACCGCGGGATACCTTGTACGTCCAGGATGTGAATCAACTGGTCGACGGCTCGATCGGGACTGCGCGAGCGGAAGCCCTGATCGGTCATTTGAGTCAGCGTGACTTTGTCTTCTGGATGCTGAAGCATGCGATCCAGTTCAGCCTGCTGACGTCGCTCGGCCGGCGTTTGCAATTGAGTAGCCCGCTCTTGGATGCGCTTGGCCAATTGGCCCGCGCGGGCCGTGATGTCGGCCAAGACAGATTCGCTCAGTAGCCAGGCATCGGGCCCGTCAGTAGCGACACCCGGAGCGGCAGATTGGGTGTCGGAAGAAAGCAGTCGGTTGGCGGCGGCTTGAGTTTTGGAGTGAGTGCCACCGGCGATTGAATGCAGGACTTGAGCGGAGAGTTGTGTCAAAACGGTACGTCCTCGTCGTCTTCGTAAGAGGCTTCGGCAAAAGCTGCGTTGGCATTGGTCGGAGTTTCTCCGCCGGTCTTGGCACTGAGCTGCCGAAAACTGGTGGCTTCACAGCTGAGGAAGAATTTCACTTCACTGGTGGGGTCTTTTTGCCAGCGCCGTCCCGCCAGGCGGTAGCTGACTTCGATCTGTTCACCCACTTTTAAACTGTCGATACTATCGCAGGCGTCACCAATAAAATCGATAGGTATGAAGTTCGGGAAGCGACCATTGTCCTGCTCCAAGACCAGCAGGCGTTTGCGAAAGCCTTTTTGTCCGAAGGTCTTGGTCTCTTCGATCAGATGCACAAATCCAACAACTTTTGCGTCGCTCATCCGCCACCGTCCTCAAGTCTACAGCCACAAAAACTTCACTTCCGGCTCCTATTCTATAGCCTTTCGTGCCATTGGAAACCTCGTTTTTAGGATCGCAAAATCTTAAAACGCAGAGAGGCTGTCGCCTCCAAAGTCTGGCGACTTCGGCTACGGGATCTTTCGTAGCCGATCTCGCCAGAGATTGGATGAATCAAGCTTGTCGCTTCCAAAGTCTGGCGACTGCGGCTACGGATCGGGCGGAATGTACCCTGACGCGAATCGGGTTAAACCGATATACTTTTCGAGGTTATCTACCTGCGGTATCCCACCCACGAAGCGCCCGATCCAACGAGCTGATTTCGCAATGAACGCTGCTTCACCGACATTTTTTGCCAAGCATGAGTTTTTGATCCGGCGATTGCATTCACTGAGCGGCTTGGTGCCGGTGGGGGCCTATATGACGGTCCACCTCCTGGTCAACTCGACGCTCGTCAATGGCCCGGGTGCCTTTCAGACCCAGGTGAATCAGATCCACTCGCTGGGCGCGTTGCTCTTGCCCGTTGAATGGCTGTTTATCTTCCTGCCATTGATCTTTCATGCGGTCGTAGGGTTGTGGATCATCCAGTCCGGTCATTCCAATGCTTCGCAGTATCGTTACCTAAACAACCGACGTTACTCCCTGCAACGTTGGTCGGGGGTGGTGGCGACCGTGTTCATTCTGTTGCACGTGTTTCATTTGCACGGCTGGTTTCACTTTGACACATGGCTCAAGAATGTGGCTGAACCTCTCGGCATGGCTCAGTTTCGCCCCTACAACGCGGCCAGCACGCTAGCAAAAGCGCTGAGCGGATACGGTTGGCCGGTCTTCTACTTCATTGGCGTCCTCGCTAGCGTTTACCATTTCGCCAATGGAATCTGGACCATGGGTATCACCTGGGGATTGTGGTTAACACCCAAAGCCCAGCAGCGAGCTAGTTACGTCTGCTCCGCCTTTGGCGTTTTTCTGTTTGCAGTGGGAATGACCGCCCTGTTTGCTGCCAAGACCACCAGCATCGACCAGGCTCGGCAAGTCGAAGACGCCATGTATCAGCAGAAAATCAAGACCGGCGAGATCCTCGAAGATCCGCACAAACGCTCCAGTGCTCCTGATCATGCGACGGCCGGCGACGGCCAGACCAGTGCAGGTCAAGTGATGCACACTTCCGCAGAATTAAAATAAATCAACCATCGGTTAACCAAGGTGAAGCTCTGCACGGTTAAGTCAGTCTAGAGCTGGAGAGATTTTGAAATGGCAACAAAGCGTGTGGTAGTTGTCGGAGGCGGACTGGCTGGTCTGGCCGCCACGATGAAGTTGGCCGAACTGGGCGTCGCAGTCGATCTGATCAGTTTGACACCCGTCAAGCGATCGCACAGCGTCTGCGCCCAAGGTGGCATAAATAGCTGCAATGATCAAACACGGCAGCTGGGTGATTCCGAATGGAAACACCTTGACGATACAGTCTACGGTGGCGATTTTCTGCAACATCAGCCGCCAGTCAAAGAGATGGCTTTTTATGGCCCGAAGATCATCGAGCTGATGGATCGACTGGGTGTGCCCTTCAATCGCACCACCGAAGGCTTTTTGGATCGACGTCGTTTCGGCGGAACACTCTACAAACGTACGGCCTTTGCCGGCGCCACCACTGGCCAACAATTGCTATACGCGCTCGACGAACAAGTGCGGCGGATGGAGAGCGAAGGTCTGGTGCGCAAGTTTGAGTTCTGGGACTTCCTGGGACCGGTGCTGGATGATACTGGCCGCTGTGTGGGCGTGATTGCTCAAGACATGGTCTCCATGCAGATTCGCGCTTTCCCTGCAGATGCCAGTATGGTGGCCACCGGTGGTTGTGGATTGCTGTATGGTCAGTCGACCATGTCGGTCTTCTGCAACGGCAGCGCGGCTAGTCGTTGTTTTCAGGCGGGTGTGAAGTATGCCAATGGCGAGTTCATTCAGGTGCACCCTACTGCCATTCCCGGCGCCGATAAACTGCGTCTGATGAGCGAGTCGGCTCGGGGGGAAGGCGGCCGCGTGTGGGTGCCCAAGAAACCTCAAGATTCACGCCGGCCTAAGGACATTCCTGAATCGGAACGTTATTACTTCCTGGAAGAACGTTATCCGAAGTACGGCAACCTGGTACCACGCGACATCGCGACGCGCGAGATCTTCGACATTTGCGTCAACAGCAAACTGAGTGTCGAAGCCAATCGGATGTGCGTGTACTTGGATCTGACACACATCAGTCGTAGCGAGTTGGACCGCAAGCTCGGTGGCATTCTCGAAATCTACGAGAAATTCCAAGGCGTCGATCCGCGGACTACGCCGATGAAGATTTTCCCAGCCGTGCATTACTCGATGGGTGGTCTGTGGGCCGACTACGAGAAGAGCGCCGACGGTGGTCTGAAAGCCGGCTCGCCGCGCAACCAGATGACCAACATTCCCGGCCTCTATGCGCTGGGTGAATGCGATTACCAATATCACGGAGCCAATCGACTGGGCGCCAATTCGCTCTTGAGTTGTATCTTCTCCGGTTTGATCTCTGGCCCCGGGGTGCAGAATTACATCAATGCACAGAAGGGCGCCGCCGCTGATCTGCCTTCGAGCCTCTACGAACGCGCAGTGGCTCGCGAAGAGTCGCGGCATCAATCGCTGATGAAAACCTCAGGCGGAGAAAACCCCTATTTGATCCACCAAGAGCTGGGTAAGTGGATGACAGAAGCCGCTACCGTGGTGCGTCGCAACGATCAGCTCGACCAGGCCTACGCCAAGATCAGCGAATTGCACGATCGGGCCATGCGCTGTTCGCTCAGCGACACAGGTAACTGGACCAACCAGAATGTGATCTTTACCAAAGCCTTGCAGGATATGTTCCCGCTGGCCAAGACCATTCTCAAGGGCGCGCGACTCCGCGATGAATGCCGCGGTGCGCACTACAAACCAGAATTTGAGATGCACAGTCTGTCCGCGACCGAACCGGCCGAACGCCGGCGACAAGCTGAAGAATGGTGCGACATGTTCCAAGCCAACAGCGACAAGTATTTGAAGTCGACTATCGCTGCGTGGAACGGTGAACATCCGGATATTACTTACGAAGATGTCGATACATCGCTAATCCCACCACGGCCGCGTTTGTATGGACTTGTCGGCGCCGAAACGATAGAAGAAGTGTGGAAAGAACGCGTGGCCGCTAAACAGCAGGCCGCTAAAAAGAATAAGGCTCAAGAACCACTTGAGGTGAACGCATGAACGCACCCCACGCACATACCAACGGTCATACCGCAGCTGCCGCCGCGCCCACCAATCGCGGTGCGATCAACGTGCGCGTCCTGCGACAAGACGGACCAGGCCAGCCTTCGTATTGGGAACGCCACCAAGTTCCCTACGAAGAAAATATGAATGTCATCAGCGTGCTCCAACGCATCGCTGCCCAATCGCGCACAGTCGAAGGCAAAGCCGTTGCGCCGGTGGCCTGGGACTGCGGCTGTTTGGAAGAAGTCTGCGGTTCCTGCACGATGGTCATCAACGGTCGCGTGCGCCAAAGTTGTTCGGCCCTGGTCGATCGATTGCTGGAAGACAACCCAGTCGAAATCGAACTTCGCCCTATGCAGAAGTTCCCAGTCGTCCGCGATCTGCTGGTCGATCGTTCGCGCCTGTTCCACTCGCTCAAGAAAGTCAAAGCCTGGGTGCCCGTCGACGGTTATTACGACATGGGTGCCGGACCTAAACAATCTCGGCATCAACAAGAAGAGAGTTACCCGCTCAGCGAATGCATGTCGTGCGGTTGTTGTTTGGATGCATGTCCTCAGTACAACAAAATCGAATTGAATCGCCGGCCTGGCGAAAGTGATGCCGACTTCGAGAATCGCAAACGCGAAGCTTACGATCAAGGCTTCTTAGGCGCTGCGCCTATCAGCCAAGCCGTGCTCTTTAATTCGCATCCCACGGGCCAGAATATGAAAGAAGAACGCATGGAGGCCCTGACCGATGTTGGCGGCATCCAAGTGTGTGGTAATGCGCAAAACTGCGTGGCCGTCTGCCCCAAGCATATCCCGCTGACCACCTCCATCGCCAAAGCCGGTCGCGAGGCCACTGTCTATGCGGTCAAAAAGATCTTCGATCGATAAAGAGTTGGCTCCATCGTTTAACCCGTAGCCGCCAGGCGAGGCGCACCTGCTAACCAAGCGCTGCGTTTACCTGAGCATCTGCGTGCTTAACACAGAGACTCGCCACTGCACGTGAACTCCTTCGTTTGCCTAGCCTGGCGGCTACGGGTTAAACGATTTGCCGTCAGGCGAGGCGCACCTGCTAACCAAGCGCTGCGTTTACCTGAGCATCTGCGTGCTTAACACAGAGACTCGCCATGGCACGTGAACTCCTTCGTTTGCCTAGCCTGGCGGCTACGGGTTAAACGATTTGCCGCCAGGCGAGGCGAACCTGCTAACCAAGCGCTGCGTTTACCTGAGCATCTGCGTGCTTAAGACAGAGACTCGCCATGGCACGTGAACTCCTTCGTTTGCCTAGCCTGGCGGCTACGGGTTAAACGATTTGCCGCCAGGCGAGGCGCACCTGCTAACCAAGCGCTGCGTTTACCTGAACATCTGCGTGCTTAAGACAGAGACTCGCCACTGCACGTGAACTCCTTCGTTTGCCTAGCCTGGCGGCTACGGGTTAAACGATTTGCCGCCAGGCGAGGCGAACCTGCTAACCAAACGCTGCGTTTACCTGAGCATCTGCGTGCTTAAGACAGAGACTCGCCACTGCACGTGAACTCCTTCGTTTGCCTATCCTGGCGGCTACGGGTTAAACGATTTGCCGCCAGGCGAGGCGCACCTGCTAACCAAGCGCTGCGTTTACCTGAGCATCTGCGTGCTTAAGACAGAGACTCGCCATGGCACGTGAACTCCTTCGTTTGCCTAGCCTGGCGGCTACGGGTTAAACGATTTGCCGCCAGGCGAGGCGCACCTGCTAACCAAGCGCTGCGTTTACCTGAACATCTGCGTGCTTAAGACAGAGACTCGCCACTGCACGTGAACTCCTTCGTTTGCCTAGCCTGGCGGCTACGGGTTAAACGATTGAAGCCCATCGTCAACGGTTGGGGGACATGTCACACGGCATTGGTAGCCGGGGCTTCGGAATCCAGACGGTAGAAGATGGCCAGGGGCAATACCAGCAGGCCGATCATCCAGAAGACGCTAGAGATCGGTAGATGGCTCCAGCTGGCGATGCGTTCGAAAAGTTGGTACAGCGGACCGGCGATTAAGATGCCGACAAAGTTAGCTTGGTTCATCGTGGCAATCATGCGGCCTTTGATCTCGGCTGACGGGCGTTGCTGCAAGAAGACCTGCAAGGGCACTGAATAAATCGCTGAGAACACGCCCAGTGCAATCAGGGCCAGTACGCTACCCGACATGCCCAAAACATGTTGGTCAGCATCACGCCACAGTCCCAGGGCTAAGAGCGAACCGACGATGCCCCACATGCCAATCGTTACCAGGCGATCGGTCTTGCCACGACGCGAGATCGCGCCGGCCAGCACCGCGCCACCCATAATGCCGATGGCCGTCGATGCAGTTAAGACACTGGTCAAGACATCGTTAACTTTCAACTGGGTCAGGCCCAGCGAGTTGATGGTGGGCATCACAGTACCAGCGACCAGCCAGAAGACGCATGAAGCCAAGAGCGCCATCATCAGTGGCCGGTCGATCGCCAAGGCATGACGTACTTCTTTGGCCACCAAGAGTGCATCTTGGGTTAGTGGCAAGTTGGGATCAGCCACCGGAGTGCGACGGATAAAGCCAGCCGTAATCGTTCCCACGACGGCAATGCCTACGCACACCAAGGATCCCAACCACAGTTTATCGGTCTGGCCCGATTCACCGACCAAAAGGTATTTGCAGACACCGGCGGCTACTGTGCCGAAGATGATTGCCAGAAAGGTCGACATCAGGATAATGCCATTGGCCGAAGCCGCATCGGTCTTGCGAAACAGTTCGGGAATGATGCCATATTTGCCCGGGCCAAAGAAGGCACTGTGTGTACCCAGCAAGAAAAGCACTGTCCAAGTGCCAGCCATACCGAAAGTGTCATACATCAGAAAGGCTGCCATCGCCAACAAACATATAATGATCTCGGCCACCTTACAGATCCAAATGATCGGTTGCTTGCTAAAGCGATCCGACAGGTAACCGGCAAAGCCGCTGAAGATCACAAACGGGATCGAGAACACCAACAGCGCCCAGCCTTGAACATCGATGTGCCCACCGCCCGCGACGGCCGGTTCCGCGACCGTCGTGGCTGCGGCTGTAGCTGCAGTGGTGGCTGCAGTAGTAGCCGTCGTTGCCACGGCCGTGGTGACCGTAGCGCCGACGGCCAAAAGTAGCAGCAGTTGTTTGTAGAGATTGTCATTGAACGCTCCCAGAAACTGCGTGACGGCCAGTCCCCAGAAAGAAAGATCGCGGAACAGTGGAGGTCGAGTATCGTTCATGGTATGGATTTCAAACTTCAGATTTCAGACTGCAGTATTGGCCGATTTAGCTAGAGCATCATAACCTATGTCACTCGTCTTGTTTTCCGGTCTGGCCGCTGATGAGCTGGTCTTCATGCCGCAAAAGCTAGCGATCCCCGAGCTGCAAGTGCCACGCTGGTTGATACCGGTTGCGAGCGAAACATTAGATCATTACGCGCAGCGCATGAGTCACAATCTGGAGGATGTGCCCAAGCCACTGCACATTGGCGGTGCATCCTTCGGCGGCATTCTGGCCTTGCATATGGCACAGTATGTTCAGCCTGCCAGTGTCATCTTGATCGGCAGCATCCGCACTCCGCAGGAATTGCCGCGCTATGCGAGCTGGGCTCGACCACTGCGCGGCTGGGTGCCTTATCTGCCGGTGCGACCATGGCAGCTGCTGTTGGCGCCTATCGTAATGGGATTGACGAAACGTATGTCGCCACGCATGTATGGTTTGGCTGCCCAGATGCGCCGCGCCGATCCGCGCGTGATCCGCTGGTCGATATGCCAGTTGCTAGACTGGCGCAGCGTACCGCCGGTCGTTTGCCCAATTCATCACATCCATGGCCAGCGCGATTGGGTCTTACCCGTGCGTTACACTCAGCCCGAAACAATCATTGAAGGTGGCGGACATATAGTTTCGCTGACTCATCCTGCAGAAGTGACTGCGTATTTGAAAAGCGTGGTGGCATAGGCTTCTAGCCTGTGGTATTTTCTTCTTTGTTCTACACAGGCTGGAAGCCTATGCCACACTAGACCACAGGCTGGAAGCCTATGCCACATTTAGACCAGTGTGGCCGAGTCCAGCATGCTCTCCGCCCAATCGTCATCGGCCTGGTCATCGTCTTTCAGCTTGATGACGACGCGTTTGCTACCCAGTAGACCTTGGGGGTTGAGGCTGTAATAGCGATCGAGATAGTTTGGCTGTGCATAGCAAACTTGGAGTACCGATTCGACCAACTCTGGTTGCAAGCGACGATGATCGCCCGTGGGTTCGAGCACGATTTGGAGCGTGCTATGAGGATTGGCTTGCAATAACTGGCGGATGTGAGAGTCGATAGCCGATTGGTGAGCTTGTAGATCATCGGCAGCGAACCACAGGCACAGAGCTTGCGCGCACTCTTCGGGTCGCGGTAATGTAGGCTGAGTGGCTTGATCGAGATGAAACTTAATGCACTGAATAGGGCGTTGTTTACTATCGACTGCAGCGTCAAACTCGAGCGTTGGTTCGGGGAAGGGATCCCATTCGGAATCAAATGCCTCTTGGGCATCTTCCATCAACGTGTATAGATCGCTGGTCTGGAGTGTAGGCGTTTCGTAAACGTAATAGGGTGGACGCGGTTGGAACTTCAAACCCAACTGTTCGGCTTCATGCCGAAAGGCAGTGCCCGGCAAGATCGCCAGGTTAAAGACTTGCATCGAAGTGAACAGTTGGCTCGAGGCCAGGTAATCGAAACCGCGGCGCACAGAAGCGACCGTGTCACCTGGCAAGCCGATAATCAAATCGACTTTCACTTTGATACCCGCATCGATCATGGCTCCTACGCCGCGCTCGAAGGCTTTCAGGTTGTTGCGGCGATCCATCAAACTTTGAGCTTGTGGATCGATCGACTGCAATCCGATTTCGACTTCGCTAAAGTTGGCCGCTCGCAATAGCTGGGCCGTTTCAGGTTTGATACCTTCGGCTCGCAGTTCACCAAAGTACGTGAACTGCCGGTCGTGGTTCTCGCGGGCCAGCAGTCGCAGAAAATCATCGAAGTCGCGGCGTTGGTTCAGCGTAGGATCCAGCAAGACAACTTCGGTAGCGCCCGCCTGACGCGCATGCCGCAAGTTGGCGATGACTTTATCCTCATCCACAAAGTACAAGGCATCATAACTCTTGGGATAGTAACAGAACTTGCACTTGAAGACGCAGCCGCGAATTGTTTCCAGTAGCAGCAGGCGTTCGTCGGCGGCATTTAAGATGCCTGCCAGGTACGGGGACGATACCTCGCTCAAGTTGGCTAACGGTTTGCGAAATAACGGCAGCTGCGGATGGTGGGCTTGCCACAAGCCGGGAATGATCGTGCCCGTGGGCAAGGGCTGGCCGCCGGAAACATCCAGTGCCGCTAGCAATTCGGTAAACGTCTGTTCGCCTTCGCCAATTACGGCATAGTCGATATGCCCACTTTGCAAGACCCACTCATTGTCACTGGTGATTTCGGGTCCGCCCAGGACGATCTTCATCTCAGGATTGCGGGCCTTCAGTTGTTGGGCAATCCAAAGTGTCCGATTGATATTCCAGAGATAGCAAGAGAAACCGACCAGCCATGGATCACGCTGGAGAATTTCTTCCACCAAACCGCTATCGGAATAGGTATTGGCGATCGGTGGCGGGAGGATCGCAAACTGATAACGGTCCTCCAACCCACGCAAACGGGCATGCAGAATCAAATAGCCTGCCGCTAGGGGTACGTTGCCCACGATGGGCTGAATACCGGCGGGTGGAATGGGCAGTTGAGCCAGCAGGACCTTGCGACAATTATTCATAGAAGCATTTTAACAGAATCTCGAAACTCGCAATTTTAATTTTCAAATTTGGGGAGCACCGGTTTCTTGATTGTGGGTATTGCGGTGAGTTAGAATGACAGGTGATGGGCCGCGATAACGCGTCGCGGCGTGTCTGTTTTTGCACCGTAGCGTTGCCCTATCTTGGCTGACTGTGGCAAGCTCGGTCAACTTCATTTCAGAAAGGAGGTGATCAGGTGAGTTTAATCTGTTCCGGCCCTAGGAGTGGTGCTTGGTGAGAAGCCGGCGGGCTGTCTTATCAGTCGCAGCCCCACTCCGCTCGTAGGCCAAACTCCTTTCGGATCCTACGAGGTTAGTCCCAGCCCGGAAGACATCCACCAGGATGTTCTTCCGGGCTTCTTTTTTTTAGGCCGCCTTTTTTGTAGAGCGGCTGTCCCCAGCCGCTCCGAACCCGGCAAGTCGCATGGCTCTTGCGATCGTTATGCGAACTTCTTCTTACGGGTTAAGCGATGAAAGATCAGGCCAGCGATTAGCAACCCGGCGGTGCTCAACCAACGCGAGACAGTTTTCATCGAGATACTCTGCACCGTTATCTCAGTTGCACCTCGGGGAGTCGTGAAGAGATATTCGTCACCTCTCACGGGCAAATTCGTATCCAAGCTGGCCAGGTAACCGGGCGCGCCGCCGCCGCTGGCGGTAGCAAATTGATTGGCCACGTTGGGTGCATTGTTGGGAGCCATGTTGGGAAAGCTGCTCGGTGCATTGATCACGGCAGAGTTGAGCGCATCGTTGGTTTGCCGGGCCAGGGAGTCGACTGAGTTTTGCTGGAGTCGTTGCTGGTAACGATAGACCTGTGCCGTACGATCTTCCTGTTCCGCTTTGCTTTGGAGGACTATATCAAAGTTCGCTTCCGGAGTGGGACTTGGGGGTTGGGCGGGCGCTGGAGGGTCGGGCATCTTCTTCGCCGGTGGTGCCACGCCTCGGGTAACAATGCGATTGCCGTCGTCGACCGCTTTGGCTGTGGCGGCTTGTTGTGCAGTTGGGTCATTGAGTTGATTACCCGCTAACCATTCCGAATTGAACTTGACGTCTTGGCCCTCAGCAATCGTCACGCCGGCAAGATCTTGGAAGTTGGCATCCGCCGAGTTAGCGACGTTGAAGGAGCGCGAATTGGATTGCGATTGCACGCGCTGATTCAGCCGTAGGCGATTGGAGAATTCCACCGCAGTTGTTTGATTGGCATCGACGGGCTTATTGAGTTCCTTTTCAGCTTCGAACCACGCCGAGTAGTTCGAGGCTAGCGATTCGTCTAGATGTTCATTGGCTGTACCGCGACGCGATAGCGTTTGAAAGCTCTGGACTTCGCGTCCCAACTCTTTCAAGTTGCTCAATGCGCGCGCCTTGGAGAAATCGCCGCTGGAGGCGCGGCTGGCTAGTTGAGTCAGCTCCATTAACTGCTTGGTACGAAAGGAAACCCAGCCCGCCTGCAGTTCATCTTCGCTCTCGACTCGCGACATCGAGCCACCGAAGTTCCACCAGCGCATACCGGGTGGCAAACGCAAACGCACTTGTGAAAGTTCCACATTGATGTTGATCGTGCGCACGAGTGGGAATTGCGTGGTTCGCAGTCCACCGGGACGATTGACCTGGCCACCATACTTGATAACGATCGGAAAATCCAAATCGCCCGCAGCCGTCTTTACCAGTGGTAATCGTAAACGCTGGGGACCGCCCGCATTGGCTACTGTTCCTGCACTGGTTGCCGTGCTGATCATTGGCTTAACTGCTTCACCGGCCACGCTAGCGGTCCACAGTTGGGCGCCCTCGGGTAACTCGATTTCCAGGAACTGCTCGGTGCGGTTTTCCATCCGCAATTCCTGGCTAGCGCGATAGATGCCATTTTCGTCGACCACCATCAGGGTCTGGGCAATACCGATGCGCGCGCCGGCGGTTTCCACGGTTGCCCGATCTTTCGTGCTGTACGTAAGTTCAGGAGTCAGACTCTCTGTAGCCAGTTGGTTGACCACAAAGGCTTCGGTAGTTTTGCCGCCCAGCAAATTGGCCAGCACGTTCCATTGCGATTGTGAGCGCTGCAAGCGTTCCATAGAAACGGTTTTATCGATAATCATTTCATCACGCCCAGAATTCTCGAGCGTTACAAAGCGATGTTCGGTGATGCCGGTTTCGATTGTCGGTACGGGAGCAAGTTGACTATTGCCCTCGAGCAATCGATCATGCTCAAGGACTAACGAATACTGCCCCATGACTTCTTCTTGCAATTCAATCTGCAGTCGGACAGGTGAGCCAGCCTCGGTCGTGAGTGGTGTCCATGTTTGACTGCGAATCAGCGGGCCACGAACTTTGGTTCCCGAAAGCCAGGCGGGCACGACTACGGCAAGTCGGCGAATACCCGCGGTCCGAATTTGAAATTCGAAGTACAACGTTTCTTCAATCGCACGATCGGTCACTTTAACGTTACTCACCGAGAACGCTTTCACTTGCGGCGTGCGTTGAACAACGGCCAGCTGGCCGTCGTAAGTGGCATCTGCATAGTGAACCAGTGCCTGGGCCAACGGCCGATGTTGAGCGGCCAACCAGTTGTTGACGCTCCCCAACAATCCGGTTTCGCAGTTAATGAGATTGGCTGTGCGCACCGCATAGGCTGGATCGCAGGTGACCACGATGTCGCCGGCTTGCTGATCAACCTCATCGATGCTGATCTTAGGCAGCGGAACGGGTGGAATCGTGCCATCGGCCCCTGCAGTCAGACTTTGATCCAAGCGACCGCGCAGCACCAGTGGCAACGAACCGCTGGCTCCACTGGCCAGGTAGATATCGACGACCTGTGCATCGTCAACGATCGTGTGAGTCCATTCGTAGGGAATGGGCAGCGAAGGGGGTTCCAATTGCCAGGCGGCGGGCACACGCAATCGCAAGTGATAAATTGGTCGCTGCTGTATATCGAAAGTGAATTGCGATTCCAGAGCCGAATCCAGTTGTGACAGGCTCAATACGCTGCGGCCGTAAGCCCGCACGATCGAACGCGATTGCTGAACGTTTAACTGGTAAGTGTAGGGGACCTGCGAGAATTGAAACGCTTGGAATGTATCCAAGGGCAGGGGGCTGGCAGCAGAAGTTTGTCCCAGCCAGCCCTGGTTATCGGGAGTATCAATGCGGCTCAAGCCGCTCATGGTGCTGGAGCGGATATCCAATAGTCGGCTGCGCCGCACGGTCAATTCACCGCGTTGCAACATCGCGTCGGGAACTTGAATGTTGGGCACTGTGATCTGGCTGGCCTGAGCGTTGTCCGTCGCTTCGGCTACATCCTGATTGCGATACAAAAAGACTGTCAACGTTTCGCGCTGCGCAACGGCTGCGAGCAGATCGATCGTCAGTTGTTGATGGTCATCGATGCGCTCGACATTCCAGCCGCGCAAGTTAGAACCGACCACTTTTTCAACCAGGTAGTCGCCAGGCACAAGCAGCGAAAACGATTCGCGTCGCCCGCTGCGGAATTGGAAGTTGCCTTGCCAAATGAAATGCAGACCATCTTCTTGAACATCAAAGACAGCCTTGGAATCGACCGATAAACCTTGATCGACAGCGGTCTCGGCAATCTTCGTGCGCCATTGCCACTTTACCTGGCCATCGGTTCTCAGCGAAGTCTCGATCGTTTGGTTGGCGCTGTCGAGCTCATGCAGCTCGCGATCCCACAGATCGTACAGTCGCACTTCGCTGTCGGGTTGGCTGACCTTGATCGAGAGACTGGTGGCCGGCGCCGCAGGCAATTGGCCTTCCACGGCGCGCCAGCCGCCGCGTCGTTCCACTTTCAAACGTACGGTGATCGTGACTTGTTTGGTGCCCTTGCCGGTTAGATAGAGCAGCAGTACGCTCGTCTGAGGCAAATTGGGTTGTACGGCGACGGCAGCTTGTGGCGGCGCTTGAGCGGCCCCAGCAATTGGTTCTACCAATTGCACCTTGCCAGCTTGGCCGTCGACCAGCAAACTTTCTAATACACCGCCGCCCAGAGTTAGCGGTACAGTTACCGCGGCCTCAGCAAAAGTCTCAATGGCAAACGTGCCGCGTACGGTCAGCGTCTGGGCATCGTCGAGCGTAGTTTCATAACCAGCTGCGGACCATGCATAGGGAACGACCGGTGGCTTTCCAGTTTGGCTTTCCTCAGGATGCGCTGCTTGCCAAAGTCGCGTATACGTTTCATAAGGCACGAGTATCTTCTCGCTACCTAGAGCCGCTTGAGTTGTGGGCAATTCGCCCGCTGGATCATAAGGTACGACGATCGCATCGTGTGGAATGGCGATCGGAGTTTTATCAGGCAGCGCGTCGATCATGGCCGCCAGCTGCTCGAGGCTGGTGACGGCCGGCGGAGGCGGCATGGGCGATTGAGCTTGCGCATTAGCGCTGCAGGCTATGGTCGTTAGCGCCGCCATGAGACTGGTGATCACGGGCCGAACCAACGTAGGCGCTGGCTCCGCTCGCCTCTGGCGGCGCGCACGCACGCGGCTGGCCACGGCGGTACACATGGACACCAGCAGCAGAGCCAAACTGCCGGCTACTACTCCACCGACGACCGGTGCCAGTTCGCTTGTCCAGCCACTGGCTAGAGCAATCACATAGACTGCAATGACGCTCAAGACAGCGAAACGCAATCGCGCCCGCCAGCGTGATTCGATGAAGATCACTCCGATCAAGAACAGTCCCAAACCGCCCGCTGCTCCCAACCAACGCCAACGCACTTCGTTAACCAAAGTCATGTTGAGCATTGGATCGCCTCCCAAACTTGTGAAGGCAATCGACTTACCTAATTGAGTTACGGTTAGATCGATGTTCAAGCAGCGCAAGCCATCGAGCGCCCAAGTCTTGGGTTGGGCTGGTGCATTTGGACCAGCGGCACTTTGGCTAGTCTGTGCCTGTCCGCCCATGGGCGGCGGAAACGCAACTTGAGGCTGACTGGAAATTTCTACCGCTGCTTGAACGGGTGGTAGAGCTGGTACGCCATCTGTCTGCAGATCAGCCAACGGTCGATCAAATTCCATACCCTCGTCTAACATGGGTGCAATCAAGCCGCCAGGCAACTCGCGAGAGGCCGCAGACCGCGGGACACGCGCGGCGACCGCAGGTGATCGCTCGATGCGAGGTAACGCTGCACCCAGCGATGTGCCCAGCCTGGTCAGCCAAGGAGAAAGTTGAAAACCAACGGGCTGGTCCTCGGGTGAAACCACTACAGAACCGCCGGAGCGAACCAGTTTATAGCCTGTGGGCAAGTAGGTTTCCCAGCGCAAGTCGGCTATTGGAACTGGCTGTCGATCCGAATTGCGCTCGGCGCGTTGCCACACGGATGGCGCGCTCAAATGAATTTGACCTCGAAGCGTCAACGGACCAACGGCATGTTCGTAAACCACGCGCAAGTCTCGCAGTACATAGGCCGGGACTACGGGCAAGCCCACCACGATGCGATCATCTTGCCGTTCCGGTAGCGAGGGCGTGCCATCGACCATAATCGACCATAGCTGCGCACCGGCAGGGATTTCGATATCCAAGTATTGAGCCTTGGTGCGCAGTGAATACCTGGCCGCAGTTTGAGAAGTACCGTTGGTACCGATCAGAGATACCAATTCGGCGCGCTCGACAATGGTCGTGGGCAAACTGTGAATGGCTCGTCGCTGGGCTTGTAGCAACACCCGCATGGTACTGCCGATATAACTGTAGACGCCCAGCAAGCGCTTACCGGGTTGATACTCGGCATCGATCAACTCTCCCAAGTCCACGGTCCGCGGATGCTCGCTGACCGCGATATCCAGTTCGGAATGACCTTCGACGGCCACCAGGCCCGATTGATACTCAGTACCCAACGTTACGACATCGGGCAATTCCAGGCTAGCCAACTCACTCGCATTCAGCGGTTGCGTAAAGTCGATGGCCAATCGAAGGCGCCCGGTCTTCTTTTCAGCGAGTATGATCGTCCATTGGCGACGGCCGTCGAGCGTTTGACTGGATGATTCTTTGACCTGAGTATCACCCAGTCCGCGCACGGAAATTTCTGTAGGTGTGGAAGCAGGCAGCGTAAACTCAAGGCGCTGCGTGCGGGCTTGTTCGACATCGAAAAAGACTTCGTAGTGTGCCACCAGCGCATCGGGTGTTGTCTGTAAAAATGAAAACACTCGGCCCACTATCCGCGGTGTCTTGCGCGTGACCACCAGGCTACCTTGCCAAGTATCGGACGTATAACGCCAGGCTAGATCGACAGGCACATGCGCACAACCATACTGCACTTTCTCTTGATCGCTGATGACGATGAGCCCAGAAGTGTTCGTCGGTTGAACTTTCAAATCGTCCACCGCTCGCACTGCGATGGCCCCGCTTTGTTGCACCTGCTGGCTGCGCTCGAGTGCGACGTGAGGCAGCTGGAGAGCTTGCTCTTCCCAATCGTTCAACCAACCATCGGGTGTGATCGATGCTTGATAGGCGATTGACGTTGGCGTGTTGGGCACCAGACCTCCAGGTAGTCGAACGCGAACGCGTTGCTGGTTATCCGCTGTATGACGTTCATACTCCAGTTGTTGACCAGCGGCCGAAGTGAGTTTCACTAGCGACCAGCCTGCGGGCATCACCATGTCGAAGGCAAACAGTTTTTCCGACTCGGGTGTGAGCACTAAACTGCCATCGATATCCAAGCCGCGATCGCTGAGCGTGAGTACGGCGCTGGTGGCAACTTTAATGCGCGCCGGCGGACGCACAAAACTCGTGTTCAATTCGTATTGGCTCTCAGGCGCGTAGTAGGTAGCCAGTGGGCGAACTTTCGGCGTGCCCGGTTCGGTGGCCAACACACTCGGTGGCAGCGCCGAGGTGAGCACCTGGTTGTCGATAGCGATCAAGTCGTCGGATTGCAGCGGGCCACTGCTCAGTTGCTCTTCCAGCAAGATGCCGACGACCGAGGCGAAACCGGCAACACCCAGTGGTTCAATGCGCGGCATGTGCCAGTCGCTCAGTTCACTCTTGAGGCGATCCGCGCGCAATTGGATCACTACCTGGTCAGTAGCCAACTCGCGCAGTTTTACCAGTAGAACTCGCGAGTCTTGTGCGGCGGCGGCTGGTTCGTCGGCCTGCTGCATGCTCCAGCGGGCTAAGAGCGGTGTGGTGACCTGCGTGACTTCGTAGTCCGCCGGAATGCGAATGCGAAACTCATCAGCCGCGCCATGCAGCACCTGCATCGAGATCGTAGCGTGCAAGCGTTGGTACCCAGTGGTGACTTCGCTGATCATAACGCCGCGGGCCAACAGCGTCGTTTCATCGCGCAGGCGTTTATTGTTCAGCGACATGACCAGTTTCATTTGCTGGGCCGTGGGGAGCAGCTGAAAGTGCGTGGTTTGCGTGTCATCATCGACCCGCCGATTGATGATCGACGCGCCTGACTTCATCTCGACATTACCGGGCACCGTCAGCTGAAAGGTCGTCGAAGGTGGCGTGGGCAATTGAATCGACAGACTCTGTTGGGCGGCAGCCGTAGCCACAGGTGCCGTCAGTTCCAGGTGAAGTGTATGCACACCGCGTCCAGAGACGATCAGCTGAACCTGGCCATCGCCAGCCAGCCAGAGATGAGCTGGTTGTTCATCCAGTAGCGCTTGACGAATGCCAACGTTACTGAGTGTCAGAGGCAAAGCATGTAAACCTTCAGCCAAGACTTCGATCTTGAACTGACCGTCAATGATCGCGCGGCCGGCTTGCAATTCAGCTTCGTATTGAGCCGAGAGCAGGGCAGTCTCTTGAGGTAAGGCTTCGTCGGGAGTTTGTTTCGCGTTGCGTTTTAGTTCTGCCAGTTCATCGCGAGTCATGAACACGCGGCGTGTTTCACTGCCTAAAATGATCGATAGATCTTGATAGGGTACAAACAGTTCGCGCAAAGGCGGCTCTGCAGTTGCGTTGTCAATCTTGCTCTGCGCCACAGCGGTGGTGGCTAGAGAGCATCCACAGGCGATTGCACCAAGTATCCACAGGAATTTAACCATGGTGCTCACCTCCCTCCGAACGATCAGGTTGTTCCTCGAAGGTTGGCGAATCTTCCGGGACAGCCGGGCCGGAAGTTGGAGTCGCACTTGCGACCTCAGGTGCCGTTGAGTTGTTTGAACTAGTCGCGCGATCGGCCCAGGCGTAACCATAACCGCCGATCCAAACCAGCAAGACCACGGACATACCCGCTACTATTGGAAAGCTCATCAATTGTCCTGCTAGCGACGAGGCAAATATGCCAACCAAGATAAAGATCAACACTACGCTGGCGACCGCCACAACTTTCAGTTTCAACGGACTACGCAAGAGCAGAATGGCGATCAGGGCGAGCATGACCAATACGCCACCGGTCAACCAGCGCGCGTTGACAGTAACCAGCCGCAAGGATCCATCGGGTGGTGCTTCTGGCTTCAAGGTCGAAAAACTGTACAGCGTGCCATCACGCTGAAATGGCGGGCTGATGGCCGAGGCGATCCCTTCTTTGACCCAGGCTTCGAGTTTATCGTCGGAAGTTTGATTGACAGGAGACCAGATCAGAAATTGAGTGTTGATCCATTGCCACTGCTCGGTCCAAGGTCCCGTCCAGCCGATCAGCGCCTGTTCTTTAGGCAGGAACACGTTCTGGAAGACTCGCTGAGTGGCTGGATTATCTGGAAAGTGAGGAATGTCCAGCACGTCGTTGTGGTCGGCCAGCGTGTACCGCAGTTCCAGGACCAACGATTGATCGGGTTCAAAACCGGACATAGGAATGTACAGTTCGTCTTTATCGCCGCGTTCTAAACTAACGGGATTGCCATTGATGCGCGCCGGTTGTGCATCAAACGCAGCGCCTGTGGGCAATTGAACGGTCAGCCTTTGGTGTGCGCTGCGCAGGCGAAACAGTGCTTGAACGCCAACTTGACCACTGCGTGTCAGAACCGAACGCACTAAAGCACGTTCGATGCTCGTGTGTTTGATCTCTTCCAACTTGTAACGCGTGACGTTTAAGGTCAGCGTCCAATCGTCATGAAACTCAAAGGCTCGCGCCGCATTGGCAACTGGTGCTTCGGGCATGACGTCGTGATGAGGATCGATGGGACGCACTCCAACCAGTTGTCCACTGGGTTGGACGTCGATGGCTTCGGCCTTGGAGACGACAATCTGTCCCCATGAGCGATCGATACCGCGCGGCTTGAGAAACGGCAGGCTGACTTCCAGACTTTTGCCGACAGCCAACTCATCGAGCGGTTGTTCCCAAGTGAGCGTGATGACTTGCTGGCCAATCATTTCGCTCTGACCGGTTAGGTTCCAAGCGATGTAGCCAGTGTCGACATCGGCAGGCGGCGGAGTGATGATCGATTCGCGGACGTTGGCCGTTTCATTGGTGATCTCGTCGGCCAGGGCAGCCGGTACATCGATGCGCAGCGAATCAACGCCGCTGAAAAGAATGTCGTAGACGAAATGAGCTTGAAACCGCACCACGCCCGCATCGACTCTGGCCAGCAGTCGCTGTTTGGCTGTGATAAAAGGTTTGCGGCGTTCGACAGCCAGGGTCCCCGAAATCGGTTGATCCGAGAAAGCAAAGGCGACTGCCAGATGACGATTGGGAAACCGCACGTCGGGCAGACTAGCGTTAGGATCTTGAGTCACTTCACTGAGCGAAACGGGTCGCAGGCCATTGGTCGATTGCGGATTGATGCGCAGACTCTCTGGCGCGTACAGCAACAGTTGACCACTGACGCGAGTGATAAAGTCCTGGTTGGCTTTGGGCACGACCAAGGGCAAGCTTGCGGGTGCGCCTGTGGGTGAAAGGAGATTGGGATCGGACAACTTCTGTTCGAGGCGAACCTCCAAGGCTACTTTACCGATGGCTTTCTTACTTAGGTTGACTATCAAGTGATTAGGCCGAGTGGTGTCGAGATGATACGAATCGACTTGGACCGCCTGCGCATCTCCCCAGTTCACGCCCTGGACATCACGAATCGTAAAGTCTGCAGGCAGATCGAACTCCAATTGAAAGATGCCCGCTTCAGCGATCTCATAGATGGCGCGCATGTCGATGGCCATCAGGTCGGGACGTAACTGCGTCGTGACCAATTGATTGACGGTGATTCTGGGTTGCACCTTGACCATGCTCAAGCGCAGATCGAAGGGCAGGGCGGCATAGCGATAGGCAAACGTCCAGGGTTGAGTGGCTAGCTGGGGCGGCAGTTCGGCGGTGTCGAGTTGGGTCAAACCAGTGCGCGTGGTTACCTCGGCGCGGAGTACGGGATCGACGTTGACCACGAAGGTGCCTTGCTGGCGGCCCACGTCGAGGGCGCTAATGGTCGGCGCTTCAATATTGCTTAGCGTCGACGACTCGATGATCTTCTCCAGCTCGATGGCTACGGTTTGCTGCGTGGTGGCCGGTTCGAATAGTTCGATGGTGATGCGCTGTTTGTCATCCACGGCGGCAACTTGCCACTTGCGCACGTTGGCATCAAAGACGTTGACAATCTTGTGATCGGCAGGAACATCGATCGAGAGTTGACCGAGCGTGGAGCGACTGATGTCATAGCGCACGCTTGCGCGCGTGCGTAGGCTCGTTTCGCTGACAAAGAGTTCCTGGGTTACTTGCGTCGTGGCTAGCGCGGTCATGCCGCTGGCGCCTTCGGACTTGGGAGTCCAGTCGATAATGACTTTCGGAGCAGCTCCGACCAAGGCTAGCAGAACGGATTCTTCTGGCGTTGGCTGTGGCGTGGAAGGTTCACCGGATGTTTCGCTGGTATTGTCCGAATCGGCCGGCTTGTCTGGTGCATCGGTGGCCGCGATGTAGGGCTGAACATTGATCTTGACACCCGGCTGAGCAATGGAGATGCGCCAGCGATTGACCGGCGCGGCCGGAGCATCGATTTCAACGCGATTTTGTCCTGGCGACTTGGTAAAGGCCTTGGCGTATTCGAGTTTGAGTTTCAGCGATTGTGGATGGGCATCGGCGTGTTGAATGAGCAATTGGTAACCACCGCCCGGTGCGGGCGTGACGCAAGCCGGTTGATTGTCGATAGTGGCTTGTTGCAAGGCCACGTCACCCAGTCGCAACGGAATTTGCAACCAACCTTTTTTCAAGAGCTCAATGGTCAACGTGGCCTGAACGCGCACAACATCTTGTTCGATGGCCGCCACACTATCGATCTCCGAGATAAGGGCATCGACCGGCGAGCCCTGTTCGAGCGTCGTGGTGGGCTTGGCATGGGCTGCGTCCCACAGTTGCCGAAACTCTCCGTAAGGCAAAAAGACTCCGCGGCCTTCTTTTTCAAATACTTCGCGCAGCCGAGTGTAAGGGATGTAAACCGTCTGCTCCGACTGAGCAGTTTGAGGTGGGGATGGGTCCGTTGACGGGGGCGGCGACTCTTGAGCTGGCAAGATCGTAACGAGTGAAAGCCAGCAAATTAGCAACCATAGGCAACCTGGGGAGAAGAGCCGAGAGCGCATGTCACGTGCCTTAGGGGGGAATTGGAAAGCGACCATATTCTCATACGGTTCCACGAAATAGACGCGCCGCCTAGTCAGGCAGTTTCCGAATCCACCTGTTTTTACAAACCTTTTGCAAAGTCCGGTTTAAAACGCAGAGAGGCGCAGAGAATCGCAGAGAAGACCGTTGGAAGTTTGGGGCGTTCACACTCGAAATGCTTGACGCATTCCGCTACGGGCTGCGTTGCGGCAGGGTGCGGCACTCTGGCGTTAAATGCCATTGACCCCGAGGGGCGATTCTTCGTACGGTTCGCGGTGGAACCCGTGCCCGCAATTGAACGACTCCTTGTTTACGAAGCCCAGTGTTTTTCGCAATCGCTCGACCACAGCCGACCATTCTGCGCGCCAAGCCTTGGGCTGGCTGGCTGATGGTGTGCCTATGGTGCGTTGTTGGCTCAGGCTGCGCTAGCGAAAAGTTCTTGATTCGGCGCGACACGCCAGCCAATCCGCTGGCCCTGCAATTGCAACTGACGAACAAGCGTGGCCCGCAGCTAAGTCCACGCACGCTTACGCTCTTGCGCAAATACGATCTGCTGGAACTGTACGAGACCAATACCGTTACTTGTTTGGAGCGCATGCAGGAGCTGACCAGCGTTGAGCCCACGGGTGATCTGGTCTACGGTTTGTCGGAGCTGGCTTATATAGCCGGAGTCCGAGCCGAAAAAGAAAAAGATGTAGCCAACGCACTCGATATGTATGGAGTAGCCGTCAGCAACGCGTACATGTACTTGTTTGCCTCGGAGTTCGATCCGATACGCAATCCTTATGATCCCCAGTTTCGCGGCGCCTGCGATTTGTATAACACTTCGCTGGAAGCGACTCTGCGACTGGTCAATGCCAAAGGCGAATTGCATCCGGGTAAGAGCTACGCAGTTACCACTGGCAAACAGACTTACGAAGTGGCAACGGTGGTTAAGGGCAAGTGGCGTGAAGAGGATTTTGACCACTTTGAATTTGTCAGCGAGTTTAAGCTGTCTGAGAAACTCGATCTTACCGGTACGACCTATGGACTGGGCGTGCCGTTGATCGCGGTGCGTCGTGAGCAGTCAGCCGACGATCCGCGCGAAAAGTATTATCCGGATGGACTCAGCTTTCCAGTAACCGCGCTGCTGCGCGTAGTGCGGCAACAGCCCGGCCAGCGCCATCAAGCCAACAATCGGCATCACTGCGTCCTGGAACTGCATGATCCGTTGGCTGCTTCGGATATTCAGTTGGCCCAGCGCCTGGTGCCGTTGCAGACTGACTTAAGTACTTCGCTGGCCTTTTTTCTCGATAGTCCCCAGTTTCGCGAGAACACTAACGCAACCAAGGGACTACTTAATCCCGCGGCCAAGCAGAACAACCGCGGCATCTACATGTTGGAGCCCTACGACCCGAATCGAATTCCTGTGTTGATGGTGCATGGACTGTGGTCCAATCCAATGACTTGGATGCCCATGTTCAACGATCTGCGCAGCTTCCCAGAGCTGCGCAAGAACTATCAGTTTTGGTTCTATTATTATCCCAGCGGTCAACCGTTTTGGCTGAGCGCAACACAATTGCGCAGCGACCTGGCGGAACTGCGTGAACGTCTTGATAGTGATCGACGTTATCCAGCCCTGGATCAAATGGTGCTAGTGGGCCACAGCATGGGTGGCCTGGTCAGCCGCATGCAGACGATCGAAAGCGGGCAAGAGTTCTGGCGCATCATGAGCGACAAGCCTTTCGAAGAGATCAAGGGTGATCCAGAGAACTTGGAGAAGCTTTCGCGCGAACTCTTCTTCCGTCCCAACCCGTCGATCAAGCGAGTCGTCACGATTGGCACTCCGCATCGCGGCAGCGCTTATTCGAACGATACGACCCGCTGGTTGGGCAAGCAGATTATCAAACTGCCGACCATGATGATCTCGGCCAGTCAGACATTGGTGCGTGAAAATCCGGGTGCGTTCCGCAGTACCGAATTGTTGACAGCCAATACGGCTATCGATTCACTCAGTCCTGATTCGCCTGTGTTCCCGGTGATGTTACGAGCGCCGCGAGCATCGTGGGTTACCTATCACAATATTGTTGGCCAGGTTCCCAATCGAGGTCTGTTCAGCGATGGTGGAGCCGATGGCGATGGTGTGGTCGATGTAACCAGCGCCCATATGGATGACGTAGTCAGCGAGATCGTGGTCCAGGCGGATCATCAGAACATCCATAATCAACCCAAGGCGATTTTAGAAGTCCGCCGCATCCTGCTCGAACATCTCGATCACTTGCGGAGCCACGAGCAAGTGGCCGAGCGTTTGGATGGTACGACTCCGCAGCGCATCTCCAATTCTGAATCGACCACTCATGTGCCAATGGTGCAGATTTCCACTGGCACGGTGTCGAGAAGTACAGGCCCGCGGGGCACGGTCTTCAGCGGCATGCGTGGGGGACCACCGGAGCCGCGTTCGCCCGATTCATGGTGGTTGCCCAAGTGGTTAGGCGAAGGCAGTAACTACAGCGGCGCAAGCGCGGGCCAATCGCAGCAATCGATGCAAGAGCTAGTCCAAGGCACACCGCAACCGGCCACGCCTAAACCAATTCGACAAGTGCCTTGGCTAAAAGCTCAGGCGCTAAGCGAAAGTAGTAGTCGTCGCTAGGCCCCATCGAGCTTGTCCCATCGAGCTTGTCCCGGTGGACGATGACTGATTGGCTGGGTCGCTGAACCCTAGCCCACCAGTCGGCCCCATCGAGCTTGTCTCGGTGGACCGATGACTGATTAGCTAGGTCGCTGGCCCTTAGCCCACCAGTCGCGCTTCCACCGACGCGAGGTCGGTTGAGAGCAGTAACCAAACGTCGCGTGAAATTAGCGTGGCGTTTCTTTGGTCAACGAGCAGGCTTGTGTGATCGTCATGCCGCTGGAGAAGCGGGCGACGCCCCATGAGTTTTGGTTGACCGGTACCGTCACGGTTACGGTAACCGTTTCGCCAACGGTAGCCAGCGACGCTGAGACTCCGTTGCTGACGCCGACGGCCGTCATCAATCGCATGGCTTCGTCGGTGGCTTCACTACTGGAGTTACCAGGAATGATCGCCTTGCGCGCGCCTTCATAAGCGGCGTTGGCAGCTGAGTGGCGTATGAAGTTCAGTCGCGTCATCTCCACGGTGCCTAAGAACAGCGTGAAGATGACCGGCACGACAAAGGCGAACTCAACGGTCGTCGCCCCGCATCGCGAGGCCTGGCGGCGCGGGCGTCCGGAGCGATTGGAACTGCGTTGGAGCTTGAACATAAACATGATGGCGACGTTTGATAAGAGGGCGAATCTTACTCGGTTAATACCACGGGCAGCGAGCGTGCGATTTCGATAAAGGCGTTTCGCAGTTGCTCTTCATTCTGCGTCCCGTAGTACTTACCGCCACAGGTGTCTGCAATGGTCTGCAGCGCTTCCTGGTCCGCAGTAAGCATGGAGATGCAGTGGACAATCATACCTCGCGCTCGGGCATCGTAAGCGGCCATCACCGGATCGCGACCAACATTCCATTCACCGTCGGTTAGCAATATGATGACTTTGTTGGCAAAGCGGTTATTGTTGGCGCTGTCGAGCGATTGGACGGCCATATCTAGCCCGGCGGCCAGGTTGGTGCTACCCATGATGACGGAGTCACTGCGGGCAGCCACCGCTGCGCGTACCGAATTGGCGTTGTCGTCCCAGCTGTAGCCCTCGCGACTAGGTAGGGCGAAGTCAATCTCTGCATCTGGATAGTAGGTATAGGGTGAGATGGGCATCATATATTCGGAACCCCAGGTCACTACCGAAGTCCGTGGTTGGCCATTGGGCGAACTCGATTCACTCAAGAACACGTCGATCGACCGCGCCAGCGCTGCCCAGCGACTGTCCACCGGGTGCGGTGGGGAAAGCATGTTGCGCCACTCGGCACCCCAAGTGGTGAAACTCGACAAACGCGGATTGTCGGGTGGGAATACCCAGTCAACACCACTCATGTCGAAGTTCATCGAACCGGAGCGGTCCAGGCACAAACAAACTTCAACCTCTTGCTGACCAGCAGTAGCTTCGTAAGTTGGTGCAAAGTTGTTCTGTCCCAGTACACGACCGAAGAACAAGGGCACGCCGCCGCCTTCCGTCTGACCGTCACCGGCCTCGGCCACAACCTTAACAGCGTTCAGCGGCAAGTGGTTTTCACGGAATTGCCACTTGCCAGCCGCGTTCATTTTGACTCGCCCGACCATCACGTCATCGGCACTCAGTCTCAATGCGCGTCCACCAACTCGATTGGTGGCTGCATATCGGACTGCCTCGTCCTTGGCAGTGCAAGTATCCTGAGTTCTCGACAAGGCCTCAGCGCCAGCCTTGGCGGCTGCGTCAGTAGCAGCGCGCAACTCAGTGCGCACTAGCTGCATGTAAGCGTAGTCAACCGTAATGGCGGCAGTGACCACAAATACGAACATCATCACAGTAATCAGCATCGCGGCTGCTCCACGTCGATCGGCGTACCGACCGGTGAAACGTTTCCCGGATGCAAAGGAGCGGAAGCCACGGGGCATGTGGTTCATGATGCTCTTTCGCTTTTCTCTGACCGGTAAGAGTCAGACAAAGATGAGGGGACTTTAGCTGTATCCGTTCGTCAGGGGCTTATTGTCGAACCATCGTGGTTTGACATTGCAACGATCGACCAGTGAACATTCGCAGGGGCCCATATTGGGCACCACCGTTGGATGAAGTGACGGCTACACTCAACATCGTTCCGCGGGGTGTGATCGGAGTGACGGTCAGTGCTGTACCGCCGGTGGTTGTGTAAGCCACGTTGTAGCTGGTTACATTGCGCGCTGCCAAGACTTCGCGAATGCGATTGTCCGCTTGCGCTTGTGTAGCTCCAGGTCGAGTAGCGATGCGAGCACCTTCATAGGCTGCAATCGACAAGGACTGTTTCATGAAGACCATGTTCGATAACTCGATCGAACCAAATGCCAACAGAATCAACAGCGGCAAGAGCAATGCCGTCTCGACAGCAGCTGCGGCGCGGCGATGGAGTGGGCGAACTCGCCTGTTTTGCAGACGCATTCGCGATCGACTTGGGTTGCGATGTGCGATGGTGAACATGACAGCATTTCGGTAAAGGGGCATTAACGTCTCTCAAACCTAGGTCACCAAAGCACCGCTGGGTGCCCAAGTTATGGGGTTTCATGCGCTGACGAGCTCTTTACCACGCAAGAGATTGTCGGTTGTATGGGTTGTAGGGTCATGCGGCCCAGCCGAACGCTCCAGCCAGCTTATAATGCAAACCATCGCCCTGATGAATTCCCACCCACGGAGGTCCTCGGACATGTTCTCAAGTTCCATATCAAAGGGTCACCACGCGCCCCGCCGCCGCTTGCTGGGGGCTATTGCGGCTAGCCTGGCCGGTGCGATCGTATGCACGGCCCTGCCGGCCTTCGGTCAAACCAGTTCGACCGACAGCCTGCCGGCTCTCCAACTACGGCCCGCTCAGCCTTTGATCGTGCTCGGTGGTGTCGAACCCCTGCAAGTCACACCCGCTCAGCCCACCGGCATCTTGACTACCGCCCCGCAGCCTCAGCAGGTGATCGTGCCAGAACCGCCCGCAGCCGAAAATCGCTCCAACCCCTATCGGCCACCGCAAATTCACCAAGAGCGCCCACCCCGACCCAGGCAAGTGCAGGGCCAACAACTGCGCGACAATCATCTTGGCGATAACCCTCGATACCAGCCCCAGCCTGAACCTGGTCACGACGATCATCCACGCCATGAAGCCGATCACCCACGACCACCAGGGCTTGGTCCACATGGTCAAGGTCCGCATGGTCAAGGTCCGCATGGTCAAGGTCACGATCCGCACGGGCCCATGCAGCCTGCACCTGGACCAGCAGTGGAAGAACAACTGCGCTTTGCCGAACGCATTCTCGAGTCACCGCTGATCAGACGCTTTCTAGAGCTATCTGAAGAAAACGCTCAGTTGCGAGCGCAGTTGGAACTTCATGAGCGATTGGCCGAACGCGAACGCCAAGCATCACCGCCGCCCACGGATCGGCACGTAGAGCAGGAACTGCAGCGGATGAAGGAACGCTTCGAAGTCGAACGTCACGAAATTGCCGCCCGAGCCAAGCTAGAGAAACAGGAACTGCTCGCCCAAATCAAACGCCTTGAAGAGAAACTTCAGCAGGTCAGCGGCAAGCCCGACAGAAATAAACGAGCCAAAGAGCGCGATGAAGACGATCGCCAAGAGGATGATGACTCGAAACTCAAACAGCGCGAAGAATGAGCTTTGCCGGATGTAGAGCAGCTATCCTCAGCTGCTCAGAACCCTCTAACCCGAGTCTCTTCAAACCAATAGGTCAACATTACAGGCATACGACTTGCCGGGTGCAGAGCGGCTGGGGACAGCCGCTCTACTGCCAGCGCTGCATGGCGGTTGGCAGTGGGTACTCGGTTACCGGCGGCCGCTCACGCATGGCATCGAGCTGGCAGAGTCTATGATAGGCGTCGGTCACTTGACGGACGCGAGCCTCTACAAAGCTTGGGTCCAGATGTGCTCGATCAAACTCAGGGTTGACAACAGCCGTGGGAGGCTGGAAGGTCGGGACTTCAATAAACTGAGCCAGGCTGGGCAAGCAGGTGATGTGGACTTCGCGCCGCGTGTGTAAGGTTTCCGGATCGATCCAGCCAAGGATGAACTGCAAGTACAGACCGCTGTCGCGAAGGTTTTCTACATCTCCTCCGCATACTTCACACAAGTAGCCTTCTTCGCACTTGGCCATAATACAACCAACGCCTGCTTAACTGTTCAGTCCCAAGACATCGAACATCGAGTAGATGCCAGGCTTTTTGCCCACCAGGAACTTGGCCGCCGCCAGGGCACCTTGCGCATAACAATCGCGACTGGAGGCTGCCACGCGCAGTTCAATCGTTTCGCCTAACATGCCGAAGATGATCGTGTGTTGACCGGGATCATCGCCAGTGCGAACCGCGTGATATCCAATCTCTTCCCGTGTGCGCGCACCGACTTGGCCTTCACGGCCGTGCACATGTTTGCTAATGCCGAGTTGATCAGCGATCAATTGGCCGAATTTGAGCGCGGTGCCGCTGGGACTGTCTTCTTTGTAGCGATGATGCCGCTCGATGATTTCGATGTCGACTCCTTGCGGTACATCCTTGAGTGCACGCGCGGCTTGTTCGGCCAGCCGCATCGTCAAGTTAACGGCTAGCGACATGTTAGGTGCCCAGCAAATGGGAATCTTCTTGCCGCTTTGATGAATGGCCGAAATCTGTTGATCGCTCAAACCGGTGGTCGCAATCACCAGTGGAATCAACTGCGCGGTGCAATGATCCAAGGCGGCCGATGCACCTTCGGATGAAGAGAAGTCGATGGCCACATCCAGCCGCGCTGGCCACTGAGCCACAATGGCGATGCCCAGCGGAGCAACTCCAGCTACGACACCAGCATCTTGCCCCAAGGCGGGGTGAGCCGGATTTTCGATTGCTGCCGACACGCTGAGCTTAGGATCTTGACTGCCCAGTGCGACCAGGCGCCGACCCATGCGGCCGCCTGCTCCATGAATTGCCACCTTTACCGAGCTCATCTGCACATTGACCTGTTGAAGTTACGATTACCGACCCAGCCATGATGTTGACTGAGGATATCGTAAACCAATTCAAACAGTTGTGCAGGGTGGTGGATAAGTTTGAAAGTGTGAAGCGGCTACGACTATCGCACAAAGCCGGTCAAAAACGGCGATCGAATGTTTGCGTGGTGACCTAAGGTGTCGGGCAGCTGGCGATACTTCCCAGGGACACAACCCAGACCTACCGCGAACTAAGGGAATTGCCATGAAAGCGATATTGTCCAAAGCCATGCAAGCAGCCGATGATTACGTAATCAGCCTGGATTACTTAGACGCTCATGGCATCCTTACCCGCCGCATCGTTAGTCCCATTCGCTTTATGCCCGGCGAACGATTTTTGGGGCTGTGTCTGTGCCGAGAGGAACCACGGCAGTTTGCCTTGGCGCGGTGCAGCAATGTGCGGTTGTGCCGGGCGGCGGACTTTCTGATGCCCGTCCCCGTGGTCACGCTGTCGATGCCTGTTCCCTGTGCGGTTGCCTAGTTACCAGTGCATGACGAAGCCGCCGTCGACGTTGATGGCCTGACCGGTAATGTTGCGGGCTTTCGAAGAGATCAGAAACGCAATCGTGGCAGCAATATCGGCCGGCGTTTGCCACTGACGCAGTGGAATGACTTTGCTGACCTTCTCACCAGCCCACTCTTCATAACTGCGCCGCGCTTCGGGCGGCTGCTGGTCATGCCAAGCTTGCCACACGCTGCGATTGAGATCGGTTTGCACCATGCCGGGGTTGACGATGTTGACGCGCACACCATGCGGAGCCAAATCTTTGGCCATGCACTGCATAAAGTTGATATTGGCTGCTTTGCTGGCGCTGTAGGGCGGGTCGGTTTGCGAACCGATCTGCCCAGCCACCGAACCCAGTAGAGTGATCGTGCCACTGCTTTGCGCGATCATTACCGGTGCAATTGCATGTGCGATGTTGGCAGTGCCCAGCACGTTGACTTCGATGACATGCCGCCAATCGGCCGGAGTCAGATTGGTAAACGGAAAGCCGAACTTGCCCGAGCCAATGGCTGCGGCCAGGACCAGGTGATCAATGCGCTGAAAGTTGTGGAGCGTTTGCGCGACAGCCGCAATGCAACCCTCGGCATCCACGATGTCGACGCGCTGCGCGCTGCAGCGACCGGCGTATTGCTCATCCAGTTGGGCAGCGACCTGGCTCACCTCAGCTGCGAAGTCCCACAGTTCAACGCGGGCTCCTTCTTCCAACAGCTGTGTGGCCGTCGCCAGACCAATACCCCGCGCACCACCGACGATCACTGCCATTTGATCTCGTAAACCTAAGTCCACGGTATAGAGGCTCCTCTAGTTTAGTCATCGAAAGCCGTGTCGGCTTCCGCTACGATGGTCAGCTACTTGCCCAACTGTTTACTGGCCCAAGGGGCGAGCTGTTCGCGAAAGATCTTCGAGTTATGCCGAATGTCGGTTGGCAGGCGACCGGAGTGCACCAGGATATGTTGGATCGCGACTGTGATGGGATTGGCGTCGGCCAGTTGTTTGAGTTCGGTCAGCAGTTGATGCAACTGGGTTGAAACGCGCGGACGATGTTCGGGCCAAGGTTCGATGATTATAACCGGCTGTTGGTTACCCACTGGCCCTACACCCACCAGTGCGCTGCGATAGACGTGTGGATGAGTGTTGAAGATCGCTTCGCAAGGCTCGGTAAACAGGGGGCCATCGCTGGTCAGTACGCGATGTGCTTTGCGTCCGCAGTACCAGAATCGATCTTGCTGATCCAAGTAACCGACATCGCCCATACGATGCCAGATGCGCGGGCCGTCTTTGACTTTGTGTAAGGCGTTTTGATCCAAGCGCGTAATGTATTGAGTCGTAACCACATCGCCACAGACCATCAGTTCGCCAATTTCGCCGGTGGGCAAGCTTTCGGTCTCGTCGATGGTGGCCAGTGGTCCGTCATTGATTTTGATCACGCGCCACTGAATACCGGAGAAACGTTTACCGACGCAAGTCCCGGCTCCGCAGCGTGTCTTGGCCGCGGTCTCGTCCAAGACCTCGCGCGATTCGATGGAAGCAATCGGCAAGGCTTCCGTCGCGCCGTAGGGAGTAAACATTTCGCCTTCGCAGTGCATGGCCACACGCATTGATTCCAAGACATTTGGCGGAACAGGCGCGCCGGCTGACAGTGCGCGGCGCAGTGTCGGCACGCGCCGGCCGTGCTCCACGCAGTAGCGCCCCACTGCGGTCCACAAAGCGGGTGAACCAAAAGCCTGGTTGACTTGCCATTGATCGATGGCATCCAACAATCGCGGTGGATCGACATCTGCCGGCCGCGTCGGATCCATATCAGGGATCACCGTCGTCGTACCCATCACCGCATTGAACAGGCCAAACAGCGGAAAGCCCGATAGGTCTTTACCTCCGGGTTGAATTCCATAATGCTCGACCAGTTGATCCACTTGACTGTTAAACGTGCGATGTGTGTATAGCACACCTTTGGGAGGTCCAGTGCTGCCGGTGGTGAAGATGATGGCCGCAGGTGATGCGAGCTCGAGAGTCGGCGGCTCGTACAGCGACGATGGCGTGCGCTCCAGTTGCTGTAGCGTCGGTGCAGGCAGCAAACCAAACCGGCGACCAACCGTGACGTTCAATTTGGCTTGTGGGAAGCGATGGCGCAGGCACATGCGCACTAGTTGCCCCAGCGGAATAGCCACAAAGCCTTGAGGCTTGGTTTGCTCCAGACAAGCCACCAGGTTTCTGCGTCCCATGCCAGGATCGATCAACACCACCACCGCACCCGTCTTCAGCAGCGCAAAGACCAGGGCGATGAAGTCGATGCCGAAGCGTACGGCCAGCACGATGCGCATGCCGGGCTGAACACCCAAGGCTTGCAAGCCCGCAGCGATTGAGTTGGTGTGCAGTTCCAGCTGCGCGAAAGTCAGTTGTCGGTAAGGGCGACTAATGCCCGGTCGATAGGGACCCAGCGGAGCGGCCAAAGCCACGTTGTTGGGTTGCCTTAGCGCCTGCGCAGCCAGTCGGCTAGCGATGTTGACCGAGTACGCCATTGTTTGATTGGCTGGATTGACTGGCTCATCAACTTCTTTGCGCATGCAATTGTTCCAAATGATCGATCACCAGCTGAGCAATATCCAGCTTGAGCGCTTGTGCCGTGCCCCGCCAACCCGGCACAGCGTTGACCTCCAGCAACCTGATCGAACCGTCGCGGGCTGGCAACAGATCGATCCCCAGCAGCGAACCCCCTGTTACGGCCGCAGCACGCTCGGCCAAGTCGCGCTGGTCGTCGGTCAACTGATGAGCTTCGGCTCGACTACCTTGCGAAACATTGGTGCGCCAGTTGTCCGCTGTGGCCCAACGTTTGACGCTCAGTAGGTTCGAGCCAATCTTTAAAACGCGTATATCGTAGCCGAAGTGCGGAACGAACTGTTGAACATACAGCACGCATGACAATTGCCCAAGCGTACTGAAAACGCGCCAAGCCATATCTTTATCGGTCACGCGCAACAAGCCGCGTCCTTCGCCGCCGAAGAGTGGTTTTACCACCACATCACCACCCAGCCGCTCGTAGGCTTCCAAGGCTGCATCGCGGTTCTGACATGCAATCGTCGCTGGCAAGGCAATTCCTTGTGCAGCCAGCCGCTGTAGCGTCAGCCATTTGTCGATGGCGATCTCCAGCGTTCGCGGTGGGTTGAGTACCGGCACGCCGGCCGCTTCCACCCCTTGCAACACGTCCATGCGAAAGATCACTTGTTCCAATGATCCCAGGGGCATTGTGCGCACCACCAGACCATCCAACGCCAGTAAGTCCACTGCCTGCGACTGGTCGCCCGCGACTGTGGATACTACCTGCAAGCGACTGTGGACGCAGCCCGCCTGCGGCTCGCCTGACAATTCGACCGACAGCTCGGCAAACGACAGCACTTGAACATCGATTGGTCGTGGGCGGCGCGCGGCCGCCGTGGACAGCTCGCGCACATACGCCCCCTGCGGCGAACCCAGTATGCCTAACCGCTGCATGGGCTGGTACCGAAGGACTGGGCCAGCACATCGGGCCGCAACTGGCCGGCTACGAAACTGTTGCCACTCTTTAAATTTACCAGCGTGATCAGGGCTGGGCTGAATAATCCGGGATCGACTTTATAGAAGTCGTAATCGTAACGCTTGAAAGTTTCTGCGAAGGGCAAGCCAAAATCGCTTGACGAGTTGCTGGGCAATTTGGGCAGCAGTTCTTTTAGCTGCTGGTCGTCGCCTTCGATCCACAGCGTGACCATGCCAGCGTACAGAATCGCATCGTTGGTGCGGCCGATGCCTTGCGCGAAGTCGGGTGTCGGTGGCGGCAGCGGGGCCAGTCCATAGGCAGCGTGCACGGCACTCAAATCAAAGCCGAGCGCATGCAGTTTGTGCAGGCTGGTCTCGACGCTGCGCGCGACCACCTGCACGCAACCGGCCAGCGAACGTGTGGGGGCCACTGCCAGCCAGAGTTCGGCCGGCAGTACCTGGCATTGGTCAGCCATGCTGGTTGCAATATCGCAGCTGGGCAACTGGTCACATTCCAAAGTGCCAACTGCCAAGGCGGTGGGATCGTGAGCTTTGAGCTCCAAGAGAATCTCTTCGCGACCCCGTCGCACACGCATTGGCCCTGAACCCATGGCGAAGAACTTTTCATGTTTGACTGGCCAGCCGGCGTATTGAGCCAGCATGCAGGCTGCGACAGGTCGATGGGTGCTGACCTGAATCCAGGGACCGTTCGATAGCTGCGGATTGCCGGCTACGATCGAGATGTGAGCTTGATCGGCCATGGCGATGCGGGCCAGTTCAATGCCGGCTGCCAAGCCGCCTCGCGAGTGGACTCCAAAGTCCAACACATGCGCTCCGCAGGGCAAAACGTGATGGCCGATGGCCAGAGAATCGCGGGCGTGAGCAGAAGTTTCACAAACTGCCAGTGCTGCTTGATTCAGCCCTGCTGCTGAAATGTAATTTGAGGTCATAATGGAATCTAGTCGGCGGAACTCGTGGGATGCGTAAGGCACGATTATAAACACCGAGACTCAGGTCCATTGGCGTTGCAGACAAAAAATCGTCCCGACAAAAGCATGTGTACTTGCGCTGTGAGGCTGCATGAGATTTCTTGAATTCGAGCCGTTCGTTGTCGTGCTACTGAGCGCGATCCTTTTCTGGCTGCGCGCGACAATCGATCAACAGAAGGGATCGATTCTGGAAGCCATCGCGGTCACGGTGCCGATCGCCATTCATGCGACCATCGTCTTATTCAATAATCCCATCATCGGCCTGACGATGTTGGGGATGGAATTAACGCCGACGGTGGTGTTCGTATTCTTGTCGTTGCCTGCACTGGGCGCGGTGCGCTTGTCCGAACGCTTGTGGCGCGGCGAGCAGCCGCAACTGGCCGACATGTTTCGCCTAACGACCTTCACCGCTTTGGGCACGTTCGTGGTCAATCTGTTGCAGATCGATCAGCGAGCGATAGTCTTTGTCACCGTGATGACCTTGACGTATCTGATTGGCGATTTGTTGCGCACCTACCAGCGGCTGGCGCGGCGCATTTCGCTCTACGTGGTTACGATCGTGGCCTTGATCGTGATCGATGTGACCGTTCGCAATTTAGGGCTGAGGTTGCCCGCGCGCGACATGCCGCTGGTCATGGAGCTGCGCATGCCGGTGCTGCTGGGGTTGTTGACTGCGCCGCTAGTCTGGCATCGCCTGCTGGACAGGTCGTGGCTTTTCAATTGGTTGGGTGTGTGGTTACAGATTGTTCGCAATCGCTATGTGCGACCGATTGATGCGATGAGTCATCGTACGCTCTTTCGTTTGTGGCACTTTCGACAAGGCGTGTGTTATCTCAATCATGGTTCGTTTGGTGCGGTACCGTATCTAATTCAGCAGACACAACACGCTTGGCATCAGCGGTATCGCGCCGAGCCCATGGACTTGCTGGCTAGAACCACGGAACCGGCCTGGCAACGCGCTCGCGATCACCTGGCCTATTGGCTGGGTAGTCGCCCCGAAAATATGGCGCTGTGCGAGAATGCAACGGTGGCCATGAACGAGTTAGCAGGCTGGTTTCCACTAGCCCCTGGCGATGAAGTTCTGCTGACTAATCACGAGTATGGCGCGGTCAAACGCATTTGGCAGCGCAGGGCTGCGCGCTCGGGAGCCGAATTGCGTTATGCCCAGTTACCGCTACCCATCGAAGAGCCCGAGCAGATCGTGGCCGCCATCTTGAGTCAGTGTACTGAGCGCACGCGGTTGGTCGTGTTCAGTCACATCACTTCGCCGACAGCCATCGTGTTGCCAGTGGCCAGAATATGTGCAGAGCTGCGTTTGAGAAACATTGCTAGTTGTATTGACGGTCCGCACGCCTTGTTGCAGGAGCGCGTGCAACTGGAGCGGCTGAACTGCGACTTCTACACAGCCAGTTGTCACAAGTGGTTATGCGCGCCGCTGGGTAGTGGCTTTCTGTATGTGCATCCTAAATGGCACGACCAAGTGGAACCTTTGCGGCTCAGCTGGGGACGCTTGCCGCCGACCAGGCCGAGTGGTTGGGTGGACGAGCTGACGTGGGTGGGCACGCGCGACTACAGTTCTTTCTTGACGATTCCAGCGGCCATCGATTTCTTTTCGAAGTTTGAATACGAAGTGCTCGATAGTCGCAATCACCAATTGGCCTGTTACGCGCGCCGCGTGCTGAGCGATTTAATGGGCACCGCGCCCTTGGTCTCTGAGTCTCGCGAATTGATGGGCTGGATGGCCGCAGCCTGGTTGCCCACCAGCGGCAAGACAGGTGGTGACTTCAGCGGTTTACAAGACCGCTTGTGGAAACGCTATCGAATCGAAGTGCCCATCATGCACTTTGAAGGTCGCTATTTAGTTCGCGTCTCTTGCCACCTCTACAACACCACGCACGACATCGACGTCTTGGCTCGGGCGCTGACCAGCGAATTACGTTGAATTGGAACGAGATTCGCTTGCGGCTGTCGCAGGTTAAAGTCCTTGATCATTTAAGTGACTTGGCACCGTTTACCCAGGTTAAATTCTTGAAAAAAGTGCGGGATTGAACCTGGAGAGCGCCGATTAACCTTGCTGTCGGCCAAGCCTGGCCTATGATGAACATGCGGGTCTCGATGAGCCCGCAAAAATGAACTTCCAACCGTCATTCCGGCAGAGGGACCATAAACACGCGTTGGCCAAGATCAATAGTAGCAAGTGCAGTAGCACGCTCGGTCTTCGCCAGTCTCGCAGCGGCTCCGCTTTTTGCCGCCACCGGTTGGAAGCTTCGAAAATAGACCGTCAAGTGATCCACGTGGTTGCTTGACGGTTTATTTATTTTATCGTTTAACCCGTAGCCGACAGGCGAGGTGCACCTGCTAACCATACGCTGCGTTTACCTGAGCGTCTGCTTGCTTAAGATGATGACTTCACCACGCAAGGACAATTGCTGCGATTGCCTCGCCTTCGGCTACGGGTTAAACGAGTTAGCCGCGCAGGCGAGGTGTCCTCGTTTAACCCGTAGCCGCGCAGGCTAGGAGAACCCTCTAACCATTCGCTGCGTCTACTTCGATCGCGTAGCCTTCTGACAACTTGGCGTTATTGAACGCCGCCACCCATTACCGGTGTGAACGTGCCAGAGTTTTCAGTGGCGATTGTTTGCAATGTCAAACGGCCTTCTTCGCTCATCAAATGCACAGTGTGAATCGGGATCTGACGACGCTCGGTTGAGAAGCCGTTGAGGTTACGCAAGATAAAAAGCGTGTCGTCGCGCAGTTCGCCATCGGACAGCATAAAGATCGCATCAGGCTGCATTTCCAAGGCAGTCACCATGGCCTCAGCGGGCAACGTGCCCGGCCCCAAACGTCGCGTCGCCAACCAACGTTTCAGTCGAGTGCGTAGCTCGTCGCTGTTTTGATGATACTGCTTGCGCGTGGCCGGGGCGTTGAACATCAAAGTTGTCTTGTCGTCAAAGCAGATGACGAAAAATTTCTGATTGGGTTGCAACCGGCCGATGCTGTCGAGCAGTTCCTGGCAAGCATAGATCCAGCGATCGCCGGTCATGCTTTTGGAACTGTCCAGTACAAACACAAAACGTTCTCCAGTTGCGTAAGAGCCGAAGAAGTTGGCTCCAAGCTTATCGGAGACTTCGCCGACTCCCCCACCACCGCCGCCTAAGATGCCACCCGAACCACCCGGCCGAGCCGCCGAAGCAATGGCCGCCGTCAGCGTTGCGTCCAGTTTGGCCGCGCTGGCAGCCAAATCCGAACTCAAATTCAATTCGAAAGCCTGGGCAACCGGGGCGGCCACGGGTTTAGATTCTTCAGCCCCAGCCGGTGGTTCCAAGTTGTCGAGCTCGGAGTAATCGACTGAGACTTCATCGGCTCCAGCCAAGGTGGCCTGCAGCACCACCGCTACTTGTTCGGTCTGCGTAGCAATGTACGAAAGTGCCAAGAAAATCAGCAGGCACGTATGCACAATGCAGCTGATCAACACAGAAAGCGTGCCGCGCGCGTGTTTTTCTCGCCAGGCAAATCGCTCTGTGGCCACGAAGGTAACCCACCAATTGAAAGAACAATCGCTCAAACCACCACCGACCGATTATAGGCGATCTTCGCGAGAGGGAATAGTATTTTGCCCGTAGCCGAAGTCGCCAGACTTTGGACGCCGTGAGCTTGATTCATCCAATCTCTGGCGAGATCGGCTACGAGGTAATTCTCCCCAATTTCCCACCTGGACCTTTGTAGAGTGAGCTCACAGGCATTAACCTAAAGGAGTGTGACCGTCGGCGCTTGTCTACAATTCTTGAGGAGCCCCAATTCCGATGACCGTGGAAGAATCCCGTAACTTTGGGGCTCTGCAGACTAACATCGTCGATCGCGTGGCTGGGATGATGCTGGCTTTGGCCATCGTGGTCGGGTTGGCAGTGGTAGTGATGGGAGCCATCTTTCTGTCGCGACTGGAAATGTCGTCGCCCTCGGCCATTGTCTGGGAATTAGAAGACGAATCCGCGGCCGGTCGCGGTGATCATGCGGCTGGTTTTGCGCGCGATTTTGCGCCGCCTGGGCAAGAAGAGGTCGACCAGTTGACCGAGCCCACCTTGGAACAAACGCTCGAAGCAGTCACAGACGCGGTGACAAATATCGCTGCCTCGCTGGATACCATTGAATCGGCTTCTGACCAAAGCGCGGTGGGTAGCGGTCTGGGTGACTCGCGCCCGCCGGGGCCCTTGGGCGAAGGTGCCAATATCATCTCCCGCGCCGAACGTTGGCAACTGAAGTTCACCGCTCGCAATCTCAAAGGTTATGCAGCGCAGTTGGACTTTTTCAACATCGAACTGGGCGCTGTGGGTGGTTCGGCGCAAGTGGATTACATCTCCAATCTCTCCGGCAACCCCCAGCGGCGCAGCGGACCTGGCGATGCAGAAAAGCGGCTCTACTTTTTATGGCGTCAGGATGGTCCGCTGAAGGATTATGACACTCAACTAATGCGGGCAGCGGGTGTGGATACGCGCGGACGCGAGATCATCAAGTTCCTCAACCCCGACCTGGAAACGCAACTGGCCAGTATCGAAAAACAATACGCAGTTACGCAGAACAAACGCGACGTGAAGGCCAAAGAGTTTGCCCGCACCATCTTCGAATGCCGTCCCACCAGCGGCGGCTTTGAATGGGTGGTGATCGAACAGCGATTGCGCGTGGCTCCGAAATAGAAAACTAGTTCACCACACCAATACACTTGTCACCAAAACACTTGTCGGCTAGTAAACCCTAGAAAGAATTGGCAGTATGAAGGACTTCTACGATATCGTTGGCAAACTGGACTACGTCTTCATCACGGCGGTGGCCATGTGGGGATTGTACTGCGCGATCATGGTCGTCCAGCGCGTGGGCAGCAAGCGGTTCAAAACCGAAGAAGAGCAAGAACAGTTTCTCGAAGCCATCGAACCGGATTTGTCGGCTGGTAACTTCAAAGCCGTTCAGGAGTACTGCGAAGGCAATGAAAAAGCTCTGCCCACCATGGTGCAGCTAGCGATCCTCAATCGCGATCTGGGTTATGCCAAAGTTCGTCAGTTCGTCAGCGAACGTTTCCAGCGGGACGTGCTGGCTGATATGGATAACCGCGTGGCCTGGATCGCCACTTGCATCAAGACCGCGCCTATGCTCGGTCTGTTCGGTACGGTGCTCGGGATGCTGGGCGCGTTCGGTAACTTGGAAGCGGCCAGCAATCAAGATCCACAAGCTCTGGCCGGTGACATTCGCATGGCCCTGGAGCACACGGCCATGGGCCTGCTGGTGGCTATTCCGCTGATCATCGTCTTGGCCAGCGTGACCAATCGAATTCGCGAAATGGAACAGTTGGTGGCATCCGGTTTGACCCGCGTCATGAATGCGCTCAAAGAAGGCATCGATACTAAATCGTCGATGCGTTCACGCAACGCCGTGTAAGTCGTAGCCTCGGCCGCCAGGCCGTGGCCACTGGGAATAAACTCAAACTAGCGAGATTCTGGCAATGGCAGGTGGTGGCGGGGGTTCAGCGATTCCGAAACGCAAAGCGGCCGCGCATGACGAAGACGAAATTGCCGTGCGCGAAACGCAGCCCGTGGATGACGAAATCGACTTTACGCCGATGGTGGACATTGTGTTTCTGCTGCTGATCTTTTTTATGGTCAGCACCAAGATCACTCGCTCGCCTCAAGTCGATTTGCCCAAGTCCTACAACGGCAAGAACGTAATTGAAAAGGAATTCGTAATCGTGGCTTTGAAGAAAGGCACCGAAGCCAGTCCCGAAGTGGTCCGCATGGATGGCACGGCTTTCTCGAGCGATGTTGAACAGCAAGAAGCGGAAATCGCTGAGTACGTCGAACGCGAACTTTCCAGTGAACGCAGCCAGGTCCTGGTCAAAGCTGCCGGAGATGTGCGCTACGGAGAGGTCGAACGGGTTCGGCAAGCCATCGCCAACGTCTTAGAAGAAGGTCAAACGGTTCATATTGCCGTGAAATAAACGATGTCAGTTCGATTCAAGTGTCCCAGTTGCCAAGCGGTTCGCAACCTGCATTCTAGGATGATGGGTAGAGAGATTCGTTGCCCGGAATGCGAAGCACCCGTACTTATCCCGTCGCAAGAAGAGATCGATGCGGCCAAGGCTGAACGCGAAGCCGAAAAACGCTTTATGGAAGCGGCCAAACAGATTGCCGCCACCGGTATCTACGATCCACCGGAAGCTCGACTGCAGCAAGTCACCGCGACACCAACCGCCCAGCTGACGCTCAAGCCCCGGCGGCCACGACCCGCTGATGACGACGATGAAGAGTTTGAACCGCTGTTTCAGCGCCGCACGATGCCGCACGATCACATCGACATGACGCCGATGGTGGACATCACTTTTCTGCTGTTGATCTTTTTTATGAGCACCGCCAACTTTACCTTGCAAAAGGCTTTGCAAGTGCCCGTGCAGAAAGATCAAAAAGCCAGTACTCGCGCAGTGCAGGTGGCTACCGACCAGACTCAGGATTCGGTCACCGTGCAAGTCGATGAAAATAATGCGTACATGATTCTGATGCCCGATGGTACGGATCGCGAAGCGGCCAGCCGACCCGACCTAATGTTAGCGTTGCAAGAAGCCCGCGACTCAGCCACCAGTGGTGAGCCACCCGATAAGTTAGTCGTCGAAGCGCATCGCGATTGTGTGCACAAAGCGGTTGTTACCGCGCTGGATGCTGGGACTGACACCAAGTTCGAGCGATTTCAAGTTAACGTAGTAGATCAGTTCGAATAAAGCCCGAGATAATGAACCAATCGCCCACCCGCCCACCCGCCCGCCCTCAGCCGACGGCAGTTCTAATACACTCGTCATTGTATTAGCCGTCGTGGCTGGCCCTGCTGAACTACGAATCGGCCTACAAGCGTTTTCCGGCTCAGTGTGGTATCAATCGCGAGAATCAACCCACATGTAGTTGGCGTGTGTCGATACTTCCCTATCTGGAAAACATCGAGCTTTACGAACGCTTTAAGATGAACGAGTCGTGGCGGTCGAGCTGCCGGAACATTCTGAACCGTGGCTAGAAACCGAGGGGCTGAGCATCGACGATGCCATCAAATACATTCGGGCCAGCCAGAATCCGTCCGAGATCTTGCTGCTAATGATGGATGGCAGCATGGTCAAAGTTGGCCAACTAACCGATCAGGACTTGAGATACATGATGATGTGCGACGACGGTCACCTCGTTCACTTTTAGTCTCCTTTCGCTCCGCGAAAGGCAAGGCACTTCTCTCGCAAAGCCCACCGGCCCTGCAACATCGCTCGCCTTGCAACTCCCTGACCTCCGTGAACGCAATTTCCTTTTGCGGAGCAAAAGGAGACATAGGTTATGGCTTGGGCACGTAGTGAAACTGCCCTTTGTTTTCGTCGGCCAGTTGCCGCATCAGCTGTTGTCCATCGAGCGAATGATAGGCGATCGGATGGATGGGAACGCGGACTTGTGGTCCGCTGATCAAATCATCGATCAGGTTGATTTCGCGCACGTATCCGCAGACATCCACTTTGGTCACGCCATCGGTCAGCAAGTAGATGGCATCCGGTTGGCGCTGGATTGCCCAAGCCAGGGCTTGAGTAGGTGGGCCACCTCTAGCCAGTTTGACCGTTTCCATCCAGCGCCGCGCGTGATCGATATTTTCTTTGGTAGCCAACAGACCGTGAGTGGCCGGTTGGCGCGTGCCGGGTTCGGGGATGGCATGCATCTCGAAGTCGAAGAACACGATGTAGAACTGCTGCGTTGGCTTGAGCGTCATCAGGGATCGCAGCAGTTCTTGCTTGGCCGATTCCCAGGCCTGGCCGCGCATACTGCCAGAGCTATCGACCACGTAGCAAAAGTAGTTGCCACCGGTACCGGCACCGAAGAACTTACCGCCCATCTGCCCGCCGCCGCCTCGGCCGAGCCCGCCACCACGTGCGCCACCAGAACCCGACGAGGCACCGCCTTTGCCGACAGCCGAGGCGATGCTGCTGGCCGCCGACGGGGCACTTACCGCGTCGCTCAGTGATGCCGCGCTGATCGATGGAGTCAGCTCGCTGATGGCACTGGTGCTGGCCGGCGCATCGGTGGATACAAATTCTTCGGCGGCCGCTGGTGCTTCCAACTCGGCCATCTCCAGTTCACTACCCAGCTCGGGCACTTCCTCGCTGACTTCGACGGCTTGCAGCACCTGCGCTCCCAAGCTGGCCGCTGCGTCTTGCTGGTGATAGGTGATCGTGCCTAAAGCCAAGAACAGAATTGCATGTCCGATCAAGCTGAAGCTCAGGCTGCCCCAAAATCGCTTTGGATGTTTGGTCGCCGGTTCCTGGCCCGTGACCGCGCTCAGTTCCAGGGCCTGGGCCAACGCCGGATCGAAGTCAATCGACTCGGGCGCTGCTGGCTGCTCCGCCTGTTCTACCTGTTCATTGCTAACCTCATCGCAATCTTCAACGATCGATCTGTCCGGCAACTCGTTCGGTGGAAGCTGGTGGCCGATCTCGTTAGAGATTGGATCTTGATCTTGTCCTCGGTCGTCCCAAGGCCAGGTCTCGTCGGCATGCGCAGCCAAGCGCTGTTGCGCATGAGGCAAGTAAGTGGACCAACCGGCCGATGGCAGCGGTTCGTCGCGAGCCCTGTGTGGGCCGCGCAGCGTTTCGTGCGCAGGTTCGCTCACCCAAGCTGCTGTCGTTGAAGCGACTGTGACCTGTGGCCTGGTCGTTTCCCCTGGCAGCGTTGTGGCTTGTTCCAGTTGCTGCAGCCACTCATCCAGTCGACTGGCATCGCCTTGTTCAGCTTGCTCGATCGCTGCCCGCAACTGCAGAACTTGAGCGGCCAGCTTGGCGGCTTGGGCTTGATGTTCCAAGACGTTGAGAATGTTTCGACCACGTGCAAGCAACCGCGTGGCCGAATCAGTTTGCGTTAACGCAGGATCTTCTTCCAGCTGGACCGGGAGTTCCATGGCTGTGATTCCTTAGAAGCCTCATTGTTCCTGTCGCAGTCGATTTTCGAAATCTGAGCAAACCCCTTCTGACGGGTCAAGTAGCTGTCAAGCCTTAGCGAGTTGCATAAAGCTATCAAAGTTAACTTCTTGGTTAAAAAGCCGGCCGATGCCCAGCGGGTAACGCCTATTCCTCTTGGCTTCGCCTGACTGCAAATACTATAAGGAACCCGTCAAGGGACTGTCGCCGATCTCGCCAGAGGGCGGCTGTAGCCGATCTCGCCAGAGATTGGATGCGTTAACTGGGACACGTCCAAAGTCTGGCGACTTCGGCTACAAGATACGTCCAAAGTCTGGCGACTTCGGCTACGAGTGAGAGCTTGCGCAAAACGGGGAGAGACCAAGGATGGTCATTCGATTGCTAGCAAAACTTGGTCGTTCGATGGCGGCTGTAGTCGTCGTAATAGGCAGTCTGTTTTGGCTGGCGTGGCCAGTTCAAGGGCAAGCCCCTGGGGGTGTGCCGCCTGAGGCGGGGTCTGTCCCCGGCGCATCTGTCCCGGGTGTGTCTGTCCCCAGTCTCGAGTCGGGCACTGGTGCTAGCAATTCATCAACGCCTCGGCGCACTGGCGGGGCGCCTGCTTTGCCGACCGAAGCGGGGCAGTACTGGGAAACGTATGATTTGCGGCCTTATACCAAGGAACTGACCACGGTCGATCGACCGCATCAAGCTGTCATTGACTGGATCCTGCGTGATACGGGGACAGACGCCTGGTTTACCGAGCCGTTTGGATTCATCAACGCCGATCGCAATACCTTGCGGGTCTATCACAACGAGCAGATGCACAAACTGGTACGTCAAGCTTACGAACGTTTTGTAAACGGTACGACTGTCCCCCAGCTATTCGGCATGCGCTTGGTAGCTGTGGGCAGCCCCAATTGGCGCACGCGGGGACACACCCTGCTGCGCAGCGTGCCGGCGCAATCGCCTGGGGTGCAAGCCTATCTTGCTAGCAAAGAGAATAGTGCGCTCTTCATGGCCATGCTGCGGGGACGCAGCGACTACAAAGAGCTAGCTAATGTCACGTTGACGACCCACAACGGCCAGCCGCAAGTGCTCGAACAATTGCGCACACGGAACTTTGTTCGCGAGTTCCAGCCCGCGCAAGGTTGGCCGCCTTATCTGCCGGTCTCCGGCGAGATCCAAGAAGGCTATCGCTTGCAGGTCAGTCCGCTGCTGAACGTCGACAAGACCATTGATATCGTCGTCAAGTGTCACATCGACCAGGTCGAGCGATTCAGCAATGTGACGCTGGACTTGCCTCTGCCGACTGGACAATCGCATTCCGGTCAGATCCAGGTGCCTCAAATTGCTTCTTGGCGATTGCACGAGCGATTTCGCTGGCCTGAGAACGAAGTGCTGATTCTGAGTTGTGGCGTGGTCGCCTCGCCGCAGTCGCCGGCCAACAACACGTTGCTAGGGCAGGGGACCAGCTTGGTAGGACTCGATCGCATCATTCCTAAACTGGGCGATCGCGCGGATGCTCTGCTGGTGATTGAACATTTGGGTGACGCCAACCGCCCGGGTGCCCCCACCGCCACCAGTCCGACAGCTACCAGTCAGGTCCCGACCAATCCGATCAGCCGTGGGCGTTACTAAGCACGCGTCCACGTGCTTGGACTAAACGACGATGGCGACTATCTGGTTTTGCGTGGTGCAAGTAGACTGTAGATTCGCTTGGTTAAGCCGTTCCGATTCTGCTGCCACGATTCCGGTTCCATGAGTAATAGTACAGTCGATCGAGTTGTTATCACCGGCTTTGGAGTTGTCAGCCCTTTGGGGTGTGATCCGGGCAGCCTGTGGCAGAACGTAGTCTCTGGCAAAAGCGGGATTGGTCCCCTGACGGCTCTACCTGGAGCTGCTTTGCCGGTTCAGTATGGTGCCGAAGTCGGTCAGTTTACCGGCGCCATCGAAGACTATGGCGACTTGGATAACCTGCTCAAGCGGGCCATCAAGAAGAACATGAAGGTCATGTGCCGCGAAATTGAAATGGGTGTCGCGGCCTCGCAAAAAGCGATCCAGCATGCGGGAGTGGCCGGCGGTGATCCACAGCGCACCGGCGTGCTGTTCGGTTGCGATTACATTCTGACGCGGCCGGAAGAGTACTCCGACGGCGTGATCAATTGTCATGACGCCGACCATCGATTTCACATCGAGCGTTGGCCGGTCGATGGCTTACCCAAGGTCAATCCATTGTGGCTGTTAAAATATTTGCCTAACATGCCCAACAGCCATGTGGCCATCTACAACGATTTTCGCGGGCCCAACAATTCGCTGACCGTGCGCGAAGCCAGCATGTCGTTGGCGGTAGCCGAAGCGGCGGACATTATCAAACGGGGCTGGGCGGATGTGATGGTCGTGGGCGCTACGGGCACGCGCATCCATCCACTGCGCACCATGCATGCCGTTCTCAATGACCGGCTGGCCGCTAATCGCTCCGACCCAGCCACCATGTCGCGCCCCTTCGATGCCAGTAGCGACGGTATGGTGCTAGGAGAAGGCGCCGGCGCGATCGTGCTGGAGTCGGCCAGCCATGCGGCGGCGCGCGGAGCCAAGAGTTGGGGCACGCTGTTGGGGGCTGGTAGCGCGATGGTGGGACCTCGTGGCGACCGGGATTTCCTGCAAATGGCTGTATCGGCAGCGCTGAGCAAAGCCCTCGACCAGGCCGGCAGTAACCTGCCGGCTAGTTGGCACGTCCATGCGCATGGATTGTCCGATCCGGCCGGCGATGCCTCGGAATCCAGTGCCATCGGCCAACAATTGGCTGACCGCCAGGCGGCCAGTCCCGTGGTCAGTGCCAAAAGTTACTTCGGTAACCTGGGGGCTGGTAGTGCAGCGGTCGAATTGGTGCTCAGCATGCTAGCATTGGAGCATGGCCACTTATTTCCGATCCGCAATTTGGAGTGCCTGCGGCCGGAAGCCAAGTGGCGACCGGCGGGAGCCGGTGATTCGGCCGGTGATGCTTTTGCTCACATCTCTTATACGGGCCAAGGGCAAGCCGCTTGCCTGGTGATTGGAAACTAGCGGCTTGGCCGGAGCTGTTTTTACGCTATCGATGCCTAAATCTTCTCTACCTTAGCCAACGTCGCGTTGACACTTGACGCTGACAAAAGTACGATTGTCGGATTACTGATGGACTGCGTGCGCCCCATTGCAGTTCCATTGGATGTACCACCGATATTTTCGTTGGCTGACTGCGTTTTCCACTGGCTGGTTGTAGATCTTCGGCGGATCGAGTTTTTTGCCGAGATTTTCAAGGCTTTTTTAGCAAGGCTTTTTTGGCAAGTCCGAGAAGCAGCTTTCGTTAAAGGCTTCTCCAGCCCAGTGGTGATCAAACCATGTGCGGCTGACTATCGGGTGACCGAATAACCGTCCAATTAGCCGCCAACCACGAGTTGCCAAAGTGTTCCGACAGGCCTGTCTGTCGGAAGGCAGGCAATTAAGCCGGGAACAGCCCAACAAAATATCCCCTTCGCATGAATTCATCTGAACTACTCAGAATCGTCGACTCGCTCCATCGCGAAAAGAATATTGATAGCGAGGTGGTCTTCTCGGCGATCGAGGCTGCGTACGTCACCGCGGTCAAAAAACACTTCGGTGAAGATGCCGAAATATCGGTAGCCATCAGTCGGCAAACTGGCCAATTGCAAGCATCTTGCAATGGTCGCGAGCTGAACGAAGAAGAAATTGGCCGAATCGGCGCCCAGACAGCCAAGCAAGTCATTATTCAAAAAGTGAAAGAAGCCGAACGCGATTCGCTCATGGATGAATTCCATGATCAAGTCGGGCAGTTGGTTTCCGGTACCGTCCAGCGCAGCGATCGTGGGGTCACCACGGTCCAGTTGGGCAATGTGGAAGCCATCCTGCCTCGCGGCGAGCAGATCCCGGGTGAAACTTATCACAACGGTGATCGCATCCGCGCGGTCGTGTTTGAAGTCAAGCCGGCAGGTAATCGCGTGAAGGTGATTCTCAGTCGAACTCGGCCGCAGTTGGTGCAGCGGCTGTTCGAGCAAGAGATTCCTGAGATTGCCGAAGGTGTGATCAAGATCAGCGCGATTAGTCGCGAGCCGGGCCATCGCAGCAAAGTGGCTGTCAGCTCGTCCGATCAACGCGTCGATTGCGTGGGTGCGTGCGTCGGTGTGCGGGGCAATCGTATCAAGAACATTACTAGCGAACTGGCTGGCGAGCGTATTGATATCGTGCGCTGGAGTGATGATCCACTAGTGCTGATTCCGAGCGCGTTGCAACCGGCTGAAGTTGAGCAAGTGTTGCTGTGCGATATGATCGGCCGCGCGATCGTGCTGGTGCGCGAAGAGCATCTCTCGCAGGCTATTGGCAAGTATGGGCAGAACGTCCGCTTGGCCAGCAAGCTGGTCGGCTGGGATATTGAAATCATGACCAGCTCCGAGCTGGAAGAGCAAATCGATCGGGCAGTCAGCGCTTATATGCAACTGGACGGCATGACCGAAGAGTTGGCGCAGCGTTTGGTCGAGCAAGGATATTTGTCGTACGACGATTTGTCGGTAATCGAGCCCGATGCCCTGATGGAAATGGGTGAGATGACCGCTGAGCAAGTCGATGCGATTGTCGAGCAAGCTGAATCGAAGGCCGACGAGGCCGAGCAGTTGGCCGAAGAGCAGAAGCGATTGAAGAAAGATGCCGAGCGTCAGGCAGCAGCCGCTGGCGCGACGCGAGGGGCGACTGCGCAAGTTGCACCGCCCGCTACCAAGTCAACCACTCAAGAGGAATCGACGGACAACAATGTTAGCGATCAGAATTAATACTTCGGTCGCTGGCGCCAGCCTGATTCCTGTGCGACGTTCTTCCCTAGACCTGGAGACGTCTTATGTAGAATGACAAACCACTTCAACCAGGTGGTCCCTGTCGAGCATGGACAAGCATAGCAACTGTGAGATGCCTGTCCGCGTTTTTGGACCGCTTGATTGAAATTGCGAGGAACACCTCCACGTGCCAGTCCGTATTTATGCGCTCGCCAAAGAGCTGAAGCTAGATAGCAAAGATTTAGTCGACCTATGCACTAAGATAGGCATCGCCAACAAGGGTTCGGCGCTAGCCAGCCTTGAGGACGATGAGGTCGCACGCATTCGCAAGCACCTTGCCGGTAGCGCATCTCCCGAAGCGGGTTCAAGCGGCGGAGCACGCGGCGCTAGCCCTGCTGGTATTGGTGCACCCATTCGTGAACCCGTCGCTCTACCTCCAATTTCTCCACCTCCTAAAAAAGAAGAGCCAGCCACTCCGGCTGCCAAGTCTCCTCCTGCTGTGCCTACCCCTGCTGCACCTCCCGCTCCACCCTCGCGTACTGCTGCACCCAAGCCTGCTGAGCCCGAAGTGCCGCCGCCGGTGGTTGAGGCAGAAGTTGAAATCGAAGCTGAAATCGAAGCTGAAGAAGCTGTCGAGTTACCTGCTGAGCCCGTGCGGCCGGCGGCGCGTGTTAACGATAATCGGCCTCAGCGGCATGGCATAACGCGCGAAGATTATATCGCGCCGCCCTCGGGTGGACCGGTTCGCAATTTGTCGTCGCGCCGGCCTCCAGCGCCCGCCACCGGCAAAGGCGCAGCCACCGAAGAGCGTAAAAAACCCTCGCAACCGCGCGCCCCGGTTATTCGCGTGGCCTCGATTCCCAAAGGCAACTCTGGCCCGGTCGCGGCTCCCAAGTCCAACGAGCCGACTCCTCAGAAGCCCGAGTTCAAGCTGACTCGCGAAATCCTTACCGGTCGAGGCAAGGGTTCTGATGCTCCACTGGAAAATCTTCTGCCCGACAAACAGCAGTCCAGTGACACCAATCGTGGTCGCCCCAAGCCGGGCCAGCCCGGCAGTGGACCGGGCGATCGCCCTGGCGCTCGCGGACCGGCCCCAGCAGCTGCTGCCGCCGGCGGTTTGACCGAATTCAAGAAGGCCGCAGATGATAAGGCCAAAGGCAAGAAGGGCCGAACTGTCGATGAGGATGAAGAAACATCTCGCAAGGGTGTAGCTGGCATCGCCGCCGCTCGCGATGAACGCAAACGCCGCCGCCCAGCCATCAAGACGGTTGAAGACGGCGAAGAAGGCGATCGTCGTCGCGGACCGGGTGGCAAGACGTTGCATCGTCGTGGCACCAATACAGCCGCCCCACGGAAGGATAAAGTCGTGTTGCAGTTGCCGTGCACCGTTCGCAGTTTCTCCGAAGCCGCCGGCGTATCCGCCGTGCAGGTTAGCCTGAGACTCAGAGGCATGGGCATTGATGCCAACATCAACACCAGCCTCAGCTCCGAAACCGCGCAATTGGTCGCAGCCGAACTGGGTGTCGATCTCGACTTCCGCGAACCAGAGTCGCTGGAAGAAAACGTGATCAAGGAAATCGATGCGCAGACTGACGAAGAAGATCAACTGATTTCACGGCCGCCAATCGTGACCTTCCTCGGTCACGTCGACCACGGCAAGACTTCGCTGTTGGATTACTTGATCGGTACGCGCATCGTTGCCGGCGAAGCGGGCGGTATCACGCAGAGCATTCGCGCTTACCAAGTCAGTAAAGATGGCAAGGTGATATCGTTTGTCGATACGCCAGGTCACGAAGCGTTCACGGAAATGCGCGCTCGTGGTGCCAACGTGACCGACATTGCGGTTCTCGTCATCGCTGCGGAAGACGGCATCATGCCGCAAACCGAAGAAGCCATCAGCCACGCGAAAGCTGCGGGTGTGCCCATCGTCGTCGCGATGAACAAAATCGATTTGCCTGGCGCCGATCCCAATCGCGTGCTGACGCAAATGACCGAACATGGACTGACGCCCAGCGAATGGGGTGGCGATGTCGAAGTCGTCCGCACCAGCGCCATCACCGGTCAAGGTATGGATGAGCTCTTGGAAACGTTGCTCACCATTGCTGAATTGAATGAATACAAGGCCAATCCCAATCGACCGGCTACCGGTGTGTGTTTGGAATCGGGCCAGGTTGCCGACAAGGGTGTGATTGCGAAGATCGTTGTTCAGAACGGTACGCTCAAACCCGGCGATATCGTGCTGTGCGGTACCAGCTACGGCCGTATCAAAGCTTTGTACGATACGCTCAATCCCGCCAAGCAACTGGCTTCGGCCGGGCCTTCGATGCCGCTGAACGTCACCGGTTTGGATGAATCTCCAGCGGCTGGTGAACGGTTCTACGTTATCGATGATATCGCCAAGGCGCGTGAATTGGCCGAAGGTCGCGCCAACTACAGCCGCGCTCAATCGCTCTCGGGAACTTCACCGAAGGTTTCATTCGAAGCGTTCCAAGAACTGCTGCAGACCGGCAAGCTGGGCAAAGCCGAAGAGCGCGTGGTGCTGAACTTGATCATTCGCGCCGATGCTCGCGGTTCGCTAGAAGCGATCGAAAAGGAACTGAGCAAACTGGATCATCCCGAAGTCGATATTCGCATCCTGCAGAAGAGCGTGGGTGGAATCAGCGTGGCTGACGTCACCTTGGCCAGCGCTTCGCAAGCCGTGATCGTGGGCTTCAACGTCATTCCTGATGAAGCAGCTCGCGCCCTGGCCGATGATCGCAACGTCGAAATTCGACGGTACGACATCATCTACAAGCTAGCCGAAGACATCAAAGCCATCCTGGAAGGTCGGCTGCGTCCAGAGCAACGTGTGGTCGAACTGGGCCGCGCGCTGGTCAAAGAAGTCTTCAACATCTCGCGAGTGGGTGCGGTCGCCGGCTGCTATGTCGCTCAAGGTACGATCGAACGTGGTTGTCGCATTCGCGTCAGTCGCGATGGTCGCACCATCGGTGACTACGCGCTCGATTCGCTCAAGCGCATCAAGGATGACGTCAAGGAAGTACCACGCGGAATGGAATGCGGTATTCGGCTAACCAACTTCAACGATCTCAAGCAGAACGATGTGTTGGAAGCTTACCGCATTGAAGAAGTCGCGCGGACGCTCGGTCCCTGATTACTGATGACCATTGTCTCGCCAAGGGTTATCAAAGAAAGGTGTACCTAATGTCCAGCCGTCGATTGCTCAAAGCAGGTGAAGCAATTCGCGAGGTCGTCAGTATGGCGATCTTGACCGAACTGCGTGATCCACGCGTGCAAAACGTTACCGTTACGGGCGTCGAAGTGGCGCCCGATATGAAGTCTGCCACCGTCTCCGTGAGCGTCATGGGCGATGAGACCCGACAGAAATTGTGCCTGCGCGGTCTTCAAAGCAGCTCGGGCTTTCTGCAATCCCGAATCGCCGAACGCATCGATACGCGCTACACCCCCAAGCTCACCTTCAGCCTCGATACCGGCGTCAAGAAGAGCATGGAAGTCGATCGTATTCTGGCTGAACTAGCCAAAGAACGCCTAGAGCGCGAACAGCAAGTGCGCGATCAGGCAGAGCGCGATCAGCCAGATAACTCAGAGCCAGATCGCCCCGAGACCACAGAGAATCCGTAGTTGAATAGCCCAGGTATCCGAAGCTCCAAAACCGCACACGTCCACCTTCAGCACCAAAGATAAATCATGAGTAGTACCAACCGCGGTGATCGCATCCAGTTGCTGCAAAAGGTTTTGAAGAAACATTACAAACCGGTGCCGGCCAGCGAAAACCGCACGGTGCTTGAACACTTGCTGTTTGCAGCGCTGGTGGAAGACGCATCTTACGAAGCGGCTGAGGAAATCTTTCAGCGTCTACCCGAACTGTATGTCGATCACAATGAAGTGCGCGTGACGACCGTGACCGAACTGGCTGATTCGCTGCGGAACTTGCCCGATCCCACGGCAGCCGCTGTGCGACTCAAACGCGTTCTGCAAGCGCTCTTTGAGACTCGTTACAGCTTCGATCTGGAAGAGATGCGCAAAATGAACCAGGGCAAGGCCATTGCCGAACTGGAAAAGTTTAGCGGCATTTCATACTTCATGGTTGGCTACGTTACTCAACATGCCTTTGGCGGACACACCATTCCCGTTTCCGCCTCGATCATGCAAATCCTGTTGATGACCGGCATTGTCACCCAAGCGGAAGCTGACAAACATCAAACACCTGGTTTGGAACGCGCTATCCCCAAATCCAAAGGGCACGAGTTCTCGTCCTGTATTCATCAAATGGCAGCCGAATATAAAGTCAATCCACAAGGCAAGAATATCAAAGCCATCCTGAAAGAAGCTGGCGGCGTGGAAATCAAACCAGTGGAACCCAAACCCGCGCCGCCACCGGCCAAGCCGGCTATTGCCGCTAAGCCCAAAAAACCTGAGCCTCCCAAGCCAGTGGCCAAAGAAACCAAAGACACCAAGGTTTCCAAGGAATCAAAGGAGAGCAAGGAAGTCAAAGCCGTCAAACCGGCCGCCAAGCCGACCAAAGATGCCAAGAGCAGCAAGCCGTCAGGCGATACCAAGAAGCCCACGGTGACCAAGAAATCGCTGCCCCCCAAGAAGCCAACCAAGACCAAAGCCCCCGCACCCGCTGCTAAGAAACCAGTGGTCAAGAAGATCACCAAACGCAAGCCCAGGTAACCAGAAAATACTTAGTTATCAAGCAATCAGGTAAACGACGAATCGATCATGGCCGGACATTCTCACTGGGCGAACATCGCCAACAAGAAAGCGCGAGTCGATAGCAAACGCAGCAAACTTTGGAGCAAGCTATCCAAGTACATTATCGTGGCCGCCAAAATTGGTGGCGGTGATCCCGATACCAACTTTCGCCTGCGGGCCGCGATCAACGATGCCAAAGCCGTCAGCATGCCACGTGACAACATCGAGCGGGCCATCAAAAAAGGTACCGGTGAACTCGAAGGCGGCAACGTCGAAGAGATTCTCTACGAAGGCTACGGCCCGGCCGGCGTCGCCATCATGTGTGAGATCATGACCGACAATCGCAATCGCACCGCCCCCGAAGTTCGCAAGATCTTCGATGTCCACGGCGGTAACCTCGGCGGCAGCGGTTGTGTCTCTTATATGTTTGAACGACGCGGATTGATCACCGTCTCTGGTGCCAGCGAAGAACAAGTCATGGAAGTCGCCCTCGAACACGGCGCCTTGGACGTACAGCCCAATGGCCAGCAAGTTGAAGTCACCACACCTCCAGAGAACTTTACCGAAGTCGTCGATGCCCTCGAAGCGGCCGGCATGAAACTGGAAGTCAAACAGATCACTCGCGTGGCCCTCAACACTGTTGACGTCGATATCGAAACGGCCAAGACCGTCTTGAAGCTGCTAGAAACGCTCGAAGATCACGACGACGTGCAAACGGTGTCGACCAACCTCAACTTCGACAACGCCGCTCTCCAACCTCTCCTGGGCGGCTAGTAGAGCGGCTGTCCCCAGCCGCTCAGCACCCGGCAAGTCGCTTGCCTGTAACGCTTGTCCAGTAGTCGGAAGAGACGTTGGTTAGAGGGTTCCGAGCAGCTGGGGACAGCTGCTCTACGCTGTAGCACCCGGCAAGTCGCTTGCCTGTAACGCTGGTCCAGTAGTCGGAAGAGACGTTGGTTAGAGGGTTCCGAGCAGCTGGGGACAGCTGCTCTACGCTGTAGCACCCGGCAAGTCGCTTGCCTGTAACGCTGGTCCAGTAGTCGGAAGAGACGTTGGTTAGAGGGTTCCGAGCAGCTGGGGACAGCTGCTCTACGCTGTAGCACCCGGCAAGTCGCTTGCCTGTAACGTTGGTCCAGTAGTCGGAAGAGACGTTGGTTAGAGGGTTCCGAGCAGCTGGGGACAGCTGCTCTACGCTGTTGCACTCGGCAAGTCGCTTGCCTGTAACGTTGGTCGGTCGGAAGAAGCATTGGTTAGAGGGTTCCGAGCAGCTGAGAACAGCTGCTCTACGGAAGAAACTTTGATCAGAAGGCCCTGAGCAGAAATCTGCTCCAAGATTGTTGAAGGCTATAACGATGAGAACGCGTTTCGCGCCCAGTCCAACCGGTTATCTGCACATAGGCGGTGTGCGCACGGCGTTGTTCAACTGGTTGCTCTCACGGCAATGCCAAGGTCAATTCCTGTTGCGGATCGACGACACGGATGCTCAGCGAAACGTCGAAGAAGCCCTGCAACCGATTCTCGAAGGCTTTCGTTGGTTAGGACTGGATTGGGACGAAGGTCCGGTCGTCGGTGGGCCGCATGCACCCTATTTTCAATCCCAGCGCACGGCCAGTTATCAGGCGGCGGTTCAGCAACTGCTGGCTTCAGGCCATGCCTATCGCGACTACGCGCGCACCGAAGAAATGGCTGAACTGCGCACAGCAGCCGAGAAGACAGGGCAACCTTTTCTCTATGATCGACGCTGGATGGCTACGACCGACCAGCAGGCGCAAAGCTACGAAGCCGAAGGGCGTACCGCCGTCGTGCGGTTGAAGATGCCGCGCGAAGGCCAGTGCATCTTTAACGACGTGGTTCGCGGACAGGTTGAATTCGAATGGTCGGGCGAAGCGGATCACGTCGTCCAGCGCCCCGATGGCACTTGCCTATACCATTTGGCCAGCGTCGTCGACGACGAAGCGTTCAAGATCACTCACGTGGTGCGAGCCGTAGAGCATTTGCCCAATACTCCGCGTCAGATCTTCATCGCGCAGTCGCTTGGATATCAACTGCCGGTCTATGCGCACTTGCCCTATGTGGCGGAACCTGGTGGCACTGCCAAACTGAGCAAACGTAAACTGGCCCAGTATTTGAAAAACCCGGACTTTGCGGCGCTCAATACTTTGGGGTGCCGAATCATGCAACGCACCGGCCAGGCGGTGAGTGCCGAGACTTTTAATCCTGTGATCGTCGATTTCTATCGCGAGATTGGTTTCTTGCCCGAAGCCATTCTGAATTATTTGCTGTTGGTGGGCTGGTCTTTGGACGACAGCACCGAGGACTTTACGGTCGAGCAAATGATCGCCGCCTTTACGCTCGAGCGGGTCACTAAATCACCGGCCAGTTTCGATCCGCAGAAGTTACTCGCCTTTCAGGCACGCTGGATGCAGCGGCTCGATATGAAAAAGAAGGTCGCCATGTGTTTGCCGTACTTGCAAAAGGCCGGCTTGGTCAGCGACCCGCCTCCGTGTTCGACCTCTGAATATCTGACTGCGGTACTGACCGCGGCCGCCGATCGCATTAAGGTCGCGGGTGACGTGCTGGATTTCGATGACTTCTTCGTGGGCGATGACCAGTTGCCTTACGATCAGGCCGCCTTTGAAAAACGCCTTACCAAAGATCCTAAAGCGGTCGAGTTGCTCCGCGGCTTTGTCGGGCAACTAGAGATGGCTACTGCCTTCGACGCCGCCACTCTCGAGACAACTCTCAAGAATTACCTCGAAGCTAACGGGGCCAAGATCGGCCAGATCATTCACGCTCTGCGCGTAGCAGTAACTGGCAAAGCAGTCGGCTTTGGCATGTTTGACACGTTGGCGATTTTGGGTCGCGAGCGAGTATTGGCCCGTATTGCTCGAGCCCTGGCCCGTATCTGAAGCCTGTATCTGAAATTTAAATGCGTGCTTGGTGGCCCGGCCGGGCACGTCGCTTGCTTTCTGCGAAAGAGTTCCATTTCAGCTGTAACGCCGCTCATTCATGTCGTCTGGACAATCAGGCTGACGGGTGGAGCTACAGCCAATCGCGTACTCCCGCAGAGAGAACTGAACATGAAGAAGCGAATTTTGCTAGCGCTGGCTCTGGCCACTATGGCAGAGCAAGGGCCCTGGTCACAAGCACAGGAAACCCGTCAAGAAACCCGTGAAGAAGCTCGCCAACAGCGCGGCCAACAGCGCGACGAGCAGACTCGCGACGAGCGTCAGGAAGGCCGACAAGAGGCCCGCCAAGAGAATCGTGAAGATCGACAGGCTCGACGCCAAGAACGTCAACAACGTCTGCAACAACGACTAGATAATCGTTCTCCATACTATGACCAGCAAGCATTAAATGAACTCGATCCCTGGATCGAGCGCAACAATGTTACTCCATGGGAACGTCTGTCGCGCGCAGCCGGGGCTGCCGTTAATGCGACCGAGCGGGCGCTGAATACGGCTACCAATGCCGCAGATGCGCTGGGCACCGATGCGCAGCCGGTAACGCGATATGGGTACATCAATCCCAACGGCCCAGGTGAGACCGGTTGGTTCTACGACTACTACTCCTACCGTCCAACGTACTATAGCGCGCCTGCAGCTGACAATGCTGTTTACGGCTCAGCCACTCGATACTACGACCTCAATGATGATGGTCTCTACGATAGTTTGAACATCTTTCGCGATACCGACAACAATGCCAGCTACGACGTTTACGATCGCTACGATTTCACTCCGGCTGATGACCGACGCACAGCTCAAGCCGCAGAAGAGTTAACAGATTCTCCAGAGGATGCCAACCGTCACACGGTCACTGGCAAGATCTTTGCCAGCAAAGCTGCCAAAGTCAACGGCGTTGAAAATCTGATCGTGCGTCTAAGTGATACGCAAGCCAAGCAAGGCGTGACCATCATCGATCTTGGTCCGCTTGAAGTGTGGAAGAATCGCAGTTACAAGTCGGGCGATCAACTGACGGCGTCCGGTCCAGTAGAACGTGTAGGCGAGAAAGAGATTTTGATTGCCGAGAGTGTCAGCCTGGCGGACAAAAAAGAAATCCAAATCGCACGAGGCGCCCCCAAGATCGAAGGTCAAGTTGTGGACGTGACCAAGACGACGGTCAAAGGTGCCGAACATACGATTGCGGTGATCGAGTCCGATTCGAAACGACAGTTAGTCGACTTGGGGCCTGCAGACAATTTGAAGGTCAAGATTGAACCACAAACCAAGATTACCGTTCGTGGTGTGCCAGTTCGCGCTGGCTCGCACAGCATCGTGCAAGCCGAACAGCTGATGGTCGAAGGTCAGAATATCGCGATTCAGCGCAGGTGAATCATAGCGTCCGTCGCCAGACGGTGGATGAATCGACTATAAACGCCAACAACGCTAGTGGGATGGTCACTAGCGTTGTGTGGTGTTTTTCCCTTAGAGGCTGTGGGGCTTAAAAGGGATGGCGGTATGCGTGCTTCTGACCGACCCGGTTGTTCTTAGCGTACAACCGGTTGTCCACCAGCGTTGGCTGTATTGGGAGGCAGTTGGAAGCTGCCGTAACTGGGAGTGCTCGCAGGAGCTGGTTGGCTCGGCGTGTACGAACCTGAGTTAACTGGAACGGTGGCACTGCCGGTGCTGAAGTTGTAGTTGTTGTTGGTGCGGCCGGTGGAACCTGGACGATAGGCGTCCCCGGTCGTGGGCGGCACTGGACTGGTAGGTCCGTACGCATTTCCGCCGGGCATTGGCGGCAGTTGCGGCATGTTAGGCGCTGCCGCACTAGGTGCGTTGGGAGCACTATAAGACGATGGAGGCAAACTAACCGAAGTTGCCCCGTAAGGATTGGCCGGAAAACCGACAGTTGTGTTAGTCATTTGTCCGGGAACCGGAGGCAGATTGGGTTGATATTGTGGCATGCTCGAGCCACCTTGCGGCGAAGCATTCGGCATCGAGTACGGATTGCTCGGCTGAGTGCCTACTACGTTACCCAGCTGCGGAGCTGCGGGGGTAACTGGAGGTGCATAGGGGTTATTGGTATTGGGAGTGCCTGCGGGCGGCATCGTGCTGGAGGGCAAGCCCGCCGTTCCAGCATAAGCGTTGGTTGGAACTTGAGCCCCACCTGGATAGCCCGTGCTGCTGGCCGGTGGTGTCTGCGCTGCAGCTTGGCCACTCATGCCATAGGGCCCGATTTGGTAGCCGTTGGCATTAGCCGCACCGCCATAAGTTGACTTGCTAGTCGTCGAAGCGAAGGAAGCAGTTGGGTAACCAGAGCCGGTTGCCGATGGCGTGGTGGTAGCTGATTTGGTCGTACCTGCTGCGACGCTGGCGATCGAGCCAGGCGTGTATTTGGTTGACGGTGACTCGACCGTTGGCTTGGTGGGCGTACCGGCCAGCGTTTCGGCCGACGGTTGACGATTCCAAGGCCACATATTGCTGGGGCTGGGCATCTTCCAACCACTCTTGCAACCGGGAGCTGCAGCCAGGCTGACAGCGATCAGCAGCGGTGCAATTGATTTGCGATTTACAAAGCCCATCCTCATGGCTCGATCCCTCAATTTTTATCGTTGGGTTGAAACGGCTCTGATTGTTTAGCTGCGGCCGAGCCGTTTGCAGAGCAACCTCGGCCCCCTTGCGGCTCTATCCGTGACCCGACATCGATGGTTATCGGTTGTCTTTTTCGAAACAGTCCAGCCATTCCGCAAAATTTGCCTAGCCGCGACATTTGGCACGCGACGGCGCACACTGCGTGCCCCCCAGTCGCGTCAGACTGTAGAAAAACATTCCGGCCAACGCAATTGCGAAATTAAAATCGCTTCTGTCTTCCCAACCCAACGTCAAGCGTGTATAAAAAGAGTGTCGATATTGAAACTGAGTCTCAATTCAACTGAGTCTCGATTCGACTTGGGTGTACATTACTGTTTAGCCCGATGTTGGCTTGACCCGCACTTCCACGGCACCGCCAGATGGTAACCATGGTCGCTCCCACCTCCACACTCCTGCCTTTGGATCTTTTGAAAGCCGGCGAATCGGCTAGCATTGTTGAAATGCTCGGTGAATCGGGACAAGTTCACCGTCTGCAAGAAATGGGACTCCGCGCTGGAGCTACCATTCGTATGCTCAAACCAGGTGCACCGTGTTTGGTGGCTCTGGATGACAAACGCCTGTCGCTGCGACTGGGTGGCTTGCTCGATATCTTGGTCGCGGTCCCGGTGGGATAAGATAGTCCATCAATCCATGACCACTTTGGCGGACCTCACAGAAGGTCAATCGGCTGCGATCTTGGATGTGTTGGGCAATGATGCGATTGCGCAGCGGCTGATGGAAATGGGGCTAACCGAGGGTGAACAAATCCGCTTGGTTGGTTTCGCGCCCATGGGTGATCCCATTGAATTCTCGGTTCGTGGCTATCGCTTGACCCTGCGAAAAGAAGAAGCCCAACGAGTCTTGGTGTCGGCCGAAAGCATCACGGACGCCCGCCGCCCATGAGTAACTCAACCGCAGCTATCAATTCGGTTTCGTCGAAGACTTCGATTCCAGATATCGTGCACGTCGCCTTGGTTGGCAATCCCAATACCGGTAAGAGCACGCTCTTTAGTGCCCTCTGCGGAGTGCCGACGCGCATTGGCAATTACCCAGGTGTCACGGTCGAAGAAAAATTTGGGCGCTATAAAGATGATGCGGGCGAAGTTGTCATCATCGATCTGCCCGGGACCTATAGCTTGTCGGCGCGCACGCCTGACGAATTCGTGTCGGTCGACATTCTGCTCGGTCGGCGTTCGGCTCCCAAATTGGATGCGGTCATCGTCATTGCTGACGCTACCAACCTGGAACGCAATCTGTACTTGTTCACTCAAGTACGACAACTCGGATTGCCCACGGTGTTAGTGCTCAATATGTGGGATCGCGTGGCTGGTGCGGTCGAGATCGATGTTCCAGCGCTTGCTCGCAATCTGGGCGTCCGGATCGTGACGACTTCGGCCAGTCGTCATGAGGGTGTGGTCGAAGTTAAGCAGGCTGTGCGAGATGCTCTGGTCGCCGGCCGTCCCCAGTTGATCGATATATTGCCCGCCGAATTTATATCCGAACGCGATCGGCTGCGAGAATGGCTGGCTACGCGGGCTGCCCGATCGATTCCGGACTTCATCATCGAACGCATGCTACTGGATGTTGGAGGCCAAGCCGAAAGTGAATATGCCGCGCATAGCGAACTGGCTGGTCTGGCCGACGAACTCAAGCAAGCTCGCGAGCGACTTTCAGCAGCCGGTCATCGCGTGCCGGCTGTCGAAACCAAAGCTCGTTACGGCTGGATTCGCGGGCAACTGGCAGATTGCGTCGTGCGTCAGGAGCAAACCGAGACGACCACCAGCGACCGCATCGATGGTGTGCTCACGCATCGCTGGTGGGGCTTGCTCAGCTTTGCACTGATCATGTTCATCGTCTTTCAGAGCATCTACTCGTTCGCTGTGTGGTTCATGACGGGGATCGAATGGGCGCAGCAGGGGCTGGTTGACAGCGTTGCTAGCGCCATGCCGCCTGGCGCGATGCGCAGCCTGATGACCGACGGCATCATCGGCGGGGTCGGTTCGGTAGTTGTGTTTTTACCGCAGATCCTGATTTTGTTTTTATTCATTGGCATTTTGGAAGATTGCGGTTACATGTCGCGGGCCGCGTTTGTCATGGACAAACTGATGTCGCGGTTGGGACTCAGCGGTAAATCTTTCGTACCGCTGATGAGTTCCTTTGCGTGCGCTGTTCCCGGAATTATGGCCACGCGTGTGATCGAGAACTGGCGCGATCGCATGGTCACGATTCTGGTTGCGCCGCTGATGAGTTGTTCGGCGCGACTGCCCGTTTATATTTTGCTCACGCGCGCCTTTGTACCTGACATCAGCTGGGCAAGTGGGCTGGTTAGTTTGCAGGCACTCGTGCTGCTGGGCATGCATGTCGTGGGTTTGGTAGTGGCTGTACCGGTAGCCTGGTTTTTGAAGAAGACATTTTTCCGCGGACCCACGCCAGCCTTTGTGATGGAGTTGCCCAGTTACAAGTGGCCATCGATTCGCGTGGTGGCGTTTCGCGTGTGGGAGCGCGGCCAGGCGTTTGTGACGCGAGCTGGCAGTTTGATCTTCTTGTTATCGATACTTATCTGGGCTGCCGGGTATTTTCCTGGTGACCATACGGCACTGAATCAGGTTGCTGCGCAACTGGAACGTTTGCCCGAAGATGCTACGCCCGAGCAAGTCGAAGCCCTGCAAGCCCAACAGAAGCAGATGAGTGCCGAGTTGGTCGAGAATAGTTTTTTAGGGCGAGCCGGTCACGCGATCGAACCGGTGGTCAGACCGTTGGGTTGGGACTGGAAGATCGGAGTGGGAGTTTTGGCATCGTTCCCAGCCCGCGAAGTGATCGTATCGACCCTGGGCACAATCTATTCGCTGGGCGGCGACGTTGAAGCCGAAGATAGCGGGCTGCGCGAGGCATTGCAGAATGCAACCTGGCCCGATGGTCGCAAGGTTTATACCCTGCCGGTCGCTTTGTCGATCATGGTGTTTTTTGCCCTGTGTGCCCAGTGCGCTGCCACGCTGATGATCATTCGCCGCGAGACAAATTCGTGGTGGTGGCCTATATTTACCTTTGGTTACATGACTGGCCTGGCCTACGTGGCCGCGCTGCTGGTTTATCAAATCGGCTCGCGGTTGTAGCAGATCGCCAGCTCTCCGTCACGCAGCGTTGGACTACCATTTAGCTAACTATGAATCTCGACTGGCAAACCATTGTCGCTCTAATGTGCGTGGCCGCGTGCGCGTGGGCTATGGTGATGCGCGTGCGCGGTTGGTGGCTGGGTAGTCGCCAGTCCGGTTGCGGTGCAGGGTGTCAGACTTGTCCAGCCCGGCAAGACCAGCCGCTGGTGGAAATCACTTCGATAAAATCGCTCATCGGCACATCCACGCAAAAGTGAGTTGTTACCATGCGGACTCATCTGACCGGCTGCTTGCTAGTGCTGTGCATGACGCTGCCGGTCAGTGCTCAGGGTCGCAAACCGCCTGGTCGCTCAACTCCCAAAGATCCGCAACTCTGCGTCGATGTGGTTAGCTTTCGTCAGGGCCGGCCGGCGCGGGGCCTGATCGTCCCGCTGCGGCAAGCCACTGCACCCGATAGCGTGTTAATGATTGTCGAGCGAGAAGAGCTGCAGCGCGACAATCCGACTCTCTTTGCCAAGGCCGCTCAGAGCGAAGCGGACACGGCGCAAGCTGCCTGGTTGCAACTCAAGGAACGCTTGGAGAAAGAGCTTAGCACGGACAAGCTGTCTCAACCGTTGCGCGCACTCTATGAGCGCGAACTAGCGCGCGCCGCCGCAGAGCTCGAGTCGACTGCGCCGGCTCAGCCGCTGACTGGCCGCTTTATGTGGTTGGAGTTTCGCGGCAAAGAAGCCAGTAACGTCCGCCGCGCACCCCCTGATGCGCAGCGCGTGGCCGTCTGGGCTTGGAGCGAAAAACTAGTCGATGTGACGCGTCGCGAGCGAACTGAGTTGGAGCGAGAGCTGAGTGATGCGGGTGTGAAGGTTGCCCTGAAGCTCCCCGATCTTTCCAAACAATTGTCACCGCGAAAGCAGAGCGATGAAGAGTGGGCCTTTCGCTTGGCCCTCGTCCGACACACCTTTGATAAGGGGCTGGACTTTCAAGGCAGCAACGGCATTTACCTGCGCAGCGGCAGTCAAATGCAAGCGGCCGATATGGCCGGTTTGATGCAAAAGATGATGAGCGGAAATTTGGAAGCTCTGTTGCAAGACCTAGATCCCGCTGCCAAAGCGCAAGCCAAACAGAACAACGACCAATGGTATCAGTCGGTTGTATCTCAAGTTGAATCCGATGGTCGCACGGAGTTTCGCATCACGCGCCTGGACCAAGACCCCGCCGGCCAGGCAGCCACGGTCGAAACAGCTCTTGTCGCCAAGCTACCCACACGTGGCTGGCAAATCGTGTGGTCGAGCAAACAGACCGTAAGAGCCGATCAGGTCAGCGCCGACGCAGAAAAGCAAATCTCCGAGGACCCGCAGGTTCAATCGGCCTTGTCGCTTCTATCGTCGTTAGGTGCAGGAGCCGAGGCAGAGGTCAAGAAAGCTATCCGCTTCGGAGCTGCCACCCAAGCCGCCCAAAAGCTAGCCGAAGCAGCCTATCTGGCACTCCGCGATACCTTTGTACAGCGCTTGGATGGCCCACCGCTCTAGTTGGACACTGTGAGTTGCTCTCCACCGACCTCGCGTCGGTGGAAGCACGACTGGTGGGCTAGGGCCTGACGACCTAGCCCTTCACCGTGTGAAGCTGGGCGTCTTCTGTCGAAAACATCACTTCGAGATGATCTTCAAACAGCAACCACCGTAAATAGAGAATTTGGAATTGCACGACGATAACGCCGAGCAATAGAGTTGTCAGGGTGACGCGTACCGTTCTGCTTGCTAAATTTCGGCCATGACTCAACGCATCAAGTGTACTGAATGCGACAATGTGATTTTGCCGCGGACCGCTGCGGACAACGATGGGTTGTGCGCGATCAATCGGCGGCCGAAACCGAAGAACGTGACGGGAAGCGATAGCCAGCCCAGACTTAGCTTGGGAATGCACATGCTGGAGGCTCCGATCCCGTCTTTCAAAAATCGGGGGCTTACTTGACAACGCCGGAGTCGATCACAGTCTTGCCTGGGGCATAAAGTGCTTTAAAAGTTAGTCGTTGAGCTCCCTTTGAAAATTTAATTTCAACGGCTTTATCAATACCCCCGGACTTGCTTATCACCCACGTCCAGCCCGGTTTGCCTGCGATCGAAATGATCCGCGAAGTCACATGTATTTTTCCGAGTGAGTCGGTGGATATGTCCATTCGCATTGCGACGCTACCGATGAATGAGCCGGTGTCATGTTGTACGACAAAGTAGTTCGGTCCTTCTTCCAGGATCTCGTTCGCTTGGGCCGATGGCGATGATAGACAGGCCAGACAAATCATCGCAAGCGCGGGACAAATTCGGGCCATTGCAAACATCGTTCGTACTCCTATGCAGATTTAGATTGGGCCACATAGATAGTAGTAGGTTTGAGTCGGGACATCCGCCAATTTTATGTTTTTTGCCTCTAAGCACGTCTGTTGCAAATGAAGGAACTAGGGCTGAAAATCAGTTTCACGTGGAGGCTCGGTAGAGACCGCCGACTAAGCCGGGGGCGTTAGTTAGCGGCGTTAGCCACTGTTCCTACAAACAGCACCGGCTTCAGCTTAAGGTTAGTAATGGTCGGACGAATCAGTCGCTTCGAGATTCGAGTTTCGGTGAGACTCGGCTACCTGGAGTCAACATGAGCTGCATGATTTACGAGGTGTGGGCCGAACTGATTGCAGCGCTGACATCAATCGCGCCGCATTATCAACAGTTGCTAAAACCTCCTGCGACCGAGAAGGCCCTTTGCCATCTCGAGGATGCACTCGAGGTCGCGTTACCGAGTGACTATCGCGAGTTTTTAAAAATTCACAATGGGTGCCATGATAGCAAATTACTCATCGCGTTCTCGCTCTTTACCGTCGACGAGATTGCGTCGAAAACTAGAGAGGTTCGCGAAGAGTCCAAAGAATCCCGCAGAACATTCGCGGAGGGTGGCTGGGATAACCAGAAACTTTTGATTGGAGATAGTCACTTTGGCTGGACGCTTACGATCGACTGCAATTCCGGAACGCCCTTTGTATACGCTCAAAACAACTACGCCTTGCCACTGGCCCGTTCGTTCTCGGATTATCTAATCGGGCTGAAGGACAATCTCCGTGCTGGTAAATACCAGGTAGTTAAAGGAGAGATATTTATGGACGACTGGGGGCAAAGATCGTGAAGACGCACGCTGACCTCTACTGAAGATGCCGAGTCGCGGGACTTCCGAATGGAAAACGCTTTTGCCACCGCCCGGGTAGCGGTGGTAATCGCCGGCTGCGCGCAATACTGCCTCTCCATCGAAGATGTTCTCTGCGACTCACCTATCCAAGAACGATGAACATTGGGTGCAGGATTTATTGAATGGCTGAAAGAGAACTGGTTTTGGTTTTGGTAGGATACTGTGATGATGCCTGGGCTCTTCGGATTTCTGCTGAGCGCATCCCACATAACGCTCGTCTGCGCCACACGTATCACCCTCCTGCTTTGGGCAACGGTTGGCCTGGCCGGCGGTTAGAGGTCTCCAATCCATGGCAGTGAAGCTCGAAGACATCCGCAAACTAGTCCTGGCGCTACCGGAGACCACCGAGGAGCCACACCACCACTTCAGTTCGTTTCGCGTTCAAGGCAAGATCTTCGTCACCATTCCTCCTGGAGACGAACTCTTGCACATCTTCCTGCCTGAGCATGAGCGAGAGCAGGCCCTGATCTTGGATCCTGAGTTTCTGGAGCCCGTGCTATGGGGTGGCAAGGTGGTGGGAGTTCGTGCCAAGCTCCCGCTTGCCCGCAAGTCGACGGTTGTTGACTTGGTCCGTAAAGCGTACGACCACAAGGCGGCGCCGGCGCGACGGAAGCGAAAGTAAACTCGTGAGCCAATGCGCTGGGAGATTCGAATTGAGTCGAGTAGTTGCGATAATCGTGTCCATTATGGTACTTGCCGGGACAACGGTTGCTCAAGAGAGAAAGCCACCGTCGGATTCGCAGATTCGTGCATGGATCGATCAACTCGCCAATGCAAGAGCTCCTCGTCAATATGAGAGCCCAGGGGATCGACTCTCAAAAGAAGAACGAAAGTCTCTAGAACCGGTCAAGGAAGCGTTTCGACAACTGACTAGTAACTTTCTGGAGAGTCTGCCAATCCTTGTAGAGCACCTGAACGACAAACGTTTCTCATACCCCCGGGAGCATCCCACTAGCGGAGTGTTCTATAATCAAACCGTTGGCGATGCCTGTCATGAGATAATCCAAGGGAAGGTGTTGCTTACTGGTCTCAGCTTTATTGATTCTCGCGACATCGGCGTTTGGGTAGAGCTGCCCATCAACAAAGACTGGTACCAGGACGTCTCCAAAATGTCATTGTATGAAATGCAGGTTGATGCAATGGACAGATTGCTAAAGCACCCAAAACTTGAAAAAGTTACCGCTGAACAATGGGAAAAGGGACTGACAAAAGTCAGGAAGTTTCGCGAGGAATTCGTCCGCAAGGGCCAGCCTGTTGATCGCGTGTTTGGACCTCCGATCGAAGGCAAATAGCGGGTTCGCCTCGCCTCTGCGGCTACGGGTTAAACAACTCCAGTGACATCGTGTCAGCAGGAGCATGACTGGCTAGCTAGCGCTAGTCGCGGTCTAGCTGCTCAGTCATCAGCACCACCGAGACAAGCTCGGTGGTGCCGGTAGTCGTTTACTTTAGATCGCGGTTTCTAGTTCGCGAGCCAGTCGCTTGCGGGCGACGTGCAGACGCCGCTTGATCGTGCCGATTGGGGCGTCGAAGTCGGCGGCCATCTCGATCAACGTTTGACCTCCGATGTAGAACGCTTCCAGCGTTTCGCGGTCCAGGCGGCCGAGCTTTTGCAAACCGGCTTGAACCTGTTGGCGAGTCTCTTGACCCAGGACTTCGTCTAGCGGCGTGACTTCAGTCGTGTGGACCATTTCCAAGACTTCGTTCTCAGCCGCGTAAGTCGCATGCCGACGAGTGGACCGGTTGTAGGCCATACGACGCACGATCTGTCGCAACCAGCCACCGAACGCTTCGGCGACGCGCAGTTGCTCCAGCCGCGCGAAGGCATGGATGAATACATCCTGAACCAACTCTTCGGCTTCGTCCCGGTTACCGAGCAAGCGGCAAGCCAGAGCGATACACGAATCCTGGTAACGTTCGTACAGCGCACCCTGCGCTTCTGGGTTGCCAGCTTGTGCTTCGCGAACCAGTTCGACAACGGTGCAGTTAGTGATATCCAGCAATAGTTCGTTGGCAACCATTCTCTACGTCTCTCTCGACTAGCGAAGCGGTGGTGGGCTGGTCCACTTTGTTCAGGCGTATAGGGCCTGAGAGGTTGGACCAACCGAATCACTGGCTTCTGTGTTGGGCTTACTTACGTTCAGCGAGAGAGATCTGCGAGTAACGCCGAAAGAGGATTCGCTGGTTAAGCAACTTGCCTGCGGGCAGCGATAACTGCACGTTGAGCAGGACAGTTGCAGCCGTGCATCTTGGCCTAGGGGCCAAGACAGTTGGCTACACAGGATCTCTATCGAGGGTTCGCGGTTCTCTTCGCCTCGTCTTTGGCGAAGCGACCGACATCCGTGGTAAGGGGATGTTCCGGTCTGACTCGTGTTAAATTGCCGGCTGCTTAGCCTCTGGGGGCTGAGCTAATCCTGGCTATCGCCGCGTAAGCGGGACAAAGGGCTAAAGCTTGCTGCATGGGGCGTTTGGATAACGCAATCTGCCACAACGTGGAGACAACATTGGTCGAGTTGTCTGTCGTGTGAGCAGTTCTCCCGAGGCTACGCGTGCTACTAATACGAATCGCTTGATAGCGACTCGGCTGGTAACGACGCTCACGTGGGAGCCCAGCATCTGGCTTCTGCCAATTGCCTAGATGTTCACGCATGTTCATGTGATGGAGGAGTGTGCGCGAGGCCACGCCAGCAGCTACCAAACAATCGTTCGCTACTGCGACGATGGTGGAGACCGAGCTGGAAATGCCAAACTTACGCATGTTTTCCTCCCTCACACCTTTCCGGGGCGTGAACTGAGAGAGATATGGAAAGATCGTTTTGATCTGATGCTAGCAAAGCATGAGCAGCTTGGAGGGCTGCCGTGTTAATCGCTTAGCTCTAACCAGATCGACATTGTCGCTGATCCGGAACACGATCCCGGACCAGCACCTAATCATACCGTATCGACCATCCAGAGACAAATTGTTTGTCCTTTTCCGCCGACCGGGTATGACGCTTAGACACGGTACAAACCGCGAGGTTCGCTGTAAATTCAGAAAATTTTCTAAGCCGCGGGCGTTAGCCCCGGTTCTTGAAGTACTTAGCGCTAGCCAATGGTTTACTCCTACTCCTACTCCTACTCCTACTCCTACTCGTAGGTTTTTCGAGTACGAGTAGGAGTAGGAGTAGGAGTAGGATCAAAGCGATGCCGCGGGCACTGCACTCCAAAGATTACTGTGCTGCTTGGGCCAGGGCTTCTGGGTTGTCCAGGACCAGGTAATGGCCGTGGTCGGCCGTGAGGTACAGCACCGTATCTTGCCAGCCGCCGTGGGTTTCTATCCACTTGGCTATCGCCGCAAACGCGTCGTCACCACTGTGCAAGGCGCCGATCGAAGAGTCGATGTTGTTGGCGTGGTTGGCCCAGTCGACATCCCCGGCTTCGACCATCAGCCACCAGCGGTCCGAACGCGATTGCAGCACATCGACCGCTGCGATCGTCATGTCGGCCAACGTTGGGTTTTCTTGCACGTCAGCTTCTGTGTAGACTTCGGCTTCATCGGGTTTACCACCGCTGCCCATGCCGGAGACCGGGTCGTATTTGCCGTCGGCCGTTTGAAAGGGCAAGTGGCCGCCCTTCACGCCGAAGTAACCGAAGAGGCGCTGTTTGCGCCCGACGGCGGTTTCGACTCCATAACGCAGCACGGCAGGTCCCGACTGGCCGGCCGTGCGTTGGGCGACGACGTACTTGCCGCCATTGGCTGCGTCAATTTTGACGAGATCTTCGGCGGTCAGATAGCGATTGCCCGGCACAAAGTTTTTGCCTTGCGCGCCATCTTCGGCTTTCTCCTCACCCCAACCTCCGCCGATCAACACATCGACACCCGCAAGTCCACCCGGATGATAAATCGAGGGCACTCCGATCAGGTCACGCGTCAGATCCTGATAGTCATCGCGATGAATGTTGCTAGCGTAGGCTGCCGCGGGAGTTGCGTGCGATATGGGAACGCTGGTGACCACGCCCACGGCGTAACCTTGCTCCTGCAGGTTGCGTCCAAGGGATAGCGATTCCCGACCCGCAAAGTCGACGTTGATGGCGTCGTTGTAAGTCTTGATACCACAGGTCATCGACGTCGCCGACGAAGCCGAATCGGTGTAGGCGTGAAGGGGTTCATTGCCGGCGCCGATCGGGTATTGAGCATCGGGGATAGTGCTCCAGGGAAACTCGCCGGCGCGCCTGGGGTCAAAACCGCCCGGGATCTTGCCCCCGATGCCGGTTACCTTTTGATCGTCGACATTGATGGTGGTGCCTTCATTGTGAGGCGAGGTGACAAAGTAGCCAAAGTCGGTGCTTGTGCCGCGATAGTCCTGAAAGTTGAGTCCCGTTCCACGCCCAGCGGTGTAGCCAACGCGCTTGCTTTTAGCGATCGCCGCTGCCCAAGTCGTTTGCCAGTCGGTGCCATCGAACACAAACAGAATGATGCGTTTCTTGCCAGCCTCGGCCGCACTCTTCTGCAGAAGATATACGTCGGTTTGGTCAAAGTACTCGGCCGCGGGATTGAGCGTGTTGTTGGGCACCACCCCGTACAACTTTTCTAGCTTAGCCGCATCGCGATAAACGCTATTGGCCCCGCGCACCCGATCGAGCGAATCACCAAACGCATATATAGGTATCAAACGATTGGAGTGCGACTTCCATGTGGAATACTTGTCGGGTTCCGGTCCCCAGTGTGCCCAAGCGGCCGCGTTGGTCTCAACTGCTTGTTGCTGCAGGGCTGCGATGCCGGTGAGTTGCCTGGGTGGGGTAGCCGGGGTTTCGGCCGGCTGGCCTTCGGGCGCTGGCGTTTGGTCTTGACCGTAAAGAACGCTGGGTGTGACAAGGGCCGTAAAGAATAGTGTGGAGGATAATAGGCTGGTGAAGGCGATAGGGCGCAAGCGAGGTCCAAAGCAATGCATCAGTTAATGGCTCGGTTTGTTGCTAAAGTAACAAGTATTCGTACGCTAGATCGGGCGCAGTTCGGAGTCGTTTTGATTCAGTTCATCGCAGGGACTGAGGGCCCCGGGTATTTTAGCTGGAAGATTCTCCGCTCTGAACCCGCCAAATTTTCGATTCGTGTGAAATTTGAAACTGTATTCAGAGACACAAGCCCGACCATGATTGCCATCTCGCCCAACCACGGTTTCGACTTGGATGACTTCAAGGCATTCCTGATCACTGTCTCGTCCCGAGACCCTGAGCTCGCCTCAAAAGACGCTACTTTGGATGCGGGACGAACAAGCGGGGCTCTCAAACTCCAATCCGAGATGCAAGGCATGGTCGCTTTGATCAATTCGATGACGCTCCCGGAACGTTGCAATCATCGTTTGATCGATGCGTCGCGATCGGCTCGTATCGTCCGAGGAGCTGGGGCTGACAAATGGCTGCTCAAAAAGACATTGCGGTTGTACGAGATTATGGCCCAGGTGGTTAATCGACAGTAATTGCCGATTGTCAGCCACCGACAGTGGCATTTAGAATGTCATCGGTAATCCACGCTAAGAACTGCCACCTGAGCCACCATAAAACACCGACCCCTGCGACAACAGAGCTGCCATTATTATGTTTGAATCGCTTCAAGAAGGACTGCAATCGGCCTTTAAAACCTTGCGTGGCAAAGGCAAGCTGACCGAAGCGAACATGCGCGACGGCTTGCAGTTGGTCGAGCAGGCCATGCTGGAGGCGGATGTTAGCTACACCGTTATCCGGTCTTTCATGGACCGCGTCACCGAAAAAGCCCTTGGCCAGAAGGTCCTGCTCTCGCTCAAGCCGCAAGAGGAACTGATTCGAATTGTTTACGAAGAGCTGGTAACCATTCTGGGGCCAGTCGACGTTGCGATTCCGATGAAGACCGACGACGTGACCGTGCTGATGTTGTGCGGGCTGCAAGGGGCCGGCAAGACGACCACGTGCGGCAAGCTGGCCCAGCTGCTCAAAGAGGAAAAGGCCAGGCCGTTTCTGGTGGCAGCCGACTTGCAACGCCCCGCGGCTATCGAGCAATTGCATGTCATTGGCCGGCAACTGGGCGTACCGGTTTACAGTCAGACCGGCGCGACCGATCCGGTCCAAGTCTGCCGTGAAGGTGTAGCCCAGGCCAAAGCGGCCGGCGCCAATGTGGTTGTGCTCGATACGGCTGGTCGGTTGGCTATTGACCAAGAGCTGATGAATCAGCTCAAGGAAATCGATCGACGGCTGAACCCCGACCAGGTCTACCTGGTGGTCGACGGCATGACTGGCCAGGACGCCGTTAATTCGGCGGCCGCCTTTAATGAGGCGCTCGACCTGGACGGCGTGATCATGACCAAGCTGGACGGCGACGCTCGGGGCGGTGCGCTGTTGAGCGTCAAACATGTTACGCAGGTGCCCATCAAGTTTATTGGTACCGGCGAACATCTGGATGCCCTCGAGCCCTTCCGGCCCGAAGGCATGGCCAGCCGCATTCTGGAGATGGGCGATATTCTGGCTGCGGCCCGCGAAGCCCATCGCGTCTTTGGAGATCAAGAGCGTGAAAAGCTGGAAGCCCGCATGGCGGCCGGCCAGTTTACGCTCGAAGATTTCAAGGACATGCTCGAAAAGATGGCCAAGCCTGGTTTGATGCAGAAGATGCTCTCCCTGATGCCAGGCATGGGCGACTTTCGCAAGATGCTCGAAGGCACCAATACCGATGGCGAAGTTCAAAAGATGGTGGGCCTCATCAATTCGATGACGCCTGCCGAACGTCGCAATCCGAAGATCATCGATACCTCGCGACGCAACCGCATCTCCCAAGGGGCCGGTGTCCAGCCTTCGCTGATTACTCAGCTAATCAAACAGTTCGGAATTATGGCTCCGATGATGCAGATGGTTTCGGGCGCCAAAGGCGGTGATCGCATGGCCATGATGCAACAAATGCAGCAAGCCATGATGCAAGATCCGTCGATGGGGGGGATCAAAACCAAGGGCTCGACCGGCAAGCGATTGACCCCTAAAGAGCGCGAACGCATGCAGCGCGAGCGTGACAAGCTGCTCAGAAAAGCCAAAAGAAAGGGGAAATAACCTTGCAAAATCGACTCCCCAAAACTGCCCAGGGCTGCTAAACTGGTGCCCCTCATACCCAGTTCGTGTCTGCATTGAATCGCGAGGAGAAACGGCGTGGCCGTCAGAATTCGTCTCAAAAAAATGGGCCGCAAGGCTCGACCTTTTTACCGCGTGTGTGCAACCGACGTGCGAGCTCCGCGCGACGGCAAGGTCATTGAAGAGCTCGGACATTACGACCCTATGGTCGCCGACACCGATGCTCGCGCAATTCTGAAAGCCGATCGCATCGACTATTGGTTAAGCGTAGGTGCCCAACCCAGCGAGGCGGCCGCCACGCTGATCAAAAAGTACGGCACCAACGGCACGCACTTGGACAAGCAAAAGGTAGCTCTGGAAAAGATCAAGAGCAAGCGTCGCAATCAGCCTCTGGCTGCGGCACAACCCACGCCCGCTCCAGCCGCGGAATAGTCGCCATTCAGTAGTATTCTGCATCGTTTGATGCAGAGCACGAACCGCCAAGAGCGTTTGGGCGAACTGAGTGCCTGCATGCGATTCGACATTATCACATTGTTTCCCGATATCTTTTCGGGTTACCTGGCAGAGAGCCTGTTGAGCAAAGCGATTGCCGCAGGCCTGGTCCAGGTCCATCTGCACGACCTGCGCAACTGGTCCAAAAACAAGCACCACAAGATCGACGATCGGCCTTACGGCGGTGGTCCCGGCATGCTGATTCAAGTCGAACCAGTGGTCGAATGCGTGGAAGCGGTGCGAGCGCTCTGTGATGATCCCGGCCAGTTGCTTTTGATGAGTCCCACAGGCCAACGGCTCAATCAGCCCATGGTTGGCCAGTTGGCGACGATCACGCGGTTGATCCTGTTGTGCGGTCGCTACGAGGGCTTTGACCAGCGGGTGATCGATCTGCTGCAGCCCCGCGAAGTCAGCTTGGGAGATTTCGTTCTCAACGGTGGCGAGGTAGCAGCCATGGCCATCGTTGACGCCACGATTCGCTTGATTCCAGGCGTGTTGGGTGACGAGCGTTCCAGCCAGGAAGATTCGCACTCCAGCGAGGGATGGCTGGAGTTTCCCCAGTACACGCGCCCGCGCGAATTCCGCGGTTTGGTCGTACCGGACGTCTTGCTCAACGGTAATCACAAAGAAATCTCAGTCTGGCGCGCCGACCAAAGCCGCCGCCGCAGCCAGCCCTAGCACGTTAGCCTCGTGCGGCAATCGTTTAACCCGTAGCCGCCAGGCGAGGAGCACCCGCTAACCCAACTCTGCGTTCCCTGAGTATCTGTTGGCTTAAGGCACTCACTCGGTAGTGGACGTGCACCGCTTCGATTGCCTAGCCTGGCGGCTACGGGTTAAACGACGGCTGGCCGAGTTGGTTCGAAAGGGCATTAAAAATGCTGAGCCGACCTCGATTTTGCTCTAGCCAACTTGCTCAAAGTCCGGCAAACTATGGGGTTCCAGCACATCGAAGGACGATAATCAGCTGAGCACCCGACGAGTGGTCGCTGACAATCACGCTGATAGTGAAAATAGAGCACAATAAGTTCATACTGCCGGAGTTTTTTAACCATGTCCCAAAAACTAATGCAACTGGTCGAGCAAAGCTGCCTTCGCCCAGAAGTGGGTAACTTTGAAATCGGTGATACCGTCGACGTGCACACCAAGATTTTGGAAGGCAACAAAGAGCGCATCCAGGTCTTCTCCGGCGTGGTCATTGCTCGCAGCGGTGCTGGAACACGCGAAATGTTTGTCGTCCGACGCATTGTGGCCGGCGAGGGTGTAGAGCGCAAGTTTCCGCTCCACTCGCCACGCATCGAAAAGGTCGATGTCAAACGCCGGAGCGTTGTCCGCCGCGCCAAGCTCTACTTCCTCCGCGATCGCAGCGGTAAGGCTGTGCGTCTGACCGAACGTCGCGTGTAATCGTCTCCTTTCGCTCCGCGAAAGGCACTGCACCAACCTGCACTGCACCAACCTGCACTGCACCAACCTGCACTGCACCAACCTGCACTGCACCACCACTGTTGCCGGCATTCCTGCCGGCATAACCTTGGGCCAAACTGCCCGCAATGTAGTTTGACCGATGTAGTTTGACCGGGGCTGAACAGACCAAGCCAGCTACTGTAGCGGCTACGTCTTTCACAGGAGCTATTCACTCATGCTCGTTCGCCTCTGGTTGTGGCTGCGAGCTCGATCTGGACTGGGCACTGCCAGGCCATTGGATCTTGGGCCCGACGGTGAACAGCGCGCGGCCCGCTATCTGCAAAAGAAGGGTTATCGCATTCTGGCTCGGGGCCATCGCCAGCGTTTGGGTGAGCTCGACCTGGTCGCATTGGATGCGCAAACCCTGGTCTTTGTCGAAGTCAAAACATGGCGGAGCGCTTTCGATGGCGACCCATCGCAAGCGGTCGATGCTCGCAAACAAGATCGACTAACGCGGGCCGCTTTGACTTATCTGAAGCGACGTCGATTGTTGGAGCATCCGGCTCGTTTTGATGTGGTCTCGATCGTCTGGCCCAGTGCGGATGTCGAGCCTGAGATTCGTCACTTCATCAATGCTTTCGAAGCGGTAGGCAAAGGACAAATGTATCGATGACCGGTGCACCTGCAGTTGTTCTCTTGAGCGGTGGTCTGGATAGCACCACGGTAGCGGCCATCGCCAAATCGCAAGGTTATGGCGTGCTGGCGATCAGCTTTCGCTACGGTCAACGTCACCAAATTGAACTGGCCTGCGCCAGCCGCATAGCCCAGACCGTGGGTGTCGACAAACATGTCATCGTCGATATCGACTTGTCCCAGTTCGGTGGTTCGGCTCTGACTGCGGACCTGGCCGTACCCAAACATGACAGCGTCGAACAGATCGGCAGCGAGATACCTATCACTTATGTGCCTGCGCGCAACACGGTGTTTCTGTCATTAGCCTTGGCATTTGCGGAAAGTCAGGGTGCACGCGACATCTTTATCGGCGTCAATGCACTTGACTACAGCGGTTACCCTGACTGCCGTCCCGAGTACATTCAAGCCTTCGAGGCCTTGGCCAATCTAGGCACCAAAGCGGGCGTAACTGGCCAGCCGATTCGCATCCATGCGCCTCTGATCGAACTGACCAAAGCTCAGATTATTCAGTGGGGATTGCGGTTAGGAGTAGACTACAGCGTGACCAGCAGTTGTTACGATCCGTTACCCAGCGGCCAGGCTTGCGGTCATTGTGATGCTTGCCTGTTGCGCCTGCGCGGTTTCGAGCAAAACGGTCTGCCAGACCCAGCCCTGTAGCGGAAACTCCGTAGCTGAAGCCGTCAAGGCTCTCGAGAAGTTCCGTAACGGAAGCCGTCAAGGCTTTCGTTCTCGCGGGAAGGAAAAGGGCGAGTCTCGAAATGCTTGACGCATTCCGCTACCAATGACGAAATGCTTGACGCATTCCGCTACGCAGCTCAAGAGCACCGAGCGACCAAACTTATGACAAACCAACTTCCGATCGTCGGTCGAGGTGCTCAGCTTAGCCCAGCCAATCGCTTTCAGCGTCTGCATATCGAAGCTGACATCGAGCAACTGGAGCACGACGACGAATTTCACGACCAACAATCTCGACCGCGCACGGAGTATTTCGAAGACGATTCACAGTCGATCGTCTCTTCCAACGATAGCCCCGATGTCCCATTTCGATATAGCCTCAATGCCTATCGGGGATGTGCACATGGCTGTGCGTATTGTTACGCCCGGCCGACGCACGAATATCTGGGGCTGTCTGCGGGCCTGGATTTCGAAACTCAGATCTTCGTCAAGCCGCGCGCTCCCGAGCTGTTTCGCCAGTTCTTATCGCAATCCAGTTGGAATGCCGAGCCCATCATGCTCTCGGGTGTTACCGACTGCTATCAGCCGGCGGAACGTCACTTTCGCTTGACGCGACAAGTGTTGGAAGTTGCTCAAGAGGCCTGCCAGCCGATGATGATCACCACCAAGAACGCGCTCATTACGCGCGACTTGGATCTGTTGACTGCGATGGCTCGGCAGAATTTGATCAGCGTGGCCATCAGCATCACGTCGCTCGATCAATCGCTGACGCGCACGTTGGAGCCGCGCACGAGCGCACCGGTAGCGCGGCTGCGAGCGGTAAAAGAGCTATCGCAAGCCGGCGTGCCAGTGATGGTCAATTTCTCCCCGTTGATTCCAGGCTTAAACGATGACGAAATGGCTGCGGTCATGTCGGCGTCGGCCGAACACGGAGCCCGGGCAATCAGTTATACGATGCTGCGTTTGCCGCTGGCCGTTAAACCGATTTTCATCGACTGGCTCGAGCGATTTGCTCCGACCAAGAAACAACGAGTCGAAAATGCAATTCGCAAAGTCCGCGATGGCCAGTTGAACAATTCCCAGTTTGGCTCGCGCATGCGCGGCAGTGGCGATATGGCCGATCAGTTGAGCAATCTATTCAAAATCCTGCGAGCCAAACATGGTTTAGACAAAACGCTTCCGGAGCTTGATCGCACCCAATTCCGACCACCGAGAGAACCTGGCGGCCAAATGCGCCTCTTTTGATCTGTCACCTCTCCCGCGGAGCGGGGGAGGTCGCAGACGAGGCGATCAGCCTTCGTCTGCGGGAGGGGGCCATGCGTTAGGCAAGACTTATGCGGTATTAACCACCTTCACCGCCCAGACCCCTCCCGAATCTCGCTACGGCTCGATTCGACCTCCCCAAGGCAAAGCCTTGGGGAGGTGACTGTCACCTCTCCCGCGGAGCGGGGGAGGTCGCAGACGAGGCGTTCAGCCTTCGTCTGCGGGAGGGGGCACAGCACCAGGTAAGACACATGCGGTACTCACCACCTTTCACACCTCCCCAAGGCAAAGCCTCGGGGGAGGTGGCAGTTGACCAATGTGCCCACTGCATCGACAATCAGAACTAACCTCCTTAACTACCAACCTATCAGTGACCCATATGACGATGCCTTCGCCAGCCGTGCCTCAAGTTCCCGACCAAAGCGGTCGCTTTGGAAAGTTTGGGGGCCGCTTTGTGCCTGAGACGTTGACTCGTGCCCTGACCGAACTGGATGCCGAGTACAACGCAGCCAAGCAAGACAAGCAGTTTCAAGCGGAGTTGGCAGAACTATTGGCGCGGTTCGTCGGCCGACCTTCGCCGCTCTATCACGCTCAGCGACTGAGCAAGTTGGCCGGTGGAGCTCAAATTTGGCTGAAGCGCGAAGATCTCAATCACACTGGAGCCCACAAGATCAATAACACGCTGGGGCAGGCGCTGTTGACCTTGCGCATGGGCAAGACACGCGTGATTGCGGAAACCGGGGCAGGGCAGCACGGCGTAGCCAGTGCGACCGCATGTGCGCACTTTGGTTTGCCGTGCGTTGTCTATATGGGTGCAGAAGACGTGCGGCGTCAGCGACCCAATGTGTTTAGCATGCGTTTGATGGGTGCCGAAGTGCGGCCGGTCACTAGCGGCTCCCAGACGCTGCGCGATGCGGTCAATGAAGCCATGCGCGACTGGATGGCGTCGGTCGAAGACACACACTACATCATCGGCTCGGTCATTGGTCCGCATCCGTTTCCGATGATGGTTCGCGATTTTCAATCGGTCATTGGCCGCGAAGCTCGCGTGCAATGTTTAGAGACCCTCAAACGTTTGCCCGATGCGGTGGTTGCTTGCGTCGGTGGCGGCTCCAATGCAGCTGGAATGTTCTATCCCTTTGTGGAAGATACGGAAGTGAAGTTGATTGGCGTAGAAGCTGGCGGTCGCGGCAGCGCCGCTGGCGATCACGCTTCGCCGCTCTCTTATGGTTCACCAGGTGTGCTGCATGGCAGCTACAGCTATGTGATGCAAGATGGCGATGGTCAAACATCCGATGTGCATTCGATCTCAGCGGGTTTGGATTACCCGGGTGTGGGTCCCGAGCACAGCTACTGGAAAGACTCTGGTCGCGTTGAATACACCTACTGCCGCGATGATGATGCCCTGGTTACCTTCGACAAGGTAGCCCGCAACGAAGGCATTTTGCCCGCGCTCGAATCGTGCCATGCAGTTTCCAAAGCCCTCGAGATCGCCGCCAGCATGCGCCCCGATCAACATCTGCTGGTCTGCCTCAGCGGCCGCGGCGACAAAGACGCCGCCGAAATCGCTCGCCTCAAAGGCGTCGACATGTAAGCTACCGCCACTTGTTCCTCGTACTCCTACTCGTACTCCTACTCCTACTCCTACTCCTACTCCTACTCGAAATGCTGCGAGTACGAGTACGAGTACGAGAAAACCCTAACACCTAACACCTAACACCTAACACCTAACACCTAACACCTAACTGCCTACATGTCATCCATCGATCAGCGTTTCGCCCAACTGAAGCAATCGGGTCGCAAAGCTTTCATTCCCTTTATTACGGCAGGCGATCCGACGATCGACATGACGCGGCGCTTGCTCGAGCATCTCGATGCCGCAGGCTCGGCGATTGGCGAAGTTGGTATTCCCTACAGCGATCCGATTGCCGATGGCCCGGTGATTCAAGCGTCGTATACCCGGGCGCTGCGAGCCGGCATCAAGCTCGACAGTATCTTCGACTGTGTCCGGCAGGTGAAACCCAAGTTATCGATGCCGCTGGTAACCATGGTTAGTTACGCGATCATCTATCGGCGCGGTTTGGAGAAATTTATCGACGATGCCCAGGCCGCGGGCTTCGATGGAGCGATTGTGCCCGACTTGTTAGTCGAAGAGGCCGAAACTGTCCGGCAGGCCTGCCAGGCTCGTGACTTCAATCTTATTCAATTGGTTACTCCGACAACCACGCGCGAGCGCATGCTACGCATCGCGGAAAGTTCCAGTGGGTTTATCTACTTCGTTTCAGTTACGGGCATCACGGGTGAGCGCACCGAACTGCCACCAGGCTTGCTGGATCAAGTCTCGTGGCTGCGCGAGCGAACCACCGTCCCGATATGTATCGGCTTCGGCATCAGTCGCCCCGAGCACGTTAAACTGCTGGCACCGGTTGCCGATGGCCTAATCGTCGGCTCAGCCATCGTACGCCGCTACGCCGAAGCAACTGACCAAGACGCGGCCCTGCAGCAAGTCGATGCGCTGGCCAAAGAGCTTATCGCAGCGATGGAGTAGGCTCGCCACCAAGCTCGTCTCGGTGGCAGCACGATTGACTGGCTAGGCGGTTCGCGCCCCACGTCTCGTACCGATGGATGTCGCCAAGCATCACACTAGCTAACAAGTCGCCGCTTCCACTGACGCAAGGTCAGGAGGCAGTGGAGAGCCCCGACTATTTGGCTTCTGTAGCCGTGATCTTGTAGATCGCAGCCAATGTGCCATCAGGGAACTTGAATTCCTCGATTTCGAATTTGCCTTTGACGGCTACCGGTTTAGTGGTGAAGTCGGTGGTCTTACCTTTTTCCATGTAGACCATCACGCAGTCATAGATGGCTGCACCAGGTCCGAAGCAGCATTCCATGTTGTCGCGCACTAACACGAAGTTCTCGATGCCCGAGCTCTTGTAAACGCTGTTCGGTAAAATGTAGCCGCGCAGTTTAATGTTCTGCTTGTTCAGGGATGTGATCTCTTTGGTCAGCATGTCCTGCTGAAACGAGCCACCTTTCTCGATTTCGAACTTGAGATCATCGAAGGTGATATCGCCTTTGCTGCGGGCGGCTTTGCGAACCGGGCGGGCTTCGACAATCGGCTTGTTGGCCGCGGGCGTGCGATCAGCTGCGGCATCTTTCTCGACTGGTTTCTCCGCCGCTTTGTCGTCAGATTTCTCTTGGGCAGAAACTGGGGATGAAAATGTAGCCACCCAACCGAGAGCCAGCAGCAAAAGAAGCTTGTGCATCAGAGTTTCCTGTATGTGTGCCTGTGGTGGTAGCCACGCCACAGGCTGCCAGCCTATGTCACAATCCGACACAGGCTGTAAACCATGCCAGACCTACGGGGCTAGTTTATGTAGTCGGCCTTCAGCGTGTAGTATACGCCCTGCAAGCCTTCGATGGGCTTGAGTTGCGTATTGACGTGCAAGGTGCCCGAGAGCTTCTGTTTGCGATAGCCTTTCTTGGCTATGTCATCACCACTCAAGGTAACTTCGATCATGTGTGTCAGTGGCGGTTGGCCACCGAAGCAGCAGGTGCCCAAGTCCGGGACCAGCACGAACTTCTTGGCGCGAGCCGAATCCATCGACGAAGGGTGAATGTAACCTTTGACGAAGATCTTCTTGCCATCCAATTCCATCGCTGCCATCGGCGGTAGGTCCGGCGCATCTTTGGGACTGGTCAAGATCGCGAAATTGACGCGCTCGTAGCCCGGTGGAACTTCGGTCGCATAGACATAAGCGTGGTAGGCCGGCGCGGTCGCCAGCGTGAGTACGCTGAGCCCCAATCCCGTTAGAGCCAGGTTCTTGCCCAGCAACTCGTCGGGATACCGGCGAATCGACGCGAGGGCCATCACCCCCAACAGCAATCCGATCACCGTTAGCACGATCAAGCCAACCGACAGGAAAGCTAGCGTACCCAAGCCGGCCAAAATCAGCGAGCCTACCGCAGCTCGACTAACCGAGCGGTAGATGATTTCGTCGCTGCTGCTGATGGGTGCCTGGTAGGCGCTGTCATTGCCGGTGGTTGCAACACTCATGGATTTCGATCCCGATGGACGTTAGCTGTGGAACCGCTGCCACGCGTAGCCCAAAACAGAAGGCTGCCCGGTTCCTGAAATAGCTAGCCACATTGCCAAGGTTACCGTAGTGGCTGCCATAGCCAATACGCTGAGCGTCGAGCCCAGGTTCGGCGTGCCCAAACTCGGCGTACTGGTGGCCAGCGAACTGCGCCCCAGCGATAGGCTGGAACTGGCCAAGGGCACGTCGCTGGTCAAGCTAGCAAAAGTTCGGTTAGCTGAAGCTCGCGGCAGTGGCGAAGCGGCGGGCGAGGGAGTCCACTCGGGCACCCAAGAGCTCGACTGTTTGGTACTGGGGGCTGCCGGCTGGGGTACTGGGAAAAACGAGGTGGCCCGCTTGAAAGCGGCCGGATCGATCTTTTCCAGTTCAGCCAAACGCTCGGCGGCCACCGGCAACGGACAAGCTCGCAAGTAGTTGATTACCGGTACGCGTACCCAACTGGACTTGTCATCGGCCGTCTTGAAGAGATTGACCAGCGTATCAATTTGCGACCAGTCTTCCCAGCGCGCCAAATCGGGAATCACCAGGTCGGCCAGTTCAGGTCGACCGAGAATCAAATGCATCGATTTCAGCACGCGGGACTTCTCAACGACGTTGCCATCGGTACCGTGGAAGCGCAGGGCCATGATCGCTGAGTAAGTATCGGCATACGGGCTCTTCTTGTTAGATAGGAACAGTTCGTCGATCAACGCTAGGCCCTCACCACCGCGCAGGGTCACGTAACAAGCGATCATCGCGTCCAGGCCCGCACGCTGGTTAGGGTCTTCGCTACGTAGCAGTTTTTCAATCAGGTCAGCGTCTTTGGCCTGGCCGCAGATGCCCAGCATCACCAGGTACAGACGCTTGTGATCGGCAGGCATGTTGGGATCTTGGATCCAGGTTAGCAGTTTTTCGCGGTCCAGCTTGGCCTTCAGCGCCACTACGTCTGCGTAGGGAGCTTGAGCGAACTCATCGTAAGCATCGCGGGACAACAGCGACTCGGTATTCTCCAGGTATTCGAGGAAGAACTCGAGTTGCTGAACTTGGTTCTCGGGTAATTTGCCGATGGCTTTAACGTAATCGATGGCCTTGGCTGAAACGGGCAGAGGGGAAGACCAGAGCAGTTCGGGTGGATCAACCGCCATGATCAAGAACTTGGAACCTTTGGGAGCGGTACCGAAGTAGGCGGCTTGGATGGTGTCATCCGCTTTGATGTGCTGCTCGCCCTTGAGCACCTCGAGCACCTTGAACTGAGCGTCGGTCTCGGTATCTCCGCCACCGACAACTTCGGCTAGGACAACTGCATCCATCGACTTCATCTCTTGGCGCAGCGTCTGCGAGACCGCAGAGCAAAACGGGCAAGAAGCGACAGCCCCGCCAGTTCCCAGGGCCCAGAAGGTCGCAACCAGGCTCAGGCCGACCACCTTCCACAGTTTGCTTTGCATTATCCTCACCTCCGGAATCGGAACGAAACCCCTCAAGTTCTGCACTACATAGTTTAGGTGAATATGGGTGAGGTCGACCACGTCAAATCAAGATTTTTCTGCCAACTCGGCCCCCTTTTGAGGGTTATTTGGTGTTTTAATCGGCTGGTCAGCGACGGCGTTCATTGGACAGTGCCACGTCGTCGACGGATCTCCTCCAGACGCTCGGTCATGGCGGCTTCCCAACCGCGGGGAGTGGGTTGGTAGTAGGTTCGATCGACTCCCAAGTAATCTTGATCCGCAACGGCATCCTCCGCGTCGTGCGCGTAGATGTAGCCGGCTCCATGTCCAAGTTTCTCAGCACCCGCGTAATGTTTGTCGCGCAGATGAATGGGAACTGGAATTAACTGTCCACTTTGCACATCATGGCGAGCCGCCCCGATGGCGGCGGTGGCTGAGTTGCTCTTGAGAGCGCAGGCCAGATAAATGACCGTCTGAGACAGCGTCAGCTGACACTCTGGCAAGCCTACCAGTTCACAAGCTTGAAACGCAGCCACAGCCAGCGGCAAGGCTTGGGGATCCGCGTTACCGATATCTTCGCTCGCCAGAATAACCAGTCGCCTACAGATAAATCGGATGTCTTCACCGGCTTCGAGCATGCGGGCCAGCCAATACAAGGCCGCATCGGGATCGCTGCCACGAATGCTCTTGATCAGTGCACTGGAGACATCGTAGTGCTCATCACCGGTGGGATCGTATTGAATGGTCTTTTGTTGCATCGACTCCGTGATCAGCTCGGCCGTTAGTTTTACAGGTCGCTGGGGACTGGAGAGCACGGCGACTTCCAGCGCACCGAGCGCCCGCCGCGCATCACCTTCGCTTAGTCGGGCCAGAGTTTCCAGAGCGCCGGGCAAGACTTCCGTTTTGATGTTCCCGATGCCCGCCTGGCGATCGCTGAGCGCCCGCTTGAGCAACGTCAGCAAGTCATCATCGGTCAGCGGTTGCAGCTGAAAGACCGTACTGCGACTGAGCAGAGCGCCGTTGATGGCAAAGTATGGATTGCTAGTGGTGGCACCGATCAAGGAGACGATGCCCCCTTCGACATCGGGCAGCAGTGCATCTTGTTGCGAACGATTGAAGCGATGGATCTCGTCGATGAACAGCAGAGGACGAGGCTGACCGGTGGCGACTTCATCGCGCGCCCAAGCCAGCACCTCGCGCAATTCTTTGACGCCACTGGTTACCGCGCTCAGTTGCTGCAACTTGCCGCCGGTTTCCACGGCCAGCAAATGGGCCAGCGTCGTTTTGCCCGTGCCCGGTGGTCCGTACAACAGCACCGAACCCAAACGTCGCGCGTCGATCAATCGCCGCAGCAGTTTGCCCTCACCCAGGATATGCTGCTGACCTACGAACTCGCTCAGTCGCCGCGGACGCAGGCGCGCCGCCAGCGGTTTGGCGCGGTCAAAGTTTTCGCTTTCCGATTCAGCAAACAGATCCATGAAGATTGAAGATTGAAGTTTGAAGTTTGAAGTTTGAAGTTTGAAATACAGAATCAGAATTTCAAATCTAACACAGATCGTACCAGCCCGGCTAGTTGTTGCGTTAGCTGTTGGAAGCGTTGTCGACTGAGTCCGCGATAAAACGCTTTCAAGACTGCAGCGGCATGTCCGCTGGATAGGTGGCTCATCAGCAGCGGCACAATTTCGTCGGCGACGCACTGGCTATCGGAATGCTCGGTGCCAGTGTAGACGCACGTGTAGCCTACGATATGCTCGCCGAACAGTTCGCGCGCATAGGCCACAGCCGCCGCGATCGATAGTTCTTTGGGCGATTGTGGGCTGCGCCAATCGTACGGTGGTGACCATTGGCGCACGGGTTTGAGCTGATCGATGTGCGTGATCACCGCGATGATGGGTGGCGGCTTGAGATGCCGCTGCTGGCGATAATGCGCCGCCAGTTCGCGCACCATCGCCACATCCGATTGTTTGGCAGGCGAGGTGGCCGAGATGACCAGCAGTACGATATCGGCCAGTTCGACTGCGTGTTTGATCTCGCGGCGTTGAGCGGCTGTGATATCCGCTTCGCTGTAGCCGGGCGTGTCGAGCAAGGTTAACTGGTGAGCTGGCGCGTCGCCAGAGGCTCCAGACTTACCGGCTAGTTTCAGTTCATAACGTTGCACAGCCCGGGTTTCGGGTAACACACTGATGGCAGCCACGGCATCGCCAACGAGCGCGTTGATAAGGCTGCTCTTGCCTGCTTTGACCTGACCCATGACGGCGATGGCAGTATCGATCGATTCGGAATTTGCGAATTGTTCTAAGTCGCCGCCTGCCGTATGGGCTGCGTTGCTCAGATGCGCAAACCGTGAGCGATACTTCTGAGATCCACCGCGCAGTCGCCCGCTATACATTTCGATCAAGTAGAAACTGACTTGTTGCAAGTAGTGTTGATAGAACGCGCGAATCGCTTCGTTCTGCAACTCCACGCTCACGCGGCCGGCGCTGCGCCACAGAGGATAACCGAGCAATTTGACTGGGTTGGTCAGCGAAGTAGCTAGAAAGAATATCTTCTGACCGACGTCGATCGCATTGACGATTCCGGGTACACGTTCCATTTGACCGACCGTGATCAGATCGCTGCCTGGAACGTTTTCCAGCATCCACTTTTCCAGGTCTTCGATAGATAAGTGGATGACCGACAAAATCTCGATCACCGTGAGTGGTCGATAGGCTTGCCCGCCATGTTGTGGGTAATAATGTTCGGCCAACTTGAGACTGAGAGCTTGGGCGTCAGCCGTATAGCGGTTGGGATCGGCGATCGAATGCCGATCGATATCTGGCAAGCTGGTGCGAAACTGGTTGACCACCGTTAAGGCAGCGGTGTCTTGTGGCGTCCAGAATTCGCGGGGCGTGATGGGTTGAATCAAGCCGCTATGGGGCAGGGCGGGCGGCCGCCATGTTCGTCCCACTACCCATGCGACTAGCCATACGATCGGCAATGACCAGGCGATGAAGATTAGCCAGCCCGTTTGATAGAGGGCAGCGATGCCCACGCAGAGATAGACGATCAGAGGCAATACCCACAGGGCGATGAGTACCCAGGTGCGCAGCGAAACAATTCCCCAGGGCTTCATTCAGCTCTCCAGAGTTGACGACCGCGCTGCAGTTGTTGTTGGAAGATCGATTTCAATTCTTCAGGACTAGGAACTCTGCCACCGCGCAGGCTGGCAAAGTACCAATCCCACGACATGCCTAGCGCATAGGTGAAGGCAAACGAGCTGGCTGCCCCGGCGGCCATGCCCCAATAGGGAATAAACTTCAGTGCTTCGGTCAGAGCCATGCGCAGGGCAATGCGCGAACCGGTGGCGCTGCTGAGCATGGCCCAATCGGCAGGTTTGATCTCTTGCTGGTAGATATCCGCAATGCGCATGGCCAAATGTGTTTGCACGGCGAGCACCACTGGAATATCTAGCCAGGGCAAGGGCACCGCGCCGGCTGTACCAGCCAGCGCGCTGGATGCGAGCACTTGCCAGTGTGCCTTCTTCTGTCGCGATGAGAGACCTTGATCATGCGTGTTCAGCACCAGCAAGGCTTGTCGATAAGCATGAGGCAAGTAGTCGAGGATCGCAGTTTTCAAGCGTTGGCCGCCGAAGTTTGGATTGGCGAAACCATCGGCCGGCTGAGTTAAATCGACCGCGATCACCTTTTCAAACAAACCCTCGAACTGCTTGGTCTTGGCATCGATCAAACTCTGCAGAGGTGCCGGTATGCTGGTAGTGCCTGGCTCGCCAGTACTGCCTGCCTGAATATCTTTGTGGCTGGCTTGCGTGTGCTGAGTCTGGACCTCGAAGGGATCGGGGCCACTAGCGATATCCAGCGACTCGGGGGCTTGATGCAGACAAGTCAGTACGAGCAAGACTGGCCGTTCAGGGTTGGCTTTGCGAATCTTGCGCATCGGGCCGATGACGTTGTCCAGCGCATGATCGGTAACTCGCACCGTAACGATCAATAATTGAGTCGCAGCGCTGAACTGCGCGATATCGTCGTCGGGATTGTAAGCTGCTTCACCCAGGCCGCGCGTGTCGAGGAAGGTGAGCAGTGGTTCGGTGGCATCGGGAAAATCGAAACGCCGCGACGTTTTGGTCTCGGGTCGAAAGCCTTCGCCGATGGTGGCTGCTTCGGCACCAGTCAGATAGCGCACGATCGAACTTTTGCCGCTGCCCGTCTTACCGAACAGCCACAGCGTGGGAATGGGAGCTCGACTACGCAGCTGGGCGACCTCGGCTGTGTAGTCACCTTCACTGGATGTCGGCTTGGTCCATCGTTGCCAGAACTTTGTCATTGTGCCAGGAAACCCAAGGACTTGAGCAGACATAAACGAGTTCCTCAGTATCTCACATACGGCCGCGGTGTGGCTGCGTCGGCACACGATCTGCGCGCAGATTTCGAAACCATGTTGCAAGTTTCGATCCTAATCGGCATTGTAGAGCGGCTGTCCCCAGCCGCTCAGCACCCGGCAAGTCGCTTGCCTGAACGCTGGTCGGAAGAAACCGTGGTTAGAGGGTTCTGAGCAGCTGAGGACAGCTGCTCTACGATCACTTCTCTTCCTTCAATCCCAAGCGGCTGAGCCATTTGCGGCCTTTTTCGACGGCGGCTTTGTCTTTGGAGTCGCCGCCTGCCTGGCTGGCTTGCATGGCTTGCAGAGCAGCCTGAAGTTCCTGCTTTTGTTCCTCCAGCTGCAGGCGTTCGCGAGCTATCTTGGCCCGCTCCATCGAGAGATCGATTTCAGCCTGACGCAACTTTTCATCCCAGGACTTTTGCATGCCGCGCAGTTTCTCGCGTTCTTCCTGCACCAGTTCGTCCGATTCGATTAGCTGCGCCACCGCGGCTGCACCCACTGCCATACCCTCACGAGCATCGGCCTGTTGCTCCAGTAGCGATCGCAACTCGGCGATCTCGCGATCGCGACGCGCCAGTTCGGCATCCGTCGCCTTGATGACTTCGGTGATCTTCAAACGTTTGCCTTGCTCGTCGGTACCGGCTTGTTCGTCATCGGTCTCAGCGTTCAGTTGCTCAAGTAGCAACTTCTTGCGCTCTTCCCAGCTGAGCCCTTCTTGACCCAAGTGTGGCATGTGACCATGCGGCGCGAAGTTGATCTGTAACTTGGCAACTCGCTCGTTCAATTCTTCATTCTGACTGCGCAAGTCGATGATTTGGCAAGTCGCCAGTTCCAGTCGTTGACGCAGTTCGGCATCGGCGATCACCGCGTCAGCCTCAGCGGTCGAGCCGCCGCGCAAGCGACCGATCTCATCGCGCAGTTCGTCGACGATTCCCGAGTCGCGTTCTTTGACGCTCAGCAAACTGCGCAGGTCGGCTACTTCGGCACGCAGCGCAGCCACCAACTCGTCATCGCTTTGCTTGATCGCTTCGGCAGCCGTGGAGCTCGAGTGATCATGTTCCAACGCCTCCGACAACAAGGCTTCGGTTTCGCCTAACGATCGTCGAGCTTGCTCGAGCTGTTTAGTCAGTTCGGCAATTTGCTTTTCATAGCGGTCGTCACCGGCTTCATTGCTTTCACTAGCTGCAGTGGTTGTCGCGATGGATGCGGCTGCAACCTGGGGCAATTCGATTTTCTTAAGAGACTGTTCAATCAGGCCCGGCAATTCGGCTGTCAGCGTGGTCCATTGTTGACCAAGAGCCGTCTGCAAACCGGCGGTCATGCGCGCAGCCATGCTGGCCATGGATCGCGATTCAAACTTCTCAATCTCTTTAGCCAGTTCCGGCATGGCGATCGGTAGCGATGTCGCGGCGGTGGGAACCGCAGCCGACAAGGCAGACTGCAAACGCTCAGGCAGGTCATCGCTCAGCGGCGCTAGTTGCACTGCGATGGCCGTTTGTAAACTGCTGGTCAACTGTTCGACTAGTCCATTGATCGAACGTGAGTGCGCCTTGTCTAAGGCCTCAACGGTTTCTTCTAGCGTAGGTGCGTCTGACTTGGGCCACTGAGCCAGTAGGCGATTGATCATGCGCTCTTCGAGTTGCTCGAGCGCCGTGGTGATCCAACTGGGCTGGGATGTTGCCCGCTGTTCCAGCGTGCCGACCAGCGTTTGCAGTTGCTCGGCCAGTTCCAATTCCGTGGCTTGATGTGCCGAGACGATACCATCGAGCGACTTGAGGTCCGATTGTCGCTGATCGAGTTCATTGAGCCGCTGTAGCAAATGAGCTTGCTCTTTGTCAACCGCCTGCTCACGGTTGCAAAGGTCTTCTACGATCGAGTCGAGCGTTTCACGAAGCTGCTCGAGCTGACGATTGCTCATTGTCCGGCTCTTCGATTGCGTCTCACCACCCCATGGGCGATTCGCAAGTACGGTCACGGGAACCGACCCGAGATCCAGTGCGTGTGGTTGAAAAGTGCCAGCCGTGCAATAGTTTGGATAGCGTAGAGTCCAAACCGGGGGCGGCACTCAACCATAGATTTTTCTGGGGCTCGGGTCAGGTAGAACCTGGTGAACCCTGCCCCAGCAATGTGCGCTGCCATGCCGAACGTGACGATTGCGCCACATAAACAGTGGCCGCGAGTTCAGTTGTTGACGCGTTCGATGTATTCGCCGGTTCGTGTATCGATTTTGATCACGTTGCCTTCTTTGATAAATCCAGGCACGATGAACTCGGCCCCGGTCTCCACCTTAGCGGGCTTAGTTACGTTGGTGGCGGTGTCGCCCTTGGCACCCGGTTCGCATTCGGTCACCTTCAACTCGACATGGTTGGGCGGAGACATGGTGATGGGCACGCCATTGAACAGCATCATGGTGCAGGTCATGCCGTCTTTGAGATACTTCCAAGCGTCATCGACTTGATCGCCGGTCAGTTCGTACTGCTCGAAGGACTGGTTGTCCATAAAGAAGTAGGCTTCGGCCTGGCGGTACAGGAACTGAGTTTCGATTTCTTCGACATCGGCCGATTCCAGTTCATCGCCACCTTTGTAGGTGCGGTCCAGAACCGTACCGCGTACGAGGTTCTTCATCTTGCACTTGTAGAGGGCATTGCCTTTACCCGGTTTGACGAAGTTCATCTCGACCATCAAATAGGGTTCACCGTCGATTTGAACCTTCAGCCCTTTGCGGAAATCACTCGTCTTGTAGGTACCCACTTTGTCCCTTCACCTTATACTGACTGATCATTATCCTGATCGCCCTGCCCAAAACCGGACCAATGTTTACCAGGCTCTGATCCCCAAATGGCGACGATTTTAGCTACCAACCCCCAACTTGTCGAAGCCACTTCCGCCTCGGTCAGCTGGCAGGAGGCCGTTCGCCGGGCGATCCGCGACCCTCGAATGCTGCTATCGGCCTTGAGTTTACCACCGGAGACCGCCGGTGCGTTGGAGCGGTCGCACGCGGCTGGTGAACAATTTCCGCTGCTGGTACCCTGGGAATTTGTGGCTCGCATGCAGCCTGGAGACCCACACGACCCGCTCCTGCTCCAAGTTCTGATCAGCAACCAGGAGGGTGCGGCCGAGCCGGGATTTGTCGCCGATCCAGTCGATGACCGCGCCGCCACCTTACTGCCCGGACTGCTCCAAAAATATATTTCGCGAGCGCTGCTGGTAACCACAGGTGCCTGCGCCGTACACTGCCGCTACTGTTTTCGGCGCGAATACCCGTATGCCGAAGTCCCCAAAAGTCCTGCAACTTGGCAGGTGGCCATCGACTATATCGCTGGCGATGACAGCCTGGAAGAAGTGATTCTCTCAGGCGGCGACCCGCTCATGCTGAGCGATCATAGCCTCGGTTGGTTGGTCGAACGCTTGAACGACATTCCGCACATCCAGCGGCTGCGCATTCATACGCGTCTGCCGGTGGTGATTCCCCAACGCGTATGCGCAGAAATGCTGCAGTGGCTCGGTCGCTCGCGCATGCAAGTGGTATTGGTGACGCACATCAACCATCCGCGCGAGATCGATCAGTGCTTGTCGCGGGCACTAGCCAATTTGCGAACTTCTGGCGCATTGCTACTAAATCAATCCGTCTTATTGCGAGGTATCAATGATAACGTAGCAGTTCAGCGAGAGCTCAGCGGGCGGTTGATTGCCGCCGGTGTACTGCCTTATTACTTGCATCAACTCGATCGGGTGCAAGGAGCAGCGCATTTTGAAGTGCCAGTGGCTGAGGGCCAAAAAATAGTCGCCGATCTGCGCGCCCAATTCTCTGGCTATGGCGTGCCTCAATATGTGTCTGAACAACCTGGATACCCCAATAAAGTGCCCTTGTAAGCATGTGGACACGTCCAATTCGGGATTAGGGCACAAATAGTGCCCAGCCTTTAGGTCGAGCAGTTGTATTGTGTTTAGGGTTTTTGGGTGGCACTGGTCCCTGAGAGGGTTCATTGGCCAACGAACCAACCCGTCCCAGGCAGCATCCTGGCAGGCTGTATCCAAAACTTCGCTGCCATTGGACCAGACACAGGGCCCGGCCAACTGCACCACTTCGTCCCATGCACTGGCTATGCTGCGCATTGCCAGTGCCACCCGAAGTCCTTTGAATTTCGATGGTACCCGAATTGGATGTGTACACGTGCTTAGCGGTCTATCACATTGCTTGCATGAAATATTTCTCTGTGACGTGCAAGAAATGAGGCGGCCCAAGGTGTATTAGAGAGTGAACGAACTGTCTGCGGACGTGATTGTCACTCTAGCGACTCAGTACAGCCCACTTTTTCAACCAAAAAACTCTCACGCGGCAACAAAGTTTGCGTCCAGGTAACGAATAACAAGTACTTGACTCAAGGACGAGTCAGGTTCCAGGGCGGCTGAACCTTGTTCAGTTGATGGCTCGTCTTTGCCAAAGAAAGATCATTGTGTATAGCTTGTTTTATCAGGGACGTACCCCTCGCCAATCCAACCAAGTGTCCCGCTCTGGCGGCCGCTCGGTGTCTCTACATTCGTGCTTATGGACAGCCCAGATCGCAGTTATCGTTCTGTTGTTGGGCCTAGTCACAACGGCTGCCGTGATGGGTTATCGTTATCAACGCGTGTACGCTAACCAGAAGTGGTTGGATGATTGTCGTGCTGAATATGAATGGCATTATCAAGTACCGCATGTTTTTCGACCCATGTGGCAAGGCATGCAGGGTGATATTGCCGCCACGCTCGGACCAGCCTCGGTATCGGACTTGCATACAGTCCACTTGAAGGGTAATCTCGAAGATAGTTCGCTGGGCAAATTACCCGGCTTGCGAGCAGTGCTTAAGTTGAGTGTGGAAAGCAACGCAGCTACCGACAAGACCATTGAAAATATCGCTCAGCTTCGACAGCTGCGCAGTTTGACTCTGGTAGGTAAACAATTCAGTTTTGAAGGTCTGCTGGAACTTAGAAAACTCCCGAACTTGCGGCAGCTCACGCTGGGCAATATGTCGCTATCGATGGCCGAACTGGCGGTGCTGGAAACAGCGGTGCCTCAAGCGAATTTGAAGTACAGCCAAAGTTCTTCCAATCGAACTTATGAACGACAAGTGGTGGCTCGTTATCCGCGCATAGAAAAGAAATCCGCTGAACCGCAAACGGGATTTGCTCCACTGCTCGGTCAAGCTCCGCCCAGCACAACTGATCTGCCCGCCCGTAAGGATTCGTAAGATAATCCGTCGAGCGCCGCTGGCTTTGTTGCTAAAATGATTGGTCTATGATCAATCCACAGCCTTCGCCGATCTCTGACCAGTTGCCCGAGGCGGGTCGTTTGCTGGGCATCGACTACGGCACAGTCCGGATGGGGCTGGCGATGTGCGATGAAAGCCAACGCTGGGTGACACCGCTGGATACGTATCTGCGGCGCAATGAACGTTTGGACGAAAAGTTTCTCGGCGAACTGCTGGCCAAGCAACAGATTCAAGGCATCGTTCTCGGACTACCTATTCATAGTGATGGCACCGAGAGTCAAAAGTCGCGAGAAGTGCGTGACTTTCAAATGTGGATGGCGCGGTTCACCGATGTGCCTTGCATTTTTCAAGATGAACGGTTCACAACTGCCGAAGCTCGCCGCTTGTTGCGCGAAGCTGGATTAAATCATCTCCAACGCAAGAAACGAGTGGATCGCCTGGCCGCCCATCTGATCTTGGAGCATTTTCTCGAATCCCGCCGACATCGTGCAACCCATCTCGCCCCAATCGAAGATTGAAAAAGGGGTCAGGTCTATTTTCAGACGGCCACCTGGTAGTGAGAAGCAGCCGAAAATAGACCTGACCCCTTTTTTTTAGTACAGTGGACTATTATGTCCGCAGATCAATTCACGGAACTTGATTTCTCCGATCCGGCGTTCGACTTTGATAACGTGCTGCCGTCGACTGTGCCGTCGACTGTGCCTTCGACATCAGCTTGGACTGCGATGGCGGCCGCTCCCAGCCAGCGTCGAAGGCGGTGGTGGCACGCGATCCAGTTCCAGAAACTTATGCCGCGGACGGACTGGTTGATCAGTTTCATTGTGCACGCTGCTTTGCTGATCACCTTGGCATTCATCGGAATTAGTAGCCAAGCGTTGCCCACGAGCGTATTGCTGGTCGCCCAATCAGAGTCCGAGGGTCCTGAACTGGCCTCGCAACTTTCCAGCGTCGCTAGCGATTTAGAAATCGATGCGCTTAGTTTCGACTCGGTCATTGCACAGCTGGATCAGTCCAGTTCCCTGTCAGCCACCTTGCCTGAAACACAACTAGAGTTCGAAGGCCCGTCTTCCATCAACTCCGCGATCGCCGATCAAGCTTTAGCAGCCCTGCCTGAAAAATCGATGGTGGTTGGCCGTTCCGGCACGGCGAAGCTCTCCTTGCTCTCCAAGTATGGCGGTACTGCCCAGACCGAAGCGGCTGTGAAGCTTGGATTGGAATGGTTGATACGTCAACAACAAAGCGATGGCTGGTGGAGCTTTCTCGGTCCCTATGCACAAGGTGCCCAGTTCGGTGAAAACAGCAAGGCGGCCACGGGCATGGCCCTGATTGCCTTTCTCGGAGCGGGCCACACACATCAATCGGGTGAATATCGCGAGCAGCTCCACAAAGCACTCGAGTGGTTGGTGAAAGAACAACAGCCCAATGGAAGTTTCATTCACGACACACCGCTGCATCACGCGATCTATACACAAGGCATCTGTACGCTGGCGCTGAGCGAAGCGTACGCTATGACCGGCGATACCTGGCTGAAACAATACGTCGAGAAAGCCGTTAAATATACGCTTCGCGCCCAAGGAACCGCCGGTGGCTGGCGCTACTCGTTCCGCGGAGACTCTGATACATCAGTAACAGGTTGGTGCATGATGGCGCTGGTCAGCGCCAAGTCGGCTGGCATTACGGTACCCGAGAACCAGCTGCGAAGTATTCATTCCTACTTGAACTCTGTCGACGCTGAAGAGCACTCTCAATACGGCTATCGCAAAGACAGTCGACCTACGGCGTCGATGACCGCAGAAGGCATGCTCTGCCGCATGTATTTGGGCTGGTCCCGCACACATCCGGCGATCGAGAAGTGCGCCGCTTGGCTAGATGAAAACGCACCGTTCAATGGTGAAGAACTGCGTTACTACTATTGGTACTACGCCACTCAAGTCATGCATCACGCTGGTCACGACCATTGGAAGAAATGGAATAGCATGATGCGCGAACAATTGCCCGCGCTTCAAGTGCAAGAAGGTCCGGAAGTAGGTAGTTGGCCACTGGCCACCAGCGGCATCGACCACAGCGCCGGTCGCCTGTACGCCACTTGCATGGCGCTCTACTGCTTGGAAGTCTACTACCGACACATGCCCCTGTATGACTCGTTTAACCCGTAGCCGCCAGGCGAGGCGTCATCGTTTAACCCGTAGCCGCTAGGCGAGGCGCACCTGCTAACCAAACGTTGCGTTTACCTAAGCATCCATATGCCTTGGTGAGTGCGTCATCGTTTAACCCGTAGCCGCCAGGCGAGGTGCACCTGCTAACCAAACGTTGCGTTTACCTGAGCATCAACTTGCTCAAGGTGAGTGACTTGGCCCTGAGAATCAACCGCTTCGTTTGCCTCGCCTTCGGCTACGGGTTAAACGAGATCGCCGCCAGGCGAGGCGCACCCGCTAACCAAACGTTGCGATTACCTGAGCATCAACTTGCTCAAGGTGAGTGACTTGGCCCTGAGAATCAACCGCTTCGTTTGCCTCGCCTTCGGCTACGGGTTAAACGAGATCGCCGCCAGGCGAGGTGCACCCGCTAACCAAACGTTGCGTTTACCTGAGCATCAACTTGCTCAAGGTGAGTGACTTGGCCCTGAGAATCAACCGCTTCGTTCGCCTCGCCTTCGGCTACGGGTTAAACGAGATCGCCGCCAGGCGAGGCGCACCTGCTAACCAAACGCTGCGTTTACCTGAGCATCCATATGCCTTGGTGAGTGCGTCATCGTTTAACCCGTAGCCGCCAGGCGAGGCGCACCTGCTAACCAAACGCTGCGTTTACCTGAGCATCAACTTGCTCAAGGTGAGTGACTTGGCCCTGAGAATCAACCGCTTCGTTTGCCTCGCCTTCGGCTACGGGTTAAACGAGATCGCCGCCAGGCGAGGCGCACCTGCTAACCAAACGCTGCGTTTACCTGAGCATCAACTTGCTCAAGGTGAGTGACTTGGCCCTGAGAATCAACCGCTTCGTTTGCCTCGCCTTCGGCTACGGGTTAAACGAGATCGCCGCCAGGCGAGGCGCACCTGCTAACCAAACGCTGCGTTTACCTGAGCATCAACTTGCTCAAGGTGAGTGACTTGGCCCTGAGAATCAACCGCTTCGTTTGCCTCGCCTTCGGCTACGGGTTAAACGAGATCGCCGCCAGGCGAGGCGCACCTGCTAACCAATCGCTGCGTTTACCTGAGCATCTACTTGCTCAAGGTGAGTGACTTGGCCCTGAGAATCAACCGCTTCGTTCGCCTCGCCTAACGGCTACGGGTTAAGTTAAACGAGGCTCAAGCACGTTATCACTTCGCGACAGAACGCGGGCAGGTCATCGGGTTTGCGGCTGCTGATAAAGTGTCGATCGACGACCACTTCGGCGTCTTCCCAAATGGCACCGGCGTTAATCAAGTCGTCTTTGATACCGGGCGAACCGGTCACGCGCACGCCGCGGTAAACTCCAGCGGAGATCGGAATCCAACCTCCGTGGCAAATCGCAGCCACGCATTTACCCGCGGCATCAAAGTCGCGCACCAGTTGCAGCACTTGCGGATCACGCCGCAATTTGTCAGGCATAAATCCACCTGGCACGATCAAGCCATCAAAGTCCTGAGCGGTAACGTCGGCGATCGATCGATCCGAGGTTAACGGATAACCATGTTTGCCCAAGTATCGCGTGCCACCAGCTTCCTGTCCGACCATCACGAACTCCGCCCCAGCTTCGATCATGCGCAGCCGCGGATAACACAGTTCGAGATCTTCATAGATGTCGCCAATAAACGCCAGGATTCGTTTGCCAGAAAGTTGAGTCATTTGAGATTTGCGATTTGCGATTTGAGATTGTGTTTGATTCGTTTTTCACACTTCCAACTTCAATTGGCTCCTTTGCGTCCTGGGCGGTAGCCTTTGGTATTGCGGGTGCGACGTTCTTTCTTGCTGCCTTGGCCCGGGATTTTGTGAACGTATTCGCCGCGGAAGCGCGTGTTGGCATCTTCGCGACGACGATTTAGCGCTTCCAGGGGTGGTTGCGAGGGGATCAGCGCATCGCAGTCGTTGCCAATCAAGTCGGTACGGCCCGCTTGGCGCAAGGCTTCGCGGACTTCGAAGTAGTTCTCGGGTTTGAAGAACTGCATCAGCGCGCGTTGCATCTTGCGATCTCGCAGCCCTTTGGCGATATGCACTGGTTTCTTGGTGAATGGATCGATGCCGGTGTAGTACATCGTGGTGGCTACATCCAATGGTGCCGGAATAAAGTCCTGCACTTGATCGGGTTTGTAGCCATTGCGTTTCAAGAACACGGCCAGGTTGATCATGGCATCGAGGTCGCTACCAGGATGGCTGGCGATGAAGTACGGTACCAGGTACTGCTTCTTGCCGACGGCTTTGGAATGTTCGTTGAAGACATCCGTAAAGTTTTCGAAGTCATCGTTGGAGGGCTTGCGCATCTTGAACAGCACATCGGGATCGACATGTTCAGGCGCGACCTTCAAGTGCCCGCCCACATGATGTTCGGTCAGTTCGCGAATGTACTCGGGCGACTGGCGCGCCAAATCCATGCGCACGCCGCTAGCGACTAGCACTTTCTTGACCCCGGGAACTTTGCGGGCCGCGCGCATGAGGTCGATCACGGGTTGATGATCGACGCCCAGTAATTTGCAGATCTTGGGATGCACACATGACTGGCGGCGACAGATCGCTTCGACCTCGGGCTTGGTGCACTTCATGTGATACATGTTCGCCGTTGGTCCACCAATATCGCTGACCGTGCCTTTGAAGGTTTTACTCTGAGCCAATTTCTGAATTTCGCCCAGCACGCTTTCTTGGCTGCGCGATTGAATGGCTCGGCCTTGATGGGCGGTGATGGAACAGAAGGTGCAACCGCCAAAGCAGCCGCGCATGATCGTGACCGAATCTTTGATCATCTCGTAGGCCGGAATCGGTTCGGTGTAGCTCGAATGCGGTCGACGCGTGTAGGGCAGACCATAGATGCGGTCCATGGCCGTTTCCGAAATGGGAAACTGAGGCGGATTGACTACGACGGCCTGAGTGCCATGCCACTGAACCAAACGCCGCGCGTTGTAGGGATTGGTTTCCGAGTGAATGATGCGCGTGGCTTCCGCAAATTGCAGCTTGTCAGCCATCACATGATTGTAACTAGGCAGAGTCAGCGCATCCTCGGGCGGAGTCTCCGAGGCACCTAGCGCGTACGCGAGACCGCGCATATCGCGCAGGTCCTTCACCGTTTGACCGGCCGCCAAACGCTGCGCGATCTCGACCACTGCGTTTTCGCCCATACCGAAGACCACCAGGTCCGCTTTGCTGTCCAGCAGAATACTGCGTCGAACTTTGTCGGACCAATAGTCATAGTGCGCCAAGCGCCGCAGCGAAGCTTCCACACCACCAGCGATCACCGGCACGCCTTTATAGGCTTCGCGCGCCCGCTGGCAGTAGCTCAACGTGGCTCGATCCGGTCGCAGGCCAATCTTGCCGCCGGGCGAATAGGCATCATCGTTGCGGACTTTTTTATTGGCCGTGTAATGGTTGATCATCGAGTCCATATTGCCGGCGCTGATCGCAAAACACAGACGCGGTCGGCCAAAGCGTTGCCAATCGGTGCAGGAATGCCAATCGGGTTGCGAGACGATCCCGACGCGAAACCCAGCCGCCTCCAGCACTCGGCCCAGAATGGCCATCGCAAAACTGGGGTGGTCGATATACGCATCGCCGGTGACGAACACGATATCGATTTCATCCCATCCCCGGGCGCGAGCTTCGGCGGCCGTCATGGGCAGGGGCGTAGAAGCCAGTGGTCCAGTCGGTTTTCGGCCGCCGGCAGCAGAGGGAGTGGCGGGCAGACTGGTTAAGAAACGATCGGCCGTGCGGGCCTCGTTAAGCACAGGTAGCTGCATTTGTTCGTCATTTATTGTTGTGAAAGCTTCGATTGGACGCCCACAGCGCTTGGCCGAAACCCTCTGGTTAATTATTCGCTTTCCAGCGAGCCTCCCATTGTAGATAAGTGTCTGAAAATTGTCGAAGCCTAGTTTGGCCTTAAAAAAACGCGTTTTGAGGCTATCATTAACAAGTAAACCGTCGGGCGTTAGCCAAAGGTTCCCACAACTAAGCCGAGGGCGTTAGCCCCGGTTCCAACAACCGCCAATCAACAACCACCGGCAATCGGAGAAAATAGTTGGACAAGCGCGTAGTACTGGCGATGAGTGGCGGAGTGGACAGCTCGGTAGCTGCCCATTTGTTGCTGCGCGCCGGTTACGAAGTGATTGGGGTCTTTATGCGGCACGGAGAAGAATCTGCGGCCAGCTGTAAAGTGGAAAGCACTGGTCACAATCCGCTCTTGCCCATTCTGCAGGGCCGCTCGGATCACAAGCAAGGATGTTGCAGCGCTTCGGATGCTCTGGACGCCCGCCGCGTGGCCGACCGACTGCAGATTCCGTTTTATGCTCTCGACCTCAAGGCCGATTTCAGCCGCATCGTGCATTACTTTGTCGATGAATACTCAAAAGGTCGCACGCCCAACCCGTGCGTGCAGTGCAATAACTGGATCAAGTTTGGCCGCCTGTTCGACTACGCCGACAGCGTCGATGCCCACTTCGTAGCCACCGGGCACTATGCCCGCATGGAAGCGATCGATGGCCAACCGGCCTTGATTCGTGGCGTGGATGATCACAAAGATCAATCGTATGCCTTGGCCGGTATCGATCGACGCTACTTGCATCGCATGTTGTTGCCGGTGGGTGGTTATGAAAAGCCAGAGATTCGGCAGATGGCGGCCCAAGTCGGTTTACGCGTCGCGGAAAAGAAGGACAGCCAAGAGATCTGCTTTGTTGCCAGTGGCCAGCATGACCAATTCGTCCGCGAGCGTTCGAAGGTATCGACGGCAGGTCATATCCTTACTACCGATGGTCGCACCGTCGGCGAGCATCCAGGCATCGAAGGCTTTACGATCGGCCAACGCAAAGGACTCGGCATCGCCTTGGGCCAGCCGCACTTTGTGGTCCGCATCGATAGCCAGACCAACAACGTCATCATCGGTCCCAAAGAAGCTTTAGCGCGTCCCACGTTAACGGCGCAGCGCTTCAATTGGTTAATCGAACCACCTACTCAACCGCTGCAGATTGCTGCACAGATCCGCTACAACAGTCGCGGCATCGCCTGCACCGCTACTCCATCGTCCGATGGTACAACCGTCGAAGTTGAATTCCAGCAGCCCGCCTTAGGTGTTGCTCCTGGACAACTCTGCGTCCTCTACGACGGTCCACGCGTTCTGGGAGGCGGTTGGATCATGTAATCTGCCGTAGCCGAAGTCGCCAGACTTTGGACGCGCCCCTCCCGAATCTTGCTACGCTCGATTCGACCTCCCCAAACTAAAGTTTGGAGAGGTGACCCCATAGCCGAAGTCGCCAGACTTTGGATGAATAACCATAACCGTCTACGTAGCCGAAGTCGCCAGACTTTGGATGAGCTACCATAACACCTCCAATCTCTGGCGAGATCGGCTACATAACACCTCCAATCTCTGGCGAGATCGGCTACATAACCGACAATGAAATTACCTATTATCGATGCCCGCCAACCGGGCTACCAATCGCAGCTAGATGCCTTGCGACAGCAACTGAGCCCATCGGGCAACGTGGTCAGCGAGCGTGGCCGGGCTTTAACTCAGCGCGTCTTCGGCGCCGACTTGACGCCGGCTCAAGTTGTCGAGCGCATCTGCCAGGATGTTCAAGCGCAAGGCCGAGCCGCAGTGGCTCGTTATGTACAAGCCCTCGATAACATTGAAATACCCACAGGCCAGCTGTGCGTGCCTGAAGACACACTTAAATCTGCTCACGCGCAAGCGTCACCGCAATTGCTGGCCGCCGTGCGCGCGATCACCCAAAACATCCGCGCGTTTCAACAAGCCATTCTGCATCATGATGTGCGTTTCGAACCGCGCGCGGGCGTGCGATTGGATCAACGTTATGTGCCCTTGGATCGAGTGGGCGTGTGTGTACCCGGCGGCGCCGCTGCGTATCCGTCGACGGTGATGATGACCGTGGTGCCTGCCCAAGTCGCCGGAGTCAAAGAGATCGCAGTGGTCGCGCCACCCACGGCTTATGGCGCCTACAACCCCGATGTGCTCGCCACTTGCTACGAATTAGGCATTCGTGAAGTTTATCCCATCGGCGGCGCGCAAGCCGTGGCGGCCATGGCTTTTGGTATCGAGGGTTTGCCTAGAGTCGACAAGATTGTCGGCCCGGGAAATCTGTTTGTTGCTTTGGCCAAGAAGACGGTCTATGGTCACGTCGACATCGATTCGATCGCCGGTCCTAGTGAAGTGGTTGTCATCGCCGATCAAATCACGCGGGCCGACTTTGTGGCGGCCGATATGTTAGCCCAAGCAGAACATTCGCCGGGAGCCAGTCTGCTGGTCACTTGGGATGCCAGCCTGCTGCCCAAAGTCGAAGCGGAGCTGGAAAGACAAATCGCGGAGTTGGAACGTTGTGAACTGACGCGTCAAAGTCTGCAGTCCTTTGGTGGTTTTATCTTGGTGCGAGACCAGCAACAAGCCTGTGAAGTGACCGACTTGATCGCGCCCGAACATTTGCATATCGCCTGTCAACAGCCGCGTGAAGTTGCCATACAGATCAAACATGCAGGCGCGACATTCTTGGGCGATTTCAGTCCCGTGGCCGTGGGCGATTACGCCGCTGGACCATCGCACGTCTTGCCCACCGGTGGTACGGCGCGCTGGGCAGCCGGCCTGTCGGCCAACTCGTTCTTGCGTAGCGGCAGCCTGATCGAGTTTTCATCGGCAGCCCTAAACGACATTGCCCCCCACGCTTGCCATATCGCCGACTGCGAGGGGCTGACGGCGCACAAACGTAGTATGACCATCCGGCAGTAAACGCGAGTTGCTCGCGTAGCATACGGGTTGGTAAAATACTTTATATATAAAGTAAAATAATTTACGCATAAATCAAATATCGATTCGGGCTTCGGCCCGGCACACAAACCTTCCAATCAAGCTGCGAAAAAGTGAATTCCCTTTCGAACACATCGACTGACGAAGAAGTCGCCGGCTTCTTTCGACCCGCCGTGCAGGCCATGCAAGCCTACGTGCCCGGTGAGCAACCTCAAGCGGGCAAGTTCCTGAAGCTCAATACCAACGAAAATCCCTACTCGCCACCAGCGGCGGTGATTACGGCCATTACCGAAGCCGCCCAGGGACGCTTGGAGCGTTACCCAGATCCACTGGGGACCGCGTTTCGCATGCAAGCGGCTGAAGTGCTGGGTGTCGAGCCCGATTGGATTCTATGCGGCAATGGCAGCGATGACATTCTGACCATCGTTACTCGAGCCCTGGTGGGCGAAGGGGATACGCTGCGCTTGCCGTATCCCAGTTACATCCTCTATCGCACGTTAGCGCAGCTACAAGGCGCGGCTTGGGAGGAAGTCCACTTCACCTCCAACTTCCAACTGGACGATGCCTTTGCTGCCAACCATCCACGGCTGAAGCTGGTCTTCTTGCCCAATCCCAACAGTCCCAGCGGAACATTGATCTCGCCAGAGGAACTTGCCAGCCTGGCGGATCGCTTGACTTGTCCGCTATTGATCGACGAAGCCTATGTCGATTTCGCCGATACCAACTGTATCGAACTGGTCAAACGCAATCCGCGTATCATGGTCTCGCGGACGCTGAGTAAATCCTATGCGCTGGCCGGTTTGCGGTTCGGTTTCCTGGTGGCCCAGCCTGCCATGATTCGCATGTTCCGCAAAGTGAAGGACAGTTACAACTGCGACGCCATCAGCCTGGCCGGGGCCACGGCCGCCATCTCTAGTCAAAAGTGGTTAGCCGAGAATCGTGCACGCATCATCGCCACCCGCACGTGGATGACCGAGCGGCTACGCGCGCTCGGATTTACCGTTACGGATTCACATGCCAATTTCGTTTGGGCCACCTCGAAAGAACATTCCGCGCAGCGACTGTACGAAGGGCTCAAGGCTCAGAAAGTACTCGTGCGATATATGAACTATCAAGGCTGGGGCGACGGCCTGCGCATTAGCGTGGGTACCGACGAAGGCGCTCGCGCTGCCTTAAGCCTCCTGGAAAGCCTGCTGTGAGAGAGCCCGCTATGAGCACTGCCAATCGCACTGCGACGATCGATCGTCAAACCGCTGAAACCAAAATCTCGCTCAAGTTGAATCTCGATGGCACAGGTTCCAGTCAGATTCAAACCGGCGTCGGCTTTCTCGACCACATGTTGACCTTGTTTGCCAAACATGGGCTGTTCGATCTGTCGGTCGCTTGCCAAGGCGATGTCCAAGTCGACGCGCATCACACCACCGAAGACATCGGTATCTGCCTGGGCCTGGCCTTCAAGCAGGCGCTGGGCAACAAGCAGGGAATCGGTCGTTATGGACATATCGTGTTGCCTATGGAAGAGACGCTGGTAACGCTGGCGGTCGATTTGAGCGGGCGGATTTATGTGGTCTTCAATGCCCCGATGCCATCGCCCAAGATCGGCGAGTTTGATAGCGAACTGGTCGAAGATTTTTGGTACGCATTTGCCAGCCATGCCTTATGCAACTTCCACGTACAATTGCATTACGGTCGAAATAGTCACCATATCGCTGAGGCTATCTTCAAAGCGGCCGCTCGCGCGCTGCGGCAGGCAGTCACCATCGATCCCAGGCAAACCGGAGTGCCCAGCACAAAAGGCACTTTGTAAATATCCCATCTCAAATTTGAGATTATAGATCGGCTATAATATCGGCATGTCTACCGAACCATCAGAGCTTGGCGATGTTGAAGCGCTCCAGCGATTGAGCGCTGCGTGTGCGTCGATTCGTCGTGAATTAGCCCGCGTCATCGTCGGGCAAGATCGCGTGATCGAGCAACTGCTGGTCGCCATGTTAGCCGGTGGTCATTGCTTGCTGATTGGTGTGCCCGGCCTGGCCAAGACCCTGATGATTTCCAGCCTGGCCAAGTCATTGCATTTAGATTTCAATCGCATTCAATTCACTCCCGATCTGATGCCCGCCGACATCACCGGTACGGAAGTGATTCAAGAGAATCGCGAGCAAGGTATTCGCGAGTTCCGTTTTCTGCGCGGTCCAATTTTTGCCAACATCATTTTGGCCGATGAAATCAACCGCACACCGCCCAAGACGCAGGCCGCGCTGCTGGAGGCCATGCAAGAGCACCAAGTCACCGTCGGTGGCCAGCGTCATGCGCTGCCCAACCCGTTCTTTGTCCTGGCCACGCAGAACCCCATCGAGCAAGAAGGTACTTACCCATTACCGGAAGCGCAGTTGGATCGCTTCATGCTCAACGTGCTAGTTGACTATCCCAGTCAAGAAGACGAACTGGAGATCGTGCTGCGTACGACCAGCGACGAGCAAGTCGAGCTCGTGACGCAGCTCAGCGGGGCCGAGTTGCTGACGCTGACACATCTCGTGCGTAGGATTGTGATTACGCCCCACCTGGCGTTGTTGGCCACGCAAATCGCCCGGGCTACGCGACCAACGGACGAGCATGCCAGCGAACTGGTGCGTAAATGTGTGCGCTGGGGAGCCGGTCCGCGGGCCAGTCAGTACCTGGTGCTCGGAGCCAAAGCGCGGGCCGCGCTGTGTGGCAGCCCCAATGTGCGCCGCGAAGACATCGAAGCGATCGCACCGGCGGTTTTACGCCATCGGCTGCGTTTGAATTTTCAAGCCGAAGCCCAAGGTGTGGCTGCGGACGATATCATCAAAGAAGTGCTTAAGAGCGTCGACCAATCTTCCGAGTTGAGCGCCTCGCGTGAACGCATCAGCAAAGTACTTCGATCCTGAAACGCTGGCTCGCATCCAGCCGCTGGGTCTGCGCGCTCGTTGCCTGGTCGAAGGCTTGATCGCAGGCATGCATCGCAGTCCGCTCAAAGGACGCTCGATCGAATTCGCCCAGCATCGCGAATACACACCCGGCGACGATACACGCCAAGTCGACTGGAAGGTGTACGCTCGCACCGACAAGATCTATCTCAAACAGTTCGAAGATGAAACCAACTTGCAATGCACGGTGCTGTTGGACATCAGTGAGAGCATGCAGTTCAAAGGCCCAAGCAGCTCGCTCTCGAAACTCGAATATGCCCAGTTGATCACGGCCTCGATGGCTTACCTGGTCTTAGCTCAGCAGGACGCTGTGGGCCTGGCTACCTTTACCGATGACCTGCATGCCTGGCTCGTACCCAGCGCCAGTCCCACGCGCTGGGAAGACATCCTGCACGCGTTGGAGGGCGATGTAGTCTCGCCGGTGCGCTCCAATATTCCGCAAGCAGTTTCACTACTGGCTGCGCGTATGAAACGTCGCGGCCTGGTGGTGATCATAAGCGATCTGTTAGGTGATGCAGGGCAAATCAATGCGGCGTTAAAACTCTTGAAGTTCCAGCGTCACGATGTGTTGGTGCTGCATACGCTCGATCGCAGCGAAGTGGATTTCAAGTTCGATCGTGCCACGCGATTTGTTGGTTTGGAAGGTTTGCCTAGCATCGCAGCTGATCCGCGTTTTATCGGAGCGGCTTATCGCCAAGCCATGCAGGGCTTCATTGATTCCTTGCGAATCGGTTGCGAACAACTGGCGATGGACTATCGCTTGCTCATTACGGATCAATCGCTGGCGCTGGCGCTGTCGCAAGTTTTGGCTGAGCGGCGAAGGATAACAGTGTAATGTTTCCATTAGCTGCAATCGAACTGGGCAGCATCTGGATGTTGGGCTGGCTGGCTGCCGCTGGGATCCCTCTGGCTCTGCATTTACTGCACCGCCGCCGACAACAAGAGATCCCCTGGGCGGCCATGGAACTGCTGATGCAAGCCATCCAGCAGAACTCGCGCACCGTGCGCATCGAAGGTTGGTTGCTACTGTTACTTCGCACGCTGGCCCTTATCCTGTTGGCAATTGCCCTGGCGCGACCACTGTTAAGTGGCAACACGAATGTCGATGCCACGCTAACGGAGCCGCCGCGTTTGTGGGCCATTGTCTTGGATGCTTCGTATTCCATGAATTACTCGGCGGGTCGCCAGACATTGTGGCAGCGGGCGCAAAGCCAGGCGACGGATCTAGTGCGTCAAGCTTCCCCGCGCGATGCTTTTGTGCTCATACAAATGAGTGATCCACCACAAGCCGTTATTGGCCAGCCTGTCTTTGATGCCGCTCGAGTGATCAGTGAAATCAGCCGCTTGAAATGCACCGATGCAGGCGCACGCTTGAGCAGTTCGCTCGAACTGGTGCAACAAACGCTTGAAGATGCGCAGCAGTCGCTGGCTGACGAATCAACAGTGGAAATCGTCTTCTTCAGCGATATGGGACGCGATACCTGGCAAGCGGCCATCGAAGGCGATGCGCGCTCGACGCTTCAACAATTGTCGAGTCGTTATGCGGTGCGTTATCAATCGCTGGCCGTCGAGCAACCTGTCAACGTAGCCATCACGGCCTTCGAAGCGGATGCACCGTTGATTCTCGAAGGTCGATCGCTGCAATGTTCCGCGACGATTCGTAACTTTGGTTCCGAACCTGTGCTGCGCATGCCAGTGCAATTCTTATCCGAAGGTTCTACGATTCAAACCGAGTTTGTGGATTGTCCCGCGGGCCAGGCACGCACGGTATCAACACAAATGCAGCCACCGAGTGATCGCACCTGGCACATCAGTGCGCTGCTGCCCGATGATGCTTTGCTGCCGGACAATCGACGTGATTTGATTATCTCGGTGCGCCCACAAGTGCGCGTGGTTACGATCGAACCGACGGCCGGCGCGGCGCGCATGGTCAACTTGAGCCTGGCACCGGCCAGTAGCGCAGAGTTAGCCAGTAACCTCAAACGTCGTGCGGCGACCGTGGAAACCTGGAGCACCTCTCAGCTATCTACTCGCAATTTGAACCAGGTGGATGCGGTCATCCTGGTCGATGTGCCGCAGTTGGATCCGGCCAGCTTGATTAAGTTGCGTGAATATGTCGCAGGTGGTGGATCTGTTTTAGCCCTGGTCGGACCACGCGCTGACGCAGTGGCTTGGAATCGTGCGACCGATTCGTTGGGACAATTGTTGGGTATCCAGTTGGATTCACCATCGGCACCGGGCGATTGGCAAGTGGACCCGCTGGGTTATGAAAGCCCGCTGGCCAAACCCTTTGCCAATTATTTGGATGCGGGACTGCTGACCACACCTATTTTTCGATATTGGAAAATCAAGTCGCCGGAACCATCCAGTGATCCCGCCAAACCAGACACGAATTCTGGCACGACTGGTGGACGAGTGGTGGTCGATCTGGCGCTCAGTAGCGGTGATCCATGGATCGTGCGGCGCGCAATAGGTGCCGGTTGGATGGCCGTGATGCTCAGCGCACCAGAATCAGGTGGCGCCTTGGATCGGTCGGAACCAAGTTGGAATGCAATAGCTACCTGGCCCAGCTTTGTGCCCATCATGCAGAAGCTAATCGAAACGTTGATTGGTGGCGGTGATGCGCAGAACAACCTGCTAGTTGGCCAACCCTTGCGCGGTTGGCTCGCGCATAGTTCGCAATCGACCGAGTTGATCATTCATAGGCCTGACAAATCGCAGAGCCGATTAACGGTGCCAGCAGCCGACGGCAATAGTCGACCTGCTTGGGTATATACTCAAGTCGATAGGGCAGGGGTCTATGATGTTACAACTGCAGCCAACCCAAGTGAGCCCGGTGCGCAATCCGATCAACAACTCTTTGCCGTCAACATCGAACCCAATCAGAGCGCAATGCAGGCAGTGAATGTCGAGAGTTTGCCAGTTGGCAAGCCCGTTGGTTCGCAGCCATCATCAACCGCTCGCAGCAGCACTTCCGATGTTCGTCCCAGCGAGTTCTTGACCAAGGCGAGTTTGTGGTTGCTGCTGTGCGTACTGGCAATGGAGTCACTGCTGGCCTGGCATTTGGGAAGGCGTCTGGCATGAGCGAACTGCAGAACAGGATAATGCCTGCGTGAATGGCAACGTAGAAGAAGTATGGAACCGCGCCTGGCCTTGGTCCGCCTGGTTGACGATTGTCGTCGTCCTGCTGGTGCTGACCGGGGTGACGCTGCTGTACTTCAGCGAGCGTGGTAGCGCCACGCGCTGGCGGCGCGCAGTGCTGACCGCCTTGCGCGTCGCGGCCATTTTCTTGGTGGGTTGGATGTTGGCCGGTTGGAGTATCGAACGTTATCAAACCGACTTGCCCGACCTGGTCCTGCTGGTCGATAACTCAGCCAGCATGCAAACTAGCGATGGTCTGAGTGGCGCATCGACAGGTGCCGACGCGCGCGGTTCGCGATGGGAGAGCGTCAACAAACTATTGCGCAGCGCATGGTCGGGCAGTGGCAGTCAGACGCTGGATCGCTACCGTGTCAAACTCTTCAGCGTATCGGACCGGGCTGAGGGGCTGGCCCTCAAGACTGAAGTGGGTTCGACTCTCGATCAGCTTTTGCAAGCCATTTCGGAACGAACGCCTGAGGGCCAGCATAGTCGCTTGGGTGACGGACTTGGCCAGGTACTACAGCGACAGTCGGGCAGGCCAACTGCCGCGGTGGTCTTGCTGAGTGATGGTATCGTTACCGATGGTGCGCCGCTGAGCGAAGCGATTGCGCAGGCTCGCCTGGCCAACATTCCGATCTATTGCATCGCCACCGGCGAGCAACTGCCGCAGCCCGATTTGGCGCTGTTGGATTTACTGGCCGATGACGTGGTCTATTTGGGTGATCGCGTGAACGTGCAAGTAACCGTATCGGCTTCGGATGTAGATAAACATCAGGCCACTATCAATTTGCGTGACATGCAATCCGGCCAGGTGGTCGATTCAGTGTCCGTCGATTTTGATGCTAAACGCAGTTCGGCCAGCGCTCAGTTGAGCTACGTACCGAAAGCGCCTGGCAATTCAGTGATCAAGCTAGAGGTGCAGCCGGCGCCGGGCGAGAAGAACTTGGAGAACAACGATCTGGAACGCGTGATCGAAGTGCGCGATCAGACTTTGAAAGTGCTCCTCATTCAACGCACGCCTAGTTTTGAGTATCGATTTCTGAAGACCTTGCTGGAACGCACATCGAACTTGGCGGATCCTGACAAGCGAGCTTTTGAAGTTGACGCGATATTGCAGGATGCCGATGCAGCGCACGTTTCACAAGATGCCAACGCGCTGCGCTTGGTGCCTGGCGATGCCGAGACCATCGCCGCCTATGACGTGATCGTCATCGGGCAAATCGATCCGACGCTGGTAGCCAGCAGCACGCAGCAGATGATCGTTGACCAGGTTACCAATGCCGGTAGCGGCGTGATCTTTATTTGTCATCCGGACTTTGAGGCTGCACAGTTGGTTGGCTGGCCACTGCACAAGCTGTTGCCAGTCGAGCAGAACAATGTAGCCCGCAGCACGCCACGCACATGGCAATATGATGGAGTGCCTCGACGTTGGCGACCGACCACGCTTGGTCAATCGGCTTTGCCGCTGCAGTTGGCGGATAGTGGCGGGCGCGAAGTATTATGGAACTCGTTGCCGGGTCCAGAGTGGTACTATCGCCCGCTCGCCCTCAAGCCCGGCGCGCAGATCTTGGCCAGCGCAGAAGCCGTGGGTGCCAATACTGCGCCTGGTCAGTCACCGCTACTGATTAGTCAGTTCGTTGGTGCGGGCCGAGTTGTTTTGCAGACCAATGACGAGACCTATCGCTGGCAAGGTTTCCGTGGCAGCGAATTGATTTACGAACGCTACTGGATTCAAATGCTGCGCTGGTTAGCCCGCGGTAAGTTGAATCGGCAGAACCAAACAGAGTTGGTTGTCGAGCCGCGACGGGCACAACTGGGGCAGTCGCTTCAGTTCCTGGTGCGGTTAAGTCCCGAGATGGCAGCCGGGCTGGAATCCGGGGATTGCGAAGTCACCCTGCAGCGCATCGGTGGTCAAGCTCGCACACTGACCTTAGCCCGCACCGGTGGTGCTGCCTCGGAGTTCAAAACTACTGAGAGTCAATTGCCGGCCGGTAGTTATCGCGCAACCTTGTCGCGTCCAGCGGACAGTACCTTGGGCAGTGTTACTTTTACCGTTTCTGCTCCACCGGGTGAACAAGCGAATCTGCGCAGCGACTGGCGCTCGATGCAGTCCTTGGCCGAACAAACTCGCGGCGGCTTTGCACCAGCCAGCCAGGCTGATGCGCTGCTGCGTCAACTACCCAAAGGCAACCCCGTCCGCCGCGGCGCGCTACCTCCGATTCCCATTTGGAACACCTCGTGGGTAGCGCTGGCCTTCGTCATCGTTATCACCCTGGAATGGATCCTACGCCGAACCGCCAACATGCTGTAAAACATGTATTAGCTGACCTCAATCGTTTAACCCGTAGCCGTTAGGCGAGGCAAACGCAGCGCTTGGTTAGCAGGTGCACCTCGCCTTGGCGCGATCTCGTTTAACCCGTAGCCGAAGGCGAGGCGACCGAAGCGGTTGATTCTCGAGTGGCAAATCGCCGCCTTGAGCAAGTGGATGCTCAGGTAAACGCAGCGCTTGGTTAGCAGGTGCACCTCGCCTGACGGCGATCTCGTTTAACCCGTAGCCGAAGGCGAGGCGACCGCAGCGGTTGATTCTCGAGTGGCAAATCGCCGCCTTGAGCAAGTGGATGCTCAGGTAAACGCAGCGCTTGGTTAGCGGGTGCACCTCGCCTGACGGCGATCTCGTTTAACCCGTAGCCGTTAGGCGAGGCGACCGCAGCGGTTGATTCTCGAGTGGCAAATCGCCGCCTTGAGCAAGTGGATGCTCAGGTAAACGCAGCATTTGGTTAGCGGGTGCACCTCACCTGACGGCGATCTCGTTTAACCCGTAGCCGAAGGCGAGGCGACCGCAGCGGTTGATTCTCGAGTGGCAAATCGCCGCCTTGAGCAAGTGGATGCTCAGGTAAACGCAGACTTGGTTAGCAGGTGCGCCTCGCCTGACGGCGATCTCGTTTAACCCGTAGCCGTTAGGCGAGGCGACCGCAGCGGTTGATTCTCGAGTGGCAAATCGCCGCCTTGAGCAAGTGGATGCTCAGGTAAACGCAGACTTGGTTAGCAGGTGCACCTCGCCTGACGGCGATCTCGTTTAACCCGTAGCCGAAGGCGAGGCGACCGCAGCGGTTGATTCTCGAGTGGCAAATCGCCGCCTTGAGCAAGTGGATGCTCAGGTAAACGCAGCGCTTGGTTAGCGGGTGCACCTCGCCTGTCGGCTACGGGTTAAACGATGAAGCACTGACCACTGCACTTGGATGCTCAGGTAAACGCAGACTTGGTTAGCAGGTGCACCTCGCCTGTCGGCTACGGGTTAAACGATGAAGCACTGACCACTGCACTTGGATGCTCAGGTAAACGCAGACTTGGTTAGAGGGTGCACCTCGCCTGTCGGCTACGGGTTAAACGATGACGCACTGACCACCGCACTTGGATGCTCAAGTCAGTTTCTGCGGAGCTGATAGATGCCGTTTTCTGGTATTTGGATGGTCGAGCCACCGGGGATACCGCTGATAACGGTTTCGATTTTGATGTTTTGTCGCGCCTCGACCTTCGGCAAGTTATCGGGATGAATGGTGGCGATCTGGCACAGCAAGCCATCCAGTGCCGTCAGCGTGGCTTCGGGAGCGGTTACGCAGAGCTTGGAACCAAAAGGAATCAGCGATGAATTGCCGGTTCCACCCCAATCGCGCCACTCGTCGGGCGTGACGGTTGAAGCAATGGTGAACATGACGGTGCGCATATCGAACGGTTTACTGCTCAGAGCCGACATGTCGTAGAAACGTGTGGTCGGCGAATTGTTGGCACCATCGGTGGAAGTGATTTTCACACTGTTGCCCTGGATACTGTAGGTCAGATCCAATGGATGCAGCAAGCGCTTCAGCACCGAATGGGCTGAGCTGTTTTGCAATTGTAAGTGCACGAGCACATCGGAAGTGATCCCCAGGCTGTCGAGTTCGGCTTCGTCGATCCAATAGGTAACGTCTAGTGGTTTGAAGATAGTTGTCAGTGCAGCGGTCAGTGGGACACCATTGCAGTCTGCGTTAATTACTTGGCGCAGTTTCTGACGCAGCACTTCGCTATCGTCATTATCTAAAGGATCCGCTTGCAACCACGCGGGTGCGGGAACTTCGGGTTTAGTCCACTGGGAATCGCCGTTGGCTGGCGGTGGATTTGCAGGTTGCTGTGTGATTTGCAACAGATCATAATTCGCGCCTTCGGGCAGCGCGATTGAACCCTGGGTCTGCTTGGTTGAGTTGCCGAGCATGGCACTGCCGGAGAGCGTCAGGGATTTGCCCGTTTTCCAAGTGCCATCCGCGCCAGCGGTCGCTTCGACGTAAGAAGGTGTCTGGGCAACATTGGCTAAGACCTTGACCAATCCTCGATGCGTCGTTGTCGGAGCCGAGACAACCAGGGCTGAACCAAATGGAATGAGTACGCTGTCGCCACTACCGCCGTAATCTCGCCATTCATCAGGATCAACAATCTGCGAAAGCTTCATCGCAAGTTCATCGACATTGATTTGGTCCCGGATGACGTGCGCCAAGTCATATACCTTGGTGACCGGTTCAGCATTGATGCTGTCTTTACTGGAGATTTCAATATCCGATTCGTGAATTGTGATATCTAAGTCGAGCGGATTGAGAATCTGTTTCAGTGCCTCTTGCAGCGTGACTGCCCGATTGGCCGCTGTAATGGGCTGGTCGACGCTCAGACCCAAGCTATCCAATTCGACTTCGTTAATGTTAAACGCAGTCTCAACCTGCTTAGCCAAAACCTTTACGACTTCGGACAGTGGCGTATCTTTGAAGTCGAAGGTTACGCGTTGATTGAGTTTCGATTCGGTTTGGTCGGCCCGTAGCAAGCATTCCAGGTCGGCAGTCATCCAATACGGTTTAGAGGTTTGCGGCGGCGATTCTTGGGCCAAGACCACTACCGAACACATCCACAAGCAGCCACAAATAGAAAGCTGCCAAGCACCAACCAGCCACGGACCGCGAAACGACTGCATAGTCGATTCTCCTGTGAAGACAAGGTGTGAAACCGCGGCGATCAGAATGGGGCGGCTTCATAATAGCAGAACAGACTGCCAAATACAAATTTCACTTTTGGAGCTGCTATGTAGGAGCGATTGCGCAGAGGGGATTTTAGGCGAGTACGTAATTCTAGCGGTCCCGCCGCTGGCAGGAAAAAAATTTTTGAGTAGAGACGGTTTGCTTCTCAAAATTGGTGAGCCAAATCGTTCTCGGTCGTTCTTTGATCAGGTATCGCCATACTGGTAATCATAAGAGGGACGGCCTCAAACTGCCTTATCAGGCGGTGGTGATCCGACAGAGCGCCAAGCTCCAAGAAGGCAGCGAGTGCCATAGTGCTCGAAGGCGGTGTGGATTTGACTCACCTGAATGAGAATCAGCTTGAAGCCGTCTGTTCCTCGTTTGTAAGTGTACTCTCAGCTTTTAGTCGTGCGAGAATCGTTGTCAGTAATTCTCCTATTCGCTTAGGACCGCGTCGGGTACTTCCCTGCTCGAGCGATTGAGCAACGAGTTCCGCTTCACACCCACGCGTCTTTAGTGGAAGTTGCGCTACAGCGTTTTCCATGTCGATCAAGGTTTGATCGAGAGGAGTTGCATGATCGTCATGGAATATCCGGAGTTTAACAAGAATCGAATTGGGATCACGGCAACACTCGTGCTTTAGCGGAGCGTCGCCAGCCACGCAAGCGAATGCAATTCTGCTGAAACGCTTAGCGATTTTGACTCGAGTTGCGCGCTTGTCGATATTCTGTATCGCATCGCTTGCAGCAACCACTCTGAAGTGGCCATTGAGCTTGGCAAGATTATCAGCGATGCGCATTAGGGACGCTCGCAGACGACGATTGGCGTTTTTGACGATTGAACCAGAGTTGTCGGTTTGGTCACTCTGGTAACGTGAGGGAAAGATTCCGCTACGGCCCGTAATTGCATTGGCATTAGCGTAATGAGAGATGGGGCCCATCTCTCCTGCAAAATCAGCGGCCGAAACGACGTTGATTGCAGGAATTGCCAACAGTCGCACGTAAGGAGTTTTCACAAGATTCCCTGCAATTTCCACTTCCAAACGCGCAATCTGCTTTTCAAGCATCTGATACAAGTCATGTAGTTCTGTCCACATAGAATGATGCAGAGTTGGTGATTCAACTTCCAGCTTGACTGCTTGCTGTGCCCAGCCAATGACCTTATCGATCGTTGATTGCTGAAAACGAATTTTCTGTTTGGCCAAGTGCTCGCCCAGGCCTTTGAGACCGAGTGCTAAAACCGCTTGGGCCGAATCGGCTTTCCTTGCAATTTCTATCGCTGGCGGATGACTAAAGAAGTCACTAAAGACACCTGCGTAACCAGGCATGCTTAAGTGTAAGTGCTCGCGAATCTGGCAAGCTATGGCTGTCGACTTTTCCACCAAGTCGCGTCGATGACGGACACGCAGTCTCAACTGCTCGTAGACATCGGGGAGCTTAAGTTCGCATAAACCGAAACCAGCTATGGCTGCTCGATGATGTGCTGCGAGATCGGTCTGATCCGTCTTGTTCTCTGGATCGGCTGGTACTCTGTATTGCTTGGTTGCCAGCGGATGAATTATCCGTACTTCAAAACCCGCACGATCAAAGGCATGCTTCAGAATGAGATGGTAGTTCCCGGTCCGCTCGACTGTTACGATCAGATCCTTGATACGATGCTTTTCCGCTTGATCCTTGACCAGTTGAATTGCATTTCCGATCGAATTGGGTTGATGCTCTACCGTCGTGGAATCGATCAGGATGTTGCCCATATAGTCGGCCATCATCAACTCCGACCGCAGCTTGGCCGGATCAATACAGACGATCGCAAAGTGCTCTGCGCCGACAGCCTTGACGCGTGGGGCGATGACCCCGCTGGGCTTGTGAAGAGATTGACGATTCTTGGAACGACGCTTCGAGGCTACAGAATTCTTAACCGACATCTGACTACTCCTTAAGTAGGGAAAACCTCTACTCAATTGTCCAGATAGCAGTTCCCGTATGTTATTGGGATTTCTGACCAACATACCAGTGCTGCGGCGCAGCCGTAGCTTTGATGTAATAACCAAGCCGTACCGCAGCCTGACAAACCAATGGCCATTCGCGTCAAACGTGCGTTCAGGCTGCGGAATAGTCCACGCTTACATCAAAGCGGTGCCGCGGGCACCGCACTCCAAAGCGCTCAGCGGGCTAGTGGTGGCAACGGAACTTTGCCGTCGCGATACAGGACGTTGTAAGCGCAGAAGGGGATGATGTGCCCGCTGGGTAAAACATGGTGTGTACAACACTTCATGACCCGACGTACGTCGAAGTTGTACATGTCCAAAAAAGATGTAATCGTTATCCGCAGGAGGTCGCGGGCGCTGGCTTTGCCTTCGAGCGCATCGGCTAACAAACCCAACACTACGCCGCCAGGTGTCGGCTCGCTTGCGCAGGCATCGCTGCTCAGCACAGGCAGCCCGGTGCGAGTCGTCGTGTAGCTGCTGCTACAAGCCGAGCTTAGTTTGTCACTAGTGATCGGCGTACAACATCCCGATTCACCGCAAGCCAAACGCGACATGAGCTGGGCTACCAGGCCTTGACTACCGGTGCGTGTAAAACTGATGCCATTGGCTAACAAGTCACGATTGGTCTCGGCATCGACCACTTGGCTGAGCGGCCAGAGCTTGCCGGAGTGCCGGGCGGCCAACGAGATCCAGTGGCAATTCGGATGGGCACAGGGCAGCGGCATAAAATCAGCTGCGTTGAATTCACTGCCTGGGGCCTGGCACAACGCATCGATCACATCGGGAAAAGTAACTCGCTGTTCGAGCTCTGCTGGCAAGACATGCCGACCGCTGTACGTGGCTGGTTGAAAACTAAGTCCCGTAATAAAAGGTCGCGACCTGGCGAACTCCAGCAGGCGTGCGGGCGCATCAGGATTGACGCCGCCTTGCAAGGTTGCCACTAAAGTTACATTGAGGCCTGACTGTCCCAAGCGTTCGAGAGCCGTTAGCTTTTTGTCCAGCAGTCCAGGCTGACCGCGCAATTTAGCAATCGATGCATCGTCCAGATCGTCCAGCTGAAAATAGATTTCCACGCGCTCGCGCCGCTGGGCAAGCGTATCAATGAGCTGCTGGTCGTGCGCTAGCCGAATGCCATTAGTATTGATCATCACATAATCGATGGGCAGCGACAAAGCGTAGTCGAGAATCTCTAAGAGTTGAGGGTGAATGGTGGGTTCACCACCGGAGAGTTGAGCCACTTCCGCGCGACCTTCGGCCGCGACCAGTCGATCGAGTGCTCGTTTGACATCTTCAACCGGCTTATGCGCCTGGCCTGGAGCGCTGGCGGCATAACACATGGGGCATGTCAGATTGCAGCCGTCGGTGATCTCGATCACACCGATACAGGTATGCTGCTCATGCTCTTCACACAATCCGCAATCGAGCGGGCAACCTTTGTCCGCAGTTGTAAAGGTTTGTCTGGGCAACTTGGCTGGCAAGCTGGTGCTGGTCAAATCGTAGCGCGATACATCGCTGCAAATGAAGTCTTCGCGCGGGCCATGCGTCGGACATTGCTTGCGAAAGTAGACGCGGCCCGCCCGCGACACGATTTTTGCCGGGATGACTTCGCGACATTCGGGACACAAACTCTGCGTCAGCCCTAAGAACGTATAGTCGCGATGTTTCACCGATGGCGTTTGAGGAACATTCATGATGTGTTATCGCTTGGGAACCGCCATGGGAATCGAAATACTAAACAGGAAGAAGAATCCCACCAGGCTCGTGGTGGCGCTCAGGATCAGCGGTATCGCTTCTTGGCCTCCGACTATCAAGATCACGGTGCACATTGCCATGAAGGCCACCACCGAAGCGACTTGCAACGCGAGCACCAACAGCGATGAAGTGGCCAGCAAGTTAAACGCCGTCGGTGCGACCACGCCGGCTCGCGTGCAGCGATAAAAAACGAGCGTCGTTCGCACTCCACCCATAAACACTGCAAAAGCCAGCGCAAACGGAAAGAAGAATAGAAAGCCCAGCAAAATCAACAGCCCAGACAAGCCCAGCACCACCGGCCAAAAATTGGTCGGCAGCATGTTCGTCACCTTAGCCTTGGGCAAGGTGGCCGATTCATCAGCCAGCGGCGGTTGATAAGGATTTTCCATAACACCTATCGTAACCAATTTTCGTGTCGTCCGAGGACCACGATTTGTCTCCTCTCAAAAAACGCTGAGACGCAGAGAATCGCAGAGAAGTCCACATATACGGATCGGCACCCTCTCTGCATCTTCACTGCACCTTCTCTGCGGACTCTGCGTACTCTGCGTTTTAAAACATTCGTTAGGCGGTTCGAGCGGCTCTATAGCCAGTCGTAACCCTTCAGGTTTACAGGCTATTGAGCTAAGATGCAGTAGTGAAGCTGTTCCAATTTCGATCTCGGCTGCCAAAGACGCGCTAAAGCGATGGCCATATCCCTACTAATCGATGGCTACAACTTGCTGCATGCAACCGGCGCGGTGGCGCAGGTGCGCGGACCGGCTGGACTGGCGAAGGCTCGGCAACGCATGTTGGGGCAAATTGCCACTGGCTTGACTGAACAGCAACGCTTGACAACGCAGGTCGTCTTCGATGCCAGTCGCAGCGGCAAAGGTGGCGAGACAGAAACCGTCTTTCGTTCGATAACCGTGACCTACGCCGTGGGTTATGCCGAAGCGGATGACCTGTTGGAAGAGATCATCCGCAAACATCCGCATCCGCGAACGCTGACCGTCGTCACCAGCGACAGCCGAGTTCAACGCAGTGCCAGCGCACGCCGGGCAAGCTTTGTCGGCAGCGATGCCTGGCTGATGCACATCATGGACGGCCCTCAGCAACCGCCCGAGCCGCCTGATGAACCAGAGTCAGAAGTCGAGAATCCACACCTGTCGGCCGAAGAAGTTGAAAAGTGGATGAAAGAATTCGGAATCTAAATTCTCACGCTGCTTCTCCGATCCAACTGCGCAACAGATTGACGGCCGCGTCTGGATTCTGCTTGATCAAGCTGGATAGTTCTTCTTTGATTTCGCCGCCGGTGACTTTGAACTTGTTTTCATCTTCCTCTTCTTCACTGCTGGCAGCCGGAGCGCCAGAATCACCCAAGTCCAACGAATCGCCCATCGTCTCGGGGACTTCTAACCCAAAGCCTTGAGCAAATTCGCGATCGGTTTCGGGTGTCGATTGCGAGCGGACAAAGCTGAACATCATCAGCAGCGCCATACCAACCAGCATGAACAAGCCGATGGTTTGCCACGACTGGCTCAGCCAGGCCAGCGAGGTTTCGGCAAAGGTGGGCTTGATGGGTTCGGGCACCGGCATGGGCATGTAGCTGAAGACCTTCACTAGTTGAAAACGATCATCGCCTTGCCGCACCTGCGGTAATTGACCTTCGATAGCCGCGCGCACATTGTCTTCGATTTCCTTTTTCAGCTTGGTACGATTCACATCATCCAGCGGCGGAATCTCCTTCAGCGTACTGTCTTTGGCCAGTTCGCGTTGACGATGGACTTTGTCGTAGTAGGTTTCGGGAATGCCGATGGTGAATGACACGCGCTGAGGTATCAACCCAGCTTCTTTCGTCAGCGTAGCCGAATGACCGATGACGCTCTCCAGATCTTCCTGCGATTCTTTCGATTCAGCCGTTTGATCGGCAACGGTGCTGAGCGTTTGACTGCGATTGGCGCCGCCGGCGCCGTTGGGATCGGCCCCAGGTCGGCCGCCAGGAGCGGCTTTGGCGCTCTTGGTATCTTTGCGTTGATTGGTCTGCTTAGTGGTCGAACCAACTGGATCGTACTTCAGTTGCTCCATTTCCTTTTTTAGGACTGGGTCCAGCTCAACCATTACACCCAATTTTACGTCGCCGTAGATCTGCAGTTCAGGTTGAACCTTGTCGCGGTAGTACTGTTCCCATTGTTGCTGTGCTTGAAAATATAGTTGTTGTTCGGACTCCAAGGGATTACCTGAGGGTTGGTAAGTCGTACCGGCGTTGGTATCCATTACACTAACATTTTCAGCCTTGAGTCCGGGAAAGTGTTTAGTCACATGCAGCGCGACTTGCCGGAGCACCTCTTGTCGAATACGTTCATTGCCGCTGCCTTTTAAACTGACCGTAGCTGTTTGATCGTCGTGGCGGCCAAAGCCTGTGCGTTTCGTGTCATGCGACACGCTAGCCTTTTCAACGCCCGGGAGATTCTCGAGAATGGAGGCTAGGGCATCCAGTTTAGCCTGGTTGACCCGCTGCTTGATCAGATCGGGAGATGTTAGTGGATTGGCATCGTTGAGCGCTTCGTATAGTTTGTCATTCCATCCGCCCTTGGGAAGCGCTTGACCTTCGGCCAAGGCCTTCAAGTAGACATCTTTTTCGGCGGATGGAATTCGCAACCGATGGCCTACGCGTTCATAAGCCCGCAAGCTAGCCTCGCCGAGCGCACTTTCCATCTTGTTCAGCTCAGCATCGCTAAAGGATTGCCCACCCAAGATGTATTCACCACGGCTTGATTGCTGAGTCGATACGATCCAGCCCAGGCTGATCACGATCAAGCCTGCCATCAAGCCGGCCATGATGCGAGCTGACGGCGTCATCGTATTGAGCAGTTCGCGAATCTGTTTGACAAAACCTTCGAAAGCACCCATCGTCGCTTATCCGTTTGTGGCTATGGCGTTTCAGATTCGAATCGCGTTAACTTCTTCGTAGGCTTGCATCAGTTTGTTGCGCACCTGCAGCAACATGCGAAAAGCCATGTCGGCTTTTTGTACCGAAGCAAATACCTCGGCCGGCTGTACGTCGCCACCGGTCAATAACTCTTGGACCGACTGTGTCGATTCATTCTGCAGCGAGTTGACTTCGGACAAGCTGCCGCTAATCAGGCTGGCAAAGTCGACTTGAGATGCTTGCCCTGGCGCTTGGCTAGCCAGAAACTGTTCGCCTTTACGACCACCCAACATCCGCTCGGTCAGCGGCAATGAAAGGTTATGTGTAAATCGATCAATACCGGGCATGCTATTCAATTCTCAATTCACAAACATCACGCAATGTCTCGGCCGATGGCGTTAACCGGCGGCACTACGCCAGGATCGACAGCGATTGGCGGCCCATGTTCTTGGAGACTTCCATAACGCCCAAGTTGGCTTCGTAGGCCCGGGTGGATTCCAGTGCGTCGACGAACTGTTGATTCAAGTTGATGTTGGGCATCGCAACATACCCTTTCCACTTGCCATCTTTGATCGCCAAGGGGTGATCGGGTTGATAGCGATAAATTGGTTCGGCTTGCTCGGTCTCGACGCTGGCTACTTTGACACCTGCCATGCCATCGGGACCGATCATGTTTTCGTCGGTTTGAAAGACTGGGTAGCGAGCTTGAAAAGGTTTCAATTCACCATTCTCATTGCGCACGCTGGACATGTTGGCAATATTGCCCGAGATGGTATTGAGTCGAATTCGCTGAGCCACCAAAGCACTGGTGCTGACGTCTAGCGCACTGAACATCTACGCATCCTTTCGTAAACCAGAGACGAAGCATTTCCACTTTGTTTCGTAACGAGCTCCGGTTGAAGCCTTTGGCTTCAATAGAGCTGCGAAACAAGTGCGGATTTCTCAGTAGACACTACAACTTTAATAAATCTGGCGAAAGATCAAACATTCGCCGATTCGGTGATTGCAGCTTTGAGCGTAGAGAATTGCGAGCGCATCAGCGCTACCGCTGTGTTATGCATCGACTGGTTCTTGGCAATCTCGGTAACCTGGTGTTCCAAGCTAACGTCGCTACCGTCGTGATACATGATTTGCGAACTTATATCGCGCACCTTGGCATAGCTGGCTTGCTTGGTTGCCGAGGGAGCGTCGTAGCGCGAGGTCGGAGTCTTGGCTCCTTCGACGGCTGCCTTGAGCGTCGTCTGAAAATCGTCGACCGAGATGTCGCGAGTCTGATAGTCAGGCGTGTCCATATTGGCCAGGTTGCTCGCCAACAACAGGTGCCGCTTGGATGCAAAGCTAACTGTTTGCTCCAGTGCGGGTAAGGCCGTGTTGTTAAGGATGGACGCTAACATGGTGTGTAAGTCCTGGCCCGATGGTAGCCACCGTCGCCAGACGGTGGACATGGCTAACCTCGCCGTCCTACTAGGCAGCGCGTTTATTGGCCATACGGCCCGGTAATCGCAGAGTCCAGGCCATGCCACCTTGTGGGCAAGGTGCCGCCCAGATGCGACCACCGAAAGAAGCAGCCAAAGTCTGCAACAAAACAAGTTGTCGATCGTGCACGAGGGCTCGCGGTGGAAACGTAAAGCGATCGAAGCGAGCTTCGCAGGCCACCGGAGCGCCGGTATCGGCAATCTCCAGTTCCACCACACCTGTACCACGGCAGCTGATGATCGATAGTTCGCCTTGCTCGCTCAAACGGCCGACAGTCAATTCGAAGAGACCATTGACCAGCGAGTAGGTATCTTCTGCCTGGCACAGCACGGGCATCGACACACCCAGGTCGATCGTCAGTTGGCACTTCTTTTGTGCAAGCGTGTTTTGCCAGTTCTGAATGCATTTGCGGATGACGATGCGCAGATCGTTAGCAGTGTGCGAGATCTCTTCGACATCTTCGTCGTAATATACTCGTAGCATGGGCTCAACCGTTACTCAAATCGAAGGTACTATCTTCCAAGGCGCCAGCGGCTTGATAAGCTTGACCAGCCAGGCTGCCATCGCGGCCATCTTGCAGCTGAGCGGCCAGGGCATCGCGACGATCGTTCATCTCGTCGAGCGATTGTTTTTCCAGCAGGACAATTTCGGCCAGTAAATGCTGACAGCGCTCCGACGCCGCTCGACACGCTTGCCGCAAGCTGGGCGAACGCCACGTGCGGGCCTCTGGGTCATCCTGCCCATATACCGATAGCTCCGTCTGCAACTCCGTCAAACGATCCATCAGCGGCTGCTTGCGGGCCAAGAAACTTAGCAGAATTGTAGCATCGCCAGTTTGCGTGATCGACGATTGTTGCCGAGCCAATTGGCACAGCTGCTCAAGTGTTTCCACCTTCGCTACCATGAGCTCGCACAACTGATCTGTATATTGAACTGCCACGTCCATCGACATTGACCCTCTCCCAGCAAACCACGACCACCACCAGGGCTTCTAGCAAAACTAGCGTTGGTTTGGGAAGAGCAAAAAACCTTAACGCTGCAGAGGTGACGGTCACCTCCACCGGCGCAGCTGGGGGAGGTCGCCGACGCGGCGTTTAGCCGTCGTCGGCGGGAGGGGGCAGTGCGTTACATTGGACTCATGCACTAACATGATTCATTCAGGACTCGCCCCCCCCAAACTCGCAGAGCCTCGATTCGACCTCCCCATGCTGCGCATGGAGAGGTGACGGCTTACTTCTTTAGCCAGACTAACAACTGTTGCCATTTGGCTCGGTCGGCGCGGGTGACGGTTGTGAAACGTGCGTCGGCTTCGGGAGGGATGCGGGCCAGCAATTGTTCGGCTTGAGTCAACGTGCGGCGAGCTTGTTCGTCTTGGCCCAACTGGCGGAAACACTCGGAGATCTGCACCAAGGCTTCGAGCGCTTCGGGTTCGTTCATGAAGCGGTTGCCGACGTTGCGATAGGCGGCGATCGCTTCTTCGTATTGGCCCATTTCGAATAGGACGTCGGCTTCGCCAAAGAAACAATTGCGCAACAAAACCTGCGTACCATCGGTCGAGTTGCTGATATCTTGCGAATCACCGATGGATTGACGCAAGTCGCGGTAGCCAGCCAATGCGGATTCAAGCAGTTGTCGACGCTCGACCAATAGTTTTCGGCGAACGCTGTCGATGGTCACGCGGCCCGAATCGAGCATCTGTTTGGGAAAGCGGGCCGCCGATCGATAGGCTCGACCAATCGCGTAACGCGCATCCAGCGCCCGGCGATCGCGATCGAATCGCGCGACCGCTTCGCTCAGTCGATCCGTGGCTGCGATCAGTTCTTTATGGCTGGCTTCTAACTTGGCCAGCTTGGCCGTCCAGTCATCGGTCGAGGTCAGTTCGCCTTCCAGGAACAGTTGATCACCACGGCGATAGATCACGTTGCCGAGTTCAAACAGCGAGTCTCGCCACAGTTGGCTATCGGGTTTGAGATTGCCATCGTACAAGTTGTTCAACAGCATCTCAGTAGCTTCTTCGAGCTTCTGCTTTTCGGTCAACGCGCGGGCCATGATCAAACGCACGTTGTAGTTGGTGGGGTGCTCTGGGTATTCCATCAAGCAGCGTTGCAAGGGCGGAATCACATCGTCCCAGCGACCAGCGTTCAAGTAGTTTTGACCTAAAGCCAACAGGCCGCGCGGTCGTTTGGCGCGATCCTCGTACTGCAAGTATTCTTTGAGCAACTCGTTGGCCTTATCGAGCTGGCTGGCATTCTGATAACTTTCGATGGCGCGCCACAAGATGGCGGGATACTCTGTGCTCCGCAGTTCCAGTTGCGCCAGCTGTCGATACTTATCGCCTGCCATCATGTATTTGTTTTCAACCGCGCGTCGCCATTGATCGCGAGCTTTGGCTGTGGTGGCCGAGGCTGGTTCACTCTCCAGTTGTTGTCCCCAGGCTTCGAAGTTTTCTGCTTCGAGGCGAACGGAATCCGAAGCTGGAAAGACCGGCGGCAAGTATGAGGCGAGGCGATTGGCGGCTTCGAAGTCACCATCTTGCCGCATGTCGCGGCCCAACTGCATCAAGCGCTTGCGCAGCTCTGGGATCGCCAGCCAGCGTTCGTCGTACAACCGCACATCTCCGATATCGTTGACCACGTGCCGCGCTGTTTCTAAGGCATCGCTGGTCTTCTTGGCTTCCAATTGAATCTCCGCTTCGGAGACGCCCGCCGCAATCGCTTCAGCTGATTGAGGATTGCGTTGCCGCACGCCGCTGAGCGTACTGACGGCTTCCTGCATGCGCTCCAGCCAGCGCAGCGCTTCACCGGTCAAGTAAGAAGCTTGCCGGCGCACATCGGCTGGCGTGGGCGGAGCGACTAACACTTCGCGGAAGTCGGCTAAGGCTTGTTCGAGCAGTTGTTGACGTTGCGGATCTTTGGCCTTCATGCGTCGGCCCGATTCTAGCTTCCAGCGCCCACGGCCAATTTTGGCCGAATAGTATTCAATCGTTTCGGGGCTGATCGTCTGTAGCAGCTTCTCGACTTCTTCCCAGTTGCCATCGAGAAACGCCAGATGGGCTCGAGATAGCGTAATACGATTGCGCTCGCTGACCGATAGACCTGGGATCTTGTTCCATTTGTCCAAATACTCATCGGCCTGTTCGCGCTCGGGCGGTTGAGCCCGCAAACATGCTTCGACAATCATCGACAGGGCATCACTTCGCCGTTGCGGCCAGATGTCGACCGCTTGCGACAAGTACTCGATGGCCTTATCCCAATCGTAAGTGTTGAAATAACAGAAGCCCAAGTAATACGCGCCTTGTCCGCGATAGCCCAGCGGAAAGGTCGCTTCGCGCGACTTCTCCAGAAAGGCGCTCGCATCCCACAAGAACTTGCGATACAAGGGCGAATCGAGCTTGCCTTCAGTCGAAAGAACTCCCGCCACGCCGCGCACATAATTCCAAACTGGTTCTCGAGCCTCGGTCAGTTCGCCATCTGCTTCTATGTCGCGGGCGATGCGATCGGCCAGGTCCCAGCGGCCTTCTTCTAATAGTTTCATCGCCAGATCCAATTGCCGATCCGGCCCGTAAGCATCCCCAGTGGCCATCCAAGCAAACAATGCTCCAAAGAGCAGCAAAGCACCCAAGGCGCCGCCCCCAATCAGCATCAGTTTAGTTTTATTCATAGTTGGCCACAGTTCTTTAGGGTTCTAGTCACCTCCCCAAGGCTTTGCTTGGGGGAGGTCGGAGCCGGCGTTAAGCCAGGCTCCGGGAGGGGGCGGCTTGCCGCAGCGAACGAGTTCGCAGCGCAATGTTCCCCCTCACGAATCGGAGCTAGCGCTCGTCTGCGACCTCCCCCAGCTTCGCTGGGAGAGGTGACCATCTTCATCTTCGGACACCCTAGCGTCCGCCTTCGCTAGCATTAATCAAAAGCAGCCTAGTGCTCGCCGAAACCCAAATGACTTTGCGGTTTTTGACGATAACACCTTGAAAAAAACAGTTTGCCACACCTCCCCCAGTCGGCTACCATATCGGGTACCACTTTCGATGGGTTATACCGGCTGGATCTTTGCCAGGAGCTTTCAGTATGTTGCGCGATCTGCATCAGGCTCTTTCTGAAGTTCGATTTCGTCAGCGCATGGCTCGGACAATTGACTGTGTGATTGCAGGTCTCGTCGCCGGCGCAATTCTGGGATTGATCGTGGAAGTGGCGCGGATGTTTGGTCAACCTTATGGACCGCTGGCCAGTTGGATCGTCCTCGGCGCGACCACGCTACTGGCGGGACTGGCTGGTGTGCTGGCACCGGTTAGCTGGGCATCTGCGGCACGACAAGTCGATCGCCATTACAAGCTGCAAGACCGCACCACTACGGCTCTGGCCTTCGCCCAAAACGAATCACCCGATGCGCTCAAACAGTTGCAGATTGCCGATGCTCTTCAGCGTTTGCAGAAAGTCGTGCCCAATGAAGCAGTGCCCTATCGCCTCCCTAAATCCGCTGGCGTGATGGCCGTGGCCCTGGCTTTATTAATCGGTGTCGCCTGTGTACCGCGTGCCCAGGAGATCATCGATCCCGCCGCCGCTCAACTACAGCAAGTCGTCAACGATCAGGCTCAAGCACTCGAAGAGACGATGTTAGAGGATTTGCTAGAGCTGACCGAAAAGCACCCGGAGCCTGAATTAAAAGAACTCACCGAAGAGCTGGCTGAACTGGTCGAAGAGATGAAGGCTCCCGAAGTTGACCAACGCGAAGCCCTGGCCAAGCTCTCTGAAATGCAGCAAGCCTTAGCCGCTGCACTTGAGAAACTTGACTTGCAAAAGACCGATGCTCAATTGCAAGAGTTTGCCGCAGCTCTCGAACCAGCGGAAGCCATGAAGTCGATCGCCGAGTCGCTGAAAGCGGGCAAATACGACAAAGCTGCCGAACAATTAGAGAAGATCGATCCCAAGGATCTCGATCGCAAACAACGCGATGCAGTTGCCCAGAATTTGAAGAAGTTCAAAAAGGATTTGGGCGAAGGTCAGCAGGGCGAACTCTCCGAAGCCGCCCAACAAATGGAAGAAGGGCTCGAAAACGAGAACGAGTCGCAGTGCAAGAATGGCCAATGCAAAGCAGCTGGTGTCTGCAAGAAGCAGGGTCTCAAGAAGAACATCTCGCAATGCCTCAGCTGCCAACTCAATCGCCTTTCCCAATGCAAGAGTAACTGTCAGAACGCTGGCCAATGTGCCAGTGACAAAGTTGCCAAGTCAAACTCACCTAGTAACAAAGCCGGCAAGGGTATATCCAACCAACCGCTAGGCGAAGAGAAGACGAAACTTGATTCCAATCGTCAGCGACAAGACATCACTGGCGTCCAAGGTGATGGTCCTTCGGAACGCGAGGTCAGCAATTCGCCCGAAGGAGAACAAGATGCCGCACGCACTTACTCCCAGAAGTACACCGAGTTTCGCAAGCAAATGGAAGAAGTGTTAGACTCCGAGCCCTTGCCGCTGGGCCATCGCGAAACCGTCCGCAAGTACTTCGAATCGATCCGCCCCTCCAGCGAAGAGTAAAGCTTCTCCTACTCCTACTCCTACTCCTACTCCTACTCCTACTCGACTCGTACTCGTACTCGTACTCGTAGGCATTTTGAGTACGAGTAAGAAAACCGCTACCGTCAACGCCACGACCACCACTACTCAATTCTCCGCCCGCGCACTACTCTCTATACCTTCACCCCAGACTCAGTACGTGTGAAGGATTCAAATGATGAGCCAATCAGAGCAGGCGCTCCGGATTGTGATTGTGGGCGGTGTGGCGGGCGGTGCGACAGCAGCCGCCCGAGCGCGGCGGACCAATGCCCAAGCTCAGATTACGATGCTGGAGAAAGGTCCAGCCGTATCGTTTGCGAACTGCGGGCTGCCCTATCACATCGGTGGTGAAATCGCCGACCGCAAGAAATTGTTAGTTGCGACGCCGGAACTGTTCCGCGGGCGCTTTCAAGTGGATGTACAGACGGGCTGCGAAGTTGTAGCCATCGATCGCGTCGGCCAAACGGTCTCAGGCACTAATCACCAGACTCAAGAATCGTTTACGCTGCCCTACGATCGATTGATTCTGGCGACCGGTTCGGAACCGTTGAAGCCACCCTTTATGGCTGCGCCATTGGCCAATGTCTTTCAGCTGTGGACGCTGCCCGATATGGATGGCGTACTGCAGTGCATCCATCAAAGCTCACCCAAGAAAGCGGTGGTGGTGGGAGCCGGCTTTGTCGGTTTAGAAGTCGTCGAACAACTTGTGCGACTGGGCATCGAAGTTACGCTGATCGAGCTGGCCCCGCACGTCTTGCGACCGCTCGATGACGAAATGGCTAAGATGGTCGAGCAAGAATTGACACGTCATGGCGTACGAATGGCGCTGGGGGTGGGCGTTACCCGCTTTGAAACCAGTGCGGGTCGCGCGACGAGTGTGGTGTTGGCCGATGGTCGGGAGTTGCCCTGCGACTTGGTGATTGTAGGCGCAGGTGTGCGACCGCGCATCGAACTGGCTCGAGCAGCTGGGTTGACGATTGGTGCCAGTGGTGGCGTGTCGGTCAACCAGTTCATGCAAACCAGTGATCCACTGATCTACGCCGTGGGTGATATGACCGAAGTTCCGCATGGTGTCTTGCCGACTCCTCAGCGTGTGCCGCTGGCTGGTCCAGCCAATCGGGCCGGGCGCATCGCAGGCGCGCATGCCGCCACTGGTCGGGCAAACCCTGTCGGTAAAGTATTGGGTACGGCCATCGTGCGCGTGTTCGAACTCGTGGCTGCCTCCACGGGCCTCAATCAGCGCACATGCCTGGCACAGAACATCGCGCATCGCGTCGCGACGATTCAAGCTAATGATCACGCTGGCTACTATCCAGGTGCCAAAGAGCTAACGATTAAACTGATCTACGCGCCCAACGATGGTCGCATCTTGGGTGCTCAGGTAGTGGGTGGCCCTGGCGTTGATAAACGCATCGATGTGATTGCCACAGCTATGCAATTTCGTGGCACTGTGCATGACCTGGCCCAACTGGATCTGGCCTATGCGCCGCCCTTTGGCTCGGCGAAAGACCCGGTGCACATGGCCGCCTTTGTGGCTGAAAATGATCTTCAGCATTATCCTCAGTTGTTGGACACTGCAGCTGATCTATCGACGCTGCAAGTTGTCGATGTACGCAGCGCCGCTGAACTGGCTAAGTTGCCGCCCGTGCCTGGTGCCAGGCATATTCCGATCGACGAACTGGGCACGCGCTGGACGGAACTGGATGCTCAGAAACCCACGGTTGTGGTCTGTCACAGCGGCAAACGCGCCCACGTGGGCGCTTGTCTGCTCTCTGGACAAGGCTTCCAACAAGTGCAGAATTTAAACGGTGGTATGTCAATACGCAAATTGGTTTGATGCGGAACGGAACAAGATGCCAATCTATGAATTTTATTGTCGCAATTGCCATACGATTTACAGCTTCTTTGCGCGGCGAGTCGACACGGCGACCGTACCGCGTTGCCCCAAACATGGAGCTCACAAGCTGCAACGACAGATGTCGCGTTTTGCGATCTCCAAAGGTCGCAGCGAATCGTCCGAACCGGAACCTGGCATGCCGCCAGATATGGATGACGAAAAGATGGAACGCGCCATGATGCAGTTGGCTAGCGAAGCCGAAGGCATGAACGAAGACGATCCGCAATCCATGGCCCGCATGATGCGCAAGCTGATGGATACCACCGGCATGAACATGGGCGAAGGTATGGAAGAAGCCATCCGCCGCATGGAAGCTGGCGAAGATCCCGATAAAGTCGAAGAAGAAATGGGCGACGTCCTGGACGCCGAAGACCCCTTCGGCGCTTCCGGCAGCGAAGGCCGCCTGAAAGGAATCCAACGCCGCTTGACCGAAGCCCCCAACGTCGACCCAGAAGTCTACGACATGTAATGCGCACCTTTGGAGTGCTGCGGCGCTAGCCGTAGCTTTGATGTGATAACCAAACGGTACCGCAGCCTGTACGAACCAAGTGACTCCAAACTTCCAGAGCGACTCAGGCTGCGGCTAGAGACTTTACTTACATCAAAGCGGTGCCAGATGGCACCGCACTCCAAAGGTGACTCCTTGGAGTGCTGCAGCGTAGCCGTAGCTTTGATGTCCTAACTGGACTGTACCGCAGCCTGGACGAACCAAGTGACTCCAAACTTCCAGAGCGACTCAGGCTGCGGCTAGAGACTTTACTTACATCAAAGCGGTGCCAGATGGCACCGCACTCCAAAGGTGTTCTAGGTTCCATCGCTTAGTGGCTGCGAGCTGCGTAGATACGCAAATAAATCGCACAGTTGCTCGTTGGTTAATTGGTCGAGCAGCCCTTCGGGCATTAGCGAGGTGGCCTGCGGCTTGAGCGATTCAATTTCATCGCGGTCGATAATGTGTGCCTGGCCATCGATGGCTCGCAGTACAACTTGATCGGGATTCTCGCGTTCGATAAATCCTGTACGCAGTTGACCATCGCTAGTCAACGCCACCATGGCCTGATAGCCTTCGCGCACTTCTAAATTGGGCGCGATGACGTTTAGCAGCAGCGTGTTCAATTGATCGCGTTGATATCCGGTCAAGTTCGGGCCCACTTGCCCACCGGAATCGAACAGCACATGACAGCGACCGCACGACTCCTTGTACAACTTCTTGCCGCGATACGGATCACCATTGCCAGCCAAGATGGTCTGCGAATATTCCGCGGTTCGCTTTTGAGCGGTGATTAGGTCCACTTTTCCAATGGCCGGATAGTAGTGGTCGATACGTTTGAGTAATTCTGGTTGCGTATGCAATCGCAACATGCGCACCACTTCCAGCGGCAGATCGTTCGATTGCACGGTTCTGGCATCGAGGGCATCGAGCCATTGGCTGGCACCAGCAGGTTTAGCGATCAGCATAGCACCGGCGCTGGAGCGCAGATCGCCGGGCCACTTGGCCCAATTAGTAATCGCAGTCTGGGCGATTTGTGGATCGTTGTAGGCGGCCAGCGAACTGGCTGCTGCCATGCGCAGTGGCAGCTTGGCTTGCTCGTCATTGCATAGTTGCAACAGTGGTTGCAGGGCTGCTGGTCCGGGCACTTCACCCAGAATGCGGGCCACTTGAATGCGCGCGTTTACATCGGCCTTGTCGTCCAGCAGTAGCTTGGCAGCTTGCGTTTGCGCTGCAGCATCGCCTCGGCGTAATTGCAAAGCCAACGATGGTTGTCCTAGTCGAGCCAGTCCATCCAGCACGCTATTGGGCACGCCAGCCAACGAGCGACCGGCAAACGCGCGTTCGAATCCAGCCACGCAGGCCATAGCCGCTTCGCTGCGAACGTCAGCCGGCAATTGTTCGATCGCGCTAAAAACTGCTGCGATGGTTTGCAAGTTTCGATCACCACCGATCATGCCAGCGCGTTCGACAATGCGTGGCGCAATTTGTTGTTGAAAAACCTGGTGGTGATAGAGACCGCTGCGGTTCACCAACGCCGCTTCCACTTCAGTGTGTTTGTCACACTGCTTTTCGATGGCCCACCAGATCATCAGCGACAAATAGGGATCATCCTCGGGCAACGGGCGGTCGAGCAACCGACTGCAAACTTGTAAACACTTATCGGGCGGCAAACGTTTGGCAGAGGCCGCGATCTGTACTAACACCGCTGCGTCCTGCTCTTGGCCCGCCAGTTTAACCATGGCGGACAATGTATTTGCACTGACATCCAAATCGTCAGCTGCCAAACGCACTGCCCATTGTCGTACTTGCGGCGAGCGATGTTGCATGAGCTGGGCAGGTTCAATCAGCTCTTCAACTGTGGGGTCAGTGGTTAACGCATCGCCCAACCAACCACACGCATGCAGCGCCCACAACGCTTCTGTGGCATAGGCTTCCAGCCCGTCTGTGGCATAGGCTTCCAGCCTGTGTTGGTCTACTTTGTCGCCGGCATCATCTGCTTTACTAGCCAGCATCTCGACCAACATCGGCAGCGCGCGAGCCCGCAGAGGATGCCGCGCGAGCAGTTGTCGCGCTTGCTGGCGTTGCCAGCGAACCGGATGCCGCAGCTTGGCAACCAGCGTATCAACCGAGGCTGCATCGGTGGCGGTCGCCAGCGTCGCATCCCATGCAGCTTGAGGACCGGCTGTGCCCGGCGGGGCCAGGCGATACAAGCGACCGTGATCTTTATCGAGCTTGCCTACGTGCGCGTAGATATGGGCCACTTGACTGTCGTACCAATCGCTGACGTAGGCCGCACCATCTGGGCCATCGGCGATGGCGACTGGTCGAAACCACTTGTCACTGGACTTGACACCCAGCTCAACATCTTCCGTTTTGAATGTGCTGCCCGTGGCAATCAACCGCGTGTGGACCAGCGTCCCGTGCAGCGGATCGACACACAGCATGGCACCGGGCATGGCTGCTGCCAGCGCTGTGCCGTCGGTCAGTAACATCGTATGTGAAAAACGTTGCACGGGATCGTGTGGCATCGGCAAGAGATAACCGAGCGAATATGGATTCGATAGATCGCCGTGCTTGTTAAAGCCCTTGCGAAAGTAACCGCCCTGCACGTAATGAAAGCCGCGCGTATCGCCGCCATTGTGACCCGAGTAAACTCGACCCTCATTGTCGAAGGCCACACCAAACGCATTGCCACCACCTTCGGCGAAGATCTCGTAGAGGCGACGCTGCGGATGGTAACGCCAAATCAATTGGCCCAAACTCTTGTGTGGTTTCTCGGACGATCCGTAAGGCTTCACCGCGGCAGTGACTGTGCTGCCTTGCGCAGCATACAGCCAGCCGTCGGGTCCCATACATAAACTGTTCACCACCGAGTGTGTATCCTCCAGGCCAAAACCTTCGAGGTGCACTTCGGGTGGACCGTCGGCTTTCAAATCGCCGTTGGCATCAGGATAGAAGAGCAAATGCGGTGGATTGAGTACCCAGGCTCCATCGACTGTTGGATAAACGCTAGTTGCGATATTCAGCCCGCTGACAAAGTCACCCACTTCGCTGTATTTTCCATCGCCGTCGCTATCGTCGAAGATCGTCAGTCGATCCGCACCGGGTACGTCTTGTCCGGGTGGCTTGGGCAAACGATCGTAAACGATGCGCCAGAAGTTATCGCGACTGAGCGCTTTGATACCAGCCGGCTCGGGATACTGTAGATACTGCACCACCCATAACCTTCCGCGTGGGTCAAAGGTGGCAAACAGCGGCTGACGAAGGGTGGGTTCTGCCAAAAGTTGTTGCCACTGGAGCCCGCCGGAGACGGTAAACGATTGGAGCGCTTCGCCGGGCGACAGGGCAGGGCCCTCAGGTTGATCCTCTGGGCGCTGGGCATGAGCTACAGCGGCGACCAGAAGAAGCAGCACAGTCAGTACTCTAGTAGTCATTGCATTTATCTCAAAAACGATTCGAGTTCCGACAATCGATCGGTATTGATCAAATCCACATCAGCATCTACCAGCACGCGCCACAGTGCTTGCTCTTCGGGCGTGGCCCAGAATCGAACGCTGCGACCTCTGGCATGGGCGCGCGCGACGATGTCTTTTAGCTTGGTCAACTCTGCAGGCGGCAGCTCGCCTCGGCCTCGCCACTTGAAGTGATTGGTCCAGTTATCGCTAATCATCGGCAGCAAATGCGCGGGCCAATCCGAATCGAGATCGCTCAGCCGACCATCGATGCCGCAGTAGCGGACCTTTTGCCCAGCAATGAATGGTTGCGGCCGATTACCACTGATCGTGATATTGACCGCCCCGGGTTTCTGTTGTCCATCTTCGACTCGGGTCAATATTGATGCGTATTGGCTAAGGGCTTCGTGCAGTGCCTTATAGGTCGCTTCCGCTTCGGTCTTCAGATCGATCAACAGGCCGAAGGCGGGGCCATCGCGAAAGACGCGGCCACCATTGGCAGCGATGCGGTCCTTGAGTGGATCCAGGTAGAGCGCCTGCAGCGTGCGCTCACTGCGCAGCTCCAATTGAGTATGCGCGACCAGCAGTTTTCCATCGACCAGAAAGATGTCCGCTTCGACGCTATTGAACCCATGCTGCAGCGCATCCAGCAGCGGTCGAGCGTGCAAGTAGTCGTTGTGCGCATGAGCTCGCTGGGTCACCTGCACGGGCTCCTGACCCCAAAGGGGTGTCACCAGCAGCAGCAACAAAAATGTGACATAAGCTTCTAGCCTGAATGTGGCATAGGCTTCCAGCCTGTGTGTATCGTCGGCCGCTAGCCTGCATGTGGCATAGGCTTCCAGCCTGCATGTGGCATAGGCTTCTAGCCTGTGTCGATTACAAGACGAGTCGGGGGCCAGCAGCATGCGTTTTTTCCTACTCGTGATTAGTTTCCATGGAATCATCAAAGTTTAGACCTCTTGGAAAAACAGACACAGGCTGGAAGCCTATGCCACACACGGGCTGGAAGCCTATGCCACATTGGACACAGGTGGAAGCCTATGCCACATGCCTGCCCATGCCACACTTTAGCACTTGGGCGATCGACAGTATAATTCGGAGCTAACACCGCCAGGAACCTCGACCGTTCATTCAGCAATCAATAAGGGAAAAAGAAATGAAGCGTACTGCGAAATGGGCTCGAGTCGGTTTAACGCTGCTGGCTGGCTTGGTGGCTACAGGTGACCTGACATCTTCGGCCAAAGCCGACGAAGGCATGTGGTTGTTCAACGCGCTGCCCAAAAAGCAACTGGCCGAGAAGCACAAGTTTACGCCGACCGATCAATGGGCCCAGCACTTGATGCTCTCCAGCGTGCGCGTCAACTCCGGTGGTTCTTCATCGTTCATCTCCAGCACGGGTTTGGTGCTGACTAATCATCACGTTGCCTCCGATACGCTTTACAAGCTATCGACGCCTGAGCGCAATATCAACTCCGATGGCTATTATGCCAAGACGCAAGCTGATGAACTGCGTGCGCCGGACTTGGAGCTCAATCAACTCGTGTCGATCGAAGATGTGACCGACAAGGTCAACGCGGCCATCAAGCCGGGATTGGCGGCAGCTGAGGCGAACAAAGAGCGCCAGAAGGCGATGTCTGAAATCGAACAAGCGTCGAAGGACAAGACCGGTCTGCGTAGCGACATCGTTACGCTTTATGGCGGTGCGCGATATCACCTGTACTGTTACAAGCAATACACCGATGTGCGATTGGTGTGGGCGCCCGAATCGGGGACAGCTTTCTTTGGTGGTGATGCCGACAACTTTGAATATCCACGCTACTGTTTGGATGTCACCATCTTTCGTGTCTATGAAAACGACAAGCCGGCCAAGATTGATAACTTCCTGGCTGTTAATCCTGAGGGCGCCAAAGAGGGCGACTTGGTATTTGTCTCTGGCAATCCAGGTACAACCCGTCGCATTCTGACGGCAGATGCGATGGCTTATCAGCGCGATCACCGCTTGCCTAAGACGCTGGATCTGCTGCGCCGCAAAGAGAATCTCATTCAGCAATACGCGCTGGGTGGCCCCGAGCAAGCTCGTCGTGGTCAAGATGATCTGTTTGGCATTCAGAACTCGCGCAAAGCTTACATGGGCATGTTGGGCGGCTTGCAAGATCCCACCTTCATGAAAGAAAAGCGCGCCGCTGAAGCCCGGCTAAAGACCGCCGCCTCCAGCAGCGATGGCAAGATCCAAGGTGCCATGGATGCTTGGAAGACGATCACCGAAGTGCAAGAGAAACGCCGTCAAATGCTGGGCCAGGACGGCAGTCTCCGCAGCCAGTTGTATGGTATCGCGGAAACTTTGGTGCTGATGAGCGTGGAAGACGCCAAGGAAAGCAAAGAACGTTTGCGAGAATTTCGCGATTCCAATCGAAGTTCGCTCGAGCAGGGTTTGTTTTCACCGGCTCCGATCTATGAGGATCTCGAACGCGTACAGTTGGCCGATGAACTTGGGCGCATGGCTGAAGAGCGTGGTGGCGATTCACCGCTGGTGCTCGAACTGCTGGCCGGCAAGAATCCCCGCGACCGAGCTGCCGAGATTATTGCAGGTACCAAGTTGATGGACGTCGAAGTTCGCAAGTCGCTCGCCAAAGGCGGTGCCTCAGCCATCAAGGGCAGCAATGATCCGTTGATCAAGATGGCGCTGGCACTGGAGCCTGAGTATCGCAAGCTGCGTCTGCAGAAAGAAGAGCTCGACGAACTCGAACGTCAAGCCTACGCCAAGATCACCGAAGTGAAGTTCGCCACCGAAGGTGAATCGAACTATCCCGATGCCACCTTCACGCTACGCCTGGCCTACGGATTGGTCAAAGGTTATCAGGAAGACGGCGAGAAGATTCCAGCGCACACGAAGATGTCCGGCGCCTATGAGCACGAGAAGGCACACGGAGCTAAAGATCCTTGGATCCTGCCAGAGAGTTGGAAGAAAGCCAAAGATAAAATCGATGGCTCCACCCCCTTCAACTTTGTGTCGACCGCTGACATCATCGGTGGCAACTCAGGTTCACCTGTGGTTGATCGCGATGGCAAGATGGTGGGGATCATCTTCGACGGCAACATTCAAAGCTTGACTGCCGACTTTAACTACACTGAAGACCAATCCCGCAGCGTCTCGGTCCACATCGCCGCAGTTTTGGAAGCCTTGCGCAAGATCTACGGCGCCGAAGCCCTAGCCAACGAAATCGGCAAGTAACCACGTAGCCGACCAAGTAGGCCAGTCTCTCCGAGACTGGCAAACGGCGTCTCGGAGAGACGCCGCTACGTGCACGTAGCCGAGTCTCTCCGAGACTCGGATTACCATAATCCTAAATCTTGGTTCTGAAGTTCATCGGCGTCTCGGAGAGACGCCGCTACGTGAGTTGCTTTTGGAAATGCCGAAACGAGCCTGGCGGCAGCTTGGCTTCTAATGGATTCTTCGCTATGTAGCGCCGGTAGTGTTCAAACTGTTCGGGGCTGCGAATCAAATGATCGAATTGATCTACTTGCCAGAACTCGCCCATCTGTCCAAGTATTTGATTGATTTGGCGAGCGGTATACCGCTTCCAGTCCGTACACTGTCGCAGAAATCGCTCCTCGTTGGCGAACGCGCAAAGGAAGTGGACGTGATTGGGCATCACTACGGCATCGGTCAAGAAGTAACGTTCCATATCGAATTTCTTGAGGCTATCTAACACCACGGTTGAACAACGTGGGTCGGACAGATGGCAAGCACCACTTCCTTGATCCAGAAACTTGTCACGAGTCGTAAAGAGTTTCCACTGGATCTCTCCGCGACGTTTCGAAGGTTGCTGAGCGAGTTGCTGTTTCCAATCGCCATTGGGATCAAAACCCTCATGCCGTAGAAGCAATTCGATTTGCCGGTCGATGAGTTCCAGTACATCGGCCGGCAGTGAATCATTGAGTCGCCATGTGACAAAGCAAACACAACCCGCTTGCGACCAATGTGGCAAACCTCGCTCCACCACAATCCAGTCGGCTTGCGGATCAAAGAAGGAGATGTCGGCTCTTTCCACGTTAGGACGCTCCCAACTTCAGCGGAAACCACCACGTAGCCGAGTCTCTCCGAGGCTCGGATTACTGCGATCCTAAACTTTGCCTTAGAAATCCATCGGCGTCTCGGAGAGACGCCGCTACGTGATTCACGTAGCCGAGTCTCTCCGAGACTCGGTTTACTATAGCCCTAAATCTTGGTTCTGAAATCCATCTGCGTCTCGGAGAGACGCCGCTACGTGACTTCTACTTTTTCGACTTGGTAGGTCGATCGCCTTTATCGCCATGTCCAGGCTTGGCCACGGTCTTGGCGGTTCGTTTGCGATCCATCGCTAGCGATTTGCCGACGTCGACAACTTCATCGAATTGTCCCTGTTCGTCGCGGCGTACGAATCGCTTATCGGTACCCGTATCGATCAGTTCACGCGCCTGGGCTTTCTTCTTGGTACCAACCTTTTTCTTGGCCCCCTTTTTCTTGGTGGCCGTCGTCTTAGTCGCTGTCGTCTTAGTCGCCGTCTTCTTGGCGACAGCCGTCTTGGCAGCTACTTTCTTCTTACCAGCTTTCTTGGTTCCGGTGGTCTTCTTGGTGGCGATCTTCTTCGCAGCCTTTTTCTTCACGTTAGCTCTCCTTACTAAAGTTCCAATAGCACTAATGTCTTCAAGTTGCATAAGTTGTACCACATCGCAGTTAGATTGCTGGCGCAGTTGGTGGAACAAGTCACTTAAAGCTGCTGCCGCATACTGATGTAAGGTCGCGAACATGCTTTTGCATTAAGCCGTGGCTGGATCGTCGGTCGATAGTGCTTGTTGGCAGTGGTGAGGCATGACGAGCGAGGCTGAGCCATCGGTGACGGCCCGCATCATGATGTGAGGTGCAGAGCTAGTGACGCTGCCGAAGATGGTGGCAAAGGCGACATCGGCGGCATCGCGTCCGGTTCCAAATCGCACCAGTCCCATGGGAATGGCGGTACCGGATGGATCGAACAGATACCAGCGATCGCCCAGGAAGACTTCGACATACGCATGGAAATCGGGCGGACCGAGTGCGGGGTCGGAACCGTAGTCGGTGCCGGTAACGAATCGCGCTGGAATGCTCAGCGCGCGACAGAGCGCGATCATCAGATGCGCAAAATCGCGACACACTCCGACTTGTTCGATCAGCGTATCGACGGCCGAGGTGCTCGAGTTGGTTGTGTTGGAAGTGAAAGTGATATGATGCTGGACCCAGTCGCGAATTGCTTGCACCCGTCCATAGCCTTGCCACATGCTGCCGAATTCGCGGATAGCCAATTTCGATAGCCGATCGGACTGGCAGTAGCGGCTGGGATACAAGTAATGGAGCACCGATACTGGCAGTTTGGCGACCGGCACTTCACCGATGCTTTCCGGCGCAGCCATATAATGCTGCATCTCTATTGTGGCCGCGTACTGCACGGTTAGCGGTCCGGCGGCGGAGCGCAGTCGAGCGTATCTATTGCCGGTTGACGCTTGCTGGAAAACTTCGCTGGGAGCTGCCTGGCTGATGGAAAACTTCTCCGCTACGACGCGTTGTCGCGAAGTTCTGGCGGCATGCAGATTAAAGACGAAATCGCATCCCGGCTCAGCTACATGGTAGCTCAGCGCCAACTCCAATTGCATCCGAATCATGCCCAGCCAATTCCCTCTTCAGAGCCTGACGCACCGAAACCTACTGCACGGCAGAGCAGTTCACCATAAGCCGGCAGCCGGCGTTTCGATAGGGGGCCTGAGGCATGCACGCAGATAAATTACTTTATATATAAAGTATTCGGGTTGGCCTATGGGTTTTGGGTGGCACTGGCAATGCGCAGCCTAGCCAGTGCTCAAAACGAAGCGATTGATATTAGGGCTGCATTTGACAGGGCCAATGAAACCGAAGTTTCAAAGCGTCCTGAGATGGCTCATTGACCAACGAACCAACCCGTCACAGGCAGCACCCTGGCAGGCAGTGTCCAAAACTTCGCTTCCACTAGACCAGTAACGCGGCCCGGCTAACTGCACCACTTCGATCCAGGCACTGGCTATGCTGCGCATTGCCAGTGCCACCCGAAGTCCTTTGAATTTCGATAGTTTCCGTGCCTGGCCAGCCTTTTGACTGCAACCCGGCGATATCAGCCCTCCAATGGCCCCAGGACGGTCCCTGAATGGCTCCCGGACGGCCCTTTAATCAAGTCCAATCGCGGCTATATTAGAGGCACTTCAACCAAGGGCCTGTAGCTCAGTCGGTTAGAGCAGGGGACTCATAATCCCTTGGTCGGGGGTTCGAGTCCCTCCGGGCCTATTTGACACAATTTTGTCAGCAGTAGACTGGCGATGCCAGCAGGCGACAGATTAGGAAAAACGTTGGGTTTTGTAAGGGTTTCGACCGCTTGGGTTCCTCGCCTTTCTTTGTTGGTCCCTGCCTTGGACTGCCTCAAACTGCCCGAATTTGGGTCGTTCTGCCCGAGAAACTGCCCGAGATTCTCCGATACTCCGGCTGCGCGTTTAAATGACTCGCGAGTTGCCATGGCGTAGTGCTCGTGCAATACCGCTTCCGAGTTACCCAACCACTCACTTACCTCTTTCTGCGTGAATCCCGCAATCAGCAATTCCGTTCCGCATGTCGCGCGAAGGTTCTGCCAAGCCTTAGGCCAAATCCTAAGCTTTGCCCTCGATACGATCTTGCGAAATTTGGTCGATAGGTTCGTGGCCGTCAACGAAACCCGCGGACGACAAGTTAGCTGATGCGTAAAGTAGTTGACAGCGGGGCAAGTCTGCGAACGATACGCAAATTGTGAAACATTTTTGTCACCGACAATGAAAGAATTCACCTGGTCGCAGACTACCAGTTGGCAGTGCGATGTTCATCGCCCAAGGGGGCCAACCGCGTTGGGAGAAAGGCATTCTGCGGGGCGGAAAGATGCAAATATCGCTCGTTGACATCTTTGGCCAATAGGGCTTCAAGCTGAAAAATGACAAATCAAACGTGCCAATTGCTTGAGAGGGTGTACGCTCGAATCCAACAGCTCTTGAGCGCAGGGAAGCCGGTTGAAGCGATTCGCTACTACCACGAAGTCGCTTGTGCTCCGCTTCTGGAATCTAAGAACTTGGTGGCTGCTCTACAATCTGGTCTGCCATCAGCGGATAACGAGGCTCTGGTCGCGTTCTTGACCTTTCTCGAGTCGCACGAATATACCAGCGCCGCGGCCAGCTTGTGCGTCTATCACCTGATGTCGCCAAGTGATGCTATCAGGGCCACGTTACGCATCGCCGAGCAAGTCGATCACACTCTGGATCCATCAGCCATAGAGCGATCGATACTGGCTGATCCAGAGTTGCCGGCAGCTCAATACGAAGTCAATGAACGCGCCATCGCTTTGGCTCATGATAAAGCGGTTCGGGGATTCATGCGGCAGACCGGGGCAGACAGAGAAGTGGCCCACCAGGTCATTGACCAGTTCCAACGAACAAACGCGACAACCCTGCCGACGCAAGCGCCAGCGAAGGTAGCATCACCAGCATCCTGCGCATTACCAGCGCCCGCATCGGCGCAATCGAGCACCCACGCCAGTCAGCCAGGCAGTCTGCTGCGACTGGCTGTCAAAGCCGCCACGACGCTCTATGTTGTGGGCGCGCTGGTGGGGCTATCGTTTCTGAGTTACAGCTACGTCACCGCGCCCAAGATATTTGAACCCATCGTTCTGCGCGAGGACTTACCACCATCCGAGCAAGCTTCACTGATTCAGCAATGGGCCAATCAGACAATTCCGTCAACGACCACATGGTTCTTTCCGCTCAATCGCTATATTTCGCTGCGTCTAGAACCCGGACTGCCAGCGGAGTACGCGTACTTGGAACTTCCATGGGACAAGAAGCTGGCATTTCTCAACGAAAGCGCACTAGCAACATTGTCGACCTTCTACCAATGCCACTCGGTGCTATTTGTGTTCTATCTGATGGCCATCGGACTGGGGCTCTGGACATTCTGCGAAACCAGTGTGATGGCAGCTATCTTCATGAGCCTGCTGGGACTGATCGGGGTTCCTTGGCTACTTACCGGCTGGCTGCGCTTGGATGTTGAGAATCCATGGTGGTTTGCGCCGCTGCTTGTGCCTGGAGTAGTTGTCCTGATCACGGCCGTACTAGAGTTAGTGCTAAATCCTCGCCCATCCCAATGGCAGCACCACCGCCGCGGTTTCTGGCTGGGAGTACTGGTGTGTGGCGTATCAAGCATGTTGCTCGGCCTGGCCATTCAATCTGGCAGTCACCTCAAATCAAATGCTGGCGTAGGAGTGCTGGCAGGTATGTTGCTAATGGTCCACCATGGCTGGAACCTGATCCAACACGTCAACCGGCGGCTGCCCGCTTCCTAAGCACGTGGACGTATCCACGTGCTTCGTTCGACTTGCCGCAACGTGAGGCTAACTGACGCTTACAGCTCAACCGCGAACGGCTGCTTCGATGGCGGCGACGTCGATTTTGGTCATCGTCATCATTGCATCGAAAGCGCGTTTGGCGACTTCGCGGTCGGCATGGGTATAGGCTTTGGTGAGCACAATCGGCGTGATTTGCCAGGACACTCCCCATTTGTCGCGGCACCAACCGCATTGACTCTCTTGGCCACCGTTACCGACGATTGCGTTCCAGTAACGATCGGTTTCCGCCTGGTCCTCGGTTGCGACCTGAAACGAGAACGCTTCGCTGTGCTTGAACGTCGGCCCGCCGTTGAGACCCAGGCAGGGAATCCCCAGCACTGTGAACTCGACCGTCAACACTTGCCCCTGTTGGCCGTCTGGAAAATCTCCAGGAGCGTGATGAATCGCGTCGATCGATGAATTGGGAAAAGTCTGTGCATAAAACCGCGCCGCCTCTTCAGCGTCGCGGTCGTACCACAGACAAATAGTGTTCTTGGCTGGCTTGGTCATTGCGCTGCTCCATTGAGATGAGTTACTTTGTCAGTCAGTCGAATGCCAACCCTGCGCATCGACAAACACAAAGCAACTTTTAATCAATATCCCACCGATGTTTGCAACATCAAACCGCGGGAAAGCATTCCAGGCAGCATTTTGATACCAAAGCGATCCACGTGCTCAGGTCGCGCCCACTCGTCGAAACATCGACGTCATACGGCTTGGCGAGCTTGCAGAACGTTGCCTTCGCAATCGTAGCCGTCGCAAGCACAGAAATCGCCTGAGCTCCACTGGCGCTCGGGAGGAAAAATTGTTCCACCGCCAGCCATTGCCTGCTGGCGTGCCACTTCGATCGACTGGACAGGCAGGCAAAGTTTGAGCGGACTATCCTCGCGCACCTCTGGTGGTACGGTGATGTTAATCTCCGCAGCTACATGAGGTGGAATGGCATGAATGATCAGTTGGAACCCCGACAATTCCAAGACAACGTGAGCGTTGTCTTGGTGGATTTCTTGCATGTCAAAGGTCATTCTGTAAAACGTGGCCAGTAGCAACAAGTCTTTGGCAAACAGCACAGCGCACGGCGCAGGTTGGGGCTTAAACATAAGCTGGTTAACGAACTCCTGTTGCATTTAAAGTATGGTCAGTCTCAGACGCTGTTCGCCGATCTGGAAGGTGCAGCTACTTTTGACGTGGATAGTGGGCACGCGTATCCACATGCCATTGGGCACGCGATCGGTTACCGCATGCCAGTCGCCGTTGCTTTGCTTTAAGAGCTTGACATGCTGCGGGGCAAGAAAGCGGTCCTCAGGAATCGACAGCGCGCAGTCGGGCGCTCTTCCAATCCAATATTCACTTCCCAACAGCCACAGCGTCGGCAATTTCGACTGGGAGAGGATCTCAATTGAAGAGCAAGCAATTCCATCGGCCTGCGACTGATCGCCCGGCAAACTGCCGCGGTCAAGTCGCGTCGAGAGTTTTTGTTGTGCATCAAAGGTGGTGGAACTGGCGCAGCTAAAGCGCAGGCGCTGGGCGCCGACCAAGAACTCCGAGCGATGTCGAAGTCGCGCACGTCGGACGCGGACAAATAAACCCATGCCGTTGATCGACACATCGCGGATGTGCCACTGATGTCCACTTCCGCATTCTTGGCGTTCAACGATTAGATGTTTTGATGAGATCAAGCAGTCGTGGGGAATGCACACATCACAGTCGAAGCGACCGATGGTGGTGGAGGCATTGCGAAGGCGAATGGTTTCACACGTGTCACTGCCGTCGTCAAACACTTGCAGTATGGCCATCGAGGGCCGATGGCTGGGGCGATACTTGTGCGTCTTTTTCAATGCACCTGGATCCGCCGGCGGTATCGCGCGCCCTTGCGAATCTTGGAGGACTCGGTCGACATCAGAAAAATTGTTGTCCATGGTATTACTTCGTGGTCGAAGCTTCAGAAATATCGGTCCCGGCACTCGAGGGTTTGGCAGGCTGCATCTGAACTCGGCGCAGTCGCACAAATTGGACCTGGCCATTGGAATATCCGATCGCAATGCTCTTGCCGTCAGCCGAAACCGTCAGGCAAGTAACCGATACATCGTCGGGCGGTTCGATTTGGCCGATGGCCAGTTCGTCGTTGACATCGAATAGACGGACAACGTGCGCAGTGGAAACGACGGCCAGAGTTTGTCCGCCCAGGGCTGAAGAGACAACCTCGTCGGTCGCAACTTCGAATTTAGATTCCAATTCTAACTTGGGTATCGTTCTGGCTTCTACCGATCCCTCTGCGCGGACAACAAAGGTGCGCCGAGCAGCGCTATTAACATGCAGATCGACAATGCGCTGGTTGGCAGTAGCCTCGGCCCCGCGTACCAGGCCCAGTTCTTGTCCATCGGCGGTATTCCAGCAAGTGATGGTATCATCGTTACCGACCGTTAGTACCTTGTCCAGTTTTCCGGTCAGCTGGACGCTAACAACTTTGGCACTCGAAAGTGGATGCCGGGCCGTTACGGTTTCAGCGGCTTTCTTCGACGATAGCTCCCAGCGTATAAAGGACTCGTTGTGATCAACGCATGCCAGGTATTTCGAATCCGATGAGATTGCAAAGACACGTTTGACGTCGAGATTTTGGGGAGTCCAAAACCACTTGGTGGGTTGAGGTTTGCGAAAGACCCAGACTTCGCACTTGTAATCGTCAAAGTACAAAACCGACTTTTCGTTGCTGGCGATTGTCAAGCCAGACAATGTAAAGGGTGTGGAGAACTCTTGCGGAAAGCCAGTCTTGGCATCCCAGGCTTTAGGCTGAGAGCCAGTCGCCACCACGATTTCGTTGCCTTCACTGGTCAAACCGCGAGGTAGCAGAGTAAGTCCCGATGGCCGCCAGCTAAGACCCGAGAGCTGACGCTCCAATTCAATGGTGAAGGCTGGATGTTCCAAGCTTGTTTTGGGAATGGTTACGGGAGTGCGAGTCGGGCTGTTAGTGGCTGAAGCGTTGGAGTCCTTGGGAATAGGTTGAGGTTCGACGAGTGGCATTGGAAGCTCGGGCTGGCGAGCCTCGACCACTTCCGGAGCTCTGTCAATTGCTTGATTGCTACGCTTGGGGTTCGGTGGGATTTTAGGTGGTTTGGGAGGTGGAGTAGGTGGTGAGCTCTGAGACTGGCCATTTTTCGCCAGGCTCAGCTCTAGCGAACCATTGGCTTTGATATCTACGGTTCGATTCAAATGGATTCCAGCGCCGTCGGAGACTAGTATTTTATGCTCACCGGCAGGCAAGCGGATTTCCGTGAAGGGGCGATCGGGAGCAGCGGCAATCTGAATCGTGCCGTCGATCAAGACGGTATGACCCACCGGTAAATTCAGAATCCTTAGCGTGCCATCGGTCGAACCCAACCATGGGCGAATCAGGTAGATCGCCGCGAACAAAAAGCCAATGGGCATGGCCACTTGCAGCAGCACTGGCCAAATGGGCTTGGACTTTTGGGTTGGGCGTTTGCGAAGTGGTCTGTTTGATACTAGCGCCGAATTCCACTGGTTGCCCGTGTCTGATTCCGCCTGTGAATTGGATGCCAGCGAGACTGGGGCCACGACCACACTGTCGCTAGTTGTATGGTTATCGGTCGTGTGGCTACTAGTTGTTGTGTTCGAAGTGTTGGTCAGTGATGGTTGACTGTGACCAGTATAGGGTAGGAGAGCTTGAGCCACATCGGCAGCGCTCCCGCAACGTGTGCGCGGGTCTTTTTGCAACATCGTGAGCAAGATGTTGCTCAGTCCCTCGGGCAAGTCAGGTCTCAGCGCTGCTGCATGGGGAATGGGTGCGTTGATGTGCATGTTCAAGACGGCCATCGCGTTGGCGCCCGCGTAAGGAGGCCGACCAACTAGCGCGTAATACAGGGTGCAACCCAAACCATAAATATCCGCAGCCACCGTGGCACTAGCTGCATCCAGACATTGTTCCGGAGCCATGAAATCGGGCGTGCCCAAAAAGCGACCGTCCATAGTCAGATTGTTGGTGGGCGCTTCGTCGTCGAGTTTGGAGAGCCCGAAGTCCGAAAGCTTGGCAATCGGACTGTCGCTCGTTTGGGAAATGAGAATGTTCGACGGCTTGATGTCGCGATGGATCAGTCCATGCTGGTGGGCGTGATGCAGACCCAGAGCCGCTTGGCGAATGACTGTGGTCGCTATCCAGACTGGCAGTGGTCCAGAGTGGCGCACCCATGAGTCGAGGTCTTGGCCGTCCACATACTCCATTACCAAGCCAACGACCTTATCCGTCTGAATGGCCGTAAGTGTTTTTACGACATGGGGATGATCCAACTTAGCAGCGACTTGTACTTCTCTTAGAAACCGCTCTTTGAGCTTGGTCCGTGAGGCCAGCGAGGGGCGCAAGACTTTGAGTACTTCGATGCGTTTGGTCAGTGAGTGCCTGACCAGATAGACAATACCCATTCCACCTTTGCCTAACACCTTCAGCACTTCGTACTCACGCAGTTGCTCAATCAGCGTGTCGGTGGAATCAGATTTTCGCTTCGGTGGCATGGGTTTCTCGTAGCCGACCTCGCCAGAGATTGGAGGAGTCTGGTGTAGCCGATCTCGCCAGAGATTGGAAGAGATTATGGTAGTTCATCCAAAGTCTGGCGACTTCGGCTACGGGGGAGATTGGAAGAGATTATTGGTGTCTGGTGTAGCCGATCTCGCCAGAGATTGGAAAAGATTATGGTAGTTCATCCAAAGTCTGGCGACTTCGGCTACGGGGGAGATTGGAAGATATTTTGGTGCCACCCAGAAGAGATTATGGTAGTTCATCCAAACTCTGGCGACTTCGGCTACGGGGAGTTTTGGTGCCGGGCTTGAGCGTTATTTCCATTGATTGAAAATGGCGGAACGCTTATCTTGCGCAACAGTGAAAAGCCCCTCAGGCTCATGTTGCACGCCCGATCCTTGCGGTGGATTCGGCGTGCAACACTTTTTTACTTACCCGTCTCGGGTAAAGATCGCAGGCGAGAGATGGCAGCCAAGAGAAGAGATTGGGCGTTTTGCGCAAAGCAGGCAGAGGGTTTGCGGGGCAGAAACGAAGCGAGGCAATAAACTTCGGAAAATTTATGAGTACGAAGATGGTCGCCGTGCGCTACTGAAACGCCCGTGAAAGCAGCAGCCGGCGACCGACCCAGACTGCTCACATGCTGTTTAGGCATGTGGGCCCCTCATGTCCAGGTCTTGCAATTATTACCTTCGGGGCCTTGTTTGCAAGGAAAATTCCTCACGGTTTTCCACAAACCGTTCCTCTGGCTGTCCCGCCGGCGCTGCTTTGACTTGACTAATTCGGCGGGTCGTTACGACAGCCCGGGGTGTCTTTGGCAATGAGCCGCACTCTTGGCGGCCATCGCTATCAACTAGAACGGACTGATGGGTGCGGCCAGGCCAGATTTATTATCAACCGGATCGTTGGTCGGTAAGACTTCGGGTGGCTTGCCCTGGATGATCTCGGGGGCTTTGGCAACAAACCAGCCGATGCCGATCCCCAAGCCGATACACAGCAAGTACATCAAACGGTGATTGGAACGTTTCGCCGGCGCTGTTTCATTCATGGAATTGATCTCAAGTTTGGATAAACATTCTGCACTGCGAGCCATTGTAATGAGTCAGTGGGCGATTGGAAATTTGAAATTCAAATTTGAACTCACTGGCTTTTTGACGTAGGGTTCAGATACCGATTCACGCCGCCAGTCCGTCAGCCCTTTGCGTTATCCCGGGCGAATGTAAGGTGGTTGGCGGCTGGTGGCTAATATTCACTAGTCAACTATAATCGCACTCACTTGGAATCCGTGGGTTACCTTGGGGTAGTGCGAATGCCGATTGACGAGCTGGCCAATCGTTGCTGGCGTCGAGTAGAGCTGGAAAGCTATACCAGTGGCAAACTGGGACTGCGCCAAGCGACCGTCTGCGAATTGCATTTAGCCAAATGCGAAGTTTGTCAGCGGCTATTAGCTGAGATCTTCGATTCTGGCGCCGATCCCGAATGGCTTCAATTGCGTGAGCCGGGTGACGCAGAAGGGGAGGGCAGCGGCCCTGCGGTCGCTCATCAACTTTGGCGTCAACGGCCCGGCGCAGCCAAAGCGGCTGCGGCCGCCAACGATGATATTCCGCAGGCCATCGGCCGTTATCGTTTGGTGCAGATGCTGGGACAAGGCGGTTTCGGACGCGTCTACCTGGCATTCGATGAAAAGCTCAAACGCAACGTCGCTCTCAAGATTCCTCACTCCAGCGTCATCCAAGCGGCGACTCAACTGGAACTGCTCTTGGCTGAAGCCCAAACGGTGGCCGCTTTGGATCATCCAGGCATCGCCCCCATCTATGACATTGGCAGTACCGAACAACAACCGCTGTTCTTGGTCAGCAAGCTGATCGAAGGTCGCACCCTGGCGCAGCCAGGCCGCAAGCTTACCAGCTGCGACATACCGCTGATTGTTCGCCAGATCATCGATATTGCCGATGCACTCCACTACGCGCATCAACACGGTGTCATTCATCGCGACCTTAAACCTCAGAACATTTTGATCGACTCTAGCGGTCAGGTCTATTTGACTGACTTTGGTTTAGCCTGGCGGGCTGTGGGCGGATCGCGTCACTATCCGCGGGCTGGCACACCGGCTTACATGAGCCCTGAACAGTTGAGCGCGCACAATGAGCATATCGACCATCGCAGCGACATCTATAGTTTGGGCAAGATGCTCTGGGAGCTGCTGACCGGTTTCAGTTCGCCTCTGCACGATACAGAATCCAATGTCTCGGATGTGCATGCGCGTTTGGCGCCCGGCAACTCTGGGGATACCCAAGTCGAATTCAGCAGTTCCATGGTGACGCTGCATGACGATGTCGACCTGAAAAGAGTCGACGTCCCGAAACCGCTGCGCAATATTTGCTTGCGGGCGACTTACATTGATGTCGACAAGCGTTACAGCAGCGCTGCGGAAATGGCCGCTGAGCTGCGCGATTACTTGCAGACCTTAGAGATTCCCAAGCTCGAGCCAGCCGGCGGGGCGGAGAGCCAACCGGAGTTAACATGTTCGCCTGCGAAAGTGCCGATTCAGATTCGTCGGCCGACGCTGGCCTGGATGGCTGTGATTGGCTTGTGCGCTATTCTGAGCGGACTATGGGCTTCCACAACTTATCAGCACTATGTGCGCATGAACTTGCTCGAGGAGTTGCTGACGACCACGCCGCCCAACGTGGATCGAGCCTTGCAAAAACTCATGCCGCATGTTGGTCAGCTGCGGAGTCAGCTCGATCGTGAAGTGTATTCGGATTCCCAGCAACGTAGTCTCAGAGCCAAGCTGGCCTTGGTCGGCGAAGTGCCCGAACTACTTCCAGAGCTGACCGAAATCATGCTCGACAGCGAAGCTCAGCAAGCCGAGATAATGATCGATGCTCTAAAGCCGTTTGCCGACCAATTGCAAGCCAAGCTGTGGGGTGTAATCTCGATGCGGCCAACCGCCAAATTGGTGCGCAAGCTGAACGCCATAAGCTTCTTGGCCAACTGCTATCCAACCGATCCGCACTGGTCCAGCCACGACATCCAGTTGAACTTGGTGATGTCATTGGTAGTCGAAGACTTGAATGGCTTGCCAACTCGCATGCGTCTCTTGCAGAACATTCGGACGCATCTCATAGCGGCATTGGAACTAGGGTTGGGTGATGCGACTCCCGCTTTTGCTGGCGATCAACGCGCCAAGATCTATACGATTTGGGATTTGTTGGTCAAAGACGACACCATCCAATCCCTTGACCTGATGTTAAGCGGCCCGCCTTGGATCTTTACCTCGATCGTTGAACGATTGAAGGATGATGAAACGACCAGGGAGTACCTGCGTGCGGTGATCAAACGCCAGGTCGATAAACAAAGCGAACAATGGCTCAGCAAGTTGCAACAGCGGCACCTGGCCGGCATTGGACTGATGATGTTAGGTTATGCGGATGAATATTGGAAGTTATGGGAATACGCCGAAGATCCCACGCATTTGAATGTTCAATTGAGCATCCTGGGTTTTGGGCCGCTAACCGGTACGCTAGTGCAACAGCATTTGAGCGACTCAGGTTGGTTGCGACCGGCTACCGCCAAACCCGCTGACTTTCACCAGCGTTTGTATGACCAGGAATTAGTCCAGCGACGCTACTTGTTGATGGGATTGGCCAAGTCTGACATGAGCCACACGCCTCACAAGGATCTAGACGAATTGTTAGATGGCGCCAGCCAGCTGTACCAATGCGACGTCGACTCGGGCGTACGCGCAGTAGCGGAATACGTCTTGCATACCACGCATACACCGTTGCCCCTGGTGGTGCGAAAGCCTGCGACAGCGGCCGACAGAAACTGGTCATTGAATTCGGTCGGCGAAATGTTGGTGCATCTGGAAGCCACTGAGGCTGTGCCCTATTGCTTTGCAATTGCCAGCCACGAAGTATCCTGCCAGCAGTTTGAAGCGTTCGTTAAAGCTTCGGGATACCACTGGCCGGGCGCGCCGGTCAATCCTGCCCTCAGCAACGCAGCGGAACTGCTCGCACAACCCGTAGTCGATGTGACCTGGTACGACTGCGCCGCCTTGTGCAATTGGCTTAGCCGACAGGAAGGTCTAGACGAAGTTTATATTCCGAACGCCGAAGGCCAGTTCGCACATGGCATGCAAGTTAAACCGAATTTTCTCCAGCTCAGCGGCTATCGCTTGCCAACTCGGGACGAATGGCTGCTTGCCTGTCGGGCTGGCTCGACTACGAAATACTTTTTCGGTGACAGCGAACTATCCATTTTCAAGTACGCTTGCTTGCATCCGCTCTCCAAAGGACAAACTCAACCGGTCGGATACACGCGTCCCAATCCACTTGGTTTGTTTGATACTCTAGGCAACGCCAGCGAATGGACCATGGAAGTCTCCGACGGCCTGGGCGATTCGTTGACGCTCGATGATCGCGTACCGCGCATCCATCGCGGCGGGTCCTTTGATTGCACAGCTGAGGAACTAGGGAGCGATGTGAGCAAGTCGGCCTCACCTTGCGAACGACTGCCGATGGTCGGAATGCGTTTGGCGCGAAGCCTGACTGATTAAAGCTCAAGACTTTAAATTGGCTCGCACAATCACAAAGCCAGTGACGGCTTTCACCGCCAACAGCCCGCAGCACACGGGCATGGTCACCAACATGACCAGAGGCAAGCCCAAGCATTCAAAGACCAAAGCCGCAAACACGAAGAATCTTGGGCGCACCAACCACGAATAGGGTACTGCCATCGCATTGCGCACCATCGCTAGCGCCACTACCAGTGTGTACAGGAATATATAGCTAGCGCCGAACATAATCACCCAAGGCGTGGCTTGTTTGACCATCCAAGCAACGGTGACAGCTGTGACTACAATTTGATCGGTAAAGGTATCGGTGAAACTGCCGCGTGGCGAAGCGACATTCTGATGTCGCGCCAGCGGTCCATCCAAGCCATCGAGCAGCACATGCAGGACTAGCATTCCCAAGGCTAACCAGGCTTGATCCATGAGCCACAAGGGCGCAAAGGCCACACCGCATAAACCTGATAACACCGTCAGCATATCGGGCGTAATACTCAGACGCGTGAGCATCCGCAGGCTGGGTGCCAACCACCAGCCACGCACTTGCTGGCCATATTCCATCCAGCCTCGCTCTCCGGCTGAGTAACAGTCGTTGCCGTCAGGTGTTGGCATAAGTCTCTACTCAATGTCGAAAGTGATTGGCGCAAAGTTCATGTGGCGGAGTGCAGCCCCGGGATTGAAATAATGGATGTGACCAATGGGCAGTTCATAGATGGGAACGTGCGTGTGGCCAAAGAAAACGCGTCGCACTCGAGCCAGTTGGTTCTGTGTCTCGGTAGATGCGGTCGCATAGGCATCGATCGACATCAGTTCATTCAGTCGTTGGCAAGTAGCCCGCGGTCGATGGAACAACTTTGGAATCGTACGATGCAGTCGCATGGCAACCGCTGCGTCGTAAATGCGATGAGCTGTGCGGCTGGCCTGGCGCTCATGCTGAAACTTCTTGCGATAGTGGCCTAACTGCCTTTGGCTGCCGGCATCCAGTACATCGCCGTGGCAGAAGAAACAATCGGCCACTTGGTAATAGTCACTCCGCCACTGAAAATGAGCATGCTGTTGGCTCAGCCTCTCCAGCAACATCTCCAGGTCGGGATGTGAATCATGATTGCCCATGATGTAAACGATGGTCGCCTGCGGATGGTCATCAGCCAGCTTGACCAACCAGTTTTCCACCGCCTGCATTGTCTCATGGTGACCGCCCAGGGTAGCCCAACGAAAATCAAAGATATCGCCACCCAGCACAATTAATTGGCTGTCGCGGCAGGCCGTTTGTATAGCCGGCATGCAACGCAAGGCCATGCTGCGCGGACTAAGCAAATGTAGATCAGAAACAAAACAGGCTGAGGGCATGATTATTGCAAGATTGTAATTTGTCGTTGGGCTCGCGATGACGACCAGTATCATGTCTCCTTTTGCTCCGCAAAAGGCAGCTACGGTTCGCGGAGACGGTTATTTGCGGAGACGGTTATTCGCGGAGCAGACTGCCTTTCGCGGAGCGAAAGGAGACAAATGTAAAATTTGTCAGCTTTTAACATGTTAGAGCGGTACTTTGTAAGGTGATGGGGGTTTGTACTACTCTGATATTGGCTCAGGGGGGCCAGTCGATAGCCGGCAATATCAAGTTGATGATGGGACGAAAGGCAAGCCAGTGAGAGTATTAGTCATCGAGGATGATCCGGTATTGGGGCGGGCGATTTCCCAAGGGTTATCCGATCAGGGCGATCGTTGCCAGTGGAGTGACAATGGACTGAAAGGCTTGCAACAAGCTTCCCAGGAACGTTTTGATGCGATCGTGCTTGATCTTATGCTGCCCGACATGCCGGGGCTAGATTTGCTGCGAAAGCTGCGAAATGAACAAAACGATGTGCCTGTGCTCATTTTAACAGCCATGGGTTCTATCGATGATCGCGTCACCGGTTTAAACGCCGGAGCCGACGATTACCTGGTCAAACCCTTCGCGTTTGCTGAATTATCAGCTCGCCTGGACGCCATTCGTCGGCGAGCTTCCCGCGGGACGACCACGGCACTGCGAGTGGCTGATTTGCACATGGAATTGACCACGCGCAAAGTCGAACGCGAGGGGCGGGACATCGAATTGACCCCCACCGAGTTCCGTCTGCTCGAGTACCTAATGCGCAACAGCGACCAGGTGGTTACCCGCCGCATGCTGTGCGAACATCTGTGGGAAGCCGATTGGGAAGGCGTCACCAACGTAATCGAGGTGCACATTAACCGGCTACGGAGTAAGATCAATAAGGGGGATGAACCCCAGATGATCCATACTGTCCGAGGCAGCGGTTATGTTCTTCGCTCAACTTAAGAGCGCTGTGCGGTCCCTACGATTTCGACTCATGGTCTGGAATGCCGTGATCATGTTCATCGCTTCGTTGGGTGTTTTATGGGGCCTGCGCGAGGGCGTCCGCTATACCCTGCTGAGCGAACTTGACGACGATCTGCAGGACGATTTCGGCGAGATATCAATTGCCCTGGTCAATGTCTTCGAAGCGGATAACCCATTCTTTCACGCCGGTATGGATCGCAAAGCCCGCGGCCACAAACAACGCTCCTGGTTCTTGCAGCTAGCCGACATGCGCACCCCCGAAGAGCGGCAGGCCGAAAAGGCAAGTCAAGACCAGCGGCGTCGCGAAGAGATGGCTCGCTGGCGCGAAGAACAACAACGACGCGATGAGAGCCGCCGCAGTCGACGAGCCAGAAATCGACCGCCCTCAGAGTCCGAGCCGGCCTCGCCCCACACCGACTCGCCCCCAGCCAATCAACCGTCCGAAGACTCACCTGTTGAAGCGGCCGTTGAGCCTGCCGCCGATTCCATCACGCCTGCGACTAGCCCGCCGACTAGCCCAATCGCTGACGACCAGCCCAGTCCCGCCCCCGCCGCTCAACGACCGGCCATCAATGTCACGCTGATGAGTAGCCAAAGCATCGGCGATCCAGCCACGGACGAAGCAGTTCTTCAAGTCGACACCAGCGGCAGCACGGAACTTAAAGAGACAGGACCGCGCATCATCTGGCAAACATTTAATGTGCCCGACTGGACGTCAGTAAAAGTGCCTGCCGAGTTTGATGGATTTCGCTTGTCCGACGGTGTGCCTACGACGGTCGATCAATTTCGAGTGATGGAGCGGACAGTCAAGAACGCGCGAGGCGGTCCCGTGCGCGTCAGGATTGGAGCCTCTATTCGATCGATCCAACATTCGGCCGATACTACTGACCGCATGATGTTGCTGAATATTCTGGCTGCGATTGTGGTGGCACCGATGGGCGGTTATTGGTTGGCCTTGCGAGCGACGCGTCCGCTGCAAGCCATGATTCGTACATCGGATCGCCTGCGTCCACAGCAGATGGACGAACGATTGCCGATCAGTAACACCGAAGACGAAATCGATCAGTTGTCGCGCGCTTTCAATCGCTTGCTCGACCGTATCGCGGAATACCTCGTCAAGCGCCAAGACCTCTTGGCCAACTCCGCGCATGAACTGCGCACACCGTTGGCCGCCCTGCGTACCTCGGCCGAACTGGCGCTAAGTTCGGTGCGGTCACCCGAGCAATACTGCGAAGTGCTCGAGTCGATCGTATCGGAATGCGGCAACTTGGAACTGCTGGTCAACCAACTACTGTTGCTCTCAGAAACTGAATCGGCACACTATGACAGTCGCGGGGAGACGGTGGACTTTTCCAAGATCACCAGCGAAGCTTGCGATATGTTTGGCGCAGTGGCCGAGAGTCGCGACGTCCAGCTTCAGACCGATATCGCAGAAGGAATCATTGTTGATGGCAGCCGTTTGCATCTGCGTCAACTGCTGAATAACCTCATCGACAACGCGATCAAGTTTATACCCGGACAAGGAACGGTCACTGTCAGTCTGCAGGCTACCGGTCAAGGTCAACGCTTGATCGTCCGCGACACCGGCGTGGGTATAGCGGAGAATGAACAGAAACGTTTGTTCGAACGTTTTTATCGTGGAGACAAGTCCCGGCGACGCGACACGCCCACCCGTGGAACCGGATTGGGATTGAGTATCTGTCGCGCGATCACCGAAGCTCACGGTGGCACTATTGCCGTCGAAAGCCAGCCTGGAGTCGGCACCTCGGTCATCGTCACTCTGCCTATGCAAACGCAAAAATTGGAGAGCTCGTAGCCCCAGTGTCTCCTTTCGCTCCGCGAAAGGGTTCCTTTTGCGGAGCAAAAGGAGACTCTGGCTCAAACTAGCTGGCGATCGACTGTACCCTCCCGAGTACAATTTGCCGTACGATTCTGTTAAGCTCATGATTCGTAGAATGTGCCCCTAGTGCCTTTCGCGGAGCGAAAGGAGACTATCCTTTATCTTGAATAACATTGTCTATGTTGCTCGTTGAGAATCCCGTCCTGCAACGCGAGCTGCTAACTAACCTCCGAGCCAGTCGATCATTTTGGTTAATGTTGATCTATCAAGTGGCTCTCTCTGCAGTCCTCTTGGCGGCTTATCCCAGTGGCCAACGTGTGGATTTGACTAGTGATCAATCGGCCGCGGTGCAATTGGTCGATTTCTTCTTTCTAGGGCAATACATTATTGCTTCGCTGATGGCACCTACATTTGCTGCAGGAGCCATTAGTGGTGAGAAGGAACGCAAGACTTATGAGATGTTGTTGGCCAGCCCCTTGCATCCGTGGGCCATTGTCATTGGCAAGATGGTGGCTTCGCTGACTCACCTGGCGGTATTGATCGTAGCCTCGCTGCCGATTGTTATGTTGGCTTTGCCCTTGGGTGGCGTCAGTATCTACGAAGTGTTGGCCGCCTATCTATGGTTGATGGCCTCGGTCGTGCTGTTCGGTTCGATTGGCTTGGCCTGTAGTGGAGGCTTCAGACGCACAGCTAGTTCGCTGGTAGTTTCGTACCTGGCAATTCTTCCGCTAGTCATGATTGGCGTTTTGTTCTGGAGAGGCTTTAGCACCCAAGGCGATTTGCGGTTGACGATTTCGGCCTTCATCTTGCCGCCGATCTTCTTAGTCATAAGCGGCTTGTTATGTCGCTGGACCGCGCATCGATTGTTGTATCCACCCGACGTGGGCAGCGAAGGTAAAGACGTGATCGACTTGGAGCAAGAATCCAAGGAAGCGATTGGCATGGTGATTCAGCGCGATCAATTTCCAGATCGCCTGTTCGCGCCGCCGCGTCGTACGACGCTCATGCACGACAACGCCAACCCGGTCTACGACAAAGAGATCCACGCCGAACTGTTCAGCCAAGGTACGCTCATGTTGCGACTGGTCATTCAGATCAGTATGCTCCTGGCCATTCCGCTGATGGCTGTGACGTTATTCTCATTTAATCCTGACCAGCCGCCCGAACTGGTGCCCTGGTACATTTGTTATGTGTTGCTGTTTAACATCCTGGTTGCTCCGGTGTTTTCAGCCGGTTCGCTCACTAGCGAACGCGAACGACAAACGTTTGAATTATTGCTCACGACAGTCTTGGCACCCAGTCAAATCATGTGGGGGAAATTGCTGGCCGGGTTTCGCGTCAGTTATGTCTTGACGATGTTCTTGATGTGGCCGGTCGTGCTGGCTTTCGTATTGGCGTTACCCTTTTACTACGCGATTTGGATGTCGATTCTGACGTTCTTCATCATCGTGTTTGTGGCGGCTGTATTCAATTCCGTAAGTGCCATGTTATGTTCGGCACTCTGCAAACGAACTTCGGTAGCCATGCTGATGTCTTACGCCGTGCTGATTGGCGTCTACTTTCTGCCTGTGGCCGCTTGGTATTTGGCCACGAATGTCAGTGGCGATAACTCGCGCGTCATGGAGACGTTGCAGTGGATTGGCATCGGCAGCCCGCTGATGACTTCGTTCTGGGTACCGCTGGAAAACGATTGGGCCAAAGTCGACGTCTGGCATGGCTGGATGTTAGTAGCGCGTTACTTCGCCTTCAGCGCCTTGGCCATCGCAGCCATGTTCGGCGTGACCGCTTTCCTACTACAAAAACGCGTCGGCATGACAGGTCGGTAGCTCGCAGACCGTAGAGCAGCTGTCCCCAGCTGCTCAGCACCCGGCAAGTCGCTTGCCTGTAACGCTGGACCAGAGGTCGGAAGAGACTTTGGTTAGAGGGTTCGGAGCAGCTGAGGACAGCTGCTCTACAGCCCGGCAGCCGCTTTGGGGCGTTTGAGTAAACTTTTCTGCTTTGGCTAAATTTACGGCCTGCCCGCGGTCGATCTATCTAGAAGACGGGCAGGAAGCCGTATTCATCTACCGAAAGCTAGCAAAAGTGAAAACGAAGACTCAATGGATTGGGCTGGGCCTCAGCGTGATCATGCTCAGCCAAACAGGCTGCTTCACATTGTTGGGTAAGAAGCGATCGGAAAAGCTTGATACGTCGTATTTGCAAGCGGCAGGTTATTCGATTCCACCGGGCGGCATGCCGACTCCCACTGGCCAATGGGCTAGCGATGGTCAGTCGATCATCATGGAAGTCCGCAATCCTGGCGACAAGCCACACGTGGAACGCATTCCGTTGTCCAAAGACCGACCAATGTTTGTCGAGACGCTGGTCCAGGACGCCAAGATTCATGAGCGCGTCGGTGGAGTCAACATCTCTATCATGCGTCCCACCGGCCCCAACACTCCGCCGGTGCGCATGGACGTGCAAGTCAAAGACACGGGCAAAGTTAAGAACCTGGAAGAGAACTACGCGCTGATGCCTGGCGATCATTTGATCGTCAATTACGATCAGCGCACGACGTTAGAAATGTTCTTCGACTCGGTCAAAGGGACCTAGGCACGTGGGCCGTCCAATTCGAGATTAGTGCTCGATTCGGCTGACGCTGATCTGGCTGAAGGTTACGTCGGTGCTCGCATCGGCAGCTTCCAGCGCGATCGGGCCGGCCTCGAAACGGCAGCCGTGCCTGGGGTTGGCATGCTGGGCACGCGTATCTGACATGTCTTGAATCATCAAGCCATTGACGAACGTCGTGAACTGACCTTGATCGGCGATGATAGTTACATAGGTAGGCTCAGAACCATCGCCTACCAGTTCTCTGGCGTTGGTATAATCGCCTTTGGTGGGAATCGAGAGAGCTCCGGTTTGTTGTTTCGGATTCTCCTTGGGGTTGTACGGTCCGTGGTAGATCGGCATCTCGTAGCCTTGCAAAAGCTGGCCTGGTACACAGCGGAATAGAATGCCGCTATCGACGTCTGGTCGAGCCGTAGTGTAGACGGCTTGAATGATGACGTCTTTAAACTGGTCCTTGGTTGCCAGTTGAGCTGGGCCGCCTTGAATGTGCAGGCCATCATCGACGCTATCCACTTTTAAAGTGGTATCGGAATTATCGAGCGTTGTCCAAGCATCTTGCCAATCACTACCGGTGCTGATCTTTTCAGTATTCAACGGTCGCATCAACACGTTGCGAAAGTGAACGGTGCCCTCGCGATACTGCAAGCCGATGTAACCGGTGCGCAGTTTTTTGGGATCGGTGTAATCGACGATCTGTTTCTCGTCGAGCCACACGGTGACTTGATCGCCTTGGCAGATAACGCGATACGTGTGCCATTGATCGGGATCGACCGAGCCTAGCTCGGCCGGTTCGACTTTGTGTCGTTTGACCAGGCTGCCGGTGGGAAAGGGATTCTCAGGCGGAGCGATGTTCAGCTCATAGCATTCGCGTTCCACGTCGCGTGGGTCGGCCACGGTCCGTAGAAAGACTCCGCTGTTGGTACTGGTGGGGCATTTGAAGTCCACTAACAGCTCGAAGTCGCTGATCTTGAAACTGGTGCACAGCACACTCGGTTCTCCCGCGTCGGCAGTGATCATTCCACCATCGAATTGCCAGTTAGCGGACCCCATGAAGAACCAACCCAGGGGCGTCGAGCTGTCGTACAGCCGCACCCAACCGTCGGACAGTTGTGCGGGTGGCAAGCAGCTTTCCAGCAAGCTCTTGGCCTCAAATTCCTGCACCGCAGGGATCACTGCGGGACCTGCCAGCGGAATTTGGAGTTTCCCGATGCGAGCTTGTTCACCCCGGTTGGGCGGCAGTGCGTTCATTTCTTGCTGCGAATCCGAAGTCGGTCGTGCCAAATCGGACTCACTGGAACATCCCGTACCGGCAACCGGCAGCAGACATACCAACAGCGCAAGCCATCGCTTTACCATTGTGAACCTTGTGCGATAAGACAATTTCTGATGAGAGCTTCGGAGGGGCGATATCTTTATCTTAATTGCGCAACCCACATTTGTCTCGGCTCCGCCTTTTACAGGGAGGGCGAATGCTCGTAGCTGAGCCCAACACCGTCACGAACAACGGATGTTGTAGAGCAGCTGTCCTCAGCTGCTCGGAACCCTCTAACCCAAGTCTCGTCCGGCCAAGCGACCAAAGTTACAGCTGAGCGACTTGCCGGGTGCTGAGCGGCTGGGGACAGCCGCTCTACATCTCAGTGGTAGAACAGCTGTCCTCAACTGCTCGGAACCCTCTAACCCAAGTCTCGTCCGGCCAAGCGACCAAAGTTACAGCCGAGCGACTTGCCGGGTGCTGAGCGGCTGGGGACAGCCGCTCTACATCTCAGTGGTAGAACAGCTGTCCTCAACTGCTCGGAACCCTCTAACCCAAGTCTCGTCCGGCCAAGCGACCAACGTTACAGCTGAGCGACTTGCCGGGTGCTGAGCGGCTGGGGACAGCCGCTCTACATCTCAGTGGTAGAGCAGCTGTCCTCAGCTGCTCGGAACCCTCTAACCCAAGTCTCGTCCGGCCAAGCGACCAACGTTACAGCTGAGCGACTTGCCGGGTGCTGAGCGGCTGGGGACAGCCGCTCTACATCTCAGTGGTAGAGCAGCTGTCCTCAGCTGCTCGGAACCCTCTAACCCAAGTTTCGTCGGGCCAAGCGACCAACGTTACATCTGAGCGACTTGCCGGGTGCTGAGCGGCTGGGGACAGCCGCTCTACATCTCAGTGGTAGAGCAGCTGTCCTCAGCTGCTCGGAACCCTCTAACCCAAGTCTCGTCCGGCCAAGCGACCAAAGTTACAGCCGAGCGACTTGCCGGGTGCTGAGCGGCTGGGGACAGCCGCTCTACATCTCAGGAGGACCTTCGCCCTCCCGAGGCCAACGCCAAACAAACTTGCGGCCAGACTAGCTCTTGAGGTTGAGCGAATTCCAACTCGAGCTCTACGAGGTTAACGTCGGCCAGGATGTCCAGAGGCAGACTGTAACGAACTACATCAAGCTCCCCGCTAGTAGGCAGTGTCTCGGGGGAGGCAACTAGAAGCAATTGCGAGTTCAGCCGACAGTTCAGTTGCACTAGCGTGCCGCCAGCAGGCATCGCGACCTCGATGGCCAACTGGGTATCGCTGGCGATACCCGTGGGCCTATTGAACTTGCGCTGGATGTGCCAGCGTTTCTGCAGTCGGTCGCTGGCTTCGCGCACTTGCCATGGCGCAGGCAAGCGGATGCGATGCGTGGTCATATTCGATCGCAACCGGTTATCAAACTACTGAGTCACAAACTCGTTGGCCACCGACATCTGTTTCACTTGCCGCGTACTGATGTCTTCAATGCGTACGGAAACTTTAATGCCGCGCAGCTTGACTGGAAACGGAGGCGATGTCTCACGCTCAGCCGCCTCATCAACTCCACCCGTGCCATTGTTGTCGATGCCGTCTGTGCCACCATCAACAACAGTTCGACGCCAAACTGTACGGGCGGTAAGTGCATCACTACCACCAGAACCATTTCTTCGGGCGAGATTATCAACAGCAACCAATCCGAAACCAGCGGAAAGTTCAGCCTCAAGCGTGCCGTTTGATTCGTACGAGGTCGTCCAAGTGTCGAAGGTCGGTTGTAAGACAAGAGGCGTGACCAATGGTGCCGCAGAGTTATAAAGAACTTTTCCAGATTTCAATAAACCGTCTGAGTAACCTGTCCCAGATGAATTCAATCCGCTTAGTTCCGTGGACAACAGAAGGCTTCCTGAACCACCGGCAGCGATCGTCTTCCGCCCCCACATCAGGTCTACGTAACTGCCGTAGGAAACGATGTTTGGACTACCGACTGCAGCAGCAGGATAACCAGGATCGTTCGGGGTAAGCACCAGATCATCTGAGCCATCTGCGCCAGTGAATGCCCCGCTGTTCGTTGGTCCAGGAATTCCAATAACCGCAGCGCCGGAGTCATAACCCTTGACGTCAAAAGCCAAGACATTGGTCGCAAGAATGTCTTCACCTATTCTTGTATCATGCAAGACGTAACTGCGATGCAAAAAGTTTCCAGCCAATCCACCTGCAGTTCCTGGGTCCCGATCGCTGGCGCTAAATGCACCAAACTGTGAGTTCGGTATGGGATCCAAGACTAGCAGTGGCATGGTAGTGGAGACAGATCCTCCATACGGAGGCGCCGGAAGTACAAATTGATAGTGCGCGAATCGATTGGTGGGATTGGCTAGGTCTTCCAGGCTATTTGCTGCAACATAATCTTGGCCGCCTCCAAGCCCGTCACTGGAATTGTACACTCGGTGCATTGAGAGATCGCAGACTTGAAAAGCATCGGCCATGGCAGTTGGCGTATCGGCAGGAACAGTTAGCGAATTCAACGTTCCGGAAGCATTATTCAAATCCGGCCGTATAAGGAGAACTCGGTAATGTAATTGGTATCCGTCAGGAAACCTGTTCAAGTCAACGTCAAGCATTGCACCCGAAGCATCGAGTAAGGGCCGAGCAAAAACGGCAATTTCCGCGAGCTGCGATGTTAATGTTACCGTTCCAGTGCCTCCTACAACGACTCCCGGTACTTGGCCAGTAAACCAAGAATCGCCTGCACGCGCAGTAAACATCAAGATGTCATCAGCGTCGCCGAAGCGATTTGAACTGGCGCCCGCATACAGCCCCGCTGTATAATCCGTCATCGACCCATCAAAGTACTCGAGGTACCCACCACCGGAGCCTTGGTCGGCCGGTGGGTCGACGCGGACGGTTAAGTTGCTGAGGTCGTTGCGCAGGCGGAAGGTGACGGCTCGCAGCGTGTTGTTCATCTGCAGGGCAGCTCGGCCTTGCTTCATACTGTCGCCAATAATCTTGAAGACTTGGACCAGCGAGAGCATCATCAGCAGCGTGATGGCGGTCGCGATCAGCACTTCTAAGAGCGTAAAGCCGCGACGGCGACGCGCCGCACGAAGTCGAGTAGGCAGAAGACGAGAAGACATGAGGAGTTCCTTGTGAAGGCTGTGCCGCCGGTGTTGGTGTCCCGGCGCTGGCGGCCCCTGGTCGCGGCTAACTTACGAAACTTCACTTTTCTCCATCCACGTGTTGGATGAAGTGGTGATCTCGTGCGGTTACGCCGTTCCTTTCGCGGAGCGAAAGGAGACACTTGGGCCTCTCTAGTTTACTCCCCACTATCTTTATTGCACAACGCCGCGGGTTTTAAGTCAAGTGATTACAATCCAGGTTTCCCTGGTTTCCCCCAATTCTGCTGCAGGTCGACTGCCAACACATGCCGCACAAAACTGGCTGTTCGATCGCAGTGATGACCTTTGTCATGAGCTTGGCTACCGCCGGGGTAGGACTCAGCCAGTCGCTGTGGTTGGATGAACTGCATACCGCTTGGGCCGCGGACGGCCGATTGGGGGAGGTGGGGCCGCGGGCAGCCCTGGGAAATCAGTTGCCAGTTTATTTCTGGTGGCAATGGCTGGTCGTGCAGACAGTTGGTCAAAGTGAACTCGCGTTGCGGGCCACTTCGCTCATCGCGTGGTTAGCCATGTTGGTGACTTTCGCCACGTTTTGGGCTGGGGCGGCGCGCTCGCGCGCCCCGTGGTTTATCTTCGGCCCGCTGGCGGTGCTTGGGCTGGATCGCCTGCAAGTGTTCTTCGCCTCCGAAGCTCGGCCCTACGCGGTGCTGGCCCTGGTGAACTTGTTGGCCTGGTGGCAACTGGCCAAAGTGCTCACTACTGCTGGACTCGATTCGAACTGGCGATGGCAGGGGCGTCCTGTGGGTTGGTGGTTAGGGCTGAATCTCCTGGGCTTCTGGTTGCAGCCAACCATGGTGTTGTCGTGGGTTGCGCAAGGGTGCACGCTGTTGGCCATGGCCGCGGTCACTCGGCAAGTCGTCTGGTTCAAGCTCCTGCTGCTGGCCGTCAGTGTTTTCATCCTGGGCAGTGCGCCAGCCGGGTGGGTGCTGGGGGGCACCTGGCAAGCCCGCAGGGCCTGGGCAGCCTTTGCGGCCGATACCAGCTTGGGCAATGTCGTCCATCAACTACCGATTCTGCCGATAGCAGTTCCCGTGATGCTCGGCTGCTCACTGTACGCATGCCAGCGTGCGATACTTGGCGTGAGGCGTGTTTCAGGCGAGCGACTTGCCGGCTGCGGAGCGGCTGGGGACAGCCGCTCTACACCAGCCAATCACTTGAATTGCATGCAGTGGTTTTGGTTGTCCGCCTGGGCGATTCCGCTCCTGTTAGCAGTCGGGCTAACGGCGGCTGGGATTGCGCCGCTGATGCATCCGCGTTATCTGTTTGCTTCATCGCCCTTGCTAATCATGTGGGCAGCCAGCGTTATGCACCGCTGGCCCAGTCCGTATGGTTGGTGCACGGTGATCGCGATGCCGCTGATGTTGGTCGTTCAACAAGGCACGCTAACCAGCTGGAGTCGAGGCGAGCTGGCCGGCCCGCTGCGGGGCGAAGATTGGCGAGCCGTGCGGGCCACGATCCTCCAGTCGAGCGAACCTCAGCCGCTGGTCTTCTGCGCGAGCAGCTTGATCGAAGGCAACTCCAGCCAACACCACGCGGCACGTCTACCCGAAGACTTCGCGACGTATTTGTCGCTGCCACTGCAGAGCATCTATCGACCTGGCCAAAAGGCGCGAGTTATCGGACTGCTCAATGATCCTGTTACTTGGAGGGAGCGCATCGAGCCTCACATCGGTTCGGCCGGCTCCTGGTGGTTGGCGGTGCGCTGTAGACGTATCGCTCTGGACCGGCGCCTTCAGTTAGCAGGATTGAAATCGAGCGAGATCTACGATTTCGGTGGCGTGCAACTGATTCGCTTTCATCCGTAACCGATTTACCCCGTAGCCGATTTACCCCGTAGCCGACTTACCCCGTAGCCGAACTCGCCAGAGTTTGGAAGTTAGCGTCGTAGCCGAACTCGCCAGAGTTTGGATTTCGCCCAGCGCAACTGGTGCGGTTTCGCGAATAGCGATTACGGGTATACTGTGAAGCCTACAAGTGACCTATGTTTTCTTTTGATTCTTAGAAAGGATGTCCCGATGAGCAGCCAAGAGTTGGCCGATCGAGCTGCAGTCATTCGTCAACGTTTGACGCAGTTGCGGGACAGTCTTTGACTACGCTAGTAAAGCTTCTCACGTCGAGGCCATCGAAGCCCAAATGGCCGCCGCTGACTTCTGGGGCAATTCGGAGCGCGCCCAGCAGACCGTGGCCCAGCTGAAAGGGTTGCGCGCCGTGGTCAGTCCGCTGAAGGCCGCGCTGGATGCCGCGGCTGACCTGGATGGTCTGCTGGAAATGGCTGTCGAGGACGAATCCTTGGAAGCCGAAGTGGCTCAAGAGATTGTACGCCTGGAGCACGAGGTCGAGCAGTTGGAACTGCAAGCCATGCTGAGCGGGCCACACGATGCCGACGGCGCCATCTTGAGCGTGTACGCGCGGGACGGGGGTGTCGATGCCAACGATTGGGCCGAGATGGTCCTGAACATGTACATCGCTTGGGCGGGTGCACGTGGATACACGGTGGAACTGATGGATCGTCAGGACAACGAAGAGGCAGGCATCACGCACGCTTCGATTGCGATTCGCGGTCCCATGGCGTATGGCTATTTAAAAGGCGAAGAGGGCATGCATCGCCTGGTGCGTATCAGCCCCTTTAATGCGGAAGGCAAACGCCAAACCAGCTTTGCCGCCGTCGATGTTTCACCTGACATCAGCGATTCAACTGAAGTTGAAATAGCTGACAAAGATATTCGCGAAGATACATACCGCGCCAGCGGCGCGGGCGGCCAGCACGTGAACAAGACCGATAGTGCCGTGCGCTTGACTCACATTCCCACGGGAATTGTGGCCAGTTGTCAAAGCGAGCGCAGTCAACACAAGAACCGCGCCATGGCCTGGAAAATGTTGCGAGCGCGTATGGCTCGCGTTGAAGAAGAACGTCGCGAAGCCGAGCAGCTGGCCAAGTACAAGAACAAAGCCCGCGTAGGCTTTGGTTCGCAGATTCGCAACTACTTCTTGCACCCCGAGCAACGCGTCAAAGATTCACGCACCGAACATTTACAAAATAGTTTTCACGCTGTTATGGCTGGCGATATCCAAGGTTTCCTGGAAGCCTTCCTGCGTTATCGCATGGCCGAGAACGCTCCGTGAGACAGCCATCACCACCCAGGCCTACCGCGCCGGGTTATGATGGGTAGCAATAAAGGAACATAACTGATGACCAAAAGCGCTGGTCGAGCTCACGAACCGATGCACCTGGACGCTGGCAAACTGGGCCGCGTGGATTTCCATTGGACCGGTGACCGCTATCGGCATCAGTGGCAATTCCCTGGTGCGGGCCAGTCCAATGCGATGCTGCGTTCAGTTGAATCGACCGCCGACGCTATTTGGCCCATCAGTCCTCCACTGCAGCAAGTTCACTTGCAATCGTTCGATGATGGTCGCGAAGTGATCTTTGGTGTGGGCATGTCCGGCCGCGGTCATTGGTCGGCCAGCTTTACCATGGTTCCGGAATTAAAAGGTTGGATCGTCGAGTTCGCTTGCCGTTCGCCGCTGATCCCCGATAGCTTGGGCTGCGTTTATCAACACAGCCCTGACTGGACTCCGATCGGCGGCACTTGGCAGTGTGCCCTGGGCGAACTGGTTCTGACATTGGAAGCCATCTCGCCGAGCACCTTTCAAACTCAAGGCGACAAGCTGATCCTGGCCCCCGCCGCCTTGCCAACCAATACCCCCTCCACCACCCAGTGGGCTTATCGTCTGAAGTTGGCGTAGTAGGAACAGCCCAGACCCCTCCCGAATCTCGCTACGGCTCGATTCGACCTCCCCAAGGCGAAGCCTTGGAGAGGTGACTGTCACCTCTCCCGCGCAGCGGGGGAGGTCGCAGACGAGGCGTTCAGCCGAAGTCTGCGGGAGGGGGCCGAGCGCAAAGCAGAACTTTTGCGGTACTCTGCTGTAGCCGAAGTCGCCAGACTTTGGACGCGTCACCGATCTATTTCCAATCTCTGGCGAGATCGGCTACATGCCCAGACCCCTCCCGAATCTCGCTACGGCTCGATTTGACCTCCCCAAGGCGAAGCCTTGGAGAGGTTACGGAGCAGAAGGAGACCTTGCTCCCAATTCTGGAAACTGCTATTTCCCTTAGGTTGTCGTACGTGTCGTTATTTCTGCACCGCTGGTCAAGGATGACTGGGGCATGCAACAAACCGATTTCACTTTCTCGCGATGTTCGCGCCGGTGCCTGGTGGGCCAGCGCGGCTTGGAGCCGGGTGAGCCGTTCTATTCGGTGATTATTGCTGAAGGCGAACAGATTACGCGCGCCGATATCGCGGCTCAGAATTGGCAAGGTCCACCGCCGCATACAATCGGGTGGTGGCGCTCGCAAATGCCTCCGGCCGGTGCGCGCAAGATGCGCGCAGCTCCCGATAGCGTACTGCTGGAAACGCTCAGCCAGTTGGTCGAGCGACCCGATAGTGAAGCCTTGGCCTACTTGCTGGCCGTCTTGCTGGTTCGCCGCCGAGTGCTAACCGAAGATCCCGCGATGGCTTGTCAAGCGACCGATGAACCCTCGGCGCTGTGGCATCTGCAGCATCCAGTCGATGGCCGACAATGGACCATTCCGATGTCGCTGCCGACAGCCGATACGGTGGAAACAATTCAACAAGAGCTGACTCGCTTGCTGTTTACCGAAGAATGATCGGCTGACGCCACATGAATTCAAACCGCACTCACAGAATCGCACATCCGACAGGTTGGTCTCTGATTTTGTGGCTGCTATTGATTCTGTTTCCTTGCGGCGGCGCCACTTGCGCGCGCCATCGTCCTTCGTCCGAATTCGCTCCACCGATTGTCTTCAAAGAAAAGGCAACGCTCGAAGAATTGATAGCGCACTTCAATGGCACCCAAAACATTGAGCGCATACAATCGAGCACGCTGCTGCTGTCCAGTCCTGAATCATCGATGGAACTGAAGGGCGATCTCTCTTGGCATCGAGATTATGATTTTCGTTTGAAAGCCTATCCGGCCGGGAGCATGATTCTGGGCGATGCCCTGGATGCGGGCAGCAACTCTGAAAAGTTCTGGATGCTGACCAAGATTCCGGGCGAGCCGGCCACGCTCTACTTTGCTTCGCATCAGCAATTCGAAATGCAAACCGGTCCCCGACGCATACTGCCTATATCGCCGTTGTGGATTCGCGAAGCCTTAGGGGTGATCGAGTTCGATCCCAATTGGCATCACGAAGGTCCGATCGAACGCCCTGATGGCAATGTCGAGATTCGCTCGCTGATTCCCACTCATCGCGGCACCTATAAACGCATCGCCATTATCGAACCCAAGTATGCAACGCTGCGGCAATTGATTTTGAAAGATCCCGACGACCGCATGGTGGCCACGGCCAATCAAAGCGAACACCAAGTCTACAACGCGATCAACGGAACGCTGCCGCACAAAATCGAGATGCAGCTGATCCCCGACACCGGTCAAGTCATGGCCTTTACGATTCGCGTCGGCAACTACATTCTCAATGAAGCCAGCGGCAACGAAGCGCTGCGCTATGCGATGCCTGAATCGACGGGTTTTACAGCCATCGATTTGGTGCAAGCCAACGAGATGATGGGCAGACAAGAAGCCCAGCAGCTCGCACAACCAGCAGCCTCAGATCGTACCGCACAGCAAGGAACCCTGTGGCGCAACTAAACCGAGGGCGTTAGCCCCGGTTTTTGGAGTGCTGCGGCGCAGCCGTAGCTTTGATGTAATAACCCAGCCGTACCGCAGCCTGTACGAACCAGTGGTTATGAACGTTGCCACGTTTGTACAGGCTGCGGGACAGTCAACGCTTACATCAAAGCGGTGCCTCGGGCACCGCACTCCCAAGGACCTTGAGCAACTGGGCTTGCATGTCACTCAAGTTCCACTTGACTGGCTCGACTACGCCGGAATCGATTAAGGCTTGAACGTCCTCGGGCTGCGGCCAGCGGCTGAAGCCGTAGTTGCCGGGACTGCGATAGCGATTGATTTCGACCCAGTTGACCATGATGTGCGTAATACCCGCTGCCTCCAGTGCCGCGCGTTGTTCCGCTGGTGATTTGCCAGCCAACATCAGTTCGCCAGGGTTAGTGTCAAAGCAGGTGCTGTAGAGCACAGGTACGCGATATTCGAATACGCGGGCTTCACCCACCAGCAAGATCTTAACGGCCTGACTATCCAGATGCTCATGGATCCAACCTTGCGCCAGCGCGATGCGCGGCACCGTTAATTTATCGCCCACATCATCGCGTAGTGTCGCCAACGAAACGAAGTAACGATTGTCACCCACGATGGGCGAGCAATTGATCAAGGCACCATAGAGTAGTCCCGGCATCACCACCGCATGCGCCAGCCATATCGAGCGGTGCGCTAATTGACCTATGCCCCACGCAGCCAGGGCTGCCCACAATCCAGTTATCGGCAACCAAAAACGATCGATGCGATGCGTCGCCAACCACCAGACTGCCAACAACCATAACGACCAGGCCAGCAGCAAGTAACCAGGCAGCACGTAACCAGGCTGAGTACGCCATGTCGGCTGGCGACGACGTAAAGTCTCCTGAGCGAGTAACACTATGGCGATCGTCAGCCCGAGGATCATTGCGGGCTGAACAAACGAGGAACTAACTGTCACACGCGCGATATCCAACGGCAGCGTCGAGGCTGGTGGAATCTGATGCGCCTGATGCCACTGCGCGATCTTGCTGGCCGTTAGTGTTTGACCACCCAACCACTTGGCTGCCAAGGGATAGACCGGATTGCCAGTCAGCAACCAGTTCTTGGCATACCATGGCCCGCAGGTGACGAGCAGGCTCGCTGCCACCAGGCACGCAAGTTTCCAAAAGTGAGATCGCTGACCCTGCCGCCACAATCGAACTCCACACCCACCAACTGCCACCAGGCAGGGTAGGGTGGCAAAGACCAAGCCTGGATACTTCATGGCGGCAGTGGCTCCGCCCAACAACACGGCTACCGCTGCCCACCGCAGCGCTTGACCGACTGGCTGGCCGGTGTGCATCGCTTGAATCATTTGCCAGGTGGCTATCGCAGTCGCCAGGCAATAGGTTGCCAGAGCGCCATCGATCAAACCCTGCGTAGCCACGTGCGCGATGCCAGGCGTGGCTAGCCAAATGCCAGCCGACCACCAACCGACGAGCTTACCAAAGCGCCTCGCCATCCAACTGCCCAATAGCGCGGCCCCCAACAAACTGATCGCTGCGCTGATCGATTTGCCAACCAGGCCACCCAACCATGCGTGGGGCTGTTGCAATAGCGTCATCGCCGAGAGCGCATGCATCTCCACGCCCAGCGGCATGTTGGCATAAATGTTGTGAGGCACAAAGCGGATTGCACCCTGAGCATAAAACTCTTTGGGCGCCTGCAGATGATACTCGAGCACATCGAATTCGGCTGGCGGCACCCAAGCGCCGAGCATAATCACCGCGCCACACCACAGCGCGAGCCCAACAGCCGCCATGCGCAGCGCATTATCAAACGGCCCATGTAGCTGAAGTCGCCAGACTTTGGAGTCCTGTAGCTGAAGTCGCCAGACTTTGGAGTCCTGTAGCTGAAGTCGCCAGACTTTGGCTCCACTATTCTTCTCATCGCCCACCACATGGTCTTGAGCCTCACCACCAGATTCAACTTGCTCGTCGGTCCAACTACCCAGCCAACGGCGAACGCGATAACTGATTACCAGTAGTAGACTCAGCGTAACGACCAGTGGCCAGCGCGACCCGAGCCCGCCGACCAGTCCCACTGCGAGTGTCAGCGTTGAGAGGATCGCCAGCCCAATTAACGTGGCCAGGCTGAGAGCGAATAACTTGTCAGTAGTCGAAGTGGGCTCTGCGCTGGGTCGATGGCCGCGGGCCAGCAGGCAAGCCAGTCCCAGCCATGCCAGGGTCGATAGAAGGATCGGCAGACGATCCAGCCAACCAATGACCAAGCGACCCGTGCCGGTCCAGGTGGAAATGATTGACTCGGGGACCAAGAGCGAATTGAGCACAAACGCGCCGCGCGTGTAGTCCGATGCGCCTTCGACAATCGGTTGACGCAGAAATGTCAGCCAATACACACCGATAGCAGTGCAGCAGGCGAGGCTCAAGAGTGTGAAGCGAGTCGATGGCATAAGGACTAATCAGCATAATCGCTACGACAAACCAGCCCAGTCTGATCGGAAAAGTTCAGCCTGGTAGATAGCGCAAATTGTGCATCTTAAACTACAATGTCGTCCGCAGTAGGTCGGTTTCTCCGAAATCGACCTATCGAAGCTGACCACACTTCGATGCGGTCCTACGCGAGGCAGATTTCGGAGAAATCGGCCCCCAGAGCCTACAGAAAGAGCAAGCTATGAATAAGCCACCGATGGAAGGTATTTATACCCCGAACATTACACCCGTCGATGCCAAGGGGCGAGTTGACGAGGATACCCTGTGCGCTTACGTCGATTGGTTGATCGATCGCGGTGTTCATGGTCTGTACCCCAACGGTAGCACTGGCGAGTTCACGCGATTTACCGCGCAGGAACGTCGACGCATCATCGAAGTCTTGATGAAACACGTCAATGGCCGCGTGCCCATTTTAGCTGGGGCTGCCGAAGCCAACGTGCGTGAAACGATCGACGCCTGCGAAGCCTATGGAGCGATGGGAGTGCGGGCGGTGGCCATTGTGGCACCGTTCTATTACAAACTCGGCCCAGAAGCCGTTTATCAATACTTCAAAGAGATCGGCGATCACGTCACCGTCGACGTCACGTTGTACAACATTCCCTTGTTTGCATCGCCGATCGATGTAGCGACGGTCCGTCGCCTGGCCGCCGACTGCCCGCGCATTGTGGGCATCAAAGATTCTTCGGGCGATATTCCGCACATGATGCGCATGATTGCAGCCGTGCGTCCTCAACGACCCGAGTTCTCGTTCTTGACCGGTTGGGATGCTGCCTTGGTCCCAATGCTGCTCATCGGTTGCAATGGCGGCACCAATGCAACCAGCGGTGTGGTACCGGAACTGACTCGCGCGATCTTCGAAGCTGCCCAGCGTGGTCAATGGGATCGAGCGATGCAGTTGCAGTATCGCTTGTTGCCGCTGTTTGATGCGATGATTCAGCAGCCTGAGTTTCCCGAAGGCTTCCGCCGTGGAGCGCTGACACGCGGCTGGGATCTCGGCCAAAGTCGTCAACCCTTGTCGGCTGAACAAATGGCCACCGCCCAAAAGACTCAGCAGCAACTCGGGCAAATGCTCAGCGAACTATCGCAGTGGCTGCCCGATATCGCTCCCGCGCACGTCGTACAACGGCCCGGAGCGGCCAAGAGCGATGCGTCCGACGATTTCATCGAACGCATCGTGCGTGAAGTCATGCAAAATCTACAACGCTAACCCGTAGCGGAATGCGTCAAGCATTTCGAACGTTGTAGCGGAATGCGTCAAGCATTTCGAACGTTGTAGATCGTTTTCGTTTAAGTGTAGTTGGTAGCGGAGTTTCGAAAGCCTTGACGGCTTCCGCTACCAGATGCTTCGAAAGCCTTGACGGCTTCCGCTACGAAGGTGCAATTACTTCTTTTCGTCTTCGAGCTGTTTCAGGAAGCCTTCGAGTTCCTTCTTGGCGGCATCGGAAGCCATGTCGACGGCGGCTTTTTGCGTAGCCAAGGCTGCGTCCAGGTCGCCGTTGAGGAACTGCAGGTGAGCCAGCGTGTCCATGACGGCAGCGCGTGAGTCACCTTCACCGGCTTTGGCGGCGACTTCGGTGGCTGCCAAGGCAGCTTCGATAATCTTCTTGTCTTTATCGAGTGCTCCATTTTCCATCATGCTGACCAGCATCCAAGCGGCTTGATTGACAGCAGCAGGTTCTGACTTGATGGCCGCAAAGGTTTCGGCGGCGGTATCAGCCAGTTTGTCTTTCAGCTCGGGGACTTGCGTGGTCACTTGCAGCTTGCCCATATACAAACCGATCTTGGCCGAATCGCTTTTGGTCTTCGAAATCGCTTGATCTAGCAGTTCGAGAGCTTTGTTGAAATCCTTTTTGCGGAAAGCCATCGAGACTTCTTGCATAAGCGCTTCGGCTTCTTGCTTGCCTTTGAAGTCTTCAGCAAACTGGGCGCGATCCCACTTGCCGGCGACAACTTGTTCGAGCGGTTCGTCCATTTCCATGGGGTGACCGATCCACTCGATCTTGCGATCCTTGCCGACGATGAAGGAGGTCGGGATACCGTTTTGTCCGGCGGCTTCCATGTAGTCGGTGTAACACGATTGATCAGGATCGGTCGTTAGGCAATAAGCGCTAGTCAGATCGCGATACGTCTTGGGCTTTTCGGTTTCTTCCTTTTGGCCGCGAACTTCGCCTTCGAGGAACTTTTCAACCGTCTCGAGTTCTTCATCGCTGATGCTGATGATCTGCACGCCTTTGCTGGCGTACTTGGTTTGTGTTTCAGCCAGGTGCGGCATGCTCATGATGCAAGGACCACACCAAGTTGCCCAGAACTCGACCACGTAGACTTTGCCGGCTTCAAACTTGGTTACAGGTTTGAATTTGCCTTTCCCGTCTTGAACCCAGTGTTCGATGTCCAGTGCAGGTGCATCGGATCCAATGGTCAGGGCATCGGCTGCCTGGGCACTGGTCCAGCTTGTAAACAAACCGGCCGTCGCCAAAACGCAGCACAGGAACCGACGTAACATAATTTGCTCCAGTTCAAGGATATTGAATTTGTGCTCTGCAAATAAAAATGCAGACGAATGCACTCTGTAGTATACCGAAGTCTAGGCAAACAACGTATAGCCCAGTAGAGCAGCTGTCCTCAGCTGCTCGGAACCCTCTAACCCAAGGATCTTCCGACCCAGCGACCAACGTGACAGCTGAGCGACTTGCCGGGCGCTGAGCGGCTGGGGACAGCCGCTCTACACCCAAGTCTCTTCCGACCAAGCGACCAACGTGACAGCTGAGCGACTTGCCGGGTGCTGAGCGGCTGGGGACAGCCGCTCTACACCCAAGTCTCTTCCGACCGAGCGACCAACGTGACAGCTGAGCGACTTGCCGGGTGCTGAGCGGCTGGGGACAGCCGCTCTACATTTTGGCTACTCGAGTTCTGGGAAGACTTCGGCGCTGAGATTTTGGCGGGCTACGAGGGCTTTGGTCCGGGCCAGGAAGTCGAACTTGAAATTGGCTACCTGCTGTTCGGTGATCTTTAGCGCTTGAGCGACCTCTTTATTGCCCAGGCCGACCACAAACAGGAGTTCGATGCACTGCAGCTTGAGCCAGTCGCCGCGTTCACGCCACTTGTCGAGCTGGTCGCGAAGGGCACTGACGATGGCTTGCTCTTCCAAGCCGCGGCGCTCGCCGCTGCGAGCGATACTGCTGGCCGGCCGGGCCCCCAGGCCTACAACTTGCCACGCGGCATCGCTGGAACCTTCGCCCGACTGAGACATGGCCAAAGCCGGCCGCCTGCCTTCTCGACGTAAGTGGTCGGTCAACTTGTACGAGCAGATCGTAAATAGATAGCTTTCTAGCGGCCTGCGACGATCATAGTTAGGCAAGCTATTGAGAAAGCCTATGAAGGTCTCTTGGACAATGTCTTCAGCACTGGCTCGATTGCGCAGGCGATGTTCCACAAAGGCCAACAGCCGACCTTCGTAGCGCGAGATTAGCTCTTCCCAAGCAGCCGAGTCGCCTTCTTCGATGCGCTGCACTAAGAACTGATCAGCGTCGAAGGAGCTAGTGCCTTGTGTGCTCTGGGAATAATCGGCCATCAATCACCAATACTGTTTTTTATTTTGGCGGCCAATCGATCATTGACCCAAAGCCTGTCGAATTTCGTGACGCAAGTGGTGACGCAAGTCGTTGTCGAAGTCTGCAGCATCTTCAAATTGGTCCTGCTTGATCTCAATGCGCTGCGCTTCGTAATGTCGCGTGGCCGCCCGCGGAATGAACACGGCGACGACCATGACCACTGCCACCAAGAAAATCAACCCACGTTTCGTAGAACAGCACCGACGTCGAGGCGCGGCCTGAACAACGGGCAGTTCGCGCCGGACCACATGCACTTGATTGTGATCATGACCGGCCATGGCTGACAAGAGCGGCATAGTCGTCGGTGGCAATCCGAGACTGGGATAACGCTTTTTTCTGCGTGTGAAAGCCAGGTTGACCATGCCTGTCAGTCCTAGCAGGCTAGCCAAGCTGATGCCTAACACCATTAATCGTTCACGCTGCAGATATTGGTGATACCGCTGCTGAAAATCCTGACGTTGGGCTTCGGTGATATTCAACACGACCCACTTCTGAAAGTTCACTTCGCCACCGGCATCCAGCGGCAGGATGATACTCGCCTTTTCATCGACCAGCTGCTCGCGAATTTCCGCAGCCGTAATGTGCAGGCTCGCACAATCGGCCTCTATTTCCAGGTGATTGCTCAAGTAAGCGTCCATCGCATGGACTAACGCCTGCTCGATGGCGTCGTTGGATTCCGCTTCTTCTTCGGTATCCGTTGGCAACGAGCCCACGTACAGCAGATGCACGCTGCCAGAGAGATCTGGTTCAGCCGCAATCCAGGCCGGCCGATTGGTGGGCAACAAACGTTTGGGCTCTTCGGTCGGGGGCACCGACAATCCCCGCACGTCTGGTTCACCCAGTTGCTCGTCGCTGGTGACTTCCGCTGCGGTGGTCTCAACTGCAACAGGCTCAGTCGCGGCGTTATCCGTTGAAGCCTTATCTGTTGTCGTAGTGGCTGGCTCGCTGGCAGCCGGCGCGGCGTTTTCAACAGCCGGCGTTTCGGAGGCAGGTTCTGTTTCGGGGGCAGGTTCTGCAGCGGCAGGCGGTTCGGAAGCCTCTGCGACGGGGTCCTGTTCGAAAGCCTTGACGGCTTCCGCTACGGGTTCAGCGACTGGTTCCGCTACGGGTTCCGCTACGGGTTCCGCTACGGGTTCAGGTTCGACTGGGTCTGGGGCGGGCGGCTGGCCTTCATCAGGTAGCTCGGCGACCACGGGTGGCTCGTCGGCCACTAGTACACTTGACGAACTGACCAGGGTGCCAGAGGTCGCCAGGGCGATGAGTTGCAAGCTGACCGTTGGCAGCGCGAGGCGGTACCACAGGCGTTGACGCAGCGTCATAGTCAATTTATCGATAGCGTTTGCGTTCATAGTTTTAGGCAACTTGTTGATGAGTCAGTTCCAAACGTTCATCGGAGTTGTACCAAGGCGTAGCCAGTTGAACGGCGATCGACGTTCCAGCAAACACCAGGGCACCCCAGGGCTGTGGGAAAGGAATGATCAGTTGGACCAAACCGGCCATCAGCAGCGACCATAGGACGGAGAAGAGACTGAAGCGTGTGCGACGCAGTGGATCGGCTTGTTTCCACCAGTGAACCATGCCCATCATCAGCGGGAAGTACGCCAGGTAGGCAGGGAACAGAGGCGACTTGTCAGCTGCGAAGAAGCCTTTCCAACGTTGCACTGGCAGATCACCAAAGTTCTCATGAGCGATCGAAGCCCAAGGCACCATCAGGAATTCGCTTAGCACATAAGCGACCGCACCAATCACCAGGCCAAGCGTTAGTTGCACAAAGGCTCGCACGGCGGAGTCGCCTTCGCTGGTCTGCCAACGCTTGCCCAGAATCATGGTCACTGCTGCGCAGATGAACGACATAGTCGCGGCCCATACCAAGCCGACTACTTTGCCTTGCTGAATATCGCTGGAACCGAATTGACCGACTTGAAAGATGGCTACCAAGGCCGTGAAGACGGCGATCACGATAGCCGAACCAATCCAACTGCTAGTCAGTTCCGCACCGATCATGCTCGGTTTAGCCAAGGCCAGTTGACGGCGTTTGGCAACTTTCCATTGCTTGATCGAAAGTGGTTTGGGCACAGGTGGCCGCACGGCCGGACCAGGCTTGGCCACGACCGGTTGAACTTGAGGAGGCACCTGGCCGGCGGCGTTTGGAGCGCGTCGATTGTGAGCCACTGTGGCGGCGTTGTAAGCTTTCTTGGAGCTGCCCTTAGTGCCACCCATGACGATGGCCCACACGATGTAGTAGGGCAGATAGATCGTGCCGAGCATCACGGCCGCAGCGATCATGGTTCCCAGGTTCATCACGCACATGATCACGATCACGGCAATGACTGCTGCCCGCGCACCAGGCGCCATTTGATTATTGTTCCAAGCATCGGTGATGCGCCGCCAGTTGAGCTTGACCATGCGGGCGATTGGTTCTTCGTTGCGCAGGCGAGCGTGCGTTTCTTCCGAGACCGGTGACTTGGCATGGTTGGGGGCCGCCTGGTGACTGGCCGTGGCATAGGTCAGCGGAATCGGTTCGACCACTGGTGGCAACTGAGCGTTGTTGGATGCATCTAGCGTGGAACCGGTTGTGCGGTCGATCACTATGTAACGCTGGTCGAGGTCCATGCCCATGGCTGAAATCATTTGACGCACATCGGAGAAGCGATTGGCTGGGTTCTTTTGCAGAGCCTTGCCTACCACTTCACGAATGGGACTGGAGACCCGCGACAAGTCGGGATCGGCCGTCAAGTGTTTCATGATGATCTCCTGGCTGCTTTCACCATCAAAGGGAATGCAACCTGTGGCCATCTCGTACAACATGATGCCCAGGGCATAGATGTCGATCTCTTTGCCGTATTCCCCTTTACCGATTTCGGGCGCCATGTAGTGGAAGGTGCCGACGCTCTCGGTTTGGCCACCACGACGCGAGCAGGAGATGAACTTGCTCAGCCCATAGTCGCCGATCTTGACGATGCCTTCATCGGCGAAGATGTTGGCGGGCTTCAAGTCGCGGTGCACGATGCCATGATCATGCAAGTAAGTCACGGCGCTAGAAATCTGCCCGAACCAATTGCGCAGTTCCATCGCGGGCATACCGGTGGGATAGCGATCGATCATGTCGCGCAGGCTGGGCCCCGAGACATACTCCATCACGATCCAACCTTGCTGGTCGGCATCAAACTGAATGTCATACAGCGCGATCAGGTTGGGATGCTTGAGGTTCAAGCACTGACGCACGCCGCGCACTTCGATATCGAGGTTGCGTTGAATGCGCTTCAGGGCGACTTCTTTGCCAGCGTCGTTGACGGCAAAGTAGACCTCGCCGAAGCCGCCAATGCCCACGCCGCGCTTGATGGTGTATCCGGGCAGCGGTTTATCGCCCGTGCTCAATGTGAACTTCATAGCCTTGCCTTGCTGAGCTGGAAGTACTGCACCAGGATCTTTTTTTTCGGGCGACTTGTGTGGTCGAAGTAACTGGAGCATGGCTGTGTCAACTCGTGTTTTAAAGTCAGCGTCTGTCGCCTTTCGCTCCGCGAAAGGAACGCGCTCTCAGGAACGCGTCCGTGCCCACTGCGTAGGGCTTTAGTTTGCATCGGACTGTGTTTTAAGGCCTCTAACTTTTCGGTTAGGGGCGCTTGGTCTTGACGACTATTCGAAACTTAATGAAAAATCCTCGCCGCGGACGTGCATGTTGCTAGCGAGAGCGAACTGGCCAGACATCTTCTGACCGTTGACTTGGACTTCTTCGGCCACGCGCATTTGCCACGCGCCGTAAGGCGGATCGGTAGGCTTGGTGTTCTTGGGTAGCAGCAAGACCTCGTTCCGCCAATCGGGACAAGCAATGTGACTGCCCACGCGTGGACCAATCATGCAACAATCGGCCAACAGCATGATGGCATCCACGTTAGGTTTCCAGCGATGAATGCTGACCATCTCCAGCCGCGCTGTGCCCGTTAGCACATTGGGCCGACAGAATCGCAGTTTGACACTACTGCCTAATTCGATGATCGCACCATCGCGAAGCAGTTGAGCTCGATCGATGGCTACGCCGCTGAGCTTGGTGGCCTGCAGCGGTTGAATCAGGTAGTCGCTGCCCATGCGGCGAATGATGGCGGCTCGGCGACTAAGATCACCGGTGATGCCTACATCAGCATGACCATCGGCGAAGGCTTGACCCAAGACCAGCTCAGGTTTATCCCACAGCAGATAACCGCCGATGCCATCGATCCATAGAATCGCATGCTTGGCGGCCGAGCTCAAACTGGCATGAGCCGTTTGATCGGGTGCATGCATGGCATGGGTGCTCATTGATTGAGCAGGATAATTTGGTTTCGACATGACCATTGAACCCATAAGCCTCGGTGACTCCACCTAACTATCGTAGTGTGGCCCGACGCGCCGCGTCGAGACTTCCGTTGCTGGACTGGGCTGATAAAAGGTTTGGTAGCGGAATGTGTCAAGCATTTCGAGCCTAGGCTGGGTCTGCCTTTGAGGCTCAAGTCCCAGCGATGTTGGCTGCGATAAGCCAGGTTTTTCGAAAGCCTTGACGGCTTCCGCTACGAGACGTTTGATCAGCTCTTTTAACAGCTTAGCGAAGCAGCAGAACCACATTTTGGAAAAAAGCCCGGCAGCTTTGGCTGCCGGGCTGTGGAACTTTCGCAGACTCCACCGTCGAATTATTCGCCAACCTGGCTGACCAGGGACTCGACTTCGGCTCGGCCTTCACCAAAGTAGTCAGCGATTTCATTCAGCAGGTCAGGCGATGCACTCTCTTCCAGGGGAATCGTGCCTTCCAGGGCGCCTTCGCTGGCGGCCAGCTTTTCAGCCACATCGATGCGGCTGCGGATGTCCTCCAACAACTGACGGGTGCTGCCCAGGTGGCTATCGTCCAGGGTAACTGGATTGGCGGTTTGAGCGACTTGAACCATCGTCAAACGAGCTTGCAGGTTCTCGATTTCGACTTCCAATTGACGCTTGGCCGACAGCATTTCGTCCAGTTTGCGACGGGCTGCGTCGAGGTTCTTTTCGCGAGCTGCCAGAACTTGCTCGAGCTTGCTGGCGGTTTGCTCGTGAACTTGGAACTGCTTGAAGCGCGCCGACAGGTCGTCGCGAACTTGTTGCTTGCTGTACTCGCGATTGGCATACACAAACTTGACCGATCCGCTCTCCAGGTCACCCTTGAGACGCATGATGTCGTTCTTGGCCTTGGCGATTTGCTGGGTCTTAGTTTGCACCTCAGTGGCCAGTCGCTCCACGCCAGCTTCCTCGCGGGCTACCAATTGCATGTTGGCGGCGATTTCGGGTTTCAGTTCCCGAATCATGTCGCGAGCACGCTGAATCTCGAACTCCAGCGGTACGTTCTGACGTACCGAATCGCTGGCCGAATGCCAGGCAGTACGTACATAGCTGCGAGCTGTCGTACCGAAAATGGCTGCCAAACCTACCGCTGCGACAGCCCCTAACAGAAAAAACTTCTTGACCATAGTTCCGCATCCCTCGTTGTTTAGGATTGCCTTCGCTCCGCTGCGGTAAATCCACCCGTGCGTCGCCCGATTTGTTTGTTTGCTTTGGAAAGCTTCCCGCTTTGTCGCTTGTCTGCCGACCCTCACTGCCACCGGCCTTGCTTCCCACAGGTAGTCTTTCGCTGGCCGGGCCGAGGATCTTGGCAACAATTTCAAATTTGAGATTTGAATTTTCAATTCCCGAGCCGCCCTAGACCAAATCGTAGAATCCTTTACGATTGTCCCTCTGACTCTCAAGCCCCGAGAGCCCGAGACGACGGCCGTTTGAATTGCCCAGTATGGGTGGCATGTTTGCACTTAAAGTGAGTATCACGCCATGGATGGGTCAAGCGGATTGGCGGAGTGGCTCATCCTTTTGCAAGCAAACTGCCTACTGGCACGGTGACTGGCGTGGAACAGGTGCAATTGCAGGACGATGCGCAATTCGTTTCTGACCTTACGCAGGTGCTGGGCTATCTGAACTTCTCGGCTGGCAAGCCAGATATCAAGACGCTGGCAGCTCTCAATCGCCTCTACGGTCGAGCGGTTCCTCGAACGCCCTTCGAAGGTCTTCCCGCCTACATCCAGATTTATCAGTGGCTGGGCGACCAACTGGGCAAGCTGCCCGAAACCAATACGGCTTTTGCCGATTGCACGCAGGCGACCGCCACGCTGGAAGTAGTGTGGATGGAGTTTTTACCCGCTTACCTGGATTTTCACCGCGATCTGCTGTTCCATCAGGAAGGGGAAGGGCTGTTCAACGGATTCTTCCTGGGCCGAGCGATCGAAGCCGTGTTGCAGCAGAGCGGACCGTGGGACGAACTGGATCGCATCGTCAGCGGCGCGCTCGACACATTGAACGACTTTGTGGGCCATCGACCGATTGCGGTGTTGGAAGGCCGGCGTCTGGAGCCGTATCCGCACGAATGGTCGCGGCCCATGCCGCTGTATATAGCTGGAGCTGGGGTAACCTCTGGCCCGTACTACAAGATTATTATGCAAGCGCTGGAGATCTTGCGCAATTGCGACCCGCATCTCTTGCAACGAGCCTACTTCGATTTCGATATGCTCGACGAATTGGCCCTCGATATGCGGGCCTACGACTTTGATCATCCGGTCAATCGTCGACCCAATTATCACTTCGGACAGTGGGATCCGAACTTGATTGATGGATCGGGCTACTATCGCCGGTTTGTGATTCAGCAAGTTACGCTCGATGCGCTCTTGGCCCGCACGCTCGAAGAGTCCTCGCCACACGACGAACTGGTTATGGAAGCGGCCGCCGTATTGGCGGGTACCATGCTGATGGGTTCCGGGATTAGCGGTAGCGGTCCAGCCACATTTTCATCCGTGGTTACCCTCGGCAGTTTGATGGGTCCGATCGCCCAGTATCGCGATGAATTTTACGAGCAGTTTCTCGATACGCTTTCTGGTCCACATGCCGAACGATTGCTGGAAGAGCAAAAGATTCGGCGTCAGCCCTTCGGCGGCGCGCGGCAACATTTGAATACCTATTTGGCTCGGCAGCGTGCCAGTCAACTCGAACATATGCAACTAGCGCGGCTGTTTGCCCGCATGGGCCACGCGCAAGCTGCCCGCGAACAATCGGACTATGTTTCGGTACCTTCGGCTCGGCTGATCGCCACGATCGATTGCTTGCTGACCACTGGCAATCATGCCCTACAAGCGGGACGTTTGGACGAAGCGGCGGAGGTTATTCCGCAGATTATGGACTGGGTCCACCGCGCTGTCGGCTGCGGCGCGATCGTCGATCCGTGGAATATCCTGGGCTTTAGTGGCAACTTTTCGCGTTTTCATGGACCTGACTCTGCGGTTCACGATCATCGCGTCGAAGATCTGGTCACCTTGATGGAGCAGATCTTTGCCTTGCTATCGCGCATTTGGCGCGAAGCGGCCGGCGCTGGTCGCGAAGACTTGTGTGAACTGACCAAACGCAATTTCCGCGAACACGCCAACTGGTGGCATCAGTTTGCCGCGCATCAAGTCAGTGAAGTCAATGCGACCGATCCTCACGAAACTTACGAATCGGCCAAGTTGGTTTCCAAAGCCTTAGCGCTCTGGAACAAGGGCGGATCGGCTACCGGCGATGTGGGCTTCTGGAAACCGCATGCTGAGCTATTCAATTCACCCAAAGCGTATGCGCTGGTGGTTGAATCGCTGCTAGATCGTCACGATTTCGTGGCGGCCATGTCGCTGTTGATTCATTGGCTCAGCGAAGCCGAGAAAGTTGGTTTGCAATCGGGCGGTGCATCGTTTTCTGATTTGGCTCGGCAATGGTTGCAGCGCTTGGAAACCAAGTTGAGCGATCCACTGGCCCAGCCAACCGCCGATCCATCAGCGCCATCCACAGCAGCTGATAAGACTCAATTGGATTGGTCGCTGGCGCAGAAATTCATCGATCGCTTGGAGTCGAACGCTGGTGCTTTCCTGCAACCACCACGATTCCTATTGGCATCGCTGGGACGCAAACCACGGCGCGGGCGCGACGAGATGAGCGTGTCGGGTTTAGATCACGATGACGATGATCATGAAGGTGAAGACGACGATGATACCGAAGGCGGTATGCTGGATGCCGCTTACGACGAGGTGACGTTTGTCGATTCAACCGATGACGGTCACGAAAGTGAGACGGCTGACGAAGGCAGCGACAATCAAGACGAACTGCTGCTGGAATCCAATCGGCTTGGTCAACATTTAACCTTCCTGAGCGCGCTGGCGCAGATTTGGAAGACCGCAGCCCTTAGCCCTCATGTACGGCAGCAAATTCAGCAGGGCGGACCCGAGGCCGAGCGCTGTTTGCAATCGCTTGAACAATGGGCTCAGCAGGCTTCGCATAATGGCAAGGGCTTGAGTGGGCTGCTGAGCGAAGTCAAAGACTACAACATCTCGAAAGCCGGCTCTGATCTAGAAGCCATGTCGCGTTACGATCGGCAGCGCGTATTGAAAGAGTCACTGCTGGATCGCATCATCTCCACGGCGGTAGAGACTGCCGACTCGCGACGCATGTTGCTGGCCACGTTACACAGCAGCGGCCAGGCCAGTCGCGATGCGCTCAACGCCATCTCGTCGCTCACCGACGACGATCGCCTGGCAGTGGAGATCTTTGGATTCTTGCTCAAAGGCGACCACGAACAAGTCGAACGACATTTTCCACGACTGCTAGCCGCGCTGCGACCCAAGTACTTGCTCTACATACCACTGGCGCGACTGGGTGATCCGGCACAAATCTACGCCGTGCGTCTGCGCCGCCGAGTGCTCTCGCACTTGCTGGTCTGGTTGCCTCGTCAAGGTTTGTTTTATGCAGCGTGCCAGTTGATTGAAACCGCCCGGTATATGGAGCATCAGAATCCGGTCGGCAACGGCGCGATCACTGAGTTTGATGACATGTTCAAACTGGCCTACAAGGCTATGGTGCGCTCGGTCGTCAAAAATGCTTACGCCTGGCGCATCCTGGAACTGCAACTCTCTCAGCCAGACATGGTGGAGCACTTGGAAGTGCCCGACTTGGACAAGCACGATGGAGATTCGCTGGGTGACCTCGAGCCTAATGGCGATGATTTGATTTCGGTTTTGCAGCAACTGACCGAAGTGCTGCTGGGTAGTTGGCTGGCCCATTCACGAACCTTGCGCCTGAGCGTGCTGGAGATGGTCGACAATACGAAGAGCTGGAAGCAGCTGGTCGATTTCATTCAGCGCTACGGCGCACCGCTGTTTACGCAAAACTTCTTGCGGCTGGGTAACGTGCGCGCCATTCTGCATCAAGGCGTCGATAAGTGGTTGGAGAAAGTCATCGAGGATGGTGGCAGCGAAGAAGTACAACCGCTGATCGATGCGATCGAGGAGGGTATCATTCCTCGCGAGAACGCCGTGCATCTCTTGGGTGTCGTCTTAGAAGCCATCATCGATCACAACGGTGAGTATCGCGATTACAACAGCACGACCACGCAATCCGATCGTGGCGAGATGTTGTACATGCTGCTCGATTTTCTACGGTTGCGCGTGCGTTACGATCGCGTGTGCTGGAACCTGCGGCCGATCTTTTGGACGCATGAGGTACTGGTCCGCGGTGGATGTCACTTGAGCGCCCAGCAGTGGCGTCGGGCGCTCGCCGAACGCATTGGCAGCGAAGCCGAGCTGTACTTGGAACATCTGGGCAAACTGCAAGCCAAATATGCGATGCGCATGCCGACGGTGGCCGATCGACTGCAGGAACGCTTCACGCGACCGATGACCATCGATCGCATGAAGGCACTGGTCGGGCCGGCTGTGCGCTACTTTAGCGCTACGGGCCAGGCCAACGACAGCTTTGAATTGTTGATCGACGAGTGCAAGTTGATGATGGAACAACCCACGGGAGTCGGCCTGGATATACCGCAGTGGTTGGCGGCTCTGGAAGAAGAGGTCGATCGCGTGCTGGAGAGTCAGCGCGGGTTCTCGCAGCGCCCGCAGTACGATTCGGCCGTCGCCTATCGTCATGTGTCTGCCGAACAGATTGTCGATCAACTCAATTCAGCCGGCAAACGCAATCTGCCGGAATAGACCAATACGTCCTTGTTCTTGTAAGAAAGCAATCGACATGCAAGTCACCTGCGTGGGCATCAAACCGACCCGAGCACTCCTTGATGCCAACGCACCTGCCTTGACTCCTGAACTGTTGGCCGCCTGCGGAGCGCGTTACTCGCGCAACGGTGAGGGCTTGTCAGCTATCCTTGCCAAAGTCGATTCCAATAACGAAGATGCCGCGGTCGATTCGATCTTTCGCATGGTGGACTATGGTCATCAATCGATCGCCGATATGGTGCCTGTGGCCATGTTCATCGATCGCGTTTCGTTGTGGCTAGCCCTGCGCATGTGGTGGGCCTCGCCCACCGCTGGCGGTCAGGAGTCATCGACGCGGTACATCGAACTGAGCGCCGCGGCCACCGTTAGCGATGCGCAGTACATCGACCAGACGATGCAGGGTCAGTATGCCGCGGTGTTGACCGATTGTTTTGCGGCATATGCACAAGCCTTGGAATATTGGAACGAGGCTGCCCGTCGCGAGCCATCGCTGTTGCGTTTGCCGGCCAGCCTGATCGAGTCGACCGATGCCAAAGACAAACGCAAGGTCGAACGCATTTGTCGCAACTTTGCCTTTGATCGAGCGCGGTATTACTTGCCAATGTCATCGATGACCAACGTCATGCTGCTGATGTCCGCTCGCGGTTGGGTATCGCTGATAAAACAACTGGCCTCCGAGCAGTTATCGGAGTGTCGGCAGTTGGCCGACCGCTTGCGTGAAGAACTCGCCCGCGTGGCGCCGCGGCTGATTCGTCATGCCCGCTTCGATGACAGTTACGCAGCTGGTGCCAGGCAAGAGTTCGAGCGCAGCGTCCAAGTTGCTCAGCAAAGCGATCCCGCTTCTCTGCAGGGCCCCGCAAGCAGTCGGCCGTTCCTGGATGTGATGTTGCCCAGCGGTATTAGCGAAACTGATTTAGTCCAAGCCGTCCAGTTTCATCGCGGCCGTTACGATTTTATAGGCTCGCAGTTGCAGCGCACCTCCGTCCGCTTCGGGTGGCAAGCGATTCCGCTGGCAGAGATTCGCGATTTGAATCGGCATCGCACCGGTTCCAAGTATTTCACGCTGGCCCCGATTGGAACCTACCTGGCCGACGATGAAGTCCAGCGCGTGCAGGCGGCTCATACGTCGCTGCAAGATATTTGCAATGGCCTGCGCAGCTTGCGCAAGGCAGGAATTGCTGCGGCGCAAGCCGGATATCAACAGTTGCTCGCAGGCAATCCAGCGTTTCTGTATTGGCTACCGATGGGTGTGCAGTGTTTCTACGAACACACCACCACGGCCAACCATTTTCTGTATCAAGCCGAACTGCGCACCGGTTTGGGGTCGCATTATCAATATGCCGCCCGTATGGCCGAAGCCCTGGAGCTCTGGCACCAGCGTTTTCCAGCCACGGCCCAGTACGTCCGAGCAGGTACGGCCGAACCGGAATAGTGCGCTTTGCCCGGCGGAAGTGACGGGCTATTTCCCTTTCGTAGCATTTGCGCCCACAACGAGCGGTTCTCCGGCTACAATGGGGCGGCGCTGTGTCTGGGTACCTTACTAACCTTCAACTTTGAACATCGATGTCCGAGTGGTCTTCGCTCATTAGAATCCTGGTGGCTTTGTTATTGGTGGCTATCAACGGGTTCTTCGTGGCAGCGGAGTTTTCGCTGGTCAAGATTCGGATCAGCCGCATCGAACAGCTGGTCGTTGCCAAACGCCTCTTCGCCAAAACGGCCCGCTGGTTGGCCGAACGGCTCGAACGATCGCTGTCGGCGTGCCAGTTAGGCATCACCATGGCTTCGCTGGCCTTGGGTTATGTGGGCGAACCGGCTTTCGAAGCCCTGCTCGAGCCAGTCCTGCGAGGCATGGGCATCACTTCCGAGACCGTAGTGCACGCGATCGCCTTTATTGCTTCGTTCACCGTGATCACTTCGCTACACCTGGTCGTCGGCGAACAAGCGCCCAAGATCTTTGCCATCCGCCAGCCCGAAGTACTGCTGCTGTGGTGCGCGGTCCCGCTGAAGATCTTCTATCTGTCTACCTATCCATTGATGACCGCCCTGAGCGCCTCGACCGACTTTCTGCTGCGCTCGATCGGGCTGAGCGAAACGGGCGAACAAGATATTCCCTATACCGAACAAGAGATTCGAGCTCTGCTGCGCGAAGCCCACATTCACGGCAACTTGACGCGGTCGGAACATCGCTTGATCGATGCGGTCTTTGAATTTGATGATATGGTCTGCCGCCGCATCATGGTCCCGCGTGGTGAAATCGACTTCATCGATATCAATGAAACGATCTCCGAGATCTTGGACATGATGCGCCGGACCAAGCACACGCGTTACCCCGTGTGCGACGGATCGTTGGATGAAGTCTTGGGCGTGATCCATGTGAAAGACCTGGTCGGTCGGCCCATCGCCGATAGTTTCGACTTTCGTTCGATCATGCGACCGCCCAAGAAAGTGCCCGAGAACATGCCGATCAGCAAACTGCTGCGGCACTTTCAAGGCACCCATCAACTCTTGGCGTTTGTGATCGACGAATACGGGACCATTATCGGTGTGGTCACTCTGGAGAATGTCTTAGAAGAGATCATCGGTGATGTGGCCGATGAGTTTGATATCGAAGATCCTGAAATCGTTCCCGATGGACCCGAAGCCTACATTATCCAAGGCAGTGCCGCGGTGGGCGACGTCGAAAGTCAGCTGGAGTTGTCCTTCGGCGATGCCGATGTCGATACGATGGCCGGCCTGCTGATGGATGTGGCCGAGCGCATTCTCACTGCCGGTGATGTTATCGATCTAGGCGTCGCTGAAGCCAAAGTGCTAGCCGTGGCCGACGATCGCGTCACGCGCTTGAGGCTGAAGATCACCAGGCCTGTGGAAGACGATTCGTAATTTCAAAATTCAAATTTCAGATTTACGATCCACTTCCAGTTGGCTCGAAAGACCAGCAGGCTGAGCCAGGCCCAGATCACTGGATCGCGCCAGCGTGGCACTAACCACGCAATTACCATGGCTGCGCCCACCACCATGGGCACAGATTGCCAGCCTAAGAGCAACCCGACGCAGACAGCTGTGCCGATCCAGGCGAGCGGACTTTGGTTCGCATCTACAGTCGACATGTCGCCCTCTGAGTTACGGACTCGGTAGATTAACGGTACAGTCAGTGCGCTGGTCACCAAGCCGCAGGCCAGTCCACACGCCAGAGTTAGGACCACATCGACGTGTGTGATGATGCTGTCCGCTCGAACTCCATTCCAAGGCAAAACCACCAGTGCCGGATGGATAGCCGGCGCGATGACCAGCGGCAGGCCTAACCAGGCATAGAGGGACAGTGGCGGACGACTGTGGCGCACGATCATCAATGCCGCAGCGATAAAGCCACTGAGCACATAGGCGTACAGGATGATGCGGATGATGAGCAGGTTGCTGACTGACATCCACACCAATCCCAAGCTTTGGGGCGAGCGACCGGAGCCTGGCAAGTTCGTGCCGGCTAATCCAAACTCGGTGAAGTAGATCGACAAGAACACCAGGCCCACCGCCAGTTCCACGAGCGGATACTGAATCGAAATGGGCAAGTGACAAGTACGGCAACGTCCCCGCAGTCGCAGCCAGGCCAACACCGGGATATTATCGGAGGAGCGAATCGGTGTAGTGCAAAACGGGCAAGCCGAATGGCCGCCCAGCGTCTTGCCCAGTGGCAAACGATAGGCGACTACGTTCAAGAACGACCCGATCGAAGCGCCAACTGCAAAAAACCAAACTGCCAGCGTGGCATCGAGACATTTAGCCACAAAAGCCAAATACAGCGTATTGGACATCCCCGAGGGTTTTGTCGTCAGCCAGGCTGACAGGACACCCAACCCCACGTATGAACCTATCACCAACAACAACACGGCCTGCGCCGCCAACAGCGGGTAGTTCAGGCGAAATCGACGGCGACGCGGCATGAAGTACTCAATGAGCCCAGGTCGGACATGCGTGGCAGGCTTGAACGGTTGCTGGTAACAGGGATAAGCGGCGAGGAAAATATTGAGGATTCTAGATCCGCGGCTGATGCGCCGGCGGCTGACATGATTGTAGATACGGCAGTACACTGCGTCGATTACCGACAACCAGGAAACAGCTATGGCCAGTTCAATTCATTCGGACTTGTATGACCAGCGCGTGGTTCAAGCCAACGACATTCCGGTGCGGCAGGATGGAAAATACATCCTGTATTGGATGACCGCCGCGCGGCGCACACGCTCCAATTTTGCTCTGCAACGCGTCCGCGATTGGGCCAAAGAGCTCAAGCGTCCCATTCTAATCGTCGAAGCCTTGCGCGTGCGTTATCAGTGGGCCAGCGATCGCCTGCACAGCTTTATCATCGAAGGCATGATGGACAACGGCTTGGAGATCGCCGAGACCATGGCGCACTATTATCCCTATGTCGAACCCGAGCCTGGCCGGGGCAGTGGCATGATCGAAGCTCTCTCCAAAGAGGCTTGCCTGGTAGTCACCGACGACTATCCCTGCTTCTTCTATCCGCAGATGCTCAAGATCGCCGCGAAAACTCTGTCAGCTCGCTTAGAAGTGGTCGACAGCAACTGCCTGATCCCGCTGCGGGCCTGGGATCGGACATTCACTGTGGCCCATTCGTATCGCCGCGCCATGCAGAAGATCATCCCCAAGTATCTCGATCGGTCGCCCGACGAAAATCCGCTCCTGGCCCGTTCGTGTGCCGGTATCCCGCGGATGACAGTCGAAGAGTTCCCCTTTCACGTCATGCAGCGCTGGCCGCAGGCCAAGTTCTACGAACTGATGGACGAGCCTGGATTGTCCATGCTCCCGATCAATCACGATGTGATACCAGTGGCTGAAATTGGTGGTGGGCACACCGCCCGGCGCAAGCTCCGGCAATTCGTTTCTCGCCAACTGGATCATTACAACGAGGATCGCAATGATCCGGACAAATCGGGTTCGACACAACTTTCACCCTATTTGCACTTCGGACACCTTTCAGCACACGAGGTCTTTTGGTCCATCATGCGACAAGTGAAATGGACGCCGGACAAGCTGGCCAAACCCAACGGCAGTATGGAGGGCTTCTGGAACGCGGGACCATCGGCCGAAGCCTTACTCGATCAACTCTGCACATGGCGCGAGATCGGTTTCAACATGTGCTACCGCGAGCCGAACTATGATCGCTATGAATCGCTACCCGAGTGGGCTCGCAAAACCCTGGCCGATCACGAAGCGGACAAACGACCCAAGCTGTATTCATTTGAGGAGCTCGAACAGGGCCGCACCTATGACCAACTGTGGAACGCAGCCCAACGGCAACTCGTCAGCGAAGGTCGCATCCACAATTACCTGCGCATGCTCTGGGGCAAACGCTTCTTGGAGTGGACGCCCAATGCGCAAGTCGCCCTCGACTGGATGCTCGAACTGAATAACAAGTACGCCCTAGATGGTCGCGATCCCAATTCGTACAGCGGCATCTTCTGGGTCTTGGGCCGCTACGATCGCGCTTGGGGCCCCGAACGTCCCATCTACGGCAAAATCCGTTACATGAGCAGCGAGAACACTGCCAAGAAAGTGAAATTGAAAGAGTACTTAAAGCGCTTCGCCTAAGCCGAGGGCGTTAGCCCCGGTTTTTTTGGAGTGCTGCGGCGCAGCCGTAGCTTTGATGTAATAACCCAACGGTACCGCAGCCCGTACGAACCACTAGTCATTCGCGTCGCCTCGTGCGTACATACTCAAACGGTGACGCCAGCAAACAACCGCGGCTAACGCCGTCGGCTTAGTTCAACCGCGGCTAACGCCGTCGGCTTAGCGGCCGGACGAAAATTCTTGACGCAGGTCGCGTTGGCGGCTGCGCGGCGATTCCATGTGTTCGAGAGCTGACTCGAGCACTGCTAAGTCAGAGCTTATCCAAGAATCAAGATTTTCCAGCCCCTGGGAGGGGAGGCGATCGGTTAACCACTGCCACGCAGAAGTGGGGGCAACCGAACGGGTGGCGCTGCTGGAATTGTTGGCTTCGTAATTAGTCATGACAGTGCGCCTTAACTCAAATGCCTGGGCCGAACGACAGTTCCTCTCGGGTCCGATTATTTGGACGCACGCGAGGCGTGTCAGGTTCATGCCTACCTTGGCAATTCTGATGCCGAATCCATCGGTCGGCATGAGCAAATTGGATCAGCCCTTTTGCATTTAACCGAAAAACATTGGCGAAATGTCACATGCTCTGGTTAGGAAATATTTTTCGATAAATTTCCCAGTTCGCGTGCCCTGCCAAAATGTGCAGCAGCAATACGACACAACTTGATGCAATTTGAGAACAGAGCTATAGCATCCCACTGCGAATGGCGCCTTCCATCGTGGCCGGCCAACCCGTGTCCGTCCAATCACCAGCCCAGATTAAATTGCCAGTTTGGCTGCCCGCCTTTGGTCGCAGTTGCATCGTACCTGGCCCCACTGCAAACACAGCCAGCGGATCAGTTACCACGCGCAGTCGCAGAAGTCTCGCATCGCGAGCTTCAGGAAAGATCGCCCGAATGTCATCTTCAATCAGCTGACGAACTGTGGTTACATCGCCTTTAGGCAAACTGCGCGAAGCGCTAATTACAATCTGATAGTAATGCTCATGGCTAGCTACATTACTAGCTACATCGCTGGTCACATCTGCAGTCTCTAAGGCGCACGCATGCGGGAAGATCCATTGGCAAAGTCGTCCGACTAAGACCGCGTGAGGCGTGGGCAACCAGGCGCAATCCCACCAAGTGTGCACACCACTAATCGGTGAGCTACTTAGTTGTCGCGATCCAGCCACGATCTGTTGCACTTGTGCATCTGGGCAGCTTTCCAGAAGACCAGGCACTGCGTACCAAGGCACTGCCACCACAACTTTATCCGGTTCGATCGATTCACCGCTGGAAAGAGTCAGGCGTTGCGCTTGAGCCGCGTGCCATTGAATGTTGTCGACCGTGGTATTCAGGCGTACATCGACGCGCTGAGCTCGTAGAGCAGCCAGCATCTGTGTTCCGAACAGTTCGCTCAGTGGGCGTTGGGGCACGAGCAAGTGCCAGGCATCGCGCGAGCGCAGGAAACCATCTTGGAATACTTTGGCCACGGGCAGCAAACCCACTCTCTCCAATTGTTCCCCTAAGGCGCTGACGATGATCGTTCCCCAGAATCGTTCCAAAGCGCCGGTGGACTGACCGTGCGACTTTAGCCACTCCAGCGCCGAGACCTGATCCAGGTCTGCAGCTCGATCGCCGGTCAGTGGTACGCGGTTGATGGCTAGCATGCCACGGGCGATTTGAAATCGCTCAGTCAGATTCAAGCCCGGCCAGCTCCAGAGCCAACCACTCAAGTGCAATGGTGCTGGCAGCCAATTGAGGCCACGCAGGCGCTGGCGTTGTTGCTCGGGCCCATAGAAATAAAGCTCGCGTTGGGTTTGCCACTGCGCTGGCTGGCCGAGCCACTGGATCAGTTGTTTGAGCGAGGTGCAACAATTCATGCCCACATGCTGGCAGTAGTCGATCGTTTGCCCGCTGGCCTGATCGGTATACGATCCAACGCGACCACCCAAGCGGCTCTTAGCTTCGACCAACACGATGCGTGGCTGGGGCGTCCGCCGCGCGAGGCTGAGGGCAGCGGTGCAACCGGCCAATCCACCGCCGATGATCACAAATGTTTCGGCGGTTGCAGAATCAGCCACGGCCCAGGCTCTTGGAACTGGGTGTGGAGGCAAGCGCGCCTAGCAGCAACCGCGTGCGCTGCCAGGCCGATAAACGCAGCCGTTGGGGTGACCATAATTCGGATTGGTGTCGATCGAGTGTATTGAGTAACTGATGATAGGTGGACCACATCAATCCGAAGATACGTTTGCCGGGCCGCGGTAAATGATCGATCGTATGTTTGCCGCTCTCGTAGAGTCCGCGCGCACGGTGGATAACACTGTTGACCAGTCCCGACCAGTCGCCTTGCGGTTGGCCGGCTAACCACGAGGTTTCATCGCAGCCAAACTTCTCTAGCTCGCTGACCGGTAAGTAGATGCGATTGCGAGCCGCATCTTCGCGTACGTCTCGCAAGATATTGGTCAGCTGAAAGGCTAAACCACAATCGATCGCTGGCGTCTTAGGCAAAGTATCGGCTGCTTGCCATATGCGAGTGCAGGCCAGGCCCACCGTCGAAGCGACATGATACGAGTAGTTATCGATTGCAGCCCAGTCGGCAAATCGCACCGGTCCAGCATCCATGGCCACGCCCGTTACGAGTTCTTGCAATAGCGAAGGCGGCACACCGTAACGGACCACCGTATCGCGCAGAGCTGGCCAGAGTCGATCGTACTTGTCGAAGTTGAATTCCAGGCCACTGGTGACCGCGTCGATATCACTCGGCCCCGAGCGTGATACCGACTCGGCTAAGTGATCGGCCAACAATCGTCCCCATGCAGCCAGGCGTGCGGCCTTGGCAGAAGCTTCCAGGTCAAGCTTGTCGGGCTCCAGCGATACTCCAGCTTCAGTGCTCGAGCCATCACCCAAATCATCGGTGATGCGCGCAAAGGCGTACAAGGCGAACATGGCCATACGCTGCGGCTTGTTCAGCAACCAGAACGCGCGATAGAAGCTGCTGCCACTGCCGCGGGCTACGCGATAGCACCAGTCATAGCTTTGGCTCAGTGTCTTTCCCAAAGTCGTTCTTCGCTCAAGCCGAGGTCGAGATTCTGCATCACTTGCCGCCTGGAGAAATCCATCCAGGCGAAAGATTACTTCCGAATCAGTTCGCGTAACAGTAGGCGTGCCTTGCGCCACTTGCCCACCGTCGGCCGCCGCGACCAGACATCGTAACCGGCGCGCTCGATCTGATCGAGTATGGCCAGCCCGCCGGCGCGAAACAGCCGCACATCCAGGCTTAGCCAACGCGGCACGCGCTGGGCAAGCGGTTCACCGGCGAGCAAATAACGTCGCGCTAGCCCGACAAATTCTGCCAGCAAACTAGCCAACTGCGGCGTCGACTGGCCGCGTACCATCATCGCTTCATCGACCGCATGCCGCCCCCAAAGTTCTTCAGGCACATAGATGCGGCCCAACTGGGAATCGCGGTAAATATCCTGACAAAAGTTGGCCAGTTGCAAACCCGTGCAGATCGAATCGCTCAGCCGCAAGTTCTCGGCATCGTCCGCCGCGTAGGCCAACCCTAGCACCAAACGCCCCACAGGATCGGCCGAACGCTGACAATAGTTGATCAGCGACTGCACGCTATCGTAGCGAAACCGAACCTGGTCTTGCTCGAAGGCACTAAGCAAGTCGGCGAAGGGTCTCTTGGGTAACTCGTATTGACGAATCGTGGTTTCGAGTGCGCGCAACACCGGATGGTGCGAACCGTGGTGGTTAAATAGCGAGTCCACTTCGCCGCGCCACCACTTGAGCAACTCCGTGGCTTCACTGGTCGAACTGGCTTCGTCTGCCAAATCATCTGACCAGCGGCAATAGGCGTAGATGTTATGAAAGTGCTGGCGCAACGGTCGCGGTAAGAGGCGGCTGGCGATTTGGAAATTTTCGTAGTGCGTCTGCGCTACCCAGCGGCAGTACGCCTGGCACTGGTCCAGCGGCAGCGGCGAAATCGCGAGACCCTGCATTGCCGCAGGACCGAATCTCCCCAGTTCACGCGAAAAAACCCAGCGTTTCGTCCCCACAATTGATCAGCTTTCGTCATAATAAAGATAGTGAGACGAATTGTACGTCGGCGACACTTTCCGGTTCAGTAGGGTAGGGGGCCGGAGCCTAGCCGTCCATGCCCAACCGAAACCACCATAGCGTTTGAAACTATGCAGATAATTCTGGCAGCTCCGCGCGGCTTTTGCGCTGGTGTCAACATGGCGATCGAGAGCCTGAACCTGGCGATCGAACGCTTTGGTGTCCCGATTTACGTTTATCATGAAATCGTCCACAACCAGTACGTGGTTCGCACCTTTCGCGACAAAGGTGCGGTCTTCGTCGATTCACTGATGGAAGTACCCACCGGTTCCACCGTACTCTTTTCGGCTCACGGTGTGTCGCCCGAGATTCGACGCATTGCTCGCGAACGCAAGCTGTTTGCCATCGATGCGACTTGCCCCTTGGTCACGAAAGTCCACCTGGAAGCCATCAAGTACGCCAAAGGTGGTTACACCATTATTCTGATTGGCCATGATGGTCACGACGAAGTTTTAGGCACGATGGGTGAAGCGCCCGAAGCGATCATCTTGGTGGAAGACCAAGAGGACGTCGACCAACTCAGCTTTACACCCGATACCAAACTGGCTTATCTGACGCAAACCACGCTCAGCGTTGATGACGCCAATCGCATCATCCATCGCTTGCGCGAGCGTTTTCCCTGGATTGAGAGTCCGCCCAAAGAAGATATTTGTTACGCCACCCAGAATCGACAAGAAGCCGTGCGGTTGCTGGTCGAAGAAGCCGATGTTGTGGTGGTGTTGGGCAGTCAAAACAGCAGCAATAGCCAACGCTTGCGCGAACTTGGTCGCGAGACGAACAAAGCTGCCTATCTGATCGACGGTCCTCAGGATATCGATCCCACTTGGTTCAAGGGCGATGAAAACGTGTTGATCACCGCTGGGGCTAGCGCTCCAGAATCGGTGGTTCAAGAAACGATCGCCTGGCTGGTCGAGCGCTTTGACGCTAAAGTCCAAGAGCGCGTTATTCGTCAAGAAGAAGTGCACTTCCCGTTACCTAAACCGCTGCGCACCGCCACGGTGGGCTGAGCACGCGGCCGCGCGCTGAGGTCTTTCACACTTCCCCTGTCAAACATACAATCTTGCCCAGTTTCTAATATTGATCGCCGGGTGTGTTTGGGGGAATCGCGGTCCATGAATGTTGTAGACGAGCAGGATGTGCCTTTGCCAACTTATCCGGCTCACTGGACTCATCGACATTTACTGGATCTGGAACGATTGACGGCGGATGAGATAACTCTGCTGCTGGACACGGCCGAGCAACTACAGGCCGCCTTCTCTGCCCGGCATGAAAAGCTGAGTTTGTTGCGCGGCCGGACGATCGCCAACGTCTTCTTTGAAAACAGTACGCGCACACGTAACAGTTTTTCGTTGGCGGCCAAGCGACTGGGGGCCGATACGATCGAGTTCTCCTCTGGTGGTTCATCGGTTGCCAAAGGCGAGACCTTTATCGATACGGCCAAGACGATCGAAGCCATGGGAGTGGATGCGGTGGTGGTCAGGCACAGTGCGCCCGGCACACCGCATTTATTGGCCAGGCATATGGACTGCAGTGTGCTCAACGCTGGCGACGGTCCGCATGAACATCCCACACAGGGGTTGCTGGACATTTTGACCATTCGTCAGAAGCGAGGTTCGCTGGAGGGGCTGACCGTGGCGCTAGTCGGCGATATTGCGCACTCGCGCACCGCGCGCTCGAATATCTGGGGGCTTAAAAAGTTAGGCGCGCATGTGATTGTGTGTGGGCCAGCTACGTTGGTCTCCAAACAATGGGAGACTTTTGGTGTGGAAGTGGCTTATAACCTCGACGAGATCTTGCCGCGCTGCGATGTGCTGAACTTGCTGCGCATTCAGTTCGAACGTCAAGCCACTCGGCCGTTTCCCTCAGTTCACGAATATGCACTATTGTATGCCATGAACTCGGAGCGTATGCGGCATAGCAAGCCCGACATTTTGATCATGGCGCCGGGACCCATCAATCGCGGCGTGGAAATCACACCCGAAGTCGCAGACGGCCCGCATTCAGTCATCCTGCAACAAGTCACCAATGGCATCGCCATCCGCATGGCCGCCCTCTGGCTGCTGGTCGGAGGCAAGCCCAATGTGGCATAGAGTTCCAGCCTGCGAAGGAATTGGTAGCGGAAGCCGTCAAGGCTTTCGAGGTGAGGCCTTCGAAACGGTGGGCACGAAATGTTTGATGTATTCCGCTGCTCCAGCTGAACCAACACAGAGTTAGAGGAGAGGTATGTCCACTGAAGGCCGCGAACGAGCCTGGTTGATTGAAGATGCACGCTTGATCGATCCTGCGCAGGATCTGGATCGCGTGGGCCGATTGTTATTGGTTGATGGCGAGATCGCCGCGATTGATCCGATCGATGGCGATGTGCCGGCCTTTGCCAAGCGCGTTCAGGCTCGCGGTCATCTGCTGATACCTGGGCTGGTTGATTTGGGCGTCGAACTGGGAGAGCCTGGTTGCGAAGAAGATGAGACGATACTCACCGGTGCCTTGGCTGCGCTAGCTGGCGGTTTCACTTCGATTGCTTGTACACCCAATACGGATCCACCGATCGACACGGCCGCCGCGGTCGAGTTTGTGCGGCAGAAGGCGGCGCGAGCGGATCGTTGTCGCGTCTATGTGATCGGCTGTGTTAGCAAAGATCGCGCGGGCCAAGAGATGGCGGAGATCGGTTCGCTGGTCGAAGCTGGGGCTGTGGCGCTGTCCGATGTACCGCGGCCCATCGAGAACACAGCCTTGTTGAGACGTGCTCTTGAATACTGTTTGATGTTCGATCGACCTATTTTCGATCGACCCGAAGTTATCAGTCTGACGCATGGCGGCGTGATGCATGAGGGGCTGACCCAATTGGTTTTGGGTTTGGCTCCACTACCAGCTGAAGCCGAAGATCTGGCAACTGCTCGTGACTTGCGAATGCTGGAAACCACCGGTGGTCGCTTGCATCTAAGCAGTATCTCGACGGCCGGTTCGGTCGAGCTGTTGCGGCGCAGCAAGGCTCGCGGAGTGCAAGTCACCGCCGGAGTGCGGGTGATGAACTTGTGTTTCGATGACGAGAACCTGCGGACGTTTGATGCCAACTACAAAGTCAATCCGCCTCTGCGCGATCGCGCTCACATCGACGCGTGTTTAGAAGCGGTCCGCGATGGAACTGTGGATTTGATCAGCAGCGGTCATCAACCACGGTCGCTCGAAAAGAAGATGCAGGAACTCGATAATGTTCCCTTTGGTGTTACTTCGTTGGATACCGCCTTGTCGCTGATCAACACGCGTTTGATTCGACCGGGTCATCTTTCATGGCAACGCGTGATCCAGTGCATGTCCTCCAGTCCCGCTGCCGTAATTGATATCGATGCCGGTACGTTGCGTGTGGGCAAGCCTGGCGATGTTACCTTGGTCGATCCCGAACACCGCTGGATTGTCGAACCGAGCCAACTTCGTTCGCGCAGCCGTAATACGCCGCTGTTGGGCCAAGAGCTGATCGGGCGGGCGGTGATGACCTGGGTCGGCGGCCAACGCAAATTTGTGTTAGCGTAGAGTGTGGCATAGGCTTCCAGCCTGTGTGCATGTGGCATAGGCTTCCAGCCTGTGTGCATTTGTGTGCACAGCCTTTCAGGTTTGTGTATTCCTTGTTGCGTCACGGAGTTTGAGGCTGGCTAAAGAATAATCACAGGCTGGAAGCCTATGCCACACCAATACACAGGCTGGAAGCCTATGCCACACCAATACACAGGCTGGAAGCCTATGCCACATGGCTAGAGGAGTACGGCGACGAGGATGTTTGGATATTCGATCTTGCGCGATTACTTTCGGTCGGGCCGAACGCTGTCGTATGTGCTGACGTTGGCGGCGCTGACGGGGTTGTATAGTTGTTTGCCGATGATCAAAGAGATGTCGCCATATCACGAGTATGGTGACACAGCGCCTGAACTGCATGCCGCCTTGTCGCTCATTGTGGGCTGGTTGTTGGTCTTTCGCACCAACACCGCCCATGCGCGGTGGTGGGAAGCTCGGACCTTATGGGGCGCGCTGATTAATGCTTCGCGCAATCTATCGCTGAAGATCTCGCGCTTGGGTTCGGTGCCGGCTGCGGACAAACAGAAAGTCCGGCAACTGGTTACGGATTTCGCGGTTGCGTTGAAACTGCATTTGCGCCAAGAACCGGCGGCGCAAATTATTGCCGAGGGGTTGATATCAACTCCCAGCCAGCGCCCGCAGCCCTATGCCGAGCCGCAGCCGGTCAGCTTGTCTCATGCGCCGCTGGCAATTGTCGATGAACTTTATCGACTGATGGGGTCTTGGAAAGCTAGCGGAGCCATCGATGGTGACGAGTTGCGGGTGATCGACGCTGAGGCCTTGAGGCTGATGGACATTTGTGGAGCCTGCGAACGGATTCAAAAAACCAGGATTATTCGCTCCTACCGGGTCTTTGCCCGACAAGTAGTCATGCTGTTTTTGTTCACGCTGCCCTGGGGGATTGTGCAAGATTTTGGCTGGTGGACGGTTCCCCTGACGGCGATGACTGCGTATTTTATGCTTGGATTGGAGATCGTGGCCGAGCACGTCGAAGAGCCGTTTGGCTATGACGACGACGATTTGGACTTGGATGGGATGTGCCGCACAATTCATCTTTCCGCGACTGAGATCTTCCGCGAGACCTAAACGTTTGCATTGTCTGCAGCACTTGGATTACAATCTTGGGGGTGGCCAGGCCACATTCCATTCAGGCAGAAGGATCCCGCGCATGTCTCCTCCCAGCCAACAAATTGAGCAGCCTATCCTAGCCGAATACGAGAGCGCTAGCGACGAAGCGTTATTGATCGCTTATCGCGATACTCAGGATCGGGCGAGTTTGGAAGCGCTGGTGCGACGCTATCAGATCGAGCTATTCAGCTTCTTGCGCCGATATCTTGGTGATGATGGATTGGCTGAAGATGCGTTTCAATTGACGTTTCTCCAAGTTCACAAGAAGGCGGGGCTCTTTGATGCCAGCCGACGCTTTCGACCATGGCTCTATGGAGTGGCGACCAATCAAGCCATCGATTTGAAACGCCGCGAAAAGCGTCGTCGTCACAAGAGCCTGGATACAACCGGCTCGTATAATGACTTACGCGAGACGACCCATGCCGGTTCGCTTCCCGACCATCGCGGCAGTGTGCTGGATCCGTTGATTTGCCAGGAGCAGTCGGAGCAAATTCGCGCCGCTTTGGAGGAATTGGGCGAGCCGGGCCGCAGTGCGGTTGAGCTGGTTTATTTGCAAGGTCTCCAATACCGTGACGCGGCAGACATTCTGGATGTCCCGGTCGGTACGGTAAAAAGTCGCGTTCACACGGCCATCCGCAAACTCGCCGATATCTGGAAACGTACTGTCAAGAGTGCAGATCAATTCTGAGCCAGATTCAAGCTTGTTTTTTGCTTGTGCTACTTCATCGAGCGAAAGAACTTGGGAGTGGTGAGGCTCGGCAGAGCTAGTGCGACGCGCATCCGACCGCTAAAGTCCGTCCAAATTTCTTATGAACATTCGAGACGAAGAACTAATCGACTATTTGCTTGACCAAGGCAATGCTGAGCTGGTTCGTCGAGTGGAGGCTGCACTTGGGTCCGATCCGGGGGTGGCCGAACGTTTACACGAATTGCGGGCGGCGCTGGGCATGTTGGACTCGCTGCAGTCTTCCATAGAGCCGCCGAGCGATTTACTTTCGCGCACCATGAACTTTATCGACTACGCCGCTGCGACACCGCCGCTTGAGCCGGTTGGGGGCACGGGAGCCAGTCCTGCGGGAAAACATCCGGAGGGGGCTGATAGGAACTATGTGCGACTGCGCCCTAGCGATGTGGGGCTGCAAGGGCGTTCGCGCCGCAGCGTCTGGGACTCGGCGTTTCTCACTGTGTCGGTCGCGGCCATGGCTTGCTTGATGTTGCCACTGATGCTCCAAGGCCGCTCGCTCAGTCGCCAGAATCAGTGCGCCAATAACCTCCGCATGTTGGGTCATGACCTGACGCAACTAGCCATGCTGGACAATGAGCATCGTTTCCCTGCCATACCCTGGGCGGGCAACGAGAGTTTTGCTGGCCGATTTGTGTTGAAGTTGCGAGATAGAGGCTTGTTGGAATCGTCGGGGCTATTGCATTGCATTAGCATCCCCGGCAGCGACTCGGCCGGGCCACGCATTATTTGTATTCCAACGACCAAAATGTTTCTCGATGCCGATACAGTGCAGCAAGCACTGTGGCGCAATCAAATTGGTGGCGACTATGCCTACAATTTCGGCGTGATTGAAAATGATCGCATTGTGGGCCCTAAGCTGGAAGGCCGCACGCACTTCGCCATCCTGGCCGATGCGCCTCAGATCGAAGCGGATCGCGATGTGTTTTATGCTCATGAAGGGCGCGGAATCAACATTTATTACGAAGACGGTCACGTAGGCTTCTCAAATCTGCCGCACTGCCAGTCGGCACATGATGAAACCAGCCTGATTCGCGAAGACCAATCCAAGTGCAGTCGCAAAGCAGTTGTACGTGCATCGGAATGGTCAGCTGCACAAGACTATCCCTTCCGTAACGTAGCCGGCCAGCTGACCTATGGTCTTCAGCCAAACGATGCCGCGCTCGGCTCGAGTTCTTCAGTGCCCAAGGCACGCTAAGGCACAACCTGTGTCAATTCGGGTTATCATAGTCAGCCTCATCGCCTGTGACTGTTTGATGTTGCCTTGAAAGCCATTTTGATGAAGAAGCGTATCGCGGTTGTAGCTGGCACTCGGCCTGAGTGTATCAAGATGGCTCCGGTCTATTTCGAGCTCCAGCGTAGCCAAACTTTGGAGCCGATTTTTTTAGCCACTGCTCAGCATCGTCAGATGCTCGATCAGACTTTGAAGGTCTTCGATATTCAACCCGAGTTCGATTTGAATCTGATGCAGCCTGGGCAATCGCTGCCGGAGTTAACTTCGCGCGTCATAACCGCGGTGTCGCAGTGGTGCCAAGAGGTCAAACCCGATGCTTTGCTGGTGCAAGGTGACACGACGACGGTCTTGGCTTCGGCGCTGGCCGCTTTTTATCAAGACATCCCGGTCGGTCATGTCGAAGCGGGACTACGAACTGGCAACATGCGTTCGCCATTTCCAGAGGAGATGAATCGACGGCTGACTAGTCCAATGGCCAAATGGCACTTTTGCCCGACGGACATTAGTCGTGAGAATTTGGTCAACGAAGCGATTAACGTTCAAGACATTCATATCACCGGCAACACGGTGGTCGATGCGCTGCTGTGGGTCCGAGATCGCTTGGATTCCATTGGTGTAACTGCTAGCAGCCTTGCATTGGCCACGGGCATACCGGCTGCGTTTGCGGAGCGTTTTCTCGAGTCCGACCAGCGTTGGATTCTAGTCACTGGTCATCGTCGCGAATCGTTTGGTGGTGGCTTTGAACGTATATGTCAAGCGTTGGCCGAATTGGCTGAGCGTTATCCGGATGTAGGTATCTTGTATCCAGTGCATCTGAATCCCAACGTGCGTGAACCGGTGCATCGTTGGCTGGGTTCGCGATCCACCATAGCGCTCATTGAACCGGTTGACTATGTTCAGTTTGTCTGGCTGATGAACCGGTGTAGTTTCTTGATCAGCGATTCTGGTGGTGTACAAGAAGAGGCACCGTCGTTGGGCAAGCCCGTCTTGGTAATGCGCGACACGACTGAACGCCCCGAAGGTATTGCCGCCGGCACCTGCCGCCTGGTCGGCACCGATCCCGAGCGGATCATTGCCGAAGCCGCTTTGCTCCTGGATGACACGCAAGAGTACGCTCGCCGCTCAGCCCTAGCCAATCCCTACGGCGACGGCTTGGCCGCCCAGCGCATCCGCCACGTGCTGGAGGCCTAAGTCCTCAGCAATCGTAGAGCGGCTGTCCCTAGCCGCCCGCACCAACCTTGGAGTGCGGTGCCTCGGCACCGCTTTGATGTCCTAATCAAACTCCAAACGCAGCCCGTTTTGCCTTGTAAGCTAGCACTACCATGCGCCCAGGCTCTGTCCCCGATCGAGTGCGGGGACAGACCACGTACTTCGGACCCGCGTGCGAACGCGCCGGTGCTCTGTCCCCAGGCGCGCCGGGGGACATACACCTCGGTGTCGTGGTGGCGGCCAAAGCTATCATTGCTTGCGTCGGATTCAACGGTGGTCTGTCCCTGGGGGAAACCAGGTTTGAAGACGCTTGCCCAGAGGGTGCGGAGCGGCTGGGGACAGCCGCTCTACGGTTCGGGGACAGACCACGTACTATGGTACCGCGCGCGTGCTGTGTCCCCGGGTGCGACGGGGGACATAAACATCGGATCGTGGTGGTGACCAACGCTATCATTACTGGCGACGGAGTCGCCGGTGGTCTGTCCCTGGGGGAAACCAGGTTTGAAGACGCTTGCCCAGGGGTGCGGAGCGGCTGGGGACAGCCGCTCTACGGTTCGGGGACAGACCACGTACTATGGTACCGCGCGCGTGCTGTGTCCCCGGGTGCGACGGGGGACATAAACGGATCGTGAACGGATCGTGGTGGTGACCAAAGCTATCATCACTGGCGACTGAGTCGCCGGTGGTCTGTCCCTCGGGGGATCCAGGTTTGAAGACGCTTGCTCAGAGGGTGCGGAGCGGCTGGGGACAGCCGCTCTACGGCCTAGGCGGCTCGACGTTCGTTTTCCTGCTGCAAGCGTTTCAGACGTTTGCGCTCAGCTTTGCTCAGGCCGCGCGCGTTGTCGCTGTCTTGCTCGTCGGATTGCGCGTGGTCGGGCCGTGAGCTGCTGGTACTTGGAAGTGGTCGCGATTGATTGATACTGGGTACAGAGTTGGACCCTTCACGCGCCGACTCGGATGATTCCCCTGGGGGTGGCAAACGGAAACTGGGTAGCTTCAGCTTGGGCAAACGCGCTTTGGGCAACGACATTTTCGGCAGACTAGGTCTGGGCAGTTTCAACCACGAGCGCTTGCTCTTGGTCTCTTCGCCTTGACCTTCGCCTTGATCTTCGCTCTGTTGACGCTTGGCTTCTTTGGTGGCTTTTCGTTCGGCTACGGCTTGGTCGTTGCCTTTGCGCGACCAGGCAAAACGTTCCTTTAACGAACGTTTAGTCTTCGGCGAACTGGGCTGGTTTGGCTCGACCGTTCGCTCCGTTTTGGTTGACTGTTCCGCGGACTCTGTTCTACGTTTTCCAAACCAACCTCCCGACTTCTTGCCATATTCGCGGTCCAGCTGCGAGGCTTCATCGGAATCATCGCCGTCAACTAAGTTGTTCGAAGAACCAGGTGCCTTGGCAGCAGGTGGACGCAAGGTGAGTTTACCCAGTCCTAAACCCCAGCCGCGCTTGCCCGGTGTCGAGGGTTCATTCTCCGCACCAGCAGCAGATTGAGGTTTGGTGCTTTGCCCGGAGTTGGCCGCAGAGTTCGACCTCGCCGGCATCGCCGAATTCGCAGCCGTGGTCGATCGCTCGGTATCGGGGCGACGAGTAACTGTTTCTTGGCGGTCATCATCAACTTGACTGTCCGGCTGAACAGGTCGTTTCTTTCTGCGCGTACTCGTCTTTTGTTCTTCATCGACTTCATCCAGCTGCTGTTTGCCGTTGCCAAAGCCGAAGCGTGGCATCGTGGGCATAGCAGGCATGGATTCACGCAGACGCTGTTGCCACGGCACTGCGTTGGCTGAAGTGAGAGCACGACTAAGGAACCGCTTTTGAGCTTCCATAAAAGTCGCGCGCAGAAAATACAAACTGCACAGCCAAATCGACGTCAATCCACCCAGCCACAACGACGCGCGCAGCCACGAGCGAACCGGCTGCGACATATCGAGCTGCAAGAGACTTTGGCTGAGCGCGGCACTGCCAGCCCAACAAACCAAGCCCACTAACCACAAGACCAGGCTAGTCGGAACCGACTTCAGTTCGGTGCACAATCGCAAACCCAACATGCCAATCAGCGTGGCCAGCGTCGCTTGGACAATGGCCCCACCGCTCCAACCTACATGCAATTGGCTCCACCGGTCTAGGGCCGCGCCGAAGAGTTCCGTCAAACGCGTCGTCGAATCAATACTGCCGATGATGCACGTAAACACTAGCCAAAACCAAAGTCGATATTCGCCATCGTAGTCGTCGAGTTTGTGCTTGCGCAGACGAAAAGTTAACACGGTCGACGCCAAACATAACAACCACAAATGGCTGCTCAGCCAGGCGGCCAGTGACCGCGGGCTATTGGCATTCAGGAGTGCACTCATCGGATGGCCCGACCAGTCCAACGTCCCGGTTACAAAAACCAAATAATGCAGGACAGCCAACGTGACCGGAATGAATAGGCTGGCCGCCACTGCACCGGTCAAGCTGAGTTTGCGGACTGGGATAAACTGCACCAGTCGATGTTGGCACGCGCGGCGCACACTATGACTGTAAGCGACGCCACGTTCCCTCTTGGTCAGCTCAGGCAATTCGGCATTGCGCGTCGTGCGCGAGGGCGAGACTCGACCTTCATCAGACCCATCGCTGACAACGCTCAAGCTTTCACGGATGGTGCGCCGCCGACGATCCATCCGTGGATTTCTCGACAACGGCATCGTGAAAAACTCCAATTAGGCGAAAGATGCAAACAGAAGACCAGAGGATACGCCAGCATGAACTGCGAAGAGTCTGAAATTCTGCCCTTGGCGTCAAGATCGGTTATGGCGCAGTTAAAGAAGTTGCATGGGATAAATCGTTTAACCCGTCGGCCGCAGGTTGAAATTGGTTAGCGGGTGCGCCTCGCCTGGCGGCTACGGGTTAAACGAGATAACTCGCCTGCCAACTCAAACCCAGCGTCAAACCCAGCGTCATTCCCAGCGTCAAGTGCAGCGTCAAGTGGCTGCGTCTGTGCCACCTAAACTAGTTTTGCTAGCGCGATCACTAAAGCTATGGCAATTTCGTCCAGCTTCGGTCCAGGGTCGAACTCAGCGTGGTCGATGCTCGATCAAAGCCGACTGCGCCAGGCCTTCGATCCCTGATGAGCTGCATAAACTAATGGTGCCAACTTCCTCGAACATGCCTGATATCCAGGCTGGTCACTCATCCGGACCGGCGCCGACGGTGCCTGGGCAGCCCCACGCCCAGCCCACAGCGGCTCAAGTCCCGTCCGGCCCACCAATGGCCAGCGGTGCTGGTTCTATGCCCAGCGCCCCACTGCGCTCGCAGACCACTGATGCTCTGCCACCGGATATGGAGATGCGCATGGCTCGCTCGCGGCTGGGCATTGTGTATGGCTTGTACCTGGCCCTGCGCGCCAAACATCCGCCCACAGCCATGCACTCTTTGCGTGTCGCCCTTAGCTGTTCCAAGTGGGCCGAGGCGCGGCAAATGCCCGAGCACCAACGCGATATGTTGGAAGTAGCCGCACTGTTGCACGACCTGGGCAAGCTCGGCATTCCGGATCGCGTCCTGCAAAAGAACTCCCAATTAGTCGGCGATGAGCAGGCGCTGATGGAGTTGCACATTCAAGTCGGCTTGGAACTGCTACGCGGCGCGGGCGCATCGCAAGAGATGCTTAGTATCATCGGCAACTATCGTCAGTGGTTCCGCATGCCAGGCGCAACGGAACAAGAGCAGCAAGAACTGCCGTTGGCCAGTCGCATGATTGCCATCGTCGACGCCTTTGATTCGATGACCAGCGAACAAGTCTTCCGCCGCGCGCTCAGTCGCGAACGAGCGGTGGCCGAACTGTTCGAATGCGCCGGCACTCAATTCGACCCGAGCCTCGTCAAAGAATTCGGATTGTTGATTACCCAGCCTGCGCCTCAACTGGAAGCGCTGCTAGTGCGCCGTTGGTTGAGTGATCTGCGTCCGCAAGCCACGCCGGGCTTCTGGGAAAACGATACTCCGGTCAGCTCCGGGGCCGTGCAAACGATGGTCGATACGCTCTACCATCGTCAATTGTTGGAAGCCATGAACGATGCGGCAGTTTATGTCGACTGCGGTGGCCGCATTTTGCATTGGAATCGAGCCGCCGAGCGCATGACTGGTCAAAACGCTTCGGCCGTCATGCACAGTATTTGGTCCGCGGACATTATGGGGCTGCGCGATGAGTCGAGCAATCCGTTGACGGCCGAACAGTGTCCTATGAAAGATGTATTCAACAATCGCGTGCATACAGCCCGTCGACTGGAAGTCTCGCATCGCGATGGTCGCGTATTCAAAGTCAATCTACAAGCCTTACCAGTCATCAACAATCGTCGTGAATTTTGCGGAGCCATTCTGCTGGTTCGCGACGCCAGCGCGCAGGTCAGTTTGGAAGAGCGTGTGCAAACGTTACACGAAAAAGCCACGCGTGATCCGCTGACCGGAGTCAACAATCGCGCAGAACTCGATCGACGCCTGGCCGAATTTGTGCCCGCCAGATTGGACTTGGGACTGCCCGGCAGCTTGATTATCTGCGACATCGATCACTTCAAACGCATCAATGATACGCACGGTCACCAGGCCGGTGACGAAGCGCTCATTGTGTTTGCCAGCGTACTGTGCGAACATGCGCGCGAATCGGACATGGTGGGTCGTTATGGTGGCGAAGAGTTTGTGGTGCTGTGCGCCGACTGCGATAACGCTACCGCAACTGCTCGCGCCGAAGAGATACGCCGCGCCGTGGAACATCGCTCGCTGCCCTCGCTGCGTGGTCAAAGCATGACAGCCAGTTTTGGTGTGACTGAAGTTCAAGCCGGCGATACCGATGAGTCGTTTCTGGCTCGCGCCGACCGGGCTTTGCTACTGGCCAAAGAAACAGGTCGTAACCGAGTTGTCCAACTCGGTGCCGGTCAAACCGACTCCATTGATACCAGCGAGCAACGAGGTTGGCTGAGCTGGTTCCGAAAACGCGATGCGGGATCTTCGATAGTACAAAAAGAATTCTTGACGCCCGTGCCCGTCGACGTGGCCGTCGAGAAGCTGAGCGGCTTTATCAACGACCACAAGGCCACCATCCTGGACATCCAAGCCGATCAAGCGACTTTGCAAATCGATTGCCGCAATGGCAACCAGGCTCGTCGCCAGGCGGACCGTCCAACCCACATGATCCTCAAGATCAAGTGGGCGCAAGTGATTGTCGAAGGCCGCCAAGGCATGGATCAAACCAAAACCTGGCTGCAAATTGGTGTTGGTTCCACAAAAACTCGCGACCGCCGCATGGCTGCTTTGCTCGAGCAAGGCTCCCAAATCTTACGCAGCGTCGTCGCTTATATGGGTGCCCAGGAGCTGGACGAGAATACACGGCGCAAGATTCGCAGCGCTGACTTCGGTCCGACAAAGTAAACGCCCTCAGCCGCAGGCGTTAGCCTCGGTTGCACCACGACCCTCAGCCGCAGGCGTTAGCCTCGGTCGCACCACGACCCTCAGCCGTAGGCGTTAGCCTCGGTTGCGTCACGCCGGGCTCGTTCCGTAGCCAGCGCGTGACGGCCAGAACCAGTGGTTTCGTGTGGGCTGCGGTACGGTTGGGGTTAGGACATCAAAGCTGTGGCTGGCGACCCAGCACGCAACAGACCTGCAATTCAGTTCACAGCGCCCCCGGTTGTCAGAAGCTCGGTTTAGCCGTATCGTGCAAAGTTAACAGTTACTATCTTACTGCCCATTTCTCGCCAGGAGTTACAGCTATGCCCTACGAGCTACCCAAGCTCCCGTACGCTTACAATGCCCTCGAGCCGCACATCGATGCACAAACGATGGAGATCCATCACACCAAACATCATCAGGCTTACATCACCAAGGTCAACGAAGCCCTGGCCGGTACTGGACTGGACGGCAAGTCGGTCGAAGCGTTGATTGCCGACATGACCGTGGTGCCCGAAGACAAACGCGGCGCGGTGCGCAACAACGGTGGTGGTCACGCCAATCACTCGCTGTTTTGGACGGTGATTGGTCCAGGAGCTGGTGGCCCGCCAACCGGCGAGCTAGCTACGGCGATCGACAGTACTTTTGGCAGCTTTGACAAATTTAAAGAACTCTTCGCCACTGCGGCTACCACGCGCTTCGGCAGCGGCTGGGCTTGGCTGTATGTCGAAGGTGGCAAGTTGGCGGTCGGCTCGACGGCCAATCAAGATAGCCCGCTGATGGGCAAAGCTGTGGCGGGTATTGGCGGAACGCCCATTCTGGGGCTGGATGTTTGGGAACACGCTTACTATCTGAAGTACCAGAACCGTCGCCCAGATTACATCGGCGCATTTTGGAACCTGGTCAATTGGAATGAAGTCACCCGGCGTATGAAAGCCGCGTAATCACGTAGGCGAGATTTACAGAATTTCCAAACTTGATATTCAACCGCTAGCCGGCTTCTACGCCGGCTACATTACTATTCCAACGGTCGACATTTTTTCTTATGGTTGGTCAACAATGTCTTAGGGCCAATCGGTCAACGGTGTGTCGATTTCAGTAGGGGAAGGTTGAATTTAGCATGGATGCCAGTCAGCAATTCAAACTCGCCGATTCTATGAGCGTTACTGGTGCGAGCATTACTGGTGGGCAGCTGGACCAGTCGCTCTCCCAAGCTACTCAATGGTTGTGGGATCGCCAGGCGGCGGAGGGCTATTGGTGCGCGGTCCTGGAGGGCGATTCCATTCTGGAAAGCGAGTTGATCCTGCTGGATGCCTACCTTGGCCGGCTGGATGATCCGCGCGTAGAGCAGGCGGCTCGCGCTCTGGAGCTCAGCCAGAATGCCGATGGTGGTTGGGGCATGTATCCCGGGGCACCACTAGAGATCAGCGCCAGCGTGAAAGCTTACTTCGCGCTAAAGATATGTGGCCGCGCGGCGACGGCGCCGCACATGCTGCGAGCTCGTCAAGCTATTCGCACCGCCGGTGGTGCTGATCGCGTCAACAGCTTTACGCGTTTCTATCTCGCCTTGCTCGGCCAGATCGACTACGTCCATTGTCCTGCCGTGCCACCTGAAGCTGTATTGTTGCCCAAGTGGCTGCCCATCAATATGTATCGCATCAGCGCCTGGTCGCGCACGATGGTGGTACCACTAGCGATCATGTGGGCTCATCGCCCGGTACGGCATCTGCCCGCGCAACAGGGCATCGAAGAGTTATATGTTGACTTGCCTCATCTCTGGCCCGCCTTGCGCAGTCCGGGGCTGCCGCCAGAGCCCCAGTTCTTCTCGTGGGAAACTGTGTTTCGATGGGGCGATCGGCTGGCCAAGTTTCTCGAGAGAAATCATCTGCGTCCGCTCCGCGGGCTAGCCATGCGCAAAGCCGAGCGTTGGATGTTGGATCGCTTTGTCGATAGCGACGGACTGGGTGCGATCTTTCCACCAATCGTGTGGAGCCGTATCGCACTGGAGTGCTTAGGCTATAAAGCCGACTCGGCGGAAGTGCGTTACTGCGATGAGCAGCTGAACGTTTTGATTCTCAAGTCACCTGATGGTTCGCACTTGCGTGTCCAACCTTGCCAGTCACCAGTCTGGGATACGACCATCGCAGTTCGCGCACTGGATATGGCTGGAGTCAGCCCAGAAGATCCGCACCTGACTGCGGCCACGCAGTGGCTATTGGATAAACAAGTTACTCGCGCCGGCGATTGGTCCCAGCGCACCGATGTCGAACCGGGTGGTTGGTTCTTCGAATTTCATAACGAGTTCTACCCCGACATCGACGATACCATCATGGCCTTGATGGCGCTCAAGACACAACTCCCAAGCGATAATAGTGCCAAGACGCAGGTACAAGTGGCGCGCGTCGAGTCGATGAATGCGGCCAGGCATTGGCTGGAACGCCATGAGCACATTCGCAGTGCGGCCCAGCGCGGTGTCCAGTGGGTCTTGGCAATGCAGAATCGCGATGGCGGTTGGGGCGCCTTTGATCGAGATAACGATGCCGAGTTTCTGTGCGCCGTGCCATTTGCCGATCATAACGCTATGATCGATCCGAGCACGCCGGACATTACCGCGCGCGTGCTCGAGGCTCTGGCTGATTGGGACTATAAAGTTGGTGACCCCGCCGTCGATCGAGCTCTGAGTTATATTCGTCAAACGCAAGAAGCCGATGGCAGTTGGTTTGGCCGTTGGGGTGTGAATCATATTTATGGCACCTGGCAAGTGCTCGTCGGGATGGCTCGCATCGGTTGCTCGCTCACGGAACAAGCGATGGTACGCGGCGCTGATTGGCTTGAGTCGGTGCAACAAGACGGTGGTGGCTGGGGTGAAACGCCGGCCAGCTATGATGATCCCAGCTATCGCGGTCGTGGCCCGGTGACAGCTTCGCAAACAGCCTGGGCTCTACTGGGGTTGATCGCAGCTGGACGAGCCAATAGTTCTGCCGTGCAACGTGGTGTCCAATACTTGTTAGCAACGCAGAACTCCGTGGGCTCGTGGGATGAGACCGAATTTACTGGCACCGGCTTTCCGCGGGTGTTTTATCTTCGCTATCACATGTATCCCCATTATTTTCCCATGTTGGCCTTAGGCACTTATGCCAGAGCCAACTGGGGTGCGGACTGGAATAACTTCGCCACCACCGCGCATCGCAGCGTATGGCCTCGATTGTCTCCGCTGGCCCCGGCGGCAACCAGAGAAACAACATCTGCTATGGCAACGGACCTTCTATCTGGAGAATCGCGATGAGCGTACCAGTACGACAAACGATTGCGGTACTTACGCATGTGTGGAAGAACCGCTTGCTGGGCAACTCGCGTTATCCGTTAGTCTTGATGCTCGAACCATTGTTGCGCTGTAACCTGGCCTGCGCAGGTTGTGGCAAGATTCAGCATCCGGCTGCGGTCCTCAAGCGACATCTATCGGTCGATCAATGTTTGGACGCAGCCGAACAATGCGGCGCGCCGATCGTTTCGATTCCAGGCGGTGAACCGCTGCTGCATCCGCATATCGATCAGATTGTCCGCGGCCTGGTAAAGCTGAATCGTTTTATCTATTTGTGTACGAACGCCATCAAGCTGGAAGAATCACTACCGCTATTCACACCTTCGGCGCAGTTGGCATTTTCAGTGCATGTCGATGGTCCACGCGAATTGCATGATCGCGCCGTTTGCCGCGAGGGCATATTTGATAAAGCCATCTCGGCGATCAAAGCGGCCCGCGCGGCGGGATTCCGCGTCACCACCAACACCACCATCTTTTCGCACACGCGCACGTCAGACTTGGTCGAGCTCTTCGACACGCTATCCGGACTAGGCGTTGAAGGCATGATGGTCTCGCCCGGCTTTGCTTACGAAAAAGCCCCTGATCAACAGCACTTCATGAACGATCGGCAAGCCACTGGTTTGCTGGACGAAGTGATGCAACATCCGCATGCTAGTCGTTGGCGATTCAATCAATCGCCGCTTTATCTCCAGTTCTTGCGCGGCCGCTGGAGTATGGACTGCACGCCTTGGGGCAGTCCAACTTATAACTTGTTTGGTTGGCAAAAGCCTTGTTACTTGATTGATGAAGGTTACGCGGCTAGCTTCGGTGAATTGATGTCCACTACTAATTGGCCAGCCTATGGACATCGCTCAGGCAATTCGAAGTGCAGCCAGTGCATGACGCATTGTGGTTTTGAACCCACGGCGGTGGCACAAACTCTGTCGACCACGCGCGGCCTGGTCGGTACGATTCAGGCCATGCTGCGTCCCAACAGTTTGCCTCGCGTGCCGGCAGTGTTTGCTGAGCAAAGCAATCTCAGCCCCGCCAGCAATGACTCGTCGATGAGCAACCTGGTCAATATCAAGACTCCCGAGAAGACGCACGCTGCCTGATGATCTTGATCCAAACCGCCTTTGCTCAGGAGACGTCCGCTATTTTGCGCGCGGGCGAACCTTTGGGCAGTGTGGATGGTCTTCCTAGAATCGCCATCGCCGGCCAGCCGTGCGCTGTGCTGGAAACCGGCATCGGCCTTCCCGCAGCCAGGCGCGCGATGGAACAAGTGCTCAGTCGTATCGACCAGCCAAAGTGGGTTTTTTCGATCGGTCTAGCCGGCGCGCTAACTCCGGATTTTCGACTCGGCGATTGGGCATGGATCCAACAAGTGGGTTGCCTGGACAACAGTACGTGGCTCACTGCGCGATTAGAGTTTTTAGAATCCAATGCGCGTCGTGCCACTTTGGTCAGCCTGCAGAAGGCCGCGTTCACTGTGGCCCAAAAGCGCGCAGTAGCTGCGCAGAAGCCGGCCGCCGGGCTGTGCGATATGGAAACGTATGCGGTGGCCAGTGCCTGCCAAGAGCGACAGATTCCTTGGTTGGGAATTCGCGTCGTCAGCGACTCGTCCAGCGAAGAATTGAAAGAGTGGACCGCCATTTTGCCGGGTTTGATTGCCAAAAGACGCTGGCTGAAGCTGGTCGGCCAGCTGGTCACCCATCCTCAAGATTTACCATCCTTGGTACGCTTGGGTGTGCGAATGCACTCTCTCCAACGACAACTGACTCAATTGACCCGAGATCTCGTAGCGCATGTACGATCGGCCTGACAATCTGACGGATCTCGCCGAAGTGTTGGACAAGTGTATGCAACGCGATCGTCATCGATTGCGCAGCACATGGCAACGTCTGCACAGCCAACAACCAACCCAGTCGGCTGATCCCCAGCCACAGGTCGGTTGGCAAAATCAGTTTCAACAGTGGCAAGCCTCACTACAAGCGTCCATCGATCTGGCCCTGGAGCGTGATCGATCGGTTGGCCCGATGTCCTTCGATCCCGAATTGCCGATCACCGCTCGCCGCGCCGAGATCGCCGAACTCATTCGTAGCCGTCAAACCATTGTGTTGTGCGGTGAGACGGGTTCGGGCAAGAGTACGCAACTGCCCAAGATCTGTTTGGAGGCGGGGCTAGGTCGTCGAGGCATCATCGGTCATACGCAACCTCGCCGCCTGGCCGCGCGAGCCGTCGCGGCTCGCGTAGCTGAAGAACTCGGCACGCGCGTGGGTGATCAAGTCGGATTCAAAATTCGCTTCACCGACAAGACCGCGCCTACGACGCTGATCAAGTTGATGACCGATGGCGTGCTATTGGCTGAAACCCAGTCCGATCGCTTTCTCGATCAGTATGAAGCGATCATCATCGACGAAGCGCATGAACGTTCGCTGAACATCGACTTCTTGTTAGCGTACCTGCGGCAACTGATAGCGCGTCGTCACGATCTGAAACTGATCATCACCTCAGCCACCATCGATCCTCAGAAGTTTGCCGATCACTTTGCGGATGATCTTGGTCCAGCGCCCATTGTGGAAGTGCAGGGGAGAACCTATCCGGTCGAAATACGCTACCGCGACGTCGAAGAGGATGATGACGAAGGACCGGTGCCTGATTCACCAACCGACGGTACGCCGCTAAAAGCCCTAGCGCATGCTGTTGATGAAGTTTGTGGAGCAGGGCAGGGCGATGTGCTCGTCTTTCTGCCCACCGAACGCGACATTCGCCTGGCCGCCAAGTACCTGCGCGGTTGGTTTACCATGCAGGGGCGACAATCGCATTTCGACATTTTGCCTTTGTATGCGCGGTTGAGTGAACCAGAGCAGAATCGCATTTTTCAATCACATGCCAAGCGTCGCATCGTACTGTCGACCAACGTGGCCGAGTCGTCCTTGACCGTGCCAGGCATTCACTTTGTGATCGATACCGGCACGGTCCGCATCAGTCGTTATGCGCCGCGTCAACGTGTACAGCGGTTGCCGATCGAGGCTGTCTCGCAGGCTTCGGCGGATCAGCGCGCGGGTCGTTGCGGTCGTTTGGGACCTGGTATTTGCATTCGGTTATACGCGCAAGCCGATTACCTGGGCCGCACGCGTTACACGACACCCGAAATTCGTCGCAGCGATTTGGCCGCAGTCATCTTGCAATGCGCCACGTTGCGACTGGGTTCACTCTTGGAATTGCCACTGCTGGATCCACCTTCACCGGAAGCAGTGCGCGACGGACAGAAGACGCTGATCGAAATCGGCGCCATCAGCGACCGAGGGGATCTGACTAAGATCGGTCAACAACTCGGACGCTTGCCATGTGACCCGCGCGTCGGTCGCATGCTGTTGGCCGCTCATGAGCACAATGTTCTAGCCGATGTGCTAGTCATCGCTGCCGCCCTGGAATCGCAAGATGTGAGGTTGCGACCCCAAGGCCAACAACCCGCGGCCGACGAAGCGCACAAAGAATTTCGTGATCCCCACAGCGACTTCTTGAGCTTGTTGCGATTGTGGCATTTCTACGAACGCCTGCGAAGTTCGCTCAGTCGTTCGCGCTTGGGCAAGGCGCTCGAACAAAAGTTTCTATCGTTGCAACGCTTTCGCGAATGGGCGGATATCGTTCGTCAACTCAAGGAAATGCTGCATACGGCGGGTATGAGAATTGGATCGGCACATATCGATTTGCCGGATGTGATCTTCGAGGCCGAGCCTGCTCAGTCTATGCCGTCCAACCGACACCCCAAGCAGTCGGCTCCGAAAGTCACAGTCAAAGATCGTCCTCAAGGTTATGAAGACATTCATCAAGCACTGCTGACCGGCCTGCTGAGCGGAATTGGTCAACTCGGTGATAACCGTCAGTATCTGGGTGCCCACAATTCGAGTTTTGCACTGTGGCCCGGTTCAGGTCTGTTTCAACGCACGCCCAAATGGATCATGGTGGCCGAAGTGCTGGAGACCACCAAACGCTATGGGCGTACGGCGGCCGAGATCGATGTAGCTTGGGTCGAGAAGTTAGCAGCGCCGCTGCTTAAACATAGTTACTCCGATCCACATTGGAGTCGCAAGGCGCAAGCGGCGCTTGTCTATCGACGCAGCACTCTTTACGGTCTGCCGATTGCCGAGCGGCGCGCCGTACAGCTCGCGCCTATCGATCCCGACCTGGCTCGCAACTTCTTTATTACGCACGCACTCATTCAAGGTGAATCGCAGTGCCGTGAGAAGTTCTTGCTGCAGAATCAACAAGTACTGGCCGAACTACACGCCCTCGCTGAAAAGTCGCGTCGTCGTGAATTGCTGGTTGATCCGTTCGCTCTCGAGCAGTTCTATGCCCAGCGTTTGCCGGCTGAGGTAATTGATTTGCCATCGCTGCGCAAGTGGCTCGCTAAACATGAAAAATCTCCTACGGCGGAAGCACTGTTCCTCAAGCCAGAAGATGTGTTAGGTGGCCCGGTGCAACCGCCGCCGGCGGAGCACTTTCCAGCGCAGCTCGAGATTGGTCCCACGCGTTTACCGCTCAGCTATCGTTTCGCACCGGGTGATCCTGGCGATGGTGTGACCGTTACGCTACCGAAGGTGGCTCTGCGACAGGTCAGCGATGAAGCGCTCGGCTGGCTCGTTCCAGGTTTGTTGGAAGAAAAACTGCTCCATATCATTCGCTCGCTGCCCAAACAGTTGCGGCGCAATTTTGTACCTGCACCCGATGTGGCGCGCAAATTGGCTGCAGAGCTCTTGGCCAGTTCACGTGATATTCCGTTCTCCAGTGCCATCGCCCAAGTCATGACACGTTATGCGGGCGAGCCCGTTAAACTGTCCGACGTGCAAGCCGAGAAGTTACCCGAACACTTGCGGTTCCGCATCAATCTGGTGGACGATTCGGGGAAGGTGATTCAGTCCAGTCGCGATATCGTCCAGCTGCAATCGAAACACGCTGACACAGTGGTCGGTTTGCCACAGTCGACGCCAGCCGCGCCCTTGCCTCGCGAGTGGAACGAACGTCGTGTTACGGCGCTCGATATTCGTAATATTCCCGAATCAATTGTGGTCATGCGCGGTGGAGTCAAGGTGGCGGCCTTTCCGACTCTCGTCGATGATGGCGATGCGGTCATTATGAAACTAGTCGAAGACCGACATACATCGCAGCAGCAAAGCGTACAGGGTTGGATGCGACTGTTTGCGATCAAGTTTCGCCGCGAACTGACCAGCCAAGTCGCGCATCTGCCCGGCATTGAAAAACATGCTGTGCTCCTGGCGCGACTGGTATCGCCTGCAGTGTTGCGCGAACAGTTGCGTGATCTAATCGCCAGGATCGCCTTTATCGACAATCAAGCCCCGTTGCATGAAGTGCTTGAATACGAAGCTCGCGCGGCCGATAGCACGCGGCGCATTTCCATAGCGACTCAAGAAGTTGCATCGTGGTTACCGGGCCTGGCCGAACACTATCATGCGGTGCGATTGGCCGTTGAGTCTGCGCCAGGGCCATGGAAAGAGGTGGCTGACGATATTGCGACGCAACTGTCCGAATTGACGGCCGATCATTTCTTGAAGCGCGTGCCGTGGCCTCAGCTGAAAGAATACCCACGGTATCTGCAAGCCGCTCGCATGCGTTGGGAGAAGTTGCGCAGCGGCGGTGTACCGAAGGATCGCAAGCAGCGTGAGTCGGTCGATCGGCTATTGAATCGCTATCGCGAAGTTTTGCAAGCCGAGCCGGCTCACGCGCCAGCCTTGTCGGAGGTGCGTATCTTGATCGAAGAGCTGCGTGTCTCCATCTTTGCCCAACAGTTAGGTACTCGACAAAGCGTGAGCGTAAAGCGTATCGAAGAGCGACTCTCTTAGTAGTAGAGCGGCTGTCCCCAGCCGCTCGGCACCCTCCAACTCAATCCTCGACCGACCGGTTGTTTAATCATCTTTTAAACGCAGAGTGCGCAGAGCCCGCGGAGGAAATGCCGAGGGCCACAGCTTTCAATTACCATCTGTTATAGGGAGCCCTTTCAAGGCCTGCTCTTCTCCGCGATCCTCTGCGTCTCTGCGTTTTGAAAAGGCGCACCAAGGCACCCTCTAACCGTTTGCAAGCTCTTGCAAAGCAGCCAAATCACCACTTCCGCCCTTCGCTACAGGTGAGCAACGCCCTCCCCAGCAACGCAAGCCAGTCAATTTAGTCAAACTTTGCCGTCATCTTGTAACGCTATTGCATACTGTGCAGCTCAGGCAGACTTATCTTCTTGCCCATACTTTGACGATGACAACGGTGGCCGAGTCGTTTTCGTCAAAGGTGGAACATGCTTTCTAAGTACCGTAGATTACAACAGCTTGTGATAGCACTGGCTGTAAGCGTCGGTAGTTTTGCAAGCGCCCAGGATTTTCAACTCAACCCGTACGCGCCAATACCCGAGGTGCCCAGCCAGGTACCGGCCATGGCCAGTCCGATGCAGTCGGCCACTCAGCCGGTCGTGGATCCATCGTACGGAACACCCTACTACGATGCGACGATGATGCAATCGCCGCAGGGGTCAGCGGTGCCCTATGTTCCGCTCCCTCAAACTTCGCCCGCGGTTCTCGAGCGACTGAGTAAGATTGAGCAGAAATTAGATGCCGCTGCGGCTGAAAAAAGCAAGCTTCCCAAGATCACCATGAGTGGTGTGTTCCAGGCTGATGGGGTGTGGTTCAACCAATCGGATACATCGCGAGATCAATTTGGCAGTATCGAAAGCGGTGCAGACTTCCGTCGCGCTCGTCTCGGTGCCAAGGCGAATGTGACCGAATCGATGGACGCCTTCATGCAGATGGACTTCGGTTTCTTTGGCCGACCTACATTTACCGACGTGTGGGTAGAACAAAAAAACGTGCCCATCTTGGGGACCGTGCGCGCCGGTCAATGGAAGCAGCCATTCAGTTTGGAAGTTGTCAGTAGCTTTCGATATACGACCTTTATGGAACGCTCGTCGTTGTTTCAACCATTCACGCCGTTCCGTCACTTGGGTGTTGGTTTCTACAACCATTCAGAGAATTTGAATACTACCTGGGCAGCCTCGTGCTTTCGCACCGGGCAAGATCAGTTTGGCAGTTCGCTTAGTACCGATGGCGGCAACGGTGTTTCGGCTCGGTTGACTCAACTACTGTGGTACTACGGCCAGCATGGTGAAGACTATTTGCATCTCGGTAGTGGTTACTTTCTGAATTCACCGCCACGCGATGCAGCTCGCTTCCGTTCGATTCCTGAAATGTTTGTGGGAGAGTTTGCTCCCGGCGCGGTTGGGACTAGTGGGCAAGCGGTACCAGGCGCACTGAACGGAACGCCGTTCTTTGTCGATACCGGCGCGATTAATGGTGTATCCAACATCAACACGTTTGGACTGGAGAGCTTGTGGGTTCGCGGTCCGCTGTCGGTTCAGAGCGAAGCCATGGCTGCATCAGTCAATATGCCTGGACGCAATGCGTTGCTGCGCGGCGCTTACACGCAAGTTGGTTACTTTATAACTGGCGAACATCGGCCATATGATCGCCAGGCCGGTGCGATCGATCGTGTGATGCCCTTCAATAGCGTCGGTTGTGGCGGCCGGGGCGCCTGGGAAGTGGCCCTGCGCTATTCAACGATCGATTTGAGCGATGAAGCCATCGATGGTGGCAACATGGACAACTGGACCGCCGGTATCAACTGGTACATCAACCCCTACTGCAAGTGGGTCTTCAATTACATAAACGCCCAGGTCGATGGCCGCGACTACTTTCCGACTACCGTGCCCGGCACCCTCATCGGCAGCTCGAGCCACATCTATGGCACTCGAGTTCAGATCGACTTCTAGCGCCTAAACCGACGGCGTTAGCTGCGGTTATTGAACGTTCTCGTAGTTGGTGTAGTAATCGGGGCTAACGCCCACGGTTTAGGAACCGGCCGCGGTTGCTGAGCAACGTTAGGCCCGGCAATCGGTTAACGCACCCGTATCTCAACGGTTACAATAACTGCTAGAAAGTTTTGCTTGCTATTGGCATAGGCAATTAGGGATCGGAGACAGATGCGACTTCGGCAGTGGTTACTGTGCGGTGCGTTGACACTTTGGGGGTGCTGGACCGCGCGGGCGGATGACCAGCCTCCGGCAGTGCCGGTTGCGCCTCAATCCAAAATCGATCAGATCAAGGTCGACTTGGCCAAGGTTGACCGCTGGCTCAACGAATTGCCCTTACCGGCTCAGCGGGGTTACGCCCATCTGACTCAATCCGCGTATGTGCCGGCCGATTTGGATGACGAGGTTTTCGATGAGCTCGTTAGTCGCGCCAAATCGAAGCCTCACATCCTTCAGCCCGTGCAAGTTCCACCCGAACTAGACCAAGACCGCGCGCATGCGTTCGTGAAATATGGGTTGACCGAACGGCCTGGCGACGGCACGCCGCGTCCTCTGCAGTACGCGGTCGATGACGCAGGTCGCTGGGTGATGAACTGTTTTTCCTGCCACGGGGGTTCGGTCTACGGGCATACGCTGCCCGGCGCGCCTAACAACCTGTATCAGTTGCAGAGCTTGACCGAAGATTCGCGGGCCACCAAGCTTCGCTTGGGCAAACCCTTGGCGCAGATGGATATCGGTTCAGCGTTCATGCCCCTGGGTACAACTGTAGGTACAACCAATGCAGTAATGTTTGGCGTGGCACTGATGAATTATCGAGACTCTGAACTGAATGTTCAGTCATTGCGCGCCGCGCCCAAGATGGTTCACCACGATATGGATCCACCGGCCTGGTGGCTCTTCCATCGCAAGCAACGCATCTACGCTGATGGATTTGCTCAAAAGGGTGTGCGCGGTTTGATGCAGTTTATGTTGGTCCGCGAAAATGGCCCCGACAAATTCAAGCAATGGGAGAAGGATTTCGAAGACGTCTACGCTTTCATCGAAAGCGTGCGACCGCCCAAATACGCTGGGCCAATTGATGTCGCCTTGTCCGAGCGTGGCCGAAGAGTCTTTAATGACAATTGTGCCCAGTGCCACGGCACGTATGGTGAAAATTCTGTTTATCCCGAAAAGCTGATTCCCATCGACGAGATTGGCACTGACCGCGTGCGCTTGGATTCATTGACTCCGCAGCATCGTGAGCATTATGGCGAAAGCTGGTTCGCCCACTTTGGCCAACATGAGACTTGGTCTGACCCGCAAGGCTACATGGCACCGCCTCTGGATGGAATTTGGGCGTCACCACCGTATTTCCACAATGGCTCGGTGCCAACTCTCTGGCACGTACTGCATCCCGAATCGAGACCCGTGGTGTGGACTCGTACATCGCTAGCGATGGACCAGCAGCGAGTAGGTTTGCAAGTTGACCAGCTGAGCGATGTCCCCGTCGGCACTTCTACTCGCGATCGTCGGCAGTACTTCGATACTCGCAGCTTCGGCAAGAGCAACTCAGGACATGATTTCCCCAGCGCTCTCAGCGAAGACGACCGCCAAGCGGTGCTAGAGTATTTGAAGACGTTGTGATGACGGCATGGCTCTCCACTGACCTTGCGTCAGTGGAAGCACGACTGATTGGCTAGCTGAATGCATGGCTCTCCATCCGAGCTTGCCTCGGTGGAAGCACGACTGACAGGCTAGATGAATAAGCCACCGCGTCCACTGACACTCGGTCAATAGAGTGCAATATAATGGAGCGTTAAAAAAGTCGGAGGGAGCTTGTTGTGTTTACGCCCTACACAGCATTATCGCTGTCGGTTGCTTATCAGCTCAGGTGGTCACTGAGCATTTTTCCGACGACAGCGTTTGGCGAGACGATCGACTGGGTTGAAGAGTTATCGCAAGCATGCGAACCAGACGGAATTCGGGTGCTGGAAGCTACGCGCTCGGATCGCAATGTCTTATCACTACTGCTGAGTACACAACCGCACGTGATCCCCAAAGTCATTGTGCAGCGTGTTAAAGGTCGCTTGCAGTATTTGCTTCGGGGCCGCGAGCGGGTCGAGTGGCGGCGCAATTTTCGGCTCGCGACTGTGGGTGATGCGAACGCCTCCATAGTAGATACCTATGTTGCGAAGCAACTAGAGCATCATAAAATGGCGTCAGCGATGGCTCAAAGCAATCTGGCCGCTCTGCAATGGTATGACTCACGGCTGGATATAACCGAGCCGATTCAGAGTGCTCATGGCCAGTATTCACTCGGTTTGCATGTGGTACTAGTACACGCTCAGAGGTGGTGTGAAGCGGACCGTGATTTTGTGGAGCAGACTTGCAATACGATTCGCGGAGTGTTGGCGGAAAGCGATTGTCCGGCCGGCAGAATAGCTCCGTTGGCTGATCACGTTCACATCAGCTTGCGCCTGCATTACGAGATGTCGCCATCGGAGCTAGTCATTAAGGTCATGAACGAAGTCTGCGAAACTCACCAAGCTCAACGTCTATGGATGGACGGCTATTACGTTGGCACAGTCGGCGCATATGACATGGCCGCAATTAGAAAAAAGAAAGTCTGAGCTGGCTAGCCAATCAGTCGTGCTCCCACCGAGGCAAGCTCGGATGGAGAGCGATGCGTTCATCTAGCCTGTCAGTCGTGCTTCCACCGAGGCAAGCTCGGATGGAGAGCCATGCGTTTACCTAGCCTATCAGTCGTTGCTTCCACCGAGACGAGCTCGGGTGGAGAGCGAGGCATTCACCGTCACTTACCGGCTATTGAATGCAGAAATTTCTCTGGCAACGATCGGATACGCAATTCGCGTTGAGGCAAAGCGATCTCGATGCCAGCGGACATCAGGCCTTGATAGATTTGCGTGTGCAGTTCATGCAGCGTGTCTAACCGCACTTCGAGATTGGCCAGGAACGCACGCACGGTTAGATCCAGCGTGCCTTGACCAAAACTTTCAAACGTCACGGTGGCGGCTGGTTCACGCATGATGTTGGGATGATTCAAGACCAGCTCTTTCATAATTCGACAGGCTTCATCCGTATCGCTGCCATGGGCCAGCGAGACTCGAATCTGTATACGATTGGTCGTGTCCGACAACGTCCAGTTCAGTAGCTTGCCGGTAATCAAATCCTTGTTCGGAATAATCAGTTCTTGCCGGTCCCAGTTGACGACCGTCGTTGCTCGCATCCGTATCTTCGACACACTGCCGGTAACGCCGTCGAGCGTTATGATGTCCCCGACGCGAATGGGTTGCTCGAAGAGTAGGATGATGCCTGAGACAAAATTCGCAAAGATCTCTTGTAAACCGAAACCCAAACCCACGCCCAACGCAGCCACCAGCCATTGGATGCTGGACCATCGCAGACCAATAGCACTAGAACTGGTCACGATGCCCAAGATCAAAATTGCATAACGGCTGAGTGTCGAGATCGCATAGCGAGCCGCACCTGTCAGCGGCAGATGCTGCAACAAGGCGATTTCCATCAAACCCGGTAGATTGCGACCAGCGATGACTGTCAAGATAAAGATAGGTATGACAATTACCAGGTTGGCTAAGGTAATCGTCACAACCTCGTTGGGCTTGCTGCCTTGCACATCCCACAGTTTGAAATTCTCGAGCATGCCAATCGCTGGCAAAACGTCCGACCAGATGACACTCATTGCCACTAGCCCGATCACGATCATAAAACTAGTAACCAAGCGCATCGTCTGTTCGTTGATGGCCGATAGATTCAGTTCGGACTCATCGCTCGTGGATGGAGTGGGTACGCTCTGCGATGGATCACGCCTGGCTGCTTCGGCCAGGCGCTGTTTGGCTTGTTCGACCATGATCTTGCGCCTCGATAGCAGCAGCCAGCGGCGCATCAAACTATACACGGTCAATAACGCTACGACCGACCAGAAACTGCTGTGCAAGTGCAGGGCAAGTCGCAGTGAGGTGTAATGAAAGCCGATGAAACTCAGTGCGGCTAAGGCAATTGGACTGGCGACGATCAACGGATACCAAATCCAACGCAAGCGATCCAACCAGCCGCCTCGATATTGTTTCAAATAGTCTGCAAATACACCGCTGCCAGGCCAAAATACGCGCGCCGAAAATGCCAGGATGAGCGTCATTAATACTAAGAAGGACAATCTGCCGAGCGATGATTGGAATCGCGTGTTCGATTGACCTTCCATGACTCCGATCAACAAAGCAATCGGCGTAGCCAAGTCGATTAGCCAGCGCAAGTTTGCGCTCAAGAGTTTGGCAGCCGTATCGGACCACTCAAAATGTTTGACACCTAAACCGCTGGGTCGGCACATTTGCCGCAAGAACTCGAACGGTGCGAACACTGCCGCCGCAATCAATAATCCATGCGATATGGCTTGATTGAATACATCGCCGTTTTCATCCAAACTCTCCAATCGCCAATGCAAGTACAACAGGGCCAGCGGCACCGGTATCGATATGGCGACAGTCAATAGGAAGGAGTGTGTGGTTAAGCGGAAGTCGGTCGTTGAGCGTTTGGCGGCTTTCTCGCTACAAGCGGCCAACATGCGCCGCATGCGAGTGTGATTGAACAACACAGCCACAAACCCGATGATGATAATGATCAGCCACCATGGTCGTCTGAGTACATCCTGTACCAGCATACTTGTCAGCCGACGCCAGTTTTCGTAACCGACCAGCCAGTGGAATGCACTAGCCGCTTCGCGAAAGTCAGACTTATCGATCTGCTCGCTGCTGCGAATCCAGAGTACGTGCTTTTCGATGAAAGTATGATAATCGCCGACCAAGGCTTTGGTTTGTGTCTTGAGATCCGCCACCTGATACAAGTTATTCAGGTACGTATCGATGTCGATCTTCATCTTTTCGATGAGCTCTTTGTCCTTGGCCAAGAGCCGATCGTAAGTGGGACGCAAATCGACCGAAACATCGCTGCGAGTCACTGGATTATCGCTGGGAACAGACACGTCCAGCGAGCTGCGCAGCGTGTTAGCCGCAAAGTTGGATTGACCGTCATCACTCCAGGAGCTGATCTGTTGCAGTGCATCTTCCAGTTCGAACAAGAGCACATCGACGGCTTGTGTCTCTTGTTGGTAATCGCGTATTTGCCGCTCGAGTTTCTGTGTATCGGGCAGTTCGTTGCGTTGTTTACGTAGCATCAGTCCGACCCAACTATTGAAACCGGCTACCACATCTTGGCCAGCTTGCGGCTCGACCCGATTGGCCATCTTGGTGAAGCGATCCTTCCACTTCTCCAACAGGGCCTTGGACCCATTTAGTTCGTTGGTGATCTCGGCTTTCTTCTTCACCAGGGCCAGCCACTGATTGATGCGCTCCATCAACTGCTGACCAAGCTTGCGCAGTTCGACAGGAGTATTCGGACCTGGCGGAATCTCTTCGACAAGCTCACGAACTTGCTGCAGCTGTTGAACAATGTCCTGCTGCCGCCGTCGATCAAGCTCTTCGGTTAGGCGTCGCACCAAATCCTGCAGATACTTTTCATCGGCGCGCGCCAACTCCAGTTGCAGCGGCAAGAGCTCCGTCTCAGCTTCAAAGACGCGTTGCTCTTGTTCCAGCAGCAGCACTTGCTCGCTGACCGCCATCTTCTGCGCCAGCTGGCCCCAAGTGGTCGCCTCTTTTAACAGAGGATCCGTAGCCGCACCTGGCGAACTCGCCTGTTCGCGATCGACTTGTTCGACCTTGGCCCGGGCTTCGGATATCAGTTGCGGCAGATCTTTGCGACGCTTCTCGCGCGTATCGACCTGTTCGCTCAACTTAGTGCGCAGTTCTGTGGCACTGGTCAGAGCCGTTTGCGCCGACTGCGATTGTTGCTGCAGCTCTTCGAAGCTCAAGAACTCGCTGATATCATCGATGCGCGGCGGTTGATTCTCTTTCTTTTGCTTGGCATCGGCCAGGGCTTTGGGGGCTGCGGTTTGCCTGCCGGCCAGCTCCTTGCGCAAGCGCGCCGCATCGGCTGCAGACTTCAGATCGACCAAGGCACGTTGATAAAGTGAGACCAACGCTTCTTTGACATTCGTCTCGATGTCCGAAGTACGTTGGACTTGCTCCAAGCGTGAATTGACCAGTTCGCTGGTCAGTCCAATTGTCGGTGCCGTCGGCGTGGTGGGACTGGATGTATTGGGGGCGGGTGCTGGCGGAGTTGTCGGTGCCTGGACCGTTGAGGGTGGAACTGCGACTGTGGGAACCGCGAGGTTGGCTGGTGGTTGTGCATTGGCCCCGATGGTTGCCGGAGTTCCTGAACTATTTAGGAGCTCGGGCAAATTGGTGGCCTCGCTCGGCGGCGCGGCAGTCCCGTTTTGCACAGGCGCCGGCGCAGGGCCTTCTAGCTGCAATTGAGCTCGCGCGCTGCTACCGGGCACAAGCACCCAAAAACAGACCGTTAGCAGTGCCCAGTGGACTGGCTGCCACCGTTGTCCAAACATTGCTTCTTCCCTTACCTGTAGAAGTCGGCCCAGTCCGCCACGTACCCTCTGCGCCAACTGCCCTGTGTACCCAATCTCACCAATTGGGACAATGTCTGTTTAGTCTCGAGAAGGCTGCTGTTGGCGACTGGCCAGCACAGCCACTAGCGCCAATATCCACGATCCACCGCCGAGAATCATGCATGCGGTTAAATAGTGCAGGGGTTGGACCAGGACCATAAAGATGGCTAGCAAACCACATATCAACCCAGCCAACACTCCCAAGGCAATGCCCCGTGGTTTGCGACAGAGGGCATAGCCAATTATCGCTGATAGCCACACCAACCAGAAACTTGCCCCTATGTACCCGACAAAAAAAAGGTTCCAGGTCCAAAGTCTGGTCGTAAAGGCCATCCGACAAGCCGCTACTAGAATCGCAGCCACCGTGGTCAGATAAAACAGCAGCAGTAGCGAATACGAACTCTTATGCGCGCGACCGAAGTGAGTACCGAGCTGACGCTCAGTTGCTCCATCGCTCATCGTGAATTCGTCGTCTATAAGCACGTTTATTGACTCACTTTGGGACTGATCAGTTGGCCATCGCGGCGATTGGCCAAGCGCTGCAAAGTCACGCGGTCCGTCGACAGCGAAACACCATGCACCGATCCGTCAGCGCGGGCGAAGTTAACCACGGATCCATGATGGCTGCTAAAGCCGCCCACTTGAGTGCCGTTATTGACTGCGCCTGCAATGAATTCAGGCAAATCGCCAATGGCAATCCACGTTGCCGGGTCTCCCGGCTCAGATGTCCATCGTTCGGTAAATTCAACTTCCTCGGTCAACACTTCAAATGCATCGACCTCCATCATTCCCTCGTCTACCGCAAGTGGTTCGCCGTTGGAGTTGGCCGGGACCAGTCCAGGTGGCGTGCCTTGAAATGCGGGCGATGAAGAAGTCTCGATGGGACTACCAAGGTTCCGCAAAGTCGCACGCGTGCCGCTGCCCCAACCGAGATCGGTCGGCTCGATGTCCTTCTCACCGAAGGCAAGCGTATGCGCTAGTCCATCCTCGATGTCATCATATGTCAGATGACTGTTCAGAAAGTATAGACCGTTGTTGTTCACATCGATCGGTGTTTCAAAACTATGGTGCACTCCGGCATAGTGGGAGTACGGTCCACTGGAAGGCGACGACGCACATCTTAAGATAGCCAGCTGATAGGCTCGAACTGGCGCATTGGCCGCCGCATAAACCGATTGATCATGTTTCAGCTTGCGATAGGCATTGCGTTCATCCAAGTAGGGAAGCAATTGGATGGCCCATGAATGATGGAACCCATTGGCGATATTGACCACGGGTCCTTTGGCATCGATCGATCCCGGCGGCAAACAGCCATGAGCCAGCTGATAATTGGCAACCGCCATCGTTATCTGATACAGGTTGTTTGTGCACTGCGTTCGCCTGGCCGCTTCGCGTGCCGATTGAACAGCGGGCAATAACAACCCCACCAAGATACCGATCACCGCAATGACCACCAGCAACTCGACCAAGGTGAATCCCCAACACTTCTTCTGCGAATCGTCAGTGGTCATCATTGAATTCGTTCTTGCAAAGCAGATAAATTAGTCACCGGGAGCGCCTTGCCAGGTGGCTTGGACTTCACCGGGTTGATTGTAAGGATATCGAGCTTCGATCCGCCATTGAGGTTTGGCTTGGTCGATAACCGTCTCCAGCGTGATCCGTGCAGGTAGTGGCTCGGACTTTGGTTGAGCTGGAAAGCTCAATTCTATCGGCGCGACTTGCAGTGGGACAGAATCTGGCGCCTGTTCCAAGCGCTGGGACAATACCAGGCGACCCAGTCCAACCAGCTCTTGAGCTTGCAGCAGTTTGGCACGCTCACGCTGTGCATTGGACGATGCCAGCACGAGTCGCAAGCCCAGCATCATCAACATGCCAGTCACCAGCAGAACCACCAAAACACACACCAGCATGCTACCCTGGCGCCTTGGAGAGGCGACTGTCACCTCTCCCGCGCAGCGGGGGAGGTCGCAGACGAGGCGTTCAGCCGAAGTCTGCGGGAGGGGGCACAGCGTCAAAATACTACTGCGCATCACAGCTGCCTACCACATCTAAGCTCACCTGGCGAATGGTCGGTGTTTCACTAGCTGAGTGAACTCCAATACGAACTAACGTTGGACCAGCGGGAGTGGTTTCGCTCTTGAAGGTCAATTGAACGCGATGGGGCAATTGCCAACTATCGAGCTTGTCTGGTTGATCTGGGGTAATGACACGCCGCACAAGTTCAGTCTGGTTGGGTGGCAGTACTTCGTAATGGATACTCTGTTGGTCATCGATCACCAACACTACTGTAGCTGCGTTGATGGATGCTGCGCGGCAACGCGACAGATCGCTTCGCAGGCGTTGTTCGATCGCTTCGGACACGCGCACATCGGTCACGGAAGTTACGGCTACCTGGTGGACAGCAACCGCGCGGCTCATCAGTTTGACACTCATCATCAAAATGAGTCCGATCAGCGTCATCAGTAACACCATCTCCATCAAAGACGACCCAGGGTGGCGGGCGTGCTCGACCGATTGGGCTCGACCGTACGTCGTGGCCAGGAGAGATCGCCGAGGGTTACTGAGCATCGGACGAATCCGCTGGGGAGACTAACCAGAACGTCAACGATCGACTGGTATGAGATTGTCCGCGGGCTTGCCACACAACTCCTAGCGAAATCTGTTTGCAAGGCATAGGTTCCCGCAGATCTTTGACCTCAACTGACCATTTGGGCTGCGCGGGACCATCGAGTTCCAAGGCGAGCGGGAGTTGGCTGATACGCTCTGGCGTTAATTGCTGGGGCGGCCACGTGGCCAGCTCTGCTCGGGCGTTACTCAAGGCGCGTTGGATGCGATTGGTGTGCATCAGCATCTGTCGGCCATCAGCGATGCGACTATAAAACGCTTGAGTCGTTATCAAGGCCGTCCCGAGCAAGCCTACGGCTGCGATCATCTCCAATGTCGTGGCGCCCGCGCGGCTGCAACTCAGACAGCGGCTATCAGGCGTCGGGCATGATGACATTCTGCGACGGATCATTGTTTCCATCAACGTATAATCGCGAACAGTGGATGTGGCTTGAGCACTTACGGGGGCAATTGATCCGTATGCAGGATAAACGTAGCCAGCGAACTGATGACCGAAATTGCGATCAGCGAGGTCAACCAGGCAGAAACTAAAATCAATGCCACCACCAAGAATTGTACCATGACGTTGGTTCGATTCTGAGTCCGCTGCTCGACAGCTTGACCGATTTCATGCAGTGCCCAAGCCAACGACTCTGAATCGCGACAAAGAGTTAATGCCGTAGATTCTTGATGTTTGACCAAGCCACTTTTCTTTAAGGCTAGAGAAAATTCTTCGCCCGCTTCAATGCGACTGGCTGCGGTGTTCAAGCGGCGGGCCCAGCCATTGACCATCATGGACTGAGCCACACTGCGGCACGCTTGCGCTACTTCGGGCTGGCCTTTGACCACTTCCGACAACCCTGCCAGGCAGAGCGCGCGATGATAACTTCGAAAGAGCCAAGATATTGGCGGCCAGCCAGTCAGAGTCGGTATCGACTTGACTAGGTAAGCGACCAACAAGCCACCCCAGACCAACAGCGGCACAAGAACATGGAGTTGCAGTTCCGATACAGCCATCCAGCGACTGAATTCTGGAGTGATCGGTATGTTAAGTTCTTCCAACATGGCGGCAAAGAGATTTCGACCACGGAGAGTCATGCCGGTGGAGTAGAAAATGCCGCTTGCCATGAGTGGAACCAGGCTGATCGAGGCCGCCACCACTCGACCCCGCCATATTGATCCTTGTTGGCGCAGTTCAATGGCGCGCATGATCTGCTGCCGACTGGCAGTGCGATCACCCGTTTGCTCCAGCGTCCCCAAGGCCATGTAGTCATATTCGTCGCGCGCGATTCGCGCCTGCTTGGTCGCCAGCATCCAATCGCCGGTACTGGCAAATGCACTCTCGAACCTGGCACCCAGCCTCTTCCAATAACCAATGCCCTCCAAACTTAGATAACGTGCGACACCGGCCAACCTGCGCTGGTTGCCATGATGAGCCAGTAGGGTCAGCAGAATCATGCTGCGCGCTATGCTGCGTTCGGTCGTGAGCAAGCCGATCACCAGCATCACGAAACAAATCGTCAGCACTCCACCCATGGGAATCAGTCTGCCCAACAAACCAAACAGCGACAACGCAATCAGCACCCAGATCACGATATGCACGAAGGTGCGAACTGCATCGAGCTTGGGTCGGAGAATCTGGCCGCCGGTCACGGCCAAAATGACTGCCAGCGTTGTCGCCACAGGCAACAGCAGAATCAAATTTGCGAGGTTGATATTCATGCCCTAATCCCGAATTGGACGCGTCCACGTTCTCCGAACGCCTTACGCCAGTGCATTCAAGATGTTACTAAGTACATCCGCAAAACTGCTCCACGTTCCCCAGATGATGCTGACAATCGCAAACAGTATCAAAGCGGGCATGATCAAGGCCAGTCGAGCGCAAGTCAATTCAACCATCTGTTCCAACAGCCTGGCAGCCAATCCTGCTGAGGGGCCTATCGACTCTTTTTCAATCAGCGTTAGCGCCAGGCCAGCGCGTGAATCGCTGACAATCGTCGAATGCAACGCATTCTGAAATCCTTCTCCAGCGTCCACACGCTGAGCAACATACCGGGTAATGGCGGCTAATGGACTACGGCCAAACGACATGGCGGTCAACTGCAGCGCCGCTCCCAAGACCGGTTGATGTCGACTGAACACAGATACTCGCATCAAGAGTTCCGACATAGCCATCCAGCGATAGATGCGCCCCACATAAGGTACGGATCCAATCAACTTCAACCTGGCACCCGGCGTAGCCACAAGATAGATCGTCGAACAAAACAAACTCAGCCAGGTCACTACGACCAAGCCACCCATCGACGCATGATAAAGATCGTCTATTCTGCTGAATGTATTGTTCACATTACCCCAACCAAACCCACCCCAGCCGGCTTGGAATTCTTTCAATATCGACGATAGCGTTATGCTGACCAGCGATGCTACCACCAAAGCCAGCGCGAGCATGCCCAGCGGATAGATCAGACCTGCTAAGAATCGTCGCCAGGCCGCTCGTCCCGCATTGCGCTGCCGAATGATTGCCAAGGTAATGTCGGCCGGTTGCCCAGCTTGACCGGCAGCTTTCAAGAGTGACCCCAAATCCGGCTTCGATGCTGAGAGTTTGCCCACAGCTTGATCCCAGTCCTGACCACTTTCCAAGTCCAAGGTGAACTGCCGCAGACTAGATTGCCACGCATGCGGCGCTACCTGAGCAGCGATTCGCAGTTTGAGGATCTCCGCAGCCATGTTCATTTCAGCTAACCTCTTACCCGATAAATAACTCGGCCAGCATTATAACTCAGAACCCCGTAGCGGAATGCGTCAAGCATTTCGAGCTCTACTCTTCGCGCACTACCGAACCATAACGCCCAAGCAGACACGCTTGTCGAAAGCCTTGACGGCTTCCGCTACATAACGCCCAAACAGACATACATGTCGAAAGCCTTGACGGCTTCCGCTACCTGTGCGAAGTTGAAAGCGATTGCGAAAACCTGCAGCACTTCGAGACGATTCATGATTTCATTTTATATCGGCACTTACACCTCGGGCCTTAGTCGAGGTATTTATCGCGCCGTTCTAAATACGCAGACGGCCAACATCGAAAACGTGCAGCTGGCGACCGAGGTCGATAATCCTACGTTTCTGACGCTACACCCAACCCTGCCAGTGTTATACTCCTGTCGCGAAGTTCGGCGCGACGGCAAACGCGAAGGCTCGCAGGTCGTCGCCTTCAAAATGGATGCCAGTGGCCAGCTGACGGCGATCGGGGCCCAGCCCAGCGGTGGCAGTGGACCATGTTATCTGTCAGTGGATCGATCCGGTAAAGTTGTGCTGGTGGCCAACTACGGTAGTGGTAGCGTGGGATCGATCTCGCTAGCCGACGATGGCTCGCTGCGGTCACTGGTAACCACTATTCAACATAGCGGCCATAGCATCAATCCCGATCGTCAAGCAGGCCCGCACGCACATTGCATCCTGCCTGATCCCAGTAACCGCTATGCCTGCGCGGTCGATCTTGGACTGGATCAGGTTATCATCTACCAGCTCGACATCAGCCGCGGCTCGCTCAACCCTCAACCGGCGAGTCAATTTCACGCCGAACCCGGGCAGGGACCCAGGCACATCGCTTTTCATCCCAGCGGACAGCAGGTGTTCATTATCAATGAAATGGGCAACACCATTACCTCAGCCAGTTGGAACGCGAGCACAGGTCAGCTGACCAGGCTCAGTAGTATCGACACACTACCGCCGGATTTCACTGCCGAAAATACGACGGCTGAAATCTTGGTACATCCCAATGGCCGCTGGGTGTATGGCTCCAATCGCGGTCACGATAGTCTGGCTGTCTACGCTTTTGATATCCAAGCGGGTTGCCTTACACTGATCGAGCACGTTGCCAGCGGTGGAAAAACGCCGCGCAACTTCCGTATCGATCCTACCGGCCAATACCTGCTGGTTGCCAATCAAGACTCTGATTCGATCGTCGTGTTTCAAATCGACCAGTCCAGTGGCCGACTTACACAAACCGCACCACCAGTTACTGTGGGCAATCCATGTTGTATTAAGTTTGTTTCCCACACCTGATTTTTTCGTGACTATTGCCCATGGCCATTGCCACCGTTGATGATGCCTTAATCTTGGCCTGCCAGCAGTTTCGAGGAGTGGTCGATAAAGCTGGACAGCCTTACATTCTGCACTGTTTAAGAGTCATGTTAACGCAGTCGGACGATCTGTCGCGACAAGCTGCGGTGCTGCACGATGTGGTCGAAGATACCACCGTGACGCTCGATGAACTGCGGGATCAAGGGTTTCACGCCGAAGTCATCGAGGCTGTCGATTTGCTTACCCATCGCGATACCGATAGCTATGCAGAATATGTGGTGCGATTGGCGGACAATCCTATCGCCCGACGCGTCAAGCTGGCGGATCTGAACGACAACTATCGTTTGGACCGAGTCGCTTATCGCCTCGACCACCGCGAACAAGATGCACAGCGCATTCAGAAGTATATCCTTACCCACCAATTCTTGATCAACCAAATCGACCAGACTATTTACCGTAGTGCCATGCAGCAACTATCGTAGTATGCGCCTTAACTTTCCTTTCGCGGAGCGAAAGGAGACACTCCTACTCCTACTCCTACTCCTACACATGTGGAATGACCTCGATTCAGCCAGTGGTGATTATGCAGTGAAACTGGTGGAGCGCATCTTGCAGGTGGCTGCTGAGCGTGGGGCCAGTGATGTGCATTTGGATTCAACAGCTTCCGGACACATCATTCGTTTGCGAGTGAGTGGTAGCCTGCTGAATCTAGGCGAGGTTCCTAAGGGCAAGCAAACCAGCATTTCCAACCGCATCAAATCGTTGGCTGGTCTGTTGACGTATCGTCAAGATATTCCGCAAGAAGGTCGTATCCTCTTCGGTGGAATCAAGGATCGGGAAAAACGCGAAGCTCGAGTATCGACCTTTCCAACACTGCATGGTGAGCGTATCGTCCTGCGCCTGGTGGCCACCGAGTCTCGGGCATGGCAATTGGAAGATCTGGGCCTGACAACGGATCAACTCCAACGGCATCGGCAAGCTTTGTCGACGCCCACCGGAGTGATTGTCATTAGCGGGGCTGTGGGGACAGGCAAAACCACCACCGCCTATGCAGCCTTGCGATGGCTGGCAGGGCAGGGCAGATGCATCGTGACGCTAGAAGATCCGATCGAAAGTGAATTGGCCTGTGTAGCCCAATCGCAAATCGATCCTCACGCTGGCTTCGAATGGATCGTGGGACTCAAGTCCATATTGCGGCAAGACGCCGAAGTCGTGCTGATCGGCGAGATACGCGATGCACAAACGGCGCAGACTGTGTTTCGCGCCAGCCTGACGGGCCAACTTGTACTGACTACCATGCATGCTCGCAGTCCCCGAGAAGCCCTGCAACGCTTGATCGACATGCAAGTTCCACCTCAGCATATTCTCAGCAGTCTTAACTTACTCACTACGCAGCAATTGCCGTCGCGACCATGCACCTGCTCCACCGGTTGCCCAGAGTGTCAGTACACCACTAAAGTCGGACGCAGTTTGAAAGTAGAGTTCCTCCCAGAACTGGAAGGCGACTTAGCCCGCTCGATACTTCTCCCGTAGCTGAAGTCGCCAGACTTTGGCCGCGTCACGCGTAACTTCATCCAATCTCTGGCGCGCCTCGGCTACGGATCCCGTAGCTGAAGTCGCCAGACTTTGGCCGCGTTACGCGAGCCTATCGCGGGAGGGTGACGGTGACGATCGTGCCGCGGCCAAGCTGACTTTGGATATTCATTTCACCGCCCAAGGCCATCAAGCGTTCACGCAAGTGAAACAAACCGAAAGTGGTGTGGCTGGTGCCGTTGGACTCAGGGGGGAAGCCGGCGCCTTCATCACAGACCGACAGTTTGATCGCGGAGCTAGATTGCTTTAGCTGCAGCTTTGCCTGAGGCACATGTGCATGTTTCAGCACATTCAATAGGAACTCGCGCGCGGCCTGAAATAGCAAATCGCGAGCCTCTTCACCGGTGGGATTAGCGGTAGCATCGATGTCGATATTGATGGTCAGCTTGTGCTGATCCTTGAATTGAACGGCCAACCACTGTAGCGCAGTCGGTAAACCTTGAGCGTGCAGCACTGGGGGTACTAATTCAACTGCCAGCGAGCGCGTCGCGTTGATCGCCATGTCCAGAACCGTCGTGACGCCCACCAATTGTTCTTGAGTTTCGTCGCTGACCGCACGCGCATGAACCGCTTCCACACGCATCTTGGCTCCCACCAACAACTGCTGCACATGGTCGTGCAGTATCTGAGCCAAGCGGCGGCGCTCGCGCTCTTCTGCCCTGGACAATTCCAACGCCAGGCGACGCAAGCGAGCTTCGCTCTCGACTAGTTCACGCGTTCGCGCTTGCACGCGATCCTCGAGTTGGCTGTTAAGCTGCTGCAAACGCTCTTCGCTCTCTCGTAGCGAGTCTTCGATCAACTTGCGATGCGTAATATCCAGCACGGTACCGAACAACTCAATCGCTTTGCGATCGCGACCACGACCGGCATACAACGTCATACCGTTGGCCGCGAGCCAGCGCGTGGATCCATCATCTAAAATCAAGCGATAATCGGTCGGCTTGTAGTACCCTGATCCATTGGGATCGAGAGCCGCATTTACCGACTCACTCACCAGCGGCCGGTCATCGGGGTGAATGCGCCGCAGTACCGCATCCAGTCCATAGAGCTCTTCATCGGAGGATTCGCCCCACACATTTCGCATGCGCGCATCCATACGAACTTTTTGAGTGGTCGGATCCAGACTCCAGAATCCCATGCGTGTTATGTCGAGAGCCAGCGAAGTTTGACGCTGATTCTTCAGCAATTGCTGCTCGGCCAGCTTTCGTTCGCTAATGTCGACATTCATGCCGACCCACTTGGTGACTTGATGCTTTTCATCCAACAGCGGCGCCGCATGAGCTTGCGTCCAGCACCAGTCCCGAGCCTGGCACTTCAACCGAAACTCGCTGGTGAATTGACACTTTCTGGCAACACAGTGACTCCAGTGCAGGGCGACCACATCGCGATCATCGGGATGAACCGCATCCAGCCAATGATGATCGTGCTTCAAACTATAGCCGGTAACTTCTTGCCACGAGGGCGATTCGACCATTCGACAGCCTGTCGGATCGGTCTCCCAGACCGTTAACGCCATACCTTCCACCAAAGCACGAAACCGCTGCTCGCTTTCGCGCAACGCATCGGCAATGGTTTGGTGTCTAGCCGTCTTGTCCATGGTATTTTGGGGCGTTCGGCAGAGGGTGAGCCGCTTACCTTTACGTATTTGAAACCATCAGCCATGCGCAACCGCTCGCGCACTTGCTGACCACTTTGCAAAATAACCCAAGGTGTTAAGGAAACCAAGCATTTGCACCCATGTACTTTACCAAAACATAAACGTTTTGTCATCGCGGCGGGGGTATATGGAGGCAGCTCAATTGGTGGGTGCGGGCTCATCCGGCCATCCTCCATTCAGAATCAAATGTGTAAGTTGACGTGTCTTCGCGACAACCCAGGTGCGATGCGAATTGCTTTACAAAGCCAGCCGGTTGGGCTTCGACCCGCTCGATACTGTAAAGACCTGATACGTAGTTGACCGCCGACAAAATGTCGCGTTCATCTTCCAAGTCCTTGCGCCAGCGGATCGGCGACCAAAACTTGTCCGGCGATAGCATCAACCCGCAGTCACTAGGGTCTTTCGCTTGCAGGCGGCGCAGCTGCCGCGTGATTTCAGCTCGGAGCGTGATGCCGACATCGGCTCGCTCCAGCGGCGACGGGCAATAGACGACCTGAACATGCTGCGGCAGGATTGCGCAGGCCAGAACCGTAGAGCGATGCTTTCGCAGATAGATTTCAAAGCCCGTGTGGATCGCGCGCCGCTGGAACGGGCTAAAGGGTTGCGACGCTTGCTTCCAGCGTCCCGCCGATAACAGTTTGGAGGTCTTGTAATCAGCGGGTTCAAACTGCTGGCCCAGTTGCGGACTGCGGGTCTGACCATATACCGCCAGTTCCCACTGAGTCACGAATTCCTGCCAAGATCCTTCAGGGCACCTGGGCAACCATAGTCCATAAACGCCCCACATTACGTGCACGGCCTGGGTCATCGACTGCTCCTTCTTCAATCCTATGAGATTGAACGGCTTTTAAGTCGTTTGATGGAAGGGCTTTATGTCACCTCTCCCGAGCTTTGCTTGGGGGAGGTCGGAGCCAGCGTTTAGCTAGGCTCCGGGAGGGCCGCGTGCCGAAGGGCAAGAGTCCGCAGCGCAAAATGGCCCCCCCGAAACGAAAGTGTTCTGCAGCAGATTGCACCACACAAATCGTTTCGGGGCATCGACTCAAAAGCAGTACGATCTCCCATACGTATAAGTGAACACATGGACACCTAATGCAGCCGCATCATCGCGAGCCTGGCAGTTCAGGTCCATAATGTTATAGGGAGCGCGTCAAGGAGAAGGGCTAGTTTTTCTGAAGCCCAGGCAGGCAATGCATACCCAGCCCAAGATAAAACTCATGCCTCCAAAGGGCACGACCAGGTCCAGTCCCTTCAAATCCGCCATCGCTTTGGCATACAACAAGCCACAGAACAAGGCCAGTCCCAGCAGAAACAGCAGCGCAGCCAGGCTGCGATGTTTGGGCGCAAACGACGCCGGCGCCGCGGCCAGCGCCAACAGTGCCACCGCATGAATTAAGTGGTAGCGGACCGCGATATCGCAGGTGGCAAGTTTCTTGGCGACCTCTTCGCTCGGCAAGCCTGACTTGACCAAGCTAGCCTCCAATCCATGCGCAGCATACGCTCCCAATCCCACTCCCACCGCGCCGATCACTCCTGCCACCAACACCAACCAGCGAATCACTTTGAAATCCCTTCAAAAATCTATGTAGCCGAACTCGCCGTAGCCGAACTCGCCGTAGCCGAACTCGCCGTAGCCGAACTCGCCAGAGTTTGGAGCACCGTAGCTGAATTCGCCAGAGTTTGGCCCTTATGGCCCTATCCCGCAATTCGCCGAAAGCCTTGACGGCTTCCGCTACTAAGAACCTAACTCCCGAGCAATTTGCGAGCGCTATCGATCAATTTGTCCATGGGGAATGGTTTGCGCAAGTAATCGTTGACGCCCAGCATTTCAGCATAGGCTTTATGGCGGTTGCCTTCATTGGCGGTGATCATGATGACTTTGACTTTGTCATTGCCGCTACGTCGCAGAGCTTCCAGCACTAGAAAACCACTGCGTTTGGGCATCATCATGTCCAGCACCAGCAGATCCGGCTGCATGCTTTCAGTCAGTGCCAACCCCTGATTGCCATCGCGAGCCACGCTGACGGCAAAGCCATTGGCTTCCAAGGCATAGCGCATCGCTTCTACAATTTCGCCATCATCGTCAACCAGAAGCACACGAGGCATGGCCGGCTTGTCGTTGCTCTCTGGCGGTGAATTCTCTACTTCGCTCATCAATGGATGTCTTTCGCCCTGAAAATATACGCCTTGCGCGAGTTTCGTACTTTTACAGCGGACCCTCTCGCGTCACACTGATTATAGACCAAATTTCCCCAGTCCAGTTATTTACCCCTGGCATTTACCCCTGGCATTTCATCAGTGACAGACTCTTCCGAAGCCCCAGCGCTGCGTCAACGTGTCCTCGACTTAGTGTATGGACCCAGCTACCGCCCTAGTAAACCCAAAGACATTCATCGACAGCTAAAACTGGACGACGATGCCTATCGAGGTCTGCGCAAACTCATCAAACGCATGGTTTTAGATGGCGAAGTGGCGTATGCCTCCAACCACCTGATCGTGCCCATTGCCAAACCGACGACCCCAGCGACTCCGCCCGTAACCAAAAAGAAACGCCGCCCTGGGCCTGAAGACAGTGGGGTTGATATCGAGTTGGATACGGATCTGCCGCTCATCACAGAGGTCGAATCGACGAAGTCAAAATCCAAGTCGACTCCCAGGGCCAAGGCAATTCGCGGCAAGTTTCGACAAGCTGCCGCCGGTTTTGGCTTTGTACGACCCTCTGCTGGCACCGAAGAAGGTTTTACCGAGGACATCTTCATACCCAGCGATTCGATCGGCACCGCCATGGATGGTGATATGGTCGACGTGCGCGTGCGCCCCAGCCGCCGCGCAGGCAGTGGTCAAGAAGGTGTTGTCGTGGAAGTCGTCGAGCGCGCTCGACGCCAGTTCTCAGGTTCCTACGATCTGCTCGACGGCAAAAGCATCGTGCATCTGGATGGCGTCTCAGTCGGCTCACCCATCAATGTCGGCGACGTGCGAGGTCTGCCGGTCGAGCCCGGAGATAAAGTCGTGGTGGAGCTGGTTAAGTTTCCCGACGGCGTGCATGTGGGCGAAGGCGTCATCATGGAAGTGCTGGGGTCCAGCAAGAACCCAGCCGTCGATACCCTGGCCGTCATGCATCAATTTGGTTTGATTGAAAAGTTTCCTGACGAGGTCATCGATCAAGCTCGCCAACAAGCAGACGCCTTTGTCGAAGGCGATATACCCAGCGACCGGCGCGATCTGACCAAAGTGCCGACGCTCACGATCGATCCATTTGATGCGCGTGACTTTGATGACGCCATCTCGCTCTCGCGCAATGACAAAGGTCATTGGGAGTTGATGGTCCACATTGCCGATGTCGCTCACTTTGTACCGATTGGCTCGCCGCTGGATGCCGAAGCCAAACGGCGCGCCACCAGCGTCTATCTGCCCGACCGCGTCATTCCGATGCTTCCCGAACTGATCAGTAATCACCTGGCCAGTTTGCAACCGGATCGTGTGCGCTTAACCAAATCGGTCCTGATGGAAATGTCGGACGATGGCACGCTCATCCACTGGGAAGTCTTCAACTCCGCGATCCTCAATCAACAGCGACTCAATTACGAACAAGTCGACCAATACCTGGCTGATCCCGAACCGTGGCGCAGCCGGTTGCAACCGGCGATATGGCAACTGCTGCGCGACATGCATACCTTGGCGATGGTGCTGCGCAAGAACCGCATGAAGAACGGTTCGCTCGAGTTGTTCTTGCCCGAGATCAAGCTGGAGCTAGACAAGAGTGGCAAAGTCAAAGGTGCCAGGCTGGTCGAATACACCGAGAGTCATCAAGTAATCGAAGAGTTCATGCTGGCGGCCAATCAAACGGTGGCCACTTGGATGGATGATCGCCAGATACCGTTTTTGCGCCGTGCCCACGCAGCGCCCGAACCTCGCAAACTGAAGAAGCTCACTGAATTCGTGCAAGACTTGGGAATCCAAGTCGCTAGCCTCGAAAGTCGTTTCGAGATTCAGAAGGTTGTCAAACAAGTTCGCGGCAAACCTACCGAGTACGCTGTCAACTATGCCATTCTGAAGTCGATGAGCAAAGCTGTGTATCAGCCGGATTTCGAAATCCATTACGCGTTGAACTTCGATCATTATTGCCACTTCACTAGCCCCATTCGTCGCTATCCCGATTTGCAAGTCCATCGCACGGTCGAGCGCATGCTCGATCGTCACACCTCGCCAGGCGATCCATTTGCGGTGCTGATCGGGCTGGGCCATCACTGTTCTGACCAAGAACAGAATGCCGAGCAAGCCGAACGTGAGATAACCAAGATCAAACTCTTGCATTACCTCAACAAGAAGATCGGCGAAACCATGAAGGGCGTCATCAGTGGCGTAACGCCTGAAGGCTTCTACGTCCGCGGTACCACGATTCCTGCTGAAGGCTTCGTGTCCATCGGCAGTCTGCCCGAAGATCGCTACCGCTTCGAGCGTCGCGGTCATGTGATCGAAGGCTTCCGCGAAGGCAATCGCTATCGACTGGGTGATGAACTGACTGTCAACATCGAATCGATCGACCTGGCCCGCCGCGCCCTGTTGCTAAAGGTCGTGAACAATCACACCGCAGGTTTGAAGCCCACTGCAGGTTTGAAGACATCCGGCCTGAAAAAGACCGCGACCAAGAGCAAACCCAAGGCCACCAAGAAGCAACACTCCTCGCGCAAAGGCAAGAAGAAGTAGGGTGCCTGTCACCTCCCCCGCGCAGCGGGGGAGGTCGCAGACGAGGCGTTCAGCCTTCGTCTGCGGGAGGGGGCCCAGCGCTAGACAAGACTCCTGCGGTACCACCTGTAGCCGAAGTCGCCAGACTTTGGACGCGTCACCAATTGATTTCCAAACTCTGGCAAGGTCGGCTACGTGCCCTGACCCCTCCCGAATCTCGCTAAGGCTCGATTGGACCTCCCCAAGGCGGAAGCCTTGGAGAGGTGACTGTCACCTCTCCCCGCGCAGCGGGGGAGGTCGCAGACGAGGCGTTCAGCCTTCATCTGCGGGAGGGGGCCCAGCGTTAGGCAAGACTTCTGCCTCATCCGCATCCACCAAAAAAAATGGGTGACAGAGATTGTCACCCATAATGATTGCAAGTTCGATGCAGTGGTGCGTTAGGTACCAAACTCGGGTCGACGACGACCGAGTTGTTCTTGAAGGCGGGCCACGATGCTGGAGTGCATCTGGCTGACGCGGCTTTCGCTCAGGTCGAGCGTAGCCCCGATTTCCTTCATGGTCAACTCTTCGTAGTAATACAGAATGATGATCAAACGCTCATTGCGGTTGAGACCTTTGGTCACCAAGCGCATGAGGTCGCTTTTCTGAATGCGGCGCGTGGGATCTTCACCCTTCTTGTCTTCGAGGATGTCGATCTCGCGTACATCTTTGTAGCTGTCGGTCTCGTACCACTTCTTGTTCAAGCTGACGAGGTTAACAGCGTTAGCCTCCATCTGCATCTTTTCCAGCTCTTGAATGCTGATCTGCATGTGCTCGGACAGTTCGCGATCGGTAGGAGCGCGACCATAACGAGCTTCCAGTTGCTTTTTGGCTTCACCCAGTTTGCTCGCTTTGCTGCGAACCAACCGAGGCACCCAGTCCATCGTGCGCAGTTCGTCCAGAATTGCACCACGAATACGTGGCACGCAGTAGGTTTCGAACTTGACACCGCGAGCGGTATCGAACGCGTCGATGGCGTCCATCAGACCAAAGATGCCTGCGCTAATCAGGTCATCCAGTTCGACGCCGTCGGGTAGTCGTTGCCATATGCGGTCAGCGTTATAACGGACCAGCGGCATATACTGCTCAATCAAGCGATTGCGCAGTTCGACGTTGTTCGGGTCGTCCTTGTATTTCTTCCATACTTCCTGAATATCATCTTGAGCCGCGATCGTCGTTGCCATCCAATCCTCCGTGAATCTGCAAGCAGGTTCGGCCAGGCCGAGTCCCAGGCGTTTGACAAGCAGCTATCCCTGCCGCGGCGAATCTTTTAGCGAACTCTAGTGGGAGAATCTATGCCAAACTTGCGGTCATTCCGCTTTTTCGTTTGACGCCGAGGCAGCCTGCAATCGCGCGATCTCGCTGCGAAAGCGATTTTCCACCGAATCGCACACAGTCCGGTCAGCAATCGAGCCGATTACATATCCGACTGCAGCAAACGCAGTGAACACTACCAGGCACAATCCGAGAATCTCGTCGGCCAGCATCCCCAACAATAGTCCGCGCAAAATCACAAAGGTGATCGCAATCGCGCCCAGCACGCCAGAGTATGCTCGCGCCATTAGATCAGCCTCCATGCTGCCTTGCGTCAGCTTCCATGCTACTTATCGTAAACGTCGTATAAGAGTTCTTCAGTAAGTGCGCTGTCATGCGCGGAACTCTTCCGTCAACTGATTTATCGGTCGACTACCTAGGCTGAGTTGAATCTTTTTCTGCGTGCCCGCAGAGTTAACCAAAGTATCACTATCTTGACAGGCGGCCGCTAATCGCAACCGCTGACCAACACGCTGCGCACAACGCGCCAACATCCCATCGGTCCACGAACCACTTCGCAAACTATCTGCCTGACAACGCTCCGGCCAGCCCACCACGGGCAACGACTTGGAGGCTACACCCGCATCCAACCATTGTGTCTGCCAGACCGCATCTTTACGTGAACTCAACCACAGCGGATTCCACGAGCGCATCCAACTGAACGGCCGCTTGGGCAACGTCCAGATCGTGCGCTCCGGTTCCGCATCATCAATGCGACTACGCAGCACCGCTGCTTGTCGATTGCAACCTGAAAGTTCATGGCCACCGACCAAAATGACATCGTCAGCCGCTTGCCAGCACGCTTTGTCCAGTGGTACGACCGTATCCAAGCCCAGCATCACTATCCAGCGATAACGCTCCACTTGTCGACAAATCGTGCGTATCAGTTGTTCATAGATACGAGGCAGTTGGTCAACTGCGCAAGGTGCCGAAGTCGCTTCAGCTGCAATCGATACATGCAGCCGTTGATTTAGTTGGCAAGTCGCCAAAGCCTTGCCCGCTGCAATTGAATTCCATAGCGCCGGGTAAGCTGGCCCAGGTACATGATCGGCCAGCACATGCGGCAAGCGACTAGCCGCCGGCGCCAAGTCGATCAAAAGCGTCTCCTTTCGCTCCGCGAAAGGCCCCCTTCCTACTCCTACTCCTACTCCTACTCCTACTCCTACTCCTACTCCCACTCCTGCACCTACACCTACACCTGCACTCGCACCAACTCCACCGCCTTGTCCCCCCTCAACACTTCGCCCTAGCGCTGCGGCCAAATGAAAAGCAAACCTGGCTCCCACATCCGACCCCGGTAGCTCACTAATCATGACCACTCGCGGCCAAGGCAATACACGAACACTGGCGGCGCCATGGGCCTCGTCAACGCGAATGCGCTGACGCAGTCCAGCTGCCTGGTCCGTTTGCTTGTCCTTGGGCAGCCAGTGGTCGAAGATCATGATTGTTGCCCCATAATCAGACTCGCTACGCGTCGGCGATTGGCAGTCAGTATGTCTTCAGGAACGTGCTGGCCCGTGGTCAAGTAGCTCAGCGGCCACTTGCCCATCGACAAGAGTCGATACCAACTGCCCAGGCAGATCGCTTCATCCAGTTTGGTCAGCAACAAATGTGTTGGCCCTAGCGAGCTGAAATGCTGCATCGCCATTTCTGCATGCCGTGGTGAACTGGCTGCGCTCAGGACCAGGTGAACTTGCGTAGGTTCAGCAATCTGCAAATACTGTTTCAGCACCTTCAGCTGCGCCTCATCGCGCGGTGAACGGCCCGCCGTATCGATCAAGATGAGATGACAGTGCCGAAGCCTATGAAGCGCCGGTACCATTTGATCGGGAGCAGCCACAACTTCGCATGTTGCCCCCATCAAGTCAGCGTACTTCTGGAGTTGATCGACAGCTCCCAATCGAAATGTGTCGAGAGTAACCAAGCCAACTTGAGTGCCTTGATCGAAATGAAATCCAGCCGCTAGCTTGGCAAGCGTGGTTGTCTTGCCGACCCCAGTTGGACCAACCAAGGCCACGATCTGCTGACGGCCCGATTGCACATCAATGGGCCCCGAAACCGAAATACGCTGTTGAATGAATTGACACAGTCGGCCTTTGATCAACCAAGGATCATTCAGTTGAGCGGGCGAGCAGTGCAGGGCGACTTCCTGCAACATCAATCGCGCGGCATCTGGATCAACGTCCGCGTCTAGCATCTCTGTAAAGACCTCGAACATGGCGGGCGAAAGATAGTTGATTGCCCCGCTGCTTTCGCTGGGCTGCGTTGAGAATCGTTCTACTCGCGTTGATTCCGACGGATCGAACGACTGGGGTGTATCGTTATCTTCTTGATCGTAGCGAATTAGCGTAGCTGTTTCGCCCGCATCTTCTTCGCTCATGTCGAAACGATCTGGTTCAGCCATCGCGTCCGTAGCGAAATGTTCTGCAGCCTCCTCGATATCCACCAGCGCCGTCTGGGTATGGCTATCGGTCAGTCGCCGCACGACTTTGGCATCGCGACTGGCTTGCACTTCGACCTGGCACTTGCCAAAGAGGCCAAAGAATTTTCCACCGACTTCGCGCGTCTGAATCACCGAAGCTTCCGGCCCCAACTCATGTCGGACCAGCATCAACGCCTCTTGCAATGATTGAGCTCGATAAGTGAAGATTTCCACCAATGTCTCCTTTCGCTCCGCGAAAGTAAGTTCGCCCCTAATCCATTCTCAACCGCACCACCACACCCACCACATCACCAATCCACCGCTGAGCCAGCGTTTGTACCTTTACGCCTTGGCAGGTACCGGATCAGTGACCATACCGACTGACACCAACTGAGTCTGTTGCGTAATCTCTTGATGACTTAGCACGCGCAGATCCGGCAGCTTGTCTTGAGTCAACTCACGCACTGCAGGTCGAATACGTGGGCTGACGACCAGCACCGGCCGATGACCAGCTTGAGTGAGTTGCCGTAGTTGCTTGGCGATTTGCGATACCGTAATGTCGACCGCTTGAGGCGACATGCGAATGCGCAAACCCCGGCCTTCGATTTCAAAGCCGGCGGCGATCCGATCTTCCATTGCGGGATCCATCGTGATCACATGCAGCTGGCCATTGGCATCGCGAAAACGTTGGCAAATCGTACGCGCCAATCGGGCTCGCACCATTTCGCACAGCACCACCAGCTCTTTAACGCGTGAAGCGTAGTCGCCTAACGTTTCGAAGATCAGCCCCAATTGACGAATCGGCACATCTTCGCGGAGCAACATCTGCAGAATAGTTTGGACATCGCTCAACTTCATTGTGCCCGGGATGAGTTCTTCGACAACCGTTGGGCTAGCTTGTTTGAGTTGATCAACTAGTTGCTTGGCCGCATCGCGCGTCAGCAATTCATGTGCATGACGTCGCGCGATCTCCTGCAAATGTGTAGACACGACTGCTGCCGGCGTCACCACTTCATAACCATATAACTCAGCTCGCGGTTGTTCTTCAGTGGTAATCCAGTAAGCCGTTCGACCCGCTGCCGGTTCGCGAATGGGGTCACCAGCCAAAGGAGCTGAACTGCGGCCGGTATCAATGGCCAGCAATCGCCCAGGTCGAACTTCACCGCGATCCACGCGATTGCCCGCGATCTGTATTTCGTACACGGTTTCAGGCAAGCTGAGCTTGTCCTTCATCCGCACTTTGGGCAGCAGGATACCCATGTCGCTAGCCAGAATTGCCCGCACTGCGCTAATGCGATCCATCAAATCGCCACCTCGGCGTGGATCCGCCAGCGGCAGTAGCGCCGCGCCGATCTCGATGCGCATCGGATCGATCTCGAGATAGTCTTCAGCCTTCTTTTCTGGCGGCTTATGTTTGGCTACTTCGGCATCATTCTGGACTTTTTGTTGCCGCTTCTCCAGCTCGGCATTCTGCTTCTGGACCATGTAGGCCAAGGCCACGCAACTACCGCCTAGCGTCAGCAGTGGTAGAGTTGGCAAGTGCGTAAAGATGAGCAGAATCATGAATCCGCCAGCCACAGCCAGGGCTTGTGGTCGCGACACCAACTGATTGAGAAACTCAATCGGCAAATTGACTTGTTGTGTACTACGTGTGACCAACAGCGCGGCGGCTAGCGAAATCAAAAACGCTGGTACCTGGCTAGCCAATCCATCGCCGATTGTCAGGCGTGTGAAAAGTGCAAACGACTGGCTCAGGTCCATATTGGCATACATCATGCCAATGTATAGACCACCAATAATATTGATCAGGGTGATCAAGATACCGGCAATTGCGTCACCGCGCACGAATTTGCTGGCACCGTCCATCGCACCATAGAAATCGGCCTGACGCGTTACTAACTCACGACGACGCGTCGCTTCTTGTTCATCGATAACGCCGGCGTTCAAATCCGCATCGATCGCCATTTGGCGACCAGGCATGCCGTCTAACGAGAATCGTGCTGCCACTTCGCTGACGCGCGTGGCACCTTTGGTGATGACCAAGAACTGAATCGCGACAATGATCACGAACAGAATGATACCAACTTCGATACGATCGCCAGCTACAAACTGACCGAACGCTTGGATAACACCGCCGGCTGCCGATTCGGCATCCGAATCAGCCCGCGTCAAGATCAAGCGCGTGGTGGCGACGTTCAATACCAGCCGCGCCAGGGTCGTGGCCACCAGCAATGTAGGAAACACATTGAACTCGAGCGGCGTACGAATGTAGATCGTGGTCAGCAGCACTAGAATCGACACAGCGACATTAGCAGCCAACAGGATGTCAATCATGATCGTCGGCAGCGGAACGAGAATCACGCCTACGCAGCCAATGATGGCCACGGGCAATACCAGATCTCGAAATCGATTTAAGAACGCTGCAAAGTTCAATTTGTTAACCCGTAGCCGCTGACGCCGGACGCAAGCCAGATGCGATCCACTACGAGTACATACAAGATTCCTCGAAATACAGCAAAGCTAATTTCAGTTCTCCAAACCGAAATCTGCTATCAGAAAATTCGAATTCTGCTCTTGACGCATCGGCTTCGCTCGGCAACTGTGGCCATCACGCGCCGTACTCAAGACACTTTAGGAGCAACTCATGTCCTCCATTTCCGGTACCACTGGCAGTTCGTCCACTAGTAACTCGGGCAAAACCACCGGTAACGACCTCCGCGACGTGGATCTCAACCAGTTCCTCACTCTGCTCGTAACTGAAATGCAGAATCAGGATCCGTTGAACCCCATGGATAATTCGCAGATGTTGCAGCAGATTAGCCAGATCCGCGAAATTGGCTCAACTAACCAGCTTACCGAAACGCTGACTTCCTTTGCGACTGGCCAAGGATTGACGATGGCCAGTGGTCTGATTGGGAAAAAGGTCAGTGCTTTGGATGACGACGCAAAAGAGGTAACTGGCGTAGTTGACAAAGTTACGGTAACCACTGACGCCGAAGACAAGACGAAGCGTACAGTGAAAGTGCATATTGGGACTTCGACTGTCGATATCAGCAACATCCGGGAGATTAATCAAAGCTAGACGATTGTCTCCTTTCGCTCCGCGAAAGGCACGCGTGCCCCGATCGCTCCGCGAAAGGCACCCACTATCAGCCGGCCAGCCCTGCGCCCCAAGGCTAGCAAAGCGATCGTGGCCCGACATTGTCTGGCTCACTCAATAGCTTTATAAGTAGGGGTAGTCGAATGGGTCTGACTTCTTCACTCAGCACCGCGCTTACTGGTCTCAACGCGGCCGAAACTCAGATCGACGTTCTTGGCAACAACTTAGCCAACTCGCAAACCGTCGGCTTCAAATCGTCCGACGTGGTGTTCGCTAATCAGTTCTTGCAGACGCTGTCATTGGGTGCCGCACCAACCTCTGACAACGGCGGTACCAATCCCAGGCAGACTGGCCTGGGCGTACAAGTGGCGGGGATTACGCCCAAGTTTACTCAAGGCACGTTGCAAATCAGCTCGACGCCCTCGGACCTGGCGATCCAAGGCGATGGCTTCTTTATCGTTCAAGGTTCCAACGACGAGAAGCTCTACACGCGCAACGGCAACTTCAAGCTCAACAGCGCTAACGAATTGGTTAGCTCCAATGGCAATCGCTTGCTTGGATACGGTATTGACGAACAGTTCCGAGTCCAGACCACCAATCTTGTTCCACTGACCATTCCACTTGGCTCGGAAGCGGTTGCCAAAGCGACCGAGAATGTGGTCATGGAAGGTACGCTGACGCCCAACGGCGACATTGCCGACACGGCTGAAGTAATTCAAAGTTCGATCTTGGGTGATGCCAACGTACCGCGCCCCGATGTGACTGGTGTAGGTGTAGCCGCGGCTACCAACGCCAGCTCAGCCGCGGTGACGGTCGCTCACAATCAAGGCGGCGGTACGCTGGCTGAAGGTGATGTGTATCAATATCGTATTGCGTTTGTGGATGCCTCTGGTAAAGAGAGCGTACCTAGTAATGCCATCTCGGTCACGATTCCTGTAGGCAACGGTTTGGCAGATAACACTGTCACGCTGAACAACTTGCCGACAGCTGGTACTGAGTACACACAAATCGCCATCTATCGCACCGATGCTGGCGGTACAGAGTTCAAGAAGTTAGACACGGTGGCCACCGGTGGCAGCTACACGGACAATGGAGCTGTTGGTGGTACGACGCTCGATTCGTCGACTCTCAATGGCAACTACTCGTACATGATCACCTATTTCAAATCGGGTGAGCCTGAGACGCGACCATCGGCGCTATTGGGGCCGCAGAATATTGTCAACGGTCGTGTGCATTTGACCGGTTTGCCTACGCCACCCACGCCGCCCTCCAGCGGTGGCTTTCCCGCTTATGATTCGATTCGAATCTATCGCAACACGGCTGGCGATCAGAACTCATTCTATCTAGTCGATACGATTGCTCCTGGTGACGATTACACGGACAACAAATCGGACGCGGCCATCAGCGACTTGTCCATTTCGGGCAATCAAAAGGCGGATCTTGATGGTCCGCAGATTGACAGTAACACGCTGCTGACCAACGTGCTCAAGCGCGATGGCTTGTCCTATAACAATGTATTCAGCGAAGGCGAATTGACCTTCAATGCCCGCAAGGGTGGACGCAATCTCGAAACCAAAGCGTTCCAGATCACTGCCACCAGCACGGTTCAGGATCTGGTAACGTTTATGGAAGATGCGATGGGCATCCAGACCGACAGCGGTGACTCAGCCAATCCGCTGCCGGGCTCGGTCAACAATATCAGTGGTGAGACCGGTACGTTGCTACCGGGCTCGTACATTCGCAACGGTCAGATTCGCTTTGTCAGCAACAATGGCGAAGACAATGCAGTTGAAATCGATCTGACAAGTTTCCGCATCAAAACGCCCACAGGCGCAGTAACCACGCCCAACTTAGCTTTCGGCAGCGTGCAAACCGCTCAAGGCCAAAGCGCCGTAGCTGACTTCATATCCTACGATACGCTGGGCCTACCGATTCGTACGCGTGTTACAGCGGTATTGGAAAGCCGCGATGATACAGCCACGGTGTATCGCTGGTTCGCAGATTCGGCTGATAACTCTTCGGCTTCGGGTGCCGGCATCGCCGTAGGTTCAGGTCTCCTGACCTTCGACGGAAACGGTAACTTTGTATCAGCTACGAAGACCACGGTCGCGATCGATCGCAGTGGCTTGCCGAGCGTATCGCCGCTGCAATTCGAGATTGACTTCAGCAAAGTATCGGGTTTGGCCACTGCCGAAGCCAGCCTGGCTGCATCGCGTCAAGATGGTTCGCCTCCTGGTACGCTGACCAGCTATGTCATCGGCGAAGACGGCACGGTGCGAGGTGTCTTCAGCAACGGTGTCTCGCGCGACTTGGGGCAAGTGCGTTTGGCCCGCTTTGCCAATCCCCAAGGTTTGGAACAGCGCGGTCAGAACATGTATGCGCAAGGTATCAATACCGGTTTGCCCATCGAAGGTCGTCCCGGTGAAAACGGCATCGGTACCGTCGTAGCCGGATCGTTAGAGTTATCGAACACCGACATCGGAGGCGACCTGGTCGACCTCGTCTTAGCTTCGACACAATATCGAAGCAACGCTCGAGTCATCACTGCCACCCAGCAGCTCTTCGACGAACTGCTAAACCTCAGACGATAACTTGTTGCATAGTGTGGCATAGGCTTCCAGCATGAGTGTGGCATAGGCTTCCAGCCTGTGTCTTCATGTGGCATAGGCTTCCAGCCTGTGGCTCTGTATTCAGCGCCCTCGTTTAACCCGTAGCCGCCAGGCGAGGCGCACCCTCTAACCAAACTCTGCGTTATCCAACCTTCCGCGTTGCTTAATTCGAAGACTTTTCACTGCTAGCTGCACTCCTTCGTTTGCCTAACCTACGGCTACGGGTTAAACGATTAAGGCGAGGCGCACCCTCTAACCAACTCAACCTTCGCGATCGCATCGCCCAGCGGTGCGAATGTTACAATGCATGGATGCCATACCCAGCTTACATCCTCTCAGGCGGCCAGAGCCGTCGCTTTGGCAGTGACAAATCGCGACACGTGATCGACGGCCAACCACAACTGCTTCGCTTGATGCAGCGGCTAGTCGATTGTGGCCATCAAGTACATATAGTGGCTGATCGCGCCGAGCGTTATACGGATCTCGGTATCACTTGTCTGGCGGACGAGCTGCCGGGCAGGGGACCGTTGGCTGGACTGGCTACTGCGTTAGCACATCATGTAGATACGTTGGCTGGCGATGCATCGCCTGAGTCAGGCTGGATCATGTTAGTCAACTGCGATCAAGCCCACTGGGATCCGCAGTGGTACACACAGCTAGTCAATGCCATAACTTCGTCAGCCAAGGCGGTCGCATTTTTCGATCACCATTGGCACCCACTGCCAGGTCTGTATCATGGTTCGTTGCTCGACGAAGTGCGTGCCAGGTTGGACCAACAACAACTATCGCTGCAATCCCTACTGAACGCCGCCTCCGCCATCAGACTTGAAACTGAACTCCCACCCAGCCACTGGTCCTTTAACGTCAACTACCCTGGCTAAGAGATCGTAAAGCTCTTAAGTTATCTGCGTGAAGGGCTGCATGTCACCTCCCCCGGCGAAGCCGGGGGAGATCGCAGACGAGGCGTTCAGCCGAAGTCTGCGGGAGGGGGCCCATTACCGAAGCGAAAGTGTTCCGCATCAGAATGCACCTCACAATTTGTTTCGCTGCAAAGGGGGCCCAATGGTAATTCTAAAATCTAAAATCGCCAATCTAAAATCGTAAATCGTAAATGTTCCATTCATCTCTAGGTCCGCTCGCAGCTCACTTCTCGGCAGAAGAGCTATCCGAGCTCACCGAATCGCTCAGTCGATTTGGCTGGCGTTGCATTCGTCCGCGTCCTGGTATTACGGATGCGCAACTTCCTTTTGCAGTTACGTCTGTGCCATGGTCACCGCTGGGGCGATTTTTAACTGACAGCCACATTCGACCTGGTGGGCTTTTGAATTTTGCGGTGGGTGATTATGCGGTTCAAGACGCAGCATCGCTGTTGCCATTGACGTTGATGCAGATCCAGCCTGGTCAGACGATTATTGATTGTTGCGCTGCGCCGGGCGGCAAATCAGCTGCGATACTCGAGCAGTTAGATGGCTCAGGTTTGCTAGTCAGCAACGAAGTGATCGCATCGCGCATTGAGACTTTGCAGCTAACCCTAGGTCGCACTGGTCAGAGCAATTACATGCTCACGCATCAACCCGTCGAGCGATTGAGCGCTGGTTTGGGTGCTCAGTTTGATTGCGTGTTAGTGGATGCACCGTGTACTGGTCAATCGCTGGTGAGTCGTGACAAGCAATCGATGTCGGCTTTCAGCGAACATCAAATTGCGCACAGCGCGGCGCGTCAGCGTACGATCCTCGAGTCGGCCGTTGAGCTTGTGCGGCCAGGTGGACGTTTGGTTTATTCGACTTGCACGTTTGCATTCGAAGAGAACGAAGCCATCATCAAGTGGCTGCGCGACAAGCTCCCTGGTTGGCAACCTGTTGTGCTGCCGGAACTAGAGCCATGGCAGACGCCGGGCAATGCAGGTTGCTATCGCGTGTGGCCGCATCGCGACCATTGTGCCGGTGGCTTCGCCGCTGCACTGCTACGCCCCGAGGATGATATAGCGACATCAAGTTCTGCTGCAGGGTCCACTTCAACCGGTCGACATCAACCCTGGCAAGCCATCGACTTTCGCTCGGAGTTAGCGGCGTGGGGAACGTTTGTTGATGATTTGCAGATGTGGCAACACAAGCAAGCGGTCAGTTGGTTTAGTCCTTTGATACCCGACGCCTGGCGACAGCTGGCATGGAATGGAATTGCATTAGCGACTCAGTTCGGCAATCACTGGCAACCCGCCTGGCCGCTTGCGACCCTCGCGCCCCCATCGAGCGTGCCATCGCTCAGCTTCCAGCCTCATCACCGCGAGGAGTTATCGGATCAAGCAGCTTTAAACTTCTTCAGCGGCACATCCTTGCACTTAGCCACGGATTTGAAAGAGCCCGCACCAACGCCAAGTTCCTCGGCCGTCCGACCCTGGCGAGTAGTCATGTGGCGGGGTCGTTCGATAGCCTGGTCAAAGTTAGCGGCAGGTCAGTTAAAGAATCACCTACCTAAACCCTTACGCCAGCCCAACTTGAAGCAAGTCTCAACCACACCCACTTGACGAACGGTCCCCCACCAGCGAAACTCAAATCCCGCGCTGCCCCGAGCCCCACTGCTCTCGCGCAGCTCACAAAAATCGAACACCCGGGCGGTTAGCTCAGTTGGTTAGAGCGCAACGTTGACATCGTTGAGGTCACAGATTCGAGTTCTGTACCGCCCACTACAAAATTCCCTTGTTTTTCAAGGGTTTTCTCACGATTCCGGCCTTCTGCCGGATCTTCTCCAAATTGCCCAGAAGGGTCAGTAAATGACCCTAAATGACCCTGATTGACTGGATCAGGTGCAACCGTTGGTGCAACGGTACTCTGCCCTAGCGTCAGCGTCGGCAACGCCTCGACCGCCGCCGCCGTATCGAGCAGCCGAGAATCTGTATAGGTGTTCATGGTCAAGGCAATGTTGCTATGACGCATGGCCGCCTGAGCCGTCCGCGGGGCCACGCCAGCCCGTGACAGGTGTGTCCCAAACGAATGCCGCAAGGCGTGCAGGTGAATCACCGAGCCGTCCTTGCCCTTCTTGGCGATCCCAGCCTCGGCCAGATCGCGATTCATGATCCGGAGTAGTCCCGTCGGTACATTGAATACCGGCTCGTCGAGTTCTTTACCGGAGCACCACTGCTTCAGGTCGACCGCCAGATCGCTACGCAGGGGAACGGACGAGCCCTTGCGGTTCTTCTCGTTGGACCGCTGTAGGTGAATGAACGGTACATCACCGAACGAGAGATCGTTAACTCGGAGGGTGCGTAGCTCATTGGACCGCAGGCCTGTCAAGATCGCCGTCTTGTAGATCAGCGATCTCTCATGGCCCAACCGTTCCAAAGCCGCCTTGCGCTCCTCGCCGAGCTTGGCCACCAGCTGCCCTTTGTTCGCACCTCGGCGAACGGTCATCGCGTCCTTGAAAGGGCGTCGCCGGGCGGCATCGAGCAGCAGTTGCAACTCTTCCTCAGTCAGCGCCCGTGCGGTTCGCCGACGATCCGCCTTCTCGTCCAGCTTTTGCAAACCTTCAAACGGATTAGCCAATAGGCGTCGCTGGCCCTTATCATGTGCCTTCTTGCCACGAGTCCGCTTACCGATACACCAATTGCCGAAGGCCATCCAAGCTTCGACGTAGCCGTTGTATACCGAGGCTGACATATTTCGCGGGCCATCGACCTGGCCTGTTAGCCAGGTAACCAGGGTGTCGCTGGACAGCTCACACAGGAATTTGAATCCACAAGCACTAGCAGATTCCTTGAGTCTTGTATCGTACGCCTTGATGCGAATGCGATGCGTCGACTTCTCGCGCTGATAAGCGAGGAATGCCTCGACATGTTCCAAGAGGGGAATGTCCTGAAAGTCTGCCACAGAAGCTTGTTCATTCGTCAGAACTTTCGCTTTCACGAGTTCGTCTCGGGTGGTCAGATCGTGAAGTACTGCTTGCGCAGCTTGGCGATCCCTGCAACCTGTTGCAATTTCGTGCACCACACCATGGCGATCACGGTATTTGGCAGTCCATGTCGATGCGCGAGTCTGGATCCGGTAGTCGCCGTTGGTTCCCACGGACACAGGTGCCGACTTTGACCGCCCCTTGCCGTCAGTCCAAGTCGCCACCAGAACGTCTTCCGCTAGTCCGTTCTTCAGCTTCTGAGTTCGAGTCTTTACGACCGCGGATTTAGGTAGCGGACGAGTGCTAATTTTGCGGTAGACAGTACCCAATGTTCGGCTCCAAATTTTTGCAATTCACAAATCTTCAAACGTTCCAGAAAGTCACTACCGATCACCGTCCTTAAGGCTGAAACCGATAGTTGTTTAGGCGCGCAAATGGTCGCGCCGTATAGACTTAGATCCTAAATGATCAGTTGGACTACTTTGGTCGACGTCTTGCAGTCGGGCAACCATCATTCATCCACTCAAGAATGACCGATCGATGCCAGCGACGCAGCCTACCGAGTTTGATTGGCGGAGGCATGCGTCCGGAGTCGGCCATCCGAACGACATGTCTTGACGAGCAACTGACTAGGGCCGCTACCGCATCAACATCCAACATCGGGCTGGCAGAGTTGGATTGTTCATTGGACGCGGTCTGATCCGAGAAATTCGGCTTTGGCATTCTGGTACTCCAATGTCTTGAGCTGACTGTTGTGGACATCGCAAGTCTCTCAAATTCACCTCCTGTCTTGCAACCTTACGCAGACGAAGGCCGTCTCTTCGAGCACGATCGCAAGTCGAAACCGTATGCATCTGCGGGATTTGGCGAACCGTTACACTCGCGCTGTACCGCCCGGCTTGGGCATGTATAGCAGCGATTAGCGCCTAGTTTCGGTTGGAAGAGGGCCCTATCTACTTCGGCTTCAACCATTTGTCCTAGCTTGGAGTTCACCGTAGTGGATCCTAAACAGAAGCGATTCTATTTTGGCCCGCTAACGAAGGATTCGACCATTGCAGATATGGCCGCAGTGGCTCTGGCTTTGTTCGAGGCACTGCATTGCCGTCCCGCGACAGAGCAAGAGTTGATTGAATTTGAGCAACGCATAGCCGACTTGGAAGCAAGAGCCGATAGGCACACTGACTCAGCGGAGTAAGTTCTGAAGACCGTCTAGAAAAGATGCATACGGTGAGGCCACAGATGTACTTCAACTACGCTACCGAGAAGCAGCGTCGCATAGCGCAATTTGCGCAGGCCCTTAAGCCCATGCATCGCCGCACTGTCAGGCAAGTGAAAGGATGTTGCTACCTGATCATTGAAGAGCGAGATTCCGTTACCGAATTCTTCGACCGCCTGAGGGCCAGAGAGGAAGCACCCGCCCGACAGCATCGCCAAATCCCAACGTTGACTTCGGCAAACGGCTGCCCAGAGTTCGACTTGCCGGTCAAAGACCCAACATATGATATCGCAGCGAGCAATGGCTCGAACGGAGATGGCTGGCGATCCGATGAGCAATCGAACCGGTTCGTCCAATTTGTTTTCCTCGAACATCACTTTGAAATTGACCTGCCTCGCCCCATGCTCTTTGCGGACGAAGCTGTGCAGGTTCTCCGAAACCGTTCAGGCTTCTTCTTTTTGCGTGACAAGCCAGGTGTCCAAGACTCTAGCACAGACTACTTCGATCCAATTCGCAAAGCATACGTCCATGGAGATGTAAACACTGCGGCGGAAGACATTGCCTGGATCTTCTTCGAGCTCTGGCGCTTCTCCGTTGAGGCCACGCTGTATCTAACGACCTTCGGTGGGAAGTTTGAGTGGGAAAGCGGTAAGCCACTCACTTGAGCCACTCCGCTTTTAGTTTTTGGGCTCAGGCGTTTCCAAGAGCAGAGATCGCACCAGAGCAAGCCGCTCCTTCCCCCAAAGATCTCGCCGCCTCTTGTCGTAGATGCAGACTGACTTGAAAAAATTCAGAGTGTCGCGCAAGTCAAGCTGGCCTGACAGCACAGCCTCTACACCTTGGTCTATTAGGTCGCTCGCTTCAGCCTCATCTAGCCAGTCCTCCCTCAACGCCCGCACGCAGAGCCGAAACTCCTTGCGTCGCGAATCAAAAGGATACGAATCGTCCCACAACTTGGCCACGAAACTGTACTCCATTCAGAAATAGCTGTAGCCGTACCACCCCCAACCCCCAATCAGCGCCTGAAGACTAGGAAAGAACGCATCACGCTTCAAGCCTCGGGAGTACTTTTGATGACATGTGCTCATAGGAGACTTGCTTCGCATTGTCGTCAAAGGGCTTGAAACTTAACTAAGCTTAGACCTGATAGGAACACCAAAATGCTGTTCCAGGTACTCAACGGTGTCAAGTTGGCCATCAAGTGAGGCTCGAACCATTGGCGTAGTGAAATGACCAGCGGCGGGAATCGCTTTTCCGCGGGGTACGGTTTTGATCCATTTGACCAGACAAACATACTCACACCTTTCTGGGTCGCGAAGGTCGTGTGCAGCGTCCTCACTGGTCACTAGATCAAGAAGGCGATCAGATCCAATCCTGGCGTCTTTGATCTTCTGTGCCGAACTTTTGATGCGACCAATGCCGACGTAACCATGTCTTTTCAAGTATGCTACGAAGACATCTCCAACACAGAATGCCTTTATGGCGTCTCGATATCGAGGGCCCCAACCGGCTGCGATATACCCCAACCTGACGTAGTCTTCCCAGTTGCGAGCCGAATTCTCGCCGACGTTGTAGTAATACAGGCTGTTCTGAAAATCAAAGCCAGGAAGATCTTGGTGAAAAGTATCTTGGGGTCGGAACTTATCGGCGAAATGGCCAGTCGCAACGTTAACCGTCCATTTGCCTAGTTTCCACAATAATGTCTTTTCAACTAACAACGCCTCTTGCGCCGTTAAGCCGCGCGCGATCACGCGAACGATTGGCTCCAGCCCATGTCTGCGGATCTCTGCGATACGACGAGTCTTGTCGTTGTCGGCTTTGTCTTTGAGATGTGCAAGCTTCCGGGGACCTCGGCCCTTGCCGTAATAAAACTCTTCATAATTTCGTGGGTCGATGTAAACGTAGACATAGTAGTCGTTGTTAGGTATCGAATCCCTATTGGCTTTGCTCATCGAACCTCTCCACGGTATCTGCGGGGACTAGAGTGGTACTGTGGCGTATGCTTTCGCCTGAATCAGTTGCTCATTGATCGAGTTCATTTGCCCTATGCATAACCCCATCGCGTCAAAGAAGCTCGCCGAAATACGTCAATCAGATGTTCTTCGATCTCTGGCCATGGCTCTCGCAGATCCACTGTTTCAAATGCAATGCGATGGCCTTGTATTTTGACGCTCTCCGAAACAGCCTCATCCACCGTCGGGTAGAGTAGGATGCCTGTCGCAGTTCTATGTATGGGAGACTTTTCAGATTGCGACATAAGGTAAGCATACATCTGGTACAAGTTCGACGAACGAAATCTCTGCCTGTCGGACTTCGTGGATTTTACGAGGCATTCGACGTAGAACTTTGTGTCCAGAACAATCAGTTGCTTGGGATGGGAACCTTCAATCACTAAATCGGGACGCATTACGGGCAGGAACGGTGATGGAGTTTCACTTGGCCAAAGAAAGCGGGCTTGCGAATAGACAATGCAATTAGTCAGATGGTGCTGATAGAAGTTGGCTACAAACTGTTCATAGACCAACCAGAGCGTCATACTATCACGATCGACCATCGACAAAATCTTGAGCCCGTCGTCCTCCATGGGCATTTGTCGCTTTAATATCAGATTGCAAATGGACAGCATGAGTCCGTAGTCGCGATCTTGACGTTTGCCGTTTTCGCGGGCGATGACATCGATAGACAGAGCGATGTCCTGGACGGCGTCCATACTGCGCACTGTGCTGCGAAGCGTGGCACGTAGCTCATGACCGTATTTGCTGTCGCTGAACTCGCCTTTGTGAATCAGCCAATTCAGCGTACCCTTTACGATTTGGTTCTTCAGCACGTTGGAGCTGTAGGTTTGATAGCGACAAACCGCGCGGCCATGCTGGAAGGACATGCGCTTGATGCAATCGGTGAACTCGACTCGACCGCGAATGCCAGCCAGTTCCGACAGGGTTTGTAGGTAGTCGCGACCTAGACCGATTCGGAGGCGCTGCTGGATTAGCCGGTTAAGCACTCCAGCCAATAGCGCGTCAAGGGTTGGCGCATCCTCGACAGCCCCGCGCCAATAGGACCTAAGACTCTGTGTACCCCAGGCGTACATGAGCATATGCCAGATGTTGCGGATCGGGATGCCCGATTTGGTCTTGGCAACCTGTGCTGCTTTTGAGCTCATATCAGTGTGCCCTTAGCCATTCCTCTACTTTCGTGACTTGCTTGGGATTGTCAAACCAGTATTCCTTTAGCAACGGCACGATTTCCGATTCGACAATCTCGAAGAACCAGTCGGCTTTAAGCTCGGAGAAATCTTCGCCATTGGGACAGAAGAAACTATGTCCTACCTGGAAGTTTTCGCCTAGAAGTGGATCATCGCATATCTCTTGGTTCAGGCGAGTCATTCGCTCGACAATCAAGTTTGCCAGGGAAGCCTCCATTCGGCGGTCATGCAGCCACGTCCGGAACATCGGGCTGCCATATTGGGGCTTCAAAGTTTTGAAGCAAAATCTACGTCGAAGGGCATAGTCCACGATCGCCAACGAACGGTCGGCGATATTCATGAGGCCAACTATGTAGACGTTCTCAGGCACAAAGAACCTAGGCTCGTTTGGCCGCTGATATACGAGCGGTACTGCGTACTCAGTGCCTCGCTTGTCAACTTCAATCAACATCAGCAGTTCGCCAAAAATCTGGCTCAAATTGCCACGGTTGATTTCATCGATGATGAAGACGTGTGGCAAGTCGATCTGCTCCTGTGCACGTTTACAGAACAGGTAGAACACGGAGTCCTGCAGGCCGAAAGTTCCGGCTGTGTCGAGTGGCCGGTAACCGCGAATGAAGTCTTCATAAGAATAGGTCTGATGAAACTGCACCATCTCAACTCGACTTGGATCTATTTCGCCGAGTATCGCATATGCGAGCTTCTTAGCCACAAATGACTTACCAACCCCAGGTGCACCCTGAAGGATTAGATTCTTCTTGGAACAAATACGATTGATCATTCGCCTCGCTTCATCGAGCTCCATGAAGACGCCTGACGAAACGATGTCTTCTACCCCAAAAGGCTCGTTCGGTGTCGGACCTGGATCTGGGTTAGATGGCTGATCCTCTTTGAAAAAACGTTGGCAGAACCAATCGTAGTCCTGTGGCCTATCGTTCCAAACGAAGTCGATCAGCTTTTCCACCATCTCGCGGTATTCATAGTTGGCATCCCGACGAAGACGCCAGATACCTTGTTGGTAGGTAAAGAAGTACCATGTCTTGGATTTAAAGTTTGTGTCCCACTCTACGTCCACCGTCTTGCCATCATTGCGATTGGCAACAATGGTTCCGACTGCCTTAACGGTCATGCACGAAATAGTTCTACCTCGCGTCTCAAATGGTAAGTTCTTCTTCTGAGTGTAGGTCGCCTTGAGAGCGATTTTGTCACCCACCTTCATCGACTTCACTTCATCCATATACTTATCCGGATAGCCATTCTGCCAGACGCCCTCACTGAGAAAGCGCGCTGTTTGGTCAGGTGGATCAACTTGAAACCAAGACGATGAAACCAACCAGTAATTGTTATCTTTAGGCAAAGGATCGGGGTCGGGGCTTTTGGCCACTAGCCAAGCTTGATACGACAAATGGGTAAACGAATCCCATTGTTGGCTGATCGTCCGGAGGGTACTCAAGTAGAACTCGGCATTCAGCCCTTTTGAAGGCAGCTTCAATTTCAGAAACTTGCGGTTGACTTGATCAAGGTTTAGATACCGATCAGGACGGATCCAGAAGAGTCCCATCGTCAGGTTTGTTGCCACCCCCTGAACTTCCCATGCGGCATCAAGGGCATCCGCGAACTGTTCGTTTGTGGAAGCGTCGTCGTTCTGTGCCAAACGAAAGACTTCCCACAGCTTCTGAACATCGTTTACCCCACGATCCGCCTCGTAGTTGATGAACCACGACCTTTGATTGTTGAGTAAGGGTACGCCGAAGAAGTCCTCAGGTAGCGGGCTCGAAGCACCAAGGAGCGTCTTTACCCGATTCAGGATAGCCAGCCGCTCGGCATCCCTTATCCCACGATTAAATGTCCCCAAAAAAGTAAACGGATCAATCTCACGCAGCAAATGCGTTTTGCCATTCTTGTCGCGGTCCTCCAGTGGCGTGACCACGATTCCTTCGGATCGCAGGCTTTCTAGGAACTGGATCAGTTCGTCCTGGCGGCTTTCCCAAGGAACTAACAGCTTGCCAATTTCGGTGTACAGGGGAACCCAGGTAAATCGATTTGCAGGTGCGTCGGTCATACTCAATCAGTTCAGCTTGGTGTTGGAAGGGTACTGGAGCAGGGAGGTCGGGGTCATGGCTTTCGGTTGACCAGATCGATCAAATCCGTTTCTTGCATGGGCTCTGAAGTCACGGGCTGTGCCACAATGCCACCAAAGCGAGCTTCGGTCACGATGACAGGTCGGCCATGAATCAAGCAACAGATTGCCCTGCATTCGGTGGAATGGCCGTCGGATTGGTCGCGATATCGCCAACACAACCCACCAGACGACCCGGCGTTGTGGAACTCAAGTGCGCGACCATTCCCATCGACCGCAAAATTCAAGCATTGGCTGCAGATGTACCAGGGATAGCACAGAAATGCATCTTGTGCCTGACCGCAACTCGGACAGTAATGCTGAGGTGTACCAGTGGTGCGGCTGGATTTCGCGGAACTCGTGGCGACGGTTGTTGCGAACTCAATCGCTAGTTCTTTCACTGATGGATTCGAATGTTGGTAGCTGACCACTTTCACGTTGAGGTCATGCGCTTGATAAAGTTGACATGCGCGGCGCATGGCATCCAAGATCCACTGTTGGTCGTTGCCAAAGGCACCGCCACCTAATAACGTCAAATACACATCCTTGCTACCCGTGCGGTGCGCGTTCAGCACACCGGCCGCCAGTGTGGCTTCATAAGCCGCTTCGAGGACCAATCTTGCGAACCGCTCCCATTGTCGGCGCGGCAAACCACGGTAGCCATGCTTCAGCAGCCAACAACAGACAACGGTCCCCGTGCGGCCGATGCCACCGAAGCAATGAACATAGACGGGTTTATCGTCCTGTAGCGATTGATCGATCGCTGCAAGTATCTGATCCATGTACTCATTGGTTGTCACCTTATGATCCACAATTGGGAACCTCTGGCAGCTCACTGAATTACCGAATGGTTCTGCAAGTCGATGGAAGTCGGATTCGTATAGAATGAAAGATCGACCTTCGTTATTAACTTCGTTCTGCTCCATCAGGTTGACGATCGTACGAATGCCAATACGGAGCAAGCCATTCAGTCGCGCTTCATGGTCTGCTGCCGACTGTTGCCCTGCATACGCTCCCGCCAAGAATTTACTATCGTTTACCCAGTACGTCCTTGGCAGCGGTGGGACTGTCTGTTTTTCCGATTCACTCATTCGTTATGATCCGACAACATCTATTTGACCAGCCGAGACACATATTCAACACTTTTGAAATCAGTAAGGTCTGCTGATCGTGGCGACTGCTGTTTAGACGGTTCGTCGCCTTGCAGAATTGCCTGGGCCAAACGACGCGGATCGGAAAAATTGTCGGGGTGGATTTCCAGCAAAAGCTCACGTGCCAATACGTACTTATTGAGCAGACATCGAATCGCCCTTGGCCCCCAACGATTTTCAGCGCCGATACGACTTGCCTGAAGCTCGGACATCAAGACTTCGCTTTCGAACTTAGTTAGCGTAAGAAAATCTTCGTCTTTCAGATCCTCGCTGCTTGAGACTGAAGTATCGGCAGTTTGTACTGACAAATGGGTTGCTCTATCGAAATCAGTTGTACCTTCAACATGCGGATACACGGCGTCACCCAAATCCTTGTTAACTTGATTTGGACTTGGAGTAGCTACCGACGCACTTCTACCTTCACGTGTATAATGATCGGCAACCTCCAAGACCTCCGCAACATTTAACTCCCCAAGCCGAAGGTGCACCAAGAACAGCTTGTCCACATTCTCTTGAATTACCGTAGAACGCCGGGAGAGATTTCTAACACCATCCTTCTCGTCCCACATGTATCGATACTTTTCCGCGATGGCATGATTAATTGCTTCCTCCTCAACCAAGACTGCAACTTGCAACCGATTCCTTATCTCTTCGTCATCTAAGAGAAGCATGATTGATTCAACGATCTCAAGCGACTGTGATGGAGCGCAGCGGTCGAGGTCGTCTACAATAAGTAAAATTCGCTTGGGGCCCTTCGCTAGATTGAATGCCATTAGTGGAAAGACAATAAGAAAAATTGCACTTACATATTCAATTAGCCGTACCAACCAAGTCGGAACCGAAACATCCCAACCTTTCCCAAACCAAACGATTGGAGACTCTACACTCGGATAAAGTAGGAACAGTGAGTAAATCGCCAAAGCGTAGTAGCAAGCAATTCCCAGCCAAGTTAAAAGCGATGCCGATTTGTTTTTCCCACTGTTAGCACCGCTTGTATCTGTAGAATCCGATCTATACGCGGGTAGCCATTTGTATTTCGGCATCCAACCGCAAAGCAGATACTTCAAGTCATCGCCGACAGTCGCCTGTAATCCTAGTTTGCTTGAGTGATCGGCTAGTTGGAAATATGTCGTCAAACCTAGGGCAATCCTCCGGGCTCGAAGGTAGAAAAAGATCAGATAGATCATCCCACCTAGGCCCAGAAATTGAACGGCAAACCGCAAGACCCAGTACTTTTCATTAAATGATATAAGAGCAAATACCTGGCACGCTAAAAGAAAGACCATTGGCCAAATTCCGCTCCTGGCCAGCGCAGCTCGGAAGGGAACAAACAAGCGTACAAAACTGTCACCGTTCTTCATCGCGCTTACCGTAGATTGGTACAAATGAATCCAAAGTTCCGGATTTGTACGGTACTTCCATGCGCTGAACCTCACCGCTTGATATTGATGTTCGCGGATCAAAGAATTGCCCACTTTCTTCATCAATGTGGATTTGCCACGCCCCCAATGGCCAAAAAGCCCAAAACAAACGTCGTCACTAGTAGATGAAAAGAACCGCGTTAGAACACTCGCGTAAGTTTTGATGTTAACGCATTCCTCCTGCTCAGTCGCATCACGACGGTAGTTGCTGCGGTCCCCGAAATAGCGACCGTTTCTCTTGCGAAACTCATCAAGAACCCTCGCTACGCTCTTGAGTTTGTCAGCTCTCGAATAATTCAACATGTCAATAAAGTTGGTTCGCCAGGAGGTCTGCAATGACCCTGTCCCGATCTGAATTCTTGCAAACTCTATCTGCAGATCAGGTGTCAACCGCTCGAATACTTCATTTATCGATTGTCGGAGGCTTACTGCCGCTTCACTATCGTCTATAAGCGAACGCTGCTGCGAATCTTCCGGAGATTCTTCAAATGGGTCGCTGGGATCAAGACCATCAGAGGATCGTTCGATTTCGGCGTGCGCTTTATCCGACAATTCAACCTCATCAACCGATCGTGAAAGCTGGTCAATCCTAGCCTCGATTTCTGTGCGATCAGCCGGGGTCACGTCAGCGAGGAGACCGAGATTCGTTCGAATCGTTTTTCGAAGCACGCCCATCTGTCCCATTAGCTCTAGATGTGCTTCGACGCGATCCAATTCGATATTGGTGGTCTCAGCTACATCAGACGCACGCACCGATCCGTCTTTCGTCGCCGATAAAAACTGGAGTATTTTGATCTCTTCCGTTTGCCGCTCCGAGGTAGGCCCGCCTGAACCAGGAACATCTTCGCGATGTAGGTCTTCGACAGTCGAAGCACCCAGTCGTCGATAGGCAGTACCGTCTGAGAAGCAGACAAACTTGCGACTTGACAAAACGCCGATAACGAAAATTGACGCTTTGTTTTCAAGCCTAACTGAATCGACGTCTACTCTAGTCCGAGGTATTAATACATTTCCTACCTCGCGCAGTTCGCGTTCCAATCCGCGCGCCGCTACGACGCCGTCGTACCGAAATCGCTCGTGCTCGTTCGGAGGATTCGCACGCTTTGCAACTCCGATGATTAGATGCCCACCATTCGTGTTTGCAAAGGCGCAAACCGTGCGCCGGATGCCCTCAAGGTCTGCAGCATTTGTCCAAGCTTCAACGTTCTCAGATTCACCTTTCTGCAACAGTTCTCGGACTGCATCCAAATCCAACATCTTGCCCCGCCAATTCTTATGATTTGTGACCCGCGATTCCAAACCCGCGCAATGCCGTTCTGTTCTAATCAATCTTTCGCACCAAGCCAAAGATTAAAAGTCTCCAGGTGCACTTAAGAGCATCACCAACTCTGCCTTTCGATTGCCATTCGTCGGAGCTCAGACAGCACGTCCGGGCATTTCGTGTAACTTGCTTGGATCGCGGCTTCAACCAGACCGACGAAATCCACAAGCTGCAGCGTCTTTCGAATCGTCTTATGGACATTTGGACGTTTCTCAATTTCCCTCGAAAAAGCTGAGGTTGAAAACAGAGCAACGCACGAGCCTGGTTTCTCTCCGGCTCCTACGCCCAAGATCGCATCAACTTTTGCAGGGAGTGTCTTTTTCTTGCCGGAATCGGCCTTGACCTCGATCAAGAACCTGCGGCCGTCCCAATCATCGCGCTCAAGAATTACGTCTCTTCCGTGGTCTCTTGTTGCAGGTGTCAGAATTACTCGGTCGAAATAGCCTGTACTGCAGTAGATGGCGGCCACGAGCATTTCCATCTCTCTTGGCTTGAGGGAACGAATGCGTTCGAAATTGAACGTTAGCGTTTCAGATATGTCGCGTAATGCATCAAAATCTACTTCAACCAAGTCGCCATCAGGATGCTTCGAATGAACCCGAAGAAGGTGATTGGGAAATCGAAACCCTTCAGTGATATCCATGGGGCCGTCGAACAATACTCTTTCCAGCTTGCGAAGGTCACATGAAACATCCCAAACCTTTGACCACCAGTAGTCAGCGTCCTCGGGATTGATTTCTAGCTGAATTACCAGCGGAGTTATGGATATATGAACGCGAACCCTAATACGCTTTGCTTTTAGATAAGCATTGTATTCATTCGAAAGCGATTCGATCGTAGACTCTTGAAGAATATGATTGCCTGTATGGCGATCAAATGTGAAGAAGGCGCGACCGCGAAATAGTCTTGCCCTGTAAATAAACGTTCTACCTTTGAAAACGTGCGCCAATGGAACCTTGCCGTTTTTTGTTGATTTCCGGGCTTCCTCGAAATCGACTACAATCGCAGCGTCATCGAATGGGCCGTTCACCGAATTATTATTTCCGTTTTGCTTCGCCATCTGTAAACCCCACTGTGTCGTAGACTCATGAATCGTAAATGCTCCTAAAACCGAACACCAAAAAGCATGTTCGCATCGTTGATCCTATCCAGTGTGAGCCGAAGAAATGGCTCTTTGGCTAACGAGCCCATCGGTCGCGTTGTCGTCGTAACAATGTACTGGAACGCCGCTTCAGTACCGGGGGAAAGTTGTTCTAGATCTGCGATGGACTGAAGGAATCGCTGATATAGATAAGGTTCTATATCAGCGTCACGTGGGCTGTCGTCGAGGAGAAAACGCGGATGGTTACCGATAGACCTCATGCTTGCCATCATGCAGGCAAGGTCGAACGCTAAAATGGTCGAAGTACCCATCGCTTCCCCTGAAGATTGGAAGCCTGCGCCCAATCGGGGATGAATGCCGTTGGCGTTGATTTCGATGGAGGCCTCGAATCGCGAGCCGGTAGTGCGGAACAATGCTTCGATAAAACACTCGGTGATCGTCTTGCGATTCTTCTTATAGCGCTGATCTGCTTTACGCCGCTGCTCAAGCGATGCTCTAATCGATGCAGGGAACGCATCTTGGGAATTCACTAACTGACTCAGCTCCTCACAGACACGTTGATATCGTTTAGCCGTTATCTCAAGAATGCGCATCTCGTTGATGGTATCACGCAATGGCTGCCGAACTGCTTCAGCGGCTGTTTGAGCCTCCGTGTATGCCGCCTCTGATGTCGCTACCAGGCTCTCTTTCTCTGCCAATTCCATTCGAAGACTATTGAGGCGCGATTGACAAGCATCGATGATCGACTGCTTTTCGGCTTTCATCCGCTCCAAGTCTGGATCGTACTTTGGAGCAATCCGTGCCGTGCTTCCTGGACAACCCTTTGATATCGCTTCGGACTTGGTATTGAACAGGTGGCAAAACACACCCATGTCCGCGTTGGAAAGCAACTGCGTCTTGTAGGAGCCGTCATCAACGGACTTTAGAAACGTCTCGGCCTCTTTGATGTCAGTCTCTTCATGACCGATCTTCGCGCGTAGTCGGCCAATGTCCTGCTGTAATTCGTTATTGGACTTGCGCCAATCGTGAAGAGAGTCAAGACTCATCTCGTTCGCCAGGCTTTTCTCAGCCTTTACTCTTCTCGTGCTCGCGTAGGTGATCGCCTGGGCCGCGAGCAACTCTCCTTCGAACTCCTGAATACCTTCGGGTAGTAAGCCCAAGAGTTCCTGGAGGCTCTCCGCTTGGACAGCACGTTTCAGGTCGATCTGTCGTGCAAGCTTTCCGCGGGCACTCAAAAGCGTTTTGTGGGATTCGATCAATCCAGAGTCTTCCGCATTCAGCAGATCCATCACCGTTCTAACGAGGATATGGTTGTCTTCGATGGACAGACCGCGCTGAAACGGCTCAGCACCTCCGGGACGCCAGTTTACGTGAGACTTATGAGCGCACTTTTGATCTGGTGCCAACCATCCGATCACGTCTACCCAGCGGAGCTCGCGTTTGCTCATTGGTAACTTCGTCTTAGCCAAGGGAGCGATAACGATGCGTTCCATCGTCTGGAGGAAATTGGCGTACGGCTCGCGCAATTCCCTATCCGCCAGTGACTCGATTCTGATCTTGGAGGCAAAAGATTGTGCTTGAGACGTGTAGAGTCCAATCGGACGCGCAACGAACCAAGTCTCTGTGCCGATTTCGAAAGTTGCAACGATGTAACCATCGGGAAACAAATCGCAAATAGCTTGCCGCACTACTTTCTCGGCAAAACTTACCTCACCCAAGCAATACCGAATCAGACGCATGAGGGTGCTTTTCCCAACGTTGTGCCCTATTCCTCCTTCGGATGCTCCCGTGTTTTCCGTCGTGGCGATGATATTCAATCCACGACGGAACTCGATGGGATCACGGATAAGCTCCGCATCCTCGCCTAGCGAACGTAAGAGTCGAACTTCTTTGAGCCAAAACAGCGGCGCTGGTCTCGCTGGAATCCAACTAAGGGCTTCACGGCTCTCATCAAAGAGTGGTAAGGTTTTCAAGCTCATCCTCTTTGATGAAGGGTTGGAGTTCATCAAACGCGTTGGCGCTGAACATGTCGTCGTCGCGTTTGCCCATGAGCTTCGTAGTCGCTTCGATTGCCTCCTTCACATGAGCTGCCATGGCCTTTGAAAGTTCAGAATCCAATCCGCTGATGTCAGCCAAGCCGACTATTCGTCGACCTCGTTTGGTTTCCATGGTCACAACACCGTTTGCATGAAGTGCTTCTAGCTGCGCAACCAGACTCGGGAGCATCGCTGTGGTACTTGCGTTGGCTCGCTCATTCTCCGGGACGGGCTCGTCCAAAAGAAATCTGCGACGCAAGCCAGAGTTGAGGGCGAAGCAGAGATCGGAAGCAAGCACTTCGAACTGGACAGGAACATTACGTTCTTTGAGGATTAACCGTAGGTGTAAAATTCCCTGGCCTTGCTCCAAGCGTTGCCGCTCTCTGGATCTATCCTTGTCACTCTGGCTTGGCGATACGGAATCGATGTGAATGACTTCGCAATACGCCTGGCGGATCTCGTCGGTCCAGTCGGCGTAGGGGATGAAGTTGCCGTTGGCATCGGTGGGCGGGCCGGGGGGAGGATTGAGGGGTGATTGGTAGCTGCGGAGGAGCGGGCGGAGTTCTTCTTCGGATTTACCGGGGTTGGCGGCGCGGATAGCTTCGTTGGCTTCGATGATCTCGGTCATCTGGTCGTAGATTTCGAGGATGAGTCGTTTTGTGCGGTACTCGCCGTACTTGGCTTCGTCCTTGCGGCGGACAATAGGAAAGGTGTCCATGATATAGCTGACGGCATCTCGCGGTGTTGGGAACATTTCCAGAAGTGCTTCATTGCGCCTATTGCTTTGATCTACCCCATGAACAAATCCCCAATCACTCTTTCGCCCCAAGTAGAGCTGAAAATAGCCTGCGTCAAGTTCGCAACGTATTTGAAAGCGGCGAATCGCATTCCACAAAAATGGCGCGCCGTCATACCCAAAATCGCTAGCGAACGCAGAAACATCCCAAGCCGTGTAAGTTAGTTCTAAAACCCTGTTTCGGATGCATTGCGTGGAGAAGCTTACGGATTGATAGATTCCGTAGCTACTCGGCGGTAGTACGGGAAGCTGTTGCATTTGATTAAACCTCAAATGCATACCGCTGACTTTTTGACGTGCACAGTAATCAAATACGAATGAGCAGAGATTTGACAAGAATGCTGGAAATTTCTGCAGGTACTCAGGAGACAAAAGAGCAATTGGTAATGTGTCTCCAGCGGCTACAAATGGGGTAATTGCAGAAATTACTGTTCGCTCATTCTTTGCGTTCGTAATGTCGCGCCAGCATAAGAACCAATTGAATGGCCATCTATCTCGCACGCGAGTGCGAACAACTGACTCTGGAACCCAGTATCGCGGAACAGATTGAAATGTGGCATCTTGGTGATCTTCAAGTGCTACTTCTGGCAATTTGCCCTGTCTCGACTGAGCTGGAGTTTGGTTCTCATAAGTTCCAAATCGGTGATCAAAATGATGCACCATCTTTCCTTCAAAAAGGGGCAATGCAAGCTCGTTTTCCCGACACAATTGATTAGACCGTTGAGTAAATCCGCTCAAAGCAAGCTGTTGCCGATCGTGAAAGGTAGCATTCCCTGCATCCATCATGAACATCAGAAAACCTGAAAAACTCCAGGAGCTCGAATCAGATCTCTGGTCGTAAAGCACAGGTATGGAGCTGGCAAAATGCTTAAGAAGGACCACATCGCTCGCGTATCTAAAAACCGGGCAGGTGCCGGTGTTTGGATTTAGCAATGAAAAATCACTAGGCTCAAGCGAGAATCGTCTGCGAGGATCATTTAATTCCTGAACTTGACGAGCGAAAAACATAAGGTCGATGAACGGATGATTTGACCGGTATGGTCCAACAGTAATCAGACAGAATCGCATCGCGTGATGAACATTGGGAAACAGAAATTCCTCATTCTCGAAGTCAAATAGACTGGTCAGTCGGCCATTCGAGACCAAATCCGAAAACAAGTGTCGAGTAAACGTATCCGTCGCAATTCCTGTGGGAAGAATCAGCCCGACGTAGGCGGAAGATGACAGGGTGCATGAGAGCTCAAGAAACAGTGGTGCCGTATTCAAACGTCCTCGCGTTGCTAGTGGAAAGCGTCTACTGTTGTGCAACCAATGTTGCTGCGCAGCGATCTTACGGTTTTCATCACGAAACCGCCTGATGAGCTCAGGTTGTTCTGTTGTCAGTTTATGAATTGCATCATCTCGATCGGACTTTCGCTTTATCTTCGCCACGTGAGGAAGCAATTGTGCAAAAAACTCTTGTGCATTCGCTTGAACTTGATCCCAGGGAGGATTGCCTAGAACAGCATCGAATCCATGACTCCAGCCGGTTTGAGTGTTCTGTTCAACTTTTGGGTCCTCTGGCAATGCAAACACATCAGGAAACGATAGGTGCCAATGGAAAAACTGATATTGATCAGAAAGCCGTATTACTTCGTCGCGAATCATTGGCGACGCGCTGTGCGGATGTCGTTCAATCTCGCGGAATTTTCGGTCAGTAGGGCACAATCGTCCTAAATCAGTGTCAACCTTCTCCCAAACGAAAGCAGCACACCACGTATCGGCCCAAAATCGCGCATTCAAATAAGGAACGCCCTTGATTAATTCATCATATTGCTTCTGCTTGTCGGCGATCGCGTCGAGCGACTCGTCATCGGCTGCAGATAGCTTCGCAAACCGATCAGCCATATTGCCCAGCTTGTAGAATGGCTCGAACAGCGAACGCTGGCCTGACTTGTGATCGATTCGATCGCGTTTATTTTGCTTCTTGAGTTGTGTGCAAATTTCTTTGTCATCGCCCTCAATTGGATTGAAGGCTTCATCGGGAATTCCTTCGTTGAGTAAGCGCGGCGTTGCTCCTAAGAGGCTGTTTCCGCATTTAATGTGATTATCAAGAAACGAAAACGGTTTACCTGGCTCGAGGGCTTCCATCCAAAGACTGACTTTGCAAAGTTCGACGGCCATTTCGTTGATGTCGACGCCGTAGATGCAACGACCGATGATCTGGCGTTTTGCATGCTGAATCTGAAGTGTTGTTGGCTCGGTGTCTTGTGTTTCAAGGCGAGCAAGGTGCAAGGCCATGCGGTTGGCTGCAGCAATCAAGAAGTGGCCAGATCCGCAGGCGGGATCACAGACCTTTAGATTCAGTAGGCGTCGTTTGGCTTCGTCGCGATCGGGCACATCGATGGCTTGGTTGACAACGGGATCAAGCGCCGAATCAAGCAGGCAGTTGATCAGCGATGTTGGAGTGTAATAGCTACCGCTCGTCTTCCGTTCGTTGCCAGCAGCAGTGCGAAGTACGAAGGGTCCTTCCTGGCTGTCGATCTCAGGATGGAGTTCGAGCAATGATTCGTAGATCGAACCCAGCTCTTCGGAACCAAGATTGCCGAAGTCGACAGCGCGACGAATACTGCCGCCACGGCCCGTTGCGTCGTCGGTAAAGCAAAGATGCCGGAAGGCATCGAGCAGTGCTTCGTTCGAGATCTGAGCGGTGTCAAGATCAGGCGTCGCAGTGTTGGAGAACAGAAACGAACCAATGCCGGGAATCCCGAGCGGAGCATAGCCGTCGCGCAGCTTCAGGAAAGTTGTCTTCAGGCTTTCGTAGAGGTCGCGGTGTGGCGTGCCACGACGTTCATTGGCGAGCTTGCGAATACGACCGACGCTATAGAACTGGTTGTAGCGATCGCGAATGTGGGCTGGGGTATCGATAGGATGAAGGAGATTCTGCCCCGACTCGGTACGCTTGTCCTCGGCGACCATTAGCATCAGCAGGCGATAGACAAGGCGCAGCAATTGGCGATAGTAATCTTGCGTCGATAGTTCACCAGATCGAAGGCGCTCGTGAAGTACAGCATTGCTTGTGCAGGTATAAAAGCCAGCACCGAAGGTTTGGATTGCGAGCTGGACTCCATCGCGTAGCCTCTCTTTGGCTCTTGTTCCCTGATCACCGGCTAGCTTGGTCCAAACCTCCAGCCAGCAGTTCTCGGGGCCAAGACGCGTCGGCTCTCCAATCTCGATGGCTTCTTCGTCAACGTCTAACTCTGATTCTTCAGAAGCCTCATCGTCGAGATCTAGCTGGTACTTGCCCAATTTCTCGGCGACCTTGGATGCACTCCTTTTTGCTTTGGCGGGTTTGGCAGCCTTCTTGTTTGAGCTCTTGTTGTCGACAATCGGCGTAGGCTGAATCTCAAAGCGCGATTGATGGCAGATCAGGAAGAGAACTGTGAAGTCGGCGTGGTATTCGCCGTCCATCATCGTTTCTAGATCGAACTCGACGTTGGCCGAGCGTGTTAGCGAAGCGTTGTCGCGGAGGACATAGAGTTTCAGACCATTCGAAACAAAGCCCCAGCGATGTTTCGAGCTGCGGTTCAATAGCTCCTGAACCAAGCTGTAGGGGCTGCGTGTTGCTGCGCCCGAAACATTCTGCGTTCGCTTGTCGAGCGGAAGCCTCGCGGATAACAAGTGGATGGGAACATGATCTTCCCATCCATGGCTGATGGGATAGTCCTTGTTGTCGATCGTGATGGCCCGCTTGTTCTGCAGCCGCCCGTAGCCAAGGCAATCAAACAGCGGCAATAGCCACTCATCCCTTGTGAGCGTTGTGCCGGTATCTGACGCAGGCAAAGCGTCGAATTTCTTACGGAACGATTTCCAATACGCCAGAGCACGGCTGTAGGCAGCGGTTGCGGCTTCATTGAGGCGAATTGAACCCGGCACGTGATAATCGGCTGGCGTCATGCCAGGAAGCGCGCGATCCATGCTACCGACTCGGGTTAGTAGGTCGAGCGGTAGCAGGAGGCCAGCAGCAGTGATGGAGCTAAATGGGTTTTGCATTGGGAACTACGGTCGACTTTTCGTGCAATAAGTTGTTACTGCAAGTTTAGATGGCGTGACGATCACACCGTCATCGGCAATACCTGTGGCAAAGGCATCATTGCTGATGACATTTTGTGCGGTGAATAGACCAACGATTGAATCCAATTCGTCATGCGAAATCTCAGGGAAATCAAGACCGTCGGCTAGGATTTTGTCCCAATTTGCGAAAGCGGATTCAAATTCGCTAAGAAGCTCTCGTGACAGCGCGGTTTCACTCATGTCCAAATTAAAGAGTTCCGCTTGCTTGCGTAGGTATGCAATTCTTTCGACTTGCCCCGCAAGTGATGATTTCGTTTGTGGAATCCAGCCTAACCCAACAACAAAAGAAGCGTGGGGATGAACTTCAAAAACATACTTCTCGTTGGGTTTGAACTTAACGACACCAGGAGCACGGTAAAGCTCGTAGCCTTGGGACTCTACATTCTTGTAAATCTCCCAACCTCGTTCGATCCACGTAGGCGGATCGCTTCGGGGAGTGTTGTAAAGTCCAATACCTTTCATTCTAAGTTGTGCTTCGCAGACACGAAAATTTTCATACTTACCTTTTGGTACTCCATAGGCTCCCGGGTTTGATGCGATGCAGTTCTTATTGTTCGCCGATGGGGCGTCAATTGCCAACACTTGTGGTTCATTCTCAGCTAGCCAAACGTACAGAGATTGAACGTTGTTCAATCGAGCAAGGCGTACTGTATTGTCTTCGATATACGCGACATCCATCGCTCGCGAAGAACCAGTGACATCGACACATGCGGCTGTAATTGTCATGAATGAAAACTCTACGATGGTAAATACAAGTAAACGCCGAGGACATCGGGTGGTAACTGTGGCTCGATGCCGTAACGAATATGACGCCGTTGACTTGCGGTGCGGACGCGTTGATGCGAATCCAGAAGTCGCTTGCCGTGGGTTTCTGCGATCGCGTTTAGCTGAGGGTATAGGATGTCAAATTCGCGCAGGACCTTTTCGAGTGACTCGCGGGCAATATCGGGTGTGATGTTGCTGGAAGGAGTGGCGGCCAACAACTCTTCCGCCTGATCCACTGGCAACCAACGCGCGTTGGAAGGTGCGCTCTCAAAGCCGACTACCAAGCTATCTTCGGCCAGCAAGGGAGACATCTCGTCGCCCTTGATCACAAGAATGTGATACCGCAGTCGCAAGAGTAACAGCGTCGTCCGAATCGAAACGGCATCCGTGCGAATGGCTCCGCAGCGTCGGGCAATCGAGTCACCACCGGTAGTCGTATCTAGCGCCCTGTCCATGACGAAGCTGGAGATCGACTCCACAATGGAGTTGGTCCGTGACAGGTACAACTCATTTGTGGCAACTACCGGATGAAACCTGGCATTGAACCGCAGTATGCTCTTGGCGGAATCACCAATTAAAACGCCACGAGCCCTGGATTGCACCAGTTGCTGGACGCTTTCGCGTATCGGACGAGGCGTTTCCGATAGATCAATCGTATAGCGATGGTTGTGTTCCGTACATGTCCCACCCAAGCTGACAACCGCCTCGGTCACAAATGTCTGCAGGTCCGCCGTGGATCCGATAGCGCTTAATGCCGATGCGACTTCGCTGGCGACTTCATCTGGTTTGATAGAGTGTTGCGCGAAGAGGGATCGACTCTTCTTCTCTCTGTCGGCAGCCATTTGCCACTCGCTGTTGAACTCAGCAGCTTTTTCATCGAGACCACCCTCAAACTCCAAAAGCAGCTGATCAGGATTTCGATTGCGCAGCAGCAAGCCTTCGTATAATGCCTCCAGTACAGTGTTGCTGCTGGTCGGTACTGGGACGGAAACACCGGTGGCTTTGCGAATTTTCTTGTGTTTGTTGATCAGAACCTCTAAGACCAGCCCATCGATCTGATTATCTGTGCTGTAGTAGGTCAAAACTTTTACTTCAGGCTTTGGTTGCCCGAAGCGGTCGACGCGGCCTTCGCGTTGTTCATGACGTGTTGGGTTCCACGAGAGATCGTAGTGGATCACCGCGCTGAACAAGTGCTGCAAGTTGATCCCTTCACTCAAACAGTCTGTGCACACCAGTACCGATTTGGGTAAATCCTGAAGTTCGGCAATACGATTCTCGCGCTCGTCCGGAGGAATCAAGCCGGTTACCGAGACTACGGCCACATCCTTCGGCAAACGAGCTCGCAGCTGCTCTGCGAGATACTCGGCCGTAGCTATAAACCGGCAAAACAGAATCGGATGATGACCTTCTTCGATCAGCTGCTTGATGATAGGAACTATTTTCTTGAGCTTGGGATCCCCATCACCTTGTAGCTTGTCGGCAGCACCTGCCATATCGAGTAGCCGACGTCGCTCCGATCCTTGTTCACTTTCACTCGCTTGCAATTCTGAGATGTCTGCCCCCGCAGTCACGTCGGGTGCTTCTTGAGCTTCATCTGTATCTTCGTCCAGCACCAATGGCCGACTAAGTTGATCAACTTCTTCGGGAGTGTCGGCAGCCATCGATTGCAGTTTGCTTCGCAGTGTAGCTGCAGCAGCAGCTGGACTACTGGCCAATGCGCGGAGCAGAGCCAGAGCTGCCCACCAGCGCACACGCTGGCGAACACGTGACATTCCTTCCGAACCTCGAACGACGCCTCTCGCATAGTCGAGCAACCGATCGAATAACTGCCGGTATTCTGAACGTTCCAGCTTATACGTTTCCTCACGCTCCAAACGCTCGGGAAAGGCTGTATCATTCGCAATGTAGGTTTCAATATCCTTCCGCCGCCGCTGGACGAAATGCTTGGCTAGCTGCTCTCGGTTCTTGCGGTTGGCATCCCCCGACAAGTCATCGGGCAATTGTTCGAAGGCTGGATTAAGTAGATGCAATAAAGACCGAAAACCTTGTTCGTTGCCAGAGTGGGGCGTTGCAGTCACAAACAACATATGCCGATTGGGATTCTCTGCTAGTTTGCGAATGACTTCATGGCGTTGTTGCCGACTGCCACTGGAAGATTGATTGGAAAGCGTTGTGCATGTGTGAGCTTCGTCTACGATCACGAACTCTGGACATGCACGAATGAACTCCGCTCGGCGGCCTTCCGACTTGATATAGTCGAGTGACACGACAACAAAGGGAAAGACTTCGAAGACCGATTTGCCACCGCAATATTTATCAAGCCGACGAGCAGTGCTTGCCAGTACTAGCTCGGCATTGATATGGAACTTGTGCAGCAGCTCTGACTTCCATTGCTCAGCTAGGTGCGGTGGACAGAGCACAGCAAGTCGCTGTACCTCGCCACGTTCAATCATCTCCTTGGCGATCATAAGGGCCTCGACCGTTTTTCCGATACCCACGTCGTCCGCAATCAACAGACGTACTGTATCCTGCCGCAGTGCCATCAATAACGGTACGTACTGATAGGTTCGCGGTTGAACCGCAATCTTGCCCAGTGAGCGAAACGGACCAGCGGAAGATCGAAAACCTAATCGGATTGCGTCGCGAAGCAAGCGACACGAGCGATGGTCGCCGAGTTGCGTCGGATCAGGCAGCTCAAAAGTGGCTGGCTGAACTTCTTCAATGCGGGGGTCGATGCCCGCAATTTCCTGGTCGGTCCCGCCCAGCGGTCTGAGAACCAAAAAGTCCTCTTCGGATTCTGGTAGGACTACCCATTCGCGGCAACGCGATCGAACTAGTGTTCCCGGCGTATACATGGTCTACTTTTTTAGGAATGGAGAGGCATTGCCCACATAGGTTATGTACAGCTCATCCCGTGCACGTGTCATAGCGACGTAGAGCAACTGTCGCTCACGCTGCATGGCCAAGTCGTAATCACCCTGATCTCGCATTTTGCTCATTACGAACTGATTGGGTATAGAGTTTTCGTTAGCATCTACTACGAAAACGACTTTGAACTCTAGTCCTTTAGCTCGGTGCATTGTGCCGAGATAGACTCCATCCACTTCGCCAGAAGCTTCGTCATTATCCAAAGCTACCGTCGCGATACCAACCTCAGCGAATGCCGACTCGAATGGTTTTAGTACGCTTGCTGATCGAGCGAAAATCGCAATCTCATGGGGCGAGATCTTTTCGTGCGAGATGGCTTGGACCTCGCTAAGAACGTACTGTACTTCATCGGCTGAATTAGCAAAGCCTTGAACTACAGGCATGGGGCCATGTAGCAAGCTAATGGACTTGCGACGTTCACTACCTTCGTCAAAGTCGTCCACGCTATCAGGCAGAATTGCATCGGAGAACTGTCGAATCTGTTCTGTCGTTCGATAGTTGATACGCAGAGGAAAGGAACGTCCAACAGTGTTGATGCCTAGCTTCTTCAGACTGAATCCGCCCGGATAGATGCGCTGGCCAGCATCTCCCAGCAGCATTAGTTCACCGAGATTCTCAGCTACCAGCGCTCTTAGAAATAACAACTCCTGCACTTGCAGATCTTGGACTTCGTCCACAATGACTGCGTCGTAAGGACTAGCGACTTTACCTTCTTCAATCGCTAATCTAGCCACGCGACAAATGCCAGACCACGTAACCTGGTTGGCCGAGTGCATGGCATCACGCATGCCTTCGAAAACGTTCCAACAGGATTTACGTTGCTTAATGGTTAGTGGCCTGCCACGGCCCATGCGTGTGGCATCTCGATATTCGTCCCAGGTATAAATTCCCTGCGGTTCGATGACGCCATTCCATTCGCTTTCCAAGAATCCCAACGAGATGCTGGCATCACCGCGCGATTGAAATCGCTCTATGAGGGCAGGAATTTTGTCGGCGTTGATGGGCTTGAGATTTGGTTTGACGGCTTTGGCAATCTGCAGAGCCTCTGAATGAACCGTGCTGCAAATAACTCCGACAGAATCATCGGCTGGTTTCTTACCATTACCAGCGCGAAGTATCCTGAGGTTTTTGGCGTTGTTCTGGCATAGCGTCCTCACATACGACGTCATCAGTACGCGTTTGCCTTCCTTGTGCAGGCGATGCGCTCGGTGTAGTCCCACTACGGTTTTTCCGGTACCGGCGGGTCCAGTCACTTTGCTTGGCCCGGAGAACTTGGCGGTGACGAGTTTTCGTTGCGAGGGATGGAGAAAACGTATCCATTCTTCAATGGGTTGCGTTAACAGAGAGATCAAGTCGCTCGCGTTCTCGACCACCCAAAAGCGAGATCCGTTAACTGCTGCGACTGCCGGTGTGGCGACTTTGGGTTTCGGTGGCGTAACGAACTGTCCGGCGGCCAGTGCAATAAGGGCTTCTCCCACATCGCCTGGCAACTTACTGGCTGCCAAAAGTAATTGATCATCGTTTTGGATTTGACGAATGGTTGCCAGCCAATCCTCAGGGACTCCCAAACTATGCAGGTAATCATTGGCGTACTTCTCAAACAATCCTTTCGGAGACGGTTCGTCGACGTCAGAATCCGTTGGCACTGCCTTGAGCATGGATTCCACGCTCTCAGCCGATTCGACTAACTGCAGGACCCCGGTCACTGGATGCTGCTCGACGCGTCGCTTAGATGCCCATTTATACGCATCATCGTGTGAGTCAACGTGTAGCAACGTGAATTGATGTGGGGTCTGATGGACAATGGCGCGGATACCCCGATCGATTCGCGCGGATTTCATACCGCCATCAACTGCGTTTGTTACCGATTCTAGGTTGAGTCCTGTGTTCGCCGGATTCTCCATGAACTTCATTAAGAAGCGGAGGATCTTGCCCTGTTCGTTCGAAGAGAAGCGTTCGATCGATTTACGAAACGTATCAGCCACCGTTACTGAGCTCATGCTAGTTGGCTCCCCGGGTGATTCTCTTAATTGCATCACCATCTGTTGGAGCAAGAGCGATGGCCGACTTACCGTTGTCCTTTAAGGCCTGCAGAACTTGGTCGCAACTTGACTGGGAGGTGTCGACGATATAGAGTTCTTGGTTGTCGCGAATAGCTAGCAGTTCATATTTACCAATGACCCGACCGTTGGACTGAACGTCCCCTCCTGGTTCCAGTGACAGAACCGCAACTTGGGACAACTCTCGAACCAAAGGTTGCCAGTCGCTAGAGTACAAATCGAGGTCGGGAGTGGGAACTGCCGCCTCAGCCACTGCGGTGTCAATTGGCAGTGCCTTGCATGCGCCGAACACGTGGGGAAACTTGGCCACCACTCCATACCAACTCTCGTCGTGTAAGAATCGCACCACAGTGTAGTCAAGATCTTCGAGATCGAGAGTCTTCTCATTGTCTCGATTGACGCGATCAGGAAAGTCGTGGACCGGCCCATCGATATACACCATGACCTTGTGCTGTTCATATTGAAAGTCGGGGCGAGTGTTCGTTCGCTCAAAAAATTTCTGGGTACTCGTCGGCAAGTTGAGCCCGTTGGTGACCAGGAAGTCGAGCCACTTCCGCTCCAGGCTGCTACCACAGCGAGCCTTTAGTTCGTGCAGATGCACCGCGAAGTTTGCTTCCGTTGGCGAGTGACTGACGGTGCCAGTCGAAAGGCACAACAGAAAATCGCGAATTGAATGCCGATCAAGAAAATCGTGGTCGCGCTGATTTGAGTAACTCTGCAAACAGTCATAGCAGGCAGCTTCACAATCTTCAGATGCGCCTTCAGCTCGCCTAAGATCTTCACCGTCGGCAGTAAAGTGACATAGCCTTAAAGCTTCGAGCGCAAGATCGGCAATTGACGTTTTACTCTCCAATAGTCTTCGCAGTACACCTGCACCGCCCTCAGCGGATTCATACATCAAGATACGTTTGCGATTGTCGCTGGAAGGCAGCGGTTCGCTTGCCAATTCGTTATCTTCGAGTTGGTACAGCCCTTGTATTGCTTTCTTTAGAACGGCTTGAAACGACGCCATTTGAGTCAACGACAGATCTTCAACTGGCTCGATGACCATGCAGTTGCGACGATCCTCCACGAACGGCACGACTCGATGCGTTCGATTGCCCAGAGGATCCTCTGGATCGTCTTCGTCACTCAATTGGTTGTTGCTTTGCCAGTAACCACGTTCAGTATCCAGAACAAAGCCGCGCTGCGACTTATCCGCTCTACGACGCCAGCCGAGATTAATTCGCCAAATGGTCGCCGCATCGCCGTAGGAGAGTTTCAGCTCGGTCTTGTCATTGCAATTTACCTCAGCAACTTGGCACACTTTGCGGCCAGATACATCCTTGTAACGCATGCCGGTAATTATCTCGTACCCCATCCGCAGTCGCTCTTCCTCGTCACTGTTAATGCGATCACGACGTTTGGTGGCCACGTTTTGCAGTCGCAGCATCGAGCCGATCGGTGACAAGCGAGCACTTGTACAATTATCGCAGACATCGCTGCCTTGCGTAGGAGCGGTACCCTCATGCAGATATCCACAGTCAACGCAGAGCTTGGCAGATATGGTCACGGGACTATTCCCATCACCGACGGGCAGGATTACACGGTTGACGACATAGCGAGATCCCTCGTGGTAGATAATGCTTCGCGGACCAAACTCGGAGATAGCCAAGAACCTCGGTCGTGAAAGATATTCGTCTTGTCCCTTGCCACGGCGGCGCGCACCAATAAAGGCCGACAATGGTAAACGAGGAAAATTATAGCCCGGTAGGAAACCTTCACTGGCGAAATACCGATAAGTATAAAAGTCCGATTGCGCCACGTTACGCGAATCTGTTAGTAACTCAATCTGGGACTCAGCTTCACGTCGCAATCGCTTGGCTTCGTCATGCTGAGCGCGGCGAGCGACATCGTTGATGATCGCATTCTGAAATTCTGCCTGCTTCTTGGCAGCGTTGAACAGATCTTTCCATCGCTGACATGCCTGCTCGAACGAGAGCAGGGTTTGATCGATGACGATATCAACCCAGCCATCGGTGAACCATGGTGCGCGTTCCTTGTTCAGCTCATCCTTAATCGAACAAATGATGTTACGTGAAACCTGTTTTGCTCTTGCGCGAGCATCAGCCTTGCTGAGTCCAGCTTTCTTGCTCGGCAATAGTTCGAGTGTCGGCTTAACTCCCTCGACATCGAGTATATCTGTTAGAGAGTTGCCAAGTGACTCCATCGTCTCACCGAGCCAAATGGCTTGTATGTGAGCGCGAATAAGATCTTCATTGGCCAGATCAAGCTGAGGAGGGCTGACGTATCCCGATACCATGCGGCGCGGCTGGCGGAAAAAATACTGGTCGTGTGAGCTACCGCTAGTGCAATAGGTGATCACTAATGCCGGTTGACCACTGCGGCCAGCGCGGCCACTACGCTGCGCGTAGTTGGCAGGCGTCGGCGGAACATTACGCATGTTGACTACGTTGAGCTGACGAATGTCCACACCAAGCTCCATGGTGGGCGAACAATACATCACTTTAAGCTTTGCACTGCCGAAATCGCGTTCGCGTTGCTCGCGAAGTTCATATGGAACCTGTGCAGTATGCTCACGAGCTTCGAGTCCCCTTAGGTCGGCTGCGACAGTTCGGTAGAAATCGACAAAGAACTTGTTCGTACGACCGCCTTCCTTTGGCGCACGTGGAACTCGAATCGGATCATGAAACGCTCGTTGACCGTCACTAATCGTCCACTTCATGGCTGCAGCGGCTATCTGATAGCCAGGCACTGAGTTGGGTTCATCAGATGTGATCGCTGGCACTGTAAAACCAGCTTTACTGAGGACTCGAAGCAGGTCTCGGATAATTGTTTCTTTGTCGGCGAGCTTGAGTGCATGTGTCTTACGGTCTAGCTCGGGAAATGTCGAACTGCGATTCAAGAATAAGCCGAAGCCGCTTCGGCCAGAAAGATAACTGTAGTACATGCGGTCATGCGGATTTCGGCTTCGAGGAAAGATTACGGTCGCTGACTCCATGCGCTCATTTTCGTCGATGGCCCAGGGATCACGTAAGCTTTGCGAGCTTTGCTGCTGGATTCGTTCGAAGAACTCCGGCGTGAGAAAGTCGACGTTAATCGCCAGCTCGCGCCGCATATAGTCCAACAAAACCTTGCACACGTCATACCGGGTTTTGGCCGAGGCAGTAGTGAGCGCCGCGTGGCTCCCATCCCAGGAAGAATTCGACGCAGCCAATTCAACAAGAGATGGGTATTCAATTCTAAGCAGACCGCATTGCTCAAGATTGGGAGAAGTGATTCGCCAACCACGTCGTTGGTCGCGATAGATGCGATATCCCAGAACGTTGCGGAAGGCGCGTTCAGTGTCTTGCTTCTGCGCAAACTGAACACCTGGCTCACGTGCGAAAAGTTCGATTGGCAAGTTAAGCGCTTTGAATACCCTCTGCGTTAGCTCGTCGTGACAGATGCCATCCTCACCTGCTAAGCTGACCGCCTTGTAAAGGCTTGACCTTAGCAGGCTGACCTCGACAAAGTCGTTAAAGTGGCCTGCCTGGAGAGAGGCGTCTTGTCGATTGTCGGTAAAGCTGAGCAACTTCTTAGCAATGTCGGCGATTGACTCTTCGCGTTGCAGAAATCGAACATTTGAAATACTTAGAATTGTCGTGGCTGTGCTGCGGCCACCACTCGAAAGTGTCGACAATTGTCCATAGTCGCTTGAGCCTTTACGAACGCGATAAGAGACGCCGCAATTCATGCAAAATCGAAATGGAGTCGAAACGAATTCGTAGCGGCAACCGTCGGGGCTCACAGCGCCGGAAGGACTAAGAAATACAGTGGTCGGCAGATAGTCCTTGTAGCCGGAGCGAAAGCGTTGACGCCCATTGTTCTCCTCAAGCCAATCGTCAGGAACGCGTTCAAAAATGGAATCATCATCTTGGCCGGGCCAGGGGCTTTCAGCATCACGGTATAGGAATCCAGCTTCTCCATTGTCGGGCTCGTCGCCTTGGAGGCTCATTTCACGTGACCGGAACGTTACTTGCCCATTCTCATGTGTGATCTTCCACACCGAATAGTAGTCTGCGCCGCACTCGCGGCAGAAGCATAGCGGCAGCAAGAATTGAGATTTGTCACTGCCGGGAACGTATAGTTGTCCCGATAGCGAAAGGTACTTGTTCGGAAAATCTTCAAGAGATGCATAAACGGTATCGCCGCGACTAATGAATTGATGCAACCGAAACGCGAATGGTTTCTGATTCGTTTCTGGATGTTTCTCGCAGTGGTATCCGGCGAGTAGCCAAGCTTGGATCGCGGCATTGCATTGATCAATTGGCACGTTTGTGAGCTCGCTGAGCTCTTTGGCCACGCCATGTTCGCCCTCAATACTTCTGGGTACGGCACGCACCAGTCGGCCCGATTCTGGATCAACGCGAACGCCGAATGTGGTTTCCAACCAGCTGGCTATCGCTGACGATGTAAAGTCATCGTAGCCGGATGGAATGGAGTCGAGACTATTTATGCACAACTTGAGGTCGTGCATTTCGCCAGCCGACTTGAATGTGAATTCTGGGGTCGCGCGGCGCAGGGTCTCGCCAATTATGTTCTCAGTTTTGACCGTCGTGCCGAATAACTTAGTAGCAACATCGGCAATTGTGGCTCGTTGTTCATCGTATGAGCCACCGCTAGCCATTGTTGCCGACGTTCCCACACAGAGCAGGTTCTTCGAGCCACTGGCCTCGCGAACACGGCGAACTAGCATCGCCACGTCGCTGCCCTGGCGGCCACGGTAAGTATGCAACTCGTCCAGAACTAAGAATGAGAGATTGGTTGCGCCTGTAACAAGGTTGCGCTCATAGGGACGAGTGAGTAGCAGCTCCAACATGACGTAGTTGGTCAAGAGGATATCCGGTGGGTTGTGGCACATCTCATCACGAACCTCCATCGACTCTTGGCCGGTATATTTTCCGAATCGCACTGGTTCCTTGCCTGGCGAAAAACCAACGCGCAGAAACTTTTCAAGCTCGCCGTACTGGCTGTTGCACAAAGCATTCATGGGATAAACCACGATCGCTTGGATGCCTCGCTTGCTGCCGTTGCGCAACACGAAGTCAACTATTGGGACTATGTACGACAAACTTTTGCCTGAGCCGGTGCCAGTCGTCAGCACATAACTCTCGCGCTGGGCGGCACAAGATATAGCATCCACTTGATGACGATGAAGCAGCATCGGCTCGCCGGTTGTGTTCGACTCGGACTTAATCCGAAAGATCGATCGACAAGTTTCTCGCAGAATTCGTTGGTCGACCAGCGAGTCGATCCAGCCACCCGAAGCAAAGCTCGGGTTCATTTGTATGAGAGGCTGCGGCCAAAGTGCTTGTTGTGCCAGTCCCTCGTCAACGAACTTCCGCAAACGCGGATCGCGAATACTGATAAAGCTGCTGATGTACTCGGCGTAGTCGGATACAACGGTTTCTCGAAGCTTGAAGACGTCCATAGACGAGGCCCGGGTGGCGAGGGATGAGCGGTTATTGGCGAGAAGCAAATTGAGAGGTTGCCCAAAGAATTGGTGCGGGGAACTCTCAGGTCCAGATCGCCAGCGCTGCGCGGCTTGAACTGACGGGAGATGAAAACAAATCGTTCACGCACATAGGAGAATATTCGAGGGGGAAGGGGCGAGCCGCTTTTGCGAACCCAATAATACTCGGGGTTAAGTCCGCGGTAGCTTGACCTGAAAGTACGGCAAAGATACCATCTGCAGGTGTTGCTAGCAATTAGCAGGTAGGGATTTTGTTTCCAAGCCGTGGGGGCCGACCATGACTTTTGGAAGTCGCGTGCGCGAGATGCGCCACAAGATGGAACTGACTCAGCGTGAACTCGCGGAGAGACTGGGCGTTAGCATCAGCTACATATGCAAGGTCGAGAACAACAATCTGCACTTCGGTGATTTTCCGAGCGAGAAGTTCGTAGGCAAACTTGCGGCAGTGCTAGAGGCAGACGCAGATGAACTGCTGCTTCTAACGAATCGTGTGCCAGTCCGTATTGGTCAATTGATCCAGCAAAACCATAGCGTCTTCAGACGCTTGGCTTTGCTTGACGATCACGAGGTTCACAAAGTTCTAAACCAAGTAGCTGAGCAATGCGATGCAATGTCAGCGCCACGGTGATAAGGTCTGAAACTTCACGAGCAGAGGATGCTGCGCGTGCCAAACTTTTTTGATTGGAGCACCGACGCGCGGTGCATCAATCAGTTTAGGGCGTTGCCATGTCGATACCAGTCGATTTCAAGACTGTTCAGATTGAAGAGAATCAGATAATCGACAATCGTCGAGAATGGTTGAATGGAAAAACGGAACCAGTTGAAGGTACGGAAAGTGAGAAACTGGACGGGACAGTCGGGCTTGCGTTGTCAGGCGGCGGTATTCGCAGCGCAACGTTTAACCTCGGCATCTTACAAGCATTCGCCGAGCAGCGATTGATATCCAATCTCGATTACTTATCGACTGTATCGGGTGGCGGTTATATCGGCAGTTGGTTAACAGCTTGGATATATAGGGATGGTGACGTGACTAACGCTGAAATGCTGTTGGCTCCAGACCGCGATACTAACAACAAAGCGGAACGTCACGTCAGGTCGACTGAAGCAACGCGTGACCCGATAGCACATGAAACAACCGAAGCGTTTTGTGATGAGCCTGAATCGATTCGTCATCTGCGTGCGAGCTCCAATTATCTTGCATTGCGTCCTGGGGTGTTTTCGACCGATTCTTGGGCCATGGTAACGATATACGTACGAAACGTGTTTCTAAATTCGCTTGTCGTAGTACCTACCGTGCTGGCAGTGGTAACCGCAGTCCTAATTCTATGTGAGCTATACACCAAGATCGATAACTACAGTCCACCAGTTGTTTTCGGGGGTACCATTGCGCTGCTCATAGCATCCTCAGTACTACAGCAAGCGTGTCTTGTGAATGTGCTTCGGAATGCCGCGGAGCCAACTAAAGACGAACAGGTAGCTAAGCAATATGAGCAGAGGTTGCGATGGTTTTTCTACGTCGGCATGTGCATTTTGATTCTCTCCTCATTCTCCTTATCGTTGGACTTGTCATCCACTCGCAGCAACTTTGATCGACTCCTCGCCTCTGGTGGTAAACGGTTCCTCACGAATGACTATGTGGCTCAAGTTGGTATTCTTGCTGTGGGCTACGGTCTTCTCAGTGGCATCATTCAATTTGTGTTTGTTCTTGGTTTTGTTCCGTTGCAAGCCGCTTCTAGTGTCTTCTTTCGATTCTGCGCTGGGTTCATATCCGGTGCTCTAGGGATAGTCCTGTTGGTTGCGATCAGGATCGCGATGACTAAGTCTGACGCTATGTTAGCATCCCATGTCGCTTTCCCCTCGGTCCTGTTGGCGGTCTTTGTCTGTGAAAGCATACGCACAGCAATTATCTGTCGAGTTGAAAGTCCAGAAGCTCGTGAATGGACATCGGTCTTTCAGTCCTACTGCTTGCGATTTGCGTTCACTGCATTGTTGTCTGTGTTTCTAATTCGATACGTCGGACAAGAGATAGTAGGAGAATGGGGCGCAACATCATCTGCAGCTGCAGGAGCGGTTTGGGGAACGATCGCAGTGACTTGCTTGAAATTGGCGCATGGTTCCGGATTTAGCGGTCTAGCCCGTGCTAGATGGTTGGACTACTTGATTCTACTCGGACCTCCCATTTTCCTAATCGGTTGCACCGTGCTTGTATCCGTATTTGTGAATGCACTGGTCGGAACGGGTTTTGATTCTTACGTAGGGCTTTTTGTCTTTTCATTGTTTGTCGCCGCCATCGTTGGTCTGATCGTCGACATTAACATCTTCTCGCTACAAGAGATGTATCAGTCACGACTTGTCAGGGCGTTCCTAGGAGCCTCGCGGAGGCGGACGGAAGACCAAGAGCTCGGTTCACCGATCCGAGCTCACGGATCCGTTCGCGTCCCCAACTCGATAACGCAACTTTCGACAGAAGACGACCTTGATCTTGCGAATCTGAAGTTCTCAAATCCTCCTATGGTCCAGGCAATTCCACCGTATACCGGTCCGCTACAACTTATTAATCTGGCGGTTAACTACTGCCAGGATGTGGTACTGGAACACCAAGAGCGTAAGGCCGACAGCTTTACATTGAGTCCACTTTATTGTGGGGCTAACTCTTTGGGTTACCGAAAAACGGAACCAAGCGAGCGCGACGTCTGGTGGCCATGTTTGGGTACACGAAAGATCAAGACTCGCGGATATGGTAATGGACTGAAACTTGGAAGAGCCATGGCATTATCCGGCGCAGCAGTGAGTCCGAGTATGGGTTACTATTCCTCGCCAGCAGTCACTGCGCTACTGACAGTTTTCAACTTGCGTTTGGGCGCGTGGTGCGGAAATCCGAAGCGTTACAAATGGCATCGCTATGGGCCGTTATCTGGCTGGATTCATCTCGTGAAAGAATCACTCAGTGCTACCGCATCGACTAGCGACTACGTCTATCTTTCTGACGGCGGTCACTTCGACAATCTTGGCGTTTATGAGTTGTTACGGCGAAGAGTGAAGTACATTTTTGTTTCTGACGCGGGCGCTGATACAAAGGGGAGTTGTAACGAGCTTGGGATGGTGCTCCGTAAAGCAACTGTGGATTTTGGAATTCAAGTTGACATGGATACCTCCGAACTTGAGATTGAGAAAGAAACTGGGCTGTCCAGCAGTTGTGTTGCGGTGGGAGAGATAACTTATCCAAGGTTTGGTGAGCTTAGAGAGTCAAGAGGATTCTTGATCTACATGAAGATGACCATGACCGGTAATGAGCCTGTTGAAATTACGACCTATCAGAAGCTTCACAAGTCATTCCCGCATCAGTCAACCATACATCAGTTCTATTCCGAGTCGCAGTTCGAGTGCTACAGACGGTTAGGACTAACTGTTGGGCGGAAAGTTTTGGTTGATAGCCTAGAGCTTTATGAAAAAGGACACCCACGGCGACCTCCAGAGAAGCCTAGGAATGAAGTACAACTACGAACGTTTTTAGAAATCGTAGTTGCCAACAACCGCTGGAGAGAAACGGATGATTGGGAAGCTAACGCACTTTCGTTTAACAAGAGGTATGCGGAGCTCGTTTCGCGGCTTCTTGGTGACATTCGCCTCGCTACGCTCCGGATTCAGGTGGAGACGATCTCGAAGATCATCAGCTTGTCGGAAAAAAACTGGTACTCGCCAGATAATTCGACTTCAAGATGGACAGATGACCGCCGAGAGCTAGAGCAAGAGCTACGGGATTCTTTCAATCAAAGGCGAACACCCGATGAAGATTGTGCGGAACAAGCTTGGATGGCAGAGGCAATTACACTGCTCGACGATGTGATGACCGACCTGAACCTTCAGATGTACGATTCGAACCGTACGCGCGGATGGATGCGAGTCATACGGATATGGATGAATACACACGCCTTTGCCAAACTGTGGGACACAATTGAACCTCATTTTTTGGTTGCGCGAAAGGTATTTGTAAAGGATCTTCGCAAAGACCGTCGCTGGATAAGCAGTCCCTTGGCACAAGACGAGGTTGCGTCTGGTGAGGCAATACAGCAAGAGGATAGGACGGGATAGACTTTCACGTACGGACAGAGTTGTGTGCTTTACATTGGACCCACGTAGGGACAGTTCTTATCCCTTTTTCCGTTTCGCGGCATATCGTCGATTTCTGCGTTTACGCGTACTTTCCGAAAGTTTTGGTTTCTCTGATAATTCAGTCAGCGGAGTCGGTTTCAAGGATGGTGATAATCCAAATCGCCCGAATGAGAGCTTCAGCAGCGTCTGCGCTGAAGCTGAATATTCTGCAGGCACAATAATCGCATCGTGTACCGTGAGTATTGGAACATTTTCATGTCGACTCATGAATATGCGACAGAATCCGTCTATGACAATCTTCGATTCGAGTCGCTGTGCCTCCATCGCTGTGGAGCGGTACCACCTCCGTTGCGGATCTCCTACGATAGGTTGCTTGCGCAGCCAGCACAGAAAATTGTAGACACTAGGGAAGTGACGCATTTCTACTTTGGCCAAGTCGCAACGATCCACGAGATGTTGCTGAGCATAGTGTGATTGCATCACTCGTTGTTTAACCCACTCGCGATCAGGAAGCCCATTTTTGGTTAGACGATTCGCCTTGGTCGCCAGAGCCTCATAGAACTCACCTCGTTGACAAACTTCTATCCATTCGCTGATGTCATCAGGAATGGAGCCAGCGTTCGATCTCCACCAAGTTCTTGCCAAGTACCCTAAAAGCAGAGGCTGGCAGTTTTTCACATCAATCTCGACAAGCTGGTTTTCAGGGTCGACACTTCTCGGCGATCCGATTGAATCGACATCGACTTGCGTGAGGAGCCTTCGGTCTGGGATGCTGAGTGACGTGAAGTTCGTGTGTACTCGATTCCCGAACTGGTCCCGAAGAATGCGCCACCTCCGATCGCGCACCGCGTTGACTGCGAACTTTCTCCAATGATCGTCGCCGAGGTAAGGGGGAAGCGTAAAACGATCGAAGCAACGTTTGAGCCACTGGCTAACCTCATCCAATTGTTCACGCGGTAGACGCATCCGGCGGAGTAGTATAGCTGTCCGAGAGCGACCAGTGCGGTACTCGTCGGTTAGCCTTGCTCCCTTTGGATACCGCCCTGTTTTGTAGGAATGGTCTCGCTCGATAAGTTCAATGACTTCAGCAAGGCGGACAACCTCATGGGCGTTGCCACCGAACTCACGCCTGAGCAAGATTTTAGACAGGTCGATGAATTCGCCTTCCCTTGCTTCCGCAGTCATTGAAGTAAGAATCATCATCAGTTCGGCTAGGCGGTAGAGCTGGTCTCTAAACGGAGAATCATCTGGAAGCTCAAATGAAACGGGGACGATACAATATTGACTCATCTTGGTTTTCCAACCTGTTGTGACCGAGACACGGACAATGTCAGAAGTACAGACACTAAAAATCCTCATTCTTAAGGCTTTGAATGAACTTTCTTACCGTTGACCTAGTCCACGGTTTGCCGTCAATCTGATAACCCTTGTCGTTGAGGATTTGGAGGATTTGGGGTGGCTTGAAATACTTCTTCAGGTACAAGATTCGCAACTTATCCGTCATCAGCGAAAGTTTCCATAGTTCAGGACGGTCCAGTTTGCTGCGGGCCCGGAGTACCTCGCCAATAGAACGTTGGAGGTCTTGAAGGGCTTCAGTGGGAAGGCTGGAAAAATCAGACTGACCAAAATCCGAATTCAGATCAAAGCTTGGGAATTTTGGTGGGGGATGAACAGGTACTGTCGTGAGGCCTGTAGGTGTTCCACCACTAGGTAAGAGTTTCATCGGCTGTGATGGGAGCGCATTAAGTGGCGATACAACATCGCCCATCCTGGAGATTGCACTGGCCTTTGTAACTCTCCGCTTCCGACGTTTCTTGGGTGAGTTCGCAAGGATCACCAACGCTTCCGATATAGTCCATTCCCCGTTCGAAACTCGCTGGATAAGCTCCTGTTTTCCGGCTTTAATGATCTTGAGAGCTTGCCCCAGTATGGTGCCTCCGATCCCAAACTGCCCGGCTATCTGAGCACGACTGTTGACGTTCTCCCGAGTTGTCACTTTCGACAACTCGGGAGTTTTGGTTCCACGTCTAAGGTTCTTAACGCTAACAGCCTTTTGCTTTTGGGATTCGATGAGCAGGTACTTTGCCGCGGTTATGGCGAGCTGGCTTTTGGTCATCTGGCGGCGAGACGCGTTCTCTCGGATCGCAATTTCGAAAGGATCAACGCCGGTAGGTAATTGTTCCACAAACTGCCGATAATCGATGTCCAGATCCGCACAGGCACGCAAACGGTGCACTCCGTCGACTAACTCGTCGGCCAGAAAAAGCAACTTCCTCTTAGGTCCGTTTGTCCGTTTGATGGCTTCACGAAAAGCAAGGTATTGTACTTCCGTCATAGGCGGAAACAGTTCGGCGGCAAGGTGAAGTCTAACATGGTCAACAGAGTAAGGCATTGTCGTGCTCCAAAGGTTGTAGGTTGAGCAATGTACTAATTGCTCTCTGGAAGATAAGGCGCTCTGGAAGATAAGGCTCCAAACGTGCTCAATTGAGACGCGCGTCGCGAGAAAAAAAAAATCGGTTATTTAGCCAAGGCCTAGACACAAACCCTTCAGCACCAAAAAAACCTCAATCCAAACCAAGGCTAAGACTTACGATTAAGGACGCAAGACAGAGGACACCAAGCGCAGAGACACGAAGGAAGAAGCCAAGGAGAAAGAGAGTCCCTATTATGTGGCACAAGAATCATCGTCTTACTTCATCTAAACGAGATCCCTATCGAATCACCTCGCAATCGGTCCACAAAGCCTCAGTACGTACTGGTGGCCCAGTTGATTCCTTAGAGCCCGGTGATCCAGCATAGACCCCGGTACCGCAGCGTGTGCTGCAAAGATACTTCTTCTTCCCCCTCACCTTAATAGGCTGTAAGTGGGCGGGTTTGAGGCGCGCTACTTAGCGATATTTTGATCTTTTACTTGTATGATTAGGAAACTCACGGAGCTCAGCGTGCATACGCTCGCCCCCCGCAGTCAGCAGTTTATAGCCTTAGAAAAATGCAGCCATCCAGCCACGGCTGCAAGGTGCAACTGCTGGTGCAACGCAATTTCAGCACATGCGTTCGCTCCGGTTTTGGTTGGTGATTGGAAGAGTGCCCGAACGTTGACCTCGTTATGGTCATCACTCTCGAACCGCGCGGCCGAGATGATCCCAAATTGTTGAATGTCGGCATTGTGGCTGCATGATTTACAGGAGATTCAGCGAGGTCCTGTGCCTTGGCAGGGTAAACAACCCTTTCTCTAAGCCCTAGTGCTCGTTGTTCTTACGACGAGCGTCAAAAGGCCCAGTTCTGACAAAACCCTCAAAATCCAAAGCAAAAATCTCCAAGACTTCTTGATCTGTCAACAGTGCCGCACCACTCGGTTCGTCTAAAAATGCCAATGCACAATCGACCTCAATGCTCATCGTATTGATACTCGATTTGAGGAGTTTTTCGGCGCGTAACGTCTCGTCCCATGCTCGTAGCCGGAGTTCTAGGACATTGCGCAGGTGTGCGCATGCGGCGATTGTAGCCTCATTCATAGTCGGCCGCCTATTTGGTGATTATTGAAGTTGTGCATTCTATGGGTTTCGACAATCTCGTTAAGTGAAAAGATTCGAGCAATCACTGGATTGAGCAGAGCTTTACGAAAACCTTCACTGACAAATGGTGCTACGGTCTTGAGCCTGTCTGGGTCGCCCGCTGTCTCCACTATATACCCACGAATGGTTATCCACCAACTAAGCACCTTCGCTGATGACCCCCGTAAGCGGTTCCTGCTCTCGGTCGTGGCGCGAGTCAGTAGCATAGCTCATGGTGTTTGCTCTATTTCAACAGGTGTGCAAAACATGACCAAAGACCAGTTACGACAAATCTTTCGCACGATGGACGGCAACCGCGCACAGGAGATATGCGAGGCAAATAACAAGGCTAACTGCCGAGAACCTTGTAACTGTCTTTTATAAAACGGTCGTTAGCCTGTTGAGTTTGCCATTGAATCGGTTTCCACGTTCACGTTTACCCGATTTTCAGCTGGCACAACACTTTCGACGACCTTTGAGAGTCCGTTTGCGGATTTTGTTTTGGTTGAAGATCCTGCATAAAACGCGGACATTGACTCGCGAATATTAGGAGGAGCGATTTGCAATTACCGTATCGGCAGTCCACGAGCCCTCAAGCATCATGCTTTTCACCTTAGGAGCATCTTTGTGGGGATGCGTTGGATTTAGGCAGCACATTCCGAAGGTCATCTAATGGAAAGTTTGCCCACTTCGTTCACACGTCGTCTCGCATTGGGACGAGAGTGAAGTCGAGTGGCGCGCCAGCCTTTGTCAGGTGATCATGGTTTCCAGGTTCGTAAACACGGTGCATGTCATCGTGCAAACCGATGGCCACTTGAGTTTCAAACCAAAATGGCAAAGTGCGCGGTTCGGCAAGTTGACTGGCGAGTCTTTGCGCCAACAAACCGTGTGAAGAATGGAATACGACCTGCCAGCCCTCATACACCGATCGAACAATCATGCTGTTTCACTTGCAATCGTTTTCAAAATTCCATCGCAGAGAATTTTTGCCCTCAGTCCACCCCGAAAACACTTTCGCATGAACCTTGTTGCTCCAGGAGCCACCACTTGATCCATCCAATGGCAAGGCTTGCATTCCTGGGCACCTTCAAACCAAACTCCCTGCATCTCAAACTGCCTGTTCAGCAGCAAGGCTAAGTCAACGCCGCGAACGACAACATTGCGGCGAAAGACGGACGCCGGTAAATGCGGCAGATCAAATTCAGATCGTATTTCGTCAATCGCAGACTCGGACATGAAAGTGATTTGACCTTTCCTATTCGCCTTTCCAAACGAGTGTCTGTCGCCACGCAACCCTCTGCCAGCCATGCACTCGACCTTCATGAGTTCCTGAACGCCATGTTGAAACGGCTTTTCTCCGCCCTTAGTCCAATAATCGTGACCGGAGGAGATGAAGACGCTGATTATTTGATAGTTTGCCAACTCTATTGGCGCATGATTTGCCATAGTTGGCCTCGTCTGCACTCTGCGTGCCGTTCACCAGCAATTACTAGGATGCTGCTACTCAAGATGAAACCGCCAACTCGACTTGCCATTATCGGCTCAGGCGCTTCTGCAATCTTCGTTCTTAAGCATATGTCTGACAACCTGCAACGGTTCAGATCGTGTATCGAGCAAATTCACGTCTTCGAGCAGGGGCCGGTACTGGGTATTGGGATGCCGTACAGTCCCATCACTACAGATCGATTTAACCTGTGCAACATCTCTTCCGCAGAAATCCCGGCGTTGTGTCAATCATTGGTCCAATGGTTAGCAACACTCGACGATGCAAGTTTGGCCAAGCATAATATTTCGCGCGGAGAAATTGATGATGGAGAAACCTACAGTCGGATAGCATTGGGGGAGTACTTTCAGTCACAGTACCAAAGACTTGTCGACGCCTTAAGGCATGCAGGCGTGTCAGTCATGGAACACCCCAATTGTCTGGTTGAGGACGTGATTGATGCGCGAGAATCGGCAACCGTCACGATCAAACTAGCTACTGGCAAGTGCATTGATTTCGATCGGGTGATCATTGCTACGGGCCACGCTTTCAAGGACGATGATGAACCGGCCTCGGGCTATTTTGCATCACCTTGGCCCATGCAAAAACTGTTGCCCAAGCCCGGTAGCGTTCACAACTTCACAATTGGAACGTTGGGTGCTTCCTTGAGCGCCTATGACGTCGTGGCATCTCTTTCCAATCGCCATGGCAAATTCGAAACGGTGGGGAATAAGTTGGTCTTTCATCCCAATGCGGAAGCTCTTGATTTTCGCATTGTGCTGCATTCCGCCAATGGATGGTTACCGCACTTGCAATACGAACAAGAAGAGCCTTTCCGCGAGATATATCGACACACGACTCGAGCACAGTTGCTCGCACTTCGCGATACCAATGGTGACCTTTTATTGAACGACTACTTCGACCATGTGTGCCGACCTGCCCTCATCAAAGCATTCGCGAAAGATAGTCGGCAGGACATTGTTGCCAGGCTAAACGAGCCGACGTTCACGCTGACCAATTTTGTCAAGTTGATGACCGGCGTGCACGAGTACGATGAGCCATTCGAGGGTATGCGGGCTGAGATGCCGGAGGCGGAGTATTCAATTCGTCGTGGTAAACCAATCCATTGGAAGGAAGTACTCGATGATTTAATGTTCACACTTAACTTCCATTTCGAGTGGCTGTGTGCCGAGGATGTGCTTACCTACCGTGAAACCATAGTGCCGTTTTTGATGAACGTAATTGCGGCAATGCCCTTAAATTCGGCGAAGACACTGTTGGCTCTCTACGACGCGGGGCGGTTGGAACTAGTGCCGGGGCATGTGGCCATTCGACAGAAACTGGCAGGTGAGACTGTTATCGAAGTGGAAAATGATGGCCAAATATTGGGGGGTAGTTACCAAATGTTTGTCGATTGCACTGGGCAAGGCTCTGTCGAAATGGATCGCTTTCCGTTTCCCAGCCTTGTTGAATCCGGGGCGGTAGTCGAGGCGACGGCGTTTCTGCGTGATCGAGATTCGATCGACGCGTTCGATGAGAAACTGCGCGAGAAGCTGGTCGATTGTGGCGGTCAAGCGAAGCTGAAGCTAGGTGGAATTGCAATCGATGGCTACTTTCGAATCATCGGCGACGATGATCAGCCAAATCCACGCATATTCGACATCGCATTTCCTCACGCTACGGGCGTCCGTCCCTATTCTTATGGGCTTCAAGCATGCAACACGACCGCCGCAATTGTCGTTCAGACGTTGATCAGCGATTTCGCTGCAACCGAAGAAACCGCCTCGTTACCTGAAGCCGTGACACGGATTTACGAGGGATTGCCAACGTCGGCCTGAAAAAACGATTGACTTCTGTGCGATCAATGTTGATTCAAAAGTGAGGGAAAAGAAGCTATCGGCGGAAATCAACCGCGTGTGTTGTTGCCAAAGGTAACTTGGTTAAGGAACACATGAAGCTCACTACGAACGGCAGTGATAGTCGGCTATATCCTAACAACGGCGACAGATCTGAGGCCCATCTTCGGCCAGAATCGAATTTGAAAGGTGGATTGTTGACACTTTTGCTGGCAGCCAACTAAACTGCAGTGACTTTTAATCCAACGAAGAATAGACTAGCGGGAGTCTCTGACCCGTTGGATGACTTGGATACCGTCTCAATGAACCAGAAGCGATCACGATCCACTCATCTAACCCCGATGATCGTGGGGGTAGGAGCTTCGGCTGGCGGGTTGGAGGCCTTTGGCCAATTGTTAGAGGCGTTGGGTGGTGAGACGCGATTGGCGATCGTTTTTGCACTGCACTGGCAGGACGACGGCAAATCGCATCTGGTTGATTTGCTTTCAGACTTGACGGACTTGCCAGTTCAATTGCTTTCTGAGCAAACGAAGTTGCTGGCCGGACACATTTATGTGGCGTCTCCAAAACGACTGCTTTCTGTCGATCAATTCACCATCAAAACCCAACCATGCACGGGTACCCAAGACGCCACCTCAGTGATCGACCATTTTTTTCATTCGCTGGCTGATGAGGCTAGAGAACGAGCCGTTGGCGTGATCCTGTCCGGCACCGGCAGCGATGGAACGCTCGGACTAAAGGCGATCAGCGACGCGGGAGGCTTGACCTTTGCCCAGGAGCCCTCGTCTGCGAAATTCGACTCGATGCCTCGTAGCGCGGCAACGACGGGAGTGGCGGATTATGTGATGACGCCCATGGACATCGCAGCCGAACTAATCCGCTGCGCCGAATTTCGACACGATTTGCGAGCCGCGTCAAAGGAAGGTTCATTAGTCCATGATATTGAGGCAGCCATTCCAATGATCTCAGCGGCCTTGCTGCGAGATACCAACTATGACTTTCAACACTACAAAACGAGCACAATCGGCCGTCGGATTCAACGTCGGATGTTGCTGCTACAGATTTCGAACGTACAAGATTACGTCGATTGCATTCAAAACGACCCAGCCGAAACGCAAAGCTTATTTCGTGAATTGCTGATAGGGGTAACTGCATTTTTCCGCGACCCCGAGTCGTTTGATGTGTTGGCCAAAACCACTATTCCACAACTATTTAGCAAGCGGGCACCTGATGACATCGTTCGCATCTGGGTACCCGGCTGCGCGACTGGCCAAGAAGCGTATTCGATCGCAATGTTGTGTCGCGAGTACATGGATAATCTGACAGATGATTATCAAGTCCAAATTCTTGCCACCGATATTGACGAACGAGCGTTAAAATTCGCTCGCTCTGGGATCTATCCAGCCACCGTTGCAGAACACGTTGCAACGGAACGACTTGAGCGTTTTTTCGTGTGGCAGGACAATCACTACACAGTTAAGAAAGAGATTCGCGATCTGGTACGGTTTTCTACGCACAACCTAATAAGCGATCCTCCATTTTTACGTCAAGATCTGATCTCGTGCCGTAACTTGCTAATCTACTTGGGGGCACATCTGCAAAAGAAACTGATCCCGCTCTTCCATAATGCTTTACGTCCGGAAGGGTATCTGTTTCTCGGCCCGAGCGAATCCATTGCATTCAATACGGAACTTTTCACGAGCATCGATAGCAAGCACCGAATAAGTAAGAGGAGAGGAACTGTCGTTTCGCGAGACATACTTTTGTCCACAAGTCAATCATCGCGCAGTGGTTTACCAGATTTATCGGCTGACCGCCAAAATCTCAACGACATCTCGCAGCTTACGCAACGTATTCTGCTCGATCAGTTTGCACCCAAGTGCTGTGTGGTTGATGAGGATAGAAGGATACTATTTGTCTCGTCAGACGTAAGTAAGTACATCACGGCGGGCGAAGGTAAGTTCGAAAACGATATTGTCAAGATGGGACGTCGTGGCCTTCGGAACGGACTGCGAGCGGCTTTAGCCGAGGCGAAAAAGAAACGCTGCCAGGTCACGCACGAGCACCTGTCGGTGCAAACCGACTCGGGAAAGCAAGCTGTAATGATCACGGTTCAGCCGATTATGCGGACGGGTGACGAAAGTGATCTTTTCATGATCGTATTTCATGACCTGGGCGCGCCGTCCAAGTTAGTGACTCAGTCCGATAATTCATTGGAACTTGTTCAAAGTACGAACGGTCGTGACGCCAACGCGACAATTCATCAGCTTGAGTGTGAACTGGAAACAGTTCGTTTGGATCTGGAACAGTCAATTCAGGAGATGGAGGCAGCAAACGAGGAACTCAAAATATCCAATGAAGAATTGTTGTCGATGAATGAGGAACTCCATTCGACCAATGAAGAGTTGGAAACATCGAAAGAGGAAATCCGCGCGACCAGCGATGCCTTTTCGCAAGTCAACAGCGATTTGAAAAACTTGTTGCGCAGTTCAGAGATTGCAGCCGTTTTTCTCGATGCTGAACTGTGCATACGCTTTTTCACACCTGCGGTGACACAGATCTACGAATTAATTCCGGCGGACGTGGGCCGTCCGCTGTCGATGTTCGTACCGAAGGTTGACTCTATGCCAACGCTGGATGTTGCCCGTTTAAGCGTTAACCCTGTTGCCAAAGATTTAGCAGCAAATGTGGAGTTAAAACGCCGAGCGCTGGCGGAAGAATTATCAGCTGACATCGTTGTCAAAGCGCAGAACGGGAGGTCCTATGTTCGCCGAATTCATGCTTACTACAATGCCGACGGCAATCAAGATGGCTTCGTTGTAACGTTCGCTGACGCTACGCGACTGGCGGAAAGTGAACGACATCTTTCCATGGTACTCGACGCTACTAGCGATGGGGCATGGGACTGGTACATCGCTACAGGTGATCTAATGCTTTCTGATCAATGGATTGCCTTACTTGGTTACACCCGTGACGAAATCACAAACCATATTAGCTTTTGGGAAAGCATCTCGCATCCCGATGACTTGAGTCGTAGTCGAGAAACCTTAGATAGATGTCTCGCTGGCGAAACGACTGCGCTTTATTGCGAAAGTCGACTGCGTACTAAGTCCGGTGCGTACCGATGGACGCTAAAACGTGGGCGCGTCGTTGAGCGCGCTGCGGATGGAACCGCGTTGCGTATGGTTGGCACAGATACGGATATCACTGATCGAAAGCAAGTTGAGAATGAAGTCCGTGAAACAAAGGATCGACTTGAAATAAGCCTTGAAGTTGCGCACTTAGGCACAGCGGTTGTCGATTACCGTGAGGATACCGTTCGGTTGTCGGCCAAAGCAGCCGCGATTTATGGATTGGGTGACAATGAAAATACAACATCGCGCGATGCTATGCATTCAACGTTTCATCCCCAAGACTTAGAGATGCTTGAGCGGGCGATTGACGCGTGTCTCGATCCCGCTGGTCAAGGGCGGCTTGAGCTCGAACATCGGATAGTCCACAGCGATGGTTCCGTACGTTGGGTCTCTGCACGTAAGCAGGTCTACTTTGATCGCAGCACCTATCCACCGCGGCCAACACATGCGACGCTGGTCACACGAGATATCACTGCAAGAAAGCAGGCTGAAACAGAATTGGCCGACCGGGAGGCTCACCTGCGCCGAGTCATCAACAACCAATTGGGTTTAGTCGGAGTCATTGATGTTCAAGGTCGGTTAGTTGAGGTAGACGATCGCAGTATTGAGATTGCGAAGATAAAGCGCGAAGACGTGATCGGCAAACACTTTGCTGACGCTCCATGGTGGAGCTACGACAAAGCGGTCGCCGACCAAATGCGCGCAGCGATGAAGCGGGCTTTTACCGGCGAAGTCGTCCGTTACGACGTTTCATTGTTCGCACATGGCGACGAGGGGGTGATGATTGATTTCATGATCGCCCCGGTTATGGGTGATAACGGAGAAGTTCAGTTCTTAATACCGTCTGGGGTGGATATTCGCGAACGATACGCGGCAGAGCAGAAATTGAAATCTTCAGAGGAATTCAGCCGCAGTGTATTGCAGTCAAGTCCCGACTGCGTCAAAGTTCTCGACAGCGACGGTAGTCTGCAAATGATGAACGATCTCGGCATGTGTCAGATGGAGATCGACGACTTTGTGCCGTTTTGTGGCAGGCAATGGGCGAGTTTGTGGCCAGACGAGACGCGTTCAATCGTCTTGCAAGCCATCAACGACGCTAGACGCGAAGGTAGTGGTCGATTTCAGGCGTTATGTCCAACGGCTAAGGGTACTCCCAAATGGTGGGATGTAATCGTCACTCCAGTCCGCGAGTCCTCGGGGCAAATCAACAGATTTGTTGCGGTTTCGCGCGACATTACCGATACCAAGTTTGCTGAAGAGCGTGTCCGCGCCAGCGAAGAACGGTTGCGATTAGCAATGGGGGCCGCAGAACTGTCGCTGTGGGAGTGGGATCTTGCTACGGACCAAATCACATGGGCTGATGAATTATTTGAGAAACAGGGAATTCAACCGCAACAGTCGCCCGGTGGCTTCAGTGATTTTCTCAACTTGGTCCACGAAGACGATCGTGACGATGTCGTTGCAAAGGTGGAGCAAGCCATCGCTGAGGGATCGCCCTACCGCGCCGAGTTTAGAATGCGGCGTTCAGACGGTTCTTACCGCTGGCTGCTGTCGATGGGCAAACCGTTGCAGGACGACAGCAATAAAACGATGCGTTTGGTAGGTGTGGAGATGGATATATCCCTGCAGCGAGAGGTTCGAGCAGAGTTGCAACGGGCTCGTGACGCCGCGCAGGCTGCGAATGCGTCCAAGAGTGAGTTTGTAGCAAATATGAGCCACGAAATTCGCACACCCATGACGGCAATTCTTGGCTATTCAGAATTGATCAATGAGTTGATTACGAACCCGGAAGCGAAACAGCACCTGGCCGTGATCCAACGCAATGGCGATTACTTGCTTGAGATCATCAATGACATTTTGGATCTATCCAAGATCGAAGCGGGCATGCTGGAAATAGATAGTGAACAATTGCAAACCAAGCTCGTCATTGAAGACGTCCGTAGCATCATGGAAGTCCGTGCTCGGGAGCGCGGTCTCGAGTTAACCGTTGACTACGCCACCAGGTTGCCGCTAACAATTAAATCAGATGCTAAGCGTCTCAAACAGATTCTGATCAACCTTGTCGGCAATGCAATTAAGTTCACTCCCAAAGGTAGCGTGACAATCCGTGTGCAGTATCAGCCCGCGATCGCCGATGGTCTGATTCGATCCGAGACCGGCGAGCGATCTGCCAGTAATACTGCCGCTCTGTTGCACATCGATATAATTGACACCGGTATCGGGATGAGCGACGAGCAACGAGCAAAATTGTTCCAGCCCTTCTCGCAGGGCGATGGCAGTGTGACCAGAGTCTTCGGCGGAACAGGATTGGGGCTGACGATTAGTCAAAGACTTGCAGGGATGCTCGGTGGCAAGGTTTCGGTCAGTAGTACGCTAGGTGTCGGAAGCACCTTTTCAGTTTCAATCGGTACTGGCACAGCAATGGATGTGCAATTAGTCGATTTCCGTGACACAGTGTCGATGAATTCCAACACCACAAGCCCTTATCTTGTTCATGAGTCAAGCCTGTCAAAGGTGCCCGGCACGGTGGAACTAGAAGCTTTTACGCCTCTACTAAATTGCCGTGTCCTGGTTGTCGACGACCGTCGCGACATTCGATTTCTCAGCAAGAGGCTACTGACCAAAGCCGGTGCAACCGTCGACGAATGTGAGGACGGGCAACTCGCAGTCGATCACATTAAGCGATGTCTTCACGACGGCGACTGCCCAGATCTAATTTTGCTCGATATGCAAATGCCCAATTTGGATGGCTACGAGACCGCCCGGCAACTCCGCCTTCTCAATTATAAAGGTCCGATCATCGCTCTGACTGCCGACGCTATGAAAGGTGACGCTATTAAGTGCATTAACGCCGGCTGTAACGACCATTTGACCAAACCGATCAACGCGAAAACATTAGTTGCCAAAGTCTATGAAATGACTTCCCCAGCGTAAATCGATAATGTAGGCATCGACTGGCGATGAGCGGGCATGTTAGGCTATCGACACTGCAGGCATTTGGTTCAGATCGGGAGCGTCCTGACTGAAGTTCGCCCAAACGTTTTTGTTCAACAGCGTCGATTGCCCAGTCAGTGTCGAAAAAGGAACATCGGCAGCGTCTCGTCCAGTTCCGATCCTAACCAGTCCTAAAGTGGAGGCGAGTCGGGTGGGGTCGAAAAGATACCAATTACCGTCCAGATACGCTTCCATGAAACCATGGAAGTCCGGCGGTTGTAGATCCACAGCGTACCCGGAGACGTAACGGGCCGGGATACCAAGTCCGCGACATAGCGTGATCGCCAGGTGCGCGTAATCTCGACATACCCCAACTCGCTGAACCAGAACATCGGAGGCGGTCGTCGTTGGCGTCGTACTGCCGGGTGTGTATTCAAGGTGGTCATAGACCCAATCACAGATCGCTTGCACTCGACCGAATCCTGGTTGCATCGCGCCGAATTCTTCCATCGCAAACCGGCCCATCAGCTCACTTTCGCAGTATCGACTCGGATTCATGTAGGTGAGAACCTCTGGTGGCATCCGCGATGCGATCATTTCGTTGATCATATCAGGGCGATCAACGTTGGGGCTCAATTCCACAGTCGCTTGATACTTGATTGACAGACGGCACGGCTGAACGACGACTCGATGGAGTCGATTTCCTTCCAATCCAACTTGACAATTTTCTACATTTAACCATGGATCAAATGTTAGATTTTCCCAAGCGACTCGTTGATGCGTTGTGGTTGCGGCTGTGATCTGGAGCAGAAAAATAGTGGGAGTGCGAACTTCATAGGTTAGTTCGCTTCCAATTTGCAGTAGTGACAAAATACAGTCCATCTAAGAGTAACGTGAAGTGGAAATTTTGAGATTGGTTTGAAGCGTGGCGACATCGTGTTGTCAGCCTGCCCATCAAGTGAGCATCGTCTCCATGAGTTCCAGCAATTTGTCGAGCTCAATAGGCTTGGTATGATAATCGGTGCAACCAGCCTCGATCGCGCGTTCTCGGTCGCCGGTCATGGCATGGGCTGTCAATGCGATGATGGGTATCATGATGCCGTCTTTGCGGATCCGCGATGTCGCTTCCCAACCGTCTAACTTGGGCATATTCATGTCCATCAAAATCAAGTCGGGTTTATCCGTCTTGGCTTGGTCAATGGCCTCTTGACCTCCGCTGGCGCAAGTGACTTCAAAGCCTTTGCGCTGCAAACGACGCGAAAGTACATCTCGGTTATCTTCATTGTCATCTACGATCAGTATGCGGGGCACAATCCTATTCTCCGTATGCAAAGTCCGTGTATCCACGTGGGGAATGATCCACGTGCGTCAATTCAAATTACCCATGTCGAGCGGTAGGAACTCTATCTTGCGCTTGGGCAGCCTATTTTACTTCTACGTGAGACTTGACGATCTTCCGGACTTCATCCACTAGACCGTCGCGAGTTATGGAACCCTTAGCCACTACGCGCTGAACCGTGCCTTTGAGTCGTTGGCGATCATCGGCTGTCAAATCTTTGGAAGTGGAAACGACGACCGGTATATCGCTCCAGGCGGGATTCGCTCTCAAAATTTCCAAGAATTCCAACCCATCCATCACCGGCATGGTTAAATCCAGAATGATAGCCGTCGGGCGTTCTTTGTCGACCGACACTAACGCTTCTGCTCCGTTAGAAGCCAGCTTTACTTTCCAGCCCTCCTTACGAAGAGAGCGTGAAAGCGCGCGTTGAATCGCCTCATCGTCTTCTACTATCAAGATCGTAGCGCCTTCATGGAGTACATGACGCCGCATGATTTTAACTAACCTGCTTCTATCGATTGGTTTCACTAAGTAGTCGCTAGCACCCAACATAAATCCGAGCTCTTTGTTGTCGTTGCCCGACTGCATGATGATCGGAATGTCCGACAGACGTTCATCCGATTTTAGAGTCACCAAAATTGACCAACCATCAATCTTGGGTAAGTCCACGTCGAGAATAATCAACGCAGGATGCAGTTGTTCAGCGAGTCGCAATCCTTGTTCGCCATCGATGGCTGCAATGGTTTCTAAGCCCTCGCTCGTGAGTATGCGACGTACTATATCGATCACTACCGGATCGTCGTCGATAATTAGAACCTTCGGTCGGTCGCTTTCAAAAGCCTTCGTATCATTCGTAAATGCTTCACGTACAAAATTCAAATCCGACGTCACCATCCTCGGTACGATAGCTGTTGAGGATACATCGTTGTCGAAAGCTAAGGGCAGGGTAACTTCGAACGTCGTTCCACTGCCTGGAGTGCTTTGTACGCTAACTTCGCCTTGCATCAATTCGCTAAATCGCTTGATGATTGCCAAACCTAAGCCGGTGCCTCCATATTTCCGAGTTGTTGATGCATCAGCCTGCATGAACGGCTGGAAAAGTCGCGAGATTTGCTCCTGCGTCATTCCGATGCCCGAATCCGCCACAGAAAAGCAAATTTTCGACGTATCACTCGGATGGCGAACGATCAACTGAATCTCGCCATCTTCGGTGAATTTGCTGGCGTTAGAAATCAAATTGAACAAAACTTGTCGCAACTTGGTCAAATCACCGGTCATCGTTTCGAGCGAATCGTCGATTGAAGTCGTCAACACATTGCGATTTTTTTCGATCAGCGGTGTCATAGTGGACACGACTTCGTCCACCATCGCGCGAAGATCTATTTCCTCTGTGAATATCTCCATCTTGCCGGCATCGATCTTCGATAAATCCAAAACGCCGTTGACAAGTTCCAGCAGATGTTTCCCGGCCGAGCGAATTCGATTCAGATCGGGGATAAAATCCGGTACGTTCTGCTCTTCCGCTTCCTCGCATAGCAATTCACTGTACATGATGACAGCATTTAGCGGCGTCCGTAGCTCATGGCTCATGTTAGCCAGGAATTGACTCTTTGATTCATTGGCCGCTTCAGCAGCATCTTTCGCCTGCTGCAACTCCAGTTGAGCTTTGCGTTTTTCGGTCACATCTTTGAACGTGACCACAGCACCTTCAATGTGATCGCCATCTTTGATAGGCGAAGAGGTGTACTCTACGGCAAACGACTCTCCATCCGACTTCCAGAAGACTTCCGTGTCGACAAAGCAGCTTTCACCCTTGCGTGCTGATACGAAAATCGGGCATTCTTCCTCGCGATAGACCTCGCCGTCATTGCGCGTATGGTGGACTGCGTGATGCAGATTTTTACCAAGGAAGTCGGTTGGTTTTCCTCCAAGTAGTTGAGCTGCGGCGGAGTTCATGAATGTGCAACGTCCAAGAACGTCGATCCCATAAATGCCTTCGCTAGTCGATTCTAGAAGTCTGGCGTTGTAGCGCGAAAGTGAACTCTTTTCGCGAGTCAATGTGGCAATGTCTGCCACGGATTTTTGCACCGAGCTCCAATGCTGTCGCAGTACAACAAATGCTAGTGAGACCAATGCAACGCTGAGCAACGACGAGAACAGTAGATTAGCGCGCGTTTGATTAAGTCGTCGTTGGAATTGGGTGGTACGCTGATCGAGCAATTCTTCTTCGTGCTCCTTAATTTCTGCGAGCGCACTCTCTATTGGAGCCATGGCTGACATGGCTGCTCTCAACATCGATACTTCCTTGTCCGAGTCGGTGCTGATCGCCTCTCGCGATGTTGTCGTGAACTGACGCAATTGAGTGGTAGCACCATCTACATGTTTTTGAAGGATGCCGAGCTTTTCGAGTTGCCAGGGGTTGTCCACGGTCAATTCTCGCAACTTCGCCAAGCGATTATCAATTCTTGAAATGGCCTGATCTAGGTTGTCGCGGAACTGCGGATCACCAGACACCCAAAATCCGCGGCTCGACGAGTTCGCTCGGCTAATCGCCCACGAAAGTTGTTCGGTCACGGTGGCGACCTCGCGTGTGTGTGCTAGCCATTTGGCCGTCTGCGAGAACGATTCTACATTGCTGTATGTCCATAATGAGCTCAACAGTATTCCCAGGAACACTCCAACCAAAACGAAAGGAGTTACGTATCGACCTAACGGGGATTTAGCCAGCAAGGTTTGCCCCTTTAGTGTCTATGGTGGTATCGTGGCGGATATCGTCGGGCCTATGAGCGGCTTCTGACTGCATCAGTTCCTCTAGCATCTTTTCTATTTGCTGCTTGGTTTGCCCAAGCGAAGTTGTCAGATAACTCGCTCCCGAAGTACGCAAGGTCACGAGCATCTCGTCGTAATTTGTTAGCTTTGCAAAGCAGGCGACGATGATAGTCATGTCCGGACAAACTTGGCGGATCTCCTTGCACATGTAACGAACCTGCGGCATCCCTCCTGGAGGCATAGCTGCCAGCACCACGAGGTCAGGCTTGTCCAACTGAATTTGCCGGACAACTTTAGACGGAAGTTGCTTTGTCGTGGCCAGGTTAAAGATGCAATGTTCTCGTAGCATTTCTTCCAGCATCAACAAGGTGATCTCTTCCGACTCGTGATGTACCGGATAGCCGAACACTGACAGTGTTTTTACCTTCGACGGCGAAATTTCCTTTTCCGTTCTATCGAGGGTAACGGTTCCGTCTGCTACCGTCGCATGACTGGCTGCGTAAATGAATTCTTCCTCTTCGGCCGTTACCACTTGTTTCAATCTTTCTCTACGCGTCCAACGCAGTGCAGGAATTACCACGTCATCGAAGGCGCACTCGCGTCCGTGTTCGGCTGCATGTGCATTAAAAACCCGTAGAGCTTCTCCTGCGTCGCCCGCAAGAAGGCGTTGAAAAAACTGCAACCGTGGGTCTAGAGACGGTTGCTCGGCCAGTAACACCTTCAATGACCGGAAATGTGGCAGATGTTGTCCAAGCACTACGAGGCAAACTGTTAATGGTGTGGATAGCACTAATCCCACTGGTCCCCAGATCCATGCCCAGAAAGAAGCTGCCACGATGAGTGCGACAGGAGTCAGTCCTGTGGACTTACCGAATACGAGCGTTTCGATGACGTTGTTAGTGAAAAGTTCCGAAGCTACGAACAAAATCAACAGGTACACGGGCTGCGACCAGCCATCTGAAGTCGCGATGCTAATCACGAAGGGAAATAGGACAGATGCAGGACTGCCCAAGAACGGTATGAATCGAAGTACGAAAGTTAAAAAACCCCACAGAGGCGCATAGGGAACGCCGAGCAAATACAGACCTATACCAAACCACAGACCAAATCCGGCATTGACAATGAATAGCCCCAGAAGATAGTTGCTCACTCGTTCGGCCGTATCCCGCATCAGCCGCGTCGTGCCTGTCAGCGCCGCGTCACCCATCAGCGAGATTAGTCTGAATCGCATATCTTCGCGTTGAATCAGCAAGAACAACACTAATACTACTACGAGCGCGGATTGTCCGAGCGGCTCGACAATCGGGCCAAGAATGGACGTCGCCGATTCAATAGGCGACTGGCCTTCGTTTTGCACGACCACGGGAATCGGCCAAATAGCGACTCTATCTAGCAATGAGTCTTGTCGATTGACTGGCTCGGCTGGCTTACCAATATCCTTGCCTAACTCCTTGAACATGCTAGTAACACGCGCGAAACTAGATTGCCCCGTTGTACTCAGCGCATCAATCTTCGAACGTATCTCTTGGCGGTGATTTGGTAATTCGTTTGCCAAATGCCGGATCTGAGTTAGCACTGCCCAGCCACACAGAGCGATTGACGAAAAAGCCAAGGCGCTTGCTAAAAGCACCGAAGGGATTCGACCGAGTCGCCAATGCTCTAACTTCGCGATCAATGGCGTCAGAATGAATGCCAGTAACACGCTCAGTGCGACTGGCACCAGAACAGGGCGGCCTACGTAAAGCAAGGTCAATACAAGCGAAACCGCACCGAGCGTGTAAAAAGTCCGTGCAATGCCTATGGTACCTGACCGCCGGACAATTTCGCTTTTGCGTTCCGCCATGAACGAATTCCCTTCTTTAACTTTGCGTCTTAGGAGCTTCGTGTCCAAGCAGACTACGATTGGACTGCAAGTGAAGCTGCAAAGTCCGTCACCAACAAGCAAGTATCGCGCCAGAACTTTGGTATGCACGTAAGATCGGCATGAAAGATGCAATAGGGGCAGATTCGATACTGATTGGCTTCCGCTTTGAGCGCGCAGCGATCAGTTGTTGGTCAAGTAAACAAGCGTTTTGCAACCAGAAACAAGAATAGAGCTGGCGATGTCACAGGTTACCCTTGGAAAAGATACTCAAAACGTAATTCATGGAATGGGCCCCATCGCCCTCGAGCGAGGAACGGCCTTTCGCGTCTGGGCACCCCATGCTGATTCGGTTAGCGTTATTGGCGATTTCAATAACTGGCAATCTGATGCGAATCCGATGGCCCGCGAGGACAGTGGGTGCTGGTATGCGTTGATCGAAAATGCAAAAGTCGGTAACGAGTACAAGTACGCCATTAGAAATGGTGAGGCATCGTTCAATCGGATCGACCCGCGCGTGCGCGAAGTAACGAACTCAGTTGGCAATGGCCTTATTCATGATCCGAATTTCGATTGGCAAAATGATGATTTCGAAATGCCGAAGTGGAACGAACTCATCATCTACGAAACGCACATTGGTACTTTTCATCGCGATGGCAAAGAGCAAGTCGGTACGTTCGAGAACTACATCAAAAGATTCAATCACCTTAAAAAACTGGGCGTTAACTGCCTGCAAGTGATGCCAATCGCCGAGTTTGCGGGCGATCTGTCGTGGGGATATAACCCTGCGCATCCGTATGCTATCGAAACCGCTTATGGTGGTGTTGATGGCTTCAGGACGTTTGTGCGCGAAGCACACAAGGCAGGTTTCGCTGTGATTTTAGACGTCGTGTACAATCACTTCGGCCCAAGCGACTTAGATCTCTGGCAGTTCGATGGTTGGAGCGAAAATGGGAAAGGCGGCATCTATTTTTACAACGATCATCGCTCCAGCACTCCGTGGGGCGATACGCGACCTGACTATGGACGCGGGGAAGTTCGCTCATACATTCGCGACAACGCCATGATGTGGCTTGAGGACTATCACGTCGATGGTTTACGTTATGACATGACGCTATACATTCGCAGCATTGACGCCAGCGGAACGCAGGAGATTCCAGAGGGATGGGGCCTGACGCAATGGCTCAATCGCGAGATTCATGCATTCAAACCGTCGGCCATCACGATCGCTGAAGATCTTCAAAACAACCCATTTCTGACTAAGAGCGACATGGAAGGCGGTGCTGGTTTTTCGACACAATGGGATGCCAATTTTGTTCACCCGATCCGCGATGTCATCACGCAAGCCGACGATGGTAGTCGCGACATGAACAAAGTTCGCGACGCGCTTGTTCACGGCTATAACGGCGACGCGTTTCAACGTGTTGTGTACACGGAATCGCATGATGAAGTGGCCAACGGGAAGTCACGCATCCCTAGCGAAGTGGACGCTGCCAATCCAGAAAACTGGTACGCGAAGAAGCGCGCGACATTGGGCATGGCCCTCGTGATGACCACCCCTGGAATTCCAATGTTATTTCAAGGTCAAGAGTTCCTGCAAGACGGATGGTTCAAAGATACTGACGAACTTGATTGGGATAAAGCGGATCAGTTCGGTGGCATTGTCGAATTGACTGCAGATCTTGTTCGACTCCGCCTCAACAGAGATGGATTTACTAAAGGACTCACTGGCCAAAGCATCGACGTCTTTCACATCAATGATTCAGGCAAGGTCGTTGCGTTCCGCCGCAGCTTCGACGGCGGACCCGGTGATGACTGCATCATTGTTGTCAATTTTTCCAACCAGTTTTTCGAGCACTACACCATCGGGCTTCCAAGTATTGGCCCCTGGAAGCGTCGCTTCAGCAGCAACCGTGAAAAATATGACGATGATTTTGGAGGAGGTTCGTTGGCCCAGCTTGCGGCTGAGCCCGGTAACCAAGACGGCCAACCCAATATCGGCCATTTCGGTTTGCCACCGTACACGGTGCTTATCTATTCGCAGGACGTTGGTTAGGTAACAAGAATCTGCATAAATCTGCGGATCCACCGCTTACAGCTGGAGATTTAACCCTGTACGGCACCGCAACCAAAACTCCGAACAGACTTCCACTGTCGCGGGCGGCAGGCACGCTTGTCGCCATACTGACTGTTAGTTGAACAGGTTCAAAGATGCTGAGCGATTTTCATGTCACTCATGAGCAAGGTTAGCCGCCCGCCATTTGTGTGGACTTCACGGGCTTTTCCCCACGGCTAGAATTCGTAGATCTCACTTTGCCATGATTAAGCAGGGGTTCTGGACATTGGTCTGAAAGTTGCGACTTCAATAGAGTTGCAACTTGTTTGACACCAGGAAAGCTCGATGCCCTATCATGTTCAACTGGACTCTCAAGAGTCCATTATTGTCGTATCTCTGCTCCGCCCGGTAACGCCATACGATCGCCTCCTTGTACCCCAGTCGATTGCTACATTGACTACCAATAATACCGTACCGATGCTATTCGATTTCCGCGGTATGCAAACTGACATTTCCCCTTTAGTCGACTGGGTTTTGTTCGTTGACCATTTGCGGACAGACATCTATCAGCGGATCGCATTACTGTATTCAGGCGTAGGACATGCTACCTCCTGCCATCTGATCGCTCTTTGGGCTAGTCGAGAGCACGACAGCGTCCGAGCATTTTACAACGAGGCAGGAGCGAGGAAATGGTTGAAGGAAGCTGGATAGTCTTCGGGCTTCGGTATCGAATCGAAATTCTCGCCCAGATCCATTGAGATTAAATAACGCTGACTCGTGATGGCTCGATCGTCCGTCAGCGTGTGCATAAAGCGACAGTTATATCTCAGACGCATTGATCAGCGGCATTCAAATTGACCACTGCTGGCAGTATACGGGGCTGACACTAATGACCGTAGGCAGGCGACGCTATAGCCTCGCCCTCTATTTGAACATGGATTATCTAATTGTCTTGCCGACGTACTGGCATCTCATTCGCAGATACGTTCAGTCATTCCATCGTCTTCAACCAACTAGGAGCCTGTGATGGTTGAAGGTGTAAAGTTTGTACTGGTAGGGAAAGACGTTGGCGAGATGGGGCAACTGGCTGACTGTCTCAGGCACACCATAGCGGATGTCGTTGTGGCAACCCTTTCAGATGCTGAGCAGTTTACTCTAGATGCACGTAATGTAGTGTTGATTGACATTGACTGTGAGTCAGGACTACCAATTGCGCATCGGGTGGCCTGTCAGTCGCCTGGCTGTCTTGTGGCTACACTGTCCGACCGTGATCGGCCGGCAGACAGGCTCATGCACATTATAAAACCGCTTGGGTTTATCGACATACAAATTTTGCTCATACGTGTGGGGGCCGTGACCTATTGAAATAGGTTTTGAACGCGCAACCGTAGCACATCGGCCCAAGTGCTACAGCTGCCGTTCGCACTTATTTCCAAAACACACGAAAGCAATGAGCAATTATTGTCAACGGCCAATGTCAACGTAAAGTGCTCAGGGGCCCCCTAGTCGAGGAATTGGCCATAATGACCATACCACACGCTGGATATTGCGAGAATAGCACATTGCAGCCACGCGAATAGCAGCGGTTGGTCAGTGTTTACTCGCATCCTTGTTGAGTGTGAGCTCGTAACCTACTTTTGTCACGTGTCCCTTCGGGACCCGCGGGGCCAAGTAATGACGTGCCGCCGAAGATGTTCTGATCTCATACTCGGCACAAAGGTCAATTATTTCACCGACCAATTGCTCGTCTAGGAGCTGATCAACCTCGACCGTTATTAGCCTTCCCGCATCGAAGAACTCGATGTATTTGATCTTTACGGGTGGTTTGGGCGCTTCCATGCATTGCGCAAGGAGAACACGAATATCGTCCGATGTAAGAGTCATATTTTCTTCGGAAAGATGAGTTGCTAGAAGAGGGCAGCACTTTCACTGCAGTTGGGTTGAAATCGTACCAGCGCCCTGCTTCCATTTCATGCTCAGTTCGGCCATTGTACGCAAACCGACAGAGTGTCTTGCAAACTGAAATCTCCTCTAACCTCACAGCTACGTTCGGCCCGGTTTTGACGCCCGAATGAACCGCTGGTGCGCAGAGCACCGTCATTACCTGACCAAAAAGAATCGAAGGCTGCTCCTATGTTGTGCGATCGTTAGTTCAACGTCGGGATGATGAGCGGCGGTGGGCAACGGGCTCGCGCATATCGATCAATAATGACACTGAAGTATGCGTTCGTTTTTGCCGTACAAACGTCGAGACATGAGGGTAAAGCCAGCAACCCGGCTCGGTTGCCCTATTGCAATTAGGGCGAATCAAGATTCGCTTGAGAACAAGAAGGTCCTCTGCTGCCAACTACTTCATGGCAAAATGTACTGAGCCAGCTCATCACAGAGGCAACCTACAAGTTCCTTCACTTTTTCTTCGGTCGGCTCATGCTCTGACGCCTCGTCCCATTTGAAGACCTCGGCTCCCTCTCGGCGGATGGCTAAGTTAACAATTTTGGCACTTGCGTGCCTGCTGGTTGTAAGAACGTCGAACTGATATTCATCTATCTCCCCGATGAAGGCATGGGCTCCTTCAGCGATCGGTTGTTCGAAGCTCGTAAACGTAATTCGGTGTGGCATGTATTAGAAACTCAATAGAAATGGAAACGGGATGATGTCTGTTGAGGAAATACTGTGCCAAAAGAAGCAGAAGTCCGAGGGACGCACCTTTGCCACCTACACCACCAAGCATTAACCTCCCACCACCAAGTCGCATCGACATACGGCCGACCCTGAAGCTTGGGTCTCTCAATGCATTCCGGCTTTTGCTCCTCGGCTTCGTACACTAACCGCACGTCGCAGTCATGCCCTGCCACCCACTACCAGCACATCGAACCAAGTTTTGTTCCTGAAACAGCGACGAACTGCTGCAGGACCGCAGAATGTCATCTTGTCATGTGCTTGCTATCGCAAAGTCAAAAGCGTAGTCTGGTCTAAGGCATGCTTTTCTCTCCCTCGCGGGCCACGAGCAGAGATCGAGTTTGTCTCCGACTGCGCACGTTGAGAATCAGGTTTTCTGCAAGCGACTCTTCTCACATCATATCCCCAGCGCCCGCGAGGACAAAATGGACATTCAATCTGCTGGCAGAGTGGAAGACGTTCAACAATTTAAAATACTTGTTGACGCTGTCTCAGATTACGCCATTTTTTTACTTAACCCAGACGGCAACATTGCTTCATGGAATAGCGGCGCAAAACGAATTAAAGGTTATGAAGCAGACGACATCATCGGGAAGCATTTTTCAATTTTTTATACGGCAGAGGACCTTGCGGAGAATAGACCTTGCGAACTGTTGAAGACGGCAAGACTTCAGGGAAGGTGCGAAGATGAGGGATGGCGTATCAGAAAAGATGGCTCACAATTTTGGGCAAACGTAGTTATTACCGCGCTAACCGACGAGTCCGGGCGAAGTTTAGGCTTCGCGAAAGTGACTCGTGATCTTACCCAGCGAAAGCGACAGGAAGAACAGCTGCGAATAAGCCGAGATCAACTGGAGCAGAGAGTAACCGAGCGCACTCGCGAACTTTCTACTGTGACTGAGAAGCTCAGCCGAAGTGAGGCACGGGGGAGAGCCATCATCGATGCATTGTCAGTGATGGTTTGGAATAGCGATGCGACGGGACATGAACGAAATACAACTCCACCATGGCACAACTTTACAGGGCAGACGGAAGAAGACGCCCGTGGTTGGGGATGGTTAAAATCTATGCCGTGCGACGATCAGATACGTGTGGAAAAATTATTTCGCGATGCGTTCAGTGGTGTAAAGTCATTCGATGTTGAATGTCGAGTACGTCGCGCTGACGGCATTCTGCGAAACTTTGCAATTTACGCAGCGCCAGTCATTTCAGAAAGCGGGCATTTAATTGAATGGACCGGTGTTTGTATGGACATAACCGAACGCAAGAATCTTGAAGAACAGGTCCGCCAGTCGCAAAAGATGCAAGCCATTGGCCAGTTAGCCAGCGGTATTGCCCATGACTTCAACAATTACTTGACCGTGATCTCGGGCTACAGCGAAATGTTGCGGGACGAGATTCCCTCAGACGTGCCGCAAAGCGCTTCGATCTTCGCAATTAGCGATGCGGCGGAAAAAGCAGCTAGGTTGACGCGTCAATTGCTTCTCTTTAGCAGGCAATCAATTGTAGAACGCGAGGCGGTCGACATAAATGCCGTGGTGAACAATACAGAGTTGCTACTTCGCAGGCTAATTGGTGAAAACATCCGGCTGACGATACTACTTGACCCAAATACGCAACCTGTTCATACAGATAAAGCACAGTTGGAGCAGGTCATAATCAATCTTGCAGTGAATGCTCGCGATGCTATGGCAGACGGTGGCGAATTGACGATTGCCACAAAGAATGTCGAACTTGACGAGGCCTATGTAAACACTCACGTTGAAGTTGAAGCGGGAAAGCATACCTTACTAACTGTGTCGGACAATGGAGTCGGCATGTCACCAGACGTGCGGTCACGCATTTTTGAACCATTCTTCACGACAAAGCCACCTGGGAAAGGGACTGGCCTCGGACTATCGGTCGTGCACGGGATCGTGAAGCAGTGGAGTGGAAAGATTGGAGCGTATTCGGAGTCGGGTTTCGGGACAACGATAAAAATCTACCTCCCTGCAATCGACGTGGCGGTAGTCGACAAAGTCGAAAATGTTGAACTAGCCAATTTCGGAACTGCCACCGAAACAATTCTTCTCGTCGAAGACGAAGATGCCGTTAGGAACTTCGCGGCGCTTGTTCTCCGCAAATGCGGTTATGAAGTCTTACTCGCAGCAAACGCGGAAGAGGCAATTTGCTTGGTGCAAGCGCATAATGGCAAGGTAGATCTTTTGATCACTGACGTTGTGTTACCCACGACAAGCGGACCGAAACTCGCGAAGGAATTGCTGACATGGAATCCTCTCATAGGTGTATTGTTTTCGAGCGGATATACCGACGACGCCGTCGTACGCCACGGTATCTTGAATGCCGACGTCGCATACCTGCAGAAACCCTACACACCTACCACGCTTATTCGTAAGACACGAGATGTACTAGATTGGCTGGCGGAAAAGGGGAGTTCAGACGAGCAAGACAAATTCAAACAGTCCAATCGGAGACTACGAGACTAAGAGTTCGTCGCAATAGGACCGTTCGGACAATGGCGGAATCCACCAGTGGCCAGTTAGTACTTTTCGCGATGCTCGTAAGGCAAACATTTGTCAATATGACCAATTGTGGCCGCGGTCGATGATCTAGGCGAAGGGAGAATGGCATCGAAACTCGATTAACCGATGACACGAGCTACCAAGTGCTTGTGGTCGACGACATGTTGGAAGTGCGTGTCGTTTTGACGTGCCTGTTGCAGAGGATGAGCCACAACGTCAATTCCGTTGGCTCCGTCATGCAAGCGCTCGAGACGCTTAACCACTTTCAGGCTGACATAATTTTCTCCGACATTTCCATGCCGGAAATGGATGGCTACGAATTTGTCCGAGCCTTGCGCAAACGCCCCGACACGCGCGGGCTGTACATAGTAGCCATGACAGGCAATGGTGAACATTCGAGCGAGCAAGCGTCACTGTCAGCGGGTTTTGACGCGCACCTTATCAAACCAATTAAAGTCGATATACTCTACCAACTTTTGTCTTCTCCAAATTTGAAGAGTCTGAGAAGCGAATTTCAATAGGGAGCATCGTAGAGCCAATCGGAGATTAAGCAGGCATGCCCCTCGCGGCCGGCACGTTGCCGCTCTCCATTGTATGAGCACAGCGTGCCGTACTTTTCTAAATTCCCAACTAACGCTCCCAGTTTCTCATGCGAATTTGGGTTTCGGTTTCGGGGTAGTCTTAGTCACTAATCGCAGAACTTAGAATTTCATCAAGCGATAGTTGTTGATCTCGATTTGCCGATCATTTCCTTCGCGCGCATCATACGCTATGGCATCCAAAATTCTTTGGGAGACTTACGGCGCTTGCAATACAAAAAGATCACGCCGATGGGACTCACCGCCTAGCACAATCGAGTTGTCAGTGTTAATGAACATCTGAGTCCGACAAGTTTGCAAGAAGCTTTTCAAGACTGGATGGATCAACTGTTTTAACTAAATGAAAATTGAACCCCGAAGCGCGGCTGCGTTGACGATCTTCCTCTTGTCCCCAACCCGTGCAGGCGACGATAACAGGTTTGTTTCCATTGGGCAACTTACGTATCGCCTGGCAGGCTTCGTAGCCGTTCATGCGGGGCATCCCTATGTCCATAAGAATGATGTCTGGAGCGAATGCCCCCAAATCCTTAATGGAATTCAAGGCTGGAAAATCAGAAGTTCGCTGGTGTCCTCCGAATGCGGTTCGCCAATATCGAGTTGAAGAACGTCGCGATGAAGCTGATCGAAAACAGCTCGATGCCGCCCGCCGGCTGCCCACCGCCCCGGTCGCCTCAACCGACGTCGCGGAAACGTGGTCAGCCAATGGTACTAGTGGGCGCTTACGCTGGCGTTACCACAACTCAGTTTAGGGCGGAAAGGATCGTTGAGCGGTTGCCCTTGTGTTAAAATGACCGTTTCCCCTGGACGAGGCGTCCAAATCGAACTGCACTGAGAGCCGTCGTTTGAGTACTGTAGAGAGAGCGGGTGAGAAACATTGAGCATAAGCAATCCAATTCGGGAATGTGTTGACGATGTGATTATTACATCGCAGTTGGAAACGCGACCGTCAAAAAAACCGGACTTTGCAGCCGAAAACCGCGTCTTAACGACACTTGCATCATCTATCGCTGACGCACCACAAGACCTTTTACAAAAGCTCGTCGAGGGAGCACGTGACCTTTGCATGGCGGGGTCGGCCGGCATTAGCATTTTGAATCAAAGCGTCGAACCGAGTGAGTTCTGTTGGCAAGCGACTTCTGGTAAGTACGCAAGCCACAAATTACAAACGCTTCCTCGTGGATTTAGTCCATGTGGTACGGTGCTCGATCGCAAGACTGTGGTGTTGATGTCGGATCCGGTTCGCGTTTTTCCTGATGTCGCAAAACTCAATTCGCCAGTCAGCGAAGTCTTGTTGGTTCCGTTTTTTGACGGAGAGAAACCGGTCGGAACGGTCTGGGTGGTAATGCACGATGACAGTAGAAAATTCGACTCGGAGGATGTTCGTGTTGTAACAAACCTAACCCAGTTTGCCTCGGCGGCCGTCAGCCTTCTCCATCGCTTGCAGGCAATGGAAAAAGCTGAAACGGAATTGAGCGAAATCCGAACAAGAATAGAGTCGACACTTATTGCCGGAGAGATCGGCACATGGGTCTACGATATAGAGGCCGACCAAGTTCGTGCCGACCGAAATCTAGCCCAGGTGTTCGAGATAAGTGAAACTGAGGCCGCAGGCGCACCTCTGGCGCTTTACCTGGCAGTAGTTCACCCTGACGATCGAGCACGCGTAGCTGAACAGATTAGAAATGCTGTGAGTTCCCACGGTTCATTTGAGGCAGAATACCGTCTGTTATTTCGCGACCGTGGCATACGATGGGTTGTGGCACGCGGAGTCATCGAACGTGATGCTGACGGCAAAGCGGTATCGTTACCGGGCGTATTGGTGGACATCACAGACCAGAAGCGTGTAGAGGCCGAGCTTCAAGCCAGTGAAGACCGAAGACAGTTAGCCCTGGATGCCGCCGAACTAGGGACATGGAACATTGATGTTGCGACAGAAGTTCTAACTTGCGACGAACGTTTCAGACGCATTTTCTCAGGGACTAATGCCAATCTAAGTTACGAACAAGCGTTTGCGCTGATTCATCCGGACGATAGGAAAAAGGTTCGAGATGGGGTTGCTGCTGCGGTGAGCCTCATTGATCCAACGCCATATGAAGCAGAATATCGGGTAACCTGGGCTGACGACTCGACACACTGGATTTTTGCCAAGGGTCGCGCTAATTTTTCCGGTGAGGGTGTCGACAGACGCGTTGTAAGCCTCGACGGCACGGTGGTAGACATTACCAAACGAAAACAAATGGAGAACGAGCTTAGACGGATTGCTGCTAGTCTTTCCGAAGCAGACCATCGGAAAAATGAGTTTCTCGCAATGTTGGCGCACGAACTAAGAAACCCGTTGGCTCCGATTCGAAACGCCCTCTCGGTGATCGAGCTATCGTCCTATGACGAAAGCGTTGTACGAGCCACCGCCGAATTGATGAATCGTCAGATCTGCCACATGGTTAGGCTGGTTGACGACCTACTTGACGTGAGTCGTATCACTAGAGGGAAAATTGAACTGAGGCTTCAAGAAGTCGACATTATTCCAATCATTCGGCAAGCAATTGAAAGTACTGCGCCGATGATCAAGTCGAGCGGGCATCAGCTTTGGATCCAAAAGCCGCATAATTCGATCCTGGTTAGGGCTGACCCCGTTCGCCTTGTTCAAGTGTTCGGAAACCTTCTGAACAACGCTTGCAAATATAGCGACCCAAACGGCCAAATCTGGCTGTCAGTTCAAGTCCAAGACAGTGAAGTGGTGGTCTCAGTAAGGGATGCAGGCGTCGGTATCGATGCGTCAATGCTTCCGAAAATATTTCAACTCTTCATGCAGGTGGATAACTCTCTAGAACGATCTCAGGGCGGGTTGGGAATTGGACTTTCACTTGTGCAGAGTTTAGTCAGTCTGCATGGCGGTACTGTTTCGGCAAGTAGCCCTGGAATTGGTAAAGGCAGCGAGTTTAGCGTGCGCCTACCTATAGCCGTCGCCGGCGATGCAAAAGTCGAATCACCTACTACAGCGTCCGACTTTCACTCGCTAAAAGTGCTCGTTGTTGATGACAACCGTGATTCCGCAAAAACACTGGCAATGTTGCTCAAACTCATGCGAAATGAAACTCGAACCGCATACGATGGTGAGGAAGCCGTAGAAGTTGCAGGCGAATTCCGTCCAGACGTAGTGCTACTTGATATTGGTTTGCCTAAGCTAAACGGTTTCGAGGTTGCCCGAAGGATCCGAGCCGAGTCTTGGGGAAAAAATATGGCGCTGGTTGCGCTGACAGGCTGGGGGCAGGAGGAAGATCGCCGAAAATCGAATGAAGCAGGTTTTGACGGGCATCTTGTAAAGCCCATAAATCTTGACGAACTCAAATGCTTGGTCGTAGACCTTTTATCAGTGCGTGGTGCAGATTGGCATGCGAAACAGCTTCCGACTGAGCAAGTGGACTGATAATCGAATGGTTCAGAGCGGGCAGGGCCGACGAAAGAATGAAGTGGGAACCCACAGCAGGCAATCCGACCTGTAGTTGAATGTAGATCACGGCAATGAATACCCAAACTGGAGAAAGAACTTAGGTGCGTTTACTTGTTTCCGCTACTTAAGTCAAAGGAGTAGGCAAGCTTGTAAAAGTGCTTGCCGTCACGAATGTCAACTTTCATTGTGCCGCGAATGCCCTTGAGTTCGCCGGTTCCTGATTGGGGAACAATTGCGATGTCAAGTTTTTGCTCGCCGCCATGCATGACTCCGCAATGATAAATAACGAAGGAACCCTGCTTGCCATCCAAATTCCCATTAATCTTCTCGATTGCGACATACGCAGCAGAAGACGGAACTTCCGTCATTCCGGTAAGCATGCGACCCGCGCCTTCGGCGTCGAGATTTCCGCGATAAACTTTATTGAGGGTAATTAATCCTAGCTTTGGATCTGTAGACTCTTGCGGAGCCATTTTGACGTCGAACTCACCCTCGACGACAGTTTCATCCACGGATTTCTCTGTTTTCTGCGCTTTCATCGCCAGCCTTTTTTCATCTTCGGTTTGAGCAACGCCTGTGCCGTTTGGTTGACCTTTGCCAGTGGTAATTAGTAAGAACAAGCTCTGCTGAATGTACCGTTTCCAAGCATTCTCGCAGATGGAATAACATTCATCTTCAGGAGTTAAACCCATCTGCGTGAAAGTAAGAACGGTCTGGTTGCCGACGCGTTTGATGTCAAATGTCAGCCTATCACCCAGCCATTCATTTGGGTTCTTGGTGAAGTTGAAATGATTCTTCTGCACGAGCCAGACGACGCGTTTCACGGGCTCGAACTCGACTACCTTCATCGTGCATCGATGAACGTCTTGAAAGTGGTAGTGGAAGATACCATTTAGCTTTTTGGTTTCGCCTTCCACTTCCACGGACCACCAACCTTGAATGTCGTTGATTGCATCGAAGACCTTTTTGGGGGATTCGTCAACGGTTATGGAAGTAGTGAAATGCTGCGTGGCTTTTGAGCTCGTTTGCTCCTGAGAAACTCCTGTCATGGGAAAAATCAAAAGTGATGCCAAGGTGATAAGTAGATGCGTTTTCATTCGTTTGCGTACTTTCTTTTCAAGACAGAGAGCAGAGATAGTGATTAAGACCCGCAACAGCATGAGACTTCGGCTTGAGATTTCGCGTATTCATCATGCCGTCGCCACCAAACGGCGGTTTCGTTACGACCCTTGGGCGCGCGATCGAGCCATTGATATTGGGACCAGAGAACATCCAGCCCGCGAGCAAAAGTCGAATAGGTGTGATAGATGATTCCGTCTTCGATTTGAAATGCACTCATTCCAGGACGTTCCCGCGTGTAAGTCGCAATGTCCGTTCCAGTCATCGAGGCGTTGATTCCGACGGGCGAGTTTTGCATTCGGCTAGCCATGCCTTCGTCGCTTCGCTTGAGCCACACAGGTTCATCGCGATAGTTGTAGTTGAGACCAATCTCGAACTGCTGCAGTTCGGTGAATCCGACACCGAAATCTTGATTGAAGTCGCTGCCACCTGAGGAGGCCCACAGAAACGTCCAACCCATCCGCTTCCGATAGGCGACAAGCTTTGCAAGCGGTGCGCTAGACACCGCGCACAGCGTTACGTCGTGACCGGCAAGATGCGAGTGCAACCCGTTAAACGCATCCGCAATTGCAGAACAAGAGACACATCCAGCTTCGTAGTCAGGACCATACATGAAATGGTACATCAACAGTTGACTTCGGCCTTGAAACAAATCGACAAGCGACGAAGCACCACGCTCGGTTTCGAATTCATACTTTTTATCGATGCGTACGCAGGGCAATTGAAGGCGCTGATTGGCGACTTCGTCGCTGCGACGCGTTAGCTCCTTCTCAGCCTCTAGCAACTCTTTCCTCGCTTCAATCCAAACATCTCGACTTACGATTTCACGTTGCATATTTCTTTCTCCAAGTAATCTGACTAAATAATGCCAAAAGAAGTTTTCGTAGAACGCCAAGCTGCATACAAGCAGCGACCGCCAAGGCAGTGACGCATATCCCGATCAAGGTCCATCGCAGATAAGTTGCGGAAGTGAAGCTGACACCAAGTCCCGTCCAGAGAGCGAGATAGGCAGCAACACAAGCCGGGCACTTGGGAACTAACGCCAGAGCAATGCTCGGAACAACCCACTGCAGTGCAGCACTTGTCCGTATAAGCCACGTTCGATTCTCAAGCGATGTTCGCTTTTTGCAGCAGCAACTCATTTCGCATCCTTCGCTTTAACGGCTGCTAGTTTGCGGACGCGTTCAATCCAATACTCCCACCCCGATGAAAGTCCATCGAGATGGTCGGTATCGAGTAAACCAGCAGCCTGATGGTGAAAGTTCAACTTGGTCGCGGTACCTTCGCCGCTGAGTCGATACGAAAGGTGATTGATTGCTGCATAGGACATCATCAATGGCCCTGTTATTTCGATTAGTGTCGGCGGCTTGATGACCTGGACGTGCCCCCATAGATGTCCAGTGTTGTTACCGAGGTCGCGGAACCAACGACCGCCTGGCCAAGTTTCCAACTGCAACGGAAATGCCTTTCCGCCAGGCATCTCGCAATCTGGCCCCAGCTGATCGAGAATCGCATCAAATGCGAATTCGATTGGCGCATCGATCTCAACAACGCGTTCGATTACAGAAGTCTTGAAGCTAGTCTGTGGTTCAGTGCGGTTGACCATTAATACTCCGAATAGGTGAGAGGTTAGTCAGTTGTTCTTTCGAGCCGCTGCAGCGCGGGTTTCTGCCTTCGCCTTGATTCGTGCCAGTTGATGATCCCAAAGTGATTCAAAACTCTTGGCCCAGTCATATACAGCCTTCAATTTTGCGGCCTCCAGTTTGTAGATCCGCTGTTTGCCCTGCCGATCGACCGACACTACGCCGACTTCGAACAGCACGCCCAAGTGTTTGGAAACCGAAGGCTGCGAAAGCTCTGTCGCCTCAACGATGTCACCAACGGCCATTGGACCGCGTCGAGCCAAGAGCGATACCAGCTCTCGTCGATTCGGTTCAGCGATGGCGCTAAAGATGTCGTTAGTGGTCGGTGTTGGAGGCATGCCGCTATCGTATTCCTAAGACGGAATATGTCAAGTGCGATTTTCGAATTGAGATCCTTATCGAAACGCGGAAAGAATGATACGGCACTCTGAATACAACTGGCCGACTGACTTGATCGGAGACCATGGCGTGAGTTCGCATCTCCCCAGTGGCGCGAGTCGCCTTAGCTCAGTGGGTAGCGCGACGTCTCGAAAGCTCTGGTCTGTCCTTCGTCACTCAATCTTTACAATAGCAAACTGCCGATTCGGATTACATTTTCAACTCATGACGCAAAAGTCGCGGGCATCGTTCTCGTTTGCGATAACGAAAGTTGATTCGGAACAGGTCGGCACGGTTCGACCAGTGTGACGACGGTCTGGGAAACCTTCGCTGCCAACCAGCGCAAGCTGGCAGGCAAGCGAGCTAGCCCGAAGTTGGTCAACATCGATCTGCAGCCGTACCACAAAAAAAGCAAAAAGCAGGTTTAGTTGACTACCGAATTTTTGATTCGAATCAAGGTGAGCCAGGCTTTTCAGCGTTGAGCTTCTTTCGATCGTAGTTGCCTGGCAACTGACCTTTCCAATGCCTTCGAAAACCTGTTTATCACCTTCCTGCAACTAATACAGGAGATGTCGAGCAAATCGTCAACCAAGTGTACGATCTGCTCGACTTGTCTCGCTATCACGGCACGAACACTCTCAGCATTTTCAGTGAGCGCATCATTTTCCAGTAGCTGGAGCCCATTTTTTTGAGTTGCCGGTCTCGTTAACTCGTCGCGAAGTTTCTTCCCGTTCGGAAAAACAATCATACAGCTAGGTTTGGAGCTGTTTATAGTTCGGGAGACAGCGCTGCCCCGCGATGGTGACGTTGATGTAATTGCTAACTATGAAAATGCAACTGTTAACTCCGCTTGTCTCGATGGCATAATGCTGCTTAACGCAATTGAGAAATAAGACCGCGATAGTTTTGCTATCGCGGGCTGCACACAGTTTGTCCGCTGTCCGCACCGGGGATTTCCGACCGTCACCAGAAGGAAATATGCCTGCGAGCTTTATTAAGAGCTCCCTGACGCTCATCAACCTAGCAGGTTTGCGAGCGTGGTCTACAGCCGCACGCAGAGAATGGCGGAATCCGCCAGCTTCGATTCGTTTTCTTCGCGTTGTCGCTGGTGGAATGAGTTGTCTGTTCTGCGGCTCCAGTGGCGAAGATTGCCGCTGCAGCTAGATCGGTTTCGGAGGCAGCTGACCTAACTAACGCATGGAATGAGATATGCATTAAGAACAAGTCAGATTTCGCCTGCACTCGCGATTTCCAAACTCTGTTTTGTTCGCCCCGTCTTTTTACAAAAAAGTAGCCCTCAATGTGTCCCCATGCAGCGAATTCTGGTTTCAAGTGGATTAGCCTGATCATCATCCTCGGTCTGACAGTTTCCGAAAGTCGAGCTGAGATGGTTTTCCGCGACGTCAATGTTAGAATCAGTGCGATAGATCTTGGAGAATACGACTTGGATGTTGACGGCAACGGCACAACCGATTTCACGTTTACGAATTTCTTTTCAGACGATCCGAACTTTGTACTGGGCTTCGCGCAAACGGATGCTCCATTTAGCAGCAACAACGGTGTAGTTGTTGACTTGCCGACAGGAGATGGCTTCCCAACTGCCAGCCGATTGAACATAGGCAATCTGGTTTCGAGCAGCAGCAGTTTTACTTCGGCTGCATTCGATTTGGGGAATCTATATTCTACCTTTCCAGGCGATCCGGGAGCCACTGGAAATTTCGGTGGACAAACGGGCTATCTGGGGCTTCGATTTGATGGCGTCGGAGGTCTTAAATACGGATTCGCCTTGGTGTCGGTGGATGACCTCAATTCTGCCACACCATTTGACGTACTGGTCCGTTCGGTCGGATTTGAAACTACGGCAAATCAGTTTGTTACGATAACTGCAGTACCGGAGCCTAGTAGTTTGATGCTCATGGGAGCATGCGGATTGGCATACGCTTTCGTAAAAAAACGGCGGACTCCCGTCGCTCTGACCAAGGCGGTAATCTCTTAGAAAGTTCAGGTGCGAAGATTGGCGCAACGCAATTTAGAAATTGCTATTGTCCTAGCGTGTGACGTAGCGATTTTTTGATCATCTCATCTTCCAGTCTTGCAAGTTGGTGCAAGCACCGGAGCATGTGTTTGTCGAGCTTATCGAATTCGACGTTTTTCGTTGGTGATTTTGCAACCCGCTGTTTCGTTGGGTGGTAGAAGGCGTGGAGTCAAGGAGACGCGGACAATTGTTCGTCGCTAGGACCTAGTGAGTCGATCGAGCAGCAAGGAGAGCAACTTTCTTACATCAGCCTTTGGCAAATGTTGAAACAACTTGTCAGCTAGAGCCTCCAAGTGCAACGTGGGGTGCAACGTGATTTCAGAAGTTGCGTTTTTCCTTGTTTTTTGTTGTCGATTTGAATCGATGCCGAACGTTGACATCGTTGAGGTCACAGATTCGAGTTCTGTACCGCCCACTACAAAATTCTCTGATTTTTGCATAGGATTCTTGCAAACCGGGTGCTCATCCCCGACGTCTTGGAAGTACTTCAAAGAGCTGGATGCTCAGGAGCTTCTCATGATCATAACCCTGACTGCTCGGCTGGTCGGCGGTCGTTACGCGGAACACGATTGGGAAGTTGATATTGAGATCGAGGAGAGTGCGTTACTGGACGATCTCCACCAAGCGATTTTCAAGGCCGTTCGCTTCTCGGACGACGCTCACTTGTACACTTTCTTCGTAGCCAAGGATGTATTCAGTCGGGATAGGCGATTTCTTGTGGACATCGAAGAGTCCGTCGTCAACATACCGATCAAAGAAGTCTTTCCCCTGCCCGAGAAACAAAGTTTGTTCTATCTTTTCGACTGGGGAGACGAGTGGGTTTTCAAGATTCTCAAAAGCCGAAAGCCCCTCAAAGAACCATCCAAGCGCAGCAAGTATCCTCGAGTCGCGCGTACTAAAGGTAAGCGACCGAAACAGTACGTCTACGACGACTTCTATTAGCTGCGCGACTGTTTCAGCGTTTCAGCGGCGCCGCAGACTTCCATGGAGTTCGCCGTTGCCGAAGATCTTGTATACACGGCGCTGCGAAGCCGTCTCGGAGTTGATCAGAGTCAATGTGCGTTCCGGCGGGTGGTCCCGCAACTTTCCACAACTCGCGCCCAACGCTTTCACCATAGGCGCTGAAGAAGATCTGGGAACCGAAACGAAAGTAGTTGGTTGGATTGCTGCCTGCGCTGCCGGGTATCACTTCATCCAGTAACTTGGTTCGCAACAGGCTGCCATCGCTTATCCACAACTCCTCTCCGCTCATGCCATCGCTCCGCCAGAGCTCTATCGCATTGGTGGAGGTAGACGCTGCGACAAACAAAACCCGTTGAAATTGGTCAGTTGAGTTGGGTTTGAGCCGGTGAACCGCACGCGGACAGCTATCGGAGCGACTCTACCTTGGACTTGATGTCCTGCGTCGAGACAGACTTTGATTCGGGATATCGATAATCTGCCAGATACCAGGTCTCGGTAAACTGACTCGATTGACCAGGGGTCAGATGTTCACGCGGTCCGATTGGTTCCAGTTCGACCAAGTTATCCGCCGGGTACCATACCGAGATGGTCAGCCCAGCAACCTCGTTGTATGCTCGATCAGGATACGTCGGAAATCGCTTTACAAAGAGTAAGTTCTGCGGCGAACAATAGGCCAGCCAGCCGCGGTGCGAGTCGAATCCAAGCTTGGGATACCGAGGATGATCTTGTATCAACAAGCAGTCGTCGACCAGTTTAATACTGGGGTCCTCTGCCGCGAAGTTAATCAGGTTGCCTGGTGCATCGTAGCGAACATAGTGGTGTGGGAACCGACCAGGCTGACTGACAGGTATCAGGCATAGACCTTTGCCCTGCGCGAATGTACGACTCCAGTGACAGTATTCAACGGGTTTAGTACTCACGTTAATTATCGTTTGTGTGAACTTGAGTTGACTGGAGTCGGCCGCCAGTTCAAACGTGCGTTGCAAGCGAACGCCCGTGGATGGATCATCTTGGCTCTCAAGCACCGCTTGTCGATCACCTGTGATCTTGCCTGTCCATCGTCCTTGCCATAACAAGCTTCGTCGAGGCACGATTTGCTCTGGTCCAATGTCACAACGGCCCGCGTCCATTGGCGCAGACGACGACTTGCCATCCCACACCCAACCCTCGTTACCAGGTGGCAAGTACAAGATGTTTCGATCGTCGATTCCATAGAACAGTATGCGTCCGCCGGCGGCAGGGCAGAGGACAGCTCTGGCTGTTCCATTACTCAGCTCGATGCAGTCATCGTATCCATAAAAGGTTACTACCTTCGCGCCAGTCGCTGCCTGGCACTCGAGCCCTAATAAGCACACGAGCACCACTGCGAGAACTGACCGGTACAACCGTCGCACACTTCTCTCGCGCTGTTTCTGATCGTTGACGTCCCGCACGATGCCCGCCTGATGGTTCATAGATGTCAAGAAATTGGCTGATAGAGTTCGCATGATAGTGCGTGGCGAACGCAACCGCAAATGAAACGTACCACGACCGACCGTCCTCGCTGTCTCAGCTCGCTCGCCGGATAAGCGGCGCGGGCTGCAGCTCAGTTGGGCAATTGTTAACGGCCCTTATTCACTGCATTTTACGGGTTCAAACGAAGAGCCTAACTCTGCTTGCATCGTGGCTGCATCGTATTGGCAAATCGGTAGCCCACTGCACTTTTCTGGACCGTCTTTGGCAAACGTGCCAACAATAAAATAGCCACCGATTTGCAAGGATCGCTTCAGCAATTCCAAATAGAGCTTTCGGTCGTTCGGATCGGTGATGAAATGAAACACCGCTCGGTCGTGCCAGATATCAAACTCGCCCAATGAATCGAGATGCGTGATGTCGGCTACTATCCATTCGACTTGCGACGCGTGCTGGCCGAGTCGAGCCTTGGTTGCCTCGATCGCTGTTTGAGATATGTCGAGAACAGCCACATGCTTGAAACCAGCGTCCTGCAAGCGATCAACGAGGAACGACTGGCCTCCGCCGATATCGATCACACGCCCGCGACAGGCACCTGCAACGCCTAAGATTAGATCGAGAGACTGTTTAGGATCGGGTTCGTACCACCTCACTTCGGTCGAACTCTTTGTTTGGTACACCTGTTCCCAATGTTGAGTCCTGTCCATGGCCGTTGCTCATCTTGTGCGGCGATTTACAAACACTTAGATTGTATTCAGATATGCGAATACAACAACCCGGAGGAAGATCTTGACTGAGCTCGATACGAAATCAGCTGCCGTTCTTCTGCGAGCCTTTGCTCATCCGACTCGGCTGGCCATACTTCAAGAACTCTCAAAAGGGCCGAAATGCGTCACGGACCTCGAAGACTTGCTACCCGCGCGTCAAGCGAACTTGTCCCAACATTTGTCGCTCCTCAGACATACGCATTTGGTTGACTTTGCTCAAGACGCTCAGACTCGATGCTACTATCTCGCCAGACCAAAAATGACTCGATTGCTGCTTGATGAACTTGCTCGCAATGAAGACCCAGTAGCGAAGTCAACGGAGCAGATCAAAGCCGAAAAAGCTAAGCTCGAGGCGAAGCAAGTCACGAACCCAAAGAAGTCAAAACAGGCAAGCAATCGTACTGCGAGGTCACGTGCATGAGCCGGCGATTTTACCTGGATTACAACGCGACAACTCCACTCTCGCCGTTGGTCAGGGCAGAGCTGCTGAGATTGCTTGAGCTGGAGCTTGGTAATCCATCCAGCCGACACTGGGCAGGAACGTCCGCAGCAGAGATCGTCGAACTGTCGAGGATTCGCGTTGCCTCACTCATCGGTTGTGATCCGACCGAGATCATTTTCACTTCCGGCGGCACTGAAGCCAATAACTACGCGATCAAAGGCTTGTTCTTTGCTAGCCGCCAGCGACTGAAGCGACCTCACTTCATCATTAGTTCCGTCGAGCACCCAGCTGTCGTCGAGCCATTGCGATTTCTTGAGACGCTGGGGGCCAGCATCACACAAGTGCCTGTTAATCAGTTTGGGCTTGTCGATCCTGCGGATATATCGAGAGCCATTACCCCTGATACGGTGCTCATCTCAATCATGTTGGCCAACAATGAAGTGGGCACGATTGAGCCGATCGAAGATATTGCCGCAATTGCCCACGAGTATGGAATCTTAGTGCACACGGACGCCGCCCAAGCGGTCGGCAAGATCCCAGTTGACGTTGAATCGATGGGAGTTGATATGTTGTCGATCGCGGGTCACAAACTTTATGCACCTCAAGGCATTGGCGCGCTGTACGTTCGCGAGGGCATTGAGCTAGTACCGTTCATGCACGGCGCGGGGCACGAAGGAGGACGACGCGCGGGAACCGAAAATATCCTGGAGATTGCAGCCCTCGGAGTCGCCTGTCAAGAAGCAGGCGATTGGATAGACAACGCTCGAATCGAAGAGGTGCGAGATTACTTCTGGGAGCAAATACGAAGTGAACTCGGCGAACGTGTTTGTCTGAATGGCCATCCTACGAAACGGCTGCCCAATACGTTGAATATCAGCTTCGATGGATTCGCGGGGTACGATCTGCTGGCCAAGCTGCCCTTATTGGCTGCATCCACGGGTTCTGCTTGCCACGCTGGCAAGCAGCATTTAAGCCCGGTTCTTTCCGCGATGGGGCTAAGTACAGAAAGATGTTTGGGTGCCATTCGCTTCAGTCTTGGCAGATCAAGCTCTAAAGAAGAGATTGACTATGTTGTGTCTGCTCTGAGTGACCAACTGGCGACAGATTCAACCAACTCGTCTCATGGATTGGCCAGGTAGAGTTCCAACGCTTTGAATTGAGTAGGTGACTATGGATTTTTTACTTCGCCGACGACACTTTCAATGTTTGCTTGTCGCGTTTGGTGTTCTCCAAATGATCGGGTTCGTGTTTTCACAGGAGAAGGCGGCGCAAACTTATTTGCTATCTTCACCTGACGGGCGGTTGGAAGTCACGTTAAGCTTGGCTGCTGACGGGCAGCCAGTGTTGGCTGGGACGTATCGAGGAATCTCGGTAGCCCAAGCAACACTCGGCTTGGAGTTCTTGGAGACCGGACGGCTCACTAAAAATTTGAAACTAGTAAGTGCCGAGCGAGTTAGCCGAGACAGCGAATATGTGATCGCAGTCGGAAAGACATCCAAAGCCAGAGATGCTCACAACGAGCTCAAAGTGTCGTTAGATGAGGTACCGGCACCCCATCGCCGACTAGACCTGGTTGTGCGAGCTTTCAACGATGGTTTTGCATTTCAGTATTTGATTCCTGAACAGTCGGCAGTCACTAATTTTGTATTGACCGATGAACATACTAGTCTCACGTTTCCTAGCAATCGGAGTGCGAAAGTGCTTCCCTTGGCTGGGTATACAACGTCCTACGAATGGTACTACGATTCCTTGCCTGTATCGGAGATTCGGCCGAACCGTCTGATTGGGCTGCCTTGCTTGCTGTCCTCAGCCAGTGAGGACTGCTGGGTGGCATTCACCGAAGCGAACCTGACCAACTACGCAGGTATGTATCTAACGCCGTCTGCCACGCACAGCGGCGCCCTAGTCTCAAAACTATCGCCTCTACCAGGCCGACAAGATGGAGCCAAGGTTATAGGAAGTGCTCCGTTTGCGTCGCCATGGCGAGTTTTCATGGTTGCGGACAAGCCTGGCGATTTGATCGAGTCGAATCTAGTGTTCAACCTAAATGATCCGGTAGCAATCGCAGATCCATCGTGGATCAAGCCGGGGAAGACGACCTTTCCTTGGTGGAATCACTACGTACTGGAAGGTGTCGACTTTGAACCAGGTGTCAACACCGCCACTATGAAGCACTACATTGACTTCTGCAGTAAACATGGCGTCGAGTATCACTCGCTGGATGGATTAGACATCGCTTGGTATGGCGGACCAATCGCGCCCCAAGGGCCGACAGATGTTACGAAAGCTGCGCCGACCATCGACATGCCAGAATTGTTGAGCTATGCCAAAAGCAAAGGCGTGCGTTTGCGACTTTGGATGCATTGGAAAGCACTGCGTCCGCAGCTTGACGAAGCGTTTCGAACTTACGAGCAGTGGGGGATTGAAGGAGTCATGATCGACTTTATGGACCGCGACGACCAGGAAATGGTGCAGTGGTATCATGAAGTTGCACGCAAGGCCGCCGAGCATCATTTGACGGTAACCTGGCATGGAGCGTATAAGCCAACCGGTATGGAAAGAACTTGGCCCAACGTTCTAAGCTATGAAGCCGTTCTGAATCAAGAATACAATAAGTGGCAACCGCCGGGTGTGAGAGGTACGCCTCCTGAACACAATCTCGACGTTGCCTTTGTACGGTTGCTCGCGGGACCGCTTGACTATCACCAAGGCGGTATGAGAAGCGTCTTTCCCAAAGACTATCGATTTCGCGACATTGCACCGATGGTACAAGGAACACGCTGTCATCAATTGGCCATGTATGTCGTGTACCAGAATCACTTGCCGATGATCGCCGACTACCCACAGGCTTACGTCAATCAAGATGGCTTCGATTTTGTCGTGAAAGTGCCAACGACATGGGACGAGACGTGGGTGCTTGATGCGAAGTTAGATGAATATATTGTCATCGCGAGACGTAGCGGTGATACCTGGTATCTAGGTGGCATGACGGCCAAGGCAATGAAATCGTTGGAGTTGCCTTTAAACTTTCTGGGCAATGGAATCTATGACATCGACTTGTACCAGGATGAAAATAATGGCAATGCGACATCGGTGGATCACATCCGGAAGTCTCTGAGAGCAGAAGATATATTGAAGATCGTAATGGTTGAGAATGGGGGATTCGTGGCCCAAGCAGTACCAATCCGCCCAAGTTCCGCTCCTTGAAGCTTCACGATGCGTTCGAAAACGCTTGCGATCCAAGATAGAAGTACTGAGCCGGTAAATTTCAGACTGGTAGCTTTTAATCAAAATTGATTCACAAAAGTACGACTGCCTGCCTTCCTCAAAATGCCCGCTTGACCATCGATAGAGAAAAAAGACCTCACAGCTTCATTGGGACACATCCTGCTGGAGCGTCTTTGAGCAAACCGATCAAAACGAAATAGTTGTATTCGATGGTGTCTATCGGTGCGTGACTCGGTCTACGGAAGCGACACACTTAGCGTTGCTGCTCTCAGCGAAAACGTCGCCTTCGAGACAGTGGGTTTTCGGACATTTCGATACGATTGGGCAAAAGGCAGCGGACGCGATGATCCCAGTATGCCTTGCCAGCCCCCCAAGTAGCTGCAATGATAGCAAGCCTTCGTAGGCTTATAAATCTGAGCTCAGGCCAGAAGTTTCTAGAAAATTCTTTACGAGCCACCGGAGTATCTGCCTTTAGAGGTTTAGGCGATTGGAGCTTGAGACTTCTCTGTAGCTAGGAGTAGCCGAATGATCAAAGGGCCACCCGCTCTTAGTGTTAGCCACCTATCCAGTTTGAAAGCTGGCGATCAGGACAGCGTGGTTTGGCTGAGCCTGTACCTGTATCCTCGCTTAATTCCGCCAATGAAATTCTTCTTGGAGTTTGGATACAAGTTGGATTTGCGATCGCAGCGTCAGTGGTTTTCCGAAAACATGCCCTTCGAATTTCAAAACAACGAATATGACGTTTCGTTGCCGCATTTGTCTTTGTGCATGTTGTTGGCTGGCCATTATCTGGCGGTATCGCCACAGCCATGCGATTTCGAGCGAGTTCAAACATTGCTCGGTGAAAAAGCCGGACCATGGATTCCGATCAAGTATCATTTGTCAGGTGCACCGAATACTGGCCCGACTGATATAGATTCACACCTGTGCGAAGCCATTTTGTCCATGCCAACCAACGCTAAAGGCGATTGGCCTTGGGGTGGTTTCGCGGCTCGCGTCAATCACCTCCGATATAGCCTTCTGGCATTCCACCTCCAGGTCGAGGTCGAAGGAGTGGATTACGGGGCGATAGCCTGTGGCCCAACGGCTCGATGTATTTTTCCTGGGCATGGCGAGATCTCGGACAAGGGAAAATGTGGTGGATACAGTAACTGCCACCCCGAGATTGATCACAAAGAGTTCCAGTATCGTTTCTTTCCGGTCGGTACGCGTCGAGCGAAAACGGTTCGCTACTGTAGTGAGTGTACAAAACTAGATTCAGTAGTTGACGTTGGGCTCAAGAAAGAGAAAGGTCTAAGTTGTCAGTTCTGCGAGGGGGAATTGCGACACCGAACATGCATGTTCCCAGCGTCCTCACTTGAAGCTCATCTAGACACGGCCAGCAACGCTGTCCCTCCTACGCGACAGCAGCGTGTCGACAAGCTGTTTCTCGAACTACTGAAGCAACGTGCCCCGGGCGTCTACTGCGAACTCTTCGAAGAGTCGATGACTCCGCGTGTTCGCCAAAGATTCACCGAGCGACATCGCGAGTTGCTTATGCAGCTCAGAAATTTGGCTGAACGTATAGCCCGAGGCGATGAATCGCTGGATTGAATCCACGTAAAACCAAGCACTTAGACAATAGTTCACTAGGTCAACAAACATGAACAATAGATTGATCGGGCAACTGGAATCGAATGCGAGAGCATCGCTGATAAGCGACTTGAATTCGATGATGGCGGAACATCCTATCGTAGGAGGCGCTCGGTGGCAGGCGTCACGAGAGCAAGTAACTGTCCGGTTGGTTTCTTTTACGTCGCGTCAACCTGAGTCGTCAGCGTTGCTGTACGTTTCGGACGGAGTCGCTGGAGACGAGAAGCTGGCCAATATTGCGTGGCAGCTGCAAGATAAAGAAGGAAGCATCGTTTGCGAAGGCGCGACCAGTGGACAAGGCATAGTGAAACTGCCAAGCATGAAAGTTGGTCAGAGTTATCGCCTCCGTTTCCTAGCGCCGACCGCTTTAGGACGCATCGATATTCTCGGCAATGTGCACGACTGGAAGAATGCCTTGCCAGTTGAGTCAGATTCTCCTGTACGGCTTCGTGATCGGAAGACGGACTCGCCAGCGAGCATCCGGTGGCTGACCTACGAAGAAGTGATCATGGGGGACGTCAATCCGGAATATAGCTACGATCTCGATGACCTCGGGCGAGTGCGGATTAACCTCGATCGTAGCCTGTTTGAGCAGCTCGAGTTCGGTGTCATTCTCGTCGGCTTATTGAATGAAGAGGGCGATACCATTCAGAAGTGGCTGCGTATCGCGATGCCAGGATCCTTAAGCTTGATTGCAGATGTGATCCTGTCACCCGAGCAGAAAGAAATGGTGAAAGCCAAAAAGGGAAAAGTTTGTGTCTCGTTCACCTCAGAAGACATCTTGAGGGAAGCTACAATCGAACAAGTTCGCGAGTTACTAGGGACTCCGTTGGCTGAAGCCGCAATTGCGGACGCTAAGCTCAACTCGCTCATCAAACAACTTGAAAGGAATCAGGATGCCTGAAGACTATCCCTTACACGTCGCTGTTAAGTTACCCAGTGAGTCTATTGCCGATTCGATGATATTTGGCGACCAGAGTGAACTCTCGGCGAGACTAGTTAGAGGTGAATGTGACGTCACTGTGCTTGAATCACTTCATCAGAGGGTAGTAGGAAGTGATTTAAAGCAGCGTTTGGGTGATTTTGCGCCCAAGATCGCCGAGATCCTAATGCGATTGTATCGTACGACAGCCAAATTGCGTGACAACCCGACTGGAGACCCTCGAGAATCCATCAAGGATCTGCAGGCTGCGATTGAGGCGCTCAATGCATATGTTCCCAGTAAGCCCTTGGAGCTCGATGTATCTCAAGAGCATCGAGGTAGCGCGGAGCGTCCTGGGGCCTATCTATTGCTGGACCAGTTACTTGAGCACTATCGCGCCACGAATGGATTTTGGATTGTTGCCGATTTTCTACAACGGAAGTTTGGCGATTCGAAGAGGCCTTACCGAACTTCCGTCTCGAGGGGATCGGAAGAAGCGATTCCGCGTTCGGCCATTACCCCAGTTTTGTTTCACGATAGGAAATTGCAAAAGGGCTATGTGCTCTGGTTCGAAGTGGAGTTATTCGGAGATTTTGTTGGCGCAGTTATGCCGGATATGCTTGCGCATGGACTGATGGATATATCGGGGCTTGTCGATCCAGTGAACCAAGTTTGGCGTGCGTCTGGTCTGGGTTCACGCTATCGTTGTTTATGGAGGGTTCGCAGCCGCGCTCCCAACTCTGGCGAGGCGTTTTCTGATTTTGCTGTGTTCAAAAACGTGCCTTACTTGCCCTATCTGTCCGGTTATTCAATTCAGGCAGCGGCTCTGGCGACGATGTGGGCTGCAGCCGGAGAGATACCAACGGTGGTCGCAGACCAGGGCCAGCGGAAGATCGAGTACTTTTATCTGGATGAGAGGCGTACTCCGTTTACTCTAACTCCCTTTGTTGCCATCACGGCGCAATTGACTTTGCCGCCAGAGGGGACCGCAATGGCAAACTCGGAAACAAAGCTAGCGCCGGTTGAAGCGGGGAGCTTCAAGATGGATGCAATGGTCCACTATACGAATACCGCCGACGCGGGCTCCTTGTTCGATAGTGCAATTGTTTGCTCGGAAGATTTCGATAAAGCCAATCAACAAATCGATAGTGCTCAAAAAAATTCTTCAATGAGTTATCGCGGACTGAATGTACTTGGAAACTGCCAAACCATTGGCGATGCTTTGGATTGGATGCTGGATGTCAATCGATGGAAACAGGCATACAACGACTATTGCCAGCTGGCGTGGGAGAGTCAGTGGGGGACTGCGCGGGATGCGGAGCAGAGGTACTTGGGTGCGGACGGCAAGCCGCTCGCCGATCAAGATAGCCCCCAAGGCCGAGTTAATACTGGTAGTCTCGAGTACATGATGCGACCAGTTGGTGGGGCTACCGAGCCCGACGAAGATGATGAGGCTCATCCACATGAAGCCAATGACAGTGAACTGGTATAAGAACCCGGACACGTCCAATTCGAGACAATGGCAATCGCTTGAATTGAGGCCTGCCGTAAATCTTGGCAACGAAGGACAGCTATATCATGACGCAACAGCCCAAGTCTAGTCTTGCCACTAACGGTGATTTGCCTTGGTTCATTCATGACCAGCAGTGGAGTTGGCTGGACCGCTCGAAACACGTCGATGTTCGTGGATGCATAGTCAAGCAGGGCGTGCGACGCGATCGCATCTCAGGGGACTGTGAGCGTAGAAGTCAGTGGACGAGAATCGACCGTCAAGAAGTCGCCCGGAATCTGAACAGCCATGGTCGAGCGTTTCAGCGATTGGTGTTAACGTCCGACGCTGGGGTTGGTAAATCAAAATCGCTCGAATGGCTTCGGTACAGAATAAGTCAGCCAGATTGTCGTATGATGGCGGTCCGGTTTGATCTCAGAGAGGCGGTCCAGACGTTCAGTCTCAAGAAGTACGAAAGTGAAAGCGGACTAATCCGAGCGGTAGCCAAGATTTGGCAATTTTACACCAAGCAGCCCAGGCGATCCGAACTGCCGACTGCGCAGGCTGAACTCTATGTGCAAGGAATGGCACGACAGGGCCGCTTATGTCTTATCTTCGATGGATTGGACCAGGCACTCAATGATGACGTAGCTGTCCTGGCAGAGATTCTGCAAGCACCATTATTTCAAAAATGCAGGTTCGTCTTAGCTGGGCGGCCGCACGCACTCTTAGTTCATTGGGATTCGCTGTTTGCGACCGATGATGAATCAACACCATGGCAGTTCGTTCGCGTCGAGGGTTTTACGCGTGCTCAACAAGTACGCTACTTGGGGTGGTTGCGGAACGGCAGGCGGCGGTTTGACGATATACCATCGGAGGCCCATAGTATCCTGGCAGTTCCTCGCGTACTGTCTTATCTGCGTTGCAAGCAAGAAATGAGCGACTTTCGCTACCCCGCTGACGTCTATTGGCACGCGATCAATAAGATTCTCCTTGAAGGGATGCGCCGGTCGAAGGCTGCTGCGATGATCGGTCGGGCTTCATCAGATCGCTTAGAGCTTCGCACCGATGGCACCTTCGAAGTCACTAACATTCAAGTAGTTACCGCCATCAGTCTGTTGGCAATTACAGCCTATTGCTCGCTCATTCACCACCATCGGAAAGCTCCAAGTTGGCCGAATTGTCCGTCTGGACCGGAAGTTGATGAGGCTTCTTTCGCCTACCCTTATGTGCACGACGTAAACAAAGGCGACTTTGGCGAAGTCCAAAGGCAGATCGAATCAATATGCACTGCACTCAAACTACGCGGCGATTTCGATTTGAATTGGAATGGTATCGCGTCTCTCAACAGCGAATTTCTCGAACATGGGCTGTTTGAGGATTGCGTGGGACGCTTAGATCAAATTATCTGGGCCAACCGCAGTCTGCACGAATTTTTGCTCGCCTACTACTTCTCCCAATTGGCGACTTCCGACGACTGTGCTCGATTGTGGGATTGGATTTACTTGAAGGATCAAGTTGTCACAGAAAGCTACTATCACTTTTGGCAGTTCCTTTGCGAGATGCCAGCGGATGCTCGCAATCAGACTACGTGGCTCAATGCAATTGAGTTGCTCTATCAACCTGTGCTTAGCCAACCTAACATTGACGGTGGGCAATTCATGGCTAAGCGATCGACCGAGATGATCTACCGATCCTGGAGGCCGCTCGACGAGTATTGCCGAGCAGGAAACCGTCGGGCACTCGCAATTCGCGAGCGTTGGTGGGGTGAGTTCGAACGGATCTTGTACAAATGCTGGTATGGCAAAAGAAAGCAGCGAATTGCGCGCAACATAGTGGATCATCTCTTGCAGCTACCTGGCGGTAGTTTTCGGATGGGAACAACACTCGACAAACAGGGGTATCAAGCACTATCTCCCAACTGGCTTCGAGACTGGCACCAAACGTTTGCCGAATTCCGTATCGACCCAGAGACGAAAGTTAACGAACACTTCGATCAGTTGGTTCAGCAACGTATCGGACTTACGCCCAGGCAAAAGTATGCGCGCCGCTGGATACGTTTGGCCCGATCAAGTGCATCCGATGAAGCGCTCCATCAATTCATGACCGACAATTTTCCCATTAATCAACCAGAGATTGTCACATCGGTAGCCTCATTCCATTTGGGACGATTTCCTTTAACGAATGAATTTGTCCGCTTGTTTGACCCAAACTATGGCGAGCGGAGGAGCCACCTGTGGAGGAACTACCGCAGGTATTCTCAATCAGACCGGCATCCGGCTATTTATTTGAGCTGGTTCGACGGCTGGGTGATTTGTCAATGGCTGCGCTGGGGCGGGAAAAGCTGTCGACTGCCCTTTGAAGATGAATGGGAATACGCTGCTAAGCTTGGATTAAGGCCCGAGAACTGGCACTGGCGATACTGGTGGGGTGACGAGTTTGATGTCGATCGCGATGCAGAGCACATTAATTGCGTCGAAACGTGGATCCAGAGGTCCCGAGGAAGTAATTACGTCAACGTTAGACAGAGAATTGGCAAAACCCTGGTTGCCCATCCTTCGCGAGCTTCACCGGGGTCGAAGCAGATAGACAAAAATGAGCAGCTTGGACTGATGGATATGCTTGGCAATGTTAGGGAGTGGTGCGAAGACCCGTGTTCAGACCTTGCAGCAGTCTATCACCGATCCAACGACCCGGCATCAGATGCAACGGTTTTCCGCTCGGTACGCGGTGGCGCATTCAATTCTCATTCATGCACAACTCGGTGTTCCTACCGCAGTGCGAAACCACCCTACAGTGCGTTTCGCGCGTTTGGAGTTCGAGTAGCAAGGTAGCCTTATTCGTTACGCACTCGACTGGTCGAAATCGTTTGTAAGGTTGGACCCACAATGTACAAAGCTCTTAATTCTGGTGCTGGACCAAATGTCATTCGCAACGTAGAACGAGCCCGGTTAGCAAGATTACTGGCGGAGTTCTTTACAAACTTTCACGGCGCATCGTCGTGGCCGCGCTGATGGTTTGCGAGATTACAAACATAGGTTTGGGAAGCCAGCTGATAGAAGCAGCGTTGACCTCAATCGAGATTGTCACCGGCGTCCCAGCCGGTGCACTGCTAAGCGACTCGGGGGTAATCGAGACGGTTGCACCATTGATGTAGGCAGCCGCAAGTTCGCTTTCGACCTGTGCATGCACCTCGAACTCGTTGGCCGTTGGCAGAACTGCCAGTCGTGCACCTTCTCTCGATGCATTGATCAGCATTTGTTTGACCATCACCACGCGGCTTATCTCGATCATACCGAAGGTCATGGTGATCAGAAGAGGCGCAACAACCGCAAACTCGACTACCGCAGCGCCATGTTGTTTTTTCAGCCTGGCAAGCTTGGACCCTTTGTACCTGAATCTACGATTCATTATCGCACCAACAGTACTGGAGAAAAGATATTGGAACTTGCTCCCGAGCTTGAACCTACAATCACATTGCGACTGATGATCGGTGTAGGCTGGACCATGACCATCTTCTTGGACATCGGACCAGTTAGTCGAACATCCAGAATTCGAACGCCCGCCCATTTGACGATCTTGTACACAGCGTTGTTGCCGTTTCCGGTGACTGATTCAAAGATCGGAACTATCCTTGCCTTCCCGATTATGCTCGTCAGCTCATCTTTCACGCCTGCACTTATCCCCGTATCGCCATTGAGTGTCAATTGCCCGTTGTCGTCTAAGGCGAGAGGCTTGTTCAGCGCTTGAAGATCTTCAGCGGAGATCCCTTGCAGTATTTGCCGGGCAATGTCTGCAGTCGAATTGTTGGCCCCGCCAATGTCCACCGTACCACGGTTACCGGGCGATCCAGCCCCTTGCGGATAGAGGTTGACCTCTGGAACTCCGTCACCTCCGGTGACAACTCTTTGCAGGTTTTCGTCAAAGCAATAGTTGTCGTCAGAGCATTGGTTGTTGATCGTGTTCCAGGTTTCCAAATCAAGGGCGAAGGGGAGAATCTGCAAATTGTCGCCACTTCCTGAAGCAAGGGAGAAGCCACTAATCGACCTTGCCATGACACTCGTAGCGGAGGCTTGCATACTTTGTCCCGACTTGCCGAAAATCTTGCCGAAGTAAAACGGCACTTCTCCATTCCGCTCGGGGTTCTTAATGACAGAGACTTGCACGGCCATAAACGGTGAGGTCGAATCTTCGCTAAGTTGAGTAGTGCGACTGAGGTTCGACAGGTAGCCAATTCGCACCTCAGTCGACTGAGGTCCGGTATCCATGATCAAACCACTGTTGACAACTTTGTTAGCCAGAGCATATTGCGCGGCACTTTCCCGAGCTGTAGCCTGGGCCGCTTCAAACGATTCACCGCGCTTCAGTTGATTGTAGATTTCCCAACAGCCTGCCATAGACGATGCGTCTGCACTGCGGCGCATTTCTGCTCTTGCGCCCGCTAAGAAACCCGTGTCGACACTATAGGCAAGGAACGCAAAGAGGACGAACAGTGTAAAGGCTGTTAGTATTAGAGTTGCTCCCTGTCGCGAACGCGATCGCGGGGCGATTGAGCGTTTGATAGGACGACGACCCAAAGAACGCGCGGTAAAGAAACGCAGTATCACGAGATGTCTCCTTAAATGAGACGGCGATCGCATGCAGTTTGTTCGAGATCATTCAACATTGAGGCCAACGGGCACATCTTGGAACTCGTTTGCGCTGGAGTAGTATCTTACCTTTCGCAACGTAAGTCGCTGCACGCGATTTTTTGCGTAGATGACGCCGGAGTTTCGCAACGATTCCATCGGCGAATACGTTAACGGCAGGTCACCCGATGAAAGTGCCACAACAGTTCCTGGGCCACCAAAGGTTCCCCATGAAGTCGAGTTACCATAACCAACAGCAAATGCCCAACCAGTTGGTTGTCTCTGCGCTATCAGTACCCAACTCAGCAATTCAGCTTGAGAAGCGAGGCGATTATTGTCTAATTGCCGGACATCACTGACAACGCGACTTCCGTCCATGGCGCGAACTTGAAATCCTCCGGGAGCGTAGCCTGGTAGCGAAGCGTGATTTAGATCGAACTCAAAATGCATCTCTTCATGCTGCCCGAACGGACTGAATTGCATCATGATTTGAGGTGCATTGGTCTGGCTATCGGCTTGCGAGATGGCCAATTCCCAATGTTCTTCGATACGCACAACATTGGATTGTGCAAGCACGCCTCTGGTGGTTAGACTAATCGTGCACAGGAGAAGCCCATAGACAATTACAAACCGATTGCGACCCTGCCAATGAAGCTGAATTTGTACCATGGCCCCCCCTCCAAAAATAACCATCTGCCCTCGATTACAAGATTACGTCACGGAAAGAGCAAAATTACAATCCAAGAGTGGCACAGGAAGAAATAGCCTAAAGTCAAGAAAAACTTCACCAGAATTGTGCGCAAGCCAACATGGCTATATTCGACGCGAGTGTTTTCAAATCACGGGTCTGCAGGCAGTAAGACTAGCGATTGTCCAACCGCTTCTTCCTACGTGCCGCGACGATTCCAAATCCGCCCACGGTGGCAAGCAGAAGAGACGATGGTTCCGGTACCACGGCGACCCCAGCAATCCCTATCGAAAGATCCCACGGCAGGGCAGCGTAGTCGTCCACGTTTGACTTTATGAAGCTGGTGGCATTGTTGCCCGTAGGAGCGCCGTCTGCATTCGTCTTGTCAGTTGACGAAAGATAGGAAGCCAAGAAGCCTCCAGTACCAGGGTCGTTCCCGATACTGGGTGATACGGAAAGCCAATGCGTTCCTGGCGCAAGCTGAACATTCAGCTCAAGATCTCCGCGATCGGTCGTCCATGATCGATATCTAATCTTCGGCGTTCGGGGAAATCGAGGGTTTTGGGGTCGAGCCCAAGTTGATGTAACACCGTCGCATGGATATCAGTCACATAACGCGGGTTCTCCGCGGCGTAGAAGCCAAGTTCATCGGTGGCACCATACGTTGTACCGCCACGAACTCCGCCGCCTGCTAACCACGCGCAGAATGCATTCGGATGATGATCCCGGCCATCGGCGCCTTGTGCGCCCGGAGTTCGACCGAACTCGGTTCCCCACACTACAATCGTGTCGTCCAATAAGCCGCTGCGTTTAAGGTCTTTGAGCAACGCCGCGATTGGCACGTCGACTTGAGCCGATAAATCCGTATGATTCTTTTTCAACTCACCATGGGCATCCCAAGCTCCTCCGCCACCGCCTCCGTGAAATATCTGTACGAAGCGCACGCCTCGTTCCACCATGCGCCGCGCGGTCAAACACAGTTTCCCAAACGGCTCTGTAACTTTGTCGTTCATACCGTACAGTGCCAGGGTCTCAGCCGTCTCTTGGGTCAGTCCCATCGCATCTGGCACAGCCATTTGCATACCGTACGCCAGCTCATACGACTTAATTCGCGCCCGCAATTCCGGGTCATCTGGATACTCGATTCCCGCCAACTGATTCAATCTGCCTAACAAACTGAATTCAGCCTTCTGATCGGCAAGCGATACACCGAATTTAGACGACGACACGTAGGGCAGCGGATCCTTTTCGCCAACCTCCAGCTGTACGCCCGCATACTCGGGTCCCAGATAGCCAGCACCATAAGTCCATTCACCTCCGCAGCAATCACCCGTGGGAGTGCCAAGCACCACGTATTCGGGCAAATTCTGATTCATAGTTCCCAGCCCGTAAGCTACCCAGGAGCCAATAGTCGGAAATGAACCTTCGCGCGGATGACGCCCGGTATGCCACGTCAACTGTGTCCCATGATCGTTGTGTATGGTCCACAGCGAACGTACGACCGCCAGGTCATCCGCACAGGAGCCGGTTTTGGCAAACCAGTTTCCGACTTCTAGTCCACAATCACCATGGCGTTGGAAACCGGTTTGCATACCAAACAGTTTCTTGTGGGGATGATGGCCAGGATTGATGCCCACAAGATTTTGGTTCACACGCTGAGGATCAAAAAGCTCTTTGTACGGTGTGTCGTCCGCGCTCTTACCATCGAACTTGTTAAGCAACGGTTTGGGATCAAACGATTCAATGTGACTGACCCCACCGCATAAGAAGATCCAAATCACACTCCGAGCGCGCGGCTGCCTGACTATCTTTGAGGCGTCGGTCTCAATGGGGGCTTGTGCATTGGCTCGATCGCGGCTGAGCATCGCACTGAGCGCAAGCCCGGTGAAACCCATACCTGTATCGGTCAGAAACGATCGTCGCGAGACACCTGTGCATCCGCGGGCATTTCTTGTTCCATGCAGAGGATTGGCTGAGACGCTGGGGAGTTGGGATTCTCGCATGGTTGTCAGGTCATCATTTCAATAGGTCGATACAAATTCGTGATGGTTCATCAACACGTGAACCAACTGTTCGCGCGAACGCGTCACAGTGTCCGCCGAAGGCTTTTCAAAATCGTCCACGTTCACAGCCAATGCGACTTCCACCGGTCGCCTGGCACATTCATCGAGGAATTGCTCGCAGGTTTTCACTTCATCATCCGTAGCCGGCCGCGACAGAATGTGTTCGAACATGGCTTTAACAAACGAACGGTCGTCTTCCAACGGTTCCCCTGGCCAGCAACGCACCAGTCGCCTGGCTTGAGTAATCGTCAGTTCGCTGTTGATCATGGCTAACGCTTGTTGGGGCATGACGCTGCTTTTGCGTTGGTAGCATTCAGACACTGCGGCTGCGTCAAATACCTTCAGGAAGGTCATTTCTTTTTCAGCCGCATGTCGGAAATAGAGGCTGCGTCGCGGTATCTCGAATCCCTTTTCGTAATCTATGTCAGGTCCTCCCATTCCCAAATCAAGATTTCCCGCCACATATAGCACAGCGTCTCGCACGACCTCGGCTTCCATCCGTTTAGTTCGGGCTCGCGCCAAGTACTCGTTGTCGGGATCTTTGGCGATCTGCTGAGCATCGATCTGAGTCGACAATCGATAGACGCTACTCGTCACTATCAAGCGATGAATGTGCTTCATCGACCACGGCTGGGCCGCGTGTGCACCGTTTTCTGTAGAACCTTTTACTTGAGTTGGCTCCATCAGTTCAGCGGCCAACCAGTCGAGCAGAGCAGGGTGCGTTGGTGGTTTACCGTTTTGGCCGAAGTCAAATACGCTGGGTACAAGTCCGCGACCGAAGTGACGATTCCAAATGTGATTGACAGCCACTCGAGCTGTCAGCGGGTTGTCACGCGAGGTCATCCATTGGGCGAGCGCGGATCTGCGTCCGCTGCTTTGTTGAGGGTAGACGGGAGTCAATGGCGTGTAGGTTGCAAGGGGAGTCTCAGCCTTCGTTTTGGCCTCAGCGAAAGCCTTGGCCGCTTGTTCCTGTTTCCCTTTCGCATCCGCCACTTTGTTCTTGAGGCCAGCATCCTCAGGGTTCGGCTTGAGTCCTGCCTCGGACTCAGCGACGGCCAATTGAGATTGATGCCAAGCCAATTCCAAGGCGGTTAACGATGCTTGCTGTTCTAGAGTCGCAGCATTCTTTGCCGCCTCTTCCCTGGCAGCGCTCGAACTGAGTTCTGTCGAGTACTTGAGGTCATCGGCCGCTATTCGAGCTTGAACGCTGCTTAACTGCGATTGAGCTGCGGCGACCGCCAACTGCATTACGGCGAGTCGCTGCTGGGCCAGATTGTAGTTCGCGCGATGTTCGTCGGTAGCATTTTCGTTAGCGACTACCTGGCAGGCTTCCGCCGTGGCAGACTGGGCATTGGTCAAATCTTGACGCGCTTTTTCCAGCGATTGCTTGGCCGCCCCAATAACTTGATCGCGAACGAAAGGTTGCATACCAGGGTAATAGGCGCTGACAGGCAGGTTCACAGAGGAGATCAAAAGTTTTTGCCCGAGGATCGATGGCACCCCAGGCGTGATCGAGCGATCCTTGTCAGGATTGCGATCATCACCTTTGACGAACAGGTAGGTCGCTGCCTCAGGCTCAGCGTCATAGGCGCGGACCAACCCATCGATATTCACATCCGCTTGGTGGGCAAGCCGATCGGAACGCACATGGTGAGGTTCAAAGATAGCGCGGAACTGATAGTATTCCGATTGGGAAACCGGATCGTACATGTGATCATGACACCGAGCGCAATTCAGCGTCAGGGCCAGAAATGCCTTACACGTGTGCTCTACAGTGTCCTGCATCCACGTTTCGCGACTTAGCATCTTGTAATTGCGGACCAAGTAACCGGTAGCTCGCAAGTCATTAGTGTCAACTGGCGAAAGCTCGTCGGCGGCCAACATGGCTCGCACCATTGAGTCATAGCGACGATCCTCGTTGAGCGATTCGATAATCCAATCGCGCCATCTCCAAATATGCGGTTGGCTATCGCGGATTTGGTTGCCGCCCGTCCAACCCGCCCAGTCGCTATAACGCCAGACATCCATCCAGTGCCGTCCCCAACGTTGACCATAAGCTGGGCTGGCCAATAGTCGCTCGACGACTCGCTCGTAGGCACTCGGCGAATCGTCGGTCAAAAATTGAGTCAATTCTTCTCGCGTAGGAGGTAAGCCCACGAGATCCAAATAGACTCGGCGCAGCAGGTTAGGTTTGCTGGCCTCGGTTGTCGGTGATAACCCCAGACGCTCGTATTCCGCAGCTATGAATGCGTCGATGGGAGTTCGGCCCCAAGCGATTAATTTGGATTCGGGAACCTCTGGCCGGTTTACTCTTTGGAATGGTTCCCACGCATAGCCAGTGGCTTCGCGCAGTCGCGCCGCCTGGGCCGATCGAGCTGCCATTAATTCCTGTTCATCAGGGCGACTTGGCGCCCGGCCTGGAAACTTTCCTGAGAGTATCTCCAACTCGTTGGCCACGCCATCGCCATCGGCATCTTCGTCAGCGATGCGGCGTAACCGAGAAAGGATATCGTGGCCTGGTTCGCCTTCGCCAACCGATTCTCCCAATTCGCGAAGACGGTTACCAAAACTATTGTGCGATGGGTTCTCTTCGTCAAAATCTTCGTTATTAACAACGTCATCTGCGGTTAAGTGGCAAGTGGCGCATTGATGTACGTTGGCGCTTAGGCGATCGCCATACAGTTTCTTCAAACTCTGCTTGTACGGCGGTCGCGCACTTGCCACGAGCGGAACGAACATCAACAACAGGCATGTGCTCCACAGTATTTGGCATCGTTTTGATGGGCAAAGCCAAGCCATATTCCAAAGAGCCTGTATGAGGTGGGAAGGTGAGGCGGGAAGGCAAACGCATTTGCCCTTGGATAAGATGGTAGGGCAACCAGTGGCTACAGTCAACCAAAAGCAATACCAGATCGAAGTATTAAGAGCTACGACCTGTGCGTTTCGAACCCGCTTACACGACCGACACCGACGCTGATGCCCAGCTGGTGCAGCTTAAGCTGATCCGCGCAATGCCATCGGTCGGTCACATCTAGCGGGCCGTCGAGCAATCTCGTCAGTTAAAGGACATCGCGCGGCTCGCAGTACGATGGATGTTGACATCGTGTGGGAGCGTCGCAAATTGAGGTTCTTTCGCCTGCGCTGGGTTGTGCCAATGGAATGCATGTGCTGCCATTCATGTGACAGTTTGAGGACTCCGCGAATGCAGGTAGCGAAACACGTTGACGATCGCAAAGATCAGCGCTCCAATCCCTACCACGATTAACACTCCGAAGAATATGTAGCGACCCGTGCCGATTCCTGGAATCAATACTGCGACGGATGGATCTGTTGGCTTGTAACGCACCTTGACTATGCTACCCATCGGAAGCTGATTGACGAGCGATTGAATCTCCTGAGGGTCTTCAGAGGTGATCGGTGAGAACTGTAAGCGTTTGCTAGAGTATTCCACCCCCTCTACTTCGAAAGTGTACTGCACTGCGGGTGTGTAAATCGTGTCTTTGCGCCCGCGTCGACCCGAAGTGGTTTCAGATGTATACGAAGAGCTGACAATACTGCCGGGTACCTCGGGCCAGTTGACGCTAGCTGTTCCATCTTTGATTTCATCAAGCATCAAGTAGGCGATGTAAATGCCTATGACAGAAAACGTAAACCCCATAGCTGCACGCAAGAGCAGAGCGAACCTCTGCTCTGATACCAACTCGGCTACCAATCGTTCCTTCTCGCGCTGAACATTCAAGGTTGCTCGCTGATTAAAAATTTCCTGTATTGGTGCGATCTGAACCGGTTTGATATCTGCGCAAACTGTGCTGTCATCTTGGAGGCGTATCGTCATGACATGATTTTGGGTGGGTATGTGTACAAACGGAATGCCAGTTCGATGGCGCACTTCCGTGCACTCGAAGCTAACGAATGACACCTTGCTCCACGGAATCCGTCGCTGTTTTAGCAAGTAGTGTATTGTTATTGAATCGCCGAACTCGATGAATCGCTTCGCACCAAACAGTCCCCAAGCAATGGGTGCAGCTGCGAGCACTCCGAGAATAGCTGTCCCTACCCACGCGTAACTGCCTTGTGAAAAGATCGTAGTTATCACAGTCAAAATGCCGAGTAGTGCGCCTAACACGAACCACATTTGTGTGGCGGGAATCTCGACTCGTAAGTTATTCATCGACAAACCTCCCATGGGCGTAGGATAAGAGTTTCATCAGCCGAGGCATAATCATAACACGGATTTGCTAAGTCACTATATATTTCTTTTTGACCATCGCAGCTTTAAGAAATGTTGTTTATAGGTTTTAGGCCGTACGTCGGCTTAAGGGCACTTCCGATGAAGGCTGTTTCGAATTCATTTTCAGCGGTTGTCGGCGGATCGCTGGACGTTGGAAATAGGAGATCGAATAGGAGTTGACTTCGGTAACTGCTTTTGTGACCTTGGCCAGTAAATCTGCCTTGGCTCGGCCAAGACCGTGGGCTTACACCAACCACCTGCCTTGGCACGTCACTTACTTCGAAATCATCGCCGGCGGCTACGGGTTAAAGTTAAAGATGGAGTCCAAACTATCCACTACAATCCTTGATGGACTGGAAACGGACTGATGCATTGATTGGCTGGAAAACATAACAGCCTGTCAATGGGGCACGAAGGGACAGGGCGATGCCGAGTATAATCGCAGAGTGCTTCAGTTAGTCTGTAAGTTTCAAGTTTCAAACAGTCGGTACGATTTGCAAACGAGGACAATATGACGAAGTGGATGACAGGCATGGTTAGCTTGGGAGTAATTCTTCTGGCGATACCCAGCATGGCTCAGGACAAGCCGAAAGACAAACCTGCTCTCGTGGACCCATCGGGGACATGGCGGTGGGAGTACGAACTGGACGGACAGACGATGAAAGATTCATTGCGATTGAATCTCGCCAAGGATTCGACTGTCGTTGGAGTCTTTCAGGGGCGAACGGAAAAGGGGATCGAAATCAAAGACGGCAAGATGGAAGGAGATACGCTCTCGTTTCACTTCACTGTCGACTTCCAGGGTGCGGACATCAAACTCGAGTTCAAGGGCAAGATCAACAAAGATGACATTGAAGGCAATGTCACAGCGACCACATCCGAAACGTCTCGCGATTTTCCCTGGACGCCCAAACGCAGCGTCACCATGGACGATGCAGTCGGAAAGTGGCAATTGCGTATTGACGCTGACGGAAACATCTTGGAACCAGTCCTGACAATCGCAAAAGTTGGCGAAAATTATACTGGCAAGTACGTCAGCGGCGAAGATATTGAGCTCGAAGCTACCAATATGAAGATTGAAAACAACGAGTTGTGGTTTTCGATCAGTGGCGAAGTTCGCGGCACGAAGATCAAAGCCGACTACAAGGGCAGACCCTACGGCGACAAGATCAAGGGAATAATCGACTACGAACTGGGGGACAACTCAGGTCGCATTGACTTCACGGGCAATCGCAAAAGTTGATAACGACTAATTCGGGTGGAACACGATTGTCGAGCACGACACGTGTGACTGAACGCTGTAAGTCGTTAAAATGAACAGTAACTATCCCCCGGGCTGTCCCATTGAATGAAGGGTTGACGCAGATGAGTACCGTTGCCGAACTTGCTTTGTTACCGGAAGTGGAAGCGTTCTTGAAACCAGGCTTGTTGCCTGCTTTCGTAGCTGGAAAGGATGTCACGGCGTTTAGTGGAGCGACGTTGGAGACCTTGGATCCAGGTTCGGGGCGGAAGCTGGCCGATCTATGCGATCTCGGGGCTGCCGAAGTCGATGCAGCCGTGGAAGCGGCTCGCCAGGCATTTCCTGCCTGGTCTGGAATGTCCGTTGCGGAACGTTCGCAGATCTTGTTGAAACTGGCAGATGCCGTAGAACAGCACAAAGCTATCATCGCTCAGATCGAAGCACTCGATGCTGGAAAGATTGAAGCTCAAGCACAAGGCGATGTTCAAAACTTTGTAGACACGCTGCGGTACTTCGTCAAACTGTCTGGGCAAGTACAGGTTCGCAATAAACTCGATGTGCCGGGTTATGAAGCCTGGACCTACAAGCAGCCCTGGGGCGCATGCGCGTTCATCTTCCCCTGGAATTTTCCGTTCCTGCTGATCGGCTGGGGCATCTCACCGGCTTTGGCGGCTGGTAATACGGTGGTGATCAAACCAGCCGAAGATACCTCGTTGTCGGCCATCTATCTGGCGAGGCTGGCAAAGCAAGTCGGTGTTCCTGATGGTGTGATCAATGTCGTGACCGGCCGCGGCGCGACAACGGGCGCCGCACTTTCCAGCAACGCGAAAATCAAGCGCATGTCGTTTACCGGTTCACCCGAAGTTGGCCAAATGGTGGCCGAAGCGTGCGGTCGGAATCTGGTGCCGGTCAAACTGGAACTGGGCGGCAAAGGGGCGGCCGTGGTCTTCGATGATGTGGATGTCGACGATACGGCTGCCAAACTCGTAGGTGCCATTACGTTTCATACGGGACAAGTTTGTTGCGATGCTACGCGATGGATCGTCCATCGCAAGATCTTTGATCGCTTCGTCGAGCGCTGCGTTACTTTGCTCAAAGAAGTACGCATCGGTCACCCCCTGGACCCCAACAGTCAGATGGGGCCAGTCGTCAATCCGAAGCAATGCAAACGTGTCTTAGGTTACTTGCAGAAAGGTGTTGCCGAGGGTGCACAGTGCTTGCTAGAAGGCGGCACTGCTTCGGTGGATGGCTTTAGTGGTAACTATGTCAAGCCTGCCCTGCTGGTTGGATCGCTCGACAATATTGCTGCTCGCGAAGAGATCTTTGGCCCAGTCGCTTTTCTGGCCCCCTTCGACTCGGAAGAGGAAGCGTTGAAGATGGTAAATTCGACCGATTACGGGTTGGCCAATAGTGTTTGGACTCGCGATCTTGCGCGAGCCGCACGCGTGGCGGAAGCAATGGTCGCGGGCAACAGTTGGGTGAATGCTCACAACGTCTTTGCTCAGGGTGTACCTTATGGCGGTATCAACAAAAGCGGTATGGGCGGTGGCGTCTTGTCCATCGAAACGCTGATGGACTACTATCGCAGCACTTCCGTCGTGCGACCGCTAGGGTAGGGCGATCAAGCTATGAGATTGGGATGAGCAACTCTGCCGTAGCCACCGCTTCCAAGCGGTGGACCGCCCGATGTCTCCAAATCAATCAAGCCCTACTTAAGCGGGAAGATATTCCCGCGTGACCGATGGGCGTAAACGAAAAATCGAGCCTTGCACGTCATCTACTTCGGTTTCCTCGCCTGCGGCTGCGGGTTAAACGACGAAGTCCACCACTTCGACCTCCGACAAACATCAACTATGCCAAGAAACCTCATTCACCCGCGCGATGAAATCATGCGCACGATGGACCGAATCTATCGTTATCGCATGACCACAACCTCGGGAGGTAATCTCTCTATCAGGGATACCGAAGACACCATTTGGATTTCTCCGGCAAGAGTTGATAAAGGCAATTTGACTCGAAGCGATATTGTATGCGTACGTGCCGATGGCTCGGTCGAAGGCAATCATCCGCCTTCCTCCGAGTTTCCTTTTCATAGAGCCATTTATCAAGCCAGGCCAGATGTGCGTGCAATCGTGCACGCGCACCCGACGGCATTAGTGGCCTTCAGCATTTGCGGGCAGTGTCCTAACACGCGCATGTTTCATCAGGCGCATTCCGTATGCGGACGAGTGGGCTTTGCACGTTATGCTTGTCCTGGCAGCGAGCAACTGGGCGCCAACATTGCCGCCACGTTCGCGGACGGTTGCGATAGCGTGATCCTTGAAAATCATGGAGTGGTCGTCGGAGGCGATTCGCTGGCGAGCGCCTTTGAAAGATTTGAAGCGTTTGAATTTGCAGGCAAGACGCTCGTAAAAGCCAATCAGCTTGGACAAGTACGCTATCTCGACGATGCACATCTTCAGAGGGCTGCTCAGCGGCGAGTCGATTTTGATTCGTACGAGCCACCGGCCGCTACGCCTCACGAGCAAGAGTTACGCAGGCAGCTGTGTGATTTCGTTCGGCGAGGCTGTCGCCAACGGTTACTGATTAGTACTGAAGGGAGTTTTTCGGCTCGCCTGAATGAGCACGCCTTCTTGATAACTCCAACGCAACAGGATCGCGAACTGCTACGCGTCAACGACATCGTCCTGGTAGCAGGCAATCTTCGTGAGGCGGGCAAGCTCGCCAGCCGAGCCGCTCGTGCCCACCAAGCCATTTATGAGCAGCATCCGAACGTACAGGCTATCGTGTTTGCTCATCCGGTAAACGCCACCGCGTTCAGCATTACCGAATCGGACTTTGATGTTCGCACAATTCCCGAGAGCTATGTGTTTCTGCGCGATGTCAAACGTGTCCCGTACGGTTTGCAGTATGGTAGCGAGCCAGAGTTGGCACAGTATGTTTCTACAGCCAATCCGGCGGCACTACTCGAAAACGACGGAGTGATTGTCACCGGCCGCACCGTACTGGATGCATTTGATCGTTTGGAAGTTCTGGAAGCCACGGCCGAAGCGCTCATCAATGCAGGTGCTATTGGTACGGTAGCCTCGATGCCCAATGCAGTGATCGACGAATTGCGCCAGGCCTTTGGTTTGACTTGAGTGAACCGGTCCAACGCGATAGAGGCTTAATGCCGTCGCTCCGCAGCTAGCGGCGCGTTGGCGTAGTCGACCCGAAGAATGTTTGAACAACGTCTGAAACATCTCGCTTATCCAGCCGTGGGCAATACGATTTCCCATTCAGTGGCTATGAATTCAGGGACGACACGAAAACTAGCTCGACCATCAGCCCAGTGAATGATCTCGGGGCGTTTGGCCGTCGTGGTACACAGTCGGCTGGCGTGCGGAGTGATACCGACTCGGCCAAGGTCAAGTCGATCGGAATCCCAGCACGTCTGGATGGTGATGTCGGGATGGTTCCTCTCATGCGTGTGCCCCGCACATGCTCGGTAGAGCAACTGGAAGTTATGGTCATCGAGGTCAAATACGCTGCCCTGTAGCGTCCTGGCAAACTCAGCTGCACGTGGGCCATGTTCCGGATCGGTCATTTCGTTTTGACGTTGTGAGTCGTGCAGCACAGCAAACAAAGAAACAACTTCGACGTTTGCTCCTGTCTCGCCAGCCAATCTCAATCCGTTCTCAAGTACACGCGCCCAATGCGCTATGCCGTGATCGCCATCCCATGGCAGGGCATACTCTAGGAGGATCGCTTGAAGTACCGGTCTGAGGTTCATGTTCTCTCCAACATGATCGTGGCCCACAGGTGGTGGACTTTCCAGGTTACAGAATTTCTTCGATAACCTTTCCTTCCAAGAATGTCAGGCGTTCGTTGCGGCCCAGGTGAGGGTAGGTTAGTTGCGTTTGGTCCAAGCCCAGTTGGTGCAAGATGGTGGCGTGGATGTCACGGAAATGATAGGGACGTTCGATGGCGCGTAGGCCAATGTCGTCGGTAGCACCGACGACTCGGCCACCATGAATTCCGCCCCCGGCCATCCACATGCTAAAGCCTAAATTGTGATGATCTCGACCTTTGCTCGATTGGGCTTCGGGCGAACGTCCGAATTCGCCACCCCATAGGACCAAAGTCGTATCCAGCAGGCCGCGCCTCTTTAAATCTGTTAGCAATCCCGCAACCGGCTGGTCGGTCTCGGCGGCTTTACGAAGATGGTTCTCTTCGATATCGCTGTGCGCGTCCCATTGCATATTGCCCGCGCCGCCGCCCGATACTACGCAGACAAAGCGCACGCCCTCTTCGACCAATTTGCGAGCCAGTAAACAACGCCGCCCGTAATCGTCGGTAGGCTTCTGGCCCAAGCCGTATAGATCCAAGGTTTCTTGCGACTCACTTGACAGATTGAAAATTGCGGGTGCTTCTGCTTGCATGCGGAATGCCAAATCATAGGCCTCCAATCGAGCATGGAATTCATGATCTTCCGGGCCGATTGTGGCCTGGTTGAGTTGTTGAACGAGCTGCCAGGTCGCTCGGCGTTGGTCGGTGGAAACATGGGGCGGCGGTTCGAGGTTCAGCACGGGGCGTTGGCTTGGTCGAAACATGGTCGGTTGAAACCGCGCGGGCAAAAATCCATGCATATACATCGGCTGACCGGCTTCCAACGCACCGAGCGGGTCTGGCATTACTACATAAGACGGAAGTGTTTGGCTGACGCTGCCAAGGCCATACAGCAGCCAAGAGCCCATACTCGGGAAACCGGGAATGACTCTTCCGGTGAACAGTTCGTACTGTGCTGCTGAATGCACGACCATGTCACCATAACAAGATCGTATTACTGCCAAATCATCGATGCATTTGGCCGTATGCGGGAACAGGTCAGATACTTCGATTCCGCTTTGTCCATACCGAGCAAACTTGCGGCGCGTACCTAACAGCCGTGCGTCGTTCTCGATGAACTGATACTTGGCTTCACCAAATTCGGCCGGTCGCTTCTGACCGTCGAGCTGGTTGAGCAGTGGTTTGGGATCGAACGTTTCTATATGGCTTGGGCCACCAGCCATGAACAAAAAGATGACAGCCGTAGCGGGACCGGCGGGCCGATGAACAACTCGATCTTGTTCGCCGGCTTGGGCTGACCTGTTTTGACCTGCATCCATAGCCGTCAACGCTATGCCGCCAAAACCGCAGAATGCATCGCGTATGAATTGTCGTCGCGAATTAGTAGGTATCGAGTGCGGATTAGCGAACATAAACGAACTCATTCAAATTAAACATGGCCAGGGCAAATTCGCTGAGCGCATGATGCTGAAGAAACTCTTCTGATAGTTTCTGCTCTTGCTCAGTAGGTTTGCGTCCCAGGGCCGTGTCGAAGGCGGCCATGACCAGTGAACTCTGTTGGTGGTGAAGGGAACCGTAGGAAGCATCACGCAGTCGCTGCGCAAAGGCCATCGCCAATTGATTAGACTCCCTGCCATTCATCAGTTCGAGCGCCTGGGGGGCATGGATGCTCGATTCCCGGCGCGAACAGCTGCTAAGCATAGCGGGCGCGTCGAGATTTTCTAACATCGGTAGTCGTAAGTTGCGCTTGGCAAAAAGATAGATCGAACGCCGCATGTGAGCCGCAGGGTCTTTATCAACTGCCCACTGCGAAGGCTTGTAGAGTAATTGAACCATTTCGCTATCGACCGGCAGCATGACGCTGGTTCCACGTGCCTGCAAGTTCAATTGGCCTGAAATGGCTAACATGCAGTCACGGATCTCTTCGCCACTAAGACGCCGGCGCGAAAAGCGACCAAGCCAGCGGTTTTCGGGGTCGCTCTCCAGCAAGTCTGCATCATTGACGTCGCTCTGACGATAGGCTCGACTGAGCAGCAGTTGCCGATGGATGGGTTTGCATTGCCATTGATGTTTGATCAGCCTTGATGCCAGGTAGTCGAGTAACTCTGGATGGCTGGGTGGATCGCCCTGCAGCCCAAAGTCATTGGCCGTTTTGACAAGACCGATTCCAAAATGATGTTGCCACAGTCGATTGACGATGACCCGCGCCGACAACGGATGCTCGGTGAGCCACCTGGCTAGATGACTTCTAGGATGTGGATCATCCGCCGCGATGGTCTGGCCAAAACTCTCGTTACCTTTCCAAGTGGATATAAGTATGCCAGGCGGAGAAGGTGCTACCGGGGCTCCCTTTAATTCCCACACGCCGCGCCGCAAGACATGAATCTCGGTGCGCTCGGACCAGTCATTGCGGATCGTGGGTATCATCGGCAACGGCGCCGGCAGCGATTCGTCGAGAACTTTGATCTGCTGGCTGAGCTGGTCTTTCGCGATCCCGGTCGCCTTCTTAGAGGCTGTTTGCAGTGATTGAATTTCGCTTTTGATCCGCTGGGTCTCTGCATCCCATTGAGCCTGCTTGTCCGCCTCGGCCAATGAAAAATTGTTTTCGGCCGTCGCGGCCAGGTAGGCTTGCAGTTGGTAATAGTCTCGCTGAGTGATGGGTTCCAGCTTGTGATTATGACAACGAGCACAGCCAATGGTCATGCCTAGAATCGCGTTGCCCAGGATATCGGTGCGTTCGGTCAGCACTTCATTGCGACTGAGCGCAATCTCGGCATTGCCAGCGTTGCGACGAACTGGCCCCAAGCGATGAAAGATAGCGGCAGTAAGATACTCCGGGTTGTGTGCATCCAATTCGTCGCCAGCGATTTGTTCGGTAACAAACTGATCGTATGGTTTATCGGCGTTGAGTGAGTCGATTACGTAATCGCGATATCGCCAAGCGTCCGGCAAATGACGATCATATTCATAGCCTTCGCTTTCCGCATAACGTACCACATCGAGCCAATGCTGCGCCCAGCGGGCACCATATTGAGGTGAGGAAAGTAGTCTGTCGACGACGCGCTCATATGCATCGGGTCTATCGTCATCGTCAAACTCATTGAGAAACTCGGTTGTTGGTGGTAAGCCTGTCACATCCAGTGTGATTCGTCGCAACCATGTTCGCCGTGAAGCGAGCGGTGCAAAGGCTCGTCCATGAGATTTCAATTGAGCCAGCAAGAAGGTATCGATCGCTTGATAAACATCGTTTTCCGCTGCCACGCTGGGCGGCCTGGCATCATTCAATGGTTGGAATGCATAATGCTCGCGCGCTTTGGTAAGCGCAGTGGCCGTGGTCGAGTCTTCAGAAAGCGGGCGTGGATCAGGCGCTCCGAGTTTGAGCCATTGTTCGAAATCCGCAATGACCGCTGCGGATAGTCGCTCGCGCTCCGGTGGCATGGCCAGTCCACCTTGATGTTTAATGGCCTGCAGAATCAGGCTCTGCGAAGGCGCTTGTCGATCGATGGCAGGCCCACTATCACCGCCTTTATCCAAGGTGTCAGGTGCATCCAGTCGCAAGCCTGCTTCGATCTTGGCGCCGGACTGTTGGGAGTGACAGCCATAACAATCGCGTCGAAGTACAGGTTCGATCTTCTGGTGGAAGAACTGCACACTTGCGTCATCGGCTGGTGGCTGGTCCGCCCGCGCGAAACGACTGTAAGCGATCCAACAAATCGTGATCGCCAGAAGTACTCGGAGTTTTGAGTTTGGGCTGCACACGATAGTTCATTACGACTCTGGAGGGTGTGGGTTGGCACAAGCATTATGACACAAATCGCACCTGTAATGCGCGAGAGTCGCGATATCCTATCGATATGCAATCTAGTGGGCCACACACTAAAACTCTGTGCAGATCCACTTTTTGCGAGAGACGGCTGGTCATTGCAAACCCATTTCTGTCTAGTGGTGGAACGTCTTCCCAACAACAACGGCTCCTCACTAGACTGACATGTTGTCCACCTGCCGCTTAGAGCCGCCCTTTGTCGTAGTCGCGTCATGAGCAGCAATCAAGTTCAGCCATTCGAATATGTGTTCAGCTGAGTGCGCAGAGTCTGCGCAGAGCGAAGAAGAGTGTAGGGCACTGATGAAAACGATCGGGCAAGTAGTCTGGAGCTTCAGCTCCCGCGGTAACGCGATAGATTCGGATTCCGCCCGAGTATGGTGGGAAACTCTGACAGGGCAATCCCAGTTTGATCAGCAGCAGGGCGAAAACGCCTGGCTTGAAATGCTGCATCCTGAAGACCGAGTTCCGACTCAAGAAACATGGAACGGCGCAGTTTCAACCGGGTCACCTTACGACATCACGTTCAGGGTGCGGTCAAAAACACTGCAGTGGAAGGATGTAAGAGCGCGTGGCTGCCCAATCCTCCACGAGGACGGGTCCATCCGCCAATGGGTAGGAACCCTTGAAGACATTACGTCCCAAACTGCCGCTACCCTGGAAGCAGCCAAGCATCATGCCGATGCAAATAGTGAGAAAAGACGTCTTGAGGAAGTATTTCAGCATGCTCCATCTTTCATGGCCGTACTGCGCGGACCAAATCACGTCTTTGAGCGCGTCAATGAGCGCTACGCGCAGCTAGTTGGAGGAAGACGGGTGATTGGCCTTCCCGTCAGGGAAGCGCTCCCCGAGGTAATAAGTCAGGGGTACATCGAGCTCCTGGATCGGGTCTATCAGACCGGGATACCGCACACCGAAGTCAATGCCAATGTAACGCTGTTGCATCCAGAAGGCCCCGTCAACAAATCGCTCGAATTTGTTTACCAGCCAATATTCGATTCGGAAGGCACGGTGACGGGGGTTATCGCCCAAGGAATCGATCTTACCAAGCGTCGCGAAGCAGAAGAGGGCTTGGTTCAGGCCACAGCGGAGAGAGTCAGACTGCAGCGTATGTACGAGACTGCACTCAGTCACACGGCTGACTTTGTATACATGTTCGATACCAGCGGGAGGTTTATCTATATCAATAAAGCTCTGCTGAACTTGTGGGGAAGGGACTTGGAAGACGCTGTCGGCAAGAACTTCCACGATTTAGACTACCCGTTTGAAATTGCAGCCAAGCTCCAAAGACAAATTCAGCAAGTTATTGACACCGCTTTGCCATTGCGGGACGAGACGGCCTATACAAGCGCCGTTGGCACTGAAATATATGAATATATTTTCACGCCAGTGATCGGGTCCCTTGGAGCGGTTGACGCGGTAGCCGGGTCAACTCGCCAGATTTCAGACAGAAAGCGGTCGGAAGAATTGGTGAAGGCAAGCGAGCAGCGTCATAGGGCCCTGGTTACTGCAACTTCGGATGTTGTATACAGGATGAGCAGCGACTGGTCGGAACTCTACCCTCTTGATGGACGAGGGTTGGTTGCCAGTAACGAAGAGCCCATTCGAAACTGGATGGAAAAGAACATTCCGGCCAGTGAGCATGTTCGCATAAACGAAGCCATAGCGGCGGCGGTCTCGCAAAAGTCCGTGTTTGAGCTGGAACACCAGGTGCGGCGAGAGGATGGATCAATTGGCTGGACACTATCAAGAGCGGTTCCAATCTTCAACGAGCAGGGTGAAATTCTCGAATGGTTTGGGACGGCGAGAGACGTTACCCATCGTAAGGAAACAGAAGCTGCGCTAAGCGACATCCGCGCACGCATGGAGGCGGCGTTAGAGGCGGGGGCTATTGGGACCTGGAGTTGGGACGTACAGGCTGACGCCTTTCATGGCGACGCGAGCCTTGCAAGAATCTTTGCTGTAGATCCTCGGCATGTTTCGGGTGGACATATAGCTCGTATTTTTGAGTCTATCCATATAGAGGATCGTGAGCGTGTTGTTAAACTGGTCGCAGAGGCCCTGCACTCGGGTGAAAGCTACGAAGCCGACTACCGAGTTAATCAACCAGATGGCACGTTCAAATGGGTTACCGCACGGGGAAAGGTCGAACGCAACTCTGAAGGTCTCCCGCTCAGGTTTCCAGGTGTCGTAATTGATATTACTGATCGCAAACTCGCACAAAGCGAACTTGCCACAGTAACTGCTGAGTCTGAAAGACGAAGACGCATTTACGAAACCATTCTGTCAAACACGCCTGACTTTGCGTACGTCATTGGCCTAGACCATCGCTTCATCTACTGTAACGATCCGCTGCTGCGCATGTGGGGCCGCAGGTGGGATGAAGCCGTCGGGAAAACGTTCCTGGAAATCGGGTATGAGGCCTGGCACGCGGAAATGCATGAGCACGAGGTAGATACAGTCAGAGCCACCAAGAAGCCTATAAGGGGTGAAGTGCCGTTCAATGGCACACTTGGGAATCGTATATACGATTATATTTTTGTACCAGTCTTTGATGCCAATGGAGAGGTAGAGGCGGTGGCCGGGACGACTCGCGATGTGACAGAGAGAAAAGCCGCCGAAGAAGCGATCCTTGAGGCCGATAGGAAAAAAGACAGCTTCATCGCTCTCCTGGCGCATGAGCTAAGAAATCCTCTCGCTCCGATTCGAAATGGCCTCCAAGTGCTTCGTCTGGCCGAAGGAGACGAACAGGCGATGGTAAAGGCGCGGGAGATGATGGATAGGCAACTCTCTCACATGGTGCGGCTGATCGACGATCTTCTGGATATATCCCGAATAACTACTAACAAAATGGAGTTACGAAAGAGGACGATCACGCTTGCCGAAGTGGTTCATAGCGGCGTTGAAGGGGCGGGTCATTTAGTTGCTAATGCAGGACATGAGCTTCACGTAGATATTCCCGCGGAGGAAGTACTCCTGAATGCCGACTTAACGAGGCTCGCCCAAGTGCTCTCGAATCTTCTCACAAATAGCGCAAAATACACGCCGCGTGGCGGCAAGATTTCGGTGAGCGCTAGACGGGTGGAAAAGGAAGCGCGGATATCAATCACCGACACCGGCCTTGGGATTCCCAAAACGGAACTTCCACGGATCTTCGATATGTTCAGGCAAGTAGACAGAAGGACAGAAAGAAGCACGGGCGGCCTCGGTATTGGCCTCGCTCTCGTCAAGGGCCTGGTCGAGATGCATGGCGGTCGCGTCGCCGTGGAAAGTATTGAAGGCAAGGGGAGTACCTTTACAGTAAGCTTTCCCGTAGTCGAGGGTCGCTTAGATGCAAATGGGATTTTGGACAGCGCATCCCCGAGTAAACAAGCCAAGTGCCGCGTACTGGTGGTGGACGACAACTGTGACGGCGCAGCTACGATGGCCATGATGCTTCGACTTCTTGGCAACGACGTGGCTACTGCGCATGACGGACGCAAGGCAATAGAGACTGCTGAATTATTCAAACCAGACTTGATACTCATGGATATTGGGCTGCCTGAGATAAGCGGGCTGGAAGCAACGCGTATCATTAAGAACCAGCCCTGGGGAAAGAGCATACGCATCGTTGCGCTAACAGGCTGGGGACAGGAAAGCGACCGCGAAGAGTCAAGGGTTGCAGGTTGCTACGGTCATCTTGTTAAGCCGGTTGAGATTTCTGACCTTGAAAAAATACTTGAAGACGTTAGGTCAAATAATCAGTGACCACTTACAATTCCCCGGCTCGAGGTTGACGATCAGCAATGAAAGCAAGCAGGTATGGGCTCCGAACGGCAAATAGTCCCTGGGATCAGTGTGGATGCGAAGGGGCAAGCAACAATCGCAGCTGCTTTGAATGAAACGCTGTTTGATCTGGCGCTGAGTCTGGAGGAGATCACCAATTTGCCGGTGGATGTGCAGCATGTGGTCGCTGCCTTAGTACTGGCGGAACGCAGCGGAGATGTTACGCCGACTCAGGCTGTCTCGGCAAAAGACGCAGTTCTTGTACGTGTGTTAGCTTTCCACGTAAAATCGGTCTTTGCCATGTATGGAGGTGAACCAGGAAACGACGAATAGTGGTCATAGGTGCCGTCATGAAGAAGCAACCTGCACAATCAACAGAACTCTTGGTGACGCTGCGGATCATCGTGGTTGCGCCGCTGGCAGGTGTCGACTATGGTGTTCAAAAGGGAAAAGGTGCGGGTTATCAAGTGACCTTGTTACAAAGGTCCAGAGACAGGGACCTCGTATTCGAGATAGAATTGCCGGTTAAGCAGAACGAGCTCGGCCTGCCAAACTTCTCTGGTTCACTGGCACAAGGACCACCGACAGCCAGATTCATCTATCTCAATATTGGAAAGTCTGCTGGGCAAGCCGATAGCCTGTGGGACCGACGATTGAAAGTGCCATTGGCAGGCATAACTTGGCCGCTGGTTGAGCAAACCGCTTCTGCGAAAAAAGTACTGCAAGCAAGACTGCCAGGCACTGCCAGGGATGGTGGGCCAAGTTGTGCTACCATTCAGCCAATCGATGGCTGGCATGTCTGTGATTGAAAAGCTCAACCCGCGTGACTGGCTTCTGATCGCACTCGGAGCACAAACAAGAAACCGCACGGCGAGTAACAACCCGCCCTGCGGTTTTAGTTAGGTTTGAACAACCGCTGATTGCCGATTAGTTCTTCAGCGCCAGTTCGCAGCGGCTGATGAGGGCTTCGGTGCTCAGGTTTCCAGAGGCGGAGTCGGGGGCGTTTTGGATGGCTAGTAGGGCACTCAGTCCGGCGATTTCGCCGTCGATGTCGACTTCAATGTCGCGCAGCGATTTGACGATGTCGTCGGTGCTCGTGCCGTAAGCGCTGTTCATCGAACGCATTTGGTTGGTCATGTCCTTCATTTCGCGAGCCAAGGCGATCTTGCTTTTTAGATCTTGGCAGAGTGTCTTCAGCTCGTGCATCTTCTCCGGTGCTAACTCACAAGCTCGCGTCAACACGGCCAGTTGTTGTTGGCAAGGAGTTCGCAAGGTGTTGAGCGTCTCGATCCGCTGCTGGGCACTCTTGAGAGTGCGGCTGTTGCGATCGATGGCCGCTTGCACCTGTTCCTTGGACATCTCGCCGTCGCGAGTCGACACAAAACCGTGCTCCAGCAACCGCGTACGCAGGCTAGCCAGCTCTTCGCGACTGCTGTCCATCGCCAGCTGCGATGATTCGATGTCCCGATCCAAGCTCTGCACCATCGCGCCCAGCTTGGATCGCTTGCTAGCCTGGTCGAAGATGACCAGTTCATAGCTGGCCGCCTTGGCTTCGGCCTGGTTGAGTTTGTAGGTGTACTTGTCAACCAGGCCTTCCAGCGTATTCTCCAAGCCGCTTCGAGCGGACTTGAGGTACGGGACCAGATTGCCACTGAGCGCCAGCCCGAGCAATCCCAACACAACTCCCACACCCACGGCAACTTTCTGCAACATCACATAGTTCCTTTACATGTAAAGTAAATCTAAAGTTGTTTGCTTGAACGTTCAAGCTTGCCCAGTTGCTGACGCAGCGACTGAAGCTCGGTGGTCCATTGCCGACGCACGGTGACGATCACCGCCAGTTGGCGCAGGTACTCTGGATGATTCATCGCCAGCATGCGGTCCTTCAATTCCGCTTGCATGCGATCTAACTCGGGCAGAATCTGCTCCGCGATACGTTGGCATCGATAGCCCAGCGCGTTGTGTGCGATCTCGATGGCCATGGCATCGGACCACTGTTGCACGTCAACTTGGCCCGTGGAAACTTGGCCCGTAGAGGAGGAAGCAACTGGGGTGGCGGTCGGCTGTGCTGGTGGTTGTTGGTTGGCTGCATAGGTTGACTCCAAAGCGTAAGGCGGTTGGCCACTGGTCTGCCCATTACTAAAAGGCAGTTCACTGGGCGTTTTAGTGGACGAAGCATTGAATTTCTGACAACCGGCACTCGTTAGCAGCAGCGCTAGCGCGCAGCCAAAGAGCAACCAGTGCATAGTGGTTTGGTGTTTGTTAGCGCGGTTCATGCTGGCTCTCCGTGTTGCCGAGATGAGTAGGTGTGTCTTCCGATTCGCGGCTGACCACGAATACGCGTGAACTGAAGTTGTGCTGAGCAGCTGCTGCAGATAGCCGCAACAAGCTACTGATCGAGCCGTTGCCTTGTGCATCGGTGGTTACATACACCAGCAACTTTGAATCAGGCTCTTGAGCCGTAACCTTCTCCGGCAACTCGTCCCAGGCGACCGCTTGGCCATCCAGCTTCAGCGAGTCGGTGGTCAGCTCAAGGCGATGGGGCTTGGTCTTCTCGGGAATTTGTTGGGCCTTAGCCTGGCCGCGGTCGCGCGTGACCGCCGGTAGACTGTCGTAGTGATGCTGATGTCGACTGGCCAGCACCAGCAAAGGGATCGCCATGATGTCAATGAACGCAGGCGACAGTACAAACATCGCTTGCAGATTCGACTTGGAACTTCGCCGCTTCATGCTGAACCTCCTTCGAGCGCTTGGCGCGCCACGCTCTCGGCATCGGACTGCTTGTACAGATAGCCCGTGGGCATCCCGTGGACGTAATCTGGACCAGCGTGATGGCCTGGACCAGGGTGATGGATTGGTGGTGGCTGAGTCGGTTGTTTGCCTGTTGATGGTGAAGTCACTGGTGCAACCAACGGCGCAATTACCGGCGCAACCAACGGCGCTGCCAAATCTGGCGGCAAGGCAACCACCGGCTGAGGTTTCACCTCCTTGGCAACCACGCGCACTGCCTGCGGCTGAGTGGCGAATTGATGGGCAAAGTCAACAAAGCGGTCGAACTGCTTGTCGAAGCGACTTCGAGCATTGTGTGTCAGCGCTATGTAAAAAGCTGGTGGCATACTGACCAGGATGCCCAGTGCCGTGGTACGAAAGGCGGTGCTGAAAGCAACTTCGTTCACATCGTCGCTAACCAAGAACGCCCCGACCGTGCCCAACAGGCCGAACAAAGTACTGAGACTGCAAATCAAGAGGAGCGGCTGCAGATAACTATCCTGCTCGTTACCAATCTCTTCAGCCTTGGCCAAGGCCGCCGATGCGGTTGATTCATTCAAGCAATCGTTCAGCCAGCCTAGATCCACGGAACGCGACTTCCAGTATTGGAAGAGCGCTGCCCAATTGACGGCGCCAGCTTCGTTCAGAACCAGCGAGTTGAAGATCTCGCTCGGGCAAGGCAATGTCAGTGGTCTGACAAACAACCAGCGATACACCATCGCGTGGATGGTGATCAACAAGAAACCCAACAAGATGAAACAGATGATATTGGCCACGAGATAGTCGGACATCACAATCACTTCCCTTCTTGATACGAGGCTGTGGGGGTATAGCGCAAAACGCTCCACTTAAACGTTAGATCGGTACCGTCGCCGCTGGCGATGCTGGCTGGGCTACCATACCCCGACGACCGAGGACGCAGCCCGGAGGTTGCTTGGATCGTCGCGGTGTAGTCACTATCGGATTGCAGGTCGGCTTGTCCCTGGCTGGCCAGGTACTGGTAGAGCGAGCGATGCATTTGCACCACGACGCGTTGACTGAGGACTAGCAGCGGATCGCCAATCATGCTGGCCCCGTAGTTATCTGACGCATGGCGTAGCACATCGGGAGGTACCGACCTGGCAGGCACGCGTACCCAGTAGTTGCTGGGCTTCTCTTCGACTCGACCACGACTATCAAAGGGCACGAAGTTTCGATTGACTAACTCGAACAGGTAGACTTCGCCCAGGCTGCGCGTATCGAGCTGTTCGGGGATCAAGCGAATGCGAACGTTCTTGGCCGAGACTGCGCGTTGATACTGCTCGGTCAGTTGTTTCAGCTTCGGGGCGCTCAGTACATGGACCGGTTCGACCGCAGCTTCCACGGGGTTGACCGCTTGAGGCTGCACAGGTTTCTCAGGTGCCGCAGGTTTTTCAGGCTCAGCGACGTTCATCAGCGGTGTTGGTTCGCGCGTAGCCTTCTTCTTCGAACCCAGTTCGAGAACCTTGGTGTCCGCCGGAGTGCCACCATCGCTAATTTCACCATCGACTGATTCACGGCCTCCACCACCGGCACCGAGCAAGCCGATGATCAAGATGCCAAAGACAAGACTCGGCACCAGCCAATAGGCCAGTGCCAGCAGTTCACGTTCAAGTCGACTCATTTCGTTTTCTCCTGTTCTTTGAGAGCATCCAACAAACGTTTCGCAGCTGCGGCTTGTTTGGGGTCGAGCTGAACGGAGGCCACGCGATCCGAGGGTGAGCGATCGGTAGTCCCGTTGACGAGAACTTTGGCAGCTTGGCGCTGCGACTTGACCGATGATGGACTCAGCGGCAACGGCAAGTCGCTCGCCGATTCCCACACCGAATCGAAACGGTCGGGCAAGGCTACAACTTTGTCAGGCATGTTCGTGTGGTTGACCGAATCGAGACGGTCGCGGTTCAACGCTTCTTTGGTTAGTTCGCTATCGATGTGTTCATCGAGCTGGGCGACTTGACCTTGCAAGTCTTCGCGACGAGCTTCGATGGCCAGGGCGCGATCGGCCTGTCGCTGAATCAAGAGCTCGATACGTTGCCGCGTGAGTTCTTCGCTCTGCTTGGCCTTAGCGGCTTGGCTTTCGATTTGCTTCTTTTGCGTGAGCAACCACTTAGTCAGTTGCTGGTAGTCGGTTTCGCACTGCGCCAGGTCGGCTTGCAAGGCATGACGATGGCGCTGATAAGAGGCGCGACGATTGCGCGACTGTTCAATCGCAGCACCGTGACGAAATTCACCAAGCAGTTTGTTGACCAAAGTCGCGGCAGCCGCATCCACTTCGCTATCCGGCAAGCGACTAAGTTGCTCAACGTACTTGGGCACGTTGACCGCCGGTGTAGCCAGCGGCGCATTTGTAGCCTGGTCAGGGCTGGGCTGGGTTGGTGTTTGAGCCGTGACGCTGGAGCCACTGATGCACACAGCGATCAGCAGCGACAAGGTCAAGGTGGTGACGATGGTTGGATGCTTGACGAACATGATGGTCCTTTCAGGTAAGACGTGGGATAGAAGACACAGGCTGGAAGCCTATGCCACAGACACAGGCTGGAAGCCTATGCCACATTAGCGCGAGGCTGTTTTGGAGGTGTGCTTGCTCTTGAGGTAGTCGGTCACTTGCTGTTTGATCTGCGGAGTGACGTTGGGCTTGAGCGAAGCGGGCAGTTCGGGCGCGATGATTTCAGGCGCAACCGCGCGGGCACTGGGTGAACTGACGACCGACTTGACCAGTGGTGCCAAGGATTGAACGGAGGTGTACAACTGTTCGGCTTGTTGATTGAGCACGATCGACTGAGCGGTTACGCGAGAGCTGCGGAGAGAACTGGCTTGGCGCAGGGTTTCCTCTTCCATCAGCAGGCTGTACGTTTTCAACGACGTGTCGAGCGTGCGCAAGTTGGCCAGGGCTTTGCTGGTCGCTAGTTGCGAACGTTCAATGTTAGCGACATCATCTTTCAGCTCGGTCAGCCGTTCGATCTTCTTGGCTAGCAGCAGTACGTCGACGTCACTGCCTTCGAGATTGCCAGCCACCAAGCGAACTTTACTTTCGTGGAGGTCGATTTCGCTTTCGAGCTGTTTGACTTGGGCGCTGATGGCCGCGCATTCAGCTTTTAGTCGCGACTTTTGGATGGCGACCGTGCAACGAAAGTTCTCGATAGCCCCCGCAGAAGCGCTCAGCGCCTGGGCTACATTTTCGAGCACCTTCAAGCGCAGTAAACAAATGCGGGCCGCCGCACCCGGATCGCCTTTAAAATTCTTGAGCGCATCCTCACCGGCTTGACGGTAAGCTTCCGCCGCCAGGGCGAGTTTGTGAATGCGCTCCGTAACTTGTTCGGCGGTAACCGGCTCGATCGGCAAGTTCTCGTTGGTTTCAACAACCAGGCCACCATCTTGAGCCAGTGCACGATTGGCCAACTGACCAGCCAAGATCATTGCGATCGCCAGGCACAAGACTTGGAATAGTGCCTGCTGGAGCTGAGCTCGATACCAATAGACGTGAAGCATCATCGATCCTTCCAAAATATAAAACAGGAAAAGACTAAGCATCGTGCGACAAGAGTCTCCTTTCGCTCCGCGAAAGGCGAAATAAAGATGCGCAATCCAACTACTTCTTCTCAGACAGCAGATCACTGACCGCGTCTTCAAAGATCGATTCGATCGGATCGGCGGCGGACTGCTTGGTCGCAGAAACCGGCGTAGCGGTTGGAGTGCTGCGAGGCATACCTGCAACCTCGGATTGGTGATCTAAATCAAGAGACGCCGCTTGCGCAGGCTCGGCTTTATGAACACGAGCCGGCACGGCCTCCTTCACACCGCAACCACTGGCACCGACGGTCACCAAGGCGCAGACACCGATGGTCATCCAACCCAAGCAGCAGGCAGTGCGCATGACCGATCCCCCTCGCAAGTCACTGGATTCAGTTCACAGTGCCAGTTGACTTTGCCAACCGACGTCACCAACCGACACAACTAGAAAGGCAGTTGGCGAGCGATTTTGTGCCGGTCTTGAGAGAATCGAGTGAGATTCTTGCGAAACGCTTCTCACTAGTGTTAGTTGCTCAATCGTTCGCGGCCAGGGAATCAACTGAGAAGACCAAGCGGTTCAACGCACAAAATTCTCGACCGAGCCGCCGACCAATGTTATGCTTTTCTTGTCCTTGGGGTGATGTGAACCGTTGCAGGACGATGAGAGCGTTTCGGTCGTTAATCGCGTAATAGCCGAGTGAATTCTCTCTCCTTGTGGGGTAGAATTGGGTGAGTGCGTAAGCGGCAGACATTTCAGTGATCGCCGCCATGGAACGACGCTCCGAGATATCAAGACTGTGCAACACCCAACCGCCACTACTTCTGACACTCATCGTGAAGCTCACGAGGTTCAGCTCCAGCTGATCCGCCAGATGCCACCGACTCGACACATTCAGCGAACGGTTGAGCTATCTCGGCAGTTAAAGAGTATGTCGCTGGCCGCCCTGACGAGAATGCATCCCGAGTTGAGCGAACAAGAAATTCGGTTGTTGTTCATCGAGCAGGTTTACGGCCAGGAGTTAGCCGACGGCGTGCGTGACCTTTTGGCAGGGCGGCATGGCCAGTGAGCACCAGTAATGATCTTACTGCGGCGCTTGGCCCCGTGGACCGTGCACTGCGGGAACTTCGTGTGGCCTACTATGTCGGTGGAAGTATCGCCAGTTCCTACCACGGGGCGGCTCGCAGTACGATGGATGTCGACATTGTTTGTGAATTGAGCCATGACCAAGTCGACGCGTTTATAAGACTGCTTGGGAATGAGTTCTACAGCAGTTCCTCGGCGATGTTGAATTCCTGAGTAGGCGAGATCATTAAACTATGGAAATCAGGCTCGAAACGACGGTGCCTGTGTTCAGAGAAGATCCCAACTCTTACACTCGACCCGTGCTGGTGACTGTGGTTGGTTTTGATGACCAAGGCTCTGAGTACATGGTTGGCCAGTTGACTGGTGATATTCTGCATTTGTCGAAAGCCGAGGAGGTCGGGCTGCGTTTGATCGACGTGTTCGATTGTGATTCTTGGGAGGAAGTTTACCGAGACCTGATTGACAAACGGGGCAATTGGCGCAAGGAGCTTAACTTCGATTTGCCGGTTTTTGAACTAGTGGTTTTCTATCGCATCGTGCTGGCGCCTTGCACGCATGCCGTCCACAAAAACTTACTATATTCGGTGTTTGAATACTTCAGCTGTAACACGTTGATTGGATTATGGGACGTGGCGCCAGAAATTAGCCATGGTGACTTGATCGCGTTGGGGTTCGCTCGGCTCAGCCATTCCAAGATGGTCGTTAAACATAACGGCAATAGCTGTAAATTCAGCCGCGAGGGAAACTTGCTCGACTTTCCATTGGTCACGGCAACCGAAGAAGACGAACAATGGGTCAAATCGCGATCTGAGAACGAATGAGGCTATTAGTGAGCGAATCCAACCCAACGATGTGTCCACGTGCTTAGGTGCGGCACCGCCAGCAGCGATTCGCTAGCTTTACTACACAGCCGGCAAAAAAATTCGGAAACTTACGCAACCCGAGCTTCTATCTCGCGATAACTGTCATTGCAGATGCTTGCGTCGATTGAAGTCAGGGGGAAAGATATGAGCTGGTCCTACGATGATAGAGCCAAAGTGTGGCGATGCACTAGTTACGCCGATCTACAGTATGCAGAGATCAATAACTTTGCTGAGTATGGTCAACCGGTCAGTCCGTATGAGCCGGGATATAATCACGACCATGTGCCTGATTTCGGGAACATCGTTATTGAGATGCCGCAGTCAGAAGTGATGAACGTCGGGTATGGGTGCAACATCACGGCTCTTGATTTTCCGCTCGTCAATCACTTCTTGGATAATGGGGTCTTGACGGGCGATACGGCTTACATGCCCCAGTTCGTCGAACGCGGAGCAGACTCCGTCTTGGCTTTGGTAGGCGCACTTCCGCGATTGCGTACAGGTCGGCACAGGTTGAGCGATTTGATCAATCGACGCCAGGTCCGCAATGCGGATCGCTTTATCAATACAACCTTTTATGGACTCGGTAGTTATGGGCTGACGGCCGGGTCGATTTCGCGAGCCGACGCCGCCTACATTCATGGTTCGGTCAGCTTCGCACTCACTCGAAATACCGTCTTCGTTGTTTCAGCCAAAGAGCGCCGGGTCGAAGCGGAAATCGGCGCAGGGGACGACAACTGGGATTTCAAATCGGACAATGTGTCTGCTAGTCTCAATGTGGCTGTTGGAACTATTTTCGGGCCCGATCATTATAATCTGACCGATTCGATCAAAATCCATTTTCGCGGGCCAGGTAAACGTATGGATGCGTGGAAAAAGCACTAGGCCTGCGCGCCCTTCGTTCATGGCCTCAACGCATAACTCTGAACTCTCTTGAGCTGCGAAGGCCGCCTCGCGCGCCGTCGCATTCAAGGGTAACGAATCGATGAACTCGCACACGGCCCGCGTCCGATAGCGAGGCCAGACGCTCTGGGCTTGCTGCCAATCCTCAGGATCTTCCGATACCAGCGCAATCAGTGTTAATTCGTCAATTGTTCCGATTGAACGGCTGGCAGGTTCGAAGCCGGACATCCAGTGTCTGACACGTGTGTCAGCCGGCTATTACTTTTTCATCTTTGCCTCAAAGCAGTTCAGTACTGTAGGTTGGGTCGAATGCTTGATTCAAGAGTGAGCTAAGGTTGTGTAGCTATTGTGGCGTGCTCCCGGTATTCACCGTGTGAACAATCGACAAGGCCTGCTTGCGGAAGATGCCTAGTATGACTGACCGAACCTCTGTCGATGTGAAAACGCTGGAACTCAGCCCCATGGCCAATGATTCTGCCGTACGCCAGCGTTTGCTCGGCCTGTTTTATACAACGCGACGCAAGAACATGAAGCAGCCAGGGCTGGGCATTACCACTATGGAAGAGATGATGAAGATGCCTGCCGGGTCACTTGAGTTCCACCTGTGGTACATCTGTGAGAAAGGCTGGATACAACGCGAAGTCTCAGGCCCTTGGTCGATCACCTTTGCCGGTGTTGACGAAATCGAATCGCGCGAGTCCGACCGCGCTCGCTCAGCCCAACGTATTGCTGCACGCCAGTAACTCACTATCGCCGCGGAGTCCTTCCCAGCATCGCGCCGTCTGAGCTTGGCTGGAAATGTACGCTAAATGCGTAAAGTGAAGTATTGAACTGCCAAATTCCCGTTTGTGTTATCATTGAGCAAGATTCCGTTCCTTTACGCCGTTACTCCTTTGCACTTGGCGATCCAGTTTCGTGCCATCCATAATTCATTCGTTCAAAAGGCCTGAGGCCGATCTTTCCGCTTTGGAACTATTGGCTCTGAAGTTCCCCAATGTCGATGCGGCTATCGCTGAATTGTCGCGTCTGGCCGCAGTGCAAACACTTCCCAAAGGTGTTGTGCATGTCATCAGCGATATCCATGGCGAAGATAAAAAACTCCAGCATGTCATCAACAATGCTTCCGGTACGCTGCGACCAATCGTCGAGGCAATGTTTGCGACGACGATGTCGGAAACAGAGAGAGCAGAGTTTTTGAAATTGGTCTTTTACCCGGCTGAGGTGACGCGGCGGGTTGCCGATTTGCACTTGAGTTCATCCGAAATCAAGGCGTACGCGCAGCGGATGGTTAAACCACAGCTCGAGCTGCTCCGCTATCTGATTTCTAACTACAGTTTGCGGTTGGCGACGGATCTGTTTCCACCAGAGTATCGCGAACTCTTGTTGGAAATGATGCATGCCCCGTCCACAGAACGTGGCCCCGACTTCATCGACGCCATATTGGGTGAACTGGTGCGTCGCGGTCGTGCCTTGCACGTTATTCACCTGCTCGGACGATTGATTCGCAATCTGGCGGTGGACGAATTGATTATTGCTGGTGATCTCTGGGACCGCGGCCCTCGCGGCGATCGCGTGATGGACTATTTGCGGTTGCAACCCAACGTCGAGTTCATTTGGGGCAATCACGATGTCTCGTGGTTGGGTGCTTCGTTGGGACACGAGGCGCTCATCTGCACGGTACTACGAATCTCGCTGCGTTATCGCCAACTCGGCCAGCTTGACGAAGGGTACAGCGTTCCGCTGACTCCGCTGGAACATTTGGCTCAAACGGTTTACGCCAATGATCCTGCCGAGCATTTCATGCCCAAAAAGGACGGATTGCGTCCCAATGTGCTGGTGGCGAGGATGCAGAAGGCGGCCGCCATCATGCAGTTTAAGCTTGAAGGACAGGTCATTGAGCGCAATCCGCAATGGGGCTTGAACCATCGACGGTTGCTGCACCGCATCGACTATCTCAACGGCCATATCGAAATCGACGGCCAGACTTACGCACTCCGCGATAGGCATTTTCCAACGGTTGATCCCCAAAACCCCTATGAGTTGTCAACTGCTGAAACGAGTTGCCTGCAGAGACTGAAGCACTCGTTTTTGCATAGCCAAAAATTGCAAGAGCAAATGCGCGTTTTGGTTGGCCATGGTTCTATGTATTTGCGGCGTGACAATTGCCTCATTTTTCACGGGTGCGTTCCTACCGATTCAGCCGGTAACTTTAATTCACTGTCGATCGATGGGCAGTTGCTGGCTGGGAGAGCGATGTTCGAAAAGATTGAAAAAGTAGTTCGACGCGCCGTTGTCAATTCGAATCAATCCGATCTCGACTTTCTGTGGTATTTGTGGAGTGGTCCACACTCGCCTTTGTTCGGCAAAGACCGTATCGCTACCTTGGAGCGCGACTTTATCGCCGACAAGTCAACTCATCATGAGGTCAAGGACAGCTACTTTTCGCTGATCCACGAAGTTGAGTTTTGCGACAAGGTATTGACGGAGTTCGGTATGGAAACCGAGGGCGGATTGATTGTCAATGGCCATGTGCCTGTCAAGGTCGAAGCCGGCGAATCGCCGCTCAAACGCAGCGGCAAAGCAATTACGATCGACGGTGCTTTTTCAGAAGCATACGGTGACTATGGCTACACTTTGCTACTGGAACCGGATCGTATTGTGTTAGCCCAGCATTCCCACTTCGATTCCGTAGAGTCGGCGATTCAACGAGGGGTGGACATTGTTCCAAAAGTGCAATGCGTTCGCGCCTTTGAATCGCCTCGTAATACTAAAGACACCGAACGTGGCAAGCGAATCGCCTACCGCATCGAAATGCTCGAACGGCTGATCGAAGCTTACCAAACCAATCGAATGCATGAACGTCCAGTAACTTGAAAACTATCGAGGGTTTGGTATGCGAACCACCGTCCCCGACGACAAGCTGCGCATTGTTGATCAATTACGTAAAGTCGAACGCAGGGCTGTTTTGTTTAACCCGTAGCCGTTAGGCGAGGTGAAGTGCTAACCAGCTGTAGCGCCATGGGGCCCAGCGTTTGGTGTGAACATTTCCTTGGCGCGATTGCTTATCCCAAGTCGATCGGCGGCCGATCATTCCGCCCTCCGGTTTCCTAGCCTGCGGCCACGGGTTAAACAAAACAGCCCTGCGGACGCTTCGATTGGTAGCCGTCAAGCGGATTCGCAGCGATCGCAACTCGTAAAATGAAAAACCCTGAAATACTTTACGCGTAAAGTAGCACAGGGTTAGTGTCCGGGCGATTGGTGGTTCCGGGCGCGGTGTGTCAGCCTTGCGCGTGATACGGACTTAAGCGCGAACGATGGTCTTGCCGTGCTTGGTGATAACGACTTCGACGCATTCACCGCAGGGGAACTTGTAGGTCAGGACTTTGCGTCCGAGCAAGCCCGGCTTCCATCCGACCAGGCAGGGAGTTTCGCACTGGCAGCATGCGGGCAAGCAAGCCGCTACGGTGTATTTGCAGCAGGTGCAAGGATCCTCGACGCACCAAGTCACTTCGACCGGTGGCGGTGGTGCGCAGCACACTGGCTTGCAGCATGGACCACCGGCGCTAACTACGCCCGTCTGGCCAACCAGGCCCAGTCCACACAGCGCGAACATAAACAACCCAACAACGCTTTTCATCATCAGATGCTCCTCAAGAAACAATCGAACCATACTCATCCCAGGCACTCCTTGCAGTTTGCCCAAAGATGCCACTTTATCAAATTGTAGCTTAAGTTTACGTTTTGCTTAGTACACTTAAGACCTAGCCTGCCCTCTATGTGAAAGACAGTCCTTGGTCATAGGTGGGGTTTGTCGCTATGCAGCTGGACTAGCCGCAGAGAGCCTCGTGGCTCTCTACCCTATGCGATCCTTCATGAGCTTCTCTGCCTTTTCGTAGCTCGTTTCGGTAGCTTTTCGCGTTTTCTTCGGCCATCTTGGCAATCTCAGTTTCGACGTGATTGGCGTGTTGGTTTGCGGAACAGCCTTGCTGTTTTTTGGACTGATGAGACTAACGAGATCGGGCCGGCAAAGACGATACGATCGACATGGCTGCGTCATTCAACAGTACGTTAGTTGGCTATCAACAACCAGGATTGGCTAAAGAGCCCAGGCCGGTTTGGAGATGTTTTGCAGCCTTTGTGATCGTAGTCGTGTTCACTTTAGGCTGCGTGCATCATCAACTGGAGCGGAATACGGCTTTAGCGGCTACTGGGTGTTGCCAGGCGACGTCCACAATCTAGCCAATTTTACGCTGGCCGTGCTGACGATTACGAAGCTTGAGTCCGGAGAAGCGGACGGGAAGAGTGGGTTGATGTTTACGCCTTGAAATCGTAGCGTAAGATCGGTCCGGCCGTCCGCCAAGCCACAGCCGGTTTGAGTTGCATGACCTCAAGTATCTACGTTGTGTATTCGAACACTGCCCGAGTTACCCTCACATCTCATTGATGTGTAGCCAAATCGGATCGACGTTCTGGCGAATACTGCTTGTCTATGAAGGATACTCCCGAGGACGCCACTGGGGCAGCACTCGAAGAGACCGTAGGCTGGCAGCTTATACGATTTGGCCGGTTGAGTCAGAAAGTGTCGAGCAGGCTGAAACATGGATCAGAAGGCGCAGGTGGCAAGCGTGGTGACTCCTGCGCAAACTGACGCCGAGTCAGGTGGGATTGCGGGCTCTATGGATGCTTACTTGGTCAAGAGTGCGATTAGTTCTTGAGTCGATAGGGAGCTGGCTGCGTGTGTGCCGTCGAGTATTCCGGCGACCAGATCGCGTTTGTCTTCGTGAAGTTTGAGGATTTCTTCTTCGATGGTGTTCTTGGCGATCAGGCGATAAACCATCACGGGTTTGGTTTGGCCGATGCGATGGGCGCGGTCGGTGGCTTGGTCTTCTACAGCCGGGTTCCACCAGGGGTCCATGTGGATGACGTAGTCGGCGCCGGTTAGATTCAGGCCTGTACCCCCAGCCTTCAATGAGATCAAGAAGGCAGTGGCATCACCGTTTTGGAACTTGTCGACCTGCTGTTGTCGCTGAACCGGTGAGGTCGAGCCATCGAGGTACTGGTAGGTGAACTTTTCTTCATCCAGCATCGTTCGGATTAATTGCAAGTGCTGTACGAATTGGCTGAAGATCAAGGTGCGGTGGCCTTCTTCTCGCAACTCTTTGAGCGTCTCCAGCAAACTTTCGAGCTTAGTTGAACGCGGCTTCCATTGGTCTTCAACTAAACGGACATGACAGGCGATTTGCCTGAGACGAGTCAGCAAGGCCAGTAACTTGAAACGCTGATCTTTGATGTCGGGCAGCTTGGCAATCTGATTGGCTTGATCGAGGATGGACAGGCGATACTTATCGTAAACCTGGCGTTCTGCCGGGCTTAACTCGACGACCAGGTTCTGTTCAGTTCGGGCAGGCAGGTCTTTTAAGACCTCACGCTTGGTGCGGCGCAAGATGAACGGCTTTAGACGCTCGCGCAGCGCCATGCGTCGGGCCTCGTCTCCGTGCTTCTCGATCGGAGTGGCAAAGCGGCGACGAAATTGTTCCCATCCACCAAACAGTCCCGGCGAAATTATGTGGAACAAGCTCCAGAGCTCGCCGAGATGATTCTCGACCGGGGTACCTGTCAGAGCTACTTTCCAATCCGCCTCGATATTGGCGATCGCCTGCGATGTTTTGCTCTGGCTATTCTTGATGGCTTGGGCTTCGTCAAGAACCAGGTTGGCCCACGAAACCTTGGCAAGCTTATCCGCATCACGCAGTGCCAAACCGTACGAACAAACCACTATATGTCCCGGCCCCAGCTCGTGAAAGAATTCATGGCGATCGGTATCGCGATAGGAGTGTACGCTCAGTTGTGGCGCGAAGCGCTGAATCTCGCGGAGCCAATTGAAGCCAACACTGGTGGGAGCAATTACAAGTGACGGACCACCCGGGGCGCGATCGACTAGTACGGCCAATGTTTGAACTGTCTTGCCCAGTCCCATGTCATCGGCCAGGACACCACCGACGCCCCATTCAGACAATCGCCTCAACCACTTAAAACCATCCGCCTGATAGTCGCGAAGTTCCGCGTTCAAAGCCTGGGGCACTTCAGGTTCGAGAGCTTCTGCATGAGCTAATCGCTCGAGGCATTGTTGCCAGGCTTGTGAGGCATCAACCGTCACGCTCTCTCCAAGCTCGCGCATCGCGATGGCCGCGGTGCGGTCGAACTTCATTTGACCGCGTTCGACATTGACTGCATCCGCCAGCTTTTGCAGACCCTCTTTCAACTCTTCAGAAATCTTGGCCCAACCATGATCGCCAATCTTTACATAGTCACCCACGCTCTCGGTTTCCGAACTGCTGAGCGAATTGATCAGCTCACTTAAATCGATATTACCACCATCCAGTTCGCAGCGGCCATTCAACTGGAACCAATCACGTTTTTTAGAAATAGATACGCGCAAATTCTTGTTTGTCAGCGTACCCAGCGAACGCATGGGCGTCTCAGTGTGTTCGTCCCATAGGACTTCGATTTCACCCGACCGCCGCTCCAGTTGTTCGATCAACTGCAGGCCTTGCTCGAAGGAAACGCGTCCATGGATTGTGCCTCGCTCAAGACCAAATTCGGTTTGAAGCTGTTGAGCGACGGCCCGTTCGTGGGCGGCAGAACGTGTGTGTTGAATGGGTTGCTCATTCTCCACGGTCGAAAAAATCATCGTGCCTTCGCCAGGCATATGAAGTTTGCCTTGTGAGTCGCGCAGCCGAATGCCATATTCGAGGAATCCCTCAGGCCGATAGCGCAGTAAAAATACTGGCACAACAGGCTCTTCGATGGTGTGACCAAATTTCTCAGGCAGGATAATATTGGCGAGCGACTGGAGTTGTTGGCAGCGGTTGATGAAAGTCTGCACGTGGTGTGGTTTACGCACAGGCGGGATTGCGATGAGTGCCTGCATACAACGCACTTGGGAGTTCGCTAGTCGCGTGACATACAATTGTTGTTTTACGGAATCGATTGACACGACTCCATCGCGTCCAAACTTGATCTTTAAGTCTGCCGAAGGAGTCGCCGTTTCGAATAATTCGACGCTCCAAGCGCCATTGACTTCAATTAGCTTTAGAACGGCATTTCCTGCTAGCACCTCATACTCGTCGGAATCGACAATGACGTTCGGCTGTCCAATCAGGCAAAGCAGGGCTTCCACAGCTTGGGATTGGATCGTCGAGTTCCAGCTGGCGTTCTGACCGAGGATTCGCAGCACCGCCAGGTCGGCGGCGGTACGTTCTACCGCAGAATCGAGTAACTGTAATGAAGTTGTACGCCCCTTCTTCCAGCGATCGCCCCGCTTGCTCATACCCTGGACTATCAAAGCCAGGCTGATGTCTGGGTTCAGGCCAACTTGCCAGCCAATGCGCTCGCGTTGGACCGTTTCGATTGGCGGTAGGGCAATGTCCGAGTCGAGCGGCTTGACATCTAAGAAGTTAGTTAGGTTATGCAGGCGATCATTGGTTTCGTCAAACTGAAAGTTGGAAATGTCGAAACTGCCTTCGGAAAACTGGCCGGCGTTAATGCGTGCGACCAACTCGCCGTTGGTGCCTAGTTCTGCGAGAACTTTTTCCACAAAGCCCCAGTTATGTTCGCAAACAAAACGTCCTTGGGACTGGCGACAACTGCAGCCGATGGAAGGGTTTTTCAAACTGGCGAAGACGTTGAATGCTTGAGCCTGGTCGGAGTATGTACCGGTGATGGTGCCGTCAGCGTAAAACGCAGTTATGCGAAAGCCTGAATTGCGTAGCGACATTCTGTTACGCGCCTCGCTGGGAAAGCGATCGCGTAGCAAAAAGTACTCCTTCCGCCAGAGGGTAGCCCGTTCGAGAGCCGGCGGGCTCAAACGACTGGGCTCAGGCTTCGATACTGACTTTGGCTGGGGCGAAGGCAGATTGGGGGTAACTACGCTTTGGGTTGTCGCGCTGGTGAGCGATGACTCGTGTTCATCATGTGCAAACTGGTCACCGACGACCAAGCCCTGGGCTTGCATTTGCTTTAGTTTGCGAAGAGCTTTCTCAACAGCCGTACTAAACTTGCGTTTTCTGCGACCCATCGCTTTCTTTCACAATTCCTAACTTACGGGCGAACAGGCAAATCATGAGACCTATCCTACCTCCAAACCCAAGGCAAGGCGACCGCAGGAGGGAGTCATCCATGCGAATGAAGCTGGATGTGTCCACGCGCCTAGTGCTGGCGTTTTCTCAAGCGCTGCCACTCCTGGCTCAGCATGTCGACCAAGCTATCATCCGACTCGCCTTCGCCGCTTCGCGGTCGGTTAAGCTCGTTGATAACCAATAGCGCGTCGATTGGTGTCACGCTGCCGTTGGCGTTTACGTCCAGGTAGCGGACTGGATCGAAGGGTTCGGGCAACTGCGCAGGTAACTGGAAATTCGTATTGAGGGCATTGACGACGAGCAGGGCGTCCAGTGCAGTTACAAACCCATCATCGTTTACATCCAATGAATTGCGCGGGTTCTGCCATGGAAACGCACGCTCGTTATCGGTAATCGTGATCGTGCGCCTGGCATCGACATAGCCCTGGGCGCGGGCCACAATCTCTGCACCTTGATCACCATCGAGCAACAAGTCGTCAACGGCGGAAATCATAAAGCTGGCTGATTGTCGCCCGGCCGGTATGGTAACGCTCGCAGGAACGGTCGCTTCGGTCACATCTGTGCTTTGAAGTTCTACTGTCAGAGGTTGGCTGATATCCGTGTTATCACGGATGACTTGCCAGGTGGCCACTCCGTCGCGTTCGTTAATTGCACTCACGCTGAAGTGCAGACTTAACTGCTCGAAGTCGACAACCCCGATACTGTCAGTTCCGTCGACGTAACCTACAGCTTGTGCGTGGATTCGAACCTCTTGTTGCCCGTCGAGCAGTGTGTCGTCAACTGATGAAATCGTAAAGTCAATCGATGACTGACCGCCAGGGATGGTGACCTGTGGCGGTACGCTTAACTCAGTGATATCCTCGCTGATCAGTTGAACGATCAGGGGCAGACTTATATCGACGTTGCCGCGGGTCACCGTGCCAATGGCCGACCCATCTTTCTCAAGCATGATAGCGCGGTCTATGGCAACGGACAATGTTTCGTAGTCAAGCACTGTTACAACAGCCGAGGTGCTTTCGTAGCCAGGTGAGGCAATGGTTATCGTGGCTTGCTGTGTGCCCTCCAACAAGTTGTCATCCAAAATCGTATAACCGATCGAAAACCGGTTGAATCCGGCTGACAGCTCAACGCTATTGGGAACCGAGATAACTGCTGGAGCGCTGCTGGTCAAAAACAACGTCCGACCAACCTGCGTATCGGTGTTACTGAGTGTCACGATCAGATTACCGAACCCGTCATTCTCAGCAACCGCTGCCAGCGGGGCAATGGACAGTTCCTCAAAGTCTGTCACGGACAGGCTGGCAACGTTCTCAATAAAACCAGCCGCCCTAGCAATAATCGATAGTGCCTGGGAGCCATCGAGCAGCTCGTCATCCACAGCATCAATCGTAAAGCTGACGGACTGTTGTCCAGCAGGTATGACAATACTCGAGGGCAAGGTCGCTTCACTGGCATCGCTACCGCTTAATTGAACGATGATTGCCTGGTCGAAAGCCGAGTTACCGCGCGAGACAGTGGCGGTGGTCTGGCCGTTCTTTTCGCTGATCTGCGTTGCAGCCAGGCTGAGTGTGAGTCGTTCAACATCCGTGATGGTCAAATCGACTTCCGCTCCTGGGATGTATCCCGCAGAGCTGACGGCGATTCGAGCGACTCGATCTCCGTCTAACAAATTGTTATCCAAAATGTCTATCGAAAAACTGACGGACTTCTCGCCCGCAGGTATAACGACCGTCGCGGGAGGGCGTGCGGTACTGGCGTTACTGCTACTTACATTGACGGTAATGGGTTGCTCGATGTTGGTGTTGTTGCGCGTGACCGTTGCCATCACCGACCCAGTTGCTTCGGATACTTCGGAACTGCCCAGCGTAAGCGACAGAGTTTCGTAATCGGTAATCGTGAAGAAGCCAGCCCCGAACTGGTAACCGGGCGCCGTTACTTGCAAACGTATTATTGGAAAAACAAACAGCTCCTGGTCGTCTACCGCAGTGACCGGGAACGTCGTCGAGCGCTGACCGGCTGGGATCACGATCGTCGTAGGTACGACAACTTTGTGAAGCGCATTGACACCGACTTCGACCGTCAGAGGTTGATCAACGTCGCTGTTTCCACGTGTGACCGTGGCCATCGTCGAGCCATCATTTTCGCTGATGATGCTGGGTGCAGCCTCGATGTACAGGTATTCGACGTCGGTGATATCCAGGAATTGCGACGAACCGACATAACCAGGACTTGTTACTGTAATCGTTACGCGTTGCGTACCATCGAGCAAATCATCGTCGACAGCATCGATCAGGAAGTAGCCGACCGATTGGCCAGCCGGAATGGTAAAGGACGTGGGTGCAGCGGCCTGAGTCTTGTCGGAGATGTGGATAAAGACAACTAAGTCCTGATCGATGTTAGTGTTGCTGCGTGTGACGGTTGCCGCTGCGCCACCGCCTTGCTCGGGAGTCAACGCGCCGCCTAATTCCAGCTCCAACGATTCTGCATCAGTCACCACAAAGCTATAAGGAAAGTCGACATAGCCTGCAGCCCGCGCGGTGATGGTGAGTTGTTGAGAACCATCGAGAATCGCATCGTCAATCACGTTAATGGTAAAGGCGACTTCGCTTTGCCCGGCTGGAATAGTGAGTGTCGGCGGCACGGTGACTTCAGTCGTGTCACTGCTGGTGAGCGTGAATACCAGAGGAGCCGCCATATCGGTGTTGCTGCGCTTTACGATGGCGGTCATTTGACCGCGGTCTTCCGCCACCGACGCTTCAGCCGGAGTAAAGGTCAGGTACTCGTAGTCCGTTACGGTAACCTGACCCGAGCTCGACCTATAGCCCGTAGCGGAAACAGTGAGGCTAACTAGTTGCGGACCGTCGAGCAAATCATCATCACGAGAAGTAATGGTGAACTTGGCCAAGGTCTGGCCAGCGGCAATTTGAATTAGCCCAGGGAATGTCAACTCGCTCTCATCACCGCCGGAAACATTTACCAGTAGCACTGAATCGATGTCGGTGTTACTACGGGTTACCGTCGCTTCGAGCGATCCACTAAACTCACTCATCGAACTTGCACTAAAGATCACTGACAGCGATTCAGAGTCGAGGATATTGAAAGTGGTCGCGCCATCGACGTAGCCAACACTCGTGCCCCGAAGCGATACCGCTTGCGTGCCATCAAGCAACGAATCATCGACCCCTGTAATCGCAAACGTCACCGACGCTCGACCAGCAGGTATCACAACGCTGGTCGGTGCGGTTGCTTCTGTGGGATCGTCTATGAAGAGTTGAACGGTAACAGGTTGATCCAAGTCGACATTGCTACGGGTAACAGTGCCTGTGGCAACTCCGTCAATTTCACTGATCGCCCCGGGGGCGACCGAGACAACAAGTGTCTCATGGTCGCTAACCTCGATGCTTGCGTCGCTACCCACGTATCCAGCCGCCGTAGCCGCAATTGTTACCTGCTGACTACCATCAAGCAGCGAATCATCAACGCCGTTGACGGTGAAGGAAACGGCGGCCTGACCAGCAGGAATCGTAACCGATGCCGGTACCGTGGCTTCGCTCGTGTCGCTGCTGGCAAGCGTTACCACGAGTGCCAGGCTGCTGTCGGTGTTGCTCCGAGTAACCGTGCCAATGAGAGTTCCGGAATTCTCCGACATTTGGTTGGGCGAGAGCGTAACTTGAACGATCTCGTAGTCACTTACTGCAATTGAGGCGTTTGACGAAGAATAGCCAACGGCGCTAGCCGTCACGACCGCAACTTGTTCGCCATCCAATAGTGCATCATCGACGGAATTCAGCGTAAAGGTCGCTGAACTCGCGCCTGCAGGGATGGTGACGCTCGTGGGAATGTTGGCTTCTGTCGTATCGGACAGCGAGAGATTGACCACCAGCGGCTGCTGCAGGTCGATGTTACTGCGACGGACGGTACCGACGGCCGATCCATTTTGCTCACTGATCGAGGTACTATCGAACGTGAGCTCGAGGTTCTCGACATCATTCACGGTAAACGTTTGAGTGTCCCCCACGTAGCCTGTGGCACTGACACTAATGCTCACGCTCTGTGAACCGTCTAACAAGGCATCATCAATCGTGGTAACAGAAAACGCGGCGCTGCTTTGTCCAGAGGGAATGACAACCGTGGTCGGCACGGTGGCTTCCGTTACATCCGAACTGGTGAGTGTGACAGTCAACGAACTACCGATGTCTGTGTTACTGCGAGATACGGTGGCAGTAACTGTTTGACTATTCTCGTTGGCTTTTCCACTTGAGAGCGACAGCGACAAGAATTCAGCATCCGTCACAGTAATTTGCGATCCGTGTGGGACATAGTTCACTGCGTTGGCAATGATCGTGACAGTTTGGGGGCCGTCGAGCAAGCTATCGTCAATGCTCGTAACCGTAAAGGTCGCCGATGATTGGAAGGCGGGAATGGTGACCGACATCGGAATGCTTAACTCACTGGCATCCAAATTCGTGAGTTCTACCACGACGGGATTCTCGATATCAGTATTGGATCGCGTGATTGTCGCGGTGGCTTCCTGGTTGTCTTCGCGAATCACACTGGGGTCGAACGTGATGCTTAAAGTTTCAAAGTCTTGGACGAAGACCATCGCGTCGCCCGATACATATCCGTCAGCCGAGGCGAGAATCGACGAGAAACGTTGACCGTCCAGCAGGTCATCGTCCACCGCCGTGATGGTAAAGGTTGTCGATGACTGGCCTGCCGGTATCACGACTTCCGCAGGCACACTGGCTTCAGTTGTATCCTGACTTAACAAGCGTACCAACAGTGGTGAACTGTTGTCGGTATTGCTACGAGTGAGTGTACCGATAGCACTACCACCAAACTCGCTTATCTCCTGGGGCTCGATGCTGACCGACAGCGATTCGTAGTCCAGCACGCGGAGCTCTGCGGTTGCTGCTGGATAGTCAACCGCGCTGGCCATGATGACGACAGTTTGCGTTCCATCCAACACAGCGTCGTCGATGGCGGTGATGTCGAAGAGAGCTTCGATTTGTCCGGCTTCCAGCGTAACTGATGCGGGCAAGCTAACTTCGCTAGAGTCATTGGTTGATAGGTTAACCACTACTTTTGATTGGCTATCGGACCCGGCCCGTCTTAGACTTGCGCGTGCGATGCCCCCAACTTCGCTGATCTCCGCAGGATCGATGGTCAATGTTAACTCGGTCAGTGCCAGTTGTACGGACTTGTCACCGTAGATGAGCTTCCAGCTTTTGCCGACGGGCGGTGTGGGGGCGACCAGGCTTGTGAACGTCCCAGTCACTGCGGATGAGGCTGTAATGATCTCGTAGGGCACATCACTTGTAGGCACATAGCCGTCCAGAGATTTTACAACTAGTTGACCGCCCAGAGTTGCCGTTCCGAGGTCGTGATATTGATCATGCTGCGCGCCCGCAGTTGTTCCACCGATATCCGCGATCAACGTTCCTACATACTCGGTGTCACTGTTTACCGAGGTTGCAGGTCCGGCAATGGGCGCGTATGTGCCAGTTATCTCGACTCGTTCCAGCAGTCCATCTCCAACCAGGTAACCAGCCACGGTCAGCGGCCGCGAGCTGCTTTGACCTGCCAGCTTGCCGAGGTTGCGTATCGGGTTATTGTCGGTATTGGGTGTCTGAATGACTCCGAATCCGGTGACCACGTAGGAATCGAGTATTGTAAGTCCTTGGGCGGCAATCAGGTTACCGGGAGCTGCGTCGACACCCAGTTTGGTCAGGCTGCCTGGGACTGCCTCGTCTTCATCCAGCACAGTTAATGTATGTGGGCCGATATCTGTCGTGCCGTGTGATACGAACCCGACGCTGGACGACGCATCACCTACTGTCAGATCACCATCGAGAGAAACTAGCGAGTCGGCAGCACCACTAAACTCACCGTGAATGGACCCGTGGCCACTCAGTTGTGCGCCTGCACCCAAGTTGATCTGACGCGCCGTGAGTGTTCCGCCATCAATTGATGAACTCAGTGGCAGCTCCAATGGCAATACGGCCTCGATCGAGATATCAGCGGCACCGATGTCAAAGCTGGAAGCGAAATTAACCTTCCCATAAGCTTTGAAGGCCAGCGTTTCAAAGTCAGCCATCGTTACCGTGCTGAACGGCGCGCCGTCGAAAGTATCAAAGCGCCGCACTGAATCGTGTTGGCTGTAGGTTCCGTCTGTATTACCAAATCCTAGTACGCTAACCGAGTCGCTCCCGCCCTGAGCCCGCAGTTGGAGCCCGCCAGGCAACGAGAAGAAACCTCCACTGGCATAATCTACGAGGATCGTATCCGACCCGCTATCCGAGCCAAGGATCAACACTGAATTTGTGGAAGCAAGTGAACTGACGAGCAAGTTACTTTGCGTGGTGTTGTCGATCACGACTATATCCGAGCCGCTGCGCTTGATTGTCAAGTTAGTGCTGCTGGCGCTGGTCAGGTCAACAATGGAATTGGCAGAGACTTCCAGCGCATAGTCTTCGACTTCGCCAGTCGCAGCTGGTCCAAGCGGAGTTAGTCCGGATTCGTTCGCAATTCTCAAGCGCGCGAATGTTTTGCCGGCCTTGGCACTACTAGGAACCGCAAAGCTGTGTTGATTCGTACCTGAGACGACCGATGCTCCAGCGACGACATGTTCACCGGCATCTTGCCAATCACCATCTTGATTCCAATCGATCCACGCGTACAAACGCGTTTGAGCGGTGGCGTTGCTAATCAATGTTGTCAGGGTATAGTTGGTGCCACTCTCCAGATTGGTGACGCTTGACCAACCGTCCTCGTCGTCGTTGCCCGACGTGTCATCACCGTTGGCTTCCGCAGTAGGCATGCCATCTGGTTCACCAGTGTCCCGACTCAGGCCCAGTATCGGTCCAAAGCCCAGATGTCGTGCGCCGTTATCGGCAAGTCGAGTTCCAAACGGTGCATCGCCATAATCGCTGGCTACCAGTGCAAAGAGTTCGCTACCTACGTCGTTATTAAGCCCACCAAAGTAAATTGTCCCACCGATTTCAACCAGGTCCGATGTCACAACTGGAGCCGCGCGACCGCTGGGATCGACAACTGGTTGCGTGCCTTGAGTCGTTCCATCTGTGGACCAGAGCGCGGTCTGGCTAGCGGTGAAGTACACGCTGCCATTAAGATTGGCAAGCTTCGCCCGCAAGAAGTAAAAACTCGCATCGGTCGTCAACTGCTTTACCATGCGCGTACCTGTGGCAGTTCCGTCGCTGGTCCACAATCCCTTCTGTGCAGCAGCACTATCGGTAAAGAAGTAGAGTTGCCCATTGACATTGGTCAGTCGGAACGGATTGCTGCTGGCACCACCCGGAACGATGTCTTTGACCAGCGTCATCCCTTGAACCGTGCCGTCGGTCTTCCACAGTTCAACACCTGTATTGGGTGCCCTTGAGGTAGATAATCCGAAGTATAGAGTTCCATTTACATTGGCCAGTTCGCCTCTGAAATTGATGTCAAACGCGCCGGTTCCACTTGCCGTACCATCGGTGTAGTAAAGTTCTGTTCCATGTTGGAACAGAAACTTGCCATTGAACTCTGCGACCGTAGTTATCAATGTCGAAGATGGACCAGCGGTCAGATCGATAACCATGGCTGTGCCGGCTGCAGTACCATCGCTCCTCCACACTTCGTAGCCTTGCTGAGTCGCTCCGCGTGCGCGGAAAAAGAGCCTCGAGCCCACCACGGTCAACTTGCTGGGATTAGAAGACTGCGAACCGGGGAAGATGTCGACTGCCAGATTGGTTCCGCTGGCCGTTCCATCGCTGCGCCAGAGCTCGCCGCCCGTGACGCCATCGCTGCTCGCGAAATACAGTTGCCCACCGAGGTTAACCAACTCGCCCAGGGCAAAAGCGTTGTAGCTGGCAGTTGAATTATTCGGATTGGCGTCCCTGACTAGCTGCGTGCCTGCAATGGTGCCGTCGGATCGCCATAGTTCGAAACCATGCGTTCCATCGTTGGCGAAGAAGAACAGACTTCCATTCGACTCAGTAAGCGCATGTGGATACGAACTACCGTTACCGGGTCGAATGTCGATTACGAAAGTGCCAGCAGCGGTCCCATCGGAGCGCCAGAGTTCTTTGCCATGGTTGCCATCGTCGGCCGTGAAATAGAGTATGCCATTAACATTGATCAATGATGATGGATTAGAACTCGAGGGACGCTCGAAGTCTTTCAGGAAAATAGTTCCGGCGACTGTCCCATCGCTGAGCCACAATTGTGTCGAGTTGCTCTGCACCGGACTGGGACCAACATCGTCATTTACTGTCAACAGTGATTTTCCAAGGGCTGGATAGATATTTTCCAGCCCGGCATTCGAACCGGGCAAAAACTCTTTCAGCAGGGAAGTGCCGGTAGTCGTTCCATCCGTTCGCCACAATTCGAAATTTTGATTGGATTCAGCACCCCTGAACACAGCCGAGCTGCCTAGACTTGTAACGTCGAAACCGTCTGCATCTTTTACCAAGACGGTCCCGGTGCTTGTCCCATTGGACTTCCAGAGTGCAAAGCCTCCGCTGGGTTTAGCAACGCGCAGGAACATCTCGTTTCCAAATTCGCCGACGAATTGTGGAGACGAGCTATCAACTCCTGGATTAATGTCTTTAACCAGTGACGAACCAGCCACAGTCCCATCGGTCTTCCACAATTCTTCTCCGTTGGCAGGATCCGTATTGCTGAAATAGAGAAGACCACCGTAGCTGCGGAAATCGACTTCTGCGGTCAACGGCATGGAAGCAGTGGTTCCAGCAGCCGTGCCATCGCTTCTCCACAATTCTCGTATAAAAATGTTGAGCTGATTTTGAAAGAACAACTTTCCGTCGGCAGTTACGAAATCGCTGAGTGCCCCAGAAATGGTCTTAACAAGAGTGGTACCTGCCAGCGTTCCGTTAGAAGTGAACAAGCGAGAGTTAAAATCGGATAAGCCAACTGGTTGCGTGGACAAGAACGCCTGGCCGTTGACCACCAAAGCGTTGCTCAGAATGCCGTCACTAAACTGCCGGGGCGGTTGACCGATACTTTCGATCACGTACGAAACGGTGGAGCCGGAAGCAGGCGTGGCTGAAAAGAATAATGCGTCGCCCAGTACAAAGAGCCCCGAAGGTGACGAACCGCCCTCACCAACGCGGATATCGTTGACCATGACCGTACCGTCGGGCGTGCCGTCGCTCTTCCATAACTCGGCGCCGCTTTTTCCATCGTTGGCCCTAAAGAACAACGTGCCGTTTACGTTGACCAAGTCGCTCAGGTATGAAGAGGGTTGTCCAAGATAGATATCTTTCACCAATTCGGTGCCGGACGGTGTTCCATCGGTTCGCCACAACTCTTTTCCGTACTCCACGGTCTCTGCGGAGAAATAGACCCACGATCCAACTTGAACAAAGTCACTCATTGGAAGACTAGTCAAGTCGTTCTGCGGGTTGATGTCCTGGACCAGACGGACATCATTGGCCAGCAATCGGCGAGTCTCAAACTGTTCAAAGCCCAAAACTGGCTTAGGCCGGCGCGAACGGAATTTAAGCTTTCCACTTAGCCACTTGCAGTGGTCTTTCATCGGTACGAATCCTCGGGCGAATCAAACTCGGTCGCCCGATTATAACTAATGCGCGCAGGCCGGCACAAGAAAAGTGAGGTTGCGCCAACTGAGTTCCACTACCCCACATACCAACATCACCATAGCCCCCGCCAGCAGCGGTAAACCGTTATGGCACCATTGCCAGGAGAGGTAAGCGATCCTGCGTCGATACGACTACTCCGCCGGGTTTCTCGATGGTTACGGCGAAGGCTTTGGGTTGTCCCACAGCCAGCTTGGCTTGGATGGGTATGATCGATTCTCCCTGCGAAGTAATATTGAATACGCCGCCGTCGATCGGTTCGTCGTCCCGAGATGGATCGATGATCCACAGTTGATATTGCTCAAGCCTCGGATCATTGATTGGCATATCGACAAATCTCATGTATCCACTCTGCGCGGAATTGCTCCACACTACATCACCCGTCACCTTCGTCGGTAGCGGAGTCTTGCCCTCAGTCCACCCTGTTTGAATGAGGTCCTGTGCCGAAGCGATCAGCCTTTGCCGCGTGCCCGCTGGGTTGTCACCGGGCAGAGTGTGCTGATTGGAGTTTCGCCAGGCTATCAGCGCCATCACCGAGGCAGCCAGGCAAGCCAGCCACGCCAGCCTTTCGCGCAACCGCGCGGCGCGATAAATGGCGCGCGGTACCACCTCTGCCTGCGACGCTGAGCTGTTGGCCGATACGTGAGCTCGGCCGGCGGCAGTTATGGCCAGACGCAGCTTGTCAGGCATGGTCTCACTAAGGTCTGCCCCAGACAATGTGGCTAGCGCGGCGATTCTTTCCAAATCCTTCACCATACCGGCACTTGCGGAGTCGGTTACATTGCCCAGCTGTGCGAACTCATCTTCAGATAGCTCACCCAATACAAAGCCTGCCAGGTATTCTTCTAATTCAGACTCTCTTGAAGGCTTCACTATTGTGCCTCCTGCAGCGAAGTGGTTAGCGGTCGTTTAACGCAGTCGCGAAGTGCCAGCAACCCTCGTCGCGCAAATGATTTGACACTACCCAGAGGCATGCACAGTGACGTTGAGACTTCTTGATGCGACATGCCTTCATGGAGAATCAACTTCAGTACGCTCTGCGCGTGCGCGGTGAGCTGCTCCATGCAGCTGCGCACCTTCGTGAGTTCATCGGCTAGCTCGAGTGAATTGGAACTACTGGCCACAGTTTGCAGAACTGTTTGATCGCTCAGCTCCATAACCTGTACCGTCGCTGCTTGCTTGCGAATACGATCGACCAGTCTACGCCTGGCGATGATGGATACAAAGGTAACTTCACTACCGCGATCGGGTTGAAAGGAGCTGGCATTCTTCCACAGATCGATAAAGATCTCTTGGACAACATCTTCTGCATCGTGCGAAGTTCTGGTCATACGACGCGCCAGTGACCAGATCAGTCCACCGTATCTCTCGACAAAGCGATTCACGGCAGACACATCCCCAGCCGCAATTTGCGGTAGGAGAGGAGCTCCTGCGAAAGCATCCGCTGACGGTTGACTATAAGCTGAATCGTCCATAACACCTGCAGCAGCTAAGAATGCATACAACTCGGTGCCCTTAGTTTGGGGCACCGAGTCTCCAGAAGCAACTCTTTGACGATCACTTTTGAACTATTGATGAGTTTCGAGCTGCGCGAACATTTGATCAATGCCCCGACGCAGAATCCACGCTTGCTCGGTGGGACATTGGGTATGGCTAGCCTGTCGAATCACGCTGGACATGTGCGACCTCACGCCAGCTGGCAGCGAAGTTGACATCAACTCGTGCATGGTATTGCTGTAGACGGTGGCGCACGCGGAGTGGTGGCCGGCGTTGTACAGCGGTGCACCCTGGGCTATGGCATCTGCCAACTTACGTTGTACCTGTGCTCCCTTGGCGGGCGGCATGATGACGCTGTCGATGATATGGATAACGCCGTTGGAGGCGTCGACATCGGTGGCTAAGATCTTGGCTCCCTGGATCGTTGGGGCACTATCTTGGATGGCCACGTTGGCGCTTGCTCCTTGCAGTGTCTTCACTGTCTTGCTGGCGAGTACCTGCTCGGAATAGACGCGGCCCGCGACGACGTGGTACTTGAGAATATCGACCAGCTTGCCTTTGTTCTCGGGCTTGAGCAATGACTCGACGGTTCCGCCGGGTAGTTTCGCAAAGGCTTCATCGGTGGGAGCAAATACGGTAAATGGACCTTCGCCAGCCAATACTTCGGCCAGCCCAGCAGCCTTGGCTGCGGCCAGCAGCGTTTCGAACTTGCCTGCGGCCTTCGCGGTTTCGGGAATGGTTTGGGTGGCGGGCAGGATCACCGAATCGATGACATGGATCACTCCGTTATCGCACATGATATCCGCGGTTAGCACCTTCGCCGTGTCAACCTTGACGCCGTCTTTATCAGTCTGAATATCCACGCGTTGTCCGTTGACAGTCACCGCACCGCGCAGTTTCACCACTTCTTTGGCAGTGACTTTCCCTGGGACGACGTGGTAGGTCAAGATGGCGACCAGTTTCCGGCGGTTCTCTGGCTTGAGTAGATCGGCTACCGTTTCTGGAGGCAGCTTGGCAAAGGCTTCATCGGTGGGCGCAAACACAGTGAACGGCCCTTTGCCTTTGAGCGTGTCGACCAATTCAGCTGAAGCCAACGCTGTCGCCAAAGTTTTGAACTGGCCGGCTTTGACCGCCGTCTCCACAATATCAGCTGCCTGACAAACAGTGGCCCAACCCACGGCCGTAGCCAGAGCCAACGCGCGACAAATCCCCATTCTCATCGTCTTCTCCCTATCCATTGAAAATTCGAAAGCCATGATCGATACTTGCCAACGATTTCGTAGACAGAAGGCAACTGGATGCAAGAATTCACGAATTTTTAGGAATTCACTCGAGGCTGCGTGAGCTTGTTTCGCAAGTCCATGAGTTGGAGGCGAACTGCCGTGCAGCTGTCCAGACTGTCAGCGACTATCAGAGTTCCTCGCCAATCCCACTTCGGCGGAAGCGCGTTTTCAGCTAGCCAAGCATCGGCGACAGCATTTGCATGGCGTCATCCAACGTGCCAATTGTGATTGCACGCACGAAACCTTCAGAGTCGACGGAGTGTAGAATGTGCCGGCTCCGAACTTTGTTCACTAACAAGGCCTTCTGGGGTTCGGCCTTTAATCCCGCGCTAAGTCAATCGCGAAAGTTCGTCAAGTTCAGGTCCGCGAATGAATGCTCCGAAACCCGAGTTAACCGACGGCCAAGGGCTGATGCCAGAGCTTGCCTCCGAAAGTCTATCGTCTCCGCCGCCGACATTCCGATCCAAAGTTCCGTATTTGATTGTCTTCTTCCTGGCGTATGTCACTGCTGGAGGGTTAGGGCAGGGGCTGGCGATCATCCCGGGAGTGGCCATTACAATCTGGCCACCAGCAGGTCTCCTGACCGGTGTACTGTTGAAGTCGGGAAGTAGAATTTGGCACTGGTGGTTGCTTACTGCATTTGCAGCAGAAATGACATGCAATTGGATCTGGTTCCATAACCCGATTCAATTTGCACTGGTCTACTTTTTGGCAAACGCAATCGAAGCGTCCATCACTGCTTCTTTGACGACTTGGCTGGTAGGTTCAAATCAAGCGTTCCAGTCGATCAAAGGTTCCATTGTCGCGATCGTTGTCGGGGCCCTCCTATCACCGCTGGCCGGCGCACTGATTATCGCTTCCACGGACGCTTTGATTGGGAAGCATACGTTTAGCACTGCATTCCCGCTAGCTTGGCTGGGGGATGCAACGGGCTTTCTCGCCGTAGCGCCGGTAACCATCGCTCTAATTACCGAATGGCAGCAGAGAAAGAAATTCTCAATTCTTAGGCATCTTGAGGCATGGTTGGTACTAACTTTCCTCGCAGTGGTTTGCGCGTTGGGCCTGTACGATTATCTGCCCACGATTTACTTCGTACTGCCCTTTGCCTTGTGGGTTGCCCTGCGCTTCCAGTTAACTGGAGCGTCAATAGCAATCGCCTTAGTGCTGATCGAAACCGCCGTGTCAGTTACCCAAATGCCCCTTGAGCGCAGTCCAGAGGATTTAAAAACGCACACTATTGTTTTGCAGTGTTTTCTGTCCATCACGGCCATTTCGTCCGTATTGGTTGCGGCGTTGTCGCTACAGTACAAGAACGCCCTTGATAGCCTTGCCGAACTCAATGTAAGACTAGAAGAACGCGTAAAGACTAGGACTGCGGAGTTGGCAGCCAGCGAGAATAGACTAAAACAAGCAGACATCCGAAAGAACCAGTTTCTGGCAACGCTGGCTCACGAATTGAGAAACCCCATCGCTGCGATTCAAAGCAGCCTGCAATTGATGGTGCTTGAGGCAGCAGGGGCAGACGAACGCAACTTTGCCCAAGGAATCACGCAACGGCAACTGCACCGAATGATTCGCATGGTCGACGATTTACTGGATGTGAATCGTATCTCGCTTGGTAAGCTCGTGATCAAAAGCCAGGTCGTGGATGTACACGGGATAATTACTGAAGCCATCGAAGCTGCGCGGGCAATTGTCGACGAAAAGCATCACACATTGAACCTCGCTCTGGCGACCGAGCGTTTTCTGGTCGAGGTAGACAGCTCGCGTCTAACGCAGGTGTTCATCAACCTATTGACCAATGCAGCAAAGTATACTCCCGCTGGCGGAACCATATTGATAAGTACCGCTAAGGATCAAGGTGCAGTAGTTGTCACGGTCACGGACAACGGGAATGGAATTCCCAGCCACATGATTGAGCGGGTATTCGACATATTTATCCAAGTAGATGGGCAAGACGCGGATGAATCACGCGGTGGGCTGGGCATCGGCTTGGCATTGGCCAAAGCGATAGTAGAGCTGCTGGGAGGCCGAATTGTTGCGCGCAGTGCTGGTGTCAACCTGGGTAGCCAATTCGAAGTGCGTTTGCCGCTGACAAGTAAAGCGATTTTGCCTGAAGGCATCGAAGATTCCGCAAGTGCAAGCGAACTCGTAAAGCATCGAATTCTGGTTGTTGATGACAATCGTGATGCTGCAGAGTCACTTGCATTAATCTGCAAGCTGTATCACCACGAAGTAATGACGGCACATTCTGGCCAGGCGGCACTAGAGTGTGCTAATTCGTTTCGACCAAGCGTAATACTATTGGATTTAGGTATGCCGTTGATGGATGGTTACGAGACCTGCAGGCGAATGCGCGAGCAATCTTGGTCGGCAACCGTAACCATCGTTGCACTTACCGGCTGGGGCCAAGAAGAAGATCGCGCACGATCCCAAGAAGCCGGGTTTGATCACCACGTTGTTAAACCAATTGAGATTTCCACGCTTCGCACTTTGCTCGGTGCCCCCAGAGCTTGCTGAAGGCTAATTCGGCAGTGGATCCAAGCACGTGGACACGTGCTTATTTATCCTTTTAACACCACTCGAGAATCAACTATGGATTACATGGCTAAGGTGATTGAAGACATTGAAATTCATGACGTGGGCGCGATCAAAGTGTGTTTTCAAAACGGAGTCGATCCAAATGTGATTTTTCGGAATGAACCGCTCTTTCACGAACTAGTCAGCGAATATGGGAGAGGCCCGACATTCAAGCAATGCGTGCGAGCATTCGTTGACCACGGACTGAAATATGATCACGCGGCGATACTGACGGTATTGCTTGATGACGCCGAGGCTCTTAGCGCGTTGATTGAGGCAGATCCTTCGCTCGTCTCACAACGCTTCACCGTACGCCATGATGGGACTGTTGCCGCAAATGCACCGCGACGAAGCTACCATTTCAAAGATCGTGCAAACGATCATCCAATATCGGTACGGAATGCATTACGAGCTCAAGAATGTGCCGAATCAATACCTGCGCCCGCTGAGATCCGACTCAGTAGACTAAGGAAGGGTGGGCTGTATGAAACTTGACCAGTTGGCAGACATACTTGAGAAAGTCACCCAACCGGTGATCTTCATTGGTCATTTTTATCGCTGGCTTCTCGGTTCGACGGCTGGCCCAAGCCTATGGAATGGCGAGTATCCGATCCAACTTGATCCCAAATTACAGTACTTGATCGTGGTGCACGCTGTTTTGTGATGGCTATTTTGCGATATTCGACACGACACAGCGTGAGCTAGTACCATACTATTTTGGGGCATTAGCAAGTAATGGCTGGGGGTGCAGGAGGCTTGCGTTGCAACATAGTTGGTATCAATTATGTCCGACTGTGTTGGCTTCGATTTTACTTTGGAAGCATGATCCGTTTGTGTTACGATAGGTGCCCAAATCCCGATGTGCACGCCCCACGTGCTGATAGACTTGAACCTACCTCATCAGACTCTTTTCGGCCCACCGCCAGTTATTGCTTTTGGCTATGCAAGATCCCCAAGAATTGCCCAGGAAAAGCGTTGCGCTGGCACGCGAATCTCCTGTCCTTGATCGCATTGTTGAGCAGATTGTTGCGCAACAACAATCTGGACAGCAACCACAGATCCAGGAGTATCTTGATCGACATCCTCAGATGGAGGCAGAGATTCGTGAGGTATGGTCCGTGCTCATGCTGGTTGACCTTCTTTCACCCGGTCATTCGGTCCCAGAACATTCTGCGCCTAGGGACTCTGCTAACGATACTTCATCTAAGTTCTTGGTCGAGTCTCGGTTGCCTGAGTACGCATCGAGAAGCACTCAGGCAGTTGTTACAACGCCAGGCGAATTCGAAGCCAGCGGTGCATTTATTGGGAGGTACAAGATACTTCGGCAACTTGGCTGTGGCGGGTTTGGCACAGTTTATCTTGGTAGTGATACAGAACTGGATCGGTTGGTTGCCATCAAACTTGCACATCGTCATCGTATGGCCAGTGGTTCGGCCAAACGGTCTTATCTACTGGAGGCACGAACGCTCGCCAGGCTGGACCACCCCAACATAGTTCCGGTGTACGATTTTGGAATGATGACCGATGGGCGGTGCTTTGTGGTCTCGAAGTATGTTGACGGGCAAGACCTGGCTCAACTGTTGAAGACCAAGCGGTTCACCCCAGATGAAACCGCCAGGTTAGTATCCATCGTGGCTGAAGCGCTAGACTACGTTCATCGAGCTTCTATCGTGCACCGTGATATGAAGCCAGCCAATATTCTCGTTGGTCACGACCAAAAGATCTACGTGGCGGACTTTGGACTGGCGCTGGCCGAGTCAGCGGTTGACGAGAACGCCGCGCTGCTGGGTACCCCAACTTACATGAGTCCCGAGCAGATTCGTCGCGAAGGCCACCGTGTTGATGGCCGATCGGACCAATTCAGTTTAGGGATCGTGATGTACGAACTCTTAACGGCTGCTCGACCATTCCAGGGTAGCAACACTACAGAAGTAATGCGGCAGATACTGTCCACCGATCCAGTTGCACCCCTGCAGATGAACTCAGCGGTTCCTCACGAACTGAATCGCATTTGCATGAAGCTCCTGTCCCGGCTGGCATCGGAACGCTACGACGATATGCAAGCCTTAAGGGATGATCTGCGTCATTGGCAGAAACTGGAGCGTATCAACGACCATCTGGCTGACGATAGTACAGCTGCCTCTGTTGATGATCTTACCCGGTCACTAGCGGTGATAGAGCCGGCGCGCAGGGTACCAAGTACAACAGTCGTGCCTCGCGGACTGCGAGCCTTCTCTCAACGGGATTCTTATTTCTATTTGGACCTGATACCGGGTGTCCGCGATCGCGACGGACTTCCAGAGACGCTTGCGCACTGGAAGAGCTGGGTAGAGACACCTGAGAGCCTGAGCGAATGGTATCGCGTGGGTGTGATTTCAGGACCGACCGGTTGCGGCAAGTCTTCCTTGATGCGTGCAGGCCTGGTTCCTCTGCTTGGGCCAGAGGTGATAACGGTCCTGGTGGAAGCAACTCCCGATCTGACGGAAAAGCATCTGCTCAGTCAGCTCGAACGCTGCTGCAATCTAACGGCTGCGACGACTCTACCGGAGATCGTGATGGAGGTGCGCCGCGGTGGCGGACTGCCGTCTGGAAAAAAGCTGCTGATCATCATCGATCAGTTCGAGCAATGGTTGCATGGAAACTCTGAGCCAATGGAAACAGAGTTGCTCCGGGCCGTACGGCAAAGCGATAGCAGCCGAGTGCAATATCTGCTGCTGATTCGAGATGACTTCTGGCTGGCCTTATCGCGATTTATGAAAGCCGCTGAATCGCCGCTGCTCCTGGGGCGAAATGCGATGATGGTCGATCTCTTTGATCCGCGGCATGCCAAGAAAGTGCTCACGGAATTCGGAAGAGGCTATGGTGTGCTACCTGCGAAACCTGCACAGCTCTCACGCGATCAAGAGCAGTTTCTCGAGGGTGCGATCCAGAGCCTGGTGGTTCAGAACAAGATCATACCAGTTCAATTATCGCTGTTTGCCGAAATGGTTAAGTCGCGGGACTGGTCGCTGGCTACGTTGGAACGCTTGGGTGGATCCATCGGCATTGGATCGCAGTTTCTGAGTGAGTCCTTTTCGGTAGGCTATGCCCCAGCCAGACAGCGTCTGCATGCAGAAGCCGCGAAGTCCGTCCTCATGTCGATGTTGCCCATGACTGGTACGGATATCAAAACTCGTCGTCGATCATTGGAGGAACTTCGCGCTGCCAGTGGTTACACTGACCGCGATGCGTTCCAGAGTCTGATGACGGTCCTCGAGTCCGAGCTAAAGCTAATAACAGCGACGGACGCTTATGATCGTACGCGGTCCGATTCCAGCACGGTGGAGAGCGAGCCCACGACCTATCAACTGTCACATGACTTCCTGGTACCCTCGATTCGTGACTGGTTATCGACACAACAGAAACGAACCTGGCGAGGCCGAGTCGAGCAGACGATCCTACAGCAGGCGGAGTACTGGTCCCATAATCGCCAACGCAGGTTTTTGCCCAGCTTCTGGGAATGGCTACAAGCCCTGTTTCTGCTTCCGCGAAACCGACTAGGCGTCCTCGAAGCGGAAATGTTAAGAGCCCGCGATCGCCTTTCATGGATACAAATCGGTTTGGCCATCGCCATCTTGTTGGTAGCAGCTTGGGGCGCGCAGACTACCTTGCAGGCGCTCAGCATCAACTCGCTGGTCTCACGACTACAAGTGGCCGAGACTTCGCAGGTCCCACGATTGTTAGCCGAAATCGACCGGTATGGACCGTCTGCGCAGAGAGCACTAGAGTCAGCACTCGACCGCGACGGCAGCAGCACTCGCGAGAATTTTTTACTCCAGCTTGCGCAGCTACCTCGACACCCAGAGCTCAAGCGATCTGTGCTCGATTATGCACTTCATCAAGCAGAGCTGACGGAAGTCGAGCTAGCATGCAAAGCACTGCAGCCTTACGCCGTGGAGATTGCCGTCGAGTGCTGGAAAATCATTGAGTCTGCTGAGATCGAGTTCCAGAATACACGCTCTCAGCTGCCCCGTGCTGCGGACGACTCGCACCTCCATGCCCTAGTCTTGTTAGCTGCCGTCGATCCTGGTAGCAACTCATCCGAAGTCAGGTCGCAGCCGACCAGCCATGAACTGCCGGGCGATCGCTGGACTAAGCTTGGCCCAACTGCGGCTACGATCGCTGTACGCGCGGCTACACAACATCCCAATCAATACAACACAATCGTGGAATCGCTGCGCCCCATATCCGATCACTTAGTGTCCGTTCTTCAACAGACGATTGGTCACCCCGATTATGACAGTCAGGCTTTCTCATCTCTATCATTGCTGCGCGATTTCACCAGCCGTGATCAGCGTCGACAAACCGTTCAGTGCCTGTCCGCTTCGAAATGGCAGCGACCCTACATAGTGCCCGCGATTGATAAACTAGATGCGGACGCATTGCGAGCTGAGTTCAGCAAGGCGGAGACTTCACCGCCCGGTGACCAAAATCACCTACCCATAGTCCAGCGCCGCGCGATGGCCGCCACTTTAATGCTGCTGACACAACATACCGATCCCATCGCTTGGACAGTCTTTCACCGCACGACGGACCTGACGAGCCGTTCATTGGCTATTCAGTTGGCAAGCGAGTTTAGAGTGCCTGCGGAGAAAATCCAGCGACGCCTGCTCGAGGAGACCGACCCTGGTGTGTTGACTGCTTTGCTGCAGATACTCGGCGGCATAACGGCGGAACGTACAAATTTGGATGAGCGAACCCTGACCAGAATTGCCGAGTTGTATCATCATCATCCCGATGCAGGTGTACACAGTTCGGCCCACTGGTGCCTCACGCAATGGAACGACACCGCGATGTTAACCTCAGTGCCCAAGAGCACCAACGAAGACAATCGACATGGCCCACGCCAGCCCCAGCGGTGGCTAGTAACGCCTTCAGGGGCGCTAATGGTAAAGATCGATGGTAGATCGGTTGGATCAATTGGTCGCGATTTTCTGATTTCTGCACACGAGGTGACTATCGATCAATTCCGCGCCTTCATTCCCGGGCGTTACTTCTCCGACGAATTTGGGCCGACGGGTGACTGCCCCGCGAATATTATTAAGTGGAAGGATGCTGCCGCTTACTGCAATTGGCTTTCAGCGCAAGAGGGCTTGAAGGAGTTCTACCCTAACGACCAAGAGGAGCTTGCCAGTTGGCAACCTTCGGAGTCTGATCTCAATGGAAGCGGTTACCGTTTGCCACAGGAAGCTGAGTGGGAATGGGCGGCACGCGGCGGTACGATAACCGATAGGCCTTTCGGAACTGATGAGAGTTTATTGGTCCACTACGATTGGTGTCTGGACAATGCGTCCAGCTTCACTGCCAGACATCGAAGTTATCTGCGCTCCCTGTATGCAGATCCAGATATCGCGCGCTCCAAGCCGGTAGGGCAATTATTACCAAACGAATACGGTTTGTTTGACGTCTTGGGAAATGTGGCTGAGTGGTGCAACGATCTTAGTCCGCAAAATCGCGTCGAGCGGGCCATTCGCGGTGGCGCTGCCGCCGGCGGCATTCGCTATATGCGCGTTACCCGTATGGGCACCGCGCAGCCGAACGAAGAGTTCAATTCCAATGGGTTTCGAGTCGTGCGAACTTTGCCGGCCACGGATCGCTAGCCACCCACACGCTCATGGGGCAATCAGAGTGCGCGAAGGATAGCGGAGAAAACGCTAGTTCATTCAGACCAGGTGATGTTGTTTTTCTGAAGCAGATCTTTCATCCGTTTCAGAGCACGCAGATGCCGCTGCCGACAGTTGTTTTCACAAATTCCAAGCTCTGCGGCTGCCTCTACGGTCGTCAATTGTTCGACATGGCGCAGCAACAAAATTTCTCGGTCGGTCTCGGGGAGGGACTCGATGGCCTGTACCAATAGCTCGCGAAGTTCTACCTTTCGAAAAATCGAGCTGGGGCTATCAATACGGTCACTAAAGTAACCAGTTAGTACATTCGAGGAATCATTGGAACTTCTAGGCAAAGTCTGTTCCCGACGAATGTCTCTGGCTTGGGTCAAGATGTGGCGGCGCACTAACTCCGCCAGCTTTTGTTTGGCCAGCAAACGTACCCAAACGAAGTAAGGCATATCCGCCTTGCACAAAAACTCGGGCAGCCTCCTTGAGATCTCGATGTGCACTTCCTGCAGTATATCCGATGTCTCCATGCAGCGAGTCAAACGCTGATCCATTCTGGCTGCGATCATCCTTCTGAGTCGATCGCTGTGGAGCATAACCAACTGCTCGAATGCATTCGAATCGCCATTGGCGGCCAGTGTAATGAGAGTCTTTTCGGTGATGTCCGGATGAGATTGCATAGCTTGTGGGGGATCACACGTAGTTGACCGGATGACGCTACGCCTGGAAAGGGAATCAGAGATCCACGGCTGGCTGCTCATTCTACCCCGCACGTATCAACTTCATTCGCGCGCTCCAAAAATTTTTCGACAATTCGTGTCGCGCTTTGGAACGCAATTGCAGAGTTAGAGTTAGAAGGCTCTCGACGGCAGTACTACTTGCGATGCCCCCTAACACTCTGATCTTGAACTTTATGCGCATACCCCTCCTGTTCTCAACACCTTGGCGCGCCTCGATTGGCAACGCTGCTTGTGCAATGGGGGTAGTCCTCATGAATGGGAGGACGATGCAACCCTGTCTGCTGGTGCTTGGGTTGATCTGCTTTGTTTGCGGCACCACCAGTGCACAGTTGAACGTGGCCGTGGCGCAGTTCGCCATCCAAAAGAATGCCGTCGATCAGGACGAATTGACTCTCGAGTTGGCAACGCCACGAATCCTCAAAAATATTCGCATCCTATCGTCCAATGCAGTGTTGAGTTCTGGGGCATCGGTCGCAGATCTGAGCAAAATTCAATGGAACGAAGGGGAGCCCGATGTTTTTCTATTGTCGGGCGTCATAGGTAAAGATGGCTCTGGTGCGTTGAGTGCACGCGGCTTGTTGGCCAGTAAAACCGAACCACAAATAGCCGTTATACGGGCAAGCGGCAATGACCTTGCCAGCATGGTTGATGATTTGTTTGCAAAGATCGATCAAGCGTTTTCGCAAGCTGCAACGCCAGTGCTTTCGGGTAAGTGGGAAAACACAAAAACCAAGTCGCAATACTTGATCACGCACTGGGAATCGAATTTGATTGTTCGCCTTTTGGATGCCCCGCTCAGGCCTGGTAGTGGTGACTGGAGTTTTGCGAGGGGCACAATTGGGTCGGCAAAGGGAGTTTTGTCTGCGAACTTTAAGTTCATGCACCATGACTACAAGTTCGGACGTGAAAAAACTCCATCAATTGTCGCCGAGAAGATTGGCACCATTGAGGCCACGGGCAGGCGGATCGTTTTCGAAGGCGATGAGTGGCGTAGGGTGGTCAGTCGCCATCCTAAGTTGCTCGATAAGGACTTGGAGAAGTCGCCTGAGTTCATTGCGGAACTGTTGCGCGGGTTCGAACGCACCAGTCAGTTCAAGGATCCTAGCTTTCAGAGAGAGGCACTGCTGCTCGGACGGCAGTTGGCGTTTCTTGAATCGCATTTGGGTTTTGTGTGGAGTGGGTTTGACGCGGATCAGGTGCAGAAGCGCATTGGCGAGTTGCAGTTCCAGCTCGAAGACAAAACACTGGGTAAGATCCCAGGCGCGGAACTTCATGCGGGTATCCCGCTGATTGGTGGCTGGACCAGGCCCGGCGATTCCAATCAGGAATTGTTCCGCTTGACAGTTCGAATCGCTGGCGACCCCGACGAGATCTTATTTGAGATTGAACGATTGGGTGCCGAGTGGCCAGATCAGCAGAGGCTGTTGCGGCAGTACGTGGAGAAGCTCGCGATCCCCAAGAATCCAACAACCGGCAAGTACCTCGCATTCGCACCGCCGGATCAAAGCAAGCGAAGACACGTGGATTGGGGTGTTAGGTTGGCTGGAGCGAACGATCTCTTTCGAACGCTTCCAGTCGACCCTAAGAATTTTGAGTCGCTCAAGCAGCTTTCGAATGAGCAAATTATCACTACAGCGCAAGGACCTGCGCCTGGTCGGCTGAGTATTCAAGAAGCCAATCTAGTCTTTAAGGTCAGCAAGGTAAATCTAGATCAGCCCCAGATTGGTCAGCAAACCATCACTGTCGATTATCGCGACCTATACCAGAGAATGGTTTCGGTGGGTGAGCAGATGGTGGAGGTAAAACTGCCCCACAGTGCGACTGGCACTCTGGTGCGCTCAGAGACCATTCTGGGCAAGGAGCTTCAGCCCGGTGAGCTTAAAAATGATCCATGGAAAAAATCTATCCCGTCGCGTTGAGTCCTTAGCAGAGAGGTAAGACAAGCGATTCTCGGAATCTACCAGCCAATCGAAATGTATTCCTCAAAGTGATTTACTTCGAGCCACAATTAACCCTCACGGAGCAACCTTATGTTTCGAGCGTTCTCTCTTACTGTGCTTCTGTCAGCCCTCGTAGTGCAAATGGCTAGCGGGCCATCAAGTGTGCAAGCTTCCGATGCTCTGCTGTACATGTCGCGAATCGATGTTGAAACTGACGTCAAGATCCCCAATCCGCCAGTGAAGACGATCTATCAATCGCACCTTGATAAAAATCAGTACTACTACATGCCGTCGAACATACGCTTCGCGCAGGCGACTGACAACAACAAGGCAGCTGATCCCAAAACACCTGCGACGAACCGACCAATGTTTACCATCTTGAAGTTCAACTTGGCATATAACAACGGCAACTGGGTTGATCTCACCAAGAAGTCCGAGGAAGAGAGAAAGCAAGATAACGAGGTCTACCAGGGTGGAGTGTTAAAGGCGACGTTTACCTTCGGCCTTTATCCTGGGGAGTTGCAGACCATGCGCAACGCTTTGGCCGAGTATCTCAAGAAAGCGAACCCCGGAGCTGAAAAGACCTTCAAGCTTGGCAGATTTCCTTTGGACTCGGCCAGTTTTGTGGTCTCCATAACAGATCCAGAGAATAAGGACGTAAAAGTCCAGCTTGGACCTTTTGGTGCGCCGATCTCGGATGACATCGTCTCGATCATGGCACCTCTCTCGCGATCTGCTACCGATATCTTGATTCCCGTGATCGAAAACAAGGGGTTTGCCGATGCGCCGATTGATATCGCTCTGACCATGAAGTACAGCGGGTTCGACGTCCCGTATGAGGTAAGCGTCAAGGGCGATTGGTCAGAGGTCTACAAAGCATCGGATACTAAGGCCGAGGCCAAAGCCAGCTACTGGTTTTTCGATTCCAATGCTTCCTATCAGAAGACGACCTCGGAAATCGCTACTAACTCCAAGATTGAAATCAACATCTCAGGGCAACCCAAGGCGAAGAAGCCCGACGGATCAGAGTACGACCCAACTGAGGAAATTAAACAGCGGGTCATCGATCAGATCATGAAGTCTGTTTTCGATACCGACACAATTAAGCCCTCGGCAGAGGATCAGTTGGGTGCAGATCAAGGCAAGGCAGGTGATTCAAAAGGAGAACTGTTTGGCAAGCCGGTTGGGGTCAGTATCGGCTTTGCGATGAAGGAAGTGGACAAAAGGAAGACCGGTAGCATCTCTTACACTCAGAGAGGTTACCAGATGGTTGAGACAGTAGATTACCGCTATGCGAAATTAGACTTCGGCGATATCGATCCCAAGTATCACCTCGTCGAGGTGAATTCATCTGGCTGGGAGGTTTCGACGCCGGGTGTCGAATTTGCCATGGACCTGCAACCGTGGTTCGTTAGCAATTCAGCCACCATTGCTTGGCCGGGACCCAAAGGGCCACAGGTACGAACTGTACCAACTCCGAGTAAGCCAATAGTTTTTGGCCAGGTGGCAAGCTACGGAGTATTTGACGCGCCTGGCAAAGGCGCAAGCCCGGTAGTTCCGATTACTTTTCAATGTGCTTTCAATTCCAATCCAGCCTCGCTTGAGAGCGCTGGGATCAATGTAAGCAGCCAGGAGACGAAGGCCTCCTTGGTCGCTGCGAGCACGATCTATAAGGCTATCTATGGAACCACAATCTCCATCCCACTGGACAATGATTACAGTCGTCAGCCTAACGCTTTGATCAGTGAAGCTGCGATTGCTGTCAAACCTCAGCTCTCACGGGTTAAATTCAGCATTGTTTCCCCAGAAAACTACGGCGATCTTAAGCTGACGTTTGGTGCTCAAGGCAACGTGGGTATCAGCAGCATAACACTCAACCAGAATGTAACTACTTCTATACCAGTGATTGATGCCAAAACCAAACTACTGAAAGTGGATAAAAACAAGAGTCCTGAATTGCAAAACAAGAAAGGTACCGCGAGCATCGCACTGCCCAGCATCAAGGCCGAAAGCGATTGGTTTGAAACGCAAAGTGGCGATTTGTATTTGTTTCCGTCACCTGCGGCGAGCTTTACGATTTCGTATACGGTTCAAGCAGGCCGTGATGCTCAGGGCAAGCCGCGAACCAAACAATTCAAGGATGTACCCTACGAAGCGGATAGCACGATTACGGTTGATCTGATGTCCGTCTTTCCTGACCTCGTCGCAACCAATCCCTAAGCCCTCCTCGTCACTGATCGAAGAAAGCAGTTTTACGAACTGCTTTCAACCTTCCACTTGGGCAACTCAAAAGGTAGGTGCTCGATGCAGACACTTCGGATATCGATCGTCGCAATTTTGCTTTTGCAATTTGCGACTACGGTGCGAGGCGAGGAAACCTCCCAATGGGAAAATCCTACTGACAAAAAGTGCTTAGTCTTTCCGACGCGCGTCAAGGTGGGGACACGTCAATTGACAGCCATATTCGCAGAGCCCGGTACACAACCCAGATCGTGCTCCATCCGGCTGCAGCTAGACTTCGATAGCCTGGTTGCAGACAAAGAGAGAATCGAAAAAGCACACCCCGGTTGGACAGTGCAACGATTGTCGCCAACGGAAATAACATCCCGCGCCGAACTCGTTACCCAAGAACCCGACGGGCAAGGGCGAACCATAGTTAAGTTGCTGCCAGATGATCCTCAAAAGCCCAACACGTATATCCTCAACGAGAATGGCTTGCGAGCCTCGATAGTTGTGATAGATGGATCTGCAACATCTACCCGAGAAGACTCTGGTGCTAACCAGTTGTTCGAGCAACTGCAGGCAGGCGATCCGAGAATCCAACTGCGATTGACGATCGCGCTCAAGAAAGGTTCGCAGGTAACCGCTACCTACTCGGTTGATACAGTCAAACTAGTTGAAGCACTCGGCAGCGAGCCGTTTACAGTTGCTGAGCTTGAACAAGCCTGCAAGGTTGCCGTGAAGTGGGAAAACGGCGGTGACTCCGCCCCTGTCCGGTCTGAATTGGTCGGACGCCTGACGAAACACTTTAAGCTCATTGAGCCGTCTTCAGATCGCCCGTCCAAATCAGAGAATCCAGAAACCTCCCGCCAGTTCGTGTTAACCGAAAGAGCCAGGCAAAGCTCCAAGCTACAGATGTCGCTTAAGGATAGCTTTGCCTTCACGAATCCAGAGTCAGAACGCGAAGTGGTCTACTCCCTAAAGGACTGGAGTGACATTCTTAGAAAAGAGAACACCGTAAGTCGGTCGGACAAGCAAGATGCAAAGTTGGAGGTTCCCAAGTCGCCTGAGGGTTCCAAGGCTGAGAATTCGAATGCAGAAAAGGACACCGCGCCATTCAATACGAGCGCCATGGACTCGTGGGAGCTTTTGCGGGGGCCAAAGGGACTCACTGACGCACGTGGTGCGTTACCGCTGCGGCTAACGATCGATACCAGCCGGGACTCAGGATTTCGACTGGTCAAATACAGCATGACGAACGATGAAGCCAATGCCCCCAGACAAGGCGGCTACATCCAGTTTCGTTTACTTGCTTCGCATCCGCCCGTCAGTCTGGGCGAGAAAATCTTGCCCGCTGATTTGGCTTGGACGGCGCTCGAATTGCGATTGGGACCTGAAGCCAGATTGCGAAAGCTGACCTATGACAAGCCAACACAACTTTCATTTTTTGTTGATTCCAAACTCAGCCGCCAGGAGTTGGATTCACTTTGGTTACCCGCTTCTATTAAGGATTCCGAGGGTCAACAGCGAAAGGTGAATCGAGCACAACAACCACTGATTCGGTCCCATGCAGTAGCCCACGACTACGTTTGGATCGAGGATGCTGACGCGTTGACCTTCCGCGCTGTTAGGTCTGAGTTCACCAAAACCTGCCAAGCATGGTCGGCCCGAACACAAAAATCAGCAGTTGCCGAGGACGATGGCAGGTTCCCTTGCAGTTCGGCGGATCAAATCGAAGCGTTTATCGAGTTTTGCATTGATCAGCCCGGCGTGTTTTCCAAGTTGACTCCGCGTCCACATAGCCTCGAACAGAAGTTGGCGTTATTTGCTCAGCTTCGACAAGCTTGGTTGAAATACGATCTGCTTGATAGCGGGGCGAGTCAGGCACTTCAATTGATTGCGCAGCCACTGACAGCCCAAGGTGAATTAGTCGGAGCGTTAGACAGAACGCTGCAAGGCTGGTCGTTGGTCGAGCGGTATCGGCAATTTGAAACCGATATGAACCAGGCAGACTGGGCACTTGAAGAGCTGTATGTACCTGGGTACGAACGAGAGACGGATCAACGCATTCATTTCTGGCCAATCGGCGAGTGGGACGAGCGGGGGATCCAGTCCGTTGGAATCGAGGCTCAGTTCACTGACCTTGTATCCAACTTTTCAAAGTCTCAAAAGTTCTTGATGCCCATCGATCAGCCATATGTTTGGCAATTCAAGAGCCGGTACTCAGAACAACTGAGCCTGCGATGGCGGGTCTATGCCTGTCGAATGAAAGACGGTCGGGTGAAAACGGCTACACAACCGATGGCATGGGAGAAAAGGGAGCCAGCGGGCGTATTTGACGAGATCGTTTACCTGGATGACTCGGCTGCTAATTCGGTTCTTGGTTCCAATGCGAGCGGGAGCTGATGTTGTTGCCTCGAGTTTATCCGGTCCACCACGTAATCCTGCGGTTTATGTTGTTGGCTGTTGTTGGCTTGAACTTGATCGGCGATCCCGCGATCGCTAGATCGGAGATTCCAAAGTTGACGATAGCCGATTCACTTAGATTCTATTCACAGCTCTCCAACGAGACGTATCAGCAAGCGACATTTAGCGATGGAAGAATGAATTTCCCAGGGCCCGTGCAGGTTCTCGGTGTTACTTTAGGTGAGCAGCATTCGATCGCGTGGGTAGAGCAAACTCCGACTGACCGCGCAACGCGCTTGAGGAAAGATCCATCCGGTGTGCGGGTGATGCAGATGAATTTTGGAGCTGTCGACTACGATTCTCCCGCTGTAAGTTGTGTGGGTGGAGCCGTTGGCAACAATGCTCAAGTGCGGCAATTGCCCATCGCAGCCTCTCCCAACAGTCTTGAGTTCAAGTATTGGGATACGACCAAGCCAACCTCGGGCGAACTGCACAAATACAGCTACTCAGGCTCAGCCCGCCGGTTCATCAGGTCCGCTGCCGAGAGAGATGCACAAGCCAAAAAAGACAAGCTGGTGGAACTGCCTGCTGTGCAGCAGGGGCAGATCCAACTCCGCAGCTTGAACTCAGATGCCAACAGCGGTTGTCAGCGAAGTTATAGACTAGCCTTAGACGAGTCGGACGGGCTCGCGGTTACGGGAACCGTTGAGTTTGTCGTTGGCCTGATCCGAATTTCTTACACTTCCAGCATTCCGCTGGACAGTATTTCCTCAGAGCTTAAATCTGCGCTTCAACAAGTGCTTGCAGCCAAGCCTCTGCCTGAGGCCAAGCTGTTTACCAATGGGAATATGGTCTGTATGTGGTTCCCCGGGGCTATAACTCAGGCCCTAGTTATCGACTTGGAGAGAATGGAAAGGGAGTTCCTGATTGGGCTCACCGCAGATACGCAGGAGCTGATCAATCAGTACGATTTTTCTGAACGGCAGTTTTTGCAGGCCTCTTACATTCTTGGTCGGCTTAACCTAATCACGCGTTTCGCCTCGAGTATCTCCGCAGAGTTGGGTACGGTCGAGACGTCACGAGTTCGAGGCGCAGCCGTCAACGCTATCGCGGAATTTGAAGATCTGATCTTCAGGTTGCCGGTCCAGGTTGATAACGAAAACTGGACCCTGTTTTACAATGCCCGTACGAATAAAGGTCGGTTGGTTCCCGCAGAATTGAATTGGGAACCCACCAATGGGCAAGCTTTTCAGTTGAAAATAGCCAATCGTCCCCTGACCTTGCTCATGATTCTCAAGTCATCCAAGCCCATGGTATGGACTAGCGAGAAACTGGGGCTGCTCAAGAACAAACTAGCTGAGGACAACCGATTCGAGCAACTCAGAAGCGCAGATATCCAACTTGGTTTTCCAAAGCAATCAAGCGCTGCTTTGGCAAACATAGAAAAGTCGGGTGATCGTAAGTCTACCATCCGGTTGCAGGATTTCCGCGTGGTTCAACCGGATGTGGTGGCCCTCAAGCTGACGGCTTCCGAGAGCGATGCTCAGGAACTGAGAGAACTCTATTTGCGTTCAGTAGGGCTGCCACTTCAGATCTCTTTGGAAAGCTACTTTCATAATCAGAGAAGCAGTGACCAGCAGGCGACAACGGAATGTCGAGTTAAAGCTCCCGATTTTAAAGTTGTTTCCGCACAAGATCAGTTCTTGCCCATCACTGTGCTGGTGGATGCCGCCATCTTTGGTGATGACTCCGAACAGTTCAAAGTGCGCTTGCGCTATCCGGGCGAGTCTCAAGAATTCTCTGGAGTTGCCACCAAAAAGTCAGGCACCGCAACTATCGAACTTCCAGTTCGAACCAAGCAGTCAGAGATTCAGCTAGAGGTCCAGTACTGGTCCCCCAGCCGCCAGGATTGGGTGACCGAAGCAACCGGCATTGAAGGTCTCATTATCATCGATCGCTAGCCCATCGGCAAAGTGATTTCTCCGTCACAGAAGCGTGTTACATGATTCAACGTCCCAAAACTATGGTCCAGTTTTTGCTTTTCTTCAGCCTCATCGCATTAGGGATGGTTGCACAGTCCTCTGCGCAAACAAAAGATGCGAAGAAGCGAGTGGGCCCAACGCCAACCCCACAACCACAGCCTGCACCACAGTCTGCACCACAGCCTGCACCACAGCCTGCAAACAACGATGGCGACTCGAATGTCAAGAAGTACAAACTGGCGGTCGCTCCCTTTACGATTGGTCCGGGCGTGGGTTGGACCGCTGCCTCACTGGATAACAAGCTGGCGGCCGCGGCCAAGAATGGTTCGATCTACTTCAGAAAGATTCCGTCCAACGCTCTGATGGAGTCTCGTGCCCAACTGCAAGAGCTCAATCGCGTTGAAGATGAGGCGGTCGAGCCAGACTTTCTTTTGTTGAATTGTACTGTCGAGAAGGCTGATACTCAGCGATTCGAGATTTCCGCGACGCTCGCTTCTGCCGATCGAAGCAATGAGATCGCCGTAATCACTGCGTATGCGAATGCATCGGGTAACACGGCGGCTGAGCTAACGGCTGAACTTTGGCGCAAACTGGATCAACCCTTGGAGATCCTGAGGGAGCGGCCCAATCTTGTTGGTGAATGGGAGGACGTAGCGCTTCAACAGCGAGTCTCGATCGAATTGGATGAGGGCGTTCGGCTCGTCGCTCACCCGAGCCAGCATTGGTCAAACGGCGATGGCTCGATCAATCGGATCGAGCAAAAAATCAAAGACGCGGGTATTGATCAATACTACAACTTGTGGACCATTTTTGATGGACAGTGGCGCCGGGGCATGCTGGAAGGCCGATTCTCGGGAAGCAACGGATACTTCTCCTCGCTCATCATCGCAACCTACCAAGAAGACCGGCAGGAGAGACGCTTGAACCTGTCGTTCTCCAATGGAAAGTCGCTGGTCTGGCGTTACCTCCCACCTGAAGTGGACAGTGGCTATTGGAAGGCACCTGACGGGCGGACTTTCAAATTTGTCCTTGGCGTCGATCGAATGTCAGGAATAACCGCTGACCCTCCCGCGTCACCGGATCAGTGGAATCGCGTAGAAGCTTTTATGCGAGGTAACGATCTCTACGTCACGTATCTTCGCGGTGATCGAATCCTTGGTAGAGCGACCGGCAAACTCGATTGGTCCCGCGACAACTCCGCACCCTCAAAAATGACCATTGACAGTCAAGAGTGGAAATTTAGTCCTTTAACTTATTAGGCGATGTGCCGATGACCAAGTTCACCTTAAACATGCTCTTCATCCTTGTGTTAGTCGCGAGTTACCTGACTACACCGACTTATAGTCAGGATCTGTACTTTATTCCGTTTGATCAAGCGTCCGTTCTTTCCAGTTTGGCCGCTAATGACTCCGCAAACTGGAACAAGCATCCAGAGTGGAAAAGAGGAATCTGCTGGTCGTTGTCCTTGGGATGGATTGATTTGGGGATGTCCCAGCTCAATGGCAGCGACCCAAGTCTGGTATTTAAAAAAGATGGCGGTACGGGACGTGTTGATCTCCTTAAAAAACAAGGAGGTACAGCTGACTTTGCCAAGCGATACACACGATACCTCAATATGTTCGACCGCATCAAACTGGAGTATCCGGAGTACGATTCCGACCCCTTGGTACGGATGTCCTCTCGATTCGCTCTAGTCGAAATGAATAAGCCGCTCGGTTCTACCTATTTCAGGCGCATCGAGCCAGGGCAGAGTTTCGAGTTTTCAGATGCACAGGATCCAACACTGACCAAGATGACGAATGTTTTGATCTCGGCGGATACGACATTCATGATGATCAACGTGCGATTTAATAGTGGCGCTGCACATACCGTAGCCGCTTTTGGGAAAGACAAGAAGGTCTATTTGTTTGACCCCAATCAGGGAGAAGACTTTTCAAGTAAGTTCACCAAAGCAGATCTAGGTATGTGGTTCGACAAGATCGCGGACAAGATCGCGACAAAGACAAAGCGAGACAGCATCACTCGATTGAGTTGCGTAACCATCACATCCGTTAAGAAATAGCTGAAGCCCACAACCCGTCCACACAATTACCCAATCTAATGAGGAAAGAAAATATGATGAACCAAACTGAAATACGATACGGTGCACGGAGTCGTAGGAACCCCCGTGGCTCATTCTCGATTGCTTGTGTTTTTGTAGCTCTTGCGAGTTGCTTTGGTGTGGAGTCGGCCTGCGCTCAGACAGTGGAAACAGCGTCCTGGATGGAGATATCTTCCCCGGGGAGTGGTGTGGGGGGCGTCTTCTTTGTTGGCGATAGCAAGCAAAGAAGCGTCGTGAAATTTGTCGACGAATCTCCGAGCCGCGTGCTAATTGCAGAGGCCATTTTGGGATTGGTGAATGTGCCAACACCGCAGACGATTACCTTCAGCAAGGGCTCTAAGGAGTTCGAAAGCGTCTTCAATAAAGTGACTGAACTCAGCCAGAACGGGTCTGACCGAGTAAAGAGAGTGTATGCAGATACCGTAGCACCTGCCTCCGTAGTGCAGATTCAAACCTTGATTGCTGGTGCAGGCGGATCGGAGTCTGTGCAGGGAGTTTTAAATGGTTTGACAGAGTATTTGGGACCGCCAGCTGACGCCAAGAATCCGAAAGGCCCAAAGGTACCGGTCAAAACAACCGTTTTGCTCGGCAAAAATCCACAATTCAATGAGCGACTTGCTGCCGTGAACGCGTTGCTGAAAGCCCTGAGCGACACTGCTCAGATGGAAACACTGGGTCGGCTAAGTATTGCAGATGCTTATTTGGGCAATGAAGATCGTTTGCAGAAGCCCACCTTGAATCTGAATAACTTGATGATCAATCGGGAAGGGAAATTCGTCGCCATCGATAACTTCGCAGATGCACCGGATATTCAGAGCCTCGCTTGGGAAATCAAAGCCTATGAGCTTTCTAACAGTGCCGAGCAGTTTAGTAGTCAGAAGACCAAGCGCGAAGAGAAGATTGAACTTGCCAAGAAGGATTGGTACGACAAGGTTGTTTTTGGTTACCGCATGAGTTCCGGTATGCTTACGGCTAACTTGAATACAGCGATGGACCACCAAGCCGAGTCAAAACGCATTGCCGATGTTTTCAAGGACCTGACTTGGAAACTGTTGGCGGAGCTTTCCGAGATCAATACAGCCCTCATGCCGACCAAGGCTGGCGGTTCGAAGGCGGCAGGCGGGATCACTCGTATCAAACAGAATGATGCCGTGTGGACATTGACCATCGTCTCCAAGATCTCTGAGTCAAAAAACTCGGACGGTGGGGCGCATTTGAGTACAACCGATTACAAGTTGGATTGGAATGCAGTGCAGAAGGCCCTAGCTAAGGGGATGAGCGAGGCAACCAACTTGATCATCGCAGGCTCAGGCGTCACCAAGGCAAACATAAAAGACTACAGTGTGGACACCTTTATAAAAGGTGCGATCGGTGCACAGTTCCAGAAGGCTCGAGCCTCAGCCAAAGGTGAGCTTGACGCCGAAACGCTACTCCTGCGTTCCAAGTTTATGTTCCTACGCTCGGTAGAGAAGAAGACCAAAGATCAAATGGAGCTGCAGACGCTCTTTAGGGATGTCGATGTCAAGAAAGAGTACAAGGTGACTCTGTGGTGCAATGGTTCCGAACGAGGCCTTATCGTTACCAAGAAATAAGCACGTGGACATGACTATGAACCAATCGACAAAATTGATGAGAGCAGCTGTCGGCCGAATTTTGCAGCTGCCATCTATCCGGAATATCTAGTTCAACAGAGCCAACCGGGTGTCGAAGTTAACACTGCCAATCTTGCTTCGTATATGGAAGTACCCGCCCAAACTCCACCGATATTCTGGGTTCATGCGAGTGACGATAACGTCGCAGGTGCCGAGAACAGTCTGGTCATGCTTAGTGCAATGAAGAATGCGGGCATTACGACGGAACTTCACGTTTACGCGCATGGCGGGCATGGGTTTGGGGTTCGCAAGACAAGCGAGCCTGTTCCGCTTGGACCGAACGTTGTGCTGACTGGCTGCGTAGCATTGCGATGCTAGAACAGAGTATTGAACCTGGTGGCAAATAATAAGCCGTCATGCGACTGTATTGCATGTTAGGAAAAAATCTAAAGCCAATGCAGGCATGAGCACATTTTGCTCTTTAACGAAAATGCCTCTAGCGTAAGCGATCGAATCCCCGCTTACCCGATTGGTGCAAGGCCTACCCTGGGCTGACAAAGGAGCAAGTCACATGGGTAGTAAAGTAGAGCGAAATTGACTATGGAGTGAGCTAAACACCCATGGTGTAAATTATCTATTTTAGCAAAGTTGATTGACGCGCCCCCCCGCGGGGTCTTTACTAGGGGGTGACAATAGCAGTGCGCAATCGTGCGTGTGGAGATAGCCGTACATCTCTCGTTCATCCGATTTGCCACCACTGCGCGATTGAGCAATCTTCATGTTTGACCCACCTGTGTTCTCGGAGTGACTTTTCATGTTCGTGCCTTCCTCCAATAAAACGTCCTCCCAACGGCAACGCAAACGACAGTGGTTTCTCAAACGACTGTGGAGCTCGCTTATCGGCGATTCATTGGACGTTAATCCGGTTGTGCGGCGGCTGGGGATGCTCGAGTCATTGGAAGAACGACGCGTACTGGCCACGATGTATGCGGTGACCGATAGCAATCAGTTGCTAACCTTTGACAGCTCCACACCTGGCACGGTTAACAATAGCGTCGCCATAACTGGATTGGTCGCAGGTGAAAGTGTCGTTGGTATTGATACGCGACCTGCCACCGGCCGGCTCTATGCGTTCGGACTCGTGGATGACGGAGCGACTCGCACTGGTCGCATTTATACGCTCGATCCCACAACGGGTGTTGCCTCTCCAGTTGGAGGTGCACCTTGGAGCACGACCTTAAGTGATACGGAGTTTGTCGGCTTCAACTTCAATCCCAATGTGGACCGCATTCGCGTCACCAATCGCAATGGCGAGAACTTCCGTGTCCATCCCGACACGGGCGCACTGGCAGGCACCGATGCCAACTTGAGTTTGAGTGGCATTAACGGCGTATCGTATACGAACAACGATGGTGCGCTGACAACGACTACGCTCTACGGAATGCTGTTTGATACCGACGAACTGGTGACGATCGGTGGCCTGAACGGTACTCCATCACCCAACACTGGAGTGATCAACATCATCGGCGGTACAGGCGTCGTCTCGACCGATGTATATGGTCTGGAGATAACGACTCTCGGTGGCACGACCACTGCCTATGCAACATCCGAAGGCCGACTGTACACCGTCAACCTGGCGACCGGGCTGTTAACGGATAGGGGAGCCATTGGGGGAGGCGCTGATACTTTCAGGGGGCTGTCCGCAGCGCTTAATACCATCACAGTGGCGGGATCTGCCGCCGATGATGTTCTAGTTGTGAACGCCACCGGTACCGGCAGCGGCAGCTATACGCTCAATGGTGGTCCAGCCGTACCATTCAACAATATTTCAAGTTTCAGTTTTCAAGCAGCTGCTGGCAGCGATACGCTCACGATCAATAATCCAGTCGGTGGATTGTTTGCACCGGCGCAAGGTGTCACTTATCACGGTGGTGGCCAGGCCGGCGATAACTTGCAGTTGCTGGGTGGCGGTAGCGCGGCCTTTAGTGAAACCTACTTTGTTGGCACTACCACACCGCCGATCGGTGGCGGTCCAGGCAACAATGGCGATGGCTTGATTCGCTTTACTGGCCCGACGCCTGTCGATATTCGCTTTACTGGCCTGGCTCCGATTGTTGACACCGTGATCGCTGCATCACTTACCGTGAATGCCACCGACGCGGCCAACAACATCAGCGTTACCAACGGAGCTGCACCGCGTTTGCTAGTCTCTGTCGATGCTTTTGAGCCGATTGAATTCAACAACAAAGGTCAATTGATCATCAACGCGGGTGATGGTGTCGTCGGTGGAGATTTGGCAGACAATATCTTGCTGAACTTCAGCAATTTTCCGGTCGGACTAACGGGCATCACCATCAACGCTGACGAAGGTGCTGATTCGGTCAGTTTGCAAGCTTCCTCCAGCGTATCAGTGACACTCAATGGTGGCGATGGTCTCGATCTGATCAATGTTGGTAACAATGGCACCTTGGGTGCGCCTGGTCTGCTGACTCCTGTCGTCGGTCCAGTGTCTGTCAACGGCGGAGCGGGCGGTGCAAACCTCACCGTTGATGGAACGGGGGCTGCAGTCGCAGCCAACTACAGCATCACAGCCACAACGGTGACGCGATCGTCGCCTGCCGGGTTTGGTGGAGTCACTTATTCGAACGCGACGAGTCTGTTGTTGGCCACCGGATCGGGCCCCAACGTCGTGACGGTTTCGAGTACATCAGTGCCCACGACTGCCGATGCCAACGGCGGGATCGACACGCTGATTCTCAATCCACCCAACTCGATTACCGTCTTTGAACAAGCTGGCAACTACGGCTTTGAACTCGGGTTCCCAGGCGCATTGACCGCGCTGGATTTTGAGAACATCAATTTACAGCCCGGTAATGGCGAGCTGAACATCGTAGGTGATGAAGGTCAAGGTACGGCGGCTGGCGGGGCCGGCGTTGATGATACCGATGTGGTTGAAGTGAGTGGAACCGCTCCCGGCGCAGGTGCCCTGCGACTGAACAACATTGCGGCACCGCAGGTGGTTCTGTTAACGGGCGTGACGAACTTGAACGTCAACACATTCGATCTGGATGACGACGTGACGCTCGATCCGTTTGCCAGCACAACGCAAACTTGGGACATCGTGGTGGATGTCAATTTGGGTAGCGGTGATGACGACATCTTTTATGGAAATGCGAATGCGGTTGCTGCGCTAGATCTGATTGCCAACGGCAGCGTGTCAGGTGTCAGTGAGAATGTGACGGTAACGCCAACAATAGTAATCGGTGCCGGCGAGATCGCCGTGCCTGGCGTGGTCACCATTCACTATACAGAAACGGAAGACCTGAGTTTCTTGCTCAATGATGGCTCCGCAGGAGACACGGACACGTTGACGGTTCGAGGATTAGATAGCAATCTGCCGGACAGTTTTACAATTCGCCCCGATGCAGCCGGTAACGATGCTGAGCCGGTGGTAGATCTCGATGCCAACGCAGTTCAGTTGTTGCAAATCGAAAACGTGGCAGCGGTCGCACCGGGTGGCGCGCAGTTCTTTGTAACGGCGATCAACTTTGAAGGCCGCGCCGGGGACGACACGTTTAACGTGATTCCTAGCGCCAGCGGTACTGTCCTGAACATCGATGGTGGTGCGCCAACCTTCAATCCACTGTCGGTCGATCGAGTGGTCATTGACGCACCGGCCAGTCCTGCGAACCAGGTTTCCATTCAAGCGGGAGCGACCAGCGATAGCGGTAGCATTGTCGCGAACCTGGCGGGAGCACCTCGAGCTGCAGTTAACTTTGGCCGCGTCGAAGGCGTCACCGTCAATAACAGCGCGGCAGCTACGGTCGTCGGTAACAATGGCAACAACATTATCAACGTAGTCGGTACTGCTGTCGGTTCATTGAGCGCCACAGTCGATGGTGGACCTGCGCTACATTTCAATGCCGTTACTAGCCTACAAATCAACGCACTAGCCGGCGATGACGCCATCTCTCTGACGGCCGGCCCACTCGCGCTTACGTCGATCAACGTTAGCGGCGGCGATCCCACGGCCAGCGACAAACTCTTGATCATTGGCACGCCGGGTGTCGACACGGTCGCGTTTGCGCCTGCAACAGCCAGCTCCGGTTCGCTCACCGGGCTGGCATCCCCAGTGAATTTCACCACGACGGAACACGTTGTTTATGACGGCAACGATCTCGCAGCACTCGACAACCTAACGATTAACGGTCCGGTAACGAATAACACGTTCACCTTCGACGCGAGCCTGCTTAAAGGGACCTTCTCCTCGTTCGTCAGTCCGGAGTTTGAGTCGCTGCGTTCCGCACGCATCACCATCAATGGCGGTCCCTCCACCGACCAGGTGAATCTGATCGGATCGGCTGGTGTGGACACGGTGACTTCCGCAGCCAATGCGATTACTGTCAATTCGGTTGGTTCGCTGGCCATCATTACGCTCGGCGCCGGTATCAACTCCGTAGCGGTGAGTACCTTGGCAGGTGCCGACAATGTCAATCTCGCAGGAGTGCTCGCACCGATTACGACCACTGTGCTGGGCGGTGAGGGTGACGACGTGCTGGTGGGTTCACCGCAAGCCGACTTGATTTATGGCGGTGATGGCAATGATGTGATCATCGGTGGAGCTGGTATTGACGTGGGCTATGGTGAAGCCGGCAATGATCGCTTCGGCGATCCGGTAGTGGCTGATCCGGTAGCTAACGACGCTGGCAACGATCAGTTCTTTGGTGGCGATGGTTCTGATACGCTCACTTGGGATCCCGGTGATGGCAGCGACCTGTTCGAAGGCGGTACCGGCACCGACGTAATGATCTTCAACGGCAGTGTCGGCGTAGAAGCGTTTACCTTCAACGCAGTCGGAACCCGACTGGAGTTCTTGCGCAGTTTGGGCGCCATCGATATGGATCTGGCAGAGGTTGAGCAAATCAATCTGAATGCCAACGGCGGTGCGGACTCTATCGCTATCAACGACCTATCGAGCACTGCGGTTGGTGCGATCAATGTTAACTTGGGACTCGACGGAGCTACAGATGCCGTCGTAGTAGCGGGGCTCACAATTGATGACAACCTAATGCTCACCCAGTCAGGCGCGACCAGCCTGACGATCGCAGGGCTGCCTTATAGTGTCGTCGTTGGCTCTGCTGAATCAACTGACACGTTGACCATGAATGCCAATGCGGGTAACGATCAGGTCACTGCCGCACCAGGCACAGAAACGATTATGACTATCACGCTAGCTGGCGGATTGGGCAATGATCAGCTGACCGGCAACGTTCGGAACTTAATCGGGAACGAAGGGGACGACCTCTTGGTTGGCGGGGCTGGCGATCAGATATTTGACGGAGGGGCTAGCGATGACACATTCGTCGGCAATGGGGGCGCGGACAATGTAGGTGGTGGAGCCGGTTCTTCGATTGGCGACACTATCCTGTTGGCCGGCACCGATGGTGTTGACACATTCGACTTGTCTCTAGGTCCGACTGGCCAATTGATTGCCACCGTGGATGGCGTAACCACGACCTATAGCAACTTCATTGGCGGGCCTATCGCTACCTCAGGGATCGAGCAACTCTTGGTGCAAGGCTCTGCGGGTAACGACTCCTTGACCGTGGATAGCACGGGCGGCGCCATTCCGATTCCAGTCAGCTACAACGGTGGTAACAATGCGGACTTATTGACACTCACCGGCGGCACAGCCACCGCGAACACTTACACAGTTGGCCCAAGCGTCAGCGAAGGCACGAGCACAATTGTCATTGGCGACGTAACACAAGTTGTGCGATTCAATGCTCTGGAACCGGTCATCGATCTAGTCGCGGGTCCGCTGGTGGTAGTGGCCACCAATGCTGACAACGCAATTGATTACAGGCAAGGAAGTGTTGCCGCCAACGGTTTAGTCAGCATCGATGGCTTTGAAACCATCGAGTTCTCGAACAAAGTAACCTTGACCATTAATGCGCTGGCCGGTGATGACAAAGTCAATCTCAATAATGCAAGTACACCCACTGGACTGGCCACAATTAACGTCGACGGTGGTGATCCGACAGCCAGCGATGAATTAGTGGTGAGTGGTTCGGCGGGCAATGACGCGATCAATTACGCAGTCAGCAACACGGTCGGCGCAGGGACGGTAGCCATTACTGGTACGGCCACGGTTAACTTTACTACGACCGAATCGCTGGTGATCGATGGTCTGGGCGGTACCGATAACCTCACAGTTACTTCGCCGTCCGGTCATCGTACTACGGTGACCCCGGGCACCAATGCCGACTCGGGTACAATTGTGTCTCAAGGCTTTGGTGCAGGCACCGGTTCCGTGCCGCTGACCTATGCGCACATCGGTGCCTTGGGCACAGTGACGTTAGCTGGAGTTGGCGACATCGTTGAGTTCAACGGCACGGCCAACAGCGACACGTTTAACATCTCGGGTACGACGATTCAAGTGCTCAATGCGACGGCTGGCTTTGTTACTAACCTGTTCAATTTGAATAACATCTTTTCGCTGGAAGCCCGCGGTTTGGATGGTGACGATGTCTTCAATGTAAACGGCACTCTGGCAGCGCTAACCGGTGGTGTTGTCATTGATGGCGGTAGTCCATCGGCCAGCGATGTGCTCAATCTCGCTGGCGCGATTGGGGCTGTCAGTGTCACCTTGGCTGATCCAACTCTGGCAACTGATTCAGGCGTTTCAGGTTATGGCGCTACCGTGACCTTAAAGGGTGTCGAGGTGGCCAACTTAGATACGACCGGCAATAGTTTGACGGTCAATGGTACCACGCAGCCTGATGCGTTAACTTACACGGGCACCGGCGCAGCGGCTGGCTCGATTACGAGAGCCGGCTTGAATGCGCAGCTAAACTTCATTGGCATTGTCGGGGCAGTTACACTGGGAGGCGCTGGTGGCGTTGATACAGTAACGGTCAATGGGACCGCTGCTGCCGACACGATCGCGATTGTCAAGGGTGCTAACACGACGGTGCAAGTTGGTGCGACACAAGCGGTGACCATTGCGGCTGCAAGCACCGAGAACGTCACCATCGAGGCTGGTGACGGCAATGACGTGATCAACGTTAGCGGCATAACAGCCAACGCACAGGTTCTTAACATCGTTGGTGGCTCGCCCACTTCGAATGCGGGTGCAGCAGCCGATGTGCTGAACATTACCTTGGCCACCGCCGGCACCACTGCCGCGGCTGCTGGCGCCACACCGGATGCGGGCGTGATCACCAATCCCGATGGCGCGATCAACTACTCAGGTATTGAGTTCTTTAACGTGACCGGTGCGGCTGGTGCCAACACATTCAACATTCAAGGCACGCATGACAACGACACGTTGGCTCTGCAGTTCCTGGGCGGTGCCAATCGAGTGTGGGTCAATGATCGCGCGGTGTACACATTTGCTGATTATGCCACAGTCAACATGAATGGCTTGTTCGGTGATGATAAGATCAACGTGCTTCCGATCGGACTAGTCGGAGTGACAACGATCAACGTAGCGGGTGGTGATCCGACAGCCAGCGATGAATTAGTGGTGAGTGGTTCGGCGGGCAATGACGCGATCAATTACGCAGTCAGCAACACGGTCGGCGCAGGGACGGTAGCCATTACTGGTACGGCCACGGTTAACTTTACTACGACCGAATCGCTGGTGATCGATGGTCTGGGCGGTACCGATAACCTCACAGTTACTTCGCCGTCCGGTCATCGTACTACGGTGACCCCGGGCACCAATGCCGACTCGGGTACAATTGTGTCTCAAGGCTTTGGTGCAGGCACCGGTTCCGTGCCGCTGACCTATGCGCACATCGGTGCCCTGGGCACAGTGACGTTAGCTGGAGTTGGCGACATCGTTGAGTTCAACGGCACGGCCAACAGCGACACGTTTAACATCTCGGGTACGACGATTCAAGTGCTCAATGCGACGGCTGGCTTTGTTACTAACCTGTTCAATTTGAATAACATCTTTTCGCTGGAAGCCCGCGGTTTGGATGGTGACGATGTCTTCAATGTAAACGGCACTCTGGCAGCGCTAACCGGTGGTGTTGTCATTGATGGCGGTAGTCCATCGGCCAGCGATGTGCTCAATCTCGCTGGCGCGATTGGTGCTGTCAGTGTCACCTTGGCGGATCCAACTCTGGCAACTGATTCAGGCGTTTCAGGTTATGGCGCTACCGTGACCTTAAAGGGTGTCGAGGTGGCCAACTTAGATACGACCGGCAATAGTTTGACGGTCAATGGTACCACGCAGTCGGACTCGCTAACCTACACGCCCACGAGCGCGACAGGGGGCACGTTTACCAATGCAGGCTTGAATACGCTGTTCAATTTGAGCAATGCTACCAGCACAACCATCGACTTGGGCGCAGGCAATGATACGTTGACTGTACGTGGAACTACGCAAGGCGAGGCCATCACGGTCGACGTGTCGGCCAGGGTGGTAAACACAGGTGCCTTCGGTGGCATCGTCAACTTTGCCGCGGGTGGAATTGAAGCCTTGTCGATTTACGGTCTGCAGGGCGCCGATACATTCACTGTGACACCTGGCGCTGTGCCTGTCTTTATCGACGGCAGCGATCCAATCGGCATACTGCCGGGTGACCATTTGATTGTCAACGGAGCCGTTGGCTTCTTTGCGGGTCCTGAAAATGACGAAGGCGGTGTGACCACGGCCGGTGAAGATGTCAGCTTTGATCACATCGAATCGCTGACAGTCGCCGCGATCGTGGGTTGTCCGTTCTTGATCCTTGGCACTAACGGCGACGATGATATTACGATCATCGCACGCGATGCATCGACGACCGTTGGCGCCGATGGTGTGCAAGACATGACCTTCTCGGTCAATGCTGGCTTGAATGTCGTGTTGCTTAATACGGCGGATGTCTATGTCGATGCGATGGCTGGAGATGACGACATAGTCATTCGCGCTTCAGCACCGAACGAAGCCGCGTGGGATGTTAGCGTGCGCGTAGCGGGTGGTTCGCCTTCGATCGGCGCTGCTCCCGAAGCGGACCGACTGGTCGTCGAAACGCCTAACAGTGCAGGTGGCTTTGACGATGTGATCTTCAATCCGACCGGTTTCGATTCCGGCAACCTGGTGCTGGATAAAAATGCCAATGGTATTTACGATGCAGCCGCAACCGATTCGCTGATTACCTTCGGTGCGTTTATCTTCGATTGTCCGCCCGCTGCGTTTATCTATATCTCCAACCAAGGTGGCGTCGAGCTAGTCGAGCTCAATGGCGAAGGCGCTCCGGCGATCGATGACAACGTGACCATCAATGGCACAGCCGCGGATGACGCCACGGTGGTCAATCCAACCAATGCCGGCAGCGGTACGTTCGCCTCGACAGCTAGCCCATTGTTCATCTTCAAATCGTTCGACGCGTTAACGGTAACCCCAGGCGCTGGTGGTTTCGACCTGGTTGAGATCAATGGTACAGTCGGTCCGGACACGGTCACATCGAATGCCAACACCGTGACGCTGGGCGGCGCCGTGACACTGGGCGCTGGCATGGATCAGCTGAACATCAACACGTTTGATGGCAACGATAATATCGACCTCGACCTGACCTTAGCAGGACTAAAGAAAGTTATCGACGCAGGCGCTGGCAGTGACTCAGTTAACTTGCTGGGCGTAGCCGTCGATCCGGCCGATCCCGTGATCTACGGTGGCGACGGCGATGACGTGATCATCGGCAGCCCCAACATCGATCTGATCTTCGGCGGTCGCGGTAACGATATTCTCATCGGCGCCGGCAATAGTGACCAACTGTTCGGTGAAGATGGCAACGATACGTTTGGCAATGCGTCCGCAGTCGGGAATGGTGTGGCTGATGATGCAGGCAACGATCAGTTCCATGGCGGTGCAGGTTCCGACACGTTCGTGTGGGAGCCCGGCGATGGCAGTGACATCATTGAAGGTGGTGCAGGCGAAACCGACGTGTTGGTCTTCTTCGGTGGCGCTGGGGCGGAAACGTTCAACGTGTTCGCCAAGCTCAGCGATCCAGCGCGGGCCATTTTGTTCCGCAACACAGGCAATATCACGATGGATATGGCGGGTATCGATCAGATCAATTTGCAAGGAAATTCGGGCTCCGATTCTTATGTCGTTGGTAGAGCCAATAACGGTGACTCGGGCAGTGTAACGGCGCCCACATCGCCTTATACCGACCCAACCGCCAGCCTCAGCGACCTGTCCACCACGGAAGTTCGCATAATTAATATTACGGAAGCAGCCGATGCGGCAGATAACGTGTTCATCGATGGTCGCACCACGGCTGACAACTTGACAGTTTCGGTTGAGAACGCAGTGACTTCGGTACTGCGAGTCGCTGGTTTGCCGTACGACGTACGCGTGATTGGTGCTGATACGGCAGATCGCTTGACGATTCGTGGCAACGAAGGCGACGACACCATCAAGACAATCAATCCAACCGGTGCCGGAGCACTGAATGTTGAAGCCATCGTGGGCATTACCTTGGCCGGTGGCGGTGGCAACGACAGTTTGTCAGCGGATGCCATGCTAATCGGAGGCATTGGCAACGATACGCTGGAAGGTGGGGCGGGTGATGATCAGTTGTTCGGCAATGAAGGCGACGACACTATGTGGGGTGGCGCTGGCGCCGACACCTTCGATGGTGGCAGTGGCTTTGACACGATACTAGTGCGCGGTGGTGCGGGCAACGATGTGATCGAAATCTCGCAAACTGCCGCTACTTCGCTCACACATGTTGTCAATGGTGATTCACAAACCGACACTCTGGTACTGAGCGGCGCCATACGCACCGTTGAACGCGTGTACGTCGATAGCAGCGCTGGCGCTGATACGATTCGTGTCCAGTGGGCTGACGCTATAGGAACGGATGCGAGTGTGAATTCACTGCGCGTCGATGTGGATGGTGGCGAAGGTAGCACCGGCGATCGCCTGGGTGTGGTCGACCTGGGCACGGGCGACTTGATTCTGCACGAGAAGGGCACGACGGATAATAGTGGTGCAATGACCGTTGGTCCTGGTAACGCAGAACCACTGGTAGTTACCTTCGTCAACGTCGAAGTGGCTCAACCGATTACGGCGGCTGGTGGCGATGTGGTTGTCTTCAAGCATGACACATACGAGTTCAACAACGCTCGTACATTGGCGACTTATCTGGGTGCCAATGATGCGATCAATGTCGATCCAACGATCAATCCCGGCGTTGATCCTAACTTTAACTTCCCGGCCGATGAAGACTGGTATCGCGTGGTTGCCGAAACAACCGGCGTGTTAGACTTCCAAGTCTACTTCCGTCAAGTTGGTCCAGTCGCTAGCGGTCGACCAGGGCTCCCGAATGCGGGCAACTTGGATATTCAAGTGACAGATACGGCGGGGAATGTCATCAGTGGTTTTGGTACGAATGATGCCACCAACGACGAGCGCGTGCGCATACCGTCAGTGGCTGGTCAGACTTATTACTTGCGTGTCTTCGCCAGCGGCACCGCGATCAATACTTACAACATCACTATTGATAACTACGCCCCGCCCACTCCAGCCAATATCGAGCTGCTGGACAACCCGGTCTCGCAAGATCCACCGTTGGCTTCCAACAGCGACACTGGCCGCAGCCAGTTCGACAATATCACGCGCGACAACACGCCGACGTTGGTGTTCCGACTGGACGATGCCATCTTCTTGCAAGACTTGCCTGGCAACAGTTCGGCTGGTTCGCCACCTGATGAAGTTATCGCTATTCCATTCCAAGCAGCAGCTGGTATTACGGGCTATCGCGTAGCCATCTTCGATGAAGGCAGCTCGCCAGCGCCAGGCACTCAAGTAGGCACACCACCTCAAGATCCGATCGGCTTTGCGACTTTTGTATCGCCGGGCGTATATCAATTCACAACGCCTGCGCTAAGCGATGGGACACATTTCTTGACGGCTCGCGTGCAGATGGTTGATCCAGCAGCACCGCTACAAACAGGTTGGGGTGCGCGCAGCGAAGCTCTGGAAGTCATCGTCGATACCGTGGTACCGCCAGTCTTCTTCGGTAACTCGGTCAGTGCGACCGATGGACTGTTGCAGTCGAGCGACAGTGGCATCGCAACGATCATGGCGAGCTTCGTCGACCGCATTACCAATGACATTACGCCAACCATGTATGGTTCGGCGGAAGCCAACTCGATTATGCGATTGTACGTGGATCGTACTAACAATGGTTTCTCGGCCGACGACATACTGCTCGGCCAAACAGTTGCTTCCGCATTGGACGGCACCAATCAGAGCTTGGGTCAATGGGAGATCACGGCGACGACTGGTTTGAATTCACCGGACATCGTGGCGGCGATCGGCAAAGACGGTGTGCGGCACTTGTTTATCACCGCCGAAGACGTGGCGGGCAATGTCTCATTGCCTCAAGCACTCGACATCATGATTGATACAACTTCGCCGATCATCTCGTCCGTGACGTATCCCAACGGCGATTCGATCTTCCAACAAAAGCCATTGCTGCGCCCGACTCCAGTGGTAACCTCGCTGTTCGTCACGTTTACGGGTGGACCTGTTTCGGCGGGTGGATTTAACCTGGTAGCGGTTGATACAGGCTTGGCCACCGACACGGGTAACTACCAGTTAGTAGGCGATCACAACGGTAACATCTTGATCACCAATGCAGCGGTGGTCAGTCAGAGTGATACGACCGTCGTTGTGCGATTGGATTTCAACGCACCACTGCCTGACGATCGCTTTACTTTGACGCTGGATGATTCGATCTCCGATGCAGCCCAGAATTTCCTCGACGGTGATTCGCAAGCCCAATCGCCTGGGACAGCCGTCAACGTATTGCCATCTGGTAACGGTATAGCTGGAGGAGATTTTGTGGCTCGCTTTACGGTCGATAGTCGTCCTGAGATTGGCGCAGTCAGCGAAGGACTGGTCTATGTCGACATCAATGGTAATATGCTGTGGGATCCGACTGGTAAAGACGATGACAAGACCAATCGTGACTTTGTGTTCCAGTTTGGGCAGCTGGTCGATGCACACTTTGCAGGTAACTTTGCACCGACCGGCGCAGCGGCCGCGAGTGGCTTTGACAAGTTAGGCGCCTATGGCCGTTTTGCAGGCGTGTACAGTTTCATACTGGATACCAATGACGACGGAGTTGGTGACTTTACCTCGGTGATGCCAGCGGCTTATCAAGTCAACGGCAATCCTGTGGCCGGCAACTTCAACGCGGCTCATCCAGGCGATGAGATTGGTTTGTTCGATGGTACATTCTGGTACTTGGACCTCAACGGCAACAACCGGATCGATCTGGGCGAGCGTTTTGCCTCGAACTTCAATGGCATTCCAGTTGTCGGGGATTTCAACGGCGACGGCAGCGATGATTTGGCTGCGTTCAACAATGCCACCAATCAGTTTATTTTTGATACCAATCGCGACGGCGTGGCTAACTTCACTTGGAATGTAGCCGATGATGTGAATCGCTTCGTGGGCCTGAGCGGATTTACGGATCGACCTGTAGCGGGCGACTTAAACCTGGATGGTATTGATGATATTGGTCTGTGGGTCAAAGATCGCCAAGGCACGCTGCCGCGCGATGCCGCCGAGTATTACTTCTGGTTATCGGATCGCGTGGCGCCGAACCCGGCCGATGTGTTCGATGCGTACAGTCCTGATCCGCTGGGCAACGATTTGTTTGCGCAGTTCGGCGATGAACTGGCTCTACCGATCTTCGGCAATTTTGATCCACCAGTGGATAACAATACGCTGGAAAACAACATTCTGCACCGCCAGCCAGATCCGCTGGACATCAATGGCGATGGATTTGTAACAGCCCTCGATGCGCTACTGGCCATCAACGTGCTGAATACTTATCCGAACATTCCAGCCAACAGTCCAGTTCGAGCTTACTACACGATTGGCGAAATAAAGGCGGATACCAACGGTGACCGCACTGTATCGGCCATCGATGCGCTGTTGGTGATTAACGAACTGAACCGCCAGGTCGGCAGTGGCGAAGGAGAAGACAGATCGTCAACTGCGCAGTATGTTTCGGCAGCTGATAACTTCTTTGAGGATCTGGGAACTGAAGCGGTTAAGAAGCGCCGCGCAAAGTAGGCAGTTACCTCTCCCGACGAAGTCGGGGAAGGTCGGGCCCGAACTTTCAGCGAGGGCTCCGGGAGGGGGCAGCGCGCTACGGTTGACTCACTTTCTCCCACGCGAAGCTTGGGAGAAGGTGACATATAGCGACGTTAGAATCGCAGATCGGTGCGTAGGCTCAAACCACTGAATGTAAGGTTGTCGTCCATGTTCAGCATGTTACCGGTGCGAACCGATTGGATATAGTCGCGGGTGGTGACGGCGTTGAACCATGTGCTAAACAGGTAACCGGTAGTCACTCGCAAGCAACCGCTGCAATTCTGCCAGCCTACACCCAGTTCGGTATCGACAACTGGCGTGACGCGATAGTCATCGTAGCGATTGGCGATCACGCCCCCACCGAATTGATTTGTCTGGCGATAGTCGGCTTGCCAGTTACCGGCCAACAAACTGCCCAGGGCGCGGCCGTAGACCAAAAAGCCTGTGTGAGTGCTGTGACGTGCGCCATCCAGACCACCGGTGATACCGAAACCATTGAAATCGATATCGCTGGAAACATTGGTTAAGCCGGTAGCGACGGATACCGTTTGATCAACCGACAGACCTTGCTCAAGGTTGCCGTATCGCAAGCCGGCGTTCCAGTTGAGCACGCCGCAATCGCTCGAGCGATAGACGCGACGCAGCATCACGTCAGCAAACTGAAAGTTAGCCAGTTGCCTGGCCGTGGCTTCGAGGCTGGCAGCACCAGTTGTGGCTGTGCTGGGATGGATGACTGTAGAATTCAATACATTGTTGCCGGTAGCTTGCAAAAGACTGGTTGTTTCACCGTCCCAACGCGTGTAACTGGCAGCAAGACTGCTGCAATTGGAGTGAGCCAAGGTTATACCAACGCGGTATCCGACGTGTTCATCAATATTGCTGATTCCAATAGGGCCGGTCGGCGAGGCTTGTTGCACTGCGCCTGTCTGCTCGACAGCATAAATCAGGTCGCTGTTGCCTGGGCTGAGGTAGAGCAATTCGCCAAACCCCCCGGAACGATGAGCCCACCAAGGAACGCAGCTTGCCTTGGGAAAGCATTCGCTTGCACATGCGCTATCACAGGCGGTGTCACAGCTAGTGCCACATCCACCGTTCGGCGAGAACGAAACGGGCTGAACGGCTGAGTCCGCCGAGTCGAACACGGAAGGGATATTGGTTACGTCAATAATTTGACGAGCTTCTTCTAAAGTTTGCTGATCGAGTTCCCGAGTCGCTTCGGTGGTGACGACTGGCGGCAGTTCTTCAGCCTTGGCAAGCTGGTTCAGGAGACCTGTCATGCCGAAGCTGGCAACTGCTAGGTGGGACACAGCAATCTTGATCCATCGACCGCCCATATTGAGCTCCTTGCCTGGTAGGTAACTTGAGAAACATCGGACAGGGGAATCCGAGCCCCGAGCGCTACCGGACCAGCGCATCATCCGCAGAACCGTTCAGCACTCACCATGTGTCATAAGCATCGGAAGAGTTGCCACTAGAATCTTCGGATAAGTTTTCGCAGACGGACAGCTTGCGTGTCCGCTACAAATTAACGGAAAATTGGGGGAAAATCCGCAAGAAATCGCGTTGGATTGCGGAAGCCCCATGTTGCTGTGCTTTGCATGCTTTCAACTTGGGCAATCCAATTGTGGTTCCGTGCTAAGCAAGTTTGCTTGTAATGCAGGCACTCAATGGTGAATACCTCTTTCGAAGTTGTCAAATCAAGAATAGACGGGGCAGGGTGGGCAGTATAAAACTTGGCCTATTGGCAGACATTCATGAGAACGTCCATCAGCTCCGCAAAGCTATTGAAGCTGGCTTCTCGGTTCGACGGCAGAGCGTTGTCTTAAGCGATACCTCAAAAACCAAGTCGCTTTTGTTTTCGTTTGCGGCTGGTGCGGGACTGGCCGAGCATGTTGCACCGCTTGAGGCAACGATACAGATCATCTCCGGCGCGGTGGTTTTGACCTTTGGTGATGAGTCGGTCGAGGGGCAAGCCCGGAACTTGGATACAAATGGTCGCCAACACGCCACATAGCATCAAAGCAGTAACTCCAGTCGTGATGCTATTGACGTTGATAAAGTAGAGCGAAGGCGATGTTACATCGACGATACATTTTTGCTACAGCTCTTTAGGCAGAGCTTGAATGGAAATCACCGCGGGAAAGACCACGATCAAAAACGTGGCCATCGGCCCAAGGAATAGCGATATCAACCACCACGCGAAACCGCTGCGGCCTTTGGACTGAGCCAGGCCGGCGTTTATCAACGATAGGGTTCCCCAGCCAACGAAAAACTCTGCTTGGTTTGGCATAATTCGCCTCCAGTGCCTGTGACGAAAGACTGTTCGCGCAGCCAACGCTTATCTTGGATCAAACTGAGCCTACATGCTGGAATGCTTGAAGAAAAGTATCGGGCGGCTGAGCGCCAGCCAATGCGACTTGGCGGTTGATGATGAACAACGGTACGCCCTCAACACTGGACCTGACGGCTTAGATGTATTTCACTATTTCCTTTGCTCACACAGCGCGTAACTTCGAGGAAGTACAACTCTGAATGTAGTACCCTGGCCGATGGTGGACTCAACCTCGATACTTGCGTCCAAAATCTCACAAAGTCGTTTAACAATGGATAGGCCTATTCCCTCGCCGCGAGCTTGATGGACCGGGCGTGCATCTGGACCCTTTGGAGCAGCATCCAACGACGCTGATTCATTGACTGGATCTGAGTCCCGGCCTGCTTTAGCTATTTTTGCTTCCACTTGAAGTGACTCCGTTGTCGCCTCTTGCAATGCCTCAACCAAAGGAGCGCCGGGACCGGCATGTATGCCTGGGCCTGTGTCTTGCACGCACAGTATCCAACGTTTCGGATCGTTGTCACGACTGTCTCCCCAACTAATTGTCACGCCACCTTCCGTAGTGTATTTAAGAGCGTTCAGCAGCAAGTTCTGGGTGATGCGACGCGTTTTGACGGCATCGCCTTCGACAGATAGGGAAGCGGGGCCGTCGACCGTCAAAATCAAGCCTCGTTCGTTTGCCAAGGGTTGCAAAGTCTCAGACAGTTCCCTCAACAATGTTGCTGCGTCGAAGGGCGCTACGTCACGAAGTTCGTGGCCAGCCTGGAGGCGAGCCAAATCCATTACTTCGTCAAGCATTGAATGCAAAGACGTCACACTCCGTAGTAGAAGGCCGAGAAACTCATCCCGCATGGCCTGCGGAAAATCCTCATGGGTAAGGCCCGTAGTGACGTTTTTGACTACGCCCACATTACCCCGCAAATCATGCGCGGCCTGCCGAAAGAGCTCTGTACGTCGCCGCTCTAATGCACGCACTTCTTGCAGCGTTTGTTCCATATCCCGGACGTGCCCTGCGGCCTCAATCTTTTCCAGTTCGAAGTACTCCGTCGTGCTGTCGCTGACACCTTGACTACACAACTCCGCCAGCGCTCGCCAAGCTGTTGGCATAACGCGCGACTCCAGGTTTGGATGAGCGGCCGTATAGCCCTCCAACTCAGCGACGAGGCACAAATGTAAGTGCCCCCACTCCCGCGTAACTTCGCGTAGGCGATACCCTTGTTGCCAGCGTTGCAAGCCGTGGTTGGCTGCATCTTTGGCTCGCTGTCGTTCCGAGTTCGCGCTCTCCGAACCAGGCCACTCGCGCAAACGTTTTTCGAAGGCCTCTAGAAGGTTAGGTATGTGATCGTTGAACTGCGTTGAAGGGAGGGAAGTAGGCGCGGTAAGCTCCCGATCATTTTCTACGGATGTTCGCCAGGCGTTCAGGATCGCCGATCGACGTGAGGTAAAATAGGTTGCGAGCGCTGCTAACTGATCATCGGACTGTCGATCGCGGTTCATCTTTGCTATCATTCGTTTGTGAAGCCTGCAGGGGAACTCGGTGGAGGTTCCTCCCTTGGAAAATTATACCTTGCCCTCCATTTTGCAATTGTGAAACAGTCGCAATTTCTCGTACGCTCGCCAAGCGTTTAGGGCTTGAGAGCTTCGGGGCGAAATTGTTTCAGGTCGGGTAACGTGGTCTGTACGCCGCTTGACGGGACCTCCTGATGGGCGGTCCATACAATGCCATTGAGTATGAAACGTCTGAGGTCTTCATTCTTCCAGCTGCTGTAAAAGTGCGGCATCACCACGGCAAATCCGCGCCCACTATCGCTGCGCTGAACGCACCAAGACACTGCTTCGGATTTGGGAGCTTCAGGAGGCAACATAGAAGTTGCCAAGACAGTGACGTTTGCCGCAGGCTGGTTGCTTTGGCTGCCGAAGTAGTTGTTGGTGTACGGTTCATCGTTCAAAGTGAATTCACTACAGCCTCGCCATATGGCATGCTGAGCAGCCGCAGGCTTGATGGTTGCCGAAGGAAAAATCTTGGCAAACGACTCGTGATGGCGGCAGGAGCTATTGGCAAAGTAGCCTCCCATCCAACGCAGCAGTGGATGATCACCATCGGCCTGGACATCTTCTCCTAACAAACCCGTCGCATAGTGCACGCAGACAATGCCACAGCCACGGTCCATCATGACTTGGAGGTCGGCTAAGTTTTGCGCAGCATTGGGCAAGCGGTTGGCGGGAAACGTATCACCGATGAACACAACCGAAATTGCCGAGTCACGCAGTTTGGCATCGGGCCATTCATAAACGACCTCAACCTTCAGATCGGACTTATGTTCCATATGCTCCAGGCAATACTCGATCAGCCTTCCAACAGCCGCAACTTCATGTGTGCCAGGTGGATGGTTGGAAGGTCCGACCACAATTAAGATGCACTCGTTCTCGCTGGCGTACAGGCTGCAACTGAGACTAGGCCACGCAATTATCAACAGCATGACAACGACCCATCGATTCATGACTGTGTCTCCTCGGGGTTATTCAACGAAGTCTGGACCAGGCAGCATTATTCTACTGCGGGGTGACTGATTAAGGGATAATAGACCGGCACATAGATCATGCGCTGCTTTTGCGGTGTACTGACCATGGCGGAATCGCCAGGTGCGGTCACTGCGACACCACAGGTCAAAATTGTCGAGTGGTCAGTTGTCGCGGTCTTGCTCTGCTTCAGCCCAGACTTCGACGATGCCATCGACAGCAACACTCACATGGATGATGCTTGCACGGCAGCATACCGGGCAATCTTCGATGTATGTTTGCGATTGGCCTTCGGTTAAATCCAGCGGGATCACAATCTCCTCCCCGCAGCCATCGCAGATATAGCTGCCTTCGGCCAGCGAGCCGGCGGAGTTGCCTGGTTTGAGCGCGTGGCTGGGCGAACGGGCCTGATCCAACTGCGGAAGTTGCTGGCCTGAGCTCAAGAGCTCGCAGACCCAGAGCATGACGGCTAGCGCTGAGTCATCGGCCAGTCGATGGTCGCTGCCTACTTCGATCAAACTTTCCGCTGGCAAACCGCTCTCGGCAACCAGTTGCTCCGAGTCTTCAAAGGGAATAACTTCGTCGAAGCGGCTATGCAATATGACCGAGTTGGCTTTGAGCGTTCGTGCCTCGCCCCACCTTTTCCACGCTGGGCAGAGAAGCACCAGCGGAGTTTCACGGCTATGCAGGTTCAGGGCCACAGCGCCGCCACGAGAACTGCCCACGATGACATCGGGTAAGTGGCGATCATACTCTGTTTGAGCCGTTTGCAAGGCCAAGGCGAAATCATCGTCGTCCAGGGCCGGGTTGAAGACTTTATGGCCTGCCTGTGCGAGATAAGTTGGTTTCACACCACCAATGACACTGCGCCAGCCATGCAGAAAAAGTACTTTCATGTTGCGGGTTCAGCAGTAAGACATCAGCGGCAATAAGCGCCTGGACACTTCCAATTCGGGGTTGGGGCACTTATCGTAACACAACGAATCGCCATCCAGATCGCTCCTGACAAATTCGCAATGTTTGCGATGAATCTTTTCGCACTTTGGACTTATTGCCAATGCAATTTTTGTCAAAAACAGCTATCTGCAGCCTTTGTATTGTTAGAGGCTGCTTGGTGACGGTCTTTTTGAACGTCGGAGTACAGCGAGGTGGTGAACGCAAACGGACGTTAACTGAAAGGACGAAAACATGACTACCCGGCTTGATGAATTATTAGAGGTAGCTGCCCGCGCTTGGTTGATGAAAGAAGATTGGCAAACGTGTATTGGATCCTGGCGTGGGTCGGTAAGTTTGAGCGATTTTGCCCATCAGTTTCCCACGGCAGATTCTCAAGCAGTCGCGGGCAGACAGCCGGAATGCATTGTATTGGTTGAGTATGCGCGTTGGGCACTTTCTCCGGCCGGTGATGCTGCGGCGCTTGGACACCTGGAAAAAGTTTGCCAGAACATCTTGGGTGAAGCGGCCGAATCGCAGATTGACGACGTTGTGCATGCCCTCACACGAACGACCCTGGCTGCGCTGCATTGGCGAAAGAGTGACAAAGGTTGGCAAGCTCTCGCTTGTAGGCACTTAGCCCAAGCCGGTTATCACTACCAACACGCCTGGAAAGTTCAGTTACAAAGCTACATACATGATTCCGCTCCGCCCTCGAGCGCAAGCATCGAAAATGTGGCAATTACCGACGAAGCGTTGCGGTTCTTGGATTTTGCTTGGCACTACGGTGCATTCGCACAAACTGCCATAACTTCCGCCACTTGGATGACGCTGCATCAATTGTTATCGCATATTTTCGAATCAGACCCGCAACCGGTAGTTAGCTGGAATGAACTCAAAGCATTGACGATCAGAGGCAATGCTCTTGGCGAAATCCTCAAGTTTCGAATCGAGAAGATTGTCGAACCCTTTGAACCCGAGTTTCCCGTCTATCTCGATCCATTGAGTTTTGGGATCACCGAGGTCGACCGTTCGATGCAGCAGAGCATTTGGTTGGCGGCTCGCTGTGCCAGGCAGACTGAGCGCATCGAGGCCAGACAAACGCTCCGACTGAAACTCGCCTGTTCGCCCTTGGTGGCCAAGGTAAGCGGTGCATCGGCCAGTGGTTTGTTAGCCGCTGGCATGATCGCTACCGCTATTGGGCGACGACTCGATCCACAGAAATCAACGACGTGTCGCATTGGGGTCACGGCCGCCGCGTTGCAAGCACAGCCAGATCTTATGACGAATGAACTTGCACCACTAACCATAGACGACCTCAGGCTGATCCCGATTCGCGGAACGGTCAATAAGCTGGCAGAAGCCTGGCAGGTTCAACATGGGCTCAATGAGTTCTTTCTTCACCCAGAGAATCATGATCAATGGTTAGATGCTCACGGCGAGAGCGAGACGCCACGCGTAACGCCGGTGAGCAGTTTCGGCGAACTAATCGTTGCACTTTGGGGCGATTCCTCTTTTGATGTCAAAGTAGAAAGGCACGCCAACCGCGTACATCAGAGGTGGAAAAACGCTTGCCAACCAAATGCTCAGGGCGAGGCGATCGCATGGCTTGATCACTGCTTCAATTGTTACGTTTCTCCTAGTCTGCGGATTGAGGGACAACCTCGTGTCGAAACCGGTGGAGCCCCGGAAATGGTAGAGGTTCCAGGTAAAGAAGACGAGCGTCTGTTAAAAGTCCTGGCCTTGTCGCTTCAAAAGCAAAAGTGGAATGGCGCTCCCAATAGTCTGCGACCGGGCAGCAAAATTCTGTTCTACGATGTGGCTGGCGCAGGTAAGACGGTCTGCAGTCATCGAATCAGCTATTTGTTGACAGATCCCAATCATTGGGAGCGACTGTTCGGCTGTAAGTCACCACCTCTGGTTATTCGACTTGAAGGAAGTTGGCCGAGGGAATATGTAAATTCGGGCCGCCTGCTCTCGGTTCGTGAAGTGCTTGAACGTGTCTTCAAGCAGGAGGCAGGTCGAAACGAGATCGAAGCGCAGCCCGGGGCCAATCAAATAGTGGCTCATGTACTTCGCCATCAAAGGGCCGTGCTGATCTTGGATGGTTTTGACCAGTTGCGTCGTGATGAACGCCAGCACATCCTGGACTTATTCGAAGCCGATACAGATGCGGACCGTTGCTACTGGGTGATTACTAGCCGTGTCCATGCGATCGATGAATACCGCGATGGGAAACCACAATTTTCCAGCGACCAGTGGATGAGGGTCAGAATCAACACCTTCGATCGAGCACAACAAGACCAGTATTTTCGAATCGCTGACACCAATGGAAAAGCCATCGGACCTCGCTGGACCGAGACGCTGGCCGATCGTGATTCGATGAGCGAGTTGCTTGGGTTGCCGATGGTGTTGTGGATGATACGTGTTTTAATTGATGATGCCGACGAACGTGGGGCTCCACTGCCAGTATTCTCTTCGCTCAGCCAGCTCTACTTGGTAACTTCGCGCAAGTTGCTTGATCGCGCAATCGTCAAGAACAGTAGCAAAATCGAAATTCGAACGATGGGCCGGCAGGTTGATCCCACGGTAGTCCAAACAGCTGGAGGGCTCGAATTGGTGGAGCATGTGTTAACGCTGTTTGCGTTTGAAATGATGCTCCTGGAAGAATACAGCGGAAGGATAGAAGGAACGGAGGCTGTCGAAAATTTCGAGAGATTGTGCCTGGAGCGATATTTGTTTGAATTGGAGCATCGCTATCAAAAGGCCAGTCCATTTCAGCGTGAAGTAATGAGAGCTGACATCCTGCAAGCGCAGATCCGTTGGAACACTGCCATTGAATTGCTGAAAACCATTGAGTTGAGTAATCGCAGTGTAACGGAAGCCTACCAAGATGCTCGTTTGGTGTTTCGCAGTCGAAAGATGCTCGAATGCCACGCAGCTCGATACCTGACTCGCTACGCCACCCAGTGGGATATCATTGCCGACGGAGATCGTAGACCAGGGCCGGTTGTCGATAGGTTTGTCAAGCAAGATCTCTCCAAGCTATGCGCTTGGGATTATACGTCGCATCCAGAATGGCAGGAGACCTGGAAACTGGCCATCGAAATGCCTCAGCTTCCCCTTGAGGTCTCAAAGGATCCGAACGGAGTCATCAAACATGCGGTTATGGATCACGCGATAGCCTGTCGCTCCTTGAGCGTACTGTTTCGGCAACCGAAAGCGATCGAAGGTCGGGACGTCCGGCCAACGGAACTGACATACCGTTGTTGGCATCTGTTCGAGTTCGATGATGAGCTTTTGTGCGAGCGATTATTCCCCTGGGAAGGTAAGTTTGTCAAAGGCAGTGAATTAAACGGTGAAGACAGGCGGAGGCTCGGCGAGAAACTGCTGCTGGGCAACGCTCAGGAAATAGAGAGTCACTCGGAGGTTGTTGCCAGTCGTAAGCTGGCACTGGAGGTCTTCCGAGAGAAAAGCGGTGAACTGGTGCGTAGCTTTCAAATAAAAAAGTTCGCAGCCAAGGAAAATTCTAGTTCGCAGTTGCTCTCTGATTGGCAGAGCGAGAGCTGGCAAAGCAAGTCGTCCACTATGGTTGAGTGTCCACTGGACTCGTCAGCCATCTTGATGAGCGCGACGCCCGTTACCAGATCGCAATACCAAGTCTTCGATATAGCATTTGAAAACAGCAGATTGCAAGTTAGTGATGGCACTCACCATTGCATCCAAGCGATCCTGGTTGGTTGCGGGCGTCGCTTTGATGATCAACCGCCAAATGACGCGTTTCCGATTGTATGTGTAACTTTTTATGATGCCTGGGCTTTTTGCAAATGGCTTGGGAAAGACTATTTCCTGCCTACTCGAACGCAATGGGAGTTTGCTTGTCGAGCTGGAACGCATACAGACTTTCATCAGGGCGAGGTGTTGCTTCACACTGAGGCCAATTACGGAAATCATGTTGGCGGGACGTCTCCGGTGGGAAGCTACGCGCCCAATGCCTATGGGTTGTTCGATATGCATGGCAACGTCGTTGAGTGGGCCTTTTCCCCGGGAGCTCGCAGAAAGGATCGAGCGGCCGGCTGCGGTGGCGGATGGAAAGACGGCGCCTCCAATTGCAAGTCGATTTGCTCCAGGCCCGAGATGGTTCGCGAGAAACGCGAAGCCTGGCTGGGGTTTAGGTTTGGTTGCCGCCCGCCAGGATAGTGGCTGTGGTAGATTGTTGCTGGAGGATCTACCACAAAGTGACAAAATGTTGTGAATCGCAAGGTTTTTTTGTGGTTTATGCTGTGGTAGGTGTCGAAACTATCGTTGACGAGCCAGGTGAGGGCTACTAATATCACGCCTGGAGAAATAATTGCGTGACGAAGGCCAGTACGATGGGTAAACTAACAAACCAGCGCGAGCCCGAAGGCAGTTTCGGGGCTGCGTTTATCATCGAGTTCAGTTTGCCCGATCTGTGCAAGCTGCCAGGTCATTCTGTCTGTGCCTTAAATGATTCCACCGAAATACAGTCGTCTCATTATCGTCGGTGGCTCTTGTGCTCAGCGGTGGGTAGCCATGGAAAATGAGCGGCCCACTCCAACGAACAGATGCTTCCCTGAACATCTGTCATGGAACGCGATTGAAAATGCTTATCAATGTTTTGAATTCAACGGTGATGAGCTCGTAGTCTTGGCGATTCCCCGATCTGAATACATTAACTCCGATAGGATGTTGACGAGCCTGTTTGAGGCTCTTGAATCTCTGGCGAGCAAAGTGGCGTTAGACGGGAATCCAGACCTGACTTTAATGATATTAGAAGATGAATATTTCAACTGATGACTCGATTGGAAGTGAGCCCGCCTCACCAGAGGAGCAAATCTCGCTGCGTTTGCCAACTCGTATTCGAACGACGATCGTAGACTACAGGAAACAACGAAAGTTTGACTGGGCGAAAGTCTGGAAGCATGCATTTTCTCTGTATCTCTTTGTACTGCGTGCCAAGCAGAATAAGCTTGAGCTTCGTTTTAAGCGAAGTCCTGAAGCCCGCGGCGCGCCTTGGCACATATCGCCACTAGCTAACTTCCCTAAAGTGGATGAAGCATTCAAATACGGGCTTAGAAAATCACTGCCGGCTGGAGCGCTATCGGAGGCCAATGGCATTCTGGAGAGTATGCTTCGTAGAGATATAGAGGAGAGGCATATCCTGCAATCGGCTCTTGATATGCTGCAGCAGTTTATAGATTTGCAGAACTCCGAACTGGGCATATACGCAGGCGAAGTGCGGTTCGAACTTGAGGCTCCCGTCAAGTCAATCGGTGGCCTCCCGCGTCCAGTGATCAAACCTGGCAGTTTCAAAGTGGACAACACGCCAGAGACGCTTCGGGTCTTTAATGGAGCAGGCTGGTCCGAGACCGACGTAGAAGATGAGGAAACTGTCGGAGCGTCATGAAAGAAAAAGAACCCACCCTATCTGGCGTAGACGAACGGCAATGGATTGCGGAGCTTGGTGGTCCACGCGCTGCTGTGATGTGGTTTGCAGACTTTGCCTGCTACATGGGCTGGCAAGAGCTCAGGTTCGCATGCCTATCATTGATGCGGAAATCGAAGTACGAGCTCAAGAAGAGCCGCTTGCAAGTTGCGAAAGGCAAATCCAAATCTAATGTCGAGGATCATGCGCGAATCGACAGAGAATTCGAAAAGCAATGCACGGCGATCGAATCCGTATTTCCATCTCTAAGTGGCTTGAGTCAACACTCGGACGAGCAACTGGCAAAGTTGTTCGAGTCGCTGAAAGCTGCTAGCGAAGATACGTTTGTTGGCTTTATCGATTTTGCCCGTGCTTCTGGTACGCTGAGAAAAGGGCTGAACGCGGATGTACTGCGAGAGTCGCTCGTGCTATTCCTTGAAAAGATCAGCATCAAAAACTCTCAAGAGAAGCGTTTGGTCTCCAGTTCTGGCCAATTAAATACTCGCATGCTCATGCAAGCGGCGAGTGCTAAAGACCATGATATTTGGCTGAATATTGCACCGACGATGAGCCGGGATGAAATCCGATACTGCATTGCCTGGAGTATTCGAAGGCGTTGTGGTGCAGAACTCGATTCAGATACGGCCCGCATCATTCAGCAATCGTGTGACAAGATTGCTGATAGCAGGCAAGACCACAAAGCCGCGACCGTTGTGTTGAGCCTGTCTGGTGTTTCGCGCTGTCCATTTGACGCTGGGCCAGGTCTGGATTCGATTAAGAGATCAGGTATTTTCTTGTCTTATCTCTTGTTGCTAGGGGACTGTGAATATACCGGTCATGCTTTTAATTTCCTCTCCAACTCTTTGAATGTCGACGCAGAGTATGTTCTGTCGTTATTGTTTGGATTCCCTCTGGTCGGCAAAGGGATCAACGAGCTTTTTGGTGGCGGAGGAATCTTTTTCTATGATCAAACTCATGTAGATTCAGCCTATCGCGAATCAGAATCTCATAGTATGCCGGGCCGAATCGTATTAGTGCGCGGCGGATACGGGACAGGCAAAACCAGTCTGGGACTAACCATGGCCGCCTCCGTCGCCAGGCTCGGTGGGCTGGCGGTGTATTTTGCGATGGAGTTTGACGAGCAGCAGGCATATTTCAACCTAGAGAGGCTGGGGCTCAGTACATCGGGATTGGGGTTCAAGATATTCACCGATCCTAAAAAGGTGACCAATCATTTCATTCGCCGAAGGAAATTGAGCGCAGAAGATTATCTCACCGCGATGGACGGGGCCATTCTGTTGGTGGCAGTGGCTCCGGACGTGAAGAATCCGATTCACGGCCGTACACTTTTTGAGATGATTCAAACAGTGGCCAGTTCAAGGTTGCCAGTTTTTCCACGCGTGATCGTGGTTGATTCTCTCAATGCAATTAGCAATCGCATTCTGGAAGATATAGAGAAAGGCGAGGGCACCAGTTCGCCTGGGCAAGGCAATTCTTCGCAGGCTGGCGAAGACTTGCTCACTAGCGGTGACAAAGTTTCCAGGCGGAACAAACCAGAACTCGACGACCCGGCGTTACGCCGCCTGGTTTTGAACGAGTTACGAAAATCGACGAACCTGGGAACAAACATCGTACTGCTTTCCGAGGAAGATGATAAAACTTGGACCAGCTTCGGCGAAGACATCTCCGACACGGTCATTCGCTTGTCTGGACCCAACGACAACCGACCATCTGCCGATTTTGATCGCTTAGGTATGACCACGCGAACTATGGTCGTGACCAAGTCGCGCTATCAGAAAGAACATCCGGGTTTTCATCCCTTCGAGATCACCTCTGGTCGAGGGTTTCAAGTTAGCCTATCGACTGAAGCCAATGCGGCCATTCTCTCCCGGCGGGAAGGTGGGCAGGTGTATCCAGCCAAGTTCGGCATTCCCAAACTCGACGAGATCCTCGAAGGCGATAACCAGTCTCCCAATTGCGGTGGTGTAGTCTTCTTGGAAGGCGAACTGGGAACTTACAAAACCCAATTCGGTCTCGAGTTTTTAAAGTCGCAAGACGATCCCATCGTGGATAAGGACAAAGGTGAGTATGGAGTTGGGCTGATTATCAGCATGCGTTATACCCAAGAAGAAATCAGCAAGAAGTTAACGGAAAGGGTATTTGCAGATCAACCTACCAAAGAGTTCAACGTGCATGGTGGCAGGTGTGTGGAAAGCTGTCATATTCCTTCCGGTAAGGTCTATCCCGACGAGATCTTTAAGAACATTCGAAAGAAACTGGAAGAATCTCGAACAAAGACACAACATGTGCATCGAGTCTTGCTGGACAATCCAGGCGAGTGGGAAGACCTCTGCCCGTTGCTGGCGGGGGATCCACTATGGGCTGTCACGCTAGTCAAACTCCTAAAGTCCTTTGGGGTTCGAATTCTCGTCACCAATAGACAGATTGCACCCAAGGATTCACGATTTATTCGCGCAATCCTGGAACAGGTGGACACATCAATCTCTTTAGGCAGACGGGTCCTGGCGGGCGAACGTGTCAACACCATTCAGATCAATCGCTCGCCCAACATGAACCATCGGACAGCTGTTTATAGGATGGATCGGAAACCACTGTCATTCGAGACCATCGACCCGCTTATGTACGATGCCGACGGCAACATTCGGCCCATGGAGGTCCGCATTGTTCGTCGCCGTCAAACGCGTTTGAGCGACAAATATTGGAACGCCTTGGAAACGATCATTCACTCCGTAATACCGGCTAAGGTCTATTTTCAGGAGAATGGTTCGTTCGGTCACCGCTTTCCCTATGAACTGTCGAACAGTTTGAAGTTGAACTCGTTGACCATTGTGGAGATCGACGAGTTTGAATTGGAAGACGCGGTTCACTATTTGGCGGATCTTCCCAGCCCCGATGGCAGGCGGCAGTATGCCCACCGCTTTTGCTCACGGCTGGCAGAGATTAGCGACACGGCTGGCGTAGAAAATGGAACCTATCGGGCGGTCCCATTCTTCGATAACTCAAGCTGTTTACTGATAGACAAGTCGCACGGACTCCAGTCGTTATTGGATAGTGACGTTACTTGGGATGGAATTCTGCGTGCATCCGCAGAGTACTACAAAGGTCAACCTTCTGTCGAGTCTAGAGATGCTGCGCCATTCTTCTCATTCCCCATGGGCGAGGCGGAGAACTGGAACTGCTTGTTCTTGGAAATCCTGGCAGCCACTTCGCCGGATTTCGTGCTCAGCAGATTGGAACCAGGTGCCATACGCGAGAAAGTACCGTTTCAATCACTGGCCTCGGAAGGTTGTACCAACCCGAAGATCTCAGAGGCTTTCGTTAATTCTTCCATCATCTATCATCGGCTGCTCCATCGCGAATACTCGCGTCAGTTGTCAATCGGTTCAGGGCTCGCAGGTGCCAAGTATGACGTCTCACATACAAACGCAGTGGTGTCCCGGCACTGGTTTACAACGCTCAGGCAAACCATAGAAGAGGTTCGATCACTTTCTGACGATGATCGCAATTCCGGTCAGCTTCACGGGATTCAGGACTTGGTTATCCGACGGCTTCCTCAACATGTTTCCGTTTCCGGAGAATGGTATTTGGGGATACTCGCCAAGTCGATTGGAATTGAAGCTGGCAGCAAATTAGTTCAGTACATCGCGGGAAAGAACGCTGACGGCGATCGATTCAGGCTTGGCGTGGGGTTGCCAGTAATCGAGCTTAGTGAGTTAAGTTCGTCTCGCATTGGTCCAATCACGGGGTGTTTCGATACCGACTTTTTCCTTAACGGGGCAGGGCCCGAGATTCGAACCATTTGCCGCTCGCGAATCGCAGATTATAGAAACTTAAGTGGCATGTTAAGCTTCGCTCTCAAGCAGTTGGTTCGCTTGCCACAGCCCAATAAGGCGGCCATCGAAGATATTTGGCAACGGTTTTTAGGCACTGTAAAACCATAACCTACCGAATCGACTACGCGCGTCGCTGAGTTTCATTTGAATTGGCGAGCATAATTAGTTGGGTCAGTGACGCGCAGATGTCGAGCAAGTCACGATCGGCGATGGTGACCAGATGCGAGTCGATTGACGTAGCATGGGCATCCGGTCGCAATCTTCGTCGCTTTAGCTCGAGCATGACTTCGTTTCGCAAGATTTTGGTCTGCTCCCTCAGCTCTTCGGCTTGCAGGGGCGAGACTATCGGCGATTCGAGTTGTCCCCGGTACACTGCTAGCAGAGTTGATCGGGGCAGGCGACGACCGAGCCGGCGCAGTTCGTATCGGTACGCATAAGATGCGAAAAACTTGGTGATATTGTCCGGGCTTATTCCGCAGGAAAGCAAGTGGAGTGCCAGCCAGGTTCGGGGCGAGAGGTTTGCTTGCGAGATCGCTTGAACGGCTTCGTCGCAAAGCTCGCGATTGTCCGCCAAGCTGAACTCCGCTAACTGCTCGTCGTAGCTTTGGTATTTATAAGACCTTTCGAGTCGTTTGAGAGCCAAGTGTCTGGCAGCTGTGGTGGCGAAGTTGACAGCGCCACCGATGTGCTTCCAGACAAAGCTTCCTTCGTTCAACTTGGAAACTAACAAGGCGAAGGCACCATTGATATCGTCTTCCAAGTCCTGCGAGCATGCCGTTGGAAAATGCTGGCGGTGCTTAGCAGCTACGATGTCGCGAATACTCGCAAGCTCGGACCAAGTATGATCGCCGCCAGTCATGATGCCCTCCAATGCAAACTATGCCGCACATAGGTTGCAGTAAAAACAGAAGAGTTGGTTGAAGTCCGGACTAAGTACCTTCGGCCAATCGATATCCCCAGTCAGTTTCTTCGGCTGTTGAGAATGCTTGTTCAAACAAGCGGCCAGGGGGGTAAGGTGCATGATGTGGAACCAATGTCTTCAACGGCTTGTCCGGTGTTTCGATCTCGAGCGTAAGATCCCAACCGTAACGCGCCTCCCAGGCTTCAATCGATGCGGCTAGCCAGCGTATGGTGTTGGTATGAGGAACGCAGAGCTTGAGTTCAGCCATGAACACTGGGGCGCCTTGGAACGGCGCCGGGTAGGTAGATGCGGCCATCGATGCAACCGTGACATGTTTGCGTGCCAATAACTCGGTTAACTGTCGTAAAATGCCAGGACTGTCCTGTGCAAACAGGGACAAGAGACAATCGATCGCGGATGCCGAACTGTCTGTAGTAGTGATCGGCGCATCGACCGGTAGCAACTGCGGATGATAGGCACTGAGACTGGAATTAACTGAATTGCAAATGATCGACATCGATTCTGGCGTGGCCGAGAACCAGGTGCTCGTCACGTAATAGCCACCCAGCTTGGTGCACGTTTGAATTTCGACGTTGGCATGTTTTTCAGCCAGATAGTCCGTCACTTTGTTTACATAGCCGATTTGATCCAGGCCAACTGTGGTCAGAATACCGTACGAGGTCGATGCAGACATGGTCGCGCTCCTTTGAAAAGTGATCAGTCACACGCGAGCGAATTTGCTCGCCGTTAGATAATCCCCAAAGTTTCAATCGAATCGAAACTTTTGCCAAAATTTTGTCGTCAGTTCATCTTTGACTCAAAGGTCGAGGAGGTTGCACAGAGGTCGCCCAACAGCAAATCCCGCGGCTCCCGGTCAATCGATTTCAGACAACTTTATGAAGGCATCGTTGACGCAAGATTTGCGCGAGAGGTCGCGAAAATATGCAAAATAAGATTAGCGCTGGGGTTGGACATGTCCCCGCGCGGTTAGGCACTGCAAAACAATAAACTACCGGACTCCCAGTTCTCAAGACTCAAATGATGTTGACATCAAAGACAGTTCAGTTGAATTCAATCTGCGAACAACGATGTCGAAATGCAGTTTGCGGAAAAAGCGAAGCTGCAGTGGATCGCTTGACGCAACTGTAGCCACAGTATGATGTTCGGCTTAGTTGGATCATCGGCATCGAACCCATGAACGCTAACAAGTTTCAATGTAGGACAAGTTACCCCGTTACGATAAGTCCGGTAGTTTATTGTTTTGCAGTGCCTTAATATGCCATCACTTGCCCGGCTTGCTGTAAACGATATAATTTCAGAAGCTGTCCAATCTAATCTCAGGCAACTAGCATCAGCCTGGTTGCTCCCACCTCCGCCTGCCTGCCTGCCAGAGTTCTTGTGTTTCACTTGTCGTTCCTAAAGGAATAGGCACGTCAGCAAAGGATTTGTGATGCCTCCAACATTAGCTCCGCCTTTCGGCGCTGATTCTATTGCATCGGAGTCGGAATGGGATTCTTCCCGTCACTTCGACATGACCGATCGAGCCCTACCGCTCTCGACCGCTGATCGGGATGAAGCGATTGCTTACTTGTCCGCGCAGTATTCAGGAATCCACTCGATAGGCTTCTTGTTGCGTGCCGATGACGACATGCTGAAGGTATGGGCGTCGGACCTGCCGCTCGTCGACAAGCTTAATAGGTCCTTCGACTCAAAGTTTCGTCAGTACTATCGGATGATCGAACTCTGGGATCGATATGGCAATCACTGCTATCCGTTTGACAAGCTCCATATTTGGGCTGAAGTCGGTGTGGTTCTGGTACGAGCGCCGCAGGAAGACTTGCTGCGTTTCTTGAGTCTTGACCAACTAACTGCCGCTTGTTCACCCGTTACTGGCATCGTCATTGATCAACCTTGTTACGTTCCGGAAAGAGGCCAGGAAGAATTTGTGACAGCGGCGGTCTATGACCCCAGCGAGAACTTTGACAGAGTCTTGGCTCACGTCCGCCAGCTTGGACAGGGGCGTTATGCCTATTTGGAATCGCTAGGTGTTCCAGGACTCGACAGATTGGCGGCGGAATATGTGGGGCGTGGTAAGTCCATCTTCTCCATCGATTCTGGTTGCGACGAAAAACACCCAGCCTTGAATCAATCGGTTCAGGAATATGTTCATTTAGACTACGAGGGCTTCGTCAAGCACAACCTCTATTGCCAGGATCGAGGTTGCCATGGAACGAAAGTGCTGGGGAGTATTCTCGCCCGACCAGTTGGGCAAAAGAGCTTGGGACTGCCAACCAGCGGGGAAGTGCAAATTGGCATTGCGCCACAATCCCAGGCCATTGTCATCAACGCGTTGTCGGGCGGTCCCATGCGCGAAGGTGGTACCAAGCTGCAGGTTGTTGGAGGCTTGGACGAGGTTATCAGCCGTGGCAGACGTTCGCTGAGTCATCACGGGCTTGTAGGCCCAGATATTTGTAACATCAGCATCGCATTGCCAATCAAGTTATGCGCTGGCAGCGTTAAAGCGATCGATTGGATTCTTCGCGAGATAAAGGCGATTGGAATCGTGCCCGTCATGTCGGCTGGAAATCGGGGGGCGCATACCAATCGATTGGGCACAGAGGGATTGTACGTCGGCGCGTGCGACAGTAAGGGGAACTGTTGGTCAGGATCGTTGGATCTCTACGATGTTTTAGCACCGGGCGTTGATTTGCTGGTCGTCCAACCCTGGTTGCCTGAACTCGGCAAGCACTCTATTGGCATGCACTCGGGTACCTCGTTGGCGACAGGCGTTCTTTCTGGTTTGCTTGCCAGTTTGAGCGAGAAGACCAACTGCTCTGCTATAGAAGTAGCCACTGCGCTAAAACAAGTTGCGCGAAGTAACAGTTGGCGCCTGGATATCGAAGAGACCGAGCGAGCGCTGCGCTCTTGATTCCGACGCTCATCACCAACCCGTTACGCTGTGATCTTCGTCGAGTTCAAAAGAACCGATCGTCTGCTGTTGCAAGAATCGATCCAGCATGTCTAACGAGGTGTCGGGCAATTTCAGCTGCGCAGCCCCGGCATTGGGCAGAACTCGTCCGATGATCACTCCCCGAACATTGCGCCGGATAGCATCTACAGCATCGAGTAGCATCGATGGCGTCTCATCGACCATTTCATGTGACGTTGCCAACAAGCGTGGGGAGAAAAACACGATCACTGTACGAATAGCAGTCATACTTCCTCAGGCCGGTAAGCGGTGTATCGCCAAGTATTCGGCTTACCAAAACCTTTTTTTAACAACAATTATGGTGCGGGGGCCATTTTCTGACAAATCGGTGTGGGTTGTATCAGATCAGCATAAGGCATTCCCAGGGCGATATTTGCGGCTCTTCCAGGCGAAAGTTCGCTAGTTTATTAAATGAATGCTCGCATTGCCACTCTCTGGACCTAGTCGCCCTTATGAATAGCATATTTTATTGGCTACACGTCCTCTGAATCGCCAGTGCCTGCGGCATCATCTATCGCTTTTATCCCACAGTTCGCAGCTTTCAGCCGCAGCAGCGTAGCGATCGATGCATGCACAGCAGCCAGTTCTTAGAAGCAAGCACAGTGAGAAAGTTCCCCATGCGTCAGGCGGGGCCAGAGAACTTTCAGCAGAGCGCTACACCATTAAAGACGAATCGGCGCGGTAGAACAAAGGCCCTACCGTGCCGATTTCTAGGCGCGTCGACGTGCCAAATCGCCAGCAGATAGTTTCAAGCACGTGTCCACGTGCTGAGAGTGCTAATGCACGCGGAAGAGTCCAATTCGCTGTTAGCGTTCAAACAGAAAAAAGAGAAGGCTCCTGTCCTAGAGCGTGTGGTCGAAGTTCCTTTGCGAAGCAGGAGGATTTGATAGCTCCATAGCGACAGCACGAGCAGACTTAAGGGCTTGTCGCTTCAGGCGATAGATTGCCTCGATTGGTTGGCCAAGCAGCGTGGCAAGTTCGCGTGGCGGTCGACCGTTGACAATGCTCTCGTACAGCACTTGATATTCGAGGGCGGGCAATCTGAGTTCTAGCAGGTCGAGAAGCTCTCGGTAGCCAAGTAACTGGAGTACGCTGGGTTCAGGACTGGCTGTTTCGAACTCGGGCAGTGGCTGCATAGGCTTCTTTTTTCGCGCCTGAGTTAACTTGCACGCCGCATTGTTGGCAATCTTGGCTAGCCAGGCTCGCGAAAAATTCGCATTACCCAGCGCCCGAAAAGCGCTCGACCAGGTTTGCTGCAGAACGTCTTCCTGGTCGCATGCTTGCAGATGCCAAGAGAAAAGTACGGCCAGCAAGTATCGATGGTAGCGTTCAACCAGAACTCGTGCGGCCGCTTGCTCACCGCTGAGGATCAGTTCCACGAGTTCGTCATCGCTACAACTCCTAAAATGCGACTCACACATGGTTGTCTCCATTGGCGGGTATTACACATAGATCTGCAAATACATTTGGGCTAGCGAGCAAATCCAATTCGGATTGGTCGCAGGTCAATTCGAAACCGCCTGCCACTGTTCGTACCGTGAGCACTGCGAGTGGCTCGGGCGATTGGGTTGCTGGGGCGTCGCAAATATGGACCGCAGTCAATCGCCACTGTGCAGGCCAATTAACAGAAGTGAGCCAGCACCTCCAAGGCTTAGCTCTCAGCTCTGGACGTTTTGCAGTGGGTACTGCCAGAGCCGCAGTCCCCCATGCCAACTGACTTTCCTCCTCATCGTCATCCCCGTCGGCTGCCAGGATGTGCTCCTCGGAGCGCGCGAAAGTTGGCCGGCCCAGGCCCGCTCGATTCGGTGTTGGTAGAGGTTCCAGAACCGCCTGACAAAACGTCTGGTCGTCTTCGTCTTTGATTAGAACCCTTTGGTCCTCTCCTGCAACCAAGCCCGCAAAAGCACTTGCGTTGCTAGCGGCAGATACAACTTGCAATCGGCGGCAGGTTTGCATGCTGCGACTAACCGACTTGATCATGCCTGCCAGTAGATGTTCAGGTATGGGGGCAACCCCTTCATGAACCTCATCAGCCAGTAGGTCCATAGCTTTCAATAATGGATGGTTGATATCCGGGGGATGGGACGTGCGCTTGGACGGATTCATGTGGTCTTCACTCATTATTGAGCTCCTAATCAAAAAGTGGGTGCTATAGATGCAGGCAGATCCCGCAAGAGTACTAAGTCCTCGGAAACAGCATTTCGTACCGCTTGGCCAAATTATTTTGGCAAAAATTTCCCAAACCTCCCCCAAATTGCATTTCGGCTCTGGCTGAGGTAGCTGAGGTATCGATCGTTTAGGGCCGTATCGCGGTGTGGATAGCTTGCAGAAGTGAGGCTGGGGCGGGAGAGTCTTGGCCTAGTTCCCAGATCATGACTCCGGCAAGTTTTGAGTCGCGGGCGAGCTGGGTCTTGCGTCGAATTGTGGCCGGTCCGTTGAAGTAGATTCCGTCGACTTCATCGACGGCTAGCGCTGGTCGATACTGTTGGACAATCTCGCGATACGTCAGACTGCGCTCGGCTTGCTGGATCGAACGTCCGTAGAAGGGTAGGCCCAACGTGATTTTGTGCTCAGGCACGCCAGCTTGTACCATCTTGTTGATGTCTGCCTGGGCATTCTCGAAAGTTGAATGACGACCAGGATGGTCATAGGCCATGACTTGAACCCAATCCACGGCTTCGAACGCCTGGCGTGGCACAGCCTGCCAGGCTGCCATGGTTAGCGATACCGAAAGGTCTGCCGGGCCAAGCTCGCGTTGCAAGTCTTGCAGCAAGACTGCATACGAATTCTGCTCTTGTGCATCTCGCGGATGTTCCCAGTCAATGTCAATTCCATCCAGCTGCCTCTCAAGGCAGATCTTACGCGCAGAAGTCACAAAATTGGCACGCAGTTGCTTGGAGGCCGCCACTTTCGCAAAGTGTGTCGATCGTTCCCAGCCTCCGATACAGAGGATCAATCGCAGCTTATGCGTCCGCTTGGCATCCAGCAATTGTGACCAAGCGACTCGGTTGAGGCGGCTCATATCGATCTCGCCTTGTTCAGTCGGCTGGGCTGAGAAGATGATTAGATCAGTCAGGAACTCGGCTTGAACTGAATCGAATGTCCGGTAGTCCGGCAAGTAACCCACAATGCGAAAACTGGACGGGGCTGGCGGTACGGGATCGTCCGCTTTTGTACTGAAAGCCATACCGCAAATGAATAGGCAGGCGACTGCCAGCAGTTTTCGTTTTACCATGAGTGCAAACTCTTCAATGCCAAGCGGTTTCGCGAAGGTCTCAAGCCTAAATTAGCTTAGCGATCACCGACTGCCAGGGCGGCATCATTTATCGCCATGCGCACTGCTTCTATTTCTTCTTCTGCGCGAACTGCGCCAGGGCTTTGGCGATTTCTGCGACTCTATCGGGTTGCGCGTGTTGCCGGGTCTTCTCGAGCATGGAGATGAAGTACGCTTGCTCTTCTTCGGCCATCGGACAACCTATGTTGCCGTTGGGGCCATCGGAGCTGACCAATTCCTGGCCGCTGCTATCGAGGATCACGATCCAAGGAATTCCGCCCGTCCGGTCGCCCCGTAATTTCTTGGCCACCTCTTCACCGTGCTGCATTTGCTCGACGTCGATCTTCAAATCAATATAGTCGTCCGCGAACAGCGCCGAATTGGTATGCAGGAACTCCTCGAGCACCTTGCACCAACCACACCAGGGTGCCCCTAGGTGCACTAGCACTCGCTTGTTCTCTTTCTTAGCCAGCTCGAGAGTCGAGCTCAGCAGCGCCTGAGCATCGACCGCTGAATCGGCTGTCTTCGCTTCAGAAGTTGACTTTGCCGACTCAGTGGGAATGGCGGCGGTGCCAGCAGTTTTTTCGACATTGGGCGCATCGGAACATCCCATCAGCATCAGCCCGAAAAGTAATCCAACTGTAATGCGTTTCATCGGTCGGGGCTCCTGCGTTAGCATTCTGTAGAATCGAGTTTGTCAACACGAAACCGATTGTAATGCATGCAGCTCCAGAGAGGCGAGTCTCTCCGAGACTCGCGGAGTGGGCTAGCTGCCGTACGAGGAGAGTTGTCAGGAATTCGGAGCACTATTTCAGTTCGGGCGGATGTTCGACCACTCAGTACAGCACTCGATCGAGTTTCCTTGTGCATTTTGAATTGCGAGTCTCGGAGAGACTCGGCTACGTGCACGTAGCAGCGTCTCTCCGAGACGCTGATCAATTCCCGGCAGAGTCTTGAGACGAAGGCGGTGCGAGTCTCGGAGAGACTCGGCTACGTGTAGGTCACCACTTCGTCAGCTTGACGATCGCGCACGGAGCGCGGCAAGAGTTCCGTTAGCTCGTCGGCCAAGAACCAATCGCGGTCTTCGTTACCATAGAAGACATCGACGCTGGAGTCATCGAAGACTGCATCCGTTAGCTTGGTATTGAAGCGACCGACGCCGAGGTCGCGAAGTTGCTCTACGCGCGTGTCGTAGTCGCTATCGGAGAACCACACGCGAGCTAAAGCACCGCGCAGTTCATCTTGAGCTTTCTCGCTAATGATCGGGCAATAGGCACCGATCAATAGGTCGTCGCCGGCGCCTCCGTAGAGGGAATCTATTCCTCCATCGCCAACCAGAATGTCTCGGCCGGCCTCGCCGTACAAGCGGTCGTTGCTACTGCCACCCACAATCACATCGTTGCCATTGCCACCATAGATCTGAACAGGCGCATTTGTGTAGTACCTAGGTGGATTTCCAGCCAGGATCACGTCATCACCGTCGCCCGCGTAAATCTTGAGACTAGTCGATGGACAGTAGTTGCAGTATGTCGGCTCGATGGTGTCGTTGCCAGCGCCTGTACGCAGAGTTAGTTGTCCTTCAAAGAGGCCGCCTAGATCAATGTGGTTGTCGGATGCACCCGTAGTAATCTCAAAGATGGAAATGTTGGGCAGCGTGTATCGTTGACGCTGATTGGTACCGATCACGAAATAACTTCCCACCAGAATGTCTGCATCGGCTCGAACCTCCAGCACGTTACGTGCTCCACCGCCGTGCAGCTCTACGACGCTGCCATTGCCATCGGCAGGTGTCCGAAAACGATCCGTGTTTCGTCCGCCCTTAAGACGATCAAAGCTCGAAAAGGTCATGGGCACACGACCTACTGGCCGCACCGAACCGGATGTCTGGGACGACAGCAACCAGTTGATGGGCATGTCGTGATTCTCGAGCGATAGTTGATCGATGCCATCTCCGCCGCGAATGCTCATACCAAAGGTAGGCGCATCAAAGCTGCCATCCAAAAAACTTATCCGGTCGTCGCCGCCCAGCGCGCTGACAATCAACGGCTTGCCAATATCGCGCAGCAACGACCAGGGAATAAGCAATCGCTTGGTGCCATGGCCGCCGACGCCATTCAATCCAGTGACAGTGAACTTGATGCGCGGATTGGACGAACGCTCTGTCAAAACGAGTGCGTCGGGAGTGGTGCTGAATTGCCATTGGTTGTCGTGCGCCCAGCGATCGGCGATTTCGATTTGCCCGGCCGCGTTGAGGCTGACTGAGATGGAGATGGCTGGCAGATCAACTCGGAGAAAACGTACGGCCATGAAATCGACGTCCCAACCCAGAGCCGTGGGCTGGTACGAACTGCCGGTGGCCAGGATGCGACCGCTGGACAAGACATGCAAGTTATAGACCGCTACGCCGGCCAAGTTTTCACTGTCTAAGCTACGCGTTTGGCCGGGTAGTGGTCCATCCCAAAAGCCATCACCATAGAAGCTCGAGTCATACGTGCCGTCGAGGTTGAGCACCGCTACTCTCGACCATTGGGCGGAAGAATAGCTATCCAGAAAGACGAGATAAGTGTAGATGACGACGAGTTGTCCCTCCGCACTCTCAGCCATGGCGACGATGTTCGTATAGGGCACTGGAGGCGGACTGAAGCTGGGGTCGTGGGTACCATTGTTAAACAGACGCACAATTGTGCCGTTGCCACCCACGTAATAACTGCCGTCGGCCATGACGAGCAACGAGCGGACTGCCCCGACCAGGTTGGTAGTGAACTTGGAGTTGACTCCAAAGCTGCCGTCGGGCGCGCCATTGGTTAGCAAGCGCGTTACGAAAGTAACCTGGGTATATTGGTCTGGAAAGGTTCTATATCGCAACGGGTTGTAACCACCAGCCAAGATCTTTCCATCTGCCAGCAAGGCCATTTTGGTGATGATCACTCCCGTGGAGGCGAGGCTGGCAATGCCATCTGTGCCGTAAGTAGTGTCTGGTGAGCCATCGACGTTGTATCGCAAGAAATGGGTAGTGCGATACCAGTCGCGGCTGAACGCCGACACCACGATCTTGCCATTGGCTTGAACCAGAATATCGGTGACCGTGTCCTCGTAAGTTCCCAGATCTTTTAGCACGATCCCATCTTCAGAGAAACTCGTATCGAGCTGGCCGCTATTTGTTAAACGCGCAATCAGGATCTCTTGATCACCGTTCCTCAAAGTCACGTTGCTGGCCAGGACCAGTTTGCCATCGCGACCGACGGCCAGTCCTGCAAAGCCGCGCATGTAATAGCCTTCAGGCAGTGGCATGATCAGTTTGCCACCATCGGCAAAAGTCGTATCCAGTTGACCAGCAGCCGTGTATTGAGAGACGACGATATTCAAGGTGTCACTACCGGCAATGGCAAACTTGCCGCCGGGCAGCAGCACGGATTCAGTGGCAAAATCGCGGGATGGGCCAGTGCGAACTATCACCATGCCTTCATCACCGAAACTCACATCGTCCACACCTGAGCCGAGCAAGCGGCGCAGGACCATGTGGCCTCTGAAATTGAGCCCCAGACCGCCTACGATGATGGCTTTGCCATCGGGCTGGACGGCGACATCTGTGGCTTCCATCCAGCGGACCTGGTAGGTGTAATACAGAGGATCGTCCGCATAGCTTGGATCATGGGCACCGTTGGCAAACACGCGCAGCAGACCACCGCGAGTTTGAATCAACATGCGTCCACTCGGTAGCACATGCACCTTCGAACTCTGAAAGACCCGGCCTGGGTACTTGGCCATGCCATTTTGGCTAAAGCCGTTATCGAGTGACCCATCGCTATTCAGTCGCACGACCGCTGCATAGTGAACAGACAGCACACACGACAGCACGATGCGGCCGTCGGTTTGCAACGTAACGTGACCACCTTCTTCGGGCGCCGTGTCGCTGCCGATGATGTCGACGATGCGCACACCTTGTTCACCAAACGCATTGTCCAAGCTGCCATTGGGATTGATGCGTGTTACAAACAGATCTTGCAGACGCTCGGCATTTTTGGTGATACCTGCTACCAAGATGCTGCCGTTGCTCTGCAGAGCTAACGAGCGGCCGGTCTCCTCAGACTGAAAGCCGCGCTGGAATGTACCATCGCCTGCGAAGGTCGTATCCAGTTGTCCATTTGGTTGTAATCGAGCCACGCCTACCTGATAGTCTGCCGTGCCCGCCACGATGATACGATCAGCCCAGTCGACTTCGACCGCGTTGGCAACTTCTTGTTGGCCTCCGAAATCGATCATGACGATTCCTTGATTGCCGAAAGAACTATCCAGTTCGCCGTAGCTCGTATACCGCGCGACCATGTAGTCATCGACCAGCGTGGCCGTCGCCGTACCGGCGACAATCAGCGAGCCATCGCTCTGCTTGGCCATCGAACGCACATAGAAGGGAGTGGCCACGCGTCCATCGGGACCAAAGGTCGGATCAAGCTGGCCATCACGTGTGTAACGCACGATCGCATTCTCACCGGCGGCTAAAATCTTGCCATTATCTTGGACCAACACATCGAAGGCTTTACCGCTGGAACTGAGCGAATCGCCGAAGTCGGTTTGTACTAGTCCAGCTTCACCAAAGCTGGGGTCAGTTGTTCCGACGGCCAACAGTCGGCGACCTTCCAGTTCTTCGAGGCGTAAACCATATCTACGGTGGGGACGAGCTGGGCGTTTCATCAGCGTATTCCAATCTTGGGGTGAATAAGCCTATATGATACCCTTGAAAACCCTGGCTGCAGTGCGGCAAAAGAGGGCAGCTAAGGCGCTGTCTTGGCTACTTTGAACGTGTCGACGTGCATAGGTAAACTGGGGGTGTTGATGACTCCTGAACACTTTTGCGTTTCTTAACATCAAAGCTGACGTGCTTAACATGAACCTGTCTGTACATTTGCGGAATCTGGCATTTGCGCTTGTGTTGGTGCCATTTCAAACCCTTGCGGCTCAGATGCCGGTTCCGCCAGTTATTGCCGGGCCGTCGAAAATATTTGCAGGTCCGCCAGAGTTGTTGCAGGAGAGCGGGGCAGGGGAAGGGCCGGCCTGGCATCCTGAGTTGGGGTTGCTGACCAGCGGCGATGGCCATATCCATCGACGCGACAAACAATGCCAGTCGTCCATCTTTCGGCAGAACGCTGGCTCCAACGGACTGCTCTTCGATCGCCAAGGTCGATTGGTTGTCTGTGAACCCGTGCGCCGGCGCGTTACTCGGCTCGAGCTCAATGGCGCGTTGACGGTCTTAGCGGAAACCTTTGATGGCAAAAAGTTCAATCAACCCAACGATCTGACGATCGACTCCAAAGATCGGATCTACTTTTCTGATCCCCGCTATGGCGACCGCGACGACATGCAAATGGTCGACCAGGCCGGCCGGACCATCGAAGGTGTCTACCGTATCGATCCCGATGGCCACGTGACACGCGTCCTGGGACGCGAAGTGGATCGCGCTAACGGCCTGATCATCACAGCCGATGACAAGACCATGTTCGTGGCTGACAATAACAACTCGCAAGGCGGAGCGCGCAAGCTTTACAGATTTGATCTCGATGCCGACGGCACATTGAAGCTTGATACTCAGAAGCTGATCTACGACTGGGGGACCACGCGCGGCCCAGACGGTATGAAGTTGGATGTGGCCGGTAACTTATACGTGGCTGCTGGTCTGAACAAACCCCACCTGCCAGACGAAACCGCTGAACATCCTACCGCCGGTATTTATGTGTTTTCACCCGCGGGCGAAGTGATCGATTTCGCTCCGATTCCTCGCGACGAAACCACCAATTGCGGCTTTGGCGGTGATGACTTCAAAACTCTGTTTGTCACTGCAGGCGGCAGCTTGTGGAGCATTCGCACTTACACTGCTGGCAAGCACTAGACGGTTCTTGCCCAATCCTGAAGCAATCCGGGGCTGTGTTGTTTAACCCGTGGCCGAAGGCTAGGTAAGCGAAGAAGTTGACCTCACGAGGTAGGTGATCTCCTTGAGCAAATCGTTTAACCCGTAGCCGCCAGGCAAGGCGCACCCTCTAACCAATCCATGCGTTTACTTGCACATCTGTGTGATTAAGATAAGAACTCGGCCTCGCCGAGTGAACTACTTCGATTGCCTGGCCTGCGGCCACGGGTTAAACAATACTGCTCATCGGAACCATGTCTGCAGTATTTCCTGCGCGGTTACCGTACTGCCAGCGGGGCGATCGATCAGTGACAGATCCTGGGCGTTGACTAGAACTCGAATTAAGTCGTCACGTTTTGTAGGTTCTGAACTTGTGTCTATCACTGAGGGGTGCACAACGACCACATCCCATGTCGGCGGTCCGAAGTTCAGTGACCAGTTCATGATCCAGGCATAAGAGGCGGAGAATGCTTCATCGCTGCCACTTGGAGCGCTGCGGGGCACAGCGATCAGCACCAAGTCTGGTTGGAGCGATCTTACTCGTGCCTTAGCGGACTCTTCAATCTCGGCCAACGAAAGGTTCTCAGTTGGCCACGGCTCGACCGTGATCTCGGCGTTGGGATAGAGCTCGCGTAAGGCCGGAGTGATCCAATCGTTAATAGGTGGCATGGCGAGGACTCGAACCGGTTTCCCATCGCTGAGTAGCTTCAAAGTGTGCTCGATAGGCTTGTTGGGGACAGGCACGTTTTCGAGGGAAGCTCGTCGCCCAGTGATTGACTGGGCCAGGCAGGTGGCGATCCGTTTGTGGCCGGCCATGTTGGGGTGAATTGCGTCACTCATCAGCAGTCGCCACTCCGTCGCGTCGCTTTCTCGCACGGAATCCAGTTCTCGATACACGTCACACACAGTTACGTTTAGTTCGATGCCTACTTGTCGGATGACATCGCAATATTGAATCAACTTCTCCGTCGGACGATCGGCGGAGGTGATGACATTGTTCGGAGTTGCCAGAATGACCTGGCTGCCTGCAGCCTGGCACCGCTGAACGATAGCTTTCAAGTTTTCGCGATAAGACTCGATTGGTACGCGAGTCATATCATTTAGTCCGAACATCACCGTAACCAGGTCCGGTTTGTGAGCGATGACATCGCGATCGATGCGAGCCAATGCGTCCACCGTCGTGTGACCACTGATGCCGGCGTTGAGCAATTCAACATTAGATGTCGGTACCAGCTGGCGCAGAGCGATTCCTAGCATATCGGCGTAGGCTCGCCGACTACCGGTGTGATAATAAACACCGGTCACGCTATCACCAAAACAAACGACTCGCGCGGCTTCGCCCGACAACAGCTTGTGGCGAATCTTCAGTGCCGGCCCCACGGCAGGTTGCAGGACGGGTAGCATTAATTCTGCCATGACCTGGTGCCCGGTTGGATTCGGATGACAGCCATCGGTGGTCCACGCGTGCAAGTCGGTGCCGGCTTTACCGGCATCGGTCCACGCGGCAAAGTGATCAATCAATGGCACTCGCCAGCGGGCAGCCGTTTCACGACAAGCCACCACAAAAGGCTCGAGTCGAATATTAGGATTCTCGCCCAGGCCATTAGGCGCTGCGCTGTCCGACCAGCGAGGCTCTGTCATCAGAACTGGCAGAATTCCACGGCGCAGCAATTCAACGGTGATCGTCTCCAGGTTGTTGCGATACTCAGCGACAGTTATGCGACTGGTGGTTGCACCTTGGTCAACGTAGCTGTCATTCGTTCCGTACATCACCATGACAATATCGGGCTGAGAGTGGGTTGCAGCAGAGCTATGTTCAGTGGCCGCGGCTTGATTGGTGGTTGGCTGATCAATGCCGTTGGGAAGTTTGACGACCTGGTCGAGTCGCTTCAGTGCTTGATCGGTGCGTTCTCCGCCGATACCCACATTGACGACGCGTGTTGCGATTCCATGCCGTAACAGACCTTTTTCCACTAAAGCCGCAAATGTCTGTTCCGTGGTTACGCCTGCACGTACGCCTTTGGTTATCGAATCGCCTAAAGTAACGATAGTGAGCGGACGATTCTGGGTGTGGACCGTGACTTGCGAATCATCCGCGATGGCAGCTGTGAAACTGCATAAGAACAAAAGCGGATAGCCCATGTGGCTGAAGTGGCGGCGGATAGCTTTTATCGCAGACTCAAGCATGGGTGGTACTCACTATTTGAACAATTGGTAATCTCTCAGCGAGTGTACTAAAATTCTCGCACAGCATCCAATCCCTGTTGCATTCTATGGATTGTTCCCGCTAAGGATGGAAGAGTGATGGAAGAAGACGGCGATGAACTAACGGCGTATCACGAAGCTGGTCATGTGGTCATGGCTCTGCTAGCCGGCGGCCAGGTGCAGCACGTTACGATCTCGCCAGATCGCGACGATGGTCCGGAACGTTTCGGCGACGCCTCGGTGCTCTGGGCGCATGACAACTACAGTCATCGTGAGTTAGCGCTGGCCATGGTCCGCGTAGCCTTGGCCGGGCCCGTAGTCGAAATGATCTACACGGGCGATCCGTATCATCCAGGCATGATGGCTGAGTGGTCGGATGACTGGCGCAGTGCTTGGTCCGCGGCCGGTAAGCTGGAAAGCCACGAACTCAATCGACTTCGGCTACTCGAGCAAGAAACGCAGCGCCTGGTTCAGCTGCTGCAAGACGATTGCATCTGGGCTGCCGTGGCCGAACTGGCCGACAACTTAATGGCCCACGAGTGGCTGGACTCAGAGCAGATCCATGATATTACGAGCCAATGGCTCGATGACGCCTGAACATCAATCGACTCGTACTCCTACTCGTCCTCGTATTGATGCACCTGCTATCCGATTATCGATTCGAGTAGGAGTAGGAGTAGGAGTAGGAGTAGGAGTAGGAGTAGGAATTCGCTGCAAGTTGCGCTTAACTTGCAGCTTGTACAAATGGCTATTAAACTTCAGCGGTCGAAGCAAAAGGGATGTATTGCGTTCTATTGCCCAGGCCAAGCTCGGATATCAAACGCTGAATGGCCGGTCCCAGCGGCATGTGTTGGTTTAATGGCCCAAAGTGGTTTTCTCGATAAAAGAGTGTCGCCCGATGATCCGCCTGGCAACCGTGGCAGTTTGTTGTCTCGTTAGTGTATCGCTTCGCGCAGATACGTTCACGATTACTGGTCAAGTTACTCAGCCCCATGGCGCTGTGGCCAAAGACGCAACTGTCAGGCTCGTACACATTCGACTGCCAATCGATGAACAGTATTTTCTCCTGGCAGACGAGAAGCCTGGCGCCCAAAAGGAACTAGCCAAATTCAAACCAGAGGCCGACAAGCAGATCGATCTGGGGGCAATCAAGTATTGATGGCTATATCATTGGGCAACGGTTGACAACGCGTCCCGGCCTTTGGTCTTCTCTGCGATCCTCTGCGTCTCTGCGTTTTAAGAAGGAAACCCTCTCATTTTTGAGGCTCAAAAGCCGGGCGAAAGATTCTTGCGCTCTGGAGGATTTTTTGTGTTTCCATGCGCGCCTAGGTTCAAATCAGAATGTGCCAAACGCATATCTCATAATTCTTGAGGCGGAGGCACATCGATGGCACAGGTGGTATTGGTATTGTCGCTGGTGCTGGCCATGTTCGTTGGCCTAGGTTGGCTGATGGTTTACAGCTTGAGTTGGGCAAGAACTCGGGGGCAGGTACAAAACTCGGTTGGGCATTCCTTCCAAGAATTAGAACGTTTAGTGTCCAAGCCAGCCGTCGAGTACGTAGTGGAAACCGAGGCGAAACTGCGCAAAGAAGATGAACAAGGGGGAGAGTAATTTCACCTGGCTCAAAGCTGTCAAGTGTGGTTGGTCGACTAAAATTTTTGGTCGGTGTGCTTACCGTTTCGCCCAGAAGATTGCTTCTAGAAACACAGGGTGTGTTGATGATTGCTGGGAAGTTTTTTCTAGCTTCTTAAGTATGCCACCGAATTGGATGCGCTGCGTGAGGTCAAGTTTTTGTTTGAGCGGCGCACAGACAATGGCACTGGGGCCAGTCGACTTCTCATTCTCGAACAGCTCAAGGACGCGATACAGATTGTGAATGGGGATTAGCATGGGCGTCATTACTTTACCGATCATGATCGGCACAAAAATGAAGCCTGTGAAATGCGATTCCTGGCCGATCTCGCGGGCAAAACCAGTAACGATGACAGACTCACCGGCTTTGTGACCAGAGTCGACTAGCGAGGGTGAAATCTGTGGCGGCTTTTTCTTGGCAAAATCGCGACGCAGTTTGGGCTCGAGCAGCGCCAGGATCGACGCTTGGTCTTGGTCACTTAAATCTTGTTTGCTCATCTCCAGAAATAGAAATGCTTGAATGCCAGCGGTGAACACGCCCGCAGCTTTGGCCAGTTCATCACGCGTAACGACTTCGTCATCGGCGGCCGCCAGGAAATTGTAAAACCGTCCACCGTTGTCGAGCGACTTCTTGAGCGGACCTGGCGTGGCACATGGCTTGAGTTCTTGCATCTTGAACCTTCGATTAGTTTGGACGTGTCGACGTGCTGATCACAGGGAAGGAAGTCTATCAATTTTTGATGCGTTAGAAATCTCATTGCCAGAGTTCGAAGAAGATCAGCAAGAAAACTAGAACACTTACAGACGTCAAGCTGAACTGCGACACAATCCCGCCCCACGCAGCCATCGTCAGTTTGTCGCCGATCATACACGCAACGAGTACGCCACTGATCACGATTTCTCTCATCGCCAGGGCGAAGCTAATACCGTTTTGAGGCGTCGTGAAGCCAATCGTGAGCAAGATCGAAATGATGAAGGGGCTCAGCGTGACACATAGATAAAACAGCTTCCAGCGCATACCACTGGCCAGCCAAATGGCAATTCCACCACCAATTAGACAGAGGCCACCCAGCGGCGCGAATGGTAAGTATCTAGACACGATCGTCAACAATACAACGCACCCCAAGAAAGGCCAAAGATATTCGGCTGGATGCGGCAGTGGCCGATCTGACTTGCGGTAACGGTTTATCCATGCTACCAAACCGCATAGGGCCAGTCCCTTGGCCATTGCATCGAGCACAGCCAATGCCGCGATCTGTGGCCTCAGGTTGGCCGTCAATTGCTGGGAGGTGTCACGCGATATGCTGATCGCAATTGCAGTCTGAACCGCATATACAAAAGCAACCGCACACGTAAACACAAAAATGTGCGCTAGTCGCAGTTTGAAGATGTTTGGAGGAGCACCGGTCGACATAAATATGTCTCCTTTTGCTCCGCAAAAGGAAGGTGCCTTTCGCGGAGCGAAAGGAGACATACTACCTTAGCGGTAGGTAGATGTCGGTTGCCAGTTCAGGTTCTGGAGTTTCTGGTGGGGTAGTGCGATAGATTTCGTACGTTCCGATGCGGCTTTGTTTCAGTTTGCGATGCCGCGCTAGTTGGTTGGCGACACTCCAGGCGTTGCCTAAGTGACGATAGGCGCCGATGTGTTCGACGCGAAAGGCGGTTTTGGCTTGAAGCTGCCAGGTGGTCAATCCAGAACCAGCCGGTATCGCGGTGCCATCCGGAATGATGTAGCCGCTGATGTATTCAAAGATGCCTTCCTTGATGTTGAATTTGGTGTAGACCGAGATCATCGCACCGGTCATGGGGAGGCCGTGCTTGCGGAACAATTTCTGCGCGACGGAAAACGTTTGCTCCGTCGAAGAACCAATTTTGTCCACCGAACTTGCAGCTGACACACCGGCCATCGTAAAGTGCTGGACAGCTTCAGAACCATGCACTTTCGTTTGAGAAGGAATAGAACCGGTTTCGACTAGATCTTTCAGCATGTTCAAGCCACGTTGATAGTCCATGCTGATGAATGTCCTCATCATGGGAATCATCCAGAACAAGAACCAAGGCAAGCTGCTGTCCATCAACCAGCTGACATGCGTTGCCCCGCCCTCGGGGCGTAGATGGAACGCGGTCTTAGCCAATGACTTGAAAGGCTTTAGAAAGGTCAAGTCATCTTCAATCAATTGGTTGGGCTGCAGTTGCCTGTGTACCAGTTCTCCTTCCCCGGTAATGGTGCCCAGCCAGTGATAGGTCGAACCGACCGTGGCCGAATTGGCTGAGACCGTGACCTTGGTTTCTGGTTCGGCAATCAGCCATGGCGACCAGGTAGACCAAGTCTGATAATCAGCCAGGACCTGGAATACGCGCTCGGGAGAAGCGTTGATGACGGCCGTGCGTGCCAGTTGGAACTTGGGCATGATACAAACTTGATGGTTGGGTGATGCGACATGTAAAAGTCACAGCAGTCTAAGCGTTTGCCGGCCTTGAAAAAAGAGTCACACCGATTTTTCTGCTGCTCGCAGTCCGCAACTCCCCGTTGTACATGCATGCCAGGGCTCGGAGCCTCGGCTCTGGTTTATAGCGGCTTAGCTGAACACCGCAGGTCATCCACGAACAGCACGCAAGGCTGCGTGGGGTTGCTGTGAGCGGAGATGCCGACCTCGAGACTATTATAAATGGCCGATCGAAACGGCAGCGTGATGCCGGTGCGGTCCAAGACCTGTTGTCCGTCCTGCCACACTTGCACCTGGCCATCGGTAGTTGACAGAAAATAATGCACTCGGACATGCACCCACTTGTCTCTGGGGAAGGTGATGCGATTTTCTGCCGCTTGCCGATAAGTCGGCTTGTCCAGTGCCTTGAGCTCAATACCTAGCGACTGATCGTCGAAGATGCGCAGCCGAATTCCAGGATGCTCCTCCACAAATTCGCACTCGAGATCGACCAACGTCATGGGAAAACTCTGCTGAGCCCAATAATAGGCTTCAAACCAAAAGTCGTCGCCATCGCGGAAGTATACCAGCGGGCTTTCAAGACTGGCTTTGCAAGTAATCATGCTGTCAGGTTTGGCAGGGGCTACGCATTTAAGAGACATGTTCCCAGAATGAGCTTTTTCGCTGGTTGGCTCGACACGAGAATCTCGGAAGCTCGCTCGACCAGCTAACATTTCTTGTCGATGCGCCACATAGTCTGAAACCTTCGGCGTCTCTGGAGACTGTAGAGTGAAGGCGCCCCACCGCAGTCGCTGCTCGCTGACCAGCTCGCGCAGTCCTGGCAGACCTGGACTCATGTCTTCGAAAGTCTCGGCCAGTTCACGCTGCACTTCGAATCGTTGTTGGGTTTCAAGATCGACGCGATACGTTTTACCATCCTCGGTCACGTAGGACCGCTTTACCTCTTCGGGATCAAACACGCGCGTGACCAGTTCCCATGCTTTACCGGAATTGGTTTCGCGATACGCGTTCCCATCGTCAACGACATAGAACTTGTCGCCATCGGCTTCGTAGGTTAACACGAGCCGCTCTGGTTCAAAGGGAGGCACCACCTGCGGCCGGTTGCAACCAGCGTTGAGAACTGAAATCAGCACCAGGGCCAGGCGAATTGTCGATTTCATAGCAACTATCACTTTTTAACGAAGGATATTAAGTACTATTCGTCGAAGATTGGCCAATATTGGAAATTGGAGTGCCGCGGCGCAGCCGTAGCTTTGATGTGTTAACCCAACTGTACCGCAACCAGTACGCACCAGGTGATGCCGGCGTTCAGAGTGACTCAGGCTGCGGTTAGAGACTTCGCTTACATCAAAGCGGTGCCAAGTGGCACCGCACTCCAACGCAACACGGACGAGACAGAGCTGCCGTTTTTATCTATTCGAGCTCTGATCTGAGGAAGGCTTTGGAATAAACCCACCAGCGATTGATGGTAGAACGTGAGACGCCGAGCAAATCGGCGACTTCGTCAAAGTTGTGGCCACCGAAGTAGTGCAGTTTGACCATTTCAGCACACTGAGGGTCTTGGGCGGCCAAGGCGTCGAGGGCTTCGTGCACGCCTAAGAGTTCGGCTGGACGTTCTACATGCAGGTAGTCGACGTCGATCGGCTCGCGTTTGGCAGTACCTCCACGTTTTTGTGCCATCTTGCGACGTGCCGCATCGACCAGAATGTGGCGCATAGCTTCGGCCGCCGCCACAAAGAAGCCTCGCCGCGAACGGTAACGAACCTCCGTTTTATGACCTACCAGGCGTAAGTAGGCCTCATTGACGAGCGCTGTCGGTTGAAGCGTATGACTGGCATTCTCCGTCGACAGTTTCCAGCGAGCCAGCCGTCTCAGTTCTTCGTATACCAACGGAAACAACTCGTAAGCGGCTTCGCCGTCGCCAGAATCGATGCGCTGTAAGAGGCTGGTGATGTCGGAATTGGAGTCCATCTTGACCTCACTGCGGCGACTCTAGCGATTCTGATGCTGCGGAACCAACCAACAAATCGGCTTCAGCTTGCAAACGATCGACCGTGCTGGCGTTAGGATGCACTGGGACGGGCGCCTTGCGATTGGCCTCCAGCGTCTCTTGCTGCGCTGTCAAACTACTCTTAGCGTTACGGAGCATGGCCATCGCCTCTATATCTCTTCCAAGCTTCTTGAGTGCCATGGATCGCACGAACTGATCGGCTGAAGTCGAATCGATTTTGTCCAAATACGTCAAGCAGTTCTCGAATCGACCAGTGCGAAAGAGTACCCACGCCACAGCGCGTGTGGCTTGAGCATTGTTCTTGTCCTCGGCCAGCCCGCGACGAGTCAGCTCAATTAGTTGCGATGTCTGGGGGCTGTACTCTGGCGCGGATGCGGCCACCAAGACGGCATCTGCCCAGTGTGCTGGCAACTTATCGGACTGCTCAATGGCCGACAGATGATCTGCCAGAACCCTGGCCCGGGTGGCCAGCATCGAATCGTCAAACAGGTTGGCAATCTCTGCATGACGGTGATGGCTCTTCCATGCTTCGTTGGCATCGATTCGCTTAAGAATCTCCAACCATTCCGCGTGCCTGTCTGTGAGCGCGCGACGCCACTCTTGCATGAATTGCAAACGTCTGTCCTCGCATTGCTGTAGAAAACTATCATAGCTGGCGACCATCTGTTCTTGCATTTCGGTGTTACTACCAGCAGACGGTGAGACTTGTTTGCAGTACCCGGCAATGCGTTGAGCTGTTTCGCAAATGAGTAAGTGCCCGATGTACTCTTGGAAGTCTTGCGGATTGCGCTGGGCCTCAGCAAGATTTTCGATTTCTCGCAACTCAGAATTAAACATGGTAACGGCGTGCTCAAACGCTTCGACGGGACGATTTTGCAGCAGCTCGATGACGGCCATATCGCGTAGCGCATGCTGATCGAGGGTGTACATCTCTGAGTCACCCGGAAAACGCTTGAGAGCATCGACAAGGAAGTCATGGCAACGTTGCAGGTCTTGGTGGGCCTTGTCTAGGCGACCTGCTTTCTTGTGTTCGCCACCTACTTGCCTAAGCAGTAAAGCATAGCTCCGGCGATTGCTACGCATGTCCGGGAAGCTGTCGACCAATTGTTGGTGCTGTCGCAAACCTTCATTCCACGCCTCCCACGCCTCGTCGATGCGACCGGCGCTTGCAAGCGTTGTCCCTTGCATACGCAAGGATACGCCCAAGGTGTGGCGCAAATCAGGTCTTTCAGGGAACCGTACGACAAGCTGCTTGATGAATTCAAGGCGTACTTCAATCAGCTTGTCGGCTTCTTCGTGGCGTTTGAGTCGCCGTAAGGCAACGCTGTAGTTCTGCATCGCCATGGGAAGCGAGAGTAACGCATCTTTCATGTCGGGAGCCATTACAGTCAGCTTCTGTTTCAGCTCAATAGCCTCGGCATAGGCTTCTGCGCATGCTTCATTGCTCTGTCCCCACCATAAGGTCTGTTGTCCCTTGGCGCTCAATGCAGATGACAGACGCCATATCAACTCTGGATTGTCAGGCTCCGTTTGCAGAATCTCGCGTGCCAATTGGATGGCTCGGTCGGCTGCTTGCGCGGCCTCGGCCTTGCGCGACTTCTCGGCTGAATAATTCAACGCACAATTGGACAGACCCCGGATAAGATCCTGCTTCTGGTCCAACGAGAGCGGTGTCCAATCAGCTATGGAACTAAAGAAGGCAAAGGCTTTATCGGCGTGAGCAATGGATGACTCATACTCGCTACGATTTCGATAAGCACTGGCTAACGCGAGATTGCTCTCGGCTAAAAGCAACGCGTACGCGATGTCGTGCGGATGATCGGCTATTGCTCGCGAAGACATCTCCACAGCGCGACGGATCTTTTCAATGGCGTTCTGTTCGTCGCCCAGTTCCCGTAGCAAATGTCCCGCTCGCAGGTTGGCCCGAATCGCACCTGGTCGAGGTGCTGTATCTGATGGCAATTCTTCTGCAAGTTGTTCATACGCTGCGATAGCTTTGTCAAAGAAGGCTTGTTGTCGCCGACTATATCCCGCCTGGCTGCCCAGCCATTCCTTGGCAAATTCGGTGTACATCACATCAATGGCAGTTTCGGCAATCGTCAGGCGCTTGTCGGCCAGGTCGGCGCGCTGGGTCGCCAACTGCATCGCTTGCGATTTAGCGCCTTCAGCATGGACCGCTCGACGCCACTGCCAGGCTGTCGCCACCAGTCCCAAGCACAAGCTGGCGAAGACGGCGGTGCCAATGACAACAGCATAGCGGTGCTTGCGGAGCGTCTTTCGCAATCGGTAGGCAAGCGTCGGCGGACACGCGCGCACCGTCTGCTTCGTTAAGTAGCAGGTCACATCCTCGCCCAGCTCAGCGGCTGAGGCATACCTGCGTTTGCGATCTTTTTCAATTGCTTTTAAGACGATCCAATCCAGTTCAGACCTCATCGATCGGACCAGTGTGCGCTGATCCAGACCACGTTTTTCCGCGACTGTTGAGCTCTCCAGTTGAGACATCGTGGTGACGCGATGACTGGGACGCGGCGGATCTTCTTCGCGAATAATTCGCCGCATCTCGTCAAAGCCAGACTTGAACAAGCGTTCGCGATCAAATGGAGTGGTCCCGCAAATCAACTCGTACAACAAGACACCCAGCGAATAAACATCGCTACGCGTATCGATATCCAGGCCGCTGAGCTCCAATTGTTCAGGGCTCATATACAGTGGCGTGCCGACGACTTGGTTGAGCGCGGTATACAGTGTGTGTTGAGTCAACTGCTGATGCAGCGCTTTGGCTACACCAAAGTCGATGACCTTGATGACCGGTTTGCCATCGTGCAGGGTGACCAGAATATTACTAGGCTTCAAGTCGCGGTGGATGATTCCTTTTTGATGAGCATGTTGAACTGCGCTGCAAGTGTCGACAAACAGGCTTAGTCGTTCGTCGATGCTCGATTTGGCCTGATCGCAGTAGGCGGTGATCGGCAGTCCACGCACCAATTCCATCACGAAATAAGGCAGCCGTTGCTGGGTAGCGCCTGCATCGAGCACTCGGGCGATATTGGGATGATCCATCAACGCCAAAGCCTGTCGCTCCGCTTCAAAGCGCGCGATAACGGCTTTGGAGTCCATGCCCGGTTTGATAACTTTCAGAGCGACTTTGCGACGAACTGGCTCGGTTTGTTCTGCGACAAAGACAACGCCCATACCACCTTCGCCAATCTGTTCCATCAAACGGTAGCGATCGATTTGAGAACCAATATCAGTCACGTTGAAAGCGGTTGTCGACCCGAGATCTACCGCTGGTGCAGCCATGAAACTGTCGCTGGACTGCACGTGCTGCAACAACTCCTGCACACGCTGTCGCAATTCCGGATTCCCCTGGCACGCCTGAGCCAAATAGGCTTGTCGCTCAGCGGTCGGCAAATCAATGGTGGCCAGCAACAGCTCTTTCTCTCTGGGAATTGGTGGGCTGTTAGACATGGGAAAACACCTGGGCATGAATACGTGGAGAACGACTGTCAGTAAAGGCGCACAAATTCAGTCTCGTGTGTCACAGAGCCAGAAAGATTGTAGTCAACCGCATCACTCGTGGGCTGAATATTGGTAGACGGTTGTACAGCCTTAAGGGTGTCCTACCCGCATCGGTGAGATTTTTTTGCGCAAATGACGTGTTGCGAACGCTGTTGACGTCTTTATCTGTAAGCCAGCAAATCAACTCATGTCTATTGGGAGAAACAAGAATGCCCCGTCGCCTCTTTGGTACCACCACCGGGAAAGGCCACCCAACACCGCTATGTACCAATCCGGGGCGATCAAGAATGTTACGATCTCTGCGCGTCGAACGTTACGAACCGCGATGTTTGATGGCCGCAGATATCGCGCTGAATCCCATGTGGCAGCCTGATGGCCTGAGCGATTTGTCGCGATTCACGTCCAGTGATGACTGGAGTCAAGCAGAACTGGATGAAGCCCTGAAGGAGCATGCGCACCTGCACGACCATGACTTTGCGGACTTGCCAGAAATCGAACCATGGAGCAATCTAGGCGGCTGGGCCTGTGAACCATTTCCAGCGAATATCATAGAGCCTTCGACTACGCTAGTTAGTGCGGCCAGGTCTGGGGCGCCGAAGGGGCCGCTTCCGGACTCGACGATTAGCTTAATGGACACGGGTCTCATTGTCCCTGCACTGGACAGCTTGTCCGGAGCGGCAGCGTCGTTGTATCTCGATTTCGATGGCCACGTTGAACCGGTTTGGGGCTCATATACGAATGTAATCTCACCGCCACTGGACATGGATGGTGATGCCACCAGCTTCAGCGATGAAGAGCTGACCTACATCGAAGATGTATGGAAGATCGTGGCCGAAGACTTTAGCCCGTTCAATATTAACGTGACGACGGTCCAGCCCTCGACTCTGGCGGCCGGACTCAACCCCAGCCTGGCCAACGGCAATGCATTGCGAGTTGCCATTGGCGGCGGCGTCGATTTTTTAGGGCTTAGTACCGGCGTGATCGGTTACGCATACCTCAGTTCCTTCACAAGTAGTATTGCGAACGTGGCCTACGCCATGCCCGTTCGTTCCGATGGATCATTTGCGACGGCTTTCTCAATTGGTTCGGTGGCCTCACATGAGGCTGGACACAGCTTTGGACTGCGCCATCAAGAACAGGGGTACAACCTGACTGAGAAATGGCAAACCATTATGTATCCGATTCTTTGGGGGATGGAAGATGCATATTGGACGACGGGTGTCAATGAACTAGGCAACAACCAAGACGACATGGCGGTTCTGGGTAACTCGACCAATGGCTTCGGTTATCGCACCGATGATCATGCCGACTTGATCGCGGGTGCATCGACTTTTGCCAGTTCTGGCGATCAGTATCAAGGCATTGGAGTCATTAGTTCTTCGACCGATGTAGACATCTGGAAAATCCCGGCAGGCAGTGGCGAAAGCATGCGGGTTACTGTGTCAGGTAGCGAAATTGGTCAGAACCTGGACGCAGTCATCGAATTGCTGGACGCGTCGGGGAACGTGATCAAGTCCGCGGATCCAAGTGACTCTGCCGACGTCGCGATGAGCATACCGCTAACTCAGGATCAGTATTTGCGAGTTCGTAGTACAGGAGAATACGGTCGAGTTGGACAATACAATATTCAACTAGCGCCCGCTGCTGCTGGCATAGAAGTAGCTGCCCCAACTACGTTGATGGTCGATAGAGACGGTCGCTCCGATCAGTTCACAGTAGCTTTGCAGAGCCGACCAACTGCTGACGTTGTGGTAGATGTGGCCATCAGTGGTAGCAGTCATGTTGGGCTCTCGACCCCTCAGCTTGTCTTTACTGCTACTAACTGGCATTTGCCTCAAGTGATTAGCGTGACCTCTGTGGAAGACAACGCCTCCACAGGCGCCACCAGTTTCTTGGTTGAATTAGCGGTGCATTCCACCGATACGGCTTACGAAGCGCTGCCTGCACCAGCTCTGGCGGGCATTCGCGCTGATGATCAACTGGCCGGTTGGGTTGGAGTCTTACAAACGCCACAGATCTCGGGAAACATCACCATCTATGGCTTTGAATCGACGCCGGACGGCGGAGCGGTTGCAGTTGGGCGGTTTAGTGGCTCGGTGGATTTTGATCTAGGACCTGGTCAAACGATACTTTCTTCGGTGATCGATACGAATGTGTTTATCGCTCGTTATAGCGCGACGGGTCAGCTGCAATGGGCAGTGCCTATCGAATCGACTGGTGTTTTTACTTCACCCGATGTCTTGAAAGTGGACGCGCAAGGCAACATCTATGTCGGCGGTACGTTTTACGGCGCGAATCTGACGGTAGGGACAACGACCTTGACCAATCAAGGTTCATACGATGTGTTCCTGGCGAAATTCACTCCCAGCGGTGCCGTAACGTGGGCGCGCGCGTGGGGCAACACTACCGTGGACTCGGTGAGCGATTTGGAGATCGATGCCGCAGGTAATGTGGTTATAGTTGGCAACTACGAAGGGACTCTCGATTTTAATCCAGGCACCGGTACGGTCTCGCGTACCAGCGCAGGGGCAAGTGACCTTTACCTTCTTCGATTAAATAGCGCTGGAAACTATGTAAGTGTTACGACATTGGGTGGGAGCAACAGCGAGTTTGGGCGCCAACTCGAATTGGATAGCAGTGGAAATGTGTACATCAGCGGCTACTTTGGCACAGCCACTCAGCTAGGCAGCTTCGCGCTGACTAGCTCGGGCACCCTTGATGGCTACCTATTAAAGATGTCTGCCACAGGCAGCGTGTTATGGGCCAAACAGGCGATCAGCGAAGCTGGTACCGGAGGAAATCTCAAATTGGCACGCAGCAGTACTGGACGAATCTTTTGGGGGTCGCAGTTCATTGGTGATATGAGTTTCGGACCGGGCACGCCGACTCTGCTGGGCACCGAAGCTAACGACATCTTTGTTTCCGTTTGGGATGATGCGGGTAACTTCATCAATGCCGGTGTGCAGGCGAGCGATCAGTTGCTGACCTTGCTCAAAATGAGCGCCGATGCAGCGGGCAATGTCATTATGGCCGGTCGCCTAAGAGGCGTGACGGATCTCGATCCCTCCGCAAATGTGACCGCCATCTCGCCGGTAGGCGTCAATGCAGATTTCATCGTCCGCGCGGATTCCAACTTAAACTTGTTGGATACAGTCATCCTGCCGCTAACGACAACGGGAGGCACGCTGCGAGCTCTTGCCGTTGATGCTCGAGGCGATATTCTTGTGGCTGGTAGCTTTGTCGGCAGTGTCGTCATGCCAACCGGCGCGATCTTCTCCGAAACCGACAGTTCGGCTAGCTACCTGGCGCGTTTCAAGCTCAATCCCGGCGTAACGGTCAACCCGCTAGCGGCGTTGGAGGTCTCAGAGGCCGGAGGATCGACCGCACTGCAAGTGTCGCTCAACACTGCACCCACTGCCGACGTCGTTCTCACCTTACAGTCGAGTGACGGTACTGAAGGCACAGTCGCTCCAGCTCAGCTGACCTTTAACGCCAGCAATTGGAATCAACCGCAAACGGTTCAAGTCGCCGGCGTCGACGATCTGGTCAGGGATGGTGATATAACTTTCTCGGTCACTCTCTCTTTGATCAGTAGTGATTCGGCCTATCAAGGATTGTCGATTCCCAGTTTGGTCCTGATCAATCGCGACAATGAGGCACCTCAGTTGTTGTTCGAAGACAGTTTCGAAGTTGGCGAATGGAACGGCAGGTGGGTCGAAGATTCGCAAAACGATTGGTACCGTTCGACACAGCGTGCGACCAATGGAACCCAGTCGGCTGAAGTTGACGGCGCTGCCAGCAACGCCACGTTGACATTGGCCAACTCACTGGACCTGAGTGCCATGGCGTCGGCGGAGCTAACGTTTAGCTGGTTGATCGAAAGCGGCTTTGATGCAGGTGAAAGCGTGTCGCTGGACATCTCGACCAACGGAGGCACGACATGGACTAGCGATGTGCGCCGCTTACAAGGCAACGTCAGCCAAGAGAATGTCTGGTTCAGTGAAGTGGTCGATCTGACACAGTACTTGTCGTCGCAACTGCGTGTGCGTTTCCGGGCTCTGGTTAGCGCGGCCGATGAAGATGCCAACGTGGACAACGTGCGAATCACCGGCTTGTTGGCCGGTCCTAACCTGCCGCCAATCGCTAACGCAGGTAGCGGCTATTCCATGAACGAAGGTTCCTCGGTGACGCTCAGCGGTGTCAGTTCATCCGATCCAGACGGTACGCTGGTTTCGTATGCTTGGGATTTGGATAACGATGGCCAGTACGATGACGCTAGCGGACCCACGACCAATTACACCACGCGCGCCAGCGGTTCGCAACTGGTCAGGTTGTTGGTCACGGATAATCGTGGCGCCACTGCTTCGGCGACCACTTCAATTGTCGTCGCCAACATCGCGCCCACCGCTAACGCAGGTGCAGATCAAGCTGTCTTGGTTGGAGCCGTAGTGAATTTGTCGGCCGCGGCATCGAGTGATCCCGGCCTGGACATTGTGCAATATGCTTGGGACCTCGATAACGATGGGGCCTTCAATGATGCCTTGGGCGCCAATGTAAGTTTTGTGGCGACAGCTGCGGGCACCTTTACACCGCGGGTACTGGTCACCGATGCCGATGGAGCTTCGGGCGTTGATGCCATGCAGTTGGTTGTCACGAATCCACCGACCGAAACCACTTTGTTTGAGGACAGCTTTGAAGTTGCTGAGTGGAATGGCCGTTGGGTCGAAGACAGTCAGAACGATTGGCTGCGTTCGACGCAACGGGCAACACAAGGCTCGCGCTCTGCGGAAGTCGACGGCCCGGCCAACAACGCCACTTTGAGTATGGCTAGTGCAGTCAATGTCAACGGATACAGCTCGGCGACGTTAACGTTTGATTGGCTGATTGAAAGTGGCTTTGATGCTGGCGAATTTCTGGCTTTGGATATCTCGACCAATGGTGGAACCACTTGGATACAGAACGTCAAGAGGCTCGAAGGCAATGTGAATGCAGAGAACGTCTGGTCCAGCGAGACGGTGAATCTAGGGGCGTATGCCTCAACAAACCTGAAGATACGTTTCCGCAGCACCGTCAGTGACTCAACCGAAGATGCAAACGTCGACAACATCAAGATCATCGGACGCAATAGTTAGTACAACGCTCGTCGTTTCGCTCGTCTCGCAACATGGAAAGGCCAAATAATGTCGCTTTGTCCCACGACCGGGCCAGTTGGGCGTGAATTCGAGCGTCGCTGACGATACTTTAATCATTTTTTTGAAATTGCTGAAAAGGATCGAGTGGGATTACGGCTAAAGGCTAGAGGGCGGTCTGAATCCGCTTGGTTCCTTGGTTTTCCCCCAAAAGTATGCGCCAATGTTCATTCAATTTCCTGTTGCTCTCAACTTGGTTAATGCCATCTCTTACCGGTTCAGCGACCCAAGCTGATATCGTCGTCGATGACCAGCGCCTTGGCCTCAGTTTGGGGTCTTCAGTCACGCGGTGCAGTGAAAGTGCACGCGAGGGAAGTGCGTACAGTCAGCCCACAACCTCCACCCGTATCAACATACAAACATGACTTTGCACGCAAATCGTTGCGAGCCTAAGAATTCAAATACCTCCCCACTGATCAATGGACAATAAGATGAAATTTGCAAGATCTCGCAAAAACACCACTTCCGGTGATGGGCCTACAAAGCGATTCTGCAAGACAGCAAGTCGAAAGCAGCGCAGGACAAAGTTGCGTTTTGAGTTGCTGGAGGATCGTCGCGTAATGGACGCGGGCTCTCTTGATCCAACGTTTGGTCAGGGCGGACTGGTGGCGACCGACATTCTGGACCAGCAGGATTCGAGCAATGACTATGCTTATGCGGTAACGGTGACGCAGCCTGACGGCAAACTGCTTGTGGGGGGGCAAAGTTCCTCACCTTACGGCAATGGCGGCGCGATCGTGCGTTACAACGCAGATGGGTCACTTGATACATCCTTCAGTGAAGATGGGCAGATGTATCTTGGAAGTCTCGGTCAGATTCGCTCGATTGCGGTGCAAACGGATGGAAAGATTCTGGTATCTGGTAACAATCGCTTAGCTCGATTGACCGACGCTGGAGTGCTGGACAATGCGTTTGGCGGCGACGGCTTTGCCGATGCGCAGCCAATCAGTACGGTCGGTATGGTCTTGCAGAGCAGCGGGAAGATTGTCGTTGGTGGATATCAATACGTCAGTCATGGCAGCTACTCCAACTATGATTTTGCTTTAGCGCGTTACAACTCCGATGGCACGCTGGACACAACTTTCGATGGGGATGGTGTGGCCACGCTGGATCTGGGGAGTAATGACTCGAATGATTTCGACGAGGCGCGCAGTTTGGCGCTGGGGGCCAATGATAGTCTGCTGCTGGGCGGCTATCAGCGGCTCTACAATGGCAATTACAACTATGCCTGGGCGGTGGCACGCTTCACTGCCGATGGCATGCCCGATACAGCTTTTTCGGGCGATGGCTGGACAGCGGTTGGAACCGGAACTGGCCTGCGGTCGGTTTCCGTAGGGCCCAGTGGTGAAGTTGTATTAGCGGGTAATGAAACCGGTGACTTTCGGGTGATTCGCCTGAACTCATCAGGTTCACCTGACACTGGTTTCTCGGGAGACGGAATTGCCGAGGTAGACTTTGGTAGCAGCGACTCGGCAAGTTCAGTCGTGGTCGAACCGGATGGACAAATCGTAGTCGCCGGTCAAGTTTATAACACCACGACCTCAAACTACGATTTTGGCCTTGCGCGCCTGAACAGCGATGGCTCGCTGGACAGCAGTTTTGATGGTGACGGTCGCGTGACTACCGACTTCTTTGGAGGCCAGGACTCTCCCAATGCCGTCGCACTATCGGGTAGTTCGATCGTGGTCGTGGGGTACACCTACAATCAACTAACTGGTGGTTACTACCCCTACGATTTTGCCGTCGCGAGGTATACATCTAGCGGATCTCTCGATACGAGTTTCAACTCAAATGGTCTGGTTGCGACCGACATTCTGGACCAGCAGAATTCGAGCGATGATTTTGCTTATGCGGTAACGGTGACGCAGTCTGACGGCAAACTGCTTGTGGGGGGGCAAAGTTACTCACCGTACAACAACGGCGGCGCGATCGTGCGTTACAACGCCGATGGGTCACTTGATACATCCTTCAGTGAAGATGGGCAGATGTATCTTGGAGGTTTTGGAACGATTCGCTCGATTGCGGTACAAGCGGATGGAAAGATTCTGGTATCTGGTGACAATCGCTTAGCTCGATTGACCGACACTGGAGCGCTGGACAGTTCGTTTGGCGGCGACGGCTTTGCCGATGCACAGCCAATCAATGCGGTCGGTATGGTCTTGCAGAGCAGCGGGAAGATTGTCGTTGGTGGATATCAATACGTCAGTCATGGCAGCTACTCCAACTATGATTTTGCTTTAGCGCGTTACAACTCCGATGGCACGCTGGATACAACCTTCGATGGGGATGGTGTGGCCACGCTGGATCTGGGAAGTAGCAACTCGAATGATTACGACCTGGCAAGTAGTTTGGCCCTGGGCGCTAGTGACAGTCTGCTGCTGGGCGGCTATCGGCAACTCTACAATGGCAATTACAACTATGCCTGGGCGGTGGCACGCTTCACTGCCGATGGCATGCCCGATACAGCTTTTTCGGGCGATGGCTGGACAACGGTTGGAACCGGAGCTGGCCTGCGGTCGGTTTCCGTAGGGCCCAGTGGTGAAGTTGTATTGGCGGGTAATGAAACCAGTGATTTTCGGGTGATTCGCCTGAACTCATCAGGTTCACCTGACACTGGTTTCTCGGGAGACGGAATTGCCGAGGTAGACTTTGGTAGCAGCGACTCCGCAACTTCAGTCGTGGTCGAACCGGATGGACAAATCGTAGTCGCCGGTCAAGTTTATAACACCACGACCTCAAACTACGATTTTGGCCTTGCGCGATTGAACAGCGATGGCTCGCTGGACAGCAGTTTTGACGGTGACGGTCGCGTGACCACCGACTTCTTTGGAGGCCAGGACTCTCCCAATGCCGTCGCACTATCGGGTAGTTCGATCGTGGTCGTGGGGTACACCTACAATCAATTAACTGGTGGTTACTACCCCTACGATTTTGCCGTCGCGAGGTACTTGGGTGACAATGTCCCACCGGTGGCCGTGGATGACTCGGTTTCGACACTTGAGGATTCACCTTTGTCGATCAATGTCCTATTGAATAATGGAAACGGTGCTGATTCAGACTTAGACGGAAACATTGCCCCGTCATTGACCATCAATTTGACATCCCCAGCGAATGGAACGCTTACCAATAACCAGAACGGCACGTTTCTCTATCAGCCGAACGCTAACTTCAACGGCACCGATTCATTCACTTACCAAATTGAAGATGCTAATGGTGCGTTAGCGACAGCCGTGGTCTATATCAACGTGAGTGCCGTGAACGATGCACCATCGTTTACCGTTGGCGGTGATGTTACGGTGGCTGAAGATGCAGGTCCTCAAACGATCCCGTCAGCCTCCGTGGCGACCACCTCGCGGATCTACTGGGTGAACAATGCTCCATCAGCTCGAGTCATCGAAAGTTCACTGCTTGATGGATCAGACCGTCAGGTGATTGCGTCCACCAATGGATCGGCGGATGGTCTGCAGGTTGATGTTGCTGCCGGCAAGATCTACTGGTCAGAATCGTCTTCGGTCAAGCGGGCCAATCTCGATGGCAGCGGTTTAGAGACGTTGCTCGGTGGAAGTGCATTTATTCGTGGACTGGAACTGGATGTTCTGAGTGGCAAGCTGTACTACATCACGAGCGTATCGACGCCGACGGGTGCTTGGAGTCGCCAGATTAATCGAATGAACATGGATGGAACTAACCAAGAGGCACTGTTTGAAGCCAACCCTGAGAACATACAGAACTCGACTGTTAACGATTTGGTAGTGGATTCTGCCAATGGTTTCATTTACTGGTTGAACGGCAATGGTGGCGATAGTATCGGGAAGGCGAGTATCACCGGTGGGGGCGCAGACCAAATTGTCCTGCTGCAGAACACGGGCATTGGCGCTCCGATCGACATTGAAATCTCTCCATCAGGGGACTATATCTACTGGACGAACAACAATACTAACACCAGCATTCAGCGTGTTCAGAGCAATGGTCTGAATCGCGAGCTTTTGGTAACAGGTGTTCAGTTACCGCTGGGCTTCGACATTGATTTCGAGGCTGGCAAAATATACTGGACGAACAACGAAGACTTTGACCCAGTAGCGTCTGGTTATCAAGGTTTGATCCAGCGTTCCAATCTTGATGGAAGTGGTGTTGAGACGATAGTTGACGGCCTGGATACCGGTACGTCATTTATATACTTGACTTCGCTAGCTTTGGGCATTGTGTCGAGTTCCTCGAGTGCGAGTTGGGCGACGGACATTTCGGCAGGCCCGAATGAGGAATTGCAAACGGTTTCATTTACGGTCACATCCAACAGCAATCCGACGCTGTTCTCGGTTGGGCCGTCGATTTCGCCTAGTGGAGTATTGACCTTTACCCCTGCCGCGAACGCTCATGGTTCGGCAATCATTGCAGTCAGACTCAGCGATAACGGCGGCACAAATGACTCGGGCGTAGACACCAGTCCCAGTCAGACGTTTACCATCAACGTGAGTGCCGTGAACGATGCACCATCGTTTACCGTTGGCGGTGATGTTACGGTAGCTGAAGATGCAGGTCCTCAAACGATCCCGTCAGCCTCCGTGGCGACCACCTCGCGGATCTACTGGGTGAACAATGCTCCATCAGCTCGAGTCATCGAAAGTTCACTGCTTGATGGATCAGACCGTCAGGTGATTGCGTCCACCAATGGATCGGCGGATGGTCTGCAGGTTGATGTTGCTGCCGGCAAGATCTACTGGTCAGAATCGTCTTCGGTCAAGCGGGCCAATCTCGATGGCAGCGGTTTAGAGACGTTGCTCGGTGGAAGTGCATTTATTCGTGGACTGGAACTGGATGTTCTGAGTGGCAAGCTGTACTACATCACGAGCGTATCGACGCCGACGGGTGCTTGGAGTCGCCAGATTAATCGAATGAACATGGATGGAACTAACCAAGAGGCACTGTTTGAAGCCAACCCTGAGAACATACAGAACTCGACTGTTAACGATTTGGTAGTGGATTCTGCCAATGGTTTCATTTACTGGTTGAACGGCAATGGTGGCGATAGTATCGGGAAGGCGAGTATCACCGGTGGGGGCGCAGACCAAATTGTCCTGCTGCAGAACACGGGCATTGGCGCTCCGATCGACATTGAAATCTCTCCATCAGGGGACTATATCTACTGGACGAACAACAATACTAACACCAGCATTCAGCGTGTTCAGAGCAATGGTCTGAATCGCGAGCTTTTGGTAACAGGTGTTCAGTTACCGCTGGGCTTCGACATTGATTTCGAGGCTGGCAAAATATACTGGACGAACAACGAAGACTTTGACCCAGTAGCGTCTGGTTATCAAGGTTTGATCCAGCGTTCCAATCTTGATGGAAGTGGTGTTGAGACGATAGTTGACGGCCTGGATACCGGTACGTCATTTATATACTTGACTTCGCTAGCTTTGGGCATTGTGTCGAGTTCCTCGAGTGCGAGTTGGGCGACGGACATTTCGGCAGGCCCGAATGAGGAATTGCAAACGGTTTCATTTACGGTCACATCCAACAGCAATCCGACGCTGTTCTCGGTTGGGCCGTCGATTTCGCCTAGTGGAGTATTGACCTTTACCCCTGCCGCGAACGCTCATGGTTCGGCAATCATTGCAGTCAGACTCAGCGATAACGGCGGCACAAATGACTCGGGCGTAGACACCAGTCCCAGTCAGACGTTTACCATCAACGTGAGTGCCGTGAACGATGCACCATCGTTTACCGTTGGCGGTGATGTTACGGTAGCTGAAGATGCAGGTCCTCAAACGATCCCGTCAGCCTCCGTGGCGACCACCTCGCGGATCTACTGGGTGAACAATGCTCCATCAGCTCGAGTCATCGAAAGTTCACTGCTTGATGGATCAGACCGTCAGGTGATTGCGTCCACCAATGGATCGGCGGATGGTCTGCAGGTTGATGTTGCTGCCGGCAAGATCTACTGGTCAGAATCGTCTTCGGTCAAGCGGGCCAATCTCGATGGCAGCGGTTTAGAGACGTTGCTCGGTGGAAGTGCATTTATTCGTGGACTGGAACTGGATGTTCTGAGTGGCAAGCTGTACTACATCACGAGCGTATCGACGCCGACGGGTGCTTGGAGTCGCCAGATTAATCGAATGAACATGGATGGAACTAACCAAGAGGCACTGTTTGAAGCCAACCCTGAGAACATACAGAACTCGACTGTTAACGATTTGGTAGTGGATTCTGCCAATGGTTTCATTTACTGGTTGAACGGCAATGGTGGCGATAGTATCGGGAAGGCGAGTATCACCGGTGGGGGCGCAGACCAAATTGTCCTGCTGCAGAACACGGGCATTGGCGCTCCGATCGACATTGAAATCTCTCCATCAGGGGACTATATCTACTGGACGAACAACAATACTAACACCAGCATTCAGCGTGTTCAGAGCAATGGTCTGAATCGCGAGCTTTTGGTAACAGGTGTTCAGTTACCGCTGGGCTTCGACATTGATTTCGAGGCTGGCAAAATATACTGGACGAACAACGAAGACTTTGACCCAGTAGCGTCTGGTTATCAAGGTTTGATCCAGCGTTCCAATCTTGATGGAAGTGGTGTTGAGACGATAGTTGACGGCCTGGATACCGGTACGTCATTCATATACTTGACTTCGCTAGCTTTGGGCATTGTGTCGAGTTCCTCGAGTGCGAGTTGGGCGACGGACATTTCGGCAGGCCCGAATGAGGAATTGCAAACGGTTTCATTTACGGTCACATCCAACAGCAATCCGACGCTGTTCTCGGTTGGGCCGTCGATTTCGCCTAGTGGAGTATTGACCTTTACCCCTGCCGCGAACGCTCATGGTTCGGCAATCATTGCAGTCAGACTCAGCGATAACGGCGGCACAAATGACTCGGGCGTAGACACCAGTCCCAGTCAGACGTTTACCATCAACGTGAGTGCCGTGAACGATGCACCATCGTTTACCGTTGGCGGTGATGTTACGGTAGCTGAAGATGCAGGTCCTCAAACGATCCCGTCAGCCTCCGTGGCGACCACCTCGCGGATCTACTGGGTGAACAATGCTCCATCAGCTCGAGTCATCGAAAGTTCACTGCTTGATGGATCAGACCGTCAGGTGATTGCGTCCACCAATGGATCGGCGGATGGTCTGCAGGTTGATGTTGCTGCCGGCAAGATCTACTGGTCAGAATCGTCTTCGGTCAAGCGGGCCAATCTCGATGGCAGCGGTTTAGAGACGTTGCTCGGTGGAAGTGCATTTATTCGTGGACTGGAACTGGATGTTCTGAGTGGCAAGCTGTACTACATCACGAGCGTATCGACGCCGACGGGTGCTTGGAGTCGCCAGATTAATCGAATGAACATGGATGGAACTAACCAAGAGGCACTGTTTGAAGCCAACCCTGAGAACATACAGAACTCGACTGTTAACGATTTGGTAGTGGATTCTGCCAATGGTTTCATTTACTGGTTGAACGGCAATGGTGGCGATAGTATCGGGAAGGCGAGTATCACCGGTGGGGGCGCAGACCAAATTGTCCTGCTGCAGAACACGGGCATTGGCGCTCCGATCGACATTGAAATCTCTCCATCAGGGGACTATATCTACTGGACGAACAACAATACTAACACCAGCATTCAGCGTGTTCAGAGCAATGGTCTGAATCGCGAGCTTTTGGTAACAGGTGTTCAGTTACCGCTGGGCTTCGACATTGATTTCGAGGCTGGCAAAATATACTGGACGAACAACGAAGACTTTGACCCAGTAGCGTCTGGTTATCAAGGTTTGATCCAGCGTTCCAATCTTGATGGAAGTGGTGTTGAGACGATAGTTGACGGCCTGGATACCGGTACGTCATTTATATACTTGACTTCGCTAGCTTTGGGCATTGTGTCGAGTTCCTCGAGTGCGAGTTGGGCGACGGACATTTCGGCAGGCCCGAATGAGGAATTGCAAACGGTTTCATTTACGGTCACATCCAACAGCAATCCGACGCTGTTCTCGGTTGGGCCGTCGATTTCGCCTAGTGGAGTATTGACCTTTACCCCTGCCGCGAACGCTCATGGTTCGGCAATCATTGCAGTCAGACTCAGCGATAACGGCGGCACAAATGACTCGGGCGTAGACACCAGTCCCAGTCAGACATTTACCATCAACGTGAGTGCCGTGGCCGACGCACCGACACTGGCTGTCACCGACTCGTCCGGCAACGAGGCATCTCCAATTCCCCTGGCGATCAATTCAGTACTTAACGATACAGACGGATCAGAGTCGCTAGCGATCGAGATCAGCGGGATTCCAAGCAATGCGATCTTTGCAAATGCTCTCGGTGATTTGCTGATTCCAGTTGGTGGCGTACTGACTCTCGCGGCTCCGCAGTTGGTAGGGCTCTCTATCGAGATCCCCGACGATGCCGTACTTCCGCTAACTGTCAAAGCAATTGCGACGGAATCATCTACTGGTGGCTTTGCGATATCGACCCGACTTCTCACCGTCACTGTCAACAACGTTGCTCCAACGATTAGCAATCTGTCGACAACAGCAATTCAGGAGAATGGTTCGACTACATTGAGCGGCACGATAGCTGATTTGGGAACGTTAGACACTTTCACAGTGTTGATCGATTGGGACAATGACGGCAACTACGATGAAACTCACATCAACGTCAATGCTGGTGCGTTCAGTTACACTCACCAATACTTAGACGATAGTCCAACGGGAACCAGTATAGATCTGATACCAATCAACGTCCAAGTGGTGGACGACGACAGCGGTAGCGCAGTAGGCGGTGGCATTGAGCAATTATTAGAAAATCTAAATTTAAACAACTCATTGATTCTAGCTGAAGTGCCGACGCCATTCCTGTTCTCCGAAGGGGCAACCGGGACCAATATTGGTGATGGTGGCAATGACATGTATGATGGTGGGAACCTATTAAATACAAATTTGTCTAGTAATATCGCATATACCAATAAAGTGGTGGTGCCAACCAACGCTTTTGGTCCGGGCAGCCAATATTTCACAGCCAAATACAATGGAATGTTTGCGATGGCTGCAACGGATACTGCGATCAATAGCTTTACCATTACTGGCAACAATGGGGCCGATGGTTCCGGCGCGGTCGACGGTACGACACTCTCGACTAGTGTCAACGGAGCTCCGTTTACACTTTACATCAAACGTGTCTTTAATGCTTTTGATCCATCAATTAACCACATTGTTATGGTTCCAGGTGATGGTTCTGGAGTCTCTCATACTTTCTCGACTGACACAAACAATGACTTTCACCAAGTTACCGGCCTGTCGTCGGTCTCCGAGATCTATTATTTGCTGGTAGCTCGGTCCAGTGGTCAATACTTGGCGAATGCTGATGTGCTCGATATCGCAAATGCATTTCTAGCCAACCTAGGTTCGAACGGTGGTGGTGTGTTTGCCGCGACTTCGGTGGCAGTCAGCAATGCTGCCCCGGCATTTGATGATGTTTCCGGAATAGGTGATTTCGTTGATGCGGCTTTGCTGCCGATCGATTCCGGGGTTTTTGACCGGGTCGGAATTAATTTCTCAGATGTGGGGACGCTGGATTCGCACACGGTTACGGTCAACTACGGCGACGGAGCACCTGGCGCGATTCAGACATTCATTGTCTCACAGGGCGATCGCGTATTTGACCTTCCGACCTATACCTATGTCAGTGAAGGCACGTTCACAGTTAGCGTTACGCTAGAAGATGATGACCTGGGGGCTATCACACAAACCTTCAACGTCGCAGTTGACCTAAACACGCCACCGGATGCAGTCGATGACGAAGTCGCCGTTTCCCAGGACTCAACGATTTTGATTGATGTCTTGGGCGACAACGGAAACGGAATCGATTTCGATAACGAAGGAAATATCGATCCTGCTTTAACCATAGGGCTGACCTCGCCAGCAAGAGGAATCTTGACAAACAATCACGATGGCACGTTTACATTTAGCACCAACGGTGAGTTCGCCTACCTCTCTGCAGGTGAAGTGACCATCGAGATGTTTACCTATCAGATTGAAGACGAGGATGGAGCGACCAGTTCTGCAGAGGTTACCATCACAGTCACTGGCACCAACGACCTGCCGATCGCCAATGTATCGGGCAATGAATCGGCGACCGAAGATGGTGTGATCATCAGTGGCCAGGTATCTTCCAGTGATGTGGATGTCCTGGGAACGACGGCCACATACAGTATGACATCAGCGGTAGCTGGGTTGACATTTGGCTCAGGTGGCAGCTGGTCATTTGATCCAAGCGATGCCGCTTACCAGTACCTGGCAGCTGGAGAAGAGCTGGATGTAGTTGTCAACTGGACAGTAACCGACGATCAATCCGCTACCGACAGTAGTTCGTTTACCATCACGGTCACCGGCACCAACGACCTGCCGATCGCCAATGTATCGGGCAATGAATCAGCGACCGAAGATGGTGTGATCATCAGTGGCCAGGTATCCTCCAGTGATGTGGATGTCCTGGGAACGACGGCGACATACAGTTTGACGTCAGCCGTAGCTGGGTTGACATTTGGCTCAGGTGGCAGCTGGTCGTTTGATCCAGCCAATGCCGCTTACCAGTACCTGGCAGCTGGAGAAGAGCTGGATGTAGTTGTCAACTGGACAGTAACCGACGATCAATCCGCTACCGACAGTAGTTCGTTTACCATCACTGTCACTGGCACCAACGACCTGCCAATCGCCAATGTATCGGGTGACGAGTCGGCGACCGAAGATGGTGTGATCATCAGTGGCCAAGTATCCTCCAGCGATGTGGATGTCCTGGGAACGACGGCTACATACAGTTTGACATCCGCAGTAGCTGGGTTGACATTTGGCTCAGGTGGCAGCTGGTCGTTTGATCCAGCCAATGCCGCTTACCAATACCTGGCAGCTGGAGAAGAGCTGGACGTAGTTGTCAACTGGACAGTAACCGACGATCAATCCGCTACTGACAGTAGTTCGTTTACCATCACTGTCACTGGCACCAACGACCTGCCAATCGCCAATGTATCGGGTGACGAGTCGGCGACCGAAGATGGTGTGATCATCAGTGGCCAGGTATCCTCCAGCGATGTGGATGTCCTGGGAACGACGGCCACATACAGTATGACATCAGCGGTAGCTGGGTTGACATTTGGCTCAGGTGGCAGCTGGTCATTTGATCCAAGCGATGCCGCTTACCAGTACCTGGCAGCTGGAGAAGAGCTGGATGTAGTTGTCAACTGGACAGTAACCGACGATCAATCCGCTACCGACAGTAGTTCGTTTACCATCACTGTCACTGGCACCAACGACCTGCCAATCGCCAATGTATCGGGTGACGAGTCGGCGACCGAAGATGGTGTGATCATCAGTGGCCAAGTATCCTCCAGCGATGTGGATGTCCTGGGAACGACGGCTACATACAGTTTGACATCCGCAGTAGCTGGGTTGACATTTGGCTCAGGTGGCAGCTGGTCGTTTGATCCAGCCAATGCCGCTTACCAATACCTGGCAGCTGGAGAAGAGCTGGACGTAGTTGTCAACTGGACAGTAACCGACGATCAATCCGCTACTGACAGTAGTTCGTTTACCATCACTGTCACTGGCACCAACGACCTGCCGATCGCCAATGTATCGGGTGACGAGTCGGCGACCGAAGATGGTGTGGTTATCAGTGGTCAGGTATCCTCCAGCGATGTGGATGTCCTGGGAACGACGGCCACATACAGTATGACATCAGCGGTAGCTGGGTTGACATTTGGCTCAGGTGGCAGCTGGTCATTTGATCCAAGCGATGCCGCTTACCAGTACCTGGCAGCTGGAGAAGAGCTGGATGTAGTTGTCAACTGGACAGTAACCGACGATCAATCCGCTACCGACAGTAGTTCGTTTACCATCACGGTCACCGGCACCAACGACCTGCCGATCGCCAATGTATCGGGCAATGAATCAGCGACCGAAGATGGTGTGATCATCAGTGGCCAGGTATCCTCCAGTGATGTGGATGTCCTGGGAACGACGGCGACATACAGTTTGACGTCAGCCGTAGCTGGGTTGACATTTGGCTCAGGTGGCAGCTGGTCGTTTGATCCAGCCAATGCCGCTTACCAGTACCTGGCAGCTGGAGAAGAGCTGGATGTAGTTGTCAACTGGACAGTAACCGACGATCAATCCGCTACCGACAGTAGTTCGTTTACCATCACTGTCACTGGCACCAACGACCTGCCAATCGCCAATGTATCGGGTGACGAGTCGGCGACCGAAGATGGTGTGATCATCAGTGGCCAAGTATCCTCCAGCGATGTGGATGTCCTGGGAACGACGGCTACATACAGTTTGACATCCGCAGTAGCTGGGTTGACATTTGGCTCAGGTGGCAGCTGGTCGTTTGATCCAGCCAATGCCGCTTACCAGTACCTGGCCGCTGGAGAAGAGCTGGACGTAGTTGTCAACTGGACAGTAACCGACGATCAATCAGCTACTGACAGTAGTTCGTTTACCATCACGGTCACTGGCACCAACGACCTGCCGATTATTACCGGACTCAATAGCAGCAATCCTACGGTAGCCGTGAAGGGGACGGTGAATGTTCCAGTCACCATTGACGGGACGTTTGCTGACATCGACACACGCGATGTCCATTTAATTACTATCGACTGGGGCGTAGTGCCGGGTTCGGCCGATGCCGAGATATTTTGGGCGAACGAAGTGGAACCCTCTAATGTTGGTTCTTTCATCCGAAATCACACATACTCAACCGGTGGCATCTTCACGGTCACCGTAAAGGTCAATGATCTGAATGGTGGCGTTGCTGTTAGAACTTCAACTGTTGTTATAGGTGGAGTGGGGTTGGTCGATGGGACTCTGTACGTCATCGGATCCAATGGCGAAGATGAAGTTGACATCAAGTTGAAGGGTAGTGACGGCGGTAGTGACGGCGGCAGTGACGGCGGTAGTGACGGCGGTAGTGACGGCGGTAGTGACCAGGTTATCAATGTTAAAGGTGAATTTGACAAAAGGGCAAGCCGCAAGAAGTTTGATATTAATTATCTCGCCTCTCAAGTTGACCAGATTGTCATCCTGTTGTGCGGGGGTAACGACGATGCACGGGTACACAAGAACATAAATGTCGATGCTCTGATCGATGGTGGCGACGGGAATGATCATTTGAAGGGCGGGAGCGGTGACGATAGACTGCTTGGTGGAATGGGCAACGATGAACTGGAAGGCTTCGATGGTAACGACTTGCTTGACGGTGGAAGTGGTAACGACGACCTCGACGGCGGCAGGGGCGCAGACGTTTTACTCGGCGGTTTAGGCAATGATGATCTGACTGGCGGCAGCGATGGCGGCAGCGACGGGTGTAGCGATGGAGGGGCGGACTATTTAGTCGGAGATATCCTCTCAGGCGGCGATGGAGACGACAAGCTAACTGGTGGGAATGGCAAGGACATTCTGATCGGCGGCCGGGGTAAAGATGAAATCGACGGTGGCGGCAGCAGTGCTGCGGGAGATCTGTTCGTCGGCGGGTGGACTATTCATGATAATGATGTAGAAAAGCTCCTCGCAATTCGTAACATCTGGACATCAGGCAATAGTCAGGCCAGTATCGTCAGTCAGTTGACGAGCACAGGCGGACTCTTGAGTGTTAACAACAGCGTGTTTGGCGATGATAAAAAGGACAAGCTCGAGGGTCATAAAAACTCGGTTGATCTGTACTTTGCCGAACTGGGACTTGATACTTTAAAAGGAAACGATAGCAAGGACAGAGTTATTTCAATTTAGATATCAAATATGCATATTTGAAGTAGAGCTTTAGATATGACGCAATCATCGCAGCAGGTCTATTTGCTTAGAGGACTGCCAGCCAGTGGCAAGAGTCATATGGCACGCAGACTTGCTGGCGAAAATGGAATTGTCTGCGAAACCGATGAGTACTTTTACAAGCAGGTTGGCGACGATCCAACAAGGTACGACTACAGTGACCAGCTGTTGCCGAAGGCACGGCATTGGAATTTCGAAAGATATTGTGCGGCTATTGCGCAAAGAATCTCGCCGATTGTTGTTGACCGTGGCAATGGTCTGAATTTAGAGACCCGCCAATATGCCGCCTACGCGGTCAAGCATGGTTACTCCGTACAGCTCGCCGAACCGGACTCTCCCTGGTGGCAGGAGTTACGAGTTTTGCTCAAATACAAACAGTTCGTTGCGGATGAATTGTTTGATGCTTGGGCCGCCAAACTTGCGGATGCCACACGTAAGACACATCGTGTACCCGCCGCGACCATCCGACACTGGATGGCTCGCTGGCGTCACGACCTAACGGTCGATAGCATCCTGAATGATTGCTAAGCACGTGGACACATCCAATTCGGGATTAGGGCACTCTGCGCGTCGGGGCAAACTAAGCCCCGAACGAAGAAAAGATTCTAAGAAAGAAAATATAGGAAGCTCGGCGGACAAATTTGAGTTGGTGCAGGACTACCGCCAAAGGCCGCAAACGATCCTCCCATCAAACCGAACCTGCAATCCGGGCCCATTTTCTCCAGCCAAAGCCGACGATCTTGACAACATCACGGACTAGCAAGCCCACCCGGTAGCGCTAGGAACTCTATCCAACAGTGACTCCAAGCTTTGATTGTTAAGCGTACTAAGTGTTATTCTCCTGGGATATGGTTTGTGCCCTAATCCCGGATTGGATGTGTCCACGTGCTTAGAAGATTTTATTAAATCCGGCCTGCAATCCGAACGTCGTTCGTTGGTGCAAGCTCAATCTTCGACTACAACGACTACCAGAAGCTAGTAGCCGCGGTGCCTCGCTGCTCTTTTTTGCCGCACTGCGACTTCAGTGTGGTTGGGGGTATCATAGGGGATCGCCCAGAAGATTATTGGAGCACGCCCATGAAACGCCCACTTCGCCCCAAGCAGCGTTATTGTTTAAAGATTGAAGAACTCGAATGTCGCCGATTGTTGGCCGTGGGAACAATAGATTCCAGCTTTGGTGAAGCTGGACTGGTGCAAACCGACTTCGGCGATTCACTCAGTTCCAGCGGTAAAGCTTTCGATGTGTCATTGCAAGCTGATGGTAAGATCGTGGTGGCGGGGGAGAATGCGCTGGTGCGTTACACTCGCGACGGCCAGCTTGATCCGACCTTTGGTCCCGATGGACGCGTGGCCACTCCCTTCTATGTGCGTTCGATGGCCAAGCAGAGCGATGGCTCGCTAATCGTGGCTGGTACGGCGACGGCAGCGATTGTCGATGACTACATGGTTGCGCGGTATACAAGCTACGGCGAACTGGATGGTGCTTTCGGCAATCAAGGAATCGTCATGATCGATTTCGGAGGCCAACAAGAAGTTGCCAACGCGGTCGAAGTCGATTGGGCTGATCGTATCATCGTGGCGGGCACGGCGGACTATCAGGTAGGCGTGGCTCGATTACAACCAAATGGACAACTGGATACAACCTTCGCGGGCGATGGCACATTCCGTCAGGGCTTTCGATTCGAGGAGACCGGCCGATCGTTGGCTCTGCAGAACAACGGCAGTATCTTAGTTGCCGGCATTAGCAGAACCGCTCAGTCCATCCAAGATCTGTTTGTAACACGCATCAATCCCAATGGCAGCTTGGATAATGCTTTTGGTGAACGAGGCGTGCAGATCGTCGACATCATCGGTAGCGACACGGCGCCCGAGGAAGGTGGTCACGTTACGTTGCAACCCGATGGCCGCATCGTGTTATCGTGTGCGCTGTATCTCGACTACGCGGCAGTAGTGCGGCTCAGCAGCGATGGTTCGCTGGATAACAGCTTTAGCCAGAATGGTATGGCCAAGTATAGGGCACGGGTTTTCCAGAGTTCGAAGGTGCATGTGCTACCTAGTGGACGCATGTTGATTCAAACGCGCGGTGGACTGCTGCGCGTGTTGCCCGACGGTGCCCATGACCCAAGCTATGCGGCTGATCCTCTGTATTACACCTACCAAGTCCGCTGGATGGAAGCCACCGATATTGCCGTCCAGCCCGATGGCAAGGCGGTCATAGTGGGCGGGCTCAATCTCAATTTTGTCCACCACATGGTCCTGCGCCGCTTGCTCGGCTCTGGTGTGGACGATGTAAGTTTCGGTGATGACGGCATGGTGGTAGTTCCCACTGGCCCATCCAGCGATTTTGCCACCGAATCTGTGCTGCTACCTGGTGGCAAGTTTGCCATTGCCGGTAGTGACACATTAAACATTGCCGTCTCTCAATACACGGCTGCTGGTCAAAACATTGTCGTCTCTCAATACACGGCTGCAGGTCAACTGGATACGACTTTTGCCAGTGGTGGCAAACTGGTCATACCAATGCCTGAAGGCTATTACATGCGTGGTTTTGCCGGGCTAGCCGTCGGTCGCGATGGCAAGCTAGTCCTGGCCAGCAACGTGGCATTGCGGAACGGTGATCAAGAGATCCTGATCGCACGCTTAACCACAAGCGGCCAACTCGATACCAGTTTCTCTGAAGATGGGATCGTGCTGAAAGATCTGGGAACTTACGAGGACACGGTCACCGATATTCTGGTTCAGCCCAATGGCAAGATCGTGGTGTCAGCGTTCAGCCGCAACTGGTTTCGCACTACCCATTTCTTGCTCTATAACACCGACGGATCCGCGGACACTAGTTACGGCACCGATGGCATTGCCAGCCTGGCGTCCACGGGCGCGATCATCACCCAGATGGCCTTACAAGCCGATGGTAAAATCTTGGCGGGCGGTTACAACGTTTTGCGATATAGGCGATTTCCAGACCAGTATACCCAGGTTACTTTTCTAACGCGTTTGCTAACCAACGGAGCGCCCGACGGGAGCTTTGGAGTCAATTCCAAATTCACGACCAACCTGGTTGGAGCAGTCCACTCGTTGCTGGTCATGGCCGACGGCAGTTATTACGTGGGTGGCAATGGTACCATCGTGCGTCTGTTGAACAATGGCACCCACGATCCAAGCTTCCGGCTGCCATCGATCGCTTGGAATAATGTAACCGCCATGGTTGAGAGTTCGGAGGGGCAACTCGTTGTTCTCTTCAACAATCGTGTTGCGGTGCTCAACTTCGATGGCACATTTGACTCGAGCTTTTACGGCGATGGCTTTTGGGACGGGCCACTGCCGGGCCAAGACCGAGGCTTAGACAACGAGAATATCGCCGGAGCTGGCATCAACAGTCTGCATGTTTTGCCTAGTGGTCGCATCCTGGCCACCGGCAGTTCGTACCAGCCCACAGCCTTAGGCACAGACGTTGATTTCATGGCGGTGCGTTTCCTGAAAGTCGATCTGCCGACTATCTCCATTGCGGTTAGCCTAAACGCAGCCGGGCAAATTGAGATTGCCGATCGCTGGTCACACGACAATCAATGGCAGTTCAGCACCACTCTCAACGCGCTCGTGCTGACAGAGCTTTCGCCCGATCCACGAATCAAGTTCACCGTCACCGGGTTGTATGGAGTTGGAGGCAATGGCACCAAGCGATTGGCTATTCCCTGGTCGTTGCTGCGCGATAATGGCAAGCCCTTGATTGTCAGCGCGCTGGGCGGTGATGACCGGATCAGCCTTCTGGATGGCAACTTCGATGCGCCCACATTTGGCATGAGCTTGCGCGGGGGCGATGGTATCGATCAACTGTCGCTCGAGAATCACAACATGCCCATCACCTGGGTGCTGTCGTCCCAGATGTCCGGTTCGGTGCGCCCCGTAGGTCGTGTGCCTATGACCTTCTCGGGCTTCGATCGTCTGATTGGAGGAAATAACAACGACCGCTTCCGTACACCTGCCGATGGCAATGGCAGCGTGGTGGAACTGAACGGCGGTGGAGGAGATAACACACTTGAGGTACGCGCCGATGCTGATGTCGTGATGGAAAATTACCTGGTGATCTATACCAGTCAGCGTCAACGGTACTCATTGCCCAACATAAAGATCTTCGATATTACTACTGGCGCAGCCGACAACCGAATTGACCTGCGTCGCTTCGGCGAACAATTGACGCTGCGCACAGGAGCGGGTAACGATATCATCGATACCGTGGCCAATGGTAAAATTTATGCGGGTGATGGCGATGATGTGATCAGTATTGGCGTCGGCCACGTCTACGGTGGCAACGGCAACGACATTATTCTTAGTGGCGATGGAGACGATCGCTTGTACGGCGAAGCTGGCCGAGACATTTTGATTAGCAACTGGGGCAAAGACGTTCTCTACGGAGGTGCCGACGACGATATATTGATCGGTGGCTTTTGTCCGATCCTCAGGGACATAGCTCAAGCAGACCTGCGTCAAGCGATAGCCCGCGTGTGGTTCTCGGACAGCGACTACGAACATCGCGTTGAGCAACTGCGGGACATCGGCGTCGGTCGATTCAATACCAAGCTGACGGATTCAGTCTTCGACGATCTCGGGGGTTACCCACTGTACCCAGTGATCGTCGATGTCTTCTATGGTGACGATGGACGCGACTGGTTTTTCGCCGATGAACTCAAGGAATTCACGGCAGGCTTCGTGCGTGATGTCGAAGTGGGCGAAGTGGTAACTTATATCTGAAAAACACAACCGAGTACTAAGCACGTGGACGTGTCCACGTGCTTGTAAGTGTTGGTACGCAAACTGACTATACTGTGTCTCCAGGCAAATTGCGGTTAACGGACCACGAAGCAGTGCTATGAACAATTGGGACCAGGACATCGAGTTAGCAAAGGCCGGTGACTCGGATGCGATGGGACGCGTATTAGCGACTTTTCGCAAACGGTTGTTGGCCTACGCGAGTATGCGATTGGAAAGTCGTCTTCAAGGTAAGGTCAGCGAATCGGACGTCGTCCAATTGACGTGCCTAAGAGCTGTACAGAATTTCAAATCGTTTCGTGGTTCTACGCAATCGGAGCTATTGGCATGGCTCCGGATGATTCTCGCACGAAGCTTGATCAACGAAATTCGGCATTTTCATGGCACTGCCAAGCGTCAAATGCGGCTCGAGCTGAATCAATTTACTCTAGATTATGGATCGACGGCCCACATAGCTGGTACGCTGACCTCTCTGGAATTATCGCCTCGCGCGAGAATTATCCGTCAAGAAGACAAGCAGCGCATCGTGCGAGCTCTCCTTAGTATGCCGCCGAGGTATCGGGAAGTCATACAACTGCGTGTGTTCGAACAAATGAAAATGTCCGAGGTTGCCTTGCATTTGAAATTGTCCGAGGATGCGGTTCAGAAATTGTGGTGGCGAGGACTAACAAAACTGCGCCAGGAACTTGCGTCTGATTAATGATACAGATACGGTGTAGTCAATGCAGCTTGATGATAGTCAATCCGACTTGGCGTCCGATCCGCCCAGCCAGCAGGCAATGGCTGCACTGGAAGAGTATATGGCAATTTGCCAAAGTGGTTCTACGGCTGAGCTCGATAATTGGACGGCCGCTCACCAACATCGTCTGCACGAACTCTCTCCCTTTATTGCAGTGCTGAAAGAGCTTTGGTCCGTAACGCAAGATGAGTTGAGCGGATCGCTGAGCACGGAGCGAGCACATCCGGGTAGCAATCGTCTGTCGGCAGGGTTGCCCCCGACGGATCTCGCGGCCAATGAATATTTATCGCTGGGCGAGTTTCGACTGCTATCACCCATCGGTCGGGGAGGGATGGGAGTCATTTACCTGGCGGAGCAGCCAGCGCTGCGCAGAAAAGTTGCGGTCAAGATTCTTCAACCTGGCGCACTACTGGATAAGACATTTCAGCGTCGCTTCGAAATCGAGTCGCAAGCAGCGGCAAAACTGCATCATCCGCACATCGTCCAAGTTTTCACAGTTGGCTGCGAAGCAGGCATTCACTATTACGCCATGCAGTTGATCGAGGGTGAGAACCTCGCTGCTTGGATAGAACGACTGCGAGGCGATGTAGGACCCGCGGGGCAGTTGCCCAAGCAGATAACTGACTCATGTTGGTTTCGTACGGTTGCAAAACTCGGACACGATTCTGCAGACGCACTGTCCTATGCTCATCAGAAGGGTTTGATTCACCGTGACATAAAGCCGAGCAATCTTTTGCTTGACGGTGATGGCAAGGTGTTTGTGGCCGATTTTGGATTGGCCTGTTCGCATGAAGCAAACAATTTGACAGTTACCGGTCAATTGCTCGGCACCTTGCGTTACGCTAGTCGCGAACAGGTATTGGGCGATCGCGCAAAAATTGACCATCGCACGGATATCTATTCGCTGGGTGTGTCTCTGTATGAGATGTTAACGCTGCAGCCACCGTTTGAGGATTCGTCGCGCGCAGCGCTCACACATGCAGTTCTTCATCGACAGCCAATCAAACCTCGCGCGCTCAATCCGGCCATTCCAATGGAGCTGGAGGCAGTGGTACTAAAGGCTATCTCGTCAGATTTGGAAACGCGTTACACGACAGCGGCGGAATTTCGAGCTGACTTGGACCGTTTCCTGAATGGGCGGCCTGTTTTCGCTCGCCGTCCCACTTTGACCTATCGTTGCCTGCGGATTGTCTCACGTTATCCGAAAGTCGTCGCTTCGCTGCTGTTATCGCTAAGTTTGCTAGTGATGCTGCTACTGGTTACGACCTCTTACATCCTGCACGCCAAGTCTCAAACTTTGCAATCGAAAGAACTTGCTGAGCAAAAGTCGGTCGAGATTGGTCAGTTACAAAAGCTCACTGAGGAGCAATTGAAAGTTGCACTCCAGCAGGAAGTGGCCCTCCGCAGGATGCAATACGATAACAATCTGGCAGTGGCCAATTTGCTGATACAACGGTCGGATCTGTTCAATGCTGACCAGGCTTTGGACCGCGAAGACCCAGCAGACGCTGTGCACGATCAGCGGGGACTCGATTGGTATTTTGCCAAGCAGATTTGTGATACTCGCTACCCACACTTTCGGGGTCACACCAAGGAAGTCTATTGCACCGAATGGTCGCATAATGGCGACTTATTGGTTACGTCTTCGCAGGATAAATCGATTCGTATTTGGCGTCCGTTGCTTCCGCGGGATGATACTAGTTTCTACAGCCGACAAGCGTCACCGGGGACGCTGGAAAGGGTGTTGACGGGACATAGTGACGAAGTGAATTTCGTTTGCTTTTCTGCCGACGATCGCTGGCTGGCCAGTGCTTCCGATGATCAGACAGTTCGCATTTGGGATCGAGCTAACGATTGGCAATCGTTCGAGCTGGGATCGCATAATGACAAAGTAGTGGGAGTCGCATTTTCAGCAGATAGCAAGTATGTATTCAGCACAGACAATAGTGGTGTGCTGATTGTCTGGGATCGTGAGGTTCGAGAACCAGTCCAGACGATCAAGGCACATCAAGGGCGCATTCAATCGGTTGCACATAGTCCGACACGCAATCTTCTTTCTACCAGCGCCGATGATTCCAAGGTCCGCATTTGGGACACCAGTGCTCTACCGCAACTGACCGAATTCGCCTGTATCGATGATTTTACCTGGGGCATCTTCGCTGTCGCCTGGTCACCTACAGGAGATTCCATCGCGATGGGCGGAGCAGAAGCCAATATACGGACATGGCGAGTTAGCGAACCCGAGAGAACTGAGTATTTATTCACAGCGTTGCACCAGGTGCAGTCCTTAAACTATTCGCCAGATGGCAACACATTGCTGGCGGTAACCAACTGGCCGGTCGTGGAGGTAATAGATGTCCAAAGCGGCCGCCGAGTCGCCAGCTACCCTTTCAACAGCCAACGTTTGTGGTGTTGCCGCTATGCGCCTGAGGGGCGTTACCTAGCCGTGACTGGCAGCATGCCCGATGTGGCGCTGATCGATAGTCAAAAGACAGAGCGCTTGGCGGATATGGTAACACTTTGCGATCACAGTTACGAATCGCTCGCCTGGTCGGATGATAGCAAATGGCTCGTCTGCAGAACTAAAGAGAATCGACTCGAACTCCGTCGCGGCGACAATGGCGCACTCGTAGAGAGATTCCCGGACACAGAGGAATTCGAAGACTTTGAATTCACTTCGAACCACTCTTTGTTGACAGGAAGTAAAGTTACCCGCCATTGGGAACTCGAGCCATCGCTAAACTGCGTCACTACCTTTCCTCAATCGAACTCGCGTTTTTGGTTGAGCGGTGACCGTCAATATATAAGCTGTGCCAGTGGTACACTGTGGAGCATACCAGAGCAAACGTTCGTGCAGTACTGGTGGCCAACCTCTGGCGGAGATTCATTGGCGGCGTTCTTTCCCGAGTATGACAAGGTCTTGGTGGCTCATGGTGGACAATGCCGTTGGCAGCCGTTACCCGCAGGCCAGCCCACGGACTTCGATTTTGGTTTTGGTTTTGGAAATGCAGTTTTCACCAAAGACTCGATCATTACTTCGATCAATGGTCTGGTGAGGCTAGTAAGAGTAAACGAGACGCGCCCTTCTGGTTTGCCTTTTGGGAACGCCAATACCATTACAGATATGCAGGTCACTCAAGACGAATCAACCCTGGTTACCGCTGGTAGCGATGGGATGTTGCGTTTTTTCTCGATCTACACGCATCAAGAGCTGCTGGCTATTCCGTTTCCCGCAGAGCAGTTGACCGCGGTGGCTGTGTCCAAAGTTGATCGGCGCGTTGTAGTTTCTTCGTTCGACGATCAAGGGCATGGCAAATTGCGTTTCTTGACCATCGATCACTGATAATTCAAGTCAGTGATTTGCGGTTAAAAATTTCGAAGTTTCTAAATATGGCGCGGCGGACTTCGGACGGGAAAGTGTCTAGGAGAGATCTCGTTAGATCTCCCTCAATCTTCTCGATGCACTTTGCATCAGACACTCCCCCCGAATCGAGCAATAATGATCCGCAAGCAATCCTCACGTATGCGTTCGCTTATCCGAAAGACGTATTTCGAATCGCTGGAAGAACGACGACTCATGGCGGTCCTGGCTGTAACCAACACTGACGACAGCGGTGCGGGTTCATTGCGACAGGCGGTCATCGATGCCAATTCAAACAGCGGTCCGGACACCATCGAGTTCAACATTGGCGCGGGCGGCGTACAAGCAATTTTATTGGCCAGCGAGTTACCAGCCCTGACAGACCCGGTAGTGCTCGATGGTACCTCCCAGCCAGGCTACGCGGGTCAACCGCTCATTGAGATTCGAGGTATGGACACCAACGGTACCATTGGATTCCAATTCTCGGCCGGTAGCTCCGGAAGCACAGTTCGTGGCTTCACCATCAACTCGTTCGAAGTCGGCATACTCGGGATCGATGCAACGCACCTGACAATCGAAGGTTGCTACATTGGAACGGATTCGTCGGGAACCGTCGCAATTGGGACTGTCGGCCCGGCATCAGGAACCGGCATCTATCTGATTGGAAACACATCGAGTACGCGCATTGGAACTGACGGCAACGGAATTGGAGACTTGCAGGAGGGTAACGTCGTTTCAGGATTCAGTTCGGCGATCTCATTGGTCGGGTTCAGCGACGCACAAGTAGCGATTGCGGGCAACAAAATTGGTACCGATTCTTCGGGAACCGTTAAGATTGGTAACTCGACCGGAGTCTACTCCACCATTTCCAACTTGGTCGTCGGGACAAATGGCGATGGGCAAGGCGACGATGTCGAAGGAAATCTAATCTCGGGCAATACTTCGGGTATGAGCTTGGCCGGAGAGAACGTTATCGTGGCCGGAAACCTGATTGGAACTGATATCGGCGGTAGCTTTGCGATTCCGAACACTGAAGGCTTCATCATGTGGTCCAGTTATTCTCGAATCGGGACTAACTCGGATGGAGTTTCAGATGAGTTGGAGGGTAACCTCGTCTCGGGTAACGAAACCAATGGGATAACGGTTAGTGGAATTGGTAATACGGTCTCGGGCAATACGGTGGGTTTAGATATAACAGGCAGTTATCCCATCGCCAATCTAGTCGGAATACGGCCGATTTACGTCGAGCAACTGGTGATTGGCACCGATGGAGATGGAAACGGTGACGGAGCGGAAGGCAATTTGATTTCTGGCAACACTTTTGCCGGAATTTACACGCTCTTGATGTCCAACTCTGTCATCGCAGGCAATATCGTTGGTTTGGACAGAACAGGAGTGCAGAATTTTGGCAACGGTGTTGGTGGCGGCTCGATCTTTCTTGGTCTCAGCTCTGACAATCTTGTCGGTACTAACGCAGACGGCGTTTCGGATGCATTAGAACGCAATATCGTCGCGGGGGGGCCAGACCGATCCAATGGTGTTCGCATTGAAGATAGCCCAAACAATGTCGTGGCAGGCAACTACATTGGTTTTGATATCACCGGTCTCATTTCCTTTCCTTGTGAACACGGCATACTTACGATTGGTTCGGATCACCTTAGACTTGGCACCAATTCCGACGGCACGTTTGATAGCGCCGAGTCCAATGTTACATCTTCGGGTATCAACCTAGCACGAACCAACTACAGCACTGTTGCTGGAAACCTCCTTGTAACCAATGTTACGGGAGAAGTGGCGTTCGAAAATTTTTGGGGTATGTCGGTAGTAGACTCAAGCTACAACATCATCGGCGGTGACAACCCTGGGGCTGGAAATTTCTTTTTGTCGCGTGCAACGCAAATTCATATTACTGGGACAAGTTCGGGCAATCAGGTCATCGGAAACCAACTTGGAAAAACGCTGTCCGGAATCGACGTATCGAATTCAGTTGCCGTCTTAATTAGTTCGGGAGTTGGAAATGTTGTCAGTCGCAACATTATGGCTGATAGCGAGTTGCCAAGCATCGACTTGGGTGACTATGCCCCGGAGCCCAACGATGAACTTGATACCGATACTGGCGCCAATAATCTTCAGAATACTCCCATACTGACTGCAGCATACTCACTTGGGACCGATACGATATTTGAAGGTACGATCAATACCACTCCTAACACTCTTGTTACGATCGAACTTTACACGAGCAATGCACCTAACGAAATTGGGTGGGTCTCTGGACTGCGGCCCCTGGGAACCATTGATGCAACGACCGATTCAGAGGGTAACGCAGTATTCTCAACCATCATTCCCGACACGTATTCCATGGGAAGTTGGTTTACTTCAACTGCGACCACGACTGATGGCACATCGACATTCAGTGCAGGCATCGCTTCGACGGCCCCTACGAATCTTCCGCCCAATGCTGATGCAGGCGGCCCTTACATCGTTTCCGAAGGCGGTTCAGTTCAACTAAACGCGATGGGCTCCAGCGATCCAGATCAGACAGCCAGCACACTTCAGTATGCCTGGGACCTAGATGGAGACGGCATCTATGGTGAAGTCGGAGCCGCAGCCGTGAATGGCGATGAAGCTGGAGTTTCTCCAACATTCAACGCTGCAGCACTGGATGGCCCCGCCACACGAACCGTGGGCTTGCAAGTAACTGACGATGGTGGACTGATCGCCACCGCTTCAGCCACGATTGCGATACTGAATGTCGATCCGACGTTAACCGTCGCCGGTCCGAGTATCGGAGTTCGAGGACAGTCGCTGGCGTTCACGTTTACAGCGGCCGATGCGTCTGCAGTGGACTCTGCAGCCAGCTTCGTCTATCGCATCGACTGGAATGGTGATGGTTCGGTAGACCAGACCATCACTGGCGGCGCTTCGCTGGAGGTCAGTCGTGTGTTTGCCAACAATGGCAGCTACTCAGTGAAAGCTACCGTAGTGGACAAGGACGGTGGCGTTAGCCAAGTGGTCTCCAAAGCCGTTTCGGTTGTCGCCGCCGCAGTTCTGCCGGACCCGTGGAATGTAGGTCAGAACATGCTGCTGATTGGCGGCACCAGTGGACACGATGAAATCGAAATCAAGAAGTGTCATAATCGAATCCGCGTTGAGTTTGACGAGGAACACTGTGGCGACGATATCGAAATGTCCTTTACGGGAATCAGCCGTATTGTGGCCTTTGGATATGCCGGCAATGACGAAATCGAAGTGTCGGAAAACGTTGATCTGCCCGCGGAATTACATGGTGATGCGGGCAACGATAAACTCAGCGGCGGTGGTGGCAATGATCTGCTCTTGGGTGGCTCTGGGAATGATCGTCTCGAAGGCGGAGGTGGGCGAGATATTCTGATTGGAGGTCTGGGAGCTGATTGCCTCAGCGGCAACAACGGCACGGACATACTGATTGGTTCCAGCACCATCTATGACAACATTGATACCGCACTGCAATCCATCGTGGCTGAGTGGAACAGCAATCGCAGCTATTCCCAGCGGGTGGCAAACTTGAATGGAGTAGGTACTGGACCACGAGCCAACGGGAACTTCTTTTTGATCATCGGTGGTCCCCAAGCGACTATTACGAATGATCAAGCTGGCGATGAATTGAATGGCGGCGCGAATGACGACTGGCTCTTAGGTTTCTTCAGTGGGGCTGGTAGGGACTCAACCTAGGGCTGTCCTCCCGTGTTTATGTGCTGACATGCAGAATGCCGAGATATCCCCTCGCTGGCAGTGGCCAGTCTAATTGAAGACTGGCCACTGCTTTGTGCATAACATGCGTTCCCATTTGCCTGCAGCGTTGATGTGTGCCACGAGTGGAATCTCTCGTCTACAATGGAACCAGTAGGTTCTGCAAGATTTGGCCGATGGCGGGAGCAGGCACTGCGATGAAATTCTTTCAATTCAGTCTCAAGCATTTTGTGATACTGATTGGACTCTTCTGCGCACTGCTAGTGCTCTGGCGATGGAATTTCGGGCCGAGCAAGGAAGAACGGCTGGCGCAGCGGTTGAACGAGGCAGTGTCGCGTCGTGATCTGCAAGCGGCTGAACAAGCGATCCATCAAGGCGCTGAAGTCAATACGTGGAATGACCAACTGCTGTTGACTGCTATTGAGAACAAGGATGTGCCCATGATCGATTACCTCTTGAAAAGAGACGCGCATCCTCAGTCAGCGGCCCTGACTGCTTTCACCAGTGGAGATGTTCGCCTCGTCGAGCCCTTCATCGCAAACGATGCGTTTCCCGATTGGTATCAAATCCATGAGTTAGTACGCCAAGGAGACTTGCGAACCCTAAAGTTGCTGCTGCCTCACCTCGATAAGGTCCCCGAGCCAATAGTTCGCGTTCCATACCTAGAAGAGTCCGGAGTCGCGGCCAGCGTTTCTAGTCGGGAACGACTGCTGTGTTACACCGTTACAGATCCAAACGCCCGCCGACCAGAGTTGATCGAGCTGCTGCTGCAGGATTTGCCGACAACTAGCGTTCGGGCGCTTGATATCGTGGACTGGCAGGGCGATGCGGGAGCAATTCAACAATTCAGAGACCGAGGCTTTCGATACGCTCTTCCGGAAATGATTGCTACCAGACGGGTCGACGAGGTTCGAGCATATCTGGCGACTCACCCACGTGCGGTTTTCGAAGAGCAACTATTCAATCCCTATCTTCGGGCAAACCTTCCAGTTCTGGCACTGTCGCTGGCACTGGGTTATCACGAGATCAGTCACTTACTGTTGGATGCTGGCGCCACGACAGAAGGTCCGAGCCAATGCAGAGACGAGTTGATTTTAAATGCGGTTCGGAAACCAAACATCGATGTATTGCGAAAGATCTTTGGGCGCAGCAGTTGGTACGATATGCAGGATTTCGCCAAGCGGCTGGAACAGCCAATTTCCTACGAACAACGGTATATTTCTCCCATCGCTGAATTGCTCGAGTTCAGCGTAGGTGAAGTTGATTGTTTGAAGTTCTTGCTCGACGCAGGTGTGCCACTGGGCCAGGGCTCTGTTAATGAACTTCAACCAGCGATCCTAGGCTTGAGCAAGTGCAATCCGCAGCAGTATCCACGTCAGATCGAGATTGTAAAAATTCTTGCCACAGCAGGCGCTAGTCGACAGACGAATCCCCACATCGGCGATATCATCGACGAGTTGTGTAAAGGTCATTATGGATGTAGTTTAAAAGAACTGTTGCAAAGCCCCACGCTGCCAAAGCGCAGGTCGAATCCATAATTCGCTCCTAACTGCATCGCCGCTTTGGTGTATTCTGCTGGCAGTTGAAAGGTCCGTCGCTGGCCACGGCAGCGAAAACGGTATTTGTGAGCCTCAGGAGCGTTGAGTTTGAGCGAGCCATTATCCGAAATCATCCAGTCGGCTATCGCCGCCATCGAAGCTGCATTTGCAGATGTGCGTTTAGGTTCAGGAATCTCTGTGCGTCAAGCCGATGCGATCGACAACTACGATGACGAAGAGGAGCAGGCCTTAGCTCGCGACCTCGACGAGCACGACGATTGGAAGCGTATTGCTGACGAGGTGATCATGCATACACCTTCTGCGATGGCGTTCATGGATCCGGCCGGTATCTTATTCCACTTGCCAGCCGCCATGTGTTTCTCGCTTCGCAATTATCATCAAGTCTCTAACTGCAGTGTCGATGCGGCCATGGTTCGCGTGACCAACCCCAAATTCATCAACCGCTTCAAGCCTCAGCTCACAGCTGAACAAATAGCGGCGATTGTCCAGTTCCTGCATGCCTATGGCGAATTCCAACCAGGCCTCAAATCCAACCTGGAATCGGCGGCCCAGCTCTGGCTGAAAAACTGATGTGTCGACGTGCTGATGAAAGAGCTCAATCGGTTGGCAAGAAAACCCACAACGCTGGTCGGCCGCAATTGCAGTGGACAGCGCGACCGAGCAGACCGAGGCCAGCGATACTAAGGTAGATGGATGTCCGAGCCGCATCCCAGAAGCCCACCACGTGATGGGATCTGGGGCCTTCCAGCCGATTCTCGACACTCGGTACAGGATGAAAGATGGTCTCAACCAACGATGATCGCGCGCGTTCGCCGTCCTGCAATCGGTCGAGACGTTCGGTAACCATTCGCATCAATGACGCTGGTGTCCCTTCAGCCTGGGCACGCTCGTCGACTTCGATTACGCCGCGTCGACTAAGTGTAGGCAAGGTAAGCAACCCCAGGAATGACCACAGGCTGAACCACAGACTAACTTGAATGGTGCCCCAAGCCGTGCCGAGCTGCGATGAGCCTACTAACAAAGCGGCCACTAACAGACCGGCCGTGGTAAAGCTGAGCGCCGCGATTCTTCCTCGTAGCCAACTGCCCGACTTGGTCGCCAAGCTGCGGCGTTTGAGGGCCACCTCAGTACCTTCAGGGCCCAGCACTTTCTGCCACCGCTTCGGCAACAATTGGTAAGTGGGACGCAGTACTCCCGCGATGCCTCCCGTAAAACCTTCGTCATCACTTTCGGCATTCATCACGCTTAACACATCGGCCGAGGAGGTGGCTGAAGTGCCATTTGCCATACCCAGCGGCGACATCATCGCGGCCACGTGCACTCGCAATCGCAACAATAACAGACTGATCATCAATCCGGTGGCCACAACGCCGCCTACCCCTGCATACTTGCCGGCCAGCATCAGCGTGACGGCGGTGGTCAGCAACAAGATGCCATGACTCGCCACACCGCGGAGCAGATTAGCTAGAAACCGGCTGAAATTAGGATGCACGCGACCGAAGCGTTTGGGCAACCAGTACCCACCCAGAAAATCAAAGGGTAGCTGTATTAACATGTAGATCAAGCAGAACAAAATAAGACTGGCAACCTGGCCGCCAAAGCCGGAATCGCTGGCCGGCCGCATTGCCGCTGGCATGCCCAGTGCCAGCCCGAGCGCGGAGAGCGTGACCATTGTTCCGACCGCAGAAATGCCTAACCACAGTCGTGCACGTCCGTAGCCAGGTGCGACGATCGTATCTTTAACAGGCTCCGATGCGGTGTGCGCCTTAGAGAAGTGGGTCTTCTCGGCTGTCTTGCGTATACCTTTCAACATGCCACCAAAAACAAGGTTGTGTAAGGGCAGCACCGCGTACCAATACAGAATTCCGAACAACCCTTTAGGCCGATACCTGGCTGTCATCGTCAATTTGGTGCGACCAACATCATCAGGTTCGAGATCAAAATTCAACATGGCTACGCCCGGCAGTTTCATTTCTGCCAGCAGTGACAAAGATCGATCGCGATCGATACCAACGACGCGCCAAAAATCGAGGGCTTCGCCAAACTCTACGCGCTCGCTGTCGCGTCGGCCGCGGCGCAAACCAGGGCCACCGACCAGCGTGTCCATCCAACCGCGAAGTCGCCACAGAACATCACCGGCGTACCAACCGTTGCCACCGCCGATACGGCAAACGGCTGCGAAGACAGAGGCGGAGTCGGCGTTAATGATCACTGAGCGTTGATCGGTAAACACAGTTCCACCTGCCCAATGGGGATCACCGACGATGGGACCTGCAACTGACCAGCGGGTTTCGACTTCGTTCAGCTCAATCTTGTGCAGTGCACGTTTGATTGCTTCCCTAACTCCGAGCGCTGCGTGTGGCATCATGCGTTGCGTCTTGTCATTGGTGACGACGACGCGATTGCGCAGGCCTTCGGCTAGCGGCCTGGCGATCTTGTACGAAACCGGCGTGACCAGGCTGATCCACAGCGAGCTCAATTTAGGAGTGAGTATGGGGACAGGCACGATCAATCGCTTCGGAATGTGCAGCTCCTCAGCCATGATTCGCATCAACTCGCGATACGGCAAAACATCGGGACCTCCGATCTCCAACGTTTGGCCAGTGGTCGCGGGTACGGACAAACATTGCACTAGCCAATGCAATACATCGCTGATGGCTACGGGTTGAGATTCGGTCGAGACCCACGACGGCGTCACCATCACGGGCAAGCGTTCGACGAGGTAGCGCAAGATTTCGAAAGAGGCTGAGCCCGAACCAATGATCATGGCAGCGCGAAAAGTAGTGACCGGGACGCCAGTGGAAGCCAGCATGGATTCGACTTCGCGTCGTGACCGCAAGTGTTGACTGAGGCCATCACCGAGTTCGCCAAGGCCTCCCAAGTAGATAATCCGCTGCACGCCAGCGATCGAAGCGGCTTGAGCAAAGTTGGAAGCTAGTTGCAGATCGCGCTGGGCATATTTGCCGCCTGAAGCTTCCATCGAATGAACAAGAAAGTACGCGACAGTGCAGCCACGCAATTGTTCGACGGTTTGCTCAACATCCGACAAGTCTCCGCTGGCCACCTCGACTTTAGGGTCCGCTCGCCAAGGTCTGGCTTCCAACTTGCGTGGTTCGCGAGCCAGGCAGCGAACCATGTAACCAGCTCGCAGCAAGGCCGGTACCAACCGACCACCGACGTAACCCGTCGCGCCGGTGACGAAAACCCACTCTCCCTCAAGGTCTGACACGCTCAATGGAATCCTACAAATCTGGTTCTCGCTGAAACGTTTCCAGCGACCGAACCGGTTCACTCGCTTACGGCCGGACAGGAAATAAATGCCCGAGCGCTTACCGGAAGTGCGTTCAGGTTCTTAACCAAAATCGAGCGATTCGTTAACTTTTCAACGCAGATGCGGGCCAAGATCGCTGTCCAGGCCCCTACAGTGAACGCATTGTAGCATCGTGGATCTTTATTCTCGCCGTCATGAGATGCACAAGTATACGGTGGGACGGTGGAATGCGTTCGTTCTTCATCGGACCTTCTGGACAGCCGGAAGCAACAATCCGATTAAGATCGCGATGATGGCAATTACAACCAGTCCGGCTCCGACGAAAGCCAAGTCACCGATGGCAATGGCGACGACCGTGGTGTCGCGTCGCGTTTCTGCGAGAATTCTTACGGGCAAGCCGATCAGGTTGGGGCTAATCGCGTCCGTTACGACACCCCGTAATGTGAATCGACTCTCGCCGCCACGAAGTCGCTTCTCTTCGGCCGAAGCAATGGCAAAGTGGATATTCCATTCGGGATAAACTGGATCATGCGCGCTGCCAGAGCCGAGCCCGGTTGCGAGGTTGACTCGCATGTCGAACGAGAGATTCAGTGCCGCGGCAGGGCCGGGGAGGTCGCGATTCCAAACCGTACCGTGGCCATACAAAATTTCGTCGTCGTTGGCGCCGTTGCCCCCGCCATCCGCCTGTGCTTCGCTGGCAGAGGCAGACATCGCGGCAGCCCCAAGTAGGGCTGCGCCTGCAGCAAAGCAACGGCGGCGGCTCAAGCCGCTCTCATTGGCATCTGTAGCATTGGTTGACGTTTGCATTGTTGATCTCCAAAGTTTGGGTTACGCTAGGCTAGAGAAAAGTAACACGGTGCCTATTTGGTAACAGGCTTTTAGTAACAGGCTGCTCATTAAAAGGACTCATGGCAGGTAGCCACTGAGTGCTGCGGACTACTTACCTCATGCGTAAACCAGGAGTCGAGCGGCGCAATAAATTGGCAAGATTTCAACGGTCGAGCATTCAATGAAGGCACTTTCGCTCGGTGATAAGTCAAGAGCCGACTTGTCCTAGTCGTCACCCCCTGCGTAAGACGCTGGAACAGAGGGTGCTGGGGGTGGGGGATTTTTGGGTCCAGTCAATTTCGGAGGTATTGGCTTCGGCGTAAGCAATGATGGTGGGGGTATCTCTGCATAACTGCCAACGTTGACCAATCCATTACCGCTCCTTTCCCAGAATTGAACGGTTACAAAGCTCTCTTGCGTTGCACTGTTGCCAGCATTCAGGAACAGATAATTAACCAGCTCTTGACTGTAGGCACCTTTGTCAAGCACGGCGACTTTGACGTTTGCATATGAATGTTGCAATTCGTTCGCGATCGCGCTGGCTGAATGGACGCCTTCGAAGTTGATGATTTCACCAGTCGTCTGTCCGACGCCACCCTCGATACGAACTTTCTTAGTCCACGGGTTGGCACCTGTGCCTTCAATGGTGATGTCTGTTCCAGTCCGCTGGGCGACAAATTTCCACACGGCTTCCTCTGTGGGATTGCTCGCTCCGAAAACTCGTCCTTTAGCACTACCGGCTTGACTGACAGCATATGGAGCGAAGCCAGCCACGCCCATGGCTAGGCCCATGAGCGATGCTACCCTCTCTTTGCCGTCGGTGGTTAGCACGTCGTAAATGCCTGAGGTTGCGGTAGCCAAGTTAAAGGCAAGTTCAGAAGCGAAGATACTGGTGCCAACGGAAAGTCCAAATCGCGATGCACCTGCAATGCCGACACCACGCACCATGGTCCCAAAGGTGCCACCGCTAACGACGCCGAAAGCTGCACCGGCCAGGGCACCCTGCCAGCCTCCCGTGTAATAGCCTAAGACTGCCCCTTGGATCTCGCTTAGCAATACTTGTATGAGGAACGTTTCGCGAACTGTGAACTTGCCCGTTGGATCAGTCCAGTTTACGGGATTGTTCATAGCATAAGCATAAAGCGGTTCGTTGTTATATCCACGAAGTGGATCAGCCGCAGTGAATCGACCGGTGCTCGGATCGAAGTATCTGGCCCTTGCGTAGTCAAGACCGAGTGAGGCATCACGCTGTTGACCGGCGAACAAATAGGAATTGGGCGTAGTGCCACTTTGCTGCAACACTTGGCCAAACGCGTCATACACATATTTGTTGAGCAATTGTCCGGTGGCACTTGTGAGTGCGAGTGTGCTGCCCAGCCCGTCAACGTGATAATAAGAGCGGACATCGTCTCTTTGTTGGCTGATGAGTCCGTTGCCGTATACGTAAAAGTCGATCACCAAGCTGTCGGCTTGATATTCTAGTAAGACGCGTGGATTTGAATTTGCGTCGACCAAGAATCGTGTCTCACGGCCATTGACTTCTTGAGAAACTCGGATTCCTTGGAAATCGTAGTTGTTCCGTACGTCGGTCGTGCCGTCTCCATCGGAGTCTACCGCAAGTAAACGGTTCTCTGAATCCCACTGATTGAAGACGCGATCCGTGGCACTCACTCGCGAAAGCGTGTTGCCGTTATCGTCATACGTGTATTCTGTCAGCCCCGAGCTGGATACCTCCGTGAGCAGCCGATCGTTGGCATCGTAAGCATACTCGGTCGACCCCTTAGCAGAGTCAATGCGTGTCAAACGATTGCCAACTGGATCATAAGCGTAATCCAGTGTCAGGTCCCCAAGTACAGCATCGGTGGTGGTCTCGCGAGTCAATCGGTCCAAATCGTCGTACGTGTAATGGACCTGACGACCTCCAAGTTCCACCTTTGCATCCCTGCGCCCGGTTGGTCCCAGTGTGTATCGGACACTTGCAATGATTCCAGACGGACCCAGGCTCTCTACAACTAGTAGCCGATTCGTATCGTCGTAGCTGCGTGTTTCCACAATTCCATTTGGCAGTTCCGTTTGCACAAGGTTACCGGCTGCATCGTACTCGTATTGCGTCGTGCCGCTAACAGGATCGGATACAGTCAGAAAACGATGGAGCGGATCAAACGTAGATTGCGTGGTGAAGCTAGATTCGTCAATGCTGGCCGTCACTGAAGTCGGGTTGCCGACAGCATCGTAGGTGTAGCGTAGTTGTGCACCATCGGGATCAATGCGAGTTAACAAGCGATCCCGTGTATCGTAAGAGTAAACAGTTGAGCCGCGCGCATCCGTGACCGCGCTGAGTTGGCCCGTAGGCGTATACGTGTACGTCACCGAACTTCCATCGATAAATTGTTTCGATGTATGGCGGTTACGGGCATCGTAGGTGTAAGTGATCGAATCCGCGTTGGAGTCCCGAACAGTGGCAATGTTTCCGACGGCGTCATAAGCCGTCTCCGAACGCTGGCCAAGCGGGAGCACAGTTGCAGTCAACTGGGAAAGTCGATCGTATTCAAACCTTGTTACGTTGCCATTGGCGTCTCGCTGGCTCGCCAAATTGCCTAGCTCATCGTAAGTGTATTCGGTGCGTTGACTAAGCGCATCTATCACTGCAATTGCACGACCAATCGCGTCGTATTGATACTGCGTCTTCCTTCCTAACTGGTCGATGCTACCAATCAATAGGCCCCGTGCATCATATTGGTTCGAGGACCTGGTACCGTCTGCGTACTCGGTTTCAACCAGTCGTCCCAGCGAGTCGTACACGAAGCGAGTAGTGTGACCTAAACCGTCAGTCTGGGAAGTCTTCCGACCCTTAGCGTCGTAAGTGTAACTGTTCAAATTGCCGAGCGCGTCGCGTTTTAACTTTAGACGAGCGTTTTCGTCGTATTCGAACTCGGTGCGGTTACCAAGCTCATCGATTTCAGCAATCATCAGTCCAAGAGAGTCATATTCAGCCCGCAAAAATGTGCCGTCTGCAAATGTTGTTTTTATGAGTCGACCTTGGAGGTCATACTGATAGAGTTTTCGCCTGCCAAGTTCGTCAATACGAGCGACTTGCTGTCCAGCAGCGTCGTATTCGCTTCGTGTACGTGGATTGTCCTCAAGAGTCGATGGCGTGTTATCGGGATAAATTGTTTCGACAAGTTGGTTTCGATCATCGTAACGGAATGTTGTTCGTCGGCCGAGTGCGTCAATTGTGGCAACGAGGTTGCCGACGGCATCATATTCAGATCGCGTAACATGGCCTTCGGCATCAGTCGTGGAGGTAACTCGCCCGAGGGCATCATATTTGCGTTGAATCGTAACGTCCCGAGTTTCGCCAGAAGCCGTTTGAGTCGTGGTTTTGGTTAGTTGATTTCCATTTTCGTCATAGGCGAAAGCTGTCGAATTGCCGAGCGGATCAATGATCATGACTTGTCGGCCAATTGCATCGTATTGGAACTGCACTTTCTGACCGTCCTGGTCGGTGTTGGAGATGACTCGTCCCATTGCGTCATAATCGTTGACAATACTAGTTCCGTCGGCGTACAGCGTCTCAATTACGCGAAGCGATGCATCATATACATAAGTAGTAGTGTGCCCGAGTGGGTCGGCAACAGAGATAGGTTGTCCGGCAGCGTTGTAACTTGTAGTCGTTGTACCTCCAATCGCATCGGTCCGAACAAGTTCGTGTCCATTTGCATCGTATTGGATTGCACTGCGACGGCCCATAGAATCAACACGCGCAATTATGTTACTGTTGGCGTCATATACTGATTGCGTTGACGTGCCATCTGGGAGTCGCGTTTGGATGAGTCTGCCAATTGCGTCGTACTCGAATTCCGTGCGTCGCGATTCCTCGTCGACGGACGCAGTTCTGCGTCCGGCAGCATCGTATTCATAACGGCGTCGAGGATTGTCAGCAGGATCATTAGGTGTATCGTCGGGAAAGACCGTTTCGATCAATCGATTCAAGTTGTCATAGTTGTTTTGAGTAACTCGTCCGCTTGCATCGATTTCTGTTGTCGGATTGCCCACGGCATCATAGGACTTGCGAGAAACGCCGCCCTCGGCGTCGGTCACAGCAGTTGCGCGTTGCTGAGCATCGTACTCAATATGTGTGGTAACGTTGCGCACATTCCCATCTGGGGACGTCAGCGTGTAAGCGATGGAACGCTGATTTCCGTTGGCATCGTAGGTAAAGTTGCTCACATTGCCGAGCGCATCCACTTGCTGGACGAGCAGCCCGTTGACTGTCTGAAAGCGCGTCACGTTTCCCAAAGCGTCTGTAAGCGCGACTGCGGGCCGTTGCGGCGAATCGTAAGTCAACGTTGTAACATTACCCTCATAGTCGATCGTTGTCGTCAAATTGCCATTGGCGTCATATCTAAATTGCGCCGTATTGCCAAGCGGATCGGTTTCTGACAAGAGTCGCGTAAATGGGGCTGCTGCTTCGCCGTGAACCGCAGCATCCGAAGTCGTGCCTCGCGTGAATGCTTGATACGTTGCGATTGTCGTGTTACCCAATGGATCAGTTCTACTGAGAAGATCGCCGCGATCATTGTAGGTAAACTGTGTTGTCCGCCCTAGCGGATCTGTCTCGCTGAGTTTATTGTTGTCGGTATCATAACTGCGAACAAACTCGTTCCCCAACGCGTCGATGTGGCGCAGTGTGTTGCCCTGCTCGTCGTAGATTTCGGTCGTCGTATTGCCAAGCGGATCAGTGACCGTATTGAATAGTTGCCTCGGATCGTAACTGAAGTGTACAGGATTGCCGGCAGCGTCAATGAGCTGCACAAGGCGGCCCGATGAATCGTATTCAGTGCGGGTACCCGTGTGGCCGAGCGGATCAATGACTTGATCCAAGTAGTGTAATGGAGCATCGCGATAGCCGAAGGTCGTGGTGTTGCTCGCTCGGTCGGTGACAGCGATAAGGTCGCCGCGAGCATCGTATCGATAGCCAATGCGCTGACCGGACGGATCCACTACCGCAGTGATACGGCCCTGAGGATCTCGCTCGAATGTGACCGAATTTCCCTCGGGGCCCAATATCCCAGCGTCGGTAAATCGCAAGACGTTATTCGTGGGATCGCTTAGAGCCGTGAGATTGCCGGTTTGACCATTGATCGAGTAGGCAACGCCTTCCTTCGTCGTTAGCTGATAGAATCCTCCAAACGCTGGGTTGGTTGGATTGTATGCAGTTCCAGTTGTGAAATCGTAGACCGTGCCATCCGCTTTAAACCGAAGATCAGCCGCATTAACGGTCAGCGAACTTTTGACGCCAGCGTCGGGTACGAAGTGCGGCTCGAAGATTCCTAGAAAACTACCACGAAGTCCGTCGGCGACCGTCGGCCGGAACGTGAAACCTTGCCGCTCTCCCCCAGGCAGTGTTACATAAACTCGGCTGCCTGACTTGAACGGATTGAAGATGCCAAACTCTTCGAAGCTGCTCTTGGCAACACTTGTTCGAAGATGCATGTCACGATATTCCAATCTCCATCCAAACCCGATATCGCTGGATTCTGTCGAAGTAAGGGTGTCGTAAGTTCTACCGACCGTGATGGGCATCCCCAACACTGGTACGGTCAAGTCGATGAACGATAGGTTGTAGTTACCAAGCTTCAAATCGCCCGTGACATGAACGATCTGCTCCGTCGTTGCAGTATTGCCGCCCGTGTCGGTTGCTGTTAGACGTAAAACATAAGTGTCATTCTGTAGAATCGTTGGGTCCAACTGGCCAAGTACCCCGTTAACCACGCTGGTGGTGCCACGAGATATCTCGATAAATGAATCGAGGCCGAGCACCGATACTTCCAATGTGTAGAAAAGCAAATTGTCGTCTGTGACCGTGCCAACAATATCTACCACAGTGCGAATTACCGCCTCATCGCTGGGTGAAGTGATTTCAGCAATAGGCGCATCCCCATCGCTTAAATCGATCACTTGCAATGACATTGCGTCTTGGCCTAGGTTGTTCGCAGCGTCGGCTGCCTCAACTGTAATGGCAACCGTACCGATGGACGTGGCAAGGAAAACAGCCACGCCGTTAGTATCGACGGCCACCGGCGCACCATTGACAAGCAGCACCAGGCTCTCAACTCCAACGTTGTCGGTCGCTGAGATGAACAAGGTCACTTCCGTGCCGAGAGCAGCAGGAGACGCACTCGCTTCGACAATAACGTTCGGCGCTTCGATGTCGGCCTCGACAGTCAGCTCGTAACTTTGACTGGCCGACGCACCCAATGAATCGATTGCTCGAACAGCAATCGAATGTGTGCCTACGTCAGCGATGGCAGTCGTCCAACTAATTCGCCCCAAAGCATCAATGTTCATTCCAGTCGGAGATGAGACGAGCGTGTAAGTTAACTGATCAACGTCAGGGTCGTTTGCACTTAGGTCGTAGTAATAGATCAATCCAGCTGTGGTGCGACGCACCGCCTCTGATATAATTTCTGGTGGGCGATTGGCTGGTTGGACACGCAGCGTGTATCGCTGGCTGGCAACGTTACCTGCTACATCCGTAACGGTCAGCCTCACGTTCTGGTTTCCGATCTGCAGCTCGTTAGACGTCCATTCAATCAGGCCTGTCGTTGCATTGATTGTCATGCCACTGGGAGCAGAGGTCAAAGCGAACGTGAGTGTGTCTCCCTCGAAATCAGTGGCCGCAACTTGATAGCGGTAAGCCAGGCCCACCGAAGCGACGAAGGTAGGTCCGGTCGTGATAATAGGCGGCTCGTTAGAGGGTGTCGTACTCACCAGGATGCCAAACGTTTGTGTCGCGCTACCACCTTGGCCATCGCTAACCGTCACCACTACGTTGCTCGTACCAAGCTGATCGACAGTGGGTGCCCAGTTGATCAGTCCCGAACTCGGGTCGATGTTCATTCCAGCTGGACGTGTAGTTAAAGAGTAAGTAAGCGCATCACCATCTGGATCGTCCGCACGGACAGCGTAGGCGAAGGTGCTCACGATTGCGCCCAATGTTGTCGGAGTCGAGACAATTGTCGGCGGCAGATTGGCGGCGCGGACCTCGATAGTGAATGTTTGCGTAAAGAATCCGCCCTGGCCATCATCGAGTTGAACGACTACATCGGCCGGACCCAATTGATTAGCCTCCGGCATCCAGCACAGTGTGCCCAGCGATTCATGGATCGACATGCCGCGTGGAGCAGTTGCTAAACTCCAAAACCGAGGATCGTTATCTGGATCGATACCTTGTAGGTCGTAGTGATACTCGCGTCCGATTACTCCTGTTAGAAGTGGTGTTGACGAAATCCGTGGTGGGACGTTGGTACGCTCAGAGGTGACTTCGATGGTAAAGGATTGGCTAACCACGCCACCACGACTATCTTCGACACGAATCACCACATTGTTGTGGCCATGTTGGCCGGGAGTGGGCTGCCACTGGATCATCCCGTCGTCGCTCAACGTCATGCCTGCTGGAGCCGTCTGTAGAGCAATCGTCAGCGGATCATGGTTCGCATCAAACACACCAATTTGATATAGGTATGTTGCACCTAGGCCGATGCTAGTTCGAGGTAGCGTGTTGATGACAGGCGCGGTGTTGGCCACAGCTTCGTCTACAAGTACTTTGATCGTAAAGAGGATATTACTTCGCAGCCCCTGACTATCGGTAATAGTGATGACTACACTATTTGGTCCAACTTGATCTGCCGCGGGAGTCCAATCCAGCACGCCTGTGGCAGGATCGATCGTCAAGCCGAGCGGCCCGGAGTCCATACGAAACGTGACGGAATCGCCATCGGCATCTTGAGCTTGGAATTGATATTGGTAGTGCCGGCCGACTATAGCATCGATGGTCGGCGCCTGCGTGGAGAAGCAGGGCGCGGTGCCAGGTGCCGTGACGGTTACTCGGAACGATTGCAAGTGGACCCCGCCGCGACCATCCCGAACTCGCAGAATGACATTGTTGTCGCCTACGTGTTCGGCAACAGGCCGCCACGCAATGAGACCGTTAGGATCGACGGTCATCCCATTGGGTGCCACAACCAGATCGAACGTAAGTGCATCATTATCAAGATCGATGACGGTGGTCGAGTAACGATAGGTTTCACCAGTAGCCACTTCAGTCGGCGGCGTAGAGACAATTTGCGGGGACCGATTACCAGAATCGGCGAGTACGTTGAGAGTGAACGACTGCGAGACTTCACCGCCCCGGCCATCGATAACTCGGACGCTGACTTCGTGGGAACCAATCTGTTGGGCAGTCGGCGTCCAAGCAATATTGCCGCTGCCGCTGTCTATGGTCATGCCCGCGGGCGCTTGCGCAAGGAAAAAAGTCAACAGATCACCATCGAGATCAGTGGCTTGGACTGGATAGGCCAGCGGCAGTCCAGCCGTGGCTTCAGTAGGCGCGGTGGAAGCTATGGTGGGATCGGAGTTGGCGGCCCCCGAAGTGACGATCACATCATACTCTTGAGTATCCCGGCCGCCGCGACCGTCATCGGCTTGCACGACAAAGCGATACGATCCAGCACCAGGCGGTGACCAGGTGATACGGCCGCTTGTGGAATCGATTGTGGCATCAGTTGGTGCCGTGAGCAGGCTGAAAGTGATTGCATCGCCATCTACATCAACAGCTCGGACCGGATAGAGGTAGTCGCCAGTGTTCAATGTCACAGGGACTGATCCGAGAATTACGTTGCTGCCGGGACGCGTGAAGAGGAGATCGAAGGACTGAGCGGTGCCGTCACCCGTCAGCTTGACATCGAACGTAACTGTCTCGCCAGCTCCGATGCCGGTGACGAGTCCGGTGAGATTTTCCACGCTGGCACTTGAGCTGGAGGCAACCAGATCGATGGCCAGCTGGTCTTCGATCTCGTTGGCCTTGACCTCAACAAAGGCCTTAGTGAAGGACGCGGCCGGAAGTCCGCCACCGCGCAGCAAGTTTACATCCCAAGCGGCACCATGGAGCGCCCAGGCCAGGTCGATGTAATCGGCCTTGGTCGTTTGCGCCGGCCTGACCGTCGAAACAAATGTGCCGCCTGGTGCGGTTGTGAAGCCGCCCGCGCCGTCGGCAATGTAAGCGGTACCATGCGAATCGACACCCAGAACCACGTTATTATTGGCATCACGAAACTGAGCATCGTGAACACCATTGAGCTTAGCGCCGACGCTTTCGAGCGCGGAGAAAGTAGATAAGAAATCGAGGCTCGGGTCGAGCACATCACGATCTTCGTCGCTGACCAAGATGACATTGACAGCCGCACCCGGCCGGTAGACATCCAGACTTAGTCCCACATTGATCGCTTCGTAACCGTCTTCAAAGTTTCCGTTGGCGACCAGCGAGCGCATAGCCGCAGATGCTTGCTCAGCTGAACCGACATACAGGTCATCGAGTGGAGCAAGTACTAGTTTTTGTCCGGCAGCTACATCGATCTGGAAGAGATCGCTGCCCAGCGGGAATTCGAGCGTACCGGCGATGTCGCCACTGGCAGTAGGCCGCGGCAAAGTCGCTATATCATAGAGTTGAAAACCATAGTTCCCGAAGGCATCGGCAAGTCCGTCAAGACTTAGACGATAGGTACCGGTTTCCGGCAAGAAGAATGGCCCAAAGTTGGCGCTAATATCGGTGATGCTGAAGACCTGGGTGCCGCTTGGGGCAAATAACGCTGGCACAATGTTGTTCGTCGCAGGCCCTAAGCGGTCGAAGAACATACGCTGACCAACGTTGCCATTAAAGGTGTAGTTGTGTTGCTCCCCGACGATCGACAGCGCTGCATTGACAGGTCGATTTAGCTCGAGCGGTTGAGTGATGAACGAGGTTGGTTGCACACTAATCGTATAGGTACCGCTACCGGTGTCGCCAAGGCCGCCTTCCAACAACAGTGTGTAAGTACCAGTCTGGGCGACGGTGATCACATCGACATCCGCACCGATGAAAGTGTTGAAGAAGAGAATGTTACCGAAGGGATCGACCAATCTCTGACGGGCAGTTCCAGCGTTGGTTCGCGCAGTTGTATCGAAGTAGATTCGATCTCCAGCTGTAGCCGTGAATCGATATAGATCGGTCTCATTGGCTGGTTCAAGCGTGCCACTGAGGGGCGTACCAGGAATGAGTGCGGTCGCCGATGCCAACGTATTCAAACGAAAGTTGTAGGCTGCGGTGATGTCAGCCGTAGCGTCAATCGTTAACGTGTAGTCGCCAGCAGGTACGCTGAGCACGGGGTTACCGTTAGCCGCATCGCTGCTGGTGAAATTGCGATTGTCGATGAGCGTGCCTGTTGGACCCTGGAGGCTCCAAAGGAGGCTGGCATTGTTTGTTTGGGCGTCAAATACGAGATGGGCAGAGTCTAGCAAGGTAAAGGTATAACGGTCCTGATCACCTGGCGTAGCCAGACTGCCACTGACCAGCCTATCGAAGGTCAGCGAAGTCGAACTGCCCACAATCGGTTGCACGTTAAGCGTGTAGGTGCCAATGCCCGTATCGCCAACACCACCCTCCAACAACCACGTATAGGTGCCAGACTGTGCGAGCGTGATCACATCGACATCGGCACCCGTGAATGTAGTGAAGAAGAGAATGTTGCCGAAGGGATCGACTAGCCGCTGGCGGGCATTGCCGGCGTTAGTTCGAGCCTGAGTATCAAAGTAAAACCGATCTCCGGAGACGGCGCTGAAGCGGTAAAGATCCGTTTCATTGGCGGGATCGAGGCTGCCACTGAATGGTGTGCCAGGCGTTACAACTGTCGCCACGTTTAGGTCGTTCAAGCGAAAAGCATAGTCGCCCGTAATGTTACCTGTGGCCGCCACTATCAATGTGTAGTCGCCGTGCGGCAAGTTGAGCACTGGATTGACGCCCACATTGACTGCATCGCTGCTCGAAAAACTGCGATTGGTTACAACGACGCCAGTTGGCCCGCTCAAAGTCCAATTCAAGTTTCCATTGCTAGTGAGTGAATCGAAATAGAGCAGCGATGCTGTCGATAGGCTAAAGGTATATCGATCAAGTTCGCCAACGGCAGAAATACTGTTGCTGAGTGTCGTACCGAGCACTAGGGGCGTTGACGGCAACGGAGGTGGTGGTGTGGCAGTTCCCTGGGGTACAACGTTGAAAGTGTACGTTCCACTGACTGTATCGACGATGCCACCTTCGACCAACAACGTGTATTGGCCAGTTTGCTCGAACGTCATCGTGGCCACGTCAGCAGATGTCGTATCGTTGAAGGACGTGTTGAACAATATCGAACCGTAAGGATCTATCAGCCTCCAGCGCGCACCGCCCAGTCCACCATTGCGCGCCTGCACATCAAACGAAAACCGATCGTTGGCGGCCGCGGTAAAACGGAAACGATCCGTTTCATTAGCTGGGTCCAGGCTGCCGCTGACCGGGACATTAGGCGATAGCGCAATCGCTGACGACAGTTCACTGAGATTAAATTCGTAGGTTGAAGTGGCATCACCACTTCCATCGACCGTGAGTGTGTAATCGCCGGCCACGAGGTTAAGTATCGGGTTGCTCGACTCGCCATTGTTAAAATTGAAGCTGCGGTTGAGCACAGCCGTGCCGGCCGGTCCGGTCAACGTCCAGTTGATTCTGCCATTGTTTGTCAGCGAGTCGAAATACAGCAGTGACGAAGTCGCCAGGCTGAATGTATATCGATCCTGCTCACCAGGCGCGGAGATCGCACCAGCAATAGTGCTTCCCAGTACGAGTGGCTGAGTAACGAAAGTCACAGGTTGGACGTTAAATGAATAGGTTCCATTAGTTGTTGCAGCCAGTGAACCTTCGATCAGCAACGAATAAGTTCCTGGCTGGCTAAAGGTCAACGTATCGACATCGTTGGCAGGATTATCAAAGCTGCTGAGGAACAGGTTGTTGCCTAGCGGATCAAACAAACGCCAGTGGGCTGCATTGCCGGTGCGATCTTGTTGGTCGAAAAAGAATTGATCACCGGCCGAAGCTTGAAATGTATAAAGATCACTTTCGATGCCAGGCGTCAAAGTGCTGGAAACAGTAGCTCCCGGAGTGAGTGTGGGGGCGGAGGATAGCTCACTGAGTCGGAATTCGTAGGCTGCGATAGTGTCGATACTACCGTCAATCGTAAGTGTGTACGGTCCAGGGACGAGATTGAGCAGCGGCTGATTGACCTCACCATTGTTGAAATTGAAGGGGCGATTGAGCACGGCTGTTCCGGCTGGACCAATTAGTGTCCAGTTGATGCTGCCATTGTTGGTCAACGAGTCGAAGTAGAGCAGCGACGAAGCAGTCAATGTAAATGTGTAACGATCCTGTTCGCCGGGAACTCCGATGGAGCCGCTGATCGTGTTACCCATGTCTAAAATCTGCGTACTGATAGTGGACGGTTGCAGGTTAAACGTGAAAGTTCCTGTGCCAGTGTCCGTCAGCGCCCCTTCAATCAGGATCGCATAGCTGCCCGCGGCAGTTAGAGTGAGCTTGTCGACATCTGTGGAGGTAGAAAAGGCAGTGCTAAAGAGAACCGCGCCAAATGGGTCAATCAATCGCCAGCGTGCGCCGGTAGCGCCTGCCCGAGCTTGAACATCGAAGTAAAATTGGTCTCCTACATTGGCATCGAATTTGTAGAGCTCTGTTGCATTGGCAGGATCGAGCGACCCACTTACAGCGGTGCCGGGCGTGATCGGTTCAGCTGCAGCCAAATCGCTCAAGCGGAAAGAATAATCGCCCAGCGCATCAACGGTTCCGTCCACTGTCAGTACGTAGTCGCCAACAGGCAGGTTGACGACGGGATTGGCAATATTGAAGCCGTCGCTCACAGAAAATGAGCGATTGCTTACTATGGTTCCACTTGGACCGGTCAACGACCATGTCAACGTGCCACTGTTGGTTAGCGAATCGAAGTCCAGCAGCGCTGGGCTATTCAATGTGAACTCATAGTTGTCTTTTTCGCCTGCCGTGGAAATTGAGCCATTGACCATCGAGTTCACGACTAGCGGTGTCGCTGCGGTTGTGAATGGATGAACATTGATCGTGTAGGCTCCTGCCGAAGTGTCGGTGATTGCGCCTTCGATCAGCAATGTGTACGTACCGGGTTGGGGCAGGGCGGGCCCTTCGACGTCGGAGAAAGATGTTTCCGAAAAGAAATTATTGAAGACGCTGTTGCCGTAAGGGTCGAGCAAATGCCAACGGGCCTGACTTCCACCGGCGCGCGACCGAACGTCGAAATAGAGCCGATCACTTGGCAAGGCATCAAAGCGGTAAAGGTTGGTTCCATTGGCCGGCGATAAGTTGTCACTCGTCGAAATACCAATAGCAAGCGACGTCGCGGTGGCTAGATCGCTCAGGCGGAACGAATAGTCGCCGGTCTTGTCTGTTGGCAGGTCGATCGACAGCGTGTAATTGCCGGCCGGAACTGCGACAACGCTAACGGCAGTAGTGAACGAACGGGCATCGACAGCCCGACCTGCTGGGCCGGTCAACGTCCAATTAAGATCCGCGTTGTTGGTTAGCGCATCAAAATAGAGCCGAGCAGGTGTAGAGAGATCGAACGTGTAGCGATCTTGATCGCCCGCTGTGGCCAGCGAGCCGGTGATCGTGCTACCCAACGTCAGCGGCGTGGTGCTACCGGGTGCAGGTTGCACATTGAAACTGTAATTGCCAGGGGATGTGTCACCAGGTGCACCTTCGAGCAAGAGTGTGTAGGCGCCAGTTTGGTTCAGAAGTATAACACCGAAGTCGGCTGAGGTCGTATTGAAGCTAGTAGTGGATAAGATATTGCCATAGGGATCGACCAGCCGCCAGTTCGACGAACCCGGACTGCTTCGAGCAGTCACATCAAAGTAGAACTGTTCACCGGCTTGCGCATTGAATTTGTAAAGATCCGTTTCGTTAGCCGGCGTGAGATCGCCGCTGGTAACAGTGCCCAGAGTGAGCGTAGGTGCAGCTGTGAGTTCGCTGAGTCGGAATGCGTAATTGCCCGTGTTGCCTGCTAAAGTACCCACAATCAGTGTATAGTTGCCAGCCACCAGGTCGATGATCGGGTTGACGTTGGTCAGAGAGTCACTGGCGCTAAACATTCGCGAGCTAACAGCCGTACCAGCGGGGCCGGTTAAGGTCCAATTGAAGTTGCTGTTGTTGGTCGAAGAGTCAAAGTACAGCAGCGACGCGTTGGCCAGCGTAAAGCTATACCGATCCACTTCACCGACGACGCCAATCGAAGCATTTACGACACTGCCGAGGGCGAGTGCTGTAGAGGGTTCAGGGGGCTGCGGCGGCATGTTTCCTTGAGGCACCACCATGAATGTATAAGTGCCACTCAAGGCGTCGGTGACGTGACCTTCAATGAGCAGCGTATAATTACCCGGTTGGGACAGCGTTAGCGTAGCCACATCCGCCTGCGTGGTACTAGCAAATAAATTGGTGAAGATTAAGTTGCCGAAGGGATCGATCAATCGCCAATCCGATGCGCCTCCGTTGGTGCGGGCTTGCAGGTCGAATGAAAATCGGTCACCGGCTGCAGCCGTGAAGTGAAAAATATCGGTTTCGTTGGCTGGATCCAGTTCGCCGATGACGGGCGAACCCGGCGTCAACACCGTCGCTGACGACAGCGTGCGTACGCGAAAGGCATATGGCCCAGTCGCATCATTATCGCCTGCTATGCTTAACGTGTAATCACCGGCGGGCGCTCGGAAGACAGGATTGCCTTGAAACGATGCGCCTTCAGTGCTGCTTGCGAAACTATGCGTGCCGAAGGATCCCATCGGTCCGGAAAGCGTCCACTTGATATCAGCAGCATTGCTAAGCGAATCGAAGTAGAGCAGTTCTGCACTGGACAGAGAAAACGTGAAGCGCTCCAGTTCACCTGCAGCGGCGATCTCGCTACTGATTTGAGTGTCAAGCGTTAGCGGCAGAGTCGTGATGGGAGACGGTTGAACGTTCAAGCGGTAGGTCCCAGCCACGGTGTCGCCAATGCCTCCTTCCAGCAGCAGCGTGTAGTCGCCGGGTTGCTCGAGCGTCACGCCTGATACATCTTGTTGGAATCCTTCAAACAGTGGAAGTTTGATCAACTGATTACCGTAGGGATCGAGCAACTTCCAAAAGGCGTCGCCTGCGGTTGGACGATCGATCAAGTCAAGATAAAAGCGGTCACCAGCCGAGGCTGTGAAGCGATAGACTTCGCTCTTGTTGGCTGGAGTCAGTTGCGAAGTAATGGGAGTGCCTGGCGTCAATGGCGTAGCCGTGGCCAAGTCGGTCAAGCGAAACTGATACCCTCCAGTCACGCTCGACGCGCCTGTTACCGTCAATGAGTAATCGCCAGCCACCAGGTCCAGCATGGGGCTGACCGATAGAAAGCGCGCATCGGATGCTGTGAACTGGCGACTAGCGACGACTTTCCCCGCTGGACCCGTTAGCGACCAATTCAAGCCGAGGTTGTTCGTGAGTGCATCGAAGTAGAGTTGTTTAGGCTCGGCGAGCGTGAATGTATAGTTATCTTCTTCGCTGGGCACATCGATACTCCCGCTGATGAGTCCACTGAGCGTCAGGGGAGCGATCGTCGTGCCTGGTTGCAGCACTCGAAACCGATAACCCCCCAGCCGATCGGAAGTGTCGGAAACCAGCAGCAACTGTGTGCCTGTTGTGGTCGCAGTAGCTTCGAAGGCGCTGGGAGTTAGAATCGGTCCCAGCGCCTCGCTGCCCACGGCAACGCTGCTGGTTGGACCGAAGAGAGTTAGCGTGGCCGTTTCGATAAGATTGAACGGATGGCCCGGTTCGCGACTAGGCCTAAACGTTGCGTTGGCGCCGTAACCGACCACGACATAGCGATTGGGTCCAATGCCGCGAGCCTCAAGCGCTGCGTCGAGGATAGGGATCATCCCTTCGACCCAATCTTGATCAGCATCCATCGACGTGGACTCGTCGACGACGAAGAGTATGTCTGCAAAGCTCTGCCCGGTTGCCACCGAGGGCAGCGTGAGCGAAACAGTTTGTGTCGTCGATGCGCCCAGCGGCAGATCGAGGTCGATACGAATCGGTGTAACGTCACCCGAGGGTGCATGCGGCAGTTGTGGCGTATCGAAGTTCAGCACGGGCTGGCTGATGATAACAGGTGGCGTATTTCCAGGTTGTTGACCGACTGCAATCGAGTAACTTTGCGTGGCCGTACCGCCACGGCCATCGCTGACTTGCAGAGTCACTGATTGAAGCTCGACTTGGTTGCCGCTGGCTGTCCAGCTGATAAGGCCACTGATCGAATCGACCACCAGGCCGGTTGGACCACTGAGTATGGAGAAGTTCAGATTGTCTTCATCGGCATCGTTGGCCCGCGCTTGATAGCGGTAGAGCGTGCTTACCTGTGCAGAACTTTGCGGTACCGACGTAAACACGGGCGGGCGATTCAGCGGAGATGCGATGGCGGACAGCGAGAATCGCTGTTGGGACGAGCCTCCGCGACCATCGTCCACTTGCACCAGGATCATGTGCGTTCCGGCGCTTGCTGCTGTTAGATTCGCAGTAATCAGACCGGTGCTGCTGTCCAGCGTCATCCCGTCTGGAGCGGAGAGGAGAGAGAATGTAAGCTGATCGTCATCAGCATCGATGGCCTCTACGTCGTATGCGTAGGTTTTACCAACAATCGCTTCGACGAGTGGAACCGAGGTGAATCGCGGAGCCTGATTAACTCCGCCTATGATTACCAGTTCGTATGTAAACTGCGAGTGGCTCGGTACAAAAAATTTGACTGACCGTGCGTCACTGGCTTCACCCGGCAGCAGCACGCCGTCAGAAATCAGTTTAGTGAATTCATAGAAAGGAACTCCGTCGGGTGTGAATCCATCGAAATCTTGAACGCGGATCGTCGGATCGCTGATATTGCGAATGCCGACCAAGAGTGGCGCGTCGGCCACATACTGCCCTGCATTGCGCAATGACAAGTCGGCGTACAAAACATTGTTCTGGCTATCGAATGACGTGCGTCCATACTCACTGGCGAAGCTGGCCGAGACGTCAGAGAGTAATGAGAAATCTATGGCGTCTGTGGCTGGCTGGTCACCCACCAGTGTGAGCGTACTACTGACGGTTTGCCCTTGTACATCCGTCGCGGTGACCTGAAAAACATTCTGACCTGGACGAATCAAAACGCGTGTGAAGAAACTGCCTGCTGCATCCATCGCCTCGACTGGCTGTCCAGCGATGGTTACATGACTCAGGAACGACCCTGCTGGTGCATGACCACTGACGAGCACTTCTGTTCCGGCCTCAAAGTGGCTCTCATTTATAGGAGTCTCGATCAAAATGTCTAGCGAAGTGTTTGAAGCCCCCACTGATAAAGTGCCGGTAGTGAGTCTGAGTGACCGAGGTGCGTCGGACGATTGCGAAGGGGGGGCTTGGCCGCCAGCAAATGCGGATAAAAACTCTACTGAACGAATGGCAACAGCAGTTTGCGTATCCGCATCATTGTTAATGAGTCGAAAGACCAGACTGGCTTGCGTTCCGGGCAGAACATCTTGTAAAGACAGAGTTACTCGATTGCCGGTAAATTCGACGCGCGAGCTGCCCAGGGGCGAGCTTGTTTCAGAGGAGTTGAAGAATGCCTCTCGTCCTGGCGCAATGGAATGCACCAAGGAACGCCCCGATTGGTCCAATAGTGCTGCTTCGAATCCATCTTGGATCTGCCCCTGGCTGGCGGTGTCAAACTCGATGCCTTCCAACAAAAACGACAAAGCCGCTGCATCGCTGGGAATGGCCAGCTGCGTAGTCAGGGACGATATGAAAGAACTTCCTTCGCGAAGTGCTGGACCGCAGCCGAACGCCGAAAAATTCCCGCTCGTCCCGTCACTCCGCGTATAGGCTTGACCGACTGGCTCCACACCCCCATTCAAGTGATTGACAACCAGCAACGCATCGATGGGCGTTACGAATTGATCGCAGCTAACATCTAAGTAGGGTGGAGGCATGGCTCCCACCTCAGTCACTGCTGGCAGCTTGCCGTTGGGAGCGGAAATCTGTTTGGTATTTATCTCGTTGATGATTTGCAACAGATCGATGGGCGTAATGAAGCCTTCCTGATCATTGTTGACATTTAGCGGAGATAGTCCGTTATTCCAGTCCGAGCCGATCAACATGTCGCGACGTTCGAGCTGTTCGAACGGCATCCTTCGCTGGAAATGCTGTCGACGCAAGCGAGAAAGTAGCTTTCGGAAGTTGCGTTTACGCGATAAGAGTAGCTTGCGCATAAGAAGACCTCAGCAAAACCAGGCGGCGAAGCCCCAACCTGCTAAGGACCTGAAATGGCCGGGCATCGGACTGGATTCTCAGGCCCTTTAGCGGTTTAAAATGGTTTGTTTCGGTAACTAATGCGTAAAATCCGACTGAATCGGCTCAGAAATTATTCAAGCCAAGCCTGTTGTGGTGTGAAGTTGGCTTCGCGTGGAGTTTATTACAGGTCAGATTTCCACTCCATTCGATGATCTGGCAATGCTGCGCGTTTCCAGTGCAGGTCCGGGAGCCCGGAATTTCAACAATAGAAGCTGTGCGATCTTCCGAGCAAGCTTCTCATTCTACTCTTTGCAGCCAGGTTGACTGGTCGATGACGTCGCTGATGAACATTTGTTGAGCGACTAAGATGGCCTGGTGGAGCTGTTCGGCGGTGACGGAGCCGGCTTTGTTTTCAACGTCCAGAGTGCCGGTCGCATCGCGCAGGAACTCGACTTTGTAGCCCAGGTGAAAGGCTTGACGCGCCGTGGTGTCGCAGCAAACTTGCGTCATGTAACCAGCTATGCAGACCGTGTCGATCTGCCGTTCCTTCAAGAACTGGTCCAAAGGTGTGTCTGTAAACGAGCCTGGCAAGTGCTTGTCAATCAGGACATCGCGGGGCCTCGATTCGACTTCTTGATGCAGTTGCCACATCGGGCTTCCCTGGCGAAACACGGGCGATTCCGGGTCGGGCTGGTGATGCCGTACGACTACGGTGGGGATGTTCACTTTCCGCGCTGTGTCCATCGCTTCGAGAATGTTGCTCAAATGACCAACCGGATGGCGAATCGGAAAAGCACCTTCGAAGTATTCTCGCTGCACGTCGATGACTAGTAGTGCTCTGTTCATACCTTAACTTCCTCGGGATGTGTGATGGTAGCGCGTCCAAAGTCTGGCGACTTCGGCTACGGAGATCGTGGTGGTTGGCTTTGGGAGATAGACAACAAGTATACGGTTTCTCTGCGACTCTCTGGGTGAGGGAGCTTGTATAATACGGCTGTGAGCATCACCTGAATCTTCGTCTCAGTGAGCCTATGGCCGAGCAAGAAATTGACCAACCCGAGTTGGAAAACTACCGCGCGTACCTGCTGACTTTGGCGCGGACGCAGTTGCCTATGCGTGTGCAAGGGCGCGTGGACGCTTCGGATGTCGTTCAAGAAACCTTGCTGGAGGCGCATCGCCAGCGTGAGCAATTTGCAGGGCAGGGGACGGCACCACGGATGGCCTGGTTGCGTCAATTGCTATCGGGCAAGTTGATTGATGCGTTGCGGCGCGAGACGCGGGGTAAACGCGATGTCCGGCGCGAGCAACAGTGTCAGGTCGAACTGGAATCTTCGGCGGCCAGGCTGATCGCCTTGGTAGGCTCCGAGCTGTCGACTCCTAGCATGAAGTTCGAGCGTAACGAACTGGCCGTGCAGCTGGCCAGAGCCTTGCAAGATCTGCCACCGGCCCAGGGCGAAGCACTCACTTTGCGTTATCTGCAGAACCGTTCACTGGCCGAGATTGCTGAATTGATGCAGAAGTCGCCCGTCGCGGTGGCCGGTCTTATCAAACGGGGTTCTGCCGCTTTGCGTCAGCGAATAGCAGCCAATCAGACATGAGTTGTACTTCTGCGGATTCTGAATTCGAACCTTCGGATATCGATCGTGCCATAGCCGAATATCTCCAAGCGATCGATAACGCTCAACGCATCGATCGCGAAGAATTTCTGCAGCGGTATCCACACATTCGCAACGAACTGGCCGAATTCATCGACAACGAGCTGAATGCTTTGGGCCTGGTGAACCCGCCGGTGGCATCGCCAGACCTGCTGGAACAAACTGCGGACTATCAAGCTGGCGAGCCATCGCGAGCGCTTCAATCTTCGCAACCTAGAGAGCCATTTCTTTCGAGCCTCGGTCCCTATCGGCTGCTGACCTTTTTGGGTGAAGGAGGCATGGGGCGAGTCTACGAAGCGGTCGATCCCAGTGGGCAACACGTAGCTGTAAAAATTCTGAACCAGCAATGGTCCAAGAATCCGGAATCGATGCAACGTTTCAAACTGGAAGGTGCTCTGGCGGGCACGATCAATCATCCGCGGTGTGTATTTGTTCGCACAGTAAACGAGATAAACGGCCAACCCTTTATCGTCATGGAGTTGATGTCCGGCAAGACGCTACGAGATCTGGTCATGAATGCCGGGCCACTAACAGCGACCGAAGCGGTATCGAAGATCTTGGATGTCATTGATGGTTTGAAAGAAGCTCATGAGCGTGGAGTCATTCATCGCGACATCAAACCTGCCAATTGTTTTTTGGAGTCTTCAGGTAGGGTCAAGTTGGGTGACTTCGGCCTGGCTCGCTCCATTGAACATGAATCGGAGTTGACGCAGACGGGTAGCTTCATAGGTACGCCACTTTATGCGTCACCAGAACAGATTCGCGGTGAGCCACTCGATTTCCGCACCGATCTATATAGTGTCTGTGCAACTCTGTACTTCTTGCTGACCGGGCAAGCTCCATTTGGTCAGTACTCGTCGACGCAAGTTATCGCGCGCATCGTATCCGATGATCCGGTGCCCATTCGACAATTCAATGCAACCTTGCCAAAACTCTTGGAGCAGGTTGTCCAGCGAGGATTAAGTCGCAGTCGCGATCAACGCTTTCAGGATCTCGACCAACTGAGAAATGCACTGGAGCCATTTGTAAGTGGGCGGCAAGCAATCGCTCATTTGGCCAGGCGATTGGCGGCGTATGGTCTGGATACATGTGTGCTCACGATCGGGCTGTTTGCGTTATCAGGCATGTTGGGCCATCAATTGTTTGATCCAACGTCGCAAACCCTGCAGCAATTGACGTTCTACAATGCCATCGTGTGGTTGTATTTCATCGTCAGTGAAGGCATCTGGTCGGCGACGCCAGGAAAAGTGGCCTTACAACTGCGCGTCTTCGACAGCCGTACCGGGGAGCAAGCTGGCTTCCTGAGGATCGTTGGGCGCACTGCGATCTATATGCTCATCGGCTCCGTATTGCCTAGTTTCTCAAGCCTGATTTTGTTTGGGCACCTCAGCGTGGAAGTGCAGTCGCTTTTGCAATCGGCGGCTTCGATCTTAGGACTGTGCGTGCTGTTGATTACGCTACGATCTAAATCAGGTGCACGATTACTACACGATGTGCTTAGCCACACGGTAGTTGTCGCTAGCCATCATGCGTCTAAACCCGTGCGTTTAATGCCTGCAGAGCCGGTACGTGAACTCAGCACCACGGCTGCTGCGGGCTGGCCCGCGACCTTAGGAACCTATGAGGTCAGCGGCGTAATCTGGCAGGCAGAGCAGCAAGCTTTGCTAAGCGGTCGCGATCCTTACTTGAATCGACGCGTGTGGCTACTGATCGACCGTAGTCTGGAGAGTTACCACGAAGTCGACCACAGTCACACGCGACCATCACGCTTGCGGTACTTGGCGCATGGTCAAGAGAAGTCGTTCACATGGACTGCGTATGTTGCGCCGACCGGCGCTCCGTTGCGCTATTGGGTTACACCTGAGCAACGCTTGTCGTGGCGTGAAGCTCGCTTGATTTTAGAGCAACTGGTCGATGAGTTTCGGCAGTCTCGAAATGATCGTACCCAGCTCAAGCTGACTAGCCTCGATCAGTTGTGGCTAGATGGGCAAGGACGAGTCGTGATCGCCGATTGGCCACTGGGGCCCCCGGTGTTGAATAAAGAAAATCAAGATACTGTACCGACATCTGGTGTTAAGTCCGTAGTCGACGAGCAACGAAACGGCTTGCAGCTGCAACGATCTGAACAAGTATTTGCGTTGGAAGCCATGCGTTTGAGTTTGACCGGTCGCAGCCGGCCGCTTGACACACCTCCAACCCCAATCGAAGCACCTGTACCAATTCACGCGACTCAGATTCTCCAAACGTTGGTCGATGCACACGCTGCCCAGTCTGGATCAAGCCTGGATAGTTTGCACAAGAACTTGCGTGAAGACTCCAGCCGGCCGTGGCAAGTGACGCCCACGATGCGTTTTTGGATGATCGGCATCAGCGCTATGACGCTGTTGAGTTTAGTGGGCGCGATGACTTCGCTGTCGCGCGTCGGTAATCAAGTTAAAGTGATGCGACTGGAAGATAGATATATCGAAGCCTGCGCCTTGCAAAGCCTGATTGATAAACCGGATTGGTACAGGCAGTGGCTTCAGACGCAGGAGCAGCAGGCCGCAGTTAACGGGGTGGCGGCGCCGATGCTGGAGCCCATCGCCACTTACAAACAAGTGGTTCGAGATGAGCTGACGGTGCGTTGGCGATCGGCGGGTTTCATTCAACGGCAAATATTGACGGGCGGAGTGGTGGGTGAGATTGTTGAAAAAGCGACTGATATACAGTTTGAGCAAGTGCCGGGTTCAACCTTTGCACTGCGGTTAGTCAATAGCTCACCTCGGAGTGAGCGAGAAGTGCTGACCGCGGATCGACTTGCGCGTCGCTGGAGGATCATTCAGGCGCTAGAAACCGATGCAGCCTTCAACCGCAACTGGCCGGTGATGGTTGTCACCCAAGGGCCATTGCTGGGTTTGGTTCTATGGAGCGGGTTAGCGCGTGGAGGTCTACCATTCCTGCTGTTAGGAATCTATATCGTCAAGCTCAATGGAGCTCGAGCTAGTCGTTGGCTAATGATATGGCGCTCGCTAGTGACGTGGTCTCCAATCCTGCTGTTCAGCGTATTTATTCTACTTATCGATTTGTATATGCCTCAACTGGGCTGGCTCGCCACGACGCTGCATCTGTCCATGCTTGCCCTACTTCCGGTCTACGCAGCCATCGCCCTGCGGTGGCCGGATTGTGGCCCCCAAGACTGGCTAGCCGGTACCCGTCTGGTACCCGCGTAACCGCGTCTGTCCGCAGTCGCTCCGCACCTTACGTCGAGTTACTTTACGCGTAAAGTAATGGCTAACCGCAGGGGAGACCCTTCGATTAGATCCACTGATTATTCAAAATACAATAGAGCCACTATACCCCCGTTCAGGGTTGCGGTTGGTTTTGCTGCCAAGGGCTCAAAAATTCTTGCATGTAGCGCGCCTAAGTTTTGCGCGGCTGACGACTACTAGGGTGTAGGCCATTCATCTCTACGCTTTTTGAAGAGGGTGCTGCATGCCGAGTCTTCCCATCGTTTCAATACAGCAAGTCAGCAAGTCGTTTGCTACAACGCTGGCGGTCGACAACATTTCGTTTACCGTCCATCGCGGTGAGACGTTCGCGCTGCTGGGACCCAACGGTGCTGGCAAGTCCACCGTTGTGCGGATGATTATCGGGATGTTAGTGCCCGACCACGGCAGTGTGATTTGGTGTAACTCTGCCGGAATGCCAGCAAGGCTGGATCGTTCCCAAATCGGCTATTTGCCCGAGGATCGCGGACTGTACAAGAGCGAATGTGTCGGGCGGATCCTGCGATACTTTGCCCAGTTGCGAGGCATGTCAGCCGCAGAGTCTGCTCGAGCAGCCGATCACTGGCTCGCGCGACTCGATATGCAGCAGCATGCCAAGAGCAAACTCGAAACGCTCAGCAAAGGCAATCAGCAGAAGATTCAAATCGCGGCCGCCCTAGTCCATCGTCCAAAGTTTGCAGTGCTCGACGAGCCGTTCTCTGGGCTCGACCCGCTCAATCAAGAAGTCTTAGTGGAACTCATCGAAGAACTGAAAGCTGAAGGGACAACGATTCTGCTTTCCGCTCATCAGCTCAACCTGGTAGAACGCATCGCCGATCAAGTCGTCTTGATGAACCGCGGCCATGAAGTTCTCAGCGGCACCGTTTCCCAGATCAAAAACTCTGCTTATGGCGGTCGCGTGCTCGAGGTCGAATATCAGTCGGCACTTAGTGCTGACGATCTGGCCCAACTGCAGAATCATCCCGATGTCATCGAATTGCAACCAGGACAAGCGGGGCACATTCGACTTCTATTGGATCCTGCTGCATCGATGCCAACGTGGTTGCCGCGGTTAGCAACTGCTGGCACCTTAGAAAACTTGAACAGCTCACAATTGTCGCTGCACGAAATCTATCTCCGCGCGCTCGGCAACTCAGCCACTCATCCATCCGGCGCTTCCATGTCTTATCAAGAGGTATCGTTATGAGTCGTTCGTCCAGGTGGTCTCCTGTTCTGGCCGTCGCCAAATGGGAGTTCGGCAGATATTACAAGTTGCGTGATCAATTAATCGGCATGATCAGTCTCTTACTCGGCGGTTTAGTCGGAATTGGCTCCGTAAAAATGGCTCAGTACAACTCAGAGATAAAAGTTGCCGTCAATAGCTCCGAACTTCAACTTCAGCTGCCGCCAGATTCCAAACTCAAGCTGGAAGTTTCATCCGAGCCAGTCGAGCAACTCAAGCAGGCTGTGTTAAGTAAACAGTTTGATGCGGCCTTGATCCTCCGCAGTGGGTTACCATCTCAAGCGGTTAGTTTACCCGCTGAGTCAACATCCACTCCGGCAACAAACAATTCGGCAGGAACAGATGCCACCTACGAACTGTTCGTACGCAGCGAACCCACCTGGCTCGACGAACTGCAAGCCCCGCTCAATCAATGGCGATCCAGGCAAGCGATGAGCCAGCAAGGATTGACCGCAGAGCAATTATCGGAACTCCTCGCTCCGGCAACCATGACCGTGACCAACCTGAATCAAACCACCGTTAGCAAACTCGATCGCATAATGGCTCTAATGGTGTTGTTGATGGTGATTCTGACGAGTTGGTTAGGCCTGGCTTACTTCTTGTCCGGCATCAGTGGCGAAAAGCAGCAAAGGGTCACTGAGCAGATTGTTAGTGCCATATCGGCTCAGTCATGGATTGATGGCAAGCTGCTGGGCATAACCGCGGCTTCCATTGCTTCGGTACTGACTCTGATGCTGACCGGCGCGATATCGCTAGCGATGGCCCGCTGGGTCGGTTACGAAATCCCCATTCCTGAATCAGTGGTCCGCGCCAGCCTGATCGGGTACATATTGTTGTACTTCCTCGGTGGCGTGTTTCTCTGGAATTGTTTTTATGCCGCCATCGCGGCCATCATCAACGATCCTAATACCTCGGCTCGATCCGGACTGATGTTTGTGCCGGTGTTGCCGATGGCGGCTTCGGCGATGGCCATGATGAAGCCCGATGGAGCCTGGATGCAAGCGCTGAGTCTGATCCCGGGTTCCTCGGCGACGGCCATGCCGATTCGTCTCTTGCTGACCAACGTGCCAGGCTGGGAATTGGTGCTTTCGCTGGTAGCTTTAGCGGTGGCGATCATCGCGCTGAGGACATTGGCCGGTCGCATCTTTGAGGCGGGAATTTTGTTGGTGGGCAAAGAACCCAGTTGGCTCGAGATACTCTCGTGGACGTTGCGATCGCGTTCGGCTAACTTTTAGCGACATCGCTCCAGAACCGGCGTCACTTCGTATAGAATAGATCGAAGTGAAAAAAGTCAGCTGGACGAACGCAAAGGTTGGATAGTGGCTCAGTACGACGAACAAGCTTTCTTGATGGCCGCCAAAGCTGAGTGTTATCAGCGTTGTTTCCGATTGCCACTAAAGGTCAGTGAACTGATGAAGGCAGGTCGGGCTCAGGATGCTGGTCAACGCTTTGGCCTATGGCTGAATCAGCAAGGGGCCCTGGCGGCACTGAACGAGATCTACGATTGCGAAGTGCAAGGCCAGCGACCGCGGGCTGCGCAGCTGGTTCTCTTTTCCGAAGCGCTGCAGCTCGGACAAATGAACGAAATCGATGTGACTGGTGCCTACTTCGAAGGCTACCAACGCATAGCCCAAGACTATATCAAGTGGGTCGAATCGCTCACTCATGCCAGCTGCGACTCGCAGTTGGCCGAATCTTAAGCTCGTCAGCTGCGTTACCCAAAGAGCTGCTGCAAATCCAACGGAGTGGAACACGGTGCACCTGGCGAGAGTTGCTCGCCAACTTTGGCAACGCTGCGCTGACGAAATTCGCCCGCACCTGGAGAGCGAAACACGTGGATACACTGGGCTTTGACATCCACAATCCAATACTCCACGATACCCGCTTCCGCGTACAAAGCCGCTTTCTCAGTTAGATCTATCTGCAAGCTGCTGTCCGCGACCTCAATCGCTAGCCTTACATCCTCGGCTGTTGGATGACGGTGTCGGTAGCGACCGGCGCGAACCCAGAGCAGATCGGGTTCGGGTTGGCTTTCCAACGCCGACAAGTCCAATCCCGATTGAACACGAACGTGAATGATCTCTCGAGTTGTGGCACGCACAGACCAGTCGGTCAGGAAGTCGACCAAGTCTGCGTGTGGCGGACCCGAAGGATTCGTTTGATGGATTTCCCCGCGAATGAGCTCGATTTTGCGGTTCAAGTGGTCGAACGCTCCTCGCTCGATCATCCGACCGTATTCGGCAACACTCAAGTGCAAGGTTGTACCCATCGATCGATGTCCTTACTTTGGCAGTGTCAGGCGATCCGTATGGGACTAATTTAGACGAGCCACTGGTGGCGCGGTAGATCTTCGATAGGTCGATTTGGCCATGGCTCAAGTGAATTCTTTGTCAAATCAGCCGGTCGGCGGCTGGGCCCAAAAAAACTGCCGCCAAATGAGATTACAATATGCGGCTTGAATGGGTAGCGGCCTATCGATGGTCGACCTGTTCCATGTTTCCTGTCGTACGATTTCAAAACCCCCGGACCACACGTTCCATGCATTCAAGACTAATTTCGCTCGGCCTGCTCTTACTCATGCTCGTCAGCAATAGCTACGCCCAGTTGTCGACCGAGTCCGCCAAGACGGCGCTAGACGACTACCTGGCCAATGGTGACAAGACTTACCAATGGCAGGTTGAAAAAACTGTTGAGAGCAATGGTCTCAAGACTGTTGTCATTAAGTTAAAGTCGCAGACTTGGCGCACGGAAAAAGATGTCGATCGGCCAGTCTGGGAACATTGGCTGGTCGTAACGGTGCCCGCCAAGGTCACGACCGATCATGCGTTTCTGTTGATCGGTGGCGGCAGCCACAATAGTAAGATGCCTGATGGAGCCGATGTCATTACTTCGACGATCGCCCGCACCACGGGCAGCATCGTGGCGGAATTGAAGAACGTGCCCAACCAACCGCTGGTCTTTCACAACGATGGCCAACCACGTACCGAAGATGATTTGATTGGCTACGCCTGGTCGCAGTTCCTGGAAACGGGCGACGCTACCTGGTTACCGCGCCTGCCGATGGTTAAAAGCGCTGTGCGGGCCATGGATTGCATTACGGAGTTCGCCGCTTCGGAAGCGGGCGGTCAGCGAACTGTCAATAAATTTGTGGTTGGCGGCGGATCGAAACGCGGCTGGACAACTTGGATGACTGGCGTGGCTGATACACGCGTCGTTGCGGTAGTGCCAATTGTCATCGATGTTGTGAACGCGGATCCTTCGCTGCGGCATCATGCTGAAGCTTACGGTTTTTGGGCTGAGGCTATTGGCAACTACTACCAGCACAAAATCCTGCAGCGCTTTGATCATCCGCGCATGCAAGAGTTGTACAAGATCGTCGACCCCTACTACAACCTAGATCGATTGACCGAGCCCAAGTTTATCGTCAACGCTGCGGGCGATCAGTTCTTTTTGCCGGACTCATCTCGCTTCTACTTCGATGAATTAAAAGGCGAGAAACTGATGCGCTATGTGCCCAACGCCGATCACGGTTTAAAGAACTCGGACGCGATCGAGAGCATCGCGGCTTATTATCGATTGATCTCCAGTGGCAAGCCACGACCGGAGTACGCCTGGAGCTTTCAGAAAGATGGATCGATTAGCGCAACCAGCCAGACAAAACCTGCCAAGGTCACGCTGTGGCAAGCGCACAATCCTACGGCGCGTGACTTCCGGCTAATGACCATCGGTCCAGTCTTCAAAGACACCGAACTACAGGCCAATGCCGAAGGCGCGTACGTCTCGACCGCACCTGCCAGCAAAACCGGTTGGACGGCCAGCTTCGTCGAGTTCACTTATGATGTTGGCGGCCCCTTTCCGCTGAAGCTGACGACAGCTGTCAGCGTTACGCCCGATACACTGCCATTCCAAGGCATCGACCTGACCAAAGCCGAATACGAACCGGGAGCCAAGAAGGTCAAGATCCAAGCGGGCAATTAAACCCGGCTAATGTGAGGTGGCCAAGATGAGCCAAGTTCGACATGCGAATTTCGGTTGGCTGCATGCGCCGCCGTTCCCGCCGGCGGCTTGTCACTGCTTACTGATCCAGACCAGCACGGGTATCGCGCTGGTCGATACTGGCATTGGTATTCACGACATTGCCGATCCCGTCACACGCATAGGCCAAGCAGCGATCACCGCTGCTGGCTTTCAATTCATTCCATCGGTGACAGCTCTTGTGCAGTTAGCCCATCTGGGAATACAGCCAGAAGCGGTAACGGATGTTGTGCTGACCCATTGCGATCCGGATCATGTGGGTGGCTTGGCGGATTTTCCCCTAGCCCAGGTTCACCTGTCGGCAGAAGAAAAAGCCAGCCTCGATTTGGGTAGCCCGCGATATAGCCCAGCCCAGTTCAGCCACCATCCGGAGTTTATAACTTATGCCGCGAACGACAGCGATTTTTTCGGATTGCCGTCGCGAAGAGTTGAAACATCTTTAGAGCTCGATATTCGCCTGGTTCCACTCTTTGGACACACCCTCGGGCATTGCGGTGTGGCGATCGAGTGTGCAGGCCACTGGACACTGCATGTAGGCGACGCCTATTACTTGCGCGATGAGTTGTTCAACTTGCAGCATCCGGTTGACCAACTGGCCACCCTGCGAGCCGACGACAATAAGCGGCGCGTTCAATCGCTAAATGTGCTGCGGCAGCTGGTCGGACGCACAGATATTCCCCTTTCGATGTGCGGTTATCACGACTCAAGCGAACTTCCTTCTGGAATTCCTTCGCTCGCGGCAGCCATCAGTCAAAAACATTGACATGCCGCCTGACCCATGCTACTTTGTAAGGCAAAGTGAAATTGGTACGGGTTCCTTTCAGGCATTCTCATGGAACTGCACGAGGCCTTAAGGCAGATATCTGAGATTCGCCAACAGATGGCGCAGAGCGAAGTCTTTCGCGGCTTTCGGTCGTTAACCGTTGGCTTCTCAGGCTTGCTTGGTCTGCTGGCTGCGGCCGTGCAGTCGCGATGGGTTATCGATCCAAGCGTTCAGTTGGAACGTTATCTATGTCTATGGATGGGCGTGGCCGCAGTAAGTTTGTTGGTCACCGGAGGTGAGATGATCCGTAAAGCTCGTATGGCTGGCCCGAGCCTGGAACGCGATATGACGGTGTTGGCCGTTGAACAGTTTGTGCCGTGCGTGGCCATTGGAGCTTTGCTGACCCTGTGCATTTATTCCAGTGCACAGCAAGTGGCTTGGATGTTGCCGGGGCTGTGGTCGCTGCTCTTTAGCCTGGGTGTCTTTGCGTCCTATCGTTTGCTGCCTCGGCAAGCACTGTGGATCGGCGTTTATTATGCCGTGAGCGGCTGCCTGTGTTTGGTAAGTGGAAGCAACGAAAATGCGTTTGCGCCGTGGCAGATGGGGCTGAGCTTTGGTGGTGGACAACTGCTGGGTGCGGTCATCTTGTATTGGAATTTGGAGCGCAGGGATGCCGCGTAAGCAGAAGACTAAATGCGAGTTGGAGAATGCGCGACCTGTCGATAATGAAGGTGGTCGATTCTCTTTCGAAGGCCTCGATCGCGTGTTGCACGAGAAGGCCAGGTTGAGCATTATGGCTTCCTTGGCTGCACATGAGCGCGGGCTACTATTCAATGACTTGAAACAACTGTGCACACTGACCGATGGCAATCTGAATCGACACCTGGCCGTCCTGAGCGAGGCAGGGTTGATAGAAATCTGGAAAGGTTCGACGGGTCGTCGACCTCAGACCATGGTTCGCTTGACCACCAGCGGCCGCAAACGCTTTACGGAATACATCAGCATATTGGCCAAGATCGTGGCCGATGCCCAAGCCGAGAGCCAAGGTGATACCCAGCGCGGACTCTCCGGAGGTTGGTCGCCCGCGTAAGGAGGCTCTCTTTTTTATTTATCGACTTTGTGCGGCAAAGTAACGGAATCGCCGAATAACGCTAACTGCAACTGAGAAAGAGGTGTTGAGCATGAAAGTCATTCGCGCTACCGAGATGGGCATGTGCTTTGGCGTCCGCGACGCGCTGCAGATTGCTCGACAGGTTTCCAATCCTTCACAAGTGACGATCCATGGTGAACTGGTTCACAATCCGGCAGTTACCCGGCAGTTAGCACAAGCGGGCTTTCATCAAGCGTCCGAAGCTGACCGAGGTCAGCCTGCTGATACGCCACTGGTGTTGATCACCGCCCACGGCATCAGCAATGCCGAGCGACAGCGGTTGCAAGCCGCCAGTAAACAGCTGATCGATACAACGTGTCCGTTGGTACGGCGAGTTCATGAGGCGGCCATGGAACTGGCAGCCGAGGGACGGCACGTGCTCTTGATTGGTAAGCCTGGGCATGTCGAAGTTCAAGGTGTTGTCGAAGACCTGGTAAGCTACGACGTGATCGCCGATGCAAGCGAGGTTAGGTGTTATGAGAGTCGACACTTGGGCATCGTCTGCCAGACCACTATGCCACCGGACGTAGTGACTGAGGTGTGCGCGCACATTCAGTTGCACAATCCGCTAGCGGACATCCGATTCGTCGATACCGTGTGCCATCCAACTCGCCGTCGGCAATCGGCGTTATTAGAACTGCTGGTACAAGTTGATGCGGTGGTGGTGGTAGGCGGCAGCAATTCCAACAATACGCGGCGACTGGTCCAGCTTTGTCATGAACATCTGAAACCAGCTGTGCAAGTTGAGTCGGCCGAACAGTTGGATCCTCATTGGTTCAGTGATGTACAAACGGTAGGTCTCACGGCCGGCACATCGACGCTCGACGAAACCATCGATGCCGTGGAACGAGCTCTGGAAGCAATCAGCGGCAGGACAGCGGCTGGCCAGGCAATGAGCTAGCCAGCCTTCGCGTCCACGATTCGTCGTTGCCCCATGACTGTTGAAGTAGATCACGCCCCGTTGTGCACCGCTACGGATAGATGGTTGTTAAGGGTTCGTACGTTGATTGAGCAGGTTAATAACCAGCAGCGCGTCGATGGCCGAGAGAAAGTCGTCGCCACTGACATCCACATGCGTATCGGTGGTTGAACCGATTTCGATCAGTGACGGCAAAGTACCTGGACCAACGCTGTTTAGTTGATTGATCACTAGTAACGCGTCGATCGGCGTTATCGCGCCATCATTGTTGACATCACCATGCAGGATCAGGTTTCGCCAGTTCGGAACGTTGGTCAAGCGCACATTGGAACCAGTCTGGTACTGAACGATCTGCCGTTGGTCTATCAGCACTGAATTGTCAGTAATGGTCGGAGTCAGTGCTTGAGCATCAATTTCAATGGGCGTCGCCAGGTCGGCATCGTTAACGATGTTCACCGCGATTGAATGGAGCGGCTGTATTTTGTACTCATCTTGCCCACCGCCACCGAGCAAATCGACCTGTGTTAGTAGGCTCTGATCCAGAGTGTAGCCGATCTCGCCAATGGTGACTCTAGAATCAGCGCCCGCACTGACTTGAATCAGGTCTGCATTATCGGTGCCGTAGAGCGTAGCTCGATCACCACTCTGTTGGAATACGTTTGCCAATATCAATTTGGTTTGTGATGTATCGCCGCCCACTCGCAGCAGGAACACATCACCTGCTTCCGCCTGTACATCCAGGCGCGATAGGCCGTTTTTAGCCAGCGACTGACCGATGAGGTGGGGGCGAATGGTCTGTTCGCTGAGGGAGTTGACTTGCGAAACTAATTCGGCCGGGACTCGGAAAAGACTCTGTCGAAGTGGTTGATTGCTCGTGGTGGTTAGTAACGAGGTCAACATGCCCACCCGAGAAGTTTCGAATTGGTACCACTGATCGCTACCGAGGCCATCCAGGTCTAGTTGTAGATAAGTGATGCTCCCGAGGTCCTGGCTATTCAATTCCGACTTCAGCGCAACTTCGAATTCGAGGTTGTCGGTATTGGCTAGCGACAGAACATTGTCAGTTTCATTCGATTCGGAGATGGCATCTTCTGGGTCGATGAGCAACGCCAATGCGTACTGCCCCGCAGTTGACCAGAATTCATCATCCAGCGCGGGCAGCGTAAATGGAATTGAGTGCTCACTCGATGATTGAGCGTTCAACGTGGCGATTTCCGTTTGTCCCAGCTGGCGGACAGGTCCCGCCAGTCCATCGGGGCCCGTTAACACCAATTGAGCAATAACGTTGCTGGCGTCGCCCACCGAGTCATTGGCTAAATTGAAGCGTGCCGTTGCCGTACCGTTTGGAAGCAGTTGACCGTCGATTGAAAGGCCGGAGGACTGGAGATTGGGCATGATGTCAAAGGAATACCACAACTCTGTCCAAAAGACGGCTGTTTCTAACGTATGGACATGCCCGATTTCCTCGGTGCTGGTCGGTTTGGGGTCCAGGGGCAAGGTGCGTGTACCGTCCAAAAACGGCTGCAATGCGGAGCCCGATAGAGTGACACGTGCGTGGTTGGCAGGGGTCAGAGGGTGTGGCGCGCCTGCGGGCGCGGGTAAGGCGATGGCGAGGTAGTCAAATGGTCCCAAAGAGAAATCAAAAACATGCGCGTGAATAAAGGGATAGCCTTCGACAGGAGTTCCTCCTGGGTTGGTAATACCCTGAATCAGGTAGCTCGTACCCTCGATCTGTCGCAGAACTCCCTGCGAATCATCAAAGCCCGGCAGGGTGATTTGGTTCTGTTCAATCGTCAATACTACATCGGTGCCACGCGGCTTGACGATGAAGTCAATGAGTGCAGAGTCAATATTGAGGCCTTGATTGCTGTTGTTCGCGCGATTGGTTTCTGGAACCTGTTCAGCCACGTCGATAATCATTCCGATCGTGTATTGCTGGTCGCCCAACCAAAACGTTGAAGTAGCATGTGGCAAAGTCAAAATGACCGATTGTTGTTCGTTGCCTTCAGCCGGCATACCGTGCGGGTAGGGGACCGTATTTAGCAGTACGTCATCGGTTGTAATTGTCGAGTCTGCACTGATATAGAAGCTGGCCTTGAAGCTTGGTGCTGGACCTGGGCCGAGATTCTCGATGACATAGTCTAAGTTAACCGACCGAGCATCTTTGCCGTTAAAGTCTGGACCGTTGGTAACAACCAGGCTGGTCGCTTTCAAGTCTGCCGGTGGTGGGTCAAACAGGAACTTGGTTGTAGTGATGAAGTTTAATTCACTGATGTTATGAACATGTCCGCCGAAGCCGGGGCCCGTCGTCAGTCCGGTAGGCAACGTCCATTGCTGTGTGTCGTCCAGGAAGGCGGCCAGTTGACTACCGGAATAGGTCTTCAAAATACTAATCGGGGCGAGTTGTTCAACATGATTCTCGCGAGAAAACCTGGGCAGTGCTACGGTCGTCGTGGCAAAGCTGAAAGGACCTACGGCAAACGAGACTGCGTGAATGTCGGGTGTGGGTATGCCGGGAGCTGTAGCTGGAAAGACTTGGGACTCGGTTACACCAGTTACTAAGACAGAGACTTCAACGCCGCTGAGTGTGCCACGTGTCGGGTCAAATCGTGGCAGTGTGACTCGGTTGACTTCAGCTGTCGTTACCGTGAAAGTTCCGTACGGATGAACAATGACTTGCAGCGAACTGACGTCTACTCCAATGCCTTGCGAGTAGTTGTTCGTTTCATCCGACTCGACAATCCCGTTTTCTTCGTCTACTACCAATCCGATAAAGTACTCGCCATCCCCGGCCCAAAAGGAAGTGCCTGGGGCAGGTAGTCGAATCTGCAGTGATTGAGTGGTAGTCGTCTGGTTGGCTCCCAAACTTGCGATTGTTACTCTGCCCAGTATCAAGTCGACCGATGGGTCAATGTTGGCGTCGCGACTGAGATAAGCCTGCACGCGGAACTGGTTAACGGCCCCACCTGCGTTCTCCACCCGGAAGCTCAGATTAGAAGTTTGTCCGGCTTCCAATGTCTGGCTTGTAAACGCAATTTCCTTGCCCATCAGGTCTGGCGGAATGATGCTTTCCCACTTCAAATCGTAGGTGTTACCAGTGTCACCGAGAAAGACACGCAAGTAATGTGGGCCGCCTGCAGGCAGCACGACACTGATGGACTCGCTGTCGCTTGTCCCAACGCTACGAGCGACTACTTCATTGAACACATTCCGCAGTTGCAAATCAATGTCGCCGTGTTTATGTTGAAACTTCAGCGACACCTGAACATTTAATTGCCCAGTGGGCACTACGATGCGATAGAAGTCATCGTCATACTGAACGCCGAGACCGCTGATCGAACTCAGCCATTGCCCGGAAGGGATCGTGGTGGCCTGACTTTGAGTATCGTTGGGTTCATAACCGTCATCTGCGATTGTCAGTAGGCCGCTGGTGCCATAATGGTGTCCAAGCTTGCCTAAGCCGTGGTCGAAACTGTTCAGTTCTGCATCAAATTCGTTGATTTTATTATCTGGATCGATACTCCAGACAACGCGATAGTTTCGAGGGCTTTTCGACGGCAAAGTAAACGTCAGCGTTGCGTCAGCATTCTTTAATGCACCGATCGACGAAACGACTGCATCACCTAAAAACGTGTCGGACGTGTCGTATTTGCTATCCGTAGACAATCGAAAACGTACTTTGACATTAGTGGCGGTTGCCGTTCCTGCATTGAATAGAGGAGCTCTGACTTGGATTGATTCGCCAGTATGAGGCGTATCATTGCTGATCAGGTTCCCACTGACGGTGCCGAACCATTGATCTCGATTTACTAAGACCGGGCGGTCACTTGGCTTGGTATTCTCTGCCAAGATGTCGTTGATCCAGTTGATGGGGAATGTCAAGGAGTTGTTCAGCTTGACATAGCGGTCGATTCCGGATTGTCCCAGGGGGACGTCGGATCCGTTGGAGAGCACTCCCACAATTTGACCGTTATCTAGATACAATGGGCTGCCGCTGGAACCCTCTGATGTCCACATCCGTGTCGTCGATATACTGAAGAACGAGCGCGGTCCCGTGGGAGAAACCCACGATTGAGGCCAGACAACATAGTTGGTGTCACCTTGGAATTGTTCAACGCCAGAGTAACCATGTTCGGCGGGATAATGTGACACGTTTAAGTGATACGACTGTGGTTGGGGACGAAAAGAAAAGTTTGGCCCTGGGTCTATGGGTTCGTTGATGGCGGTATATCCAAACCAGCCAGTCAGATTTCCGATGTTCCTATCCAGCGCGATGATGCTGACATCGTAATTGTTGCTTTCGCGTCTCGAATAGCTGGAATGCACATAGATGTCTGTGGCCGCTGCTTCGCCAAAAGGTCGATCGAATTCTCCCTTGCGCCCAGGATGTGCGAAAACCCACTCTGCAAACCCACCAAGCGAACTATCAAAGACGCAGTGACCGGCACTTAAGACCTGGAAACTACTGATCATTGCGCCCGAGCAAAAAAAATGTTCATCGGAGGAATCTAACTTTTTGTTACCGTTGATGTCCCATACCGACATGATTTGCACAGTGGCAGACGCTGGAAACGCACTGGTGTCATTAACCGGTTCGAGTACTGCCAACAAGCGGCGTGATTCAAGAGTTTCAAACGACAATTTGCCTTTAGGGGAGGGGCGGCGCTTGTTCTTCGAGCGAAACAGAGGGAATTGCATGGGCTACTCAAAAATGTGGCATGTCTTGACTGGTGGTTGTACTCGAGGCATGAGTATACCCGTTTGCTCCGCCGGGGAATCGGAGGACTCCAACTGGTACCGCGGGGCGATCACCGCACTCTCTATCTCAATAAGCCCCGAAAGTAGTGCAAAGCGGAAAACGAATTACCAGAATTTGTCCAACCGACAAAAGCTCTGACTAGGGCAAAGCTTGATTTCGGTATGAGGAAATGCTCCAATCCCTGCTTGTACGCAGGTAGGCTGGGTCGAAAACCGGAGTTGGACGGGTGGCAGGCGACTGTGGTTTCGGCTGGCGTTTGATTTTTGTCCGTAGATGTCTACTGACAATAAATGCTTTCCCGAGCAAACGACGAAGTTGTTGGAGCCCCTCATGCATTTTCTTCCGCGCCCGAACTCTATGGCTACGCGCCGCTGGTCTACTCGCCGCTTGTTGTTGGAGCAGTTTGAATCCAGACAGTTACTAGCGGCCGACTTGACACTAGCCATGGGCAACGCACTGGCAGTGCAAGACGACGCGCTCAATTCATCCTTACCCCATGAGTCATCACCTGCGATTCTGACAAAGCAATTACCTGGATCGGCCGGTACGCGAGAATCGGACGAAGTGGTGGGACAATTGTTTGGCGAAGGGGAAGGGCCCAATCAAGCGCCGATTATCACCAATGGCGCGGTTGTCAATTTGCCTACGCTGACAGAGGATCAAAACTACCCAGGTCCCGCCTGGCGTGGCGTGTTCACTGTATCGACATTGCTGCGGAACGCAGGTTATGCGGATGTTGATAACACTGATACCTTGTTTGGTTGGGGCATTGCCATCACGGGCTTCACCGGTCGCGGTTACCTGGCATATGCAACGGAACTGGATGGCGCTTGGGTACGAGTCCCTGTAGTTTCCGAAACCAGCGCGTTGCTTCTGGCTACCAATTTTCAAGATAGCGCAGGCTACGTCTTTCCACAGTGGCTGTGTTATGTACCGGATGGTGCTAATGGTGAACAAGTAAGTTTCACCTACCGCGCATGGGATTTGACGAGTGGCATTCCGTCCAATGCCACCCCCAATTCACGGGCCGGAGCTCCGAGTTTCGGAGATGCATCGATTAACGGGGGCTCGACTGCTTATTCAGCGGGTTCGGCCAGTGCTCGACTGACTGTAACCAGCGTCAACGATGCACCGACGATCGCTAACAACTTACAGGTCTGGTTGCCGACGATCAATGAAAATACCATTTCAGCAGCGATCAGCGTGAACTCGTTTTTAATTTCCAGCCTGGTCCATGATGTTGATATTGGAGCGGCTCGAGGCGCGGCCATTGTGTCGATGACAGGTAATGGCAGATGGCAATACTCGACCGATGGCGTGGTCTGGAATAACATCGCTGCAGTCAGTGATACCTCATCTCTGTTGCTGAGCGCGTCCAGTCGTCTGCGCTACCTGCCAAACCTGCTGAACGGCGAGACAGCTTCATTCAGTTTCAAAGCCTGGGATCAAACCAGTGGCTCGCCATCCACAGGTACGGCTGCTTCTTACGGTAATGCTACAGTCAACGGTGGAGTCACAGCTTATTCCGTCAGCACATCTCGCGCGCTGCTGAACGTCACCAGCGTCAACGATGCCCCGACGATGACAAACGGTACAGTCACCAGGTTCATTGCAACCAACGAGAATAGGATCTCTGCGGATAAGACGGTCGATTCGCTCTTGAGTGCGAGTGGGTGGAATGATGTCGACATCGGAGCTCTAAAGGGCATTGCCATAGGCTCAAAATCGGGCTTTGGTTCTTGGCAGTATTCAACCGATGGCGTGACTTGGGTGAACATCGGAACCGTCAGCAGTTCGTCTGCTTTGCTGCTTTCCGGCTCGAGTCGCTTGCGATATTCACCGGACTTGAAGAACGGTGAAACCGCGAGAATCAGCTTCAAAGCCTGGGACCAGAGCAGCGGTATCGCCTCGACCAACGCGGTGCCATCTTTCGGGCGGATAACGCCCAGCGGTGGAACCAGCGCGTTTTCATTGAGCAACGCTCAGGCTACCGTGCAAGTAGTTAGTTTCAACGATGCACCGACGATTGTAAGCACAGTAGTAGAGTTAGCCCCCACCGACGAAGATACGACCTCTAGTCCAACTCAAGTCGAGGCCCTTTTAAACTCAGTGTCCTGGAGTGATGTTGATATTGGAGCACAGAAAGGAATCGCGATCATGTCAGCGACCGGACGTGGCAACTGGCAGTATTCAACCGATGGCACAACGTGGGTGAATGTCGGTCAAGTTTCGCTGGCTTCCGCGCTGTTATTGAACGCTGGTACTCAAGTGCGCTTTGATCCTGATCGCATGGATGCGGTGACTGCCTACCTGAATTTTCGTGCTTGGGATCAAACCTCCGGCATTGCCTCAACCAATACGGCACGTGCCTATGGCAATGCCAATACTACCGGCGGCACAAGTGCTTACTCAGTGGCCACGGCCATCGCGTCCTTGAGCGTACGATGGTTTAATGATGCGCCGACCATAGTCGAAAATGCTGTAGTCGTTATGCAGCCTACCAACGAAAACACCGTTTCTGAATCGATCTTGGTCAGTACGATCTTGAACACGAGCGGTTGGCAAGATGTAGACGCCAACGCGGTCCCGGGGATGGCTATCATCGGTGCCACCGGCACCGGACAATGGCAGTACTCGAATTTTGGATCGATTTGGACTCCTATCGGTCCAGTGGCTGATACGCAGGCGTTGATTTTGGGTCAGACTACCAGGTTGCGATACATACCCAACGGAGTGAATGGAGAAGTAGCCACACTGCGATTTCGAGCATGGGATAGCGGTCTGGTATCGGGAGAGGCACAACCGCTGTACCGCAACGCAACCTTTGTCGGTGGCCGTAGCAATTTTTCAGTTAACGTTGGTACAGTTTCCATCACCGTCAACAGTGTGAACGATGCACCGTTAATCACGGATGGGGCCGTGGTCAATGTGCCGGTGACTGGCCAGGATTTCGTTTCTCCGCCGGTTCTGGTCAGTTCGCTGCTGAGTTCCAGTAACTGGAACGATGTAGATAACGCCGCTGTCGGCGGTATTGCCGTGCTGGAGCTGGGGCGAGCTGGTACTTGGCAGTATTCAGTAGATGGTACAGTTTGGGTCACACTGTCGACCGTCAGCAACTCATCTGCTCTGTTGCTCAGCCCGACTACTCAGCTGCGTTGTTGGCTAAATCTGCTCAGCGCCGAAACACCGACTCTTAGCTTTAGAGCTTGGGATCAAACGACCGGGCAAGCATCAACTGCGGAGCAGTCGGAATACGGCGACGCAACAATAACTGGAGGCACCACAGCTTTCTCCGTGGGTACTGCGCAAGTGGCCATCACCAATGTGTTTGGGGGCGGCGCACCGCTGACCGATATTCTTGCGGAAGCCACGGCTAGACGCCGAGTTGGCCGAGCTTGATAGCTTGGACTGTGGGGCCAATGGGTTTCGTGTGCCAAGCCTTCGGTCCGGACCAACTCAATCTTTGTTCAGGGAAATTTCCGCTTTCGAGGCGGCTCTTGTCAGCCGCCTTGCATGATCAATGGATCAATGTGCGCACCGCCAAGGGCATGTTTCACTTTTAAGTCTTGCGGCTTTCGCATGTCCACATTGCGCGCACATCTCAGGCTTAAGTCGTCCCGATACGAAGAGTGCCCTAATCCCGAATTGGACATGTCGACGTGCTTAGATTTGAGCAAAGAGATTTCATTTTGGGATACCAGAACCATGAACATCTATTCTTATGACGTACAGTTCTCAGCACGCGGCAGTATCGGTCCACGAATCACACGGCCGCATATCAAACCTAGCTCCAAAGTGTTTGCCTCGATTACAGAAGTTAACGCCTCGAATCAGCCCTTTCTGGGCTCAGCGCGTATGACTATTCACAACGTGGTGCCATACGAAGGATACGTTGAGATTTTGGCAAATATCGAGTGGTCTTCTGATCTACGCATTACAATTAACTTGCTCGTCGTAAACCCGTAGACCAGACCATCTGCCAAACCATCGGAGATCCATCATGAAGGCGCTTAGTCGTCGGCAAGTACTCAAAGCCGCTACCTGGGGTGGAGTGTTTACGATCATCCCAGCGCGAGCGTGGGGTGCCAATGAGCGGATCAACCTGGCGGGCATTGGCGTGGGTGGCAAAGGGGCTGGCGAAGTCACGGACTTGACGGAAGCTGGCGCTACTTTCGTTGCGCTGTGTGATGTGGATGGCACCAATGCCAGCGGCACGTTTAAGAAGTATCCCAATGCCAAAGTCTATACAGACTTTCGTGTCATGCTCGACAAAGAGAAAGGCATCGATGGGGTGACGGTCAGCACGCCTGATCACACGCATGCAGTGGCTTCTCTGGCCGCGATGGTGCGCGGCAAACATGTTTACTGTCAAAAGCCCCTGACGCACACCATCTACGAAGCCCGCATGATGACACTGGCAGCCAGGCACTACAAGCTAGCGACCCAGATGGGCAATCAAGCTCACGCTGGTGAACCAATTCGTCGCGCAGTAGAACTTGTGCGGGCCGGCATCATTGGAGCAGTGCGCGAAGTTCATTGCTGGACCAATCGTCCCATCTGGCCGCAAGCCGATGCGGCTCTAAGCGAACGCAGTAAATTGGCTGGGCAATCCAAGCCTGTCGATCTCGATTGGGATTTGTGGCTAGGACCTGCACAGCCGCGCGATTACAACGCATGTTATGTACCGTTCAAGTGGCGCGGGTGGTGGGACTTTGGTACTGGGGCACTGGGCGATATGGCTTGTCACATTATGGACATGCCATACTGGGCTTTGGACTTGGGCTCACCTGAAACCGTCAGCGCCCATTCTGGAGATGCTACCGCAGAGACCGGCCCCGCCTGGTCGACGATTGTGTATCAATTCCCAGCCCGAAAAAGCGTGGGCGGTGGCATCAGCGGCGCTGCAGTGGGACCAACAGCTCTGGTCGATCAACCCGCAGTAAAATTCACCTGGTACGATGGCCTGCGCGATGGTAAGCCGAATGCTCCGTATGATTTGTTAGCCCGAGCTACTAAAGAAGCTGCAGCCGCAGCTGCGAAAGAGCCCGCTCAGAAACTCGCTGGCAATCGACCAAGCGAAAGTATCGATTCGCCGGGCCGCTGGGACCTGATACTGGTGGGTGATGAAGGCTTGATGTTGTTTAATCGTGGATCGAACAATTGGATCGTCACGCCCTCTGCGCGGGCGGAAGAATTCGCGAATGTTCCCAATTCGATCCCACGCGTCGCCAATGAAGATGAAGAATGGTTGGCTGCGATTCGTGGTCAAACACCTGCGCTGTCTAACTTTGACTATGCAGGTCCTTTTACCGAAGTCGTCTTGCTTGGCAACCTGGCGGTGCGTCTTGGCCAGGAGATAACTTGGGATGGCGTTAACCTGAAAGCCGTCGGCTTGCCCCAAGCCGATGAGCTGATCCGCGGCCAATATCGCCAAGGTTGGGAATTGCCGTTTAAGGGTTGAGAGCAGCCCAAAGCAATTTCATTGATGTTCAATGGGGTGAAAAACTGAAGCTGGTGTCGCTGTCGCAGCCTGGCAACGAAGACGCTTTCATTCGCAGTGAATATGGTTCACTGGTCAAAGATCTAAAAGCCATGCCCACCAACGCGTGGGTCGAAGTTCCAGCCGGCGCGATCGTCTTCGAGCCAGCTCCAGAACGCGTTGTTGCGCGTCGAACAACCACACGTTTGGTCTTCAACCGCATCAGCGAAGCAGACTATCGCTTTCTGCGTTCGGCTGTTGCCAAGTCGAATCCCACCGAAGACGACTTGGCAGAACTATGGATGTTCGCTGAGCTGAACTTCTTCTAAGCGCATTGCGCGGCACAGAAGTATCTTTCGGCCTGGTTACCAGGCTCTGCCTGGTAACCCACTGCCTCGCAGGCTCCGCCTGCGTCGCTCAAATGCGGGCGACAATTACGCTCTTCGTCGGCGAAGTTCGGTGACGTCGGCGTCGAATAGGTACGCGGCTGCGGACATCTCGCCTTCGGCCTGGGAACCCATATCACCGAAGATGGCATCGGCGGCATCCGTCGCATCGTTCGGGTTTTCCGATTCGTCCAATGGCTGCTCATCTTCAGGTTGCTCAATGATCTCTGGCGAGCCCTGGTTGATTTGATTGATCACCAACAGTGCATCCAGCGGTGATGCGGAGCCGTCGTTGTTGACGTCGGCAAAATCAAGCTGCTCGCCCATCGAGACGGCGTCGATCGATAGTTGGCCCGCGGCTCCCGAATTCAATCGATTGATGATCATCAGCGCATCGATGGCTGTTGTCAGTCCATCATCATTGACGTCTGTAGGACTCAATATGTTGAAATAGGGATTGACGTCGGGGTTGACAAAGCTGCCATCCACCAAGAGCGAGGCGGCCAGCGCTTCTGAGTTTCCGTCGCCATCCACATCTTCTCCCGGTGGGTCGGCAATACCTTGTGGGTTGGAATTGCCTAGACTCGTATTCAAGGCGTAAGTCTTGGATGCGATCAAGCCGCCGGAGCGACAACCTGTGGCGCCATTGTATTCATAGATCTTGTCAGTGCCTGAATCAACGATCCAGATGGTGCTGCCGCCGGAGGGATCAATTGTGATACCAGTCGGCCTGGTGTTGGCCGAGTCCAATTGCCAGCGACCGAGGTAAGTTCCAGAGGTCGTGTATTTGTAGACCAGGTTTACCGAACCATCGTCCACCACCCACACATACGCTCCATCGGTTGCCAAGTCTTTGGGATTGGTATTTGAAGTGTGAAGCCTGAAGCTCGAGGTCAACGTGGGGTTGGGTTTGCTGGAACTAGGCACGAAGTTGGCAGCGCCCGAATAGAAATAGACGCGATCCGTACTATTGCTGACCGTCCAAATGGATGTACCGTTGGTAGAGACACCCTGAGTACTCGTGATACCAGTGCTCCAGCTGGAGCTGACCGTGCCGTTGGTGTCGGACTTGTAGATCTTTCCATTGGAATCGGATACCCAGGTATGAGTGCCGGCTGGATTGGCTGCGATGCCTGTGGGACTGGTTGGCACCACGGAGTGGTTGCTGGTGTACTGAACTGTACTGGTGTACTTGAATGTCTTGTCCGAGTTGTCGTCTACCACAAAGAACTTAGTGGGAGCGGCACTGGACGGTACGGTTGCGCATAGTTTCAATTCCGCCAATTTGAACCAATCGTTTTGCGTTCCAGTCTTCGAGGCCGCGATGACCAAGACGTTGCCCGAACGATTGCCGGCATTGAGGTCCGCGGTGCGCGTAGTGGTTAGTGAAGTATCGTTGTTTTCTGAGTAACCAAGACCCGAGAGATACGAGTCGCTCAGGTTGCGATGGTTGATGAACGGATCGGTCGCAGTACCGATCCATGCGGTCAAATCACTATCGCTATACACATATCCCAGGAACGCTGAATCGATGGTCACAACTTGCGAAAACTCAAAGAGGATATAGTTGCGGCGGCCGACATTGTCGGTCATGTGCGTGTTATTGCCTCCATTACCTTCACTGTTATCGGTTACTCCCAGGCCACCTTGGTAGCTGCCTAAGTAGGCCAATGACCAAGCGCCCCATGAGTCCTGAGCAAAAGCACTGGCCTTCACGGAAATACCGCCCGAAGTGAACGTGCGGATATTCCCCGCTGTGCCACTGGTCGAAGTATTGCCTTCCATCTTCAGGGTTACACAAGCCAAAACGGTGCTGGTGTAGTAGCCGAAATCCATTGATAAGTCGCTGCCCCCGGATGCGAGTGTCGCTGGAGAGGTAGCCGCCGGTTGAACGTTGCTGTCCAGTCCGCGATCACCACCAACAAGCGTCGGGCTAGCAGTAAACGCTGCCAAGGCTCCGCCGGTCGTGAAGTTGCTGGCAGCGATAGACACTGTATAGGTGCCAGGGGCTAGATTGATGAACTGGTAGGAGCCATTGGCAGCCGTGGTCGTCGACTGGGTTACTGTGGCACCACTGCCGGATGTACCTGTCAGCGTAAGCTGCACACCGCCAATGCCTACTTCGCCGTACTCTTGCAGGCCGTCCTTATCCAAATCGTTCCACACGTAGTTACCGACTTTCACATACTTGTAAAAGCCTGCATCGATCGAACTATTATTTTCACCAGCTGATAGAACAATAATGTCGGAGGTCAAGCCATCGCTGTCCAAAGCTCCGTTAGTTCCGGCTTTGCGAACAGTAGCCGCATCGTAGCCTGAGGGTACGCTAAAGGTTACTTGGTACTGAGTTCCAGGTGTCAAGTTCGCAAAGCTATAATTGCCTGAGGTGTCGGTGGTCGTCGTGGTCGACGTATCGCCAACTCCATTGATGATTCCGTCTGGGCCACCACCAACCAGTGTCACCGTAGCACCGGAGATTCCAGCGTCACCACCGTCTTGTATGCCATTGCCATTGATATCGTGCCAAACCGAGTCGCCAATCGAGGCGCTGGCCACGTCTGTGGAAACGCAGACAGTCAAATTTGTGATCTTGAAGTAATCTTCCGGAGTTGTATCGTCCGCTTGAGCGGCAATCACCAGAATGTTGCCGCGCACGTTCCCCGCATTGATGTCCGCCGTACGAGCTTTGGTTGAAGTGGTCGTATTGATTTCGGTGAAGCCCAGGCCATTCAAAAATGCATCCGAGAGCGACTGATGGTTGTTGAAGGCGTTGGTGGCACTACCGATCCATACCGTCATATCGCTGTCGGTGACTACGTAACCTAAATAAGCAGCATCCACGACAACTTGCTCAGAGAACTCGAATAGCACGTAGTTCACACGGCCGGTATTGTCGATGGTGTGCGTAGTGCTATCGCCACTCTCCGAGGAATCGGTGACCCCGAGGCCGCCACTATAGGCCCCCAAATAAGCCGCTGACCAACTGCCGCTACTAGTACGGCTGAAGGCGCTGGCTTTCACCGAGACTCCACCCGCACTGAAGGTGCGCACGTTTCCGTGGGAGCCCGATGTCGAAGTGTTGCCCTGCAGATCGATCACGACGCAAGCAGGTACAGCGATATTGTAAAAGCCCTGGTCGATAGTGTTATTGATTTCGCCTGACAACACGGTGAACGTCGGGGTGATGGGGCCATCGCTATCCGCTTCATCGCCGGTAGCGTTGGCGGGACTGACGCTGTTGAAATCGGCGGGTTGAGTGAACCTGACCGTGTAAGTTCCAGGAACAACGATAAACGAATAGAGGCCGCCACCGGTTGTGGTTGTGGTGGCTACTTCAGTCGTGCCCTGCAGCAAGGTGACGACTACACCATTGATGCCAACTTCGTCGCCATCGAGAATGCCATCGGCATTCGCATCATTCCACACGTAGTTACCGACCGTGGCCAGATTGTAGAGGCCAAGATCCAGGGAATTGTTAGTCTGACCAGATACGACCGTCACTGCAGCAGTCGTCAGGCCATCGCTATCCAACTCATCGCCAGTGGCATCGGTTGGACTGACGCTGCTGTAATCGCCAGGCTTGGTAAAGGCAACTGTGTAGGTGCCAGGCGTTACGCTGAAGGCATACGCGCCGCCACTAGCCGTTTGCGTTGTTTGCAGCACCGTGGTGCCTTGCAGCAAGCTGACAGTTACTCCATCGATGCCGGTCTCGTTGCTGTCCTGAATACCATCGGCATCAAGATCGCTCCAGACGTAATCACCGATTGTCGCCAGTTTGTAAACGCCTAAATCAAGGGAGTTGTTCGTTTGACCCGATGAAACAGTAATCGCGGCAGGAGTCAGCCCATCGCTGTCCAATTCATCGCTAGTCGTAGCGACATCGATCGGACTGATTTGAGTGAAGCCTGTGGCCTGAGTGAATACAACGGAGTAAGTGCCTGGAATAACTTTAAAGGAGTACCGTCCTTGGCTATCTGTTTGTTTTGTCTCGATCACATTTGTCCCTTGCAGCAATTGCACAGTGACACCTGCGATGCCGTCTTCGGTACTATTCTGAATCCCATCGGCATTATCGTCTTCCCAGACGTAGTCGCCGATGGTGGCCAAGTTGTAGAAGCCTTGATCGAGCGTGTTGTCGGCTTCACCGGAGAGCAAGGTTACTGGTGCCGTGGTCAGATCGGCGACCGTTGATCCCGGTGGGCTGATTTCAGTGAAGCCAGTCGGCAGAGTGAACATTACTGAGTAAGTGCCTGGGACCACGCTAAAGGCATACAGACCATCAGCATCCGTTTCCGTGGTATCGACAACGATCGAGCCTTGCATCAAGTTGACGGTGACACCCGCGATGCCATCTTCGGTGCCATTCTGAACGCCATCGGCATTTTCATCGTGCCACACGGTATCGCCAATGTTGACCAGGTTGTAGAAGCCCTTGAAGAGCGTGTCGTTGGTTTGTCCTGACAGCAAGGTGACGGATTCAGTAATTAGATCGTCGACAGTGGACCCCGGTGGACTAATCTCGGTGTAGCCATCGGGCAGAGAGAATTTAACCTGGTAGATGCCGGGGTCCACTGTGAACGCATACACGCCCCCACTGGCGGTGAACGTAGTCTGAATGACGATCGAGCCTTGCATCAAGCTGACGGTCGCACCGTCGATGCCTTCTTCGCTGCTACCGCGGATGCCATCGGCATTCTTGTCATGCCAAACGTAGCTGGCAATGGTAACCGGATTGTAGAAGGCTTGATCAAGTGTGTTGTCTACTTGACCTGAGAACAAGGTCACTGGTGCAGTAGTTAAATCATCGATCGTGGATCCAGGAGGACTAATTTCGGTGAAGCCCGTCGGCAGAGTGAACATCACCGAGTAAGTGCCTGGAACCACGCTAAAGGCATACAGACCATCCGCGTCCGTTTCCGTTGTATCGACAACGGTCGAGCCTTGCATCAAGTTGACGGTTACACCTTCGATACCTTCTTCGGTACCATTCTGAACGCCATCGGCATTTTCATCATGCCAGACGGTGTCGCCGATAATGGCCAGGTTGTAAAAGCCTTGATCGAGCGTGTTGTCTGCTTGACCGGAGAGCAAGGTTACTGGTGCCGTGGTCAGATCGTCGACCGTTGATCCTGGTGGGCTGATTTCAGTGAAGCCCGTCGGCAGAGTGAACATCACTGAGTAAGTGCCTGGGACTACGCTAAAGGCATACAGACCATCTGCGTCCGTTTCCGTTGTATCGACAACGATCGAACCTTGCATCAAGTTGACGGTCACACCTGCAATGCCGTCTTCGGTGCTATTCTGGATACCATCAGCATTATCGTCTTCCCAGACGTAGTCACCAATGATGGCCAGGTTGTAGAAGCCTTGATCAAGCGTGTTGTCGGCTTCACCGGAGAGCAAGGTTACTGGTGCCGTGGTCAGATCGTCGACCGTTGATCCTGGTGGGCTGATTTCAGTGAAGCCAGTCGGCAGAGTGAACATCACTGAGTAAGTGCCTGGGACCACGCTAAAGGCATACAGACCATCTGCGTCCGTTTCCGTTGTATCGACAACGATCGAACCTTGCATCAAGCTGACGGTGGCACCCGCTATACCATCTTCGGTGCCATTCTGAACGCCATCGGCATTTTCGTCGTGCCAGACAGTGTCGCCAATGGTGACCAGGTTGTAGAAGCCGATATCCAGCGTATTGACGATATCGTCAGTACCGACTGTTACCTCGATGGTGGTCAGACCGTCGCTGCCGGGAGCGTTGCTGATGGTAGCCGTGGGACTGATTTCGGTATAATCTGTTGGCTGCGTGAACTGAACTGCGTACGTACCGGGCGCCACATTGAAGGAGTAGGATCCTCCGTTGGAAGTCTGCGTCGTTTCCAAGACGTTTGTGCCTTGCAGCAGTTTAACGATCACACCGTCGATACCCTCTTCGTCAATGTCCACAAGGCCATCGGCATCTTCGTCATGCCAGACGAGATTGCCTAGAGTCGAAGTTCCGTAATAGCCTTGATCGATCTTGTCTTCGAGTTCGCCTGATTCCAGATTGATGTTCTGAACGATTGGGCCATCGCTGTCCAAAGCGCCTGACTCTTGACCTTTGGGACTTATATAGAGATAGCCAGTCGGTTTGATGAACTCGACTCTATAAATGCCTGGTTGAAGATCATTGAAGAAGTATTGTCCATCATTGTTAGTCAGTGTTGAGTCGACGAATGCATTGTTTCGAAACAGGTTGACGCGCGCATTGGGTATACCTTCTTCTCCAGAGCCCTGGAAACCATTACCGTTTCTATCGTGCCAGACGAAATCTCCCAACTTGGCGAGGTTGTAAAAGCCTTGATCGATGGTGTTGTTGACTTGTCCAGTGGTCAAAACAATTGGACCGGTTACCGGTCCGTCGCTATCGACATCATCGGGAGCGATGTCCGAGGGACTGGCCTGTGTAAAGCCAGTGGGTAGTTCGAACTCGACCTTGTAGGTTCCAGCTAGCAGTTGATCAAACTGATAGAAACCGCTGGAGTTAGTGGTCGTGGTGGCGATGAGAACGTCGTTTTGGTACAAGTTGACCGTCGCACCTGAGATGCGTGGTTCGGACGCTTCTTGCCTGCCATTGACGTTTTTGTCGTGCCACACCAGGTCACCGATTTTGGCTGCAGCCACATTGGCGAAGTTATAGCTGCCGCCAACGATAAGGCTTTGAGATTGGTTGATAGTGGGCGAAGTTGGTTCGCTATCAACATTCAAAAAAACGGCCGTTTCTGACTTGCCGACAGAGTCAGTCAGATACCACTGGGCTGATTGCAGAGCATCCCACGAAACAGTGGCGGTGTTGACACTGAAGTTGCCGGTGGTCAAATCGTCGTCTGGGAACCCATCGTCGGTGTCATAAAGTAGTTCCCATACAGCTAACTGCAAACCGACGGCATTGGCAGCGGTTTGCTGCGACTGGCCATAGTGGTTAAAGAGATAAGCGATGCGCTGGCGGTTATCGGACAAACCTGAGCCTGCAGGATCCACGCTGGCATCGACAGCGTAAGGCCCGTTGACGCCGGCATCCAGGCCATTGAACAGATCAACGCTCAGCGTCAAGAATTCTGAGCTGGGGTTGGTGCCGAGGTTGTCATCATACATCGTGGTCGGTAGTTGACCAACAGCACGCTGGATAGTGTTGCCAAAGATCGAGACCTCTACGTTCTCATATTGGCCGATTACGTCAATAAAGCGGTCCATGTCTATGCTGGCGGCGAGCTGAGATGGTGATCGCAATGTCACCGCGATGGAGTTCAGTGTCGAGCCAGTGACGGAGCTAATCTGTGACAGGGACTGGGTGTCACTACCCACGAAACTGGGCGCGGAACGATTGACGAGTTTGTAGTCACCGGGGCTGACATTGGTAAAAATGTAGCCCCCGTTGGCATCCGTGACCTTGGTGTCAATCAAGGTGTTACCGTCGGCCGAACGCAACTCGATGGTCGCACCGGTCAAATAGCCTTCGTCTGAATCCAACGTGCCGTTACTGTTGGCATCGATGAAGGCGGTACCGGCCAAGAAGTCATTGGCCATGAGTTGCCGCTTCTCCAACGATTCGTAGCGTCCTACTTTCTGGGCGATCAACCTGCGGCGCGCATTTTGGAATTTAGTTAGTTGTACAGTTGTCATCGTTGGCCATCCGCTTCCATCAAAGGTGTTAAAACTTCAGCTATGCAAACAGTAGAACCGCGCCAATAAGAATTGAGGTCGCGGTGTATGGAGGCGAGCAGGCTGCCGCAGTCAGCCCGACTCAGCGCATAAAGTCCACACCCTTACCATCTGTATAAACAGGTAAGGGAGGACTAAATTGTGCCGCCTAAATGCATGTCAGCCGTAACTGACATCAGCGTTGCCTGTGTCGCTCGAATCAGATGAGCACTAAACGACCAGGCGATGTGATCGAGCTTCGTAGCGTCGAAGACACAAGCTCGTTGAAAAAGTCGTGGACTGCAGTTGCAACGGCAACGCCCAAACTTGCTAACGCAAACACAAAGAGGTGTTGCGCGACCATACTCAGTTCACTTCGGGCCATCGTACTCTATCTCTCAATTCAAAAACGAACCAACCGACGGAGGGGAATATTCCGTGAGGGGCTATATGCTAGAAGTTTTTACCTAACCGTCAAAGTCCGAAATGTGAGTATTTGCTATTAAATTGGTATTGACATGGGGTCAATGCTACAGAAATCGCTATCCATCGAGCGTTTCGGCTGCTGGTATTTCACCAGTCGGGAAGTGGTCTCGTCGGGTCTGTCCCCGCACGTGGGTGACGCTAGCAAAAAGACCAGTGGTGTGTCCCCGCGCTCAGGCGCTCAAAAACGTGGGGACAGACGTCGGGCGTGAGTGGGGAAGTGGACTCGTTCCCATGCGTCAGGGTGCAGGCGTTTGCCTCTCGACAATTGAAAGCTCTGGGGCGAGGCGGTCGGTCCCCTACAGCAAATTAGTAGATGCATAACTTTAGCAGTTGACTAACGTGTGACGTTGAGTAAACTTTGGGATGGTCGGACCGCACTCTACAGTCTCAGGTGCGGAGCTGAATTCTCCAATGTTTTTTCGACGGTTGATGAGTGTCGTACTGCTAGCCAGTTACGGCATTCCCGCATGCCTAGGGCCTTACTGGCACCGGCACGATTGTGCAGAAAGTTTTTGTGGGCGCAGCCCGCATGAGCATTCAGTCTGCGCGCAGCCCGTCGACTCTGACCGATCATTTGTCGGCCATTCTGAATGTCGGCAAAAGTGTTCCTCTTCCCATAGCTGTTGCCAGGGCAAGTCGCTCAGTGCTGGAGGATTGGCAAATAAGGTTACTGCGCAAGTTGTAGCTGTTGCCTGGCAACGTGAGTCTGGCTGCGATGGAGACTGTGCTGTCTGCTCTTTCTATGCGCAAGCCCCCTGTCCGCCGCTGGGGTGTGAGGCGGAGTTGTGCGCCGACTGGTGTGACGATCTGGCGTGTATTCCCCTGGCCAGGACTGCGCAAGCGCGGGCTGCCTTCACGGCCCGTGGGCCGCCGATCGCGGTCTGTTCTTAAACCTGGCTTGGGTTAATTGTCCAATCAGCTGATGGCCGTGGCGCTGGTTCAGCTGGGATGGATATCTTGCGCCGAACTGCCCCACTTCCATCGCAGTTTGGTAGGTCTTTGAAGTTCGTTTTGCCCCCATCTGTTTAGAGAGCTTGGTTTCCATGAAACCGCGGAATGCGTTTACGCTGGTCGAGTTGCTGGTGGTTCTGGCCATCATCGGGATATTGATTGGTCTGCTGTTGCCAGCGGTACAAAAGGCTCGCGAGGCAGCTCGGCGTGTGCAGTGTGCCAACAACCTCAAGCAAATTGGGTTGGCGATGCACATGCATTGCAATACCTACAGCGGCAAGTTTCCCCGCTCCACGCACGGCACGATGCAGTTCGAGCACACTTGGATCTACACACTTGCGCCCTTCATGGAGAACGTCGATAGCGTGCGTATCTGTCCCGAAGATCCGCGAGGCAAAGAAAAACTCGAGAACCAAGGCACTAGTTACATTTTGAACGAGTACATCTGCGAACCAGGCCCGGAGGCTGCGATGAACATCAATTTTCTCGAGTCGACCTCGCGCACGATTATCGTCTTCACCGCGTCGGATTCTCGCGGTACGGCTATCACCGAAGATCACACCCATTCTCGCAATTGGTTTCGCAATCCAAAGTCGGCGACATGGAATCGCATCGTCTCGGACATCCAGCCAGATCGTTTCAGTGGTCCCCCGCTCGGTTCCCCTGCAGCCATGCGGGCCACCGGTTATGCGAACTACCTGTTCGCCGATGGTCATGTCGAACTGATTGCTTCGCAGCAGATTAAAGCCTGGGCCGACACAGATAAGAACTTTTCGCTGCCCAGTCGTTGCCCAGATACAGAGTAGCCAATGGCCGACGGCTTAAGAATGGCCTTTGGATAGTTGACTGACATGGACTGTCACCGATAGACAAGTAAGTATTCACACCTGGAGCCTTTTGCATCATGTCGTATATCCGTAGTTTAATGTTGGTCGCCACGTTTCTGATTTATTCAGACGTGGTTGATGCGGCCCTGGTCATCAGTATGATGCCTTCGGCTGGGAATTACACACAAGGCGACTCAGGCTTTGTGGATGTGCTGGTTCATAGCGACAGTAACGATCAACTCGATTCGCTGCTGTTCAACCTCAACATTGTTGGAGGTAGCGGCGTAACGTTCATCGATCCCCAGTCGGAAACGTTTCTAACCGATGGTAACTATGTGTTCCAAGGTCGTAGCGGCAACATCGGGTTTGGATTTGGTGCAACGAGTGTCACCAACGCAGGCGCGACGCTCACCATGGCCGATGTTAGTTACGACTTTGCTTCACCGCCCAATCCACTGCCACGTACGATTCCTGATGCGACGAATCCTTTACTGCTAGGCAGATTTGATTTTCTGACCAGTGGACCGGGCAACTTCTCCATTTCGCTTGATCCAGGTTCGTCCTTCGCTGATTCCACCTTCAATACCTTCTCTTACATTTCCACGGGTGCGAACTTTACCGTCACAGGCGTGCCTGAACCCGGCAGTCTTGCGCTGGTCGGTACCATGGGAGCTTTGGCAGCTTGGGCCCGTAAACGACGGGTTGCTTGAAGCATGCGACGGCCAGTGCGTAAGAAACAGAGCGACCCGTCAGCAATCGTTCCAAACAGCTTTATGTTCTGGTGCGCTGTTGGCGTGATGGGATATTCTCTGCTCATACCACTACTGGCGATTGACTCGTTGGTCCTGGCCGAAACCGCGCTAAAGTTTCGGCCATTCCACCAAGTTGCCATCTTCCTGGTCCTCATTTTGGAGGCTATCAACCTATTTGGCAAAGTCATTGTCTTCGGCTGGCGCTGGAGGCATCTGCCCGGAATCATAGGCTTATGTTTACTGCTGCTATCCATACAGCCAGAGTGTCAAGGCTGCACCGGCCTGGCTGCTGCTTTGGCCGGGGCTTTGCCCTTGTCTGAGCTGCAGGTGACCGACGTTGTGATGCATCTCATGCCCGTCGCGGGCTGCATCCCAAGCATCTTGGGAGTTTCCAACGGCGGATTTGATCAGTGGGCCAGCCAAGTGTTCAACACGCTCATCAGTTGCTTGCGAAAGATCAGGATCTAAGCAGTGTGGGCGTGTCCACGTGCTTGTTGAAGTGCTGCATCGATTGAAGCTCAGAACACAGATACAACATGCAGCTACTTCCTTACGAGGAATTCGGTAAACAGACGGCGAGTGTGTTCGTCGAGCCAGTGATTTTGTAGCACCTGCTCGAGGCGACGAGCAATTTTTTCGGGCGGATCCGCCGTTAGCATTTTCCCGTGGTTCTTGATGCCGCTCAGAATCGAAGCCAGGTAGATGATAGCGAGCACAATCGGTGGCTCATCAGGCTCTTCGCGCGCAACTCGCTTGGCCGTGTTGCGCAAGGCTAACAGCACTTCTACCGACAGTGATTTACCCGCGACCAGGTCCTGAATCGTGGCCGGCTGCGTCCATGAACAGGACTCACCATTGCCTGCTAGCCAGCTTTCGATCGAAGTATCGAGCAGTTGTTTCCAAAGGTAGCGCAAGTCGGCTTCCGTGGTGTAGAAGCTTTGTGTTGGATCCTCAATGAACCTCTGTTCGTCGCCCGCAATCGACATTAGTGACGATTGCATACTGGGTTTGGGTAACTGATTCCCGCAGTCGGCCACGATGTCCTCAAAGAGCTCGCTATCCAGAATTCCTGGCTTCGATAATAGGCTCAGCAGATCCGTGTATTCCTGCTCCACTCGTTCGCCTTGTTGGTCGGTCGAAGACACTGGCAAGTAGTCCCCGATGCGAAGTTTGAGGTGACGTGCAAATTTGCGGGTAATGGTGCGCACGGCGTTAGCGGCAGTGCGGGCATCTTGAAAGTGGAACTGGTCAGCCAGGTGGGCGTATCCCGGCGGAGGTGTTCCCATGAGTTTGGGAAGCACTATCTGCAAGCAGAAAAGTTTCCACATAGGCTCTTGGTTATTGGCCAGGCATTCGGAGCGAACGTCGCTGATACAAGCTCGAAGGACTGAGTTTGCCCAAGCCGCATCAAACTCGTGGCAATCTTGCTCGCTGACGGCGTCAAAGCCATCCATGGCATCCAGGCTGGCCGGTGCGTGTTTGCTCTTGCGCAACCAATCGATATAGTGAAAGCCAATCGATCGCATCAGATATCGGCGAAAAGAACCGGCAGGTGTGGTCGTTCTCTCTTGAAGCTTGGCCAGGTACTTGGCCGCAATCGTCTGGTCCGGCGGTGGCAGAATCAATTTAGCCAGCCAAAAATCCTGCACGATCTCTTCGGCTTGTTCCAGCGGAGCTCGTTTGGCGCGCACAAGAAAGGTAACCAGTGGCTGCGTGTACTGCACAGCAAAACGTTCCAACTGTTGACGCCGCTCAGCCTGGTCGTGCTGAGCGACGCCAAAGAGCACACTCATAATGGTTGAATTGCCGAAGTCCATCGCTAAATGTGCTTAGTTAGAGTTGCCAAGATTTCGGAATACGCTGGGTCGCCATTATATCGAGTGCACAAAGTTCTCGGTGATATCGATTAGAGCTTCATCAAGGGCCACCAGGCATACTGCATCCAGTGCCCATGGGCAGCAAATCTTTTCTGGGTCATTGGCGATGTATTCGGTCGCTTGAACAAGCCCAGCATATCGCAGCGAACCATTTTTGGCTGCTCGGTATTCGAACAGGTTGGCACCAGCCCGAATCACAATCTGGTAACCGGGCGTCACTATCGAAGTAGCTGGCATTGTGGATAGTCCCAAGTTGGGATTGCCCCAGTCAACGTGCTTGACGCTGATCACTTCGGCAGTGATTGTTTCGGGCAACCAGCCGCTGACTTGCTTGAGTGCCTCATCGGTCAACCTGGTTAAGTCAGGATCTGCGTGGGTTCCTCCGGTCGGGAGATCACTCGGTGTCTCACCAAAACTGTTGGTGGGCGAGGAGCCAGGTACGGACGCTTCGGGTTCCTGATTGTTTTGAGCATTGATGTAGTTGATCAAGAGCAGGGCATCCAAGGCAGTGACATGCGTGTCTTGGTTGATATCGATCGCTTGGTTAAAGGTTGGTTGGGGATTGTTGATTTGATTAATGACATCCAGTGCATCTCGAGCGGTGACAAAGCCATCTTGGTTGCAGTCATAGATCGCAATCGGGCCTGGCTGATTTACACCCGGCTCATTCACCACGGGTACCTTAGGCGTTAGGCTGGCTGGTTGGAATTGTTCTGGGGTCATGTCAACCTTGATGTTGACGTCGCGCACTTGAACTGTACCTAACTCGGCTACTTCATGGGTAGTGGCGTTAAAGGCTCGCAGAACATAGGTGCCCGGTTCAAGCTGCAGTGCATAGCCACCCGCAGCTCCAGTAACTGTCGAAAAAGTTCTATGGCTGTCAACATGTTCGGCCACGATCGAGATATTGGCTTGACCTTCGCCGATGGTGTAGAAGTTATCGTCAACAATCCGATCGCTGTAGGCCACACCCGTCACTGCGCGAAGTTGTGTATTGGTGCGGCCAAAGTTTTCGGTGGTCATAACGACTGAGTAGGTGCCGTTGGCAGAGGTCCGCTGACCGGTGCGGACTCCGATACCCAAGTCACGCATGGCATCGGTCATTAGGTTTTGACGATGGCCAGGGCTTGTGAACAACATATCATGCGAGGCAGCCACGGCGGCATCCACATTGTCGCCCCAATACGAGCGATACGCGATATTCTCAGCCGCCCCAGCTGAATAACCGGCGGCACGAGCGCGATCATAGGGGGTCGAACCATTCAGGCCCGCATGATCAAAGTAGTTGTTGGCGAGCATATCTTGAGAATGTTGCGATGCCGCCAAATTCAGCGCCTGGTTGGGTGCCAAAGGTTGTTTGGCTGCGGTCGAAATCGCCGATGCCGGCAGGCCCTGGTTCAAATCGATTCCTAAACGGTTCGCTTCGGCGGTCGGATTGGCCCGGGCACGATTGACCAGTTCGAGAACCAGCTGCTCTTGAGCCGAAATGTCGATAGGCGGAGCCACCGTAGAGGTGCTGACTGTGTTGTACGCCAAGTCGGCGGCCATCAGTTGTCGCAGTTCGAACTGTTCCAGGCGCAGCGTGCGGGTTCCAATTTGTGGACATTTGCGGCTTTTTGCGAACATGACTGCCTCGTCGGATCGAAGGGTGTGACTGGTGTGTACACCCAGATAACGAGGCCGCATGCAGGCCGCTGCGCGGGCCGAGAAAAAAATTTGGGAAATTCTCCACCTTGGAATCTCAGGAAGTTTGTGCGCCCGACCCACGCCAGGTCAGAGTCAGAATATGATGTGGGTTGCAACACGGGTTCACCGGCAGGTAGTCACAGTTAAAGCGAACCACACTTGCAGACTCTACTGGATCTGGGAACCGTCTAACTATGGGCATTAGCGAGTGGTTCAAGAGTTTCTACTCCCGCCGCGAGAGGTTGCTGTCGCGTTATCGCTCGGGCATGCTGAAAGCCAAAAAAGGCGATTTCGCTGGAGCGATCCTCGAGTACACGACAACCATTGAAGACGACGGCGTCCCCAGCGACGTCTTAGGTATGGCTCTTTACAATCGGGCGCTGGCCTATTCGGCGATCAACGAAGACGACAAGGCTTTGGAAGATTTGAACCGAGTGCTCGGCATGCGCGGACTGCCCGAAAACATCAACGTCGCAGCCGGCCAGCGTCGAGAACGCTTGCGTCGTCGCGAGAGTTAAAGAACCGGGGCGGTCACAGGGTAGCCACCGTCGCCGGACGATGGACCGTTCGTAGCCACCGTCGCCAGACGGTGGACAGTGAGTTTCTGGGTTAAGTAGCCACCGCTGCCAAGCGGTGGATTGCGCTGCCAGCCGAGTCCACCGTCTGGCGACGGTGGCTACGCGCCAGAAAAGTTGCGACTAGTCGTAGCGCATGATAGCATGCTCATTGTGCGTATACGCCCGATCTGGATTTCGAGTAAAACTTCTCATGGCTGATCAAGATGAATTGCCGATGGCCCTGCGCGCAGCGTACTTGGGTATGCATCGCCGGACGGATAATGAATTTGCCAAGTATGGCGTGACAGCTGACCAATTCGTGCTGCTGGCCACGCTGACTCGCGGAAGTGCAATGACCCAACGAGAACTGGCCAGGCGCATGCCATCGGACCCGAGTACTGTCCGGGCTATGTTGGTGCTGCTGGAAAAACAGGGACTCGTCCAGCGCGAAAGCCATCCCACTGACTCGCGGGCACTGCTTGTTAGTCTGACAGCTGTCGGCAAGCGGAAATTTCGGCAGCTCTGGAAAGCGGGCGACGAAATCCGCAATCAAATGTTCGACTCCATTCCACCGAACGAGGTCCGCATTTTGATAAAAGGCTTGCATCGCATTGCCGAGGCGCTGGCGTCGGACACTGCGTTGGCATCGACTTCACCACAGAACAATTCGTGATAGGGATCGACTTCTCTTCAGTAATAAAGGCGGAGTAATTATGAATCGCGCAATTCGAGAACTGCTCGGGATGTTGGCAGTCGCTTTGGTACTCATGCAGTGTTGTCTCGCTCAGGACAATCCTGAACGACCGCGGCGCCCCGGTGGTTTTGGTGGTCCTATCGAACTTGGTCCAGACGATGTGGCTTTCTATGATGCGCCCCCCGAAGGATTTAAATCGGTTCGCGAGAACATTCCTCATGGCAAGCTGGAAATGGTCGAGTACGAATCGAAGACGGTTGGAACTACGCGCAAAGCCAACGTCTACACACCACCGAATTATTCGACCGATAAGAAGTATCCCGTACTGTATCTGCTGCATGGTATCGGTGGCGATGAGACGGAATGGCAGCGCTTTGCCGATCCTAACGTCCTCTTTGATAACTTGATTGCCGATGGCAAAGCTGTGCCTATGATCGTGGTTATGCCCAACGGTCGTGCGCAAAAGAATGATCGAGCGGAAGGCAACGTAATGCAGAGCGCCCCAGCCTTTGCAGTATTCGAAAAAGACCTGCTGAACGACCTGATACCCGCGATCGAATCAAAATACTCCGTCGACTCCAGTCGTGAAAAGCGGGCCATTGCCGGCCTGTCGATGGGTGGTGGTCAGTCGTTTAACTTTGGACTCGGAAACCTGGACACCTTTGCATGGGTAGGTCCTTTCTCGGCTGCGCCCAATACCAAGCCGGCGGCCGAGCTAGTTCCAGACGTTGAGAAAGCCAAAGCCAAGCTGAAGCTGCTCTGGATCTCGTGCGGCAACAAAGATGGCTTGATTCGCATTAGTCAGAATGTACATCAATTTCTCAAGAAGAACGACATCGAACATGTATGGCATGTGGATGGTCATGGTCACGATCCAGCCCACTGGAGCAGTAGTCTGTACTGGTTTAGCCAGGCTGTCTTTCAGGACAAAAAACCCGTAGGCACACAAGCCTCGACAACTTCAACCAAGGCTCCTGCGGCTAAGGCTCCTGCGACTAAGTTCGATGGAGAGTGGAAAGCCACGATCGACACTCAAATCGGCAAGCAAGAGTATGTGTACACGATCCAATCCAAGGACGAGCAATGGACCGGCACCTCAACGATGAAACTTGATGGTGAAAACTCCACGGGACAACTTTCGAATTTTCGAATCGACGGTAACACAATTGCATTCGATGAACTACTGAAGTTCCGCGATATGGAGCTGACGATTCAATACACTGGACAAAAGAGTGGCGACGAGATCAAGTTTTCGCGTAAAGTCGGCGATATTGCCACTGAAGAATTTGTGGCCAGTCCCGTCAAGTCGCCCGATGCTCCCACGATCACGGACGACTTCAAACCCTCAGCGCTCAATCAGCCGGGCAAAGAATATCCGCAGGTCAACTCACAAGGTTACGCGCGATTCCGCGTCGAAGCCCCTAATGCCCAAAGTGTAAAGGTCAGTCTGGGAGGACTCCAGCGCGGCGGCTTTGAGCTAACCAAGGGCGACGATGGCGCGTGGACTGGCGTAACTCAAAAGAAATTAGATGAGGGTTTTCACTATTATCATTTGACCGTCGATGGCGGCGTGTTCAATGATCCGGGAACGCTCAACTACTATGGATCGACTCGTTGGGAAAGTGGAATCGAGGTTCCAGCTCACGATCAAAACATTTACGAACTGAAAGATGTTCCCCATGGTAGTGTGCAACAGATCCTCTTTTCATCGCCGAGCACCAATTCGGTTCGTCGGGCCTACGTTTATACGCCCCCAGCGTACCATCATGATCAAACGACGAGGTTTCCTGTACTCTATCTGCAGCATGGATGGGGAGAGGACGAAACGGCGTGGAGCAATCAAGGTCGCGCTAACTTGATCCTGGATAACCTGATCGCTGACAAGAAGATCAAACCATTCTTAGTCGTTATGACTTACGGCATGACCAATGACACCCGCATGGGCGGCATTCGCAATTTCAAGATCGAGGCCTTTGAGACAGTTTTGGTGCGCGAGCTGGTGCCCTATGTCGATGCCAACTTTCGTACGCTAACCGATCAACCCAATCGCGCGATGGCTGGCCTGTCGATGGGCGGTATGGAAACCAAGCAAATCACTTTGCGAAACCTGGATATGTTCTCGCACATTGGCCTATTCAGTGGCGGTGTGATCACTCCTGAAGACGTTGAGAAGACGGCAGGTTTTCGTGAGAAGGTGAAGGTCGTCTTTTGCAGTTGTGGTAGCCGCGAGAATGCTGAGGGCATCAAGGCTAACCATGAAGCACTCAATAAAGCCGAAGTCAAGAATACGGCCTACATCTCACCCGATACCGCTCACGAATTCCAAACCTGGCGCCGTAGTTTGCACGAGTTTGCCCCGCTGTTGTTCCAGGATTGAGCAGGTCACCCATCGTAGAGCGGCTGTCCCCAGCCGCTCGGAACCCTCTAACCAAATCTTCGACCGACCAGTTGACCCGCTTCACGTTAGAGTCAACGAACGGTGCCTGGCTCCTGCACATAGAGAGGTGGAAACGCAGAGTCCGGAAAGGGTCGCAAACAAAATACTGACTACGGTCCGGCTAAGCACGTGGATACGTCCACGTGCTTATCTGATCCAGCTGAGTCAACATCTCTAACCTGTTCCAGCTCATCGAAGAACAGTCCAGCTGTCGAAAATGTGGGCTGTGAGGGGATTCACGGCACCGTTGTTGCACCGAGCGAGCGTTGGCCGCTCACTCAACAACTAGAGGTGCTTGTTCATGTCCCGTATTACTTCTGCCACGCCTACGCGTGGAAATGCTCCGTCGCATTCGCCTCCCGATATGACGTTTGCTCCAGGCGCTGGCTTGGCCCATGGACTGGGCTGGTTCAGTATCGCACTCGGCGTGGCCCAAATGCTTGCACCGCGAATGGTGGGTAGGGCCAGCGGCGTTCACAATACTGAGCTGATGCAGTGTTGTGGCCTGCGCGAAATCGCCAGTGGCATTGCTGTTCTCAGTTGTTCTCGGCCGACTTATGGCATGTGGGCCCGCGTGGCTGGCGATGTCATGGACCTGGCCATCTTGACCAACGCTATGATCGACAACGATCGTCATTCGCAAGTGCGAGCCATGGAAGCTACGGCCGCAGTGGCAGGTGTCACGGCGCTCGATATGGCTGCTGCGTTGCAGCTATCGGCTGCGCAGCATCTCGAAGGCTAACGTCAATACGAACTCAGTACTCACCAGGAGGTAGACAACATGCAGGCCATTTGTTGGCACGGCGTCGGCGATGTCCGAGTCGATAATGTTCCCGATCCAGTTATTGCTGACCCTACAGATGTGATCGTACGCATCACCTCGACGGCAATTTGCGGCAGCGATTTGCACTTGCTCGATGGCTTTATGCCCACTATGCAAGCCGGCGACGTCATCGGGCACGAACCGATGGGCGTAGTGGTTGAAACGGGCAAGGCCGTCAAGAAAATCAAAGTGGGCGATCGAGTTGTCGTGCCCTTTACCATCGCGTGTGGTCAATGTTGGTTCTGTTCTCAACAGTTATTTTCCTTATGCGATAACTCAAATCCCAATGCGGACATGGCCAAGGCGGCTATGGGACAGTCTCCCTCTGGCTTGTTTGGTTATTCGCACATGTTAGGCGGATTTGCCGGCGGCCAGGCGGAATATCTGCGAGTGCCTTACGGAGATGTGGGGCCCATCAAAATCGAGTCCGATTTGCCAGACGAAAAGGTATTATTCTTGTCTGACATCTTTCCAACTGGATATATGGCCGCGGACAATGCTCAGATCCAAGCGGGTGATACCGTGGCGGTCTGGGGTTGTGGACCCGTTGGGCAGTTTGCCATCCAAAGCGCTTGGATGTTTAAGGCAGCTAGAGTTTTCGCGATCGATTGCGTGCCTGAGCGACTTGAGTTAGCGCGCAGCTACGGTAAAGCCGAAACGATTGACTTCAGCCAAGAAAAGGTTTATGACCGCTTGATGGAAGAGACGAAAGGACGTGGACCTGATTGTTGCATCGATGCAGTGGGTGCCGAAGCCCATGGAACAGGTAGCTTAGATGCAGTTGTCGACCGCGTGAAATCTGCCGTACGCTTAACTACCGATCGAGCTCACGCGCTGCGTGAAGCGATTATGTGTTGCCGGAAGGGTGGAACACTGTCTATACCCGGAGTGTATATCGGTTTCCCAGATAAGATTCCTTTCGGCGCCTTGATGAACAAAGGCCTGACGGTCAAGACCGGGCAGACTCACGTCAACAAGTATTCAAAACTGCTGCTACAAAAGATCGAGAGTGGAGAAATAGATCCCTCGGCAATCATTACGCACCAGCTGCCGCTCAGTGATGGCCCCGAAGCCTATAAGAAGTTTCGCGACAAGCAGGATGGTTGCATCAAAGTCGTGTTAAAACCTTAACCGCTGATAAGTCGCAATTTCACAGGGCAGCTTGCAACGGCTGCTTCTACTCGCAGACATGATTCAGGCAATTGCGGAATCATGCCATGCGAGTCTGGCAGTGGTTTTTCGGGCGAGGGTTGAGTCATTTGTCGCCGCGGTTTGGCTGGGAATCTTTGTCCGATCGATCTCGGCCTTCCGCGCGTTGGTCTTTGGGCTTGTCCTTTTTGGTTGCCGTCCGCAAATCGTCGCGCGGACGTGATGTCGGCGAACCTGTATCGCCAGTGTTTTCATTGGTGCGTTTGTCAGCCATGGTTAGTCCATCCTAATGTACTTGAAGATGTCTATATGTACCCGATTGGTTTAAGCGGCAAGCTAAAAACGTACCGCCCGCTGAGGTGCCATTAAATGCAGCGGATCTTGCGTCCTGCTGTAGCTGCACTCGCCAGAGTGCGGACATCAGCTTTGGGTGCCATTAAATGCAACGGATCTTGCGTCTCAGTGAACGCGGCATCGTAGTTGCTCCGAGGCTGGTTGCCAATTGCGTACGCTACGCTTGCACATCGCAACCAAACTCACGCATGTTTTAAGTGTGCGTACAAGGACGATGGATGGATTATGAAGTTGTACCAACGAATAGCTCTCGGAGCGGTGGCCGGTTATGCCTGCTTAGAGACACTGCGAGCGGTAGTTCGCTATCGCCGGCACTTTTCGTTTCATGACAAGGTGGTGCTAGTGACCGGAGGCTCGCGAGGACTCGGGCTAGTGCTCGCGCGTCAACTGGTCGCGATGGGTGCTCGAGTAGCGATTTGCTCGCGCGACATCCAGAGTATTGAGCGCGCCGTCGATCAGTTGAGTTCCGACAACGCGGGTGATCGAGTACTGGGACTGCGCGCCGATGTGCGCAGCGATGACGATGTGGCTGATGTTGTCACGCAAGTTCAAGCCGCCTGGGGTGATGTGGAAGTCTTGTTCAATGTGGCGGGCATCATCGAAGTCGGCCCCCTGGATGCGATGACGACGGACGACTTTCAGAATGCCATGCAGGTCAACTGTTGGGGTGCGCTGCGCACGACGCGCGCAGTTTTACCAGGCATGCGCAGGGCAGGGTGGGGCAGGATCGTCAACGTGGCTTCCCTCGGTGGCAAACGAGCCGTGCCTCATATGTTGCCCTACGTGGCCAGCAAGTTTGCATTAGTGGGGCTCTCGCAAGGTCTGCGAGCTGAACTAAAACACGAGAACATCTTCGTAACAACTGCTTGCCCTAGTTTGATGCGCACGGGCAGTCCGCGCAATGCGACTTTCAAGGGGCAGCATCGGCAGGAATACGCTTGGTTTGCCGTGGGCGACTCGCTGCCCATCGTGAGCATGTCGGCAGAAAATGCGGCCGATCAGATCATTGCCGCTTGTCAGTCTGGTCGCGGAGAAGTGTTGATTACCAATCGAGCTAACATCGCCACCTATCTCCAGGCCATGTTTCCCGAGTTAACCAGCGAGATCCTGGAGTTTGCTAATCGCTTCTTGCCAGAAATGGGCGGACGAGGGCTGGTCGCTACCAAGGGGCACGAGAGCGAATCCGCTCTTACTCGGTCATTCATTACTACGCTTTCTCAACAGGCTGCGCTTCAAAATAACGAAATGGATGCGTAACAGTTGACTTTGCCAATACATGTTCATTCGATCAGTTCGAAAACGCCTGACTTAGAGTTTTTGAGGTCATCATCATGCCAAAGTCCAGTCCCTACAGTCGCAAAGTAGTTGTTGTTACCGGCGCTTCGAGCGGGTTCGGTAGAGGTGTCGCGCTGGAGCTAGCTCGTCGTGGTGCGTACGTAGTTTTGGCCTCGCGCAGTCCTGAGGTTCTGAATGAAGTGGCGCGCGAATGCGAAGCGGCGGGAGGGCAAGCGTTAGTGGTACCGACCGATGTGAGCCATCCCACCGAAGTTGAGCGGCTCGCTGAACAAGCATGTGCGCGTTTTGGTAGCTTCGATGTGTGGATCAACAATGCGGGCGTGGCCGCGATCGGCAGATTTCATGAAGTGCCATTAAAGGACCACGAGCAAATTGTGCTGACCGACCTCCTGGGAACTGTGGCGGGTAGCCACTGCGCTTTGAAACACTTTCGCCAGCGTGGTCACGGCATCTTGATCAACATTGCATCGGTGCTCGGCAAAATACCGGCTCCGCTTTATGCGTCTTATGCCGCAGCCAAGTATGGAGTCGTTGGCTTGTCTGATGCCTTGCGTCAAGAGTTGAGTCAAGATCAAGCGGACTCAATTCGTGTGTGCACCGTGATGCCAATGGCCCATGATACGGAATTCTTTGAGCATGCAGGCAACTACACTGGTCGAGCTGCTGTGCCCATTCCACCCACTTACGATCCGCAGGTCACCATAGATGCCGTGGTGCAGTTGGTCGTTTCTCCAGAAGACGAGACGATCACAGGTTGGCAGGGCGGCGTTTTCAATTTCTTGCATAAGCTCATGCCCTCGGCGATTGAAAAAATCATGGCTATCAACACGGATGCCGCACAGCTCAGCCACAACAGCCAGCCGGCGGCTGATTCTTCAGGCATTATCCACCAACCCACCGGCTAACGCCCTCGGCTTAGTTGACGCGGAAGCTGCCGTAGTCATCGTCGCCAGACGGTGGATGCGTTACGCCTGACTATCCACCGCTTGGCAGCGGTGGCTACGAGTAGCCGCCCGTGGCGCTGTCAGGCTGCCGCGGTAGCTTTCTGCAAATGCAGGTGGCGAATTAACAGAAAGAGCGGGCAGGCAAAGGCAAACGCGATGGCAAAGGTCATCACGAAATAGGCCCAGCGATACTTCATGCCGATGCGGCCGGCTTCGTGCATCATCCAAATGAGCACCGCAGTCGAACCAATAAAGAAGTCAGAACTCAGGGAACTGGCCAGAGTATTGGTGAAGCCAGCCGCCAGGAAGGCTTGCACCGTAAATGTCTGGCCTTCGATGAGCATGTATTTCAAGTTATAGTACCACGGGATCGTGAGCCCTAGTACGGCCAGTAGTGCATAGACAACAACTAAGGGAGCGATCGCGATCTTCATGGACATACTCATCTCGAATTGGACGCATCCACCCGCTAGGTCCCAGTTCGAGGGCAGCCGATATAGATGCAGCAGTTACGATGATTATTCCTGAATATTGGGCAGAAGCCAGACGGCAACATCGCGGCGCCAAGAAACAAGTGACGGTACGCCGTTTCGGCTGGTCCAACGAGAGCCAACTTGCGGCCCAGACGCACGCCGAGGCTCGGGCTGAAGAGGCCCTCAAGCAGGCGCTCCAAGATGGCCGAGTCCCTCGGCGGGAAAGCAAAGTGCCCTACAATGGCGCCGAAGGCTTGCCGATTCGCGAAGAAGTAATCCAACGAACCGAGCGTTATGTCATTACTCGCAACTCATATGGCGCTCTATGTCTGAATACGCCTGATACGCTCTTTGCCGACATCGACGTGGCGACTAGAAGCTACCTTGGTCACACACTGATCGTCTGCTTAATGCTGGGGATCGTGGTGACTCTAGCCACTGGCTCCATTATCGCGGGCACGATCGCCGGTTTCTTATCACTGCCGCTGCTTGTCTGGCTGCAATTGGTTGTTACCCGTCGCCTGCAATCCGGCGATGCTCCTGCCAATGCCGAGCTAAGCAAAATTAGTAAACGAGCCGAGCAGTTCCCGGAGTGGACATTGAGAGTTTATCGAACACCGGCGGGGTTTCGAATTCTCGTAACACATCGAGTTTTTGATCCTAGCGAAGCAGACGTCTCGCGTTTCTTTCAATGCTTCGGCGTCGATCCTATTTATGTACGCATGTGTCGTAACCAGCACTGCTTTCGTGCCCGGTTGACTGCCAAACCGTGGCGAATAGGCATCGCCAGTCACATGCGCCCTCGGCCCGGTGTCTGGCCAGTGCATCCTGGTAGCCTGGCACACCGACTGGCCTGGATCGAGCAATACCAAGCAATCGCAAAAGACTATGCTGCTTGCGAGTATGTAACGACCCTCGGTCGCGACCAGGTTCATGACCTTGTACAACCGGTGCTGGAAATCCACGACCAGCTATGCCAAGCCCACTCGGGCAGACCAATCGCTTGAGCGCGAAATGCGTCGTAGCGGAATGCGTCAAGCATTTCGATCCCAAACGCGTCGAAAGCCTTGACGGCTTCCGCTACGGGGGCGTCTTCCACGTCAGGGCTGGCGAATATTCCAGGTATCCAGTAACAAAGTACCATCTCGGTCGATGTATATTACTTTCAGCGTGGAGTGCGTGTCGGTCCAAGCTTGCGGGTTCATGGTATGAGTACCAAAACCGCACTGTAAATCATGTTTTAGCAGGCCAATGTGTTCACCATCTGCGAACCAGACTCCGATGTTGGCGTCGATGTCTAAACTGAGGCCAAGGCGTTGGTCGTCTATCAGCAGGATACTGCGCACATCTACAGGATGAATTTGTAGAACATGAGTGCGATGCGAAACTGGATCGACGAAGCGAATCGTTCCGTCCCGATGGCCCGAAACTATTCGGCCCTGTTGGTTGTAGGCCAAGCATAAGGCATGGAGTCCATAATCTGCAATCTCTGTCAGTTCGTCCTTGTCTGGATTGAACTCCAACACGGGCAATTGACCACTGATTGCCAAGCGATCGCCTTGAGGTGACCAGGCCAGGCAGCCTCCCTGTCCTTTAAGCTTTTGGCTGATGACCGCAGGCTCGGCTCCTGTTAAAGAGACGACGTGGATCTTGGCGTCGCTGCCAGTCCAAGCTAGCCGTGAAGAGTCTGGTGAAAAGGCCAAACAGTCGATGCTATCTCTGCCTGCCGCGGAAGCACGAAATACCACAGATGACCCGATCGCACCGGGTGAGTCTCCTAACACCTCCAGCATCGTTCGCCGGCAGTATGCCCAGTGGCGATGATCGGGCGCAGTGGCTATTCCGTTCATCCAATCAAAAAGTTCGCTAGATTCCTTCGGAGGGCGTGCTATCAAGATCGGTTGATGTTCATCATCAGTAACCGATATGCTTTGTCGCGAATAAAGATGGGACAGATTGGGATCGCTGGTAGCGTGAACACTCCGGCCGCCCGCCAGGCTAATGCGCCGCATTTCCCCGTTTACTTTTCCGATAAGTGCATGTTCGCCGTCAGCATCCCAAGCCAAAGAGTGACAGACTTGACCATCCATCGACTCTAAATCGAGTGGTTGTGTTTCTTTTGTGGTGCTGGCCTTGAACCTGGGTATGAGAGTCCGTATCAATTCTCCATCGTGGGAAGCCGAAATAAACCAGTCATCAACAATAGCGACAGAGTAAATTGGGCTCATGGACAACTGCCAACTGCCTAGTGGTTGAACGGCCTCGCCGGAAAGTGCAGGCTCATCGCGCCATACCAGCACTTCGCCGGTTAACATACTGGCCGCGATCAGCCCGTCACTTGTAGTTAGCGAAGATAGCTCGGCAGAAGGCGGGACTCCACCCAGAGCAAAGTTGCGAGCCGGCGTTTCATCGGTTTCAAGAATCAGTCGCTGTTCAAATCGTGAACCCAAGATCAGGGCGTTACTTGCATGCAGCCAACTGGCGCAGACCAGGGGATAACGAAGTTCGGTTTGCTGATACTCGCCCTCACGCTGTGGGTCCGAGATGATCACAGATTTATCAACTCCTTGCATCGCGAAACGATTGCTGATAGGCGATGCAGACAACCATGTATTTCTTCGCTCGGTCGGCAGCTCGATCATCTGTTCGGTATCGAGCTCATAGACCTTTACCTTAGAATATCGACAACCGCATGCTAGTCGCTTGCCGTCGGTAGAGAATTCAAGCGATTCGATAGTGGTGACCTGACCAGGCAATTGTGTGACTAGCTGCAGGGTGTCCAAGTTATAGATCTTGGGAAAAGACCAATTGGGAATCAAACTGGGGCTACCGCCAACAGCTGCCAGTTGGCCATCCGGGCTAATGGCCAAAGCGTGTAGCGAACGAATGCCAGTTGCGATTTGACCAGTCAACTGTCCGGTAATGATGTCGACGATGTAGAGTGTCCCATCGGCCGCTGCCGCAGCTACGCGATGGCTGTTGGGGATCACTCGAACTTCATGAATCGTGCACGGCAAGTCCAGCAAGAGTTTAACTTGTCGATCGATATCCGTTCGCAACAGTCGCCATTCGACTCGCGATACTGCATCGGGGTGAGATTCGGACAGACTAGCCAGAAGTTCATTGGCCTCTGCATAGTTCCTTTCGTGCCACGCTGTGTAAGCTTCTCGAATCCCTTTTTTCCAAGCCAGGTCAACGAATCTTTCTTGCTTGCCGATAGCTTCCTCTCGCAACTTGTCGGCGAGGTTGGCGAGTTCGCGCGCATGATGTTCTTGCTTGGTTAGCTCTTCATTCACTTTAGAGAGCTGCGTATTCTGCCAACGGTAGATGGAGTTATTGCGCAGCGTCAGGGCTAAGATCAGACCCGTCATGAGAATCAGGATGCATAAGACGCTCGCAGATGTGCGGTGTCTCATCGACCAGCGCCACAGATGTTCGTGCAGTGGCAGGGGCCGGGCCTGGGTGGGATCACCGCGCAAGAAGCGATCGAGGTCTTCGCGCAGCTCGGCGGCACTCAAGTATCTTCTGTCCGGGCGATACTCCAAACACTTGTGACAGATAGTCGCCAGATCGCGCGGGACCTGCGGGGAAAGCTTGCCCACATAGGTAATTGGGTGGTGGAGCTTAGCCAGGCGTTCTTGCAAGCTGCTGGATTGGCCAAATGGACTTTTGCCCGACAGCAATTCGTACAACACGATGCCAATGGCATAGATATCCGTCCCCACGCCGTGCTCGTCAACTTTTCCGGAGAGCTGTTCGGGTGCCATATAGCGCGGGGTGCCGACCAGCATTCCTGTATGGCTCAACAGAGTCGCATCAATATCGGTTAAGCGCGCCAGACCAAAGTCGGTCAGTCGCAAGGTAGCTGTTTCGAGCGATTCTCCCGCTTGACGATCAACCATGATGTTGTCAGGTTTTATATCGCGGTGCAGCACACTTGACGTATGCGCATGAGCCACCGCGTCGGCCAGGTCGCGGGTGAGCCGAGCGGCTATGTTTGGCTGCAAGGCTCCCACAGAAATATGTTCTGATAGCGGCGCACCTTCTACCAGCTCGCAAACTTGCCAGGTACTCCCGGCAGCTTCCGAAACCTCTAGCACCCGCACGATAAAGGGATGATTTAGTCTCGCGGCGGCTCGTGACTCGCGCAAGAAACGTTGCCTGAGTGTGGCATTGCTCAGCAGTTCTGGGCGCAGAAATTTGATGGCCACATGGCGTTTCAACCAGGTGTCGTAAGCTTGGTAGACGATCCCAAAACCGCCGCTACCTAGTTTCGCAATCAGCTCAAAGCGATCGGGGGCCAGTGGCTCAGCCGCCAGTTCGCCTGTAACAGGACCTGCGGGAGTTGAGTTCTCAGACATCGCACAAGTGTCCAAGCTCTCCGCATCTCGATTGGCCGCCAGCAGGTCGTTGGGCGATTCGAAGCGCAGTGCGTCGCGCAGAGCTCGCATCGCTTTGGTCAGCTCTGGTGCCTGCGCCTCCAGCTCCTCGTCTTGAGCCGTGTGAGACTGATCGGTTCTCAATCGTTCATCGTAAGCCACCAATCGGCTTAGCCGCATGACGGTCTTCTGCCCTTCGAAGTTTTCGTCACTGCCGGCTTTAGTCATCAGAAGTGGATTGCTTGGAAAATTGACGAGGTGGTTTAGTTCACACTGTTTACTGGAGTCGATTCTTCAGCTTCTCGAGTGCATCCATCCAACGCCGCCACACGGTCGTCAGAGGAGTGTTCAGCAAACTAGCGATATTCTCGAACGTTTGATCCTCCAGGTATCGCAGGCGCACGATCTGTTGGAGCTCGGGTGGCAGATCTTGAAGTGCCAAGAGAAGTTCGTTGGCCTGATCGACCGCTGCCACCTGTTGCTCGGCGGTAGGGTTGTCATCAACCAGCTTGCTACCGGTGGAAGGAATCTCGCGACTAACGCGTCGCCGCTCAGCAATGCGATGCCGCCGCATGCCATCGACCAGACGCGACCGCAGCATCTCTTGTAACCAGCCGGCCAGTTCCTGTTCGGATCGGCCGCGAAAAGATTGAAACTGACTGGTCGCCGTCACCATGGTTTCTTGAACCAAGTCGGAGATCGACATGCGTCTGCGCAGCAGTTTACCCACCGACTTTTCGGCTTGCAAAACCAACTGAGGGCGAAAGTGTTCCAGTAGTGAACCCAGCTTCGAGTTCGATCCATTTCGCGCTTCATCGAGCAGCGCCAAGATCTCAGCTGTCGAACGTTCCATCAAGTCTTCCGTAGCCCACTTTATTCTTGGCTAACTGTCGTGGCCTGCGACAGGTTGCTTGGATAACCATTGTCCGGTGTGACGTGAATTGAACGTCACAGACGATACTTTAATCATTTTTTGGAAATTGTCGAAAAGAATCGACTTGGATTACGGCTAAAGGCTTAGAGCGGGAAGTGTGTCCGCTGTGTTCTCTTTTTCTTTCATCCATGAGTATGCATCTATGCCCACCCTATTTCGTGTCGCGCTAAAGGCGATTTTTGCGGCAGTTATCGCCGTTACGCCGTTGATTGCCAAAGCTGATATCGTTTTTAGCAATCACTTCCAAGCCAATTTTAGATTTACAGTCGTCGACGGTCCCTTGGCGGGACTGGGCGTCGGAACAATCCTGGACTTTGAAGCCACGGGCCCACTGACCTTCACCTTGGACGATTCGGTGCTCAATGCACCCTCTATGGCCATTATGAACGTTACCGGAACGCTCAATGTCAATGGCCCCGCCGGCTTCGCGGGCTCGACGTTGTCCCCCGAATTGGAGTTTGTGGGCGGTCAACTGACTAGTATTGTTCGCGATGGTGGTGGCGTCATCACTTCGGGTATGGTTTCTGATCTGCGCATGCGTTGGGAAATGTTCGCTGGTCCAACTCGTTTGTATACCAACGACTCGCTGCCCTTTAACGGTATAATTTCGGGGATACCCTTCGGATTTGCGAACCAACTATCAGGACCTGATCCCTTCGACGTTTTCCTGGATGCCGGCCTGGGCGCCGCCAATCCGCTGGCCGTCGTTGGCAGTAGTCGCTTTCTAACAGTCGCTGCTGTTCCGGAGCCCAGCAGTTTCGCTCTGCTATCTCTAGCTGGCCTGGGGCTAGTCAAGTATCGCAATCGCCGCAAGACGCAGTTGTAGAGCGGCTGTCCCCAGCCGCTCCGCACCCGGCAAGTCGCTTGCCTGTAACGCTGGTTGAACTCGTCACGATCCGAGTTGCCACGAAACTGGAACTCGGACTCCTTTTCAGTTGAAATGGGGTGAGGTCTGGGTCGGCTCTCTTTTTGGCTCGACTTTCGTTGGCACTAGCGTCGGAGCTGGCTGTGAAAGCTTTGCCGCGTGAACCAATGAAGATATAATTGAGCCTGAAACAAGTTTGTTATTGTCAGTGCATCCAATGGCTTGTGAGACGACCAGTTCATGAGTACTCATCTCCGTTTAACTACAGTCGACTACAATCGCATGGTTGAACTCGGAGCGTTCGATCACTTGAATCGCAAAGTCGAACTGATTCGGGGAGAAATATGCGAAATGAATCCTGCTGGGCCATTGCATGACGACCTAATTTCGTACTTGTTAGAATGGTCGTTTCTTTGTACTGAGCGTCGGTGTATTCGCGTAACCTCCCAAACCGGGCTTGAACTGCTAGAGCAGGAGAGCCGTCCTGAGCCTGATCTGATGTGGGTGCGAGCTGACCGATATCGGGATTGCCACCCAACGGCCGCAGACGTGAATTTGGCGATCGAAGTTGCTGATAGCAGTTTGCAGTTCGACCTCTCTGACAAGGCTTCTCTGTATGCCGAAGCGGGCATTGTCGAGTACTGGATTGTGGATGTACAAGCGAAATGTATTCACGTTTTTCGACGACCTGAAGCTGGTCATTACAGAGATCGAATCCTGGTAAACGTTGGTCAACAACTCTCGCCATTGGTAGCATGCAGCGTACCGCTGGATGTGCGAGAACTGTTTGGCGATATGCCTTCCGCATAGATGAGCGAGACGACCCTATTATTAAAACGCAGAGAAACGGAGAATCGCAGAGAAGTCAGCGTTTTCTCTGCGGGCTCTGCGATCTCTGCGTTTCAAAAAGAAACGTTGTAGAGCGGCTGCTACCTTCTTCTCAAATTGCTGTCCGCGAGTGGGCTGGCTAAAATAGACTTCTGTCCCACTAACAAACACAATTCGTGTTAAGGGCACATGTGCGCCGACAGCGGATGCTTTACGCGTAAAGTATTTGTCAATGTCGGGGCGCGACGCACACATCGCAGCAATCCGATTACGGTCAGTGCCAGGCAGCCTAAGACAGCACCGGGTTCTGGAACTGCATTGACACTGACTGTGAAATTGTCAACTCGCATGGCCAGGCTATCAAATCCCGCAGCTACGTCGCCGCTTGACACGAATCCAAAGCCGGCCGAGAGGGCAAACGCTCCGTTAAAGTCCAGCCCGGGGAAGTCGGCATTGGTCAGGCCTGAAACCGTAATCGTTTGCCAGCCAGCTTGGCCAGTGATGCTCGTGAATCCCGCCAGTTGGCCAATGTTTGCATTTTCAAGGATGAAAAACATTTGATCGAATTGCGTGCTACTGGAACTTACCGGAAACAGGATGTCCAGCGAAAAGGTGATATCCTGTATCGCTCCGTCAGTCGAAGGCGTATAGGTTTGCGATTGCTCGACCAAAAATGACTGGACGACAGCGAATCCATTGCCGTTGAGCGGATCTCCATTAATATCGCGTTGCACATCGTGTTCGTGCAGCACTTCAAGATATGGACCAGGATTGCCTCCCAAACCCATCGGAGTGAATCCAGCAGAACTAAGGTCGTCCAGATTAGAACCGTTCGAGGCGTTGTTGAACGAAAATATCGAGTACAGCGGGTTCGACATATCATCCATCAAGATCATGTCGGCTCGCAGGGGCGCTGTCCCCCAAGCGAAAACCAAAGCTGACACTAGTGGCAGGCACAGTCTTGCGAAGAGACCTCGACCAATGAATCCCATGGGACTAACGTTCATGACTCGATTTCCTGTAAAGTAAGGTACGACATGCTGCGAGTGACTTCGAGGCGAAATGTTTTCTTTCACGTGCTCAATCCAGTTGCGGGGCGAACCGCATTAAAGAGACCTGACCCCTTTAATCCGCCCGCTCTTATCCACCAATACCCGCTTTCTTCAGAGCAAAGCTGAGATCGCTGCCAAGTCCGATGGACTTAGTGATGGCACCCTCGTAATCGCTTGGCTTCCCGGCGACGTATCGCGCCAGTCCGGAGCCACTTAGAGCCGAGTTCGAAGAATCGATGTAGGATTTGATCAATTGGTCGATCAATGGTTCTGGTGGCTTCTTGAACTCAAACGTTTTGTCGAACTTATCCTTCAGCTTTAGGCGACGGTCGATGAACTCGAATTGTTCCTTCGTGTTTTCATACTGCTCAAGAGCCTGCGCAGCTGCCGAACTGGTCGCTTTAAATGCGTTTTTGACAGTTGCGGTTCCGATATTCGCCAGCGTATCTGCATAGATGCCGGAGATCGCCACTTGAAGTGCGGAGAACCCTGCGGCCCAGAACATGGTTCCGGCTAGATAGACTTCGTATCCAAGATCTCGGTCGGATCGTTGCGAGAACGCGATTTGCATTCCGATGTTTTGCATTTGCGCCCCGGGATACAGAAGTTTATCTGCAATCCGGCCCACTCGCTTGAGACCGTCGTTCGCTGCCGTTGCAAACGATTTTTGAATGGTCAACAACGAATTGGAACTAAATTGAATTTCGACCAGCGTGATCCGACCGCTAGGGTCACTAGCGTTGATCGGGTTATTGCCTGCATAGGTATAGTTGTGAAGACTGCCGGGACGTTGTAGGGAGCCATCGAAGGGATCCACTCCGGTCATTCGACCGGTGGAGGCATCGTAGTTGCGAGCGCGTAGATAATCGAGTCCCGTCGTTGCATCGCGACGCTGGCCGTCGAACAGGAAGTCGTTTTCAAAAATTCCCGTCTGAGCGATCACCGCTCCAAATGCATCGTAGGTGTACTCGTTCAACACGGCTCCACTTTCGTCTGTTAACTGCCGAGTACTTCCCAAACTATCGGCCTGATAATAGGCTGTTTCCGGGCCGCGATGTTGCGAAATCAGCGAGTTGCCGATCGTGTAAGACGTGATGACCGATCCTCCGAGCGAATACTCGACCATCGCTTCTGCCAGCCCGCGGTTGGTATCCACCTGGTAGTAGACCGTGTTTCCAGCCTCGGTACGCGACACTCGATTTCCGAAGGTGTCGTAGTTGTAGGTGATCTCGGGCACACTATCCCCATTGGTATCGACGCTCAGCAATCGATTTTCAGGCGAATAGGCAAACAGCGTCGTGTTCGTACCAACGGACTTGCGGTTTTGGTTTCCATTGAGATCATATCCATAGGTGGTCGTCGTCGTTCCGTTTAGCTCCGATAGCAACCGATCGTTTGCGTCGTAACTGGAGATCGTTGTTCCGGCGTTTGAATCGACCTTCTGCAATCGATTGCCGACGTCGTCGTAGGAGTAGGTGACAGTTCGGTCGGCGACAGTCGTGCCGCTTTCGAAGGTGTTTTCGGCAATCAGGCGATCGACGTTATCGTAGAGGTATTCAACTCGTCGGCCGCTGAGCTCGGTCATTGACAATCTTTGACCCTTGCTATCATGCGTGTAGCTGAGTCTTGAAAGGATGGTCGCGCCGAGCGACGTTTCGATCGAAGCCACGTATCCGTTGACAGTGTAGGTTCTCGATTCGACGACACCATTGGCGAACGTGGTACTGGTGAGCCGCCCCACTTCATCATAGGTGTAGTTCGTGTTCCCACCGTCGATGTCCGTGACGAGTTGGATGCGGTTGAGTGCATCGTACTCGTATTGGGTGATTCCAGCCAACGAACTGAGCGTCAGGAGGTTGCTCGCCGCATCATAGGTGTAGACGAGCGTCGATGCATCCGGAAGCGTCTCATTGATCAGGCGGTCGCGAACATCATAGGTGTAGCTGGTTGTGCCGCGCGCATCGGTTACCGTAGCGATCAGCCCATTCAATAGGTAGCTGAAGAGAACGTCGGGTTCACCAGCGATGGCCTTGCGAGTCAGTCGATCACGGGTATCGTATTGAAAGGTTTGGACGTCGCCGTTGAAATCGGTGTAAGACACCAGATTGCCCACGGCATCATATTCGGACAGGTCGCTTTCGCCAAGCGGCCGTACCACGCTGATGCGGCGGTTCAATTCGTCGTATTGGTAGAGGGTGACATGTTCGTTCGCATCTTCCAGAGTGATGAGATTTCCGACCTCGTCGTAGGTGTACTCCGTAACCGCTCCATTCGACTCCGTCACCTTCGCTACACGCCCTTGATCATCGTATTCGAAGGATATCGCGTGTCCATTCTGATCGATCTGTGACAGCACCAATCCACTACCGCTGTAAACGAACCTGGCCTTGGTATTGTCGGCGTAGGTCGTCACCGTCATTCGGCCTGTTCGATCGTATTCATAAGAGGTCTCGTGGCCCAAGGCATCTTTGGCCTTAGTCTGACGTCCCAGGGCGTCATATTCGAAAGTGGACTCTCGACCGAGTGCATCCCGAATCAGAATGACGTTTCCAGATAGATCGTATTCAAACTCAGTTCGATTACCATTTTCGTCGATGGTGGCGATCATTTGACCTGCCGCATCGTATTCCATTCTTCGACGCGGATTGTCCGACGAGTCAGCAGGTGTATTGTCCGGGAAGAGCTCTTCGATGGCTTGTCCTATCGCATCGTAGACGGTTTCGGTGACGCGTCCCAGTTCGTCGGATTCCGAAATCATACGACCGAGTTCGTCATAGTCGAAGGAGACTCGAGGATTGTCCGACAGATCGGCCGGAGTGGAATCGGGGTAGATTTTCGTGATCAGATCGCCGTTCGGGTTGTACACGAATCTTGTGACACGTCCGAGCGCGTCGGTCTCGGCAATCAGATTGTCGGCCGCATCGTAGGCATAGAGCGTTTGGTTGCCTTGAGCGTCGACGAAGCGAATCAAGTTTCCGTTCGGGTCATATTCGAGTTGCTCCGTCAAGGTCGTCGCTACGCCTGCAACTGTTTGAATCCAAGAGCGAGACGTGACCTGGTTGACGTCGTTGTGGGTGAAGGTTCTGACATTGCCGGCCACGTCGGTCGTCGACGTTACGTTTCCTCGCGAGTCATAAGTGTACGCGACAGCACCCTGAACTGGATTATCAAGAATGGCAAAGTTGCCGCGAGCGTCGAACGTATTGGTGGAAGAGAGACCAGCCGAGTCGGTGACCGATATTGGGTTTCCTTTACCATCGTAGGTATAGGTTGTAGTGTTCCCCAAGGAATCGGTGATCGTTCTTACGAGCCCTCGCCTGGCATCTGCATAGGTGAAGGTCGTTACTCCGCCAGACGGATCGGTGACAGTTCGGACATTGTTGAAGATGTCGTAGGTGTAAGTGGTTACACGACCGAGTGGGTCCGTCTTCGTCAGCAGGTTGTTGTTGGAATCGAATGTGCTGGCAGTCGTGTGCCCAAGTGCATTCGTTTCTGAGGTGGTGTTGCCTTGCGAATCGTATTGGTAGATCGTCTGATGGCCCAACTCATCGACAACCACTTGCGAGTTGTTGCCGAGATTAGTGGTGATCGCCAGGCTGTTGCCGCTTGAATCCATGAGCGAAATCAAGCGACCGCTGGCGTCGTATTCGCCACGGACGCCGGTGTTGCCCAACGGGTCAATCACGGATTCCAGGTAGTGTGGGCGAGTGGAGCTGTAGATCAACTGACTTGCATTGCCCTTGGCATCGATGACTGATACCAGGTCGCCAGCCGAGTTGTATCGGTAGGAGATGCGACTCCCGTCGGGAGCGACGAGCGCGGTAATGCGATCGGCCTGATCGCGTTCCAAGGTGACCGAGACACCGGCTCCACTGATGCCAGCATCATTCAGTGTAAGCCGGTTTCCATTGGCATCAGTGATGGAGTCAATCTTGCCGGTCCTGCCGTTGATGAAGTAGCTTCGTCCATCCGAAGTACGAACGGTGTAGCCACCTCCGAAGTCCGGTGAAGCGGGATTCCACGGGATGCTGCCCGCTGCAAACAACTCGCCAAATTCGTTGACAAAGAGTTGGCCACTGCCTGCTGAAAGTTCGGCTGTATTGCCTGGATCTGGCGTGAATCGAGGCGAAGCCAGCACAAGACTTCCGCCGGATCCTGGCAAGACACGAATCGACGGATTAAAGGTCCAGCCCAGCCGGTTTTGTCCCGGTAGGGTCAGATAGACTTTGACACCCGTTCGCATCGGTGAGTAGAGTCCACTGGATTCTAAGCCGCTGGAAGGAACACCTACGCGAAGGTCGGCGTTGCGGTAGTCGAGCCGCCAACCATAACCCAAATCTGCACTTCGATCGGCCTGAAGCGAATCGTAAACGCGGGTGACAGCAATCGGAATGCCCGAGATCGGGAGGACGAGATCGGTGAAGGAGAGTTGGAAGTTACCCAGTTTCAGTTCACCACTAACTTCTACACTTTGTTCAACAACATTCCCTATTCCTCCCGCATCGAACGCCTCTAGCCGCAAGACATAGCTACCATTCTGCAATAGCGTTGGATCGATTTGACCAAGGACGCCGTTGTTGACGTTTTGGGTTCCACTGCCGATGACTTTAAAGTTGCTGGAGCCGAATTCGGCCAGCAGTAGGCGATAAGAGACTAGGGTGGCGTCCGTGACGGAGCCGATGACGTTGGTGGGAGCAGTGATCGTTCCACCGTCCACAGGTGACGTAATTAAAAGCGTCGGGCCATTTACGTCGTTTGGATCCGATACCAAGATCTCGATTTGCTGCGTCGTTGAGTTACCGGCTGCGTCGGTCACAATTGCGCTAGCAGTGACGGAACCAAGCGTGTTCATCTGTACTCTCGCGATGCCTCGTGAGTCCAAGGGTACAGCGACTCCGCCAACAGTCAGGACGATGGAGTTGACACCGACGTTGTCGACTGCGGAAACCCGAATGTCGACTTGCGTGCCGATGTTGACTGGATTGCGGCTGAGCAGGATCGCGACTTGCGGTGCGGTCGTGTCAGCAGCGACGGTGACCGAAAACGCTTGAGTGGCCGACGCGCCGCGAGTGTCCGTGACTCTGACTTCCACAGCGTTGCTGCCGATTTGATCGGCGGTTGGTATCCAGAACATGCGACCGACTCCATCAATCAACATGCCAGTCGGTCCATTAACCAACTGATAGGTCAAGGCGTCGCCATCAGCATCAGTCGCGAGAATGTCGTAGCGGAACGACTGGCCGGGCGCAAGAGTTGTCGGTGGAGTGGATGTAATTACCGGCGCGTTGTTCGCTGCTTGAACTCGAATTCCGAAACCTTGTACGCTACCGCCGCCAGATTGATCTTGAGCAAAAACTTCGACGAGTACGGGGTCGACAAACACGGAGCCTGGTGTCCAAGTAATCAGACCGCTGTTAGCAATGATGTTCATGCCCGCTGGGCTAGTGAGCAACGAATAGGTGATTGCGTTACCATCGGGATCAATTGCATCGACATCGTAGCTGTAAACTGCATCAACGGTTGCATAGAATTTTGCGGACGATGTGATGACCGGCAATTGATTGGGCTGCCCGGCGGCTACTGCGATCGAGTAAGTCTGCGCGACGGTGGCACCAGCGCTGTCTCGGACAATGACCGAGACGTTTTGTGAACCGGCTTGACCAGCGATTGGCGTCCAAACGATACGTCCCGTATCTGCATCGATCGTCATTCCGCTGGGAGCATTGGCCAAAGAGAAGGTCAATCGATCTTGGTCAACGTCTTGAGCGGTGACCTGATAGAGATACGTTGCCCCTACAGCGGCGTCGGTGCGAGGCGTCGACAAAATAATTGGTGGGGTATTGACGGCGCGGACCGTTAACGTGAAGGTTCGCTGCACGCCGCTTCCATGTGTATCGATCACTTGAATCGTTACTACGTGGGGGCCTAGGTCGTCGATAGTAGGCAGCCAATCGACTCGGCCAGTAATTGGGTCCATCGACATTCCTGCTGGGCCCTCTTCGAGCGACCAGAACAGGTTATCGCCATTGGGATCATTCGCGGTTGGCAAAAACTGGTACGCGATGTTGGCTACGGCCGAAGTGATGGGTACTGACGTGATGGTTGGCGGATTATTGATCGGCTGAGTAGAAACTCGAATCGTATATTCCTGCGAGACAATACCGCCACGTCCATCATTGGCCAGGATACGCACGGTCTGATTTCCCAATTGATTTGGACTGGGCGTCCAACTGATCAAATTGTCGACCAGCTGCATACCTGCCGGTGCTGCAGCTAGCGAAATGTCGAGCGGATCGCCATTGGCGTCTAAGACTTCGGGACGATACAGATAGACATCACCCAAACGCACTTCGACAGGCGGTTCGGACAAGAAGATAGGATCGGCGTTGGCAGGATTGATTTGAACCGCTAAGACAAATGCTTGCTCGGCGGTCAATCCGCGCCCGTCGTTGACCGAAACTGTAAACGATTGTGTGCCCAGTTGCCCAGGTGTTGGCGTCCATTGGATGATACCGGTTGCTGCATCAATGGTCGTGCCGATCGGAGCGGAACTGAGGGTGAACGTAAGCGAGTCACCATCGGCGTCGATGGCGTTGACATCGTAGACAAGCGGCAGTCCCACGCCGGCTGGTCCCGAGGGTGGAGTCGACGTAATGATGGGCGCGGTGTTCGGCTTGGCGACAGTGATCGTAAAGTACTGCAGATCGAATCCACCGCGCCCGTCACGAACTCGCAGCAGTACGTTGTTCTGACCAACTTGAATCAATTTTGGCGTCCAAGAGATACTTCCATTGCGAGGATTCACTGCCATGCCAGCCGGAGCCAGCGGCAGGTCGAAAGCCAACGTGTCGCCGTCGAGTTCGGTAACCGTTGGCTGATAACGGTAGTCTTCGCTAGCCACAATCGTCTGAAGCGGAGTGCTCGTGATCAGCGGATCGGAGTTTACAAGCGGAATCGGACGATTCCCAAACAGCAAGTCATCAACGTCTTCGCCTTGTCCGATTGTAATTTCGTAGATGCCATCAGCAGGAATCGACTGCCGCCAGCCGGCCTTTGACTGTTGGACGACTACATACGTTCCAGCACTGAGATTCTCGAAAGTGAATTTCCCTGATAAATCTGTTTCAGTGAACTGCTCGTCGTCATCCCGCAAACCATTTCGATTCTGATCGAGATAGATTGTCCACGGGCGGACATCGGCGACAGGCAAGTCGGAGATACTGTATTGCACATGATCAATCTCGATCGCGCCTTCTGCGTTGCTAATCCTGATCGCAGAAATTCCAAAAGGATTCGTGGCTCCAAAGAAAGTGTCCTCTGCAGTGCCGCCAGTGAAAAGATCGTCTGCAAAGTCACCGGAAATTTCAGCGAACAAGTTTCCTTGCCGATCAAATGCCTGAAACGTGATTTCCCCCATTCCATCGGTCCATACGACGCCAGCGTCTGTCGGCAATTGGCCCAGCACCGTTTCATCAAAGGTAATCGTGATGCCAAGGTCTCCGTCTTGAAAATTCCAGCTATCACCTCCGTTTCCGTTTCCATCAATCGAACCATCGTCTGCGTCAACTGAGTCGATGAATGCGCGGCTAGCAACCTGTGAAGTCAAGTTACCGCCAGATAGACTCACGCCAGGCGTGTTGAGACCATCTTCGAAGTCTTCAACCACAAATCGCAGATTGCCTCTGATTGGACTGTCCAAAACGGAGAGGTAAGAATTCGGAGGCAGAACTTGGGCATCGGTTGTTACGCTTGAGTCATAAACTTGCCCATCAATACTGGCAGCTTGACCACCGTTGATATCCAGTACAAACGACTGCTCATCAATCCCACCGCGACCGTCTTCAACTCGAACCGTGATGCTATGTTGCCCGTAGCTAACACTATCAACGCCCCAGGCCAGAATGCCTGAGGTGGCATCAATGGCTAGTCCGACAGGCCCTTCTACGAGTGACCATGTCAGTGTGTCGCCATCGGAGTCAACTGCTATTGCGCCGTATTCATATGGCGAAATGATATAAACAGGAATCGATCCCACGGTTTGGCCTTGCTTAAACAGCAGGTCGTAGGACTGTGGACGATCACCATTCCCAACATGCACATCGAAATTGTAGGTTTGGCCGCCTGTAATCGTATCGTACTTTCCACCTACCGGCGTAATGACTTGAAAATCAGCTGACGGATCGGAGGCTATCAATCGCAAGGATGTCTGCTCAAGAATTTCGGCGACTTTCACATCGATAAACGCATTGGTAAACGACTGAGCATTTGTGCCGCCGCTGCGCAGCAAATTCAAATCCCAGACGGCGCCGTCGAGCGCCCAGGCAAGATCCATGTAATCTTGTTGGACGGAAATCTGAGGACTGACTGCAAAGCCACCGCTGGACGTGGTGAACCCGCCGGAGCCATCGGCTTTGTAAGCGACGCCATTGCTGTCCACACCGATGACTTGCGCATTGGTCGAGTCACGCAAGGTATTGGCGACGACCATATTCAGAAGAGCGCTTTGGGCCGATAAGTTTCCGAACATTTGCGCGAAGTCCAGGTTGTCGTCCTGAATATCGCGATCCTCATCAGTCACGACGATGTAGTTGATCGCCGCTCCTTCGCGGAACACATTCGCCCGCACTGCCACGTCGATTCCAGACCAACCATCTTCTGGGTCGGCGTTCGACACGAATCTACCTGCCGTTACGGCTGCTCGCGCCGAGTCACCGAATTGCAAGTTGTAATCGGGCAGCAAGGCAAAGTGTTGGCCAGCCAGGCCATTGAACTGATAGATCTTGGCCGCACTCGTCATGGACAACTGAGTATTTGCTATCGCATCGTTGACGAGCACATTTGTGTTATCTGCCACCAACACGGTGAAATTCGCAGCGGAAGCATAGTCATTCACACCATCAACGCTGAGCGTGTAGTTGCCAACTGGCAAGTCAAGCGAAAAAACTCCATCATCGAACTCTCGCGACGTAACGATAGAGGCAGCACCATCTCCAACAAGCGACCATTGAACAAGACTCGAACTCGTCTGCGGCGAGAACAGGACTAGCGATGGTGAAGAGATCGAGAACGTATACGCTCTCTCTTGACCGCTGGTCAACGTGGCAACGGTGGAAACTCCCGGTGCGAGTATGCTGGTTGTTGTCAGGATTGGCACGATATTTACAGAGTATTGGTCGGGCACTGTGTTACTTACGCGCCCTTCGACCAACAGCGTGTAGACTCCGTTGTGCGGTATGACCACTTGATCCAAGTCTCGCAGCCCGCTGACAGAAGTCTTGATGACGGTGCCGTACTGATCGATCAGTTTGAATTCCGCGTCGTTCACTGCACCTGTCGAAACGATGTCAATCAGGTAACGCTCGCCTGCCAATGCGCTGAACCTGTAGAGGTCCGTTTCTACGCCAATCGTATCCTCGGGCACACTGGGAAATACAGTACCTGGTGTAACGGGAATCGCATCGTCAAAGTCGCGAAGCGCAAATGCGTATGCACTGGGTGTTCCGCTACTTGCGGCAATATCAAGTTGGTATTCGCCCGGGAATAGATTCAAGTGTGACGTGGTCGATCCAAACGAATCGGTAGACGTGAATGCGAGATTGGTAACTTCGACACCACGCGGTCCACGGAGTGACCAACGAACCGTGCTGCTATTGGTGAACGCGTCCATGTGCACTAGGGAGCGGTCGGCAAGTGTGAAACGATAGGAATCGATTTGCGCGGCGGTTGACAAATTGCCAGACTGCGTCGCACCTAGCACGAGCGTAGCACCGACAAATGCAGGTGGCGGCGTATTACTGTTAAACAAAACATTCAGTTGGTAGGCATTTGGCACAGTCGCATCAAATCGACCCTCGACTTGCAATGTGTAACTGCCTGTCATGGTCAACGCGACATTCAGTCGATCACCATTGATGGTCTGCGAGAATACAACGCGACCATAGGGGTCGATCAAACGGTAAGCTCCCAGATTATTCGTCGCCGAGATTGCATCGAATGAGTAGTTGTCACCAGCCACAGCGTTAAATTTAAACAGTTGCGATTCGTCGGCAGGGTTGAGAGTGCCAACAATCGGTATTCCAGGTGTCAAAGGCGTGGCCGTCGCGATGTCAGTCAGGCTGAATCCGAAGTCACCGGAAAAATCGGTGGCACCATCAACGGACAACACGTAAGTTCCAGCGCGAAGCTCAAACGCGGACGTGGTCGTTGAAAAGAAATTGAATGGACGGTTCGAAATCACCTGGCCTGTTGGCCCGGCGATGGACCAAGTCAGTCGCGATGCGTTGGTGAGTGAGTCGAAGACCACAAACATATCATTCGGGATAGTCACTGAGTATTCGACTTCTTCTCCAATCGCTAATGTGTCGGCTACCACTGAACCTAAAGTGAGCGATTCGCTGCGAGTGTTTCGCGATCGAATCGCAAATTCGTAGGTGTCCAGACCGGTGTTCGCTCGCCAGCCTTCGACGAGTAGGGTGTACGAACCCGTCCGCTGCAATGCGTTGAGTTCGGCATCGAGTAAATCTCGCAGTTCAAACACTTCGTTTCCGAGCGGATCGAAGATGCGATAGAGTGAGTTGTCTGTATCACTCGCTGCCATAAAATCTACGAGGATTTTCTGACCAAGAATCGCGTCAAACTGGTAGATGTTGGTCTGGTTGGGAATAGATAAGGTATCGCTGAAGCTGGAATCTAAAGCAATCGGAGTGGCATTGGCGGCGACATCCAGCATCCGGAACGAAAAATTGCCTACGGCTTCGCCAGTTCCATCGACCGTCAATTTGTAATTGCCAGCAGGCAGAGACAGCAGCGGAGTCTCAAAATTAAACGAATCGCTAAGGTCAAATGGCCTATTGCTAACTACGACTCCTGCCGGACCCTCCAAGGTCCAAGTGGTAGTTGAAGTATTCGTGAGCGAGTCGAAGTACAAGTTCGCCTGGTTGGGCAGATTGAACGCGTATTCGACGACATCGCCAATCCCAGCGATCGATCCTGCCTGCGTTTCGCCGACTACCAGAGGCACTTGAAGCCTGGAAGGCGGAATCAGGTTGATCTCGTAGCTCACGGGTGCTGTGACGGTACGCAAGCCCTCGACCAACAACGTGTACGTCCCGGTCACAGGGAGTGTGAATGTTTCGATGTCAGCTAAACTCGTTTGTTGCTTGACAACGGCTCCGAATTGATCGACGACGCGCACGTAGGCTGAACCAGCACTCGAGGTTGTTACTACGTCTAGGAATATCGGCTCATTGGCGTTGGCTGTAAATGTATAGATGTCAGTCTGCCTGCCGGGATTCAATTCAGCAGTGAACGGCGTGCCTAATACCACCGGCACCGCCATTGAAAGGTCTTGAAGACTGAAGCTATAGGGCTCGATCTCGGATGATGTCACGCTCAACGTGTACTCGCCAGCTTTGAGGCTCAGCACCGGTGCGGCATTACTGGACGAATCCGAAGATTCGAAACTTCGACCGGCTACTAACGTGCGAGCTGCATTCTCAAGTGTCCATGTCAACGTCGCGTCGTTCGTCAGGGAATCGAAATATACCAACGCATTTTCGTTCAATGTAAACGTGAAGCGATCGGTCTCAAACCTCTTGCTAATGCTCCCATTGACGACCGTTCCAAGAATGAGCGTGGTTGGAGCGACGGGAGCGAGGCTATTGCCCAAATCGACGACTTCAAAAACAAATTGGCCGTTGGATCCCGTATCGCTGAATCGACCTTCGACAAGGATGCGATATCTGCCACCATGCTCCAGTGTCAGCAAGCCAGAGTCGGTCGTAAGGGCCTGCTCGAAGACTTCATTTCCATAGGGATCGATCAATCTCCAAGTTGCCGAGGTGCTAAAGCCGGTCGCACCCTGGGCGTCAAAGAAGAGTGTGTCGCCCGCGTCGACCAGAAAATCGAAAACTTGAGTCGACTTCGTGTTGGCATGAATCGAAGTGGTCGGTGTGTCCAATGCTATGGCTGTTGCACTGGAAATATCAAGCAAGCGGAAGGAGTAAGGCTGAGTTTCCCCTATGCCAGCAACGGTTAGTCGGTACTCACCGGGCGGCAATTCAATCACACTTTGCGCAACATTGGATGAGTCGCTTTGATCGAAACGCCTCGCATTGACAATCGTCGAGAACGCATTCGTCAATGTCCAGTTGTAGACTGCTGAGTTGGTAAGCGAGTCAAAGTGGACTTGTGTGTGGTCAGCTATTGAGAAAGTGTAAACCGCTGATTGACCAAGCGTGGTGAAGGAATTGGCGAGCGTAGCCCCAAAGACAAGCGGCGTTTCAGCGGCAACTGGAATTTTATGAACATTGAGGCTGTAGGTATCAATACCCGTATTGGCGCGCTCGCCTTCGACGAGCAGCGTGTAAGTGCCGTTGAAATCCAGTGTCGTAGGGCCGAAATTCCGTAGGCCATTGGCTGTGAAAACAGTTTGACCAAACGGATCAATCACGCGATAGACGGAGTTGTCGACATCGCTGGCTGCTTCCACTGAAAAATAGAATTGCTCTCCAGCAACGACGTTGAATTTATAAAAATCGGTTGCGTTGGGCGGAGTTAGATTCCCGCCGAAGGGTGTCCCAAACGCGATGGGAGTAGCGGCTTCCAAGGCGACAAATTTGAAGTTGTACGCTCCAGGCGTTCCGCTAGTAGCATCGATCTGAATCTGATAGTCGCCATGTATTAGATCGAAGGCAACGTTCGCTTGGTTCTGTGCGTCAGTCGCGTTAAAGGGGCGATTCGAAACCAACGTCCCTGTTGGTCCGATCAGGTCCCAGCGAATGGTTCCAACATTTGTCAGAGAATCGAAGTAATAATTTCCACGAGTTGGAACGCTGAATTTGTACAAGTCGACTTGTGCTGCAACCGAAAGATTGCCACTGGTGGCCGTTCCCAAAACTAGCGGAGTTCCACCGAAAGTTGTGGGTCCGTTGTTTTGAACGTAATTCATAGCCATGGACCAGTTGTCGACCACTGTGTCCGATATCCTGCCTTCAACGAGCAAGTAGTAGGTTCCACCTTTACTAAAAACTTTGTTTAGCTGATCGGTGGCAATTGCCGTCCGTGGAATAACTTCAACTGCATTGCTGTCGAGAATGCGATAATAACTTTGCGTTGTACCGACCACAGTGGTCACAAATGAGAACACATCGCCGGCTATTGCATTGAAGCGGAATACTTCGGTTTGATTCGCGAGCAAGCCTGATGTTGGAGTAATCGTCACCGCTGGATTCGCGATTCCAGGGCTTGGCGTGACGGCGGTTGAATGCACTGGGTTGAATAGATCTAAAACTGCAAAACTAAAATTGCCGAGATTGTCGGCGAGAGCATTCACAGTTAAGCGATAATCTCCTGCGCGGGCATCGATCGACGCGTCCACACGATCGTTCGAATCACTCTGAGTAAACCGGAGACTGGTAGTGATATTGCCAGTTGGGCCATCAAGCGACCAAACCAAGTTTGCATTGTTCGTGAGGGCATCGAAGTAAAGCTGACGATCGCTAGCAAGGTTAAACGTATAGACGAATTTCTGGCCGGGCGTTGTGATCGCTGCGTTGACTGCTGTCCCAAAAGAAAGTGGTAGTGTTGAGGTAACGATCGGAACCACGTTCATTGAATACGTATCCAGACCGGCGTTTTCACCCCAACCTTCGACCAACAGGTAGTAAGCTCCAGAGACTGGAATCTTGATGGATGAAGCATCTGTGTGCCGGCTCGATTCGAAGATTTTCAAACCGTGCGCGTTGTAGATTTTGTATTCGGTGTTGATTGCATCGCTGGCCGTGACCACATCGATGGTGAACTCATCGCCTGCGCTGGCGTTGAATTTATAGAAATCAGTTTCACTGGGTATCGTCAATTCGCCGCTGAAGGTTGTGCCCGGAGTAATGACGTTGGCAGTATCAAGATCGAACAGTCTGAATGCAAAAGGTCCCTGCAAACCATTGCTATCGACGCGCAACTGATAGTCACCTGACACCAGGTCAAGCACAGGGTCAGCACTATTGAACGAATCGGTTTGGTCGAATCGAATTGCCGAGCGCGTGCCTGCAGGACCAGCTAGCGTCCAGGTCATGCCGTTGGCAACTAGCGAATCTAGGTACAAATTGGTTCGCTCTGCTAAGCTAAACGAGTACTCGACGAAATCGCCTACGTAAGCGATTACGCCATTGACTGAGTCGCCCAATGCAAGAGGTGTGGGCGGGATAGGATCGGCGATGGTAGCGGTGAAAGTGAATCTCGATGGGACTCGGAGAGCTGCGTTCCCTTCCCTCGGGCTTTGTGCCGCTTCCAACAAAAGGAAATATTCACCACCGGTCGCCAGTTTAAACTTCGGCTGATTGACGCCGAGCAATCGCGAGGGAACATTGCCGGGTAGAGTCACGACGTTGCCTTCAGGCCCAATCAATCGCCACTTACTGCCGGCATGAGCTGCCGTGATCGTGTTGACAAATTCGAATTGCTGGCCAGCCGGGACTTGCAATCGATAGGCAAAAGTTTCATTCTTTTCAGTGAACTCACCAGCGACCAAGTCGCCCGAAGTAATTTGTGGTGCTGCTGAGAGATCGAGAACGCGGAACCGGTAATCCGCAGCAACATCGACGTTCGAATCAATCGTGAGTGTGTACGCACCTGCCGCCGCGTCGTAGACAGGGTTTGCTAGTGAGACATCGGAGCTGTCGAAGTCAATTGAGCTCCCAAGCGTCCCACTCGGACCGCGTAGTGTCCACTGGATGCGCGAATCTTTCTCTAGAGAGTCGAAATACAACAGCGTCGGAGTCGTTAGCGAGAATGAGTATTGAACTGGTTGTCCCGGCGAAAGGCGATCATTGACCAAGGTACCGAGGATTAATGATTCTTGGCGGATTCCCTCGCTCAATTTGCCTTCGATGCCAATGTCGATTCCGGCAGCCAGATCCGTTGGATTGGCCGCTTCGACTACTAAGACATAGCGACCGTCGTCAGGCAACGCGAGATTCAGCAACTCTTCGGGTACGACTTCGTTGTACAACCCCGATGCCACTACCGTATTGTTCGGGCCGTAGAGCGTGTATTTTGTCGGCTGTTCCTGGTTCAGGAAGTGCCCAACGGTGATGCCATCGCGCCCACCGCCGAATCCGATAACGGCAAAGCGATTGGGATGGGCGGTATCTGAGCCAATTCCCTGAGCTTTCAAGGCCGTGTCAAGCAGTGGAATCATTCCCGCCACCCAAGCTTGGTCACCTCCCATCGAACCCGATTCGTCGACTGCCAACACAATATCCGCAAAGCGAGCTGCGTCGTCGGGTAGAGTGATCGAGACGGTGCCGTCAAATGATTGTCCGTTGCCAAGATCCAAGCTGATTCGCTGGGGCGAAACGGTGCCTGAAGCGGGATTGGAGAAGCCTGGAACAAATAGTGATTCGACGGGGTCGCTGACAATCACCGGCGCGTTGTTTTCCGCATCCTGTAGAACCCGCATTTGATACTCTTGAGTCGCGGTGCCGCCACGTCCATCGTTCGCAATGACTCGAACGGTGTGAACGCCAAGTTGACTTGACGTGGGGTGCCAAGTAATCTGACCGGTCGTCGGAATAATAGACATACCGACCGGTGCAACATCGAGGCTGTATGTGATTGCGTCCCCATCAGCATCGATCGCATTCACTGAATATTGATAAGTGGCGCTGGCGACATAGGCCGTAACTTCTGGCGTTGAGATAATCACGGGCGGGCGGTTGGGAACGACGGTACGAACTTCAACGGCAAATGCCTGTTCGTCGGCTCCACCTCGACCATCGTTTACCTTGATGCGAACCAAGTTGTTACCAATACTGGCCGTTTGCGTAGACCAATTGATCAAGCCTGTAGCAGGGTCGATGGACATGCCGCTCGGCGCAACCAGCAGTTCGTACGTAAGTGTATCGCTTGCGTTCGGGTCAACGGCTCGCGAAGCGTACGCATAAGATCGTCCGGCTTCGACCAGAATGATTGGTGTGCTGACAAATTCAGGGGCTGCATTCGGTGAAGCGAGAATCTGCAGCTCATAAGAGAACTGAGTGCCAGTGGCGTTGCGGAATTCGAGGACGTTATTAGAGCTAGCGGCACCTGCAGCCAAGCTTCCATCGGCGGATACTTCGGAACCGTTTACAATGTAGTAAGGCTCGCCAGTAGTTGTAAATCCATCGGGAGCGACGATCGCTACGGCGGCAGAACTAATATTCTTGACGATCACCACAAACGGACCATCAATGGCGTAGTTGGCTAAATTCTGAAGCGAATAGTTGGCGAAGTACGAGCCGCTCGCAGGGTTATACGATGAATTGCCGTAGTGCACCGCCATGCTCGGCGTAACGTCGGAGAATGCGTTGAGGTTGACAACCGGATTTTCCACGATTGCTGGCGGAACAAGACCGCTCGGTGTGCCCAATGCGCCAGGCGTGATAGAAACGGGCGTAATACGCACGCCCGTCGTTTGGTCGGCATCGTTGTTGACGAGCCGGAAAATGATCGTTGCGACAGTATCAGCAGGAATATGGGAGAGGTCAAGTTTGACTTCGTTGCCGGTAACCTGCGCGTTGACGCCAGCCTGAGTTAACGCTTGTTCCGAAACATTGAAATACGCGTCACGCCCTGGCTCAACTGCGTGCACCAGTGAGTTTCCTGCGGCATCAACAATGGCGACTTCGAAAGCGTCATTTACAAAGCCACGGTTATCGGCATTATCAAAATTGAGGTCGCTGTAGCGGAAAACAAAATGCGAAGGCTCGGCGGGAATCGTAACATCCACACTCGCATTGACTGCAAACGAATCTCCTTCGACCAACTGTACACCGCACCCCGCAATCGAACCACTCCCTGGGTTTGTACTACCGCCCGATTCGCCGAAGGTATAAGCCTCGGCATCGAACGAACAACTAGCAAGCATAATGGTGAACGACTCTGTATCGAACAGAGCTGGTGTGCCGTTGTCCGTGACTTGAACCGTGAACGGGACCGTACCAGTTTGATCGGCTAACCAAGTAATCAGACCGGTCTGAGGATTTATCGTGGCGGTAGTCGGAGCGGTGACGAGACTATAGGTAAGTGCATTGGCCGGCAGATCCGGATCCGTGGCCACCGCTAATAAGCTGAGGGTTTGATTGTTGCTCATCGTCTGATTGCCAATGGGCACGAACACCGGCGCCTGATTGACTTCGGTCACGGTGACGGTGAACGTGGCTTGCGTGCTCAGATTGCCATCGGAGACTTCTACGGCGATTGGAAATACGCCCGGCCCTTGCGATTCGGTGGGTCGCCAGGCGAAACGGCCGGTGGTGGCGTTGACTACTGCACCACTGGGGCCGGACACCAATGACCATGTCAACTCTTGCGCAGGCAAATCAGGATCGCTGGCTGACAGCGGAACGTTGTAGGTGGCGCCTTCTTCGATCGTTGGCGAAGCGATCGACGCGATGATTGGTGCTTGATTAACTTCGGTCACGGTAATCGTGAAGGTGGCCTGCGTACTCAAGCTGCCGTCGGAAACTGCGACCACGATCGGAAAGTCGCCAGGTCCTTGCGATTCGGTTGGGCGCCAAGCAAATCGACCGGTGGTCGGATTCAGCACTGCGCCGGTGGGGCCTGACACCAGCGACCATGTCAACGTTTGCGCAGGCTGATCCGCATCGCTGGCTGAGAATAAAACGTTATAGGTTTCATTCTCTTCGATAGTGGGCGAAACGATCGGTGCGATGCTGGGTGCTTGATTGACTTCCGTGACCGTAATAGTGAAGGTAGCTTGCGCACTCAGATCGCCATCGGATACTGCGACCACGATAGGAAACTCGCCAGGTCCTTGCGCTTCAGTGGGCCGCCAAGCGAAGCGACCAGTGGTGGAATTGAGCACTGCGCCGGTGGGTCCTGACACCAGCGACCATGTCAAGGTTTGCGCAGGTAGATCCGGATCGCTGGCTGAGAATAAAACGTTATAGGTTTCATTCTCTTCGATAGTGGGCGAAGCAATCGGTGCGATGATCGGCGCTTGATTGACTTCGGTTACAGTGATGGTGAACGTAGCTTGCGTACTCAAGCTGCCATCGGAAACTGCGACCACAATCGGAAACACGCCGGGCCCTTGCGCTTCGGTGGGCCGCCAAGCGAAACGACCGGTGGTGGAATTGAGCACTGCGCCGTTGGGCCCTGAATCGAGCGACCAGGTCAAGGTTTGCGCAGGTAGATCCGGATCGCTGGCGGACAACAGAACGTTATAAGTGGTGCCCTCGTCGATGGTCGGTGAAACGATCGGCGCGATGTTGGGTGGTTGATTGGTTGCAGTAACGGTCACCGTGAAAGTGGCTTGCGTGCTCGCGCTGCCATCGGAGACCGCTACCACGATCGGATACACGCCAGCTCCCTGCGCGCTTGTAGGTCGCCAGGCAAAGCGGCCAGTCGTAGAGTTGACTACAGACCCCTGTGGACCGGATACCAATGACCAGGTCAAAGTATTAGCCGGCAGATCAAGATCGCTGGCCGACAAAAGGACGTTATACGTTGTATTGACTTCGATAGTCGGCGAAGCAATGGGCGCGATACTGGGCGCTTGATTAACTTCGGTAACTGAGATTGTAAAGGTAGCTTGAGCCGAGAGACTGCCATCGGAGACAGCTACGATCACGGGAAAGCTTCCAGGTCCTTGAGCTTCAGTTGGAGCCCAAGTGAATTGACCCGTGGCACTCAGCGCCGCGCCTGCTGGCCCCGAGATCAGCGACCAGGCTAGCTGCGAGTTGGGCGTATCGGGATCATTGGCCACGAGCTGGAGAGAGTAGGGGGCCAGTTCCGGAATCGCAGGTGAACCGATGGCGGCAATCACTGGCGGTTGATTGACGACAGCTGCGCTGGGCACATGAATGGCGTTAATCGAATTGAACAGCAGTCCGCGATGGCTGCCGTTGAGCGTCAGCGGGGTATTGAAACTGCCGCGAGTGGTTGAGCCTAACTGGGTAGCTTCAAAAGTAAAAATGTCGCGCCCGAATCCGAGCAGACCGGGTACCCAAAACAAGCTGGTGGTGGATAAGTGAATGGTAGTCCCATCGTCATCCACGGAGACACCATCGATATTCTCCAGACAGCCCCCGAGATGGACATCGCTGCCATCGAAGTAGTTGGACCACGTGCCGGTAGTATGGCTGCCAGTGGTAATGGGCCGGAAGGCTAAGAGATCTTCGGGTTGAATGGTGCCGCTAACGCCGGGCACTTGTGCACTGCGTTGAGCAGAGATGATCAGTCGACCGTCGGGTAACTCGGAGATGCCATCGAGGCTTTCCCAGTTGCTCAGTCCGACATCGCTGCCATCGAAGAACATTTCCCAGGAGCCGGCTGTCTGCGAGCCGAGTTTGGTTGGCCGGAAGAGCATGATGTCTTCAGAGGCGGCGGTAACGCCGGAGACGTAGGCATGTCCCGTGGTCGAAAACAGCAGGCTACCGTCGGCACGAATGGCGAAGGCATCGACATTTTCGCCATCGCTACTCAGTCCGACATCGCTGCCATCGAAGTAGACTTCGTGTTTCCAATTGTGATTGGAGTAGACGGTCAATTTGACGATGTCGGAGTCATCGACGAACAGCTTGGAATGGTTGCTGTTCTTGACGTAACCTGGGATGCTGGGACTGTAATAGAAGGTGGCAGGCTGGTTGCCTTCACCTTCGGCAGGCATAGGCAAGGTGGCCATCTGGGCGATGGCTGGTTCGATACCGTAATCGTGCCTGGGCAGGGAAAGGCTCTCAAGCAGAGCAGCGGCCATGACGCGGCGAGCTTCGAGCTGTTCTAGGTGGATGGATCGCTTATGCGATTGACGAGCAGAGGGACGTGAACGGGCGGAGGATCGCGGTGGAAGAAGAGGCATCAGCAGCTACCGTATGAGGGGGCTCAAGCAAATTGGCCCGGCGGTGGGCCCAGAATAGAGACCTGGTCGCCTGAGTTACCTGCCTGGTAGCTGAATCTTGCACTCACCTGCAAGAAAAACTGGTAAGAAGTATCGATTCACTCAACGCCGAAACGCAAACCAGCCAACTCATCAGCCGGCGGTCAATGCTCAGTGATAGTGTCCGAGTAAACCGATCGAGTACGAGTACGAGTACGAGTACGAAAATACTCGGAAAAAAATTGGCAATTTGGTGGCACCGTACCTTTCTGGTTTGCTGTCACCAAACAGTCTGAGAAGTGACCGAGCCGAGTTAGGTTTGGATTTCTTCGTACTCGATCAATTCACTCAAAACCACGCACCATTAGTGATCGCCGCCCGAGGAAAATCACCGACCGCACGACGATGGCCACTCAAAAGGCGCAACATCAAAACCTTCGGCTTCGGTTTCAGTTAAACAAAACAGCCCTGCGTTGCGGTTGAGTTACACATTGCACCTCACATCTCACAGCCCCAGTATTTCCTCGGCTATGCCCAAGTACTGGTTGAGTCCGGATTCAAACGGTCCGGTGCCATCGACGATGTACTCGGTCAAACCATTGACCTCTAAGACGCTTTCAGTGCTGGCGATGAACTCGTCCAGCAATCCATCCACGTCGATGTCGGTCTCAAACACGTCACCCAGTAGACTCAGCTCGAATTCGATCGGGCCAATCTTGCCTTCGATCGTCGTAGCCGCGCGAGCTGTGTTGATATAGATCGCACCAACCGCCAGGCGCACAAAGTCCAGCCCCGCCGCCCGCATCTGTGTCCCGATCATAAACATATTGAACCCATAGACGGCCGATGGACTATTCGACGCAATCAAGTCCATGCCCACGTTCTGCATGACGGTTCCCGGCAACAGTAGCTTGTCCGCGATGCGACCAACCCGCTTGAACGCTGCAAAGCCTTCGGAGATAAACGCAGTCTGAATGTCCAGCAGCGTATTGTTCACAAAGCTGAACTCGGTGATCGAGAAGCGACCTGTCGGATCGACGAACTTGAGCGGGTTGGCATTGCCATAGACATAATCATGGCGCGTTATGCCGGAGAACAGATTGCCCGCAAACGGATCGACGCTCGTGAAGCGGCCCGTCGCCGCGTCGTAGTTGCGAGCGCGCAGATAGTCGAGCTCAGTCGTCGGATCGCGGCGCTGACCGGCATAGAGGAAATCGTTGGTGAACGAACCGGTCTCCGATTCGACTTGACCAAAGGCATCGTAACTGTAGGTCTTTACTGCGTTACCTGCTTGATCGGTCAGCTGCCGCGTGCTGCCCAGGGCGTCGGCATGATAATAGGCCGTCGTCGCACCGCGCTGCTGCGAGATCAGCTTGTGACCAACCGTATACGACGTAACCACGCCCGTACCGGCCACATACTCAACTAGAGCTTCCGACAGAGCCCGATTGGTATCGACCTGGTACCGTACCGTGACACCATTTTCGGTGCGAGCAATGCGATTGCCTTGCGAATCGTACTGGTAGACAACCTCGGCAACTCCATTGCCATCGGTGTCCGCCGATAACAAGCGATTCTCGCCCGTGTATTGATAACGAGTGACTGCAGTGCCTTGCGTCTTGCTGAGCAGGTTACCGTTGGCGTCATACGCATACGTTGTCGTGACACCACCGGTCGTTTCGGTCAGCAGTCGATCGTTGGCATCGTAGATATAGCTGGTCGTGCCTTCCGCTGAGTCTACACGGAGTAGCCGATTGCCGGTCGCATCAAGAGCGTAACTGGTAACTTGACTTGGCACAGAACTACCAGCAGCGAATTGGCTGGCTCGGACCAGGCGATCTTCGGCATCGTAGACATACACGGTGCGGCGACCAGCTAAATCAGTCTCCGCCGTGCGGTTGCCGTTGGCATCATAGGTATACAGCAATCGTTCGAGCGTCGTAGCGCCTCGCAGTGTCTCGATACGCACTACGCGGTGAGCCGCGTCGTAATCGCGCTCTTCCAGGGTTCCATTGCCAAAGTTGATACGGGTAATCCGACCAATCGCGTCGTAGGTATAAGTCGTTTCAGCCGCATTTGGATCCGTTACCGATTGCAAACGATTCAGAGCATCAAACTCGTAGCTGGTGCTGCCCGCGATCGAGGTCACCGTCGTGCGGTTGCCCACGGCATCGTAGCTATAGCTGAGCGTGGTCGCATCGGGATCGATGCGACTGATCAGACGATTGCGGCTATCGTAGTTATAAACCGTGGTCCCGCGAGCATCGGTCTCGGCGGCCAACAGACCGTTGGCCAGGTAACTCTTCAGCACGTCCGCTTGACCGGCGATCGATTTGCGCGTCAGCTGATTCCGCTCGTCGTAGGCATAGGTATGCTGCGCACCGTTGAAATCAGTGTAAGCAATCATATTGCCGACAGCATCAAAGCTCTTACGATCACTTTGTCCCAGCGGCTTCTGCTCAGCGACTTGGCGCGACAACGCATCGTAATGATACGTAGTCACTTGGCCGTTGGCATCGCGCACTGTCACGAGGTTGCCGCGCTCGTCATAGGTGAACTCAGATACTGCCCCTACTGCATCGATCGTGCGGGCCACTCGGCCCAGCGCGTCATACTCAAGACTGGTCGCCTGGCCGCTTGCGTCGAGCTGAGCTGTTAATAGTCCATTGGCTGCATACGTTTGCCGCGTGCGTGCACCATCGGCGGTGATAGTTTCTACCAATCGACCACTGGCATCGTAGAAGTACTGGGTCGTTTGACCCAGAGCATTGGTCGCACGAGTACGTCGACCTTGGGCATCGAACTGTACCGTCGTTTCATTGCCCAAGGCATCGCGAGTCAGCGTACGATTGCCCAGATCGTTGTACTCATATTCCGTTCGATTGCCGTTGGCATCGATCATGGCAATCAATTGCCCGGCTGCGTCGTACTGGAACGTCGTGCGCGAATTGTCGGTCTGGTTGGCTGGCGTGTCATCCGGGAATAGTTCCTGTAGGGCTTGGCCCACTGCATCGTAGACCGTGCGCGTCGTGCGTCCGGCTTCATCAGTTGTTGCCACTCTGCGACCGAGAACATCGTACTCAAACAGCTCGCGAGGATTGTCGGCCAGCGTAGCTGGGGTGGCATCGGGATGGACGATCTCGACCAGCAGACCGCGATTGTTATAGTTGAAGCGCGTGGTGCGGCCCAGCGCGTCTGTGCTACTGGTCTTGCGATCGTTGGCATCGTAAGTGAACTGAGTTACATTGCCCAAGGCATCGGTCTGACGAATCAAGTTGCCGTTGGCATCGTACTGGAAGGACTCGGTCAGCGTCGTCAGTGTGCCTTCGATCGTCTGCGTCCAGCTGCGCGAAGTAACCTGGCCGCGAAGATTGGTGACAAAGGTTCGCTGTTGACCCAGGGCGTTGGTCTCGGAAGCGACGTGGCCATTGGCATCGTAGGTAGTCGTCACTGTGCCGCTGACCGGGTTATCGAAACGCGTGCGATTTCCTCGAGCATCGTACGTGGAAATGGCGGTGGCCCCGGTGCTATCTACCGAGCTCAACGGATTACCGGCGGCGTCGTATGTGTAGGTCGTCGTGTTACCCAGTGGATCGGTGACCGAGCCGACCAGTCCGCGAGCTGCATTGATATAGCTGGTACGCGTTACACCGCCATCCGCATTGGTAATGGACAGCACATTGCCAAACGCATCGTAGGTGTAGCGAGTTTCGCGACCGAGCGCGTCGACTTCGGCCAAGAGATTATTGCGGGCATCGTAGTTGCTGAGCGTCGTATTGCCCAGCGCGTTGGTGACGGCGCTGGTATTGCCTTGGTTGTCGTAGACGTACAAGGTGGCATTGCCCAGGTCATCCACGACCAACTGGCTGCTGTTATCTAGCTGAGTCGTAATGTTCAGCCGATTACCGCTTGGATCGGTCAGTGAAATTAATCGGTTCTGGCTGTCGTATTCACCGCGTATGCCGGTGTTGCCTAGCGGATCGAGCACCGCGGACAGGTAATGGGGTCGCGCAGGATCGTATTGATAGGTGGCCGTGTTGTTATTGCGATCGGTTGCAGAGATCAGATCACCGGCAGCCGAGTAAGCGTAGCGGACTGCTTGTCCCTCGGGGTCGATAATCGAGGTGATGCGTCCCCGCGCGTCGCGCTGGATCTCGATGTTGCTAGCCGTATCGCCGGAGATACCGGACTCGGTAAAGGTGATCCGATTGCCATTGGCATCAGTGGCTGAGTTAAGCTTGCCATCGGCGCCATTGATGCGATAAACAATTCCATCGCGCGTGGTCAGCGTGTAAGTGCCGCCAAAGTCGGGCGAAGCTGGATTGTAAGGAATGTTACCTGGTGCAAAGAGTTCACCGAGTTCGTTAACTAGTAAGTAGCTGCTGGTACCGGTGCTAAGCGAGCTGGTCACACCTGGATCCGGTGTGAAGCGTGGTCGTGCCAAGACTAGATTGTTACCACCAAAGCCAGGCAGGACGCGATTCTCAGGATCAAAGGTAAAGCCCTGACGACCTTGGCCGGGCACATTCAAATACACCTTTACTCCCGACCGTAGTGGTGTGTAAATGCCGATGTCTTCCAGTCCACTCTTGGGCAGCCCCACGCGCAGATCGGTATTGCGGTACTCGAGTCGCCAGCCGTAACCAAAGTCATCGGTACTATCTGCCTGGAGCGAATCGTAGATGCGAGTCACCGCGATCGGAATACCTGAAATCGGCACAACCATATCAGTAAAGCTCAAGTTGAAATTGCCGAGCTTCAAATTGCCGCTGACTCCCACGTTATGTTCGACGACATTGACAATACCGTTATTGGAACGTGCTTCGAGGCGCAGGACGTACTCGCCGTTGACTAGCTGAGTCGTGTCCCACACACCCAGCTGACCATTGGCTACAGCGCTCGTGTTCTCGAAGAACTGTGTGTAGGTAACACCTTCCAAGCGACGATAGGAGAGCGTATAGCTGCCGAAGTTAGGACTGGTGGCCGTACCATTGATGACGACTCGCCCAAATGCCGCAGCTGTATCGCTTGGACTGGTGATAGTCACGACGGGAATGTCTTCCGTACCGGCACCACTCCAACCTTCGGGGATATCGTAGTCAAAGCTGATAGTGCGCGTAGTAACATTACCGTTGGTATCCGTTGCCGTAGCGGTGGCATTGATCGTTTGGAAGCCCCAGTCTTCGAAAGTAAACGTAGCGGTTCCGGCAGCGTCGAGCGCGATATCTTGACCGTTAGCCGAGAGCGTTAGCGAAGCCACCGCCACGTTATCTATGGCGCGGACATAAACGATGAATGGACCTTGCCATGGCAAAATGTTGCGATTGGCATCGCCCAGACTTTCGATGACGCTGACCCTGGGAGCTACCACATCTTCGATAACGTTCAACGTAAAGCTTTGCGTGACGACACCGCCGCGTGAGTCGCTGACGCGCAACGCAAAGTTGTGTGGGCCAATCAGCGCGACGGTAGTTGGCCAACTGATCTTGCCAAAGCTGTCGATGGTTGCGCCGGCTGGTGCTGTAGTCAGTTCGTATCGCAGTAAGTCAAGGTCGGCATCGCGACCAAGTACTTGATAAGTGAAGAGGGCGCCAGCGGTGACTTCCTGCGGAGCGGTGCTGATAATCGTGGGCAAACTATTGGCGGCCAGAATATCCAGCTCGAATGATTCGATGGCGCTGGCGCCACCTGCATCTGTGGCAATCAGCGTCACCACAAACTTGCCCGTTTGCCCGACGGCAGGCGTCCAAGCGACCGCACCGTTCACTGGATTAATGGTCATACCCACGGGTGCTTGACCCAGTGAATAGACAATCGCTGTCGCTTCAGGATCGGTCGCTTGCAGTGTGTAGCTATACTCCGCACCCACGGAACCAAAACGTGGCGCATTGCTGCTGATCACCGGCGGCAAGTTCGGCGCACCGGCGGCCACGCGAATGGCAAAGGCTTGCGTGACCGCGCCGCCGATGCCATCGCTGACTTCGATGACCACATCTTGCTGACCCACTTGACCGGCTTGAGGTGTCCAGGAGATCACGCCGGTGGTCTGCGCGATGGTCATGCCAACTGGTGCGGCCAACAAGCGGAAGGTTAGCGGGTCACCTTCGGCATCGCGAGCTACGATGCTATACAAATATCCCGTACCCACGGACGCTTCGGTGGGTGGGACGGAGGTGATGGCTGGAGGTCCGCCTGAGCGCGATACTTTGACTTTGAAGTTTTGAGTCGCCGTAGCTCCATCTGGATCCGTTACTTGCACCGATACATCGCTTTCGCCCAATTGGTCCACAGCAGGCGTCCAGCGAATAGTGCCCAGCGATGGATGAATACTCATGCCAACCGGTGCATTCAACAAAGCGTAGGACAGTGGATCTGTGTCGCTATCGACCACCTGGACATCGTATTGGTATTCTCTGCCCAGCGTAGTGGAAGTGGTGGGTGTCGAAGTCACGCTTGGTGAACTGTTCACCGGGCGTCCCACGACTTGCAATGTAAAGGAACTGCTCTGGGTAGCGCCATCAACAGCGGTGGCCTCAAGCACAACAGAGTGCGCGCCGAAGTCGTCATTACCCGGTGTCCACTCGAGCGTGCCACTGGAACTTACCAGTAAACCCGTCGGCCCCGTGAACAAACTCCATGTCAGCGGTCGACCCAGAGCATCGGTACCCTGGACTCGGGCCAGGTAGTTTTGCCCCAGACCGACTTGGGTGCGCGGGAGCGTGATCGAAAATGGCGTGGCAGCAGGCTGTGAATTGACCACCTCAATCGAGGAGCTCACAACACTGCTTGCACCGCTGCTATCGCGCAGTTCGATCGAGAAGGTGGCGTTACCCACATCAGTCAACGTGGGTGTCCAACGCAGTTCACCCGTCGTTGCATTCAACGTGGCAGTGCTTGGACCGCTCAGCAGACTGAAGGTGATCGCTTGGGAATCGGAGTCTTGCGCGAGTAGATTCACGGCATAGACAAGTCCGACGTAGGCTGTACCAGGAAACTCATTCGTCAATATGGGCGGAGTATTGGGAGCGGTGACAGTCAAGGTAAAGTCTTGCAAAGCAATGGATCCAGCAGCGCTCATGGCACGCACAACCACTGGATGCTCGCCGACTTGTGCAATCGCTGGCCGCCACCCAATCAATCCCGTAACTGGATCAATCGACATGCCTTCTGGAGCTAGCGCTAGGTCATAACGGAGTGCATCGTTACGAATGCTCATCGCTACCGATGGATAGCGAAACGTCTGTCGAGCCTCCAGGGATAGTGTGGGCGTAGTAACAAAGCTCAAGCCACCGGCAGCCGAAGAATTGGTGGGTTCAAGCGTAAAGTTATTGCCAGTCGAAATGGAGTTCGCAGGCAGTGTTACGGTCTGGCCATTCGTTCCGTTAGCGACACTCCAACCCGCTGGCAATTCTGCGCGAATCGTATAGGTGCCAGCGCTCAGTCCACCAAGCGCGAAGTTTCCATTGCGATCGCTGATCGTCGTTGGTTCGCCCGCGTCGAGCTGGCCATCGTTATCTAAATCGGCAAAGACTTTCCAATAGGCGATCGCATCGAGCTCTTCGGTGCGAAGCTGCCCCTGGACCTGCCCCAACGCCAATTGCACCATCGCCAGATCAACCACACTGTTTGTGTTGGGCGTCACCGAAACATTGCCCGGCGATGGCGTCTGGTAGCCAGCCAACGTTGACACGCGAACGGCATATTCACCAGGCAAAAGTCCGTTAAATTGATAGTTGCCGCTGGCATCGGTGGTGGTTTGCGATTCGCTTGGATCAGGATAGCCATTGTTGTTGGCATCGATAAACAAGTGCACGCCGGGGCGAACAGGTTCGGTGCCATTGCGCGCACCGCTGCTGTCGAGATCATCAAAGGCTTGACCGCGTATTGAGCCGCGTAGTTCAGGCAGGATATCGAGCGTAAAAGATTGCTCGTCAAAGCCGCCGCGGCCATCTTCGACGCCGATGGTGAATTGATGACTGCCGGTCTCGGCCAGGCCGGGCACGAACACTGGCAGCAGACCATTGGCCGTGCGATAACCGTCGTTACCTGCGGGTGAAAAGTCGCGAACGGTTAGTGTTTGAGGTTCGTCGAAACGATAGTCCAGCACTAAGCGTGTATCGCCATCGTACTGCCTCGACAGACCTTCAGCGATTTCTGCTGGAGTACGAACGACATTCCACAAGCGATAGTTGTCGATGATTGATCGCGTGAAGAAGACACTGCTGTCGCCAACGCGGTAATTCTCAGTCGGATTGTAGACTAGCGGAGCGGGTATGGTAGTCGAACCGCGTTCCACCCCGTCAACGTAGATCTTGGCCGCGCGTGTGGAATCGTCGATAGTGATGGCAAAATGCGTCCAACGATTAGCAGTAGGCACGTACGGGATGCTGTAAGTGAACGTTGCTGCGGGCGATGGATAATCGATTTCCAATCGTAGGGATGTATTGCCAGAGTTGTACAAAGTATAGGACGTGCCAGTTGATGTGGCAGGCCCCGAAGTAATGATGTTGGAGCGCCCATTGCTCGCTGGCAATCCAGTAAAGTGGTACCATCCCTCGGCCGTGAGACTGGTCGGTTGAAGGCTCGGGTGAGCTTCGATTTCAACATGACCTGTGCTGTTGATTCCATGCGGAGCAAGGCTCAGCGCCATATCGGCTCGTGCGTCCCAAGTGACTTTGCCAGTGGTCGGATCAACGGTGGCACCCGCAGGCGCATTGATCAAGCTATAGCGCAAGGTATCTCGATCATTGTCCAGCGCAGTGGCTTGATAAGTAAAGGTCTCGCCAGCACCCATTTTTGTGTTGGGCTCGGTGGCAATCAGTGGCAAGGCATTGTCGCGAGCAGGCTGGACATCGATCTTGAACGACTGCGTGGCGATACCACCGCGACCATCGTTGGCGGCGATCGTCACAGTGTGCTCGCCGACTTGATCGGGAGAAGCGGCCCACAGCAGTTGACCAGTTGTACTGTTGATAATCAAACCGCCGGGACCATCGACGATCGAATAGGTAAGTGTGTCGTTGTCGGGATCAATGGCATCGGAGTCGTAGCGATAGACTTCGTTAGGATCGAAGCGATTGTAGATGACGCTAGCCGTGTTATCGCCCGAGTTGGCGACGATCAAGTCCATGCGGCCGTCTTCATCAGCGTCAGCCAGAGTGACTCGCGTGGGCTTGTCGCCGACTGAGATGTTTTGGGCTCGGGCAAATTGATTGTTGCCGCGACCATAGAGAACGCTCAGGACGTTCGAGCCTGGTAACGTAGTAGCCAAGTCGGGATTGCCGTCGGCGTTGAGGTCGGTGACTTGGATATCGCCAGGTGAATCAGTGAGAGAGACGTAGATGGGTGCGCCCACAGGCTGGAAGCCTATGCCACTCAGGATCATCAGTCGATTGGAGTCGGGGAGTGTGATGACTGCGTCGAGTTGTCCGTCGCCGGTTGCATCAGCCACGGTGAATTTGCCTGGTTTGTCGCCTAAAGTGATAGCTACTGGAGTTGATAGAGCACCGCTCGCACTACCGCTGAGAACCCAGATGGCATTGGCAACTTCATCCAGGACAAGTACGTCGGTATGTCCGTCGCCGTTGATATCGCGAGTAAGCACATCGATCGGTGCGCTGCCAACGAGAATTTCACTAGATGTGTAACCGCTGGCCAGTGATCCGCTAAAGACAGAGATCGATCGACCAGCCCGATTGGCGGTGATGATCTCTGGGCGACCGTCGCGGTTTAGATCTCCTGTCGCGACCGCTTGAGGTGCTCGTCCGGTGAGCAAGTCATTGCGACGATTCAAGCGATCGAGATTGTCGCCTGTAAAAATCTTCAAGCGATCGTTGGCTTCGTTGACCGCTAGTACCTCTTCATTACCATCGCCATCGAGGTCGACAGCGAGTTGATCGATGAGTCCATTGCGAGTGCCGTAATAGAAGACAACATCTTCGTTGCTATAGTTGTCGGCTTGCGTCATCACTACGGCCATGTCCAAATGGCTATCGTTATCAAAGTCTGCAAAGGTCAGGACATCGCCACCGCCCAGCGTGCCGACACGTTGCGGCTCGGCGAAATTGCCGTCTCCCTTTCCAAGTCGAATCGAAAGCGTTTCATTAAACGAATGATGAATCAGATCAAGGTGCGAGTCTTGATTGAAGTCGACCAAGAAACCCGTTTTCGCTCTAGCTGGATTGATTCTCTCTATAGGATAGTGATCAATGGAGGTGAACAAACCGTCGCCATGACCGAGATGAATGATGAACCCATACGAGCCGAAGGAAACGACATCCAGTAGACCGTCGCCGTTAACATCCCCAGACTGCAGCACATAGGGGTAGTAAAAATTGACCGCAAACATCGCGTCGTCGAAGGCAAACGATTCGCCGGTGACTGTAAAGTTACCGGCTCCATCGCCTGAAAATGTCTGCAGCTTGAGCGGCTGGCCGGCCACTTGATCAACGGTGACGAAGTCCGCTTTTCCATCACTATCAAAATCGCCCGTGGCAATTGTTTGCTCAAAGCCCGTCGCATTGACACCTTGAACCGTAGTCACAGTGCGAAACGAGCCAGTGAAGGTACCGGGATTGGCGGGGTCGTTCAGATAAACATCGGTAAACCTCTCTACGGAAGCTCTGGCAATCAAGTCCAGATAGCCATCGCCGTTAAAATCTGCCGTTCGAATGTCTGAGTATTGATAAAATTGTCCGGGTGATACAGGTCCCAAGGTTGCATCAAATGTCCCGTCACCATTCCCCAATGCGACGTAGAACTTTCTGGTGTCACTGCTGCCCGCCGCACGTCCAGCGACATAATCAGGGATGCCATCCAAATTAAAGTCCGCAATAACTCCATTGTCAAAACCTGCGGAGATCGAAGTGGCTGGAAAGGAGGGCTGGAAGGTACCATCGCCATTTCCCAGCGACATCCGCGCGTTGCTCAAAGTGAGCAGGTCCATCCTACCGTCAAGATTGAAATCTGCTGCGTGGACTTCTTGATCGTTAAAATTGAGGGTCATGTTTTCAACAGTTCGCGTGGCACCAAACTCACCTGGCCGCGTTCCCAGGCGAATTCCAACGCCGTTGAAGTCATAGCCACCATCTTCATTTGACGTCATGTAAGAGAAGTCAATCACACCGTCGCGATTGTAGTCCCCAAACATCGCTCCCCGCGCAACATCGCGGTTGGTCCCTGCCGTAGCCAGAATATGCCCTGGAAAATCGGCCATCGGGTAATCGGTTCGCTTGAATTGTCCCGTGCCATCGTTGACCAAGACTTGAGGTGATGTCGGGTTGGAGTCGATATTGTTGGCAATGATGAAATCCAGGTCACCATCTCCGTCGATGTCTACAGGTCGATCGCTACCTGCCAAATTTCCTGCAAGGTCATATACATCGGCGCTCAGTTGCGGGGTGAAACTCAAACCAGTTGAACTTCTAATAAACAGTTCAACACGTTCCACGCTTGGATTTAAATTGATCGTGAATATATCCAACCTTCCATCACCGGTAAAATCGGCAACGTGCAACACATATGCACCACGATTTCCGCTGCCAGGCGGATCGATCGTAGCCCCAACTGTAAAATTCTCCGAGCCATCATTCAGCCAGGTGACGATGTTAGCGCCGATACCTTGGCTATTGACGATGTCGATATCTCCGTCACCATCCATATCAGCGAAACCATAGGGTCGCGAGTGATCCGAGCTCGTTAGTCCCCAACTACCTCCCCCGACTGCTAGTCGCACAAAAGGAGCAAAAGTGCCATTGCCGGCACCGCGCATCCAACCCAAATCAACAAACGATGTAGTGCGTCCGACGATGTCCAAGTTGCCATCTTGATCAAGGTCCACCAATCGGTAGTCGTTCAGCGGCGTAGCCAGCGTAGTGAACACGACTGGCTCGAAGCTACCGTCGCCCAGTCCTCGAACGGTAACCAATCGCGGCGTGGTTTCTTGAAGTGCAGTCACATCCATACGGCCGTCGCCATCAATATCGGCAATCGTTAGAAGCTTGGCTTGGCTTATTGAGTCTGTAAAGCTATTCGTCGGAATCGAAGCGATCACGGTTGGTGCATCGAAATTGCCGTCCCCATCTCCGAGCATACGGTTGATTTCAATGTAGTTGCGTTGGCCCTGCGCTTTTGTCGATTCAATTCTCGCAGTCATCACTACCAAATCCAGAATTCCATCGCCATTGAGATCGCCTTGATCCATGCCCAGGACCTCATTGCGATCTTGCGAAACAAGGAACGGCGGCAATCCCACATCCACCGTATAGCCCACGTCGATCACAGCACCAGTCGGCTTGGGTTCACCAGTGGAATAAACGGTCGTATCATCAAACCGATCATTGTTCTGGCCCGCATGCACACTGACCGACTGATCGCCGGCATTGATGGATACCAACCGCGGTCCTTGCAATCCGCTGATGACACTCACGCCGGCTGTCCTGTTGCCCGTGGCCACGGTGCTGATTTCAAAGCCGCTCGAAGCGATCGCATCGGTGACTGGGTCGCTCGTAAACACTGGTGGACGATTCTGCAGCGTCAAGAATACTTGCAAATCAAAGGTCTGCTCAATAAATGCTCCAAAGGTATCGGTCGCGCGGATGGTGATGCGGTGCAGGCCCACATCGCCACTGGTCGTAGTCCAAGTCAACTGGCCCGTCGCCGGATCGATCGAGGCCACGCTCGGTCCAGCAGCAATTGAGTAACTCAGCGCATCACCATCTGCATCACTCGCCTGGGCGATGTAGCTGTAGACATCACCCGCTTCGATACTCGTCAATGGAACACTAACAAAGTTACCCTGCGCCGAATTGACCGCTGCCAGGATTTGTACTTCATAGTCAAAGCGAGCGTTGCTGGAGTTCAAGAAACCAATCTGTCGAGCCAACGAAGTTTGACTGGTCGAGAGTGTGTCACCGACAGCGGAAACACGAAAATAAGGATGGCCTTCGGGCGTTAGGCCATCTGGGCGTAAGGCGTTTACGTCGAGACTCGAGAGATTCTTAATAACCAGCAGCACTGGATCGCGGAACGTTTGAGAACTCTCATTCTGTAACTGCACGTCGACGAGCAGTCGGTCATTTTCACCAGCCAGGGTCGTGCGGCCATAGCTCAGGGCGAAATTGCCGGTGACGTCTTGCAGCGTGGCGAAGTTGATCTCGCCGGCAAGACTAGTAGGAGTCGCAAAGGTGGCACCGGCCGGCCGGGCAGTGGTAGCCGTGACAAAGTCGAAATTATTGATGCGCACGATTGTGCCATTGTCACTATCGTTGTTGACCAGTCGCAATCGCAATTGAAATTGTGTTCCGGTCTCCAGACCCGCCAGGTTGATCGTCACCGACGATACCGCGCCAGGATTGGCGATGCTCGCGATGACACCTTCGGCTTGAAGAGGCGGCAGTCCTTCGCTCCAATTGAAACTTGCTTCAGTGCCACTGGTGTACGGCAAGACCAACGGATCGCCGTTTAGATCCATTAGCTCGATCTCAAAGGCATCGCGAATATCGCGCTGGCTGGTGCTATCGAAGCTGGGCGTTTCGAATTCGATGTGCAGAGCCGAAGCAGCGCTGGGTAACGTCAGCGTTTGGATGAACTCCGTGGCAAAGTTATCCAGCTCGCGCAGTTCCAAGCCCACCACATTGACTTGGAAAGATTGCGTAGCTGATAGCCCACCTTGATCGGTGACTTGCACGGTGAACGGAACCGTACCGGTTTGATCGGCCAGCCAGGTGATCTGGCCAGTTTGTGGATTTATCGTAGCGGAAGTCGGAGCGGTGACCAGACTAAAGGTAAGGGTACCAGCCGGCAGATCCGGATCGCTGGCCACCGCTACTAAGCTGAGGGTTTGATTGTTATTGAGCGTTTGATCGCTGATAGGCTGAATCACCGGCGGCTGGTTGACTTCGGTAACCGTAACGGTGAATGTAGCTTGCGTGCTCAAGTTCCCATCGGAGACGGATACCACGATTGGAAACTCGCCAGGCCCTTGCGATTCGGTGGGTCGCCAGGCAAAGCGGCCGGTGGTGGAATTGACAACTGCACCAGTGGGACCTGAATCGAGCGACCAGGTCAAGGTTTGTGCAGGCAGATCCGGATCGCTGACTGAGAATAAAACGTTATAGGTTTCATTCTCTTCGATAGTGGGCGAAACAATCGGTGCGATGATCGGTGCTTGATTGACTTCGGTAACCGTGATAGTGAAGGTAGCTTGCGCACTCACATCGCCATCGGAAACCGCGACCACGATCGGAAACACGCCGGGCCCTTGCGCTTCGGTGGGCCGCCAAGCGAAGCGACCGGTGGTGGGATTGAGCACTGCGCCGGTGGGGCCTGACACCAGCGACCAAGTCAAGGTTTGCGCTGGCAGATCTGGATCGTTGACCGACAACAGAATGTTATAAGTGAAGCCCTCTTCGATAGTGGGCGAAGCCAGCGGCGCGATGATTGGTGCTTGGTTGACTTCGCGCACCGTGATGGAAATACTGGCGGTGCTGGAAGCACCCAATGCATCGGTCACAATCACCGGCACGATCAACTCGCCCGGCCCATCAGCTTCAGTGGGTGTGTATTGAAATAGTCCACTGCTACTGATGGTTGCTCCACTGGGTGCGCCCGGTCCGAGCGAATAGGTCAGGGCCTGAGCCGGCAAGTCGGCGTCGCTGGCGCCCACTTGCACGCTGAGTAACGCTCCTTCATCAATGGATTGACTGCCCAGTGGTGCGATAGTCGGCGCTTGATTGACTTCGGTAACCGAGATCGTAAAGGTAGCTTGAGCCGAGAGACTGCCATCGGAGACAGCCACGATCACGGGAAAGTTTCCAGGTCCTTGGGATTCAGTTGGAGCCCAAGTGAATTGACCTGTGGCACTCAGCGCGGCGCCTGCTGGCCCCGAGATCAGCGACCAGGCTAGCTGCGAGTTGGGCGTATCGGGATCATTGGCCACGAGCTGGAGAGAGTAGGGGGCCAGTTCCGGAATCGAAGGTGAACCGATGGCGGCAATCACTGGCGGTTGATTGACGACAGCTGCGCTGGGCACGTGAATGGCGTTAATCGAATTGAACAGCAGTCCGCGATGGCTGCCGTTGAGCGTCAGCGGGGTATTGAAACTGCCGCGAGTGGTTGAGCCTAACTGGGTAGCTTCGAAGGTAAAGATGTCGCGTCCGAATCCGAGCAGACCGGGTACCCAAAACAAGCTGGTGGTGGATAAGTGAATGGTAGTCCCATCGTTATCCACGGAGACACCATCGATGTTCTCCAGGCAGCCCCCGAGATGGACATCGCTGCCATCGAAGTAGTTGGACCACGTGCCTGAAGTATGGCTGCCAGTGGTAATAGGCCTGAAGGCTAAGAGATCTTCGGGTTGAATGGTGCCGCTGACACCGGGCACTTGTGCACTGCGTTGAGCAGAGATGATCAGTCGACCGTCGGGTAACTCGGAGATGCCATCGAGGCTTTCCCAGTTGCTCAGTCCGACATCGCTGCCATCGAAGAACATTTCCCAGGAGCCGGCTGTGTGTGAGCCGAGTTTGGTTGGCCGGAAGAGCATGATGTCTTCGGAGGCGGCGGTAACGCCGGAGACGTAGGCATGTCCCGTGGTCGAAAACAGCAGGCTACCGTCGGCGCGAATGGCAAAGGCATCGACGTTTTCGCCATCGCTACTCAGTCCGACATCGCTGCCATCGAAGTAGACTTCGTGTTTCCAATTGTGATTGGAGTAGACAGTCAGTTTGACGATGTCGGAGTCATCGACGAACAGTTTGGAATGGTTGCTGTTCTTGACGTAACCCGGGATGCTGGGACTGTAATAGAAGGTGGCAGGCTCGTTGCCTTCACCTTCGGCAGGTAGGTTGTCACTAGCCAGACGAGTGGTTGCCAGCTCGATCCCGTACTCTGGGAGGGGCAGGGCAGTGCTCTCGAGCAGTGCCGCGGCCATAACTCGCCGGGCTTCTAACTGTTCGAATAGAATTCGTCGTTGCTGGCGCTGGAGGCGGCTTGAGCCTTGGTTGGATCGACTAGAGACGCGACGATGGCTGGGCGAGAGGAGGTGTTCGGGCTGCATCAGGATTTTCCGCTGGCAAAGAACCGTGGTCTGGAGACCGATTCAATTTGAGCAAAGCTAAAGTCATGGCTGCCCGAGTTACCTGCCTATCTCTCAAATCTTGCACTCGATTTCCGACTTTGTGAAAGAAACGATTAAAGACCAGCCTGGTCGATATTGCCGAAGCGGGGCTTCGCTGCGAATCCTCGAACTCCAAGATGTTCCGCGGAGGAGATTGCAAATAATTCAGCTACAATATGTATGTTTCCAGGAGAATGCCGCGCAAGATTTTGCTACGCGAAGGGTAACCAGTTGAGCCGCAAGATAGATGCTCCGACGCCGCCAAGCCTGGTTATGCGTTTGCGCGATCATTCCGACGCCAAGGCTTGGACAGAATTTGTGGATGTCTACAGCCCATTGATCTACAACTATTGTCGCTGGCGCGAGTTGCAATCATCTGACGCGGCCGATGTGACACAAGAGGTATTGCTGCGCGTATCCAAAGCCATTCGCAATTTTGAATATGATCGCACCAAGGGATTTTTCCGCGACTGGCTGGCACGCATTGTCCTCAATGAAATTCGGCGGCTTGCCAGGAAGCAGATCGATGTGACCACCGCGCCGGGTGATCTGGATCAGGACGTTAGTTTGACCGACAGCATGTGGAACGAGCAGTTTCAACAAACCATATTTGCCAAAGCTCTGGAGCGCAGCAGACCTCACTTCAGTGAAGAGACATGGATAATGTTTGCAAAGTCTTGGATTGAAAAGATTGACGCAGAGCAATTGGCTAAGGATCTGGGGACCAGCATCGATCGCATCTACGTAGCTCGCAGTCGGGTACTGAAGCGATTGCGATATGAGGTGGCCCTGCTAGCTGACGACCTTCCCATTTAATAGGTTGCGCGTAGCATGAATTCCGATGGATCACCGGGCAGCTCTGATCTGTGTCCTACGACTCGGCAGTTGCGTCAATGGTTAGATGGTGTGGAGGAGCTGGACTCTACAGTTGTATTGCACGTACAAAACTGTAGCCGGTGTGCACAATCTTTGGCTGCTTTGAGCGACGATGATGAACTGCAGTTACTGGCTGAAGGCGTCCGCGCCAAATCAGCGGCTGTGTACTCGAGCGAACCTGAATTCGAGCGGCTGCGCTCTAGGTTGAACCAGTGGCCCGTCGATCCGGCCAGCCCGACCGACAAGGTTATCAGCACCGACCCGCCTACGACCCAACGAGAACAGGTGCAGCCGACTGCGGTCGATGCGTTCGCGCGAGACGTACTCTCCATTGACGGCTTGCAGCGGCGTTTGCCCGCGGATCGATTCGTAGTCGATCGTTTACTGGCCACAGGCGGTTCAGGATCGGTTTACCTGGCTTACGATCAGCGTTTGCAGCGCGAAGTGGCGATCAAAGTCCTCTCGAGAGATTCACAACGCGACCGACAACGTTTCTTGCGTGAAGCTCGCTTATTGGCAGAGCTTGAGCATCCCAATATTGTGCGGATATTCGACTTCGGCACATTGGCGAGCGATAACCCTCAATTGTACCTGGTTATGGAGTACGTCTCGGGCGGGACGGCTAATTCGCTGCGGGTCGATCCATCCGTAGGCCGAAAGGCTGAGTTGCTGAGTGAACGCAGCGTGGACCCAAGAGCTATGAGTTACCAGCGACTGGCAACTCTGGTGGCTACTGCAGCGGATGGATTGGCGGCGGCTCATGCGCGGTCGCTGGTGCATCGCGATGTCAAGCCTGGCAACTTGCTGCTTGCGTTCGATTGGTCTTGCATCAAGGTCGCCGATTTCGGCTTGGCCAGGCAGACCGATGTGGATGCAACTCAGGTTACGCGCACCGGTGACCTGCTGGGCACGCCGGATTTCATGAGCCCAGAGCAAGTGACCGCCGATGCGTGTCTTACGCCTGCCAGTGACATTTATTCGCTAGGCGCTACTCTCTATCAACTACTGACCAGCGTCGCCCCGTATCGCGGTGGAGCGGCGGCAGTACTCAGGCAAATTGTTGAAAGCTCACCGGTACCACCTCGACTGATTGCGCCTGCGATTCCCCCTGATTTGGAAACCATTTGTTTGCATGCGATGCGATCGGAACCGGCCGCGCGATACGCATCTATGCAACAGTTTGCCGAAGATCTGCGAGCCTTTGCCAGTGGGCAAGCCATTCACGCACGCCCGATGTCTGCTGCTGGCAAAGCGTGGCGTTTTTTGCGTCGCAATCCATCTTTCACGGCCATGTTGACTGCTTGCGTAGGACTGGTCGCTTTGTTGATGGTCGGCAGCACTGCGGCGGCGGTCATCTTTCGCGAACAGAACCTGCAGTTGTCAACTGCTGTGGCCAGCGAAGCGGCAGCCAAACGTTCGGCCGAAGACGCACTGAAGGCATCCATCGAGGCCGCCGATGAACTTCTATTGGCCGTTACGACTGAAACGGAGTTTCTGCCGCGGGCACCTGGATCGCAAGAGGTTACGCGCAAATTGTTGGAACGCGCGCGGGATTACTTCCGTAGCTTTCTGGACGCTAATACGGGCAATCCCACGCTGACTTACCAACTAGCGCGAGCGCATGCGGGACTGGGCGCAGTCGCCATGCGCGTGGGCGATACAGCCGCTCTCGAACGAGAAACCGAAGCCGCCCTGGCGCTGATTGATCTTATACCCGACAGCGAGATTTCGCCGGCTGAACGTGCTTCGCTGGTTGCCGATACATTAGTTGTCATGGCCAATCACTTGATCGAATCGGGCGAAGCCAAACGAGCTATTCCTATGTTGGAAGAGGCGACGGCTGCGTGCCGAAGTGTGATGGAATCGAATGCCCCGGCGGATGCTCGGCAAGCATCCGGCCCAAGCTCTATCGAACGTGAATTGCGAGCCAGCTTCGCTAGTTCCACTTTTGCCATGGCCAGTGCGTTTACGTGGGTAGGCAAACGCGATGATGCTCTGCCTTTATTGAAGGAGGCGCGAGATGCCTTTGCGGCATTGCGTAGGGACTATCCAGATCATCCCGCCTATCTACGCAGCGCCGCCGCTTGCGACATGACGCTAGCCACGATTGCTCTGGATCTGAATCAAGCCGCCGACAGCAAGCAACATCTCAGCCATGCGTTAGAGTTACTCAACCAGGTACAAGAAGACGACGCTATCTCGCTCCGCATTCGAGAATTAAAGATTAAGGTCTTGACCAATCTGGCGCTAGCGGAACGCCGCATGGGTAACAACGTTGGAGCCAAAGCCAACTATGAGGCCGCTATTGCCCAGACGCAGCGATTGATTGAATTGGAACCAGGTGTGCCCAGTCATCAATGGAATCTGGTCGTGGCAGCTCTGAACTCTGGTGGTCCAGAATTGGAGCTGGGCAACCAGGGGCCGTTGGTTGAGCGATGGCAAGCCACTGTGCCAGTGCTCGATAAGTTGATCGCTGGCGACCCAGCCAATCGGAGGTACCAGCAAGTGAAGGCCATGCTGCAGAGCAATATCGCTATCGTCTTGAGAGATATGGGCAAACTAACTGAAGCCATCGAGCCCCTGCAGGCTGCGACCGAAACGTTGCGTATCCAAGCTGAGCAATTGGACTATTCGTCCGAAGCATATCTGCCGGTCGCCCTCAATCACTATGAACTGGCTTCGACCTTCATTCAACTCAAGCGCTGGCCAGAAGCCTTACAGGCACTTGATGCCAGCGATGCAATTGTCCATCAAATATTAGAGAAAGACGCTGCCTTCACGCCTGCGCGCGGGCACTTGCTCGATAGTATGCATGCGCGCCTGGAACTGCTGACGCAACAAACCGATAGTGACCTGGACCTTAGAAAACAGCTGGCACAACAGAGTCTTGAATTGGCTCGCCAGTTAGCCGCTGGCCAATCCGAGGTGGCCGAATATCAAGTCGAAGTCCCACGCGCGCTCAATGATTACGCCCGTACATTCTTGGATGCTCAGCAGTATCCGCTCGCTCTGGAGACTGCACGAGAGGCACGTACCCTGCTGGAAGCCATGGAAGCTGAGCGGGCTAAACAAGCGGACCCGGGTGACGCGTTACCCGATCTGCCTTTGGGCATGAAAAACGCGTTACTGATCGAGGCCAGTGCCATGGTCGGTTCAGATATTCAGGATATTCAGGCACTGGACCCTGCCGTTAAAGTTGCCGTCCGCCAGCTGCTTGAGCGCGCCAAAAAACTGGGCGCTGCCGACGGTGAACTCGCCGCGTTCAGTCCCATTATGGAAGACAAACCAGAGAATTGATCGGTTATTTTCATGGGCGATCTGCAAGATTGAGGCTCCAGTCGGGTAACACAGACATCCAGCCAACTGAACGGCCTGGTTGCTCTATCCCCGTCTCCAACCTTTGATTGCAGCGATACGATGAATTCCCGTGGTTCGCAGTGGCACTCTTCGAAGCGGCACCTATCGCAAGAGGCACTGGAGTTGAGATGCGTGATGGCTGCGCAGGCCTTTCTACCGTTTGGCTGGCACGTGAAAGACGTGGCCATCAATCCTGCGTTGGCCTCTAGCGTTCAGTCCACGGCGACTGATCAGTATCGACAGTTTTCGATCGTGTCCGATAACGAGATTAAGACCACAGGTGTGCATCCGCAAGGCCATTCGCTGGGCACGGCTTCACAGTCGCTGACCTTGCCAGTGGGGGCCGTCGATGCGGTGCTGGAGAAAGCCTTCGATGCGGATACTGGGATAGGTTTCGCGTCGTTTGAAGAAGGCGTTACCCACGCGATTCTCTGGCTGAATCCTGACCTGCCAATATCGCTTGGGAACGTGGTACCGTTGGACGGATATCAACATTCGGATGGTTCCGTGGTGGTTGCCTACGAATCCAATCAGTTGATTCAGGTGGTTCGTTTTGGATTGGACGGCGCCCAATTGAACTCGGTTAGTTTGAATGGCGAGATTTACAGCAATGCTGCAGTGACGGTGGATGGCCTGGTTATTATGGGGGCGGAGAACGAGGTGCCTGTGGCTGCCAGGCTGGATCAAGAACTGGTGGTTACTGAAACTTCTTTGACTATGCCGACAGATTCTACGTTTGCGGCACCCGTGGGGCTGAGCCGGCTGGCGAGCCAAGACTATTACACCGGCACGACCATCGACGCTGCGGGACAATCGCGTATCGTTTTGTGGAATATGCAGGGCAACCTCGTACCGCAGGATGGTTTCGAAAATTTGGTGGCGCTGAAAGCTTCTGGGTACGCGATGTTGGTCGATACCGATCTTGGGAACGCTGTAATCATTCGTGATCCGGCACTGGCCAGTCTTTTAGGCATCGAAGTCGACGTTCCGGTTCTCGCATCAGAACTGGCGATTCTACAGAATCAGAGCTTCACCAGCCCGACCTTCACGGATCTGATCGAGCGTGATGGAGAATTATATTTGGGAGTAGCGGCCATGGATTCCAGCGGCTCGCTGACCTATGGCATGATCGTAGCAACGCCCGATCTGTTTCCCTCACCCTGGCACAACTATCGCAACCCTCTAGATGTCAACGTTAGCGGTCAAGTCACACCCATCGATGCCCTCCTGGTCATCAACGAGCTGAACAGCGGTGGCGCTCGAACGCTGAGCGCCCTTGAACTAGAATCCCCGTACAAGTGGGACGTCAATCAAGATGGAGTCGTGGCGGCGCTAGATGTCTTACTCATCATCAATTATTTGAACACAGCATCACCCACCGGTGAAAGCGCCCAGTTACCAGCGCCGCTCGAACAGTTTGAAACGAAGCGGATTTCGTGGCGCTAAGTTGGGTTCCTAATCGTTTACCCCGTAGCCGAAGGCTAGGCAATCGCAGGAGTGCACGTGCAGTGGCCAGTCTTGTTGTTAAGCACGCAGACGCTTAGGTAAACGCAGGCTTGGGTTAGAGGGTGCGCCTAGCCTGGCGGCTACGGGTTAAACGAAGATGCTTAGGTAAACGCAGGCCAGGCACGTGAAGGAGTTAATAGCCCAGGTCATTCGAGTTTGGCCCATTCTAACTCCAGTCGAGCGTCGATCTTCTTGAGGTCAGGAAAATCGAGTCGTAGTTGATAGCTCACCGGCTGTGGTGAACTGCGGTCGATGAACACGGCCTCGGGCCACGCGTTCTCATACTGCAATAGCACCTGTGTTGCGATTAACCATCGCATGGCGCCTGAGTAATCACGGGCTTGACCTCGGCTATCGATCAACTTAAGGGGCTGGTCGAGCTGATCTTGATGTGTCCAATAGTACTCGCCACCAGCAGCCGTGGGACGATAGATCATAGCTCCATACCCATCTCCTGCTTCGACAAACAACATCACACTCGATCGATAGATCTCTTTGGTGGCTGCGGAAAGCGAAGCGAACTCTGAGGCCGGGGATTCCCAGACCGAAAGCATCTGCTTGTCGGATCGATCTAATTGGTCAAGTGACACACAAAAGGAGTCGGCCAGAGACCACGTTCCGTAGTCTTGCATCATCTGCTTGTGCTCTGGGGGCAGATCAAGCTTCAGTTTCTGTTCCATGGCTTTGATTTGGGCAGGCATAGCTGGTTCGCTTTGTTCGATCCACTCCGACGGAGCTATTTGAGGATCTGGGTATTGGCTTTCGATTTTTCCCAAAGCAGCGACAAACTTCTGCATGCGTTTGCCCCAAGATTCCTGGGATCGCAACGTCTGCATCGCTTTTGTTAGATCGACGACCGATCGAGTCGATTTGCCGGCCGACTTTTGTTTCCCCTCGCTGTAATGTGTCCAGTCCATGGCGCCATCGATCGTGATATCTTTCAGGCCAGCAGGCAGTCGGACTTGATCAGATGTTAACCACTTGTCGGTGCCTTTGAACGCAAAAGTAGTAGTTGCGTCACTCGACCAGCGCACGTTTACCTGACCACGATAATCTTCACGATCAAACGAAGTAACGACCGCGATGGACTCCGCTGACTGCGACATGCCTGACTCCGTACTGACGAGTGTAAGTAAGCCACTGACAGTGGCGACTGCCAGCAAATGTTGAAATCTCATGTTCTGACTCGTCCCTTGGGAGCTGCTGAATGCCTGATGGTGCTTGGACCGCTAGCAGTCCAATGCCGCCAGCAGTCCATAACGAAACAAAAATTTCGCCTAGCCTTGATCGTTTAACCCGTAGCCGAAGGCGAGGCAAACGAAGGAGCACACGTGCAGTGGTCAGTCTTGTCGTTAAGCACGCAGATGCTCACGTATATGCAGGCTTGGGTTAGAGGGTGCGCCTCGCCTGGCGGCTACGGGTTAAACGAGATGCTTAGGTAAACGCAGACTTGGGTTACGGCCGCAGCTAGCTTAGAATGCCACGATCGTTTGTCTCGCGTCGCTACCACAAGCTATTGAATACAATATTGACGATGCCCATCCATCTTATCCGCGCGATGCTCATAATCCTGGCTGTGGCCCACTGCTCGCTTAGCTATGGCCAAGAGCGCCGGAGACTTATTGTCGATGCTGACACGGCGAATGAAATCGACGATCTTTATGCCATCGTTCGCGCTCTGGTGGCCCCGGAGTTCCGGGTGGTGGGAGTGACTTCAGCCCACTTTACGCGATCCACCGAAAGTAACGACTCGGTCCATAAAAGCCAAGCACTCAATGAGCAGCTGTTGGTGGCGATGAAACTGAAGGATCGGATTCCCCATCCAGTCGGCGCCGATCGTTCGATGTCTTCGCCCACAACACCGGTCGATTCTCCTGCGGCTCGTTTGATCATCCAGCAGGCGCATGCCGGTAGTCCTGAGGACAAGTTGCTGGTTGTCGCGCTAGGCGCCTGCACGAATCTGGCTTCAGCACTTGTGTTAGATCCTTCGATCCAGCCCAAGGTGACCTTTGCTTTTATAGATGGAGACTACAAAGATGGTCAATGGGGGCCTGGCATCTTTAACTGGCGCAATGACATTCACGCTGTTAAAGCTATTTTCGAATCTCAAGTTGAATATATACACATGCCGGCCCGTTCGGTGAGCATCGACATGAAACTCGGTAAGTCCGAAGTTGATGAAAAGCTCAAAGGCAAAGGCGGGGTGTGGGATCTGCTTGTAAATCGCTGGGAGACGTTCCCTCGAACTGCCAAGAGTCAATCCAAAGTTATGTGGGATATCGCCTTAATCGAAGCCTTGCTGCGTCCCGAGTTGGCTACACCGGTGTTCGTCGGCGCTCCGATCATTCACGCCGCCGACCACGTCGAGCAATATCCCGATAATCCGCGTAAGGTCCAAGTCTTCAAATCCATCGATGCCGAAGGTATGCGGCTCGACTTCTGGCGAGCGCTAGAAGCCGCTACGACCCAATCGTTTAACCCGTAGCCGAAGGCTAGGCAATCGCAGGAGTGCACGTGCAGTGGTCAGTCTTGTTGTTGAGCACGTAGATGCTCAGATAAACGCAGGCATGGGTTAGCGGGTGCGCCTCGCCTGGCGGCTACGGAATCGCAGGAGTGCACGTGCAGTGGTCAGTCTTCTTGTTAAGCATGCAGATGCTCAGGTAAACGCAGGCTTGGGTTAGCGGGTTCGCCTCGCCTGGCGGCTGCGGGTTAAACGAAGATGCATCGTTTAACCCGTAGCCGAAGGCTAGGCAATCGCAGGAGTGCACGTGCAGTGGTCAGTCTTCTTGTTAAGCATGCAGATGCTCAGGTAAACGCAGACATGGGTTAGCGGGTGCGCCTCGCCTGGCGGCTACGGGTTAAACGAGATGCATCGTTTAACCCGTAGCCGAAGGCTAGGCAATCGCAGGAGTGCACGTGCAGTGGTCAGTCTTCTTGTTAAGCACGCAGATGCTTAGGTAAACGCAGGCTTGGGTTAGAGGGTTCGCCTCGCCTGGCGGCTACGGGTTAAACGAGATGTATCGTTTAACCCGTAGCCGAAGGCTAGGCAATCGCAGGAGTGCACGTGCAGGGGTGAGTCATGTGGTTAAGCACGCAGATGCTCAGGTAAACGCAGGCTTGGGTTAGAGGGTGCGCCTCGCCTGGCGGCTACGGGTTAAACGAGATGCATCGTTTAACCCGTAGCCGAAGGCTAGGCAATCGCAGGAGTGCACGTGCAGTGGTCAGTCTTTTTTTTAAGCATGCAGATGCTCAGGTAAACGCAGGCTTGGGTTAGAGGGTGCGCCTCGCCTGGCGGCTACGGGTTAAACGAGCTGCTCAGGTAGATTCAGCGACTATGGCAATTGGATGGCCTGACCGTCGTTCATTTGAAACAGATGGACAAGCGTTTCTTTAGGCAAGTTGCCCGGTAGCAGCACCACCGAGCCATCGCCCATCGCGCATAAAAATTGACCGTCAGGGCCGATGGCCAAACCGTCGGCTGGGTTGGCGACGGGAAAGTCATAGTCCAAGGGGGCTGTCCAAGGTACCGCTCGCTCGGCTTTGACTTCCACGAAGAAGACGGTGTTGCTAAGTCCATCCTGGACATTGCCAAACTCGACGACCTTATTACCACCAAAGATCGTACCCTCACCAGTGGGCGCTACAATGGTCGTAAAGCCTCGACGAGCCGCAGGGGCCAGGGTGGGCAACGGAAAACCAGCGTAAATATCGGGCATCTTCTCGAGCAGTTTCAAGTTGTGCTCGCTGTTCCACGGCTCGTCCAATTTGAATTCCGAATAAAGCTTCCCTTCATCAAGGTAAGGCAAAATATGAACACGCCAACTGAAGTTGCTCGTACCATCTTGTCGCCGCGCAGCTTTATTGGGCGGCAGTACCTTATTGGCACTTTCGTAGTTGTGTAGCGCGAGCGCCAACTGTCTGAAGTTCTTCTGCTTTTCGCGCGAGTTCAATGGGTCAAGGATAGAACTGAGCAGACCCATAACTACGCTCGTTGAAACATCGAGCTGTCGCGAATTCGAAAATTTAACTTCAATACGGTCTTGGTTGATGACTGGTGGATCAACTTGAAAAGATTCCAAGGCTGCCTTGTACCGCTGTAGCAACTCGCTCTCTTTGGCAACCTTGATCAGCTTGGGCAGCTCAGCCATCAAACGTTGCGCGGCTTCGGACGATTTTGACTGAATGACAATTTTTAAGCTCATACTGGCTGGGTCAAATCCAAGGGCGGACCACTGAATGCCTTCTGTAATCGTAGTCATAGGAGTGCCACCCCAACGATCCGGCAAGCGTGGCATCAATTCTTCATAGGTCGATCGAAGATACGCGGGCGGAACCAGCAGTATTCGCAGCGGAGCATCCTTCACCGTGTCCATAGCCGGTTCCCACGATTCTGGACTACTGGCCAATAGCTCGCGACTGACCAGCAGCTTGTTGGATTCGGATAACACGCCGGCGGCAGCCGTCGCAATATACTTGCCCTGGACTTCCACGGGACTAAACCGATATGCCGCCAGGTTCTCATTCAACGTGGCCAGGTCGAGCGACTCTGGTTTCTTGGCGATGAACCGGAGCGGTACCTGGGCGGCGGTGAAGGGAACGTCGACCATCAGCGTCAGTCGCTCATTGGCAAGCGGCGCCAAGGTAGCTTTCAGGGTAGATAGCCAATTGACCAGCGGCCGCGAAGCTTCGTCTTCCGCGATGGCAGCTTGGATATTCGCAGGCAAATTCATACGCTGCATATCAACCTGGGCGACTACTAACGTAGTCGGATTGGAGAAGAGGGTGATAGCTTCGTTGCCCTCCGTCGCACTGGTGGTGACTTGGGCCATTACCGAACTGACGCTCGGGCCAGTTACAAAGAGTACGCACAGCGCCAGTAGATGGCGAACGGGCTGGAGCATGGCAAAGGACATGATGAAGGACCTGTATCGAAGTGGAGTGGTGGCTACTTGGCGAAGCGCAGTTGGAAGCGGTATTGGATGTAAGGCAAGGGTTGACCGCTCAGCAGAGCCTGGTCGCCGCTCAGTTCGTATTGGAAGGGCTTACCGGTGTAAGGATCGTTGGGTACCGGATAGGGCAGATCAGCCAAAGTAGGTGGCAGCTTGCCAGCGTTCAGGGCTCCATACATGCGAATGGCTTCGATCGTTTGTATCAAGCCGCTCAACTGTTGAACGCGCATTTGGGCAGCGTGAATACTCTGGATGCTCGACAGAAGTTCCGTGGACGGCAAAGTGACCCAGCCCACTCGTTGGCTCCTGGCAGCCTGCGTCTCACTCAGGCGCTTGTACTCGGGATTCTGTAGGATCTGGTCGAAGGGCAAGTTGAACCACTTGAACGTATCGTCGACTAATTGTTGATTGAACAGCTTCATCGCCAGGAACACAACTTGTGCAGTCGGATAGGCATCAACCTTAGCCTGATCGATTTGACACTCTTCGATCAGAAAGCGTTTGGCTCCTGGATAAGCAGCGGCAATCGAGGTGACAAAAGCAGCTCGCTCGGCTTGAGGATCATTGCCGATCCATTTGGATTGCAGCCCTCTCTGGAGATCCAGAGTTTTTATCTGTGGCCAGATGCGATCGACGAAGTCTTGCCAATAACCTGCTGGGCGCAGTGTCTCATCTACGTCCTGCAAGGCTTTGAGTTGCATGACCAAAAAATTGCGCTCCATTGGCAGCGCGCGACTCATGTCAATCAAGGGTGCTGGCAAAGATGCCAGTGCCCAATATAGATTGGGTGCGTCTGGTTCTTGTAGCAAGTAAAGCATGTCTCGCGACGCGATTTGGGACACTGCTGCTCCCACCAAATTGGAAACGACGAATTCATCGGCCCCCAAATGCCGAGCCATGGTGAATTGTTGTTGCAATATAGTGACAGCGTCGGCGATCCGATGTTCGGCTATAGCCACGCGGTAACGCATGCTTTGCAGGCGAGCCAGTTCGCGGATGGCTTGAATTTCGGGCAACAGATAAGCGATCGGGCTTTCAACTTGGCGGATATTGCGATCGAGTGAGAATTCAGTTCGTAATGTGGCTTCGGCAAGTAGTGGCGTTTGAAACGCGGTATAGCTCAAATACTCCTTCACTTCGGCCAGCGGCAATTCCTGGGGAGTCATGTCTTCCCAAGAGTAGGGAGGCTGTTTGTCAACTGTGGTGCCTTGTGCATTGGCCAGTTCTCGATTCTTATCGCGGTACTCTTGCAGCTTCTTGGTTGATGATGTCTGCTCGAGAAATGCCATCGCTTTCAAGTAGTAGATGGCCGAGTTGCCCGGTTGTAGATCAAAAGCATCGGGTATCAAACGGTGTTTCAGCGCAGGCTTGGGCTCGGCAGCCCCCTGCAATGTCATCTCCGCTGTAAACATCAGCGTCGTTGCCGTGCGTTGGAGTTTCCAAGGACCTTCGCGCTCCGGTTCGTCGCCATGGGCCAAAACGTGTGGCAGGAGAACTGCGATGGTCGTTGCCGATAGTGAAAGTACAAAACGTTTGAGATTGAATTTCATGGTAGTAACCTGGATGCCGATCGTGGCGAGAAAATTGGAGTAACGAGCGGAGGCTCAGTAAACTTCCATATCTGTTTCCTTCAAGTACTGCTGCATAAGCTGCTGGCGATTACTGATCGAAGTCGCGGGATGTGGCGCGCCAGAAGTTGCCTGCGCGGATGAACTCGTGGACTGGTCATGGTGACTGGTGGACGCTGGGTGAGGCACGCTACTACCAAGTGCTTGGGCTGGCGAGGTTCGAATCGTTGTCAAACGTACGGTTGAAGTGGCAGGCGGCAGACTGCGCACGCCGAACGGCTCTTCGAACTGCCAGGGAGATACGTTCAAATCAAGCGGTGCAATCGCTAGCCTGTCGTCTTCAAGTTGCATCAGATCAGCGATCGTTGGATCGTGGGCTACTGAGTCCTGCGTTGTTTCCGTGGCTACGGGCTGCGTAGATGGCTGGACGCTAGGGTTGGGAGGATCACTTGGGATGCTCGCGATGTCGCTTGATGACATTGACCACAAGATGCCACCCCCACCAACCAATGCGCCCAGCAGCCAAGAAGCAGCTACGGCTAGGGTCATTTGCTTGGCAGTAAATCCCGAACGCGTTAGGGCTGGTGCCAAGTGCACTGTCGGCCGATCTACACCTTGAGCCATAATCTGATCCCAGTTCAACTCAGGCGTTCTGGGACGAAAAGACCGCAGCAGCGCTTCGATGTCAGTTTGTTGACGGTCGTCGAGCGGCTGATCATGTTCCGATGGATCTAATGACTCTTTCATTTTGTAACTCGAGTTAACGTTTCTTGACTAGTCAGCGCTTCTTGGCCAGGCCGTTCAATCTCAGTTCCAGTTGCTTGAGTGTTTGTTGGTAGCGTCGATGTACCGTACTGGTCGAGCTTTCGACAAGCTCGGCGATCTGCTCAAACGTCAAGCCGCCCCAGATTCTGGCAACGACAATCTCGCGATCGAGGGGCTCGAGTTCGTCCAGCAGCACTTCTATTTCGCTGGACTGCACCGAGTCAACCGGATCGCACTGGAACCAGGCATCGCGCAATTCGGAGGCGAGTCGTTGATACCGTTCGCGCCGTCGTTGGGACCTGGCTAAGTTGATCGCCTTGTAACGCACGGCTTGGAACAGCCACCCCACTGGGTCGGGCGGAGCCACCCCCAATTGTGACAGATCAATGAGCGCTTCCTGTAACGCATCATCAGGACACAAGCACCATTGCCGAGCGTACAGCACCAAGGCCGAGCCATGCGACTCGACCAAATCCTGTAGTTGTCGTGCAGCAAGAGAGTTCACGCTGTTATGTGCTCTGGCACTGGGGCGAAAATACGTCGAAAGTGGCGATGCTCTGCTATTGAGTCACCGCTCGAAGAAGTTCATCCCATGATAGCCGGAAGAATTTCTGAGAATGCTTCAATCTAAGCCGACGGCGTTAGCCGCGGTTGCCCACTAAGCCGACGGCGTTAGCCGCGGTTGCACAACGCTTGAGTAGGAACCGGGGCTAACGCCGACCGCTTAGTTGGCATCCAAAATCGCCCAGCGCACCTTCCTCGACGCTGTTCTGCCTGCCAAATAAACCGCCAAGGCCGACCGGATGAGACATTGCCCGGATTTGTGCGGACACTGACGTCCATATGGACGGACATTTAAGTACGTCGAGGTCTCCAAAGAAGAGATTGGGACAGAACGCATGGCGAATTCATGCGCCCTGTCTCCTTTTTTTACTCCATCGAGAACTACTCCATCCAATTTACCTTGCCGCTGAGCTTGGCAAACTCGGAGAACACGGCATCAATGTCCTTAGGCGTTGACTTCGTAGATGGCAGGTTGGTGCTACTGGAGGAGTTCGCCAGGTTGTTGGCTGCGCCGGTTGCAGCCGAACGGCTAACCAGCGATCGGGCGGTGGTCGTCACGACTATAGGCTGCTGGACAGCCGCGTCTTGACGCGTTGATGCACCCCCACTGCTAAAGTCACTATTGCTCAAGCCGATGAAAGGCGTAGCTAGCGCGGACTTGGCTCGCGTGATCAGTGCCGGACGCAGAGCAACTCGGCCTTCATCGGCCGAGCCTGCCACGGGAATGGTGATGTTTCTCAAGCTGAGCCCAGCATTGACGCTGGCGCGAATGGCGACGCCATCGGAGTTCAACACGAAGCGGTTCTTGTCGACATCGCGTGGATTATCAACTGCGGCCAGACCACCGATCGGGTTGACCAGGGCCAGATCTGCGTTACTGACAAAGAACGAGTTGGCTACGGTTGTGGAGCCATCCAGTTCGCCCTGCAGGTGACCAAGGTAATAGACTTGTGTTTCGGCCAAGCCGGTGTTGCTCGAATTGAGCACTTGTACCTGCAGCCAGCGATTGGAAATGGCATTGTTGGCCCATTCCAAACGTACGCGCGCGGGCGTGGTCGGCGTGGCTGGCGTTACAAAGATGCCTGTAGGTGCTGGCGCGGTCGCCCAACTGCTCGGTGGATTGGTCGCGGTATCGAATAAACCCTGCGGGCTCATGCGAAACACGAAGTCACCTGCCGTCAGCGTGCTACCGGGCATGCGAGCAATATCCAGCACCAAGCCATTGATACCGAAGGTGGTATTGAGCAGATTTGTATAACTCAGCGTTTGTGCAGTAGCTCCAGAATGAGCCAGGTCCTTGGAAGAATCCAAGGCAGAGCCAACTCCGAGGGCGGCGAAGGGCGTGCCCTTGTAGAATACATTGGTATCAGCCACTTCGACCACCGCTGTCATGGTGATGGTCAGTGGCACATCAGCCGATAGCGTTCCATCACTGACACTGGCCGTCAAGTTATATGTTGGAGTCAGCACTGCGTTGAAATTGGCCGTCGGCGAAACAGTTACCGCACCGGTGGTTGGATTGATAATAAAGTTATCGCTACCAGTACCGCTGAGGCTGTAGGTGAGCACATCGCCCAGATTCGGATCGGTGGCCGTAACTGTGCCAACGGCTGCACCACTGTCCGCGGATTCGGCCAGAGAGAACGAATAACTTGCCTGATCAAAGGCAGGTACTACGTTGGGTGCTTTAGCAATCGAGATGTTGTCAAAGATGAATCCATCTGATCCGAGTGCAAAGTTGTCGAACTGCTGGAACTTGATGCGTACATCCGTGCCTAAAGTAATACCGGCCGTTAGTGCAAATTGACTCAGGTTGATCTGATGATTGGTCAGGGTGCCGGTCGATTCGGTGCCGGTTAAACTAAACAGACGAAACCAGTTCGTACCGTCAACGCTCAAGGCTACACCGTCGGTGAAGCTGGTGCCGGTGAACGTGGCGGGCATTGGATTGTCTTCATCGCCAGTTTCCGCTTGTTCAAAGTCGAGCTGGATATCGGGAACGCCAGTCGCATCAAAGTGCAGGATGGCCTCGTTCAGGCTGTTCTGGAAGCCGTTGAGGAACGTATCCATGACCATTTGAGTACCAACACCGGTTGCCGAAAACAACTGAACGCGACCGTTGCCGGTGCTCTTTACTTCCCAGCGTTGATCGAGAGCGGACTCAAAATCATCGGCCTGCGGCAGCGTCTGTGGCGTGATGGTGGGGAACACAGCGCGGAACGCATTGACCAGGCCCACGCCCGAAACGTTATCAAAACCAACTGGTCCGATATCGACAGCCGTTTGCATCATGCGCTCGTAGACTTGGGCGGGTGTGAAGCTCGGGTTCGCTTGACGGACCAATGCGCCTACTGCAGCAGCGTGTGGTGCAGCCGCAGATGTTCCGAAGAAGTTCGGGAATCCATCGCCTTCAAAATCGCCGCCGAAGAAGGTGGTGTTGGTGCCATCCAGCGCAGCCATGTCGGGTTTCGCGCGAATGCTCGCCGCTATCGGGCTGCCGCTGGTATCAAACAGAATCGTAGCTGGACCGGCAGAGGTGTAGCTTTCAGGAACATCTTGTTGGAAGTAAGGGGCGGCTCCAACCGACATCGAATTGACTGCTGCCGAGTGAGGAATCACGGTGGGGCTGTTGGTGTCGTATTCAATGGGGTTGATTGGGCCGGAATTGTTCGCGCCATAGTTCACCCATTTCAGTCGCGTTGGTATCGGGCCTGAGAAGGCGTCAGCAATGAGCTCGTACGTGCGCGTAGCTCCCGTCGTGTTGGTGAATCCAAAAATCTCAAATGGCTCATCGGTGGCGGTATTATCCGCGTTTGAGAAAGTTACCAGTTGATTTGTTGCCTGATCGACCAAGTACCAATCCAAGTCATTGGGCACGCTGGAGAAAAATGGCGAATCCCATTGCAATGTGAGGATGACGGTCTGTCCAGAGCCGATCGAAATCGATTGCCGAACGTCGGTTCCCGGGCCCGGGTCTAAGTCCATAGCACTACTGGCCGTAAAGTTACCGCCGCCGAAGTTGGCGATGCCGAAGGTGGTGGATGCCGTCGCAAATGGCCCGACTGCTTCATAGGCCTGATCAGCCAAGTTGCCGGCCAGCGAGAAATAGGCCACATCGGAATTTTGCACTACGTCATCGATGGCCTGGGCAATCAGCCCGTCCTGAAACATGGGCTCGGCAAAGTAGAACACGTCATCGGTGATCACGTCTGCGTTGAAGGTATTGGCTAGTGCGGTAATGTTGGCTGCGAAACCCGCTTGGCCGCCGATGAAGGCGCTGGCAAACCCGAGTGTGGCTGCCGGAGCTAAATCGTGCACCAATTGCAACATGGCCCGACCTTCGTCAATGCCACCCCCGCCTAGATCTTGGATCACCGTGACACCTTCGGCAGGCAAGTCGCCCGCGGCAGAGTCCCCTGCGGCTCCACCCAAGTTATTGAAGCTGTCGCTGAGCACACCGATGCGAATGCCTGCACCGTCGTAACCTGTGGGCAACGACTCACGAACTCGCTGCGTCTGCAAAACTATGTCGGCCTGGCTGGTTACCAAACCAACCCCCGTTTGCGGACGAAGGTTCGGCGCGATGCCCACACTCAATCCCTGCAACAAGTTATCCAGCTTGGGGATTTCGCTGATCGGTAGAAAACCATCGATCGAATTGTGCTCGAGATTGACGTATAGCGGCTCAAAATCAATTGCGCTGACACGCTCGAGCAAAACACCGACATCTTCACCTGAGAAGTGAACATCCAAACGCCCTTGATCGTCCCACATCAGCAAATCGAGCATCGAATTATCGCCCAGCTCGGTTGATTGCGGCACAGGGTTAACAAGTTGCGATAACACCGGTGCAACCTTCGTCTTGGCGAGGCTGATTTGTGCAGCACCGCTTTCGCCTTCGGCAACGAGGCTGGAGGCCGAGACCAGTGGGTTGCACTCCAAGTCCGCAGCCATCATCTGTCGGCTTTCCAAGAGCTCGAGGAGAAAGCGACGCTTCTTAAGAGTTGTAAAGCGATCAGAAGGATTTGTGCGGCGCAGGGAGGGTTTGGTCATAACAACACCATTAATCAAGAAAGGAGAATCGACCCATGACCCCAAAATCAATGAAGTGAGGTTAACTGTCACTGCAATGATTTGGAACCGGATCCAATAGAATTTGGTTAGGAGTGGCGGGTACGATTAGATAGGGGCTTAACGCTATTCGTTTTCAGCATCCCTTTATGCTACGTTTCACATCTCAAGTCAACCGGCGACCAGGAATTCGATCAAGATTTTAGTTCAGCGCAGCATAGATGATTTTTATCATGGGAAATTAACTCAGTCGGCATACAATTATTGAATGCATCAGTCAACTCAGGGCGCCTACCTATGAGGCAATTGAAATGCAAGAAGAGCCGTTTTTGAATCAGCCTGCTCGGCCCCTGGTGTTAGAGCACCCCACGTTTACACTGCGCAGTCTGTTTGTGGTCATTACTTGTATCGCTGCCATTCTAGGATTAGTGGTGCCCGCTGTACTGGGTGCGCGCGAAGCAGCTCGGCGCATGCAATGTACCAATAACTTGAAGCAACTAGCGCTGGCGGTGCATAACCATGAGGCCACTTACAAGCGGTTACCGCATTCGTTTGATACGCTGACCCAGCTAAGCTGGACAGTCATCCTACATCCTTACGTGGAACATTCATCGCTATACTCGCGCATCTCAAAGACCCCAGGTCCCTACTATGCGTTTGGCAAAAACGATCCTCATGGGTTGGAAAATCTACCTGTTTACCATTGTCCTTCTGCAGTGACTACCAAAATGGATGTGCAACCTCCCAGCGATGTGAGCTTGTTGGATTTGGTACCAGCCAACTCTGGTATCGCGCCGTTTACGATTCATTACTACGGTATTAGTGGAGCGAGTGGTCGATTGCCCGACGGCAGCGGCGAGTATCCAGCAGCCTCTCCGTTAAGCTTCGAAGGTGCGTCCGTGGCTGGTAATGGCGTCTTTCAATGGAATACCAAGGTGACGTTTCAGTCGATAGGAGATGGCCTCTCGAATACTTTGCTCTTCGGTGAAATGAGTTGGGCATCGGCCAAGTTTGGTACGCGCTATCGATCCTGGTTGCACGGCAGTACCGACGGTTCGTATGTGGCTGGTTGCCGCAACATCGCCCAAGCGATCAATTCGCACACAGGCGGTTCCGTCTTGAAGCCCTTCAGCAACATGCCCATGGGCAGTCAACATCCCGGAGGCGCTAACTTTGCATTTGCCGATGGGAGCGTTAGCTTTTTGGCTCAGGCAACGAACTTAGCGACTTATCAAGCCTTGGCCACGCGAGATTTCGTGCGCCAAGGCGAGAAGGTTTCGTTGCAGGGGCTGCAACGGTCACCGTAAGTCCTGCGTCGCGCTTGCACTGCGAACGAGCGGATGATTCCAGGGATGGTTCCAGGTTGTGTCCTAATCCCGAGTTGGACATTAAACGTGCGTAGCGTATTATTGGCCCACGATGCGAGCCCTCCGATATTCACTCTGTGCCCGCGCGCTGATATGAGAGGCTAGAACAGCCAACAACAGGTTAGAAAACGCAACCGAACGCAAAAAGTAGTTGCTATTTGGGCCGGGAGGTCGTTAGAGTGAAGCCGCTTATCCCGAGCTGAATGCGTCGATGTGCTTACTTCTGCCTCCACTGCAATGTTGTGCGCACCGCGACAAACCCACCCACCACCAACCCCTGGGAACAATCATGAGAGTCTTACTGAGCGATGTGTCTGTTGATGCTTCAAAGAATTTTCTGCGCGCATGCGCTTTGGCTCTGGTATTGATAGGCATGAGCCTGCCGGCGCTGGTTGCTGCTGAACCGATCAAGCACCGCCTGCTGTTTACAGAGTATGGCAAAGGTCCGAACCGGTTTGTTGAACTGGATGCCGATGGCAAACTAGTGTGGGAGTTTCAACCGCCGAGCATAACAGTCATATTCCACGTTTTGCCCAGTGGCAACATTCTGTTTGGATATGGCGGCCAGCCGACGGGCGTGCGAGAGATTACCGCGCGCGGAGAAACCGTTTTTGATTACGTGAGTAAGTCGAGCCAAGTATTTGGTTGCGAACGACTAGCTAACGGAAATACGCTGGTAGCGGAGCAGGGGCCATGCCAGGCAGTGGAAGTCAGTCCCAAAGGGGAGATCGTGCATGTCACACCCTTGCATACCAAGGTCGAAGGTTATCACCTGGAAGTTCGCAATGTTCATCAACTTGCTAACGGCAACATCCTGGCGGCTCACGAAGGTGAAGGTGCGGTACGTGAAGTCGATCGCAGTGGCCAGGTCGTGTGGGAATACACGGGTGTCACCAATACCGGCGACGCTCAGCGTCTGAAAAACGGTAACACCTTGATTGCATGTGGCACGCAGAAACGCATTATTGAAGTAACGCCTGACAAGCAGATCGTCTGGGAATTCACCGCCGACGATGCCCCTGAATTGAACGTTACCTGGGTCTCCAGTATCCAGCAACTCAAAAACGGCAATCTCTTGGTCGGCAATTTTCTACGTGGCCAAGAGGGCAAAGGCGCACATGCTTATGAAGTGACACGCGATAAAAAAATCGTCTGGAAGTGGACTGATCACAGCTTCGTCACATCGCTAACAACTGTGCGAGCCCTCGACTAAGTCGACCAAGAAACTCCATCATTCCCACACGCGCCGACGCGTTTTTGTGCTTACTTCTTCCCGTGGATCCGGTGCTGCTAAAGTGAACCATGCGTCAACTACGGCATCGGCGGCTAGCGATCGACGTGTGACATTGAGTTCGCCTTCGCCACCGGGATTAGTGTTCAAATAATTGATGACCAATAATGCATCCAGAGCGGTGGCGAAGTTGTCACCGCTGGTGTCCAGGTATACTTCGGGCTCAAAGGGCAATTGAGGAGGCTCCGGCAGTAGGCCCGGTCCGACAGTGTTAAGATGATTAATCACCAATAAAGCATCGATCGGTGTCACACTGCCGTTGTTGTTGACATCCAAACTGTTACGTGGATTGCGATGCGGCCGCAGTAGCTCGTCATCCAGGATTTCGATGTCGTCGCTGACCGATTCATAACCGCTGGCTTCCGCCTGCACGTTGACTGTCCGATTCCCGCTGGCAAAGAAATCATCAATGGCTGCCAGGTCAATTTCGATGGAGGCTTGGCCAGCGGGGAGCGTGACAGAGTCAGGCAGTTGCAACTGTCCGGCCCAGTTGCCTAGCAAACGGACCGTTAGCGGCGAGTTCAAATCTGTATTGCTGCGCGCAAGTACTGCAGTCACACTGGGACCACTTTCTAACAACTCCGCAGCCGCAATCGTGAGCGTCAATAACTCTGCATCCAACACATCGACCTGCGCGGTTGCGTCAATAAAGTTGTTGGCGCGGGCGGAAACGGACACCGTTTGTGTGCCGTCCAGCAGTGAATCGTCGATCGCCAGAATCTCAAACGTCACCCGCGAAACGTTACTGGGAAAGACGACGTTGGCTGGAGCCGTCAGCTCGCTCGTATCGGATGATGTCAACAGAACGCTCAGTGGGCTCAAAAGGTCCGACCCGCGTCGCTCCAGCGTAACCGTGGCCTTGCCACCCGATTCGCTCATTGAGCTGGTGTCAATCGAGAGCGTGAGAGATTCATCGTCGACGATGACCACGGTTAATGGACCAGAGCTTGATAACGCATTGGTTAACTGCCCAATGCTCAATACCAATGTCTCATCGAGTTCATCAATCGCATCGCCCAGAATGTCTAGTCGCAAATCAGTCCGCGTAGTCAATGGAGGCAGGGTCACTTGAAGAGGTACTTGGAAATCAGCGCCCAGAGTTGCGTCACCATCCAGTAGCAAGTCAACTGTCACCGGTACTCCCGCCGCGGCTGACAGTTCCAAGCTTACCAAGATCAGGATGTTGCCTTCGTCGACTCGATTTCTGTCGATGGTCATCGACAAGCCAGGAATCGAATCGTCGTCGCTAAGGCCCACGGTCAACGGACTGGAACTGGTCAACTCTGCATTGGTGATCGAAGCGACCGACAAGCTGATCGTTTCGTCGCCTTCGTATAGTGCATCGGGCAATGACTCGATCGCTACCTTAACTTCCTGTGTACCGGCAGGAATGACTATCGTGTCAGGCCCTTGACGGTAGTCGCTGCCTGGCGTCGCTGTGCCACTCCAATCCAGTTGGACAGAAATCTCTAAACCGCTAATCTGGTTCAAGCGCGCCACGAGAAAAGTAGTGCCACCCGTTTCCGCCAAAGTTGCGCTTTCCACGGACAAGGATAAGGCAGCAGTCGCGTCGTCATCGACAATGGTAATCGTGGGAAATAGCACGTCGCTAATGTCGACGTCTTGACTGTTGATGATACTCAGTTGGATCGACTCGTCAGCTTCATCCAAGTTGTCTTGCAGCAAGCGAATGATCGTTGAACCACTCAACTGGCCAGCCGGTATCTCGATCAGGCGATTAGGAAATTGGTAGTCGCTCGATAACGTGGCGGTTCCTTGGCTCGATAATTCGAGAGTGACGTTAACTGCCGAAGGCTCCGCCAACGTGGCCACGATTTGTACATCGGAATTCGCTTCTGCTGGCGTCAGATTCTCGATGCTAAAGTCGACCTTGGGTGGCAAATCATCGTTGGCAATCAGCAGAGCGACTTGTTGCGAGGTCAGCTGAGTTGCGTTGGTTAGCTGCGCAATGGTAGCCAGGATCGTCTCCGGTCTTTCATAGATCGCATCATCAATTGCGCTGAAGGTCAGGTTGCCGGTCGTTTGGCCAGGTTCGATGATGACTTGCGAACTTGAACTCGTGTAATCGGTATTCAAGGTGGCGGTGCCGCCCTCGAAGGTGAAAAGCACGGTGACTGGCAGACTCGATGGACTCGAGAGAGTAACGATGGCTGTGCCCTGACCGCTGGTTTCGTTCAAGGGGCTACCACTGCTCGAGAGAGTTAAGACGGGTGGTAAATCATCGTCCATGATGGTCGCAGTAACAACTTGAGGACCATCGCTAGTGGCGTTGATAGCGGCACCAGCTTCGACGATGATGGTCTCGTTGACTTCATCCAGCAGGTCTTGAGTGGCGGTGAGTTGCAGCTGCGCCGAAATGGAACCGGCGGCGATTACTAGCTGAGTAACTCCGCCTGTATAGTCGGCGTTACTAGCTGTGCCGGAGTAGATCAGCGGGATAGTGATGTTTCGACCAGAGATGCTGGATAGTGTGGCCACAACCGTCGCGGTGCCCGACGCCTCTGCCAGAGAAGAGTTATTAATTGCGAGTGTATAGCTGGGTGGCTCATCGTCGTCGATGAGAGTTGCTGACCTGATTTGCGCGCCAGGATTGCGTGCGTTGGTGGCTGAGAGAATATCGATCGTCAATATCTCGTCTGATTCATCCAACGTGTCTTGAATCGCTCGAACCTGGACGGTGGCGGTTAGCGAACCTGCTGGAATGAGTATTGTCTCGCTTGTGACTGAGTAGTCGATGTCCTTTTTGGCTTGACCACCGAAAGTGAGTGTTACCTCGACCGGCTTTTCTGATCGCTCGGATAAGGTGGCTGTGAGGGTACGTGTGCCGGCGGCTTCGCCGAGCGTACTTCCATCCAGGCTCAAGCGGACCTGCGGTTCCGGATCATCATCAGTAATGGTCACGGTGGCAGTCTGGACGCCATCTTCCGTGGCGTTGTTGGAGCTCTTGATGCCCACCACAATGGACTCATTGAATTCATCGATGGTATCTGGCAGGGCCGTGATCTGGGCCGAGCCACTGAGCGCCCCAGCGGCAATGGAAATTTGCGTTCGATTAATCTGGTAATCGGTGCCTGCCTGGGCCTGGCCAGCGAGTTCCAGCTCGACAGTGACCGGGTAGATCGAAGCAAAGGACAGTCGAGCTTCGATCGTCGTAACGCCGCCGGCTTCGTTGATTGAAGCATTGCCATTGACATGTAATGACACATACGGCTGAGAGACAATAAAGATTGCGCGGTAGTCACCACCGGGCAAACCATCGCCTGAAGGGATATCGCTCCAGGCTTGTTCGGCTGGACCACCTACAATGTAGCTGTCGCGATACTCGCCATCGAGCAGGCGACCACCCACGGTTCTGATGCCTCCGATATCGCCATCGAGTTCGATGGTGTAGTAGCCAGTTGCCAACGGCGCCTGCGGCTCGAACGAGGCGCGGCGCAGACTTGCATTCCACTGAATCTGTCCGTTGGCTTCGGGAATGAAGATATCATTGCCATCGTAGAAGTCGGCATCAGGAGAATAGAGCAAGCGAAATGAGTTCGTTGTCAGGCTCTCGGGTGCCACGGGTTCATTGAAGAATACATCGATGGTGGTTGGAGAGCGATCGATGACGGTGTTGGGTTGGATGCTGGTATCGACAATTTTGAGATTGTTATACATCCCGTCGTTCGTGTTGCGGGCGTGGGCATAATCCCACAGCAGGCTCATGCGATTGCCACCACCACCCTCTTCGTATTGCATGCGAACACGATAACGGCCAGCTGCCAATGGCACGCTGGCCGGGCCAGTAGTTACACCTTGGCCATTGCCCCAGTTGTTGTTGACAAACTCATTGCCGCTAGTTGCAAAGGCACCATCTTTATTGATGTCGATCCACATGCGCGAGCCATCATCGCTGCGCGTAAACAACCGCACACCATCGGCAGGAATATCGATAAATCCATCCCATTGAACTGAAAACTCATCCCAGTTGGCATCGGTTCCGCCCGTAATGTTGACGTCGGCACGCGTGCCAAAACTGTCGGTATTGAAGTCGACAACCTCGTCAACCCGCGTACCGGCCACGCTCTGCGACGTTCGCCAGTCGTCTTGCGTGGCGTAAGAACGTAGGCTGCGATTGATATACGATCCAGTCAAGCCACGTGTGGTACCCTCGACCGTGGTAAATAAAGCTACCGGAGGCACCGCAGAAGCGACCATAAATGTTTGTGACAAATTGACCGCCAGACCGCTGGCATCACGGAGAGTAGCTTCGACTCGATAATTATCGGGTGTCAACAGGGCTCGCGTGTAGACACGCAATAGTCGCCCACCCAAATTCATCATTGGGTCGTACATGACATCGACGGGCGCGAAGGTATCATCGGCGGTGCCCAGCGCTCGGTCCGCGCCGGCTCCTCGCAGCGTATAGTTAGCGCGATTGACTTGCGTGACATCTAGCTCGTCATCAAAGAAGATGTCCAACAAATCTCGCTCATGGTTCTGGCGATAGTAGTTCAGTCCCGTAACCGTGGCAGCGCGGGTATCGGTCGCGTTGACGATGAAGGTGGACACAAAGTCGCCACCTCGCGTGCCATTGCCCGAAATCTCTGGGAAGCTGAGCACACCATCGGTTTCACCATCCAGCGCATTACCTTGCAAATCGGTGAGACCGCTGCGCAGGGTTACTGTATACGTATCGGTCGGTAAGTCCGCGTCGGCAACCCACGTGAGTACCGAAGTAAATGAATCAAAGGTCGCGATCCCACTGCGCACACCGCTGTTAGCTCCGCGCACTTGAATGTTGTTGGAAGTCAACGTGGCAGGATCCAGTTGATCATTGATCCACCACGTGAGTTGGCGCGTGGAATCGATCGTCTGGCCGCCATCGGGCCAGGCGCCAGCAATGCGCGGTCCAGTTAAGTCGAGCGTGCGTTCTGGAGACACCTTGAAACGGTAGTAGCCGGTGGTCAACGTCTCTGGACGAATGCGAATGATGTATTCGCCGGCGGTTGCGAAGCGAAAATCCAGATTAGGGTCAGCCGAAGTGATACCCGTATTGCGATCCAGCCCACTAGTGCTAGTGGCCAAGACGTTGCCAGCGGCGTCTAAGATCTCGAGCGTCGCATCGAGCGCAGTTTGAAATTCTGCAGAATCGATATCCAGTGAATAAAGTTCGCCCGCTGTCACCGTAAGGCGATAGTGATCCACATCGTTGATCGCCGAAATGCTGCCCACGATTACCGCTTGATCATTGCGAGCTTCAGAATCGGACATCATTTCAGTGATGTAGGGCGTGACGAACTGAGCCGTGGCGGGCGTATTGTTGCTTTCACTTTCTAAGACGATGCGTCCAGATTCCAAGGACCAGTCCAAATAATCTCGCATATTGAACAGGCGTGGATTGGAGACACGGGCATCGCCGTTACCGTTTAGTCCCATCCAGTTGAACGAACCGATGGGTAAGAAATCGTATTGCCCACCGTAACTCATCGTATTGAGTGGGTGGCGCGCATGAAACAGGCCGACTCCATGACCGTTCTCGTGATAAAACAGTCCAAACCAAACATCCGACAAGCGCGTCCAGTTGGCATCACAATTACCCGAGCCGTTGCCGCTGGGCCGACGATTTCCAAAATATCCACCCTGCGAGCCTCCACAACCTTGGCCGGCTGTGTCGGTAAATTTCCAACCTACGAATTCCGTGGTGCTCGGTGGCTGCACTTGTGTAAGATCGACTTGATACATGTCATAGCGAGATTCGAAGAACGCCATGAAAGCCGGTACATGCGCCGACTTGCTGTAACCGCTGTAGTCTTGGTAATAGAGCGGTACATCGCGATAACTAGGAAACTCACCCGCCACCCGCGGCACGAATTTGTAAGCCCCCAAACCAGTGGCGGCTGTAGCCTGCACAGTCAAGAAATAACGAGCGCTGCGTTCAACACGCGTATTCCAGCCTGTCGTCGACAGGAAGCCGTTATGCGCATAGTCGAGCGGTTGGCCGTATTCGTTGTACAGGGTCAGCAAGCGACTCTGCGAACCCATTGCCCCGGTCGTAGATTCCAATCGAAATTCATAAAAACCGGTGCCAGCCAAATCGACTGCAAAGACATCGACATCGGTCAGCGAAGCCAAGGAACCAATGGCTGCGGGGGCAAGGTTCAGCGAGACTGCACCTCCGCCTGAATTCAATCGATCACTCCACAGCAAATACGCGAGATTACCGCCGCCGCCTTCTTCGTATTGAATACGAACGCGGTAGTCGCCCACCGGCAGCGCCACTGAAGCATTGCTGAGCGTATTGCCTTGACCTGCGCCCCAATTGTTATTGACCAGTTCGGCGCCGCTGGAATCAAAGACGCCGTCGCCATTAATGTCGATCCACAGTCGGCTGCCATCGTCGCTGGCCAGGTATAGCTGGGTTCCTGGGTTGACGATGCGCACAAATCCGTCCCACTGGACGGAGTAGTTGTCCCAATCGTTGTCATTGCCGCCGGTGATGCCGACGGTCGAACGCGTGCCCCAACTGCCTTGCGGAAAGTGAATGCGAGTATCCGTGCGCGTGCCGGCAACGGTTTGGGTGGAACGCCAATCCGTCTGAGCAGCGGTGCCACGCAAGTTCGAATTAATGTAACTGCCGGTCAGACCTTGCGTCGTAAAGGCGCTAGTGGTCGACAGGTATTGACTGGGGATAACATGTGGGCCCATATCCACGAAGCTGGCGGCTTGAAAGCCGTCTCCAGTTTCGGCGTCCACGATGGGATTGTTGGCGACTAACAACTGAGCGAGATAGGCACCCATCGCGGTGCGCAGCGAATTATCAGCTGCTACCGAGATAAAATAAGTGCCGGCTGCAGGGACCGTCGCGGTCAAGCCGTTGCCATCCAGGCCAGTTGCCACAATAGTACCTGCGGAATTCAACAGCCGAATGGATGGATTGTTGATCGGCTGCTGAGTGAACTTAGCGGCGATACCTTGACCGCTTTGCAACGAAATAGAAAACATATCGATGTCGGTGGCCGTCGACACGCTGCCCCGGATATTGGTTTGTCCGCTCAAGGCGTTAGCGGTTGCAAGATTATCATTGCTCTCGGTCTCAGTAATTCCCGCAAATGCAGTTACCGTAGCTTGGATGCTGTAACTGCCCACGAAGGGGCCGAGCACATTGTTCGAAGTCAGACGCAACGCATAGGTGCCGCCGACGGCAATCTGAAAAGAAATAGAATGCGAATCAAAGGCTGACGCCAGTACATCGCCTGCAGCATTGATCAACTCGAGCGTTGTATCGAACGATGGCATGCTTTCACTGTTGGCGCTGATGCGAAATTGCAGCGTATCACCCGCAGTGGCTGCAATGGCAAAGTGATCGATGTCAGCGAAATTCTGTATGCGGCCAGTGAGAGCATCTGTACCGGTGAAAGGCGTACCTGTCGCAAAGGTATTGTTGGGCTCAATTTCGCCCACTAGTAATCGTCGCGTCTCCAGGGGCTCGATCTGCAGCCGGCGAAGGCGGCGAAGGCAACTGCGGCGGGCTGTTGAATTCAGTGCGGTCGAGGGCAAACTTGGGCGTGATAACGGGGCCATGGAAAAGGCTCGAGGGGTAAAGAGAGCGTAACTAAGTGTTGTGCATTATAAATGACATCACCACACGCGGTGGTCGCGCAGATAAAGCGCAAGAGGAGTAGTTTACACAAGGGTGACCTACCCCCGAGACTTATTTCGGATGGGAAGCGTTCATTTGGGGGGCATTTCGAACTCGATGCGTTGGCCGGGGACGAGGCGATCGCATTCAAGGCTGAATGCGCCGGGCTGCATGGGACGCTCAATATTGAAGGTCTTGGATTTTCCAGGTAACAAGTGCTTGAGCGATTCTTTGGACCGCACGCCACTGATCGCGGGGAACGCGTCGTAGTAGATCGGGGCAATGCCTTGGTTGGTAATGGTGACTTGCGTGTTGTTGGCCGTACTGGAAAGCTTGGTGACTTTGAAGCGATAGCCGCAAGCCATGGATGCTTGCCGAATCCGTTCGAAACTCTGGTGTTCGGGTTGGGCATCGCCAATCATGAATGAGATATGAAACTTGCGTGCATGCTCTTCGAACGGGATTCCGTGGGCCCCTTGGGGATCGAGGGCCTGCTTTTGATCGGCGTCGTCAAAGAATGCAAACTCGCCGCCAGTGGGTGCGCGTTGCCAGCGATTTAATCCGAGCGCTCGCCAATTGGGTTCGTTCTCTTGGGCGTGGCGGGCATGATTAAAGGAGTCATCGAACACTCCGAAGGGCAATGCCAATAGTTGTTTGTCGTCGACATAAGGTGCGCGACTATCATCGGCAGCATCCACTGAGATCATCCAAGGCGTGGTCTGAAGTACTTGGGCCACATGCTCGGCGAAACGTGCCTGATACTCTTTAGATGGAAAGGTCTTGCCCAGCTGGAATGGGCCATCGTAGATGTGATACTCCGACCATAAACCGAAGCCGACTTGTACAAACGCCAGTCTAGGATCGCGGTCGTAACGCTCGGCGAACTTGGTGAAGAACTCCAGAGCAAACGCTTGAGCTTCAGGATGAGACCAATCGGGAAAGCCCGTGGACTTGCCTTCGCTCTTGGCAATCACGCCTTTATAACCGGGCGCTTGTTGCAGGTATTTCGGCAGCCCATTGGGTTTACCTACGTAGGTATCGTGCCAACGCAAGATCAATTGATGACGTCGTCCGGCCACTTCCGTTAGCAGTTGTTCCAGAGCTGTCCAATCATAGTTGCCTTTTCCCTTTACGACTTGATCATAACGCATGTAGGAGAATTCAAGTTGAATAGGAGCTGTGGCCACCACAGGGTTGGTTGTCCAGAGCACGATGCCCGTCATCGGTTGGGTATTGGTAATTGCCGCTGTACCTGGCGGCTGGCTGGTCGAGTTTTCTGTTTGCCCGCAGAGAATTGCCGGGCTCTGCATCCAACAGAGCAGAGCCAGTAGCACAACGTAGATACGCAAGGAATAGGAAGTGGTCAGCTGCATGATCGTTCCCGAGTGTGAACTGGTCGCCAAGTCGTAATGTAACCGAAGTCGCCAGACTTTGGACGCGTACCGATCGATTTCCAATCTCTGGCGAGATCGGCTACATGGCTGAACCGCCGGAGGTGATGTCACTTCTCGATGCGCAGCATGGGGAGGTCGGCGTCCCATATTTCGATCTCGGGTGAACCTTGAAAGGTGATCACTATGCGGGTACCTGGCGCATTCGCATAGACGTGATTTACCCGCGCGCCATGCAGAGGCAGGGTGCAGTAAAGCTCAGGAGACGGCGCGGTGGACCACACGTGAACCGCGTTTTCACTACTACTGAGGCAACGGTCATTATCCAAGAGCACCAAGTCTCGAATGCGTTCTTGGTGAGCCGCCCAGCGCAGGGGAGTATTCAAATCAGCCAACAAGCCAACGTTAATCGTGCCGTGCTCGGTGCCCACGGCAAAGGTTCCATCGCGAACCGCCACGGCAGCATGTATGCCTTGATCGATGGCTTGCGTTTTGATCAGTTCAGCTTGGGAGTTAAAGACTCTGAGTATGCCATCGCCACCACCACACACCACGTTTCCATTGGCATTAACCGCGGTCATTAGAATGGCATTGCCCGTAAAGCGGTCGACAACAGAATTGTCCCAACTGCGAGTCGGCTCCAGGCTGTGCGATTGAAAGCAGCGAATGACTTCGCAATCATGAGCGGGAGTTTCGCCAACAAATGCCAGGTATTGGCTAGCATCGACGGGCCGCGCGATCTGTTTCGTGCCCATCAAAGATTTTGGAAAAGATGACTTCGACGTGTTGAGCCGGTAGTTGGTTGTCGGAACCGACTCGCTGGTGGTTTTTAGGACATCGTGACTAGCGATCTGATCCGACGGCCAGATGCAATCGCTGGTGGTTCCATTGAATTGCAACCAAGCCAAATCGGGGATGAGTAACTCGACGGGACAATCGCTGGGTGCCGCAACAAATCGGGCGGTAGAGACACTTTTCTTAATAACCTGAACATTCACTATGCGTGTTAACTTTAAACCCTGCATGTCGTATTGTCGAATTTGATACGTTGGGCTGGAGGTGTGATTCAGCAGACCCACCAGCCACAGCGACTCAGCCCGCATCGCCACATCCTGCACATCTTGCAGCCCTTCTATAATCGTTCGATGCACGTGCCGCGGCAGTTGGCGCACCTCATAGACTTCTAATCCTTCCAAGGCAGTAGCCGCCAACTCAGATGCTTGTGGATGGAATTCAGCGATGGGCCCTCGACGACCTACCAGCGGAATGTCCAGGCTTGCATCGGACCCACGAAAGGGTTGCATCAACGTCAATAGTGACGCATGCGATTCCAATAACAGTTGCTGATCGTTGGGACTGTACCTGAGAGCGGGTCGTATGCGATGCTTGTCCAGAGCGGTGCAGCTGAGTGTATGCTCGGCCTTACTCCCCCAAGCATGAAATTGAATCTGACTGGAGCCCGTCAGATGGGCAATCAAGCGTTCGGAGTTACCGCGGACGCTCGGCATCCAGTCACTACCAAATGGTGCAGCGATTGGCTCCAGGGATTGAGCATCCAGCCAGTGATGTTTGTCGGAAGACCCAAGAGAAATGTACCCTGGGTGTGACGTTGAGATGCTGAGAGCTTGTTCGGGTAGCATCGCTGGGTAGAGTTGCCAACGGTCACCTTCCAGTTGCCACGCGCGGCAGGCGAAGTTTCCATCTTCATTGCTGCTGGCGACGATTTTATTGCCGTCTGTGCTAAAGGCAGCTGCAGTGACTCGACCCGGATCGAAAGCCACCCATGTTTGACTCACCGCGAAATCTTGTTGAACATTCCAGAGGTGTATGCGCCCCTGGCGCGTACCGGCCAGCAACCAGCGACCGTCGGGACTGAATACGACTGTCATCGCGCCTTCTTGCGACTTCTTGCCCTCCCACAAGCGCGAGACTCTTTCTAAGGGGTTGTCGACGATCTTAAGGGCTTTATGAATCTGCCATGTTTGGGCGTTATAAACGCGAATCTCGACTGTATAGTTATCCTTGGCTTGGCCAGCGGCCAGGTAATTGCCATCAGCACTAAAGGCAATACAGCTCCAAAACGGACCGCTGAGCGATTGAACCAAACGCGCATCGAGGCCGGTCTCGCATTTTAACTGCAGCGAACGCAAGGTCGCCCGCTGCTGAGCGTCGGATGACAGGGCCAGTGCGTCTGCCACGCGTTCAGTCGCTTGCCAACTCCAGCCAGGCGTAGCCTGCTCGCGCGCTAGTGAGTCAGCTTCGGAGATTAGCGAACGCAGCAACGCGCGTTCGGTTCGTTCTTTCTCCACTAACAGCTGTTGTGTCTTGTGCCGGCTCTCTTCCAGAGCCTCGTCGGCGAGTTGGCGCGCCGCTTGTGCATTGAGCATCAGGCGAGTTGTAATCAGCAGGCTGACGAACAGTATCAAGAGTATCGAGAGTCCCGCCGTGATGGCCAACTTGCGTTTGTGCCAGAGCTTGCCAAGTTGATAGGCGAAACTTGGTGGACGCGCCAGCACGCATTCGCCATTCAAGTAGTTCTGAACATCAAGCGCCAGGATGCTAGCCGATTCATAACGCCGAGCGCGATTCTTGTCCAAGCTCTTCATGACGATCCAGTCGAGTTCGCCATTCAAAATGGACAGAAGTTTCACGGCCTCGATCTGCCTCTGAGCAGCGATGTGTGCCAGGTGCTCAGCAGTTTGCTCGCGCAGTCGGACACTGGGACGCGGAGGCTCGTAGTCACGGACCATCTCCAGCGCATGCAGCACCGTATGGTCGCGCCAGGCTGGTTGCTCGATTGGCGTAGAACCGGTTAGTAACTCAAATAAGACAACTCCCAGTGAGTAAATGTCGCTGCGGATATCGATGTCCACGACATTGCTCTGCGCCTGTTCTGGACTCATGTACTGGAACGTACCGACGACTTGTCCCGCTTCGGTAAAACTAGTCGCGAGCGTAAGGCCATCGGTATCGCCAAGGGCTTTGGCCAGTCCAAAGTCGATCACCTTCGGTACAACCTGCCCATCGCAGTGAGTGACAAGAATATTCGATGGTTTAAGATCTCGATGAATGATGCCCTTTTGATGAGCATGATGCACGGCCTGGCAAATCAAAGTGAACAGTTCGAGTCGCTGGCGTATGGTCAATCGATTGGCATCGCAATAACGGTTGACTCGCGCCCCATCGACCAACTCCATCACAAAGTAAGGCTGGCCTGCTGGTGTGGCACCAGCCTCCAGCACCTTGGCGATATGTGGATGATCCATGATCGCCAACGATTGACGTTCCATCTCAAAACGCGCGATGACTCGACCACAATCGATACCAGGCTTGATCAGTTTGATGGCCACACTTCGGCGCACGGGATACTCTTGGCGAGCTTTCCATACCGTGCCCATACCACCATCACCTAAATGCTGCTCCAGAACGTACGCACCAATGGCAGTACCGGGTACGGGCTGCAGTTGCGTCGACCATTGTCTTTCGATGGCGTCAGCAAACAAGAACTGGCCTGTATTTTGATCAGCGTTAAGGCCTGTACTATGCCCATGGGCTGGTTCAGTCGCCTCAATGGCCGATTCAATCACCGTGGCGTACAGGGGATTGTCGAGCAAGAGCTGTTGTTTGTTGAGTGCCTGGCCCGATTGCTGTTCAAGTTCGAATTGAATCGATACCAGGCCCTGGATCACTGGCTCCAACCATTGTTGCGGCGGCAGATCAAACTGGCTTTTTAGCTTGTCTAGAAACGCAGTCAAGTTCGGACATGTGCCATACTCCCGCGCGTGCTGTTCAAACTGTTCGAACGCACTATCCATCAACAATTTAACAGCGAGCATGGGCGATCTGCGGCTGGTAGAGATTCAGAAGCTGAGTCCTTCGCAAACTCATTTGGCACTAAGTATATCAGCAGCGTGGTGTCTCTGGCGACTCTCCGTAGCCGAAGTCACCAGACTTTGGATGCATTACGACTCTTCGTAGCCGAAGTCGCCAGACTTTGGACGCATTACGACAACCCCTTCCGTCGCAGGCGTCGGTAGCCAACCAGTAAGCCCACAAAAGTAGAATACAGTGCACCAGGCTCGGGTACCGAAGCGACCGTGATCGTGCCGATGCTAACGGTATAGGCCAGTTCGGCCAGGTTCTCATCCAGAAACGAAGTAAACGGACCAGGCACTAGCGATACTTCAAATTCATCGCCCGCCGTGGGTGCCAGAAACCCCGGGCCAGGTACCAAGTCCAAACGTGCCAGCAGCAGATCGCTGTTGGTAAGGGTTACCGATGGAGGAGCCAGCAACGTATAGCTGTCCAGCCCCACATATGTATCGTCGGGATATAGATCGGTTTGCACGCTTCCCACGGCTTCGGGATCAATGCTCAGCAATGGGTCGCCATCGCGTTTGAGACTACCAGCGCTAAACACGTAGTCGCTATCGCTCAATTGCGAATCACTCTGGGACACCGCAAATCGCAGTTGGGTGGTCGTGGCTCCCAACTGCTCAATGCGAAATGTAAACCCAAAATTGGAAAGTGTGTCGTTGGCATCGCTGCGAATCAGTACATCCACAGACCCAAATCCCAAACCGGATAGCTCTGTATCAGCAATGGTGATAATCAGACCTGCCTCGGCGACCTTGGGACATTGCAGTACCAGTGCAAGTAAGCAGCACGAGAACCACGTAGCAAGTAAGCGAATCATGAAGTGTTTCCAAATGTTTGAAGTAAAACAAGGATGCAGCGCACAGGAGTTCTCTAGGGTGAGAACCGCAGTCGAGTCGACAGTTCCTTAGTCATCGATGGTCAGAGCTGACGATAATGCTCTGCCAATACCGCGTCGTACCGCCAGCACATCGATGATGTTGACGGTTCCATCACCATTGAGATCCTCGTCCAAATTGCTGCCGGAAGTACCCACGCGGCGGCTGACTTGAGTGTTATCCAGTGCATTGGTCGCGCGATCGCCATTGGCATCTCCCAGTAATCGATAGAAGTGCTTGACGCTCTCCAGTGATCCATTGCCATCCAAGTCCATTTCCAATGCATAGTAGCCGTTACCTTGCACTGTCAGCGGTTCACCCGTTAATCCGCCAGCCCCAAAGTCAAGCCGCATGATGTTATCGACGTTACTGAAATCCAGCAGTCCATTGAGTAAGATCGTGTCACCACTGCCGCTACCATCAAGATTGAAGCGCCGCAGGCGAATTCGATCATTCTGCACGTCTCCATCGTTCAATGAGTCCACGATCTCTTGGACACCGGTGGCGGTGTTGAAGGTTACATTAAGGTGCCGGATGAAGGATCGTTGTGCTGCACCGTTTTGAACATCAAACCCGGAGATCGCGAGGGCTGCAGGCGGATCGAAGACAGCCGTGACAAATACGTCCGCCTCTTCCGGATATGGCTCTTCGTTGCCTCTACGGTCGACCCCGATTGAACGGAAGAGATAGGTGTGCTGCTGGCCGTCGGCAATCGCCTGGTAGGTAGTTGAGGCTCGGTAGAAGGTTCCAGAAGGATCTAACTGGGCGTTAAGCACCGCGATCTGATTGGAAGGGCCGTTATCAACTTGCACTTCCAAGATGAATTCTCGTAGCGCCGACCCGCCGGCATCGATGCCCGCCAGTTCAATTTCGAAAAGTGGCTGACCGCTATCAACGGACACCACTTGAGTTGTCGGTGGCTCGACATCTGGCACATAGACGCTGGCTTCTGCCGAGACGCGTTTACGCTCGAGATTGCCAGCCCAGTCCACAGCCAGCGAACGAAACGCATAGGTGCGATTGCTTTGAGCCGTGAAATTGGCAGTGGGCGAACTGGCCGCTAGTGTCATCCATGGCACAAACGCGGCGCCATCGACGGAAACGAAGATGCGAAACTCTCTCACTCCAGAGCCCGGCTGTTCAACTGTATCGGGGTCCGCGCCGGTGACGTGAATCGGAATCGAAGTCGAATCAGCTGGACTGCTCAGAGGGGAAACGCGGCTAGTCGGCGCGATCACGTCACGTCGCATGGCCCGCGAAAACTCAGAGGTGCTTAAGAACGCATCGGTTGCGGTACTGGTTATATATTCGCTGGCCACGGTTTCGGCTAGTTGCAGACTGAAGCTGGCGTTGCCCGCAGCATCGGTGGTAACCTGCTGCCAGCCTAACCAACGCTGGCCACCGCTTACACCATTGGCGTTGGGCTGAGCATTGGCATAGAAGTCCAAGGTGAAGGTGGCCGACGGCGAACTGTGAAAGAGACCAGAAACAGTCGTGGTACTACCCGACAATACGGTATGTATTTCGGGATAGTTCAAGCGCCCGTTTGCACCCGAGTCGGCATCTAGTGAATCGTTAGCGTTATTGCCGATGGGACTCAGTTCGATCCCCAAGCCATGGTTGCTGTGAATGGAGTTACCACGAACGGAATTGCCCGATCCCGATTGCACAAAGACGCCCTCCCGGTTGTTCCAGGCAATGGTGTTCCCGGTGGTGGCGCCTAACAGAGCGCCGGTGATGACGCCGATGACATTGGATTGTCCGCTTTTTATTAGAACTCCATAGCCTCCGTTGGGTAGCGGTGACTGGCCACTGACATCGGTTCCGATGTGATTGCCTTGGACATAGTTGTTGTGGGCTGTATCGATTTGAATTCCATTGGTGGCTTGCCCTGCAATCAAGTTCGACTCGAAATGGTCAGAAACACCATCACCGTTGGTGCCGATCAAGTTGAAGTCGGCTCCGATCTCAATCGACACTCCCGGGCCGGTATTGGGTAACGCAAGAGTACCAGTAACGTCGGTTCCCAAGCGGTTGCCGGCCACGATGTTATACTGCGCTCCCGCCAGTCGCACGCCACCAGAGTTGCCATGGCCTGAAATCAGATTGCCCTCCGAACTATCTAAGTTTCCATCGCCATCGGTGCCGATTGTGTTGTAGGTTGCATCGGTGATGATCACGCCTGTGGGCGCGTTGCTCAATGCACTGGTACCAGCGGCATTGGTACCGATGAAGTTGTTTTGGACGCGATTGAATGACGCGCTGGTGCCTGTAATCCAGACGGCCGCCAATTGATTGCTGGAGATAACGTTGCCTTGTCCAGCGATTGGACCGCCCACGCGATTGTGGCTGGCGTCCTGGATGCGGATCCCAATGAACTGATTGCCACGCGCCAATTCTCCTGTGCGATCGAGCCCTATATAGTTGCTAAAAACGTTGGTTCCTTGGGATGAGCCGTAGACATAAATCCCTGCGGCTGCGTTGGCAGAGATTACATTCGAATAGTTCGGCAGGTAGTCGCCGATTTGTGTTCGCAAACTATCGCCAACTTGGATGCCGTGGCCTTGGTTGGCCAGCGGCGAGTTACCGTCGGATTGTAAGCCGATGGTATTGTTGTAAAGAATGTTGTCGTGGCTCGAGAGGATCTCGATGCCGGACCGCAGGTTGCCCGAGATCACGTTGCCAGTCGCCGAAGAGGTTGCAGATCCCACAAACGTTAAAGCGCTCTCGGGTCGCAGCGACACTCCGGCCAGGGCATTGGGAATGGCGCCTGTGCCGTTGATGTCGGTACCAATGTATTGGCCCTGAATGACATTGCCCTGCGTCCCAAAGCCTTCCACGCGAACTCCGTCCCAGCCGTTACCGGAGATGACGCTATGGAGCGCACCACTGGCTACATCGCCTTCCATGACGTAGTTGCCGTTAGCGCCCGAGTGGATATGAATTCCAGCTTGCGAATTGCCAATGCCTACCAGGCCGGCCGCATCGGTACCGATGCGATTTTGCCGAATAAAATTGGATCTTCCATTTCTGCCTTGGATGGTAATTCCATTGCCTTGGTTACCCGAAATTGTGTTCGCCTGTCCGAATAAAGTTCCACCGACCTCGTTGGCATGGACGTTGTCCAAGTCGACTCCGTGAAAGCCATTACCACGATCTTGAGTTCCCTGGGCATTAAGGCCGATGATGTTGCCGCGAACTTGGTTTTCAAGCGATTCAAAATAGATGAGCACTCCGTGTCCACCATTGCCGGATATCACGTTACCTGCAGCGATATCGCCAATGCGATTGTCGCGCCCGCGGAACATCGAGATGCCGTTGAATGCGTTTGGCAAGAGCGTATCACCGTCTGCTGCCAGGCCAATTATGTTATTCAAGATGGAATTGGCGGAGCTGGCTCCCAGGCCGATTCCGTCCGTTCCATTACCTGAAATCAGGTTGCCATCGGCGGCGGTTGGACCGCCAATCCAGTTGCGCACCGAGTCCCAATACGATGCCACTCCGATTCCCAGATTGGCAATGGCCTGCATACCAGTTACATCCGTGCCCACATAGTTGCCGCGCACTTCATTGTCGCTCGACAATATCCCCTCGATACGTACGCCATCGGCATCATTGCCCGAGATCAAGTTGCGCTGTGCAGCCGTGGAGCCGCCAATGGTATTGCCGACACCCTGCAGCACGTTGACACCGATGCCGGTGTTACCCAGATCTTGCGTGCCAGTCGCATCGGTACCAATGAAGTTACCGATTACCAACGTCGAATTGGCTTCGATAAGTATGCCGCGTTCGTTGTTGCCGCTAATAATGTTGCGATCGGCGGCGGTTAAGCCACCAATGGTGTTGTGGGGGGCATGGGCTACATAGATACCGTTGCCAGTGTTTCCTAAATCCACGGTGCCCAAAGCGTTGGTGCCGATGGCATTGCCGACGATTCTGTTGCCGGTGGCCGATTCGCCCACGATGAAGATGCCATGGCCTTGAAAGCGATTGATAGCCAGGCCGCGAATTTCACTCTCTGGCGCAGCCAGTGTCAGGCCGTCGCCCACAACCGCACTTCCATTGAGTTCCACCAAAGGATGTGAGGTATAACCCGGCTGAGTCGTGCCATCGATGACTAGCGGTGCGGTGATCGTGGGTAGCGGCGAGGCCAGGTTGATCGTTTGCACGCCGTCGTCCTGCAAGTTGAACTCGATACGATCGGCTTCGGCAGTTGCATTGGCGCTGATGATGGCTTGCCTGAGCGAACCGGCTCCGGCGTCATTGAGAGAAGTGACTGCAAAGGTGGCCATGACCATCCGCGGCTCCAACACCTCAATTTGCTCAGCGAACCTTCTACGCAGCCTATGCTGCCTGGCAGCCTGACGCGGCTGCTGCTTGGTTGTGGAAACCAGTCGACGAAACAACTGAGGCAGGGCAGGGTAGGCCATCGAAGGAGAGTCCTGTGAGACGAGCTGAGGGGATAGGAAGCAAGAGGAGGTGCGGGTCCGGCAATCAACCAACCCAGGTCTGAATCGCCAGCTGCAAAAAGGGTCTAAGGGTTATGTCAAGAAAATGGGCCTTGACCCGAAGAACTTTTTAGAAAATTCTTTCTTCAGGCTTCACGAGTTTCTTCAATGAGACGGTTCCCAACCATTTGCCGCCAGGCAACCGTCAGGTACTATTTAAGGAGTCACCGGCACAAAATCTGTTCATCCCCAAGTGCAACGTGAATTGGATTGTCGATACACCCGATGCTTGACGAGTTGCAGCCCCAGTCCCATGGCTCAGTTACCAATGCGATTGACGCTTTGCGAAATCAGGGCATGGAGAACCAGGCCGCTCAGCTCTTATGGGATCGGTATTTCCAGAAGCTGTGCGGTTTCGTGGAAGGTCAGATCTATGCACAAAACCGTCATCACACTTCTGCAGATGAAATAGCCTGCGACGCCTTCATGGCTTTGCTGGAGGGTGTTCAAAAGAACCGTTTTGAAAAAGTGCGTAATCGTGACGAGCTGTGGCAGATGTTGACCCTCATTGCCTCGCGGCGCACGATCAATGCGCAGCTGAAGGCGGCGCGACCCAAACATGGAGCTGGTCGAGTTCGTGGCGAGTCGGCCTTTGGCAGTTCTGGCATCAATAGCCTGGTCGATTTTGTGCAGCGCGACTTGGGGCCTGAGGATGCTTATCTACTGCGAGAACTCTCGCAACGCTTGCTGGACGCTCTGCCCAACGAGCAGACGCGGCGCGTCGCACTGCTCCGTATGGCTGGCTACTCCAATGCAGAAATTGCCGCAGCTATCGAGCGCACGGTACGCACGGTCGAAAGCCGGCTGAGCTTGGTTCGGGAAATCTGGTCGAAGTTGCTTGATCAATAAAGCATTCGACCTTGGAGCTCAAAACGCTCCAACATAAGTGCCTAATGCCAACACCGACACCAGGCCAGCTAACGGGCACAAGATCGTAATAACGGCGATGTCCAAGTAGCCTTGCCGATGCGTGACCCCACAGATCAGTAGGAGAGTGATCACCGCCCCATTATGCGGTAGGCTATCCAAGCCTCCACAGGACATCGAGGCCACTCGATGCAACAGTTGAGGATCGATACCACTAGCTAACGCACTCTCATAGTAGTGTTGCCCCAATGTTTTCAGCGCGATGCTTAGACCACCTGAGGCTGAACCCGTGATGGCCGCCAGGCTGTTGACGGCCACGGCTTCGGATATCAACGGATTGCCCGGTGAGATGCCGGTGACAAACTTTTCAACTAACGTAAATCCGGCTAAGGCCTTGATGGTGTTCCCGTATCCATATTCGGAGGCGGTGTTGAACAAGGGCAACAAGGAAGAACGCGCGCCCTCGGAGATAGCCGCCTTCAAACGCTCTAAGCAGCCGGGCACCAGCAGGCGGTAATGAAGCCCAATGGTGACGAGGATGGTGATCACCATCGCCAGGATGGTAGACCAGGTGCCCGCAACTTTGCTCAGCTCCGTTTGACCAAACTGCGGAGTCGACAGATAGTCGGCTTGCCAGTTCGGTATCACCCACTGGGATAAGATCAGACTCAAACTAAGCGCGGTGAAGATGGGTAGATAGGCGCTCCAAGCCGCAGGCAGCACGCGCTGCGGCTGGTCAACTTCATCAGCGGACTGAAGTTCGCCAAACGGTTCATCCATGTTTCTGGCGGCAGCTACTCGCCAGTTCAGCCACAGCATGCCCAGTGAAAACATGATCAACGCGGCCAGACATCCCAGTCCTGGGGCGGCAAACGAATTGGTTTTGAAGAACTGCATCGGAATCAGGTTGTGGATTTGCAACGAGCCAGGCAGAGCGGTCATCGTGTACGTGAACGAACCCAGGGCGATCGTGCCGGGGATCAGTCGCCGAGGAATATTGGCTTTTTGAAACAGGCTGCGCGTCATCGGGAAGACAGCAAAGACAACCACAAACAGCGAGACGCCACCGTAGGTCAAGATGCTACAACTGAGGACCACTGCCAACACAGTTCGACGAATGCCAAGCAAGTTCACAATTTGGTCTGCGATCTTGGCCGCCGCACCCGAGTCTTCCATCAATTTGCCAAACACCGCTCCGAGCAGAAAGAGCGGAAAAAAGTCGCGAACAAATTGACCAACACTGCTCATAAAGATCTGTGTATACACCGCCAGCATCGGCAAATTGCCATCTACGGCCACTGCGCACAGTGCACACAGGGGCGCTAGTACCAACACGCTGACGTCTCGGTAGGCCAAGTACATGAGCAGACACAGCGAAAGGACGATACCGGCAAGGCTTATCACGATAGTGGTTGTCAGTCGAATATTTTGGAGGAAGAACGAAATGAGCTTCGTGGAGCAAGTGCGAGCGTTCTATTGCGCCAACCGCACACTAAGTACGTGGACACATCCACGTACTTATTATGCGAAAGTTATACAGATCGCGCAGGGTAATCATAGTGATATTCGAGTGTTGGTGGGTGGGGGTCTGTCCCCTAGCTGCACAGATTAGGTAGTGCAATGTGCAATTGTCGCTTGTTACGGTTCATACTTAAGCTAACATGAACGCTTCGCAATTTTAGCCCTTGAATTTTTAGGGACTCATTCGTCGCTTTAGTTTTGGAGTTTGTTGATGAAGTCTCACTTGAATCGCGGATTCACATTGGTCGAATTGCTGGTGGTCATCGCGATCATCGGCATTCTGGTTGGCTTGCTATTGCCTGCCGTTCAAGCTGCCCGCGAAGCTGCTCGACGCATGCAGTGCAGCAACAATGTCAAGCAGATTTCGCTAGCCATGCTGAACTATGAGTCGGCGTTCAAAAAGTTTCCGCCGGGTGCTGTACATGCCAAGAGTCCGCGAGCTGCAGGTGGAAGTGGCAATAGTTTTGGACCCAGCTTCAATGGCTTGATATTGCAGTTCTTGGAGCAAACTTCGCTGGCCAATCAATTGGTATGGGTGGGCAGGTCACCTGGGTACGTCAATGAGGGCGGGGTCGGCCCAGACAATGCTGGACGGGCCAATCGCATTCCTGTATTAGCTGCAGGTCCGTTGCCCATGATGCGTTGTCCAAGTTCTGCGGGCCCGATCTCCAATGGCTATGAGCCGTTCTCACATTACGCGGGCATCGCCGGCTGCGTCGATCCCACTACCTTTACAGAGAGTCGTCTCTTCAACGACGGAGTGTTGGGTTTCATTTCTGCTGGTGGCATGATGACCGCTAACCAGGCGAACACCTTTGGCAATTGCACCGACGGCACGACCAATACGCTGTTGATTGGTGAAATGTCCGGCCGCTTGGAGCGACTGGTAGCTGGCACTTACTCATTCGTAGCCGCGTCCGGAACCGATCACGGCTGGTTGATGGGTACACGCGTCAATGGCATTGCTCCAGCTCTGGATCCAGCTGCGTCTGGCGATGAACGAGTCTTCAATACAGTGTCCATTCGCTATAGCCCCAATCAAGAACCATTTGCCAATCAATTGTTCCCAGGCATGGGTAGCAACATTGGTGCGAACAATCCACTTAATTCGAGCCATCCCGGCGGAGTTATGGTTGGTCTATGCGATGGCTCGGTGCAGTTTCTGACAGAAAACATCGAACTGGAGACGCTCAAAAAGTTGTCGACGCGTGATGACGGTCGTACCGTGGACGCTGGCTTCTAACGCACCGCGATAGTTTTTCTCAGAGACTCTACGACAACTTCGGCAAATTGGACATTCAAGGTTATGCAACGCAGCACTTCAGTTCTTTGTCTCTCGGCAGTGGCCCTGTTCTGTTTAAGCGGGTGCAACAGTAATGAATTTGGTCCGATGGGTAGTATCTCTGGGATCGTCACGCTCGACGGTAAACCGGTCGAAGTTGGCACCAAGGTCATCTTCATGCAAGGTGCCAAAGGCTACACAGGCTTTGGCATCGTCGGTGACGCAGGCGCCTATCGAGTCGAATGGCGTCGTTCGGGCTCAACCTACGACGGAATGCCAGCGGACACTTACGGTGTCATGCTGGTTCCCGCCAACGCCGTCGATGTGGATGAAATGAGTCCTGACGAGATGTTGGCAGGCGGCCCCAAAAAGTCGTCCGGCAAATCAGTGATTCCGCCAAAGTATTTGCGTACGACTACCAGTGGCCTGAGCTACCCAGTCAAGTCCGGTGAAAATACGATCAACATTGAAATGACTTCTAAGTAAGCGTGCCTTAGGCACTGCCAAACAATAAACTACCGGACTGCCTTAGCGTCTTAGCCACCTGAAATGATGCGCACGGCTTGCGAGCCACCCAGACCATCGGCTTTAAAGTAGTTGATGTAATGAAACACCGCCGGGGCCACGATCAGCAAACTATCAAAGCGGTCCAGTAAGCCGCCGTGCCCTGGTATGAGGTCTGCCATGTCCTTGATACCCAGATCTCGTTTCATCGAGGAGATGACCAAGTCCCCGCATTGACCCAGGATGCTGATCAGCAAGCCCAAGATTATTAAATGATGTACACGATCGAGGGTGGTGCCTAGGAACACATAGTGGCCGATAAAGGCGACCAAAGTTGTAGTCAAGACTACAGCTCCAATCGCTCCGGCTTGAGTTTTATTGGGGCTGGTGTTGGGCAGGAGCTTGAGTTTGCCAAAGGACTTGCCACTGATATACGCGAAGACATCATTCAACTCTGTGCACAGTAGTAGCCATAAAAGAAGCGGGCGAAACAGCTCGTCGTTGGATATAAAGGCCAGGTGCCCCAGGCTGACTCCGAAAAGCGCAAAGCCGACGATAGCTAGCGAGACACGTTGGATGTATCCCTTGGGCTGATCGGGCACCAATCCAATGACGGCGATCAAGCACATGCCTAGCGCCCAGGATGTTGTAAAGAGCTCCATCCAGTTGTCGAGGACCGCGAAATACAAGACCAAGATGGCCACGATGACCGACCACATCTCAGAGGGTGCGTCGCTGAGCCGAGTGGCCCGAGCGTATTCTCGAAAGCAAAACAAGCTGAGCAATAGGAAGAAGCCGCCGACCCAAGCTGCTCCTAAAAGAATTGGTACGACCATGGCCGCCGATAGTACATACCAAGACCTTGTTCGCGCCAGCAGCTCTGTATAAGTTTTGTCGTTGATGCGCTGAGTGCGTTTCAGCACGCGCACTAGAATCGAAGCGGTAATCAAGCCGAGGGCCATAGCCGTGACGATGCCAATAGTCACGCCGTGGCCAAAGGCTTGCGTCGCATCGAACAATCGTTCCCAGGCGCTCACTGGTTCTGTCCTTCCAAGTACCTGGCCGCGCGCGAGAGTCGACGCAGGGCTGTGATGATCCCACCGACGATCACAACTAGCAGAATGATTTGCGTTTCGTGCCAGGGCAAGCCCAAGCCGCCAGGTAGACACGCCAGGTACACAGACAATGCTGTAGCCAGCGCCATGCGCTGCGGCTTGGCCATCGGTCCACAGAAATCGTTCGGCGCGCCGATCGATTTTCCAGTGGCCCGCACATAAGCGACAAATACAGACACCAATGCAGCCGTGTATCCCAGCGTTATTTGACTGCCCGCAGCGTAACCCAGTCCAATAAAGACTGCAGCGTCCGAGATGCGATCGGGTACTTCGTTGTACAGTTCGCCTTTGCGCGAAGCGGTGCCGCGTTTGACCGCGACCATGCCGTCAAACAAGTTGCAGAGCAGTCGAACTTGACACAACACAGCCCCGCTCAGCCACAGACCACGCTGTGCCATTCCGGTCGTCAGAGAGGTATAGCCCAACAAACAGCCCGCCACGATCGCGGCCAGCATTCCAAAGATCGAAATCGAGTTGGGCGTCGCGCCGATTTTAACCAACCATGATGTCACCGCTTCGGCCCATCGCGTGTTACGACTCTTGATCGGACGGCGCTCTGTGGGCTCGTAGTAGGATTCGTTCATGGCGTAATGAGATTCTTGGTAATTTCGTAGCCGATCTCGCCAGAGATTGGACGAGATTAAAGTGGCGCAAGATTATGGTAGCCGATCTCGCCAGAGATTGGACAAGATTATGGTAGGGCATCCAAAGTCTGGCGACTTTGGCTACGGAGGCAAATTAGAAGCCGCCGCCGCCTAGGGAGCGATAGGCATTCACCAAGGCTCCCAACTGCTCCTGCCGGGTTTCGATCAGCGTCATACGAACTTCCATGAGGTCGCGCTGCGCTAGCAGTACTTCCATATACTCGGCCCGGGCGTTTTGGAAAAGTTGGGTGGCTACGTTGACGGACTTCTCCAGCGCATCGAGTTGCTGCTTCTTGACTTCGATACTCTGGCCGTAGTTCTCTACCCTTGTTAAGAAATTGACCACTTCGGTAAAGGCATCGATGACGGTTTGCTGGTAGTTGTAAACGCTTTGCAACTGACGAGCATTTGCGGTGCGATACTCGGCTTGAATGGCGCGTTTATTGATCAACGGGCCCACCAAATCGCCAGCCACGTTGTAGATCAACGAATCTGGGGTCGAGAAGAGATAACGAGCATCGAAAGCGCGATATCCAACTCCGGCGCTAATTCCTAGCGAAGGATAGAAACGTGCCTTGGCAACTTGAATGTCCAGTCCAGCGGCTTGGATGTCACGCTCGGCTTGTTTGATGTCCGCGCGATTACGCAGCAGTTCAGAGGGTAATCCCATGCGCATGGAATTCAATTGCATGGCGACGAAGTCTACCGAGGGGCGCGGGATAGGTTGTGGATAGCGGCCCAGCAAGCTATTGATGACGTTCTCAACTTCGATGATCTCCTGCTGAACGATCAAGCGTTGGCTTTCGTTCTTGCGCAGCTCGGCCTGGAATCGCTGAACGGCCAATTCAGTTTCGCGGGCAGCGGCCTTCTTGGCCTGTGCTATCTCCAAACTCTTCTGCTGGATCTCGATCATTTGATTCAGCACGAGCAGGCGATTGTCCAACGCCATCAGGGCATAATAGCTCTCGGCGACCTCCGCAACTAAGCGAGTTACAACATAGTTTCGACCCTCGCGAGTGCCTAAATAACGCATGGCGGCGGCGCGTTGAGCATTTCGCAAACGTTTCCAAATATCGATTTCCCATGATACCGTCGTGCCGACCATGAAATCCGGAACCGGATCTGGGAACGCACGCCCGGGTCGGCCCTCTAGTTGTTCGTCCACAGCACCTTCGCGAGTGAATCGTCCCGACTTGTCGGCACCCACGCGTGCGTTGTAGTCGACAAACGGTAGGTATGCACCGCTACGAGCCTGGACTTCATAACAAGCGATTTGAACTTCCTCGGCCAAGATCTTCAGCTCTTGATTGCCAACGATGGCTTGCTCAATCAAGCCGACGAGCACTGGGTCGTGAAACATCTCGAACCGACCGACTACGCCCGAACTGGGCAAACCCACGGGATCTGCTTGCCAGCCGCCACCGGACAACAATATGGGGTTGAAGACTTGATCGTCCGGCGGATTCTGGGCTGAAGGTGCCTGTGCAGATGTCTTTGAATTCGAATCGTTGGCAGCGGGTTTCGCCGCATCGGGGTTGGCCGAGTTAGTCGCGGACATCGATGGATCTTGGGCAGCGGAGACCTGCTTTGGTGGTTCGTCGTCGAGCTGAATCTTGGAACTCGGTTTAACGAAGCTCACCAACTTGACAGCAGGACTATACCAGTGACGCCGGGTGCTTTTGTCTGACGACTCATCTTTTAGTTCGCTCGACTTGGCGCCCTTGTCTTTATCCTCTGCATTCTGGTTATCTACTTCAGGTGACTTTTGCACCTCTTCTGCAGCTGCATCGCTCTGACTCATATTGGGATTTGCGATATCCGTCGGAGGCATCACATGCATTCCAGCGTCTACGGCTGGATCACGATTCCAGTTTGTGGCAGCCTGGAAGCTTGGTGGCATCGCCGCACCTGGCACCGGCGAACGCAACTGCGGTATCCCACAGCCACTGATCGAAGAGGCGATAGTCGCGAGTAATGCTAGCTTGATTACACGCTTGCCGGAGCATTTTGAAGCCATCTGAATTTCACGTGACATGGATTCCATTCCTGTGAGCCACGATTGGCGGCCGAGTGTGTCCTACTATTTCAATTTCGACGCGTAGTGCAAATTGGAGTGATCAAATTCATTGCAGTGCTGCTTAGGTAAATTGCACATGACTTTTTACGGAGTCTTTGCATCAGAAATCCTAAGTAACGGTGCATAGGGGTTAGCTGCGATATGGTTTGGCTATCTCTCCCAAGTGGGCATGGGCTTATCTTCAAGACCTGAACATTCCGGGCATGGCTTGTTCCCTACCATAATCTGCTGCCGAGCAATGCTAAATCATCTACCTACCCTGAGTTCAATGACCGGGTTCCGGTGAGCCATCCAAGCGTTCGCTTAGCGGCGTTTCACTTTCATCGCGAATGAGCTTGCGACCGTCGGACATTTTGGCGAACAGGTAGTAGAGTCCCGGTATGACCAAGACGCCGATCAAGGTACCTGCCAGCATTCCGCCGGCGGCGGTGGTACCAATCGTTCTGTTGCCAATTGCCCCTGGGCCGGTAGCCCGTACCAGGGGAATCATGCCCACAATAAACGCAAAAGAAGTCATCAGAATCGGACGGAAGCGCAGCTTGCCTCCTTCGAGGCCTGCATCTTTTAGTGAAAGTCCTTGCTGACGACGTTGCACGGCAAACTCGATAATCAAGATCGCATTCTTGCCCAGCAATCCGACCAGCATGACCAAGCCTATCTGGCAGTACACATCGTTGGATAGTCCCATCGCTTTCAGGAATGCAAATGAACCAAACAAGCCAATCGGCAACGACACAATGACTGCCAGCGGCAGGATAAAACTCTCGTACTGGCCTACGAGCACGAGATAGACAAACAACACGACGATCAAGAAGATATAGGTAGCCGTGTTGCCCTTGTTGGCTTCGTCGTAGGACAAGCCCTGCCAACCAATGTCATAACCCTTCGGTAGTGTTTGTTTGGCGACTTCGCGAATTGCAGCGATGGCCTGGCCCGTGCTGAAGCCGGTTGCGGGAGCACCTTGAATAGCTGCCGTGGGATACAAGTTGTAACGGCTGATTTCGTTCAGCCCCTGTTGTTTTTTGAGGGTCATAAAGGCCGAGTAAGGCACCATCTGGCCATGGTCATTCTTGACAAAGAGGTTGTCGAAGTCCGAAGGTAGGCGACGGAACTCCGGCGCGGCTTGCACGTAAACTTTGTAGAACTGTCCGAAACGGACGAAGCCTTGCTCCCACGTACTACCGATCACGATGGACAGGTTGTTCATCGCGTCGGCGATCGACACGCCCTTTTGCATGGCGACATCGTTGTTGATGACCAGTTCGTATTGGGGATAGTTGTTGGCAAAGAACGTGAAGAGTCCTTTGAGTTCTGGGCGTTTCGACAAGGCATCCATGAACGTATCTTTTACTTTGCCTAGTCGTTCGTAGTCTCCGCTATTAGTTTTGTCGAGCAGATTTAACGAGAAGCCTCCGGCCGCCCCGAAGCCAGGTACAGCCGGGGGTTCATAGAATTCGAGCTTGACGTTGGCAATGTCGCGCCCACGTTCCTCCATGATCTCGATGATTTGCTTGGAGGTATGCTGACGCTCGTCCCAGGGTTTCAAATTGATAATGCATGTACCAGCGTTGGAACCTCGTCCTTCCGTCAAAACTTCATAGCCCGCCAAAGACGAGACAGATGCGACGTCTTCAAGTCCCTTACAAATCTTTTGTAGCTCGCGAGATTTGGCATTGGTGTATTCAAGAGTGGAGCCAGGGGGTGTTTGAATGATCCCGTAGATGATGCCTTGATCCTCAAGCGGTATAAAACCCGAAGGCAAGACTCCATTGATGAAGATGATACCCAGTCCAAAACCCACGACTGTCAATAACGTAAATAAGCGCCTGGTAACCAGACCGCGAATGATCCATGCATAACCTCCAGTTACCTTAATGATGCAGCGATCGGCAAAACGCAGAAACAACGTCAGCGGGTTTAGACTCCTCTTACCAGGATTAAGCGGCTTGAGAATCATTGCGCACAGCACTGGAGTCAGTGTCAGAGCCACGATCCCCGAAAGCACGATCGACATCGCCATCGTCAAACCGAATTGACGGTAAAAGACACCAACCGGCCCTGGAATGAAGGTGACCGGCACAAACACTGCGGTCATTACCAAGGTGATCGCAATGATCGCGCCGCTAATTTCATGCATGACCTCTTGGGTCGCCAGGTAAGGCGACAAATGCTTGGAGTGCATTTTCTCGTGCACGGCCTCGACGACCACAATCGCATCGTCGACCACCACGCCGATAGCTAACACCAACGCAAACAAGGTGATGAGGTTAATCGACATGCCGAAGATGAACATGAAGAAGAACGCTCCGATCAGAGAGACCGGCACCGCTAAGGTCGGGATCAGCGTCGATCGAAAGTCGCCTAGAAACAGGTAGACCACCAGCGACACCAGCACGAAGGCTTCCAGCAGGGTGTGTAGTACTTTTTCGATGGAAGCATCCAGGAAGTGAGACACGTCATAACTGATTTCGTAGTTCATTCCTGGCGGAAAGTTTGCTTCCTTGGTTTCCTCCAGCTTCTCTTTGACTCTTTCGATGACCGCCGAAGCATTGGAGCCTGGTGTCTGTTTGAGCACGATAGCTGCAGAGGGATTACCATCGATATCCGAATAGAGGTCGTAGAAGGAAGATCCCAGGCTGATCTTGGCCACATCTTTGATACGGATGTTCTCGCCTTCCGAGTTGGCTCGCAGAATAATATTTTCATACTGTTCTGGTTTGTCGTAACGCCCAACCCAGGTCAGTACGTACTCGATTGTCTGCGATGTTCGACCGGTGGCCTGGCCTAGTCGACCGGGAGAGCCAATCATACTTTGGTCTGCGATGGCTTTCATAACATCTTCCGCCGACAGGTTGTAAGCCCGCAGGCGGTCGAGATTCAACTCGACGCGCATGGCGTATGCCCTGTTACCTAGAATGTTGGCGCGCCCTACACCCTGAATCCGTTTGATCTCTGGCAGGATATTTACGTTGGCGTAGTTGTACAGGAAGTTCTGGTCAACCTTTTCGTCCGTGCTGAAGACGTTGACGTACATCAGCATGCTGGAGACGTTCTGCATGACCACGATGCCTTCGCGGTCAACGATGTCTGGTAGATTGTTCTTCACCGCCTGAACACGATTGTTGACGTTCATTACAGCGACGTTGGGATCGGTCCCAGGTTCAAAGACCACTTGGATCGTCGCTTCGCCCGCGCTGGTGGCGTCCGAGATCATGTATCGCATGTCTTGAACGCCATTGATGGATTGCTCCAGAATGATCAGCACCGAGTCGACCAAGACTTTAGCGCTGGCACCTGGGAACGACACGGTCACGACCACGCTCGGAGGAGCGACCGCAGGAAACTGCGATGTGGGCAGCATGCTGATCGACAGCCCACCCATGAACAGGATTAGCAGTGAGACGACGATGGCCAAAGCTGGCCGGTGGAGTATTCTAGCGAACATAGGGCAGTGCTTACTCCGCCCTGAATTTGAGATTGCCCAAGATTTCGGCGGCACTCAGATAGTCGAACTCTATCTTCTCGCCATCACGAACTTGTTGTACGCCTTCAAACACGATGCTTTCGTGAATATCCAAGCCGCTCTTGATCACATAGATGTCATCCATTTCATTTTGGATTTCAATCTCGCGCTGGTGCACCACCTGCTCATCGTCGATGACGAAGACGTACTTCTTGGCTAGGATCTCAAAGGTGGCGCGCTGTGGAATAACCACGGCTCCTGTAAGTTGACGACTGAGCACAATTGTGCCAGTTTGACCATGCCGAAGTAGGCCTTCAGGATTTGGAAAGTCGGCCCGGAACGCAATGTTGCCGGTCTCGTTATTGAAGTCCGCTTCGATAGCGCCAATGTGGCCGGGTTGATTAAACTTTTCGCCATTGGCCAGCATTAATTCGACATGAATTTCATCACGTTTTGGATCCAGCTTGTATTCCAGATAACGCGATTCTGGAACATTGAAGTACACCCACATCAGGCTATTGTCCGACAGAGTCGTCAGCACGTCGCCTTCGGCTACCAGGCTACCTTTCTGTTCATGGAGTCGGTCGATGATGCCATCGAAAGGAGCTTTGACTTCGGTAAAGTTCAGCTCGGCTCTGGCTAGTTCGACTTTGGCGTCTGCCTTGGCTTTCTTGGCGCCGGATAGAGCCAGTTCCTGGACGGAGACGACATTGCCGCGAACTAGCCGTTCTGTGTTGTTGTATTCGAGTTGAGCGGTCTGAGCTTCGGCGACCTCAAAGTTTAGTCTGGCTTTGTAGAGAGTCGGCAGGATCTTGAACATGGGTTCACCACCGCGAACAGATTGCCCCTCTTTAACTGGAATGTCTTCCAGGTATCCGCTGTTGAGAGCGCGAACCTCTATATGTTTGCAGGAGTGAATCTGACAGACATAGGGTCGGGATATCGTCAAGCCTAATACGACCGGATGTGTAGCGATGACTTTGTGATGCGGATGCGACTCGTGCGGGCCCTCAGTATGCTCGTGTTGCTCTGCAGGTTGGCTTTCTTCAGCGTGTTCCTTACCCGCGTTGGCTGCTGCCGTTTCTTGAACCCATGAGTAGGCTCTGGGTAGGCCCATTCCCAGCGAGACGGCCAAGCATACACCAGCAAATATGCGGAGATGGCGCGTTGTTATTTTCATCGATGGCCTATCAATTCTGCAGTGAACCTAGGAAGTATCTGTTCGAAAGAGCGGTTGTCGCTAACGAAGCTCGCGTGGGTAGCGGCCAAAACCTGCAGAACGAAGCGGCTATAGGCCTTGGTGTCTCAAGCTGTCAGGCCCATATGCAATCAGTGGGCCAGCGCTGATTGCGTTCAAAATCTTCATGCCGAACGGAAGAAATTGCCCAACTGCACAAAGTTCGAAGCGATTTCTGGCCATTTGTTGTCCAGTTGGCCAAAAACTGATCAAGTCATTTTCTCAACTTTGCATGGCTTCGCTGGCTACCGCGGGTGAATGAACAGCCGGTTCAGGGCCTACTACTACAACTAGGAGTTGCGAGATAGCATCCCTGTCGCGAAGTGGCGCATGAAACTGAAGGAGATATAACGCGTGATGCGCCGCCTGATAAAAGCCATCGGCGTGACGTTCCAACGCGATCGTACGCAACAGTGCTTTCAAAGCGTGATAGCCTCGACGTGCCAGGCCTCTGGCTGCCATCAGTCGAATATCGGCGCATTCGTCGTCCAAGGCGCTGATTAATGCCGGCACCACATCAGAGTCTGTAGCTTCAATCAGCCAGCCAACGAGTTCGTGTCGAACTTGACTCTCGTCGAGACGGTTCTGACACTGCTGGACCATCCGAATCAAAGCCTCGTCTGGTCCCGAGTTTTTCAGATCATTGGGCGTCAGCAACTTGCCATCGGATCTGGAAGTCGCCAATTCGCTAATCATCTGCGCAAAGCTGGCTGGAACTCGTGTTTCGCGCATACAATTTTGGCAAATAGAGAATGAGCACACTGTAGGGCGATTGCCAGTACAATCAAAGATTGACTTCGTAGCGGACCGGCGAATAAGCTGATGCCTGTCTGCTCCGCATTTGCTGTGCCAACGTGCAGTCAAGCTCAAGCCTGATACTAGAGTTACTTCACAGGGCCGATCAGGATTGTCGAACCATGCCTCGAGTGCAGATTTACTGGACCCGATTTGGACTACCCGTTTCTATCGTCGTCGCATTCGTTGCGGTCGCAATGCTGGCTGTGATCACATTCAGAAACACTGTGGCGCTTCGCGAAGGGGAACGTCAGGTCTCAAAGTCGCTTGCCATCGGTGAAGCGACTCATCGTCTGCTATCTGCTCTAAAGGACATGCAAACCGGTGAGCGCGGATACTTGATGACCGGTAAGCCAGTATTCCTTGAACCCTTTGAGCGTGGCAAGCTCGAACTTGTTGATAGCTGGAAGAAGCTCAGCGAATTAACTGCCCGCGAGCCAGAGCTGAACAACAAAGTCAATGCGCTCAAAGAACTACTCAATCAGAAAATCGACTATTTGGATCAGGCCGTGGCTCTACGAGCCCGCGATTCATCCTCCCGGCCGAGCGACGAGATTGTTGCGACGGTCAGCTCAGAGGGGGGCGAAAGACTAATGGAGGCCGTTCGCGAGGCAACGTCGTCCATTTTGGATAGTCAAGCTGAACGCTTGCGTAGCAACGAGCAACACAGTCGAGTATTGAGCTCTACATCCTACCGAGCGATTTTACTTGGAAACCTCATTGCCTTGGGAATTATCTTGATCACCGGTGGCATTTCCTACCTCGATCGGCAACGACGCGACCAATCGGAAGCAAACCTGACAGCGAAAGAATCTGAACTGGCTGCAATCTTCAATTCTACTTCCGACGCAATCCTGTCATTCGATGATCAACTTCGTATACGCTTGATCAATCCATCAGCCCGACAGTTGCTTGGCTTCGAACAATCCAACAGTGCAACAGGAACTTCGCTTAAGTCCGTGATTGAAGGCAGCAGACCTGAAGATGCGGTGCAAAATTTTATAAGCTCGGATAAGAAGTCCTGCCAATTTCAGGGCTTTGGCAAGCGAACTGATGGTCAACGTTTTCCCAGCGTCGGTAGGATTGCCAAAGTCTATTCCGATGGCAAGCGTTACAACATACTCGTATTCCAAGATTTGACCGAGATCTTACGTGCTGAGTCCAGTCGTCGGGAGTTGGCCGCCATTTTAGAGCAGGTTACTGACGCAATCGTTGTCTGTGATATGCAAGAACAGATCGTCTCGTGGAACCGTGGCGCAGAAACACTGCACGGCGTGCCACACCAGCAAGCAGTCGGCCGCCAAGCAATGGAGTTGCTGTGCGCTGGTACACCATATATCTGGAAGGAAGGCTCAGCCCATATTTTGGACCATGCGGTTTTTTCGACGGAATTCGAAATCCCAGGCCCCGAAAGGCAGAGGCAATGGATCGAACATCGACGGAGTTTGATCCGCGATGCCCACGGTGTGCCAATCGGACAACTGGTCATGCACATCGACATCACGGAACGCCGCAGAGAAGAAGCCAATCAGCGACGCAGTCAACGCTTGGAGAGCATTGGTACACTGGCTGGTGGTGTGGCGCATGACCTGAACAATATTTTGACTCCGATCCTCATGAATGCGAAACTAGCGCAGCGATCCACGACCAATCAGCAACGTCTATTGGAAATAATCGTCACCAGCGCCGAGCGAGGTGGCAAAATGATCAAGAAGCTACTAGCGTTTGCCGATGGAGAACGGGCATCTCTGGAACTGGTAGATGTACGCGTTGTCGTTTGCGAAGTTCAGGAGATCCTCAGTCACTCCTTGCCCAAAACAATAACACTGAAGACCGAGTTGGCGAAGGATCTTCGCCATGTCCATGCCGATCCTACAGAGTTATCGCAAGTCATCGTCAATTTGTCCGTCAATGCGCGGGATGCCATGCCCGATGGCGGACGACTGGAAATCCAAGCCCAGAATATTCGCATCGGAGAATCATCCGATCGATCAGGTGTCCAATTCGCGGAAGGTGACTTTGTCCTGCTAACGGTGGCTGATCAGGGGCAGGGTATTGCTGCGGAGATCCAAGAACGTATATTCGACCCCTTCTTCACCACCAAGGCACAAGGCAAAGGAACTGGGCTGGGATTGGCCACGTCACTTGGTATTGTTCGCGCTTATGGTGGAGATATCACGGTCCACAGCAGGCTTGGGCAAGGCTCTCTCTTCTCTGTCTACCTGCCAGCTGCAGACTTGACGGAATCGCTAACTGTAACCCCAATTCAAGAAGAGAAGACATACGGTCATGGTGAAACTATTTTATTAGTTGACGATGAACCCAACATAGTTGAATCTGCTCGCGAATTGCTTGATCGGACTGGTTACCGTGTGATTTGCGCGCTGACAGGTGGCGAAGCTGTAGAAAAGTTCGCCGACGCTGCGGACACTATAAATTTGGTCCTGTTGGACATGATGATGCCCGACATGGACGGCATCGAGACGAAAAGCCGGCTGCGTGCGAAAAAGCCAACGATTAAAATTATCGGTAGCAGCGGCTTGCGTCGACCAAAACTAGATGCAGGCCTGGACGACCTCGATGGTTTTCTGGCTAAGCCCTACACCAATCAAGAATTGCTTCAGCTCGTACGACAGACGCTCGACGCGGCTGCCCGGAAAGATTGATACCCATGTATTTGCTTGCCATCGATGATGAACCACTTATCTTAGAAGCCATCCGTGCCGCCTTTCCGGAGGATGAAGTATTCGGATGCGGGACTGCGGAAGCAGGTATCGAGCAATTTCGCAGGCGGACTCCGGATGTCGTATTGTGCGATGTCCGCTTGCCAGACATGTCAGGCATGGAAGCCTTTGACAAGCTTCATAGTATGGAACCGCGCGTGCCCGTTATCATCATGACCGGATTTGGTACATCGGGAACTGCAATCGAAGCCATGCGGCGTGGCGCGTTCCAATACGTTCTCAAACCGCTGGATGTAGATCAGCTTATATCAGTTATCGAAAATGCAGCCGAGGCCGGGAGAATGATGCGCACGCCAGCTGTCATGTCAGACCCTAATGATAATCAGACAATCGACGGAGGTGTCGATGCTATTGTCGGTCGTTGTCCCGCCATGCAAGAGGTCTATCGCTCCATCGGCCGTGTTGCCAAGCAGAATGTTACCGTTTTAATTCTCGGCGAAAGCGGCACTGGCAAAGAGGTTATCGCTCGCGCATTATATCAATACGGTTCACGACCCCACGGTCGATTCTTGGCGATCAACTGCGCGGCCATTCCAGAGCAGTTACTGGAGAGTGAGCTGTTCGGTCACGAGAAAGGGGCTTACACCGGCGCCGACACAAAACGTATCGGTAAATTCGAGTTGTGCGACGATGGCACCCTCTTCCTGGATGAAATCGGCGAAATGACACCGCTGATGCAATCCAAACTGATGCGAGTCCTGCAGGATCAGACTTTTGAACGCGTCGGAGGTAATCAAACTATCACGACGAACGCCCGCATCATCGCTGCCACTAACCGAAATTTGGACGAGGCGATAAAAAATAAAGAATTTCGCAGCGATCTCTACTACCGGTTGAACGTCTACAAAATTCAGTTGCCTCCGCTAAGACAGAGAGGCGAGGACATTCCACTATTGGCCAATTACTTTGCAAAGAAGTTTGCCAAAGAACTAAGCAAGGAGTTTACTGCTTTTTCTGATTCCGCATTGGATGTCCTGCGGAGCTACGTTTGGCCAGGAAACGTTCGAGAATTGCAGAGCGTGGTAAAGCGCGCGCTCCTGCAAGCCAGCGGGCCGGTAATTGTGCCAGGCTGCCTCGTTGAACTAGTCAATGATGAATCGCACCCTCATATATTCAGCAGCAGTCCAACCGTGGCGGCATGTCATGGAATGTCGAATTTCGTTGAAAATACAAACGCAGAATGCCCCATTGATTTTGTAGAACTGACGAGAACTGCGTTATCTTCTTCATCAGAAGACATCTATCGAGAGATGATCAATCTGGCAGAAAAACCAATCTTGCAAACCGTACTCCGGCATACGCAAGGCAATGTGAGCGAGGCAGCCCGACGTTTGGGTATCACCCGAAGCACGTTGCGATCCAAGCTGGCTAGTCTTGGTTTAGCCTTGGAGCGATCGTCCAAGATGATTCAATCAGAATAATTCATAGGGCCGAAGGCACCGACAAATATGTCGATGCCGACGGTTACTGTAAATTGCACTTCGATACGTCGCCAAGGACGCATTATCGCACTCCTGATGCCGCACCGATAACTGCGCCGACATTGGCTCCGGTGTTTCCACCAACGGCTTGTCCCAGAGCTGCGCCCACGTTGGCACCGGTGCTATAGCCCGAGCCGTAGTTGCCATAGCCACTACGATATCCTGCGTTGCCAACGCTGTTGCCGTAGGAGAGATTGTTGCCGTAACCGGTGTTGCCATAGTAGCCGGTGTTGCTGCGGTAAGGCATGGCGTAACGCGAAGTGTTGCCGTTGTTGTAACCATTGGAGACCGATGGATAATACCCGGGGCTAGACGAGTAAGAACCTGGGCTTGAGTAGCCGCCCGAGTAACCACCGGAATAGCCGCCCCCGCAACCGCTGGAACAGCCATCGGAATAAGCGCTGGAGACCATCGGGGCTGCGCTGCCGCAGCAGCAATCATTTTGGGCTTTCGCTCGACGGTGCCGCGGGCCGGCTGAGGCGTCTGTAGCTACCATGAACATGACGGCCGCACTAAGTGCGACGATGAGCGAAAAGCGACGTTGCAATGACATCAAATGTTTCCTTCGAACGGAATTGCCTGGAAGATGAACGCCCAACTTTGAGCGTTTCCGCAAGGCTGATTGGCGGGAGCAACACGCATGCCATCGAGACCCGCTCAAGCGGACGCATTTTTCGAGCCGCGAGTTTCTGGAAGGTGAAGTGTGTAATGCGGCGATGTTATGATGTTGGCCTACAACCCTGATGGATCCAACCCCAACTCGAAGGCAAGTGACATGAGCTCTGTTTCACGGCGAGAATTGTTCAAGGCGGCTGCGGTGGCGACAACATTGTCAACCTTGCACTGGACGCTGGCCCGCGACTCAGCCTTGCAGGCCGCAGAGCCTGTCGACCCTTGGCGAGGTCTCAAGTTCGGAGTCGCCACCTACACGCTGCGTGAATTGCCGCTCGAAGAGGCCATCCAGGGCGTTCAACGCGTGGGCTTGAAGTATGTCTCAGTCAAAAATGTCAAGAACCATATCGATCTTTCGCATTCGACCGAACAGCGCCAGGCTCGCGCCCAACAAATGCGAGCTGCTGGTCTGGAACCGCTGAGCGTAGGCAATGTCAGCATGCGCACGGGCGAAGCGGATATTCGTAGAGCGTTTGAGTTCGCACGCGACGTGGGTGTACGGACGATTGTGTGCGCTCCCAGCCACGATGCCATCCCAGTGCTCGATAAACTCGTAAAGGAGTTCGATATCAAACTGGCTATCCATAACCATGGCCCCGAAGACAAGGGCTTCTTTCCATCGCCCTACGATGTGATGCGGGCGGTCGAAGGTTATGACAGGCGCATTGGACTGTGCATCGATGTCGGTCATACCGCGCGAGCCGGGGTGGACCCTGCCGAAGCCATCCTGAAGTTCAGCGATCGGCTATACGATCTACACATGAAAGACATTTCCGCACTCGGTGAGAAGAACACGCCAGTGGAAGCTGGACGAGGCATCCTTGATTGCAAGTCAATCCTGGCCGCGCTGTTGAAGATAGAATATAAAGGCCTGGTGGGCTTTGAATACGAAAAAGACGGTAAAGATCCAATACCTGGCCTGGCTGAATCGGTTGGTTATATCAAGGGCTTGCTGACCGCGATTCCCTCGTAGGCACAGCACAACATAACTAATCACGTATCATACTCGCTAACACGTCGGATTTTGGTTTAAGAAAGTCGTTCCAACGATGACACTGCTATTGATGAGTCTGTTATTGCTGACGGGAGATTGGCCGCAGTTTCGTGGACCTAGCGCCGATGCGCATGCACCCAATGAGCCATCACCATTGGAATGGTCGGACACACAAAACGTTGCTTGGAAAGTGCCTATTGAGGGCTTGGGTTGGTCGTCACCAGTGGTCGTCGATAATCGCTTGTACCTAACGACGGCCGTGTCCCAAGGTGATGGATTATCGTTGCGGGCGCTGGCCATTGATACGCAGACTGGCCAAACGATTTGGAATCAAGAAGTTCGATCGGTTGCTAAAGCGCCGAGCATCCACTCCAAGAACAGTCACGCCAGTCCCACGCCGATCGTTAGCGCTGGCGCGGTATTCGTGCACTTTGGTGTACTGGGCATGGCCCGCTTGTCGGCAGCCGATGGCCAGCTGCAGTGGCTGTGCCAGGATCTCGAGTATCCGCCCATGCACGGGAGCGGCGGTTCGCCCGTGCTGCACGATAATAAATTGTTCATCGCCTGCGATGGCAGCCAGAACCCTTTTGTGGCTGCGGTTGATGCCCGTAGTGGCAAAGTTGCGTGGAAGAAACCGCGCTCGGTCGCCGCGCGTATCAGCCACTCATTTGGCACCGCCACAATCGCACAAGTCGATGGTCAGGTACAGTTGATTGCCCCAGGACCCGATCACCTCGCGGCTTATGATCCGGCCACAGGTGAGGAACTCTGGAAAGTAGTAGCGCCAGGTTGGTCGGTGGTACCACAACCCACTATCGGTCATGGCATGGTTATCTATAACCACGATTATGACAATCCGGAATTGATTGCGGTCAAGCTGGGTGGGCAGGGCGATGTCACCCAGACGCACATTGCCTGGCGAGTAAAACGCGGTGCGCCCAGTACGCCTTCGCCACTGTTAGTGGGCGATGAATTATATTTTGTCTCCGACAATGGAATTGCTTCGTGCATTGACGCCAAGACCGGTGCGACGCATTGGATGGAACGTATTGGCGGCAACTTTTCATCGTCGCCAGTGTATGCCAACGGCCGCGTTTTGATCATGAATGAAACGGGTAAGGCCACCTGGCTCAAGGCAGGTAAGCAGTTCGAGGTGTTAGGCACCAACGAAGTGCCTGGACGCACCTTCGCTACTCCGGCTTTTGTCGATGGTGCGATGTATTTGCGCACCGATGAGATGCTGTACAAGTTTGCGCAGCCACCGGCTCAGTGAACATTGAACATAAATCAGATCGACCGCGTTGGATACTGCCGACGATTGTGCTAGGCCAGGTTTTGGTCACATCGACATGGTTTGCAGCCAACGCAGTTGTCGCTGAAATGGGCCAACTCTGGCCGCAGCGCGAAAGCACCGGCCAGGTGACGTTGGCTGTGCAGTTGGGATTCATTGCCGGCACGTTGCTCTTTGCACTGACGGGCATTAGCGATTGTGCGAGTGGTCGACGTGTGTTCTTCTGGTCAGCCCAGTGCGCTGCACTGACCAATCTGGCGATCCTCTGGTGGCCAGCCGATCTAAGTTATGTAATGGCCTGTCGTTTTCTAACTGGCCTTACACTGGCGGGCGTGTATCCTGTGGGTATGAAGATTGCGGCCAGTTGGTATTCTCAGGGCTTGGGTCGCGCGCTGGGTTACCTGGTTGGCGCTCTGGTGTTCGGAACTTCCTCGACCCATTTGTTGCGCGGGCTGCAGGTTGGATCGAATTGGCAAGTGGTGATTATGCTCTCGACGCTGGCCGCGGCGTTGGGAGGAGGGTTGGTCTGCCTGGTGCCCGATGGCCCGCACTTGCGTCGCGGAGCCTCGCAGGTATTTCGCATCCAGCAGGTTATCAGCGCACTAGAAGATCGCCACTTTCGTGCAGCCGCGTTCGGCTACTTTGGGCACATGTGGGAGTTGTATGCGTTCTGGGCTTTTATGCCGCGGTGGATCCAATCGTTAGAAATGGGGCCTGCGCGAACTTCGCTGGCCAGCTTCGCAGTGATTGGTATTGGCACGGTGGGATGTGTAGCTGGTGGACTGGTCGCCGAGCGCTCCAGTAGTCGCGCGGTAGCCAGGTTTTACTTGACGATTTCAGGTCTATGCTGTTTGCTATCACCATTAGTTTATGGATCAAGTAATGTGGTGATGTTGCCGTTCTTGATTCTATGGGGCCTGGCAGTCGTAGGCGATTCACCTCAGTTATCCAGCCTCAACGCACTCACAGCTCCGCGCGCTGTGGTTGGATCGGCGCTGACAGCGACGACTTGTTTGGGCTTTAGCATTACCGTGGTCAGCCTGTTTTGGTTAGACTTCATCGTAGCGCAGTTGCATCCGCGTTATCTGTTTATAACGTTGGCCGTAGGACCGTTAATTGGATTGTGGTACCTGCGTCCTTTGCAGCCTGCGGAATGAAACACACACTAGTTATGAGTTGAGGAGGGACAGGCGGCTATGAGTTGCATCAAGCAGTTCGTTACTAGGGTCACACTCTGGATGATTCTTGCCGGGACGCAAAGTTGCTTGGTCGCCGTCGAACCGATCGTGATCGACTTGTGGCCCACTGGTCTGCCGGCTGGCGCCAAGTCACTCAGCCCGGCTGAGCTCAGTAAAGCTCGATCGATCGTCGACCCAGAGCGCATCCATCTAGTGGAATCGCCCAAGCTAGTCGTTTATCGTCCTGAACAAGGCCCCGGCAATGGCTGCGGTATCGTGGTTTGTCCTGGCGGCGCATATGCTCGCTTGGCCTGGCAAAAGGAAGGTGTTGAGCTGGCCGAGTATTTGGTAACCAAAGGCATCACCGTCGGTGTGTTGCAGTATCGCGTACCGCGACGCGACCCGGACGAACCTCATCGCGAACCGTTGCAAGATGCTCAGCGAGCCATGCGTGTACTGCGCGCTAATAGTCAAAAGTGGCAATTGAACCCAGCACATCTCGGCATGCTCGGTTTTTCTGCCGGAGGGCATTTGACGGTTATGGCTGGCGTGCAAGGTGAAGCCGCAACTTATCCGGCAGTCGATGAGATTGATCAACAGAGTTGCCGGCCCGACTTCCTGTGTCCCATCTATGCAGCTTACTTGGGTGAGAAGTACAACGATACCGACCAGGTTGAATTGGGATCTGCCGTTAAGATTGCAGCGGGTATGCCGCCCTGTTTTCTATCGGTCACCGCCGATGATGCTTACCGCGGCGTGCAAGCGGCTTCGTTGTTTATTGAATTGAAACGCGCGAGCGTCCCCGCCGAACTGCACATCTACGCCCGTGGAGGCCACGGCTATGGTATTCGACCAAGCGGACATCCCGTTGACACCTGGCATCAGCGCCTAGTCGACTGGCTAAGTGATAACTCGTTTAACCCGTAGCCGCTGCGTTTACCTGAGCATCTCGTTTAACCCGTAGCCGCCAGGCGAGGTGCACCCTCTAACCAATCGCTGCGTTCCCCTGAGCGTCTCGTTTAACCCGTAGCCGCCAGGCGAGGCGCACCCTCTAACCCAAGTCTGCGTTCGCCTGAGCATCTGCGTGCTCAACACAGAGATTCACCCTTGCACGTACACTACTTCGTTTGCCTCGCCTGTGGCTACGGGTTAAACGATTTCGCCACCCTAAGGCATACGAGACGAATTCTGAGAATTCTCCCCATGGGCGACACTATAGGTCTGGTGGTGTGTTTACTATACTGTGTCAGTAGAACACTGCACTCCTAATCGCAATCTCCCGGCTTTAGTGCCGCTTTTCCCACCCTACGCTCCTCCCTGGATGCGGCCATGCTGAAACCCGAACGGACCGAGGAACTGGAGTCGAGTATCGATTCCGAGGTAGAGATGCGCCCATCGTCACTCTGGTGGCGATGGACTAAAGGCATCATTTTCTTGGCTTTGCTGGCGGCAGCTGCGGCGACTTATAAACAGTGGCAACCGGTGGTAGCCAAATGGATACCTGCTCCGGCCACTCCGGCGGCCCGCCCTCCGGCGCGGCCGACACCGGTCGTTATTGCCGCTGCCCAGACGCAAGATATCGATCTGTACATTAATGCCCTGGGTACCGTCACGGCTTTTAATACGGTCACCGTGAAAAGCCGCGTCGATGGTGAGCTGAAAAAGGTCTCATTCCAAGAAGGGCAATCGGTCGCGCAGGGCGACCTGCTGGTCGAACTGGACGCGAGACCCTACGAAGCTATGCGTGACCAGGCCAAAGGACAAATGCAACGCGACGAGGCCCAACTGGACCTGATGCGCGTTAACTTGGAACGCTCCAAGATCCTGCGGTCACGAGATGCCAATTCGCAACAAGAATATGATGAGCAACTGGCACTGTTCAAGCAAGCCCAGTCGGTAGTCAGTGTCGACAAAGCCAACCTGGCCAATGCCCAATTGCAAGTCGACTATACACGCATCACGGCTCCCATATCCGGGCGCATCGGTCTGCGAATTGTTGACCAAGGGAATATCGTTAAAGCCAATGATCCCACCGGCATCATGGTCATAACCCAACTGCAACCGATTTCGCTGCTGTTTGCTATTCCTCAAGATGAGATCCTGCGCGTGCAAACTCAGCTGAACCAGAGCGGCCAGTTAAAGGTAGAAGCATTCAATCGCGACTTCACCACCAAGCTGGCCGAGGGGACTCTGACGGCTATCGACAATCAAGTTGATGCCACGACGGGGACGCTGAGGCTAAAAGCCACTTTCGAAAACAAAGATAACATCTTGTTCCCCAATGAGTTCGTCAATGTGCGACTAAAGGTGGAAACACTGACCGGCGCCATCACGGTGCCATCGATCGCTGTACAGCGTGGTCCGAAGGATCGCTATGTCTATGTCGTCAACAAAGAAGAGAAGGAAGCTACCGTTGATGTGCGCACTGTCGTAGCCGGTCCAACCGAAGGCATGCGAACGGTGATCAACTCAGGTTTACAAGCAGGAGAAATCGTCGTCACAGAAGGACTGGATAAACTACAACCGGGTGCCAAAGTAATTCTGCCGAAGTCTGAATGAATATCTCGCGGATCTTTATCATCAGGCCAGTCGCCACCGTGTTGTTCATGGTCGCGATCGTCATTTCCGGCTTGCTCGCCTATCGAAATCTGCCTATCTCGGCGTTGCCTCAAGTCGACTATCCGACGATTCAGGTTTCGACCTTCTACCCAGGCGCCGGACCAGAGGTGATGACCTCGTCGGTAACCGCGCCGCTGGAGCGCCAGTTTGGTCAAATACCTGGCCTGACGCAGATGACCTCCAGTAGTTCGGATGGTTGCTCGGTAATCACGTTGCGATTTGCACTCGAACTGAATATCGATATCGCCGTGCAACAGGTTCAAGCCGCTATCAACGTAGCTGGCAGCTTTCTGCCGCGTGATTTGCCCAACCCGCCGATCTATACCAAGACCAATCCGGCGGATGCCCCGATTCTGACCTTGGCATTAACATCTGATACTCTGCCGCTGGCACGCATTCAAGACTTGGCCGATACACGTTTGGCACAGCGCATTTCGCAGGTTTCGGGCGTGGGCCAGGTCTCAGTCAGCGGCGGTCAGAAACCTGCGGTCCGCGTGCAAATCAATCCCAATGCATTGTCCGCGTTGGGGTTGACCATGGACGAGGTGCGTTTGGCGTTGGTGGCCGCTAACGTCAATCAGGCCAAAGGTAGTTTCGACGGTGCCGATCAAGCGGTGGTGCTCAGCGCCAATGATCAGATGTTAACTAGCCAAGAGTACAAAGACCTGATTGTCACCTATCGCAATCGGGCTCCTGTCACCTTGAAAGAAGTCGCCAACGTCATCGACGATGTGGAAAACGTGCGACAAGCCGCGTGGATGAACGAAGATCCCGCCGTGCTGTTAAATATCCAGAGGCAACCCAACGCGAACATTATCGAAGTCGTCGATCGCGTAAAGTCCCTGTTGCCTCAACTGCGCGATTCATTGCCCGCGGCGATTGATGTACAGATTTTGACCGACCGCACAACCAATATTCGAGCCTCGATCAAAGACGTACAGTTTGAGTTGATGCTCACCATCGGTTTGGTGGTGCTGGTAATCTTTCTGTTCTTGCGTGATCTGCGGGCCACGGTTATTCCCAGCGTGGCGGTGCCGCTTTCGTTGATCGGCACTTTTGGAGTGATGTATTTACTCGGATACAGTCTGAACAATCTCACCTTGATGGCCCTGACCATCTCGACAGGGTTTGTCGTCGACGATGCGATTGTCATGATTGAGAACATCATGCGTTACATTGAAGAAGGTGACTCACCTATGGAAGCCTCGCTGAAGGGTTCCAAAGAGATTGCTTTCACGATCCTGTCGCTGAGCGTGTCGCTGGTGGCGGTGCTGATTCCGCTGTTGTTCATGAGCGATATTGTGGGTCGGCTGTTTCGCGAGTTCGCCGTCACACTCAGCGTGACTATCGTAGTTTCAGCGGTGGTCTCGCTGACACTTACGCCGATGATGTGTGCAAAACTGCTTAAGTCGAAACATGATAGGCACGCAGGAGTCATTTTTCGTTGGTCCGAGTGGGCCTTCGATTCGGTGATTGCCGCCTATGGTACTACGCTGCGATTTGTGCTGAAGCATCAATTCGCGACGTTGATAGTCGCCGTGGGCACACTGGGCTTGACCGCGTATCTCTATGTGCTGATTCCCAAGGGTTTCTTTCCGATTCAGGATACCGGAGTCATTTTGGGGATCAGCGAAGGACCTCAAGATGGTTCGTTTGAAATGATGCGCCAGAAGCAGGCCCAACTGAATAAGTTGATCCTCGAAGATCCGGCTGTGGCGAGCCTGTCGAGTTTTATTGGAATTGACGGCACGAATTTAACGATCAACAGTGGTCGCATCCAGATCAATCTCAAGCCGCACGAAGAGCGACATGAGTCTGCGCTGGAAGTGATTCGCCGCCTCCAGTCCCACGTCGATCAGCTAGCCGGTATTCGTTTGTTTATGCAACCGGTGCAAGATTTATCTGTGGAAACTCGCGTCAGTCGCACACAGTTCCAATACACGCTCGAAACGCCAGATACCGTCGAACTGAACGAGTGGACCGAACGTTTGGTTGCCAAACTGCAGGATTTACCTGAACTGCGCGATGTGGCCAGCGATCAACAATCGCGCGGACTCCAGGCCAACGTGGTCATCGATCGCGATTCTGCCTCGCGACTGGGAGTCACGCCGCAAGTCATCGATGATGCGCTGTACAACGCCTTTGGCCAGCGCCAAGTAACGACTATGTTCACCCAGTTGAACCAATACCGAGTTATCTTGGAAGTGCATCCCGACTTTCGTCAGACGCCAAGTGATCTTGGCAAGCTGTATGTGCGCACTGGCGAAGGCCAGCAAGTCACTCCGCTGGCTGCGCTCACGCGCATCGAAGAACGTCCCACTGCGCTGACAATAAACCATCAAGGTCAATTTCCCGTCTCGACCATCTCGTTTAATCTGGCACCTGGGGTTTCCCTGGGCCAGGCAGTAAAATCGATCGAGAAAGCCCAGCAGGCTGTCGAGTTACCCGCGAGCATCATCTGCGGATTCCAGGGCACCGCTGAAGCCTTCCAGAAATCGCTCGTCAACACGCCACTGTTGATTCTGGCTGCGATTGTGACGGTCTATATCGTATTGGGGATCCTGTACGAGAGCTTTGTGCATCCGATCACGATCCTATCAACACTACCTTCGGCAGGTGTTGGTGCGCTGGTGGCTCTGCTGTTGACCGACATCGATTTGAATGTGATTGCGTTGATCGGTATCATTCTGCTGATCGGTATCGTCAAGAAGAACGCGATCATGATGATCGACTTTGCTCTCGACGCGCAGCGCAACGAAGGGCTGAATCCGACTAACGCGATCTATCAAGCTGGCTTGCTGCGTTTTCGTCCGATCATGATGACCACCATGGCGGCTCTACTGGGCGGTGTACCGCTGGCGATGGGTGGAGGTGTGGGTTCGGAGTTGCGTCAGCCGCTGGGGATCACCATCATTGGCGGTTTGATTGTCAGCCAGATGCTGACGCTCTATACCACGCCGGTGATTTATCTGTGGTTTGAAAAGCTGCTGATCATCGGCAAGCGTCGGGAGCGTGCTGCGGCCAATAGCGAGCCAGGAGAAGAACCATGAATCTTCTGCCTGCCAGCAGTTTATCGGCTCCCTTCATTCGCCGGCCTGTAGCGACGACGTTGCTGACAATTGCCGTGACGCTCGCCGGGATGTTGGCCTACAACATCTTGCCTGTAGCGCCGCTTCCTCAAGTTGAATTTCCGACGATTTCGGTAAGTGCGAGTTTGCCTGGCGCCAGTCCTGAGACGATGGCCACTTCGGTAGCCACTCCGCTGGAGCGCATGTTCAGTCGAATCGCCGGCGTAACGGAGATGACCTCGAGCAGTTCGCTTGGCTCGACGTCGATCACCTTGCAATTTGAATTGAATCGCGACGTCAACGCGGCTGCGCGCGATGTGCAAGCGGCGATCAATGCTGCTCGCAGTCAGTTGCCAGCCAATCTGCCGAACAATCCATCGTATCGGAAAGTCAATCCGGCCGATTCGCCGATCATGATGCTCACGCTGACTTCGGAATTGTATACCCGCCAGCAGGTCTACGATTACGCTTCGACTATCTTGCAGCAGAAACTAGCCCAGGTGCAAGGCGTCGGGCAAGTCTTTATTGGTGGCGGCGCGGCGCCGGCAGTGCGGGTCGATTTGAATCCCACGATTCTCAATCAACTCAGGATCAGCCTGGAAGATGTGCGAGCGGTGCTGGGTACCGCCAATGCCAATCGGCCCAAAGGCCAAGTCTCCGACGGTCTACGCACCTGGTACATCTCTGCCACCGATCAACTGTTCACCGCAGAAGAGTACCAACGACTGGTTATCACCTATCGAAACGGCGCACCTGTCCGCTTGATGGATGTAGCCAAGGTTACGGACTCGGTCGAGAACATTCGCACCTTCGGCATCGCCAATGGCAAACCTGCAGTAAACGTGCTGATGTTCCGCCAGCCCGATGCCAACATGATCGCCACGGTCGATCGCATCTATGCACTGCTACCTCAGCTCGACGCGCAGATACCAGCTGAAATCGATATGCAGGTTGGCATGGATCGCACGGGAACGATACGAGCCTCGTTGCACGATGTGCAATTCACGCTGGTCTTGAGCGTGGTCCTGGTGATTCTGGTCGTGTTCCTGTTTCTGCGCGACGTGCGAGCCACGTTTATTCCCAGCGTAGCGGTGCCAGTTTCGTTGATCGGTACCTTCGGAGTGATGTATCTACTGGGATACAGTTTGGACAACTTGTCACTGATGGCGCTGACCATTGCCACCGGCTTTGTCGTTGATGATGCAATCGTAGTAACTGAGAACATTAGTCGTCATATCGAGCGCGGGCTTTCTCCTCTGGAAGCGGCACTGTTGGGTTCACGCGAAATTGGTTTTACGGTGCTGTCGATCAGTGTGTCACTGGTAGCCGTATTCATCCCAATCTTGTTGATGGGTGGAGTCGTCGGCATGTTGTTCCGTGAGTTTGCCATCGTGCTGACAACGGCGATTGGTATCTCGCTGGTCGTGTCGCTGGTCACGACGCCCATGTTATGTGCTGTACTACTCAAGCCACACAATATCCATCGTAAGAAACGACTGTCCGTGTGGGGTTGGTTTCTGAACAGTCTTCAGAGCTTCTATGGTTGGTCACTGCGATGGGTTCTGCGACATCCGGTGCTGACGATGTTGGTCAACTTTAGCACGATTGGTTTGACCGTCTACTTGTATTTGCTTGTGCCCAAAGGCTTCTTTCCGCAGCAAGATACGGGACGTTTGATGGGCAACGTGCAGGCGGACCAGAGTACATCTTTTACGTCCATTACCCAGACCGCCCAGCAGTATGCCGATCTACTCAGCCAGGACCCCGATGTTCTAAGAGTGGTTGCCTTTGCCGGCAGTGGCCCTGGTCCTGGCAGTTCCAATACCGCGCGAATGTTCGTGACGCTCAAGTCGCCGGACGAACGTGCTGATACCGTAGACCAGGTGATCGCTCGGCTACGCAGCAAAACCAGCTCGGTGGCAGGTGCCAGTCTGTTCTTGCAGGCGACTCAAGATTTGCGCATTGGTGGTCGCTCCAGTAACTCACAGTATCAATACACGCTGCGCGGGAGCAACTTGCAGGAGCTGAACGAATGGGCTTCGAAGCTGGCCGTAGCCCTGCGCAAAGTGCCTGGTATGGTCGATGTAAACTCGGATCAGCAGAACAAGGGTTTACAAGCACGTTTGACGGTCGATCGCGATACGGCGGCCCGGTTGGGCATCTCGTTTCAATCGATTGACAACACTCTGTACGATGCCTTTGGTCAGCGACCCGTTTCGACCATGTATCGATCGATGAATCAATATCGCGTCGTCATGCAACTCGATTCAGAGTTCAGTCAAGGTCCAGACGCTCTGAAGTATATTAACATGCAAACGGCTGGTGGCTCGAACATGCCGCTAACCGATATGTACCGCTATGAATTGCGAAATACCTCGCTATCGGTTTCTCATTCGGGCCTGTTTCCGTCGGTAACGATCTCGTTCAACCTGACACCCGGCACTTCGCTCAGCGACATTGTTCCGCTGGTTCAGGATACGGTCAGGTCGATGGGCATGCCACAGAATATCCAAGGCCAATTCCAAGGTACAGCGCAAGCTTTTCAAGATTCACTGCAGACGCAGCCCATGTTGATCTTGGCCGCCATCATTGCGGTCTACATCGTGCTGGGCATATTGTATGAAAGCTACATCCACCCACTTACGATTCTGTCGACTTTGCCGTCAGCCGGTGTCGGAGCGTTCTTGGCATTGATTATCTGCAAGAGCGAGTTCAACGTCGTGGCTTTGATCGGTATCTTGCTGCTGGTGGGCATCGTCAAGAAGAACGCAATCATGATGATCGATTTTGCCATCGAAGCAGAACGAGCCCATGGCTGGACCGCGCGGAAAGCTATTTACGAAGCGTGCCTTTTGCGATTCCGGCCGATTATGATGACCACCTGCGCAGCGCTACTGGGTGGATTGCCACTAGCGATTGGCATGGGAGTCGGGTCGGAGCTTCGCCAGCCTTTAGGCATCACGATCGTCGGCGGGCTGATTTTTAGTCAGATGCTAACTCTGTACACCACACCGGTCATCTATATCTATCTCGATCGCTTCGTCTCGCGTTCCGCGCAAAGGCCGAATGGTTAGAAAGTTCCTGTTTTGACAACGCAGAGAGACGCAGAGGATCGCCGAGAAGACGTAGCCGAAGTCGCCAGACTTTGGAGGCGTTACGATAAAACCTCCAATCTCTGGCGAGATCGGCTACGTTAATGCTTCAATCTCTGGCGAGATCGGCTACCCACTAGCTGATGGGGATAACTTTGCCCGAGCAGATTTTATGGGGCCGCATTTCGCGGTCATTCAAGACGGTATCGATGGGGATCCCCAGCGCGTCAACGATGGTGGTGGCGAAGTCTTGGGGACTGACCGGATCGCTTACCGGATAGGCGCCGCGAGCATCGCTGGCACCATAAACTGCGCCTTGGGCGATGCCACCTCCGGCCAAGATGCCGCTGTAGCAATACGGCCAATGCTCGCGACCGGCGTTGCTGGTGGTGATTTGCGGTCGCCGTCCAAACTCGCCGACCCAAGCCACGATGGTTTCATCGAGCATCCCACGCTGCTTTAAGTCTTCCAGCAGTGCTGACAGCGCCATATCGGCTGGCGGAATGAGATCGTTCTTGAGTCGATTAAAGTTATCGCCATGCGTGTCCCAGAACGAACGACCATCGTTGTGCCAGTTGACGGCCACTAGCGGTACACCTTGTTCGACCAGTCGACGCGCCATCAATACACACTGACCATGGACGTTACGTCCATAGCGATCGCGCGTGGCATCGCTTTCGCGCGACAGATCAAAGGCTTGGCGAACTTTGTCCGATGAAACTAATTGCAGCGCATTGGTGCGATGATCGTGATAGGAATTAGCACGCTGCGAGCGTTCAAAGCTGACGCGTTGACTATCGAGCATGCGCAGCAATTCCACGCGAGAGGAAAGTCGATCGAGCGAGATGTCCGCAGGCAGCGCAAATCCGGGCGGCTTCCATTCTGGTTGATTCAAGTCGCCAGTCAGCAACAGCCCATCATAGGCAGCACCCAACCAACCACCATGTTGTCCGGGAGCCTCGCCACCAGGTGCCGCTGGATGATAGGCTTTCCAGGGCATGGCCACGAACGAAGGCAGACCACTGGTTTGTGGCCGCAGTTTGGCCAGCAACGCTCCCAAGTGCGGTGAGTCTTTGGAACTGGGGGGCACGTCGTCGCTTTTAATGACGGGAGCTAATTGGCCAGTGACCGTCGCGTGGCCACTGGAGAGATGAGCTGGATCGTTGTGGCAGAGCGAACGAATAATGGTTAGTTTATCCGTCAGTTGCGCCAGTCGCGTGAAGTGCTCGCATATCTGCACCCCGGGAACTTTGGTCGCGATAGGTTTGAATTCACCGCGAATCTCTGCCGGCGCATCAGGCTTGAGGTCAAGTGTATCGAGTTGACTTGGCCCACCCCACATGAACAGAAAGATGCAGGCTTTGGCCCTCGGGGCTGGATGGGTCTGAGTAGCCGTAGCCAGGCTCGGATGAAGCTGCGAAAGCCCCAATCCCAGTGCCGAGATCGAACCAATTTGAAGGGCTTGTCGGCGTGAGACATTCTCCAAGCCACGAAACTCGCGGCATCCATCGGCAGAGTTAAACTTCGATGTACGCATGGATGACCAAGGCGGGAGTAAGCGGCAGGAAGGGGGAGGCGGGTCCTCTATTGTACCTGTTGGGGCCCTGCCTTCTAGTCGGTGTTAGTACTTTTAAGTTGCATCGAACCGAGGCCCAGACCAAATTTCACCTAGGTCGCAAGCCTATGCCACCAACATGCATTAACTATAATGCCAGTCATGAAACACTTGCTAACATCTATCGTCGTGCTATGGTTTCCGGTGATCTGCATAGCCGAAGTGCGCGTACCGGCGTTTACGGCTTACATCCAACCGCATGAGCGCGGGGCCGATGTCTCGGAAGAGCAGGGGATCACCGACTGGACGAATCCTGCAAGTTCAATCAACTGGTACGGTAAGTTCGCTCAAGCTGGACAGATTTCCGTCAAGGTCGAGATGCAGACCGGCGGTGCCGATACGCAACATTTTCAGCTGACTATTGGCCAGCAGGTGCGAGATGTTTTGCTTACCAGTGCCAATGGCCTGGCTGAATTTGGAACATTCACCATTGCTTCGCCCGGCCATCATCGCATTACGCTCAAGTCGCTCGACGCAGCCGAAAAGTTGCGGGCCAGTGTGACGGCACTGGTGCTCGAAGGCACTGCCACCAAGGATGTGCACTTCAACTTAAAAGAGCGGCGCAACGCGGCTTCGGTACACATGATGTATCCAGTGCCCAAGGGAACAGAGGTTGAAGCCTTTGCCTGTGAAGTGACTGCGGTGGAAGATCCCGTGAACAGCTTCTACATGGCTTGTGGCTGGCATCGTGGTTACTTTGGTATGCAAGTCAACAGCCAGACCGAGCGACGCATCATCTTCAGTGTTTGGGATAGCGGTGATGAAGAGATTAGTCGTGACAAAGTGGACAACGAAAATCGCGTCCAATTGATCGACAAAGGCCCAGGCGTTTACACAGGCGATTTTGGTAACGAAGGCACGGGCGGACATAGCCACTTGAAAGTGATGTGGAAGACTGGCCAACCACAGCGTTTTGTGGTGACTGCCAAACCTGTCGACGAAACGTTTACCATTTACTCCGGCTACTGGTACGTGAACGACCAACAGAAGTGGTTGTTGATTGCGAGTTGGAAAGCACCTAAGGAAGGTGGTTACTTGCGCGGCCTGCACAGCTTCAGTGAAAACTTTGGTGGCGACACAGGCTATCTGCATCGCAAGGCACTCTTTGGCAATCAATGGGTACGAACCAGTCAAGGCAACTGGTTAGAACTCACCACGGCCAAGTTTAGTCACGATGAAACCGGTAAGGCCGATCGCTTCGATCGATCGATGGGCGTGGAAAATGGGCAGTTCTATCTCAGTCACGGTGGTTTCCTGGATGCGTTCACTGAGTATGGACAGTCGTTTACCCGCGCAGCCGCGGGCACACCTCCGGATTTTTCGTTTAACCCGTAGCCGCAGGCGAGGCGAACGCAGGAGTTGATGGTGCAGTGAGAGGTCACTCCTTTAAGCAAGAAGACAGTCAGGTAAACGCAGAGTTGGTTAGAGGGTGCACCTCGCCTGGCGGCTCCATCGTTTAACCCGTAGCCGCAGGCTAGGCGAACGCAGGAGTTGATGGGGCAGTGAGAGGTCACTCCTTTAAGCAAGAAGACAGTCAGGTAAACGCAGAGTTGGGTTAGAGGGTGCACCTCGCCTGGCGGCTCCATCGTTTAACCCGTAGCCGCAGGCGAGGCGAACGCAGGAGTTGATGGGGCAGTGAGAGGTCACTCCTTTAAGCAAGAAGACAGTCAGGTAAACGCAGAGTTGGTTAGAGGGTGCACCTCGCCTGACGGCTCCATCGTTTAACCCGTAGCCGCAGGCTAGGCGAACGCAGGAGTTGATGGGGCAGTGAGAGGTCACTCCTTTAAGCAAGAAGACAGTCAGATAAACGCAGAGTTGGTTAGAGGGTGCACCTCGCCTGGCGGCTCCATCGTTTAACCCGTAAGCCGCAGGCTAGGCGAACGCAGGAGTTGATGGGGCAGTGAGAGGTCACTCCTTTAAGCAAGAAGACAGTCAGGTAAACGCAGAGTTGGGTTAGAGGGTGCACCTCGCCTGGCGGCTCCATCGTTTAACCCGTAGCCGCAGGCGAGGCGAACGCAGGAGTTGATGGGGCAGTGAGAGGTCACTCCTTTAAGCAAGAAGACAGTCAGATAAACGCAGAGTTGGTTAGAGGGTGCACCTCGCCTGGCGGCTCCATCGTTTAACCCGTAGCCGCAGGCGAGGCGAACGCAGGAGTTGATGGGGCAGTGAGAGGTCACTCCTTTAAGCAAGAAGACAGTCAGGTAAACGCAGGATTGGTTAGAGGGTGCACCTCGCCTGACGGCTCCATCGTTTAACCCGTAGCCGCAGGCTAGGCGAACGCAGGAGTTGATGGGGCAGTGAGAGGTCACTCCTTTAAGCAAGAAGACAGTCAGGTAAACGCAGAGTTGGTTAGAGGGTGCACCTCGCCTGACGGCTACGGGTTAAACGAGACAGTCAGGTAAACGCAGAGTTGGGTTAGAGGGTGCACCTCGCCTGGCGGCTACGGGTAAAACGAAGTTCCATCGTTGTTTTCGCTAATTGGGTTGGCCATGTATCGATATCTAATTTTTACACTTTCAGTTTTCCTGGCCGCGGCGAGAACCAGTGGGGCGGAGGCGCCGGTTCAATATCACTTGACTGTCAATGCGCCGCAGACGCATTATCTGCATGTCGAAGCCAAATTCACTCCGACAGTGGCAGGTGACTTGGAATTGTTCTTGCCTGTTTGGACTCCAGGCTCGTACCTGGTACGTGAGTACGCGCGTAACGTCGATTCGTTTGAAGCGTTCGACAAAGAGAAGAAGGCGCTGGCCTGGGAGAAGATCAGCAAGAACAGATGGAAGATCAGCGGTGTCTCACTCGAAGGTGTCACGGTTCGTTATCGTGTCTACTGCAATGAACTGTCGGTTCGCACCAACTTTATCGATGCCGAGTTTGGCATTTTGGCCGGCGCCGCGACGTTTCTGACTTCACCACAACTAGCTGGCGGTCAGCATATGGTGCAAATTGGCCTTCCCGGTACTTGGCAGCAATCGGTTACGCCGCTGGAACATCCCACCAGCGCGCCGGCGCATACTTACGTGGCTAATAACTACGACGAACTAGTCGATTCACCGATTTTGATGGGTAATCCCAAAATCTATCCGTTTCGCGTGGGCGAAGTCGAACACTTTTTAGTCAATCAAGGTGGAGAACCATTTTGGAATGTGGAAGCGGCGGCCGCTGATGCCGGGAAGATTGTCGCCGAACATCAAGCGATGTGGGGATCGGTTCCGTACAAGCGTTACTACTTCATAAATCTCATCGCCGAGAGCGGCGGTGGTTTGGAACATGATAACTCGACGGTGGTGATCACCAATCGTTGGAGTTTCAGCCACGACAAGAACTACAAAAAGTGGCTGGGGCTGATCAGCCATGAGTTCTTCCACGCTTGGAACGTCAGACGACTGCGGCCCAAAGCGTTGGTTAAGTACGACTACGAATCCGAAGTCTATTTTGATGAACTGTGGATGGCCGAAGGAATCACCAGCTACTATGACGAACTGGCGCTGGCCCGTGCCAAGCTGAATAAGCCCAAGCAGTATCTAACCGTCTTGTCGAAGCAGATCGAGACACTGCAGGCCATGCAGGGGCGGCACAAGCAATCACTCATCGAATCTTCGCACGATGCATGGATCAAATATTATCGCCCGGATGAAAACTCTACCAATACGTCTATCAGCTACTACAACAAAGGCGCTATCGTTGGATTCTTGCTAGACATTGCGATCCGCAAACGAACCAACAATCAGAAATCACTCGACGATGTCATGCGCACGCTCTATCAGCGATTCGCTGGCGCACAGGGCTTCACCAATCAAGACATCGTACAGGTTGCCAGCGAGGTGGCTGGTAGCGATATGCAGCCCTGGTTTCAACGCGCGATTCATTCATCGGAAGAACTGGATTACAGCGAAGCACTTGAATGGCTTGGCCTGGAATTCAAGGCAAACGCGCCGAGTGCTCCTGATCCCAAGGCTGACACCGGCAGCGAAACGCCTAAGAACGCGCCGTGGATTGGTCTTACTACTGAGAGCAAAGACGGTCGCACCAATGTCAGTCGGATTATCGAAGGTTCGCCAGCATTTGTGGCTGGCGTGAATGTGGGCGACGAATTGCTCGGACTGGCAGGCTTTCGCCTAAGCGAGCCGCTCGACGAACGCTTGAAATTCTATAAGATCGGCGAAACGCTTGAACTGCTGATCGCCCGGCGCGGAAAACTGATGACCCTTTCGGTCACCATTGACGCCAAACCAGCTGCCAATTGGGAAATTCAGATCGTTAAGGAACCGCGTCCAGAACAAAAGCAGAGCTTTTCAAGTTGGTTACACCAGTAAGATTTTGGGTTCTGGCTGTTATGGACTTAGACCAAAGGAGAAAACGATGGTCCGCTGGATAGGTTGGTGGATGGCAGGCTGGTTATTGCTGACATCGGCGCCGGGCCAGGAAGTTGCGGTGGACCTGGGCACTGTAACTGAAAAGCACGAAATGATTCCGATGCGCGATGGCAATCGGCTGTCGACGTATCTCTATTTTCCGCCGGGCGATGGGCCGTGGCCGGTTATCTACGAGCAGCGCTATGCGGATATTCGCGGTGCCGGTTCCCGCAAAGCCTTTGCTCAATTGGCTGAGGCTGGATATGTGGTGGCCGCTCAGAACTTTCGCGGTACGCATCTCTCGGAAGGAACCTGGGTTGGCTATCGAGCACTCGGCTGGGGCGAATTGAAGGATGGTTATGATTCGGTCGAGTGGTTGGCCGCGCAAGCGTGGTCAACGGGTAAGGTCGGTACGATGGGTGGCTCACAGGCCGGCTATGCGCAGAACTTTCTAGCCGTCACGCAACCACCGCATTTGGTTGCCCAATACATGACCGATACAGGTTTGAGTTTGTATCAGGAAGGTTATCGCATTGGTGGTACGACGCGGCCTGAAAGATTCAAACAGATGGATGCTGTCTGTCGGGTACCCGAACACAATCGGTTGCTGATGAAAGATTGGTTCGCTCATCCCACGTATGACGACTATTGGCGAGAAGAAGATTGCAGTCTGCACTTCGACAAGATGAACGTCCCCTGCTTTACGCTTGGCAGTTGGTTCGATTTCATGTGCCAAGGTTCTGTCGAGAGTTTCATTGGACGCCAGCATCACGCAGGCGAAAAGTCGCGAGGTCGGCAACAGTTGCTGATAGGTCCATGGCTACATGGCGGCAATAAAGACAATCGCATCAACGATTTAGTCTTCCCTGAGAACGCCATTTTAGATCGCCAGCAGAGCTTGGTACGGTGGTTTGATTACCACTTGAAAGGTATCGACACCGGCGCGCAGCATGATCCCACCGTGCGTTACTATGTGATGGGAGCCACCGGTGAAGTCGATGCGCCGGGAAACATCTGGCGTAACGTTGACGACTGGCCAGTATCCGCGACAGCCACGGATTACCATTTGCATGCTGACGGCAGTTTGACTCTAGAAGCGCCCAAGGAGAAATCGGGTAGTCGCGAGTTTCAAGCCGATCCGTATCATCCCTGTGAAATACCCGGTCGCGCCTTTCCAGGCGCCCAGGACGCGCGTGACTTTGAAAAGCAATCTCAAGTACTTACCTTTACATCGGCAGTGCTCGAGTCCCCCGTGGAGTGGACTGGCAAAGTCAAAACGGAACTCTTTCTGGCCTCGACGGCCAAAGACACAGACGTCATCGTGCGCGTGTGCGATGTGTATCCCGACGGTCGATCGATCTTGCTAGTCGATTACGTTCGCCGCTTGCGATACCGCGACGGCTTTGAGAAAGAAGTCTTCATGCAGCCAGGCCAGACTGCGAAAGTCGCCTTTGATGTGGGGTGGATCAGTCAGATCTTCAATCGCGGCCATCGGATTCGCGTCACCGTAGCGGCTACCGGAGCGCCGTTTTATGAACCCAACCCAAATACTGGTGAAGCTTTGACGATCGACTTTCCGTCCAATGCCGTGACCGCGGTCAATACACTGTATTTGCAGGCTGACCGGTCATCTAAGATCATTGCCCCAGTCCGCCGATAAGCGCCTGGACGCGTCCACCTTCTGAGACCGGCGATTTGCCCGAACTCCACTCCCTCGCTTGACTGACTAAACATTAAACAATGGGGATTCCCTACACCTTGTGCACCACTTGAATTAAAGTGGAAGGTGTTGGAATTTTGTGTAACGGCTGCTGCCCGATCGGCTCGTTGGACCCATTATGAATCCGAAGTTTTGGCGCAGGGGGAAGGATACCTCCTCAAGTTCCCGTAGGCCCGGTGCGCATATGACGTTTGCCCGAACGAGTTTCGGCTTGGACTTGGCTGAATGAGTATCAGATCGGAATTGCAACCGAGATCGATATGGACGAAGCCTATCGGCCGTTGACGATTCTATCGCGTGTCTTTTGGTCGTTGTATGTGATGTTAGTCACCGCTTCCATCGCGATCTTCGTCTTTACGTTGGTGGTGAATCGAATGCAACGCGAAGCACGCAAGGCCGCGATCGAGGCGCAAGAACTTGGGCAGTACAAGCTCGAACACAAGCTGGGCGCCGGTGCCATGGGCGTTGTCTACAAAGGTTACCACGCGATGATGCGCCGACCCACGGCCATCAAGCTCCTGAACATTGAAGTCATGAACGATTCGGCGATTGCCCGATTCGAACACGAAGTACAAATCACCAGTCAGTTGAACCACCCCAACACCATTGCCATTTATGATTTTGGCCGCACTCCTGAGGGTGTCTTCTACTATGCCATGGAGTATTTGGATGGCATCGATCTACAAACACTCGTCGATCAGTATGGGCCGCAGCCAGAGGCACGGGTCATCCAGATCCTGGGACAAATCTGCGGTTCACTCTTTGAAGCTCATGCTCAAGGACTGGTGCATCGCGATATTAAGCCCGCCAACATCATGATTAATCGTCGTGGCGGACAGCCCGATGTCGTCAAGGTTTTGGACTTTGGCTTGGTCAAGCATGTCGATACTAATCAAAACGAAATCGGTCTGGCGGGTACGCCGCTGTATATGTCACCTGAAGCCATCCAATCGCCTACTTTGGTTGACGCATGTAGCGATCTATACGCGGTGGGTGCTGTCGGCTACTTTTTGATAACCGGCAAGAGTGTGTTCGACGCCGCCAACGTAGTCGACCTATTGCAGAAGCATGTAACCGAATCGCCCATTCCACCCAGTCAACGAGCCCACGTCGCGGTATCACCCGCTTTCGAAGATGTGTTGCTGAGTTGCTTGGAAAAGTCGCGAGCTCGTCGACCACAAACAGCCCGCGATCTAGCACAAATGCTGTTCAGATGCCAGCCACAAGACTCCTGGACTCTGCTCGATGCCGAAGCCTGGTGGACCAATCACGATCGCCGCCAACGTCCAACCAGCGGAAATGCTACTACGACATCGGTCGTGAATCTAACAGCCGGTTCACTCGCGCAAAGTACGAAGCACGATGAACCAGCTATCGACCAAACGATGATCTTCGAAAACTAGCGCCAGCCCACAGTCACCTACTCCATGCGCAACGATCGTGGTGTGTCCCCGCGTTCACTCGCTCAGAATCGAGGGACAGACGTCGGGTGTGAGAGACTTGAGCTGGCGGAGCGGATTGGCTGGGGGACAGACACCTGGCGGCTCGGCGGGGGACAGACACTTGACGCGCACCGGGTCTGTCCGGTCTGTCCCCGCACGCGCGTGGGTAACGCTAGCAAAAAGACCGGTGGTGTGTCCCCGGGCTCGCGCGCTCAAGATCGGGGGACAGACGTCGGGTGTGAGAGATTTGAGCAAGCCGGACGGCTCGGCGAGGGACAGACATTTGGCGAGCATCGGGTCTGTCCCTGCACGCATGGGTAACGCTAGCAAAAAGACCGGTGGTGTGTCCCCGGGCTCGCGCGCTCAAGATCGGGGGACAGACGTCCGGTGTGAGAGACTTGAGCAAGCGGGACGGCTCGGCCGGGGGCAGACACTTGGCGAGTAGCGGGTCTGTCCCCCGCACGCAACCCGCACGCATGGGCGGCGGTACCCAAGCGAAGGTGTTGGGCAGCGAAGGCACCACACATCACTTCTCGATAATCTCTATGGTGCTATCGAGCTTGATGTCACTCACTTTTTGAACGATACCTGAAGTGGGCCAGGTGACTTCCAGCGATTCGACCTGATCGGCTTTGCCTAAGCCAAGCTGTTGTTGAAACGGGTTGCCGCCAAAGCTGCCGCCCGTGTTGATCCAGCGATAGATCGAGCGCGATTGGCCATGCTCGCGGATCGTCACATGGATCTTGGCTCCGATGGCACATCGATTGGTCTTGGCGCCAACCAGTTTGACGTTCAGAAAGCGATTGCCGAAACCTGGATTGCGAAAGAGAGCATTGGTAAACCCATCGCCCGGGTACGCGCCGCCCATCACGATAAAAATGTCATTGTCGCCGTCGGCGTCAAGATCGGCGATAGAAACTCCGTGACCTTTCTGAAGATGGCTCAGGCCGGCCGCCATCGAGACATCCACAAACCTCTGGCCAGCTTGATTGAGAAATGCGCGATTTGGAACCAGCGCATCGTAGGACACATAACCGGTGCCCAGGTAGTAGTCCAAGTAACCATCGCCATCGATGTCGCCAAAGTTGGAACCCATCGGCAACGTTACCTTACCTATCCCTTTCTCTTTAGCCACTTCGACAAAGTGGCCTTGGCCATCACCCTGATACAGATAGTCGCGATCAGCAGTATGCGGCAGGTCCAGGAAGTCTGCGGCGAAACTCTCAACGCCTTGGCGCAAGTCATAACCGGCCACAAAGATGTCCTGCGCGCCGTCGTTGTTGTAATCCCAAAACCAAACCGGAAAACTCTGCAGAGGTTGATCAACTTGGCATTGATTGGCTACATCGGTAAATGTGCCATCGCGATTGTTGTGGTACAATCGGTTTACATCGCCGAGATTCGAAACGTATAGGTCAGGATAATTATCGTTATCGTAATCACCCCAGCTGACTCCCTTGGTGTAGAGTCCATTCTCTACACCTGCTTGGGCCGCTACGTCTTCGAAGGACCCTCTGCCATTGTTACGAAAGAGCTGGTTGGCATGGTTCTCGTTACCGACATACACGTCCAACCAACCATCGTTGTCGAAGTCGGCCCATTCAGCAGTTTGCGTCTGATGGTTTAATGAAGCCAGGCCAGCATCGAAAGTAACATCTCGAAAAACACCTTTACCGTCATTGGCCAAGAGCGAGTTTACGCACAGGGTCTCCGGATCCATCCAGCCGCCTCGGAGTACGAACAGGTCGTAGTCTCCATCGTTGTCATAATCGACGTGTCGTAAGTTCAATCCACCATACATGCCGGCCAATCCCGCTTCGCGACTGCGATCTTGGAACTTGCCATCGCCAGTATTCTTAAAGAACTTCAATGCGGCGGACGTGTTCCAGTCGGAAACGATGACATCCATCAACTGGTCACCGTCAAAGTCATCGATGGCCACTCCCCCAGCCAGGCCGAAGGTATCGAGTCCCACGTGTCCGGCCACGTTGGGAAAACGTGGAAACTCTATCTCAGAAGAGAATCGCTGGGGATCGATCAAAAACTCTTTGGGGACACCTGCGGGATAAGTTCCCAGAGTCATATGGGCGACGTTCAACAGCCAACGTGCCGAGAGGTGATCTGGTCTGCGTTTCAGTACTTCCAGCAAATGAGGCAGGGCGGCTTCGGAACCTTTACGCTTTTTATGAACGCCTTCTCCCTGAATAGGCAGAATGCAGCTTTCGCCAGTACGACAGAAAACACAGTTCTCCGTCTCACCTTTCCGTAGATTGGCAATCGCCAAATTATAGAACAGGTCGATCTCAAAACTGCTCATCTCAGCCGGTGTGAGTTGACCGCGGAAAGATTGGCTTAATTGAGCAATTTCCTGCAAATCGGACAGGGCTTCATCCGTCTTGCCTAGCCGAAGCAAGATGGGCGGGCGTTCCCACAGCAGGTTCAAACGTTCGGCAGCCGAACTGGCGCTGGCGAGCTGCGCGTTTACTTTTTCTAGATCGACACTGCCGAGAAACTTGTTCTCAAGCGGCGTTCGCACTTGAACTGCGTCGAGCAACTCGAGCATGGCCATATGCGAGTCCACTCGGGAACTTCGGAAGTAAATGGCTGCGGCCAACATGCCAGCCATTAGTGATAGCAGAATAGCCAGCCGCGACGTCACGAGTACCTCAGGCGAACCTTAAGCGAGTGAGAACGGCTTGCGGCTACTATAACCTGTTCTCCATTGGCCAAGTCACCCGCCAATTAGCGTCGGCGACCGACATCACCCAATTGAACGCTGCGGCCCTGCTGATTTCGAATGCGACGATTGCTGCCTTCAGGAAACACAGCTTGCAACTCCAGCAGCTGGTCATTGGTCAAGTTTGTCCCGCTAATCATAAATGTTTTCAGCTGATGGCTGGCTACCAAAGGCATCAAGTGCTCAATGGTCAATGGCATATCGCCCAACGTAATACTGGATAAATGCGATACTTGCGACAGCCTCACGCATTCGTCCACCGTTAAATCCGTCGGTAACCAATCGCATGACAGCGATTGGCATGCGGACATCTGAACCAGCGCTATTAGTTGACTGCCAGTGAGTTTCGAGTGGTTTACATGCAGCGACAAAGCTGACTCAGAGGCCGGTCGAGCATGCGACCTCCAAGTGAATTCTTTAGGAAAATTAATCTCATAGAACAGTAGTATATCCAGCGGTAGTGATGTCGCGCGACAGACGTTATCGGGCGTCATCTGGTGGCGACTCAGGCTCAGCGATGTGATGGGGTGAGTCAATGTTTGCAGCTGCAGCAGGTCGGCAGTTTCTGAATCCTCTATCGCTACTGCCAAACGCGTCGCCGATGGCAACCGATCGAGCCAGCGTATCAAGTTAGTTTGCAGCACAGCACCGAATCGCCGCTTCTGAACTACGACGGTTTTCAAGTGATCCAGATCGTCGATGCGATCCAACTGATCTTGGCGAACCGTGGCCAGGTCAACTTCGATCCAGGTGGGCTCCGATGCAAAGAGCTCGGAGGAATCCAAACACAACAGCTCACAGGCAAATCGATGCAGGGTCTGCGCGAAGCCGACCGGTTCTACACGATACCGGACACCAACCTGTTTGAGAGTTTGCTGAACTGAATGGCTTAGCGAATAATACGGTAGTGGTACAGCTAGTACGCCAACTACCAATGGGGCGCTGATCACCAATGTCTTTACACGCAAGCGGCGGTGGAACAGCAGCCACCACACAAACGTAGCCGCGAGCGCCATGCCCATAGCTATCAATAGAGCTCGCACCAGGACCAGCAAGGCATCGTAGCCGCCAGGATACTGCAAGCAGCACCAAGCCACCGCATAACCGACCAAGCCACAAGCGAATAAGTTAGCAAACCCAAGACGTTTCATCTTGGCATTGTCTCCTTTCGCTCCGCGAAAGGCAGCGTCTCCCTTCGGTCCGCGAAACTAGTATCGGTCCACGACAGCCATAGTCTCCTTTCGCTCTGCGAAAGGCCAGCAGTCAGTCAGCGTACGCCAAGCTGATAAGCAAGTGCCGCTCCGCGATAGTCCAATTCCCAGTGCGGAGCAGAAAGGAGACATTCTATCGCTCCATCTACCAGCATGCGAGAAGTTTTTGGTACGCGCGTTGCATTGGGTGGACCGCATCAGTTGCTTCGTGCAATGCAAGCAGCCAAACCTTTCAGTCTGACACGGGAGAGCTTTTTTTGAGCTGAGGAGAAAGCCATGAAAACGACAACACGTTCTCGACAAACTAAAAGAATCCCGGTCGATACGCTGACGATGGAATCGTCCGCTCGATCCGTATCAAAACGAGAACGCGGTGCGATTCTGCGACAGCTCCGCGAGATCCGTGCTAGCTGGAGCGAGGCAGAACGCTGCCAACGCGCCCTGGAAGGCATGGAGCGCCGCGCCCAACTCTGCCGTCTCCTGTTCAGCTAATGCCAGCTCCAAAGAGCCGGTGGCTCGGAGAGTTAACAACGATACGCTCTCTTAACTGCAGAGTCGCTTGACGGATGCCCAGAGACTGGGGCTGTTGGTTTGCCGGTAGATCGAATCTGCCGGCAGCTCGCGCATCAACTGGCGATGGGCTCGGCCGAGATTGTGATAGGGCAGGGCAGGGCAAAGATGATGAAGGGCGTGGTACCGCAAGCCCACCGGCATTGCAATTTCCGCCAACCATGAATCCGGGTAATTCACGCTGTCAAGTAGTTGCTCTTCAAAGCTGACTTCGTGTCGATCGAGATTCGTGTAGCGATGGGCACCAAGGGTCCGCAAGTGGTTCAAAGTCAGCACGCCCACCGAAGTGAAATAAATCTGCACAATGTTCCAGTAGGTCAACGGTTCTTGATTGACCAATAGCAGCCACAGAGCTACCGACCAACATAAGGCGAAGCAAGCGACTTCCTGGAGGCGCAGGATGCGTCGGTCTCGCTGGTTGGGCAACTGTCGGCGGTAACTCAGATCGATCACCATCGAACTGGCTCGCGAAACCGTCAAGCGATATGCCAGCGAGTTCATCCATGCCAAGGGTGATAAGAACATAAAGCGAGTGATCGCCATCCCAGGCATAAACAGCGGCTGTGAAAAGTAGTACAACCACAGCCAAGGATTGCGTGAAGCCAACGGGAGGTACTCGCCGTCATGATGGGTAGCGAAGTGCCGGCGCACGTGATGATCAAGATGCGTGTAGTAGGTAAACGTCGGGATCAAAAACGGAATGCCGCACAGCAGATTCCAAGTTATGCGAAAGCCGCGCATGGTGCCGCGCGGAAAGTGAACGATCTCGTGAATGAAAAGAGCCGAGCGATAAAAGAGGATTACGCTCACGCCATAGCTCAGGATTTGCGCAGCTGAGAGCAGCGGCAGTCTGGGCGTGAGAAAGTATGCGGCCACAGCCACAAAAAATGAAGTCAGAAAGTCGGTCCAATAGATCCAGGGCTGCGGTTTGTAATAGTCGCTGACAATCTGATGGACCTGCTTCATCGACAGCCGCGCACTGCCCCGCGGTGCCTGGTCGATCAAACCAATGGTTGATGGAGGACTGAGTTCGGACTGCATGGCGATCGTAGATTGATTTCCAAAGGCTGGCTGAGTGGCTTTGGGGCGTCTGTACGCATAGATCGAATCGGGCTTCGGTCGCAATTTATCCTGGATGATCGAAATTGAGCATTTTGCAACTAGGGGGTCGTCAAAAATCCCATGGTCGGATATCGAGCGCTCCCCGAGGGCCATTGATTCGCGAACACAGGAAGGCGGTGGCTATAGCATGCAGCCGCTATGCGCATATCGCGAATTCGGCTGCGGTCGCCAATGCTTATATAGTGCCAGACTAAGATGACCCGCAGAATTTACTCCAAAGTAAATTTCACCCCATAATCCTGCATGAAGGCAGTTCTGAGCAATCGCAAGTTTTCTCTGCATCGTTGCCTTTCGGAATGTAGGAGAATCCCAGCACAGAGCCTTGAAGATGTAAGGTATCCCTGAGAGCAGTGGTACATAACTTGCCTGTAGGCCGCCACGGGTGATTTCTCGAGGGCCGTGGAAGTGGAGACGATGTGCCGCCATTCAGCTTGGTTGGCCAGTGGGCAGGTCGTTGTCTGCTTGCCGTACTACTGTGTCAACTTTGCAGCTGCGCTGGCCCGCAGTCGGCGCTGGATCCCGCTGGGTATCATGCCCGAGAAATCGCAAGGCTGTGGTGGTGGATGTTCGGGGGGGCCATTGTCGTCTGGTTGGTGATGATTGGCCTGAGCTACTATGCCATCTTTGCCAAACGCGGACGGCATTATCAGAACATTACCGCGTGGGTAGTGATCGGCGGGGGTGTACTCTTTCCTACCATCATACTGACTGTGCTCCTCTGTTTTGGGCTCGCGATGTTGCCGCCGCTGCTGGCCCGACCGGCAGCCGGTTCGATGGTGATTGAAGTCGAAGGTGTGCAGTGGTGGTGGCGTGTTAACTACCTGGCTGGCGAAAACCAGCCCTCGGATAGTCAGGAGTTCGAGACTGCGAACGAGATCTGTATTCCAGTTGATCGGCCAGTCGAATTTCGCTTGCGTTCTCACGACGTTATCCATGCATTCTGGATCCCAGCTCTGGCTGGCAAAGTCGATATGATCCCTGGTCGTGTGACTCACCTGACAGTGCACCCGTTTCGCACGGGTCGGTTTCGGGGCGCATGTGCCGAATACTGCGGTGACTCGCATGCCTTGATGAATTTTGATGTGCAGATCCTGGAGGCGGCCGACTTCGAAAAATGGTTGATGCATCAAGTATCTAATGCGCATGCGCCGAGCGACCAGGCTGGGCAGCGTGGGCAATTACTCTTTCAAGCCAACGGATGTGGGGCTTGTCATACCGTTCGCGGCACGAGTGCCACAGGCAGAGTTGGTCCTGATCTAACGCACTTCGGCAGTCGCCTGACTCTCGGTGCGGGCCTTTTTCCGAACGATCATCGATCCATTGCCGCTTGGTTGCGTTCGACCGAGCATCTCAAGCCGGGAGTTCATATGCCGAACTTCAAGGCGCTGGGCGAGGCTGAGCTGGCGGATCTGGCTGCGTACCTGGAGCAATTGCAATGAGCGCTCCAGTCTCCGAACCTGACGTCAGTGGAGCCGCATTGGCCGAAGAACAAGCGGGTCGACTAAGCGCCGTATGGGCCGTACCTCGCGGTTGGCGATATTGGTCAGCGGTTAACAATAGCCAGGTAGGATTGTGGTACACGTTAGCCGCCTTTGGGTTCTTCTTCTTTGCGGGCATACTCGCCCTCTTGATGCGAATTCAACTGGCAGTGCCCAACAATCGATTCTTATCCGCCGATCAGTACAATCAAATCTTCACCATGCATGGTTCGGTGATGATGTTTCTGTTCGCCGTGCCCATCTTCGAAGCCATCTCCATATTGTTGCTGCCGCAAATGTTGGGCGCGCGTGATCTTCCCTTCCCGCGACTGTCAGCCTACAGCTTCTGGTGTTACTTGATTGGCGGAGTGTTTGTTTGCGGATCGCTGTTCTTTGGCGCGGCGCCGCGCGGCGGCTGGTTTATGTATCCGCCCCTGACGTCCAGTTATCAGCCAGGGTTGGGGGCCGACATTTGGCTGCTGGGTTTGTCGTTCATCGAAATATCGTCACTGGCCGCTGCGGTAGAGCTAATTGTAGGCGTTCTAAAATGTCGTCCACCTGGCATGCGTGTCAACCTGATACCGCTCTACGCGTGGTACATCTTGGTGGTGGCCGCGATGATCTTGTTTGCCTTTCCGCCTTTAATTGCCGGCGACATACTACTGGAGCTGGAACGCGCGTTTAATTGGCCTTTCTTTGATCCAGCACGTGGTGGCGATCCGTTGTTGTGGCAGCATTTGTTTTGGATCTTCGGTCATCCGGAAGTCTACATTGTTTTTCTGCCATCGATTGCGCTGGTGGCCATGATCGTCCCGACCTTTGCGCGCACGCCGATCGTGGGTTATACCTGGATCGTATTAGCGGCAGTGGGCACGGGCTTCTTAAGTTTTGGATTGTGGGTGCATCATATGTTCACCACAGGCTTGCCCGGCATATCGATCGGGATCTTTTCAGCCGCCTCGCTGGCCGTGGCTATTCCGACCGGAGTTCAACTGTTTTGCTTTCTGGCGACGCTCTTGGTCGGCCGCGTGCAAGCCTCTGTGCCTATGTTGTTCATCTTTGGCGGCATGGCCACGTTTATCTTGGGGGGACTGACCGGAGTGATGGTGGCGGTGGCGCCGTTTGATTTTCAAGCGCACGATACCTACTTCGTTGTGGGCCATTTGCACTATGTGCTGGTGGGTGGAACCATTTTTCCAATCCTGGCGGGTATCTATTACTTTTATCCATGTATCACTGGTCGCCAGTTGTCGACGAGGATTGGTACCGTAGCCTTCTGGTTGTCCTTTGTGGGCTTCAATGTCACGTTTATGCCGATGCATTGGACGGGACTGCTGGGGATGCCACGCCGAGTATTCACGTATCCGGCCGGTCTGGGTTTTGAAACCTTGAATTTGATTTCGACGATCGGGGCCTTCGTTCTGGCCGCAGGTTTGTTTCTCTGCTTGTTCGATTTTTTGCGCCCGCGCAAGCGTGCCAAATGGTCTGATCGCAATCCGTGGAATGCAGGTACGCTGGAGTGGTTGACTGAAATGCCCGGCCGAAATTGGGGCGTACGCTCGATCCCAGAGATCGATAGCCGTTACCCGTTGTGGGAACAGCCAGATTTTGTGCGAGATGTCGATGAAGGAAAGTTTTATCTACCAGACGCCGAAGAGGGTCAGCGTGAGACGTTGGTTACCTCGACCGTTGATGCCAACATCGTTTACTGTTTGCGCGTGCCTGGCCCCAGTTGGTTGACATTTTGGTCCGCCATATTTACCGGCGGAGTATTCATTGCAGCCACTTACCATTGGTGGTGGATCACATCGATCAGCGGCATCCTGGCCATTGGTACGATGCTGGCATGGCTGTGGACTGGCACAGCTCGCATTCCAGAGAAGCCCAGCAAACACGTGGGATTGGGCCACATCGCACCGCTCTACGTATCGGGTCCGCAAGCGGTTGGTTGGTGGGCCATGTTCATTACGATGCTCGGGGACATGACCGCCTACTTGTCGCTCGTGTTTGCGTACTTCTTCTACTGGACGATTCACGATGATTTTCCACCTCCACAAACAGTGCATACCGGTGTCGCATGGTACTTGTGGGCTGCAGGCTTGAGCGTTTTGGCCTGGCTGACCAATTTAGGCAGTCGCTGGTCCAATCGAGTTGATCGCGCGCTGTTGTTCTATGTCTTATGCACATTGACGATTGGTCTCACGTTAGCTGCGAGTGTCGCTCTTATCAGTGGACCGCTGCGCGAAGGCCTCGATCCGGAGCGCCATGTCTACGATGCCATCGTGTGGGTGTTAGTCGGATGGACCGTAATTCACTTGGCACTGGCCTTGCTGATGAATATGTATTGCCTGGCACGTCGCGCATGGGGAAAGATGACAGCCAACTACGATGCGGACATCGTGAATGTAACTTTGTATTGGCACTTTCTTCTGCTAACGGTCGTCGTCACAGTCGCAGTCGTGGCCGGTTTTCCTCAAGTCAGCTGAAGGTGCAGCCATGAACCACAAACCGGAAATCGCTGAAAGTGTGTGGGTCCTGGCCATTGCGCCGAGTGTGTGGGCGGCTCATTTCCTGGCTTGTTATCTAACCGCTGCGATTTGGTGTGCCAAGTACAGTGGTGGTGGCGCGTCTCTGGGCTGGGTTCGGTGGGCCATGTTGATCTACACCGTGATGGCGCTGCTGGCTATCGCCGCCACGGGCGTAGTTGGATTTCGTCGATATCGCGCCCGCTTGATTCCACATGGTCCGCATGACCAAGACACGCACGAAGATCGGCACAGCTTCCTGGGATTCGCCATGCTGCTCTTGTCGGGCCTGAGTGCGATCGCCACTATATTCGTAGGATTGGTTGCCGTGTTTGTAGGGAGATGTCAATGAGCAAGGTTGCTCTGGCCGTCATCGGTGCCGTAATCTTGCTGACAAGTTGGCTGGGTCCACTACCCCAGGCGGCTCACAGTTCGTTTACAGCGCACATGACTTTGCACATGTTGGTCGTAGCGGTCGCAGCACCGCTGATTGGCATTGGCCTGGCGGGCACACGCGTCGATCCCGTGCGTTTCAAACCAGGTTTGTTTCCGCCGGTGCTGGCCTCGGTCGCCGAGATGATTTTGGTATGGTTGTGGCATGCGCCCTATTTTCACCATTGGGCACGACACACAACGGCCGGGTTCATGTTTGAACAATTGTCGTTTGCGCTGGTGGGGTGGTGGCTGTGGCAAGCTGCCTTCGGTGGATGCGATGACAATACACGTGTGGAACGGCGCAGTTCGGGCGTATTGGCGCTGCTGCTGACCTCGATGCATATGACATTGTTGGGAGCACTGATCGCCCTGTCGCCGCGAATTTTGTTTCGCCACTCTCACGATGATGATGACCTGCTACTACTGGCTGATCAACATCTCGGCGGGGCAGTCATGTTGGTCGTGGGTGGCATAGCCTATTTGAGCGGCGGGTTAGTATTGATTAGCCAAATTGTCGACAACACTCACCGCTTACCTCGCAGTAGCGAACCACTGAGTCGTAGCCGATCATCTTCGAAAGCGTGAGTGCGATCGAAACTTATACGGCGGCGTTACGATGAAAATGACAAACATGAAAATCATCAAATGGTTCTTAGCCGCCGTCGTCGTCGTCGCAGTGTTAGCTGGCGTGGTGGTCTCGAGCGGATTGGTGCCAGCTAAAGCGAGCTCTGGGCATTGGCCGCTGACCGCTTGGGGGCTCGAGTTTGCGATGGAGCGGTCCGTGGCCACTGGCAGTTTGAACATCAAAGCTCCACCCTTGGACGACGAAGCCTTGGTGATGCGTGGGGCTGGGCATTTTAATATTGGATGTGCATGGTGCCACGGAATACCTGGTGCATCACCTAGTCGCTTCGTCTTGCAGATGACGCCCCATCCTTCGGTGCTCGACGAAGAACTCAACAAGTGGACGGCTGAAGAACTCTTCTATATCGTGCGGCATGGCGTGAAGTTCACCGGCATGCCAGCTTGGCCCGCGGCCAAGCGCGATGACGAAGTATGGGCAGTGGTTGCCTTCTTAAAAAGCTATACATCGCTTAGTCCGGAGGCTTACGAGCGCCTGGCTGGCATCGACCAACAACGCCTGGCCCGTCAACAACAGTTGCAAGGCCTATCGATTCCAGAAGTGGCTATCGATAGATGTGTGTCGTGCCACGCCAGCGATGGTCAAGGTCGCCACGCTTTTCCTAGTCTGGCTGGACAGAAAGCTGCCTATCTGGAACAGACGCTTCAGAGTTATCGGTCGGGGCAACGGCCAAGCGGCACCATGGGACCCATCGCAGCAGAACTAACCGATGAACAGATAACAGAACTAGTTGCCTACTTCGCATCTCAGCCGGCGCGGCAGCAATCCATCGAATTGGCCGCCGACGAAACCAAGATAGGTGAATCGCTCATCACAACGGGCGATACAAAAAAGCGAGTTGGAGCCTGTTATGCATGTCATCCGTTGAGCACAAGTGGAGCGGTTAGCGATGTGGCGGCAGCGTACCCATCGCTCGTTGGCCAGCGGGCAGACTACCTGGTTGGTCAGCTTCATCTCTTTCGAGAAAAGCTCCGCGGTGGCGGCCCACGCCATCACATCATGCACAACATAGCCGAGGAGTTAACCGACGAGCAAATTCGGTCCGTCGCCAGGTTCTATGCCACGCAGTAGCAGTGCCCGAAACGCTTGACGCGTTCCGCTACGGTAGCGCGGGGGGCTCAACGACTAGCAAGTCAGTGTTGGTGCTGGTCTGTTCAATGCGTTGGGTTTGCCCAGAGGGCCAAAGGATGTCGATGTGTTGAATTTCATTGACGGTACCTAAACCGAAATGCAGTTGTCGCTGATTACTGCTCATATATCCATCGCCTGCAGTCAATTGCAGAGTTTGGCGAAGGCCCTTAGCGGTGAGTGTTACCTGCGTTCCAATGGCATCGCGACTGGAGCTGGTACCGACTAGCTGGATATTGAGCCAATGGCCCATCGAGGGTGTAGTATTCGTCAGCAGCGTGTAAGGTGACTCAAGATGACCTATGGCCAAATCGAGTCGACCATCGGCATTCCAATCCAAGCGCACCACGCTCCGACCAAGCCACTGCTGCCGAAAATAGTCGTCGAGCAACGTAGGTGAGACCAACTGAAATTTGCCGCGCTGGTAACGGTAAAGGTGCGGCGGCATCTGATAGGGAACATTGCGCCGACGCAGGTCATCGATGTGGCCATTGGCCATGAACAATTCGCTGGTCCCGTCATTGTCGACATCGATAAACTGCGTGCCGAAGCCTAATACAGAACGGGTAGGCTGGATCAAACTGGCTGCCAGCGATTCGTCTCGATAAACGCCATCGGCCTGGCCACTGTAAAACGTACTGGACTCGTTCAGGAAATTTGTGATCACAAAATCTAGCTGGCCGTCAGCGTTGATGTCGTCGGTGGCAATACCCATACAACCTTGTGCCTTGCCAGTGCCACTAAAGGCCAGCCCGGCCGCCACACCTGATTCCGTCCATTGCAACTGCCCATCTTCGTGACGACTGGGCACATACAAGAAGTTGGGAGTCGTATCGTTGGCAATTAGCAAGCTGAGAGCGCTCGAGCCAGGCTGCATGAATGCCAGACATCCGAGGCCTTTACCACCGGGTGGCGTCGACAGTCGCGAAATACCGTTAACAAAGGTGCCATCGCCTTGATTGATCCAGAGCCTATCCGTTGCAGCTTCGAAATCTCCGGGCATGCACATCGCCGGTTGACCGGTGTGGTCCAGGCAGACTCGATCGAAGACATCACTGCCCTGAACATAGTTGACATCGTAGACGTCGGGTAAACCGTCGGCCGTCAAATCGGCTACCAGGCAGCTGGTGGTCCACTGGTGGTCGGCAATGTTGGACGTGGTAGTCGTCTCGTGAAACGTGCCATCTCCATTGTTGATGAGCAAGCGATTCTGTCCAATCTGAGCGATATACAGATCTGCGAATCCATCCGAGTTGAGATCCCCAGTTGCGATGCCCTGACCGAAACCGTCAGTCGGCTGATAACCCATCGCTTCAGAAGAGACAGCATGAAACTGCTGGCCATCGATATTTCGCAAGAGTTGGTCACGATCTTTGGATGGTTCGGTGGGAGGTGGCCAGGGCGTGCCTTGAGAAAAGGCCACATCCGGCCGACCGTCTTGATCAAAATCTAACACGGCCATACCACCCCCCGGAAATTCGTACATGCGTCGCTGAGCTGTACCGCTGACACCGTTGTGGTAACGGAAGTCAAAGCCGACACTGGCTGAATCGAGGCGAAAGGCAAGTGCCACGCCGGATTCTTTAGCAGTATCTGGGGCAAGATTGTTTTCAGCCAATGGTTGGTCGACAGGTGACAATTGCCGGGACCAAGTGGGGGTAGGATACTTCGATAGATTCAGATAGCGACTGGGCGAAAGTTCCGTCGGTACGAGAGTAAGTGGGAGAGTCGTTGCAAGTTTCTCCAGTTCGCCTTGCCGGGCTCGCAATTGCGATTGCAAATTTGGATTGGATCCACCGGCGGTTCGGCACCAACCCAGAGCTTCCCAGATGCGCCCAACCTTCACATAGGCGCTCAGCATGTTATCGATGCGCGTAAAGTCCGGTGGCGTGGCCGCAAAGAAGACTTGCTCCTGCGCATCGCGCAGTCGCTGTAAATCTTGCGAATAAGTTTCAAAGACTTTGGCGGCTTCCCGCGCATCGTAGCCGAAGTCGCCAGACTTTGGACGTGTTGCCTCGTAGCCGAAGTCGCCAGACTTTGGATGATCCTCGCCGTGCTGATGCAACAACGCCGCCAGGCGGGCGATGGCCAACTTGGAATCGGGCGCCCGTAGCGCAGCTTCTCCGTAACAACGAATCGCCTCTGGCCAGCGACTCTCGTACTCGGCTAACTGTCCGCAAGCTAACCAATACTCCGCCCAGGTTTCTAACTGTTGACTGTTTGACACTTGGCCGGTTAACTCAGCCCGCAATTCGTCAAACTGGCCGCTGGCTGCCAGGTACTTGAGGATCAGCAATTGGGTGGCATCTAATTGAGGATTGAATTGGTGTGCCTCCCGCAACTTGGCAATGGCTGGTGCATGTTGACCTTCATCGGCTAAGTGCCACGCTTCGGCCAGGAGAGGTAGCGGATCTTGGGGCGAGGCCTCTCGAGCCTTTTCGATCAATGCTTGATCGTTGATCACCGTATCTTCGCGAGAGAGGAGCATCAGCAACTCGGAGGCTGAACCCGTGCGGATTAGATTCAGGACCAACGGTACGGCTTCGGGCCTGCGGCCACATAGACCCAATAAATTTGCCAGCCCAGTTTGAGCTTCGGCATCGTTGGCATCCACGCTTAATGCGAGTCGGTAGTAGGTTTCTGCCTGGCTCAGCTGGTAGGTGCGATGATGCGCGATGTGGGCTAATAGTTGATACGCTTTCAAACGCGCGGCATTATCCGCGTTGGTTACTTGGCTAGCGTAGGTTATGGCTTGTTCAAAACGCTGATTGTTGGCGGCGACTTCAGCCGCAAACAAGGCAGCTTCGGTCAATTGTGGATTGAGTTGATAGGCTTGCCAGGCATCTTCTTCGGCCGCGGCATGTTGACCCTGCGCCCAGTTGGCATAAGCCGACTGCAGTTTAAGCGGGGCTGAATAGAAACGATTCAGGTAACTTCGTCCAATAAGCCCTGCGACCACCACCAGTCCACCAATAAGAATCAAGCCTATCGCTCGCCGGGATGTGCGTCTGGGTGGAGGCACTGGTGCGGGAGTTTCGGTTGCAGTCGATCGCGATTTGCTTCGACGCGGGTTCACAATGCAGGGGCCGATGTGGAAATAGAGGAAGAATGGATGGCAGTTGAATCGAAGTGAGCGCTGCCTTCGACGATTTGAATGTTCGTATCTGCGGGCAACGGGCCGAAGGTTTGTGTTGCACCTGTTGGCCAGGTGACTGTCAATTCATCAACCACTTGGGAATCGCCCAGACCGAATTGCAGTTGATTTTCGTTGCTGGCTTGATATCCATTGCCGCCGGTTAATTGCTTGCTCCAACTAGTCTTGGCGGAACGAATTTTAATTTGAGCGCCCAGTGGCTGCCGCGGAGACTGTGTACCGACTAGCTGAACGTTTAGAAAATGTCCTGAGGTTTGAGTCGTATTGGTAACCAACGCAGCCGGCTGGCCGATGTTGGAGACGACCAGGTCCACTCGACCGTCGCGATTCCAATCGAGCTTGGCCATCCCGCGAGCCGAGAACTTGCCGACAAAGAAATTACCGCTTTCCTCTTGAGGCACTAACACAAAGCGACCACGTCCGGTGTTCTTGAAGAGTTGAGGTGGCATTTCATACATGCCACCTTCACCGCGATAGTCATCGACGTGACCATTGACTATTACCAAGTCTGAATCGCCGTCCAGATCGACATCGATCAGTTGTGCCCCCCAACCCACATAGGCATAGCTGGCTGACTGCATGCCTGAGACTTGCGAAGTATCGACAAACAATCCTGGACTGTCTTGCATATACAACGTATTCGCTTCGTTGGCAAAGTTGGTAACCAGCAGATCGAGCAAACCGTTGCTGTCGATGTCGTCAGCGGCAATGCCCATGCCTGCCATGGGCAAGCCATCGGCGTTGAGCGCGACTCCTCGGACGAGCGCTTCGTCATCGAAGTGTATTTTGCCCTCAAGGCTACGTTGTGATACCAGTAGAAAATTGGCAACCTGGTCATTGGATACAAATAGGCTCAGGTCTGGCGTGTCCCCCAGTTTCAAGGCGACGACACCCATGCCTTTCGAATCCACCGTGGGGCAAGCATTGTCTTGCAATTCAAACGAGCCATCGTCGCGTCCAAGCAACAACTGATCGACCTCTCCTTCGAAGCCTTTGGGTGAACAGCCCTTACCATTGCAGATCGCCGTATAAACATCGGCGCCTTTGAGATAGGTGACTTTGAAGATATCGCAAATCGTGTCACCATTCAGATCGGCTAGCAGCACGCTGGTGGTCCAGGCATCGGGCTGTGGTCCAAGTTGCGAAGTCGCCTCGCTGAACGTGCCGTCGCCATTGTTATGCCACAACGTGCACGGGCCGATGTTACCTACCAGGATGTCATCAAATCCATCCGCGTCGTAATCACCAACGGCTACACCTTGTGAGAAGTTCAACTCGCTGATGCGCACTAGTTCCGTGACGGGCTGAAATCGCACACCATCAACGTTGTGATAAACGGTGTCGTGAAACTCGGGACCAGGTGTAGGTTGCGTTTCGCCCGTCTTCCAGGTTGAACCTTGGGTGAAGTACAAGTCGGGCCAGGCATCGTTATCAAAGTCGACCACGCCAACGCCGCCACCGGTTTGCTCGAACATGCGAGCGCCGGGAGTTTGCGGGTCGGGACCATTGTGGTAAACGAAGTCAATGCCCACACTTTCTTCCAGATGGTAGCTAAGCTTGGTTTGAGCAGCGACTGGAGTATTTGTATTGGTGACGACATCGGTTGGCGGTGGCGTAGCACTGCTGGAACGTCCTGACCAGTTGTGGGCTTCAGCACTTATGACCAGCGCGTTCAGATCGACCGCAGTAGCCAGCACTGCTTGAGGTGCGGTGCGTGGCAAGTTTAGGGTTAGTTGCGGCGCCAGACGCCGGACGATTGGCATGGGCCAGGCTGCGGTAGGAAAGAGCCTGGAACCCGTCGTTGCCCAGGCCCAAGCTTCCCACACGCGGCCCAGTTGCTCGCAAATCTCGGTGACGCGCTGAACAGCAGCTTCGTTCTGTCCCCGCGAAGCCAGTACCTGGTCCAGCAAGAGACCGAGTTCTGCTTGTAGTTTGGCGCGTTCGACGAATGGTTGACTCTGTGCGAATCCAATCTGGGTGAGCAACTGACCTAGTTGATAAGATGCGCGGCGATGTTCGGGAGCCAGGCGTACGGCTCGAGCAAAGCAACCAGCGGCGAGTTTGAGGTCTTGAGCGCTCCGGGCCTGCATGCCGCGCACGTACCAGACGTCTGGATGTTTCTCAGCACTGGTCGGAAGTTGAGCGTTCCATTTCGTCGTCACCGCGTCGTCTTCTTTGAGCAAGATCTCGCCGAGTAAAGCTTGGGCGGTGAGCAGCGTGGATTCGAGCGAGACCGCTTTCTCGAGCAGCGGTCGAGCTTCCTCACGTTTTCCGTCGTAGAGATACTCGGCGGCCTGGGCCAGCAAAGTTAGCGGTTCATTCGGTGCGCGCTGCACGCACTGCTGAATGAAGGCTGGTTGTTCGATCGAGCGTTCGATGTCCGAGAGAACCACCAGTGAATCGAGTGTCCAGGCTTGCAGTCGCACCAGGGCCAAATGATGCTGGGCCGCCTGCCAATGTTGTCGCGTAACACCTAGCAGAAAAGCCAGGCGTTCATGCGCGGGAGCATTATCAGGATCATGTTCGAGAACATAACTGTAAGCCTTGATCGACGGTGCCATCAGGGCTTGGGAGCGATAGATCTCGCCGGAGGCATACGACGCGAGTAGGGCGTCCTTGGAGGTGCCTTCTGCGATCTGGCCGTAATACGTCAAGGCTTCAACCAAACGTCCATTGCGCGTGGCCGCTTCGCCGGCTAACAAGCGGCTCTCTTCAAACAGCGGACTCTCGGCCGGAAGGGTCGCAGCCAGTTGCTCTGCTGCCGAGTAGTTTTTGCTCTCAAGTAATTGTTTGGCCTGGGCAATGCGCGCGGCCAATACAACCGGATCCGAGTTTTCATCGTAGCCCGGCATGAACCAAACCAAGGCCACGATGATAATGAGAGATGCCAGTCCGGCCGTGACCAGAATGGATTGCCAGCGGATGCCTGAGCGTGGCTGGGAAGATGGGCCACGAAGTCGATTGTCAGTCGCTGGTGAGGCCGTCGATTGTCTTTTTCTCTTATTCGACTTCACGACCAAAAGTGTCCGTAGCTGGACCCGCCAGGGCTCAGTAAGTGCTTGGCATTTCTACAATGGACTGAACCTGGGCAGGTCCAGCTATGGAACATCATGGGGTGCGAGTACTATTCCAAGGCAATGTCGATTGTGTTGTCACTAGGTGCCACGGTCTTGGTGATTGGCGTGGTAGCAGCCTTAGCATACTTTTCGGGCAGCAAGTGACCGCTGGCAACCGCTTTACCTTTACCACCACCACCGTGGGTTGGGACCGCAACTTTGTTCTTGCCCGTAGGATCGTGAGTAGGCGTATTAGAAGCGGCCGTGGCCGATGGCGTGGACTTGGTAACCATGACCTTATACTCGCCTTCGACCGCACCATCACCTGCGTCATAGGTGGTCAGAGTGTAGACGCCCTGCGTATCAGTTTGTCCCAGTGCAGCTGGCTTACCTGTTGTCACTGGAGAAAACGCTACCGAAGCGCCGGGCACTGGGTTTCCGTTCATCAGGACCTTGCCAGTTACTTTGTACGTTTCGTACTTGCCACCTGTCTTGTTACATCCCAGTGCGACTAATCCTAGAACTAGCGCACAGCACACGCCGACTTTTTGCATCATGACCTCGATGGAGTTGGAATCGAATGATTGGAAAAAAAAGCAAGAGCCATGTTGCCACGGCTCTTGCTCGATTTGTAGAGCACCACCTAATGATAGATGATGCGGGCAAGTTTTGAAATTAGTTCTCGACGGCGGATTGGTCACCACCGCGAGCCGAACCCAGTGCGCCCCAAACCCCATATGGGCTCTGAGCATTAGGTTGGCCAGGAGCATCTGGTGGTGGAGCCGTGATGTTGCCGGTGTCGATTGAGTCGGACATGAAGCGGACGCTACCGTCACCAAACAAGCAAGTAACACCACCGGTGTGACGGCTCATTGGTTCGTAGATACCGTCTTCACCGTCCCAACCACCTTGGGTGCAGCTAGCCTTGTTAGGACCAAGAACCGTGGTACAGCCAGTGAAAGCTGGAGCACCATCGGGCCAACGCAGACCGGCCCAGTGAGCCACGTCTACACCGGTGTAACGCTTGCCAGCACCTACGCGGCTCAAGCAATCCGATGGATTGTTGTTACGGAAGTTATCGCCGATGTTGATGACGGTACCGCCATCCAAAACCAAAGCACCCGATTGACCCTTGGTGCGTTCGGACATAGCAATCGTGTTGCTCAAGCCGTCGGTTACGTCGCGGAAGCCTTTGCAAATCGCCTGACCGGTGAACATGCCACGCAGACCACGGCCGCCGTTACCGGCCCACTGATTATGATCCCACGAGCTGTCGCCGCGCGAGAACATGTAGTTGGCGTGACCAATTTCATTGTTGGCTTTGGCGCGAGACACGTCCGATGGACACAGATACGTTGGAATCTGCTGGGTGAACGGCGCGAAGCCACCGTCCCACGGAACGCGAGCAAAACCAACAGCCGAAATTTGATTCCACAGGGGACCTTGTTCGATGTAGGGCAGCATGCCTACGAAGCCACTGTGACGTTGTCCAGCACCACCAGCATCAAAAAATTCACCATATGGCAGCTTGCTGCGCTGGGAATCATGATAGTTGTGCAATGCCAGTCCCAACTGCTTCATATTATTGGAGCACTGCATTCTGCGTGCAGCTTCGCGAGCTGCTTGTACGGCAGGCAGTAACAAGCCTACCAGGATGCCAATGATGGCAATCACAACGAGCAGTTCCACCAAGGTGAAACCTCGTCGCTGCGGATTAAACCGACGACTCAAAATAAAGTTCCTTTCAACCAGACGAGAAGAACAACAAAATAGAGAAATATCTGAGACTTTAGTAGAAATAGACGGTGCAATCGTGTCAAGGCATTTTTGGGGGTATGCGACCCTTTAAATCACGCTTTCGGCTAAATTTCGCAACCGTCTTCGACCAGAACTGTGTCGTCGCTAGGAATAACGCCTTCCCATACTCGACCGCTAGGCCAAGTTATTCGTAATGTCTCAGCCACATCCGGACGATTCAGTAAGTGAATTTCGTAGGAACTACAGGACTGATACGTAGTTCCCCCACAAATTTCCCGGAAGCCAAGCCTTGCTCCATCTCCAGTAAACACTTCGACTTTCGCATTGATAGCATTGCGGTTGCTAAGGCTGCCAACCAACTTGAGCCTAGTCAGCTTTAGATCGACTTCCGTGGTGTTGAGCAAACAGCTCGAAGGATCCAACTGATGGCTGATTGCTAAATCGAGCCTGCCGTCGTGATTCAAATCGCCGCAGGCCAATCCTCTGGCCATCCAATCCGTCTGAAAGAACTCACCAGCCCAGCGCGACACATCGCTGAAGCGGCCACTGTCTTGCTGGATGTAGATTTGGGCCGGCATCCGGTATCGCTCGCCTTGCCCCAGCCAGCCTCGATCATCGACATGACCATTAACTACAGCCAGATCCAAACGATCGTCGTGATTAAAGTCCGCCATCACTGCGCCCCAGCCCAGCATCGGTCGGCTGGGACCTGCCACACCGGTGCGTCGCGTAACATCTTCAAACTGCAAGTTGCCCACGTTCTTGTAAAAAGTATCCGAGTCGCCCGAGTAATTGCTGATGAACAAGTCGACCGTGCCACTATTGTCGTAATCGCCCGCAGCAATTCCCATGCTGGCCTGCGCAAAGCCCGACTCGGTCAACGCGGCTCCGCTTAACATTGCGCACTCGCGGAGGACAAGTGAGTCATCGGAGTGGGCTTCGTTCTTGAACAGTTGGTTGGGTTGGCCGTCATTGCCGATGTAGATATCGGGCCTGCCATCGCGATCAAAATCGCTGATGACAATGCCCAAGCCCTTATTGGGCAGTTGAGCGATGGTCGTCCGACTGGTCACATCCTGCATCCGCCCTTGACCATCATTCAAGTACAAAACATCGACCAGGCCATCGAATTTCGAAGGTGGGCATTGTTCATAGCCATCGGGCGAGCGACTGTTGGGGCAGCGCAGCGGCGAATCAGGCGACTCCTTCAAGTACGTAACGACATACAGGTCGAGCGCACCGTCCAGATTCAAATCCGCAAACGCACAACTGCTGCCCCAAGTATCCAGCGTGATCCCCATCGCCGCTGACACATCTGCAAAAGTTCCATCTCCCAGATTGTGCCACAAGCCGCATATGCCGAAGGCCGTGATGAATACGTCATCAAAACCATCGTTATCAAAGTCGCCCACCGTCACGCCCTGGCAATATCCGCTCTGCAGCAAGCGCGCCGGCAAAGTTGACATCGCGAATTTCGCATCGTGCAAATTGCGAAACAATCCGCATGTTGGATCGTGATGGGTTGGATCTAGAGGCAAGCGACAGCCGCCGGTGTACAGCAAGTCCAACCAACCATCGTTGTCAAAATCCACCATGGCCACGCCACCGCCGGTAGATTCAAAGATGCGGCGCTGGCCGCGAATGTCATCCTCGCGTTGAAAGTTCAGACCACTCTCTGCGCCTATCTTGGTGAACTTCGGCAGTACACCAGGCGGCGGCAAAGGCGACTTGAGACCTCCGCTGGGCTCCAAGGCACTCGGCGGCAAGGATGTCGACGGCGAGGAAGTTGTGGGCGGGGGCGCAGTTGGCGCAGGTGTAGATGCCTGTGTTGAGGGCGTCGACGCCTCGCTAGCAGGAGCAACAGGCTTGGTGGGCTGGCAAGCCGACAGGCCAACTGCCAACAAAGCCAAACCAAGTAGTGATCGTCGTGCGAAGCGGCTTGCATTCATGGAAGTCATGGTTTTTGTGGCGCGGTGGAGGGCTGAGGTGCCGCGGCTTGAGAGCGCGAAATATTTTGCGCATGAGCTTGAAACGTTTGGGCCGCATCGGCTAGTCCCAGTTCCGCGCATTTGGCAGATAATTCTGCAGCGGCTGCTGCGGCATCGGGTTGGACCTTGGTCAAATTGACACGAATGTCCGCCATTGTGGTCGAGCGCCGCAGCGCTAGCTCCTGGTCTGCTTGATTGCCTTGGGCAGCATACACACGCGAGAGACCAATTTGACACGGCGCGTAAGTGGGGTCCTGTTTCAGCCCTGCAGTAAAATACTGTTGGGCGGCGGCATAATCTTGGGCAGCCAAGGCCGCTTCACCACGCATACGAGTCAGTAGCCAAGGCTCTTGCTCATCCAGTTCCGGCAACGACTGCAACATGCTGGCCAGCTTTTCCGTTTGACCGCTTTCGAAGTAAGCCTCCAACAGCGCCGATGCAATACCTTTGTCAGCTGAATATTCTTGGCGCAGCTGTTCCAACAATTCAATGGCAACGTCGAATTGGCCCTCCAGCGTTTTGTAGCGCGCTTGCGCCAAGCGCAGCCGCACATTTTGTGGATCGTTCTTCAAGAACTGTTCAATGCGACTGCGGCCTGCTGGCGAATTAAGTATCAGCAGATGCGGAAAGTACAACTGCTTGGAATCCAGTGGATCGGCCAGTCCAATTTTGTGCAATTCCTGAAGCAAGGGTTTACGTTCTTCTAGACGTATCTCCACCGAGAGAATAAAGGTCAACCATTTGAAGGCGGTGACTACATCCTGAGGATTTAGCTTGGTGGCCACGCGGGCCGCATCCAAGTAAGCATGCAGCGCAGCTTCGGCTTCTGCAGCTCGATTGTTTTCGACCAACAGCAATCCTTCTTGCAATCTCGCTATTAAACCCAGTTCAGGCGTATTGGTGGGTATCGCACCATAGCAGGCCAAAGCGACATCGATCTTGCGCTCGCCCACAGCCAAGTCGGCGGCCATCAGCAGCGTATCCTGATGACCCACATCCAGCTGCGGAAAGCGAAGTTTAAATTGCTGCTCGGCAGCACGGTAAGCAGCGAGCGATAAGCCAGCGGGCAAGTCAACCGATCGTTGATCGTCGGGTTGAGCTGCAACTGCGGGCGTCTCTTTGGGCGTCTCTTTGGTGACCGCAGAGGTGCAGCCGGGCATGGTTGCCAACAGCTGCAGGATGGCGATCGAAGCGATCAACTTTGTTAAGCTTGTCGTAACTGGCTGCATGCCATTTTCCCAACATGACCCAAGGGAGGAGCTCGACGTGCCCGCGCTCGAGATTGTATGGCGAGCACACAGGTGCAAGCTTAGATCATACCGCAAAACTCATTTGGGCTTCAGCTGATAGACATCGATTCCCGACGGACTTGCTATCACCAAGGGCAGTTCCAAGTTAGCCACCTGATGACCGGCGGACCATGGCAGATGATACAAGCCGCGATGGACGATCAAGTAGCGCACACCTTGATCGTAGAGCTGGGTAAGCCGGTCAGCACTAAGGGATTCTTCCCAAGTCTCGCTGCCCAAATCCAGCACCCGCTGCGGACAGAAACCGGAGTAACCATTTACCAGTGGGACACCATGCTGAGTACCATATATCATCCAGACGCAGGTTTGCTCAAAGTCGCGGGCCGTATCGCCGCCGGCCATAGGTAAACAGAGAGCAGCCCCTGGGAGCAAGTCGTGTTGGCTGCGCAGGGCATCGCACCAGTCGCGGGCAGCGGTCAAATCGGGTACGACGCAGACTTTCAGTTTGCCAGGCAACGGGTCAAACAAGGCGGCTAGAGCCACCAAGGCGATCATCGACTGAGAGACCAGTCGAACGCGAGGCTTGGCAAGCCTCTCGGTGCCACTCCACAGAACCTGAATGCCACCAGCCGCACCCAGAGCAATCGCGATATGCACAAAGTAGGCATACCGAAAAGGACTGCGCACTTGCTTGAAGCCAGGAACGGTAGTCGACATCCATTCCCAAAGTTGCACGGAACCCAAACGCAGATTCGAACCAAGTGAGAATACAAAAGCTGTTAGCCCCATGACCAGCAGCAACCCAGCCCAGCCGCGCTTGTTCCGCCAGTAGAGTCCCCCGCACAGGCCAATCAAGGCCAGCGCCATCTTCAACCAGCCAGGGCTCACACACCAATAGCGATCGGATTGTACGTACAAACTACGCAAAGGTGTTTCGCCAAAAATCGCCAGGTAGTCGCGAGGTTCTAGTGATAACTTCTCGATGATATCGCTCGGCCTGACGAACTCTGCGTTGGCTGCGAGTTTCAACATTGGCGGTATCATCGGACTGGTCAGCAGCAAACACACTCCGCCTGCAAGCGCCAGTCCACCTAGCATGTGGCGCTGCAGCAACCTGGTCCCAATCATCAAGACGGCTGGAATCAAGAGTGTCGTCAAAAAGAGCGCATGATAAATGGCCATCCAACTCGTGATGGCCAAGGCCACGCCAAGTTCAGCTCCATGCCAGTAAGCGGCGCTCTTCGACTGAATGAGGCTGGGCTGAATGAGGCTGGGCTGAGCACCAGCAGTTGTCAGCGACTGCAACTTGGCCAGCGCCCAGATCGTCCAGAGTATGCCCCACAACGGAACCAGTTGAACGACTCCCAACTGCCAATGAACGATGGGCAAAGCGATGATGAACATGCCGCCGGACGCGGCAGCTAGCCAACCATGACCCAGCCAGCGCAGCAGCAGGTGCGTGAACCATCCATTGAGCAGCAACGACGCTAACAGATAAATGTTGTAAGCCAACGTGGCCGAGCCCCACCATACCAAGGGAGCCGCCAGCATCGTCAGTGGTTGTGGCTCGGAGTATGCAAAGGCGTTAACGTCCGGAAAGAAGATCGGGGCGTGCCAGTAGCCCGCCAGAGCGTGACTCAAGCGGTCTGCGTTCCACCAGATGGTCCACTGATTGAACAGCGGTACCGTGCACACATCTTCGGTGCCCAGCGGCAAGCGTGTGGTGGCCTGTTGGCATAAGGGCCACATCAGAAACAAAATCAGCGCCGAATATAATGCGAATGCCGCTAGATCGGTTCGACTGCACGTTGACCGGCATTTCATTAATCGGCTGCGCTGGAGAAGGGGTAGAGAAAGAGGAGAATAACGATGGGTTATTCCCTTCATTCTAGCCAGCGTACCAGTCGGCAGCATAGGCTAAGCCACCTAGGCGAGTCGCGTAGCCGAGTCTCTCCGAGACTCGCTTCACCGCCACTAGACTCTGCCAGCAGTTCGACCAGCGTCTCTGAGAGAGGGCTGCTGCGTGTCCACGTAGCCGAGTCTCTCCGAGACTCGGGGCTAAGACTGGGACGCGTCGACGTGCTCGATCAGCGTCTCGGAGAGACGCTGCTACGTGGACCGCTACTCCACACTGCCTCTTAGGGCTTGCTCAATTTGCTGGAGCAATTTTGGGAATTCGACGGGTTTGGTGTGGTAGTCAACACAGCCGGCTTCTTGGGCCAGTCGCCGATCACCGCTAAGCGCGTGGGCGGACAAGGCGATCACTGGCAATTGCTCCAGGCCAACCGACGAGTGAATCTGACGCGTGGCTTCCCAGCCATCCAATTCGGGCATGTTCACATCCATCAGCACCAGGTCGGGTCTTTCTGCGGCAGCCACTTTAACGCCATCGACTCCGTCATCGGCTGAGACTACGGCAAAGCCGTGACGTTGCAGGTGTTGCACTAACAATTGACGCATGTCATGGTTGTCATCGACTACCAGTATCTTAGGCATAACTCAGGTTCTCCGTAGGCAAGTTTTTGTAGCGGAAGCCGTCAAGGCTTTCGGCATTCACAGGTTTTTTGTAGCGGAAGCCGTCAAGGCTTTCGGCAGTCGCTTGTCATTGCACGAAATGCTTGACGCATTCCGCTACCAGGTTGTCATTGCACGAAATGCTTGACGCATTCCGCTACGAGGTTGTCATCGCTCGAAATGCTTGACGCATTCCGCTACCAAAGGTGTTCATCAGGCAGTTCGAGACTGTAGGCGTTTGGAACGGGCCAGGGCATTGGCAATTTGGGTTCGAGTTTGTGTCAACGAGGTTGAAAAGTAACTGGCACCGACCGTGCGAAACTTGACGAACATCGAATCATACGAGCGAAGTCTGCCGTAGTAGGCAATCACAATTTCCGAGTGCGGTGAAGACTTGTGCAATCGCTGGCACAGATAACGCGCTTGAATAATGCCATCGGGAGGAACAATGGCGACGACAATTACCGGTGGTTGTTGAACTGCTACCCAGGCTTCGACATCGCTGGGCAAAGCTTTCGTGCCGGTCCAGCGCATGTGGATCTCTTCTTGACTGAGACACCAGGTCAGCAGTTTCAAGACAGGTTCCTCGCTCTCATGATGAGCGGTACAACCAAAGACGCTACAGTTTTCTATAGTTTGATCGAACTGGAGTTGTTCCGAGAGGTCGATGTTTTTGACAGCCCTGGCGACACGCTGGGCGCAGTTGCTTGGAGAAGCCTCTGCTTCGGTAGCGCTGGACTGAAACGCCGAACCGGAGCCATCAGGTTTGACCGGCGTTGATTCAGGCGTCGAGTCAGTCGTGGATGATGGATTGGTCGACTTGTCATTCGACTTTTTGTTGGATTCGAGATCCTCTGGGCACATTTTGTTCAGGACATCGTCGAGCATACCGGTGATGAGTTGCATCAAACGATGTTCGCGTGGTGCGCTCAGTTCCTCACTGGCGCGATCGCGGCGCACGCGGCGGATAGTGGGCAGTACGATTTCGTCGGCGGCCGTTTCCAGATCGGTATCGCTTATGGCGCTTTCTAGAATTTTTTCAGCTCGCTGATGATCATCGGCCAGCAAGCGTTGATAGAAGCTGACGCTGGGCGGCAAGGCAGCTCGATCCCCTAGCATTACGGTCAGGGGACGCAGCTGCGGAACATGTTTCCCCATCACCACCAGCGATGCCGTTAGTGGTACCGCCATCAGTAGTCCCACTGGCCCCCACATCCACGTCCAGAATACGGCGGCAACAATTACAGCCATCGCCGACATGCCTGTACTGGACCCATACAACCAGGGCTCGATAACGTTGTTGCTGGTCAACTCGATCACCGTAAACAGCACGGCCGTGGCCAGAAATACGCTGAAGCCTGGATAAACGATCAGCGACAAGATAACTGGAAACGCACCTGCAATGATGGGCCCCAGGTAAGGAATGAAACGCAGGATAGTACATAACAATCCCCACAACGCGAAGTTTGGAAAGCCCTTTCCATCGCCGAGCATGACGCCAATCAACCAAAGCCCCAGGCCAATGCACAAACCATACAACGAGTTCACGATAGTCTGAGCTAGGATATAGCTGCTGATCCGGCGCGAGGCTTCGTCGATCGCCTTGGTGGTCACAATGTAGCGACCCCCGCTCAACAGACGAATGATGCGATCTCGCAAGTCATCTCTGGAAAGCAGGATGAAGATTGTAAAGACGACCACCAGACCGACATTGGTAAGCGGATTGAGGACTGCGGTAACCGCGCCAAAGGCTGTACCTACAGGCGTTTGTCCGCTGCTCTCTGCGACGGTGTGAATTGGATTGGTCGGTGAGCCAGGTGCGGCTTCGGGCTCCGCCTCTTGTTGCACCGCTTTTGCGCTCTCGCTATCGAGATCATCGAAGGAGGTTGCTGGTGAAGTGCGTTTTGGTTGCTTGTTGCCGCGAAGCGCATCGGAGATAGCTGTCACGAACTGGGTCATGCGTTTGGAAGTACCATCGCCCATCGATGAAAAGTTCTCGACCTTCGATACGATTTCGGCTTGATACTGGGGAATGTCCGCCGCCAGTTTGGTGGCCTCGCGCCCGATGACACCCAGAAACACACTGATCAATGTAAAGGCGACCGCAACCAAGACTAAGACCGCAGGCACGCGGCCCAAGCCCCAGGTCTCTAAACGGTCAGCGATAGGAGCTAGCAGAAAAGCGAGCAACGTCGAAAGCGTGATTGGAATAAAAACATCCTGCGCCAGGTACAGGACCGCCACGATGGTAACAACTACCATAACATTAGCGGCAAGCGCTACCATGCGCATTGGACTGGCTTTGGATCGACCCATGGTTACATCGACATTGCATACGCGTACAGAAACAAAACTCACCAGTCGCGACTAGCAAACGCCGTACCGCAGGCGTTACCCTCGGTTACTAAACCGAGGGCGTTAGCCCCGGTTCTTGAACGTTCAGGACATTAGATGCCAATAACCGGGGCTAACTAACGCCCTCGGCTTAGTGGCCTTGGTTACTGAACGTTAGCGACCATTGGTTGGAGGAACCGGGGCTAACGCCCTCGGCTTAGTGGGGCGACGTACCAGGGAAATCAGAATGCAACCGATGGCGGTAGCCAGCACGGCTGCGCCCAACCAGAGTGCGGGCAGGTGCTCGCCTTCTTGCAGTCCAATGCCCAGATCTTTCAGTTGGTCTTTGAAATGACCGACTGATAACAGCAATCCATTGTGGCATGCATGCAACACAATCCCGGGCCAGAGTAAACCGGTGCGCCACGCTACCCACCCCAAGGCGATTCCCATAAACATGCTGGGCAAGAATCGCTCGAGCGATAGCATGTTCGATGTCAGTACGTGCATCAAAGCGAACAAGGTGGCCGAGCCTAGCACGGCAGTCCACATGCCCATGCGACGTAGCGAAGACATCACAAAGCCACGAAAGAACCACTCTTCGCAAATCGCCGGAGTCACTGCAAAACAGAACAGTAGCAAGGCCAGCGGAATTTCGGGTAGCTTCTCAGCAAAAGCTTGCGCCTGCTTGAGTTGCTCGTCAGTGAAGGTCGCCATTCCCAGTTGCTTGCTGAAGATCATCAATTCATGGCTGAACATCCATAGCGAACTGGCTAGCAGCAGCACCGCAGGCAGGGCTAGCAGCCACGTACTGGCGCGGCCGAAGTCCAGCAAAAAGGTGGTGCGGAAATTCAGTCGACGATAGTTCGCCACAATGGTTGGCAAACCAAAAATCAACACCCACGATACCACCGAGGCCATGATCAAACGAAATTCAAGTAGTCCACCCAAGTTTGGCAGCGTCGTCGACGCTACAAAATACAGCGGAAACAGGCACGCCATGGTCAGTGCCATCTGATCGACGGTAGGATGGTCAGCTACGTGATCCGGTCGACGGAACATGTCTTTCCAACTGCCTTGACTACCTTGCAGCGATGCGTCACTGCCGAACAAACGGCTAGCTACTGCGATGGCTGCGATCGCATAAACCACTGTACATACGATTGAAATGACTGCCGCTTCGCGCGTCGCTCCACCAACTAATACGTCGCGCGATAACAACACGATATTGGCCAGCGGCACCGCGGAAAGAACATTAGTCAAGCGAACTTGAGGCAAGAGGCTCAGCACTCCCGGGGCTAACGAAACTAGCATGACGGGAATCAGATAGGCTTGAGCCTCTTTAAAACTCTTGGCAAAACTGGTGATCGAGAGTAAGACGGCGGAAAAGAACATAGCAAAAAGCACCAGCAAGCAGAGGATCTGCAATACGGTCAGTATCGACAGTCCACCGCCACCAAAGAAGATTCTGCCCAGCCCACTGGCCCACAACGTTATCGACATGGCTGTCAAATTAGCAATCGCAGTCAGTAGAGCCACGGTCACCACCGCCACATACTTGGCCAGCAGCAGAATATAGCGAGGGGTCGGCGATACGATCATCGCTTCCAGCGTACCGCGTTCACGTTCCCCTGCGGTTAAATCGATAGCCGGGTACACCGCGCCGGCAATAGTCATCAAGACTAGTACTAGCGGCACCAGCGAGGCCAGCGTCGTCTGTGTCGTGTTAGTGATCTTGATCGGCGCAGCCGACATGGAGATCGTAGGATGATAATCTGCACCAGCGATCTGAATCAGACTGGCGGCTACCTCTTCGTTGACCGCTGCAAAGATGTTGCGAAACAAATGGATCGCCCATTCGCTATGTCGATCGTTCGGGACGTATTCCATCACATAACGATCCTCAGTGATGTTCCGCAAGACTTCGCGAATGACATCCGCACGACGTCGAGGTGGGCCCGGCTCGGCGACATCGCCACTTTCAGCCTTTGGCGTCGTGGTCGCAGTCGACCCTGCCTCCTCTAACCGGGGCTCGCCTGCGCTATCTGCCTCGCCGTTGGAAGGTTTGTCAAGCGCACCGAATTGCCCTGTGGCTTCACCTCGGATCAAAATATCGATGGCACCCGACTGCAGCGCAGCTCGCCCATCGCGTTCGATCAAAAACATCTCGATGTTTTGCGACAGGATCTGCTGGACTGCGATCTGCTGACTGGCTTTCTCACCGGTCAGCAGCGAAGGCGGAGCATCGCTACGTTCGATCGAGAGAGTCTGACTGCCGCGCACCGCCAGGATATGTTTGCCAAAGGCAATGGTCTCTTCCAGCGGTCCTTTTAGATTCGTATGCTCGATTCCCACTCGCAGGACATCGACTTCGTTTCTCACCGCGGTCGTCACCAGCAAGCGTTGCAGAATCATGCTCAGCAACGGATAGACCAGCAGCGGCATCAGGACCAGGGTAATAATGGTGCGCCGATCTCGCAGTGATTCACGCAGTTCCTTCTGGCACAGTCGATAGATACGTCCACTGGTTGAGTTACTCATAGCGCGGACGTCTCATGTTGCGGGCGGTGATTGTCGCGCATGATCTTCAAGAACATATCGGTCAAGTGCTCCTCACCAATGGCCGCTCGCAAGTCAAGCAGCGTGCCCGCGTGTAGCAATCTGCCTTGATGGAGCAGGCCAAAGCGATCGCAAACGCGTTCCGCTTCGTCAAGACGATGGGTCGACAGGAGCACGGCTTTGCCCGATCGTTTCAAATGCGCAATAAATTCAAAGACGGTCTGACTACCCACGACATCCAAACCGCGAGTCGGTTCGTCCAACAACATGACCGGTGGATCATGCATCAGTCCGCGAGCCAGTATGACTCGCTGGCGCTGGCCAGTGCTGAGCGTGCTGCAGCGCTGATGCAAAAAACCATCCAGGGTCAGCGCCGCCGAAAGCTCTTCGATACGTTGACCAGCAATGGCTGGATCAATCGAGTAGAGATCGGCGAAGTACATGAGCATCTCGCGGACCGTCAACCACGGATATACGCCGTCATTGGTCGAGACCATACCGATCTTGGCCCTCACCGCCGCGGAGTTGGGACCTGTGCGCACACCATCGATCTCGGCATAACCACCGTCAGGAGCCAGCAAGCCCATTACCATCCGCAAGCTAGTCGTCTTGCCAGCACCATTAGGGCCCAGCAATCCAAAGACTTCACCAGCACCAACTTGAAAAGAAACGTGATCGACTGCGGTCAGTTCTTTGCCGGCCCAGCGAAACTGTTTCTGAAGTTCATGAGCAACGATCAAGACGAGAGCCTTTGGTTTGTCGCGGGCTTTTCTACGTTCCTGGCCAAATCGCCAGCCTTCAGAGGCAACATTAATATGCGGTCCTCTGTCGCCCAAGCCCGCTGTGGAGTGTAACCCAATCGACCGGCAATGGCTACTTGTCCAGTTTGGACCAAGTCGATCATAATCGCGGCCTCAGGCTCGAATTTTCCCAAGCAATAACTTTATTCCGTCAAGGATACCGACAACATGGCTGGTCGAATTGGTATGCGTACAGGTGAGGCATTGGTCGAAGGCGACATCGGTTACATTTGCGCGGAACCAGAAATTGTTATCGGTGAACTCGACGGCCCAGTCGGCCAGGCTATGGCCACACTGCTAGGCGACCAAGTCAAAGGCCACACCCGCGTCTTTGCCATCCTGAACAGCGATTACCAAGTTAAACCAGCTACGCTGATGGTCAGTAAAGTAACCGTCAGCGATGCCAAGTATACGAATATCCTCATGGGTTCGGTTCAGGCAGGTATCGCCAATGGCGTCCTAGACGCAGTCCGCCAAGGAATTATTCCCAAGGAAAAAGCCAACGAGCTGGGCATTATTTATTCCATCTGGCTCGATCCCAGCGTCCTGGATGTTGCGCAGGTTGATTACCAAGCCCTCTTCAACGTCAACCGCGAAGCCACTGTCAAAGTCATCCGCAAAGCCTTGGCCAACGAACCGTCGATCGATTGGTTGCTGGAACATCAAGACAGCATCGAACACTTTTTCCATAAACTAGGCGTCGACGGTCAACTCTAGCCAACCTGGCCGTAGCCGATCTGGCCGTCGCCGATCTCGCCAGAGATTGGAAAACCTATTCGTAGCCGATCTCGCCTGAGATTGGAAAACCTATTCGTAGCCGATCTCGCCAGAGATTGGAAAATAGAAACGCACCAAAGTCTGGCGACTTCGGCTACGAAGGAACTTCGGATAGTGGGGACTATTTGCGACCGAAGATTTTGCTCATGCCAAACTTGAGCAAATCTTGCATGTCGAAATCGCCGTCGCCGTCCTGATCGAGCAGCCCGGCTAGGAGTCCGCCGCCGGCCTGGTTTTGCATTTGAGTACGCTCTTTGCGCAATGTGTCCTGCAGTTCCTTGGCTCCGCCGGGGTTTTGCCGTTGTCGACGACTGAGCACGCTGAGAATGATGGGCGCCAGCATCGCCAGCAACGAAGTAACCTGTCCGGCGCTTAATCCAGATGCTTTCCCAATTCCTGATTCGACGCGACCTTGTCTGCCGCCGAGGATCGATCCGAGGATGTTTCCTAAGCCACCGGGCAGAAAGCCCTGAGCAGTGCTGCCCGCGCCGCTGCCCGTTCCCGCAGCTGAAAACATACTGCCCAGATTATCAAGTGCGCTGTCATCATGCTGACCTACGGCGGCATGCAGTTGCTGGGCATTTTCATCATCGTCGGCATGTTTAGCCATAGCTCCTAACAGCGTGGGCAGGGCCAGGCCGATGGCTTGTTCGGTTTGCTCGGGCGAGGCTCCGATGCGCTGAGCAATTTGTTGAACTTGTTCAGGACCGACGCTCTGGGCAAGCAATTCCATAAGGCTGGACATGGGCGTAAACTCCGCGTTAGTTTTAGATGAGAAGAACGAACGATTAGCTTTCCAAACAAGCGTCATTGTGGGGCTGCCAGTGCAGGCGTGCAATACTTAGTTAGACAGCGCCATTAGGATAGGCAGTTTTGTCGGCGATTTTAGGTAGCCACCGCTTCAAAACTTCCAAGCGGTGGGTTTCGCCGCCAGCCGAGTCCACCGTCAGGCGACAGTGGCTATTCAGTATGAAAAGTGGTGCTGTCCAATTAGGTAACAGAACTTGCAGTCTCGCGGGACGATTCACCAGCGGCCAAGCCCAGCTATAATCGAGTCGCTTCCCGCCTCCCCCAAAGCATCTACTCACTTCAAGGATCCTACTACTCATGAATCAGATTTCGCGACGTACCTGGCTTGGCAGCAGCGCGGCTGCTTTGGTTTCAGCACCACTCGTTACCAGCTGGTTGGCTGCGCCGGCCGAGGCGCAAGATGGCAAGCGCAAGAAGATTCTGTTCTATAACAAGTCAGAAGGGTTTCAGCATTCGGTGGTCGAAAGTAAAGCTGGAGCGCCGACGTATGCCGAGCGGATGCTGAACGAATTCGCCGGACCAGCGGGATTTGATTTCGTCGCCACGAAAGATGGCACCGTTTTCGAAGGCGACCTTGATCAGTTCGACGGCTTTTATTTCTTCACGCAAGGTGATCTATCCAAACTCGGTTTGGACAAGCAACCGCCGGTTTCGGCCAAAGGCAAACAACGGTTGCTGGAAGCGGTCGCGGCTGGCAAAGGTTTTGTGGGCAATCACTGCGCCAGTGACACTTACCATTCTGCCGGTCACCTGCAAGGCAAAGCCTTTGAAAATCAAACCGACATCGATCCCTATATTGCCATGGTCGGCGGTGAATTTATTCGCCATGGACGCCAACAACCGGCGCGCATGCGCGTGGTGGATGCCAAGTTCCCGGGCGCAGAAAAGATTGGTGAGGGCTTCGATCTGAATGAAGAATGGTACTCGCTCAAAAACTTCGCCACCGACATGCATGTCATTCTGGTTCAAGAGACGATGGGCATGAAAGACAAGGACTATGATCGTCCTCCGTATCCGGCCACTTGGGCACGCATGCATCAAAAGGGTCGCGTCTTCTACACCTCGATGGGCCACCGCGAAGATGTTTGGACCAACGCCAACTTTCAAGCCTTGATCGTCGGTGCATTGAAGTGGAGTACCGGCCAGACCGAAGCCGACTTGACTCCTAACATGAAACAAGTCACCCCTGAAGCCACCACACTGCCTAAGGTGTAATCGGTGCATGGCTCTCTCGTTTAACCCGTAGCTGCAGGCGAGGCGAACCCTCTAACCCACGCCTGCTGGCTGGGACTAGTTCTGCGTGCGCCTTGCCTCTGCGGCTACGGGTTAAACCACGTTCACGCCAGCTATATCAATCTCGTGGAAAATGTTCTTCTACCACGCGATAAAACTCTTCGGGTGATTCGACGTGCGCCATGTGCGTACGAAAGATGCGAGCGCCATATTTGGCTTGCGCGTAGCAGCATGCGAACTTGCGCATCAACATGGTGCCCTTTTGTGGTCCGAAACGTTGGACGACTAACTCGTAATGTCGCAGCACACATTGACGCTGCTCATCAAGACTAGGATCGGATGGTACCGGCTGCCCGCGCAACGCAGCGGCAGCTTGAGCGAACAGCCAGGGTCGACCCAGCGAAGCCCGCGCGATCATCACTCCATCGACTTGGTAATTAGTTAACGCATGCACTACCTTCTCGGGGCTATCGAGGTCCCCGTTGCCAATCAGTGGTATGTGATGCAAGTGTTGTTTGATCTCGGAAATGCGCTCCCAATCAGCCTGGCCGCGGAAAAAATCTGCCGCGACTCGGCCATGCACCGTCAAGGCAGCCGCTCCCGAGTCTTCAACCACGCGCGCGATGCCGCAAGCGTTTTGAGTTTTTCGCGTGCATCCCAAACGAATTTTGGCGGTCACCGGCGTCGGCGCGCAGGCTTCCACCAATCGGGTGATGATCGCTGCCATCCGTTGTGGATGATCCAGCAAGTAGGAACCGCTGTGAGCCTTCTCCGTGACTTGCTTGACCGGACATCCAAAATTGATGTCGACCACACTGACTTGGTAGTCTTCGACCAGCCGCCGCCCGACTTTAGCCATGATTTCTGGATCGTTGTCCCATATCTGCACCGCCAGTGGACGGGGTTCGTCGCGGACTCCCCACAGCCGGTCGGGATGCTGGCAATCGTGTTCATCGAGCCAAACAAAGCCGCTGGCGTTGACCATTTCGGTCGCCTGGAGGCCCGCGCCGCCATATTCGCGGACTATTTGGCGGAAAGCGTAATTGGTGTAGCCGGCCATCGGGGCTTGCAGGATCGGCGGATCGATCACCAGGTTGCCGATCATCAGCGGCTTGATCAAGGGTTGGGTTTGAGTCATCTCTCTAATCTACGCAAGCTTCGTATTGGCGTCGAGAAGTCGCCGGTCCGGACCCCGGGGGATATTCGATCTATCAAAATGCCATCATAGCCTTTGACCCTCCCCCATGGGGCTATTACAATCGTGGCGGTTTAGGCAATTTAGAAAAGCTGTTAGTTTGTAGACGGGTGTAAGCACCCAGGGGGTATTAATGCGACTTCAATTTGTAGGCCGAATTCTGCTTGCACTTGGGGGCCTGGTATGGGCTGGTGGACAAGTGGATGCAGGGTTCCGTCATCATCACCATCATCATAGGTTGCGACAGGGTGGATGCAGTGATCCATGTCAGACCGCTAGTGCTTGGGGTGGAGTGAGCTATAGCTCAGCTTGCTATGCAGGCGCGCCCCATGGTGCTGGCACAACGTCGATGGCTTATGGATCAGCGATGGCCGGTTCAGGCGCAGGTTATGGTGCGGCAAGTTATGGTGGAGCAGTCTGCGCGCCGGCGGCTTCGGCCAGCTATGGTTATGCAGCGCCAGGGTATGCGGCACCTGCGTATGGTTACGGAGCACCTGCTTGTGCAGCTCCATCTTACGCTTTTGCAGCACCCTCATATGCAGCACCCTCGTATGCAACACCCTCGTATGCAGCACCTTCATACGCAGCCCCTGCGCAAATGGCATCGATCGATTTGGGGCCACAGACGATGTACAAGGTCGTGTTAGAGCCACAAGCTTATACGGAAACGCGACTGGTCAGCTCGACTGAGTATCGAGACGAAGCTCGCACGCGAACGCGTGTAGTGCAACGCACTCAAGCTGTGCAGTTCGAAGACTACCGTTCGCGCACAGTGATTGTTCCCAAGACTGAAACCAAGACGATCGAGTATTCGGTACTAGTCCCAAACACCAGCGAGAAAACGGTGGAAGTCGTTGAATCGGTGCCCGTGTGGAAAGAAGTTGAGCAAAGCTATACGGTTAAAGTGCCCGTACTGAGCGATGTGCAAGAAGAGTATGAAGTTCGCGTACCCAAGTTGGTTGATCAAGAGTTCACTTATACCGCTTACGTCCCCCATGCTGAAACGCAGACTCGCGTGCAGACGGTGACCAATGCGATTCCAGTGACCAAGACGCGAACCGTATCGGTATGCGTACCTGTGTCGCGCACCAAGATGGTGACGAAGGACTACGGCCACTGGGAAACACGCATGGAAGAAGTTAATGTTCAGTCGAGCGTTAGCTATGTGGGCGGTGGCTACGGTGGTGGCGTCGCTGTTGGAGGTTGTGGAGTTTCTGCAGCTCCGGTTAGCTACGCGGTTGGCGGTTGTTCCTCAGGTATCGGTGGTGGTCGCCATCACTGTGGTGTGATCGGTCGCGTGTTGCATCATGGCCGTCATGCTGGTTGCTCGTCTTGTGGATCCGGTTGTGGATCCGGTTGTGGATCCGGTTGTGGATCGACTGGCGGCGGCTGCAATTCATGTGGCGGTGGTGGTTATATCGATGCTGGCCAAGTTGGTATGGGCGGTTGCGGTGTTGATGCGGGCTACGGCATCAGCTCTGCTCAGGTCATTCAAGCTGCACCGACCACGCAAATGGTTGCTCGGCAAGTGTGGGTGCCCAACGTGGTGACCGAAGAAGTCTCGGTTGTCGAAAACGTTTCGCAGCCTCAAGAGATTTCGTACACCGTGTACGAACAACGCAGCGAGCAAGTTCCTTATGAGACCACGGTTGTGACCTATCGGCCTGAACCTCGCACTGGAACTCGCAAAGTTGTTGACTACGTGGCTGAGAAACGTACACGTACTCGCAAGGTTGTCAGCTATCAAGACGAAACACGTACCCGAACCCTGCGTCAAGCCAGCTACGAACAGCGCACGCGCTCGGAGACGATTCCTGTAGTTTCGTATACCACAGAGAAGCGTACCAAGGATGTGACTTACACCGTCAATGTTCCCGAGACGCAAGTTGAGCCGTTCACTGCCACGCGTTACGAAACGGTCGACGACGTAGTCACCGAACAGTACACCGAGCGAGTGGCGATTCCTGTGTGCAAAGAAGTTCAAGTGCAAGTAACCCGCATGGTTCCCAAGCTGGTTGCTTACCAAGTGAACTTGAGCGTCCCTGCTCCGAGTGTTGGTAGCGGTTGCGGTAGCTGCGGTGGCTCAATGCCAGCTGGTTACGGCTCGGGTTACGGCGGATCATCCGGCTGCAGCAATTGCAGTGGTGGCGTCGTCATCGGCGGCTGCAGCAATTGCGGCGTCAGCGTCGGTTGCCCAAGCTGTCGCTAAGTTGAACGCTGTGCAGAGCGGCTGTCCTCAGCCGCTCCGCACCCGGCAAGTCGCTCTGCGTCCGTGCGTCAACGAAATACTCGCTCTCCATCCTACTCCTACTCCTACTCCTACTCCTACTCCTACTCGAGCATCACGCTTACATCCGAGTAGGAGTACGAGTAGGAGTAGGAGTAGGAGTAGGAGTAGGACTGGTGTCTTCTCTGCGACTCTCTGCGTCTCTGCGTTTTTAGAATCCGACTACAGGGCTTGACCTGGGTCAAATGATTTTGGTAGGTAGCCAGGGGTGTGGAAGGATCTAGATCGCTCGTCCCCTCCGATGGATGCTTACCGAGGTTGTTGAAATGGATTTTGACGCGGAACGCGCTGCCCTCTGTCCCTTTGGCAGATGCCACTCAGGCAGATTGATCCAACCAGCTAATCTGCTTGCCTGGTTCGTGCTGGCCATCCTGTGCGGTTCGGCCGCTGCAACCTTGCAGGCTCGCGAATCGCAATGGATCTGGTCGCCGGAGCATCCCCGTGGTGCAGCTCCGGCCGGCGATTGCTTTTTTCGCAAGCTGATCCAGACCCCCGAGATTGAACAAGCTTCCATTACGATCACCAGCGATGATCGATATGAACTGTGGGTCAATGGTCGTCGCATCGGCAATGGTCAATCGATCAAGCAGATGGAAAATTACGACGTTTCGCGTTTGTTGGTTGTGGGACGCAACGTGATTGCCGTCAAGGTTACCAATGTGGCGGATGGACCAGCTGCTCTGGCCGCCCGCGTGCTGATCAAACCCAAAGGCGGTAGCTGGCTGAGCTACTCCACTGACAAAAGTTGGAAAACGGCTTTAGACGCCGTGCCCCAGTGGCAGACGGTTAACTTCAACGATAGTCGTTGGAAGACGGCGCAAGAGTTCGGCACGCTGGGCGAAACTGCTCCTTGGGATCGTCGTGAAGAAGTGGCTCGCGAAGAAACCAGCGAAAACGAACGCTTCCGCGTCGGTGCTGAGTTTGCCGTTCAAGAAGTGCTAGGCAATGAACAGACCGGCTCGCTAACAACGATGGCCTTTAATGAATTCGGCCACATCATCGCTGCTCAGGAAGGTGGCCCACTGCTGCTGATCTATGACACTGACAAAGACGACAAGATTGATAAGGTTCGCAATTACTGCGACCTGGTGAAGAATGTTCAAGGTATCCTGCCACTGAACGGTGATGTGTATGTCACCGGCGAAGGCGAACAAGGAGCAGGTATCTATCGCTTGCGCGATGAAGATCGCAATGGTTCGCTCGAACGAGCTGATCGCGTGGTGGCCTTCAAAGGCCAAAGTGGCGAACATGCAGCCCATGGCCTGGCGCTTGGACCCGAAGGGATGATCTATTGTGTGCTGGGTAACCATACACAGTACGCTGGTCAATATGCAAGCTCCAGTCCGTATCGGTATCAGTATGAAGGCGATCTGGTCGGTCCGCGCATGGAAGATCCAGGCGGACATGCTGCTGGCATCAAGACTCCGGGCGGTGCGATTATCCGTTCCGATCTGGAAGGCAAGAAAGTTGAAATCGTGGCGGGCGGTCTGCGCAATGCCTACGATCTCGTTTTCCACACCAGCGGCTCGCTGCTGGTGCACGACAGCGACATGGAAGCCGACATCGGTACCACTTGGTATCGTCCCACCAGTTTGTTTGAAATTGTCGAAGGTGGCGAATACGGTTGGCGCAGTGGTTGGGCACAGTGGCCCAGCTATTACACAGATCGTTTACCGACGTTGTTGGAAACGGGACGTGGATCACCGACCGGAGCGGTTTGTTACGATCACTTCGCCTTCCCGCAGCGTTATCACGGATGCTTGTTTCTGGCTGATTGGTCCGAAGGCCGCATTCTCTCAGTCAAACTGCAAAACAACGGCGCGGGTCATCAAGCCCAAGCCGAGGTCTTCCTGCAGGGTCAGCCTTTGAACGTGACTGACATGGCTGTGGCCAAAGATGGCAGCTTGTACTTCTGCACGGGTGGTCGTGGCACCGCCGGCGGTATCTATCGCGTGCAGTGGAAGGGTAATATTCCAGCATCGATGAAAGATCTGGGTACAGGCATCGCTCGGGCCGTGCGTCAACCTCAACCCTCAGCACCTTGGGCGCGCCAGGAACTGGCCACGCTTAAAGAAGAACTGGGTAGTAGTTGGAGTCAGCTGATTGCTGGCGTGGCTTATAGCAGCGAGAATCCAGCCAAGTATCGCTTACGAGCGATGGACCTGATGCAGCTGTTCGGTCCGTCACTGACCACCGACATGCTATTAGAATTGGCGAAGTCGAAAAACGAACTGGTGCGCGCCAGAGCCATCGAACTGATGGCCGCGCACAAAGATACGCAAAGCGTCGTGCCACGTATCCAAGAGATGGTCAGCGACAGCGACCCGCGAGTTCAACGCACCGCCTGCGAAGCGCTGCTGCGGTTAGATGCGCCGCCCGAAGTAGACGCGCTGGTACCACTACTGGGCAGCGATGATCGCTATCTGGTTTGGGCTGCCAGACGCTTGCTGGAACGTATTCCTGCGGCCAGTTGGAAAGAACGTCTTCTCCAAGACGACAATCAACGCTTAGTTGCTCAAGGCGGGTTGGCGTTGATGATCGCCGAACCTACGCCTGAAAACGGGCGACTGGTGATCGAGGCCGTCAGCAAAGTCTTGAAAGGTTTTGTTAGTGATCGCAATCTGAATGATCTAATGCGTGTTTCACAAGTTGCCTTACATCGAACTGGTCTAACCGCTGAAGATCTGCCCGAATTTACCGATCAACTCATTCACGAGTTTCCCATCGGTGAACCACTGCTCAATCGCGAACTGTTCCGACTGCTGACTTACCTCAATGCTGAGCAAGTGATTGACGAGGCCATTGCGTTTCTGCAAAGTGATGCTGACCTGGCCGAACGCGTTCACGTTGGCATGCACTTGAAATTCTTCAAACATCAATGGAATGCAGCCGAGCGCTTCGCGCTGGTGAAGTTCTACGAAGAATCGCAGCTAGCTGAAGGTGGCAGCAGCTATCCGCTGTACATCATGCACGCTGCTCGCGATGTATGTCAGGATTTGCCGCTAGACGAAGCTCGTATCTTTGTCTCGGAAGGTGACAAGTGGCCGAATGCTGCCTTGGTATCGCTTTATCGATTCCCAGACAAGTTGACCGAAAGCGATCTGCAGTTGTTGCGTCAACTCGATCAAAAGCTAGAAGGCGAGGGGTTCGAGGGTGATCAATACAAGCGCCTGCGAACGGGCATCGTGGCCTTGCTCTCGCAAAGTGCCGATGAACAGTCGATGCAGTACTTGCGTTCCGCCTGGCTGCGCAGTCCAGATCGACGCCAAGCTATTGCACTGGGCCTGGCGCAACAGCCGGCCGGTGAAAACTGGGATTATCTCATCCGCAGCCTACCGACGCTCGAGACCTATGCGACTAGCGAAGTCATGAATGCTCTGCGTTCGGTGGATGTGGCCGCTGATGATCCGGAAGCTTTTCGCGAAGTCATTTTGCATGGTCTGCGCATGGAACAAGAGGGGGGCAGTCCCCAGCCGGCGCTGAAGTTGTTGGAGCACTGGACAGGCAACGAGTTCCCCGCTCCTAAGGACAAGAGCGTCAGTCCCATGGCAGCTTGGCAAAAGTGGTTCACGCAAACCTATCCCAACAAACTGGAAGCGGTTTTACCAAGCGTCCCCTCCGGGGCCCGTTGGAATTTAGAGACGCTCGTTGAGTACTTCAATTCCAATGAAGGAAAAGCTGGTAACAGCGACAACGGCCGCGTAGCTTTCGAAAAGGCACGCTGCGTCAATTGTCATAAATACGGATCGACCGGCAAACAAGTCGGTCCGGATTTGAGTGCTGTGGCCAAACGCTTCACGCGTAAAGAGGTTCTCGAATCGGTCCTGTTCCCGTCGCATGTGATCAGTGATCAATACGCGGCGCGGCGCGTGCTGACCGCCTCCGGCAGCGTGTACAACGGCCTGGTAACGCGCAAGAGTGATGGCAGTCTGATTGTCCGCGATAGCGACCTGGTCGAACATGTCGTGTCCGAAGAAGATATCGAAGAGATTGTGCCCAGCAAGATTTCTATGATGCCTTCCGGATTGTTTGACACATTGTCGGCTGAAGAAATCCGCGACATGTTCGCCTATATGGGCTTCGTACCCAACCATCAAGTCGCCGAAAAACCCGGCAAAGCCACCGTGCGTTAGCCAACGAGCCTGACCGTAGAGCAGCTGCCCCAGCTGCTCAGAACCCTCTAATGGCAGTCTCTTCCGACCAATAACCAGCGGTACAGGCCAGCGACTTGCCGGGTGCCGAGCGGCTGGGGACAGCCGCTCTACAACCCTTTCCTTTGAAACGCAGAGTTCGCAGAGCCCGCGGAGTAAAGGCTGTCTTCTCTGCGATCCTCCGTTTCTCTGCGTTCAAAAATGGCACCCTCTAACCAGAGTTACTTCCGACCAGCGGTACAGGTAAGCGACTTGCCGGGTGCTGAGCGGCTGGGGACAGCCGCTCTACAACCCGTTCCTTTGAAACGCAGAGTTCGCAGAGCCCGCGGAGTAAAGGCTGTCTTCTCTGCGATCCTCCGTTTCTCTGCGTTCAAAAATGGCACCCTCTAACCAGAGTTACTTCCGACCAGCGGTACAGGTAAGCGACTTGCCGGGTGCTGAGCGGCTGGGGACAGCCGCTCTACAACCCGTTCCTTTGAAACGCAGAGTTCGCAGAGCCCGCGGAGTAAAGGCTGTCTTCTCTGCGATCCTCCGTTTCTCTGCGTTCAAAAATGGCACCCTCTAACCAGAGTTACTTCCGACCAGCGGTACAGGTAAGCGACTTGCCGGGTGCTGAGCGGCTGGGGACAGCCGCTCTGCAACCCGTTCCTTTGAAACGCAGAGTTCGCAGAGCCCGCGGAGAAAAGGCTGTCTTCTCTGCGATCCTCCGTCTCTCTGCGTTTAAAAAAAGGCACCCTCTAACCAAAGTTCCATTCGACAAGCGGTACAGGCCAGCGACTTGCCGGGTGCCGAGCGGCTGGGGACAGCCGCTCTACAACCCGTTCCTTTGAAACGCAGAGTTCGCAGAGCCCGCGGAGAAAAGGCTGTCTTCTCTGCGATCCTCCGTCTCTCTGCGTTTAAAAAAAGGCACCCTCTAGCCAGAGTGACTTCCGACCAGCGGTACAGGCCAGCGACTTGCCGGGTGCTGAGCGGCTGGGGACAGCCGCTCTACAACCCTTTCCTTTGAAACGCTGAGTTCGCAGAGCCCGCGGAGTAAATGCTGTCTTCTCTGCGATCCTCCGTCTCTCTGCGTTTAAAAATAGCACCCTCTAACCAAAGTTCCATTCGACAAGCGGTACAGGCCAGCGACTTGCCGGGTGCTGAGCGGCTGGGGACAGCCGCTCTACGGGCCACGGCACTTGCCGGCCGCTGTATAATAAAGTGATTGTCTCAACCACTTTTTCTTTCACTTTAGAGGTAGCAAATCCATGGCAAGTAACTTAGCCAGATGGGCTGTTGGCGTTTTCAACTTGGGGTTGGTCCTGGGTGTTTGTGCGTTTGCATGGGCGAGTTCTGCAATGGCTGAAGATAAAGTGCCTCCGGCATTAGCGTTCAAAATGGAATCGCTCGATGGCAAGCCGGTCGAGCTAAAGAAATATGCTGGCAAAGTTGTGCTGGTCGTCAACGTCGCGAGCGAATGCGGCCTGACTCCGCAATACACCGATCTGCAGAAGATCTACGAGACGTACAAGGAAAAGGGCTTGGTCGTGCTCGGATTCCCGTGCAATCAGTTTGGCAAGCAAGAGCCAGGCTCCAGCCAAGAAATCTCCGAATTCTGCACCAAGAACTACGGTGTGACCTTTGATATGTTCCAGAAAGTGGACGTTAATGGTGACCAAGCTTGCGACCTCTACAAATACCTGACCAGCCTGGAAACCAAACCGGCCGAGAAGGGCAAGATCTCGTGGAATTTCGAGAAATTCTTGATTGGTCGCGATGGAAAAGTCCTCGCACGTTTTTCTCCTCGCACCGAGCCAGATGACAAAGACGTAGTCGCCGCGATTGAAAAAGCGTTGGCTGCCCAATAGGTAGTACCAGTACGTTGAAGTTACTGCCCACCGGTAACTACCACGCCCTTTAGAAACCAGGCAGGTCCAATGGCTGGGCCTGTCTGGTTTGCATCGCGCCATGCGTTGGGAAGGATCGATCGATGAGTTATCTTCGGCCCATCATGTTCAGCTTGGCGTTTGCCTGGCAGATGACTGCGATTATCGTTGCGGTTCAAGCCAGCCAGCTGGCGGGCAACTTAGCCGCCAACTCCGATTCCCCTGCAGCATCCACCCAAGCACAGATCAATGAGCTAATCGAGCAACTCGGTGACCGAAGTTTCATTAAACGCGAAGCAGCCAAGGTGGAACTTGAATCTTATGGGCTACTAGCTTTCGAAAGCTTGAGCGCTGCTGAAATGCATCCCAACGTCGAGATCGCTCATACTGCGACTTATCTACTGCAAAGTATGAAAGTCGTCTGGACCTTGCCGACCGATTCCTTCGATGTGCAACGCTTGTTGAAAGGCTACAACGACTACTCGGGCCGCAACAAGAACGATGCGTTGCAACGCTTGGCCAAGTTGGGCCGCTCCGATGGTTATTTGGCTCTGTTGCGTTTGGTGCGCTACGAAAAAGACGAACGGGTCTCGAAAAACGCGGCTCTGTACGTTATGGATGCTGCCGTCAATGCCAACAAGAATTCGGATGCTTCCAAAACATTAGAGGCCAACTCGAGCGATACTCGTAAACGTACTTCCAAAAATATTGACTGGCCGCAGTTAATCTCCAGTGGCCTGGGCGATAGCAATCGCAGTGGTGCCAAGTGGTTGCTCACGCTCAGCACGGAACTGCAGTCGGCAGGGGTCGAACTGGAGGCATGGCAGCAACACGTAATCCACGAACGCATGTTGCTCGAGAGCAATGCGAAGTCCAAAAACAGCCAATCTCAAACTGATGATCAAATTGTCAAGCAACTGTATCGTCTGATTGCGCAGTTGTTGGTCAGCGAGGGGCAGCGCAGCGAAGCTCTCGCCTTCTTCGAACCTTGCTTGGAGTTAGTTGCCAAAGACAAGTCGTCCGCCTTCAATGATATTCAGTGGATGCTCGAAGCCGGGCTACCCGAAGCCGTGCTGTCGCTCGATGCGCAGCGTCCCGATTTGCTGAAAGACCGTTCGCGCAATCGCTATCTATTAGCCGAGAGTTACTTGCGCGTTGGCCAAAAGCAAGAAGCCGATCGAGTGGCCCAAGAGGCGAGTGAATTGTCGGTCGTCCGCATAGGTAACAACGGAGCGGCTGCCATCAGTTCGGGCGATTCCGAAGCTCGATTCAGAGACGAAAATTTCGATTTTCTAGTCGAACGCAGCTTGTTCGATTGGGCAGAAGCCGAATTGTTGCGAGTGCTCGAAAAAGATGTTCGCAAAGGTGAATACTCAGCGGTGGCGGAATTACGGACACGCGACAAACTCAGCCGCTTTTATTGGGATGGGGGAGAGCCTGGAAAGGCCGCTCAGATTTGGTATCCCTTGCTTCAACGCGCCGGACTGCTGGAAGAAGCTAAACCAGCCGCTCCCGATAAAGACTTGCTGAGCGAAATGAACCTGCGCGGAGGTGGAGACGCCCAGTACATCGTTGAAGCGCCAAGTCGATACTATTACTATCTCGGGTTGGCCGCCATCCACGCCAAAGAATTGCCCAATGCACGCAAGTATTTAACGAAGGCTCTGCAGTTGGATAGCAGCAACCCAGATATCATCATTGCGATGCATCGAGCAGTGCAGGGCGATGAGGAGTTCAAGCAAGTTGTCAGCGAAGCTGTCGAACGCTTGGAGACTGTTTATCGCGACGAAATTGCCAGAGGCGAAAGCGATGTTGCTCAATCGGTCTCGCGTAACATTCGTCAGGATCATGAACGTCTGCTAGCCCAACAGCTCAATCAACTGGCTTGGCTGTTGGCCGGTACAGAACGTAAGTCGAGCGAAGCAATTCTGATGAGCCAGCGCTCATTAGTGCTGCAGCCTGACGAACCCATATACTTGGACACTCTGGCTCGTTGCTATTTTTCCGATAAACAACTCGATCGAGCAATTCAGTTGCAGCAACGCGCCATTGAAATGATGCCCTACGAACGTTCAATGCAACGCCAGTTGCGCGAATTTCAAGCCTTTCAATCGCCACAATAGTATTCCGTACCCTCTCTGCGCATCCCACCCATGCAACTAATCACTGCGCAGGTTCTGCCAGATACCCGAGCAACCGACACCCAAGCAATAGACGCCAACGCAGCCTCGGGGCAATCCGTTAGCGATAGCACGCTTGCCGGCCGTGGATGCCCCAGTGCTGAACCGCCGGTACTACGCCGCATGTGGATGGGTAACTCTGATCTAATTGCTGCGATCTGGCTAGCCGGCAGCTTGGCTTGTCTAGCACTGGCTGGCACGATGAGTATCGGCGATGATCGGCGTGTTTACTTGCCTGGCCTGGCAGAGCCGCTCCCGGAACTCTGCTGGATGTACAAGAATTTGCGAGTCGATTGTCCAGGTTGCGGGCTAACACGCACTTTCATTCATATGGCGCATGGGCGCCCAGGTGCAGCTCTTGGCACCAATCCCATCGGTGTGCTCATTTTTTTGTTCGCGTGCATGCACGTGCCGATGGGAATCGCACAAGTTGCCTTCCGCCAACGTGGGCGCTGGATCGAAAATTGGGGATTCGTCTGCGACTGGTGCGTGGCTGGCCTGCTGCTTGCACTGCTGGTGCAATGGGGTGTCAAGCTGGTAGTCTAGGTAGTGCATGCCTGATGATGCCAATGCTTGACCGACAAGTTGCAAGGTAAAAATCGATGAACGAACATCATGTCGAACTGGTTCTGCCCGATGAACACACAATTACTGTGCATGCTTGCGGCGAGGGCAAACCTATCATTCTGCTGCATGGCTTTCCGCTTGATGCTACGCTTTGGGAAAACTGCATCGAGCCACTTGTTGATCACGGATATCAAGTGCTGTGCCCAGATCTGAGGGGCTTTGGCAAATCGGGTACAGTTAAGCAGCCGCTTTCCATCGCTGACTTGGCGGTCGACATCGAGCATGTGCGCAGAGTGCTCGTGGGCCAAGAACCAATTGTTCTGGCAGGTTTGTCGCTGGGCGGCTACGTCGCTCTCGAGTATTGGCAGAAGTTCGGTGCGAACTTGAGCAAGCTGATCTTGTCCAATACGAAACCCGGCGGAGACACCGACGCAGCTAAACAGGGGCGCATGGAAATGGCCGAGAAAGCCCTAGCCGATTCCACCTGGGCTGCGGTATCGCCGATGCTCGAAAAGTTGTTAAGCCAACACGTGCGGCAAAACGATGGAGTCGTCACTCAACTAGTGAAGGACATGATGACGCGTGTGCCGCCCACGACCGTCGCGACCATACAGAAAGCCATGGCGGAGCGAGCCGACTTCACGCAGCGACTCAGCCAAATAGCAATTCCCACTTTGGTCATCACTGGTGAGCTCGATCCGATTTCACCACCCGAGGACAACCGTCTGTGGTCTGCCAAACTACCAAACGGTCGCCTGGCCATCATTGAAAACGCCGCTCACTTGCCGCCTCTAGAAGCACCCGCTGAGTTCAACCAGGTGCTGGTTAAGTTTCTGAGCTAGAGAAACTTCACGTTGTAGAGCGGCTGTCCCAGCCGCTCCGCACCCGGCAAGTCGCTCACCTGTAACACTTCGTCTATTGGTCGGACGAGACTGCGGTTAGAGGGTGCTGAGCAGCTGAGGACAGCTGCTCTACGCTCACCTGTAACGCTTCGTCTATTGGCTGGAATTTGGTCGGAAGAGACTGCGGTTAGAGGGTGCTGAGCAGCTGAGGACAGCTGCTCTACAACGTTGGACGGAAGAGACTGCGGTTAGAGGGTTCAGAGCAGCTGAGGACAGCTGCTCTACTAGATTCAAGATCGCGCTGCCTGTTAGAGGCCCTCGCACAAGAGTACCCCGCTTATGGCTGCTACACTTAAGTCCTGACCAGGTTCACGGCTCCCCCTCGCGAGAGCCACTGACAGGCAGCACGTTTGAATTACTTAGAGAATAACACAGCGACCACTTCTTGGATAGCGAGTTGCTCGTTTAACGCCGGTTGGGGCCCGAGCCGTTACCGCGTGGACGGTTACCACGAGGTGGTCCGCCACGATGCTCCGATCGACGATGATTTTCCATGTTGGCGCTGATGATCGCTTCGAGCGAATCAGCCCATGTTGGTATCTTGGGATGGCGATTGCCAGTGCCTGGTTCGCCCTCTAGTTCAATGGCCAGGCTGCTATCGACCTGGTCGTCCAGTTCATTGGTCACCGAAGCTTCGCGGCGTGGGGTGTCACCGGGAGCACGTGGTGGGCGTTCGCGTGGTGTGCGTTCGCGTGGTGGTCGACCTTCGCGTTCGCGCGAGCTGCGTGGTTCGCGGCGTGGATGTTCCAGTTCCAGATCCACATCATCGCCGGGGCGAGGTTCTCGAATAGCCCGAGCTGGTCGGCCTTCGCGTGGTTCGCGCGGTGGACGGGGTTCGCGTGGCTCTCGAACGGGTCGAGCCTCCATCGATTCATTGTCGCCAGCCGGCAGCGATCCTTCAGGCTGACGATCGCTGCGACCTCGACCTCGGCGTCGTCGACGACTTGATCGGCGTTCCGGTAGGGGTGCATCGGCATCAGGATCTGCAAGGTCGCGAGTCTCTAACTCGGGAGCAAAACTGGTAGGTTCCGTCCAGTCGTCGCTTTCGGCTTCCGACTGCATTAAATCTTCGACCCAGGGATCCGCATCGTCGATCGGGTCTTCACTGCGCGGAACTCGCGCGCGGGCTTCTCCTTCAGCATTGGGCTCGCGATCGCGTCTAGAACCGCCTCGCCGACGGCGTCGGCGACGGCGCGTGCCGGCTTCGCTGCTCTCTTCACTATCAGCACTCTCGGGAGCTGGCGTGAAGGTGTCAGACTGATCGTCGAGCGTGGGCGACTCAGCAATCGGCTGATCGTCGTCATCGGCCCAGCCCGATACGTCGTCGACCATGCGTCGCGGCGCGGGCTTATCCCAGGAAAGCTCTTGTCGCGGAGCGTTGCCAAATAGTTCGTCCAGCGCTGTGGGCTTGGCCGGCGCAGGCGGTGTCTTAAAAGAGCTTGATTCGCGAGGCTCACGTGGCGGGCGAGGCTCACGCACAGGGCGTGTTTCCCGCGGTTCGCGTTTCTCGAAACGCACCGGATTACTGGTGGGTGTTGGTGCTGGTGCAGCCAACGAGTCCGTTTCGCCAGGTGCTGCACTGGAGATTTCGGCAACCGGCTCGGGTGACGAAATGCCGAAGAAGCTAGTTAGCGTATCCCACGAAGACTTACGCTTGGTCTTGTCTTTCCGATCGCTCAAATTCACCTCGGGCTCGGGTGGGGGCGCCACATCTTCTGGCTCTGGTACATAAGCCACAGGTTGGGGGACAGTGGCCGGAAGCGTCGGTAGTGGTTCATCACTTGCTTGGCCAATTGGTTTTGGCGGTTCAGGGGCCGGAGTCCGGTCGCTTGACGGTGCATCAATTCCTGGGGCACCCAATTTGTTTGCTAACGATTTCCAATGATCGCCCATACCAGCCATTCCTAGATTTTCCTGTTTTTTATCGGTTTAGACACTGAGTATACCCCCAAACGGAGTCTCAGAATAGACTGCGCGTTATTTGTATGGGTGGTGCAGGGATGAATGAGAAATTTCAGATCGCGGCTCTACAGCGAGCCGCTGCGTTTGAGCACGAGGTCGGCCAGGGTGTCTCGCTGATCGAAACTCACATATCGTGGGTGCTACTGGCCGGGCCCTATGCTTACAAAATCAAGAAACCAGTCCGCAATAGCTTTCTGGATTACTCGACGCTCCAGCGCCGCCAGTTTTTCTGCGAACAAGAACTGCGCTTGAATCAGCGTTTCAGCCAAGACCTGTACATCGACGTGGTGCCCATCGTCTTAATTAACGGCCAACCGGTCGCAAAAATTTCTAGCCACCAGTCCGACCAACCATCGGCCGAACCTATCGAATATGCCGTTCGTATGCGGCGCTTTCCTGCCGATGCGGTGTTGGTCGAGCGCTTAGCCAATGGCCAGATTGATACCGCGCAAGTTCGTCAGCTCGCCGCTACCATCGTGGACTTTCATCAGCGAGCCACAAGGGCAGGGCTGGATACGCCCTTCGGTTCGCCACAGCGCGTACTGCAAGAAGCTCTCGACAACTTCGAGACTATTCATCAGCTCGACACTCATGTCGATAAAGCAGTGCTGAGCGAACTGCACGCCTGGACCACCAGCTTCTTTGAAGAGCATCGCGAGACGTTTCAAAGTCGAAAAGTACACGGCCACATTCGTGAGTGCCACGGCGATCTGCACCTGGGAAATATAGTGCACTGGAATGGTAGGCTGATGCCATTTGATGGAATTGAGTTTTGCGAAAGCTTTCACTGGATCGATACGATTAGCGATGTTGCGTTTACCACCATGGATTTTGGAGCTCAGAACCCACAAGCCTTGGGGCATAGCAGGTTGGGAAGTAGTTTCATCAATGCGTATCTGGAGTACAGCGGCGACTACTCAGCGGTTCAAGTGCTGCGATGGTATTTGATCTATCGCTGCCTGGTGCGCGCTAAGGTGGCTGCCTTGCGATCGGTGCAAACTTCTGCCAACACTACCGACCATCGTTCCGCAGAGCACTCAGCCGAATCACTATTAGATCTTGCCACGCGTTATGCGCGCATCCAACCAGAGTTCTCTTGTTTGTGGATAACTCATGGCGTTAGTGGTAGTGGCAAGACCACGGTCTCGGAGCAATTGCTCCAACAGCACAATCTGATTCGGCTCCGCGCCGATGTGGAACGCAAGCGAATGTATGCCGGATCGCCTAAAGAGTCGCTTTATGCGGCGGCCGCCACCCAGGCCACGTATGACCGCCTGGCAGATTTAGCAGGCGAGTGCTTGAAAGCTTCGTGGGGCGTTGTGGTCGATGCAACTTGCCTCATGCGGTGGCAGCGCAGAAAATTCATCGAGTTGGCCGAGCGCTTGCATGTACCCTGCAAGATCCTGTCACTGAACGCAGATCCGCAAGTTCTAGAGGCCCGCATTCGCGATCGCCTGGCCAACCAAACCGATGCCTCAGATGCCAACTTGGATGTACTTAAGTGGCAACTTGAAAACCTAGAACCGCTCGATGAGTACGAACGCACCTTAGTCGTTGTGGCATAGGCTTCCAGCCTGTGACTTGGATGTAGCCGATCTCGCCAGAGATTGGATGATGTAAACGTAGTGCGTCCAAAGTCTGGCGACTTCGGCTACGGCCTGTGACTGGATGTAGCCGATCTCGCCAGAGATTGGATGATGTAAACGTAGTGCGTCCAAAGTCTGGCGACTTCGGCTACGGCCTGCGACTGGATGTAGCCGATCTCGCCAGAGATTGGATGATGTAAACGTGGTGCGTCTAAAGTCTGGCGACTTCGGCTACAGAGCCAAATAGGCTTCGGCCGCTCGACGCCCGGAAACAAGTGCGCCTTCGATGGAAGCGTTGTCGCGATGATCACCGCAGACGATCAAACCATCCTCGAGCATCACTGGTCGTTCTGGCAGCGCTAGGGCTGGCGGACTCTGATCTGGCAAGGCGTAAGGAATCAAATAGGTCTTCAGATGTTGCCATGAACCAGCGACCTCGCCGAACCACTCACTCAGTTGTTGCACAACTTGTTCTCGCAGCTCTTGAGGATCATGGTTCACACCCAGCACAGTAACAGAGACCAGGCTGCGACCGGCAGGTCCATAGGACGTCGTCACGTTGGTCGGAACACACAAATTATTGATTGGTGCTTTACCTTCTCCATTGAGTACTAAGATTGGGCCATCCACCGGTGGCGAGTCAGCTGCAAAATACAAGCAACTTACTCCGCGCCCCGGTCGGCAGTTCACCGAGGGGACTAGCTGATCGGCTGCGGCACCGTCGACTGCCACCACAACTTGTTTGGCTCCGAACCGCTGGCCGCTGGCCAGCGTAACTTCAGTCGGCGTTACCTGCGTAACGGGGCTGTTCAGTTCAATCGAAAGCGGCGGCACGCCTGCAGCCAATTGCTGAGGTATGGCCTGCATGCCTTCGGCAGGCAAGCCACCTAAACCCATCGAAAACATCCGAAAGACAAAGTTCAGCATGCGACTGGAAGTCGATAACTCCGGGTCCAGAAACACCCCGCCTAGGAAAGGCTTGAAGAATCGATCAATCATACGTTCCGAGAAACCCATCTTTGTTAGCAACTCCAAAGTCGTAACTTCAGGGTCTAACATGCGCTGCTGATAGGTGCCGGCCAGCGAACGTGAACGCAATTGAGCCACGCGAATCTTGTCATTCAGCGAGCCAATAGGACTGGCAATAGCTTTCAGCGCGGCCAGCGGACGACGCCATGGATCGGCCAGTTCATAAAACTGGCCGCCGAAGCGAACCAGTGCGCCACTGGTGAATGAACGCAACTGCAACTGCTGAAGATTCAATACCGAATTGACTTCCGGATAACTGGAAAGCAGAATCTGGAAGCCGCGATCCAACCGGAATCCTTGCACTACATCCGTGCGCACCCGGCCTCCGATACCATCGGAAGCTTCAAATATCTTGAACGTCACATTACGCTGATGCAAATGTCGTGCACAAGCCAATCCGGCCAGTCCGGCTCCCACAATTATGACGTCAATCTGGCGATCCAAGACTTGAGCTCTCCATCGGGTAGCATAGGCGTCTCGCCATTATGTCCCGAATACCCATGAGAGCATAGGCCATTCCGAATCGCCGATGTGCTTAGCGTTTGCGTTTGTTTGTGCCAACCACTATCCTCGATTCCTGTTTGTGCCCTAATCCCGAATTGGATGTGTCCACGTGCTTAGAACCAGATCGGTGGCTGCAGCCTGCAGTTCAACGGACTTGAAGTTCACATCAATGGCGGACTCGCTTTCTCCTAGCAACGAGTTGGACTGAAACGCAGGAGGCATCTGAGCGAAAATTTCGCGGCCAATCGCACCACTTACAGCCGTTAGCAGGATGCGTCCAAACTGGGAGACAATCGAGCGGGGGGCTGAACTGCCTGGCCCTACATTGATGTCGGCTTCTAGTACCGTACCGCTGAACGTGCCATTGCTACTCCACAGCTCATCGCCAACGACTCCATTATTAGCTGAGAAATACAATCGTCCGCCGATGTTGGTAAGAGCCGTGGGATAGCTGCTGCCGATGCCAGGGAAAATATCTCTCACCAAAGTCGTTCCGGCCGGCGTGCCATCGGTTCTCCATAGTTCGGTGCCTTGGGATTCTGTCGTGGCGGTAAAGAACAACTTGCCACTGACATTAGTGAACTGGTACGGATGGGAGCTGCTCGAGCCGGAATTAATGTCCTTCACTAAAACGGTGGAGTTGGCCGTGCCCGTCGATTTCCACAGCTCAACGCCGCTGGTACTCGTCGCGGCAGAGAAGTAAACCGTATTGCCTAAAGCGGTCAATTCAAGCGGGTATGAGCCATAAGGTCCTGGCTCGATATTGGCGACCATCACTGTGTTGCTGGCCAGGCCGGTTGATGTCCACAACTCCCGACCGTTTACTGCATCGCTGGCTGCAAAGAAGATCCGCGAGCCAACTTTGGTAAATTCACTGGGGTACGATGAACCCGAACCAGCTTGAATATCTCGAACCATCACCGTAGTGGCGGAGGTACCGTTGCTTTTCCAAAGTTCTGTTCCATGGGTCCCATTGTTCGCAGCGAAATACAGCGTCGAACCTACCGCGAATAAATGATTGGGATACGAACCCAAGCTGCCCGCACGAATATTCTTGACCACAAGCGTTCCACTGCTGGTGCCATCCGTTTTCCAAAGCTCAGTACCACCACTGTCGGTGCGGGCGGAGAAGTAAATCACGCTGCCAATCGGTGTGAGATGCTGTGGATTGGATGACGACGAGCCCATCGCGATGTCTTTGACCAAGACCGTACCGGCCAGCGTGCCATCGCTCTTCCACAGTTCCGTACCGCTATTGCCGTCGTCAGCGGTGAAATAAAGTGTTCCGTTGACGTTGGTCAGATTCGTAATCCCGGGGTTAAACTCGGAGCTCACAAAGGCTTTCACCAGTGTCGTTCCACCCGAACCGCCGTCGGACTTCCAAAGTTCGATGTTCGAATTCCCGGATCCCTTGGCAACAAAATAAAAAGTCCCGTTTATATTGACCAGCGCCGAGTCGCTCTGATCGGCGACGCCATTGTCTGTCTCCACACCCGCAGTCGTGACGATGGTGGTACCTGCCGAGGTACCAGTGCTCAACCACAAGCGACTCGGATTGCCAGGCGCATTTTCGCGAGCCACAAACAGCAGTTTGCCATTAACGCTGGCAAGGGGACCAAAGTTATAGGAGTTGACGTTTGAGCCTTCACTGCCGGGAATAATGTCTCGTACGAGAACTGTTCCCGCCGCACTGCCCGAGCTCCTCCAGAGTTCATTGCCGTGTGTGCCGTCGTTGGCCCGAAAATAAACACTACTACCGATGACTTTCAGTTCATCCACGTAACTGCCACTGCTGCCTGGGCGAATGTCCTTAATGAGTATGGTGCCCGCTGCCGTGCCATTGCTGCGCCACAGCTCTCGACCCGTTGTCCCGGTCGCAGAAAAGTAGAGCAGTCCTCCGGTGGCAACCAGGCTGCGAGGGTTAGAGCTCAGCGTGCCTGGATTGATGTCGCGCACCATGACAGTATTGGCGGCAGTGCCATTGCTCTTCCACAGTTCGACGCCCTCCGCGCCATTGGTAGCCGAGAAGTACAGCGTGTTACCTAAGGCAAACATGTTGTCGATGCTCGACCCATTAATGCCCGGCGCAATATCTTTTACGAAAGATGTCGTCGCACTGGTACCGTTGGACTTCCACAATTCTTCGCCTTTGCCATTGGAGATTGCAGCAAAGTACAGCGTGCCATTGACGTTGGTCAGCTTACGCGGATTGGATGAAGCAGCCCCTACAATGATGTCACGCACCAACACAGTGGTTGCCGAGGTGCCATTGCTTTTGAAAAGCTCGCGGCCTGCACTGGTCTCTGCCGAGAAGTACAACGTATTACCGACCGCAGTCAGAGCCTGTGGGTACGCCGACCCAGGCCCCGGCCACAGGTCTTTCACAGCTATAGTGCCCGCGGAGGTGCCGTCGCTCTTCCACAGCTCAAACCCCAGGCTCGATCGGTAAGCCGAGAAATATAAAGTTCCAGCAACATTGACTAAGTTGAATGGATAGGAGCTCTGCCGACCAGGTTCGATGTCCTTGACCATCACCGTGCCGGTAGTCGTGCCATCGCTCTTCCAGAGCTCGCTACCGGCGGGACCTTGAACTGCGAAAAACAAGGTACTATTAACCAAGGTGAGCGAATGGGGTTCTCCATAGGCTGAGGCTGAGAAGTCTCGCACCAGCACAGTGCCAGCATTGGTGCCATCGGTTTTCCAGAGCCCAAATCGATTTTCAGTACCACCACTGAAATACGTCACCGCACCCACCGTGGCTTCGCTGCTCAGATAGAACGAGGCTGTTTGGGTGTTGATGTCTGTAACCGGGTTGAAGTCGATGGCCAGCAGGTGCCGAGACTCGAGTTGCTCGAGCTGCACAGTGCGTCGAGCAAGAGTATCAAGCTGAGCGAACCAGCGTTTTCGAGAAATGTGCGCAGCCTGGCGCACACGACCGCTCGGGCAACGGACTTTCAGCATTGCGAACTCCACACAGTAGCAGCGTCATCGATGAATTGAGTCGTTCAGTGAGATCCGCTAGAGCTATTTCTAAATCAAGCACACCCCTGGGTCAACTATCCCACCCGCCTAAAGGGCGGGGCAAAAGCCGGCTAATGCATTCGGCGCTTTTAAGTATCGAAGGCAAAAGGACTTCAGGTGGCACTGGCAATGCGCAGCATAGCCAGTGCATGGAACGAAGTGGGGCGGGCCCTGTCACCGGACCAATGGCAGCGAAGTTTTGGATACAGAAGCGTGCGGGCTGAAAGCATACGATGGGTGAGGGGTACTCACCGTCGCCTCCAGCTGCACTGACGATATGAAATCTTGGGCTCCCAAGAATCTCGGGCGGTTCGCTTCCATCATTTCTAGACACTCGGCTCAATTCTGGCAAGGTTTTGCGGCGGCACGTTAGCGGCACGATTGCCATGAACCCCACTGTTAGCGGTTGGTTAGTCCGCTGGTTAAGCGAGCAAGTCAGTTAAGCCGAAGAGGATCGCTTGGCCAAGTTCTCTTCCGCTTTGCGTTTGCTCTCAGCGGCGCCTTGCGTGTCATAGTCATCGTCGATGTGCACAATCAACCCATCGCGAAACCTGAAATGCATGTTAATGCGCACTGGACCACACAGTTGATCGCCCATGTAGCCCGATTCCAGGTACCGCAGAATCACAGCTTCTTCGGCGACAGCATAGGTCACGTCGGTAGACGGCAGGCGGCGGAAGACACTACAGTAAATTGCAAAGAACTGCTGTAGACCCTCGACGCCATGCCAGGTGCCGATGAAGGGCGCCACGCTTGGATCACCGGGACATACGAAAACAAAATCGTCAGCTAAGTACTCTCGAACGTGGTCGATCATGTCAGCCCCGTACGTATCGAATGCGTAAAGAAACTTCTCGACGATGGCTTTGTGATCTAGCATCAATTGTTTGGGCGAGACAATACTTTCGGCTTGCGATAAAGCCTCGGCCAGCGCGTTGATCGTTTCCAGATCCAGATTGTTGCCGCTTTCAGCTTTGCGAATCAAACGTACCGAGTACCCCGAACGCCTGGCCAGTTCCGCTTGAGTCCAACCACGCTGAGTGCGCAACTGTTTCAAAAGCACTGAATTGATAGGAATCGATCGACTAGTGGGCATCGTTTAACTCGTGCGGACGTATCGCGTTAACTTGATTCATCATAACCTGAGAGGCCCAACTATCGAAAGCCAAAATTGCAGTATGCGGTTTGTCACTGGCCACTGGCTGACAGACGTCTTTCGAGATCCATAATCAGCTTGGCATTTTGTTCGGGGCGCTGGCGAGCATACATCAGGGCTTCGTTGTACACTTCTCGAGCCTTGGCAGCATCGAGAGGTTCCCACAAGTTTCCATACTGTATGAGCCCGTCGACATGAGCCGGGCAGCTTCGCAGGGCGCGGTTGGAGCGCGCTAGCTCGCGGATTTTGGAAATCATGGCTTCACTCTTGTCGGCGGCTTGCATTTCACCATAGAGGCTGGCCATGTTCCACATGTGCAAAATAAAGATAGGCTGCGAAGGTCCGAGATGGGACTGCATTAATTCATAAATCTGGGTGTACAGTGCATCCGCCTCTTCATACTTCTTAGCTTTGCGCAGCAGTTCAGCTTTCAGATAGTCCATATGGACTTTACCGACCATATTCTCTGAGGTCGTGTGGTTGAAGATCTCGGCAGCTTCATTGGCAGCCGTCTCGTCGAAGTGTTCGTTGTAGCCCGCAGCCTGAACAGCGGCCAGGCCAACCAGCGCTAATCCGATACCTCTATCATTCTTGGGCAGGAGCTCCCGCCTCGTTTTCAGCACGCGCTGGAATAACGCGGTCGCTTCTTCTACGATCTTGGAATCATACTGTGGTAAATCGATACCCATTGGCTGATGGAACAGTAACCAGGCAAGATGATATTGGGCTTCGGATATCGCCAGAGCATTAATCGGTGTGAGTCGTTCACGAACGGAGATTACGTGTCGGTAGAGCTTTTCGGCCTGGGCGTAGTTGCCCAAGTCATGTTCCAAGCGAGCCATATGGAAAGCCACCTCACAAGCTTGCGTCGACTCACGTGGGAAATGTTCATAGGTCACCGACCAGCACTCATCCAGTGTGAGTCTTGACTTTTCATACTCAGCCAAGCCTCGATAGGAGTTGCCGATCGAAGCCAGCAACTGCACTCGCAGTTCGGGATTATCGAGCAAGTGAGTCTGGATCAGTTGGTGGCCGTTGTCGAGCATCCGCCGCAAGGTGATGCCGGCCAAGCGTGGTCCGGCAGTTTGAAAGCCGGGCGCGTCATAGGCGATCGGATCGGCGGATTGAAAGGTCTTGGCTAAATAGTCGGCCACTTTATGGGATGCATCGTCACGAGCTTGAGCAATTGCTTCGGCGGCGCGCTTTTGAGATTGTAATTTCGATAACTGCCAAGAGGCCAGGCTGACCACCACAGGCAATACCACCGCGATCGCTGTCGTGGCTGCCACCAACCTTTGATGTTGACGGAACTTCCGTCTCAGTCGATCGGACCACGCAGAACGCATGGCCCTGATTGGTTGATCAGCCAAGTAGTTTTCAACATCGGCCACCAGTTCAAGCGCGGTGCTGTAGCGATCCTCAGGCCTGAGTGACAGGGCTAAGTGGCAGATGGCCACCAGTTCTTTAGGCATACGTGGATCCATCTTTCCCAACCGCGGGTAGGCACAGCTCCGGGCCAGTGCAGTCGCTTCTGCCGTCGTGGGAGCATAGAAGGGGCCATGGCCACATAAGATGGCGTATAGCACGGCTCCCAGGCCAAAGATGTCGGTGGCCGGTCCAAGTTCATGAGTCAGACCATTGGCCTGCTCGGGGCTCATGTAAGCCGGAGTACCCAGCATGTCACCTGTGACAGTATGCAGGGGATACTCTTCGAGCGCGTCGCCGTTAGGGAGCGTGGAAGTCGCCAGGGCCGTTTCGTCTGCATGATGAGCGCCATCGCGCTTGGCCATGCCCCAGTCCAGAACTATCGTTTCGCCAAAAGGCCCCAGCATGATATTTTCAGGTTTTAGATCCCGATGAATGACTCCTCGCGAATGCGCATAAGCGATCGTGCGGCTAGCGGTGATAAAACAGCCCAGCAACCGGCGCAATTCGGCATGATATTGGTCCGGTGTTCTTTCATGACTATGAAGACTCTGGATCTGTTGCTTCAGCGTCGCTCCCTCGATCAGACGCATGCTGTACCAAGGCAATCCATCGGAGGCACTACCTCGGGCATGAATAGGGATAATGCCTGGGTGCTCCAGGCAACTGATAATTTCAGCTTCTTGCAAGAACCAACGCAATGCGCGTGCGTCATGCTGCCAGCGTCGATTCAGTCGCTTGATAACGACGCATCGGCCCAGTGGTCGATCATCAGCGACGAAGATATCGCCCAGCCCGCCTTGTGTTAAGCGACGCAGGTTCGCATAGCGGGCTGTGACCTCCAAATTCAAATCAAGTTCGCTGATTGCCTCGCCACGTGCCATCGCTGACACACCAACGGTAGGCGTGGAGGCCTGGCGAAATTCCTGATCGATGGCGTCAAGCTCATTGGCTATGAGCAGCTTGAGCGTATCGTCAACATCAGGAATGTAAGCCTGAAGCTCAGGAGGCGGGGACTGATGCCAGGCGATTTCGAACTGGGTGACGCACTGTTCGAAGACTGAACGCTGCTCGGCAGACAAGTTGGATAGTTGCTGCCGGGAAACGGAGAATCGCGATTGAACGTCTGGCATAGGCTATCACTTAATAAGCACGTTGAGGCATGAAAACCCTTGATTCCTTAGAATCATATTCGCATTCCGCGAGTATCGACTGCAAAACATCCTTGGCATCGGCGATGACTCGAGCCACGGTACGACGACTGCTTCGACACTTCTGGGCAATATCCAGCAACTCAAAGCCCTGAATGCGGAGCAAGAGCATTTCTTGCTGCCGGCTGGGAAAGCGGCTCATCAACGTCTCGATCAAGTCGGTGACCGCAATGACTTCTTCAGGTCCAGGTTCGCTTTCTACAAATTCATGGGAGCGAAGCTGACCATTTTGCAGGTTGCCCTGCGTCTCACGTCCCACATTTCGCTTGTCAGCTCGAAAAAGGTCATCCCATTTATTGCATTTGCGAATGGCGATAATCAATAAGAGAGCCCAAACGCCATCAGCGTCAGCGTCGTCGAATCGATATTCGTGCAAACGGCGGAAAAAGCTTTTGAAGGCGGATTGTACGACATCTTCGGGCGAAACCTTGGAACGCAAATCTGCGGCCAGTCGCACTTCAGCAACTCGCTGAAGTCGCGCGGCATACTTGCGAAATATGTCGCTCGCAAACAGTTCGTTCATTTCCAGCCGCGCAGTCAGGTGAATCCGCCAATCACTGTCTTGTGGATTTCTATGATACCGCCTCTTGGGTGCTGGTCGCAATATTTTTGAATCTATTCATGCATGTAATTAGCCGTTTGGAATTTTACAAAAATTTGGCACTCCGGCCGCAGTTTTTCCCATGGCACTCGCAACCGCTGCAATCCCTACTTCTCTCTGTTGCTGCCGCCAATCGAACTTGGCTGGGGCCACCGTTGATAGGTAGTTCGGCTGATGAATTGACGGATCGCAACAGCGACGAGTCTCCGAACGGTATATAATCGAAGGTCCGGTTGCCTCGATCAACACAAGATTGAGGTCCATACTTCGCCTACCTCACGGAGAATCTGATGTTACGTTTAAGCCTGGTAAGCTTGGCTGTTGGCATGCTCGTATTTAGTTCGATAGCCAGTGCAGTGGATATCACCCATACCAAGGATGACCTCGATACGGTTAAAGCCAAGGTCGCTGAGAAGAAGGCCGTCATCGTCGATGTTCGCAGTGAAGATGAATGGAAAGAGGGCCACGTCAAAGGCGCTATTCACTTTCCGATCGCTGATCTTCAAGGCCAGGTCGACCAAGAGAAACTGAAAACCAAAATGCCGAAAGACAAGATCGTCTACACCTACTGTGCCGTCGGTGGGCGATCGCTGAAAGCCGGCAAGATCCTCAAGGAATTGGGTTACGATGTCCGCCCGCTAAAGCCCGGCTTTGAAGCGATAGCCAAGGCCGGCTTCGAAACAGAGGTCAAACGCGAAGCAGAACCCAGTGGCAAATAAATCGTAGCGGAGTGCGTCAAGCATTTCGAAACTCGTGACGACTTCCGCTGCGACTGTCATCTGCTCACTGGAAAATGGTTTCCCAGTTGATGGAACTCGCGATAGGCTTTAGATCGGAGTCGCTGCGTGCGTGAGCTTGTTGCGAGGGCGACTTGAAATAACCTTGTTCACCTAACTGAGTTAAGATGTCGATAGCTCGCTGGGTAAAGCGTTCCTTCTCAGCGGGCGCGTAGAGGGTGGCCTGACTGTAGGCACAGGCGGCGTTATAGATTATATCGCTGGAGCGATTTGTCTCCGGCGACAGCTTGATCATGGCCTCTGCCTCTTGCTCGAAGCCGTCGAGTTTGCCTTCGCGAACGCGCTGCACCAAGGCCAGGCTGCGCTGGCCGAATTGCAGCGATTGTAACCAACCCTGTTCGGGATGCTCTTTCAGTAATTTGTCCAACTCGACTGCGGACAGGCGGTCGTTCTGCTTGACGGCCTCTTCATCACCCAGGGCCGTATATCCGGTTGTCTTGGCACGCAGCGCTTGCAGCAACTGCATCTTGTAGACATATGCACTCGGATGCAAGGTGATCAGCACATTTAGTTCAGCGATCCCTTGATCGATTAACTCAATGCCTTTAGTGGCTGATGCCTGGCCTTGTAACACGTGGCAAAGTCCCAGATTGATCAGACTGATGGCGCGTACATGCAAATAGTGGTAGGCACGTCGTGCATCCGGAGCGGTTTGATCTTTGATTTGGTCCAGCAACGCGACGGCTTCTGTGTAGTTCTCAGTTGCTGCGGCCACTTGGGAATTGTTCAAGGCGTAGGCGGCATTTACATTGAGGGCAAAGGCCAGCACCAGGCGCTCGACCATAGGCGCTTCGGGATGCGTGTTCAGTTGTCGAGCTCGCTGCATTATCTCTGGTATCAACTGCTGACCGGTCGCTTTAATTTGAGGTGGACCGGAGAGTAAGAAGTAGGCGTAATTGCTCAGGCCTTCGACGGTCAAGATTTTAAAGTCGCGATTGTCGGGCGCTTGATCGCTTACCTGGCGGCATAACTCAACTGACTTGCCAATCTGCTGAAAGCCATCAGCCGTTTTGCCACTGAATGCTTGGATGGTTCCTTGTAACGATAGGACTGCGGCCTTGCACGCCACGTATTTAAGGTTGTCCGGCTCTTCTTGGCTCAAGCCCTCGCACAGTTCAATAGCCTTATTGCATGCGTCTTTGGCTCTCGTCAAATCATTCAAGATGAACATGGCTCCAGCCACCTGTTCGTGAGCTTTAGCCGCTTCCCAGCGCACGATTGGCGAATCGCTCGAATCGGCGATCAGCCCGTTATAAAACGCGATGGCGTCATCCATGATCTGCTGACGCTCGACCTGCAACGCTGGGTTCATGGCCCAACTTTGACTGGCCACTCGGGCCATAACTTTATCGATGGCCTCAACTGCCCGAGCGAGTCGCGACTGGGCCAGCTTGCGCTGAGTATCGGCATCAACTTGGGCGGCGAGTGCCAGATCGCGTTGCTCTTTTAAGTAGCTATTACTGGTAATCAGAATGCTAACAATCGACGCTATCGCCAACGCGACTACGACGGCTGAGGTGCTGATAGCCGGGTGCTTACGAATCCAGCGCCAAACACGTTCGCCCAGTGCCGTGGGTCGTGCCAGGATTGGGTCACCACGCAGCCAACGTTCCAGGTCAGCTGCAAACTCACTGGAGGTCGCATATCGCTTGTTGGGATCTTTCTGTAAACACTTACTGCAAATGGTCTCCAGGTCGGCAGGCACGCTAGGATTCAACTGCCGTACTGGAACAGGATCTTGGTGAATCACCTGCAGGATCGTCTCCATCGGAGAAGACGATTGAAATGGCGGTCTGCCAGTCAACGTGCGATAGAGAATGGCACCTAACGAATAGATGTCAGCTGAAGCACCGATCGTACCGCTGCTCCCGCTGGCTTGTTCCGGAGGCATGTAACTGGGAGTACCCAGAATCTGACCTGTGCCAGTCAGTTCCGAACTCGAACCCAACTGTTTGGCCAGGCCGAAGTCCGAGACTTTGGGAATCCACTCGCCGCCAGCCGCGACAATCAAGCCGCTGGGACCGCGGGCCGTGGAATGATCCGAGGCTACTTGCGACTGGGCACTTGAGCCGGACCGCGGGCTCGTTTGTGCTTGAGCCAACAAGATATTGGCAGGTTTCAAGTCGCGATGAATGATGCCACGATCATGTGCATACTGAATGGCATCTGCCACGCGAACCATCAACTGAGCAGCTTGTTTGGGCGGCAAAGTGTTGTCAGCAAGCAGTTGATCAAGACTGCCGCCATCGACAAAGCCCATCGAAAAGAAGTGCTGGCCGTCCACTTGTCCAATTTCATAAATCGGCACAATGTTCGGATGTTCCAAACCCGCAGCTGCTTCTGCTTCAACATAGAATCGTTTGATGTCCTCTTCGCCCGCTAGCTTGCCACTGAGAATCATCTTGAGGGCAACGGTGCGATTGAGACTGACTTGCCGCGCCTTGTAAACGACACCCATGCCACCTCGGGCCAGTTCGGCCACGATCTCATAATCACCAAAGCTAGCCTGCTTAGGCGCTAAAACGCTGTGGGATGTGGGCTGAGTGTTACCTAAATCCAGAGTCTCTTCGTTCGGCCCGGGCATGTAGCGATCTCTTTAAGAGTTTGGTTGAAGCACCAATTATGCCAGATTTTTCGCCTTGGAGTGCTGTGCCTGTGGCACAGCTTTGATGTAACGATTGCCTATGCGTCAACCTGCGATACCGTTCGTTCTGGATATCAATGCGCTCTTTGATCGCGACTTAGCAAATCCAAGAGCGATTCAGCCTCTTCGCCTTCGCCGGAGGTCGAGCTGGATTGGTTGATGTCGTTGATGATCTGCAAGGCGTCCATCGGTGTGAGCAAGTTATCTCCGTTAACATCGAAGTACGGCGCCGGATGGACCGTACCGGTGATCGCTGGTAGGCGGCCACTGATGGGATCGCTGATTTGACGACTATTGATCTCATTGATCAACAGCAGCGCATCGATGCCGCTGACGCTACCGTCATCATTCGCATCGGTTGGGCGGTCTGCGTTGAACCAAGATAACTCGGATTCGCCACCGCCACCGCCGCCTGCGCTATGGGTGTTGATGTAGTTGATCACCAGGAGAGCGTCGATCGGTGTCACGAAACCATCTTCGCGCACGTCGAAGTAGGGCGGCGGTCCAACGGCATCGGTTATTGGCGGCAGCTCGCCCAGGTTGCTGCCCACTTCATGTAAGTTCAATTCGTTGATGATCAGCAAAGCATCGATAGGTGTTACCAGGCCATCGCCATTGGAGTCTTCGGCCAACGTTTGATTGTGCCAGCTTACGGCGGCTTCACCTTCGACTTGTAACTCTTCAATGGTGAAGCGACTGGTGTCTGTGCCAAAGCCAATCAAGTCGAAGTATAAAGTAGCGGCCAAATCAACGGCCGACTCTGGAATCATAATCGACACGTCGATTGGCTGAGTCAGATCGAGTCGATCACCTGATTGGATACCGCCGACAGTAACTTCGGGTGCAAAATAAACTGTGCCGTCGGCTTGGATATTCAACAGCGCATCGCTGCCGGTCAAGTTGGATATGGCCCCGACCAGTTGCTGGGTAGTTTGGGCCTTCAGCAACGATACTTCGATGGCATCGTTGGGCGCCTGGCCACTAGCATCAAACTCTAGCGATATGCCGGTCAGGGTAAATGACAAGCGTCGCATGCCACTGGGCACGACGAATGTCTGCGATAGATCGCTCAGCATGCCGACCGTTTCGCTGATGGTGGCCGCGCCGCTCTCGAAACCGACAGCGCCTACCGTGTGCCAACCGAACAAGCTGGACTGGGGATCGGTGAGGCTGAAGTTAGTATTGGTTAGTCCACTACGCAGTGGCTCGCGCAAATCAGCGGCGACGTTTTCGGCCAGCGGCTGGAACTTGCTGAGTATTTGTCCATCCAGATTCCCCAGCGGCTGCAGCAGAATCGGATCATCGCTTAGGCCCGCCAGAACCTTACCTAAGATCAACGTATCGATCGCCGTTGGCAGTTTGCGCACGCCCACGGGCAGCGTAGCCGACATCAAGGCTTGTGGATAAACCTGCGGATTCAGTTCGTCCCCGGTGCCATCCAGTCGGAAGGACTGGCCATCGATGGTCACAAAGCGATTGCCGACATGATCCCACTGGGTCAGGGCAGCGAAGTTCGGATCGCTCTGAGTAAAGCCAAGCAGGTGACCATATTCATGGCCAAGTACCGTCAGCACATCGTAGTGACCACTGGCTACTGACGATGTAAAGGCTCGATTGTCCTCTTGAAACTCTTCTGCTGCGTGAGGCGTCGGATCGACAAACCATCCCCAACCGGCGGCGTTGTCATCCAGAATGATCTGGCCACGCGTAGGCCTGCCGCTGGCATCCATCTCCGTCCACACGGCTTCGGCCAGCTGGTTATTGGGCAAGTCTTCGATCACGAGATCGACATCGGGCAGCCAGGTTATCGACAGCGACTTCATCCAGTTACCACGAACGGCATTGAGTATGGTGCGCGCATCTGCAAGTTGCAGGGCAGGCATTGAGTTCGGATCGAGTGGTGCTCGATCGGTATGGAGGGCAGAGCCGGTTTTTCTATTGAGCGTGGGCACGTTCATCGGCCCAAAGACGATCGAATTGATGGGTGACGAATCGAATAGTACCGACGGGCTGACGATGGTTCGGATAGTGCCATCGGGCATCATGGCCACACCGACCGCGCCTTTGAGTACCCGCGAGTTCATTAGGCTGTTGGTACCGACGTAGTTCATGAACTCCATGCGATCTTGGATGTAGATCTCAAAGGGATCGTCGATGGCTCTGTTATTGGCGGTTGCCTTTAGTTCACTGCCTTCCGGGGCATTACTGATCACCGACTGAATAAACTCACCACCTGGGATCTCCTTGCCCTTATGCCCTTCGTAGAACTTGACCAGATTCTTGCTATGAGCGCGCACTAGGGATTGCTTGCCCCCGCGCACTACAATGTTCAAGTCAAAGTCCGATAGATCCTGCATCGGACTCTTGTAGATGTCGGACAGCGTTCGCCAGGCATGGTCGGGGCGGCTGAGTTGTTGGCGCATTTGGACTACGTCACCACTGAAGGCAGCGTGCACGAACTCCGCGCGCGTGTTGATTTGCGAGAGCGTAGCGCCCGCTGTTCCGCGCAGCAGGATGGCCGACATTTGCCCGCGACCAATGGTGCTCAGTGGTATCTGACCGTTGTGGTTGCCTTGTAGAATCGAAGCCAGGTCGGTAAGCGTTTGTTTATTGACGAATGGAGTATCCAAGATCGACAAGAACTCAGCAGCCGGATCTTGGCTGGTGCGCACTTCGCCCAGGCGTTTGGTCAAGTGATCCCATGGTCCGGGCATCGAGTACTGATGTTTGTTGACCAGGTTATTCAGCGCCGCTAGTTGCTCGTGCATATATCCCATTTCGGCACTGGATATGTGCGGATTTCTTTGGCGGACGAGCTTCTCCAAATGTGGACTGAATTTACTCAGTACCACTTCGGCTTGCGTTCGCGAGACGAAGCTCTTGGCGTGCGATAGCAATACGTCGTAACGATGCTCCAGTTCCTTCATTGAGGAAGCGGAGTTGACACCCTTGGCCTTGAGTTCGTTATGCGTGTTGATCAGGGCTTCCTTGGTAGCCGCAAATGTATTGTATTGCTGCCCGTATTCGAATGCTTCCACCCGCTTGGCCACGTCCAGCATTTGTTCATCAATCTTCCCGGCATGAATCGATTTCCAAATCGTCGAAGCCCGACCAGTTGGATCGGGAATCAGCACGCCTTGGTTCATGACGGCAAAACTCTCGACCAGGGCGGCGCGACCACGACTGGAGAAAGTCATATTTTCGTTGGCGATCAAACGATCGACGATTTGCTCAACACCCCTCCGGTAATTGGGATTGGTATTTGCGTTGTGCTTCAAGCGGGCGACATCCTGAAGTCGCTCTGCGCGGGCCTGCGACATGCTGATGTACTCGATACCTGCCGCCCGCGCCTGGCCGCCTGGTAGTCGGGGAGCGCTGTCATAAAACATCGACCCACCAAAGAGCAGGTCTTGCTGAGTGCGAATGATCTCTTCGGTGAGGTGACTGGGACCTTTCTTGCCACGTTTGGCCGTTTCGTTGCGCGCTCGGTGTCGTTCACTCAGCGGATACATCAGGGCGATGGCGTGTCGCACATTGGCTCTCAAATCCGCGGTGGTCGCAATCGTGTGCTCACGTCCTTGTGCCTTGGCCACGATGTTGAGGGCTGCCGCGCGCACGCGGGTACCGGCATTAAAAGAGGCCGATTGATACTTAGGGAAACTGGCGAAGTTTAAATCGAACAGCGGCACTCGGCCCGCAGCCAGGTCCTGCTGCTGTCGCTTCGCATAACGCGCGTATCCAATGGCCTGCTTGATATCCGACTTTAGTCCAGCAAATTCGTTTTTGGCAAAGTTCAGCCCAGTGGAAAGATTCTGGGCCATGGCGCTGATGCCACCGGCGGCATCGCCACCATATTTGGAGTAGGTATCTCGGAAGGTCAGCTTCTTGCTTCTCGCATCCAGAACATCAAACGCAAAACCTTGCAGAGCGCCGGCTATTAGATTGGGGTCACCGGTGCGAATGGCGATTCCAGCATCAATTGTGTTGACTGCATAACTGGAGGCGACCTGGGCACCAAAACCGCGCATACCCAAGAACATGGGAATGAAACCTTTAACGGCATTCCAATATTCGCCCTTGGCCGCTTCTGTATAAGCGTTGGCGAAGGCCATGCCGAGACCGATGAACTGACCGACGTATGGGATCTTGGTCAACAAAAATTGAGGTGCACCACTAGCGAGCGCTGTGGCCGTTTGTATCGAACTGTCGAATGTCCCTAAGATGAATGTCGATGCAAATGCATTGCGGGCAGCTTGGTCACCTTGGGCCAGCGACTCGCCCATTGCAGCCAAGCCACGCTGGAACGGATTGCTGAAGATACTCATGCCGGTCGGATCGCGGAAGTTTACCGGGTTGCCAACCGACAAGCGATACTGGTTCGTATCGCCACCACCATAGTTGAGCGGATCGAGCGACAAGAACAATCCCAAGGCCGGGTCATATTCGCGGGCACGGAAATAGTAAGTACCCGTCAGCGGATCCATCGGCCGGCTTTGGAACATATATGCCACGGCAACTTGTGGATCGATGCGTTTCAGAATGCGACCAAAAGCATCGTACTGGATATGATCGAGCAAATCGCCGTCGCGGTCGATGATGTCGGTAATTGATCCGCCAGCATCCGCCAGCAACCACTGGAAATTACCTTGGCCGAAGTCCTGCGCAAAGACCTGATCGATGCCAGTGCCCATCAAATACGCAGTCGCTGGTCGTGCATCGTCGATGGCATCCAGAGCGTTGGTATCGACTAACTGCAATACTACATCATCCGCTTCGAAGATGTAGCGAGTCAGAGTTGCCGGCACGTTATCGGTCAGGTCGCCATCGGAGATGCGGGCCACGCGGCGGTTTTCCGCATCGTATTGATACCGGACATAGCCATATTCGACGCCCGTTGAAGTGCGAAAACTGACTTCGGTCAGGCGATTGCGATGATCCCAGGTGTAACGCGCCTGATTGCCCGTAGACTTTTCAGTCGCCAGAATGCGGTTGCCTTCTTCGTCGTAGTCGTAATCGTAGATGCCGTCGGACATCACGCGATTGCCCGTGTCGGTTTCAATCGAGGTGCCATGTTGTGTCGACTGAATACGATTTCCATCCAAGTCCCAGGCGTAGACTTCATTGACCAGGTCGGTATCACTGTGAGCGACTGCCGCCAGCTGCTTGAGCTGATCGTACGCATAGACGGCACGATCATATCGATCAGCGACTGAATCGATCAGGCCGTTGTTGTTGTAGGTTAGGGTGTACTCGTTAACGACTTGATTGCCGCCTTGGTGTCTGATGACATTGACCTGGCTGCGTGCATCGAGTTCATAACTCGTCGTGCTGACAACCTGCGTTCCATCGCGTCGGACGACCGATTGCAAGGCCAGCATGTTGGGTTGATACGCCAGGTTAACCGACTTGGCACTGGCAAAAGAACCGCTTTGCTGAATCGATTCCAAACGCAGATTAGCGGAGTTGTAGCTGTACGTGTTGACCAAGACGTTAGGCGATCCGGCCAAGGCCACTGACATGACAGCTTTTTCGCCGGAAGAACGACGTTGGTAATCGAGTGTCGCGTTCGATACGGAACTGAAGGCAACACCGGTACTTTCAAGCCAATAGGCTGCGTTATCAAAGTAGTCCCACGAATTGGTGATCTGGCCATCGGTGCTGGTGCGTTTTCGTCCGCCAGCGTCATAGTCCATTGTGATGGTATGTACAGTTTGATCGCCGTCCAGCCAGGTCTCAGCGGTCTGCAGATTGTTACCATCGTAGCTGCGCCGAATCTCGCGTCCGTTGCGATCGATCGACTGCACCAGGTTGCCGTTGGGATCGTATTGGAAAGTACGAGTACCATTGACTGTGGTTTCGGTGAGAGTCAATCCTCGGGCGTCGACTTGCAGACTGGTATCTGTGCCGCCAGGCGAAGTGATCTTGATGACATTGCCCGCGGCATCATAATCGGTTTGGGTGCGCCCGTTGAGTGGATCTTGGACCACGCGTTGACGGTTCAGTTGATCGTACTCATAGCTGGTCGTGAAGTTATCCTTATCGCGCACAGTCTTCAAATTGCCCACGGCGTCATAGGTATATCCAACGGTATGGGCCTGCTCGTCGATTTGCGTCTTGACTCGATCCAATTCATCGTAGGTGTAGCTGACCGACTTGGTGCCCTCGGTGACCTTGGAGAGTAGATTCTTTTCGTATTCTTTGGTGATGTCGTTGCCGGTAAGGCTATCGATGAAGACAACTCGGCCCAGCGCATCGTGGTCGACAGCCTGTTCCAGTTGGTTGTCGCGGTTGAAACTCTCGACTCGGAAACCCGTGGGCGTATCAACATAGTTCCAAGAGACCGTACCAGTGCCCGCACCGGTGCCCAGAACCGTTTCGGACTTGAGGCGACCTACTTTGTCGAAGGTGCGCTCGGTTTCAAATCCCAATTCATCGCGAGTGTAGATCTTGTTGCCGGCGTCGTCGTAGCGATGAGTTATCGTGACCCGCTCGGGGTTGTCGGGTGTGCCGACTTGTTTTGATGCGGTCAAAATGTGACCAAGACCGTCGACCGTGTATTCGGTGCGATAGAAATCACCTCGAGCTGGCGTGTGCGAGAGGGCGTTGCCGAGCGCATCATACGTCCAACTCTCCACCAGCCATTGCCCTTGACCAGGCGTACCGATGCCAGGAATGGTCTCACTGCCAGCCGGTGTGCGCTGCTGAATAATGCGCCCGAGGTTGTCATACTCGAAAGTAGTCGTATAGAAATCGCCCCGAGGATCAACCGTGGCGATTTCGCGACCCAGTTCGTCATACCGATGCAGCATTCGCGTTTGGACAGGTGTGCCTACTGCGGCGATCTCCTCGACAACTAAATTACGAGCATCGTAGGTCACCGTGCTGACCGTGCCGGCTTTGTCCGTAAAGCGGACCGCGTTGCCGGCTGAATCGAAGGCGGTTAACTCTTTCTGGCCCAGAGGATCGATCGTTTCGACCGTGCGTCCCAAGCGATCCATATTCGTCGTCGTGGTGTGCTCGCGACTGGAGGTCGTTTGCAGACTGAGTCCGCCCGGCGCGTATACATAGCGAATCTCGTTGTTGAGGGCATCGGTTGTTTTTCGCAAGCGATTGAGGCGGTCGTATTCAAACTTGCTGGTTCCCAAATAATCGGTCTTCTCCAGCACATTATCAAAGCGATCGTACGTCATCGTCTGCGAGTCATTGATCGGGTCTGTGCGGCGTGTCATCCGACCGCGAGCATCATAGTCGAAGGTGGTTACGTAATCATTCCCGCCGATGCCTACGGATCGCAACAGATTTCCGGATGCGTCATAGCGATACGTTTCGGTGAGCGTATCAGCCGTAGAGCTGAGAACAGGACGCGTGATTGACAGAGGGCGTCCGGCCGAATCGCGTTCGTATTGGGTTTTGTATTGTGGCCCGCGGCCATCGATCTCTTCGATAACGTAGCCGACTGCATCGTAACGCGTGCTCCATGTGAGCATTTCGATGTTGGTGGGTGTGCCACCAGCCACATGGCGTGCGACTTCTTGGCCTCGGAAATTGCGTTCGATGGTGGTCGCAAAGGCGTCGCCGCGAGCATCGATTTGTTTAACTAAGAAGCCCGCGCCATCGTACTCCATCCGCGTGGTGGCTATCGAGCCGGCATTCGCTTCTGTTCCGGTAGGTTGATCGATACGTGTCAGGCGGTTAGCCCCATCATAGGCATAGGTGATATCGGCCCAGGTGCCACGAGGATCTTGCAGTTTGATACGATTGCCAGCCGCGTCATACTGCATATGCGTGGTATGACCTTCGGCATCAGTGATACTGCGCACGTTGGATCGCCCATCGTAGGTCCAACTTGTAGTCTGAATTCCGTCATCATTGAAGAAGGGACCTTCGACGCGCACTTTGTTGCCCACCGCATCGTAATGCGTGCGCGTCACAAAGTTCTCGGCATCCGTTTGTGTAATCAAGCGATCGAGTTGGTCGTATTCCAGCAGGGTCGTTCGCTGCTGTTCACCGCTCAGCGGCAATTCGGTGATCGTCACGACGTTGCCAGCTTTATCGTAGCTGTATTGAGTTGTAGCCCCGATTTGATCCACGGTCGAAGTGGTCAAGCCTAAAACATTGTAGGTGTTAATCAAGGTGGGACGTTGGCCACTCTGACCGACTGTGGGCAGGGTCACCATGCTCACCGTGCCACCAGGATAGTAGTCGTAATCGGTTACCGCCGGCTGGCCGGGATTATCGACTGAGCCGGTGGGCACCGTAATGTTTTTGACTCGGCTGAGCGCGTCGAATTCCCAAGTGGTGGTATAGAAATCGCCTCGAGGATCGCGCATTTCGATGACGTTTCCAACTTCATCGCGCACCGTCGTCCATTTGGCTAGCGGTCCTGGGTCCGCAGGCGAACCAGTGGGCTCGATCGTATCGATACGGCGATTGAGCGCATCATAGGTATAGGTTGTCGTGTAGAAGTCGCCGCGCGGGTCGGTCTTGGAGATTAAGTTCCCCATCGCGTCGTAAACGGTGCGTGTGGTGAGCGTAGTGGAGCCCGAGTCACCGGGGAAAGTTTGTCGCGTGGTTTCAAGCCGCTGAAGCGCGTCGTATTCAAACTTGGTGGTATATCCCGAACCGCGCGGATCTGTGTACGTGCGCAGCAGACCTACCGCATCGTACTGGTAGCGATGAACGGCTGCCTGATCATTACCGCTGAGACCAATCGACTCAGTTATCGTTCGGACGTGCCCCAATTGGTCGTATTCATACACTGTTTCAAAGACGCCCGGCGAAGCAGCACTAAACGTGCGTGGATCGACGAGGCGTTTAATGTTACCGACCGGGTCATATTCCCACTCGGTGCGATGGCCTTCAGCATCGACTTCCGCAATCTTCTGGCCTTCGCCATCGTAGAAAGTTCGCGTGACATAGTTGGTCGCATTGATGGCACTGGTGCAGCTAGTTAGCTCTGCTCTGGGACTAACCAGCGCGATCACCTGTCCGCGATCATCCATTTGAGTGCAGGTAACTTGTCCGAGCGCATCGGTGACGCTGGACTGATGGCCAAGCACATCGTACGTCATTAACAGAACTTGCGGCCCGGCATCGCTGACGGCTGGACTGGTCTGCTTGATCAGGTTGTTGGCGGCATCGTATTCGTACCGAGTTTCATTGTCGGCCTGATCGGTAGCAGACTCGCGGCGGCCAGCCAAATCATAGGTGTACGTAGTCTTCCAATCATGGCCGCGTGGGTCGGTAATTTCGGTGGTGTTACCGATGGCATCGTAGGTGTACTCAATCGTAAAAGGCTTGGGATCTTCCGGAGTGCCTGAGGGACCCGACTGCGACTTCATGCGATCTAAACGATCATAGGCGTATGTGGTGGTGTAGAAATCGCCTCGCGGGCTGGATTGCTCGAGCATGTTGCCGCGCAAGTCGTATTTGGTCTTGGTGATGGCGGGGCTGGCCGAGCCATCGGCGAGAATCGATTGTTCGATAAAGCCGAGACTGTTGAAGTTGAAGGCTGTCACCTGGCCGATCGGGTCGATGACCTGTTCGATCATACCCAGAGGATGATACTTGGTTGTGGTAATCGACGGCGCAGTTGCGCCCGCGCCAATTGTGGACTTGACCACGCGATTCTTGCGATCGTGTTTGTATTCGGTGCGATACGCATCGCCGCGTTCATCGACTACCTTGATCAAGTTACCCGCAGGGTCGTATTTGTATTCGGTACGATAGCCATTGGCATCAATGGCGTACTCCAAACGCCCGCTCTTGTCATAGTGGGTAGTGGATACATCGGTCACAATGCTGCCACCAGCGGTCAAGCGCTGCGCGCGAGTGACTTCGATTTGATCAAGCAAATTGTATTCGTATTTTGTAGTCCGCCCAGTGGGACTGGTGACTGTGATCACTCGCCCTGCGGCATCGTAATCGTACAGCGTTTCAGGATGCGCTACTCCATTGACTGTCGGGCGCGGATCGATAATCTTCTTTTGATTGCCGTTGAGGTCGTACACGTACCTGGTCGTGTTCTTCAGTTGATCGGAGGAAGCGATCAGTTGGTTGAGATCGTTATACTCAAGCGTCTGTAGATATTGTTCGTCTTCGCGACCACTACCGCGTGCATCGACGATTCCCACCAGGTTGCCGACTCCATCGTAGATGTTGTGAGTAACAAAGCCTTCAGCATCTTCGACTTTGATCGTGCGACCAATCTCGTCATAGGTATAGATGGTCTTCGGTGCATCGGTACCCGGCAGGATGACTTCGTGGACACGGCCGCTGGGATAATAGACGGTAGTCGTAACGGCCAGATTGGCTACAGTTGTGCGGAATGAGCGATTGCGATTGTCAAAATCGTAGTCAGTGACCCGCGATTGGGATGTGCCGTCGGCTTCGATTAACTTGATGTTATTACCAGCGGCATCAAAGTAGTAGCGGGTTACGATTCCTTCGGCATCTGTTACCTTGCCAGCAACATCAAAGATATTGTATTCGTACTCGATCAGTTGATCGCCCGTGTCCGGGTTGATCATCTTCTGCGTTTTGATGCGGTTGGCGGCATCGTAGGTGTATTGCACCTTCTCTACAGTTGGGCCGGTACGTTCGATGACGCGTCCGCGACCGTCCAAGGTTCGCACGATCGAAGCGCCGTTAGGCAGTTTGGTCGTGGTCAACTGATTGGCGTCGTTGTAGATGTTTTCCGTAACTCGGCCTAATGTGTCATAGGTAAATCGCAAGTTCTGGTACTGATCGAATACTCGAACGCTGACGTAGCCCAAGGCATCTTTCTCGTAGAAGTATTCGTAACGCGGATCAGCAAACACCGCGTACGATGTAGTCATATCACCGTATTCGTACGCATATTGCGATGTCGCTTTGAGTGAATCGGCGGCGCTGGTTACCTTGAGTGGACGGCTGCGATTGTCATAGGTTGTCGTGCTGCGAACTTCATTGCGATCGGTATGCTCGATTTGGTTTCCGGCCGCGTCATACTCAAACTTCTCCTTGTACGTAACGTTGTCGACAGTGATCGTGACCTGTGTGGTCTTCATGCGATTCATACGGTCATAGGTGTATTCAGTGACGAAGCCATCTGGATCGGTGAATTTGGTGACGTTGCCAGTGAGATCGAGATACTCGCGCTTTTCGACGGCACCATCTGCGTAAGTAATTGTCTCCAGTCGATCATAGATATCGTATTTGTACGTGGTCACATTACCGCGTGCATCTTCCATCGTATGCACCAGGCCAGTGGGATAGTAAGAGTACTTGGTGGATGTGCTGCTGGGACTGCCCAAAGGTGCTGGTACGAAACTGGTAATTGTCTCCCGCTCGACGTCGCCCTTGGCATTCAGCTCACGCGTGGTCGTACGGCCTACGCCATCAACGATCTTCTTGATCTGGTTGGCTTTTGTCGGTTCGTATTCAAAGCTCTGTTTGACGTACTGCGTGGGATTGTTCTTGTCCGGGAAATCGACTTGCGTGATAACATTCCCAAACAGGTCGTATTGGTAGCAGGTTACGTTGTTCATCGGATCGACCATGGCCGTGACCATGCCGCCGTTGACGGTTCGCAAGTAGGACGATTGAGGTTTGTGATCGCCGTCATCGGAAGAGATGTACTGGCCAAAGCCATTCATGCGGAACCGAACTTCGTGTCCGTCGAAGTCAGTGTAGGTCGCCTCGGCCTGGAAGGTATCGTCTTGTTCTTCGTCATCGCTGTCGCCCAGCACGACCATACAGGCATTGCGTGCCGCCTTTTGACGAGCGGCTTCGGCTTGAGTCTCCGTTATTAGATCTCGCAGTTCCTGGGCATCTTCTGCACTGGAACTCTTGTTAGGATCACCGGCAAGCGAGGTTTGACCGCTGGATAGTACAAACGTATCTCCACCCAGACGCGTACCGCTGATAATTCGGCCGGAACTGTCGTAACTCCAAGATTCACGGAACTGGCTTGCAGGTAGAGGGTCGCTGGTATTGCCTCGCTTATGAACTTCACCGGTCAGCAAATGCGACCAGGGATCGAGATCTTTGCGAGGTCCAGTCATGGCATCGTACTGGAATTTGCGAATCGAGCCATCGGGATCGGTGATCTGTGTTAGATTGCCACGATCGTATTCAAACTTGGTGATTCGACCGGCCGGATCATGAATCTCGGAAACGCGATCGCCTTCGTATTTAAACTCAGTCACCAAGCCCACGGGATCGGTGATTTTGTGGATCTTCTTGTCAAAATACTCATACCTGGTCGCGTTCCCATGGCGATCGGTCTCTTTGACCATCATGCCATCGGTATCGAATTCGTAGTCAGTGCCATCCAGCATCGAACGCACAAAGGTGCCATCGGTCCGGCGAATCAGCGTCGAGTAATCTTGTGAGAGGGCGGTATACGGTTGATCAGGTGCCGATGGTGCCAGGTAAATTTGTTCGTTACCATTGCCATCAACCATCAAGACTCCCAGCGAACTGGAGAAGATCTGATACAGGCCTGCGACACCCCAACCGGCACCGAACGGGCTGTCTTTCAGATTGACGACGGGTAACAGTTCTGTGTCCTTCAAGAACTTGCCGCGCACATACTGGCCTGCCTTGGGATCGAACAGACCGTAGCGAATATCATTTTCATAGATGCCCGTTTCAGCATCCGCAAAGTCCATCAAGACTGAACCACCCAAGGCATCGGTACCTGGGGCAGCCGGTATCTCGAAAAAGTTCTCGCCACCTTCGAAGCCACTTACGCGTTCCAACTCGGTCGGTTCTGCGTAACCGAGCGAACGAATCGCAGTATCGCCCAAGCGCGCCGTCATGCTCACGACCAGCCGCGTATCGGTTATGGTGGGTTGTTCGTTGATGCCCACCAACCCGAAGTACACCTGGGGCCTGGGTTCCGCTCGAGCGGAATCGTAGTGCAAGGTGATCGAACGCCGCGCGCCTTGCGATTGATAAGCCACTAAATCATGGGTCTCTTGCAAGGCGCCCGAATGCACTTCAACCTCGGCCGACATACCGGCTTCGACTGACAGTGGGTCCGAAGGGAATGACAGCATGCTGGTCGCCAGGTTGTAAGGCGTATCGACCAGCGACAGCGTCTTGGGTTCGGCTTCTGTTTGCGAAGAAGGTCCGCGCGGTAATCGTCCGGCAGCGATTGGTCCAAACGCATTAGGGACTTCACCAAATGGACCAATGGCCGGCACTCCCAGTGCTATAGCCCCCGCTTCAGTCGTCGAAGGTGTGAATCCAAAATCCGCATTAACCAGTGTGGCTGGTTCGATCACATCGATAGGAATGGTAGAGAGCAAGCCACGCAACAACCCGCTGAGTTCGGTGGGAATGTCTGATGAGAAAAACGATGTACCTAGCCTCGAATCAATCGTACCCAATAGCGATGAAAGATTGAAATTCGGATCCAGCGGACCTCGAGGTGGTTTCAGGGCTTCCAGTTCAATGCGGCGAATCATTGCGCCCACATCGTACACAAACTGACTGTTCTGCGACTGCATGGCCACGGTCACCAAACCAGTCAACGAGTTATAGGCTGCTCCATCGGGGAAACCCAACATGATGGGCCGGGTGGCCGCAACCAACCGTGGTTGCTCTAGCGGCTCATCCCACGAACCCGTGGCATTGCGTATCAGACCGATGTTACCGCCGGCTCCCAAGAAGGTTTCGATATACACCCGCTCAGTAATGGTTCGCGTTTCAGGATTCGGCGAACCCGGCGGTGGTGTAACCTGGTACTGAACTGTTACTTTGTAGTCGGGGTGGTAGACGATAAAAGGCGCCAGGGCCGGCGACTTCTTGGGATCAGAATCTGTAGTGGCGGCATTGAAGGCCGTAACAATGGCGTAATCCGGGTGCGGTCCAATTTGAGCTTTAAAGGTATCAGCCGGAATGTACAACACATCTTGCAGATTGCTGACACCAAATACTTGAGTGCCACGACCTTCGTCAACAAACGGCAGCATGCCGAAAGGCGCCACGTTCAGCGCGCGATAGTCCAGCTCGATTCGATTGTCATCGGTCTTGATGCGCCGAATCGTTCCATAACCTTCGTTGTCGGCCAGGCGGTCAACCAACAGATACGTCGATGGATCAGCTGTACGGGTAATGTCGTAAGGGGCAGGACCGACTTCGATCAAAGTGCTTGGCGACTGGTTGAACTCCAGCATGTATGGTGGAGTATCAACGGGCTCAGTTGAGTCATCTGTATCAAGGATCTCGCGTTTCACCGGAACCACATCGACCACCAATACGTGTCCGGTATTGGCGCCAAAGCGACCGAACAGATCTCGCCCTGGAGCGGCCACATAAACCGAGCGGCTATCACCTGAAACAACCAAGCCGCGGAACCCGATCGGCGCCAGTCGATTGCCGGCCGAATCGCGACTGATATTCAGTGTCGCAATTACGGTATGAAAAGTGTCGCTAGTCGGATCGATATCGATACCATACAAACTGCCCAGATTGTAGTCCGTCACATACAGCATGCGACCATCCGGCGAGGTCGCAATATCAAACGGCCGAGCTCCCGCGGGCAGCATGATGGGCGTTACACCCGTATCCGTCAGATCGTTATCGATCTCGTGTAGGGCGATAGCATCGATAACGGAGACCGCTCCCAGGTTTTCCAGCGTGACATACAGCAGTCCACCATCGATCGAGGCGACCGATTTGCGCGGAGCCACTTGAGTCGTGGTGAAGTTGCTCGCCAGGCGTACACGTGCAATCTCTTGAGGCGCGGACTTCTCGACATTGGCGGTCGCATCGTTAGGGGCAGGGACACTAATCGTTTGCCGCGTCGTCATGTCGTAGATAGCCACTGTGCCTTCGCCGCCATTGGGCACAAACGTGTATCTGCCCAAGACGAGTGGCTGAACTGGGTTGCTAGTAACTTCTTGCACGACAATACGTCCGTCAGCGGCCACCTCTTGACGACGAGTAACCGTGATCGTGCTACCGGCTACCATGGCGTGAGCTGGTATCGGGGCAATCAACTTGCCTTCAACGATTTGCAGGCCAGTTGTGATTTTGGTGTCGCGACCTCCCGCGATTTGTTCTTGGCCATTGACCACAAATCCGTCGCGACCGCCGATCTCAATCGTGACGTACAGATCATTGACGGTTGTGCCGACGGTGGAATTTGGAATCTGCACACTGTCGTCATCGAGCAAGAAATTACCAGCCAATTCGATGGCAGGCATATCTTGGTCCAGAATTCTCAGAATACCCATCCGGGCACCCGAGACTTGCGGTGTCGGCTTGGAGGTAATAATCCTAGCCTTCAGTGGAACTGCAAACTCGGGATGCTCGCCCGGTCGCAATTCGACGTTGGTGGTTTCAACCAGGCTGAGCCCCGAGGGTGAAGCCGCGTGGACGTTCAACGCAATCCGGAAGTCGGCGACCGCTGGTACGATAAAATCACCGAAGAAGCCAGCGCTCGAATAGTATCGCGAGCCGTCATCGCGCGCATTGGTTACGCGGTCGATGCTGACCAGTGGCGGTTGCGATTGTCGAAAGCGCAAGTCGGCGATGGCCACCATGGTGGTACCAACGGTTGGAAACCCGAACGCCATCGCTCCGAACACACTGGGGCGCACCAAGGCGGTAAAGTCGCTGCGTTGCCGAGCCATTACTCCCAAGTTGGGTGGCGATGTGGTCCGCATGCGACCATCGTCGCTGACCATCATCGAATCAACCACTTCCCACGAGCGCTCGACCACGCCATCGTCGTGCACGACATCGACAGGTTGGAACAAGTAAACCAAGTCACCGGGATTGCGACCCGATGGGGCAGGGAAGTCCAAACTGAGCGGATAGTTGCCCAACTCGCCTGACCACTGCAGTTGGACTGCACCATCGAAATTCCACTGATCGGGCAGCGAATAAGGCAGGAACGACTCTGGCTTGGCAGAGACCGATAGTTGCGTAGCTTGGTCAAAAGCACCCGCAGGCACGCCGACGTAGATGTTATCGCCCACGATGACTCCGCCATCGTTATCGACCACACTGCCGTTGGACATGGCGTCCACGACTTGTACTGACACTTTAAAGCTGCGGTCACCAACGATCACGTAAACATCAGTGGTGCCAGCGCTGAGCGTACGCAACAAACCTTCCGAATCGATGGTGGCGATATCTGGATTGCCAATAACATATTCGGTGCCCGAACCGGTATCGGCCAAGGACATGATGTGATCATCAATGCGCTCGCGAACCACAAACTGCCGCGTATCACCGGGACGTAATGCATAACTTCCCGGATACACTTCCAGCAAACGCTCGCTCTGCACGCCGATGGTAACGACGAAAGTAGTCTTGAGATTGCCCAAGCTGGCGGTGATTTTGGCAAAGCCAGAGCTAGCGCGCGGCAATAGCAGGCCCGCGCCGGTGACAGCCACAATGTTCGGATCGGATGAAGTGAACTGCAGCAATTCACTCGGTACGCTCTGCGAGGATCCATCGTTATAAACACCGACAACTTCGAGCAGTTTTAAACTGCTGCTATCCATCTGGATATCGCCAGCGTGCTCGAAAGAGATCGATTGGAATTCCGTTGACTTTGATTCCAGACTCCAGACCAGCGGTTGACTCGCAAGCACACCGTCGTCAGCCACCAGGCTCAGTTCCACCGCTCCTACGCGACTGGGCGTAATCGCCACAAAGCCGCCCCCCAAATCAGTAACAACTGCATCACCGCTGGTAAGTTGAACAAAGATCGTATCAGCCTCAGGGTCGGAAACAAAATCGCCCGCATTGACAATGATCGGTTGGCCGACGAAGCCCGAAAGCGGCGTTAGGCTGGTGGCGGCTGGAGCGCGATTGGCCACAAATCCAAACGAAGAGAGCAGGGCGCCACGATCGGTGCCATCGACCTGTCCATCGCGGTTATTGTCCGCGGCCAGGTTGTAATTCGCATCGCCTGATGAAGTTCCCAGCGCTGCATCGAGTGCGTTTTGATCTTGAGCATCGATGATGCGATCAGCGTTGACATCGCCCGCCAGATAAATGTTGGCGACAAAGTCACCAGTTGCACTTTGACCATCCGCGGTGGCAATCGTCAGCGCATAAGTACCTCCTCGAGCAAAGGTGAACATGGCCACACTGCGACCGGCCGAAGAATGAACGTATCCTGCGGGCACTCCACCCACTGTCACGGCCGCCGGGTCAAAACTGCCACTGGTTACTTCGATGCCCAGGGTAACCAGGCCTGTTGCGCTACTGAGCAGTTCGCCATCGGTCAGGGTCAACGCAAAGCTCTTTGAACTCTGCGCAATCAAATTGCCCGACAATGGTGCGCTTAAGAACGTGCGACTGCCGCCCAAGTTTTGGTCGAGCACCGTCTGACTGAGCCACTGTCCGGTAGTGTCGGAGTAGTGATAAATCGCGCCGCTTGCAGCGGATGGGGCTACGACTTCCACTCGCCCTGCCGCATCGTAGCTATAAAAGGTTCGAGTACCACTCCGAACATCAATCGCCGCCGTCAATTGGCTGGCGTTGTCATACCGATACATTAAATGTTGGCCGTTGGGGCCAACTAGTTCAGCGATGCGTCCGGCGGCATCGCGCACCAGGCTGATGCGCGAACCATCATCTGCTACCAGGCCGCCGTCGGTCCATCGCAGCAAGCGATTGCCATCGGCCGAAACTATCCGCTCCAGTTCAAATCGTGGACCGAACTCTGTATCGCCAGCAATCGTGTAGCCATACTGCAGACCACTGGGCGCTACCAGTGTCAGGGTAGAGTTGGGAGCATGCGAGTTAGTATCGAGAGACAAATTGTAGGGCAATCCCGTGCCGACTACATAGAATGCATTACCGGAGCCGGGCTTCTGCAAGATGCGCTGGAAAGACTTCAGCGTCCAATCCGTGCCGCTGTCGGCGACCCAGTTGGGATGATAAACCACCACGCCATCTTGCTCGCTCTCCAGCGGGCTGAAGGTAAAGCCTACACGGCGACCATCGGGCAAGGTGATAATCAAACGATCGCCCAATACGAGCGGCTGCGCAAAACCACTGGACTCGTCGGTGCTATGTGGAGTGAGCGCGACTTGGGGGTTGATCAGCGGCAGAGTCCAAGCCGCGCCAAACGAAGTGCCCTGAATATCAAGCGTGTTGGTCGAAGGCGTCGATGAGCCAATCGCCAGTGAACTGAACTGCCGAACGAAATCGACCGAGATGCCATCGAGTGTAACCGACAGGTCGCTGGTACTCAGTTCGAGCGAACCGGTCTTGAGCGTCGAATTGATTTCGATCTCGGTAGTATCGGCCGCAACCAGTCCACCTAGATCGCGAGCTGTGACCCGCAGCGTATAGAAACCATTGACAAAATTGGCTGGATCGAGCGTAACCTGGTGGCAAACGTTTAACACGCCGGCACCGATTTGGAAGATTCGACCATCATCGCGCCGAATCAATTCAATGACATAATCAGCCAGCGTTGCATCGCCGATGTTGATGCTCAGCAACCGCGGCTCGGTGATAATCGGTGGAGTAATCTCCAAGATCTCGACCAACGGCGCCTGGCGATCGAGTGGATCACGCACGAAGATATTTTGCGTGACCTGCGTGGTTCGACCTTCGCTATCGGTAACTTCGGCGATAACTTCATACAGTCCAGGCGCGGAGGCTACGAAGTTGACTCGGCCAAGTTCATCCAGACTATACGATGTGCTATTGATCTTTACGGAGGCAGGGCCCACGCCAACGTCGCTCTGAGCGATGGGTTGGATAAGAATATTCTGACCAGGTATGGCCGGGAAACTGGGCGTGACCACCAAAGACAAGTTGGGTGAAGCTGGCTCAAAGGTAGCGGTCAATGTTAGATTGCGTCGCGTTTGCGCCTGGCCATCGTTGGCGATCAAGCGGATCGTATGTTGGCCAGCTTGGAAACCTTGAGGAGTCCAGCGCAGCACGCCATCGGCACCTAGGACTGCCCCCAGTGGGAGATCGGTAGCTGCTAATGTAATCGCATCACCGTCAGGATCCGAGGCGGCCACGGCAATGGCAATCTCTTCACCGATGGCAGCCGTGCGGCGCGTCGGGGCGAGCAAAGTCGGGGCACGATTGGTGGGCAGTATCTGCACCTCGACCGTCAACTCGTCACTGGCTGCGCTGGGATCGGTCGCGCGAAACGTTAAGGTGTAACTGCCCGCTGATTCATAACTAGCTTGCCATTGCAGAGCTCGTGCGGCTGCATCAAATCGCATACCGGGTGGCAATGCAGTGCTTTGCCAATCGCCGCCGACGCTCACGAGCTCATAACTGAGCGATTGACCATCAGCATCACTGGCATTGACCACAAAGAACAGCGGGTCACCTTCGCGACCGTAGAGCTTGGGCAAGGTGCTGAACAGCGGTGTCTGGTTGGTATCGCGCACTTCCACCAGGACATCTTCACTGCGCGTCGCCGCGCCATCGGACACCGATAGGCGCAGAACATAGATGCCCGCTTGCGTATATTCGGGACGCCAAACCAATAGACCTGTGGCTGCATTAAATTCAACGCCACTGGGCAGGTTGATCAAACTGCTGCCCGATAGTTGCACCGCCTGGTAGACAAGCGCGTCACCATCGGCATCGTGGCCCTGCATCTGCAGTGAAAGTGTTTGCCCTTCCGCAATCGACTGAGCACCAACCAAGTCCAGCGTCGGACGTTCGTTGGTGTTGCGAACGACGAACTCAATGGTGCGCGAAGTGGTAATTCGCTCGTTTGGATTTCCGTTACCACTGTCCTGCACCTGGAAGGTGACCGAATGACTACCCAATTGCGATTCCGTAGGCGTCCAACTGAAAGTGGCTTGACCATAGATGCTCGATTGAACCAGCGTGGCACCGGCGGGCAAGTTGCTAGCGCTAAAGCTCAGCGCATCTTGATCGGCGTCGCTGACCAAGATAGTAAACTGGGTGGCTTGATCAACCAGGGCCACGCGGTCGAACAGATTATTGAACTTGGGTGGTTCATTCGAGCTGGTGACTTGCAGAATGAATTGTGTACTTTCGCTAAGCGCCTGGGCACCCGTTTCCGTTGCCGAGACCGTGACGCGGTAGTCGCCGCGATCACCGGGTTGCGGGGCCACACGCAAGATCCCAGTACCATTGCCGTTATCGATTAGTTGTGCCCAAGTTGGCAAGTTCGTGGCTTGACCAATGACAACTCCCAGATCGATAGCTGCACCTTCGGGATCGCTGGCCGACAAGGGTATATCCAAGGTCGCGCCCACGGCAACCGTGCGATTGATCAGACTGCCAATCGTTGGTCGACCATTGGCATCGCGCACTGTGATGCTCAGGGTGACCGTATCGGTGCTGGGAACTCCAGTACCATCGCCATCATCGCTGGCTTCGAACGAAATATCGTATCGGCCCGACTGTACAAAACCTGGCGTCCAGGTGAACAGTTGCGTAGCCGTATCGTAACTGGCTCCCGCTGGTAAATTGACAAAGGTGTAGTTCAGCCCAGGAATTGCTAAGCCAAGATCCGCAAAGAAGTCTTCGCTGGTATTCAGTGGATTGTTGCTGGCGGCTGGATACTCTGGATCGGCGGCAGCGATGCGCAGCTTGAGCGTCTGGCCTTCGAATATCTCAAAGGGAGTCAACTCGGCAAATTGAACAGGACCGTTTAAGTTTTGCACCTCCAGGGTCATGGATTGCCGAACGGTATCCACACCGTCGCTGACTAAAAATTGTATGGCAAACTGCCCATGTTGATTGAAGCCGGGCGTCCATTCGAAGATACCGGTGTTGGGATCCAGGAAAGCACCGGGCGGTAAATTCGGTGACGTATAGCGCAGCACATCTCGATCAGCATCGCTGGCGTTGATGCGGAAAGAAATTGCATCGCCTTCGCGCGTGGTGAGGTTATTGAGCGGGGCAACCGTCGGGGGCGTGTTGCGATCAACTACTGTGATCGTGAAATAGACCGGTGTATCGGCGTAGCCGTCGCTGGCAAACAAGGCGATGTCTTCGTACACACCGGCTGCATTGGCATCGGGTTTCCAACGCAGCATTCGCGAAGTCGCATCAAAGATCGCACCTGCCGGAAGGTTATCAGCGAAGTAGAAGAGCGTGTCGCCGTCAGGATCAAACGCACTCACGGGCAAGTTGAGTGTGCTGCCTTCGGTGATCAATTGATCGTCGATAGGTGATACGATCGGAGCGCGATTGGCACCGGCTACGTTGACACGCCACACTTGTCGTCGATAGGCGCCTCGACCGTCATAAGCCCGCAGCTCGAAATCGACTTGAGGCTGGGTGAAGCGTCCCGGTGTCCAATCCAGTTGGCCGGTCGTGGGATTAACGCTTGCCCCTTCAGGAGCTTGTGCCAAAACATAGGATATCGTGGCTCCATCGGGATCCTGCGCGACGGCCTCATACTTGTAGTCTTCACCGAGCGCCACGGAGACCACCGGTGTGGTGTTGAAATCTGGCAAGCGATTGGGCGGCAAGGCCGCGCGCACGCTGGGTGTTAAATTCAGATCCAGCAGGAGTGGGTCGGCGATTGCAATCGTTTGCGTAATCGTTTGACCAGTCGCTAGCACACTGCCGGTGCTATAGATCTCAAGTGTCTTGGTTGAATCCGCTACATTGCCCACGACAACTACTTGGTTGTCAGGCAATTGACCAAAGGCCAGTTGAATGGGACCAGCTACGTCAAAGCTCCCGTTATTGGTAACGGTTACGTCCACCAAGACCGTGCCGTCGAGGCGATTGATTCGCGTATTGCTGAAACGTACCGGCAATGTCGCTGTGACATCTTCGAACACACGGAAATCGATCGAGGCTCCGCTACCACCGATAGCAATTCCCTGTTCGCTTTGCACATGCGCTGCGACGGTCAGTCGATACGGCGCAGGTGGCAATTGCTCAAACAGCAGGCGCGAGGTGCGATTGATGGCGTCATAGTTGATCGCACCGATGGCAATCGCTTCGTTGGTATCGAGATTCACCAGCGAATAATTGGATGGATTGAGCGAGCTGACTGGATCGGTAGAGCTGTTGGCCTTCAGAGCGACATCGAAGGAGAGGGATGCCAGGTTGTTGCCATCGAGAATGCGAGTTTGCACTAGCTTGGGCGCAGCTACGCTGAAGAACTGATCGATCTGTGTGCCTTGGGTTGCCAGGAAGCGACCATCACTGAGGCTGACAATGTTTTCGATGCGGGCAGATGCGCTGGTGGCTATATCGCGCTGGCGTAGCGACTTGGGGTCCAGCAGGGTGATGCGTCCATCATCTTGATGGCCCACAATCAACAGCCCCTCCAAAAGCGAACCTGCAGCACCAAAGCTGATCGATTCTGCATCGGTAACATCACCAACTGCGGTGGCGCGACCGCGGAAGTCAAGTCGCACGACGCGCCCGCCTGCAGGCCACTGCGTACCGTAGAGCGTGCCGTCGGCCGCGATGGCCAGTGAATCAACGCGTTCACTACTAAAGGCTTCGAAGCTGCGTGAGGCGGTATTGAATTTCAATACGCCACCGGTGGTGGCCACATACAGGGCACTCTGACCAGGAATCGCTACTAGTCCTAGCGAAACGCCGGCGCCATAAGTCGCCAGGATCGCACCGCTGGTTGGATCCAGCTGCAATAAACCTTCACCGCCGGTGGACGCCCACAGTTGGCCTGCTTCGTCAAACACTAGATCATAGATGGGTGAACTGAGTGTGGCGAGGCTGTGAAGTGCGTTGTTACCGGCCGCCAATGCGACTCGGTAAAGCGCGTTGCGACCGCTGCCGCCGGACACAAACAACCACTGATTATCGGGGCTGACTGCCATGGCCAGCGCGCCGATGGCCGCGCCACTGTTGCCGGGGATCGTCACCAAGGCTTCAGCGGCCAAGGGACGCAGCACGCGCGTGAATTGACTTGGTCGCGTAGCGCTGCGTTGCGAAAGCACACCCAGATCGGCTTCGTCGAAAACGCGTGTGGAGGCTGACGATGTTGTTTGGGTAGCTCTCGGTAGCTGAGTCGCCGCGACTTGCGTAGCGATTGGTGGTGAACCCAGATTGATCGGGGCTTTTAGTTGAGGCACGCGTGCACCGGCTGGCGGAGCTTCCACGTTACCCGACTTGTCGATCGCTCGCACCAAGAACAGAGGCGGCTGATCGGAGTCGACCGTTGCCACGTATTCCGTGAGCGCAGTCTGATATAACAATGTACGATAGCGATTGCCACCATCGGTACTGACCAGCAACGAATAACTGCCCACACCCGAGCCACCACTATCATCGTTGGCTGACCATTGCAGATCATAGCGATCGCTACCCAGCGGTATGACGTTCCATGTGCTGGTGGGTGCCACAGCATCCAGAGTCACTCGTGACAACCTTGAATCGACCGGTGCGAGTTGATCGACGATGACCCGCGCAGTCAGCTCGATGGCATCACCCGTTTGGACGTCCTGGCCCGTACCAGCTGCAGCCACTGTTTCTGCTTCGACCCAGAAACCTACTTTGATCTGTTGGCCCGCGCGCAACAGCCCTATGGTTGGATCTTGCGGTGGTAAGCCATCGCGAGCATCGACTGCCCGCAACAACCAGGTAGCATTGCGCGTGATTGCATCGACGCCAGCGGTCACTTGCAATACGTATCCTTGGGTGTCGCTTAAGTCGAATTCACCTACAAACGAAGGGCGACCAGCTGGAATGGGTAAGGTGATGCCACCCAGATCGATGTCGGAAAGTTGAAAACTGCGTTCATCCAGGGTGTCATCCAGCGGTACGACAATTCGAATCTCGCGAGCTGGACTGGTGGCTGCCGAGTCATAGGTCGAGGCAATGGTAAACGGTAACGGGACGCCGCGCGGCACCATACCGCTGGACTCGGTGGTTACCGGTGGTGTAATGGTGACGGTGTCGGTGGTGAACTGGCCGAGGTCATCGAGGTTGAAGACCACTTCATCGGCAGCCTGGCCATCGAATTCACGCGGAAATCCGGCGCGCATGTTGAACGCGACCATTGAGGTTGCCTGGGCCTGCTGCAAATCGTAATCTGCAAATGATGGGAAGCCACCACCATAAACATCGGGCGTATGACCATAGTAGCCGCGCAGTTGTTCAGTCGCTGAGCCTAGCGTAGTTTCGGCGGTCCCGAAGTTCTGAGCGGCTTCAGCAATAATGCCGTCACCGGCATCACCGCCCAGCAACCCACCGACTGCGATGAAGAAGGCATTGATGTTATCGGACACCATGTCCGCGTAAGGCGGTGAGTCTTCAGCTCGCAACAAACCTATATCACTTAGGGCTCGCAGATAAAGAGTTCCGAAGTTGTCGGAGTTGGCTGCGATGCTGCGCAGACCTGCCGGCGCAGCGGCATCGCTCAGTATCGCGTTCCGCAGGCGGGCAGCTTCTTGGAGTTGATAGTCGCGATATTGAGCGGCCGTTAAGGGCGTAGCAGCTGCGACCACATAGAAATCAAACGACAATGCATCCAGTTCATCGGGGCGCAGCGATTCCAAAAAGTCGGGATCTTCAGCCAAGAGATCGCGCAACTCTGGATAGACCGTCACCGCCATGCCCAGTTCAGTTGTCGTGTGCGCTGGCAGATCGATGGCCACGGCGCGACCCGTCAGTGCGCCCGAAAGGTTTAGCTCCGGTGCCACGCTTGAAAAATCAAAAGTAGATACCGAATCAAACAGCGGAGCTACGGTCGATCCATCACCGCGCAGGCCAGTCTGCATAACAATAGCGGGACCGGGAATGATGCCGGCCGTGTTGCGTATGTTGGGTATGGCATATTCAATGATCGTGTAAGGAGTATCGACGTTGGCCAGGTTTTGAACAGCGATACCATAGCCGCCTGTTTCACCAAGTCCTATCAGACTGGGACCGCCCAGCCCCGCGTTGACTTCGTAGGGATCTGCCTCTTCGACCTGGAAGCGATAGGGATCAACGGCCAGGCGTCCATCTGGATGCAAGACTTGAACATCGTACAGACCATGGGGTGCACTGCGCAAATCAAAGACGGCGATTAACTCCACCGCACTTACGCGACGGAAACTGACCGGCGCCAACTCGGCCAGTTCAGGTCGCACCAAGCGCACCGTGGCTTGCTCTGGAAATTCTGCGCCACTAATGCGCACTGTTACGTATCGATCATCGCCTCCCGCATCGGGTGTTACATGGGTGATGCTAAAGGGAATGCGGGTGGCTGTTAGCAGAATAGGCAGTGGGGCACTGGCCGGAAGCGTACCATCGGTGCGTTCTTCACTGCGCACACCAGCCCGAGCCAGGATGTAGTAGCGACCACCCAGTGTCTCAGGAATGATCAAGGATTGATCAGATCGTAAATAACCTTCGTAGCGGGCATCAAACAGATAGGGCGTCGGCAAGGCTTCGAAGCGGGCAAACAGTTCATGCGAACCAATGTCATTCAAACTGTCCAGGTCGATGCGCAAAGTCTGACCCGGCTGGGTTTCGATTTGGTACAGACGCACTGACCCGCTGGCCAATTGATCGTCCAGTGGAATATCCAGTCGCAACTCAGGTACAGTAACGCTGAGTGTTGAGGATGAGACCGTGGTGTTGTTGCGATTGTTTTCACCTTCGAACACATCATCGAAAACATCGGTCCGCACCAAAACGCGGTAACTGCCCGGCAGCGTGATCGGTGTTTCAAAGTTCAAGGTCGCGCTATACGACTGGCCAGGCTGTAACGTGCGACCAAGTGGAGGCTCTATGCGACCTAGGAAGCGATCGCCGATATCCCACACCGCATCGGCCGATAGATAAACTGCATCGGCCCAGCGACCTGTGGCCGCGACTTCGCCACGATTCTCCACGGTCCAGCTGACCGAGGCAGTACTGCCAACTTGCACATTGCCGGCTGCACCCACATCGACCACTTGCAAGTCGGTTGGTGGCGGAGTCACGATCAGGATTGGCAGTGCGCTGCGCTGGAAGTTGTTCTCTTCGTTGCTCTCAATGACTTCGCCCAGTGGTCGCGACGACCGCGGCACGTCGGTCACCACGATCACGTAATAACTGCCCGACAGCCCACGTGGCAGCCAGAAGTCTCGTTGGGTCGTTCGCGTTGCGTCTTGAGCCATAGGCTCGTTGTGCCGGATTTCGCCGACATAATGATCGCTGGCTACATCCAAAATCGGATCGCGCGATAAATAGACTCGGTCGAAATAAGGCACTTGTGAAGTGGGAATACTGCCGCCGTCATTGGTACTGGTATACATGACGGTAAATTGACGGCCAACTTCGACTCGATCACTGGCCACAACGGCGTCGACCACCAGGTCAGGTGAATCGACCGCTTGAACGTCGATCGCAAAGAAAGACAAGTTATCATCTTCGTCGGCGAATTCAGCTACGCTGCCTGCCCCACCACCGTATAGGCGAGCTGGCCCTGACTGGGCCGGATAGTTCAATGGTCGGGGATGATAACCGGGAGACCAGGGTGTTAATACCCGGTCAGTGCCACCTACCAGGTAATACCGACCACCAATGTTGTCAGGGATGCGAACTTGAGTCGTCCAGGTATACGACTGGCCGGGATCCAACTGGCCGGTGCGTGAGCTATTACCCAAGAAGATGTCGTACGTGTCGAGCGATTGATCGCCAGATAGATAGACTGCGTCGCTCCAGTGATCGACCCGCGTCGTCCGCGTGCCTTCGTTGGTGACAGTCATCGTGACATTCAAGACGCTGCCACTGTTGGGATTATCAGGCACCGCCGAGAAATTGGTGATGCGCAGATCGGGTTCGGCATACGTAATCTGTATTTCATTCGACGTGGCTTGGTTATTGGTCAGCGTATTGTTTTCCCATACGCGACCGGAAAATCCTTGAATCCAATCGGGGAACGAGCCTTTCGAAATTGGAGAGAACAATGGTCCATAGCGCGTCAGCGGAATATTGACGAAGACGTGCGCATACCATCGTCCACTACTGCCGGGCGGCGAGCTGACTTGGGTCGACTGCTGATAAGTTTGACCAGGCGCCAGCGGCTGAGTGAACACGTGGGTTACACGTTTGGCGAGCACCGCTCGCGAGTAATCAAAGACGGGGTCTTTGGAAAGGAAGACCAACTGTTCAACACTGTTCGTTTCGTTGGCGGTAGCATAGGCGCCAATATTTTCGATGGTCCAGTTGACCGTGATCGATTCACCCGAGAGGCTGGTGGGCGTCGCTGTCACTTGATTTACGCGCAGGTCGGCATCTGCGGAGATGATGTTGGTAACACCAACACCCACATTGTTATTGGTGTAAGGACCTTCATACACGGTGGCTAGCGTATTGGAGGGACCAGCCAAAATATCGCGGAGCTCTTGAACCGAAAAATTCTTGAGGTCGCTAACTTTGACATCGCCTATCGGTTTGCCTGTGGCCGACTCGATTCGCTGTAGAACGCCGCGCACTTCTTGCAAAAACTTGTCTTCTTCTGTCAGCGCGATTCTAGGATCGACGTTGGTTCTGACCAGAATATGACTGCCGGCGGCGCTGGGTGGCAGTGTAAATGTTGCTGAGTGCTCGTAGGACTGACCTGGAGTCAGCGGTCCCGGCTGTGGTAACGCAAATACCAGTTGATCCGAGCCGTCCAATTTGTCATCCTGCGAGACATAGATCGCATCCGCCCATACATCGCGATCGGTGGTGCCTGCACCATTATTGGTCACTTGCCACGTAACGGTGAACTGGCGATCACCAATGCCAGTCGGATCGGCCGTTACTCGCGTGACTTGCAAGTCGGCCGGCGGTGTCAGCAGCACATTGATGGGCGTGCTGCGAAAGTTACTGCCTTCCATATCATTAGGTGCATCGGGATTGATGTTCGTGGCAAAGGCAGCTTCATACACGCGATTCGATGCATCGGTATAGACCGTCAAGAAATACTGACCGGTGACTCCTTTGGGAATGTTGACGGTGGCTTCGGCATCATAGGCCTGGCCAACTTGCAACACACCGTCATGGCCCACGCTACCCAGGAAGATATCACCACGCGTGGGCTTGGGACCATCTTTGCCCAGCGTCAACCAGATCTGGTCGGTCCACGATCCAGGGTCGGTTTGCCCAGCGCCTAGATTGGCGACGCGATAACGTACTTTCACGCTCGAGTTATCAAAGACATCACCTGGGCCGGAGATCGCCTGGGCCACCAGGTCCGGCGGTGGCACCGGGTTGGCATCGATGGCTAGCGCCGATGCCGACAGGTTATTGCCCTCGGAAGGAAACTCATCGACGACATTAAAAGCATCCGTCTGAACAACGACGAACCAATTACCCGACAAGGCTCGCGGGATTGTAAAGGAGGTTTGCGTGCGATATTCGGTGGGTGTACCGGTGGTCGTGCCAGGAAAACCGAGAGCCGATTGATTGGCAAGTTGGCCGAGCAAGATTGCGCCGCTGAGGCCACTGGCACTGCTGCTCAGCCACACGCGATCTGTCCAACGACTGCTGCCACTGGGTGTATCGGCGGTACCAGCGTTCGATACGGTGAAGGCGACATCGATGATCGTTCCAGCGGTAACCAATTCAGGTGCAGTCACGTTGGTCACGCGCAGGTCAGCCCGCGGTCGCAGATTGATTTGCAGATTGTCCGACGTCAATGAATTGTTGTTCTCGTTGGTCTCGACGACTTCGCTACGGTAATCGGTGACTACTGAGAATCGATACAAGCCCATCGTTCTGGGTAGGGTCACCAGTTCGGTGCGGGTGAGCGTCTTGCCGGCCTCGAGCGGATTGGCTGTTGTGAACAACCCCATCTCGTATACCTCATTGGCATTGGCAAGCGACTGCAAAATCAATCGATCTGTCCAACCAGTTTCAGTATCCTGCGGGCCATCGTTGCGAACCGTCCAACTGACTTCCACTTGCGTGCTGTCCAGGGCTTGCGTCAGCCCACCCAGCGAGATCGAGTCAACGCGCAGATCGACCGGCGGTGGCGGCACAAAGAGAACATCGATCGCATCGGAACGGTTTTGATTGCCACTATCGTTGTAGATGAATTCGTAAGGTCCGCTGGTGCGCACAAAGATGTAATGCACACCGGATAAATCTCGAGGCAGGACAACGTCAGCCGTACGCGTATAAGACTGATCGATACCCAAAGCGCCGCCATGGGTACTGGAACCAATTAAACGCAGGCCGCTAGCGCCACTGGCGTCGCTGGATACGTAAATATAGTCGGTCCATACGGAGGTGTCGGTCGTCGCAATGCCTTGATTCTTGACACTCCACGTGACCGCGATTGGCTGACCGCTGACGGGATTACCGCTGGTGGTCACGGTCTCCACAATCAGGTCCGCATAGGCGATGGTCGTGATATCGACGAAGTGATCCGGACTAGCTTGATTGGATTGATGGCCAGTCGCTTCGTAAACATTGTCCAGTGCGTCGGTCACCACAAACAGGTTGAATCGTCCATTGGTGCGAGCCGCCAGTGGAATGATCTCGGTGCGCTCGTAACTGGTTCCAGAGGGCATCGCCCCATCGTGCGCGAATTGACCAATGATCAGATCGTCACTATCGCCGAGCGTCGTATTGTGACTGAGCACCACGCGATCGGTCCAGCTCGACTGACGTCCTGCCCCGGCACCCACGTTTTCGACCTGCCAGGTCACAGTCAAATCGACGGGGTCTCCAATCAGTAATTCTGGAGCAGTGACTTGCGTAACCGTTAAATCGGCATAGGGATACAAGGCAATCGTTAGTGGCGCACTGAGCATGGTGCCCAAGCTTTCGCCATCACCTTCGGCAATCGTACCTGTCGCGTCAGGGACGGCGATCAAGAAGTATTGACCGCTGATGCCCTCGGGCAGTGTGCTAGCCAGCGTCGCATTGTAAGTGCCACCTGGTGCCAAGGTGCGCGTTTGCGAGACTTCGCCCAGTAACAGATCTCCGCTGGAAAGCGTGCTATCTGACGACAAATAAATGCGATCGATCCATGTCCCCTGAGCACTCAAGTTCCCAGAATTTATTCCTGCCCATTGAATCGTGATCGGTTCGCCCGATTGCAGACTGGATTGAATGGGGGCAACCGTCGTAATGCCCAGGTCCGGCAGAGGCGCAGTCGTGATGGTCAGACTCGAGCTGGCTGTGACATTGTTTTCTTCGGCCGTGGGTTCGACAACCAGGTTGCCGCTGTCGGTCTTGACGATGATGTAATAGTTACCCAGCGGCAGATTGCTCGGAATGATCAGGTTGGGAGTCACTGTATAAGATGCCCCGCTCGCCAGAGCTCCCGAACGCTCGATAACTCCCAAGCTGCGATCGCTGCTGTCGAGAGTCTGATCGCTACTGATGAATACCTGGTCATTCCAGGTGGCGACATCGGTGGTGGCAATACCGTCGTTGCGCACGCGAAAGGAAAGCGGCAAGACAGTGCCACGTCCCGCACTTCTGGCCACGGTGATGGTATCGATAACCAGGTCCGCTGGCGGTCGCTGGAAATTTACTTCAATGATCTTTTCTAGTCGATTATTCTGTTCGTCGATTTCGAGGATGTTGTTGACGACATCGGTGGCGATAAAGATTCGTGCCTGACCGGTGTAGCCATAGGGAATGCTGGCCGTTACGGTTTGAGTATAAGTGCCATCACCGGCCAGAGTGCTCGTGATAGTTTGCGTCGCCAAGACGACGTCATCGTTGTTGCCGAAGAAACGATCGGGGCTGAACACTACGCGATCAGTCCAAGACGCTATGGCTGTGCCCGGTTGATCATTGCGCACTGTATAGCTGATCGTGACCAGCGCACCATTCTCCGTGGTTGCAGGGACCGTCGCGGACGCGACCAGCAGGTCGGGCAGGGCGATATTGATCGTAGCGACGAACGTATCATCGGCTTCGCCCAAGCTGCCATTCTGATTGGAGTCCATGGCATTGCCGACCAGATCACGAACTTGAGCCGAGATGGTCAGCGTGTAAGCGCCACGAGTTGTCTGTTCGGCAAAGCGCAGTCGAACCTTGGTGGGCTCAACCAGGCTGATCGCGGTGAGCGTGATCGGGCCAGCGGGACCGCTGAGCGTAAAGTTAGCCGCGGTGACCGAAGCGGCCGCTATGGCTTCGCTAAAGAAAATATCGATGGTCGACATAGCCACGTTGATGCCGCCAGTGGGCAAGGTGGCCAGCACGCGCGGGCCAGTCGCATCGACAAACAGCGTAGCCGAATAGACATCGTCCAGTGGTTCACCACTCTGGCCGTCCAAGTCCTGGTCCATCAAAGTGCCGCCTGCATCGGCCACATTGGGACCCAGCGATAGCGTGTAATTGCCTTCGAGCGTTTGCGGTTGGAACTGGACTCGGGCCACGGTGGCGCTCAGTCGTTCAATGGCGGAAACCACAATCGGGCCAGCGGGACCGCTCAGCACCGTATCGATTGGCGTGAACGTCGCAAAATCAATCGGCTCACTAAAGGTCACATCGAAGTACGGTAGCGGGGCTGGGGTTTTGGTCGAGGGCGTGATCGCCAACACTTGTGGACCAGCGCCGCCTAACTGCAAACTGCTTTGATAACGATCATCCAGCTCACCTGGAAAGCCATCTCCATCCTGATCCATGGCTATGCCACCAATATCCGTAATCGCTGGACCGATAGATAGTGCATAAACGCCATCGGCCGTGGAGCGCTGGACGGCGATGCGATACTGCGTACTGGAAATGGAAGTTACGCTGATGATTTCGATGTTGCCCGTGGGGCCAACCAGGGTCACATCGGTCGGTGAAAAAGAATTGCTCTGAATTGGATCGCTGAAGAATACATCGATGCTGGTGATGGCATCGTTGGTACTGGTAGCTGGTATCTGAGAAACGATTTTCAGCGAGCGACGTTGCAATACATAACTGGCAGTGAAAACATCTTCAGGGTTCTGGCCGGCGGTACCATCTCGATTTTGATCCTGCAGATTGCCAGCGGTGTCGGTGATCTCACTGGATGGTGTCAGCTGGAATGTATAACTGCCGTTCTGAAATTGGGTTTCAAACAATACTCGCACAACGGTATCTGAAATTTGGATCACACCCAGGATATCGGCGCTGGACTGATCTGGTCGCGTCAAGGTGACTGCGGTGCGCGGAATGCGCCCCAGTTCCACCGGCTCGCTGAACGTTAGATCCAGCGAAGCGAAACTCTGATTGAGCGTGGCTGATGCGGGAGGATTGATACCGCTAACATAAGGCCCCAGGGCGTCGATGCTCAGCGATTGTCGGTAAACATCTTCGCTCGGTTCACCTGCGATACCGTCGGCATCTTGATCCATCAGGGGGCCAGAGGCAGCGTTGATGTTCGGGCCAATACTGACTTGATAAGTGCCATTGCCAAAGCGGCGCAGAAAGTTGCCGCCTCCCAGATCTTGACCGATACTGACTTTGTAGGTCAGGCGATCGATGGCCGATATCTCCAGGGCTTGAACTGCGGTCGGCCCGCTGATCTGTATGTCGGCAGGTGTAAAGCTGGATGCGTTGATTGAATCACGAAAGTGCACGAGGAAGCCATCGATTGTCGGCAACAATTCCAAACGTGCAATCGCGGCCCCGTTTTGTATTGGCGGTGGAGTGGTAAGCCAACTGCCATAGTCGACATAGTTGGTTACCGCTGTGCCGGCTGGATTATCGTTGACGCGGCCGTCCACATTAGAGGGATCGTGGGGGCCACCGACGCTATTCCACCAGTTGGACTGAAAGTTAGCTGAAGTAAAGTTGGTATTCTCGTTTTGCACGCCCGTCGTGAGACCGACAAAGATATTGCCGGATCCGCTGGCCGTTCGATCTCGAGCGATGCGAATACCGCGAGTTGCATCTTGGAGCACGCTGCCGGAGATGTTCAGCGAGCCGTGGTCGACGTTGATGGCGGTGCCGCCGATGTTGCTCAAGCGACTATTGGTCAGGGTGAGCGTGGAGTTATCGCCTACGTATATGCCATCATTTTCGGCGGCAATCACTGCCAGATGATCGATTGAGGGAGCAGTTCCATTGCGAATATGCATGGCTGCGATGCGATAGGGGCCATAAGTATTGCCTGCGTTGACGGCGTTGCCGGCGTACTTCACCTGCACATGCTCGAGCGTTACCGATGACGAGTCGATATAGAAACTCTCCCAACGGCCCGGTACGGCTTGAGTCAATGTGCCGTTGCCATTGGAGTCTCCGCCCGATCCGTCGTCGGATAGGCTGGTGAAAATGATCGGTTGGTCAGCTGTACCTTGGGCTGTGAGTGAACCTTGGACATGAAAGTAGTTGCCTTCGGCAAACTTCAAAATGGTGCCAGGCGCCAGCGTCAAATCGCCGGTAGAACTCACAGAAAAATCGCCGGTGACGTAGACCGGTACTCCGCTAAAGTCAAAAGTCCGCGCCTTGGCAATCGCACCGCCTTGCAAGGTCACGCGATCGGCTGCATTGTCGCTGACATGGAGGTTGGTATACACAGCTTCAGAGGTTAGTGCTTGCCAGATGGATTCGCGACCTGCATGATCGACGCGCAAGTTCTCCAGTCGGGGAGCGGTACCGCTCTCCAGTCCCAGGCCTATATTCTCGCTATAGGAAATTCGCATATTGCGAATCAGCGGTTGGCTGGAGTTACGAATTTGAACTGCAGGGATCCGATAGGGTTCATACGTATTGCCAGGGCTGGCGACGTTACCTGCAAATCGCACCTGCAGGTTATCCAGTATCGAACTGCTCGAATCGATATACAACGCTTCCCAACTGCCGGGTGTGGGATTGGTAGCCATGCCGTCGCCATTGGAATCGCCGCCAGCCGAATCATCTTCCAGACTGGTCAAAACTACGGGTGAAGCCGCAGTACCTTGCGTGATCAGTGTTCCACCAGCGTACATGTACCGGCCGACTGGGAATTTGAGGACTGTGCCAGCGACGAGTGTGAGACTGCTATCTACGGCGATGCCCAGATCGTTTGTCAAATGAGCTGGCCAGCCATTAAAGTCGAACGTGCGCGCGCCCGTAATCGTCCCACCGCTCAAGGTAATACGATCCGCTGCGTTATTGCGCAGTTCGATTCCCGCATACACAGGGATCGCCGAAAGAGCTTGCGTGATAGCTTCGCGACCAGACGCTTCGATCACTACACCATCCAGCACCGGCGTCGTTTGGCCCTCCAGCGTCAGACCTACATTTTCAGCAAAGCGAATGCTTGTGCTACGAATGACGGGCCCCGAGTTATTGCGCACATACAGCGCTGCGGATCGATACGGCTCATACGTATTGCCAGGGCCGGCGACATTACCGGCGTATTGAATTTGAGTGTGATTGAGTAGAGAGGTAGATGAATCCAGATAAACGGCTTCCCACATACCTGGAGTTGGTGTTGTATCAGTACCATTGGCATTGGAGTCACCGCCCACCGAGTCGTCGTGGACAGTGGTGAAGATCACAGGTCGCTCGGCTGTGCCATTGGCAGACAATCGGCCGACCGCATTAACATAGGTGCCGGTTTGCATTTTAAAAATCGTGCCCGGTGCCAAGTCCAGCGTGCCGTTGACAGCGATAACCAGGTCGCCAGTCAGGTGCACGGGCAAGCCCTGGAAATCCAGGCTGCGTGCAGTGCTGATTGTGCCTGTTTCCCAAGTGATGCGATTGCCCCGATTCTCGCTGAAGATAACTCCTGCATACACCGGATCAGCCTGGAAGTTCTGATAGATGGCTTCACGACCCGAACGTTCAATGCGCAGGGTTTCTAACCGCGGGGCCGAAGTTGACTGAACATGCAAGCCAACATTCTCGGCCATAAAGATCCGCGAGTTGCGCAGCGTCGGTCGGGCTGAACCGGTGACTTGGATAGCCGCAACCCGGTAGGGCTCGTAGAGGTTTCCCGGATCGGAAACGTTACCTGCGTAGCGCACTTCGACATATTCGAGCACACTATTCGAACTACCCAGGTACAGCGATTCCCATTGGCCTCCGACACTGGCGGTCGAGGCGCCATCGCCCATCGAGTCGCCACCGGCGGTATCGTCAAACTGACTGGTGAAAATAACTGGATTGGCAGCGGTGCCGCCTGCTGCCAGAGTGCCAGTCGCATCGAAGTAAGTGCCAGGTTCAAATTTGAGAATCGTGCCAGCTGCTAACGATAAAGCCACATTGGCTGGAATACGCAGATCGCCGCCACGCACGTGCACCGGCAAGCCCAGAAAATTCCAGCTGCGATCCGACGATAACGTACCAGCCTGCAATCCAATATGATTCTGGGCATTGCCGCTGAGTGATACAGAAACATATTGTGGCGTAGCCACTAACGCCTGGTGAATCGCATATTGTCCAGAGCGCTCAACCGTGATGCCTTCCAGTCGCGGTGAGCCACCATCCAATTGCAGGCCGACATTTTCGCTGTCGCGAACACGCACGTTGGTCAGTAGCGGCGACCCACTGACGATCAGACTCGATACCTTATATGGGCCGTATGTATTGCCCGGGTTTGAGAAGTTGCCTGCGTAGCGCACCTCGACGTGATTTAATGTCGAGCTCGAGTTACTGATCAATAGCGATTGCCAAGAACCGGGAACTGGTGTGCTGCCATTGGCGTCACTGTTGGAGTCACCGCCTGCCGAGTCATCCGTGACGCTGGTAAATACAACGGGCAAGGCTGCGGTGCCTGCAGCGACCAGCGAGCCGGACCGGGCTTGTATGTATCGTCCGGTTGGTACCTTGACGATCGATCCGGGCGCAAGATTGAGCGCTTCGTCGATGACTACACTGGACTGGAGATGCGCTGGCAAGCCACCGAAGTCCCAATTCTGCGCGGCGGTGAGCGTACCGCCTTCGATTGAAATATGATTGCCGCCAGTGTCGCTGGCGGAGAGCTGGCGATACGTGGGACTGAGGTTCAGTTTCTGAATGAAGGCAATTTGCGTTACACGTTCGATTTGAATTGTATCGAGCGTCGCATTGCCGCCTATGTAGATGCCGCTCCAATCACCTTCGACGATCTGGCCATGGCGCAGCACGGGCGAGGCGGCCGCCGCAATTTCAATCGATGCCGTCCGGTAGGGACCGAAAGTGTTGCCAGGATTCGAATCGTTGCCCGCGTATCGCACTTCGAAATGCTCGAGCGTGGCATCGCTGGTGCCGATATAGAGTTGTTTCCAGTGACCGCGCTGCGGCGAACCAACTGTGGCGCCGGTTAGATCTTCGCCAACCGTATCGTCTTGAGTGCTTGTGAAGATGATCGGTTGCAGAGCCGTGCCGAGTGCCGACAGGCTACCACTACTACCAATCGTGATGGCTTGGCCAGTGTTCGATTTTATTACCGTGCCCGGCTCGATGGTGAGCTGGTTATTGATCGTAACATCGCTAACAACTTGAATGGTGCCAGACCATGTATCGGGCGATTGGATAACACCAGAGACTTGTCGTACGAGTAGTCGACGAGCTTCGAGATTCTCAAGCAGTAATCTGCGAACAAGCTTCTTGTTGCGACGATTGCCCAAGAGCTTGGAGGGGATCCGCTGGGTCATAGTTGTCTAACTTAGATGGCAAGTATTTTTGGGCGTTGTCTCAGCGTATTTCCCTGGAGAGGGGGCTGCAAGCGAGTGACGCGTGGAGAACGCGTTTTCGTTGTGGAAAGTTGGCTTCTTGGCGATATCAGGGCCTTAAAACAATCGCAAAATCAACCCTCATAGGGGTCCTAGGATTGTCGCAAGCGATGGGCGAGCCACCCATCTGTAGTTAGAAAAATACTTTACATGTAAAGTAATTGAATTTCGCCTCCCCCAGGGTTCGGAGATTGTCCAGCTTTTGACTATCGAATTACCAAGGTCTTCGGGTGGCACTGGCAATGCGCAGCATAGCCAGTGCATGGAACGAAGTGGTGCAGTTGGCTGGGCCTGCTGAGCAGCCAATGATATAGTGACCTTATTATTTTATGAATAATCAGTGGATCTAATCGAAGGGTCTCCCCTTCTCCCTCAATGTACTCATTGGGGGAGAAGGGGACGGGGGATGAGGGGCGCGCGGCGGCTTGCAGCAACAGTACCGGCACGATGCGACCGCGTTAGTGAGAAGAACAAGGATTCGGGTATGACTAGGCGAATGGCACGATCGAACTAAGCGGCGGAGTTTGCCGGGAGTTAGCGCAAGGGCGCCAATTAGTTTGCGTGGACTACCCGGATATGAAGTAACTCGCGGCGATGGCACCGCTGACTCGCGTATCTGGGACTTCGTCAAAGCTGCCCTGGCCCCGAGCGCAGCGCATAGCGGCGACAACGAGAAAAATTGGGGTCAGGTCACAATAAAAATGGCAAATCGATTCCTTACTCAGACCTGACCCCATTTTTCGCCCCCTCGTCTGCGACCTCCCCCAGCTGCGCCGGGGGAGGTGACGCATGCGTTACTGCTGAACGCGAACCATGATTGGCAAATGATCGCTGGCGAAACGCTGGTTGGGGGTACGTGGGTCGAGTGTCTCAAAGGCGTCGACGGTGATCTTGCCCAGTAGCAGCACGTGATCAATGCGTTGCCCAGTTTCAATCGCTTTGAATCCATTCCACGTGCTGTCAGGTCCGGTATCGGGCTGGGTCGATTCGAGGCGCGCCAAGCGGAGCGGAGTCGGCTGAGCGTCATCTTTACTCAAGAGGGCTTCCATAGGTGGAGCGCTCGCACGAGCATTAAAATCACCCAACAGTAGCACGGGCTGAGTCTGAGCGTGGTCATTGATCCAGCGTCGCAGCAACTTGCCGGACTCCAGCCGCGCAGTTTGACCGCGATGATCGAAGTGCGTGTTGACGATCAGCCAAGTTTCTTGAGTGCCTTTGCGTTGCAACTTCAACCAACTCGCAATGCGGGGCAGGGCGGCATCCCAACCTTTCGATCCGGCGACATCGGGCGTGGGGCTAAGCCAGAATGTGCCACGCTCTAGCGCGTCGAACTGGTCGCGTCGGTAACCGATAGGCACCATTTCGCCTGCGTCTTGACCATCATCGCGCCCCACGCCATAAAACTCGTAGTCCGTTAGTTGCATGCGCAGGTCAGCCAGTTGACTCTGCAACACTTCCTGCAAGCCAAACACTTCCGCTTGAAGCAGTGTTTTAGCCACCGTGGCTTGGCGATTCTTCCAGATGTCTTCACCATCGTTGTTATTCTGATAGCGAATGTTGTAAGAGATCACCACCAAAGGCTCGCCAGCCTGGGTATGGTTCCATAGAGTACAAGCCACGCACAGGATGCTGAACAATAGAGTTCTGATGATCATGAGGGCACTTAGGGTTGTGGGTAAATAGTTGGGGCGCAATTCGGGAAACCATCTAGTGTAACAACCCGTCACATCCGTCCTACTCCTACTCCTAGTCGTATTTGCAGCCATTCGAGTACGAGTAGGAGTACGAGTACGACTACGAAGGCCGAGGTTACTCCGGTTGGTAGGCATGAAGTTGAAAGTTAATTGTTGATGAATGTCCGATTCCGCCGCTGGGTAATGTCGTTACACTAAACCGCAATTCGATGCGGACCCTAAATCACTTCACTCACAAGCCAATCAGCATGACCGCTACTGTACCCGACTATCTCAATCCCAAGATTCCAGCTGGGCTGAAGCACATCGATATGCCAGTAGTCGTGGCCACTGAAGAGACTCTAGAGGGCTACGGCACACTGGTAACCAGTGAACCCGAAAAATTTCAGCTCGAGATCGTGCGTTGGCCGGCTCAAGGTTGGCGGCCAGTCGATTTGGATTCGGGCGATGAAGGCGGCACTACCGAAGGCACTTTTCGCAGCCAATGGGATGGCGACATTCTGTATGGAATGAACGAGGCGGTAGGTGGCCACTACATTTTGGGTTATGCCACGGCACCTGAAAACGCGCGCGCCAACTACGTAGCCAAGCCTGAGCAGATTCTGTTATGGCACTGCAACTATCATCCCGATGGCGGCCAGCTCTTCTTTCCGCTCGATCGCAAACCGTTCGTGGTGCCCTTGGCTTTGCCAGGTGATGATATCCAGCCCAAAGATTTCGTGTGCTTCTGGTTCGACGGTTCGGCGGGCTTGTACATCCATCCCAACATCTGGCACGACGGCGTATTCACACTCGAAGGCTCGCAGCGATTCTTCGACAAACAAGGCGCTGTGCATGCTCGCGTGTCGGTCGATTTTGTACGCGAGTTTGAGTGCTTGATGCGCGCGGATTTGAGTTAGCTCAGTATTTAACTCTGTGCTAGTTACACAGGCTGGAAGCCTATGCCACACACAGGCGCTGGAAGCCTATGCCACGTTGATTTAGGCGGCACCTAGCGTAGCGCGGCGTTTTAGATTGGCGAGCTGCTCTTGGAAGCGACGAAGGGCGAATTGATACAGCGCCATGTCTGCCCAGTTCAATTCCATGATGCGCACTAGGGCAGCTGGCGTGGGCTGCAGATCCTCGTAAGCACTTCGGTTCTCGCTTTCCTTCGGTACGGCGTATTCCCCTAAGCCAACGAAGGTGGACCGCAGCAGGTCGAGCGATTCACTGAATTGCTCGACAATGCCCACGAAGCAGAACTCGCGCTCCAGGTTGCGCATACTTGAGGCGAGGAAGCGCCAATCGCTCGGATGATGGTGGCTGAGCAACGATGTTTGTACGTTCTCGATGCTGGCTCGAATATGTGGATGGTCGCTCATTACGAATTCTTCTAACGTGGCGGTCTGAGCCCAACGCACGTGCGCGACATTCGGATCGTTCAACCAAGCTGAATCTAACTTGCTGGGGTCATGCCACGATTTGTACTGCGAGATCGTCCGCGCAACTGGGTGTCGCAGGAACGTTATATAATGGCTCGGCGAGAGAGCATGAATCTCACGAAACCTCAAGTGTCCGGAGCGAAACTTTACGTCGCGAGGCAGCGAGTCATAATCGCCGTAGAACTGCGTCGAAACGTCACTGGGCGAGAAGTGATTGGCAAAATAATTGGTCACAGACGTGCCGGCTGTTTTCGGAATGTGGATGAACGTTAATGTGCGATCAAGCCGGTGGATGTTCATCGGGCACGTGTCCGCTGGAAAAATAGGCAATTGTGTGGGCGGTCTGCTCCGTGGCAGGTCGTGGGGCGGCGATATCAATTCGGTCGGCAATTCCTACGGCACTTCTTTTCAAAACTCCGCCATTTTCAGGAACCAGTTCCAATAGTTCCATGCTGAACGCTGCGGTCCTGTGTCCATGAACCCCAATGCTGCCTTAGGTGCAATCAATTAGGGAGAATTCATTGCCCAGATGACACGTTTTGCAGGTATATTAAAGGCTCGAAAATCTCAAGCCTGCGAGTGTCAAAATTGAAACCGATCGTAACTCCTATCCTTTTCTTGTGGCTGACCACACTGGCCGTCGCTGAGGAACGACATTTTGTCGTGGGTATTAATCTCAACGGCCCGCCTGTCGTGGTCGACGGTAACCAATGGGACGGCCAGGATAGCTCGCGCTACGAATGCAACGATCAAGCATTCGAAAATCAGAGCGTCAAGCTCATGCCGCCCACCGATGCAGCCCGGGCCAAGATGATTCGCTCCAGTCGTTGGGGTGGCAATCGATTATTGATCAAGAATATGCCGGCCGGCGAGTTGACCTTGTTCTTGTATGTCTGGGAAGACAACAACTCAGAGACCTACGATGTGACGGTCAATGATCGCGAAGTTGTGCACGCTTACAAGAGTGGACGAGCGGGTCATTGGGAACGTTTGGGACCTTGGTATCTGCAAGCCAACCGAGGACAGCTGGTCATTGAGAGTCGCGGCGGGGCAGCGAACTTTTCAGGCGTCGAAGTTTGGCAGGGCAGGCATGATGGCCAGATGAAAGTCGAAGTTGATCCCGATGACCTGGCGTTCTTTGAAAAGCGAATTCGTCCTGTGCTGGTCGAGCACTGTTATGAATGTCATGCTAGCGACTCGAGCCAAGTCGAAGGCGAGTTGCTGCTCGACTCGATGATTGCCACGCGTCGTGGCGGCAGCAACGGTCCGGCTCTGGTACCCGGCGATCCCGATGCTAGTTTGATCATGAAAGCAATTCGCTTTCGCGACTCCAATCTACAGATGCCGCCTGCTGGCAAGTTGAGCGATCAACAGATTCAAGACTTTGACGAGTGGATCGCGCGAGGTGCCGCTGACCCGCGCACGGAAGTAACCAAGTTTGAACGCAAGCAGTTTGACTTCTCAGCTGCTAAAGATTTTTGGTCGCTGCAGCCCCTGGTGCGGCCGCCGGTGCCATCAGTCCAAAACACCAACTGGCCAGCCAATACGCTGGACCGTTTTGTGCTGGCCAAGATGGAACAGCAGCAGTTGGTACCCACAGTCGATGCAGATCGGCGCACTTGGATTCGCCGCGCGACCTTTGATTTGATCGGCTTGCCACCTACGCCTGACGAAGTCACGGCCTTTGTAGCCGACGAATCTCCCGAAGCCTATGAGCGCGTGGTCGATCGCTTACTGCAATCGCCGCGTTATGGCGAGCGCTGGGGACGCTACTGGCTGGATGTCGTGCGCTATGCCGACACCGCGGGTGACAACTCTGATTTTCCGATTCCGCAAATGCATCTGTACCGCGACTGGGTGATCGATAGCTTCAATCGCGATTTGCCGTACGACCAGTTCGTAACGGCGCAGTTGGCTGGTGATCTGTTGCCCTATGATTCACCAGAGCAGTCTAGGCAACAGAATATCGCTACTGGCTATATCGCCAACTCGCGGCGCTTTGGATCACGCGTGGATGACTACCCCCAGCATCTGACCATCGAAGATACGCTCGATAATTTTGGTCGTGCGTTTCTGGGGTTGACCATCAACTGTGCTCGCTGCCACGACCACAAGTTCGATCCCATTGCGATGGACGACTATTATGGGCTGTACGGTATCTTCGATAGCACGCGTTATCCATGGCCAGGAATTGAGCTGGAACAGCGCCAGCGCGATCTAGTGCCTCTGGTTACGCCAGACGAGGTGGCCGCTTTTGAACAAGACAAGAGTGCCAAACAAAAAGAACTTGATGCCGAAACTGGTCGCATCGAAGCTGCCCTGAAACAAGGTGGCGACATCGACAAAGCTGCCCTGGAGAAGGAGCTCAAGCAAGCTCAAGACGCGGCCCGTAAGAATTCACAACGTACACCACCGTACGATTTAATATACGGTGTGGCCGAAGGCAAGACGATTGGCAACGCCCATGTTCAATTGAAAGGCGATCCTACCAAGCCGGGCGACGTCGTACCACGCAAATTCTTGACAACTCTCGGTGGCCAGGTGCTACCGGAACACCAGCCAGGCAGTGGGCGATTGCAACTGACTAAGTGGTTGTTAGATCCCAACAATCCGTTGCCTGCCCGCGTGATGGTCAATCGCATTTGGCAATATCACTTCGGCAAGGGCATCGTGCCTACGCCCAACGACTTTGGCAAACAAGGCAAGCCTCCGACTCACCCCGAACTGCTCGATTGGTTGGCCACACAGTTCATTGAAGATGGCTGGTCAGTTAAGGCCATGCATCGCCGCATTATGCTGTCCCATACTTATCGCCTGGCCAGCCGAACACAAGCTTCGAGGTTGCCACCCACTGCCAACGATGCGGCGCCGACTGAAATGGAGCAACGCATGCTCGACCAGGCGGCGGCAGATCCCAACAATGATTGGCTGTCTGCTTATCCACGTCATCGATTGGACGCGGAAGCTCTGCGCGATACGTTGTTGGCGTTAGGTCAATCGCTTGATCTTTCACCAGCGGGGCCACATCCTTTCCCACCGCAAAAGGATTGGAAGTTCACTCAGCACAATCCCTTCAAAGCCGAATATGACTCGCGTCATCGCAGCGTATATCTGATGACCCAGCGCATCCAGCGCCATTCTTTTTTGGCGATCTTCGATGGCGCCGATCCATCGGTCAGCACACCACGTCGGCTGACCACGACTACACCGTTGCAGTCTCTGTATCTCTTGAATGATCAACTGGTGCATGAGCAAGCCGAACGTTTGGCCGCTCGACTGTATGCGCTGGGGCAGGCCCAGGAGCTATCGGATCAAGAGTTGATTACTCAGGCATTTCAACTTTGCCTGGCTCGGTCGCCATCGGATTGGGAAGTTGGCCAGGCGGTGCAGTTCCTCACGGGCGCACAGTCTAATCTGGCGGCATCGTCCGCAGCTGGTGCTGAAGACGCAGGTCAGCAGAAGTTGCTTGCCTGGCAAGCCTTCGCGCGCGTCATGTTTCGCTTAAATGAATTTGTAACTATCGATTGATCGATTATGTCCAACGAACCTATTGCTCGACGTCATATGCTTCGCAGCTTGCTGGGAGCTTCATTGATCTTGCCCGGGATCGTCTCGGAATTAGTGGCCGACGGCGGCCAGCATCCCCTGGCTCCCAAAACACCGCATTTCCCAGCCAAGGCCAAGAACGTCATCTTTATTTTCTCCAATGGTGGCGTGTCCCACATGGACACGTTTGACTACAAGCCTCAACTCTTCAAAGCCGACGGCAAGACCAAGGGTGCCGGTGGCGGCTTGTCCAATGAGCAACGCGTCTTGCTCAAACCGTTGTGGGAATTCAAGCCTGGCGGACAGTGTGGCGCGCTGGTTAGCGATTTGTTTCCTTACCTGCGCGAGCAGATGGATGACATCTGTTTGATTCGCTCGATGAACGGAAATGATAACGAGCATTACAACGCCACGTTAGGTATTCACACCGGCTCGTTTTTCTTCTCGCGCCCCGGCATTGGGGCTTGGGTCAGTTACGGACTGGGCACAGTCAATCAGAATTTGCCCTCGTTCATCGTGCTGGCTCCGCAGATGCCGTATGCCGGCACACAAATTTTCAACAATGACTTTTTGCCCGCCTACCATCAAGGTGTGCGCGTGGTCCCTGGCAAGGAACCGATTGCCAATCTGCAGCCACGCACGCCTTCGCGCGAGATGCAACAACTGGAACTTGGCCTGGCCGAAGCCTTCAACCACCAACATCAACTAGCCCGCGCCACCGACAGTGATTTGCCGGCGCGCATGCAAGCCTTTGAAACCGCGTTTAATATGCAGACGGAAGCTCGCGAAGTTTTCGACCTCAGCCAGGAGAGCGCGCAAACGCATGAGCTGTATGGTCTCAAACCTGGACAGACTGACGGTTTCGGTTGGCAGTGCCTGGTCGCTCGTCGGTTGGTCGAACGTGGTGTGCGTTTCGTCGAACTGGTTGATGGCAGCTCCAGTCACAACTGGGATCAACATGGCGACATGGCTGAACATGCTCAGCACGCCAAGCATATCGATCAACCTATCGCCGGTTTACTCGCGGACCTAAAACGCCGCGGCATGTTAAATGAAACGCTAGTCGTCTGGACCACGGAATTTGGGCGCACGCCGGGCGTAGATGGCACCAAAGGCCGCGGTCACCATAGCGCATGTTTCTCGTCATGGATGGCCGGCGGTGGTTCGCGCGGTGGATTGACCTATGGTTCGACCGATGAGATTGGTGCCACCGTAGCCGAAGACCCCGTCCACGTGCATGATTTCCACGCGACTATTCTGCATCTACTGGGCATCGATCATACCCGCTTGACCTATCGCTATGCCGGACGCGATTTCCGCCTAACCGATGTCCACGGCAAAATCATCAAACCGCTGTTGGCCTAATCGTCTCCTTTCGCTCCGCGAAAGGTGCGTTAGCCAACTCCCAATCCGCAACAGGCAAGTTTCCTTTTGCGGAGCAAAAGGAGACGCTATACCACCGTATCGATGGTGTTTAGCAATTCTTGAATGGCCGAAGGTTCGGCCGGTTTGGTCAAGTGGAAATCGAAGCCAGCGTTTTGAGTGCGAAGTTTATCTTCGTCTTGTCCCCAGCCGGTCAGCGCGACCAGCACGATATTTTGACCCCACTGATGCTGACGAATCTCGCGGGCAGCGTCGTAGCCATTCATCTTGGGCATGCCCAAGTCCATCAGGATCACACTGGGTCGATACATCTCGGCGGCGGCCACCGCTTCCAGTCCATCGTGGGCCAATTGAATATCGTTGCCTAAGACTTTTAGAACCAGGCCCAGCAACACAGCTGAGTCACGATTGTCATCGACCACCAGCACCCGATGACGCACATGTGGCATAGGCGTCAATTCGCGCTTCTGACTGGCATCGCGACAGTTGGCTGTTTCACAAGGCAGTTTGACGACGAACTCACTGCCCTCATTGGGTCCGGCGCTGGTTACCGACACAGAACCGTGATGCAACTCGACCAGGCGTTTGACGAGCGTCAATCCGATACCCAGGCCCGTGTAGCCCTGTTCGATGGAGCGATCGATCTGCGTGAACATCTCGAAGATCTCGTGCTTCATCGACTCCGGAATGCCCAGGCCGTTATCTTTGATCGAGACGATAGCGAAATTCTCTTCACATCGTGCTCGGATCACGATCTCTCCATTCTGTTGCGTATACTTGACGGCGTTGTTGAGAATGTTGGCAAAGACTTGTGCCAGGCGATTGGGATCTCCCGTCAAAAATATTGGCTTGTCAGGAAGGACTGTGTGCAGACGATGGCCGGCTTCGCTAATAGCCGGGCGGATCGCATCGACAGCGCTGCCCAGGACATCAGCCAAATCAAACTGAGCTTGGCGCAGATTCAATTTGCCTTGGGTAATGCGCGATAGATCCAACAGGTCATCGATCAAGCGGATCAGTTGCAACGCTTGTCGCTCCATCATGGCCCGCGTGTTTTGAATCGTATCTATATCGCTGCCAGAGACCCGAATCACCTCCAGGCCTGTGCGAATGGGGCTCATCGGATTGCGTAGTTCATGCGCTAGGGTAGCCAAGAATTCATTCATCTTGCGATTGGATTCGGCTAGATCGGTGACAGCTGTGCGCAACTTTTCTTCCAGAGCTTTTTGTTCCGAGACTTCGCGACACACGGCCGAGTAGCCAGCTACTTCGCCGTTTTGACCTTGCTGCATGACCAGGCTGCAGTTGACCCACACGCTTGTTTGCGAGTTCCGGTTGCGCAGACGCACTTCGCATTCAGCGTGGCCCTGCCGTACAACTTTAGGCAAGAAGTCTCGCTCGAGCCATTGGAGGTCTTCGGGATAGAACAGTTCGCGCAGGTGAGAAATTGAGGCGTCAGCTAGCGATTCAATCCCCACCAGCTTCATGCCTGCGTGATTCATGTAAATCGGTGAACCGGTGGCATTGTAGATGGCGATCAAGTCGCGGCTTTGCTCGACCAACGTCACAAATTTCTGACGTTCCACCTCTGCATGTCGAGCTCGCAGGCAGGCACCGATGGTGGCGATCAACACGCGGGGTTCAATCGGTCGCGTCAAGTAACCATCGGCGCCCACGTCCAGGCCTAGAATACGATCATCATCGCTGACGAAGGTGGCTGAAGTATGCACGATTGGGATATCGGCAGTTCGTGGATTGCCGCGCAGCAGTTTGCACACATGGAATCCATCGATATCGGGCAAGTTGACATCCAACAGCACTAAATCAGGATGTTCCTGACTCTTGAGCAAAGCGTCTTGGCCTGTAGCCGCTTCCATCGTCCTGTAGCCGGCTGCTTTAAGGATGCGAGCAGTGCTGTAGCGATTGACTTCGTTGTCGTCAACGATCAGTATCATCGCAGATGTTTGCCTGTTCATGGCGATGGTCCTGGCGTTTGAGTTGCGTTGGTGGAAATCGGGCCAGGTGGCTTTTCTTGCGTGTGATATTCCCTGGGAATAATCAGCGTGAACGTCGATCCCTTTCCCAGTTCACTTTCGGCCTTGATGACTCCTCCCAACAATTCCGCATAGCGCTTGCACAGGGACAGCCCCAGCCCCGAGCCTCGCAGTCGCTTTTGCACGCTGGAATTGATCTGCATCCAATCATCGAAGAGGGCTGGGAGATATTCTTTGGAGATACCGATGCCTGTGTCGCTAACGGCGAAGGCAATCTTGTCAGTTTCGACCGCGTTGGCCGTCACGCACACTTGTCCTTGATGGGTAAACTTCAAAGCGTTCGATATAAGATTGCGCAAAATGATCGACAGCTTGGAGTCGTCCGTAAAGAGCGAAGGTACATCGTGGGGGTCGACGAAAACCAGCGACACACCCGAGTGGACGATAATCGGTTTGAAGAGACCACGAATCGCAGAAAACAGGTCGACCATATCGAACCAGGCGGGCGCAATCGTCACGCGGCCAGCTTCGATCTTAGCCAGATCCAGTAGATCGTTGACCATATCGCTCAAGTCCACCGAGGCCTTTTCGATAAAGCGAACTTGCTTCTCTTGTTCGCTGGTCAACTCACCATCCATGCGATCGATCAGAATTCGTGCCATGCTCTGGATGGCACCTAAAGGCGTTCGAAATTCGTGGCTCATGTAAGTCAGAAAGCGGCTCTTCAGCTCGCTGACCTCTTTCAGTTGTTCGCTGTAAGCGTCCAGCTCTGCATACAGCGCCACGACTCCACGATTGGTCTCACTTAGTTCTTCTTCCAGCATGACAACTTCACGCTGCCGAATTGCAAGTTCAGCCGTCAAAGTCTCGCAACGACTTTTCCAGTCTGCAGTGGCAGCACCGGCAATCCGACTGTCATCCATGGTGTGCTCAATGGGTTGGAACTGGATCGACATTGTTCAGTGGAATAGTAATGAATAAACGACTCATTTCGAATTATTTACGGCGAACGACTGCTACGGTGACATCATCGCGGCCACGGCAAAAATCTCGGATCAGCGTAGCCGCCAATATCGCGCAGTGTCGCGTCAAAATGCCGGGATACTCTGTTTCACTCCAGCGCGACATCAGCCCATCTGAATGCATGACCAATAAACTTTCGGGCGGCCAGTCATAGGCCAGCGGTTGAACGGTACGGATGCGGCAACCCAGAGTGCCGTTGTGTGACATTAAGCCTTTGCTGGACTGATGGGAGATGATGGTGGCCGCCACATTACCGACTCCGGCGAAGGTGAACTGACCGGATTCGTGATGGATCACGCCCGCCGCTACGGCTGCACCACGAGTACCACTGAGCGCTTGGTGAGTCTGTTCAAGGAAGGATTTGGGGTGCCAGTTGATTGTCGGCTGACGAAACTGTTTCAGGACTTGCAGACTGACCACAGCTGCTTCGTGACCATGGCCCAGACCGTCGGAGACTACGACGCGAAAGTGATCATCGCTGGTCATCATGGCCCAAGCATCGCCGCATTCACTTTCACCAGGAGCTGGTAGTGATATCGCTGCGCACTGAATACGTGCAGCGGACTGTGCATTCGCCGCTGGGCGAGGGTGGGCGCGAGCGACGATCACACTGCCTTTATCTGCGATGGAATAAGCATCAAACTCTTGCGCCAATCGACGTACGGCGCCAAGTCCGGTGCCCGGCGAGCCTCCGGTCGAGAAACCATCTTGCAAGCAGCGTTGCACATCCATCCCCGGACCGTGGTCGACAGAGATAGCTTCAAAGCCTTCCGCTGGAGAGCAGCGCAGAAACAATCTGCCGCGCTGAGCGTAGCGCACCAGATTCGTGGCTAGTTCGGTAACGATAATCGCGACGTTGCCCGCAGTGACGCTGTCCAACTGAGCAGCTTCGGCCATTCGCATTGCTTGACGGCGAGCACCACCAACTTGAGACACTTCGTCGATCGTCAGTTGCGTATGATGCTCCATAGCTTAGGTTTTCCAGCGGGCGATCGTTACCTTGGTGCCCAACCCCGGCGCCGATTCAATTTCAAATTCGTTTACCAAACGCTTGGATCCCGACAAACCCAAACCCAAGCCGCCACCGCTGGTCCAACCATCGGTCATCGCCAAGCCAATATCCGCAATTCCTGGACCTTCATCCGCAAAGGTGAGTCGCAAACCTGATTTATTCAACTGTTTGACGATCTGCCACTGCATGGTTCCTACACCTGCGTACTTGACGATATTGCGAGCCAGTTCACTAGCGGCGGTGACCATCTTGGTTTGATCGACCAATCCAAAGCCAGCCGACAGGGCCAAGGTGCGTACCATTTGTCGTACTTGCACTATGTCCGCTTCTGTTTGGACCGCCATTTCGCCAGTATCAGCCTGTGCTTTCACAGCCCGCCTCGTCAGACTCGGAAGGATCATTGAAAATGCTATCCGCCAACTGCGCCGTCTTTCGTAACATGGCCAGTCCGCGTTCAACGTTCAAAGCAGTTTGTACGCCTTCCAACGTCATGCCCAATTCCACCAGCGTGATGGCCACTGCTGGTTGCATACCTACCAACACCGTATGCGCATCCATCACTCGCGACATCGTTGAGATGTTGGCGATCATGCGCCCCACGAATGAGTCGACGATATCGAGCGCGGAAATGTCGATCAGTACACCTTTGGCCCCAGTTTGCGAGATACGCGCCGTCAAATCATCTTGCAACATCATGGCCAACTTGTCTTGCATGTCCACCTGGATCGTTACAATCAAGAACTGTTCCAGCTTGAGGATCGCAATGCGCTCACTGCTGGAGTGATTCATGCCCGATTCCTTGTAACGGTCAGACCAGCTTTCTTGAACGCCAGCGCCAGCGCATCTGCCAGAGTCGCTTTGGTAGTGACACCTTGAAGATCAACGCCCAAGTGCACAATGGTCTGTGCAATTTGTGGCCGAATACCGCTGATAATGCACTCTGCTCCCATCAAACGAATGGCCGTGATGGTCTTCAGTAAGTGTTGAGCTACCAAGGTGTCAACCGTGGGTACTCCGGTGATATCGATGATGGCTAGCTCTGAACCGGTATCGACAATCCGTTGCAGCAAAGCTTCCATAACCACCTGCGTCCGCGAGCTGTCCAGCGTGCCGATCATCGGCAGGGCCAACACGCCGTCCCAAATCTTGACCACCGGTGTCGAGAGTTCCAGCAGTTCTTCTTGTTGCCGGCGAATGACCTGTTCGCGCCCAGACAGATAGGCATTGAATGTATGGACACCGAGCTTGTCGATCAATTCGCTCGCATTCCAAGTTTCGTCGGTCATCAAATTCGCATCCATCGTTCCTTGGCGACGGATCGCGGCGAACAGCGGACGCTTGATCGAGAATACAAACGTGGCCGTATCAGCCGCCGACGAGCCTTGAAGGGCTCGAGTGTGCGACAGGTTTTCCAAGTACTCAAGCACCGGTGCCCAAGTACTCGTATGCGTGCGACCTGCGGGATCCTGCTCCAGCGCAGCGCTCAGCAAATTCACAAAGGTGACAGCTTGCTGCCTCAGCTCTTTGGCTTCCGCAGTAGTTGAATTGGCAAACCCTTGTTCCTTCAGCTGCTCTAGCCAGTCGGACAGTATTTGTTCCTGATCAGTAACCAGAATACTCGTAATAATACGTGGAGAGGTAAGCTCGTTGTGCATAACCGCGCCCGATGTTGTGTAATCAAAAAGTTGGAATCGTGCAAAGCTGTTAACTTAAAAGAGCTCACGGCCAAAATAAGTCACAGTCGAGCTCGCAGTATAGTTGGCAATAACAAACCCACAACGCATATAGAATGCATCATAGAGTTGTTTGCCAAGCATCCAAACAAAACATCGGCCACCTCGCACATTAGACCATAAATCAAATCAGCTGCAGCATGTGATGCGCCAAAACGTAGAATGTTATCAAAGTGTATTTGCGGTGAGAGAGTGACCCTATGTCGCCGCTTGTGGAGTGGTAGATCCGCTCGTTCAAATTGCAATGCTATGTCTTAGATATCAACTAAACCGAGGGCGTTAGCCGGTGTTAGCCCCGGTTGCCTTCACCGACCGTGACGGTGTAGATAACCGAGGCTAACGCCTACGGCTTAGACGCCTAACCAGTGATACTCTCACGGCTGAAACTGAATTGAGTAAAGGTCTGCCTGTTGTAGCTCTACGCGCAAGCGGATGGGCATATTCTCCAAGGTTGCTAGTGGCTTAGACCAGATGACTTCTTGATCGACGCTATCGCCTCTCAGGCGTTGGCAATCAGCCAGGCGAAAGCCTTCTAGTGGTTGTCCCGCTTTGTCTTGAACCTCGATACGCAGCGAGCCACCGGGAGAACATGCATAGTTCAGATGCAGCTTCTGTCCGGCAAAGGTGAAGGCTTTCGTTAGCAGTTCACCAGCAGTACCATCAGCGTGGACTGACACAAAGCCATCGACGCGAATTGTAAAGCGACGGACGCGACTGCCGGGGCCAGCGTAGTAAGCTTCGGTCGCATACAGCGAAAGCTGCTGGTCATCACCGGGCAACTGCAGCAAACCGTACGTCATGTAATTGCTGCGATTGCCATCACGATTTTCTGGAGCGGTAATAGGAATTAGTTCTTCGTTCCAGCGCTTGAAGTTCAAGCCATCTCGGCTGGTCATCAAGATCGGTTCGACTTGCTGCGTCTTGGGTTGATAGCGTGTCGGAAAGCCGATCAACAAGTGCGGAGCACGCAGGTACGGCTGAATCGCATTGGTATACAAGTGTTCGCTCGGTGCGTCTCCGTAGCTCAGGAATCGAGGATCATTCCACTTCAAAAAGTCCGACGATACGGAGTACATGATATCGCGCACGCCGTCACGACCTTTGCGATGGTAAGCCACATAGCGGCGTTGTCCCGGATGCCAGAAAGCCAGGTTCTGGGAATCAAAGTCGCCCTGGGTGATGACCACCTCAGGTTTCATCAATGACCAGCGAATCCCATCAGGAGACTGATAGGCTTTTAGTCCATGCTGATCACCGGCCAGCCCTTTGTAGCGGGCTTCTGCAGCGCAGTTCGGATTGGCATCGCGGAAGGGCGTGAAGTTATGTGTCCCCTCGCCGGTCAGGATGATGTTGTTGTCCTTGGAGCCCTGGTAGTCGAACAGACCTAGTTTGGGCCTGGTCCAGTGAATACCGTCTTGGCTTTCGGCATAGCAAGTGACTTCGGCGTGAGCCATCTTTTGAGTGGCTTCGTCAAAATGACCGCCGCGGTAGTACATGCGAAAACGGTCGCCGTCTCTGAAGAGCGTGAAGTAAGCTGACGTGTTGCCTTCCCAGGGTTGGTCGCAAGTGATCGATAGCTCACGGGCTTGCGGACGATGTTGTTTGAGCGTGGCTCCATTTAGTTTATCAATCAACAAATCATCGATGAATAATTCTCGTCGCGAGCCGATATCCAGACCGCGATCAAAATGAAAAGGCTCGTTGGGATCTTCCGTCACGCTGACAATGACAGGTGGATTCGACCGGACCTGGTCGGTTTGCACACGCCACAAATTGTCGGCACGCCAACTTTTCTCGAGTTGCCAGACGTGACCATCGGCATGTAGATACAGCACGGGTTTCTTGAATGCCTTGCACTGTTCGGCCAACTGCTTGAAGAATGTTTCATGGGCCGGAGCTGGCCTGGCCTGAGCCAGTAAGACGGCCGCGCGCACGTCGTTCCCATGTTTAGCGAGTTGCTGCTTGACCCAGTCGGCATCCTGCTGCAAGCGTAGCTCCCATTCCGCCGCGTCGTGCACGCGACCACCGACAATGTTCAAACCGATCACCAGCACACCTTTGGAAACAAAGGCAAAGTTCTCTGTGCGGGCGGCTTGTTTTTCCAGCTGATGCGTTTTGGGAAAGTGCTGGTCGAAATCGCGAAATTGTCGATTCCAAAATTCAAGTCCTTCGGCGGGGTTGTCCAGGTCATTCCATTCGTTGTCGCCTAACACGACATACACGGGCTTCTTGGATTTCTTCAGGATGCTGGCGACTTTGGCGTATTGCGCCTCCGGCCATTGCTTCTTGGAACCTGTCACCACATCGCCCAGGTGTACCAGAAATTCACTTTGCGGATCGCTATTGACCAACTGGACATAGTGAGCCAGCATCGGCTCTTCGTCATCCTGATATGGCCCACAGCCGGTGGCCGCAAAATGCAGTTGGTCAGCGTTAGTCCAATCAGCGCACCACAACAGAATCAAACTGAAGATAACGCAACGAAACACGATGATACTCCTCGAATGAAATAGGCACGCACACCCACTTTGCGCACTTGGGCATGCGGCCCCAGTGTACCGAATTGGGCTTGGCTCTGCACTGCAGTGAGATCTGCCTTCCAAAGCATCGCCGGTTTCAGATTTTCAACTGACTTAACAAACTCTCGTAGGCCAAGGTTAGATGTTCATGCATGGCCGCGCGGGCGGCGCGGGTGCTGCCGTCGACGAGGGCTTTGTAGATCGCGGTGTGCGAGCGATCGGTGCGTTGACGCCGTGAACTGGTCCATGACAACTGGACCAGATGGGGTTGCAGTAGTTGGAGGGTGGCTTGTTGAAAGGTCAGCAGCAGACCATTGTCGGCCAGTTTGGCAATCTCGGTATGAAACGTAATGTCGGCTTGCACATAATCCAAGCGCCGACGTGTTTGTGGAATCCTCGCCATCGCCTGGAGCGCTTCACGCACCGGCAGTAGGTCTTCCAAACGTCGACGTTTGGCCGCGCGACCCGCCAGTTCGACTTCAATGAAGCGACGTGCATCTAACAGTTGTAACAAGTTATGGTCTTGTTGCAGCAGGGCAGGGCCCAGCGTGGTCGACACGGCATCAACCAAAGTGGCATAGGTCAGCGATTGAACGTAGGCCCCCGACCGCGGCAGGATTTTCACCAGCCCCATCACCTGAGCTTGCAGCAGCCCATCGCGGGCTTCGGTAGGTTTGACCCCGAGCCGTTTGGCCAATTCGCGAATATTGGGCAGGCGATCGCCAACTTCCAATTCCATTTGGCCGATCAACTCCATTAGCCGCTCTACGCTTGCTTGACGCTTCATACTCTACCTATTACCATGCGCCCAATCACAAATGCTGATAATCAGATAGAGTATAACTGATAATCAGTTTACGGGCGGTCGATTCTAGGCGGAGGTCGGGCAAACGTGAAGGTCAGCGCTATTCAAAAGTTGCGCACTAAACTTGCGACCGACCAGCCCGTATTCGGGCTGTGGGTCACGCTCGAGTCGGCCAGCATCACCGAAATGGCCGTCGCTCTGGGACTCGACTGGGTCGTCATCGATGCCGAACATGGCCATCTGGACTGGAAAGAAATCGTTGAACACTTGCGGGCCACCGTGCGGAGTGATACGGTCGCCCTGGTGCGCATCGCGGAACTCAATGGTGGTCTGATCAAGCGCGCGCTGGATATCGGTGCTGATGGAGTGGTGGTTCCATGGATTGAGACGGCCCAGCAGCTCAAACAAGCGATCGCTTATTCTCGGTATCCACTGGAGGGCCTGCGTGGAATTGGGGCCGAGCGTGCCACGTGTTGGGGACAGTGTTTTGTAGAGCACACCGCGGAAGCCAACGAACATGTGTTGGTGGTGCCCATCTTGGAAACGATTCAAGCGGTCAAGCAAGTGCCGCTGATGACGCATGTCGAAGGCAGCGAACTGTTCTTCTTTGGACCAGCCGATTTTTCGTCGACCGCTGGTTCGCGCGGCCAATGGGAAGGGCCGGGCGTGGCCCAGCAAATTCTCAGCATGAAAGATACGCTCCGAGCCGCTGGTAAACACTGTGGCTTGATTGCCACCAGTCATGATAACTTGCGCGAGCGGCAGGCGCAGGGCTTTCGTATGATTGGCCTGGGCATCGATGCGGGCTTGCTCATTCGTTCGCTGCGCGGGGCCTTGGAAGTAGTTGGTCGCGATCGTTCGCTGAACGCTTCTTTGTCGGCTGGTACCACTGGCACTGTTGCCGCGCCGCTTTCTCGGCCTGCGGAATCGATGCGGCCTGATCGACCTGAAGTGATGGCCGCGCCTATAGCACGACCGGCTATCGAACTTGCACCCGGTGTCGCCTTTGATTGCCTGGTGGGCAAACAGAATCAGGCTCGACAATTGACTACGGGCCAGGTCACCTTTCAGCCCGGCGCAGTTTTACCTGCCCACAGTCACACCTTTAGTGAGTCGATTACGCTGCTGAGTGGTTCGGCCAAGATCGAAGTCGAAGGCCGCAGCTATACACTCAATCGGCTTGATAACGTCGTGGTCCCAGCCGGGCTGGTTCATGCGGCGCGCAATACATCGACAATTCTGCCAGCTGTCTTTCATATCGCTTTGGCCAGCGACGATCCGCTGCGCACGCTGTCGAGCAAATTCTTCCCGCGGCGCACGATGCCCAATGAGTCGACTGGCGTGCCTGGAGCAGAACGTGTCAATCGCTTCGTCACTGCCAAGCGTTTTGCGGCGGGTCCCAATACCGAGTTTATCGACTTCTTTAATTCGAACTTGATGCCCGGTATAGAGATGAGCGGCGGGTACGGACTGTTTCATCCTACCGGACGTTTGCCGGCACATGTGCATGATTTCGATGAATCAATCTGTATCATCTCTGGCCAAGCCACCTGCGTCGTCGAAGGTCGCCGGTATCAAATGCAAGATTGCCAAACAGCCTTACAGCCCCGCGGTCGCGTGCATTACTTCATCAATAATACCCAGAGCACCATGGAAATGCTGTGGGTTTATGCGGGGCCAATGCCTGAACGGATCATCGTCGACGAGCGGTGTGCCACGGTGGAAGGGAACCCATGGAAATGAATAACATGCTGCCACAGTTCCGCGTGGCTCTCACTGCCGACTTCTTCGATGCGACTGGGCAGCTGAAGTATCGCGACATCGGACTCGATTTGTTTCAATCACATGCGCACATTCAGTTCGAACGTTTCAAGACTCATCAAGCGGAGATTGCCGCGGAACAACTGGATGGTTATCAAGGTGCGATTGTGCTGTCGCCGCGCGTGACCGCAGCCAGTTTAGCCGCCAGCCAAGATCTGTTGACCATCGTGCGTTTTGGAGTTGGTTTTGATAGTGTCGATGTGGCTGCCTGCACGGCGGCGAATGTCGCTCTATACATCACGGCCGGCGCGGTCGATCACTCAGTGGCGGAAGCCACCGTGGGTTGGATGCTGGCCTTGACGCATCAGATGCGTACCAAAGATGCGCTTGTGCGTAGCGGCGATTGGGATGCGCGGAGTCGATACATGGGCAGCGAGCTGCGCGATCGCACGTTAGGTTTGGTAGGCTTTGGAGGCATTGGTAAAGCAGTTGTGAAAGTCCTGTCGGGCTTCGGCATGCAAACACCACTCGTATTTGATCCATTTCTGTCAGCCGAAGCGATTGCACAGGCTGGCTGTCGATCTGCCTCGCTGGATGAGCTGCTGAGTCAATCGGATTTTGTATCGCTGCACTGTCCCTTGAATGACCAGACTCGCAACTTGATCGCTGCCCCGCAGTTAGCATTGATGAAACCAACCGCGTTTCTAATCAACACGGCTCGTGGAGGTATCATCGAGGAAAATGCCTTGCACGAGGTGCTTGTCCAACGACGCATTGCGGGTGCCGCTCTGGATTGTTTCGTCGGCGAACCGCTGACCGCGCCCAGTCGTTGGTCGGAGCTGGATAATGTGATGTTGGCTCCGCACTCAATAGCGTGGACCGATGAACTCTTTCGCGATATTGGTCGCTGTGCTTGCCAGGCGATGATCGATCTATCCTATCGCCGCGGACCGCGTGGATTGGTCAATCCCGATGTCTTGCATCGCCCTGGCTTTCAGTCGAAATGGCAACGCTTGACTGCTGGAGCTCAATCATGACGGGCCGCCTGTCTGGTCGAACAGCTTGGATCAGTGGAGCTGCCTCTGGCATCGGCGAAGCGGTAGCCAGGCTGTTCGCCAGCGAAGGGGCCAACGTGCTCTTGGCCGATATCCAACTGGAACGCGGCCAGGCAATCACAGCTGAAATACAGGCCACCGGCGGCCAGGCCAGCTTCAGCCACTGCGATGTTAGTCGAGAAAGCGACATCGAGAATTCGATTCAGCAAGCGGTCGATCGGTTTGGTGGTTTGCACACGCTCGTTAACTGCGCGGGGATCGTGCATATCGGCACACTTGACGACTATGCGGTGACCGATTGGGATCAGTTGATGGCTGTGAACTTGCGGAGTATCTACTTATCCGTTCGGTTCGCCCTGCCGCATTTGCGCCGCGCTGGTCGTAGTTATGTCGTGAACCTCGGGTCGATCAGCAGTTTTGTCGGCCAGGCATCAACGCCTGCGTACACTGCTTCCAAATATGCTGTGTTAGGACTTAGTCGTTCGATCGCGCTGGATCATGCAGTCGATGGCCTACGTTGCAACTGCATCTGTCCCGGCATTACGGATACGCCCATGTTGCGGCACCACATGAGTCCTAACTTTCAACAAAACTTGTCCGATCGCTTGCATCGCGTACCGATGGGCAGAGCCCTGGCATCGAGCGAAGTGGCTCGGGCTGCGTTGTATTTCGCTTGCGAAGACTCAGCCGGTATCACCGGGACTTCGTTGGTGATCGATGGTGGTTACCTGGCTGCGGCCGAATGGAATCGGAGTGACGTTATCCTGCCTGGAGATGATCAGCGATGAGCACTTTCAAACTAGCTTGCGCAGATTTTACCTTTCCACTTCTGACGCATGAGCAATCGCTGAAGCTGATTGCCTTGCTTGGATTCAAGGGCGTCGACATTGGCCTGTTCGAAGGTCGTTCGCACCGGTGGCCCTCGCAGGAGTTTGCTGATATCCAGGCATCAGCGCGTCGACTGCGTCAGCAGGCAGAAGATCTAGGTCTGAAGATTGCCGATGTCTTTCTGCAGATGGCGCCTGATTTTAGACCTCTGGCCATCAATCATCCTGAAAGTAAACCGCGTGCCCAGGCCCGCCAGTGGTTTCAATGCACGCTTGATTATGCGCTGGCGTGTGGATGTCAGCATGTCACTGCGCTGCCTGGCGTGCATTTCGAAACAGAGACCTACGAGGACTCGTTCCGGCGGAGCACGGATGAACTGGCGTGGCGTGTAGAAGCTGCCAGGTCGCAGGGCATCGTCTTTGGTACTGAACCGCACGTCGGTTCAATCGCTGACAATCCAGCAGCGGCCGAGCGATTGGTGCAGGCCACGCCCGGCCTGACCTTGACACTCGATTACACGCACTTCATTCGCGCGGGACTACTCGATTCCGTCGTTGAACCTCTGTTACCTTATGCCAGTCATTTTCATGTGCGTGGCGCAGCCCCAGGACGATTGCAAGTTTCTTTCGCCCGCAACACGATCGATTACTCCCGCATTGCGCGCTTGCTGCAAGAACAACACTATGTCGGTTGGGTGGGTATCGAATACATCTGGATCGATTGGGAACAGTGCAATGAATGCGATAATGTTTCTGAAACCGTTCAGTTTCGCGATCTGTTTGCAACCGTTTAGTCTCCCTTTCCAATTCCAAACGAAACCCCTACCGGAAAAGAGCCTCTCATGTTGATGCGTGTCGTTGGAATGATGGTGGTGTTGACGATTACCTGTGGCAGTCAGTCGATTGCATATTCACAGTCCAACAAGTCTGGCCAACTGAAGGTCGGGGGCCTGACGTGCGAGCACTTGCACGAGCCGCTGGGTATTGATGTCCGGCAGCCGCGTTTGAGTTGGAAGCTGATCGCTACTAGTCCGGAGCTGCGCGACCTCAAACAAACAGCTTATCGCATCCTGGTAGCCAGCCGACCAGAACTGCTGAGCGAGCAACGTGGTGATCTATGGGACTCAGGTAAAGTGGCTGGCGATCAGTCGATCTTGGTCAAGTATGCGGGCAAAGCCTTGAACTCGTATGCGCGATGTTGGTGGTCGGTTCAAGTTTGGGATGGCCAACAACAAGCATCTGCTTGGAGCCAGCCTGCGCTCTGGACGATGGGTGTATTGAAAGCCGAGGATTGGCAAGGTGCCCAGTGGATCGGTTTGGACGAAGCGGGCGACGATGGCATCTCGACTGCGGACATCAAGTCGGCCAATTGGTTGTGGTACCCGGAAGGCAACGCGACCCATGATGCACCGGTGGCCACGCGATACTTTCGCCGCACAGTCACTCTGCCAGCGGATCGCCAGGTCAAGCGCGCCATCGCCTTCTTCGCGGGCGACGACATGTGCGTGTTTTATGTCAATGGAGCCCAAGTTGGTGTAGGCCACGGCCATCCCGGCTTGGTGGGCGTCGACATCGCACCGCATCTGCAGACAGGAGATAATGAGTTGGCAGCGGCGGCGACTAACGCGCGGGCGGATGTGCCTAATAATCCTGGCGGTTGGATCAGTGCGGTGCGCATTGAGCTGGATAGTGGCGAACCGATCGTGCTCTACTCAGACAAGAATTGGCTATGCAGTAAGGAACGATTTAATGGCTGGGAAACAGCCACGTTAGATAAATCGGCTTGGGTCGCGGCTCAAGAACTTGGCCAAGCGGGTATCGCCCCCTGGGGTATGCCGTGGCGCGAGCAGTGGCACAGCGAACATCGCCGACTTCCGGCTCGATATCTGCGTCGAGAGTTTCAGCTCAAGCCAGATGCAATCGAATTTGCCACAGCCCATGTGTGTGGGTTGGGATTCTTCGATCTGCATGTCAATGGTCAGCGCATTGGCGATCAGTTGATGGCACCGGCGCTAACCGGCTACGATCAACGAGCGATGGTGGTTACCATGGATGTAACCGAGAAATTAAAATCTGGGGCCAATACGTTGGGTGTGGTGCTCAGTAACGCGCGGTTCTTTGCACCACGCTCGCAAGTGCCGATGCCGATGGTCAGCTACGGTTACCCCAAGCTGTTGATGCAACTGCACGTGCAATACAAAGATGGGTCAGTGCAAACGGTTATCAGCGATGACGCTTGGAAACTGACGACAGAAGGTCCTGTTCGCGCCAGCAGTGAGTTCGATGGCGAGGAATACGATGCACGCCGCGAGATGCCTGGCTGGGATACCGCGAACTTTCAAGGTGCCCAAGCTGATCAAAGCCAGTGGCAGCCGGCCCGTGTAGTTTCCGCGCCCGGCGGGCGACTGGAATCGCAACTAGTCGAACCCATTCGCGTGATCAAGCAGCTCAAGCCGATCAAATTAGTTGAAGCGAAGCCTGGAATATGGATGGCCGATTTTGGTCAAGCCTTTTATGGAGTGGTGCAACTTCGCGTGCGAGGAGTTGCGGGCACGCGTGTGTCGATGCGCACCAGTTTCAATGTTAAGGCCGATGGGCTGCTGAACTCGATCAACGACCGCAGCGCGCTGAATACCGATATCTATACGCTGGCTGGACGCGAGGCCGAAGAGGTATGGCATCCGCGATTTCGTGGCAATGCAACGCGCTGGGTTCAAGTCGAGGGTTTTCCGGGCCAACCTACGCTCGAGAGTTTTACAGGCCTGGTAACTCACACCGATCATGCCGAAGTCGGACAGTTCGAATGTTCTAATGAACTGGTCAATCACGTGTATCGCAATGGTGTGTGGGGCACGCGGATGCAGAATCGTAGCGTGCCGATGGAACCGGATCGTGATGAACGCATGCCGTGGTCCGGCCATCCGGCCAAGACGAGCGAAAGCGAAGGCTGGGTCTTCAATGTGGCCCGCTTTTATGCGCACTTTCTGCACAATTATCGCGTGCACCAGGCCGCAGATGGCAGCTTGCAAGAGATCTTGCCTCCATACTGGCAATTCAATAGTCGCGATATCATTTGGCCAAGTGTGGCCACGATCATTCCCGATTGGTATTACAACTTCTATGGCGATGATCAACCGCTGCGCGACAACTATGAGATGATGAAGAAGTTTGTCGATTATCATCGGCAGACGAATCTGAAAGCCGATGGTACGCTCGATCATTGCACTTATGGTGATTGGGTGGATACGGCGTCTATCGGCGGTAACGATCGCAACTTTGGGGCGACGTCGCGTCCGCTGATGGGGACAGCGTACTTCTATCACAACTGTCGCATCGTTGAGCGGACGGCTCGACTGCTGGGCAAGTCAGAAGATGCAAGCACGTACGGAGCGCTAGCTGATCGAGTCAAGCAGGCGTTCAATCAGCGTTTCTTTGATGCTAAGACCGCCCGTTACGAAAGCGGCACGCAATGCTCGTACGTTCTGCCATTGGCGTTTGGTCTGGTGCCCGACGAACAACGTGCGCAGGTCATCGACAATCTGATTGACGATATTAAGAACAAGCACCAAGGGCATACGTCGGTTGGCTTGATTGGCATGCAGTGGTTGATGCAGACGCTGACTGAGATAGGTCACGCGGACGTCGCTTACCAAATTGCGACCCGCACAGAGCGACCGAGTTGGGGATACATGATTAGCCGAGGTGCGACCACGAGCTGGGAGCGTTGGGATAGCGATTCGCAGGACGGCGGCATGAACGGTGAAAGCCAGAAGATTCTCTCGGGCAACTTCGAAGCTTGGTGTTACCAAGCTTTGGCGGGTATCAACTACGATCCTCAGCAACCGGGATTCAAACACATTGTCTTGCGACCTCAAGTGGTGGGTGACCTCAAGTGGGCGCGGGCCACACACGAGAGCCCCTATGGCGCGATCAAGAGCGACTGGAAGCTCGTCGATGGCCAATTCACTTGGAGCATATCGATTCCTCCCAACACCACCGCCACGGTCCACGTCCCTGGCACCGCACCTCAAGAGCTTGGCTCTGGCCAATACGAGTTGAAGGCCCAGCTGCTTCGCACCCGCTAGCCAATTTCTCGACCGACCGCGTGCCCGGGAGGGCGAAGGTCCTCCTGAGCCCAACACCGCTTTGAAGTACGGACAAAGTCTCGGGCGGAGGACGTAGAGCGGCTGTCCCCAGCCGCTCAGCACCTGGCAAGTCGCATGCCTGTCACGCGTGCCCGGGAGGGCGAAGGTCCTCCTGAGCCAACACCGCCGTGAAGCACGGACAAAGTCTCGGGGGAGGACGTAGAGCGGCTGTCCCCAGCCGCTCAGCACCTGGCAAGTCGCATGCCTGTCACGAGTGCCCGGGAGGGCGAAGGTCCTCCTGAGCCCAACACCGCCGTGAAGCACGGACAAAGTCTCGGGGGAGGATGTAGAGCGGCTGTCCCCAGCCGCTCAGCACCCGGCAAGTCGCATGCCCGTCACGAGTGACCGGGAGGGCGAAGGTCCTCCTGAGCCCAACATCGCTCCGAACAATGGACAAAGTCTCGGGGACTCTCGCGGCTTGCAGCATCCAACGCGTATGCTTCCATCACCACTTCTCCCCCGAGCCTATGTCCGTTGTTCATAACGGTGTTGGGCTCAGCAGGAGCATTCGCCCTCCCTGATACTCGCACGTGCAAAAAAAATGGCGGTTGACCCTTGACACGTCCCTATCATAAAGGTGTGGGATTTTGCATCTCGCCTCAGGACCAAGCAGCGCGCGGCTAAGTCTTCAAGCGAAGTGTGGGACTACCACCCAGTTGATGGTATGTACGTTTCAATGCTTCGAAAAAAGGAATGTCAAAATGAGTCGCATCACATTGGTTTGTGCACTGGCTTTGGTCGCGATCTGTTCACCAGCCTGCGCTCAAAAGAGCGGTTCAAGTTCGGCCAGCAGTTCGAAAAACAAAGCAGCCAAGGACGAGAGTAAGTCTGAAAAAACTTCTGCTCAGGTAGAAGAGAAAGCAAAGACTGCGGTCGCAGACGAGGAAAAATCTACCGCAGATTCAAGTACTGAGCCAGTTGCCAAGGTAGTGAAGACTACCAACCGCAGCTCGCTTTCGCCCGAGCAAGACAAGAAGATCAAGTCGCTGACCAAGCAAATGATCAAGAGCTTTGCTAAGGCCGAGCTGACCAGCGAACAGCAGCTGCAAGCCGATGACGTGCTGGGAAAAGCGGCTAAAGAATTCATCGTCAAACGCAACAAAGCGGAGATCGATCAAGAGCTGGAAAAGAAACGGTCTGCAGGACTGAAAGAGGCTCGGGCAATGGGCAAAAGTGTCAACGAGCAAGGCGCTGAGGCGTTTGCGATCGCTGGCTTCACCGACGATCAGATTAAAGTCTTCAAGGCCACTCAAGCCTCGCTGAACAAAGCCAAACGCGAATTTGGTAAGACCTTATCCGAAGATCAAATCGCCAAGTTGCCTAAGCAATTGCAAGCGATCATCAGTAATACCAAGTAAGGCAGTTACGCAATGGTCAGCTGTTAACAATTGAATTGCCGAGACTTTAGGGTGGCGCTGGAGATGCTGCGCATAGACAACGCCACTCAACATTCTTGACGCCCTAGTTTTCCAAGGCTTAAGTGCGGGACGATGTCATCGCATTGAGAGGTGGATTCTACTGCGTCGACATGAATTGCAGAACCAGCGGAAAGAGCATCGCGATGATCAGCAGCCAAGCCGTGACCCATACCCATAGCTTGATGCGTGGCCGTGGACGTTGATCGACTTGATCAGCAAATTCTTCGGCCAGGTAATTATCGTAATCGAAGTCGTCGGAATTATCGTAGCCACCATGTTCCAGCGACATGTGTTCGGTTAAGTCGTCATCCCGCCGCGGCGGTCGGCTGCTGGAAATCTGCTTGGACTGGTTCGATGATAGCGGGGTACGTCGAACGCAATGACAATGGTGACACTCAGTCGCCGTAGTCAATATACGTTTGCCACAATTGGGGCAATCCATGAATTCCAATTGTTTGCTCATGAGTCATTCCTGCACACAACCAGACGCGAAACTCCTCCTAATCGTACCACGCCCTGAACGTCGCGTCGCCTCCGGCAAGCTTCCACTAGGTCTTGCTCCCACGACTGTTGAATGACTGGAGATAGATCCTTTAGCAGTCGATTCAGGCCAAAGCAACGACACCAGTCGATCAGCTCTTGATCGTTCTTGGCCTCCATAACTTCGACATACTGCTCTTCCATCAGCTCGATCTTCCAACCAGCGGACTGGAAATCTTGTTCGATTTGCGCCACGTTAGCAAAGCGAAAGGTACCGGGATCGGTCACAGATGGCGCTGCCATCGACACATGCTTGTCGAGTAGACCTCGCGGCAGAGTGAAATAGTCGACACGATGCGGTTCCGCCCACAGAGCCGCGATCAAGCGCGCATTGGGTCGGCACACGTGCCGAGCTGCGCGCAGCGCTGCCACTGGGTCGTCCATGTACATCAGTCCCCATCGAGCCAAGACAGCATCAAAGGTTATCGAGGGAAGGCCGGCAAGGGATTCGGCGTTGGCGGCCAGCAGTTCGAGATTGACTACACCTTCGGCGGCCGCTCGCTGACTAGCCATGTCGAGCATGGTGGGAGCGATATCGATACCCACGACTCGTCCACTGGGAGCAACCAGATGGCAAGCTGGTATGGCCGGCTCCCCACGACCGGTGGCCAGGTCCAGGACATTCATGCCGGGCTGCAGTTGAGCCAATTGCAGCATGCGAGTAGTTAGCGGCGCACTAAGCCGCGCTTCGTCGGCATCGTACCTTTGCCAGATTTGTTCCACACTGAGATTCAAGGTCCGCGCCTCGATCGCCTCAGGTTGAACTCAGCGACGCGGCTGCGCCACATCGCTAACGACGAACTGCTGCATTTTAATAATTGGGTTCTGGCCATTTTGCAGCTCGGAGATCAGTCGATAGTTGCCAGGTGGTAACGGGTTATCGGGGCGGAATTCCAAATCGAGTTCTTGGCCAGGCATAATCCAGCGATTAAAGCCAGCTGGGATGCGCATGCGTTGACCCGTCTCGGATTCAATCGTCAACTGTGCATCCAGCACAGCATGGTACGGACCATTATTGACCACTTTGGCGCGAAAGCAATCGTAGCGATCATTCGAGACCCAGCGCAGCGATTGCAGATCGAGATTGGGCGCCGGTGTGGCGGAGAAGTGCAGGGCGATGGGCATGCGGCCGGTCTCGCTGAAGTCGCGATTGCCGGATTTGTTTTTGACGATTATGTGTCCGTATTCAATTGGTTCAGTGGCGTTTACTTTGCCGCGCATTTGAATCGATATCTTGCGTTTGCTGTGCGGAGCCAGTGTAAAGGTATCGGGCTGGATGATAACACCCGGCATGGTGGTACCGCGCGTGGTTTCGGCCTGCAACTGAATCTCGCGAGGATGGTCGCTGACGTTCGAGAACTCCATCGTGATGCGACGCTGGCCGCCTCGCAGTTGCGACATCTCCAAGTAAACCGGGGCTGTGTAAAGGTCTTCGCCCGTGCGGCTGAGCAGTGCCTGCTGAGCCGGAAAATCTTCTGAGTCCGCAGTGACCGTGAAGCTCCGCTGCTTGACGACGCGGCCATGCATCAGCAAGTCGACTTCCATCTGATACTGGCCGGTGAGGATCGGCTCGTTGACGATCTCTTCCATGCGCACGGCGCTCTTGGGCAACACGCGCCCAAGATAGCGATCTTCAGTTTCCATCGACGCGCGGACCGGCATCGTCATCCGCACCGGTTTGAGCAACAGGCCGCGATTGCTTTTCAAACGCGACTTAATTTCGTATTCGAAGGCCGTATCGCTGGGATTGCGAATGATGACGCTCAACTTGGGCAATCCCCGCGAGGTCGTCAATTTACCATCTTCGATCGACAAGTCGGCCACGTTGTCACCACGTGCGCCTTCGACTTCTAAGTCTACGCGCAGAACGTACTGGGTAATGAACTGGATGCCGGCATTTGTTAGTGGTTTGCCGTTGGAATCAACCTTCGGAGGTGGAGCTGGAGCGTTGCCGATATCTCGCACCAACACACCGAATGAGTAAAAACTAGCATCGCCTTGCGGTACGCGGACAATACCTTGAATGCTCAAAGGTATGTTGCGTTGTAGTTTCGAGCGTCCAGGATTGAGCAACTGGATATTGCCATTGATCTGCGTAGCCTGATCATGCACGACCTGGCCCGTAATTTCTTGGCGCAGATCGACTAAGGCGACATCGACTTCGGTGTCTTTGTTGGTGGCTTCGACTTTGAATTCAAAACGCAGGACATCGCCGCGGCGACCATTGACGCGTTGGACGAGAGGTTCAATTTGAAAGGTGGGCTCAAACGACTCCCGAATCGTAAAGCCTTTGGGTTGCTGAGCGCGAGCAAGAGAGCCGAATGTCAGGACTATCACCAGACCGAGGGCAAATTGTGCAGCGAAGTTGATGGCTCGCATATGGAAGAACGTCCATGTAGTTTGAAGTTGTTTCGAGCCTTCAATCGGAGCATCGCGGCATTGGATCAGGGCATCGCCGGTGGGGCTGGCAATTGCAGGACGCTCGGAGTCGGTGAGGCTAGAGGCACGATGCGTGGTGAAATGAAGATAGCGACTTCTACATCTCTTTCTTGTTTCTCGACAGAGCGAAACAGCGCGCCGGCCACAGGAATACTGCCCAAGTAGGGCACGCGGTTAACCTTGTCGACGGTTTGACGTTGAACCAGGCCGCCGATGACGATGGTTTGACCGTCGTGCACATCGACTTTGGTGGAGACCTGGCGACGATTGATGACCGGGAATGTCGTACTGGTCGTTTCCGTCGAGGCAAGCTCGTTGGTGCGAATGTCTTCGCTGACTTCGGCTTTCTCGATTTCCATGGCTACCAGATCGCCGCGTACATGAGGCGTAATAATCAAGGTGATACCGGCTTCCACTTTTTGGAAGTTATTATTGAAGAACAGTTGGTTGTTGTTGGGTTGAACGGTAAAGAAGGATTCGCGTGCAATCGAGATGGTGGCTTTCTCGCCGTCTTTGGCTGTCACGCGTGGGGCCGCACGAATGGTTACATAACCTTGTTGGCTCAGTAGTCGAACGAAGGCTGAGGTGACAGCGAAGTCGGCAAAGGCATTGTTGGTGCCGGCGGAACTAGCGTTGCCAGAGAAGGCCAGACCGCTCATGCCGAGTTTCAGTTGATCGACTCCGCCGATGTTGACGACATGGTTCCAATCCATGCCGAAGCGGAAATTGCTTTCGGGTGAAGTGACGCATACGATCGCTTCCAGCACGACTTGATGGATAGGTTGATCGAGCTCTTGCAAGCGGGCCGCCAGATCTTGGCCGATCAATTCAGGCGCATCGATGATGATCAAGTTGCGTTCATTGGAGACTTGATAAAATTCTTTGTAGCGGCTGGGTAAAAGTTCAACCAGCTTGGTGGCCGGATGATTGACGGGAATATATTGGAAGCGCCGCGAGATGTAGCTATACAAAGGTGAACGGGGATCGGGAGGAGCCACCATATAGGCGCCTTCGCGATAGACCCATATGTAGCCTTGTGGTAGCAGGATCTGAGTGAGAGCTTCTTCGATGGTGACGTTGTTCAACTGCGCGGATGTCACGCCACCGATTTGGTCATCGACGATGATTCGCAGTCCGGTGGCGGTCGCCAAGATCTGAATGGCTTCTCGGATATCGGTTTCTTCGAAGACTTCATTGATCCGCGGAGCATCTTGATAGGGACGCATGCCAGGCTGATACACAACGGGGTCTGCATTGACGCGTCCCAACATGGGCGCTGGGTAGCTCATGGCGAGAGGTTGAGGAGCCGGAGGCACGTTCGCGACCTTGACCGGTTCGGCCTCGTTGGTCACCAATTGCTCATCGGAGGCGGGCATGATCATGCCCTTAGTACCCATATCTACTGCGGGAGCTGCTGCGACTTGGACTTGAGTATTGGTCGACGCCAAGGCTTCGGCATACAGGTCAGCCACGTCTTTGCGAGCTATGCGTGAAGAGTCCGCGCAGCCGCCCAGGCAGCTCCAAAGAGCCACCAAGCAGGTCATCCGGCTGAGTAGAAATCGTGTATGCAAGGCAGACGTTCTTGAGGGGCAACGAACATCACAATCCAACGCAGTCCAGATAGAGTGCTGTTGGCGAAAATACGCCAATCTTATAGGAGCATCGTCAACGCACCGCAACATGAATTCTGCAACTAAGCCGAGGGCGTTAGTTAGCCTCGGTTGCGTCACCTCTCCAAGGCTTCGCCTTGGGGAGGTCGAATCGAGGCTTTGCGAGATTCGGGAGGGGTCTTAGCCTGTGTGCAGGTGGTTAACACCGCAACGGTCTCGTGTAGCGCTGTGCCTCCTCCCGCAGACTTCGGCTGAACGCCTCGTCTGCGACCTCCCCCGCGGCGCGGGGGAGGTGACTAAGCCGCAGGTAAATGCACAACGATCGGAGTCGCTGAGGGGGAGCGACTCCGATCGATGTTGCATGAGGCTGCACCGCTTACAGCAGGGGCGGCGGATGGTGCAGCCAGCGTGAAGTTAGTTGGCTGAGACGGTACCGACGACGGTCAAGTTGTAATTGCCGGCGGCAAACGTTCCGTACTCACCAGTCACAAAGGTGACCGTCAAGTCGAAGTTGGCGCGACCGACACCGTTGCTCGAGGCCGCCACGACTGCGGCATTGTCGGCCGAGCCGATGTTGGTGGCGTCAGTGGCCGTGGTCACGGTCCAGAGAGCTGGACCTTGGGAACCGGCCAGTTCGAGATTTAGCTGCGCATCGCGACGCATGCTGTTGTTAGTGTCGTGAACAAACGGGCTGTTCGTGCCGAAGGTAACTGCAACCCCGTTGGTCACATTACCCTTGACTGTCCAGCGTTGTTTGCTGAACGTCTGGTTGTTGTCTGTTTGATCGTGGGTCAGGATTTGACTGCCTGGGGCCACAATCGCAAGACTGGAAGGGACGACAACTCGGAAACCTTGAGTTGCAGTTTGTGCTTGCGCACAGCTAGCCGAGACTACGCTCAGGGCAATAGCAACGAAGAGTCCACGAATCTTCATTTGGGAGGGGCTCCAAACAGAGATCTTGAGAAAGGGGCACAGATTGGGGCATGGTGGAAGCCGTCAGGGAACCGCTTCCAACACAAACCTAGGTCGAAAAACTCGGGTGTGCTCATACCCAACAATAAATATTTCGATTTTGATCGCCTCAAAAAATCCCGTTTGGCAACTCTGGGTTCCTGTTAGGTTGACTTTGAGGACGAAATTTTGTGCTCTTGCACCCGGCCTTCAAAGAGGTTTCAATATTACCTTAGTTCCCCAGCCCCCTTAGCTGTCAACTGTCGCCACGAAGGGATTCGTATGCACTCGCCGTCCCGAACGGTCTGCGTCGTTTTTGTCTGTTTGGCTATCTTGCCTAGACTAACGCATGCGGATCTGGTAATTGATCCCCTGACGGGCTCAACCGCCTTGCTGAATCAGCCGCTGTATGTTGCCAACAGTCAATTAGTCGACGACCAAATTTTCAGTTCGAGTTTTGGTTCGTTGCCCGGCGGGTTCAAGTACTTTGGAACCGATCTAGGTTCGTTGTCCATCAGTGCTAATGGCAATTTGACTAACCTAGTTGGGGCCGACACGTTCTTTACTGAGTCGTTTGCCCAAGGGCATGCCACGCTGCGCATTGCACCCTTGTGGGATGATTATTTGTTTGTTGATCCGGCGCTGGCGCCCGGTCAGCCGCTCAATCAAATCTACGAGAAAGTTACTAGCGACTATTATTCCGTAACCTGGCATAACGTCCGGTTGCATTTGGAAACGACGCCACCGGCCATGTTCCCTTATAGCTTAATGTCGACGCAAATCGTCATGTTCGCTGCTCAAACCACGGTTCGGGGGTTTCAGTTTCAGCCCAATGACATCGCGTTTGGTTACATCAGCCAGACGGGTTCGACCGGCACGTATTCTTCAGTTTTGGAAGCGGAGACGGGTTTGAATCTGTCGTCCGGTGTCTATAGCCGTTTAGCATTAGCTGATGCACAGCTGATCGATGATAGCCTGGCTTCGGCCATCTTGCCTTGGCAGCCCAATAGTGCGTTGTTGTTTCGGCCAGTCACCGACGGAGGCGGAAACTTCCTGAGCTACAACGTCAGCACGATCTCGTTTTCAGCGGTTCCCGAACCAATGTCGCTCAGTTGGTGCCTGGTGGCTGGAGGGTTGGCTGCCCGGCGCTGGCTGCGTGGGCGTAAGAGACAGCGTACCCGTCTGGTGATCGGTTAAGTCACTTGGGATGCCCCTGGCAGTTGGCTTCCGTGGTGGGTTTGGGGCAGCTATCGTTAGAGCCTTTCGCGGCGCGAAAGGAGGCGCTAGACCAAGTCTTGCTTGCGGCGAGTTCTGGAGGCGCTACGGTTACAGGCTTCGCAGATGCCTTGGATGATTAAGCGATGCGAACGAACGCGAAAACGGTACTCTTTGGCAACTTCTTCGCGCAGTTGCAACAGCTGATCACTTTGAAACTCGATCAAGTTATGGCATTTGACGCAGTACAAGTGATCGTGCTGCGGATAGCCGTAATCATGTTCGTAAACGCTGCGCCCGTTCAGTTCAAAACTTCGCAGTAGTCCGGCATCGACGAATTCTTTCAAAGTGCGATAGACAGTCGGTCGGCTGACGTGATTGGTTTGGCCCTTGCGCGGCAATTGCTCGATCAACTGATCGGCATCAAAGTGTTCATGGCGACTGAAGACTTGCTCGACTAAGAAACGACGTTGGTCTGTATTGCGCAGACCGCGGCTCTGAAGATACTCTTCAAAGCGATCCAGCGGTGATTGCGAGACGCTGACAGCATCAAACTGAAGGGCGTTGTTTTGGCTCACCCGTTATCAAACCTGCAAAGGCATCAAGGAGTTTGGGCAACATGCTCCGCGGCCGAACCCGCCAGGGGTTGCGACCTCCTTTATTATTACCACAAGCCGTCGCGTTAGCGAGGGATGCATTGGCTGTCTCAGGCTGTGATGACGAAATCCGAGGGCTTTACGCTTGGGGCGACGGAGTCTACGCCGCTCTTAGGCAAAAGCGTCCAAGAAACTATCGACGGCTCCGGAAACGCGCTCGGGGCTGTCATAGTTGCCTTCGGCAATGGCTTGCCGCAACGCATTGACTTTATCCCAACGGATGCTTTCGGCCGAATCGGGCTGGCTGGCGGCTTGAGTTTGGCTGAGTGCCTGGGCTTCGGCGGACAAATCAAGTTGATCGGCCGGCAGGGTCGATTGTGGCTCGGCTGTCTGGTTGGCACGACCGCTAGCGGAGCCGCGGTTGGTACCTGAAAGACTCTGCGCAGCTTGCGCACTGCTCAAACCATTAATTTGCATGGAACTAACTCCCCTGCGAATGCATTAAATGCGGAAACCAAGTTGTGGACAGCTATGGAACGCTAAGGGCGGGTAACCAGCAGACCGGCTCCGCACCCATTGGGCAAAATTCAGAAGTACGTCGCATTCCATGTCGGGAAAGAGCGCTGTCCATGACCGCAGAGGGTTGACTTCGCGAACGCTTCTAGAAGCAAACGTGGTTATCGTCGCCACGCTGGCCACCAGTCCTGTCCATCTCGCCGATTTCCGATTGTATGCAACACACCGAGGCTGCCAGGCGCACAAACTTGAGCGTTTAGCTCGCCAACCTCGCTGAATCCGTTCGTCGTTTCAGACTCCTGTCGATTCCAACTGACGCCATATTATACGCCGCGTCCAGCCTGCGAGGCCAGGGCAATTTGCTGTCGCAATCAGCAATCTATTGAACGTGCGTCTTCAAATCCCGGGGTCTGTCCGGACAGACCCGTGGTTTGAAGATGGACCGAAGCGGAGGTCCTTCCCCGCGAGATTGTCGGTGCTCGCTAATGAGGTGAAGCAGACGCGGGTTCGAGATGGGGGACAAATCTGCGGTCGGAAGATGCATGCTTCCCGGGTGCCGAGCGGCTGGGGACAGCCGCTCTACAGCGCGGGGTCTGTCCCCAGTCTTGGAGTGATTGCTAGCAATTCGAATGCATGCGGGGACAGACCTAGGGTCCGAAGAGGCATGCTTCCCGGGTGCTGAGCGGCTGGGGACAGCCGCTCTACGGCGCGGGGTCTGTCCCCAGTCTTGGAGTGATTGCTAGCAATGTGGATGCCTGCGGGGACAGACCTGGGGTCGGAAGATGCATGCTTCCCGGGTGCCGAGCGGCTGGGGACAGCCGCTCTACAGCGCGGGGTCTGTCCCCAGTCTTGGAGTAATTGCTAGCAAATGCGGATGTTTGGGGGACAGACGGGCTGTGTGAAAACGGGAAGCGTAGGGCACCGATTTGGCCTTGAGGACCTGGGCGGCCGTAGGTACATTGAGGGATTCTGCCAAGAGAGCATCGCGGCACTACCGCCAGACAACCAGTTCGTGCAAAGCAAAGACAAAACGCCATGAAAGACGGCACCCACCCAAATTACCATCAAACCAAGGTCACCTGCGGCTGCGGCAACTCGTTCGTCACTGGCAGCACCCGCAAGGAATTGAAGGTCGACATTTGCTCGGCTTGCCATCCTTTCTATACGGGCAAGCTGAAATACGTCGACACTGCCGGCCGGATTGAGAAGTTCCAGTCGAAGTTTGCGGCCGGTAGCTACGCCAGCTTGCAAAGCAGCAAAGGGAAAAAGAAGTAGCTTAGCTCGCCTGCAACCCATCACGCGGTACGCATAATCGGGCTCGCCACAGGGCGTCCCTTATGCGTACCTTCTGTTTCATTTGTTCACGCAGGCTATGCGACTCGGCACTTTTTCCCAAGCCCTGAGTACGCATTTTCTTCAATGTAGCTAACGATAGCTGGCGTAGCTGCGTTGGGGTACTCTTTGACCAATTCCCAATCGAATGTTAGCAGCGACGCTCCTGAACGTTGCTGAATCGGGGTCCAATCATGAATGTCCGAGAAGAGTTAGAGAGCAAACTCAAGCGCTACGAAGAGCTCGAGCAGCTCATGTCGCAGCCAGAGATCATGGATCAATCTCATAAGATGGCCGCCTGTGCTCGCGAACACGGTACTTTGGCTAAGATGGCCCACAAATATCGCCATTACAAAAAGCTGAGCGACGATATTCGCGATTTGGCTGCCATGGCCGAAAGTCCGGATGCTGACGAACGAGCCATGGCGCAGGAAGAGCTGCCAAATCTGCGGGCCGAACGTGAAAATCTGTGGAACGAACTTTTGGAAATGACCATCGGCGGCGAAGACGCCACCCGCGCCCGTTGCGTTATGGAAATTCGAGCTGGTACCGGTGGTGAAGAGGCCGCGTTGTTTGCTCGTGACTTGTACGAAATGTACAAACACAATGCCGAAGTCAAAGGCTGGAAAGTTGAAATCATGGATGCCAGCCCTTCAGAGCGTGGGGGCTTCAAAGAAATCATCCTCGGCTTCGATGGCGAAGGCGTCTTCCGCGAATTGCAATTCGAAAGCGGCGGTCACCGCGTCCAACGCGTGCCGGAAACTGAAACACAAGGTCGTATCCACACCTCGGCCGCTACAGTTGCCGTGCTGGCCGAGCCTGAAGACGTCGAAATCGATCTCAAACCCGAAGACTATCGCATCGATAAATTCTGTGCCTCAGGTCCCGGTGGTCAGCACGTCAACAAGACTGAATCCGCCATCCGCTTGACGCACTACGAATCAGGTATCGTGGTCCAGTGTCAGGATGAAAAGAGCCAGCACAAGAACCTCAACAAAGCCATCCGCGTTCTCAAAAGCCGCCTCTATGATCACAAACGTCAAGAAGAAGCCAAGAGACGCTCAGATACTCGCAAGACGCTCACCGGTTCAGGTGATCGCAGTGAACGGATTCGCACCTATAATTTCCGCGAGAATCGTGTGACCGACCATCGCATCGGTCTGACTCTATATAAACTGGACAGCATTATCGCCGGCAATTTACAGCCCGTCACGACGGCACTGCTGGAATACGAACGCGATCAGATACGTGGTGATGACACGGAGGAATCATGAGTACCGCAGAAGCGTGGACCGTAGGACGGCTGCTGACGTGGACTGCCGACTATTTAAAGAAGTATGGCTCGACTTCGCCGAGACTAGATGCCGAAGTCTTGTTGGCCGAAGCACGTGGTTGTAGCCGCATCGATCTCTACACAGCCTTCGCCGAAGAACCGCCCGAAGAGGTGCGAGCTTCGTTCAAAGAAATGGTGCGCCGTCGGGCTGAAGGTACTCCAGTTGCCTACCTGGTCGGCCGCAAAGAGTTCTATTCACTCGCCTTCGAAGTCAATCCAGATGTGCTGATCCCTCGACCGGAAACCGAGCACCTGGTGGTCGAAGCCATCGATCGTGCCAAACAGCTGACCGGCCAAGCGCCGCAGCTAGCTCCCGAGGCCGCCAATTCTCAATCTGCATCGCCTGCCTCTGCTTCTGCAGCACCAGCTACCGACGCAGCCGCAGAACAAACCGACGCTGAGCGACAGCCCGAGCAGTGGCGACCCAAGCCAGTTAAGTCTTACGCCGGGCTCACAATCGCCGATGTCGGTACTGGCAGCGGCAGCATTGCCGTTTCGCTTGCCAAGTCCCTGTCCGGTGCGACGATCTTTGCCCTGGATACGTCAAAGAGCGCGCTGGCCTTGGCAGCACGTAATGTCGAAACCCACGGCCTGTCCAAACAAATCACGCTGCTGGAAAGCGATCTACTCTCTGCCGTGGCCGATAAAACGTTCGACATCGTCGTTAGCAATCCGCCATACATCAGCGAAGCTGAGTACGATGCCTTGCCCGTAAACGTCAAGAATTTTGAACCCAAGTCCGCCTTGGTCAGCGGACCCGAAGGAACCGAGGTGATTGTTCGCTTGCTCGAGCAAAGCGTGCTCCGCGTGCGCAGCGGTGGTTGGCTGCTGATGGAAATCTCGCCTATGATTGCCGAGCGCGTCGTCCAGTTAATCGATCGCACCGCGTGGAGCCAACCGACCATTCACAAAGACCTGGCCGGCCTGGCTCGCATCGTAGCCACACGCCGACTTTAAATATGATCCGCCAGTCGGCTAACCGCGGCTAACGCCGTCGGTTTAGTTAACCGCGGCTAATGCCGTCGGCCAGTTAACCGCGGCTAACGCCGTCGGCTTAGTTACATCTCACTCCCCAAAAAGCTAAATCCACACCCAGAGATTCACTATGCAAATGGAAAAGCTCGTTTCGCTGTGCAAACGTCGCGGCTATGTATTTCAATCCAGCGAGATTTATGGTGGTCTGAACGGGTTCTGGGATTATGGTCCCTTGGGTGTTGAACTGAAACGCAACATTAAAGATGCGTGGTGGCGCGATATGGTCAGCGGCCACGATGATCTGGCGGCTCCCCAAGGTGCACCAGAAGCGTATGAGATGGTGGGCTTGGATTGCTCCATCATCATGCATCCGCAAGTCTGGCGCGTCAGTGGTCACTACGACCTGTTCTGCGACAAGATGGTCGACTGTCGTGAATCGCAAAAGCGTTATCGGTGGGATCACGTGGTTGGCCTATGGGTAACCGGACGAGTTGCTCAGCACGGCGGCGAAGCTGGTGCGGCACCGACCGAACCGCAGCGAGTCTTCATCTCCGTTATCACCGACAACGATCCCCAACCAGAGATCGAAGCCAAGGCGCTGAAGTTCTTCGGGCTGCGTGCCAAAGACCTTGACCAACTGAGCTTCGAAAGCAAACTGCAGACATTGTCGGCGCTCGAAGATTTTGAACAAGTAGTGGGTCCTGATGCCAAACACTTGGGCACGCTCACGCCGCCTCGCGATTTTAATTTGATGTTCCCAACCACGATCGGTGCTCTGGGTGGCGAAGCCGATCGCGCGTTCTTGCGGCCCGAAACGGCGCAAGGCATTTTTATGAACTTTAAGAATGTATGCGATAGCACGCGCGTCAAAGTACCCTTTGGAATCGCGCAAGTCGGCAAGAGTTTTCGAAACGAGATCACTCCCCGTAACTTCACGTTCCGCTCACGCGAATTCGAACAGATGGAGATCGAGTTCTTCTGTCATCCCGATTCTTCGCCAGCCTGGTATCGTTACTGGCGCGATCGACGCATGCAGTGGTACACCGACCTCGGCCTGGCCGGCGAGCGTTTGCGCTTGCGCGAACATGCTCAAGATGAACTGAGCCACTATTCAACCGGCACCGCCGATATCGAATATGCGTTTCCGTTTTTGGCACCCGGTGAATTCGGTGAGCTGGAAGGCATTGCGCATCGCGGTGATTTCGATCTGCGCAGCCACATGGAAGGCAAGCTGGACGAGAAAACCAATCCACTGCAAGTTCAGTTGGGCGAAGATGGCAAACCGAAGTGGCGTGGTAGCGGTAAAGATTTGACCTACCGCGATGAGATCACCAACGAGCGATTTACGCCTCATGTGATCGAGCCCTCGGCCGGGGCAGATAGGGCCACCTTAGCTTTCCTGTGTGAAGCGTACTGCGAAGACCAAGCGCCCGATGAGAAAGGCGAGATGCAAACTCGCGTCGTTCTAAAGCTGCACCCTCGCATCGCTCCGATGAAAGCTGCGATTCTGCCGCTGGTGAAAAAAGATGGCATGCCCGAAGTTGCCCAATCGATCTATCGTCAACTGAAGAAAAAATACAACGTCTTCTACGACGAGAAGGGGGCTGTGGGCCGACGCTATCGTCGACAAGACGAAGCCGGTACGCCGTACTGCATTACCGTCGATGGTCAATCGTTACAGGATCAGACCGTTACGCTACGCGATCGCGATTCGCTCAAACAAGACCGAATTGCTATCAGTGAAGTGGCCGCAGTGATCGAAGAACGCATTTGCTCTTGAACCGTCGGGGCTTTCTTGCTACTTAATCGGGGGCGCCCCGATGCGTTCCTATTCCAGCAAGTGAGCACCGATTTGTGACTGGACTGCAACCCCCCACTCCGAGCAGGGCCGTTGAACGTACCTTCAGCCTCGTACGCAGGGCTCTGTGCGCCCTCGTAACGCTATCGGTAATCGGTTCTGGTCTTGCGCATGCGCAGTCCGAGAACCAGACACAGTCCGAAGTTTCCGGCGAAGCCTTCAATATTCTGCCACAGCCAGGGGAAGAGTATTCTTCGCTGTCTGAATCAGAATTCAATGAAGGCTTCTACGGCGACCAAGCGGCCTGCGATTGTCCCGATTGCCAGGCAATGCGCGGGCGGAGAGGGCAGGGGATGCGTCGGCCCATTGCCGTGGGACCTGCCGGGCGCTGCATCCTGCTCTACGATGTGCGTGTGTCTGCTGACTATTTGCTGTACTCCATTGATGGCATGAGTCTGCCCTCCCTGGTAACTACTAGCCCCGTGGGTACCGATCCAACCAGAATCGGAGTGTTGGGAGCAAACACCCAAACACTCTTCGGTAACAATACGATCAACGATGACGCACGCTCGGGCGGACGAATTGCAGTCAGCCTGTGGACCGATCCAGAGCTGCGCACTGCCTGGGAGTTCAGTTATCTCGGCTTAGAACAAACCGGTGATGGGTATGCGACTAGTAGCAGCAGCTTCCGCAATCTAGCCCGTCCAGTATTCGATACCGGCACCAATGCCGAAGCCGCGCAGCTTGTCGCGCAGTCGGGAGTTCTCTCGGGCTCGATTGCCGTCGACACCGATACGCAGCTACAGACGTTCGAGGTCTTGCGACGTCACTGCTTTTGCCGCACTCCCTGGTATCAGTATGATCTGCTGCTGGGTTACAAGTATGGCCTGTTGGAAGATGAACTGAGCATCAACCAATCTTCGACTTACCTGACCGCCGTCGGTCCCATTGTGGCAGGCACTTCGTCCACTGCACTGGATCGCTTTGAGACCTCAAATCGCTTCAATGGTTTTGTGGTGGGCCTGGATCGCTGGCATACGATCAATTGTTGGAAGTTCGTGTACACCGGCAAAGTAGCCTTGGGATCCACTCGTTCACGCACCACGATCAGTGGTCGAACCAATACTACGGTGCCAGCTGTAGGCAGTTCCACCATCAACGGCAATCTGCTAGCTCAAGCGAGCAACATCGGTCGGTTTGAACGCGATCAATTTATGGCGATTCCAGAATTCACTTTTCGCCTGGAACGGCGGATGTCACCTCAGATTCAGTTGCATGCCGCTTATAACTTGATGTACTGGACCGCAGTCACGCGCGTCGATGATGTGCTCAGTCGCCGCGTATCGCAATTTCCACCCGAAGCGGTTACAGGAACAAGAGAGCCCGCTTTTCGTTGGAACGACAGCGGGCTCTTCATGCATGGTTTGCAACTAGGTGTGGACTACAACTTCTAAGCACATGGACGCGACTGCGTGCGTAAGGCCGTGCACGTTGGCTTAGGCGCCCACAATGATCTGCAGAATCTGTTCAATCTCCAAGCCGCCCGCGTCGACGCTGCGAACGCGAACGCTGTACAGCGACTGAATTGCAGCATCGACATTCTCTTGAATCACCAACTCACCGTTGACGATTTCGAACACATCGTTGTCCGTGTCACCAGAACCCGTTACCAGCGTGTAGGTAAATGTGTCCCCGATATCGGGATCGGTTGTGCCTAATACCCCTACCACCGTTCCACTGGGCTGAAGGTCATCGATCGTGTTATCGGAAATCGACACCAGCGTTGGTGCTTCGTTCAGATCGGTCACGGTGATGCTAAAGGCTTGCTCGAATATCAAACCGGCTGAATCGGTTGTCCGAATCCGCACGCTGTAGGTGCTCTGGGTTTCGAAGTCGAAGGCTTGAGTCGTGCGCAGTTCGTTACCGACGATTTCAAAAGCCGCATTGTCGGTGTCGCCAGTGCCGGCCACCAGCGAGTAGGTATGCGTGTCACCGCTATTGGCATCAGTTGAACTCAGCAAACCTACGGTGGTCCCAGCTCCCTGATTTTCGGCGATCTGGCTGTTGTTCAGATTCAGCTCGGTGGGTGCCACCGGAGCTTCGGTCACGGTGATGACAAACGACTCTTCCGTACTCAGACCAGCCACATCCGTGACTCGCAAGCGAATCGTGTACGAGGATTGAGTGGCCATATCTACGTTGCTGGCCAGCACCAGCAAGTCGCCGCTAATGGTGAACTGGGCGTTGTCGGTATCGCCATCACCAGCTACTAGGCTATAAGTCAGTGAATCACCAGCGTCAGGATCAGTCGCCGAGATGGTGGCCACCGTTTGTCCGCTGGCAGTGCCATCGACCACCGTGTTACCGCTCAATTGCAACTGGGCAGGTGCTTCGTTAACGTCGGTCACTGTTAGCAGCAGAACTTGTTCGAACGACAGGCTGCTGGAGTCGGTCGTGCGAACACGAATGCTGTAACTGGACTTCGTTTCAAAGTCGAACCCGGCAACGGTTCGTAATTCATTGCCGACGATTTCGAAAGCGGCGTTATCTGTATCGCCCGTACCAGCTACCAAAGTGTAAGCATGCGTGTCACTACCGTTGGCATCCGTCGAACTCAGTTCGCCCACCACGGTTCCGATGGCTGCATCTTCAGCAATTTGATCATTGGTCAGAGCAATCGCCGTGGGGGCCGCAGGAATTTCGGTCACGGTGATGACAAAGGTTTCTTCCGTGCTCAGTCCAGCCGTGTCAGCCACTCGCAAGCGAATCGAGTACGACGACTTGGTGGCCAGGTCGACAGCGTTGACTAGGACCAATGCGTTGCTGCTGATGGTGAACTCAGCGTTATCCGTGTCGCCAGTACCAGCCACCAGGCTGTAAGTCAGTGTGTCACCGGCGTCTGGATCGGTAGCCGAGATGGTGGCCACGGTTTGTCCGCTGGCAGTGCCATCGACCACAGTATTGCTGCTCAGTTGCAGCTGGCCAGGTGCTTCGTTGACATCGGTGACCGTCAGCAGCAGAACCTGTTCAAAAGTCAGACTGCTGGAATCAGTCGTGCGGACGCGAATGCTGTAGTTGGATTGCGTCTCGTAGTCCAGTCCAGCCAGCGTTCGCAATTCATTGCCCACGATTTCGAAAGCGGCATTGTCTGTGTCGCCCGTGCCGGCCACCAACGTGTAGGTGTGCGTATCACCCACATCGGCATCGGTTGAACTTAGTTGACCAACTACCGTTCCGATTGCCGCATCTTCGGCTAGCTGACTATTGCTCAGGGCGATCGCTGTGGGTGCATTCTGAATCGGGGTGACCGTAATCACAAACGATTCTTCAGTGTTCAGTCCAGCCGTATCAGCCACTCGCAAGCGAATCGAATACGAGGCCTTGGTGGCCAGATCGACAGCGTTGACTAGCACCAATGCATTGCTGCTGATCGTGAACTCAGCGTTGTCCGTATCGCCGGTACCAGCCACCAGGCTGTACGTCAGCGTGTCACCTGCGTCTGGATCAGTAGCCGAGATCGTGGCCACGGTTTGTCCGCTGGCAGTGCCATCGACCACCGTGTTACTGCTTAGTTGCAACTGGCTTGGTGCTTCGTTAACGTCGGTGACCGTCAGCAGCAGCACTTGTTCAAACGTCAGGCTGCTGGAGTCGGTGGTGCGTACACGAACGCTGTAGTTGGACTTCGTTTCGAAGTCGAACCCGGCAGCGGTTCGCAAATCATTGCCGACGATTTCGAAGGCCGCGTTGTCAGTATCGCCCGTACCAGTGACCAGGGTGTAGGTGTGCGTATCACCCACATCGGCATCGGTTGTGGTCAGTTGGCCAACTAACGTGGCGATTCCGGCATCTTCAGCGATCTGACTGTTGCTTAGTGCAATTGCCGTGGGTGCATTCTGAATTTCGGTGACCGTAATCACAAACGAATCTTCGGTATTCAATCCGGCTGCGTCAGTGACTCTCAAGCGAATCGCGTAGGACGACTTGGTGGCCAGGTCGACAGCGTTGACTAGGACCAATGCGTTGCTGCTGATCGTGAACTCAGCGTTGTCCATGTCGCCGGTACCAGCCACCAGGCTGTACGTCAGTGTGTCACCGGCGTCTGGATCATTGGCCGAAATGGTGGCCACGGTTTGTCCGCTGGCAGTGCCATCGACCACCGTGTTACTGCTTAGTTGCAACTGGCTTGGTGCCTCGTTAACGTCGGTCACTGTCAGCAGCAGCACTTGTTCAAACGTCAGGCTGCTGGAGTCAGTGGTGCGTACACGAATGCTGTAGCCGGACTTCGTTTCGAAGTCGAACCCGGCAGCGGTTCGCAGTTCATTGCCGACGATTTCGAAGGCCGCGTTGTCAGTATCGCCCGTACCAGTGACCAGGGTGTAGGTGTGCGTATCACCCACATCGGCGTCGGTGGTACTCAACTGACCCACAACGGTTCCAGTGGTTGCATCTTCAGCGATCTGACTGTTGCTGAGAGCAATAGCGGTCGGTGCATTCTGAATTTCGGTGACCGTAATCACAAACGAATCTTCGGTATTCAATCCGGCTGCGTCAGTGACTCTCAAGCGAATCGCGTAGGACGACTTGGTGGCCAGATCGACGGCGTTGACTAGCACCAATGCGTTGCTGCTGATCGTGAACTCAGCGTTGTCCGTGTCGCCGGTACCAGCCACCAGGCTGTATGTCAGTGTGTCACCGACGTCTGGATCATTGGCCGAAATGGTGGCTACTGTTTGACCGCTGGCAGTGCCGTCAACAACGGTGTTGGAACTCAACTGGATCTGGCTAGCAGCTTCGTTTACGTTGGTCACGGAGACGGTAAAGCTCTTCTCCGTATTCAATCCAGCCGCATCGGTGCTGCGTACACGAACGCTGTAGCTGCTCTTGGTTTCGAAGTCAGGTGAAGCAACGAGTTTCAGCGTGTTGCCATCGATGGTAAAGGCTGCGTTGTCCGTATCGCCATCACCCGCGACGAAAGAATATGTGTGAGAGTCACCACTATCGGGATCGACACTGGAGAACTGTCCGACATCCGATCCAGCGGCGATGTTCTCGGCAACCGTGGAGGAGCTGATCGCAATATCGGAAGGAGTTTCGTTCACATTGGTGACCGAGACACCGAGCATAGTTTCGAAACTCAGACCCGAGGCATCTTGGCTGCGGACGCGAATTTCATAGTTGGATTTCGTTTCGAAGTTTAGCGTGGATGCTAGTCGCAGTTCATTGCCCACGATCTGGAAGAGCGCGTTATCGGTGTCGCCTTGACCGGTAACCAGACTATAGGTGTGCGTATCACCGGCGTTGGGGTCAACCGACGAGAGCGTGCCGACTACTGTGCCTACAGCTTGGTTTTCAGGCAGTGAATTGGACGACAGTAGAATAGAGGTCGGAGGTTGATTGTTGACATCTACCGCAATGGTAAAGGTGCGTTCAAAGTTCAGGCCGCCCGCGTCTTGGGCACGCACGCGAATAGCATAGCTGGACTTGGTATCGCGATCGGCCACGAACGTCGTAATCAGTTGATTGCCGCTGACGGTGAAGGACGAATTATCCGCGTCTCCAGCGCCTGTAACTAGCGAGTAAGTGAACGCGTCCGATGCATCGGGGTCGGTAGTGCTGAAGGTACCTACTAATGTCGCAGCCACATCACCATCGACGATGCTGGAATCGCTCAGTTCTAAGGCCGTGGGGCCTTCGTTGACATTGGTTACGGAGATGGTGAGCTGCTTGGCAAAGGTTGCCCCGCTGCTATCGCTTGTTTGTATGCGAACCGAGTAGCTACTCTTGGTTTCGAAGTTAGGTGTCGTGGCTAGCTTCAGTTCATTACCAGTAATCGTGAACGAGGCGTTGTCGTTGTCCCCGAGACCACTGACCAACGAATAAGTGTGGGTATCGCCAGCGTTCGCATCGGTGCTCGAAAGTGTGCCAACGGTTGTGCCACTGGCCGTGTTTTCCGCCACGCTGCTGTTGCTGAGCGCAACATTCGTTGGGGCTACATTGTTGGCATCAGCAATCGAACCGGTGATTACCTGTTCAACATTCAATCCAGCGGCATCGGTCGAGCGAAGGCGAATGCTGTAAGTTGTTTGGCCACTGAAGGTCGCCGCCGTTCTTAACTCACTGCCGCTAATGCTGAATTTAGCATTGTCCGTGTCTCCGGTACCGGTCACAAGCGTGTAGGTGTGAGTGTCACCCGCATCCGGATCGGTAGAGGACAGCGTGCCAACAGTCGTACCTACAGCGGCAGCTGCCGGTACGGTAGTGCTGGAAGCTGCGATCAGAGTCGGAGCTTCGTTGACATTGGTTACTGTGATGGTAAAGACCTTGGCAAAGGTCAATCCATTATTGTCGGTTGTCTGCAAACGAATGGAGTAACTGGGCTGGGTTTCAAAGTTAGGTGTCGTCGCCAAGACCAGCTGGCTACCACTGATGGTGAACGAACCATTGTCGGTCGAGCCGGTACCGCTAACCAACGCATAAGTGTGCGTGTCGCTCGAGTTCGGATCGCTGGTGGTCAGGTTGCCAACAGTAGTTCCGCTGGCCGTGTTCTCCGCCACAGTGCTACTGCTGAGCGCAATATCGGTGGGGGCAACGTTGCCCGAGACGATCGTGCCAGTGATGACTTGTTCTACATTCAATCCCCCGGCATCGGTGGTTCGAACTCGAATACTAAACGTTGTCTGGCCACTAAAGGTTGCCGCAGTTCGCAGTTGGCTGCCGGTTATGGAGAACTTGGCATTGTCGGTGTCACCAGTTCCAGTGACTAGCGTATAAGTATGCGTGTCGCTGGCATCGGGATCGGTTGTCGAAAGCGATCCGATCGTCGTACCAATCGCTGCGTCATCCGGTACAGTTGTGCCCGAGGAAGCGACTTGCGTCGGAGCTTCATTGACGTTGGTCACGCTGATGGTGAGGATCTTGGCAAACGTCAACCCACCATTGTCAGTCGTCTGGACGCGAACTGAGTAACTACTCTTCGTCTCGAAGTTGGGCGTAGTCGCCAGCACCAACTGATTACCATTAATCGTAAAGGACGCGTTATCAGTTGAACCTTCACCAGCCACAAGGGCATACGTGTGCGTATCGCCCGAATTCGAATCGACGCTGGTGAGATTACCGACAGTTGTGCCGCTGGCCGTATTCTCGGCGACACTACTGCTACTGAGGGCAATGTCCGTCGGGGCTACGTTGGTGGCTGCAGTGATCGTACCGGTGATGATCTGTTCAACGGTCAATCCAGCCGCATCGGTCGAACGCACGCGAATGCTGTAGGTCGACTGTCCCGAGAACGTAGCCGCGGTTTTCAGTTCATTTCCCGTGATAGAGAACTTGGCATTGTCTGTGGCGCCTGTGCCGGTCACTAGCGTGTAAGTGTGTGTATCGCTGGCATCCGGATCGGTGGTCGATAACGTGCCGATGGTAGTGCCCACAACTGCGCCGGCTGGCACCGTCGTACTCGACGCCGACACCAGTGTCGGTGCTTCGTTGACGTTGGTAACGGTGATCGTGAAGACCTTGGCGAAGGTCAGGCCGTTGTTGTCGCTTGTCTGCAGACGAATCGAGTAGCTCGGTTTGGTTTCAAAATCTGGCGTGGTGGCCAGTCGCAATTGATTGCCGCTGATGGTGAACGAACTGTTGTCGGTCGAGCCCGTACCGGTGACCAAGGAGTAAGTGTGCGTATCGCTGGAATTCGGATCGCTAGTGGTTAGGTTACCTACGGTTGTTCCGCTGGCCGTGTTCTCAGCCACGCTGGTACTGCTGAGCGTGATATCGGTGGGTGCGATATTGCCCGAGGCGATCGTACCGGTAATCACTTGTTCAACCGACAAGCCTGCGGCATCAGTTGCCCGCACGCGGATGCTGAACGTAGTCTGGGTCGTAAAGGTGACAGCCGTTCGGAGTTGGTTGCCTGAGATTGAGAACTTGGCGTTATCCGCATCGCCGGTGCCAGTCACAAGCGTAAAGGTATGCGTATCGCTGGCATCGGGATCGGTAGCCGAGAGCGTACCGACTGTGGTTCCAATGGTTGCGTTAGCGGGAACGGTTGTGCCGGTCGATGATACCAGCGTCGGCGCTTCGTTGACGTTCGTCACGGTGATGGTGAACGTCTTTTCAAACGTTAAACCACCGTTATCGGTCGTTCGAACTCGAATGGCGTAAGACGATTTGTTCTCGAAGTTAAGCGCTGTGTTGAGAACAAGTTGGTTGTTGTTGATGGTGAACGAAGCGTTGTCCGTGCTGCCTGTGCCGGTGACGAGCGAATAAGTAAAGGTATTGCCGCTGTTGGGATCGGTCGTCGTAAAGGTCCCAACGATCGCCCCGGTAGTTTGCGACTCGCTGACCGTTGAGGTGCTCAGCGCGATATCGGTGGGAGCCTGGTTGGCGGCACCTACGGTGATTGTAAAGTTCTTTTCGAATGACCTGCCGCTGGCATCCGTAGTGCGCACGCGAATCGAGTAGCTGGACTTCGTCGCTGAATTGACGGCCACCGCCGTTCGCAATTGGTTGCCGCTGATTGTGAAACTGCTGTTGTCAGTAGAACCGGTGCCCGTGACTAGCGAATAGGTAAACGTATCGCCAGTGTCAGGATCGGTGCTGGTAAAAGTACCGACGGTAGTGCCAATGGCCGAACCGGTGGCCACTGTGGTCGAGGATAGCGCGACATCGGTTGGAGCTTGCGAAGGCAAGTTAGGAATATTGGGGACCGACAGGTTGATGACTTTGCGGAGCACATCGCTGGCATCCAACGGACTGATTCCATCGACGCCCGTCACATCGCCCAACAGCAATGGATTGATCAGCGGAAAGAGCGGCGTGGTGATAGTCGAGCTGGTGGGCGTGGCTGATACAAAGCCTGTATCAGAACCAACGCCAACGCGAGCGATCAGTCGAGCGTCTTCGGCATCATACCGACGATTCGCATTGACATCGCCAGGGTAGGCGGCCACGTGCACGGCATCATTCGCTTTGGCGGTAAGCGCGCCGGCATTGATTTCAACTGAGGTGATATCGAGGATTTGTGCTTTGCCATAGGTGGCCGATTCGGGCACTGTGGCAATGACTTCGATGATGTCGGTCTGATCGGCCGTGAGTGCTGTCAGGGCGAAGAACGAAATCGTGGCCACGCCCGGCGTGGTCAAGTTGGATTGAATCTGGCTGCCCGTGGGTGCATCGGGTCCGAGTTGCACTTCGGAGATGCTCATCAGGGTTGGATCGTAATTGAAGGTCAACGTGACCGAGGTCACGCCGGCAGCGCCTGTCAACTGGATGGCCATACCTTCTGGTAAGGTCGCACCGCTGCTAGTGACTGGGCCTTGCAACGCTTGGCCTGGTCCACGCGCGATATCTGCAAAGCCTACTGAGACACTGGTGCCAGCGCTAACAGTGAAGGTAGTGACAAAGTTTCCACCAGCGGTGCCGTTGCCAGAAGGGAGTGATGCGTTGCTTTCGCCATCGAGCAATTCGCCATCGGCGGCGTCGGTGAATCCATCGGCAGCGCTGCGCAGCGTGACGGTGTAGGTGTCCGCTGGCAACACGCCTCCGGCTGCCACGAAGGTCATGGTCGAACCCGAGAATACGGCCGAGCCGCGGACTGCTCCGGTTGTGGAACCTTGCACGGTTACGTCGGCTACACCCATCGCTCCGCCGGAGGTGGTGTAAAGATTTATTTTAGAAACGTCCACTGCTTCGCTAAACTGCACCACAAAGCCGCTGTCGGTTGGGGTGAACTGCGTAACATTGGCAGCCATGACCCGCCGGCCCTCGAGCGACTCGACCCGTGGCGTGCGGAAATATTGATTGCGGCTGGCGCGAGCTTCGGGATGCTCGCCAGAGGCGTGCTCAGTCCTTCCCTGGCAAAAATTCAGTAATAATTGCAGGAAACGGTTGCGTGCAGGACGATTCATAGGGTTTCGCTCAGTTCGTCAGGGGGGTGATGTCGGCCCGACCATATACCATCAATCCCTTGAAAAGAAACCAGTCCAAATCCACTCTTAACTGGTGTACACCGGTTTAGGAACTTTACCGCAGCATTCGCGTCCCATCACTCTGTAGTGGACTTTAGTAGGTGGCCGTTTTCTGTATCGGTTAGTCACGCTCAGAATTCGAGCCTTAAATTCGATCCGGAGAACATAGGTTTTGCCTTCAAAAGGGTCTGTCCCGCCGCCGATGGCGGGAATGGGCGGACCTTTTTTGAGACAAAGCCTCGCGACAATAGTAACTTGAGATGAAAGTTTTGAAGGTAAACGAGACGAATAGTTCCATGTTCCGGCCTTAAAGTCAGAAGGCTCGCTGTGCGATCGGCACAGCTGGCCATCTGGAAATCCATCGATATACAACTGATTTCGCAGGCAAAAACTAATAATGCGACGACCAACTAGACTCTTGGTGGAAGCGCTGGAATCCCGACGATTGCTAGCGGCCGTCAGTATTCCCACAAATTTGAATGGCGGCGCCGGAGCGGTCGTGGCCGCCCCCATTCAGATCGATACTGCCAATGGTGTGCGAGCCGCTGAAATCCGGCTCAGCTACGATACTGATATCTTAAATATCACCAGTGATGCAATTCAAGCCGGAAGTGTCTGGTCGGGCAATTCGGATACTCAAGTCACAGCCAATGTCGACGAAGCCGCCGGGACAATTGTGCTATTTGTGACCTCCGCCAACGCGCTGGGGGACATCGCTGGCAGCCTGGCGATTCTGAATTTCACCCTGGCCAGCGGCGCAACCCTGGCCGATACCGCCACGCTGAACTTGACATCCGTGACGCTCAATGAGGGCGCGGTGACGGTTTCGCCAGCACCGACCAGTGGAGCCGATAGCATTGATGGTTTGATCACAGTCACTACTTCCACGGGTGTTGGCACGATCAGCGGTTTTGTGTTTGCCGACGCTAACCGAAATGGCACTGTGGATACTGGTGAAGCGATACCGGGCGTTACGGTGACGTTAACCAATACGTCCACTGGTGCTTCGCAACAAACGACAACCGGCAGTGACGGCAGTTACAGGTTCGCTAATCTAGCGGCTGCCAGTTATCAGCTTCAGGAATCGCAACCCGCCGCGTACTTCGAAGGTGGCGTTAACTCGCTGACCGTTCAGCTGACATCCAATGCTGGTCTGGCGAATCAGAACTTTGTCGAAGGCGGTTTGCAGCCTGGTGCGATATTCACTCGACTCCGCACGACGCTGGCCATGCCAGTCGGTTCCGCGGCTTGGCAAAACGCTATTGCCAGTGCCGTCCAGTTTGTAGCTGCCTCTAGCGCTTCGACGGCTAATATTAATGCGTTGAGCACGACGACTTTTTCGACGCAAGCCACCAATGGGGCTGGCAGTTCGAATGCCAGCACAAACGCGCTGGTAGCGGAAGGCGAGTACGCTGCGCCGCTGATTGTTAACGGCACGGCGGCGCCGTTGGCGGATGTTGAAGCTCGTGAAAAGCAGCGTTTAGCGGCTATTGAACAAGCCGTTTTAGACTTGTAATTAAGCACGTGGCCGCGTGCTTAGCTTCGCAGGCTCAATCGATATAGACGCAGTGAATGCAGTTACCGGCAGAGAGTATCATGGCGTAAACTGCCATTGCCAGTCGGCTGTTGAAAAGCCTAATAGTATGAGTAACTCGTCTCAGTTACTCAAACACTATTGGAGCCAAGGATGGCTGCGATTACTCATCGATTGCGATGCGAGATATTGGAAGCTCGACGTCTGACTGCGATTGACGTAGCGGATGGGCTGAATGTTTCTGTGGGATCGGAAGGCATTGCGGGACTGCGCGCGGCCGAGATTCGCTTGAATTATGATCCGCGAGCGTTGAGCTTGCAGGAACACGATATCCGGGTTGGTAAAGCTTGGGATGGTACGGCGGGCCTGGTGACGAAAGTTGACGAAGCAGCCGGTTCGGTGAACATCTTTCTATTTTCCGCCGAGCCCATTGCGGCCGATGGCGGGCCGCTGGTGGATGTCAAATTTCAAGTTGTCGACGAGTTGGTAGCCGATGTAGCTATGGCTACACTTGCCAAATTTCAATTGAATGAAGGTGCAATTGAATCCAGTGCCATCGTTACGCCTCAAACCACCTCGAGCAGCCTGGAGACTACCGAAACCACCTTTGAAATAGCATTGCCGGTCGATCGAGTTTCTGAGCTAGTTCCAGAGATTGTCGAACCATTAGCGATTGTGCCCGTGGCGGTGATGGTTGAGTCATCAGAGGCTGTTGCTGTTGCAGACTTGCCGGAGTCGGTGGGGGATACCAAGGCTTGCTCGGGCTGGGACGGCCCAATGTCCTCGGAGTTGTTGGTAAGTGACGATTACTTAGAGCCAGTAGCTGAGCCGATGGTTGGGCGGATGGTTGGGCCGAGCGAACCCGCCGCAGCGGACGCAACACTTGCGTTTGACCTGGATGCATCCGCTGCAGAGCAGGCAGCACCTCCAGTTGACATGCGATCGGTGTGGATGGTCGACGGCCAGTAGGCTACAGTCGGTGATAGGGTAGTGAGTTGATCTTGATTTACTCTCGATCAGCAGGTAATTACGTTTAGTTGCGTCGGTTCGTTAACTGATTCAGCTTCCCCTACCTGCTGATGAGAGTCGCTGTGGATCTTCGAACGCCCCAAAGAGTCGTGAAGTGCCTACTGACAGTGTGCATGCTGAGCGGTTGGTTAGCGACTGAACATACGATCACCTATGCACAAGAAGGTCTACCTGCGCCTCCAGCGTTGGGCAATGCCAATGATCCGATATCGTTGGCTCCCATGACCGATGCGGTCACGCAAGCTCTGGCAGCGCCGGCAGGAGTTGGCGCTCAAGGGCCCGTGGGCGAGCCGCCCAATTTGAATGCTCCGTTGGATGCTGGCCCGACTTGGTATTATCCTTGGACCTGGATTCCGCTGGATGGTTGGACCAATAGCGCGGAGCTAGGTATTAACGGCAGCAGTGGCAATGCTAACTCTTTCAGCATACAAGCCGGTACACGTTTTAAACGCAAGACCGACATCAACCTGTTTGATTTGCGCTTGACCCACAATCGGACTCAGTCCAATGGCGTTGAAAGGCAAAACAATGCGCTCATGTATGCGGATTACGATCGATACTTTGGCCAGTCGAAGTGGAGTGGATTTGTCAAGAATGGTTTAGAGTACGATCGCTTTCGCAACTTTGATGTGCGTTACAATATCAGCGCGGGTTTGAGCTATAGCTTGCTGAAGAGTGATGCGATCAATTTGAAAGGTCGCTTTGGTTCTGGTGCGTCGCGCGAGTTTGGTGGACCAGATGATCGATGGGTGCCTGAAGCATTGTTTGGTACTGACTATGAACATCAGTGGAGCAAGCGGCACAAGTGGATCGCTCGCATAGATTATTTTCCCGAGTGGGGTGACTTTACCAACTACCGTATCGTGTCCGACGCATCTTGGGAGATGCTCTGGGATGAAGCTGGCAACCTGTCGCTGAAACTGGGCGCCATTGACCGCTACGACAGCACGCCCAACGGTTTGAACCCTAACGATCTCACCTATTCAATGTTGTTGCTGTACAAGTTCTAAGTCAGGCGTATGCCCAAGTTAGATGTGATTGACGAATCTCTGCCGCTGGGTGATCAGCTGCGCGAGTTGATTAATGCGGCCCCCATGATGCCGCTGGATACCGGCACGCTCGATCTACCCACGGTCGATCGGCTTCGGGCATGGCTCAAAACGAATCCCAAGGTGACGCCGGCCTGTTTGGCCGGCTTGTGGCTACTGGCAGGCGATCTGGACCGTTCGCATCAGATTAGCCAAGCAATCGACACCCCCGACGGATCGTATTGGCATGGCATCATGCATCGTCGCGAAGGGGATTATTCCAATGCGCAGTACTGGATGCGCAAAGTTGGCCGCGACCACTGGGTGACTAGCGAACTGATGGCCAGGCAATCCGACTACGGCAGTCCAGTTGCCTTCATTCAGCAGGTCCAGAGCGCCGTGGCCGCCGGTGGCCCTGGGCTGCCAGAAGCTCTGCACATTCAGTGGCTCGAATGGCAGCTGCTGTTTGGCCACTGTTGGTCAGACAGTGATTGACGATACCCTGTAACTGGGAATCGCTGGGCAGTCTACGGCTAAAGATACTTTTTGATCCAAGGACTGATCAATCGCTGCCGTCGAAGTTTCTGGAGTGTTCGATTATCCACCTCGTTGGACCGGGCATCGAATCCCAGCAGCGGTTCTTCTACAGGCATGGCTCGCATCAGATCTTGCGTCAGCTGAACGCCGACCGCTTTGGCGAAAGGAACATCATCGATCAATAACGCTGTCTCCGAGTTCCGCGTCTCAGAGAGCATGTCGAAGTTGTAGCTGCCGATCATCGTACGCCTGCCATCGATCACCATCGACTTTGTGTGCAACATTCGTGGGCCATTCATCTCCCACAGTTCGATACCGGCCTGTAACATCCATCGCCTCTCGTTGACGTACTGCGCATGCGTGATCGTACGATCGTTGGATGCGAGCGAATTGGTCAGTAAACAAAGTTCGACGCCACGCTGACGTAGGGCCGTCAGAATGTCTCGCAGTCGACGCGACATCACTAAGTAAGGCGTCGAAATAAACAACGATTGGCGAGCATTGCTTATCGCGGAGTTTAGTTGCTGCGCGATTGCTGACGGACAGTCCTTGGGATGTTCGGGAATGTCATGCAGAAAACGCACACAGTCGAGCTCAAAGACGGGTTGGCAGGCGGAGCACGTCGGGAGATTTTCTCGTGATCTGTCAAGTAATCGCGAAGCGTGCTCCAACGCTTTACTTCGCGGCATTTCGTTAAGATAAGCCAACTCTTGGGCTTCTCGCGTTCTGCGTTTCTCTTTGCGGTCAAGCGTTGGCTGGCCACTGGTACTGGCTAACCAGCGATCCATAAAGTAGCAACGCACCGCGGTGACAATGGGTCCTGTTACCAGAGCGTCACGATCCCAGCGAATCTTCTCCTCAGAAGGACAACTCGTCCCGTAGTAGTCGGCACGCATGTTGCGCCCGCCTATTATCAAGTGCTGGCCGTCGACAATCATCAATTTGTCATGCATGCGCTGCCGGCCGATCTCGGCCTTATATCGCGCATCGGGCAAATGCTCTCTAACCATCACCGACTCTGCGATCAAATGTTCCATCAGCGGTTTGGGTATGAGATTGTTGATCCCGTGACCGTCAACCAAGAGTTTGACCACAACGCCGCGTCGAGCCGCCTCTCGAAGTCCCGCAAATATGCGTAGCGCCGTTGGATCGTCACCGACTTCGTAAGCTGAAATGAAGACTTCCAGCTGTGCCGAGTCGATCAGCTGCAGTCGGTGATGCAAAGCGCTCAAATCATCGCTCAGCAATCTTGCGCGGTTGCCCAGTTGTACGTTCGCTGGCGGCTGATTAGCCCGACTGATCTCTACACAAGAGAGTACGGTCGAGCCTGCGAGAAAAGATGTCGCATTGGCTACAAATCGCCGTCGGGAATAGTGCGACTGATCGGTGTTCACGCGAGGGAGGTCCACTGTCCTGCGATGGCGAACGAATCGATGTTACAGGTAGACTGTTTATCGAACGTGAGCTCGCCAGCTATCTATGAAAGAAAATTGGAAATGGAGTTCTCATTGGTCAGAGGTCGGGGACTGGGAAGTGTTGTACCACCTGGCACAACTTTGCTGTGATAATCCCGGGCCGCGTCCCCAAATCGGGGCTGCGGTTGAAGTTTGGTTAGGACATCAAAGCGGTGCCCAAGGTCACCGCACACCACAAAGGTCTGTCCCCTAAGTTAGAGCTGATGCTAGCAAAGGATGTGTGCTTCGGCGGGCTAATGAAGAGTGGCCGAACTTTGGGCGAGGCGCAGAATTTCTGTGCGCTGTTCCCAATAGTCGAGCGTGGCTACGCGGAGGTCGACCGGTAGCTTAGACGTCGCGGCGCTAAATTGCTGGACGTTTAAATTGAACAGGATCTCGTGCAAAAAGTTGCCGGGGATCTTCGGCTCGACGACGTCCAGGGCGGCGCCGAGTTTGTGCAAGACCGTGGGCAACGCGCGTTGTTGGATATGCTCGCGATTGCTCGCAGCTAGTTGCCGCACCGACTGTTCGGTAACCACGTATCGGCGAGCGTTCTCGGCGGCCTGTTGGTCACCCAACCGATGAACGGCGGTCCACAATTCGGTGGCGCCCAGCGTGATGGTTTGCTGCCCGCCAAAGCCATCGGCTTTTGTGCCGGCAGCCTGCATGGTGATATGCAGCAAATCGGCTCTCCAACCAAAGGGCACTTCGACCAGCAGGGCAACTTCGCGATCGCCTTCCAGCAGCGGAGTGGGACCGGGCCGAAATTTGAAGAAGACGCCCGCACCACGATTAACGGTGCCGCTACTGGTAAGCAACTGCATGGGTGGTCGACGTTGGTAATTCTCTTCCACTTGCTGCTGGCCGTGATAATCGCCATTGGCGTTGCCGCGGACAAACGGCTCGTATCCACCTGCGATCGCAAAGGAAAAATTCTGATTCTTTTGCGATTGGTTTTGTACCGCGATCCTACCCTCGACCTGCGAATACAACTCGGTCTTGGGCCAGTAATCCAGCACGCGCATCGCGCGGCTGGGGCTGTCGATCGCGACGGTGAATTCATCGATTCCGCCGCGATAACTAGCATCGACCAGAGTCGACACGGTTATTTTCAGTCGCATCAATTGACCGCCGGCCGTAGGACCAGTCGTAAAGCTGGCATCAAGCGGTTCAGCGATCGCAATCGCCGGCGCATCAAAGTTGACTACATCAGGCGATCCAGCCTGCACACTGTCGCTGACCGTAGCCAGACCCAACAGTCCTCCAATGGCGAAAACCACATTGGCACTTCGAATGAATAGCATGGCTGGACCCCGTGTCACCATTAACCTGATCTTGTTTGGCAATTCTCGCCACGCCAAACGCGGCTAAGTGCCAAACAAAGTTAACGTCTGCAAATCGCAGACTCTGGCTGTCCATGCTGCCAATCGTTCCACTGGGCATCAGATGTGTCGCGTAATCAAAGACTCCTATTGGCTGCGGAGGAACTGACACTTTGTCAAAAGTGACGATCCACCACAGGCGACTTGCCCCGGGTTCGATTGCTTCTTCTTGAAAATCAAACAGCACAAATGTGCTTGAGCTAAACCCATCTTAGCGCTCCTAGCCCCAAAGGCAAGGCTTGCATTCCCAGCGAATTTAGCCACGCGCCGTTGCCCTCACGCGGCGATCAGCTCGACCGAACATGCATAAGCCCGACGTTTTCATTATTAGCAACACTAATAGAGCACCGCGGTAAAAAATTTCCGGGTGGCTATCCGGTCTTCAATTGCGCCCAGGGCAAGCTAGACTAGAGGTTTCTCTCGCGAGGCTTGTTCTAGTCGAACATGGTGAAGGTGAGGGCGGGTTACCTGCTAGCGAGCCTGGAAGATTGCTGATGCACCTGAGGAGTATCGAATGAAGAAGATCGAAGCCATTGTGAGACATTTCAAGCTGGAGGACGTTAAAAACGCCCTAACGGAAGCCGGCATCCATGGCATGACTGTGACGGAAGTTCGCGGTTACGGGCGTCAAAAAGGACATACAGAAATCTATCGCGGTACCGAGTACGCAGTTGATTTCGTCCCCAAGGTCAAGATCGAAGTGGTCTGCACCGACGCCAACGTACAAACCGTTATCGACACCATGATGCAGACTGCGCAGACTGGTCAGATTGGCGATGGAAAAATCTTCGTCAGTGACCTTTCCAACGCGGTTCGCATTCGAACCGGTGAAACCGGTGAGGATGCCATCTAATTGGTTGGCTCTCAATGCAATGGCGGATTGGCCAATGGCGGATTGGCTTGACTAGGAGTTTGTCGTGACGTCGAAGGCAGGAACAGGCGGACTGCCTGCGGCGGTATTGCAAGCGCGTCGTCGCTTGCTCGAAGGCCGACAAAAACTCCGCGCTCAGCACGATTCCGGCTCGCCGGGTTTGCAAGTGTGTGTGCGTCTAGCCGATTTGGTCGATTCCGTTCTACTGGAACTCTACGAAGCCTCATTGGCCGATCTCGGTAATGAAGAACTTGCCCAATCTGTCGCCTTAGTCGCCCATGGCGGCTATGGTCGCCGCGATGTCGCGCCTTACTCCGACGTCGATCTAATGCTGCTGCATGACCCACGCGTTACCAACGCCGTCGTCCCGCTGGCTCGTCGCTTGGGTCAGTGGATTGTCGATGCCGGTTGCCAACTTGGTTTCTCTGTTCGCACGCCCGTGCAAGCCCACAAACAAGCCTGGTCCGACGTAGCCAGTTTCACTTCGCTGGCCGAATCTCGCTTGCTGGTCGGCAGCAACGATCTGTTCGCGCAGTTTCTCCGTGGCTTGCGCATCGGTGCCAAGCGACGCACGCGACGCTTGATTCGCGGCGTGGTCGCGGCTCGCTTAGAAGAGCGTCGCAAGTATGGTGATATCGTTTATCTGCTCGAGCCCAACATCAAACGCTCGCGGGGTGGCCTGCGCGATATTCAGCTTGTCCGCTGGATCGGCTTTGCAGCTTATGGCGAATGCGATCTTGATCAGCTTGTCCAGTTGCAACATCTGGCCATCGAAGATCATCGCGCGCTGAAGAAAGGTTACCAATACCTGTTGCGCTTGCGCAACCAAATGCACTTCGAAGCTGGCAAGAGTCAAGACTTGCTGGAGCGTCCCTTGCAACTTCAATTGGCCAATTGGGCGGGCTTCAAGGGCTCTGATGGTATTCTGCCCGTTGAACAGTTCATGCAGGAGTACTTCGAACATACCAGCGAGATTCGTTACTCCAGCGCGCACTTTGTCGAGGCAGCCGAAGATCGTTCGCCGGCCCGCGGTATACTCGCCCGCGCATTCAGTCGCCGAGTCGATCGGGATTTTCAAGTTGGTTGGCGCGACGTGTGGGTCACACCGGTAGGCCTGGAACGCGTCAAACGCGATCCGGCTGCCGTACTACAGTTGATGTCGATCGCGAATCAATTCGACAAACCGATCGATCATCACACCTGGCGAGCCATCCGCAGCGCGATGCTCAATCGTCAATCGGAAGAGATTGACCCTGAAGCGATAGCCCGCTTCTTGCGCTTGCTGGCCCAACCCAAACGCCTGGCCGATATGCTCAGGCGACTGCATGAGCTGCGCGTGCTCGAACAAATCATTCCGGCCATGAAGCACGCCAGATGCCTCTTGCAGTTCAATCAATACCACAAGTACACCGTCGATGCGCATTCAATTCGAGCCGTTGAGTGCGTCACGGAACTGCAAGACGATGATTCGCTGTTGGGTATCCTCTATCGCGGCCTGCCCGATAAACGCGTTTTGCACTTAGCACTGTTGATCCATGACTTGGGCAAAGGCTTTATCGAAGACCACAGCGAAGTGGGGCAACGTATTGCGGAGGAGACCGCCGATCGCTTGCGACTAGATCAACAAGACAAAGAGACCTTGATGTTTCTGGTTCACAAGCACTTGCTGATGGCCAATACAGCCTTTCGATTGGACCTCAATAGCGACGAATCTATTGTGCCGTTTGCCCGCGTCGTCGGTTCGAGTGAACGTTTGCGTTTACTGCTACTGCTAACTTTTTCCGACCTGGCCAGCGTCGCTCCCGAAGTCGTCAATCAGTGGAAGATCGATCTGCTGCTGCAACTGTATCACCAGACAGATTCGCATTTCCGCGATGACAAACCAGGCGAGCGCTTTCGCAGCGAGATCGAATCGCGTCGCAGTCAGGTGATCGCACTAGTGCCCGATAAAGCCGATCAGGATTGGTGGCGTGAACAGATTAACTCGCTACCCATCGGTTACTTGTTGAGAACGCAGCCCAGTCAGATCGTACAAGAGATCGCGCGCTTGCAAACACTTGACGGCGATCGCGCTTTGGCTTGGGGCCGTTACTTGCCGTCGCAGCGCGCGGTCGAATACACTGTCGCGCTCAAGCAAATGGGTGAACCGATCGGCGCCTTCCATCGCATCACCGGTTCGCTATCCAGTCAAGGTATGCAGATCTTGGCCGCTGAAATTCACACGCAACCCGGCGAAATCGCGTGGGATAGATTTCTGGTCGAGGATTCCGAGTTCGAAGATTCACCGCCGGCGACGCGCATCGATCAAGTCTGCCAGAAGATCGTCAAGGCGCTAGATCCCAGCGAACGCACGCCGCCAATTTTTCCGCGTATCTGGCGCAACAGCAAACACAAAGCGGCCGAGCATCTCAAAACGCAACCGACCCAAGTACGTTTCGATAATACGACTTCCGACAAGCACACCATCATTACGCTTTTCGCTTATGACCGCATGGGCTTGCTGTACGATGTGTCTAAAGTGCTATTCGATATGAAGCTGGTTTTGCACTTTGCCAAAATCGGTACCCACCTGGATCAAGTCGTCGACGTCTTCTACGTCTCGGAACTCAATGGCGACAAGATCGGCGAAAGCACGCGCCTGTACATGATCCGCCAACGATTGTTGCGGGCCGTTCAAGAGACCTGAGCCTCGGCCGGTCGCAGGATTCTCTTCACTAGCCGGTAAACTTTACTTAGATGACGCTGCTCACACGCTAACGAGTCGTGCGGCGAGGAAATTCGCCGGATTCTGCTTGCATCCAGGCAACTGACGCGCACACTTTCGATGAGAGCATCCACGATACCCACTGCGACACCAGCCTCGCAGTTTATGTGGTTCAAGTTACCATGGATTTGGGTTAGTTTCGTGGTGCCCTTTTTGATGCGATCTCCTATGCCGGGTCAATGGATGGCCCGGCTTTTTCCCTCGCACCTTTAGGGTACCTAAGACATGAAGTTTTCTATCCTCGCGCTCGGTGCGGCGGTTGCCGGCATCACTGGTCAGTGCTTTGCTCAAATTCAAATTGAGGGCAGCTTTCCAGCACGCAATTCGCAAACCAGACTCGTTTCTCAAAATCAAGACTTCTTCGGTTCGCCTCAGTCCAGCGCTGATGAACCTGCAAGTGGCGATCATTCTGACTATTATTCCGAGGCCGGGCCTCAAGCCGAGATTGATGATCGGTCGGATTCCAGCCTAGGTCCACGATCCGTCTTGGAAACGCCAATTGCCGACCATGCAACTGCCCCTAACAAAACCAAACCGGTTACTACCAAAGCCCCGCTAGAAGTCCTGGCACTGACTCCTGAAGTTGGCATGGTACCCGTCTGTTGGCAAAACACCTCGGGTTGCCAGACTCCCAATCCTGTAGCCGATTACATGGTCCGAAGCTGGTGCACCAACGGCCTGTGGGATACCTATCCCTGTCAGCGAGCCAAGCAGTGCGCTGCCATTCAGCAGCACATCCATGGTTACAATCGCTACACCGGCAGCTGCTCCAGCTGTGCCACTGGCGGCTGTGCCACTGGCGGCTGTGCACCGGCATCGATCGCGGGCGGCTGTGCCACTGGACATTGTGCCACCGGACATCGCGGACCAGCTTCCTCTGACTGCGCCCAGACTGGTGCCAATCAAGCTGCCGCGACCATCAATGGCCTGGCTGCTACGACCTACACACCTTCGTCACCCTTTGTCGGTGAACTGCAAGCCGGCTTGCCTGTGGTCGACATTCCTCAGTTGCCACCCAGCCAAGTTCAAATGACTGCTTACGGTTCGCAATTCCCAGCACCGATCATGCCGGTGCTGCCATCGGGCCAGCCTGTATTGCAGTTGCCAGCTGACGTCCCAACCGTTCCTGCCAACGTCACTCCTCAATCGTCTGGCTTCCAACCCAGCCCAGCTGGCGTTCTGCCATCCCTGCCTCTGCCTAATGCCACGCCGGTTGTAGCCAGCCGCCCGTCGGTATCTTTTCGCTAATCAGTCCGATCGGACCTCCTGCTAGAAATCCTATCTGCGGCGTTTGACACCCTGTCAAACGCCGCAACTCATTGGCGCTTAGCCAGTTACTCATCGTCGCTCTGCATGGCTGGCGACGGCTATCCGACCATCGACCATCAAAACAAATTTGACTTCCTGCCAGCCCTTTTCCGATACCTCTAGTACCACGGATTGGGAGCACGAAACGCACGGTGCACGCGTTTCCTGCGACTTGCAATGGTCATGATGTGACGATGGAGCGGCATATCATGACCATTTTTTTTTCTATTCACGTGGACGCCTCCGCGGCTCATCAACCGATGCTGCGGCAGATTACGCACTTAAGATACTCGCTCTCTGGGCAGTTGACTTCCCAGGGGTGATCAAAGTCTGCGCCACGCTGTTCAATAATTTGAATACTGCGCTTGGCTCTGCGGGCCGCTGCCCCGATCGTGCCCAGGAAATCTTCGCTGGTAACGCGCCCGGAACAACTGCAGGTCACCAGCACGCCACCAGGATTGAGCAGTTGAATAGCCAGAGAATTCAAATGGTGATAGGCTCGCAGCGCTGCCGACTTATGCTCGCGACTACCAGCCAATCGCGGAGGATCGAGCACAATCGAATCAAAGCGACGACTGGCGACGTGTAGCCGCTGCAGTTCCTCGAAACAGTCTGCCTGCACGAATTCCATGCGCTCGGAGAATGCGTTCAGTTTGGCATTCTCGGCTGCTTGGGCTAAGGCTTTCGCGCTCATATCAATGGCGCGCACCGCCTTAACATCGCCATGTTTGCAAGCCGCCAAGGCAAAGCCGCCCAGGTAGGTACACACGTCGAGCATCTGCCCATGCATGTATCGAGCCGCTTCAAAACGATTGGCTCGCTGGTCAAGATAGTAACCAGTCTTCTGACCAGCTTCTAGGTCGAACTGAATCGTGACGCCATGTTCAACGATGGATAGCGGTGCAGAGGGGGGCTGACCAGCCAATACGCTGCGCTCGGGCAACATGCCTTCAGCTGCGGCGATCTTTTCATCGATCCGCTGCATGACGCCTTCGAGTTGATACCGCTCCATGAGCCACTGGGCAATCGTCGGTAGCCAATTCTGGATACCCGCCGCGTTGACCTGAATCACAGCGTACTTGCCAAATCGCTCGATCACCAACCCGCTCAGCCCATCGCCTTCGCTGTTGACCAGTCGCACGGCATCCAGCGCGCCGTGTTGCCGTTGCCACTGGTCTCGCAATGAGCAGGCTAATTCGATTTTGGCTAAGAGCCACTTGTCATCCAGCGGTTGCGAGGAATCCCATTGGTAAATGCGCACGCGAACATGGCTGACCGGGTTGTAGATTCCGCGGCCCAGCCAGGTACCGTCAATTTGCACCAGGTCCACCACCGAACCGGCTGGTGGCTGGATTGTGGGTTCGATAATCGATCGATCCCATATCCATGGATGCCGCGAAGTGATGGCACCAGACTTTTCGGCTCGAATATAGATCTGGGGACAGCGTTGAAGCATAGATATCGTTCTGCAGTTGTTCGGTGATTGATTCAGAAACCTCAAAAAAACAAATGGCCGCGATCAAATTACTTTATGTATAAAGTAATTGCATTTTCGATCGAAGACCGGGCGCCCTGCCACGAAGAGTGCCCTAATCCCGAATTGGACGTGGCCGCGTGCTAGCCCAGCAGAGGGCGCCAACGACCAATACGCCAAAGTAATAGTAAAACAGCGGGTCCCATTGCTCGCGGCCGCTCAGGTGGAAGGACTGTTGTCGGTCTGCAAAAAATCCCACAAACCATTGGCTGGTCATGGCGCCAAAGGTACCGACCATATTCATCATGCCAAACACGGGTCCGACATGCTGGCCGCAGCGTTCGATGGCTGCCGACCACCAACTGGGCAAGGTTAACTGAACAAAGAAACACGACAACCCCGCTAACGTGGCCAGCCAGGTCACCGACTGGCAACGCACGGCCACGGCCAAAGTGCCCGCAGCCAGCAGGCAGGCCAGCGAACAAAACACTCTTCGCCAAGTAGCCGCCGAGTCCGTGCGTTTGATGATTCTATCCGCGATGATGCCGCCCAATAACACTCCCAGAGCAGCACCCAGCAGAGCCACCGACGTCAGCTTGCCAGAGGTCAGATTGTCAACGCCATGAGCACTCTTTAGATACGTGGGAAACCACGTGAAATAAAAATACGAATTGAACGAGGTACACATGATGATGAGCGACAGCACGATGACGCCGCGATCGCTCAACACGCTGCGCCAAGGAATGGGACCATGATCGTGCTGGATGGGGCTGCCGCCACCGGCTTCAATCAGCTCACGTTCTGCTTGATTGGTCTGCCCATGCTGAGCTGGTGAGTCGCGAAACCACCAGTAGAACCCGGCCGCCCAGGCCACTCCGAAACTGCCGAAGATGACAAAATTCCATTGCCATCCGACTATCCCGATGATGTAGGCGGCCAGCGTCGGCGCAATCGCACCGCCAAACAGCGAAACCGACAGCATGATGCCTTGAATGCGTCCGCGCTCGTGACTGGGAAACCAGCGCGTGAGAATGCGGGCGGCATTGGGATAGGCACCCGCTTCGCCAGCCCCAAACAGAAAGCGAATGATGAGCAACGAAGTAAAATTGGTCGCCGCGCCACTGAGAGCGGTGAAGGCTGACCACCAGAGCGTGATTCGGGTGAGCACGCGTCGCGCGCCGCGAACTTCTCCCCACTGGCCAGTCGGGATCTCGAATAGTCCGTAGGCCAACTGAAAGGCCATGGCCAGGTAAGACATGTGTTGATTGCTCAGCTGAAAGTCCGCTTGGATCAGCGGTGCAGCTTGCGCCCAGCAAATGCGATCCAGATACAAGATGGCGGCCATCGAACACAACCAGCTGGCCACAATGAAACGCGTGCGAGTCGGAGTTTCATTGTCCAAGTTGCGAGCTCCTCAGCCAATCAAGACCACCGCTGCACAACCACTTGTTGGATCGACAGCTTTTCCCAAAGCAGCGGCACATTCTTTACTCTGTATCAATCAATGCGGAAGTGTTTCAATTGCTCTTCATCCAATTGCACACCCAAGCCCACACCGCCCGGAACCTGCGCGTAGGGCGGTCCTAGCTGCAGTGGCTCGGTAATCAAATCGCATTCATGATAGAACGGACCGATGGTGTCAGCGGGAAAGGAATCGGTATCGATCTCTGGAAACGCTGCCGCCACGTGCAGCATGGCCGCGGTGCCGATGCCGAGTTCCAAGTTACTACCGATCGTGCAGCGCAAGCCAGCCGCTTTGGCCACCGCCACAATCTCTGCGGTGCCGGCAATGCCCGAGTGTTTGCCGGGATAGACGCTGAGGATATCGGCCGCTCGATGTTGCGTCAGGTGCCAGGCATCTTGCAGCGTGAAAACACTTTCATCAGCCATGATGGGGATCGAGGTTGAACGGCGCACTTCGGCTAGGGCTGCGGGATCGCCAGCCTGAATGGGTTGCTCGGCCAATAACAAATGGCTGGATTCAAGCTGTTGCAAACAATGTTTGGCTTGCTGGATTGTCCAACCACAATTGGAATCAATGGTCAGTGGAATATCATCGCCAATCGTTTCACGTACCGCACGCACGCGAGCAATATCCGCCTGCGGTTCCAACCCCGTCTTTACTTTGATGCACGAGACACCCAGCGCCAGGTGTTGCTGAGCCATTTGCCGCGAGCCTTCCAGATCGCGAGCCCATACGACCAGCTTGATGCGCACTTGATCGCGCACTTTACCGCCGAGAAGCTGATAAACGGGAACCCCGGCCGACTTACCCGCAATATCCCACAGCGCCATTTCGATGGCCGCTTTGGTGAACGGATTGAGTTTGATGACAAAGTCCATTGCCCGGCGCAGGGCATTGATGTCACGTGGATCCTTTCCTAGGAGCACCGGTTCCATGTAGTCGCGTATAGCGGAAATCGATCCCGCTTGAGACTCACCGGACCACAGTCCCGAAATCGTGGCTTCGCCCAGGCCGATCAGACCGACATCGGTGTGCACGCGCACGATCACATAAGGCGAAGTTACGTGTTCTCCGTGCGCCGTCTTGGCGGTCATGCCCTTCTTTAAAGGCACGCAGACGGGAATAGCTTCTATACGAGTGATTTTCATGAAGTTGCTCTTTGGAGTACGGCGCCGTCGGCACCGCTTTGATGTACTTACCCAACTGTTCCGCAGCCTGACTCGCTATCCAACCTCCAGATTCGCAGCCGGTCTGGCCGCGGTGAGGTCGGTTACTACATCAAAGCTGTGGCCTGAGGACAAACTATGCAATTCCTTAGCTGGGGGACCTTTTGTGTTTTGTCGGGTGAGGTTTAATTACAGTGGGACGCAGGCTCGCCGCCGGTGCCCCACTGGTGGCTGATAACGATACGTCCATTTATTGAGCTTCAATGTTATCCAAACGCGTAATCCCCTGCCTGGATGTCGATTGCGGTAGAGTGGTAAAAGGCACGAATTTTCTCAACCTGCGGGACGCAGGCGACCCGGTCGAGGTAGCCTCGCGTTACGAACGAGAGGGAGCCGACGAACTGGTCTTTCTTGATATCACTGCCAGTCACCAGCAGCGGGGCATCATGCTGGATGTCGTGCGCCGGACCGCCGAGCAGGTGTTCATGCCACTGACGGTGGGGGGTGGCATCCGCACGCTGGAAGATATCCGCGCCCTGCTGTCGGCCGGTTGTGACAAGGTGTCTATCAATAGTGCAGCGTGCCAAAACCCGGAATTTGTACGCCAGGCTGCCGAGCGATTTGGCAGTCAATGCATTGTGGTCAACATTGATCCCAAACGCGTCCAGAAGGATGGCCAAGAGTTTTGGGAAGTCTTTATCAATGGCGGCCGCAAGCCCACGGGCCTGGAGGCGGTCCAATGGGCTCGCCAAGTGGAAGAGCTAGGGGCTGGGGAAATTGTACTGACCAGCATGGATCGCGATGGCACTTGCGATGGCTACGACCTACCGATCACTTCGGCGGTCAGCCGGGCGGTCGGCATTCCAGTGGTCGCCTCGGGCGGCGCAGGCTGCCCAGAACATCTGGCCGATGCTATTCAGATCGGAATGGCAGATGCGGTGCTGGCGGCCAGTATTTTTCACTTCGGACAGTATACAATTGAACAAGCTAAGCGCATTATGGCAGACAGGGGAATTCCGGTGCGCCTGACAGGTAGCAGCGTCTCTCCGAGATGCTGAATAGTTCGAGTCTCGGAGCACGTAGCAGCGTCTCTCCGAGACGCTGTCTAATCCGCGTCTCGGAGAGACTCGGCTACGTGATACAAAAGCTGGTCCGAGTCTCAGAGAGACTCGGCTACGTGGGCGGCCAAACTAGTTAATAACACACCTCGTCACTTCGGAGTCGATTGAGCCTATGGCAACGGCAGAAGCGAACCCAGCAGCATCCGATCCGACCTATGACCGTCTGGTCGGAAATCTGCTCAAAGAGCGCCAAGAGCTGGAAGTCGACAAGATCTTCCGCGCCTTGGTCAAGCTTCAAGGCAGCGACTTGCACATGAAAGTGGGCCAGCCGCCGATTGTTCGTGTCCACGGCGATCTCAAGCAGCTCAATCGACCACCGATTGAGAACGAAGAAATGGTCCGTTTGTTGGTCCCCATGCTCGACGAGCGGGCGCGTCGCATCTTCGAAGAAGATGGCGGCGCCGACTTTGCATACGTGGTGGAAGTCGATGGCGTGAGCTGGCGCTTCCGCGTGAATATGCTCAAGCAACTGGGCAAGATCGGCCTGGTGGCCCGCCGCGTGAACAACTTTATTCCCAAGTTCGAAGGTCTGTTCTTGCCGCCATCGATGGAGACGCTCTGTCACTTTGATCAAGGGATGGTGCTATTGGCTGGGGTTACCGGTTCGGGCAAGAGTACCACGATCGGATCGATGTTGAACTATATCAACTCGATTTATCGCAAGCACATTCTGACTCTCGAGGATCCGATCGAATTCGTCTTTACACAAGACAAATGTCTGATCAATCAGCGCGAGATCGGTATGGACGTCAAGAATTTCGAAATCGGCATGAAGCATGCAGTGCGCGAAGATCCAGATATTATTCTAGTTGGTGAGATGCGTGACCAAGAGACGTTCTTGACTGCCATTCACGCGGCCGAAACCGGTCACTTGGTGTTCGGAACGATTCACGCCTCGAGTGCGCCTACGACAATCGGTCGTATTCTGGACTTGTTCCCGGAAGAGATGCACGGCGCTATCCGCAGCGCGATGGCCTTCAACATGAAAGGCATTGTAGCTCAGAAGCTATTGCGTTCGATCAAGCCTGGGGTGGGTCGTGTGCCGACGGTCGAGATCATGACCTTTACGCCGATGGTGCAGAAGTTGGTGCTGGAAGGCAAAGACAACAAATTGCCGGATGCCATTCGTATCGGTGCGGCCGAAGGCATGCAGGACTTTACGATGAGCCTCAAAGATTTGATCGACAAGGAACTGATCGATCGACCAACTGCGTTTGCGGTAGCTCCGAACAAAGATGCACTGAAGATGGCGCTCAAGGGTATCGAAGTCAGTCAGCCAGGTATCATATAGCCACTGGGCAATGGACCAGTTGTGTGCCCACTGTTAATCGCAGTGTTAATCATTTAAGTCTCTAAATTCGAACAGTAGTATGGCCAAGAAAAACGCGGCAAGCACCACCGAAATCGTACTACCTCCCCTGGAGTTCAAACCTGCGGTCAAGGACAAGCAGCAGCAACAAGGCTTGCTGCTCTCGTGCCGGCAGGTTGAGCAATACCCGGCGGCGATCATCATGTTGGCCCAAGCGGTCAAGAACCGCGCTGACCAGATCATGCTCGACTACGCGGCCCAGGGTGTGGCTGTGCGTTTTCGCGTGAACGGATTGTGGGAAGCGATGCCTCCGATGGACCGGCCCACCGGCGACGGCATGCTGGCGGTCCTCAAACGATTGTGCCTACTTAATCCGGCCGATCGCCGCTCGCGTCAAACTGGCAAACTTCCGTTCACGCTCAACGGAGATTGGACGATCGATTTTACCTCTGGCGGCACGCCTACTGGTGAGCGTGTGCAGATGCGCATTGAGCCCAAGAAGCCAATCCTCAAAACGCTGACCGACCTGGGTATGCGCGACAAAATGCAGGAGCAGGTCAAGGGCATGCTGAATGGCGATGACGGACTGGCGATCATCAGTGGTCCTCCCGGTCATGGTCTGCCCATGACATGGCGCGTGGCCTTGGAGGCAGCCGACAAGTTCGTACGCGACTTCCATATATTTGAAGACAAGAACATTGCCGATCCTGAGATCATCAATATTACTCAGCATTTTTATGATTCTACGGCCGGCGAATCACCAATGACCTTGTTGCCCAGTCTGCTCCTCAAGCAGCCTGATGTGCTGGTTTTTCCAGATTTTGTGAACGAAGAAACGGTCAAGACCGTAGTGGAAGAGGTCAGTGAAGAGCACCGGCACGCGATCACGCGCATTGTGGCTCCCACCGCTGTCGAGGCCCTCATCAAGTTGGCGGTTACGTATAAAAACCACGCCAAGATGTTGATGAAGCTTGCCTGTGGTGTGACCAATCAACGCTTGCTGCGGCGCTTGTGCGACAAGTGCAAACAGCCCTTCCAGCCACCGCCGCAGTTGTTGCAAAAACTGGGCATACCGCCTGGACGAGTTACGGTCTTATACCAACCGTTTATCCCACCACCGCCTGAACAGCAAGTCGATGCCAAAGGCAACAAGATCGAAATCGAGATCTGCAAACAGTGTGATGGTCGCGGGTATTTTGGCCGTATCGGAGTATTCGAGTTTTTAACCGTGGATGATGCCATACGCAGTGCCGTCCTGAGCCAACCGACGCCCGCGCATGTTAGCGCAGTCGCCAAGAAACAGGGCCATCGAGGTCTGCAAGAAGAAGCCATCCTGTATGTGGCGTTGGGGCTGACCAGCTTGCAAGAATTGCAACGCGTGTTTTCACCACCACCACCCAAGAAATAGTCGTACTGCTAACTAATCGCAATTGCTCAACCCCCGTTTTGCCCACACGAGCATCCACTGTGCTGAACCATCGAGGTAGTTCATGTCCGCGTCATCGCTAACTGAGCGCCCCATTTTTGCCAGCGAAGAGAACGAATACTTAACACCGGATCGACCACCGATCAGTCGTTTGGCGATCGTTTGCCTGCTGTTCGGGTTGGTCAGTTTGATCGCCCTGTTCAACTTTGATTTGGTGGCCATCTCTGTGCTGGCCGTGACGCTGGCGTTCTTTTCTTACCTGTTCATCAGCCGCAACCCATCGGTCAGCGGTCAATCGCTGGCCCTGGTGGGCTTAGGCCTGGGGTTGCTCTCAGGCATCGGTAGCTATACTAGTACGCGGATGCGCAATGAGTATCTCTACTCTACAGCCAAAGATATGGCCGTCAGTTTTATCGATATCGTAGCTCAGAACAAACTTCTGGAAGCCTATGAATTAACGCGTCCCGAAGGCGAGCGCAGCGTGGCAGGTACTTCTCTCGAAGAAGCCTACAAGCTAATGCCCGAACTCAGTCGCGAGTCCATCGACGGCTTTAGACGACAGCCCGCAGTTCAAAGGGTGGTCGACCTGGGTAAAGACGCCCAATGGACCTACGAAGGTGGCGTGCGCGTTCGGCGATTAGAAGGAACAGCTCTCCAAGTTGTTGTTCGCTTGGCTAATAAAGCAACCGGAGATGAGATTGATGTCGCCATGAACCGTTCCTTCTTCACAGGCATCGGAGCCTGGCATGTTGCCAGCGTTACGAAGCCATGAGATCGATTTCTGCTCGCGCTTTTTAATGACACGCTGCCTCATCAGCTTTGGTGCCAATCTAGGTGTACCGGCTGTTACCATTGAACAGGCGGTGCAGCTGCTTCAGCAGCACCTGTCAGCCAAGTTACGGTCGTTGACGCTCAGTCGCTTGTTCCGCACGCCAGCGGTGGGCGGTCCCTCGGGGCAACCGCCCTTTGTCAATGCCGTAGCTGCCCTCGAACTGGAGACGATCTCGGCTTGGGAAGTGTGGCACGTCGTCCGTGAGATTGAACAACAACTTGGTCGAGTGCGCCAGGAACGCTGGGAAGCACGACGCATCGATTTGGATGTGCTACTGGTCGATGACCAGCGGATCTGGACCCAACACTTCAAACTGCCGCATCCCCGGATGATCATGCGCCGCTTCATTCTCGAACCGGCCTTGGATGTGGCTGAACAGTGGGTCGAGCCGGTTTGCGGGTACACACTGGGGCAACTTGCCCAAGCCCTCAGAGCCAGCCCAGCCAGCATCGCTCTGTGTAGCTTTGATCCCAGCGCGGACCAACAACTGCTCGAGCGAGCGGCCGAAGATTCGCAGAGCCAGTGGCTGGTGCCGCAAGTGCTCGCGCGCCAAAGGCTCAAGGTTGTTCAACCGGCGACTTACCGCTGGCTAGGCCTAGTACCTGAAAGCCTATTGAAATCGCAAGGTGGCTCAGAGCCTGGGTTGGCCCTGCAGCCTGACCCGCAATTGGTAATCGTGCTAGCGCCCAGCATGGTGAGACCCGGTGCCGCTTGGGAGGACGTTCATCGCTCGCTTGCACGTTGGATGCACTTATGCCCAACAGTCGATTCAGGGGCTGAATCAGCCGTCGACGCGCCGAGTTGGCCATTGGTCGGCCCGCGCTACTTGTTAGCGACCGACGACCGCAACTGGGCCATCCATGAACTGGTCGCGGCTCTCGAAGCGATGGATTGCCCAGTCGAAGCCATGTAAACTAACAAGGATTCAGGTCCGTCTTCGGTCCTCGCCTAGTTTTCTCCCCTCAGACACCTCCGCACAGTTTAACGTTATGAACTCGCTTGCTTTCAGGCACGGGAACGATCTTGGCCTTAGCTTGCACAGGAAAGATCGAAATGCTTGACGCCTTCCGCCGGAAGTTATTGGATGTTCTGGTACTGAGCTGCTTGTTGGGTTTCCTTCTGATTGACCCAGTCGCTGCGCAGAGTTCCGTGCTGGGTGAACTCTTCCCACCGTCGATACCACGAGCCATCGAACGTGGGCTCGGACCGGAGGGCGATCTGGAAGAAGAGCTCGGGAATTTGCGCTACGAGTCGGTAAGCACTCTGCGTCAGGCCAAAGCAATCATTCAACTGCTCAAAGCCTTACCGCTGCCGGCCAGGTCCGCTCAAGATAACCGCCCGCTGGCACCTTCCAAGATCGATGATCGCACCTTTGATTCCGCTTACAGCACATCCGTCAAAACACTCTTGGCTAATGTCGAACCGTACTCTCCGGCCTATGCACATATAAAGAAGCACGGTCTACCGGAGATCGTGAGGATCTATGATGCAATGCTGGTTGATCATAAACTTGTCCGTCCGGATCGCCAGGACTATTTCGCTCATCATTCATTGCTGAAGTGGTTGGAGCTGTGCGCGGAGTACCAATCGGCCGAGGGCACTGACCGCGTTATCGAAGCAATCAAGCAGAATCTGGCGCCGGCTAGCTTTAGTTGGCACAACATTCTCGCCAACTACAACTTCGAACATCCTGAATCCAAGCGGCTGTATGAGTATCTCGCCAATCACCTTCCCGACGGCGAGCTTGGTTACTCAGTATTATGGGCCGTCAATATGCGCGCCAGTGCAGAGAACACCTTTGACCATATTTTTGATAGCGATCAGGGCTTTGAATTGTTAAAGAGGTGGCTGAATGATCCCGACACCGATCAAGAATTCAGCATCATCGAAACCATACCTCACCTCAAGCAAGCTCGGCAGAGCGAGCTGTACAAGATCGTGGATGCTCATGCGGATAACAGAGTTCGTTTGGCCAGCGCCAGCACTAAGGCACATGACGATGAGAAGTTAGGCATTGAGCAATTAGTCGAGCTATGCCTGGATCCCAAGGTTTCTGTTCAAGCTCAAAACGTGCTAATCGAGCTCGAGAAAGAGAATCAGATTCCAGCCGCAGCGCGACGCCGTCCGTTTGCAATCGAAGCAGCCATCTACAATCAAACTATCTCTGGTGATAACGCTTATCAGTATGATGATTATCTCTCCGAAGAGGAGAGTCGCGTCACTGACATAGAGGTAGTGGAAGAGCTCAAGTTACCAGGTACTCCAGGAGATGAGCCGATCAAGGGCACGGTTGTCCGATTCAATTTGGTTGGTTCCGATCCGCTCAGTCCCAGCCTCCCAGGAGTTGCCATTCTCAGTGCCGATGAAACGACTTGTTATGTAAATCAGTTCGAAACGTTTCTATCGTCGGAAGATTTGGCCAGTGTGTATTTTGTAACACAGTATCCCAGTCTGACTGGATCCCTTGACTATATTTCGGCAGCGCAATTAGCGGAGTTGCGTACGCAGTGGACTGGTGCAGATTGGACCGCCGAAGAAGGCGCCATGCAATGCCAGTTCGATGAAGATGCGGATTATCCGCAAGAGCTGATCGTGTTCACGCACGCCAAGCTGGGCGATATCACAGGGTTCATGGTGCTCGATGGATTGCGAAGTCAGTTTTACCCGGCTAACCACTTCCATCCTGATACAACGATGTTCGATATTCGTAATCTGCATTGCGGTCGCGCCGCTCGTCGGCTGCCGGTCGCAGTTCAGCGGCCAGAATATCAAGAGAAGGGGATCGCGATCGCCCCAGAGAAAATTGTCCAGCAATGCGAAGCCTGGTTGGCTGAATTGCAGACCGGTTCAGTGGAACGCCGCAGACAACTCTTGGAGTATGATTCGGACCTGTGCGAACATTTGGTTGAGTATATCGAAGCGGTGGTGGCCACCCAGCAGCTCGATCGCGAGGATGTACTGCTGCGAACGGTCGACCAACTTTTCAGCGCTCAAGAGCAGCTGGCCAAAGATGATCCTACTTACGAATACGACCTTAGTCCACTGAACTCCGTGATCGAAGAATATGCGCGCTCTCCCAAGCTGGAGCCGAGTGTGGCTGAAGCGCGATTTGAAGCGTGGGCACCGCACACCACCCCATTTCACGCTGAGAGTTTAGCACGCCTGGCCATGCGGGCGGGCAAGAACGATCAAGCTCAAGAACTTCTGGAACGGCATCTATATCGGGAGAAAGACGTCAACAGTGAAGTGATGTTTTGCTTGACAGAACTGATGGCGTCCAAGGGGCAAATCGACCAGGCGGTCGCGCTACATGTCTACGCCTACCAACGTCTGATCGATCGAGCCAGTAAGTTGGACCTGGAGGAAAATGACTGGCTGCATGAAGAGGCTCAGGAACATCTGAACAAGATGCGTGAACATGCGGCTGACAAATTCGATGCCGCCTTGGAGCAGGCGGGGTTGAATGGGGATTTTGACGAGGTGGTCAAGAACTACCGAAAAACTAAACACAAACGTCGATAATGGCTGGACGCTTGTGCAAGTGTGGCCTAGGTTTTTTTGGTTTGCCCCTCAACCCCCTGTAGGCCCCAAAAAATCATGTCCCAGTTGCCCTCAGTGCAACCGGCTTTTCCACAACCCTGGGAAAGTCAGGTGGATGCACCCGCGCCGATGCCTCTGGCTGTCGCTCTGGCCAACAAACAGACCCCGCATGTCTCGTGGCTCGATCAGAGCTATACCGTGCTGGCCGCATTCGGTCTGATCCTATTTGCGCTCGCCAGTAACGTGTTTGTCATTATGGACATCTGTTGCGGTGGCTTGATCATCAATGACCAATTGGTAGCTTCGCCACTAGAGATGTTTCAATTGGATCGAAATTATCTGATCGGGGTGTACGCAGTTACGTCGCTTTTGACTCTGATCTGTGCCCTGGCACTGATAAATAATGATATGCCGCGTTGGGCTTTGGTGCTCAAGTTCGTCCCGCTCATTTTTGCAGTGACTTTCATCGGAGTAGTCTTGCGCAAGAGCGGGGCTGTCGCCCGCAGCATCGCGTATTTCTATCTAATTGCTGGCTCGATGCTGGCGGGGTTGGCCATTATGTACTTTGTCCAGACTGGCATGGAATTGCCCGAGTATCACTGGGGACCGATGGTCTATAGCGTCTGTTTGCAAGCAGGTCTGACTCTAGCTGTCGCCTCAGTAGTATCCTTGGACAACTAAGACGCAAATCCCAAATTCGACGTGTCGACGTGTTTACTCAACAGCGGCTGGGGTATCGAAAGCATGGATACCCAAATCGCCAGCCCACTGGAGTTGTGCATCCGGGGCGGGCAAGTTGCTCGTGATACGTTTTTGCTGAGCTGACTGGATGTTGGCTGGCGAATCCTTCCCGGTGTTCCAGAAGTCTTGCCACTGCTCCAGTCCTTTGATTCCGCCGTTGATCCAACCTCGGTTGGATTTCTGACGACGCGATACGAGGTAGTCGATATCGGGCGCGTGGGTACAAGCGGTCTCTTGCCAGTCAAGGCAATCGTTCAATGTGTTTTGCGCCACTCGTTCCCATACCAGATTGCCGGTGAACTGTGGCCAGGCGTTGATATGAATACCGCGTTTCACATCCAGTACGCATTCTCGAGCGACCACCTGCACACCTTGGGATGGGCGTCGCGTGAGTATGAAACCGACCAGGCTCTCGCCGATAACTGAACAACGATCCAATTCGAGCTTGGTCGGCCGAATCGGGCTATCGTTGATCGCTGGAAAGAGAAAGGTGACTTGCGAAGTACAATTCAGGATGCATTGCTCGAGCAATAGTCCATTGTCTTTGGCCAACCACACGACCCCGACCAAACCACCGGACAACCAGCATCGCTGCATCTTTAGCTGGCCGGTGCCTACGACGCAAATACCCACATTGCTGCGAAAGATTCGGCAATCGACCAACTCCAGTTTGCGCGCAAAGTTCGTAGATCCAATTACACCGGAGATCGAGCCGATTGACTCCATGGGAGGTGGCGAATCGACTTGCCAGTTGATGTTCAGCCCTTCGAGCTTAAGATCGGAATCGGTTCGCAATAGAAACGGGCAGTGCTTGATGGCCCACTGGCTGGCATGAATCGTAGGCCTGGTGCCGTTGGCGGCTTTGATGGTTAGTGCCTTAGCGGCAATATCAATCTGGTTGCTTTCAATGTCTTGGCTGACAATCAAAGTATCGCCCGATTTGGCGGCTTTTACTGCGCTGGCCAGGTCCATGTACAGTTCACCGCTGGCCTCATTACTGATCGCCATGGTTAGCGTAGGTATTGTGGCACCCAGGGATGAACTACTATCGTCCCGTCGTTGCTTTCTGACCGCTGAAGATATTGACTGCACGGCCACCCACGTCGTTCCGCAGCCCATCAGCAGCAATGTGGCAACCAACAATCTGCGTGTCCATGATTTCGGGTTAGCAACGCTACCGCCGAAATTTCCAATGCCTGAAGGACTTGTTCGCAAAATACCTGATGCATCAAGGATTTGTAAAACTTCTGTGGCTGACCGCGGGCGATCTGCGGATGACTTGGCCATCAAACGGGTCAGCAATTCTGCTAGCCACGGCGGTGTATCCGCGCGCAGTTGGCCAGCGCTTGGTAATGTTTCTGTGCGTACGCGATCCATTACCACAAAGGGATCGTCGCCCCGAAATGGCCAGTGTCCGGTCAAGCAGTTGTAGATGATGCCGCCCAAACTAAAGAGGTCCGAACGTTCATCAGTGGCCTCACCTCGGGTTTGCTCGGGTGACATAAAAGCTGGCGTGCCTGAAATAACGTCAGGTGCGGTCAGATTTAGATCTGCCAGGTGCTTGGCCATGCCGAAGTCGGCCAGTCGAGCTCTACCGGTTTGATGCTCGATCAAGACGTTGCCCGGTTTAAGGTCGCGATGAATGATGCCTTGCGCGTGAGCTGCCGCTAAACCGCTCGCCAACTGCCTGAGCAAGTCGATACAGCGTTCGATCGGCAGTTGTCCTTCGCGATCCAGCAATTCTTGCAAACTGTAGCCTTCGATATACTGCTGAATCAATGCTGGAGTGCTGTCCAGGGATTGAATCGAGTGAATCGTGACAATGTTATCGTGATGCAAGCTCGCATTGGCCTTGGCTTCACGCAGCAGGCGCTCTTTGGCTTCGGGGCTGGCTGCCTTCATAGGCTGAATCAGTTTGACGGCTACACGTCGACCTAAGGCCTCATCCAATCCTTCGTAGACGACGCCCATGCCGCCTTGACCGATCAATCGAATCAACTGGATACCGGCGACCGCGGGCAAGCTGTCGCACGAAGGATGGCTCGAGTCGAACGGGTCGGAGTAGTTATTACTCGATTGATCCGATTCGATAAACCGCTCAACCGATTGCATGGCTATCGACAAACGTGCCGAAACATGTGAGGTGGGGACCGGCGCGCTGCCGATCGACCATAGATCGCTGCCGCTTAGCCTTTCCAAACGCAGACGCAGCCCGGCATCAAGCGAGAGGAGATTTTCCAGTCGTTGTTCGTCGGCCGCTGGTAGATCGCCGCTGAGTAGTTGGCGCAGTTGTTGATCGCTGATTTCTGGGGGCACCTCTACTGCTCCAACTCGGCGATGGCTGCGCGGATTTTGGCCAGTACGCGCGAGCGTGCGATGTAGGCTGCGCCCAGGCTCATCTCGTTGGCTTTGGCAGCGGCTTCGATGGACATGTTTTCCACGGTTGTTTGCCAGAATACTTGCCAGGTTGCTGGGCGAAAATCACTGCGAACTTTTTCGGCTGCCCAATGAAACAATCGCATCTGGTACTCGTGTTCCCACTGCTGTTGGTCGTCGGGACCGGGCTGTTGATTGAGCAGGTTCAGGACGGCGGAATCACCCGATCCGCTGGTCTGTTTCTTGGAGGCATTAAAACGTTTACGGAGTTTGTTGCGTGTGACCGTCAGCAGCCACCCACGGAATGAACCCTTGCTGGCTTCGTATTGAAACTTGCGAATGGAGCGAACCACATCGCACATCGCTTCCTGCGCAAGATCAGCCGCATCGGCATCCTGCAGTCCAGCCTTGAGTGCGTACGAGTAGAGCAGGGGAGTGTAGAGCGTGACGAACTCGGTCCAGGCAGCCCGATCCTTCAGGTCACGTATTCGTAAAAGCAAGGTTGCCCGGGTATCGAGGACGTTCATCGCTCGAGCCAACAGCAGCTGGCTCCCCCTATCAACCTAAGATTTAGATGCACAGTTGTTCACATGCCAGAGACTCCAGTGTAGCCTTGCGGACTCAGCGATTCAATTCGCGCTCACCTCGCCAGTGACAAGTGAACGTCGTACTCGAAATAGTCGCCGCCAAGAAGGGCGTACATCAGGTAGTCGGTTTTGGTTCCGACCTTTCAAAGATTTTTGGTTAGAGCGACAACTTCCGGTATGGAATACCCAAAACTACTTCGGCCCAACCTGGTTCGCGCCGCGGCAGTCGCGGCCATAGTGTGCATCCTGTTCCGCGACGGGCAAACGAGGTTTGGACGCCTCGGGGCGGTCTTCCGCCAACCAATGATTGCCATTGAAGACCATCGATTCGGCCTGGGTTCCGCCACCGATATTGCATTCAACTGCCACCTGTTCACGTCGGAAAACGATGCAATTGTCTTCAATAACCACTTGGCGACAGGGCACAAATCGCTGATCAGTCGACTCTTGCAATACGCGGAAGATCCATTTGGTTGGATACAAGATTTCGTTTTTGGTAAACCGAGCACCATCGACACCGACGAAGGCCGCCGCGCAGGGACTGCCTTCGAACCGGTTCTCTGTCACAGTTATCCGGGCGGCTTCGTAGTTGGCATTGCTTGGTCGGAAAAAGGCCAGTCCCGTTGAACCTCCAATGTTTACGGGGCGCTCACCCGCGTTGATAAATGTACATCGCGAGATTTTGACGTTGGCAGATCCACCCTTGGTCTGTACGCCCGCGCTGGCTGCAAATCCGTCTTTGCCTTCGAAACGACATTCTTCGACGGTGCCATCGTGACAGCCTACCATGTCGATGCCTTGACCAGCCCAGCCATGGATCGTGCAGGCTCGTACTTGGAAGCGATCGATGCCTGACAATTTGATGCCGTCATGATTGCCTCGGGGGCCAATGTCGGAAATATGCAAGCCTTCGATTAACAAATCCGTCACGGGCTGCTCGAGTTGGCCGCCGTCATCGATATTGATGCCGTTGTCACGCTGGCCGGTGCATCGCAAGTTTCGCAACGTCAATTGCGAACATTTGGAAAAGTGCCAAGCTACGTTGCCACCTCGAAACTCGGGTGGCAGGTGGCTATCGAGTGCTTCCAAAGTAATGCCATCGATACCCTTGATCGAATAACCGCTTTTATAAACACCAGCGGCCAGCTTGAGTGTCGTACCCGGTTCGAGTTCGGCCAATGCCGCTCGAAGTTCATCGTCGCTGCGCACCGTAACCAACTTTGGTTGCGGGTTGGTCGCGCAACACATCGTGCACCGCTGGCGCGGTCCCAGAGCCTGGATAAGAGCAAACGCCAAGATCCAACTGCCCAGCAGGCTTGCTTGTTTAAGGCTTTGATTCATGGTTACGGTTCCTTACCGCCGGGACTTGGATGTCATTTGCCACAATCGGCGATGTGTAAATTCTGCCAGTAAATGAATCTGAGGCTGCAAGTCTCTGGTCCGCAGGCAAGTTTGCCTTTGGTGTATCCGATCTCCTATGATAGTGTGACACTTGTTCCTGAGTAGCAAAATTTGAAAGGTGACTCCAATATGACTTGTAACCATCTGAATCAACTGTTTCAACTTTGTCGAGAATCGCAAGTTCACGTCTCCAGCACGGATCTAATTCGATTTGTGTGTCGGCAGTGCCAGCAGGAGGAGGTCTGTCCGGCCGTGTTGTATGAAGAGTACGAGCAACGACACGAACAGCGCCAGCAGGAGCCGAAACCCGAAATTTCAAATTCGACATCCGAGAAATGAAAGCGACTGTCAGTTATACTCTAAAGTTCCTCGCGAGCTGCTGGTGATGTCGGCAGTCACTACCTCAACCTACCTCCTACAAGTGGAACCATCATGCGTTGGAACTCATTGCGCTGTGTAACTCAAGCCCTAGTTTGCGTCTGCCTGCTTGCCGCTGGCTGTTTCGCTCAAGATAAACCCGAACTGAAGTGGACTGCGCTGTTCGACGGCAAGTCGCTGGAAGGTTGGGAGAAGGTCGGCAAGGATACAAGTACTTGGGAAGTCGTCGACGGCGAGATCCGCGGCTCGGGCGATGCATCGATGCTCGTCAACACCAGCGGCCCATACAAGAATTTTAAGTACCGGGCTGAAGTCAAGATCAACGACAAGGGCAACTCGGGACTCTACTTCCGTACTACTCGTAAACCAGGTTTCACCGATGGCTACGAAGCTCAAATCGATAGCACCCACACCGATCCAATTCGCACCGGTTCGCTCTACGGCTTCAACCATGTTTACAAACAACTGGTCAAGCCCGATACCTGGTTCACATATGAATTAGAAGTTCGCGACGATGTCTGGCGCGGTCGCGATATGACCCGCATCAAGATCACTGTCAATGGTGACGAACTGTACGAATATCTCGACTTCGCCAAAAGCTACCCAGCCGGCCACTTCGCTTTCCAACAGCACGACCCAGGCAGCAAAGTCAGCATCCGCAAAGTCGAAGTCTCGCCACTCCCCGACAACAAGTAACACTTGTGGCATAGGTCTGTGAACGATGTGGCATAGGCTTCCAGCCTGTGGTCTGTCAGGAGGATCCCGCCTGTGAGAACCTTTGCACAGGCTTCCAACTTATGGGTGAACGCGAATGAATCAACTCATTAGCCCAATCGGATAGTCTTATGTCAACTCTGATGTTGATTCTGGCACTGGTCATCACAGTTGACCAACGTCAAGCGACGCCGCCTTCATCGATTCGAGTCGCCCAAGGCTTTGAGGTTGAACTACTGCGATCAGCCCAAGAGGGTGAAAGCTCATGGATCAGCATGACATTTGATCCTCAGGGCAATTTGTTGGTTGGCTTGGATGACCGAGGAGTGGCCAGGCTCGATCTAAACACCGAATCTAGAGACATCCCCTTTACACGTTTGGAGGGCACTGAAGCGTTTCGCCATGTGCGTGGCATCCTCTATGCTCACGATTCGCTATATGTTGTAGCTACCGATAGCCAGGAGATTTATCGACTGAAAGACCATGATGGCGATGGTCAGTACGAAGAACGTCAACTGCTCCAACGACTGGCTTATAACAGTCGATATGGTCATGGCATGAACCAGATCGTTTTAGGGCCAGACCAAATGTTATACGTGGTAATTGGAAACGATGTCGTGTTTCCTGCCAGCGCTGAGAGTACATCAACCTATCGCGCTCCTCAGAACGATTGGCTACTTCCGAACGCTAATGACTTGGGGCAGGATGATCGAGTTGGTTACATTGTCAAAACGGATGCGGCAGGGCAGACCTGGACCATTCTGGCTGGCGGGTTGCGTAATCCGTTTGACATGGCATTTAGTCCTGATGGCGAGATGTTTACCTGGGATGCCGACATGGAGTGGGATGTTGGGTTGCCTTGGTACCGCCCCACGCGTCTGAATCACGTGGTGTTGGGTGGCGAATATGGCTGGCGTTGGGGCACGGGAAAATGGCCAGCTTGGTTTCCAGATTCATTGCCTTCAACACTCGACACTGGTTATTCGTCGCCAACTGGCCTTATCTTCTGCGACAAGAGTAATTGGCCAGCCGAGTATCGTCAGCTTCTGTTGATGGCCGATTGGCAGTTGGGACGAATCTTTATGGCCAAGCTGACGCCACGCGGGGCGAGCTTTGATGCTACATCCGAACTGTTTGCCGAAGGTGGTCCATTCAACGTCTGCGATATGGCATTCGGCCCTGATGGCCATTTGTATTGCATCACCGGCGGACGGGGCTCGCAAAGCGGACTTTATCGCATTCGCTATAAGTCAGAAAAGCGAAGTGAGCCGCAACCTACTGAACGACGCGTTGATGAAGAAAGAGAGGTGCTAAAGTTGACGTTGCCCTCTCAACCGGTTGAACCGCACGATTTGTCGAAGATCGAAGCGCGCAGAGCGTTGGAGCGCTTAATCCAAAAGCCCAATGCGGCTCAATTGAGTTTCATTTGGGCCAGCTTGAAGAGCGAGGATGTATGGCTGGCGTCCACTGCGCGAGGGGCGCTGGAGCGATTGCCAATCGAACTTTGGAAGGCAAGATTACTGGAGGAACCGGCCAGCCTGGCTACTTATAATGCTTTGATCGCGGCGGCAAGGGTCGGTACAGCTGAAGATCAATCCGTCTTGATTTCGATACTTGCCCAAGCGGATTGGTCAAAGTTGGCCTTGGAGCAAAAGCGGATCGGGCTGAGAGCATTGCAATTGTCAACTATTCGGCACTCGCAGATAACACCATCAGCTAAACAGGTAGTAGAGGGTCTCAAGTCGCATTTTCCCAGTCACGACTTTGGTATGAACTGGCTTCTGCAAGAGCTGTTGGTGCGTTACGAAATTCCGGGTGTGGTCCAGCAGAGTCTGGATGCCATTGATGAGGCTGTTACTCAAGAGGAGCAATTTCAGTACGCCAAGACGCTCTTGAATTTTCAGGGGAGTTGGCAAGACGCCGAGGTGGCGCGTTTGCTCCACTGGCTTCAACGTAGTCGCAGCTATCAAGGCGGTAAACTGCTGGACACGTTTCGTCAGCAGCTGATTGAGCAATACCAGACTCGACTCAGCGATCTGCAAAGGGAGAAGTTTGCTGACAAACTAGTACAACTGAATCGACCGCTGGACAGTAACGCAGAAGCACTCAGTTCGCCGCGGCCGATCGTACAAAAGTGGAACATGTCCGAGCTGGAGAACGATGTCTCGCCAACGTTCCTCAAAGACCGAAGCACCGAAGCGGGTTGGTCGGCGATGCGGGCGGCGTCATGCTTGAAATGCCACCGCTTCGGGAGCGTGGGAACGCAGCTCGGTCCAGATCTGACGGGTGTCGGCAAACGCTTCGATCAGCGCGGCTTGATAGAATCGATCGTCGAACCATCCAAGCAGATCGATCCCAAGTACCTCAATACGACCTATCTGCTTGAAGATGGATCTATTGTCTCAGGCCGCACCGTTGGAGTAAGCAGTCAACAGCTGGTTATTGAAGTTGACTCCATCACCGGACGAACCGAAACCATCGAACGAACCAAAATTGAGGCCTCCTCACCTGCCAAGACATCGCCCATGCCCGAGGGCCTAGTCGATGTCTTAAGCAAGGATGAGATACTCGACCTGATCGCCCTCCTACGCCGTGGTCCATAATTGGTCGAGCAGCCGCCGCTGCTCCGTCCCAGGTCTAGCCTGGTCGAGCCCAGCATGCTAGCAATCGCACGAGGTGTGCTTGTCGCCCCGAGGTTTGCTTTTGGGACGGTTTGCTTTTGGGACAGACCACTAACTGCTAGGTGGCTGAAGTTAGCCAGCCATGCTAGCAATGAGACGATGCTTCGTTTTGGGACAGACCTGTAGAGGCGTCCAGCCGCCGTGCTGACCGACGTTAAACAGAAACGCTAGCAATCGACTCTGAATTTTGCTTTTGGGACAGACCTCGAAATGGTCTAGTCGGCATCGGAAGGATGCCGAGCTAACCAAGAATGCTAGCAATCGAGCCTAACCTAGTTTTGAGACAGACCCAAAACTTCGGGACCCTGAATTTTGCTTTTTGGGACAGACTTCGAAATGGTCTAGTCGGCATCGCAGGGATGCCGAGCTAACCGAAAATGCTAGCAATTGAGCCTAACCTAGTTTTGGGACAGACCCAAAACTTCGGCTCTGTCCTAGGCCTAGCCCGGTCTAGCCCAGCATGCTAGCAATCTCGCCCAAGGTGTGCTTATTGCCCCGAGGTTCGCTTCTGGGACAGACCACTAACGGGTCGCTCGGATCCCGGTCGAACTCCCTGTCAAGCCAAGAATGCTAGCAATCGAACCCGATTGAGTTTTGGGACAGACCACTAACTGCTGGGTGGCTGAAGTTAGCCAGCCATGCTAGCACTGAGACGATGCTTCGTTTTGGGACAGACCTGTAGAGGCGTCCAGCCGCCGTGCTGACCCGGCGTTAAACAGAAACGCTAGCAATCAACTCCGAGTTTTGCTTTTGGGACAGACTTCGAAATGGTCTAGTCGGCATCGCAGTGATGCCGAGCTAACCATGAATGCTAGCAATTGAGCCTGACCTAGTTTTGGGACAGACCCAAAACTTGGGGAGCCTCAATGCTAGCGATCGAAGCCAGGGACTTTTAGGTGACCTGGTCTCCTGCCTCTGGATAGAGTCGGTCGTTCCAACCGCTGAAGTACCAATCCTGGCCAGATCCGCCAGCGACAACGTCTGAAGCAAGATCATCGTGAACGGTCATACCGCTTTCGAAACGAATCAATGCTGCAGGATCACTAAGAGCCGACACGCGCGGAGCAAACCGGGCCGGACCATTCCAGGTAGCCAGTAGCGACAAGAGGGCTGCATCATTATGATCGTAGGTAGTCAGGCCTCCAATGAGCACGTCTTCGCCGCCGACTCCACGCATGCGATCCGAACCCAGTCCACCGATGAGCATGTCCCGAGCGGCGCCGCCTTCCAAGTAATCGTCGCCACCGCCTCCAACCAAGATATTGGCATCGCCTTCACCAAAGAGGTAGTCGTTGCCTGAGCCACCCCGAATCAGATCGTTTCCCGCGCCACCTGACAAGCGATCGACTCCCTCGCCACCGTCGAGGATATCATCAGCACTGCCGCCGGTGATCAGATCATTGCCACCCTCGCCATAGATCGTCGCTGGCACGGCCAAGTCGGTAGCGAACACTTGATCATTGCCATTACCACTGTAGATAATCACGCGGCCACCAGGACCGATGTCGAACTGGCCAGTCGGCGCGCCGTTAATCCAACCTCGTACGGTATTGCCCTGTCCGCTCCAAATGTAGATCGTGTCATCCAGATCCGTACCTGAAATATGCAGATCGTTGCCGACCATCACCGCCGGGCCACTAGAGGCAGCAAAATCTGCTAGGACTTCCTGGGCAATGACTAGTCCAAAGTAGCTGGCACTATCGTAGTTTTCGGCGGTGATGAAATTGCCATCGACCCACACATCATCCGCTACCGTATGGGGATTACCGATCGAGCCACTGACGGGGCTTGCCAAGGCTCCGTTATCAATGACCTGATCGTATTGCCCTGAGTAGTAACCATTGCCTTGTAACTCGCCGTTATAGTACTGCTCAGGAGCGCTAACCGTGGTCGGGACCGCTACCGTTCTACCTGCCAAAGGACTGACTCCGCCCACGCGTGCCCAAGCCAACACAGTGACTCCGTGACAAATGGCGGCAACCTGTTTGTCGTCAGCCAAAAACTGCCCGATCAGCTCATTGACCACAACCTTCGAAGTTGAAATCTGCCCATCGTAGAGGTTGTCATCGCCGTTGTAGGGCCCATGGCTGTAGTAGTTATCAATGGTGCCATCGAAGTTCGGATCGTTAAAGGCATATTGATATTGCGACGCGCCCCACCCACCTACGAAGACGATGGCGGAGTAGTCGCCCGCATCAACGTTCTCCAGTGCAATATCAGGATCCACCGCGCCGATGCCATCGGTCTGACCAGTTCCAGGATGCGCGAAGGTTGTATTGGTGGTTGTGGCTGCTACCACCACACTTAGACCTCGCGACTCGAGCGAACTGCGCGTATCGCTATATTCTCGGTAGTAAAAGTCTTGTTGATCGGCGAGTACCATCAGCACAGGCAATGGATCTGCCGTCATCGTTTGCCGCGATTGAAGTTTTTCTAATCCATAGCTGCCGAGAGTGCGACGCAGAACCTGGCGGCTTGGATGGCCACTGCCATGCAGACGATTAGATGTACGAGACCGGTTACGTGAAGAGAACCACCGCATGATGAGCATTTCCTTCTAGTGGGAAGAGGAGTAACTGAATCCGACATGAATGTCGACTAGAAGGAATGACGTGTAGGCCCTGCACCTTTCAGCGATCTGTGCCCCCGATCAAGTTTTTTATGAATTCGTCTGCGTGCGCTGCTGAAGCAGCCGTAACTACCAGACCATCAGCCACCACCGGTTGAGCAGTACGCGTACCACCCTCGTACACGATCTCTTCATCGCGAATTGACTCGCTGACAGCCACGCGTTTGCCGCGCAGTGCTCCGTGCTGAGCCAGAATGCGTTGACCGGCACACAAACCGCCGATAACTTTCTTTTGCATCTGAAACTCATTGATCAATCTGGCTGTTTGCTCACCGCTTGGACCGCTATTGGGTGAGAACTCTTGAGTCAAGTAGCCGATGAATACTAAGCCATCGTAGTCACTGGCCTTAAGTTGGTCGGAGAGTTTGACATCTGGAACTGCGATGCCAGGCTTGGAAGTTGAAAACACTTGAGAGGGTCGTTCGGCCGCGCTGGCAAAGATCAGTTGAACTTTCCCGATCTGCTTGTTGGCTGCGCTAACCAATTCTTCATAATCTGGAAACCAGAGGCCTTCGCTAGGTAGCATGACCAGCAAGCGTGTTGGCTGGGAGCGCATAACCAACGGCGCGAGACTTGCCATCAAGAGAATTCCGACGGCGATCGCCGCCATCGTCATCGACCGGCGACGCGACCAGTTCGATCTGCCAGAGCTGGACGCAGCTTGAAGGAAAGGCCGCTGAATCTCGGCGTGTGGATTGGAAGTAGCACGTCCATCAATTAAAGATTCCAATGCGTTCACAAGGTCCGCAGGGCAGTCATAGCGTGAATCGATCGCTTTGGAAGTCATGCGCTGAAGAATGCTAATCAACGTTGGTGGTACATCCGGTCGCAGCGCGCGGATGTCAGGAAAGGCAAGTCGGCGATGGCCGTCGAGTGTCTCCGCAATGTTGGATGAATGAAAGGGTGCCGAGCCGGCTAACAAGTAGTACAAGGTACAGCCCAAGCTATAGATATCGGCGCGAGTATCGACGGTGGCCGAGGAGTCAATCTGTTCGGGGGCAATGTAGTCGGGCGTACCCAAGATCGTACTGGCGTCTGTGCGAGCGATCAGGCAGCTACGAGTATCAAGACCGGAGTTGAGCGCAAGTTTGACGGATGGGGTTTGAGGCTCGCCCTGGGTTGCCCTGTTGTTTTGGGTTATGGGTGGTTCGGAAGCCAGGCGTGAGAGTCCAAAGTCGAGTATTCGCACGCGACCGTCTGGAGTGATCATCAAGTTCTGTGGCTTGATATCGCGATGAGTCATGCCTTGCTCATGTGCATGCTGCAGCCCCTTGGCGGCTTGCAGGACCCAATCGCAGGCTTGAGGCACACTGACTGGACCTTCGCGATTGATTCTCTCTTGCAGTGTTTCGCCTTCTACATACTCCATAACTAAGAAGTGACGCTGAGCGGTTTGATCGGCATCGTAAGCCACCACGATGTTCGGATGCGAAAGCCTGGCAGCCAAGCGCACTTCGCGCTCGAACCGTTCGACAGCCTGCGGATTCGACAAGAGCCAAGGATGTACCAGTTTCAGGGCCACCACGCGTTGCATCAGGCGATGTTCGGCTTTGAAAACCGCCCCCATCCCGCCGACGCCGATCGATTCCAGAATGCAATAGCGCGGATGGTCCACCAAATCGCTCGGTACGCAGGCTGCGGCGGCAGTACGCGAGTGATTCGAACCACCTAGGGTCATGGCGGCTCGCGCCAAAGACAGCAGTGTATTTTCAGGCTCGGTAGCCAATCGCTGACAGCACAAATCGCAATTGGCCAGGTGTTCCTCCGCCGCCCCAAATTCATCGAGATCCATGTCGCCCTGCGCGAAGGCTCGCAGTTGGCTATCGGTTAGGTGCTGAGCGACTTTCATAACAACTCCGGCCGATGGACTCTGAACAAAGTGGACATAGACACTATTGAATGACGCGATTAAGCCCCACCTTTCAGAGACGGATAGAAATTTTCTGAATTGTCGTAGAGCGGCTGTCCCCAGCGGCTGGCAAACCCTCTAGCAAAGACCCTCTAGCAACAATCATCTAGCATCGCATTAGTCGTCAAGCAGTTCAGCAGACTCTTTCTTCAGGCGAGTTAGCACACGGCTTTTGGCGATGAAGACGGCGTTGGTTGTCATGCTTAGTTCTTGGGCCACTTCGGCCGCAGGACGGTTGGCCAAAGCGAACTGTTCAAAGGCTTGCCACGTTCGCTCGTCAAATTGACTGCGCAATTGCTGCAACAACATGTGCATCACATGACGATCATGTTCTTCATTCCACATGCGGGAAGCTTGGCTGTCCGGATCCTCCAGCTCGGCCAGCAGCATCTGCACGTCGCTACCGCCGACCCCAGGAGGGCTGGCTGCTCGAGCGCGCCAGAACTCCTTCAGACAATTGAACGTAATGGTCCGCAACCAGGTTCGAAACGCGCCGACTCGACCATTGTGCTGAAATTCGGTCAAGCGTCGCACGACAACCGTCATGACACTCTGCACCAGGTCATCTGCGTCCGTAGGATCCATGCCTTTGCGTCTGGTCCAACTGCGCAGCAGCGGTTCATAGATTTCCAGAAAGCGTCGCCAATCTGCCTGCGAGTCATCTGGCTCGTCAGCCTGACGCAGGCGTTGTAGCAAACTGAGCGACGTGGGCTGGGACAATTGCGCGGGCCTTTGGCTACGTGAGAATCTCGTCGATCACCCGCACCGGGTCGACTCCAGTTAGACGAAAGTCCAGTCCCTGAGAGCGAACGCTCAGGCGTTGATGATCCAATCCCAACTGATGCAGGATGGTGGCATGGATGTCATGAACATGCACTGGGTTTTCGATCGCGCCAAATCCGAATTCGTCTGTTTGGCCATAGACCATGCCCGGTTTGAATCCACCACCGGCGAACCACATGGTAAAGGCATCGATGTGGTGGTTGCGACCGGTGGATTCACGGACTTCGCCCATCGGTGTGCGGCCAAACTCTCCGCCCCAAATGACGACCGTACTTTCCAGTAATCCTCGTTGCTTCAGATCTCGCACCAGAGCCGCACATGGTTGGTCGATATCGGCGCATTTTTCCGGCAAGTGCTTTTCGAGGTTCTCTGTCGGTCCGCCGTGGTGATCCCAATTTGTATCGTAGAGCTGCACAAATCGCACCCCGCGTTCGACCAAACGACGGGCTAGCAGACAGTTTCGCGCAAAGCTGGTCTCTTTGGGATCTTTGATCCCATACATGTCCAGCGTTGCCTGGTCTTCGCCCGCAGTATCCATCAGTTCGGGTGCGCTGGTTTGCATTCGATACGCCATCTCATACGCATTGATGCGGGTACTGATCTCTTGATCACCGGTCTCCACCAATCGCTTGAGATTCAATTCACGCACGGCATCGACCACGCGTCGTTGTTTCAACGAGTCAATCTCCGCAGGAGTGGAGAGATTAACAATTGGATCGCCTTGATTGCGCAGCGGCACACCTTGATAGGTTGTCGGCAGCACACCACTGCTCCATAGGACCGCTCCCCCGCGCGGGCCACGTGGTCCGCTTTGTAAGACAACAAAGCCTGGCAGGTCCTGGCACTCGCTGCCCAGCCCATAGGTCACCCAAGAACCCATGCTTGGTCGGCCAAAGAGTCCGCTGCCCGTGTTCATAAAGAACTTGGCCGGCGCGTGATTAAACAGATCGGTCTTGCATGTCTTCACGATCGTCAGATCATCAACTATGCCGGCAGTGTGCGGCAACAAATGACTCACCCAAGCCCCCGATTGCCCGTGTTGCTTGAACTGGCTCTTGGTGCCCAGCAAGTCGCTGCGATGGCTGCTATCCATAAACGCAAAGCGTTTGCCCTTGGTAAAACTCTCCGGTATCGGCTGGCCATTGAGCGCGTTGAGCTGCGGTTTATTCTCGAACAACTCCAGTTGCGTGGGGCCACCAGCCATGAATAGGAAGATGACGCTCTTGGCTTTAGCTTTGAAGTGAGGTTGTTTGGTAACGCTCAGCGGTTTGCTACCAATATCGCTGGCAATCAGATCCCGACTCAGCAACTCGGTCAAGGCGATCGAGCCCAAGCCAATGCCGCAACGAGCAAAGAAGTGGCGACGAGTTTCATGGAGTAGTTGATTCATAATTTATGTTTTTGGCTTTGCGATTATTCGCGGGTGAGCGTTTCATCGAGATTCAGCATCACGCGAGCGGCGCTTAAGCTATCGAGTTTTGAGAATACCACCAATTCATCTGGAGTCGGCCGACGACTAGTGCAACGTACAAAGGCTGACTCTACTCCCTCGTTAATGATCACTTTCTCCAGTGCCTTGGCAAACTCATAGAAAGCTGCATCGTTCAAAAGCGTCAGGGCCTGCAACGGAGTGTTACTGCGAATTCGCCGAGTGCAAGTGCTGAATCCATCTGGGGCATCAAACACGTTCAAGGCCGGCGGCGGTGAAGCGCGGTAGATAAATGTGTATAGACCGCGACGAAACTTGTCTTCGCCAGCACTGATCGTCCAGTCGCGTTTGACTTGCCCTTGTCCCATCACGCCATCAGGAATGGGCGGATAGACCGGCGGACCGCCTAACTTGCGACACAATAAACCGCTGACCGTCAGTCCAACATCGCGCACGATCTCTGCGTCCAGACGCAAGCGAGTCTGCCGAGCCAATAGATAGTTGTTCGGATCGATCTCATGCAAGTCGCCGCGCGCTGCAGAACTCTGCCGATACGTATGCGAGGTAACGATCAGCCGGTGTAACTCCTTGAGACTCCACTGCTTGGCCTGCAGTTCAATCGCCAGCCAATCCAGGAGCTCAGGGTGCGTGGGCGATGTGCCCTGTGTGCCAAAGTCATTCTCCGTTTCCACGATGCCGCGGCCAAAGTACTGCTGCCATACTCGATTGACAATCACACGAGCAGTCAGAGGATTCTGGGGCGATACGATCCACCGCGCCAGATCCAAACGCGTGAGTTTGTCACTAGTCGCTTCCAAGGGATGCAGCACGCCAGGAGTCCCCGGCGTCACCTCCTCAGCCGGTCGCGTAAAGTCACCTTTAATAAACACGGCTGTTTTGCGAGGCTCGGGCAACTCTTGCATAACCAAGGTCGTCGTACCTTGACTGAGTTGATTCTCCAGTTCTTTGTGCCGGTCGGCCATAACGCGAATCGGATCGCTGGGATTAACCAGCACCGTGAACATGGCTACATTGTCGGAGAGGTTACGCTTGTCTTCTACTTTTTCCAAAGCCTTTTTGACTTCGGGACTGAGCTTCTGACGAAAATCACTCGTCAACGATTTATCCCAAGTTGTGATTTCACTGTAGCGATCTTTGATCGTCGTCTTCAGCTTGGATTCAACCTCTTCAAACTCAGCTTTCAACTTGGCTGCGTCGACACCGGGGTCGTAAACTTTTAGAGTCGGTTCATCTTGACTGTTCAAGAACGCGAACAGTCGATAGTATTCCACTTGCTCGATGGGATCGAATTTATGGTCGTGACACTGGGCACAGCCGATAGATAATCCCAGCCACACGGTGCCCGTAGTGGCTACGCGATCAAACACGCTGTCGATGCGAAACTGCTCCTTGTCAATTCCGCCCTCTTGATTGATCTGCGTGTTGCGATGAAAGCCCGTCGCGATAATCTGACTCTCTTTGGCATCCGGCAGCAAATCGCCCGCTAACTGCTCGACGGTAAACTGATCGAACGGCATGTCGGCGTTCAGTGATTCGATGACCCAGTCGCGAAACTTCCAGATCTGTCGAGGAGCATCGATGGAATAGCCATTGCTGTCAGCGTATCGAGCCTGATCCAGCCACCATCGTCCCCAGCGTTCGCCGTAATGCGGACTGGAAAGCAAACGCTCCACCAGTTCTCGGTAGGCCGAATCGCTATCCACATTGGCTACCGCCACGAAAGCATCAACTTCCGACGGCGTAGGTGGCAGGCCGACCAGGTCGAGCGACACGCGGCGAATCAACGTAGCCGCGTCAGCCAGCGGGGATGGCTGCAGGTTGTGCGCAGCCAATTGTTGTTGAACGAAGTAATCAATGGGATGACCGCTTACTTCTTCTACGCGCTGGGGTGGTTCAAACGACCAATGACGTTCGTACCGTGCACCTTCTTCAATCCATCTCTTAATCAGCTCCCGCTGTTGATCGGTTAACTCCTTTTGCGAACTTGGTGGTGGCATAACCGAATCAGTATCATGACTGATCACTCGGTTCCAAACTTCAGAAGCTTGTGCGTCACCTGGTACAATCCCGCGCGAGCCATCGCGATCTTCTGTCGCTCCGTCAAACGTGTCGAGCCTCAAACCTGCTTCGCGATGCTTGGGGTCAAAGCCATGACAGGCAAAACAATTCTCCGACAAAATCGGTCGAATATCGCGATTGAAACTTAGCGGTTCAGCCGCCGACATGCGACTGTTGAGGGCTAGTAACAAGATGAAAGGCAGAGGTCGGATTAAGTGATGCATTGTTCTTATTCGGTCCATGCGCAGGCTGGCAGGGCCACGATTGGCTTACAAGGCGCGGGGGCTATGCCAATAGTGATATTTTACAACGGCGAGGCTCGCCAACCCACTGGTTGGGTCCACGCTTGTTGTTTTTGTTTTTCAAGCGATGGGTCGAGATGATCTAGACTGCTGGTCACAATAGCACGGACGTAGTAGATATCACTGGGCAATGCAAAGGATGGTTGCAAGCCACCGACGGTCGCTGCGACCATTGCCTGAGGTAAGGTGGGTGGGGCAGCGGAGCCGGAATCTGTGCCGATTTGAGTCTTTGGCAGCACGACGAACTGTGTTTCGTAGGTGGCATCGGGTTGTGGAACGATCGTCAACTTCAGCACCCTCGCTTGCGAATCGAATTGGAAATCATCCAAGACCACCCCGCTGGATGCATAAAAGTCACCGGCCTTCATTGCCCTGATCAGATGCTCGGGAGTCAGATAGCGACTGCGCACCATGACCCAGCCGCGACCCGGCCGAGCGCCGCCAGGCTGATGATAGTTGTGACTGTCATCGGTGCTAATGCCGTAGATCGGATCGGCCTCCAGTTGGACAAGTCGCATGGCATTGATCATGTCCCACATGGCCTCGATCGACGGATTCTGTTCGTCGCCCAGCTGATTTACACCGGGATGTCCGTTGTAAACCTCGAAAAAGCGTTCTTCGATCGTCTTTGCCAGATCGGCCGCGGTTACACCGTAGCCAAAATTCGGATGATTCAGATGCGGTAAGACTTGTCGGCCGCTGGCCTTCTCGTGTTCCAGAACAAGTCTCAAATTATTCTGCATGGTCTCTTGGACGGTGGGACCACCCACAGGATGAATCACCTCGCTCAAGTTCGTGGCATTCATGTGCACCGGTTTGCCTTCGGATTTGTCACTGATCTCTTCTCCTTCGATCATGATGAACTTGTCCGACTGCTCGACTAGATGCCGGAACTCATCGAGCGGCTTCAGACGCACTTGGCAATCGGCCTCCAGCGGCGAGCCTTGGAGCTCTACCCAGTCGTTTCCAAATTTTTGTTGATAACGAGGTAACACGTCTTCGGTGCTGCGAGCGATGATCGTAGGCAAAGGCATCCAGCGTTGACCACGACTCAATACATTGTGATCCGAGAGAGCTAGAAAATTGTAATCGTGCTCGACATACCAGGCGGCGACCATTTCTGGAAAGTCGTTGCCATCACTCCACAGCGTGTGCGTATGCAAATTGCCCTTCCACCATCGCAGCGGTCGCTCTTTGGGCTCCTCCGACCGCACATGGATGGAGCCAAAAAATACCGCCAACAAAAAACTCGTGACCAGCGTCAGCTGCTGAGCTCGTTGCGGCACGCTAGTTCGGACCCCGGAAAAACGGCCATTTCGTAGTCGGAGTGGACGGCTCATGCGAATTGAAACCTTGCAACAAGGGCGGCGGCGGGGGGAAGGCAGAGGGCGGGACCGTTATTTTCGTTCAATACCAGCCTCAATTCAACCCGTTGCGGCCCGGTCAGGGATCTTCGGGTGCAGCACCACCGAAAAAATCGTCTTGTTTACAGCAAGATTGTACGATCTGAGAAAACGTGACCAGTCAGGGGCCGCACAGGCAAAAAGAAGGCATGAGCAGTGTGGCTGCCAATCTGCAGCCGGTGTCAAAATCAATGGGAGAATCTCGCAGCTTTACGCAACTGCCTGCGAAATTCGTCTATTGTCTATAGAAATATATTTAGACAGCGAGCAGGGCAAGTTTGTTATGCTGCCATAGAGGGGGACACTCGCCTCTTTAGGAACGCTAAGTTGAGGGGTCGGTATACGCTATGAACTCAGACGAATTCAGCTACTTGGATAATCGTGGTGAGGGCAGTGATAGTACGGTCGGTTTCTCTGAAACCGACGTGCCATCGTCGCTAACCCTGCCGGTGCATCGAACGCTTGGAGACTTTGAACTCGGCCCAGAACTTGGCCACGGCGGTATGGGCGTAGTCTATCTGGCCACCGAAAAAGGGCTGGGTCGCAAAGTCGCGCTGAAGGTCTTGCCTGCCATGCACCGTGCTGGTGACATGCAGGTCAAGCGTTTCTTGGTTGAAGCGCGGGCGGCAGCACAACTCAGTCACGATCACATTGTGCCCGTGTATCACATTGGAGAACACGAAGGCATTCACTATTTCACGATGCGCTATATCGAGGGTCAAGATCTAGACAATCTGATTCGCGAAGTGCGTGGCTTCGTTAAAGACTCGGCACTCGCCCGGTCATCGGTGACGAAAGCATCCGAAAAAGCGGTAGACAACGGCACCAAGCCTGATGCGCAAAGATCGGCTGACACTCGCATCGACCTGTCGGGCAATTCGTTTGCCAACAGCATGCAGTCGCACGGTACCCGTTCGGCTCACCGCCTGGCCGTGTCCGTCGCCTTAATTGGACAGGCGGTGGCCGAGGCCCTGCACCATGCTCATGAACATGGCATTGTCCATCGCGACATCAAGCCATCGAACTTGATGCTCGACCACAACCACAAGGTATGGGTGACGGACTTCGGACTAGCACAGTTGCAAGATGCACCGCAGTTAACACAAACTGGCGATATTGTGGGCACGCTGCGCTATATGAGTCCCGAACAAGCGTCAGGGCGCCGTGCGTTTATCGATCATCGTACCGATGTGTACTCGTTGGGGGCCACGCTCTATGAGCTAGCCACACTCGTTCGCGCCCATCCTGGCGATAGTCAACAGGAAGTGCTGCGAGCGATCACCTTCGAACGGCCTACGCCGGTGCGGAGAATCAATGCACGCTTGCCTAAAGATTTTGAGACGATCATTTGCAAGGCAATGGAACGTAATCCCTCGGAGCGTTACCAAACCGCCGCGGAAATGGCCGCCGACCTCCAGCGGTTTATCAACAACGAGACACTCCAGGCTCGCCGACCAGGCCGCATCAAGCGCATACGCGATTGGATGTACGCGCGGCCTCTGGTTTCAGGTACGTTTGCCGCGACAATTGTCACTGTCGCCATCGCCACCGGCCTCACTTCCTGGGCGCTCAATAATTCGCTGATTCTGGAAAAGCAGAATGTTGTCAATCAACAACAAATGCTGAACGTTAGCGAAGGCCTGCGGCGACAAATTTGGGCATCGCTGTGGCGAGAAAGCAATCCAGGATTAGCTTTATGTCAAGCAATTGAAGGTGCCAAACTCGCCCCGGGATTTGAGGGCGAACGCACGTTGTCCTCCATTGCTGATCATTGCTACGAGCTACGAACAGCTCAGCTAAGTGAATACTGGGCTGGAGATTTGAGACTCGGCGAGACTGGTGGCTACGGCATCGTGGTTGATGTAGATGCTGATTTCACTGTTCCACCACAACCTCGCAGCTTGTTCGAGCTTGAAACAGCCAAACCAGTGGCAGAATTGACAAGTGCTACACCGATCACAGATGCTGCTTTCGTTCAAGACGACAAACTTGTGTTGCTGGCGTCTTGTTCGCATCGCGACCATGGCCCATCGCAAACCTATGACCAGCTAAAGTTTGGATTGTTTACAGCTCGCAATACCGCGACTGGAGAGATTGTTAAGTCCCTTTCCAATGCCCGGCCGCTGCGATTGACAGCGACATCTTATTCAAATCACCGTCGCCAAGTAGTGTTACCCACCGAGGGGAACTCTGCCACCATTTACGACATAAACAACTGGTCGGTTGTTTTGAATTTGCCAATCGTTCACAACGCGCCGGTGATTCAAGCCGTATTTAGTCGAGATGGGACTCGTATCGCGACTTGGTCGGCGGATAAAACTGCAATCGTCTGGGATGCTGCCACAGGCGAGGTTTTGGGCAAGATGTCATATGAATGCCAGGATCCCCTGCGAACGCAACTCGGATTCGTGGCACAGTCGAATCAACTGGTAGTGTGGGGTGACCGAGGGACAGATGTTTTTGCAGCCTCAGACTTCGGCTTGCAGTTCCACCGTCCTGAGGTAGAGCTTAGAATCGCCGACAATCGCCAACAGATTTTTCTGAGAGGCCCTGCCGGCAAGTCCATTTCGGTATTGAACACCGATAGCTTCACGGTTTCAGCCATTTGTGAACTGCACAGCAGCGCTCACAGCTTCGAACTGCTCAACGACGATCAAACAGTCGCAGTTCGCTTGGATCAAACTGTCGAACTATACGATTCGAGCGATGGTGTTCGAATGGCCACACTGCGTGGACACGACGACGAAATCGCTAGCATGGCCATCCGAGACTTGCGAGTGGTCACGCTGGGAGCAGATAAGACGTTACGCACCTGGGATATTCATTCCGATCGTGAAAGACGAACATTTGAGACGGTGGCGACACCTGCTGGACGACCGTTGATGACCTTTAGTCCCGACGGTCAGCGAGCTGTTCTGGGAAATGTCTACGGCAGTCAGACATTGGTTCGCCAACTGAGTTCACTCGGAAAAAGTCGAACGCAGGTGCCAGGAATCGCCAGAGTTTCACTGCCCCATGGAAGACTACTGACTACAGAAGACAGCACCGCTACGATTTGGGAAGTTGCCAGCCAACGTCGAATTGCTGACTGCACCATACGCAACCAGGCAATCGATCATGCAATCGCCTCTCCAGATCATTCCTCCTTAGCGTTTCTAACGCGTCGCAGTGAGTTATGGCTGTGGTACCCCGAATCCAATCGGTTGCTGCAGTTGAGTGACTTTGGCCAGTCAGTCAGTTCGGCCAAATTTATGCCGGATAATTCGGCCATTGTCTACGCCTGCAGCGACGGCAGGGTGATCTCTGTGCAGTTGGAGTTGCTGGCTAGAAAACTCATCAAGAACTTTGCCCAGTCGATCAGCGAACTACAAGTTCGTAGCGATGGCCAAGAACTGCTGCTGGTAACCGCCGATAGTCGAGTGCTCATGTGGGACTACCAGGCTTCGCAGATACGTAAGGAATTGGTTAGTCCCGACTCGCACATAACGCATGCTCAGTATGTTGGTATCGATAAGGTGCTAACGCACGGGGGCTATGGTCAGAGTCGTATCTCTTTATGGAATGCAAATGACGGCTCTCTGGTTAGTCAACAAGAGGTGCGCGGGATTCGAAATCTTCATTTGACTGACGAATTGGATCAGGCCTTGATAGCCTCCGATAAAGGGACGCTAATTTGGAACTTTGACACAAACGAATTGAAGTTCATTGACGAGCACGCAGCCCGCGATGTAATGAAGGTAGAGGATAAGATTGTTTTTGTAACAGCTTCGACGATCTATCCAGCTCCTGCCGTGGGCCAATCCCCTCGCCAGGTGCGAGTGTCAACGGTCGCTTGCTGGAATGCGGTTACCCAGCAGGTGGATGAAGTACATCCCCTCGACTTCAGTGGCAATCAGTTGTTAGCGTTGCCTGATGGCAACATATGTGTCACCACTTCGTACTTTGGAGTGGACTTGGTCGACCTGAAAAATCCTCGCCGATTAATGCGGATACCCTCTCAAGCACATCCGCTGCTGCTCGCTGAGTTCATCACTCCAGAAGATTTACTGACTGTTTCTAGTGATGGCTGCGTGAGCCTTCATTCAATTGCGAACGAAACCGTATCCACAATAGGCAGACACGACTATCCGGTGCTCGAAGCTGCCCTGACTCGCGATAAGAAACTTCTGTTAACTTCAGACGTCTCGGGCGTCGTAAGGCAGTGGGATTTGGTGACCAAACAAATGAATCGTGAGCTGGTCAATGATCATCCCGTTCGCCAACTACAAATCAGTCATAGCGATACCCTGGCTCTGGGAATCATGGGCGAGAGCGTTGTAAGAATTTGGGACCTGCGTTCAGGTGTTCCGCGAGATTCGCAGACTGATGCAGGCGTTCGGTCTGCCAGGCTCTCGAAAGACGGCCAACACCTACTGGTGGTCACTGGCAAAGGGGAGGCTGCTCCGCAGAGCATGAGGGCCAACAGTCACGCTGTCGGAGAACATGCCTTCATCGAGAACCTCTCGACTGCGAAACGTCAGTCCATGGCTTTCGCTGGGCAGGGTGTCGTTGGCGAATTTATAGATTCAGATCGACGCGTTGCCATACTGGCCGATAACAGTAGCGTACACGTTTTTGATTCACAAACCTTTAAACAATTGAGCGAAATCTCTGGTACGCCACGAATTCTCCGCTTACTGCACGCAGGTCCAGATAGCTCGACCATTTACACCGCCAGCGTCGGACAAATTGCAGGCTGGTCTGCCATGGATGGTCAACAAACTCTAGAGATTCCGTTAGAGTTATCGGAGTATGAAGCCCGCCAACGCATTGGCAACAGGCTGGCTTCGCACCCTGCTAGCGACTGGTATCTGACGTTCAGTAACAATCGTTTCACTAAGATACCGGTCAAGCCATTCGAGCACGCCCTCAAAATTGCTCCCCAGCAACTAACTGCGGAGCAATCCAGGAAACTACTGAATCGTAAACCAATGGAGGAATGACGCTCGTCAGTTGCGTCCTAACGGAAAATGCGAAAGCACTTTCTAGGTGGACATGGCTGTGGGCATGGCGGACACGCTGGTGGACAAGGTTTCTTGACGATGCGCACACTGTAGCAATGCGAACAGCCTTGCTCGCAGGAACGTTTGCAAGCTTGTTTGACAGCTTCGCATAATGCTTCGCGATAGGTGACACCAGGTCGTTGCACGCGCAGTGGAATACCATCGGGACACTGAATCGTAACTTCCACGATCCAGTTGATGGGTGGAGTGGGACGGGTGGAGAACATCAGTGGGGTTGGAATAATTTGACAGGCGGGCTCCATACAGAACTCGTCACACATCTCTTGCTTGATTTTATAGTAGCCTTCTTGATTTGCCTTGGCTTCTGCACAGGCCAATGCATCGTTGTAGTTTCCAGCCGAACAGCAGAATTCCTTAGGTTGATTCAGAGCGTTATAGGCCCAGATAACTGCGCAAATGTCGGCGCACAATGGTTTAAGGGGTGTTAAGACGAAGGAAGCAAACAAGAGGGCGTAAAGGCAGCGATACATGTTGTCACTCCGGGGCATGAACGTGAAACTCAGTTCTGCAGGTACAGAAAGCCTGAATTTTAGTTATGCCGAGGCTCAACTTCCACTCTTTTTCACTTAGAAGACTAGGTGGAATTAAACCTGGGTGTTTTTCTCCAAGGCAGTAGAACTTCGCTTGGTACCGGGGCACCAGGTCCTTGGTCACCAGGTCCTTGGTCACTCGGTGGTTCAGGCTCGATGTTCAATGAGGTGTTGTCATCAGGCGCACGTTCAGCGTGGATCAGTTCCTCGATCAGATCGATGTAGGCTTGATAGGGATCCTGTGCGGATTCCAAATGCTGACTGAGGTCGTGTTCGGCTTCGCGAATAAATCGCTGGGTCAACGCGTCGAATCGATTCGTAGTCATCCTGTGGACTCCTTTGTAGAATTGAATGGTTGTTACTTGTCAAATAGACAGCCCACCCCAGACACGGTAGGTCGCAAGAAAACTAGATGCCAGAACTGCCGGATGTACTGCTGTATCGAGACGCGCTAGAGCGTTTTGTCGGCCACAAGGCTCTGCGGCAGTTGATCGTACGGAGTCCGTTTCTATTACGCACGTTCGACATTTCCTGCGAGGCGTTAGCCGGTCGTACCGTTCAGGCAGTTTCTCGCTTGGGTAAACGCCTGGTCTTTGAATTCGATGAGCAGCTGATGGTGGTTGTACATCTGATGATTGCTGGTCGATTCCACTGGAAGAAGGCGGGGGCGTTGCCTAAGGGCAAGATCGACCTGGCGGCCATGCAGTTCGAACATGGCACGCTTATGCTCACCGAGGCCAGCAGTCATAAGCGAGCTGGTTTGTGGATAGTGCGCGGGCAGGCGGAGTTGGCTAGCCTGCACACCCCAGGGCTAAATCCATTGGAGTGCAGTTTGGTCGAATTTACCGGCGCGCTACTTAAGAGCAATAATACATTGAAACGCGCACTTACGGATCCGACTCGCTTGGATGGAATCGGCAACGCCTATAGCGATGAGATACTGCACGGTGCGCGGCTTTCTCCTTTGCAACTGACCGGTCGATTAACCGAGGTTCAGTGCGCCGCGCTCCATCGATCAACGCAAACGATACTTAGAGAGTGGATCGCACGCCTTAGAGTTCAAGCAGGCGATAAGTTTCCGGAGAAGGTGACCGCCTTTCGCCCCGAGATGGCCGTGCATGGTCGATTCGGTTTGCCTTGTCCGGTCTGTAGTTCGCCCGTCCAACGCATTCGCTATGCGGACAATGAGTGCAACTACTGCGCTCGCTGTCAAACTCAGGGCAAGCTGTTGGCCGATCGTTCGCTTAGCCGGCTACTGAAAGACGACTGGCCTAAAGCTCTCGAAGAATAATTGCCTGATGGAGGTCGACGGTTAGGCGTAGTTACTTCTTCAGAAATGGAACAGGTCTTAGTTCGATCTCTTTGATCGATTGCAGATAGTCGAGCGTAGCTTTGGCTGCCTCTTGTCCAACTTGGGCATGGAAGTGCAAGCTGAAACCGTGCGGGCCTTTGGCGTCGATCAGGCTTGGCTGCAAGGTGAGGAACGTCTTGACGACTTCCGTTAATCCCAGCATCGTGGCGCAGAAGATATCCAAGCGGGCGCCTTGGCTGAGAAGATATTCAACAATATCGCGCCGCCCCATATGCGATGCGCCACCGAGTGCGGTTTCCCAGTCGCCATCGCCCCAATCGATGCTGGCATTGAGCAGACCTCGCTGACGTTCCAGCAGCATCTTGACTTTGTCCAAGTCTGAGTGTGCATAGATCACAAAGTCTTGGGCCAGGGTGCGATTGACTTGTGGTTTCTTCCACGAGGGTTTGAAGTCGGGTGCCTCGTAATCACGCTCAAAAGGAGCTTCGACAGGACCGGCAGGAGCTTGGGCATCGGACTGCGCATGTGCGGCGCTGGCCGAAGCGCCGGCGAGCGTTGCACCGGTCAGCCATGCAAAGTTGCGGCGCGATAGCGGCTTCATGACAGACTCACTTTGACTTTAGTTCTAGCTTTACGTCGTTACTGCCACTGGTAGAAATGCTGGCCTGAAGATCGGTCGTGCTGGGATGAGCATATTTCAGGGGCAGCAAGTCTTGGGGGATTTTGGCGATCGATGGTTCATCGGGCGAATCGTATCGTGTCTTCTTCTCGATGTAGATACGTTTGGTGACGACGACCTTTTGGGCACCTTCGGCTGCGCCGTCGCCCTCTTTAAAGGTCGTCAATGAAAATCGGCCAGCCTTATCGCTCGTACCTGTGGCCGACACGTTGTGGGCCGTTGAATGAAAGACGACGGTGGCTTCGTCCAGAGGTTTGCCATCCAACAGAACAGTGCCGCTGGTGCGATAGACTTTGGGTCGCTTGGCAGCCCATTCGTCTTCACCGCCGCAACCGACCAGGCATACTAACGCAAGAACAGCCGAACCCGTGGACCACTTCATAGCAACTTCCTGTAACAGACGTAGATACTCGTTGTGCATTCGGTGAGGAGAATATAAGAGCAAAGACCAGCGGTTACCATGGTGGTAAGTCGCTGGTCTCAAATAGCCAACATTCGATCAAGCCAATATGTGGCTAGTCAATCGATGCAACTTCGCCACTGCCTTTGGTACCCAAAGCTCCCCAGACGCCATAAGGACTGAGTCCGCCGAGGTTTTCTGGGAGGCCTTGATTGCCTGCATCGATACTTTCGGAAATAAAGTGCACCGAGCCATCGGCGAAGGCGGCATTGACGCCTCCGGTGTGGCGGCTGCCGGCTGAGTACATGCCACCCAACCAGTGATTGTCGGCTTCCATACAGCTAGGGCTGTTAGGAGGCAGCATGGTATTGAAACGTGTGAAGAGAGCGGCACCGTCTGACCAGCGACCGCCGCGCGTGCCGACGTCACCATTGACCGCTACGATGTATTGACCATTGACAAAGCGGGTACGGCAACTGGCAGGCGTGTCCAGCCGACCGCCGCCGACCGTGGCGGCTCGGCCCAAGGACAGCGGACCTTGAGGTGTTGCGTGTTCAGAAATCGCAATTGTATTGCTGGTGCCGTCGGTAATGCTGCCCATACGAGTATAGGAGTATTCACCGAAGATACCGCGTGGGTTTTTGCAATTGCGTCCATCGCCCAGTTCATCGATCGAGCACATCAAAGTAGCCGCATCACCACCACAAAAGTTGTAATTGGTGATGGCCATATTGGTCAGTGGACGAGTCTGGATGTCAGAGGGACACAATAGGGTCGGTATTTGGTTCGACCAATACGCCGCTCCGCTCCAGGCCGCCGAGTTGGCAGAGGCGAATTGTTGATACAGAGGATCTTGTTCGATATAAGGCAGCAGCGAGACCAAACCGCTAATCCGATATCGGCCGGTCGAGCCAGTTGGGCAAATGCTACTGCTACGGCAGCCCGATCCGCCGTTGGCCGGTGGGAAGCGCTTGTTGGCACTTTCGTAATTGTGGAGGGCTAGGCCGAGTTGCTTGAGATTGTTGCTGCACTGCATGCGGCGAGCTGCCTCACGGGCTGCCTGGACGGCGGGCAGGAGTAAGCCTACCAGAATGCCAATGATGGCAATAACCACTAGTAGCTCCACCAATGTAAAGCCGTGCCGGGATCTCCTGCTGGCCATAAAACGTCTCCAATAACGAAATAGGTTTGTCGGGCTCAGGGCGAATGCCTGAATTGAAGGATAAGAACTGGCGTCATCGTAGTCTCGATGATTGCAGTTCGTCAATCTAATGAACGATTAACCTGCGCGGATTACGCAAATCGTCCGACCGCCCGGGGCACTCCTGCCTGCATTTCCGATTGCTGCTGCGCCCTCTTGCCCAATGCGGTCATCTATATCCGCCCTTTGGTAGCTGCGTCCGTCCCCAAATCCGCTTATGGGACAGACCCCACAAAGGTCAATCCCTGCGATCACCCAACGATTGCTAGCTAACTTGCCCCCAAATACATCTAGCCTGTCCCATAATTCGCCAATGCTAGCATGGTGAGTGCTTCCGGACGGGCTAGGCGCACGCCTAATCGCTGAGGTCTGTCCCAAATCCGCTTATGGGACAGGCCGGACAGGCCCCATAAAAATTGGCGGGGCAGGCAGGCAATGCTATCGAGAAGCGTGATATCAATTGCGCCAATGCTAGCATGGTGAGTGCTTCGGGGCGGGCTTGGGGCACGCCTAATCGCCGAGGTCTGTCCCCAATCCGCTTATGGGACAGACCCCATAGGAATTGGCGAGGCAGTTTTGCAATACTAGCGCGAAGCGGTGAAGTTAATTGCGGCTATGCTAGCAATTCTTTGATGATGTGTGCTTGGGTGACCTCGGCGTCGGTGAGGCTCGTCTCGCGGCCGTCGAAGGGGGCGGTCAGGCGGTGGTGATCGAGACCTAATGCATGCAAAAGCGTGGCATGCAGGTCTCCAACACTGACTACGTCGTCGGTCGCCTTGTATCCAAAGGGATCCGTTGCGCCGTGGACTGCGCCCGCCTTAAAGCCGCCACCGGCGATCCACAACGAGAAGGCATGACGGTTGTGGTCTCGTCCGTCGGTGCCTTGGGAAATAGGCAGGCGCCCAAATTCGCCCGTCCAAATGACAATGGTCGATTCCAATAAACCACGCCGCTTCAAATCCTTCACCAGCGCCGCGCTCGGTTGGTCCGTGCGAGCACACAAGCCTTTTAGGCTCTCGGCGTTCTTGCTGTGCGTGTCCCAGGGCTGGCCGTTCAGGTAAACGCCCACAAATCGAACTCCATGTTCAATTAACTTTCTAGCGGTCAAACATCTGGCCCCGTATTCGCCGATCGCGGGATTGTCCAAGCCGTATAACGCTTGGGTCTCCGCAGTTTCATTCGATAAGTCCATCAAGCTGGGCACAGCCGTCTGCATGCGTGCTGCCGTTTCAAAGTTGGCAATTCGCGCCGTCAGCTCGCTGTTCTCAGGGTAACGCTCGGCCTGCAAGCGATTCAGCTTCTCTAAGTATCGCAGCTGATTGCGTCGATGCTCCACCGTGACGCCCGCAGGACTCTGCAGATTTAATACCGGTGAATCACCTGAACGAAAGACTGTCCCTTGATAAACCGCTGGCAGCCAACCAGAACTCCAATTCTTCTCGCCGTCGATCGGCAATCCGCCGGGATCGGATAGCACGACAAACGCTGGCAAATCCTGGTTCTCCGTTCCCAATGCATACGTTACCCATGACCCCAACGAAGGCATGCCCGCGAACAATCGCCCCGAATGCATCATTCGGAGCGCCGCTTCGTGATCCACCGAACCGGTTGTCATCGATCGGATAAGCAGTAAGTCGTCGGCAATCGAAGCCGTGTGAGGCAACAGCTCACAAAGCTCCAGACCCGACTGGCCACACTTGCGAAATGCGTAGGGCGATCCGAGTACATTACCTTTCTGTTTATCGAAATGCGTTTCCAATTCACCAGCCGGATATGCTTGGCCATGCCACTTGTTCAATTCCGGTTTGGGATCAAACAGGTCCATTTGACTGGGGCCACCATTTTGAAATAGGCATATGACTGACTTGGCCCGAGCTTGATCGGCCAGTTCCATAGCCCGCTCGGCAGCTCGACACTGCTGGTCGCGCTTCGTCAACCATGCGAGTGCCAATAGGCCTACATAGCCTGAGTGATGTCCCAAGAACGTTCGTCGATCCATGTGCGCTGACCGCCTACTCTAGATAGAGAAAGTTATTGCTTGCCAAAAGCAATTGACAAAAGTCGGCTAATCCTAATAGTTCCGCTTCCTCTGTCTGACCGTACAGAGTTTGCTGCTGCCCGATGAACTCGACGGCATCGGTTATTTCCGCTTGGCTACCCTGGCGACCCGTCGCGATGCGAAATGCCACGTCAACTGCGGCTTGCGAATCGGTTCCCACTGCTCGTCTGCATCGCTGTGCCAATTGCCGGCCACGCCGGACCGCAAATTCTGAATTCAACAGGCTAAGTGATTGTAGTGGCATGGTTGTTACCGGTCGTCGTGTACAGTTAACCACGATCGTCGGCGCATCAAACACGCTCAGCATGCTCAAGCCTTGCGAGCGACGGTGCTGCAAGTAAATCGACCTGCGAGCTGATCCCAATTCGCCTTCGGGCACCATCACTTCGGCTGTGCCCGTACGCTGAGTTGGCACATAGGGTCCCTCCATCGATAACTCAATCTCTCCACTAACTGCTAGGTGCGAATCGCGAATCGCTTCGGCGTCCAAGCGTCGCATGGGATATCGCCACATCAACTGATTCTGCGGATCAAGGCGCAGGCCAAGTTCGTTACTCAAGCTCGATTGGCGAAAAACTGTCGAGGTTAAAATCAAGCGATGTAGAGGTTTGAAATTCCATTCATGATCAATCAACTCCGCGGCCAGCCAATCTAGCAGTTCGCGATTGGCTGGTTCAGCACCACTCATGCCAAGATTCTCCGACGTGCTGACCAGTCCCGTGCCGAAATAATGTTGCCAAAGCCGGTTTACTTGGACACGCGCCATCAGATGACTGGCCCGCGAATTGGGACGCGTGACCCAATGCGCCCACGCCAAGCGTCGTCCGCTGGAGGGTATTGCTTCGGGCGGTCGTATCAACAGTGGATTATCCAAATCATCCAGCGCAGAGAGTGGTTGTGGCTCGACTTTGCCGGCTGGTTGCGAGTAATTGCCGCGCGTCAACAAAAACACATCGGGAGGCTCGGGCGTAGAATCGGTGACCCAAGCGATGCGTCCCGGTTTTCTACCGCTGAGCTGAGCAACCTGTTGCCTAGCATGTTCCAAATCGCTCTGCCATTTCTTTAACATCGCTGAGTAAGTCTCATCCGCCGCAGTATTCGCTGGCTGATCGCTGTCGGCATTTGATTTGGCTGGAATTGCAGAAGTTTCGACCGTCACATTGTCCACAATGAAACTTCGGCCGCAGCAGTATTCGAAACCCAGACTACCATCGGGCAGATCGCTTGCGCTTACTTCCAGTGGCTGGCCATCGGGTAAGAAATCCACCAATTGCTCGAGCTGCACGTTCGAATTCTTAAGGCGTGTTAAGCGCACTCCGTAGGAATGCTCCGGGAGATAACCGACTGATCCGATACTACCCAAGTGCTTCGCAGCTTCGCCTGGATAATCCAAATGCACCACGGCGCCGCCGCCGGGATTGCCATCGATCAAGAGGTTTCCACCTTTAGTTTCGCTACTGTTATCGAAGTCATGCAGCGCAATTCCAAAGGCAATTCGCTCGGCAGAAGTTTCTCCTTCGAAGACTCTGTTGGCGATCAAGTCGAAGGTGATCTGAATCCACTGCCCTGGCTCTGACGGAGTCCAATCGAAAACTTGTTTCGTCGACAACCATTTATCTCCGGCAGTTCCGCCTTCAATGATCTGCAATTGTCCATTGGCAATGACGGCCGAAGGCCGAACGATTGATTCGCTGGCTTCGGCATGCTGGAGCAGAGTTACCGCCGTCGTCCCTGCCGGCGCATCGTCACCGGGAATTGTCGAGGTCCAGTGGTTAACTAATTGCGCGGGATCGTCGAACGTATCTTCAAATACAACGAGTTCGGGCCGCCGGTTCTCGTTTATCCATTGCTTGTACTCAGCCTGCACATGTTTCAAATGATCTTGTGCAACTGTCAATTCCGCTTGCCAACGTTGAAACTCTTCTGGCAAGCTGGCTTCGATTACACGTTCATTCGGTTTGATCCAGCGATCTGGATTGTATGCAGGAAAGAGTACGGCTTGAAAGTTATAGAAGTCACGCTGAGATATTGGTTCAAACTTATGGTCATGGCATTTCGCGCACTGAATGGTCAACCCAAGTAGCGAGGAGGCGATGATTTGCTGGCTTGACTCCAAGGCCGTGTAACGATCGATGCGCACTTCATCATCGTTTCCATCGCTCTCGCCGGATCCATCTTGCCCGTTGCGCAAGTAATGCGTGGCCGTCAGACGGTCGATCATCTCAGCGGTAGCTGCCGAGCGATGCATTTCGGGATTGAAATCCGTTAGCTCGTCGCCGGCCAACTGCTCTAGAACGAATTTGTCAAAAGGTTTGTCAACGTTAAGGGAATTCACTACATAGTCGCGATAGCGATAGGCCAGCGGTCGATCGGAATCAGCATTGAAGTAGCCATTGGAGTCTGCATAGCCGGCGGCATCCAACCAATGTTTACCCCAGCGTACACCGTACTGGGGCGAAGCCAAGTACTCATCAATCAAGCGTTCGTACGAATCGGGAGTTGAGTCGGTCGTGAAGCGATCAACTTCTTCGATCGTGGGCGGAAGGCCAGTCAGCGTCAATCGTGTACGGCGCAGTAAACGAGGGCGATCTGTGTCGGCGCCGAGCGTTAAGCCAATTCGTTCCAGTTCACTCTCGATGAGCACATCGATCGGTGTTCTGCACAGTTCGGCTTGTTTGACCTCGGGCAGTTGGTGCGGCTGTAATTTTGTGAAAGCCCAGTGCTCGTCTTTTTCGTGGGCGTCAGCATCCTGTTGATCGACTGGCAATCCCACTGCTCCATGCTCGATCCAGTTGTGGATGATTTTCTTCTCGCTTTCGTTTAGCGGCGCATCGGGTGGCATCTCGTCTTGTTCGATACGTTGCCACAGAAGGCTCTGCTGGACGGATCCAGCGACGACGACCTGGCCCGTTTCACCGCCCTTCCAAATTCGCAGTGGGGTATGGAGTTGAAGATCGGCTTCGCGTTTGGCGACACCATGGCATTTTATGCAATGGCGTTTCAGGAGTTGATGGACATCGCGCGGTAACTCCATGCGTTCGACGGCCTGCAATGGAAGTGCGCATAAAGTCGCCAGGCTGAATAACAGGCTCACTACGCAGTAGGGCAGGGGAGTACGGTTGACCATGGCAGACTTGCGTACGAGATGAAAAAATTAGGTGGGAAGCAAAGGCGGGGAATATAGGCTACCGAAGGCTTGCAGCACGATTAGCCTATTATAATGCGCGGCCACGTTGGGATGCGAGTGAAATCACTTTTGGCCGCTTTATCAATCAATTGGCTGACAAGCATTCATGACCAAGATTACTGGACTTGAGACTTTTGTTATCGGCGACGGTAGTAACGTCGACCCGGACAAGGGCGGTGTAGAACCACTGGCTTGTTTGCGCGTGCATACGGATGCGGGCGTAAGTGGCCTAAGTGAAGTATTTCGCGTTCCTCCGGGCGTTGTCCAAGCGACCGTGGGAGGCGTCGAATCTCATTTCGGGCGTCTGCTGATTGGCCAAGAGTTGTCGCATCCCGAGCGTTTGTGGCAGCGCATGTGGGATGCGATCATGCACACCAATCGTCGCGGTTGGCAGGTTATTATTCTCGGAGCCCTTGATGTGGCGCTGTGGGATATCTATGGTCAGCTTTTGGAGCAGCCAGTGTGGCAATTGCTAGGTGGCATACAGCGTGGGCCATTTCAAACTCACTGTGAATCGGCTCTTGAGGGCGTCGTGCCGTATTGCACGATTGTGTCTGACAGTTGGGGTGGTGAGCCGATGTTCCATCAACAACTGCAGCGGATCGAGAAGCTGGCCGGGCTTGGGTATCGTGCCTTCAAAGTTGAACCGATGATGTCGCGGCCAGCCGACGTGGTCGAGTTGGCACGACGAGCGCGAAAGCTGCTGGGTAATTCAGTGCCTTTGATGGTTGACGTAGGGTATCTCTTGAACGATGTGCCCACTGCCATAGGCATATGTCGCGAATTAGAGGAACTAGACATCTTCTTCTTTGAGACGCCCTTTCCGGTTGATAGTCCTGAGCCGTACTGCAAACTGTCTAACAAAACTTCGGTTCCATTGGCCATGGGTGAGCATGGTGTGACTCGCTGGGAGTTTTTGGATATGCTTGATCGCGGCGGCGTCAGCGTCGTTCAGCCTTACATGACGACTTGTGGTGGACTGACTGAGGCCAAACGCATTGTTGATTTGACGGCTTCGCGTGGCGGTTTGGTTTGTCCGGGTAATTGGTCCACGCAGATCTTGGGTACTGCCACCGTACATTTGGCAGCTTATTCAGCGATTACTCCTTTAATTGAATATGCACCGGCTGAAGTTTACGAATCGCCGCTGCGATTGGAATTGCAGCGAGTGGGCCTGCCGGTCACGGACGGTCAAATCGCATTTCCAACTCAGCCTGGCATTGGATATCGATTGCCCGATGATGTTCTGAAGCACTATCGTTTGAGTTCATGAGTTACGCGGATATGGCTTGATGTGCGGTCGGTTGGTTAGGACTGTGAAGAGTTGGAGTGAGTGATTTTGGAGTGAGAGAGCACCAATTGTAAGGGGCAGCCTGCGATGCATCAGAGAGTCGTCATGACGTTGGTAATGTTTGCGGCCCTGGGGCACTTCAATCGCGTTGGAATTTCGGTTGCCGGGAGCGAGATATTTATCGCGCGTTATGGTCTAAGCGAAGTTAGCATGGGCTGGATCTATACCGCCTTTCTACTTAGCTACACGCTTGCGATGCTGCCGGGCGGTTGGTTGATTGATCGCTTGGGATCGGTCAGGGCGATGACGCTATATGGCGTGTGCATGGGAATATGCATGGTCTGCACAGGTGGTTTGGGCCTGTTGGGGCTATCGGTTTCCGGGCTGTGGTTATCGCTGATGGTTGCCCGCAGCATTACTGGAGTCTGTAGTGTGCCGCTACATCCCGGAGCGGCCCATGCCATTTCTGAATTTGTACCCGTATCGTTGCGAGCGGCTGCCAATGGTTTTGTAACGGCTGGTGCACTGGTAGGTATCGCACTTTGTTATCCGCTCTATGGATGGATGAATGATCATTGGGGTTGGCCGGCCAGCTTTGCCGTGGGTGGCGGACTGCTGTTGATGGTTGGCCTAGGTTGGCAGTGGATGATGGGTAGGGTGGTCGGAGGCGCGGTGCCAGTGGCGGAGGCGGGTACGATTGGCCGCAAGGCTTCGACCAGTTATGCGTGGCTGGGCAACCAGAATATTTGGCTGATCACGCTTAGCTATGCGGCCTACGGTTACTTTCAATATTTATTCTTTTATTGGATGGAATATTACTTCAGCCAAGAACTGCATGTAGAGGTGCCGCAGGCGCGACTGCTGACCGCTGTCGTGATGCTCTCGCAAGGTGCCGGCATGGCCGTTGGCGGTTATGGGACAGGCTTGTTGTGCCCGCGAATGGGCATCAGTTGGGGCCGGCGGAGCATTGTCATCGCTGGTATGGGTCTGGGGGCCTTATTCGGTGTGATTGGAGTAAACGTTTCCGGTTTGCAAACAGTGGTCACATGCTTGTCGCTCGCCATGGCTGCGCAAGGCATCTGTGAAGGTGTGTTTTGGACAGCCATCACGGACGTCGGTCGCGCGGACCGTGGGAAGTCGGCGGCATTCATGAACACCGGTGGGAATCTGGGTGGACTGATCTCTCCTGTCATTGCTCCGATGATGGCCAAATCATTCGGTTGGCCCACTTCCATTGCAATCGCATGTGTCGTCATTGCTCTGGGCGGCCTTCTCTGGCTTCGCATCCATCCCAACGAGGAGTCGACTGGGGACAGACCAGATGCTACGTGAGAATCGATTTGGGACAGACCTGGTTAGCTTGATCCATAGAGGACAGTCCCCGCAGAGAACTTTGAATGCGCCGCCGCGCGTGGTTAGCTAGCATTAAGGGTCGGGCAAAGCGATCAGTCATCGATCGTAGATTCAACAGTATTAAAAAAATCGCAAATTTTTTTACGCGTTTTCTCCAGGGATTTACGCACATTGCGAGTCTGAAAAAGCGTTTTTGCCCTTGACGCGTCCCTATCCTAGTAAATGTGAACTCGCTCACGTGACGGTCTCGGCGGCAGCGGTGACTTGTGTGGCCCATGATGCATGCATACGCCCATGGTGCATAGGTTTTTGGCTGCGGTTGGGGCAGCGGTCTGTTTCTCATTTACCCATGGAGGCATCGAAACCATCATGACCAGACCTCGTAATCAAATTGTCGATCTCGATTACTGCCAGATCTATCACTGCGTTACGCGCTGCGTACGCAAGCTCAAGCTGCTCAACATCGGTACGACCGATCGTCGGCAGTGGGTGTGCGATCGCCTGGTTGAACTGGCGATGTACTACGCTATCGTGCCCATCTCCTTTGCAATTCTGGGAAATCATTTGCATTTCATGTTGCGGATCGATCCCGAGACGGCTCGCGGCTGGTCGGCCGAAGAAGTGCTACGCCGCTGGTATACGCTGCATCCGCCCTACGTCAAAGGCAAGAAGATGGTCGAACTGGACCCGGAGTGGTTGGCCAAGAAGGCTCTGGATTTAGAACTGGTGGAGAAACTGCGCCTGCGTCTGATGGACTTGGGTTGGTTCATGAAGGACTTGAAGCAGCCGCTCTCGCGCCTGGCCAACGCTGAGGATGGATGCCATGGCGCGTTCTTTGAAGGACGTTACAAGTCGGTGGCGGTGCTGGATGAAATAGCGGCGTTGATGGTGTTGGTGTACATCGACAATAACCGGTATGCGGCGGGATTATCGAGGTTGCCGGAGTTGGGGCGTTACACGTCGCTCTACGAGCGGTTGTTGCATGTCGAGTCGTTGGGACGGATGGACGACCTGCAGGCTGCCAAGTCGGGTAGCATCGCAGCCAGCCGGGCCAGCGAGGGTTTGGAAGACGATCTGTGGCTCATGCCGATCGAGGACCGTCGCCGCTTTGGGGCCAAGCGTGCGGGATTGATCGAAGGTTTTACGCTTGGTCAATATTGTTGGTTGGTCGATGAGACCGCTCGCATGCAACGCGAGGGCAAGCAGAGTTTGTCGCCTGAGACCGCGTCGATCTTTGAGCGACTCAAGATGACTCCGGAGCTGTGGCTGATGCAGCAGGTGCTGCTTTCGCAGGATCGCTGGCGCGGAACGTTCTTTGCGACCAGCCAAGAGAAGCTGCAGGAAGCAGCTGCCCACTTCGGTCGCAAACGTTGCTACAACCTAAACGGCTACGCGGCCGCCTAGGACATCTAGAGCCGAAACGGCTGAAGCTTCCCTCAGAGTTTGAGTCGCTACATCGATCGCTCCTCAATTGAAGACCGCCAATGGGTCGATAGCATGGCCGCGAATTTTGCGGAACGCCAACCATGCCTCTTCACGCTGCGCTGATGCTTCTAGCAAGTCGTCACCATGCCTGGCTAGCACCCTCAATCGCGGCTTCAGCCAGACCGAAACCATCAGCCAACCCTCATGGGTCTGTCCTGCCGGCCTGCGCCAAACCGTCCCGGCTCCGCCAAGTCTTGCAGGTCTATCCTAAAATCGCGATTTGTGAGTCTTATGGCGCCTGTCCTATAAGTAGGAAGTCTTTTAGGTCTGTCCCAAAACTGGGGCGAAACTTGGGGGGTGACTAAACCGCCCAAGCGGCAAGTGATCATTTGTTCAGAATTGAATATGTGATAGCAAATCGTAAATTGACGGCACTTTTGGCGAATTTGGCAACACCCGAGGTGCTACACCATGGCCGGAAAGTTTCTTGCGCGCGCGTCTTCTGCACAGTTGCGTCGACGCTTGGGGTTCATTGAAGCCCTGGAAGAGCGACGGATGATGGCTGTTACTTCTATACCTAACGTGCCTGTCCCGATTGCTGACGACCCGGTGGCGGTGGAAAGTGGTTTGGTGGACGGGAATTTGACAACCGACCTGGTAGCACTTAATAGGACAGGCGCATTAACGATTGCACTCAATTCGGGTAATAACAGCTGGCAGAATGTGCGGACGATTGATCTAGAGCTTGGCAACGTTGGAGGAATGGCGGCTGGGCTGATCAATGCAGACGGTGTTATTGATATTATTGTGGTAGGAAGCAACGCGGCGCATGTCCTATTGAACGATCGCGCGGGTGGGTTTGTAAAAGGACAGACCATTCAGGCGCCACTAGGAAGTAATTGGACTGTTAATAGCAGTGCGATCGCGCTGCAGCGAATCAATAGCGATGCATTTCTGGATTTAGCCCTACTAGATGCCCCGCAACGTCGGCTCGTTGTCTGGTTTGGCAGAGCTGACGGAACGTTTGATACTAGCAATGCAATTCCCGCAGGCAACTCGGGATTCACCGTAGCCCTAAATACTTCCGCGACGCCCACTGCACTTGCAGTAGGCAATGTGGTGGGCGATGCCAATACCGACATCGTGGTTGGTACTAATAATGGCAACATCAAGTTCGTTGAAGGACAGGCCAATAACTTTTGGAGTGTGAACGAAGCGGCGACCGTCCAACTCGCGAGTGCCATTCGGTCGATAGCCAGCGGTGATCTTGACGGTGACGGGGATCAGGATCTCGCGGTCAGTGCAGCCGACGAAGCAGTCGCCTTGCTCCAGGATTCAGCAATCCTCTCATCATCACCAATCGTCAATGGAGGTTTTGACCAGGGGCTAAGCGGATGGTTGGTCACGACTGGTGGCCAAACATCGGATGCGGGACAGACCTCAGTTCGTAGCGTAGCGGGCCAGGTCGCGAGCGTCGGTGGCGCGGCACAACTGACCGAACATGGCTCTCTGCTTACGTCGCTCTCTCAAGTCTTTACCGTGCCGCCTAATCCGCAAACGATCTCGGTCAGCTTGCTAGCACTTGGCCTCGAGTCACCGATCGCTTCCATACCAGACGCATTTGAAGTGTCACTACTCGGCGCCGACAATCGTCCGTTGGTCCCATCTCACATCGATAACGCTACTTCCGTCTTCAATGCTACGCGATCCGCTAACGGTAACATTGTCACGCGCGTTGGTTCCGCCGCGACTTTCGATGGTCAAACGCTGACGATCGATATCTCTACTATTCCAGCCGGCACCGAGGCCAGCCTGATCTTCGATTTAGTCGGCAATCCGCCAGGCACCAGTTCGACCGTCAACCTCGATAACGTGACGATCACACCTTCAACGCTCGCCAGTTACTCGTTCACGGAAATTCCGCTAGCTGGCCTCTTCGACAATCCGGGACGCGTGCGCATCGGCGATGTCAACTCCGATCAACGCACCGACATAATTATGGTGGACGAACAAGCCAACAAGCTTCTAGTCTTCAATGGCATCGACCCTACCACGTGGCAACGTTCGGAGTTGGCTCCAGGTTCGTTGGGGACAGGCCCGCTCGGTCTAACCCTGTCCGATCTAAATGGTGACTCCGTGCTCGACATCGCCTATACGGTCACCTCACCAGCCCGCCTGCTAACACCGATCGGCGCTATTGGTCGCTGCCTGCCCTGGATTGACTTCGAACTGGACGCCTTGGGCAATCGCATCAGCTCGGGTTCACGCCAGTTAAGTCACTATAGCGACTGGGGCATCGAGATCACTGCCAACTCGAGTTCCGCACCACAGCCAATCATCGCAGCCTGGTCCAAGGTCTCGCCCCAGTCTCCTGACGCCAGCACCGTTGGAAACGTTCTCTTTCTTTCGAAAGCCAGACATCACAATCACGATACAGTTGGCGGCAACGAAAATAAGCAGGATACTGCCAATTCAACCTCCAGCGACGATGTCGACCCCAATCACCATCCAGATACGTGGACCGCCGAAGCTGGCACGCTCACACTGAATTTTCAATCAGCCACACAGCTCGATGACATGGCCCTCCTGGGAATTCGTACGGGCAAGTCAGCCACAATTCGCCTGTACGATTCAGCCGGAACCATACTTCGACAGCTAACTGTCAGCGGTAACCACAATAGCTCAAAACAATCTATCCAGTTGGATGCCAACAACGTCGCCAGGCTCTCCATCGATTTGCCAAGTGGCGGGGCGCTGGCCGATCTGACCTTCTGCCGACTCTTGGTGCCGGGAGCCGATGTTAACGTCCTCGCGCCAACCAATCCAACCGAAGGCGCACTGCTCGACTTCCAACTCCATTCTCCTCAAGTCACCGTTACCCAATGGTTGGTCAATTGGGGCGATGGGCAGATTGAGCGAACCAGCTCCGACACTACTACGCTTAAACACCGCTATGCCGACGGGCCTGCTACCAAAGCAATTTATGCTACCGCCAAAGATACACGCGGCAATGTTTACATCGCGAATGCTCTGGCTCTCACTATCGTTAACGTGTCACCAACGCTGATCGTTACCGGCGCAAACCAGGTCGGCTCTGGCGACACATATAACCTTTCGCTGACGGCAACCGATCCTGGCAATGACCGCATCACCAAGTGGACGATCGATTGGGGTGACGGTACTCAATCAACCTCGACCAGTTCTCAAACTACGATCTCTCACGTCTATCGAAATCTGTCCTCCACCAATGCTACCTTCACTATCTCAGTCACCGCGCGCGACGAAGACAATCCCACCGGTGCACCCTACAATGCCACCCCTCTCTCCGTGGTTGTTCAGCCAGACACAAGTCGTTCCTTGCCGACAATAGACTTCGAACGCGATGCTGCCGGAACCAAGTTGCGATCCGGTGACCGAGTGACCAATCAATTCTCGCTGCTTGGTCTATCGATCTCGGCCTACCTGGCCAGCAAGCCGACGACAGCTCAACCCGCGGTCATTGTTGACACTGCGCACCCTGCGCACGGTGCGAAAGATCTCGGTACTCCCAACTCAGCCTTCGGCGGTCCGGGATACGGAAGCGGCGGAGGCCCCGGCAAGCCAGGCGAAAACAAAATCGCTTTAGGCAATGCCCTGGTCATTCCTCGCTACAGCAGTTCGAGTACTCCCGAAGATAACGAAGGCGGCGGCACATTACGATTCAGATTCACTAATCCCGTCCAACTGGATGAAGTTCATCTGCTAGATATCAATCGCAGTGGTTCACTTATTCGGCTTTTCAACAGTAGCGGACACTTGCTGGGCGAGTTCGCTATTGCCAACCGCGGCAGCAATAGCTTTCAGATCGTCACGCTAAACGCTTCGAATGTTGCGCGAATGGATATCGTGCTCAACTGTGGTGGCGCAGTGGCGGCTGTCGTCTCGCGCCGTGAAAATCCCACGATCACGCGACCCGAAACGCGGTATTTTGTGGTCGATAAAAACGACAGGACGTATCGCTACTCAGTGCCCGGTGCCGACTTGGGAGAATTCGCTTTTGATTCCAGCTTAAACGCGCGCGGGATCACGACGTGGGTTACCGCCAATCCACTGTACATCGTGGGCGAACAGGGTACCTACGATCGCGTCGCTGTGATTGACTCGACTACCGAAACGTCGCTGGGCTCGTGGAAGATATCCAATGTGAATCTGTCGGTGGAAGGCATCGCGACCGATGGCAAAGATATATGGGTTGTCGATGATCGTAACAACCGCGTCTATCGTTTTGCGGACGCCGCTGCACGACGCTCTGGCCAAGCTTCTGCAACAGACAGTTTCATGTTAGCACGCAACAACAGTTCACCCACAGATATCGTTACCGACGGTCAGCTGATATGGGTCGTCGACTCAGCTGTTGATCGTGTGTTTGTCTACAATCGTCAAGGTGCGTTACAGAATCAGTGGCTGCTCGATTCCAGGAATACAGATCCGTCGGGGATCGCGATTAACCCACTCGCTAGTGACGGCATCTACGTTTTGGATGCCGTCGATAAACGTGTTTACACTTATTCGCAGCGCAGGACCGCCAGCACAGTTCGTCAACCTGCTTCTGGTTCCTTCGCACTGGCTCGCCCCAATTCCAATCCCACTGGCCTGGTGGACCCAGGAGGACAAACAACCATTGGTGCCGTGGTGACCAGTAACATCGCCGCCCCCGGAGCTGTCGATGAATGGAGCTTTAGCGCGATCAATGGTCAGAGTATCTATGTCAATTTTCAATCCGTCAGCGACACTCTGACTGCAGAGCTCATCTCACCCAGCGGAGAAACGCTCTACAGCAAATCATCATTCCGCGCCAGTGGGCTCGATTCAGGCAGTCTGCTTCTGACCAGTTCCGGAGTATATCGCCTGCGATTGACAGCCGAAACGATCGTCGATTATCAGTTCCAAATCTTCGACATCCCCGCGCCCGACACCAACTCGATCGTCTTTGGGCAAGTGCAAGCCGGTGCGCTGGATTCGCCTGGCCGCCAAGATCATTGGCTCTTCTCCGGTACAGCCGGACAACGCATTACCTTGGACTTTCTGTCGCTTGAAACGGTTGTCGGTGGTGATCTAATCGCGGAGATCATTGCCCCCAGCGGACAAGTCGTCAGTACGCGCACCTCGATACTGCCCAACAGTCTCGACCAGTCGTTCTCCCTGTCGGAATCGGGCCAGCATCGACTCGTTTTGCGAGCCGTGTTTGATGGTTCACACTTGCCCAGCTATTCCTTTCAGATGTGGCAAGTCCCAGCTGACGACATTCGCAATCTGAGTTTTCGCCAAGTTGCCAGTGGGGCCATCGAAGTTCCGGGAGCCCGAGATCAGTGGCGATTGAATGCGATTGCTGGTCAGAACATCTTCGTCGATATGCAAGAGCTGACAGGCGGCGATTTGCAATTGCAGATCTTGCAGCCTGACGGATCGCTGCTCAGCAGCCGTACCTTTTCGTTGGCTGCAGGCTTGGACCAAGAGTTCATCCTTGCTCAGACCGGCACTTACACCCTCATCTTGGATGGTGCAGGCTCGGCCAATCTAAACACATATCAATTTCAAGTTTGGGATATACCACCGGAAGTCGTCGAACAAACGGCTATCAACACAACCTTGTCGGGTGCCACGGTGCCTGGCCAGAGTGTACCGTTCGAATTTCAAGGTGATGCAGGTACGCCAGTCTTGTTGGATATCATCGAATCAGCAGCCGGTAGGGTCGGTGTCACTCTGATTCAACCCGATGGGCAGATTTTGGTCGAAAGGGCGACCACCAACCAACTATTGACCTTTACACAGACCGGCACATATCGCGCGATTGTTGGTTCTAGCAGTGACGTGTTCATCGATGGCGCGGGGCCATTTCGTTTCCGAATTCAGAATGCGCGTTCGCCCACAGCTGGAGAGCGCGATAGTCTGGGCACGCGCTTCGTACTCGCCTTTCCGCCCAACCTTCGAGAACCTTTTGCACCTAACAACCCTGCCTTCTCTCTGACCATCGCTTCTGCTGTTGATACCTCCGGTACGGTGCAAGTACCCGGCCTCAACTTCTCAACTTCTTATACTGTACGAGCTGGCATAACCACCACCGTACCACTGCCTAGCCAGGTCGAACTGAGCGCCTCTGACCAAATCGCCGACAGAGCCATCGTCGTCACCGCGCTCAACGAAGTTGCCGTCTATGGCCTGAATCAACTGGCACTTCTCACCGAAGGCTTTACCGCACTACCGATCGATGCGTTAGGCAATGACTACTTTGTCATGGCTTATCCCAATACAGCCAACATCGTCACCGATGGCGGTTCCAGTTTAACGCTTGCCGCATCGACGACCGCGCAAATTACCATCACACCGAAAGTAGCGGTCGGATCGCGGGCAGCGAGCACTCCTTTCACCATAACGCTCGGGGCCGGTCAGGCTTATACGCTGCATGCTTTTGGACCTGCAGGCGCTGATCTCACTGGCACTCGCATTACTTCCTCTGCTCCAGTTGCAGTGCTAGGTGGCAATACGGCAGCGCTCGTACCCGCCGGTAGAGATGCCGCGAATCATTTGGTCGAGCAGTTGCCTCCCACTGATGCGTGGGGCAAACGCTTTCTCTCGGTGCCGCTGGCAACTCGTTCCGGTGGTGACACATTTCGCTTTCTAGCTCAGCAGAACAATACTCAGTTGCGTATCGATGGCACGCTGATCGCCACCCTCAGTGCAGGTCAGGTTATCGAGCGGATCCTGACGACGGCCTCGCTGATAGAAAGTTCAGCGCCGCTGCTGGTCTCGCAGTATTCCAACGGTTCGAGCTTTGACAACACAACCGCCGACCCGTTCATGATGTTGGTCGCGCCCGTTGAGCAATACCTCACCGATTACACACTCAGTACGCCAGCCAACGGCTTTTCCATTAACTTTGCCAACATCGTTGTACCAACGACCGCCGCGGGATCGGTCAGTCGCAACGGCACTAGCATTCCAGCATCGGTCTTTGCGCCGGTTGGCACCAGTGGGTATTCCGTGGCGCAAGTTCCGATTAGCGTGGGTTCTCATCGCTTTCGATCCAATGCGCCACTGGGTGTATCGATCTATGGCTATGCGGACTTTGATGCGTACGGCTATTTCGGTGGCATGCAAGTGGGACCTATCGCCAGGGCAACAGTGCTCACTCTAACGCCTCCGACAGTCTCGCTGCCTTTGAATGCTCAACATGTCCTAACGGCTACGGCCAGCGATTCAACGGGTCAACCTCTGGGCGGAGTACGAGTCGATTTCGCCGTCTCTGAATCTGGTGGATCCGTGATTTCGCGAAGTTCGAGTACCACCGACGCGAGCGGCCGAACCAGCCTGACGGTTTCTCGCGCTACGACGGGCTCGTATACGATCACTGCCAGTATCGGTAACTTAACTCAGACAGCAACTGCAACCTGGCAAGCATCCGCACCGTCGATCAATATCATCGCCCCGACTAGCGGTTCAACCTTGCCACTGGGCAAGCACATCATCAACGGACGCGTCTTGCCTGGACCGACCGGGGCCACGATCGCAGAGCTAACCATCAATGGTTTGCGAGTGAACTCGATCGACGCTGCTGGCTACTTCTTTGCAGCAGTTGAAATCGTCGATGGTCAGCAGAGCTTCTCTTTGCGAGCGACCAATAGCCTGGGCACTCAAGCCTCACGCTCTATTACTCTCGTCGGACAACTTGAAAGCCATCAGCCATTTGACCTGCGCCAGGCCAGCGATCTGACCAACTCAGTGGCTGTGAATTATGTCAGTGCTACCTTCAATCGCCAGCTCAACCAACTGATCACTCAAGCTAGTCTCGTTAATCAAGGCAGTTTGCCAGTCGATCCAACTCTGGCGTTGCGCTTTGAAAGCATCGAACCGGCCAGTGTCACCGTAGTCAATCCAGACCTGCGCAGCGAAGACAACTTGTCGGTGGTGCTCTTCGACGATGAGTTATCGGCCGATGGATTGCAGGTGGACGAAAGCAGTGCACTGTTAACCATTGTTTTCGCTAACGCAACTCGCCAGCGCTTCGCGATTGAAACGAGTGTCCTCGCCCAGTCCAACCAGGCACCACGGTTTACCAGTACTCCCGATTACCTGGCCGCTACCAATCGGACATATCGCTATCAGGCCTTGGCAACGGATGCAGATAGCCAACGCTTGAGCTATGCGTTACTGCGCGGCCCCGAGGGTATGACGATCAACCCCAATACAGGCGCGCTTAGTTGGTTAGTACCAAGTGGCGCTAGCGGAGTGCATCAAGTTGCGATCCACGCGAGTGATGGTCGGGGTGGTTCCGCCACACAATCGTACGCGTTGCAAGTGCAGGCAGCCGTTGTCAACCGACCGCCTGTGTTTACGAGCGCGCCCAATACGGGTGCACTGCCAGGCAGCAAATACCGCTATGCTGCTTCTGCTAGCGACGCCGATAGCGATACGTTGACCTTTGATTTGTTGGCTTCACCAACCGGTATGACGATCGATCGCGCGACTGGATTGGTGCGTTACGATTCGGCAGTTGCGGGCACCTACGCGATGGCTATTACGGTCAGTGACGCGCGCGGTGGAACTGCAACCCAACGCTTCACGTTAAGCGTAGGCACTGCGCCGGGCGTCTCGGTGCCCACGATCACTTCAGTACCACCAGTCACCGCAGTCGTCGCCGCTCAGTACATCTATTCGGTCAATGCTGTCGATGTCCAGCAATCAACTTTGACCTATACCTTGCTCTCCGCGCCTACTGGCATGATTATCAACGCTGGAACGGGGCGAATAAGTTGGCAACCTACTCAAACACAGGCAGGAGTTTCGTCGGCTGTACAGATTGAAGTCCGCAATTCGCAGGGCGGGACCAGCGTCCAGAGTTATTCAGTAACCGTGTTGGCCACACAGCCCAACACAGCTCCATTGTTCACATCCTCACCGGTGACTGTGGCGACAGTAGGGGCAACATACTTTTATGCATCAGTAGCCATCGATCCCGAGCAGCAACCGCTTACTTTCGCGTTGGTCAGCGGACCCAGCAGCATGCGCGTCAATGAAACGACTGGTCGCATCGCCTGGATACCCAACGCCAGCGACGTAGGCGACAGACGTGTCCTTATTACCGCCACCGATCATCAGGGCCTGGTCGCCTATCAGGCCTTCACGATTTCAACGCGTGGCCTGAACAGTCCTCCAGTCTTTGTCAGTGAACCGCTGCTGAGTGCGACGGCAGGCGATGCTTACCGGACTAACGTGCGCGCGGTCGATACCGAGGACGAAGTCACTTACTCGCTCGTTACATCACCCACGGGCATGCTGATCGATTCGCTGGGCGGCGCAATCACCTGGGCGCCTGGACTAGCCGAAATTGGCAGCGCGAACGTAGTTGTGCGAGCTACCGATACGCGGGGGCTGAGCGCTGAGCAAACATTTACGATCAATGTAACGGGTGACACTGAGCCACCACTGGTTTCTATCACGCTCAGCGAAACAAACATTGTTCCCGGGCAACCAGTGACCATTCAGGTTTCGGCCCGCGATAATGTGCTGGTTACGTCGCTGCAGCTGTCCGATGAGAATGGCCCTATTAGTTTAGATCCACAAGGGCGTGTGGTCGTTACGCCCAATGCGCCTGGAATTCGCCGATTTTCGGCAGTTGCCCGCGATGCGTCGGGCAACGCGTCGACTGCCAGAGCCAGCTTGCAAGCTCGCAACCCTGCCGACGCCACTCCACCGACAGTGCTGATCCAGTCGCCAACTAATAATTCAACCGTGACCTATCTAGCCGACATTCTGGGTACGGTAACCGATACAAATTTAGTCAGTTACGCGCTTGAGTATTCTCGCGTAAATGCTAACAACTGGCGAGTGCTCTCCAGTCGATCATTGCTAAACGAAGCTGGGCCAATTGCAGTAACCAACGGTCTGCTAGGCGTGTTCGATCCCACGGTGTTGCTGAATGATCAATACGAAGTGCGACTGACGGCCACGGATTTGGGCGGACTGACTGCGACCACCTCGATTTTGCTGAATCTGGATGGCAATGCCAAGTTGGGCGTGCTGGAAGTCCCATCGACTGAAGAATGCGAAACGTGTGATACCGGCGATGTAACCATTCCAGTTGCGGGCGGTCCGCCAATCTCGATCAAGCGCCAATACAGTACGTTGTATGACGAAGACGCTGGAGACTTTGGACAGGGCTGGCAGTTCTGCATGGCCGAGCCGAACATTCGTGAAACCGTGGCGCGATCGGAGTTCGAGAATTTGCTGGGGCAATTCGGTGCCTTGCCGTTTCGCGCTGGTCAGAAGGTGTATATAACGGCTCCCGATTGTCAGCGCATTGGTTTCACGTTCAGTCCCACAGCCCATACCGGCGTGTGGTCAGAGATTGGCAGCAACTTCTACGACCCGCGTTGGATTCCTGATCCGGGTGTCGATTGGCAGCTCTATGGTGAGAATGATTACACACGTTTAACGGGCATCGCTTCTGGTGAGTTTGATCTGGAGGGTTTGCCGCTGCCGCTGGTTCGCTTTGCCGATGACCAATACATCCTGGCCGCGATCAGCGCGAGCTATAACCCCGAAGGTTATCAACTGATCGGCAAAGATGGCACACGATACCACTACAGCCAGACGGATGGATTACTGGATGTCACTGATCGCCATGGTAATCGCTTAACGCGAACCAATGAAGGCATTCAGAGCTCATCAGGCCAAGGCGTACGATTCCAACGTGATGCCGCTGGCCACATTACCAAAATCATCGACGATGCCGGCCGTGAGATCAACTATATCTACAATGACCAGGGTCAACTGGAACGCGTCGATTACCCAAGTGGTCTGTCGGATGTATATCGTTACACGGCGGATCACTTGCTAGCGGGTGTCAATGGCGACAACGAGCAACAAGCCATGGTGACGCGCGAGTTTGAGTACGACATTGCCGACCGCCTGGCTGTTGTGCTCAATGCGTTTGGTTATTCCAACACACAGACGTTCGATCTGGAGACCAATACGCAGACCACGTTTGATGCTCTGGGTAACGCTACGATCTATCGCTACGATGATCGCGGCAACGTCGTCTTCGAGCGATCTCCTAACGGTGCCCAGTTCACCATGGAGTATGACGCCAACGACAATCGCACCAAGGTCACCGACGAAATGGGCTTCGTCACGGAGATGGGCTACGATGCGCGTCGCAACATGACGCGGTTCGTTGATGCGCTGGGTAATACGACGGAGTTTGAATACAATTCTGGTAACAATGTAACTCGCCAAATTGATGCTCAAGGTAACGAGTACACGTATCAATACGACGCTCGCCAGAATATTATCGGTGCCACCGGCCCAGGCGGCAGCAATTCGCAACTGACCTATGACGCGCAAGGTCGGCTGCTGACCTTTACCGATGTCGATGGTCGCGTGCGGAGCTACGAGTATGACAATCAGCTGGGACCAACGCGCACTATCAATCGTGATGGGACGTCTGAGCGATTCACTTACAATCTCTATGGCAACATAACCGAGTCGATCGATCAACTGGGCCGAGTCAGTAAGGTTACCTATGATTCTGGCAATCGACCAAAGGAGTTCATTGACTCGCTCGGTAACACGGTCAAAGTGACCTATAACGGTCGCTCGCTCGATCAGGTCATCGATGAAGCTGGATTCGTCACTCGCTATGAATACGATGCTGAGTTTCGATTGCTCAGGCTGATTCGTCCCGATGCGGCTGATCAGACAACCAGCCAGAACAAATCATCGAACCAACCATCGATTGCAGGTACTCCGATCGCCGGAGGTGTGACCACGATGGAATACGATCCACGTGGGTTCCGCACCGCTTTGACCGATGCCAACGGTAATCGCAGTACGTTTAACTATCGCAGCGATGGCTTGATGGCCAGCGAGACCAATGCCGCTGGAGGTGTCACACGCTACGAATATGACGCGGTGGGTAGGCAGACCGCCATCATTGATCCCAACGGTAACCGATGGGAGACGGTCTACGATCCGCTCGGCTATGTGATCGCCTCGATTGACCCGCTGGGTCATCGTATCGAAATGACGTACGACGTGATGGGTAACCTCACCAGTCGCCGAGATGCCTTGGGGAATGTGGTCCGCTTTGAATACAACTCGATTCAGCGGCCCACGCGCATTACCGATGCTCTGGGCGGCGTGATGGCGTTGACGTATGCCTGGGACGGCAGGTTGCTGACGGAGACTGATCCGCTCAATCGCGTGACCAGGTACGAGTACGATGACATGAATCGTTTGGTGCAGACCATTGATCCCACCGGAGCTGTGGAGACGCTGCAATACGACGACGTGGGTAATCAAGTGGCTATTGTCGATATGCGTGGTGCGACGACTCTGATGCGCTATGATGCGATGAACCGGCTGGTAGAGACGGAAGATCCCACGGGCGCGCTCATGCGGTTGGAGTATGACCAGCGTGGCATGATCGAGAAGTTAGTTGATGCCGCCGGAGGCGAACGCACGTACGAGTACGACGAAGTTGGTCGCGTGGTATCCACAGTTGATCAACTGGGTGGTCGCAGTTCGGTGACATACGATGCCATGGGAAACATCGTATCGAGTCGCGATGCGCTGGGTCGCGTCAACACATATCGTTACGACGTACTGAACCGGCGCGTGCAGCGCATTGATCCGCTGGGTGAAGAGACACGCTTTGGTTACGACCCCATGGGCAATCTAACTAGCGTTCGCGATCCACTCGGAAACACCACGCGTTTTACTTACGACCAGGCGTATCGCTGGATAGCGACGGTCGATCCGCTGGGGAATCGTGCGACGCGTGAGTACGACGCGGCCAGCAACATCACCGCCACAGTTGACCGAGAGGGTCGACGCACGGTCTACGGTTACGATGCACTCAACCGACTGATTTCTGAAAATTGGATATCAGCTGGAGCTTCTGTCAATGCGGCCTCGTACACCTATGATGCCGTCGACAATTTGTTGGTGGCTAGCGATGCGAGTAGTCGGCTGACGCAGACTTACGATGTGCTGGATCGCATGTTGACGACCGACAATCTCGGAACACCCGGCGCACCTAGAGTCCTACTGAGCTTTACTTACGATGCCAACAGTAATCGTACAAGCGTGACTGATAGCGCGGGAGTTAGCATTCAGAGCCTCTATGACTCGCGGAATCTGCTGTCCAGTCGCACCTGGTCGGGTGTTGGAGTGTCGACTGCGCGAGTTGATTGGACTTACGATTCACGCGGCCTGCCACAAACGATGCGCAGGTCGGCCAGCCTGGATGGTTTAAGTTCAGTAATGGGCATCACTACCGAGAGCTACGACCTCAAGGGGCGAATGGATGCGCTAACTCATGCAAGTGCAACGGGGCAGGCATTAGTCTCGTACAGTTATCAACGCGATCTTGCAGATCAGTTGACCAGCGAGACGCATCATGGACAGACTCGCGTTTATACGCGCGATGCGTTTGGGCAGTTGACCTCGGCTGCGCTCGACGGAGTGGTGACCGAATCATTCCAGTACGACGCCAATGGTAATCGACTGGGTGAAGGCGAAGTTATTGGCGCCGATAATCGACTGACTGAGAATGGCACGCATCGCTTCGTTTACGACCGCGAAGGCAACCTGATTCGCAAGATTGATAAGTCGAGCGGCGAAGTTGAGTTGTTCACGTATGACCATCGGCAGCGTCTGACGGTAGCCACCCGCAGTACCAGCACGGGTGTACTGCTGAGTCGAGTGGTCAATCGGTACGATGTTTTCAATAGGCTGATTTCCCGTAGCGAAGATCCAGATGGCGCGGGGCCGCGCGCGGCGACGACACGACACACCGTCTACGATGGCGAGCACGCTTGGGCAGACTATAACACAACCGGTGCTCTGGTCACGCGATACATGTTCGGTGACCAGGCAGATCAGATTCTGGCGCGTTGGCGTCCGGCAGAAGGCACTGTATGGTACCTGACTGATCATTTGGGCAGCGTACGGGATATGACCAACGCTCAAGGATTGGTCATCAATACGATCGACTACGATAGCTTTGGTCGCATCGCCAATCAAAGCAACCCGAATGTTACGGATCGCTTTACCTACACAGGTCGCGAATGGGATCCGGTCCTGCAACTGTACTACTATCGTTCGCGGTTTTACGATCCCACGACAGGTCGATTTTTGAGCCAAGACCGTTTAGGTTTTTCGGCTGGTGATTCTAACTTGTATCGCTATGTGGGTAACAATCCGCTGGACTATACCGATCCATCGGGCGATTTGGCGCTGCTGGATTGCGCGTTTGTGCGAACGATGCAGAGTTATGTGGCTGTTACCTGTTCGGTGTTGCAGCTTGCGTTCAGCAAAGACTTGATGAGCAAGGACATCGACAAGCAAGTTCAGAACATTTTTGCGGCCATGAGCATAGCGTTCAACGTCTTGCCCTTTGGGTCGAGCACCGTGCTGCAAACGACGATGCGGGCCATCACGATTGTTCAGACAGCCCAGGCACTTGCATCGCTGAACATCAACGAGCACTTATTCACCTTGCTTGAAATCGCGGAAGTGTACGTGATGCAGGCTTTGGATATTTATGAACGAGGAGCATCGGCTACGTTCCAGGATGCGTTGGCTGCCTTTTCCAAGTCGGACAACAAGAAGCTGATCATCACGCAACTCTTATGTGCTGCCGCCAATATGGGGCTGATGACCCTCAGCGCCTTCGCACGCTGTTTTGTGGCTGGTACGCCGGTCTTGGTAGGAGTCTTGCCGCCAGAGGAAACTGCTGACGAGCCTCAGTTGGCTTGGACAACCGAAGTGATTGACATCGCAGCGGGTCTGGCGGTTTGCATCCTGCTCTGGCCTCCGCGCCGCTCGCCGAAACCCATATCCGTTCCGCCCGTCATCGGCCGACGCGACCCAAATAAACGCCGCCGCGAACAAGTGGTGGATGAGTTCATGGTGGAGTTGGGGCTGGGGTAAAAATGCAGAGTCAAAAAATGAACCCTTGATCTAAGCCTGGCGCACGTAACTACGCCAAAGAGAGTACAGGACATGCATCCATCATTGATTCGAGTAGTCGCATTTCGAATAGTACCCGCATGCGTGCTGGCGGTATGGCTGTTTAGCCACACTTGGAATTTGACCTCAGCGTCAATCGAATCGACACGAATCGACACGAATCGACGAGACTTCGCATCGAGCGCGAAAGCAGATTGATAAACTGGCGATTCAATCTGTGCAAGTTGGTCAGCGTGTTTTGACAATGAGCCCTGAGCGTGTGGGCAGTTCGGATTTGGAAGGCGATGAACCAATATGGCCGCAGTGGCTGAAAGTAGGCCTAAAACTTCCCAAAGCATCTGCGAGTGACAAAAGGCAATGGTTGTGGGTCGAATTATTGCGGCCCGAGCAGTGGTGGATTGAAAATCTCGAATTGGTTATTTCTCGAAGCGATGGATGTTCCCGAACACTTCGCATTAAAGCCCACGAGGCTGAAGCCAGCGGACAATTGAGTCCGCTACGTTCGCTATATCGGGCTCTTGCCTGCGCGATTTACTCGGCGAATTTGGAAGACGACGATGAGATCTGTTTGCGAGTTTGGATCGACTTGCCAGAAATGGGGACAGTCGGCTATGGATTGGTGACTGATTTATCAGCCTGTGAAGTTGCACCGTTGTTCGAAAATGCTTCAGTGGTCACGGGGACATTTCGCCATGAAGCTGCTATGGAGTTCATCCAGAGTGGTACTGAGAGCCATGAATCGTAAGTACTTCTTGCAGCTCGAGAAACTGGTGGGCGAATACTTCGTGTCGTTAGGCCAAGTTGGGTAGCGCTAATTGATTTCGGAGTTTGAGCAGGGCGTCGTGAGCTGCATACTTATAGAGATCGCCGAGCGTGGGATAGTTGAAGCAGACTTGGACAAAGAGATCGGCGGTGGCGTTCATGGTCATGGCGAGCAGTCCGAGGTGGACTACTTCGGTCGCTTGTTCTCCCATCACGTGCACGCCTAACAGTCTTAGATCCTCTCGATGAAACAGGAGTTTCAGAAAGCCTAGGTGGTCACCGATGATGTCGCCGCGAGGGATCTCTGAGTAGCTGCAGCGACCGCTGATGTAGGGAATGTTCTTAGCAAGCAGGGTCTCCTCGGTATCGCCAACAAAACTCGCTTCTGGAATGGTGTAGATGCCAGTGGGCAACAGCCGAGACAGGCCACCGGTCCACGATGTCTGGAAGGCATGGCAAACAGCCACGCGAGCTTGTTCGATGCCTGTCGCAGCCAGCGCGGGCGCGCCGATGACATCGCCTGCAGCATAGATGTGCGTTGCTTCGGTCGATTGGTAATTGGGACCGACTTGGACCAACCCGCGGGGACCGAGCGTCAGTCCAGCTGCGGTGACGTTTAGTGACTGGGTATTACTGCTTCGTCCAGCACAGACCAAAACCCCATCGCATTCAATCGTGGCTCCTGAGGAGAGTTGAATGCGCACGTTTCCGGTACGTGAGGTATCGCATTCCAGTACCTTTTGTTGCCAATGAAAGCGAATACCGTTTTCCGTCATAGCCTGCACAAGCCCACGCGAGACTTCGCGGTCGAGAAATGGGAGCAAGGTATCGCGACCATCTATCAAATGGACTTCGGTGCCTAAGGCGGCAAACGTCCCGGCATACTCGCAACCGATAACGCCAGCCCCGATGACCACGAGCTTCTTGGGCAAAGCCGTTAACTCCAGGATCTCGTTCGAGTCGTGGATGCGATCATCTTCGAAATGAAACTCTGGTGGACGAAGGGGAGAGGATCCCGTGGCGATCAGAATCTTATCACCGCGAACGATTGTCTCTGAACCGCTTGGGGCAACCACACGGATTGCATGTGCATCAACAAAGCTTGCGCTGCCATGAATCGTGGTGACGCAGCGCGATGCCAACCGTTCCTCCGATCTTCGGCGTTCCAAAGTTTTGACATGCTTTTCGTGACGCATAAAGTCTGCAATCGTCGCCTCGCGGCGCAGCGATAGATCAACTCCGAAAAGTTGTCGAGATCGCCCACCGGAGAGCACAAGTGCGGTTTCTCTGAGAGTCTTGCTGGGGATCGTTCCAGTGTTGATGCCTGCTCCACCGACGACCGGTTCTTTCTCCACCAGCAATACGCGTTTGCCCAGCAGTCCCGCGGTGATGGCGCCGTTGACACCAGCCGGGCCGCCGCCAATAACGATCAGGTCGAAAGTCGTGGATTCGAAACCCGAGACAGAATCTGACATACGCAAAGATCTCTAGAAGAAATTGGCCAAAGCGAAGTGGCCGTGGAAGGGGATTCGGTGTTTCTTCGCCTGGGCACAATATAGACGAATCGCCCTGGGTGTTCTAAGGCACAATCAGCTGAATCAATCCCGGACCACGATTAGATTGGATACAATCCGGCGGCTCGTACTCTTGCTGACGACCTCTTGAGCGAGTTGCTTCACATGGTACGAGTTGCAGGTGCCTTTGATCACGATTCAATTGTCCGAGACTTCAATCGAAAGTGCATGAATCTGGTTGCCCAGGAACTCGGCCACAAAGAGATGCAGTTCTTGGGCGTAGAGATCGTCATCGCTATAGCCATCGTTGCTGGTTGTCATTGGCGGACCTGGTCGTTGGTGTTACTGTCTAAGAATCGCGAACCAAAAGGCATATCGCGAGGGAAGTGATAGTGTCGCTGCCGTGATTATTGGCGAACAAGGCGATAAAACAATTGAATCCTTGCCTGCGAGGCTTTGATGTAATTAAAGCGTTGGCGAATCAAGACTCGGGCAGACCGTCGGGTGACCGGGCTGATTTGCTAGCATTGGGACGTAGCCTGCGTGCGCACTTCGTCCCCCGGCGTGCCAGATGCGCGTGCTCTGTCCCCGCGCGCGACGGGGGACAGACGCGCGGTCCGCAGTGGCTTGGGCAAGCGGGTGCTGAACAACTGCGGACAGCTGCCTACGATCGGGGACAGACCCCGGAGTGATTTGGACCCCGGGCTGATTTGCTGGCATTGCGACGTGGATCCGGGGTGCACAAGGTCTGTCCCCGTGCGCGCCGGGGGCGGTGATGCGGTTTGCGGTGGCTTGGGTTAGAGGGTGCTGAGCGGCTGGGGACAGCCGCTCTACGACCGGGGACAGACCCGAGCTCGACGATCGGCGACAGGCAGGTTTGACAGCGGGGCGGGCGTAGCCTACGATTCCGGCCAAACGGGGTCGATTTTGGTTCAGACTGCCAAGTGAGTGACGCACGCCATGAAGAAAAAGGCTGGAGCTGGAGATTACGAGAAGTTTCGCCTCCTGCTGCTAGAGTTGCAGCGACGGCTCAAAGGCGACGTTAGTATGATGTCGGCCGAAGCGCTGGGAGGTACCGATGCCGAGTCTGGGGATAACCGGGCGCCCATTCACCCGGCCGAGGTCGGTACCCATAGCTTTGAGCAAGAATTTACGCTGAATCGACTCAGCGATGACGGAGATCGTCTGGAGCAGATCGAAGCTGCTCTTGATCGAATTGAACAGGGAGTCTACGGTGAGTGCGAGGAATGTGGAGGTCGCATTCCGAGAGCACGCCTGGAAGTGATCCCGGATACCCCCTACTGTGTCAAGTGCGCTTCTAACCTGGGCAGATAGCAGTTCAGCCGTGAAACAATCTGGCTTGGCAACGCGTTGGTTAACCTTTGCTCTTATTGCCATTGGCGGCGGAGCACTCGACTTGTGGAGCAAGGCCAGCGTATTTGCGTGGCGAGGGATTCCGGGCCAGCAATTGCAACCATTCTGGATTGTAGAAGGCTGGTTCGGTATTGAAACGGCCGTCAATGAGGGAGCGCTGTTTGGCATGGGCGCCGGTTGGGGCGGCCTGTTCGCTACGCTCTCGGTCGTCGCCGGAATCGGTATTCTGGTCTGGCTGGGCCGCTATGGAGCCATTGATAGTTGGTGGTTGATTATTGCCCTGGCTTGCGTCATGGCCGGAATCTTTGGCAACTTATACGACCGACTGGGTTTTTGGTGGCAAGACGACTATCCGATCCAGTGGCGTAGCGGTGTCCGCGACTGGATTTTGTTGCGTTACAAAACCTATACATGGCCCAACTTCAACATCGCTGATAGCCTCCTGGTAACTGGGGCAATCATGCTGGCGATCCATGCCTATTTCACGCCGGCATCGGAGTCCGATAAGCCGGCTACGACCTAGCTCTTGCAGCTCAGTGCTTTGGAAGTTGTTGAATTTGCTGGCGAGCCGAGGGCAACGCGGCTTCGAATACGGCCAGATACTCCGCCAATTCAGCGTCATTCAATTCGCGTGTACTGGGCACGTACAGCTGAAATTGATAGGTCACGGGTTCACGTTCTATGGTGTCGGCCAGAACCGTCTTGATGCGAGCCAGAAACGGGTTTTCATTCTGTTCCTGTGTGTATGACTTGACCGGTACAGTCTCACCATTGGCTTCCAAAAGAACAAACCACAGATACGATGCGTTACCCAGATCATCTTTGAATTTGGCGTGCATCACATTGGGAACGGCGTTGGCCGAGGTCTGGGATACCGCAGGTTTGGGTTGTCCCAGCATTTTGTTGCCCGCATTCGTGTAGCATACCCACAACGGATGGTAGCCACGAAATGGAAAGTCGATGGCCAGAGCGAAATCACAACGTGAATCGCGATAAACCCAACTCCGCGAATATTCGCCCAAAAAACTCTCAGGCGAACGGTGTTCTTGATTGAAGTCGATGCGTTTAGCCTGCAAGAGTGTTTCGGGCAAACCGGTTTCAGTAAAAGCATGCGTGACTTGATTGAGTTCGTAATGCGGCAATTGCGTCGAGCGACCATCTACCCAGTCTCGCGATAAGTTGCGCACGTTAAAACCCAAAATTCCTACTGACACAAGGCTCACCATCGCAACCAGCGGCCACGTCGGTTGACGAATTGGAACTGTGGCGCGTTGGGCTTGGCGCTCTTCGATCGGGCTCAGTTGGGCTCGACTGCTGACGAAGTACTGATCGGTTTCGTCAGCCACATTGGGCGCAGTCTCGGGATAACAAACCAAAGTGTTGTACCACATGTGCCACTCGCGTTCACGCGGCATCGAACTCAGCGGGAACCTGCGAAAGAAGTGTGCAAACCCATGGAGCGTCGATAGCAAAAACAGCGACGATATACCAAAGGTGACAAAGCCCAACGCTGTATGCTTCCAACCTTGCGACAAGTCTATACCCCACCGATCCAACAAAAACACGATGGCAGTCAAGCGAATAACATTTCCCAGCCATGCCCAGATAGGGACCGTCAAAATGGTGAACAGCCCAACAATAAGAGGTCGCTCTTGTACGAGCATCATCAGTAGGGCGATGGCAGCCAACGAATACAAACTATCGATGCCACTACAGGCTTCGTCAACAAATAGCTTGCCGGCCCTGATTTCGATCAACGTGCCAGTCCTGAGGTGTGCGATGCCCATCAGGTCGAGCAAACCGCCGGCACTCTCGGCCGACAGACGTTGCAACCCGCCGACGACTTCGGCATCCAATTCACCGGGCAAGGGCAGGGTGATCCATAGCAGCAGAGTCCAGCCCAACCAGCGCGCCGCAGAAATGCTGGCCAAACGGAACAGGCCCCAGCCAGTAAGGCAAAGTATGGTTGCCGCCTGAGCCACCCAAGGCGAAAAGAACAGCGCAGCTACCACTCCCGCGGCAACTCCCAGTCCCCACGTGACAAAAGCGAGACGATGTCGCCAACGATTATCGGTGTCTTGCAGCTTGGCCCTGTAGAAAACCAGTCCCGCGCACGCCAGCCAGGCGAGCGGAAAGAACTGAAAGTGCGGACGCTCCCACAAATGGATCATCTGCAAGAAGACTAAGGGAGCTAGTGCCAAGACACAGATGGCAATGCAAATTTCGATCAAGCGGGCTTTCATCGATTGCCGGCACAAGCTGAAGGTATACGGGCGACAGATCTGAGGGACAGATCCGAGGGACTCAACAGCCCCTATTCTAATTGCCTTCGCGGACCCAGTCAGCTTCTACCATGGATTTCACCATATCTTCGAAAGCAATTTGCGGAGCCCAACCCAGCTTCTCGCGAGCGACCGAAGCATCACCTACCAGAGAGACCGGATCGACTGAACGTGCAAAGCGGGAGTCAAAGCGTACGTGCTCGCGCCAGTTCAGTCCCAAATGCGCAAAGGCGATTTCCAGCCAGTCAGAAACGCGATGGAGTTGGCCCGTGGCTAGCACGAAATCCCTGGGTTCCGGATGAGCTAACGCCGCCCGAAAGCCACGCACGTAGTCTGGGGCGTAACCCCAGTCGCGCTGGCCTTCAATATTACCTAACGGTAATCCCACTTGTTTGCCCGACTTGATCCGAGCCGCCGAGCGGGTGATCTTGCGCGTCACGAACGATTCTCCGCGTCGCGGTGACTCGTGGTTGTAACAGATCAAGTTGCACGCAAAGAGGTTGAACTTGTCACGGTACACTCGAACCATCTGCGTGGCAAACGCCTTGGCCACGCCGTATGGCGACATGGGCCGCATCGGAGTGTTTTCGTCCTGCGGTTGTGAAGTCGGCTGGCCAAATATTTCGCTGCTACTGGCGTGCGCGAACTTAGGCAGCGGATCACAATCTCGAAGTATTTCAAGCAACTTCAGCGTGCCCATCGCCGTGAATTCGCACGTCGATTCAGGAATGTCAAAGCTGGCTCCAACGTGGCTCTGTCCAGCCAGATGATACACTTCATCCGGATGCGTGCGCGTGATCAAGCGACGAATGGTGGTCGTGTCATCCAAGTCGCCATAGTGCAGAAACAACTTCTGATTGTAGATGCTCTCATCGGATGTAAGATGGTCTAGACGTGAACGCACCGTATTGCTGTTGCGCCGCACCAGTCCGTGAACTACGTAGTCTTCGGCCAAGAGTTGTTCCGTCAGGTAGCTTCCGTCTTGGCCAGTGATGCCCGTGATGAATGCGATCTTCGTCACTTACAATTCCCTACCGCTGAATAATAACTCGCCGGCCACGCGCAGATTGTCTCATAGACATTCTACGAGCTTTTGCGACTGCAGCGCCAGACGCAGGCTGGTGATTGTACTGGGTGCCCGCGATGAATCACACCGGGGCAACATCACAACGCGATGGCTCGGCGATTAAGTTACGTAGGATCAGTCGCAGCGAGCAGTGTGTGCCAACGCTCTAGCTGGCGCTGCTTGGAAAACTCTTGCCGATATACGGTTTGGCAATGTTCGTTCAGCTGACGCAGCTGAGCAGGCTCCGACGTTAATTCACGAAGTTGATTGGCAACATCTTCTAAACTGTCTGATGTAAGATGCCAACCCACACGGTATTCAGCAATCCATTGTGCCAAAGCACAGTCGGCTGAACCTAAAAATAGGATGGGGCGCCCGATGGCCAACGCACCAAAAAACTTGGAAGGCACTACCGTTCCTGTCCAGTTTTCTTTGAGACTGACCAAATGCACATCGCCGGCTTCGAGTCGCAAGTTGAGTTGACTCTCACTCGCAAAATCTGCAAAGCGAATGGCTAATCCATCGTTGGCCACAGCTGTTTTTAGTTCGTTCATGCGTGCTCCACGACCAGCGAAGCAAAAGCTCACCCCATCAGCAGCGGTTCGCCGGGCCAACTCGACAAACAATTCGTACTCATGCGCCCTGCCGAGGTTACCCGAATACAAACAGGCCAACTGACAGTGGCCGAACAACTCTTGGCGGACTTCTGCACTGGGGCGACTAACATTCGTCGGTTCCACCAATGCCCAAGGTGTAATCGTGCTAAAGGCAATTTGCGATTCCGTGTGAGCACCGACATCCTGCTGAAGCAAGCGACGCATGCAGGGTCCCAAGTCGACAATTTCGTTGCAGCGTCGGTAGGCATGTTTCAGCATCCAGCGTAGCAGACGCACAGCGGGCGAGGACGGGCTCAGACTGCCTTCGGCTAGCGACGCTTCGGGATGAAGGTCGTGACACCAGTGAACGATCTGACTCCGGGGACGGAACAGTCTCCAGGGAATCGCGATTAACACCGATAAGATGGGATCGGTACCGATGACAACAACTTCATGCCGATGCCGGCGGCAGAGCAAGGCTCGCCAAGTCCAGGCCCACAACATGAGTAGGGCGTTCAGTATGCGACCGCTGTTGGCAGATTGCTGGAAAGCTGGTCGCCACACTCGCTGGATGGCAACGTTGTGCCACTCCTCCGACTTGGCGAGTGCCTGGTTATTTTCGAAGAGGCGGGCTGCGGGCATGGCGGTGACGTGCCAACCGCGCTCGGCCATGGATCGGGCTAGATCAGAATAGAGCCTGGCGCTAATGACTTCATCCGGATGAAAGAAGTGGTAGAGCAGAACCAAGTGAGGTTGTTCCATCAAATCAACATCCGGTAATGTCTACTGGTCCGCTTGAGCTTCGGCCAGATCTTTAGCCAGAAGTTCGTACTCTTCGGCTTTATCGGTCTGCCCAATGATACGATAGATCTTGGCAAGCGTGGGATAGGCGTCCTTGCGAAGCTCGGGGGCCTTAAGCGATTTTTCTAGATCGGTCATCGCGTTGCGATAATCCTTTAGCTTGAATAGGATTTGACCGCGAGTTTCACAAAAGTAAGGATGATCGGGCAATTGCTGCAAGGCCATATCGATAATGGTCTTTGCTTGGCGCAAGTCGCCATCTTTGCTCCCAGAGATCGACATGGCCAAATTGTTCAGAATGCCCGCAGTTCGATTGTCCTTGTTTTTGGTGAGCAGCAGAAAGTGTACTTTCGCTTCTTCGGGCTTGTTATCCAACAGGGCGATTGTGCCTTGAATAAAGTGCACCGAATCGGGATCAATGCCTTGCAAGGCGGCGTTTTTGAGGGCAGCCAATTCCGCATCATCATTCTTGTGGCATACAATGATCAGTTCGACGGCAGCATCGATCGCCGGCGGATGTTGGGGCGTGACCTGCAAGGCTTGTGTGATCAGTTGGAAACGTTGAATCAGAGTTTGGGGATTGCCTTCGTTGGCCAGGCGCACGGCCCAAATCGTATACGCATCCGAGATCAGCGTTCGGAAACGGAGGTCCTTGGTAAGTTTAAAGCTGTCTTGCAGTGAGTTGATCGCATTTTGCTCTTGATCCAGCAGTAGGAGCGAATTGGCATACTTGAGTCGTGCATCGACGTCTTCAGGTTTGCTGAGCAAGATGGACTCATAGTGTCTGGCGGCCTGAGTGGCGTAGGTTTTCAATTCCTCTTTGCGGCCGGTCTCTCGGCACAAGAGGGCGGTAGTGAAGGCAAAGGAACTGTCGTTCTCGCAGACAGACTTCAAATAGCGAATGGCATCGTCTTTAGCGTCGATGGCGATCAAGTAAGTGACCATCAATTTGCGAGCGCCCAGCAGTTCGCTCTTGGTCAGATCCCCGAGAGCAACCTCGATCAATTTGCGAAACCGAAGATGATCTTTGGCGTCCCAAGTCTTGATTTCAGCAATCGGCTTACTTTTGGACACTAACCACAGGGCCGCCATACCATGGCGATTTCCGATGGCCAAGCGTTCCATCATGTCTTGGGCTACTTCGTCTTTCCCGCGCTGCGATTCTATCAGGGCACGTTGATAGCGATAAACCAATTGATCTGGATTCAAATCGATCAAAGTACTGGCCGCTACGACGGCCGTATCATAGTCTTTGCGATCGAGAGCTTGAGCGAGGAACATTTCATAGGTGCGACGCTGGTCTTTGTTCTTGCCGAACTTCTGATTGATCGCAAAGCCAATCATGAGAACCAAGATCAACATGGCTGGAATCGCAGGTCCCAAATTCAAGTATGGACGGGATAGGAACCAAGTCCAAAAGAATCTGAATCCCCAAGTCAGCCAGTACATGGGGTTGAGTAGTTGTTTCCAATTCCATGAATATCTGGGCGGCAGGACAACTCGCTGAGCCAGGACTGACCACTGCGGTTGTTCGAACGCAAAAAACCGACGCAGCGTGCGTTTCAGCAATGACCAAGCGGTCGTGATGCCAAGCGCTCGTCTCAGCCGCTGACCAAGTGTGAAGAAGTTGCGGCTGGAGAACTGGCGCTTCAAAGCGCGTCGAAAACTACGACGATGTTTGGATGATTCGTTTTTGTGATTCATGTGGCGATCCCCCGACCTACTTGCCAATTGATTGGAGATACGAGGATCGCATAGCCTCACGCAGCTTTAGATACAGCTCAACCAATGAGTCCGTTTGTTGCTGTGACAGCGGCTCTTCGGTGTGTGCAAACAATTGCAGCATCTGGCATCCTTGCGCAGAAGCAAAAGCATTGCGATTGCGCCACTGAAGCCATTCCGAAACCAGCGTCAGAGGACTGAGCTCAAGTGGCGCCACTGGCAAACCGTCTCGCCCCAATCCGCCGTAGATCAGTAGACCAAATTGGCGTGGAGGTTTTACAAAGCCACAGCTGACATACTTCCAGTCAGCTTGATTTCCCAGCAACTGATTGGTCTTCTCCCAACCTTGCCCCGTGTAGCACCAGACCAGGTCGTGAAACTCTGGATAGGGTTGGCTAAGTACGATTTGTATGGTCATGCCATTGAATTGTGCATCCCAGACATCGGCATTTTCACCGAGCACGGGATTGCTTCCGCCTTTAGTCGACTCGTGTTTGGCTAAGGCTAGTTGTTCGATTCCTTGGAACAGATTGGCGTCGGGTGTCCAGAAAGCGTTTTTGCCAGCTTCCCATGCTGTGGCTGGTTGAGCCCGTAAATGGGCAAGCTGAGGTAACCAGAGGCAAATGGACAGCACACTTAGCACAATCCCCAAAGTCTTGCCGCTTTTTAGTCTCTCTATAGTTGGGCTGACAAAACGTCTTCTGCGAGTCGAAGTGCCTTCGACAACTTCAGTCGTCAGACTTAAATTCCATAGGTACTGAATCGGATTCCATTTGCCTTCCTCGCCCGACTCGGGAACAGGAAAGAACAGAACTCGCAACATACAGTCGGCCGAGCCCAGCAAGAGGATAGCCAGTCCCAAACATGTATATCCCAATATCTCATGCAGCAGGCCGTGAGCCAAATCAACCTGGTACCACTCTTGTGCAACTCCAATGGCCAGGACACGAAAGATGTTCATCACCAAAGCGCTAACTACAGCCGCCATGGCGTACATTGGCAAGAGCGCAGAACTGCGACGCAGCCAGGCTACCAACATGAAGGCACAAAACAACAACGAAAACAGTGATTGCACTCCGCTGCAGGCTTCTTCGACCAACATAGCGCCGTGGGGCAATTCAAAGACGTTGCCATTCCGCGTGTGAGGAATGCCCAGCAAGTTGAACAGTTCGCTGCTAACTATACTCGTCACCTGTTGAAGCAGATTCGTTAAACGTAAGTCCAACCCAAAGGGCAGGCGAATCAGCATCCACGTGGGAAACCAAAGGTGAAGCAGGGAGCCTTTCGAGGGGCGATTGTCTCGATGCGAGGAAAACCAACTGCCCACAATCAGAACCAAGCCGATGCTGGCAGCCCAAGGAGAGTTGACAATTGCTCCGGCACCAGCGACCAACCAGCCTATCAAAAGCAAAGCCCAGGCGAGTTTCGTATTGGGATAGGACAATTGTCGATCCCAACGTGCAAACGTCAGGAGAGCGACTGTAACGATTAGAATTGGAAAGTACTGGTATTGGTCAATTTGCCAAAGCCTGGCCAAATATTGGACAAACATTGGCAGGGGCAGGGCCGCGGAGGCTGACCAGAACAGTATAAGCATCAAGTTCGGCATTCTTGGTATATCCACAATCATCCGCTGCTAACCGTAGCATCTTGCTAATGTAGCTCTAAATTGAGCTCTCACGAGAAAACAGTGAACAGAGTGGTTGCTTCGGGTGCATAAATGCAGAAAGAGCGGGTAAAAACCCGCTCTTTCAAGAGCTTTGTGTATCTAAACAACGCAAGCGTTAGGCGGCCGGATCAGCTTTAGCCTTGCGTGCACGCCGCCAACGATAACCACCACAACCAGCCACTAAACCGGCTAGAGCCAGCATCGAACCTGGTTCAGGGACCGCGGTAATTGCACCTTGGTAGAAACCTTGAGCTCCGTTGGTGAACGGGAAGCCGAAGAGGCTGCCACTACCAGTTTGGAACCAAAGCTGATCCAAGCTTGCTTGGGTAGTATCCGGAATCGCAGTCGCAAAACTGAAACTCATTGTACCGCCAATCGCCCCAGGATACGGATCAATCGTCAGACCGGTAAAGTCTGTCGTGGCGCCAATGTTAATGGTACCACCCGTGAAATCGAACTGCTTACCCGAGTTACCAGTGAAGACAATACCGCCACCGATAATCGCGTTGCCTGCAGTTTGGAAACTGACCGTAAAGGCTTCAGGCAAACCGAGTGCGTAGGGGTCAGAAGCACCAACTACAGTCGTGTAATTGGTGAATGTACCTTTGAAACTAACAGCCGCTCCCATTGCCGCCTGCATCGTGCACAGCATGGCAACAGCCGCCAAACCAACCGCTTTTAGCATATTGACCCCTCTGAAAAATCTCGAAGTGACTCTCCGTAAACATAGTGATAGCCTACTTATCAAAATTGTTATCGTCAACAATCCAGTAGGAAAAATCCGCCTAGATTGCCCCCTGTCCCATTTGACAACCATCGAATGGTAGGTTTTCCCAGCGGCAAACTGCCGCCGCTGCCGCAGAGGATGCTACAAATTCGCGTAGTCAGTGCCACCCAGAACCCTAAATGCGATCTCAGTCGATAGGGGGAGGGCCTACCGCATATCGCGGGCAAGTAAACAGCGGCCCAAGACTAGCGCATCCATCGAGGTGCGTTGGAAGCAGGCGATCGCTTCGCGCGGGATGCGGACAACTGGCTCATTTTCGTTGAGCGAAGTGTTCAAAACGATAGGAATGCCCGTTTTGGCGAAGAAGGCTGAGATCAATTGGTGGTACAGCGGATTGGTCCGCCGTGAAACGCTCTGCAAACGACCACTGCCATCAACGTGCGTGACGGCAGGAATCTTCGAACGCTGCTCTGCCCGAATCGGGAAGACCTTCTCCATATAGGGCGTGGCTTCATCGATCTCGAACCAATCGGCCACGTGCTCTTCCAGAATACTGGGTGCAAAGGGTCGGAATTTTTCGCGAAACTTGATCTTCAAGTTGATAATGTCGCGCATGTCCGTCCGACGTGGGTCGGCCAGCAAGGAGCGATTGCCCAAGGCTCGAGCCCCGAACTCCATTCTGCCTTGAAACCAGCCGACCACTTTGCCATCAATCAACCAACTCGAAACGCGATCGATCAGTTGTTCGTCGGTCTGCAAACGTTCATAAGGGAGGCCACAAGCTTTGAGCGCTGCTTCGCATTCGTCATCGCTGCTGGCACAGCCCCAGTAGGCGTGGTCCTGCACGAAGCTACGTGGCTGGTTCAAAAAGCTATTCCAGACGTGAAAGGCGGCACCAAAGCAAGTGCCATTGTCCGCCGCTCCCGCAGGAATATAAACGTTCTCAAAGGGTGTCGCCGAAGTGATCTTGCCATTGGCAACTGAGTTCATGGCAACGCCACCGGTCATACACAAGTTTCGGGCGTGCGTCTTGTCATGCAATCGCCGTAGCAAGTGCAGAATGATCTCCTCAGTGACGACCTGCAGACTCTTGGCAATGTTGTCATGGCGTTGGGTCATCTCCTGGCTCTTTTGGCGAGCGGGGCCCAGTTCGTTGACCAGACGCTGACTGTAAAACGGCTCGATGACCGGCGCGCCGTCGTTCCAAGCCATCTTGACGCCGCGTTTGTGATGCGTGAAGTAGCTGAGATCGAGCTCAAACACATCGCCCTTGGGACGAATCAGTTGGCGAAAGAAGTCTGCGAATTCAGGCTGGCCATATGGTGCTAGGCCCATCACTTTGTACTCATCTCCGTAGTACGGAAACCCCAAGTACATCGTAATGGCTGTGTAGAGAAAGCCGATCGAATGCGGAAAGAACACGCGATCCAGTTCGCGCCACTGTGTTCCGCTGGCCTGGGCAGTGAGTGTACTGGTAAAGTCGCCCATACCGTCGACCGACAGCACGGCCGCCTCTTCAAAAGGCGATATCAGAAAGCCGGCGGCGACGTGCGTCTGATGATGCTCGATGCGATGAAATTGTGCCTTGATCGAAGCGCGAGAAACGCCTAGCCCCTGTGCGAGCTGATCTTCCAGTCCCAATGTCTTGCCTTGCCGCTTTAAGCGATCCATGATCGCGCTAAAGCTAGGCCAATGAGTAGCTACAAATGAAACTCGCCGGCCGAGATTGGCTCGTGGGTTGAACGACACAGCGACGTGATCAATATCATTTATGGTTAGCCCCGCGTACTCCAGGCAGTACTTGATCGATTCGATCGGAAAACCTGCCCAGTGCTTAATGCGATTGAAACGTTCTTCTTCGACTGCAGCCACCAATTGGCCATCGATAACCAAGGCTGCCGCAGCATCTCCGTGATAAGCATTGATTCCAATTATGTTCGTCATCGTCGATTGCGTCGATTGAATACCTTGGTTGCAGAGGCTAAGTCCCGGGTTGCCGAACGCACGGGCCGCTCCATGTTATACGGCACGAACTATTTTTGCGGGACCAGTAACGAGCTATAGAAACTCTTCATCTTGGGTGCAATGGCCGTCCAGGCGAAGCGATCTGCAATCAGTTGTCTACCCATTGTGCCCATGCTGTGTAGCCTGTCAGGAGGTTGAGTCATGGCATCCGAAATAGCGGCCGAGAGCGGTTCCAGTTCGGGAGCGACGAACCAGCCGCAGCCGTACGACTGAATATCAGACCAAGGTGTGCCTGTGGTAGTGATCACTGGCAAACCGCTCGAGAGAGCTTCGGCGATCACCATGCCGAAATTCTCGCTCTTGGACGGCAGGATAAATAAGTCGGCGCTCTGAAACAGCAGTTGCTTCTGGTCGATGTCGGCCTCACCTTGCAGGTCGATCTGGTCTTTTAGCTGCTTTTGTTCAATGAGCTCAGAGAGCTTTTGTCGCATGCCGGCCTCGGACGGGCCGGCGACTGTCAGTTGCCAATTCGCAGGACGTAGTCGAGCCCACGCCTCGATCAGCATGTCAATGCCTTTAACCGGATGCAGTCGCGTCAAACACAATGCATGCCGCATTTCTTTGTGTTCGACTTTGCGTTCCAGTGTAGATTGCTCGCTGCCATTGGGAACGACTACAACGCGTGTCGACAGTCGCATGCGCTGAATATCATTCAATTCATCTTGGCTGGTGGCATGGATGGCTGCGGCTCGATTTAGATCTTGGCGTTGGTAGAGCCACCAGCCAATTTCTTTCTTCCAACGCTTGTGATTGAAACACCACGCAGAGAGCATTCCGCGCGGCGAAATGATGTAGGGGATCTTGTTGGCTCGCGCCCACACGATGGCACGATGAGCGGGCAGATTCCACAATCCATGCACATGCATGAGCGAGATGGGTTGCAGTCGATTCAGATCCTCGATGCGACCTGCCAAAGCCGACATGGAACCAGTGGCCATCGATGCAGGCAAAACATTCAGGGCTTCGCTGCCATTTGGAAATTGCGCATTGGGTTGGCCACGGTCAAGAAAGATTACCGACTGCTTCCACGGTTCCGAGGATTGCTGCAACTGATCGAGAGCCATGACAAGTTGTGGAATTGACCGCGATGGACCACCACTGGCCAATTCCAAGTCACGTACGACGTGCACCAGATGAACAGGTTGAGGCATTGTTCTGATCACGAGGAGTGTCTTATTCTCCAATTGGACATGTCGAGGTGCTCAGCAGATGACTATCTGGTGGCGCTGGATAAATTCTTCGAGCAGCAGTAGCGTCCATTTTCGCGGCCAGGTTTGAAGCGCTAATGGCATCCGGCTTTGTATCGAGGCAAACATATCACGCCAATGCCCCGAGACCCAGTCTTCTAGTGGAAACCGAAAACCTCGCTTGGGATTGTTCAGAATCCACTCCGGTATTTCGGGGATGGCGTCAGTCAGCAAGCGTTTGCCGGTCTGTAATCGGAACTTAGCCGGGATGTTCGCGACCACGTCCATCAATTTGCGATCCACTAGCGGAGTTCGCAATTCGAGTCCCACTGCCATACTCATCACATCGCTGTCGCGCAGCAACTGATTGCGCATGTAGCGGGTTGTTTCCAGCCAGGCCACTTGATCGATCAACTGGTTGCCCGGAACCACTTCATCAAAGCTGGGCTGTGGTGTGTGCGATATTCCTAAGCCTTTAAAGACTTGAGGTAGTTCGCTAGGCAAGAAGAAACCACGGACAGCCCAGTGAGCGGCCGAAGCGCTGCCGTTGGATTGCAAGAAGCCAAGCAGACGCTGTTGCCGTAGTGAAAGCGGTAACTGGGCAATCAGACTGGCGAGCCATGGTACACCTAACCAGGCTGTCTGTCGCCGCAATTGCATGAGTTTGGGAATGAACTGAAACGAAGGATAACCACCAAACAGTTCGTCGCCACCCAGGCCAGACAAGACAACTTTCAACCCTTTGTCGCGAGCAAAACGCGAGACGCAGTAAGTATTGAAACCATCGTTACTGGGCAAATCGACTGCGGCCAGGAACTCGCTAAAGAGTTGTTTGCCTTCCTCAGGTGTCATCTTCCACTGATGATGCTCAGTGCCGAAATGGTTGGCCGTCTTTTGCGCCAAGTGTCCTTCATCGAATTCAGGTTGGTCGAACGAAATGCAGAATGTTTGCAATGGAGTAACTTGCTGAGCGTGGGCAAGCGCGACGACCGCAGTCGAATCAATACCACCGCTGAGAAAGATACCGACCGGCACGTCGCTTACAAAATGTCGAGCGATCGAATCGTCTAGTGAACTTCGTACTTGGCTCTTGAAATCTTCATAGTTCAAGACGCTATCTGTTGGCTCAGCAATATCAAAGTTCAATTCCCAGTAAGCACCTGCCTCCAACTTGCCATTGGACCACTGGAGCCAATGACCGGCCGGCAAACTGGCGACGCCTTCGATTAGTGTGCTGGGCTCCTGCACGGAACCATAGAGTAAATAACTTTCAGCGGCTGACCTATCGAGAATTCGTGGTGCCAGGTCAGATTGAAGCAAACTACGGATTTCCGAAGCAAACGCCAGTTGGTCCGCGACCTGCCAATAGTAGAAAGGCTTGATACCTAAAGGATCGCGGGCACAAAACAACTTTCGCTCTGCATTGTCCCAGATCGCAAACGCAAACATGCCATCCAAGTAGTCAACGCAAGCTCGGCCATGCTTGGCATAGAGTTCAAGTATGACTTCGGTATCGCTGTGGCTGACGAATTGACTGCCGTCACGAAGCAGTTGCTCGCGCAGAATTCGAAAATTGTAGATCTCGCCATTGAAGGTAATTGTGTAACGACCAGATCGACTGGTCATCGGTTGGTGGCCGAGTGGACTGAGGTCTAGGATCGCGAGTCGCTGATGGCCCAAACAAACCGGTTGGTCAGCAGGTGCAAAGACACCTCGGTCGTCAGGGCCACGATGCTCCATGGCCTTCAACATTCGCTCGAGCCGAGTATGAGCGTGCGCTTCAGAGAATCCTAGGATGCCGGCGATACCACACATGGCGTTAGTTACTCCTGCCTGGAGTCTCAGCCAGTAGTCGCTGGATGATCGGACAAAATCGATTTACAAATTGGCTGGGCGTAAAATGTTGTTGCCAGCGAGCCTGGCCTGCCGTGCCCATTTGTCGCGCCAAGGAAGGATTGGTGAGGAGTTCGATGATTCGTTGAGCTAATTCGTGAGGCTGGTCTAGATCGACTGCATAACCTGTTTGACCATCGATAATCACTTCTTGTCCAGCATCTTGACGCGAGGTTATGACTGGCAAGCCGCACCGCATGGCTTCGATGTAGACGATACCAAAACCTTCCCCGCGGCTGGGCATGGCAAAAACAGTTGAGCTTCGGTAGATGTCTTCGAGTTTTTCTTCGGCTACGAAACCGTCAAAGATGATCTTGTCTTGACAAGGCAATGCCGCAGCGCGCTGTTTGAGATTATCCAGCCCGTTGCCTCGCCCGACGATACGCAAGCACGCATCTGGGATAGCTTGCGTGACTTCGGGCCAGGCATGGATCAGCTCGAGATGACCTTTGTAGCCTTCTTGTAGGTCGACGCGGCTGACAATCAGCACTGTGGGCTGCTCGGCAGCGCGAGAACCGTGCGGAGGTTGATCGCTTTCGGTTGCCAGCCAGCTAACTTGAGTGCGTTCAAAATCGCCATGTAACTGATGGGCGCGTTGGCGTGTGTAATGGGAGTTTGAGGCGAGAAGTCTGGAGTTGTGACAAGCCGAAATCCAACGTGGCTTGGCTTGTTCCCAAACCTCGATGCCATGGATGAAGGTCATCGCCGGTGCGCGTAGCAGCCAAGGGCGTCCGTGGAGTTGGGCCATCTGGCAGCTATCGTAGATGAAGTGCGAGCAGTTGACCGCTAGCCGCCGCTGCGCGATCGATAACCGCATAGCTGCTAGCGAGAGACCAAGACGACTCTTGCTGGACTGAAAACTGTCCAGAGTGACGCACCGGAACGAGAGCTGGCCTGATTCGGCCAGGCTCTCCAGACTGCGATAGATGAGTCTGGCGACGCGCGGAATTCCACCTAGTCCGGGTGCGAGACTGTTGGCGATGAAACCGATGCGTGGTTGGGACGCTCGGTTCATCGTGGCACGGGCTGGCCGAATTGTGATGGCACAGCGCTGTGGGCCAGCATGTAACGCAGAACGTATTGAACGCTGAGCATAACTATCGTGGCCTTGACTGTGTAATTGAAAACTTCAAACAGCCCTACTTCGCCGAGCACGGCCCAGTGCATCACGTAGGGAATGAAGGCGATGTAGAGGACGTTCATATAGGTTCGCGCAACCAGCCATCTAAAGATGATGCCCAGTGTAAATCCATACATGCCGCAGGCGGCAATGCCCCAACCGTATCCGAAATTAGCATACATTTCGCCGACATAACCAAGGTTCATACTGGTGGTTGAGTTCAGGATTAGTCCCGTATAACGGGCAAAGTTTTGAGCTCCGCCGGCTTGGGTTTTATCGGGAAACAAGAACCGTGGTACTAGGGAATCGACGACCGCAGCTCTAACGGTCGCCCCCTCGGCATGCGGAACGTAAGCAGGGACATTGATCATTACGCGCTCAACGATCCAGCCTTGGTTATAACGTCGAACTGTGTCGCTCCAGAAGTCGGACTCGGTATCGAAGGTGGCCAGCTTGTACGCACTTTCAAAAATCTTTCCAGTAATGGCCAGAGGCTTTGTTAGGGGTGTAAGCGTCATCTCCATGTCAAAGATCAAGATCCGCTTTTCGCCACTGCTGGTATCCCAAGCAACGCGTCGATAGTCCCACTTGGCTCGTTGAACGCATGGTGCCAACAATACACCGATTACGATCAATGAAAACACGACGACGCGCGAAACGCCAAAGCGATAAAACAGCACCATCGTTATAGATAGCGTCCAAAGTGCCAAGTCGAGAAAGAATCCCGAGGCAGCCGAGAGGTAGAGCTCGACAAATAACATCAAAATTACGCGCCATCGCCAGCCCGGTGCTGCGGTAATAACCCAACCAAGTATCCCTACGAATCGAAGGTTCGTTACTAGGAATAACAAGAACGCTACAGACGCGGGTATGGTGATATTGGTCATGGCTAAAAGCAGCACGGACCCAATCAAGATACAGGCGTCGAAGCTCTCAAAGACACGCTTGGGTAACTTAAGTGGTGAGCGATTCAGTACCAGCGTCTTGGCACCCCAGATAGCCGTGTACCAACCGAGCGCCGCCGCGACGATACAGGGCACCGCGAAACCGAAATATGTAGCTGGGTCCCGCTGCAAACTGTACAGCGGATCCGAAGAGGGAAAGTAAATGGCAATCATCGGCGCGATGCCGAAGTAGATTGTCGAGAGCATGATGGCAAGCTGAGGCAGCGGCAAGCAGTATCGACCTGCGTACACCAAGTGCATGGCAGAAAATACGAACAGACCAATGGCCGCCCCCAACCAGGCTGATATTTCGCTGTACAAAGGCCAGCAGGCTAACGCCACTAACGTTGCGAACATCGTTGCCCACAACCATTCCCGGAAGTTCAGGAATAAGAAGCGTGGCTCACGCGTGTTCTTTGGAGGTACGGGAGTGATGGCTATTGACATAGTTGTTTTGCGTGTTCGTTTATGTTCAGGCTGATTGGACGGCTGAGACGTTATGGTCGTTTCTTAAAAATCGCGTTGTCTGCCGCGTAGTCCTCGCTCAGCCTGGCAGCATCGATGCGTTGGCCGAGTTGTCCGTCGCCGCGAAGTTCAAAGCCTTCTAGTCCTAAGTCATTGAGTTGCGATACCAGATCTGCAGCTGTTGTTTCGGTTTCGGCCAAACTACTGGCTGCAATTTCGATAGCCACGGTTGGTTGAAGTTCCTTAATTGTTCGTGCTGCCCCCTGCAAAAACTGCGGTTCCGCTCCTTGGATATCAACCTTTATGAAGTCGATCCGGGGTATCGCATGGCGTGCAACATAATCGTCCAACGTATCGACCGGAACTTCGACGGAGTACTTCAGATCTGCATGACTAAATTCTACCAGGGATGACATGCCCTGATTTTCATGGCTGCTGCTGGCAATTGCCAGCGTCATCGACCCGCCTTTGTCAGCCAACGCGCTGGACTCCACCGTTACGTTGGATAAATGGTTGCCGACGATGTGTTCCCTTAACCGACTAGCGATTTGCGGATTGGGCTCAAAGGCAATCACCCGTCCTTGTGGTCCGCACAGTCGAGCCAATGGAACGGTTACGGCGCCGATGTTAGCACCTACGTCCAAACAAACCATGCCAGCGTCAATGTGCTTGTTCAAGAATCGTTGTAGGGCCGCTTCGTATTCACCGAAGGCCAAAATATGTCGATCGATCAAGTAATAGGGATGCAGCCGCATTCGGCAGCCATAACGATCGTGGCACCAGCGAAATTGATCGAGAGAGGGTGCGGTTGAACCTGCGGCTACTTTTCCGAGCCAGTGCATGAAACGATGGGGACGCAGGCCACCATATGGCCGAGTCGCAGTCGCTAAGGGCCAAAAGACGCAGTTTGCAAGGCGTTGTGAAAGTGAAATCATGAACGTTACTTGGTGAGGCGTAAACGTCGCCCAAAACTTCGCATGCTACGTTTGGTCAGGTACTCTGCATAGTGCTGCCAGGCTCGCCACCTTCGTTTGGCTGCGCCCGAAGCAACTCGAGAATAATAATGATTCTCGAAGAAACGCAGGATGTCTCGACGCGGCAGGGGCTGTTTAGCATACAGTTTGCAACCGGCCCAGTGAATGATCCGGTTATACGGGCTGTCCTGAGCCATAGCTTGCAAATCAAGGTCAGTCAAATCGCGTGGGGCCCACCACATCAATGGCACGCGCGCCAAACTCGATCGCGACATGGCACACGACTTTTCTAGCACATAGTTAAGCACTCCCTGATCGCCCGGCATGAACATTTGCGGATACTTTAGTCGCGGAGGCTCCGACCACTGGACCACGCCTGCAAAATCATCACGAGTCAGCACGCCACTGGTTCCCACCCACTGTCCAGAATTAAAATTCTTGCCTCCTGGCTTGAAGCTCGGATCCAACTCAGCGAGGGCCACTGGGTCATAGTACAACCGCTTAACCTCTTCGGCTGGTTGCGTCTCGTCATCAACAATGAACTGCTCATCATGTTGATTCAGCATGTCAAGCACGCGGCCTGTAAACACCGTATCGGAGTCAACCATCAGGAACTTCTCTCGTCCCTGGAAGAATAGCGGTTCAAGTTTGGCGAAGCCCCAGCCAAAACTTCGTGAGCCGGTATCCACAACTTGTACGTGCCAGCGATGCTCGATCTCTTGGGTGTCGAACTGACCAGCCCCGGTATCCTTGATCAACTTGATCGGCACATCGGCGTACCAATAGCGAATACTGGCTACACAGATACGCGTCAGCGGCAAGTCGTTGCGATAGGTCGATATGTAAACTGCGTCGATGGGCAATTGAAATGCGTTCGATTGAAGCGTGAGTTGAAATGGAGGCTAATTGGTACGATAGGCTAACATGTCTTCTTGGCCATCGAACGCGAATTGATAGTGATAATTCTTCAAATGCTGCAAGCAAGTATCGAGGGCAGTTGCCGTAAGATGCTTGCGCTCAAAATGGATCAAACTCGGTCGACACTGTTCGAACGGAAACATATCCAGTAGTTGAGCATCAAAGCCCTCGGTATCGATCTGTAGCAGATCGAGTGGAGCAGGCAACTCGCCCAGTAGATCAGCAAACGTGACAGTAGGAACTTTTAGACTTACGATATGCTTGGTGATGCCTGGAGCAAAAGGTTCATGTTTTTCTATCGACTCACGCGAGAAGCCTGCTAAGCCACCACACCAAGCGGGCAATCCTTCCCCTGCAACTGTAAACAGCTCGAGATGTCCGCGGGTCTGGGCTACCGCACAATTCTTGAAGATCAAACCGGGCTGATCCTGGTAGTTTTCAACCAACTTTTGAAAGGCGGAGGGCTGCGGTTCCACCAACACACCTTGCCACTTGTACCCGACCACAAATTCGCGGAGAGGATCACAACTGACTCCATCGAACGCGCCCACCTGCAAGAAGACCAATTGAGTGCGTCCCAACCGATGCATGAGATCCGTCACCAAATGACGAAAGTTCAACTCCACGACAGAGAGGGGGTCGAGCATAGTATTTGCGATATACCGTGTACATCGCAGTTCGTACCCCATGCGGCTCAGGCCAGACTGAAGCAGCGATTTAATCCATGAACGCATAGTATCACTCAGTCATTTTCACTAAAGTACAGGGGCATCAGAGTACAGGGGCATCAGACCAGTTCCTGCAAGACCTTTTCAAGTCGGGCTCGGTAACTGTAACCAGACTCATGGCAGCGGCGAAGACCAGCCTCTGCTATCGCATGACGTTGGGGTTCGTGGTTCTGGTAATAACAAGCTTTTTCGACGAGCTCTTCAGCGCTGGAGAAGTATTCCGCTTCTTTACCTTCTTGAAAGAACTCCTGGTGTTCCGGCGTTCTGTCGGCTAACAGCATACTTCCGCACGCAGGTATCTCGAAAGTGCGAGTGGTATGTTGATCGGGACATACGAATCTCAAGAAACCAATACTAATCTTGGCACCGGTTAGTGCTTGCGCATATTGATCACCATAGATTTCACCACTTTGCCAGCATCGGGCCAAATCGGGATTGCGAGCGATGCGGAACTTGGCTCTGCCAGCATTGATCTTTAATCGATAAGCGCGTCGAATGGTCCACTTTCCGTCGATCAGATGATCCCAGGCATAGCCCCAAATCTTCAACTGGCCGCCGGCGGCCACTAGCCTCGAAAGAAATTCTTCGCGTCGCGGTTCCCAACCGCCGATGAAACCAATTGGAGTTGAGTACTTGCCCCCTATGTCGGTGTCCACTGAATGTAGCGGCCGATGAAATTGCTCGGAGAAACCTAGTGGCATGTAGATGACCTGGCGACAGACTCGCCGGTAGGTCTCCAACTCGTACGTCTTCGCTGTGATGACACAATCGAACAGCGGCATACACTGATCCATCAGCCTGGTACGTTTCCATGACAGAGTAAAGTATGGGTCCGGCGTGAAATGTACGCTGCGCACACCCATTTGTCGCAAGCGTTGGATCGTCTGGGGCCACAAATACTCTTGCTTGTCGCCCCAGAACCAGTCTGGCTGATGTTTCTCTGCCAGATCGAGGATGGTCTGATTGAGCTTGCGAATGACTGAACCCACATGCAACCGCTTCTGAAGGTGCCGCTTTAACCAGGACGTTTGCAACCAGTCAGCGTCAGTATCAAAATCGATAACCTGATGTCCCAGACCAATTAGCTCATCGCGGCGCATGCGACATGTTTGTCCCGCACCTAGCTGGCCGGCGTAGAGAATCTTCATGAATCGATCATTTCTAAATCACGAACAATCGCGCTGGCCACGCGCTGACCCACCATAGCCCAGGTGAAATGCGTTAGTGCATACGCTCTAGTCGCCTTGCGTATCTCGGCATACTCGCTAGGGTCATTGGCCAATTCCTCCAGAGCGAGTGCAAAGTCGACGGCATCTGGCGGTGTATTCAACAAGCGGCCAGTTCGTCCATCTTGAATCATCTCCGGAATACCGAAGGCGCGAGGAGCGACTGTCGGACAACCATGCAAGGCTGCCTCTGCCAGTACCAACGGAGTCATATCGGAAACGGTGGGCAGCACCAAGGCGAAAGCTGTGGAAAGATGGTGCTTCAACTGCTGCAGTTGTTCAGGAACTTCCTTGGACAAGAAACCTACCCATGTCACTCCAGGTAGTTCAAGTACTGCCGAGGGAGGGCAAGCCCCAATCAGAGTCAGGGTAGCATCCGAGAATCGCTGGCGAAAGCGGCGGAAGGCTTCGACGCATACCTCTCCGCCTTTGCGGGCGAAATCGACAGCGATAAAGATCAGGTTGTACCCACCCGCAAATAGATCGCTCTCGGGCGTATCAATACGCGCTCCGACGCCGACATATTCAAAGTTCTTTCCCTCAAGCCCGTAACGTTGACAACACTCATCGATCGCGTACCGACTGCTGAAAAATACTCGGGTTAAGCGTTGGAGCCAATTTCTTTCTTGATACGAGATGCGTTGGCGATCCTCAGACTTAAACTTATCATGGCGATGGTAAGTGTCATAGTAAGTCGAAAAGCAAGCGTCCGTAAATGCAAATGTGGGCCGCAAAATCGAACTTGCAATCCACGGAGTAACACCATGAAAGTAGTCAAAGCTGGCACTATGGAATGACTGCTGAACCACTAGTTTAGCAATTTTGTTCAATCGAGCAGGCGAGAAGAAGTAGAACTGCTGCGGTAGCCTCATTAGTTTTTGCAAGCGAGCCCAAAATTGCTCGACAGCTAGTGGCGGAGGATTAATAGGCCCTACATACTGAAGTTGAAAGTGTTTGGCCAGCTCTGCATGTAAAGCGGCGTTCATACCGTTCCAGCCGCCACTGGCTTGCTGCAGCGACATGTTGGTGATGTAGTTACCCACCAATTGATGCTTCGCCACGATGTTCACAGCTGTCCATGCGCGTAAAGCGCCACTAAACGATTAGAACACACTGGCACCGAGAAAGCAGATTTAGCTACAGCCAAGTTGGCTGCCAAAGCATCATACTGTGGCAAGGCTAGCAGTTCTTGAATCCGGCTGGCCCACTGGCTAGCCGATTGCGTCAGATCCATAAAGGTTACGAGCTCGGGAACGACCACACACTCCCGCGGAACCGCACTCGATGCCAGTACTGGCAAACCGGATGCTTGTGCTTCCACGGCCACCATTCCAAGCCCCTCACCGCGCGAGGGAAACAGCAGCAGACGACTGGCCAGCATCAAGTCTTGAATGTCTTTGCGAACACCCAGGAAGTGAAAGTTGTGTGTGTGCCCACGCTGGGCAATCCGCTGCTGAAGGGTCGGCAGGGCATCGGTCGTAGCTCCTACCATCAAGAGGTGTATTGTGCGGTCAACGTCAATAGCGTCCAGCAGGATGTCAATCGCCAGAGCCGAGTTCTTGTGATTGAGCGGGTGACTGTATTGCGCAGAGTGGTCCATACGGCCAGCGAATAATACCAGCTTTGACACTTCCGGAATGCTTAGCTCATGACAGATACTTTTATGCGCGTGAATTGGATCGCCTTTGAATCGATCGGTATTAAACGCGCAGTGCAGAGCGGCTTTGGGAATGTGACGGTACTTAGGGGCTGTGAATCCATATTCCTCGACAACTTGAAAGGAGGTTGCGGCGATATGGGTTGTGAATCGACGCATGAAGAATTTGCCGAGATGGGCGGTGATGCGTCGAGTAAAACTGACTTCGTAGTTGTTAGCGATTTGATAGCTAGGATTGTGAATGTGCGTAACTCTGACTCGTGGCAGATGTGGCCAGCCTAAAGCAAAATGCCAGCCGCTGGCACGATCTTGATGATCGTGAATGGCATCATATTGGCTGCTTCGAAGGAGTTGACGTAGTTGTTTGCCAAAAGACCAAAGTCGTCCGCGTCCATATGGGATCACGAAAATTTTGGCACCGAGCCTACGGGCTTCGTCATCAAAAATTCCTGGTTCATCGCTGGTCACGAGGAAGTCACACACGACTTCATGCGTGGTGTGCCAGCGGCGTAACATTTCGATCAGCCAGGTTTCTGCGCCACCCATTCCTAGACTATGGAAGACTTGCAGCACCTTAACCGGACGTGATTTCTCGTGATGGGGCATCTTATCGAGTTCGCGATGAACCATGCGACCGATCTGAATCGTTATTTGGCCAACCGACTGGAGATTGAACTGCCAATTGCTTTGGGGATGGCCTTGAGCAAAGCCATCAGTCCGAATCTGGTCAGGTCTTCGCCTTCGACAACCTTTTCTGTCCACATGCGTGGATGGATGCGTCGTCCGCACAAGATACGATTCGCCTCAGGCAACTGCTGAAGAGCTGGGTAGCCTGGTAGCGACTCTGATTTGACGTATACAAGAGTATTCTGCAAGTAACATGGTTGTACGTCATCGGACAACCAAACATGTCCAGCCAGTGCGTCGAAGGCCACATAACCGCAGGCTGCGAAGCGTTCGATCCAGTATTCTTGCCATTGCTCATTGAGGTGTCCCGTTCCGCCTTGTCCGGGAATAGCTGCGGAGAACACGATCAGATCACTGAGTTGGGTCAACGACTGAACAAAAGTACTAGCATTCTCCGGTGCCAGATGTTCAGCGACTTCAAACGAAGTACACAGGTCGAACCGTTCTGGCAAAGTAAATGATTGATTTAGGTCTTGCGGACAGAAGCGATCAATTGGGATCTTGAGAATCGATTGATTGACCCAGTGACCGTCCACGCCTTGAATCCTCTTGGCTCCGAGAGTTGACCATTCTGCTAGCCAGGCGCCGTCACCACATCCAACATCCACGATCGACGTGGGTTGAAACAAGAGATGCATCAAATTCACCATCACTTCTGCGGAGCTTTGCACGCGACGGGCGCGACCTTGGAAGAAGTGCTGGTCGTAAAGAGATTTTTGTGTCATGAATCGGTGGCTTGAGTCAAACTATTGGCGGTAGAGATGGATCAGATTCTGCGCACTATTTGCAAGACTGAATGGCGAGCCAGCCACTTGCTCGAGGCACCCTGGACGATTTGGCTTTGGTCTGTCCAGCATTTGCAGAGCCCGCACAGCCCAAGCCTCGGGCCCTCGCGCCAGTGGTAGAATCTCGACAAGTTGAGGGATCACTATGGCGTCGTCGGTGATACCCGGTGAAGTTAACATCGGCAATCCGCAGGCTTGGGATTCAACGACCGCCAAGCCGAGTGCTTCGCGCGGTGTTTCCAATCTGGGAAAAACAAATAGATCTGAATTGCTCATCAGTCGCGCCGCGTCATCGCGCCAACCCAAGAGTTTGATGCGATCGGCTAATCCGGCTGCGGCAACTCGCGAGTGAACTTCATCGGTCAATCCACCATCACCTGCGAATAATCCGACAACATCTGGATCTAGTTTCAACATGTGCTGCATGACTTCGAAGGCATAAAGCGGGTTCTTTAGCGGGACCATTCTTCCCAGAAACAGAACGATCTTGGCATTCTCGCGAAATCCGAATTCGCGTCGAAAGTCGATCGGCGCGTAGACTGAGTCTTGCATGGTCTGCAGACTAATGCCGCAGTAAAGAACGCGATCGCGATCGGTCACACGTGGCCGCAGTCGAAGGAAATGATCCAGGGCAAAGTTGGAGACGCCGACGATATGGTCGGCCAGCCTTAAGCAGATGCGCCGAAAGGGTTCCAGCAGTAGTCGTCGCTTCCAAGGCGACATGGGTAACCAGTCATCCGTGTTGTGGACATGCACGATGCGTTGGCGAATTCTAAGTCCCGAGATTGCGAGCAAGTACAGAGCGCTCAGAAAATCATGTTGGCAGTGGACCACATCAAACTGCCCGCGTTTGACAAAGCTCCTCAAGTCGAGCATGAACCGGTGCATGCCGCTGATTGTGCACGGAGCGGCTTGCACCTTGCCGCCCGCTCGAACGACTCGATCATCATATTTGCCCGCAGTAGGCAGAATGGTGTAGAAATGCCAATCGACGTTGGGATCGATTTCCCGCGCACAGTCGACGACATTCATCAGCCAGGTTTCGGTTGCTCCCGTTCCAAATGACTCAATGATATTGAGGACCTTGATCGGCGGTGAATCATCGCCAGGCATTTGGATCAATGAGTACCAGAGTGATTAGAGGACTGGGCACGCAGAAACTGCAACGCGCGCTCGCGGCCCCGAGCCACAGCCGCTGCAATCGTTCTATCGGGATGATTTTGAAATAGTCCGCGAACCAGTCTCGCGAGCTTACTCTTGAGACTTGGAGGCTGGGGTCGCAGTCCCCACTTTTGATCCAAGATCACCGACGAATATTCAATGCCCTCCAACAGTCTCGCTAGATAGTCAAGTGTCAGTCGACCACTGGGTATCTTGTGGGTCAATCTCAAACGCGAAAACAGACCAGTTCCTTGACCAAGTTCACAGGCTGTCGCGGCCAGGTCGTTATCGCCGCCAGAGACTAACGAATCTCCCATGCGGTCCAGTATGACAGTTTCGTGCTCGTGTTTATCCCAGTAACGCTGGGCAACTGCCCTGCGCACGCACAAACCAGCTCCGCTGGGCATGGTTACTGGATTGCGAGGCAAGTTGGACCAAACGTCTTGCGGCACTTCACGCAAGGCTAGTGCACCCCAATAGGCTCGAGTCCATTCTGGCGGTTGCGCGTCGAACTCTGGTTCGCACTGGCCACTCCACGCTCCCAGAAACGGGAACTCGTTGGCAATCGCTTGCGCGTGCATCAAGTAATCGGGCTGCAAAAAATTATCGTCATCCACAAAGACCAGTAGTTCGCCCCGGCTCTCACGAATGCCTCGCAGGCGAGCTGGTGTCAGCCCCAAACGGTCCTCGCGTATGGTTCTGACGCAATGATCGGAGGGAAGACTCAAAACGTCCTCAAGCTTTTGCTGCGACGCGTTGTCGATGATCAGTAGCTCCCAGCAACTGGCCGCTAGCGACTGTGCCCAAAGCGAATCCATCGCTCGGCGCAGATTCTCTAGTCGAGGGTTGTGAGTGCAGATGATGACGGAGAGTTCCAAACGGCTACTCATGTGCGGCTATCCAAGGTTTATCTTGGACGGTATGGGTTTGAACAGCAGTCGAGGCTGCTCTCGCAGTCGCACACTACCTTTCCAATGGTTGAATAGTTTGCTGAAGGGCCACATTTCGATCAGCCCCAGGCGCAGAACAATTAACCAGGCATGACCGCCCCAAAGCAGAGCAGGGGAGTTGGCCGCCGAACCTCGTAGCGAGTTCCAAACACGATGCGCATCACGATAACGACGTTGCCTCGACCAGAATTCGGCGAGTAGAAACTTCAGTGAGGCGATACCGCGCAGGCGACTCCAATTTGCATTGCCCGACTCATGCAGCAATTTGCAGAAGTTCTCTACGATGCGTTCGCCGGCAAGAATATGGTGTTCGCTACGTCGTTGCTGCAAGCTGGTTTTCGCAGGGTCATTCTGCCAACGTACATCGTAATCGGTGATTGGCAAATTCAGATACCGACAGCCTGAAAGGATGGCTCGAATGTGCAACTCAACATCCTGCCAACTCGGAATCGTTTCGTCAAAGCCGCCGAGTTTCTCGAAAGCGGCTTTCCGCCAAATTGGTCCGGTGATCAGCCACGGTAAATCAAAATACAAAAAACGATCGAGATCACCGGTCAATGCATGAAAAGAAGCTGGTCGATTCAAATCGCCTGGAGCTTCGACAAACGCTTCCGCATGGAATACAGCAAAGTCCAGGTCTGGATTGCGACTGATCCAATCGAATCGAGTCTGCAGGCAATCAGGCTTGAGTAGATCATCTGAGTCGAGAAACATCAGGTAATTGAAAGTAGCCAGGCGAGCACCTTGATTGCGACAGATGTTGGCTCCCGGTACTTCACCTTCGCGTACGATAAACGTAATCCTTTTGTCGTTTTCGATGAGTGTCTGGACATACTCGGCGGTTCCGTCGCTGGATCCATCATCAACCACGAGAGCTTCCCAATCGCCCCACGACTGCGTCAGCACAGACTTCAATGTCTGACTAAGCAGTTCGCGACGATTTTTGGTAGGGATAACAATGGAAATCCCCTGACGTGCATTGGCCGTCTGGCCGGTAAAGCTCATGTGGATGTGACTACTGGATATGACGGATGACTACTGAAAGCAATTACTGTGGCTCGAGTAAAACTGTCGAATACTCAGGTTCTGGTTTAGGAGACGATCCGTCCAGCAAAACCATGCGACGTCCTGATTGGGTGATCACGTCGGTCAATTCTTGATAAGTATTGCCAAAGTCATTCCACGTGTACGGATGAAGTTCAACCACGAATCTGGCACTCGACTTGAGCAGTTCTTTCGCGCCCATCAGGATTCGGATCTCCGCGCCTTCAGCGTCAATTTTGACCCAATTGGGCGTGGGGATCTTTTGCTCTGCAAGGTATTCATCCAGGGTTATGGTCGGCGTCTTTATGGCCTCTGGGTCGGCTCCGCGGTTGCCGATACCGGATAGAACAAACGACGAGTTCGAATTACCACCGCGAGAATACAGAATGGCTTCGCCACGCGAGTCGCTACACGCATAAGACTCAACTACTGGCGGCTTGAGTTGTGGATTCAGTTTCAAGTTGGCCAGTAGTTGTTCGCGTGCATGCGGATCTGGTTCAAAACTGATCACATGTCCATTGGGACCAGTGCATGCAGCCATCAAGATCGAGTATTCGCCGGCATGGGCGCCTACGTCGATCACGCAGTCTCCGGGCTTAATTTCATTTGCAAACAACTCGACTTGCCGCGCATCATTGCGAACGTTGATGTTCGGAGAGTCTTTGTACTTCAGTCGCACCGGTCGCGAGCCTGGTGTGTAACGCAAAACGAAGCCATTCACTTCGTATGGTTCACCCCGCGAACCGTAGTAAAACGACTTAAGCGTTTGAACGAACTGATGTCTGTATTTTGCAGGGATCATAACGAGCTGAAAACCAATGTTTGTTAGTATCAATCGATGCCTAATGATGTGCCGGCCAAGTCCACGGCTTCTTAGCTCGCAGCCATCGCTAATCTTTGTTGTCGCCATCTATCGACCGGCTCATCCACAAAGCGTGCCACTAACAATGCCAGCAGCAGGCAGACAATCAGTGGGAATATACCGTCAGAGTTCAGTAAAAGTGCAACGAACAGCAGTTGAACTGCGCCATGCACGAGGTAGAGCGGATAGGACAGGTTGCCAATATGTCGATCCCATGCCGATCGACGGGTGAATTCAAATACGAAAGGCAAAGAGATGAACATCGCCAGATAGGTTACGTAGTCCTGTGAGCGGTAGACCGGGATATACTTTCGCACCAGCAGCGATGTCAGGAACAGGATCGTAACGATCGCGCAGTTGCGCGGCGTCAACCAAGCTCGAACTCGATCCAGACCAGATACACGCTGAGCGACCATGCCAGCTACAAAAAATCCTAACAAGGCTGGAAAAAAGTAATAGCTCGACCAAGGATAGTAGTGTTCAATCGTAATTCGCAGAGCAACCGATATGGCCACGATCATCACCAGCCAATACCAGCGGAACTTGGCCAGTAGCGGCACCAGCAAGTAAAACCACAACTCTGAACCGATTGACCAGATGGGAAACACGATCAAGTAGCGACCCAGTCTCACAAACGGTTCCAGGCTAGCGCCATTGGAGACCATGTCGTACTTCCAGCCGTGATCGATGTGATAGACGAACTGAGGAACGACGTCTGCACCAAACAGGAACAAATTGGGGATAACAAGCGCAATTTTCGTCAAGGAATCGACATGTTCCCACTCCGTCCGCCAGGCAAATGGAGTTTGACCAGCCGTATAAAAATCCACGAACAGGAAAGCAGCCAGTGTCAGTCCGAGAGCGACAACATAAGTTGGGTACAGGCGAAAAAAGCGATTGGTATAAAACAGGTAGTTCGCCTTGGCTCCTCGATAGCGAGTCGATCGAATGAGCGACATATAAAAGCCCGAGATCATAAAAAAACACAAAACTGCCACATGCCCAGGTACCGAAAAGTAGCCGTACAATGTGTGACTCGTTGAATGTCCAATCACCACGGACATCGCCAGCAGTAATCTTAGAATGCCCATTGACTACCGAATGAAAAAACTAAGAGTAGTGTCAAGTTGTTCTGAGCAATCTCTGTTGAAAATCCAGAAAAGTGTCTGTGATGGTGTCGGTGTACTTCAATTGCTCTTCTTGCGAAACTGCAATCCAAAGTCTTTTAAAAGATGATAGGGATTGTCATTAAGCCGACACAAGAGATAGTTATGAACTGCGGCTGAATCGGGGATATATAATAACTGCCCTTCTCGAAGTCTCAAAACTGACAGCAGTTTCTCGTTCGCCAGTTCCTGTTCCATTTCTTCAAAACGCCGGGCATGCTGGGTATTCTGTCGCCACATTTTCATGAGGACGGTATTACCATTTGCATCGCAGTAACGCAGTGGCACTTGTTCTAAATGGTAAAGGTAGGGGCAGTTGGCGAAATGCAAGCTTGTATAAAAAAGTGTATAAGAGTTCATCGTGCAGCCAAACATCAAAACTGAAGCTCGATGCTTGATGAGTCGTTCGTATGGTGTGCCTGGTCCACACGGAGTATCACATTTCTCATGTGCAGCGCAGATTTCACTTGCATCCATACCACTTGCGGCAACTGAATGAGTTGGATGAGTACTTCGCACAACAGTTGGCTGCCTCCAATACCAATCGGAGACCGCGCCGATAACGGAGGAAGTTTTTGACGGGTCAAAGATTGGGGCCAGTGATTCGGGGTGTGCGGGATAACAGTAGGTATGCGTGGGGAGAACTAGAGTCGAAGTTAGAGATCGAAGAACACCGATCAAATCTGCGGGGCCACCTGCTAAATAACCACAGCTCGAAAGTGAGGAATGGACAAATAGTACATCGGGCTTTCGCGGGATTAATCGTGAGAGGGATGCATTGAGTTCTGCATGACAAATCGGATGCAAACGCCTCCACTGATGCCTTGCAATTTGTTTTGCTTTTCTAAGAACGCGTCGAAGCATGTTATTACGAATTGAAAATCCACTTGCGGAGTCGTGCACATTCAGCCTCGGAGGTGTACATGTCCTGGGCTCTTTTACGTCCGGCGTTTCCATATGATAGACTGCGCGCTTGAACGGCAAGAAAAGCCTCAGACATGCCATCAATGTCGCCTTCGTCAACCAGCAGACCGGTCTCACCCTCTAATACTGCTTCGGCGATGCCGGTATGTCGCGTACTGACCACTGCAAGACCGTAGGCCATTGCCTCTTGAATCGCGGCGGGCAGTCCTTCTTCGTTACCTACCTCAGGGTCTACTGCACTGTGCTGGACAAAGACTCCACATTCGCTCAGTAGTCGTAGCTTAGTTTCCTCGGAGACCATGCCGTGCAATCGAACATGATCACCAAGTTTGCGAGCCTGAACAAATTGTTTCACCGTCGATGACAATGGTCCCCAACCAACATAATCCAGTGTCAATTCAGGATCATGTTGCAAGGCCATGCGAAAGGCTTCCAGCAACAGGATCGGCGCTTTCTGAGGGCACATGCGACCAACGGCCAAGAATCTCTTTTTCGCTTCTGGAGATTTGTTAGCGACCTGCTCAGGTACATTAATACCACCAGGATTGACATGGATCAATTCAGCGGGCAAGCCAATGGAGATCAGTCGCTGACGATGAAACTCGGATCTTGTCAGTACAGCCTTGGCAGTATGATAGATCTGATATTGCTCACGAGTCGTATCTTTTCGCAGACTGGCACTGACGTCGATTCCGTGTCCTTGCACAATGTAGGGAATACCAAGGTCGTTGATTAGCGGTACGAATTCGACAAACTGATCAAGGAATTCGCCCATGACTGCGGTCACACGATGCTTCTGCAAGAACGCACGTACGGTCTTGAGCAGCATCCGTTCTCGCGAGCTTCCTAGTTTAGCCAAGGCTCGGAACGAGATTTTCTGCGCAACCTGGTCCAAGTAGATAACAGGGCAGGGGGCCGGAAAGTGGCCAGCTAGCGGATGATGGCTTAGCCGCGATATGGCGACCGTCGCCCCAGGCAATACGCCACGGAGGTGTACATCCACAAAGGGAGCCCCTAATTGACCGTCAATTATACAAAGAGTTTCATGCATGATTTATTTCGATGAACCGACTTTCGACCACTTGCCTGCTAGTTCCAAGCGTTCTCGTTGACTGACAATGAATTTTGAGGGACCGCTAGGGCCGCGCAGCAGATCATAGCCCAGACTCTCTAGCGGCTGCTCGGTGCCGCGTACCAGTTTCTTGATCTTGTGCTTCATGCCCGGCCAGCCGTCGGTGGGTTGATATCGATCTTCAACGTCGGCAAGTTGGTTGAAGCGTCCAACGACGGCATGGGCGTAGTCGCCAAAGCTCCAGATGCCGACCTCGCGATAATAGAGTAACTGCATTTCCAGATCGTTGGCCAGCACGAGAATATCTGTAGCCGTTACATCTTCATCTATCGGCTGCATGGCATCGGGAAAATCTTTCCATCCTCGCGCTTGTGTGGCCGGAGTGGGAATGGTTATCAACACTCGACACTGATCCTCTGCATGAGCCTTGATGGCAGCATGCAAAAGGCCGCGTTCTTCCGCCGCGATGTGCTCATAGACATCCATGAGGACGATGAAGTCGAATTTACCATGTAGCGACTCTGGAGTTACCAGGCTCGCCTGGTACTGTAAGTTGGGAAGTTGAAAACAGCATTGGGCTACACGAATCGATTCTTCGCTAATGTCAGCTCCCAATATTTGCGCGTCAGGCCATGCGCGAGCCATACGCCAACTGGTCGCTCCGATGCCACAACCAATTTCTAGCACGCGTTTGGGATTCAGTGGCGCCCATTCTTCGAGCGTCTTGACTGCGGCTTCGATGCGTGGATTGGCGTGGGTAAAGTCTCGCAACTTCCCATCGATTCTCGCATCATAGAAGGAACGCACGTCATCTGCGGTTGGTCGATTCATATGGATCTCAGTGACTGCCAGATACTCTCAATAAAAAACTCTTGCGAGTGTCAATTGCCACGGTGGGTCAAAGGTTTGAAGAACTTCTCGTCAAATCCAAACACGGGTTGTACAGGTTTCGGCGGAGTAAAAATACGTCGAAGTAAAAATCGAAAGTTTTGTGGCAACACCAACTTGGCCAGGCGAATTGGCAAAGGACGTGGTGCCGCAGGAGCACTTTGTGGTACGGGCTTGGGAGTAGAGTTCGTCCAGATCGCGGTGTAGTCACTTTGTTGAGGCGTAGTGGCAAAGATGGGGCGCTCTGATGTTTTTTTGGCAATGATTAGCAAGTACACAGGACGATCGTTGCACAGCGTAACTCTACCGCCAACGGCAGTTGGACTTGTAACCTCGTACCACTTGGGCTTTGCGGTGACTTCGAACGCAATCACATGCTGCATTTGGAAGCCATTGACCTCGCTCAACACTGTGAAATACAGTTCCGGGCTGAATTGATAAAAACCGTGGCCAAAAAAGTTATTAGCAGGCGTGATAGCCAGATAATGGCCATTGGTTCGCACCATCTCCATGCAGTTCTTGATCGCCACAGGAAAATTGAATACATGCTCCAGTGAACCGCCATCCAAGACGACTGAATACTGTGACTTCAGTTCATCCGGCAACGGCGCGTTCATGTCGTGCGTAACCGTCGGTCGCTCGTAGTCAGAGAAATCCAACGAGTGTGCGTTTCCAGCACCCAAATACTCCAGCAAAGGTTCACAATATCCGTCGCGGCCATCGACGAGCTTCTGAATAACGGGTTCACTCTCGTTTCGACCATAAGCGGACAAGACTGCAGCCATCTCTGCTGGCGAAATGTATACCCTCTGACGACCGATGGTAATGGTATCGGTGAAGTCTACGCCTTGCGATTTGGCGTAGAACAGGAACTCGGCTCCGTTTGCATCAAGACCCATCTAGGCTACCCCCTCAGGCTGGACATTTTCGGCGAGTTGATGTTCCCAAGATGTGTCGTCCACATAGAGAGCTGTATTGGGAGCCCAGTAGAAATCACGTACTTGATCCAACACGGCCACTTCGAACGGACAGATTTCTGTCGGTGCCGCGAATTGACGCTTAGGATCCGTGGCTCCAAAGTAGAAACTCAAATAATAATGACCTGGGTAAAGCCGCAACTTGGGGAATGTGCAAGTAAGTCGATGTAGCCCTGGTTCACGCAGCATGGGCAATTCGCTGTCTAAATTCAAAACATGCGCCACGGGTTGATGCATCGTCGTGAAAATCTGAAACGATACAGCTGAATTGGGTATAGGCTCGGGAGTATAGATGTCTATGTCGATGGACATCGGCGCTCCATGCCGCTGCAATGAACCAGGATCACTAGTGTTCAAACGAACCGACGTGAACTGTGGTTTGTCGCCAGTTGCTTTACTCTCATACACCGGCGCCCGAGCTGATTGGCTTGATAGATACTTTTGGATGACATCCTGCGAGGGCCCGATAGCAGTAACTCGTCCGCCTTCCAGCAGCAGCGATCGGTCGGTCAGACCAGCCACGGTTTGCATGTTGTGACTAACGAAAAGAACCGTCCGACCCGAGGCAGCTACGCTCTGCATGCGTCCCAAGCACTTCTTCTGAAAGACCACATCGCCGACGGCGAGCACTTCATCGATAATCAGGATTTCTGGTTCCAAGTGGGCTGCCACGGCGAAGGCTAGTCGTACGTACATACCCGAAGAATAGCGTTTCACTGGTGTGTCGAGAAAGGCTTCGACTTCGGCGAAATCGACGATCTCGTCAAACTTGGATTTGATCTCACTGCGCGACATGCCGAGGATTGCGCCGTTGAGAAAAATGTTCTCACGGCCGGTCAGCTCTGCGTGAAAACCTGTACCCACTTCCAGGAGCGAGGCTACGCGACCGCGTAATTCAACACGACCTTCCGTCGGATCGGTTATCCTGCTGAGCAACTTGAGGAGCGTTGACTTGCCCGCACCGTTGCGCCCGATGACGCCAAAGACTTCGCCTTCTTTGACTTCAAACGACACGTCCTTCAGCGCCCAAAATGTTTCGACTTCATCGCCTGCCAAAATAGGACGACCGCGCAGCATGTCCAGGCTCTTGCGTGCCAAGCCACGCAACTGTCCGGTGATTGTCTCGCGGAGACTCTGCGGCCCTCGTTGGGACTGGTGCCCCAGCAAGTAGCTCTTGGAAAGACCGTCAACGCTAATTATCGAAGTCATAGGTTTCGTCGGGATGAGCGTCAGATACTAGATCAGGTCCGCAAACTGTCGTTCCATCGACTTGAATTGACGGATCCCAAGAATCAGAAATACGGCCGTGACCATCAAGCTGATGGCCATCGACTGTAGGTGAATCGAGCTCTCACCCAGTACACACCAGCGAAACAAATCAATCACGCCGACCACAGGATTCAGCGAGTACATCAAGCGCCACTGCTCGGGTATGACCGAACTCGAAAAACCTACGGGCGATACGTACAGGCCGAATTGCACCAAAAATGGAATCGCGTAACGAAAATCCCGATACTTCACCGTGACTGCGGTTAACCACAAACTGGGTCCTAACGCTGCCAGGAACGCCCACAGGACTGCCGCTGGAACCAGTAGTATCTGCCAACTAGGTACGAACTGGTACCAGATCATCATCAATGCCATCACAATCGCGCTGACGATGAAGTCAACAAACGCGACCGCTATGGTGGCGACCGGAATGATCAATCGCGGGAAATAAACTTTGCTGACCAGGTTCGCATTGGATACCAGGCTATTGGAGGACTCGGCAACGGCTGAGCTAAAAAACAACCAAGGCAACATGCCCGCGAAGACCATCAGCGAATAGGGCGCGGAACCGTCGGTTGGCAGTTTGGCAATTCGACCAAAGATGATCGTCAGCACGATCATGCTCAGCACAGGTCGAATAACGGCCCAGGCAATTCCCACGACCGTTTGTTTGTAGCGAACGGATATGTCTCGCCAGGCAAGGATCTGAAATAGTTCTCGATACCGCCACAGATCCAGCCAATATTGTTTTGACGAACGTCCGGCTTCAATGACAACCGTCATACCACCGTCCCTTCGCTGGCTGCGGGTGCTGGGTAGTGGGCGGAACTGCACAACATTCGGAGGGCGATATGCACAAAGGATAGATGCAAGTCTTCCACGATTTGCATGTCATGAACCGGCACATGTACAGCGATATCAACCATGGGCTTTAAGGCCCCGCCATCATATCCACACAGTCCAATGGTATGCGCGCCCTGGGCTTTCGCTTCTTGGATGCCGCGAAGAATATTGGGCGAGTTGCCGCTACCAGAGATCGCTATTACCAAGTCGCCCTCGCGAACAACAGATTTAACTTGCTGTGCGAAGACTTCGGCATAGGCGATGTCGTTGGCGATCGCTGTAAGCAGGCCGATATTGTCGTTGAGACATGCTCCAAAAAATGTCCGACCTCCAGAAATGAACAATGTTTTGTTGAGGTCGGTAATCAGGTGTGAAGCAGTAACCGCGCTGCCGCCGTTGCCAAAGGAGTACGTATGCTTGCCTGCATGCCAGACCCGTCCAATCAAGGCTACAGCTCGATCGATCTGGGCGCTGTCCCAGGCATCGATGGTTGATGCCAAGTGATTCAGATATTCTCTGGAAGTTCTCATAGGTTCAGCCGTTAGTGAACGAAGATGATGCGGCTGCCGTAAGGCACCAGTTGAAAAGGAGTTTCACGCATGGGAGCCAGGGCGGACCGCACGGCGGGTTGGTTGGCTGGCGGTACAAAGAACATCAGAAAGCCTCCACCGCCGGCCCCCAGCAGCTTGCCACCACTGGCACCGGCTCGCATGGCCGTGGTGTAAGCGGATTCGATGACCTCGTTGGTGATGCCTTCAGTGAGCGTCTTCTTCAGCTGCCAGCTTTCATCCAGCATACTTCCCAGCACTTCGATGCGACCGGCAGACAGTTCACTGCAGGCGGTTTCTGCCAGTTTTACCAGGCGCAGGGTAGCCTGGGCTGCGTTACCGGACCCTTTGACCTGCTCCGATTGACGAGCCAGTAACTGCGAGGCGCTGCGCGTGATACCTGTGTAAAAGAACATCAAATGCGATTGAATCTCCGCCAGCATCGACGGCGAGATGATTACCTTCTTGACGACTACGGTATCATCCGGGTTGAAGCGGATGAAATTGAAACCGCCGTAGGCCGCCGCGTATTGGTCTTGTTTGCCGATCGGCTCGCCGCATTTTTCGATTTCAATCTGGCACGCTTCGCTCGCTAAGCGTTCAGCGCTGGCATAGCGGCTGACAAAGGCGTGCAAGGCATGCAACAGGCCTACTGTGAACGAACTAGAGGAGCCTAGACCAGTGCCTTTGGCAGGGATATCCGCCACCGAAGTGATCTCGACTCCGCCTTCAATACCTAGCAATCGCATACTTTCGCGTACCAGTGGATGCTGGACTTCGCCAGCGTGCGGGACTTCTTCTGTCCGCGAGTAGCTCACGCGAACTGCATTATCAAACTTCTTGCTGACAGTCACGTACACCGATTGATCGATGGCCGTCGAGAGCACGGCTCCTCCATGCTCGCGATAGAACGCTGGCAGGTCGGAACCACCGCCCAGGAAACTCACGCGTAATGGCGTCTGCGAAATGATCACTTGGAAGACATGCTTTCCGATTGAGCCGGTTCACTGCAAATCAACTCAGCCGCCTGCAGCAGTGAGTCTGCCGTCAGGTCAGCCGCGACTTGGTATTTTCCATCCTGGCCCGCGTCACCAGTACGAACCAAGACGGAGCGCAAGCCTGCGCGTTGAGCGAATTCGACATCCACGGTGCGGTCGCCAATCATCCAACTGCGAGTAGGATCGACATCCAGTTCCTCACACGCCCGCTGAAACATGCCTAACCTTGGCTTGCGACACTGGCAGTCGATCTTTAAGTCAACTCGTTCGCCTTGAAACCCTTTATCTGGATGATGGGGACAGAAGTATATGCGATCCACAAACGCTCGCTGTAGTCCGAGTTGCCACTCGAGTTCTTGATGGACCAACTGCAATTCGGCTTCCGTCGCTTGGCCTTTCGCAATCATGGGTTGATTGGTAACGATCACTAATTGATAACCGGCTGAGCGTAGTTTCTTAAGCGCCTCGGGCACTCCTGGCAACAGCCGGACTTTATGCGGTGAATTAATATGGCCATCATCTTCATTGAGCGTGCCATCTCGATCTAAAAAGACCACTGCTCGACCATGCATATCATCGCCGGAGCGCACCACGCCGTTAGCCAGATCCTTGGCCCCTTTGATCAGGCGATCGGGTGTGCCCACGTCTTTGATATATTCGTTGGTGAGGTACGCTGCGACATGCGCGCCGGCGGCCAATAGGCCAGGCACAATCGACTTGGTGAAGTCTGCTTTGCCGCCGGCGACAAAGTTCTGCATCAACGCTTGGCGCTGGATCATGTACATGGCTGCATTGACCATGTTAGGCAGTGAACTGGACGTTTGATGCGGATACAAGTGAATTTGTTGTACACGCCAACTAGCATCGCACTGAATAATATCAGAGTCATAAGGGTGATCGTTGGGATGCACAACCGTCGTAAAGTCAGCCTGTTGCTTGAGATGAAAGGCTTCCATCCGGTCCACGTTCAGATCCAGCAGCAGGTCACCGTAGATAACTGTAAAGCGTTCTTCCAGGTGTGGTAGAGCCAGCATGACTGCGCCAGCGTTGCCCAGTGGCTGCTCTTCGATATGCACGGTGATTTGCGGTAAAGTCCAGTTCAGTTGCTGAACAAAACTGACAATCTGTTCGCCTAAGTGACCGGCGAAGATTTCAATCAGTTCAAAGCGTTGTCGGCGAGCCCATTCCAGCTGATGAAGCAGAATAGGCTTGTCGGCCAGCGGAACCAGGGACTTTGGAAGATTACCAAATTGCTCTCCCAAGCGAGTGCCTTTGCCACCGGCTACGATAATTAGTTGTCGCTTCACAGTACGTTTATGATCCGCTAATCCAGCTGCACGTAGCCTAAACCGAGCTTCTTATCTTCACGACGCGGCCAAGATTTCGTCGGCGATTTCGGCGACAGCCTTGACGATCGCTTGATCCGAATTCAGCTTTGGAGTCCAACCCAAAGCGGCCAGGCGGTCGGTTGAGAACTGAAACTTAGGTACATCGCCAGCCCAGCCGCGATCTCCGCCAGTGAACGCGATTGGGAGCGGCGAGTCGCCGCATACTTTGTGGATGACGGTTTCAGCAATGAATCGCACGGTAGTCGATTGACTTCCTGGACCGATATTGAATAGGTTGCGTCGCTCACTTGCATGTTGCACTATGAAAATGATGGCATCCACAAGTTCCGACACATGCAGATACGGCTTGGCTTGCGTTCCATCGCCTAGCACCCTCAGGCTCTCTGGTTTGGTGCGCAAGCGGTGAATCAAATCATAAATCACACCATGGGTGGCATGCTGACCCACGACGTTGGGAAAACGGAAGATCCAACTGCGATCGAGCGAAACTTCTGACGCTGCGCTGATAAAGGCTTCGGCAGCCAACTTGGCAGCGCCATAGTTTGAGGTCGGGAGCAGCGGACCAGTTGTTTCAGTCAGGAGATCAGGGTGTTCACCATATACGGCTGAAGTTGACGCAAAGGCCAGCTGTTTGGCACCGACATGATTCATCGCATCAAGTACGCACTTGCTGGTTAAAAACGTGCGGCCAAAGTCAACTTCACGATTAGCGACTCCCGCAGGAATGTCACTGTTGGCAGCCAAATGCCAGACTACGTCAGGTATACCTGCCCAAGCGACTGCTTCGGCAAAAGTTGCATTGGTCGTCGCGCCGTCGCGCAGGTCTACTTCCCATAGTTGGAATGTAGAGTCGCCGCTGAGGTGCGCCAAGTAATCGCGGCGACCCAGCGAGAAGTCGTCCAAGGCAGAGACGTTATTGCCAGCTGCCACTAGACAGTTTGTCAAGTGACTGCCAATGAAGCCGGCTGCGCCTGTAATCAAGTGATGCATAGTGTGCTTTAAGATCGTGATGTCGTCAGGTCAAACTTTAGGCTTGGACGATTTTGCTGTTGGGCATAAAGGCACGGGTCGCGTTGCGTGTATCAATGATCAGTTGTGACCAATCGACCAATTCACCGTAATTGACGTTCGCGTGGGCTGTGGCGATTAGCACTGCGTCGAACGAAGCGATTGTCGCTCGATCCCAGGCAACACTCTTGGTGCCAGCCCAGTGTGGATGTTCGCGAGTGTGTTTGATAGCGGGGACATACGGATCATGGTATGCCGCCTCGGCACCGGCTGCCTTGAGAAGATCCAGCAAGGTATAGGCGGGCGATTCCCGATCGTCGTCGACGTTGGCTTTATAGGCTAAGCCGACGATTAAGATCTTGCTACCGTTGAGTGGCTTGCGGTGACAATTGAGCGCCTCGGCCAGGCGTCGAATCACATGCTGGGGCATGGAAGTGTTGATTTCGCCCGCTAGTTCGATAAAGCGCGTGGGTTGTCCGTACTCACGAGCCTTCCAGGTCAAGTAGAAAGGGTCGATTGGAATACAGTGACCACCCAAGCCAGGGCCAGGATAGAACGGCATGTAGCCAAAGGGTTTAGTCTTGGCTGCTTCGATGACTTCCCAGATATCGATCCCCATTGCTCCGTAGACGACCTTTAGCTCATTAACCAGGGCGATGTTCACGCTGCGGAAAATGTTCTCGAGTAGTTTGGTGGCTTCCGCCGCGCGACAACTGCTGACAGGAACTACCTTCTCGACGGCTCGCAAGTACAGGGCGACGGCTTTTTCGAGACACACAGGAGTCAGACCTCCGACAACTTTGGGGATCTTGGCCACTTTGCTATCGGGATTGCCCGGATCCTCGCGTTCTGGCGAGAAGGCTAAATGAAAATCGCTGCCGGCTTTGAGCTTAGAACCTGCTTCGAGAACTTCACGCAGGTCTTCATCGGTTGTGCCTGGATACGTGGTCGATTCCAGAACAACCAAAACACCGGGCTTTAAATAGGGGGCAATGGCCTGGCCGGTTTTCAGGATATAAGAAATGTCAGGTTCGCGATTCTTGTTCAGTGGCGTCGGCACGCAGATCACAACCGCCGCCGATTGACCAACTAGTGCGAAATCAGTACTCGCTGCCAATCGACCAGCAGTGATTTGTTCAGCTACTGAAGCGGCAGAAATATGGTGTATGTAAGACTGACCAGCGGTAAGGGCATCGACCTTCGATGGATCGATATCCAGTCCCAACACTCGGCAACCATTGCGCGCAAACTGCAAACACAAAGGTAAGCCAACATAACCCAAGCCAACGATCGCAATGTCATACATGGAGGAGATCCGCGAAGATGAGAGTAACGCTAGAGGGCGGCTGGTTGCAAACTTGCGACCTGGCGACTTAATTTGCGTTCAAGCCAAACGATGAGAGTCAAGGCGAGGCATAAAACTAGTGGCAGCCAAGGCCACTCTTTATAGCCCCAAGGCTCTTGCGAAATACTAAGCAAAGCGGGGTGATCCAGATTGTCATCGAGCACTTCACCGCTTACTTGGTAACCGCCCAGTGCCAGTACTTTGGAGAACTGAATCGATTGCCACAGGACCCAAGGCAGGCCGCCCAAGACGAGGGTAGCCCATAGACTAGGCATCAATAACGTCGGCCGTTCCGCTAGCCATGCCATGGCCAAGATCAATAGCGCCAGGGCTAGTGCCGTAGAGCCACAATGTACGTTGCCACTGGAAATGTAATACGGATTGAGTACGCAGTTGACCAATATCGCTATGGCCGCACCGACCAAGAGTATGGGGGGCACATGATCTCGAAGGTAATTGCCATACTCTTGAAATCGCTTCCACGAAAACAGAAAGGGCAGCATGACGAATGCGAAAGTGTTGGAGAGTATTCCTAGCCAAATTATCCAAAACCAGTAAACGTAATGCTCGACAGATTTGAGATTATTTAGCGACAGGTCTTTAAGCCAAATGTACGGAGGAACGAGAAATTGATATCCCAAAAATTTACATTCAAGCGTCATTAACATCACGAACCAAGTTGGTTCAGGGCTACGCATGGCTTTGCTGGGGTTGTACTTGGCAATTTCGTCTAGTCCATAGAGTGAGATTTTGCGCAATTCCGGGAGACCCACCACAATTAGTCCCATGGCACCTGCGAGTGCGATACCTCGCATAAGTTGCTGTGGCTGTTTCCATCCGACCCACAGCCATCCCATGCCAATGGCGAATATGTAAGCCACGCTCGAATGGTGACATTCCATGGCCAAGCCCAACAACAAGCTACTCAAAGCCATGCGATTGGCCAAATGTTGATCACGCGCATCTCGCATCAAGAGGAACGCACCTACTATCAGCGTGGCTTGTATGAACTTAGGCACAAACGCCGTAAGGTTAACCAAAAAGAAGGGCGAAGCGCAAAACAGAACGAGGAACGCGATGAGTGGTAATCTCTTAGACGAGAACGACTGCACATAGCTTCGTACGCACAAAAGCGATGCGGCGCTGGCTGCACACAAGCTTAACTGGAAGGCATGTAACGGTTCCATAAAAGCCAAGTACGGCACTGCCAAAGAAGCAAACATGGGTGGACGCGCAAGTAACCACTCACGCAGTGGTTCGCGTTGCCAGACTACTTCAAGCTGCAGGAACGTAGCCAGCCAGTCGGATGACCACGGCCCGGCCGCCGGCCAAACCACAAGCGAACTGGCTAACAAACACACGGTAAAGAAGATCACATAGCTCAAAAGCAATTGAGAGCGAAATTCGTTGAGGGCTATTGGCAGGTTGCGCCTGAATGCAACTAATGTGAGGCCGAAGATCAGTGCGCACAGGGTTAAGGCCAAGTTGACCTGCCCACCAAACAAGTAAACGAGCTGGATCAACCACGCCAATGAGCACATGCCAAGCAAAAGACTTAGCGACGCCCTATGTGGAACGTGCGATGGCAAAGATACTCGCCATGCCAAGCCGGGTACAACTGCCAGTACGCCCACGAGGAGAGCCTGGCCTAGCGCCATAGCCAGACCGCTCACGCCTGCGCTCCAGTCTCATTGCTCGATATGGCATCGGGCAGTTGTACAATCTCATGTTTTACGTAATCGCCACGACTAAAGTACTTTTCCAGCCAAATGTAAGCGACGATAAAAAAGTAGCGACTGCCCATTTCTTTAATCTTGAGCTTGGCCACACCGGTGCGGCGATTGCGCCAAGTTATCGGCATGGTTGTCCAACTGTATCCTCGTACGATTGCCTTTAGCGGCAATTCAACAGTCAAATTAAAATGTGGTGAAAGAAATGGTCTGCAGCCCTCAAGAGTTGTCTTGCGGTATGCCTTAAATGCATTGGTTGTGTCATTGAGTTTGACTCGGAAGATCGTCTTGATGAAGCGATTGGCTAGCCGATTCAGTCGCAGCTTCAACCAGGGATAGTCAATCACTCCACCACCCTTGATGAAACGGCTACCGAACACGCAGTCAAAACCCTGATTCAATAGCTGCCAGTAACGCACTACATCGCGACAATCATCGGATTCGTCAGCCATCATAATGACGACCGCATCTCCCTGACAATGATCAATGCCCCACACGATCGCTCGACCGAATCCATGTTCACCATGATTTTGAAGCGGACTCAGCTCTGGCAATCGCGTTTTGAGATCACAGAGGATCTCCCAGGTTCGATCCTGGCTACCATCATCAACCACAACTATCTCGTGAGGCACGTTTTGCAAACGCAGTTCCAAATGTAGATGCTCTACTGTGGATGCTATGCAGCCTTCTTCATCTCTAGCTGGAATGATTATCGACAACAGATGCAGGGGATCTGCACCAGTGCGAGGTATGTCGGATGCAGTGAGAGGCGTCATCAAACTGCCTCAGACCCTAAATCTTGGGATTCCGTTTCTGGATGCGCATTGAACACGAATCGATTGGAGAGTACGTAATTGATCATGCAACTAAATGCGGCACCCAGAATCGTGTTGATGCGATAGTCCACGCCGAATCCATCGAGCACTGGGAACAACAGACACCAGCGAATGAGTACCGAGGTGCCGGCTGAAAAGTGATAACGGGTTAATTGTTCGAACCAGCTGCGCTGGAAATTGTCAGCGACATCACGCCATACGAAAATACGGTAAACCAAGAAACTATAGAGCAGCGACAATTCGACCGAAACCACATTGGCCGCATTGCGTAGGAGTGTCGTGTCCCAGTGGAGATATTTGACCAATAACTCCATTAGCAGCAGGTTCACTACAGCGGCGGAGCCGCCAAAGAACAAGAAGCGAACCAACCGCTCGGAAAACAATCGGATGAAAAGTTGATGCATTACGTGAGTTAACTATCGCGGGGGCTCAGCGCGACATGGCGATCCAATTGGGATCTGAGTCGGCAAAATCTGCGATCTCCGTCAAAATAGCTTCGGTCTTGGTGATTGGCTGCCAAGCCCACAACGAGGTTGCGAGTGAGTGGTCGAGCACGACCCACGGCAAATCGTAAGCACGCGGCGTCGCATCCGAGGTAACTGTATTCTCGCCCCAGCGCTCCAGGCACCACGCCGACAACTGAGCCAGAGATCGGGTCGATTCAATACCGCCTGAAACGTTGATAACTTGAGGTCGACCATCGTTGCGAGTGATGATCTGCTTGGCGACCAGCGAAGCCAGATCGCGAGGATGCAGGCAATCGCGAACCTGATAGCCCAGTCCGTCAAAGCCAATATATTTTAAGTTGCGTTTCTCGCGCCAGGCATGTAGCCAAAACGCGAAGATACCCTGGTCTGGTTTGCCAAACTGGCCTGCGCCTGCCATGACCCCACAACGATTGATCCATACTGGGAAACCAAACGCATGACTGTATTCTAGCGCTAATTGTTCGCTACTCAGTTTGGTAGCCCCATACAGCGATACTGGAGCTGTAGTGGAGAACCGTTCAGTGATTCCCTCGGGACTCACACCCTCAGGCAGATCGGCTTCGAATGGTCGATAAGCGTCATCCTCAACAACCGTCTTCATCTGAGAGAGCGGGATGATCGAGTACACGCGACTGGTGCTGAGTAATACAAAGCCAGCTTGATGACGTTTGCAGTATTCGAGCAGGTTCACAGTGCCCGCCAGATTGTTCTCGATTAACTGTCGACTGCTGGCACCGGTTAGCCCCGCCAGTACACTCGCATTGGCCGCGGCGTCGATCACGAAGTCGACTGGGGGCAGCGAATCTACATCGCTCTGATTGCGAATGTCACCGTGAATGACGTCGACACCTTCAGCCACCAAGCGATCCTTGTTTCGCCAACTTCCGCTGCGCGAGAAGTTGTCGATGCCTACGATACGCAAGGCAGGATCGGACGCACGCAAAGCGGAGGCTAGTGTCGAACCGACAAAGCCACAGACTCCGGTGATGAGTAACTTCATGTTGGATGGTAGTTCTGGCTATTCACACAGGCTGGAAGCCTATGCCACATTATGCGCGACCGATGCAGTGAAAATCAAAGCCGGCGGCTTTGGCATCTGTGCTGTTAATAACGTTGCGGCCATCGAACATGAAGGCGGGCTTTTGCATCGAAGCCCCAACGCGTCTGAGGTCGGCCGTGCGGAACTCATCCCATTCGGTCAGAATGGCCACTGCGTGTGAGCCTTCGGCCGCCGCATAAGCACTCTTGGATACGGTGACGTTCTTCTCGATCAAGCCGCGATCGCTTTCCGAAATTACGCCAGAGGCGTCTGTCATGATGTAGGTCAATTCGGACTTGACTTGTTCGGCCGAGACACGTGGATCGTAAATCTTCAGTCGGGCTCGTTCTCGCAGCAGATCGCGGCATACGTGAATCGCGGCTGATTCGCGAGTGTCGTTGGTGTCTTTCTTGAACGCAAATCCCCAGATGGCAATCGACTTGTCGGAAACGGTATTGAACATGGTCTTGACGATGCGTTCAGCGAATCGTCGTTTCTGGTAGTCGTTCATATTGACGACTTGTTCCCAGTAGGCGGCTACTTCGCGCAGGCCAAAGTGTTCGCACAGATAGACCAGATTCAGAATGTCCTTTTGAAAACAGGAACCACCAAAGCCGACCGAAGCCTTCAAGAACTTGGGGCCGATGCGTGAATCGGTGCCAATAGCCCGGGCGACTTCGTCAACATCCGCGCCGGTTGCTTCGCAGAGGGCGGAGATCGCATTGATTGAGGAGACGCGCTGGGCCAAGAAAGCATTGGCAGTTAGTTTCGAAAGTTCGCTGCTCCACAAATTGGTCGTCAAGATGCGATCGGCCGGAATCCAACGACCGTAAACTTTGGCCAGCGCGTCTACCGCCTGGGCGGTTTCGCCACCGATCAGCACGCGATCTGGATTTAGCAGATCCTTGACCGCTGTGCCTTCGGCCAGAAATTCGGGGTTGCTGAGCACATCAAAGGTAGCGCCGTTGCCTGCGCTTTCGAGAATGCGTTTCACGGCTTCGGCGGTGCGCACGGGCAACGTTGACTTTTCGACGACAATCTTGTGGCCATGTGATACGCGTGCGATTTGGCGCGCACATTTCTCTATAAATTCCAGATTGGCAGCTCGTCCGGCTCCAATACCAAAAGTCTTGGTGGGCGTATTTACCGCGATGAAGATCATGTCCGCTTCGGCGATTCCCTCATCTACTCTCGTCGAGAAATGCAGGTTGCGACCGCGCGCTTCCTTGACGACTTCATCCAGGCCTGGTTCGTACACGGGCAGATCGTCAGAGTTCCAAGCGTCGATGCGCGCTTGATTCAAATCGACGACATGAACGCCAATGTCGGGACATTGTTTTGCGATCATGGCCATGGTGGGGCCACCGACATAACCGGCACCGATACAACAGATCTTCATATAGCTACCACTGACTAGAACGAAAGGGCGTGAACGTTGTCTAGCTCGCTACGATAAAGGTGATTCACGTCAAGCCAACGCGTCGACGTGAGTTCCCCTTTGATGAGCACCACTGAACAAAAAAAGAACGACTACAGAGCTACCCGAGCGTATGCTCGGGCGTCTGTATCAACTTGTGAGATGGTTGGGGATTTGAGTTGCGGCGCGAAAAGAATGTGGAGTGTAAATCTAAGCGCTTTGGAACTTCTCAGCATGCAATTCACGTTGGGCCAGTTCAAGGTCATGTTCGACCATGATGCGAGCCAATTCGCGTACATCGGTGGCTGGAGTCCAGCCTAATTTTTGTTTGGCCTTCGTGGCATCGCCAAGTAGCAAATCGACTTCGGCCGGCCGGAAGTAACGTGGATCAACTTCGACGTAGTCATGCCAATCCAGTTGCAGTTGGCCAAAGACCATGTCGAGAAACTCTTTGATCGTATGAGTTTCGCCGGTCGCGATTACGAAGTCCTCTGGCTGGTCCTGTTGCAGCATGCGCCACATAGCGTCTACGTAGTCTTTGGCGTAACCCCAGTCGCGTTTGGCATCCAAGTTACCCAGGTAGAGTTTCTTTTGCAGGCCGACCTTGATGCGCGTGGCGGCTCGGGTGATCTTGCGGGTCACGAAGGTTTCGCCACGACGTTCCGATTCGTGATTAAATAGGATCCCGTTGCAGGCATACAGACCATAGCTGCGCCGATAGTTAATCGTTTGAAAGAAGGCGTAGACCTTGGCACAGGCGTAGGGCGACTGTGGGTTGAAAGGAGTTGTTTCCGTTTGTGGCGTTTCCAAAACCATGCCATACATTTCGGAACTGCTGGCCTGGTAGACGCGCACGGGTTTGGTTTTATTGAGCAGACGGGCAGCCTCTAAGACGTTCAGCGCGCCCACTCCATCGCTCATCAGCGTATACACCGGTTGATCGAAGGAGACGCGTACGTGGCTTTGCGCGCCCAGGTTGTAAATCTCGTCAGGCTGGATATCGAGCACCAGATTGGTCAGGGCTTGGCCATCGGTCAGGTCTCCATAGTGCAATAGCAACTGTGGCTTTTCGTGAACGTCGCGATAGAGGTGGTCGATACGACCAGTAGAGAAGCTACTTGAGCGACGGACGATTCCGTGAACTTGATAGCCCTTTTGCAGCAGCAGTTCGGCCAGGTACGATCCGTCTTGTCCGGTAATGCCCGTGATCAATGCTGATTTCATAGCTCTCGTCTCGTATGCGATTGAGTCTCAGCCAAAAAGGCTGCGTAAGTCTTTGCCAATCCATCCTCCAGCGTAACGCGTGGCATCCATCCCGTAGAACGCAGGAGACTAATGTCTGTCAGCTTACGGGGCGTACCATCTGGCTTGGAGGTATCCACTTCTATGCGGCCAGTGTACCCGACGGTCTGCGCGACCAGGCGGGCCAACTCTAGAATACTCAAATCGACTCCCGATCCAACATTGATCCAATCGGGTGGCGAAGGAAGTTTCAGTAAGTGGACCAGCGCATCGGCTAAATCGTCAACATATAAGAACTCGCGCCTAGGGGTCCCAGTCCCCCAAATTGTTACCGCCTGAGCTTGGCTTTGGGCGGCTTCGTGAAATCTCCGGATCATAGCCGGCAGGACATGACTGTGCTCGGGGTGATAGTTGTCGCCAGGTCCATATAAATTGGTGGGCATTGCACTGTGAAATAAAACGCCATACTCGCGGCGATAGTATTCACATAGCTTCAATCCCGCAATCTTGGCTAGCGCATAGGCTTCGTTTGTCTTCTCCAGTGGACTGGTCAGCAACTGGTCTTCCGTAATCGGCTGAGCGGCCAGGCGTGGATAGATGCAAGTGCTGCCCAAGAACAGAAAACGTTGGACGCCTGTTTCGTAAGCGCTGGTCATCGTCGCCAACTGGGAGCGAAGATTGTCGGTCAGGAACTCAACTGGATAGGTGTTGTTGGCTTGAATACCACCAACTTTGGCGGCCGCGAAGACTACGGCTGCTGGCTTGACCTGCTGAAAATAAGCGGTCACTGCCGCTTGGTCTCGCAAATCCAGTTGGTCTCGGGTTTGCGATAGCACCTCGACACTACTTTCGCTTGCCAAGCGGCGTACCACAGCCGATCCGACCATGCCGCGGTGTCCAGCGATGAATATTGGCGAAGGTAGCATGCGGGAAGTTATTGGTTTGACTTAATCAACGGTATCGGCAATCAAAATTGCCCAGTGGTCAGTCGCTCGATGCCGACTATAGTGCATCGGCCAGGGATCTGGCAATCAGGCTTTTTCGAGCTGACAGTCTTCAATGGCTACCGAGACGCCTTGATCCATGAAGCGGACGGAGACTTGCAGGCGAGTTTCTCGGTCGCGTCGAAACACGATTCCCTCGTAGCCGGCAAATGGGCCAGAACGAATGCGAACCTTGGTGCCTGGCTCCAGCCGTCGTTCAGGCGACAGCGGTGCGTTCATCGCAATCAGTGAGTGCAGTTGTCGAAGATCTTCGACTAAATCAACGGGTTGGCCTACGGGCATCCAGCGGCTGACGCAGCCCGTACATACGGCATTGTGTCGGGCAACTTCATCGCCACACAAAAAAACATAGTTGGCAAACAATGGTTCGTAAGTGGTCCGCACACGACCAGCCGGCGATCGATAGCGTCGCGGAATGATCGGCGCGTAAAACGCAATCGCTGACTTAGTCAGCAGACGCATTAACTTCTTTTCCTGACGAGCCAAGGTGTACACAGCCCACCATGGCGACTCGACAGCCTGCTGGCTGTTGAGCAGATCGGCGGGGTAGATGTCAGGTTCTTGGGACAGAATGGGCATCGGGAGTCCGGAAGCGGTGTATCGGCTGTGATTACAGGATCGTTACTAAATGGTATGCATTAGGGTAGGGAACGAAAAGCGATTTTTTGGTGCTCTGGGCGCGCACTTCGTTCCCGTGGGTGGCGTTTATCCCGTTTTTGCCCAGTCGCTGCTGTTGCGTTATGATTCGGAGGCCCGGTCGACGAGAGAGCCAAAGCTTTGGCAATCGCATTAGATCGGACATTGCTAGAGTTTAGTGGCGGATTAGGAAAGCGAGAAGGATCAGGTATATAGTAGGGCGTGTCGCCCTGTTAAAAGACTAGGAACTGGGCAGGCTTTAACGCCTGGGTAAGAAGTGGCGAGTGCGCTAGGGACCCGCGATAATGGGGGTTTTGAGGCGGCACATTCAGAAAAGCCCGTGCATACGAGCGAGTGCCGCAACCGAAGCCAGCCAAAGTACGTGATCTGCAACTTGCTCGACCCGACTGCATGCTAAGAGGCGCGGCTCGGCGACAACGTGATATCACTACCAGCCGCAGGAAGAGATTCGGTGCCAATCGAGACCACTGCAGGCTCGAGCGAGTCGCTTAGCAGGGCTTCGATTTGAGGTTCTAGATCTTCGAGAATATTTGCAAGCTGCGTCAATGCTTCGAAGTTGCGGCCAGTGGGCACCGGTCCCGTAATATCCAATCGTCCGAAGACTTGCCCGCCGCTATGAATGGGAAGGGAGGTGGACCAGCGTTCCAAGCGATCAGGCATACGACTTCGCTGCCAAGTAGCATGGAAGCCTTCATGAAGCCAGGGTACGTTCAAATCAAGATGAACTTTGCTTAGTTCCTGGCGTTCCGCAAACTCGGTTAGCGTCGCCCAGACAATTTCCCAGTTTCGCGAGCCCTGCAACCGCACTGCCTGATGGCGAACGACTTCTCCAGCAGTGGTCGCTGGTTGCATCATGCTGTGAGCGAATTCGTTCATCTTGCGAACCACCAGCATTAGCTCGGCGAATCCAAATACGCGCGAAGCCACCAAGACCGCCAACACGCCGACCGCCCCGACAGCGGAGATGATATCGGCGACGATTTCATTGCGAATCATGCTGCCGCCGATGGCACCCACGGCCGCAAAACCGCAGAGGAGACCAGCCACAATCAGCAGGCCCACATCGGAAAAACCGCGTTCCTTGATGTTGTGATGCAAGTGAGCCCGATCAGTCGTGTAGATGCTCCGACCGGTTAGTTTCCGTCGCACAATGGCCATCGCCGAATCAAACAGGGGGACGATCAAGATGGCTAGCGGAGCAATCATGGCGACACCCGTTGGGCCTTTGAGCGCACAACGCAGTGCCAACGCTCCGGAGATCATGCCCACCAGCAAGCTGCCTGAATCACCAAGAAAAATGCTGGCCGGAGGAAAGTTGAATACCAGGAATCCAATGAGCGCCCCACACATGGCAAAGGCGACAGCCGCTTCGGCTTCGTGGCCGCCCAAGTATGCCATAACTCCTAGCGAGCCGGTGATGACGGCTCCTACCGTGGAACACAATCCATCCGAACCATCGATCAGGTTAAGTGCATTGGTGGTGGCCAGCAACCAAACAATCGTTAATGGAACAGCCAGAATCCCGAGCTGGAGATCCATGCCGAATAAACGTACGGAATGCACAACAAAGCCGGCCATTGCCAACCCGCCGGCCAGCACAATTTGCCCCAATAATTTCTGCCGCCCACGCAACGTCCAGATATCATCGGCCAGCCCCAAGCCACAAATGCCCAGCATCGCCAGGACTACACCCGCAAAGGGGTAGATATTGTCTAGCGTCAAGGGGCGAAAGTATGGAATCAGAGCCAAGCCGCAACCGACCAGCGTCGCCAACAGGACACCGACACCACCTGCGCGGGCAACGACTCTAACGTGGAGCTTACGACGGGGATCCGGGCGATCGACAATTCCGCAGCGGATCGCCAAGGATCGTACCAACGGCGTTATCAACAACGCAGCGATGAATGCTCCGACCAGCGCGGTTATGAATGTTGGCATTCCGGGAGTCTCGCGGCTTCTTCTGGCATCGCTTCAAAGCGTACGGGCTCTGAAGACAGCACCGGGGTTTTGGGGACAACCCAGGGGTCCTTCGATACTCATTACTGCGGGACGATTCGTCTACGGGCGCACGACAATTTCGACCACGGCAACTTGACCTGCGAGGTAGTTTAATCCAATTGAGACGATTTGTGCAGCGCTTTGGGTAGAATCGAACAAAACAAACTGGCCAACAGTCTGTGGGTAATGGGAAAGAACTCCACCAATGCTGCCAAAAAGAAAAGCCCGCAGTCGGCGAGCACTGCGGGCTTTGTTAGGTTAAGGCTGTAGGGATCGCCTAGCGGTTACGGAGTATTTCTTGGATACCGAAGGTGAAGAAGCTTCCCAATCCGAAGTTTAGGGCCTCTTCGATTGGACGGTATTGCAGGATCAAAGTGTCGCCGGGTTGGATAATTGGTCGGGCAGAGGGATTGTTGATAGCCCGAGCCAAATCGACTTCAATCGCTATCTGCCCCTTGCACGGCGTGCGTCGCAGGATGTAGAGGCGTCCAGGCGGTACGCCCCCAATACCCTGAGCACCGCCGAGGAGGCCGCCACCACCGCGATTGTTGGCAGCAATACCGCCACCTGCAATGGCCATGGCACCTAAAGCATCAAGATCGTAATCACGCGGCAGTGCCCACTGTCCACCCGGCAATAATCCACCAGTGTAGAAGAACTCGTTGTCTCGATTTTCGACCAACACGATATCGCCATCTTCAAGTATCACGTCCTCTGGCGCAACGCTTGGTAGCACTCCAGCAGGAAGTCGCATCGGAATGCGAGTGGCGGTTGGATCATCCGGGAGTGGCGGCGGGCAGCTGCATGGATCACAGTGGGCAGCCACCATCTCTGCGTACTGCTTTAGGAAAGCTGCTCGAGCCGCTTGGTCAGCTTTGCTGGCTCGCAACACCTTTACTTCGTTCTTCGCATTTATACCAGGCAAACCACCAGTTTCCATCAGTGCATGGAGCACATCATTTTGGTAGGCAGGTAATTTAACTACATTTCCGCGAGCGCTTTCGTCCGCACCCTGAACTCCGCCACGACCACCGCCACCAAAGTTTTGTCCGATCGAGCCCATGTCTTGGCGAATAACGACGACGTTATAAGATCGCTCGCGAATCATGGTCACCACTGGGCTGACCATTTGATTGCCGTCTTCCATCAAGATCTTGGCTTCAACATAAGACTTGCGGATCAAGTCGCGTGTTTGATCAAGAGTCAGGCCCTTCACCTTGAGTGGACGCACCAAAGGCAGCGAAATCGTGCCATCTTCAAGTACCGTAAAGGGAAAGCCTGTGGACGGTGGCAGTGTGCTCTTCTCGCTTGGAAAATTCACAGGCGGCATGACCGGGACTGCATCCGGTTCGGTGAACGGCAGTACGCGGTCGACGTAAATGCCTACTACATCGCCTTTGTCGAGCACATATTGTCGTGGTGGTTCTTGTCCCAGGACAGAGAAATCGATTGGAACCAGCGCGTTCTTCTCTTCTTGGAAGAATTGCGGCGGCAGTCGATTGGCAGGCACGCCATTAATCGGCTGGGTAATCGAGGTGCATCCCGATGCACCCGCCCCCAGCAGCATGACTGCCAATAGCTTGGTCTTAACGTGTTTGGCAAGTTTAATCATCGTGGCATCCCTGCTGCCCAATCCAGAGAACCTGTTCCTGTGAACAGGGTAGGATCTTTGGATTGTGTTTCGAAAAATGAACGGCTTGGTTGATGTCGACCTGGGAATCGACGAGCCATCGAGTTGACTCGATGGGCCGTCTGCTTACCTATTACTGTTGCTGTGCGTAAGGTGTGGCCATACCGAATTGACCAAACGATCCATCTTGGTCCGTGCCTGGAAACCTGGCTTGTGTTTCGGGCACGGGACCTACATTGGAGCCAATTGGCATGGGCGTCTGCATTCCGGGCATTGGCGCTGCAGCCTGCGGAGCACCAGCTGGTGTAGGTCCACCCATAGGCGGCGTCTTCATTGGCTCGGTTATCGGATAGACGGCGTGACCTTGGTTGGGTAGCATGCCGGCCGTCACGTATTGAGATTGTAGGTTGCTGGACATTTGAATCTGGGACCAGCTGCCCACGCCTTCTTCTTCGGCCGCACGAGCTCCATGCGGGTAGCCAGAGAACCATGCCGAAACTTTGCGTTGACCCTCGGCCGATTGATGTTGCCAGCCCCAATAGTCGCGGGGCGGAAAGTTCGGCGTGCAGCCGGTGCCGCCGCCGGCCACGTCTTCGAAACCTTGGCGATAGCCATCGCAGAAGTCGCTCATGCACGCTTCGTTGCAGTAGCGGTTCTTGTGACGATGCCAGCTCTTGGACGACATGGATCGATGCCGCATCTTGGTGGCGGCGTCGTTCCATGCTGGACTATATCTGAAATTTTGGCTGATGTTTGAAAACGAGCTGCAGCCGCTTGAACTGCCGACAGTCAGCATGGCCAGGCTGGCGATGACAAACAGTCGCCAGCGGCCAGGTAAGCGGCGAGCATGTCGGCGTTTAAGCCCAACGGCTTCGCTTTGGCGTGTAGTTTCGTGGGCCCTAGATTCCGCGCGCATCGTGCTTTGCCCCCAAAGTATCAGTGCTGATTAGTGACTGGTGTTGGTAATCCGCCTGCCGAACTGACCTCGCTTCTCGGGCGTAGAGTTCGGCAATCAGGATTGATCTCGCCGCGTTTGGGCGAGGGATCAGCTAGGCTCTTTCATCGCCTGATAAGCAGTAACGAGTTGAACAAATCTGCCATTTATTGGGGTCCGAGCGCTTTTGCCAGCATGGGGTCAGAACGCGTACAGGTGGACAAATCAACCCAAATTACCAACTCTTCGGCAGAATCGTCACACATTCACGCGCCTCCACTTGGATGGATCGCTGCGAGCGATCATGCTCGACAAAATAACTTGGCTCTGACAGATAGCCACGGGTGGTTTTGCAAATCCGGAGCCGACAGAATTCCTATACGGAGCAACACACAGTGCTGGATAAACTTCGCCTGGCACTATTTCACGCATCGAGCTGGCTGGCCCGCCTGATTCTGCTGCTCATGCTCACCGCTGCCCCTTGGTGGTACGGCGGTGCCCAGTGGCAATCTCAGACTTGGCTGGTCACGGCAGGCCTGTGGCTGGCTGCCCTCACGTGGCTTTCGACCTTACTGTCTCCGCGGCGCACTGCCGGCTGCGTGCGACTGTCGTATCTGATGGTCGCCTTTATGCTGCTGGTAGCTGTGCAAGTGGCCCCGCAACCGGCCTTTTTGAGCGGTACTTTTTCTAGTGCGACTCGCTACGTCAATCAAATTCAAGCTGCGGTTGAGAACCATCCACCAGAAGTCATCAACACTAATGATCTTCAGCCCACGCCCGAGCGGTCGTCCTGGACCGATCAATCGAACTATCGCACCATCAGCGTAGCTCCACTACAAACGCGGGCCTCGTTGGCTGTGCTGGCGGTGGCGACCGTAGCAGTGTGGTCAGCCGCCACGCTTCTGCTGAGTACCCGCTGGGTGCTGGTCTTGGCTGGGGTAATAGCCATTAGTGGCGTGCTGAACGGTTTTGTAGGCTTGTATCAGTTGGTCAACGTTTCTCACAAGACCTTGTTACCGATGCCTAACTCTGAGTCGATCTTTGCGACGTTCGTTTCCAGAAACTCGGCTCCAGGTTATTACGCTACTTGCATCGGCGCGACCTTCGTCGTGCTGGGAACTGCCTTCAAATCGCAAAAACGCAAACGGCGGCAAGAGTATCGCGTCACCTATCCCGGTACTTCCTGGGTCGGCCGATTGCGCAATCGACTGGAAGACGTTTTTATTGATCTTAACTCGACGGCTGTTGCGTGCATGTGCGTCGTAGTCTTTATGTTCGTAGCGACAATGGCAACGTTTTCGCGTGGGGGCATCATCGCCTGTGTCGTTGCAGGCATCGTCACCTTCTGTTTGACACTCGGAAGTCGAGGTGGGCTGACTAAAGCTTCGACGATTGCGGGCATGGCGCTGGTTGGTGTTCTAGGCTTGCTCTCATTCTTGGAGATCGGCAAGCCCCTGGTCGATCGCATGGACCAGCTCAACGTCGTTATTCATTCTGGCGAAGACGCTCGACTGGTGGTGTGGCGATACGTTTTGATGGCCATGCCCAGTTATTGGCTGGGAGGTTGCGGCTTGGGGACCTTCCGCTTCGCAATTTTGCCATATCAACAAGGCGGTCCCGCGGTCTGGTTTCAGCACGCGGAAAGCCTGCCGATGGAGGCGCTGATGGAAACCGGTTTGCCGGGATTGGTGCTGGCCATCGCTACCGCATGGTTAGTCTCTCGGCAGCTGTCTGTTCAAAGTGGATTGCAGAAAGAGCAGCTGATGCTGGCCGGTGTCTTGTTCGCCACCACGGCGATCCTGATTCAATCACTGGTGGATTTCAGCTTGATTTTGCCTGGAGTCTTCTTGCCTTATTGCGCTCTCCTGGGAGCGTTCCTGGGACGTTGCCGACGTGTCGAGCATGACCAGGCTCGACTGGAAGAACTGGGAGTCGATGCATTCGATGCGCGTAAGGTTGCTCGCCTGGGAGTACGCGTGCCAACTCGCGGTAAGCTGCTGGGGCACAGTTTGATTGGCGGCGTTAGCCTGATATGCATGCTTCTAGGTCAAGGGCCGCTAGCTGGTTATGCTACCGCTGGAAATCTGGCTGATCTACTGAAATTGCACGATGTGTCATCCGCTGAGTTCGCAGCCAAGTTTTCAGAGCTCGAAAACAACTCAGCAGAGCTCGCCGAGACCACCAAGCGGGCGCTAGTTGCCTTCCCCAATCACCCTGAGGTTGGGTTAGTTGCTGCCCAGATCGAACAACTGCTGTGGCGACTCAGCGCTACTATGACAATCGAATGGGGGACAGAATTTTCAACCAAGGCAAAGTGGGATTATTCCAACCCCACGACCTTGGCGATGGTGCTGCGCTCAACAGACGTCGAAATCCAACCACTGCGAGAAGCGGTCCTTTCTGACGAATACGGCATGCAGTTAGCGGCCGCCAGTTTTGCCAGGTTTCAGCGTGCCCTACTTGCATGCCCCATGGACTATCGAGCGGCTTGGGGCATCTACTCGACCAACCTCCGCTGGCTCAGCCCCGATGAGTTGAACTTGCTGTTCGAAAACCTGGAACGACTGACCGGTAACAATACCACGGTGATGACCGAGGTGGGCATCTTGGCTATGCGCGATGGCTGGGTCGATCATGGTTTGAAGATGATAGGGAAAGCTGTGTCCGCAGATCCGGCTCGTCTAAATCGAGACACACTCAAAGCGATCGCCGTTGATGTTAGAATTGACCAACTTGTAAAGTTCTTTGATCCCAATGACATCGTGGCCATGGCCGCCGCTGCCAAGACGCTCAACGATCTGGCGAGCACCAAAACCGATCCGGTCCAACAGGCTCTTCCCCTTGCCAAACAACTGACTGACTTCGTCTATCAAAAACTCTCCCAGCCTTTGGAGGGTACAGTAGGCCTGGATGGTTACGAAGCACTGGTCTGGATTGCCAAGCAGAAGCAAGATACCAAATTACAGTTGCGCTACTTGGAGCAGCTCAGTCGGCTGGACCCCGATAATTATGCACGACGACTGCGGTATGCAACACTCTTGCGCGAACTGGGTGAGAACGATAAAGCCATCGAGGAGCTCCGCCGGTTCCAACTCAATGCCCCTACTTCTGGGGATAAGGATAAGTCCGAGATTCAGATTGAAGAATGGCTCCGCGTTGTGGACCCCAATATCTGATGCGTTATAATCCTGAGTACCTTATTGCGGAGTGAACCGCTCAAATCCGGTAGGTGCCCAACGATATCTTGGGTGACAATTTGGATGAGAGCGGATTGACCGCCGGGCGCAGGGAAACGTGCTCTGAGACGCATTGCTGGGGGGATCCCCTAAGGGAGCACTTCTTACATTTCCATAGCAGCGGTGCCCTCGTCTTCAGATGCAACGAAATCCTATTGCGCCGGATGTGCGGCCAGAGAAAGTTACGATCCGTTGAAGTTGAGTAACCGAAACCACTCACCTCTCGGATGGAAACTATAGTAGGTCGTAAGGTATCGCTCTGCAAAGCGCAAGCTTACCCCTCAGCTTTTGGTGGTTTTTAGATCAAAGGGAACGCATCGAAGATGGACATTCACACCAGTAACGCTCAACTTCCAGCGCGAACGACTGGCGCGGTTGCCTCGGCCGAGCCGCAAGGATTTGATATCGTTCGCGTGCTTTGGCGATGGAAATTTTTGCCCATCCTGGGTTCGATTATCGGCATGGCCTTGGGGTATCTGCATTACACCACCTTGCCTCCGCTATACATCGCGACAGCCTTGGTGCAGGTTCAATCTCCCATGACTGCCCCAAATCGCAACCAGGCCTATAACGCTGAAGAAGTGATGCAAGTCACACGCCAGGACGAATCCTTGGTAATCAGCAGCGAACGCGTGCTGCGTTTGGCGGCGGAGAAATTGGTCAATTCAGATCGGCCAGCCATCAAAGGGCGTGACGCCAACTACATTGCCGGCTTTGTCGCCGGTGGCCGCCGACTGTCGGTTTCGCCAGCCGCTAAAGACTCCAACACCTCCCTGATCAATGTCAATTTCGTGTGCGATGACGCGCAGCTAAGTCCCGAAGTTGTCAACGCGATTGTGACTGCCTATCAAGATTACCTCTCGGAAGAATATAAAACGATCGGTCTGGAAATCCACAAACTGATGACTACCGCTCAAGACCGAGTGTCGAAAGAAATGAAGACGCTCGCGGAGCGAACGCGAGCGGCCCGCGAGCGCATTGACGAACCAATCATGTGGACCTCTGAAGGGAACGGAATAAATCCTCACGCCGAATTGATACAGAAATATAAGTCCAAGGTTGCGTCGATCGAAATTGAACGCAACGGCATCGTGGCTAAACTTGACCGCGCCCAAAAAGCTATCGAACAGAAAAAAGATCCCGGCTCGATCTTGCTGCTACTGACCGATACTGAACATGTGGATCTGAACAATTCTCACAATCTGGCTAATAGCACCCTGGAAACCACACTTGCTTCGCAACGCTTGGAATCAGAGCAGATGGAGCTGCGTGAGCTTTTCCCACTGCAGGTTCAAGAAAAACAGTATCTTAGCGCCGTGGGCGAGGGGCATCCTCGATTAGCATCGTTGCGTTTGCAGATCGACGCGGTCAAGCAGAAGATTGAATCCGTTCGACAAGCTGAGCGCGCCCACGAAGCTGAAGTTACGCAGAAACTCTCTGATCGCAAAAAAGCCGAAGGTTCACAGCCTATTTTTAAACCGATCACCGCCGCCGAACGGCTTGAAATTCACATGAATGCCATCGCTGAAAATCTAGCTGCGCTCGATAGCGAGCGCATCGGATTGGAGGACATGATCAAGGCCGCCGAAAAGAAATCGAAAGATCTCGACGGTGCCATCCAAGAAGTGGAAGCTACCAATACGGAATTGGAGATGGTCAGAAACCTCCATGAGGTCACTATTGAGAAGCTCAAGCAACTGACGCTGGGACCTACTGCGTTCCAGCGTTCGCTTAAAGAGCTCAACCGCCCAGGCGAAGTTGGCTTCTTCTATGGACCAAAGATCGCACCCTACCTGATCGGTGGTGGAGCCATCGGATTCTTGATTCTCGCCGGCCTGGCCGTGCTCTTGGATCTGGCCGACAAGAGTTTCCGCAATCCGGAAGACATTGCCGCCGAAATCGGAGCTCCCGTGCTCGGTCACATTCCTGCAATGGAACTCGACAAGATCATCAAGAAGCCACAGCATATCGCCGACAGTTCGCTGTGCACGATTCACCACAGTCGTGGACGCGTCAGCGAAGCTTACCGCAGCGTAAGAACTGGTCTGTTCTTTAGCAATCGCACAGGCGACTTGAAAGTTATTCAAGTAACGAGTCCAGTTCCTGGTGACGGTAAGTCCACATTGTCGTCGAACCTCGCCGTTACCATGGCGCAGTCAGGCCGCAACGTCCTTCTAATCGATGCCGACTTCCGTCGTCCTCGTATCGCCAAACTGTTCAACATCGAATCGGATAAAGGCATGGCCACGGCCGTCGCCGGCGGTTGCGAATTGGATGAAGCAATTCACGTCAGCTCCGTGCCAGGCTTGGCCGTGATGCCTGGTGGCAAACGCCCCAGCAACCCAGCTGAATTGCTCAGCAGCCAGCGCTTCGCCGACTTGCTGGGCGCGCTGCGTGAGAAGTTCGACATCATCATCGTCGACACCCCGCCGCTGCTGGCCGTTAGCGATCCAAGCGCCGTCGCCGCCATTGTCGATGGCGTTGTGCTGACGATGCGACTCCGCCGCAATGTCAAACCGCTCGTTACTCGCGCGGCTCGCATTCTCGAATCGGTCGATGCTAACCTGCTTGGTATCGTGGTCAACGGCGTCTCGCAAGAAGCCGGCTATGGATACAACTACGGATACCGCGATTATCGTTACGCCTACCAGTATCGCTACGGCTACGGCTACAAGGGCTACGGCAACCAAAGCAGCTACTACGGTGCCAAGAAGTACTTGGAAGAATCGCACGACGTCGACACCGACCACGTCTTGGTGCAAGACCATCTGCTCGTCAAAGAAGACGACCAAGAGCAACCGCGCCAAGACATCTAGATCCAAAGCGCGCGGAACAACATCTAGTCACAGCCATGCCACCTGCATACAATTCGCCTGTGGCATAGGCTTCCAGCCTGTGTTCATTTGTGGCATAGGCTTCCAGCCTGTGTTTGCAAGCTCCAGCAGGCATCAGCCTGTGTGAACTCTTTGGGGGCGAATTGGATTCGACCGGATTATTGGAAGTTCAGGTGGCGTGTCGTGGTTGGTCAGTTGGCCACGTAAAAAGCTGACTAAAAATCTAAATGCAGATGCAAATCTCGCAATGGCTGCCTAATTAGGCAACCCTGACTGAGGGAGCCCGCCGAAGGCGCCCAAAAGTCAGTCGCAATTTCGGATCGTCAGCTACCGTGTCGGGCACGTAGCTGGCTAAAAAATGCTCCCGGCTGGTTGCCCAGAGAGTCTTGTCGATAGACGCTCTGGGTGACGAGACTCAAACCTTCGACTACACACGTAGATGCCTGCACGGAAGTGTCGCGGGACGCGGGTTCGATTCCCGCCGCCTCCATTTTGTCACTGGCTGCCAACTTGTGCCGCCGAGTGACAGCCTTGTTTTTCTCGGCTTTTGAGAATGTAATGCCGCATGCTTACTGCGGGTTAGTCTCTTCCGTAAATATGGCAGAGTTCTTAGACCTTTGCCTCGCCAGCAATGTCAGGTTGGAGCATTGCGAACGCGAATCGGCGTGCATTCTTTGCGCGTGGCGGCCCGGAAAAGTTTGGACGCATCTCTCAAAGTTATGCGTGAGATTCCTTCCTGCCTTCTTTTGCGAGCTTTCCAACAGGCTGATCGGGGCCTTGCGATCGCCAGGCGTCCAAGGCGGGTTAGCTCTCATTAAATTGACGGCCAAATCACAACAGAGAACTCCGAACATTACATTTCCGCGACCCTGGGGGGTTGCATTCGATCGCAAATAGGGTATACAGCGGATCTGATAACGGAACTGTAATGATTTTCCCTCCACATTGGGTCAAGTCGTACCGTGGTTGAGTTGGAGGGTGCCTGAGTCATTCGCAACACTACCGCAACGCCAAATCAGGAGAAAACTCATGGCTGATAAACTTGAGCTGACCGGCCCACTATTCACCAGCCGCGCCGTGAGTTTCATGAACCTCATGCGTCTGCCAGCGTTCCGCCGGGCCTTTGACGCGGACCCCGCCGGGATTGCCGCAAAAGAATTTCAACTGAAGGTCCCGGCCCGCGCTGTCAGTGCCTCGAACCGAATGCTTGCGGAGGTCCTTAGTGACCGGAAGTTCAATAAATGGGCAGAGGAATTTCAAACCGACGTAGAAAAGCGATACCCCGCGCTGACGACTGCCGCGTCAGTTGGCGAGATGGCGAAGATCGCCGTTGCGAACGCCGAGAGCATCCAGCGCGAATTCGCCGAGGGCGTATTGGCCCACCTCCCCGAGGATGTCAGGTCCAAGCTCAAGCCCTCTGCGCTAAGCAAACCGCAGATAGTGGCGGAAGATGATATCGCCATTTTGCTACTTACGTTTGTGGTACTCCTTGTGATCATCGTGGTCGCGGCACACAGATCGCGCGAGGCTCTTCTGTCCCGCAACACGTTGCGGTTGCTCGTCAACCAACTCGAACTCCTAAAGACCGGCCCCAAGACGAGTTGACCCATGAAGATCCTCGACCCGCTGCCAGACCGGAAGATATTGTCCATTCTGCCGACGCTCCAATGTACGGCCGAGTGCCGACATTGCGGCACGCTAAGCAGCCCACGCGTCAAGGGACGGCTTGATGGTGATGTGGCTCGAAGACTTATACGGGAGGCCAAGGAACTTGCGTACGATTCGGTTGTGTTCACAGGCGGCGAACCAACCCTTTACGGAAGCGGGCTCTACGACTTGATTGCTTATGCCAACGAGTTACTTCTGCCGACGCGTGTTGTCACCAACGCCCATTGGGCCAAAGACCGCGAGCGGGCCACCGAGGTCATTCGCAAGTTTTCTGCCGCTGGCCTTGCCGAGATCAACTTCTCGACCGGGGATGAGCACGCACGGTTCGTACCCATCTCGAACATTTTTTTTGCCATCCGTGCGGCACTCGATGCCGCTCTAGCGGTAGCCGTGATGATCGAAGTTGTTGCCGACCGGTCGATCACGAAGGACGGTTTATTAAGCGACCCTGCGTTCCGATCGCTCATGACACCGGAAGAGGCCGAACTGATCACGTTCAGCGAGAGCCCGTGGATGCCGTTGGATGAGAAGCAGATCCAGCAATACCCGCTCGGGCTTGCTGTGAACGCCGACAACATCGGCCAGCGGCTTGGCTGCGACAGCGTCATTAACACCACCACCGTAATGGCTGATGGGCGGGTTATGGCCTGTTGTGGGCTCGGCACGTTGACGATTCCGGAACTCGAAATTGGTCACGTTTCAACAGACCGTCTCGCCGACGTCCGGCAGCGTGCCGAGAGCGACTTCCTCAAGCGCTGGATCCGCAACGAGGGCCCAGAGCGCATTCTTCAATGGGCGGCCGAAAAGAACCCAGCTATCGAGTGGGAGAATCTGTACGCGCACCGTTGCCAAGCGTGCAAGCGGGTCTACACGGACCCGCTGGTGCGGGCCGAAATTCTGAACCACTACGAGGAAAAAATTCTCGACGTCTTGTACAGCGAGTGGCTCCTTCACGAGTACACAACCGAGTTAGCCAGCGAAGAATAGCCTTGGTCTTAAGGAGCATCCCACGGGGGAACTTGGGCCGGCTCTGGATATTAGTTTGCAGCTATTATTTCCGCTACTTGGCCAACGTCAACAACATGACAACCGGTGTCTCCGCCTGGATGCTATGTGGCGTCTTTGCGATCATCTGAATCCAAGTTCCAGGCTTACCCCCTACAGCCTCGTCGCCAACGGTCAAGGTCGCCATACCGGAGACTATCTGTATCGTTGCATCAAATGGTGCCACATGCTCGGCAAGTCCACCGCCAACCGCAAACGAGAATAAAATCACTTTAGTTTTGGAGTTTTCAAGCAGAACAACACTTTGCTTACCCGATTCTGGAATGGCGAGTTCGTCGGCGAGTTGCTTGATGAGATATTGAGATTCGTTCATTGGCTTTGGTCCTTTGTACCCATCATAGGTCAGTGGCTCATGCAGGGGGCCACTTTCTTGATTACGCCAGCGATTGTGTGGCCACTGGAATGACCAGTGCGACTCTGTTTGGTGATTCCTGCGTACGTATCGCAACTCGCATTCCGTCGGGTGCCGCGGCCTGTGCAATCAAGTTTACATACTGAGCCACGTTGAACTGCTTGGCAACCTCGGCAGTCCAACCTGCATCGTCTGGCTCGACTACAATTTAGGAACTTGGGGCAGGGACACTCGGCGAGCAACACAATGTTTGCACGGCCAATGCTGCTTGAACTGTTTATTTGTCGGCTCACAGCCAGGGATTTTTGCTGACGTGGAGATTGAGCTAAGAGATGGCGGCGTGCTCATCTATGACGATGCTTTTCTGACGGCGGCGCTGGCGGATCGGTATTTTCTCGAAGTGCGCGATCAGTGTGTCTGGGAGCAGAAGCCTGGGATCTTTGGCCACATGCAACCACGCTTGATCGCTTCTTATGGTGATCCAGGCGTCTCCTACCGTTACTCGGGCGTCGATAATGTGGCGTTGCCCTGGACGGAGACGTTGCTTGAAATCAAGGACAAGATTGAGGCTGTCCACGGGCGCTACAACTATTGCTTGCTCAACCGCTATCGCTCGGGACAAGATAGCATGGGATGGCACGCCGACGACGAGCCTGAAATCGGGAATGTGATCGGCTCGCTTTCGCTGGGTGCTACCCGCAAGTTCCGCATACGACACAACGTCACCCGAGAGACACAAGTCTTCCCCGCCGGCCATGGCACGCTGATAATCATGGCTGGTACGATGCAAGAGTTCTGGCAACATGAAGTTCCCAAAACCAAGCTGAACGTGGGCGAGCGAATCAACTTGACCTACCGACAGATCATCTAACCCTACAAAAAACAGCAAGAATAGCCATCAAACATGCCGTGGATCGAATGGTACAATTCGCTCGCCAAGCCTAGCTGGACGCCGCCACCGGCGACCATTGGGCTGATCTGGCAAATCCTCTACCCCGTTATTCTCATTAGTTTCGGCTTTGTTTTTGTACAAGCCTTTCGGGGCAAGGTGAGTTGGATCATCGCTTTGCCATTCGCCATTAACCTGGCAGCCAATCTGATTTTCACGCCCATTCAGTTCGGTTTGAGGAACCTGCCCTTGGCGGCAGCGGATATTCTAGTGGTGTGGACTTCCATCATTTGGTGCGCCGTCGCCATTTGGCCACACTACAGATGGGTATCGTTTGCACAGGTCCCGTACTTTATTTGGGTTTCGATTGCGACGGTGCTGCAACTGACTATCACGATGTGGAATTGGGGCAAATGATTCTGCGACTTTCTCAAAAAATGCTTACCAAGGTCAAGGCTGGCAAGTTGGTTGAACTGCCATTAGACGCCAATCCGTATGCTGACTGGTCGTGCCACCTATTCATTGCTGCACGTACGCAGTACATCATCTTGATGAATACAGCTTCATTTTATTCTTGCTTGCTACCCGGCAAGGGAATCACCAATGCGTCAACCTTACTGCAGCAAGCCAAGCAGACTATTGGTGGCTTCACAGCCGACGATGGGCAGCAGTTCATCTTCAGCAAGTACATTGCGCCCACATTTTTAGACGCCCAATTTGCCAAGCCTTTGAGCCGTTCAGCAACCGGTTCGATGAACGATCATATTTTTGGTGCCAAGCTGATGCTGGACGACGGTATCGCCGTAACGGAAGTCGGCTATCAACTGAATCAGACACCTATGTCCGCCTTGATCGGATCGGATGGCAAGAAAAATGGCCGCCCCAACGAAGTCTTTGCGAGCCTGGCCGATCGCATGGCGGAGAAGTGAGACAGGAAGACTTCCAGCCAACGCTTGCAATCTCATCCTCGATAACGTCCATGATTCTTCAAAGCGAGTAACCACAGTGAAATTGCTATTCAAACTGAGAGTTGTCAACATAGCTCTGCTACTAGGCGGTCTTGTGCTACCCCATGCAGCCGATCTCGCAGCAGCCGAATTATGGAAGAAGCATACGATCAATGACCAGTCGCCCTTTGAAGCTGTGGGTGTAGCTGACTTCGACGGTAACGGCAGTTTGGATGTCTTCTGCGGTGATTCGTGGTACGCGGCACCGGACTGGACGCGACATAAAGTGCGTGACGTGCCGCTCGGCACTAATCCACATTACTACGAAGACTTTGCCGATGCGCCACTGGATGTAAACGGCGATGGTAAAGTTGACATTGTTACTTGTGCCTACTTCAGCAAGAGGATTAGCTGGATTGAACAACCAGCCGATGCAACGCAGCCTTGGATCGAACACACCATCGATGAACCTGGATCGATGGAGACTGGCTATTTGCTGGACTTGTACCGCGATGGCACACCAGTATTCTTGCCGAACGTGGGTGGACAAGTGCTGATCTATGAACTGACTGGCAAGTCCCCGCCGGTTCCGTGGACTAAACGCACGTTATCTCCGGCCGGTGCAGGACATGGTCAAGGGCATGGCGATATCAATGGCGATGGCCGCATCGATCTAATTACACCCCAGGGCTGGTACCAACAACCGCCGGATCGAACGAGTGAATGGTCCTTCCATCCCGAGTTCAAGCTGGGCACAGCCAGTATCGAAATCCTGGCCCATGACTTTGACGGCGACGGAGATACCGATGTGGTCTGGGGTATGGGCCACGAATTCGGTTTGCATTGGCTCAAGCAATCGACAGATGCCGCAGGTAAACGCGTCTGGAGCCAGGAAGATATCGACACTACGTTTTCTCAAGTTCATACGCTTCATCTGGCCGATTTTGATGGAGATGGTCAACTCGAATTTGTGACTGGAAAACGCATCTACGCGCACGCCAGCGAAGCCGGAGCGACCGCCGAGCCTTGTTTGTACTCTTACAAGTTCGATCGTTCAACATCCAAGTGGATCAAGAGCGTGATCTATCAAGGCTCGCCCGCGCCGGCAGCGCCACTCAATCCTGAACTGCGCGACGCACTAAAGGACTTTCAACGCGGCTCCGCCGGTACAGGTCTACAAATGGCGGTGCGCGATATGGACGCTGATGGAGATATCGATATCGTAGCGCCGGGTAAGTCGGGCTTGTATTGGTTTGAGAACTTGCGAATCACGCCTGGAAAATAGTGGGGCAATCGCAAGGTTCTTGCGCACCACCTTTCTCCGCCACACCTGCAGCGTTCATCATCAGTGGCTCTGCCACTGCGCTGTGCAAATCATCAATAACCAAATGATGGCTGCCAGCATGTCGTCAACCAGTCAGCGATGGCAACTTACTTAGCTCTGTGCAGCCTTGAGTGGCCCTTCCTGATGGTGCAGTTGATGTTGTTGATTCCATTTGGACGGGCAGTTTGGAAGTCGCTGAATGCGCCTGCGCTGAGAAGCTCCTTTTGATAGAATTGAACACGCCTCCGCGTATACAGAGCACGTGGACACGTCTACGTGCCTGGATCTGCTGCGGTGCGCAGGCGGAGCCTGCGGGGCAGTCGGTTACCAGGCGGAGCCTGATAACCAGCAGGCAACGCCCGGCATTCAGATTTTTATGCAAAGCCAACGATCATGCGAACACTGCTAATCATCGTGCTTGTTAGTTTTCTGGGGCAGTGGCTTAGCGCAGCCGACAAGCCCAATATTCTCTTTCTGCTGGCTGATGATTTCAGCCATGAGGCGCTGGGCTGTATAGGGCAGACCGATATCGAGACGCCCAGTCTCGATCGACTGGCTCGTCGCGGCGTAACCTTTACGCACGCCTATAACATGGGATCGTGGAGCGGAGCAGTCTGCATAGCTAGTCGGAACATGCTGCTTACGGGCCGCAGTGTTTGGAGAGCTGAAAAGGTTGCCAGCACTACGGAAGCTCTGCGCGAAGCGGGAGAGTTATGGCCAGGATTGATGAAGTCAGCTGGCTACGATACTTACATGACGGGCAAGTGGCACATCCAGGCGGATGCTCAGAAGAGCTTCGATGTGGTTCGGCATGTGCGTCCAGGCATGCCTGAGACGGTCGAGTCGGCTTATAACCGACCGATCGCAGGGCAACCTGATTCATGGTCGGCTGCAGATCGCGCCTTGGGCGGCTTTTGGCAAGGAGGCAAACACTGGACCGAAGTAGCGGCCGACGATGCCATTGACTTCATCCAATTGGCAAGTAACAAGCAGAACCCATTCTTTATGTACATCGCTTTCAACGCACCACATGATCCTCGACAAGCACCACCATCGTTTTTGGACAAGTATCCAATGGATCGCATCCAGGTTCCACGCAACTTCATCAGCGAGTATCCCTTCAAGGACTCGATGGGTTGCGGCAAAGATCTGCGAGATGAGAAACTTGGGCCGTTTCCGCGCACCGAGTATGCAGTCAAAACGCACCGCCGAGAATACTACGCGTTGATCTCACACTTGGACGAGCAGATCGGCCGCATCTTGGATGCACTTGAAAAAAGTGGCCAGGCGGACAACACGTGGGTCTTCTTCACTGCCGATCACGGCCTGGCAGTGGGGCATCATGGCTTGTTTGGCAAACAGAATATGTACGACCACAGCTTGCGCGTGCCCTTTCTCGTTAGTGGTCCTCAGGTGCCACCCAATAGTAAAGTGTCGTCACAGATCTATCTGCAAGACGCGATGGCAACCTCGCTGGAGTTAGCGGGCGCGACCAAGCCGAGTGCATGCGAGTTCGAGAGCTTGGTGAACCTGGCTCGTGGAACATCTCCAGCGTCGCCTCGACAATCCATCTACGGCGGTTACCTAAAGCTGCAGCGCAGCGTCATTCAAGATGGATGGAAACTCATTCTGTATCCACAGGCCTCAGCCGCCAGGCTATACCATCTGAGCACAGACCCAGATGAAATGCATGACTTGGCCAGCGATCCTGCGCACGAAGCGAGAAAGAAGGCACTCTTCGCCGAGCTAATTCGATTGCAAGTATCGCTGGATGATCCAGTAGATTTAAAAGTAAGTTATCCTGGCTGGTAACCCACTGCCTTGCAGGCTCCGCCTGCGCGGCAGCGTTTAGTACAGTGAGGCAGGAGCCTCCGAGGCAGTGCGTGCCCAGGCAGAGCCTGGGTACGAGTGGGTGCCTAGGCAGAGCCTGGGCACGAGTAACGAGAGCAACCAATAGTTATGTCCGACGATGATCCACGCATATTCTTCGCAGCCGAACGCACTTTGTTGGCGTGGCTGCGCACGGGCATCGCCATCATTGGCTTGGGGTTCCTGGTCGCCAGGTTTGGATTATTCCTGGCGATAATCCGTCAGCCCGATCATCAGCCGCAATCGGTCACCGGTTCGACACTTATCGGGACAGGATTCGTGTTGTTGGGCGCGCTGGTGATTGCCGTGGCTGCCTATCAGCAAGTCACCTTCGCGCGCTCGTTAACCCTGTCCCAGAGACCCAGGCATTACTGGACATGGTTTAGTTTGCTGGTTGCCCTAGCCATTTCGGGCTTGGGGGCAGCGCTGGGTATTTACCTGGTTGGATCGATGTTTCGTTAGTTCGCTGGTGCCGCTAAACCGGATGCCGATCTATTCCGGTAATCGATCTTCAGCCACCTTGGGGAATTGGCCGGTACAAGCTTCCATGAACTCAACCAGGTCTTGTTTGTCTTGCGCACTGAGTTCGATCTTCTTAATCTTGTCGCTCAGCCAAGGATTGGCGATTCCACCCTTAGCATAGTGCTCGACGACTTCGGCCAGCGTGTTCATGCTGCCATCGTGCATGTAAGGACCGCTTTGGGCAATATTGCGAATCGTAGGCGTCTTGAAGCACCCTTTGTCCTTTTCGACCTTGGTAATCTCGAAGCGGCCCAAGTCGGGATTGGATTTATCCATACCAACGCCCAAGTTGTGATACAGTTCATCTGTTAAGTTAGCGCCAACGTGACACAGCGAGCAACCAACCTTGGGGCTGAAGAACAATTCTCGACCGCGTGTCGCCGCTTTGCTCATCGGGTTTTGTTGGCTGGCCTGCAGCGCTTGCTCGAAGCGTTGATAAGCGTCAGGTGCATCTTCGCGTAAGGTCTCTAAATCATCTTCGCTCATCGTTTTGAACGGCCGTACCGCTTCGGCGTAATCGTAGGGTGATGGACCAGTTACCAGGCAGCGTTCGAAGCTGGCTATGGCACTAGCAACATTGTCGATGTTCACTGAGTTCGGGCCATAGATCTTCTCGAACTGCAGAACATAACCGGGGATCGCTTTGAGGGACTTGATTGTTTCCTCGTGAGTGTTGGCCATTTCAATCGGATTGGCGATTGGTCCTTTGGCTTGCTCTTCGAGTGAATCGGCTCGTCCATCCCAGAATTGTTTGCTCGATAGGATACGATTGAAACTGACCGGTGAATTGCGGCCGCCTTTTTGTCCACGCACTCCTTCACCGAACTGTGTGCGACGTCCGTAGGCTTCATTGGGATGGTGGCATGAAGCACAACTAATGGTGTTATCACTGGAAAGCCGAGTATCAAAGTATAGTTGTCTACCCAGTTCGACCTTGGCCTTGGTGAGCGGGTTTTGATCGACTCCATAGACGGCTCCCTGAGACAACCCTAGCGGTAACACCGGCTTCAACTCAACATGATTTGAATCATCGGCCAGCCAGGTCTGAATATCCTTCTCGGTTAACTTGCCTTTGCCAGGGATACCTGTCAGCAGCCCGCCTTCGCCCAGCTTTATCGGCTCAGCAGCCACGCTGGCGTTACACGCCAGTGCAACGATCAGACAGCAAGTCAATATGCGCATTTCATCGGCCCCACGTGTTATGTCACTTCACTTCACAGCCCTAAGACATGAATGGCAGTGAACGATGAAGTGTTAGTACTTCATAAAGCTTAGTAAGTTAACTGCGACCAGCGAACGAGTAATCACCGCTACTAGCGAGCGACCAATCGTCGCATCACCGCGCCCCTATGTCACATGCAAAGTGCAGAGCTACGGCTTGGGGTTCCAAGCTGTCGTCCAGCGTTTGCCTGTGGCGATCACCAATATTATGGTTAACAATGCGATCGGCACGATCCAAAACCAAGGAGAGGTATTTGTAAGGGCAGGGAACGTCAATTTGCCACCATCACCCAGAGCGGCTGCCAGGCTCTTAAAAGTGGGGTAGAACACAACATAAACTGCGGCTCCGACGATCATGCCGATCAAGCCAACATACGCATCTTTGTGTCCTTCACCGCAGGCCACTACGCCGGTGCCAGGACAATATCCCAGGACGGCCATGCCGACGCCAAACATCAATCCACCTACTAACAGCCCAGCCCAGATCAGCGGCTTGATATGCAAGCCAATGAGGCCACTGGGCAGCAGAGCATAAATGCCGATCGAGCCGACGAGGACGGCAGTGAGCATGATTTTGAAGACGGTGAAATCGCGGCCCAGGAATTGACCGACGATAGTTTCGTATTTCGCCACTCGGCCCTTCTGAAGCAAGAATCCGAAAGCTATTCCGGTAATCAAGCCCAGGGCAAGTTTCCATGCGGGGTCAAACATGGCTGGATCAAACATGGCTGTGCTTGCCTCGTCTAAAGAGTAACCAGGTTGTAACAATGCCGGTTGGAAAGACGATGGCCACAAACAACCAACTTGATACAGCCAGTTGCAATGATCCACTGATGCCATGGCCACTAGTACAGCCGCCCGCGAGCCGGGCGCCCAGCATCATCAACATTCCACCCACAAAGGCCGCCAGCAATCGCACCGATATGGACGGTCCAAATCGCTGCGACCAAATCGGCGGAACGGTTGTTCGACTGCGATCACCTGATAGTGACGAACTGAGCCAAGCGCCGACAAAGACTCCGACGACTAGCATGACGCCCCAATCAATCTTGGGAGCCTTTTTCTCAAAGAAGGGATTCGCCGCAGCTGCCTGGGGCGCGACCTGCTGCTCGGCTATTGCCACCGTCGATTCGAACGCGGTCGTAATCCCCAGTGCACTACCGGCTGTCAAAAAGGTAAACCAGCTGAGCATCCCGATCGCCGCGCCGACGATGGTCGGTGGCCACGAGGGCATCGTCAATATGTTTGGCATGTAAGTTCTACTTTCATCGCGACAGTTCGCACGCCGCATCACGAAACCGCCGACGTCCACTGCAAATCACACAGTAGTGCTGAGCCGCCAAGTCACGAAAAGTTACAACTCAGCGCTGCGGAAAACGCCGGAACTGGCGAGGCTGTCGCGATGCGCTGCGAAATCTTTTCAAAAGCGGCCGGATTGGCTGTAACCTTTTGGATGTTGGTGGATCTATAGGTTTCTGGCGGGCTTTCGTATGCCGCGGAGTTACCTTGCCAAGTGTCCTGTCCCTAAGGTTCAAAGCCCAAGATGAGTTTTCGCTCGCCAACTCGCCGATATGCTGTTGCGTTCGTAATGATATTGGCGATATCGAGCGCTGCCTCTAGCAGATTGGTGCCGCCAGTGTGGCTGGTGGCGCAGTCACCTCTGGCAGACGAGCTTCCCAGCGGCCAGCTGGGCGAGGTCATTCGCTTGGGCGAGCAGATCGTCAAACGCACGCTCACTCACCCTCTATCGAAGGGCTATGTCGGCAACGGGTTGAACTGCACTAGTTGTCACCTCGAGAGTGGTAAACACGCTACGGCTGGTACCTTCATTGGCACGGCCACTGCATACCCCGCCTGGTCCGCTCGCGAAGGCCGAGTGATCACTCTAGAAGATCGCGTGCTCAATTGTTTCATGCGCAGCTGCAATGGCACACGTCCTCCGTTGGGTAGTGAAGTGTCCGTGGCGGTTACAGCATACATTACTTGGCTCTCGCGTGATCTCCCAATCAAGATGAATGCCAACAAACCCGTTGGTCCAGGTGCGATCGCAGGCTTGAGTCTGAAGGCTAACCAGGCAGTGCCGGCGCGCGGCGCTGAACTTTATGCCTCACGCTGCGCTGAGTGTCATCAAGTTGATGGCCAAGGTGATAAAGAGAATCCGCCAGTGTGGGGCGAGCAATCCTACAACGACGGAGCTGGGCTGGCGTCTATCGACCACCTGGCGGCATGGCTAAAAGTAGCGATGCCTCTGGATGAGGCCAATCTAACTGAGCAAGAGGCGCTGGATATCGCAAGTTATGTCAACTCGCATCCACGTTCCCACTTCGTGCTCCAAGAGCACTTGCCTGCTAAAGAGTCTCTGGGCGAATACAACGCGGCCAAGTAGCGGAATGCGTCAAGCATTTCGAGTCTAGCTGACTTTCATCGAGTAGCGGAATGCGTCAAGCATTTCGAGCAGCTTCTTCACGCCTCGTAATGTAAGTCACGAAAGCCTTGACGGCTTCCGCTACGCTCGAGTCACGAAAGCCTTGACGGCTTCCGCTACCAAGGATCGTCGAATCGATTGTAACTTATGGCTGGTCCGTGGCTCTATCACTAACAGACACTGAATTGTCGCTCGTAATTCTAGGCCTTTAGTTCCAATAGCGGGAACCAGCAAATGTTACTCAAGTATCTCTATGACTCCAAGTTGGCTCATGCATCGTATCTAGTCGGTTGTCAGCGAGCCAAGGTAGCAGCGGTTATCGATCCGGGTCGCGATGTTGATCAGTACATCGAGCTGGCGGAACGTGAGGGGCTACAAATCGTAGCGGTGGCGGAGACGCACATTCATGCCGATTATGTCTCGGGAGCTCGCGAACTGGCCGACCGCGTTGGTGCCAAGTTGTATGTCTCCGATGAAGGCCCTGCACAATGGAAATATCAATATGTCCATGACTATAGTCACCAATTGCTGCACGACGGCGACAAGTTCATGGTCGGTAACATTCAGTTCGAAACGCTGCATACGCCGGGACATACTCCCGAGAGTATTTCGTTTATTCTGACTGATCAGGGTGGCGGTGCGGACAAGCCGATGGGCATCTTTACCGGTGATTTCGTGTTTGTTGGATCGATTGGGCGGCCTGACTTGTTGGAAGAAGCTGCAGGCATGGTGGGGACAGCTGAAGTGGGCGCGCGCGACTTGTTTCACTCCCTGCAACGTTTCAAAGCCTTGCCGGATTATCTGCAAGTCTGGCCTGCGCATGGAGCTGGCAGCGCATGCGGTAAAGGACTGGGTGCCATACCGTCATCGACCGTGGGTTATGAAAGGTTGTTTAATCCCGGGCTGCAGTTCACTGACGAAGAAGAGTTTGTTGAGTATATCCTGGCCGGTCAACCTGAAGCCCCCAAATATTTTGCGTTGATGAAACGCGTCAACAAAGAAGGGCCGGCTATTTTAGGTGCCAATCATCGTCACCAAATGTTGCCCTTGGCCAGCCTGCCGCAGGCCATAGAAGAAGGCACGGTGATCGACCTGCGACCCGCCTCAGTGGTGGCCAAAGAGCTTGTGAAGCATACGCTAAACATCCCCTTGAGCATGCTGAGCGCATGGGCCGGATGGATCGTGGACTATTCGCGTCCAGTTTACTTCATCTGTCAGCCCGAAGAACTCGAAGAGGCTGCGCGTACATTGCACAAGATCGGTGTTGAACGAATCAAGGGTGGTTTCGATCAGAATGCACTGCTGGCATCGGGTCAAGCCAATGCCTCGTACGAAGTCGGCACACCAGCCGAGCTGAAGGGGTTGATTGCATCAGGTGCAGTTGCGTTGGTTGATGTCCGTTCTCAAGATGAATGGAACGAAGGCCACGTCGATGGTGCCGAACATTATTTCCTCGGTCGTCTGCCCCAGACACTCAATCAACTGCCTCGAGACAAAAAGATCGTCGTTCAGTGTCGCAGTGGTGCGCGCTCTGCGATCGGCGTCAGTCTCTTGAAGGCGGCCGGGTTCGACAATGTCGTGAACCTCACGGGCGGGTATACTGCATGGAAATCCGCTGGATTTCCCAGCGTCCAATCCGAACTGGTGCAATCCGGAGTTGCCTGAGAGATTATCTGCTTGGACTACCAGTTCGATATCACGCCAGTCATCCGACGGCCGCGCCCGTGTCATCAGACCTTTTGAGCCATTGGCCATAATACGAGGAAAGCATACATGTCGAGTACAACTACGATCGCGGATCTGCAACAGGCACTGTCTATGGAACTATCTGCGATGCACCAGTATCAACTGCACGCGTGCGTTCTAGACGATTGGGGCATGGGCTTGTTGGCTGACAAGATGCGCGAGGAAATGCAGGAAGAGTTGGGGCATTCTGAAGAGTTCTTGGTGCGAATTCTGTTTCTCAAAGGTGACCCCAAGCTTCAGCTTCAAAAGACTCCTTTGCGAGCGTCAACCCTTAAAGAGATGTTCGAAGCCGATTTGGCTGACGAGAAAGAAGCCATCGAGTTCTATACGACGGCCTCGATTCAAGCCAGCCAGGCTCGCGACATTGGAACTCGTCAGCTCTTTGAGAAGATCGCTTTGGATGAAGAGCAGCATATGAATTGGCTGGAGTTGCAGATCGACTTGCTGCAACGCATGGGCGAACCAGCGTACATCGCTAAACACATGTCCGACAAGTCGAGCCCGTCCAGCGTTACTTGAATTCTTCATTCCACGGAAGATCTTGCGCGATGAGTGCTGAAACTGACAAGCGATTGCAGTGCGCCGCAGGCGAAGCCTCGACTTCTGCGATGTCCAGTCGTGACTGGCAAGTTCGTTACGACGAAGGCAAGACCGGATGGGATCGTGGACAACCCAGTCCTATGCTCCTGGGCTGGTTAACCTCCGGGCAGCTGCAACCGTGTAAGATTCTTGTGCCCGGTTGCGGTCGTGGACATGAAGTCATCGAATTGGCCCAGCGAGGCTTTGACGTCACAGCCGTGGATTTTGCCGACGCAGCCGTGCAGTGGCTGAGCGCTGAACTACAAAATCGAAACCTGACAGCCCAGGTGGTGCAATCTGACATCTTGAGTTATTGTCGGCAGCAGCGTTTCGATGCGATCTACGAGCAGACCTGCCTCTGCGCGCTCAATCCGAGTCAGTGGGAGAGCTACGCCCAACTGCTTGGCACCTGGCTGCGGCCAGGTGGAAATCTGTTTGCACTCTTTATGCAGACCGACAACTGCCCTGGGCCGCCGTTTCATTGTGAAATGGCGAGGATGCAACAATTGTTCGACGGTTCCCTATGGCACTGGGACCCACACACCGACCGCATCGAACATCCGACCGGCTTGCATGAAGTTGCCTGCGTCCTGACACGCAAAGCCGCTTCGAATTGATCTCCAATTGGATGTGGCGAAGTGCTCAACAGGGGTTGGCGAGAATGGGCGTGGGCTATCGTTCAGCCTGCCCAGCCAGGATAATCAGTGGCGGTTGCGTGCTTAGTCGAATGAAGTTGTGTTTGTGCGAGAGCAATAGTCACGAGTCGTTATGGTACATGATGTCTTTCCGATCAATGATTTCGGACCACTGATGAAAGGGCTGGCCATTGGTGGCCTGGGAATCTTTCACGTCTTTCTGGCGCAGTTCGCGATCGGTGGCGGCTTTCTGATGTGCTATCTGCAGTGGCTGGCCATGAACGGTCGCAGCACGGTAGCCCGCGCCTTCCTGGACAGTTACTTCAAGTTTCTGGTCCTGGTTAGCTTCGTCATGGGAGCGGTAACTGGGGTGGCCATGTGGTTCACTTCTATTCAGGTCAGTCCGCGCACGATTGGCATTATGGTCACGTCATTCCATTGGGTTTGGGCCACCGAGTGGACGTTCTTCTCTTTAGAAGTTGTCAGTGGTTACGCCTTTTATCGATACGGGAAGTATTTAAACGATCGAACGCGATTGACATTGCTCGTACTGTATACGACCGCGGCCTGGTTCAGCCTGTTTTGGATCAACGGCATCCTGAGTTGGCAATTGACGCCGGGCGATTGGGTGACTTCCAAGCATGTCTGGGTAGGTTTCTTCAACGCGGGTTTCTGGCCATCGCTGCTGTATCGCACCGTAGCTGCTATGTCAGTGGCATCGCTGGTGGGCCTGGTGGTGGTTAACTTTATTCCCGGACTCGATCGGCCGCAGCGCGAACAACTGGTTCATCAGGTAGCCATGTTGTTAGTCCCGATGATCCTGATGCCACTGCTGGGGATTTGGTACGTGGGTTCGATGCCTGCCGACAGTCGAGCTTGGGCAACTGGTGGTTCGGTTGCCATGACTATGTTCTTCACGATTGCAGTTGGCTCCTCAGCCTTGGTCGGCATCTATTGCCTGGTCGCATTATGGTATGGTCGCTTGTTCATCAACGGAGCATCAGCGGCGCTGCTGGTTCTGCTGGCCTTTGGCGCTACTGCTGGGGGCGAGTTTGTACGCGAAGGAGTTCGCAAGCCGTTCACTATTCGCGAGACCCTGTATAGCAACAGCATCCACAAAGACGAAGTAGCTGCTTTGCGGTTAAGCGGATTGAGCACGCGCCCAGACGAGTACCCACTGCGGCATGCCGACCGCGTGCCTAACGCGCAGCTCAGGCAAGGGGCGTTAGTGTTTCGGGAGCAATGTAGCGTTTGTCATACGATCGGCGGAGTAAACGCAGTTGACGAATTGACTAGCTCCTGGTCCATGGAACAAATGCGACTGAACATTGCTCAGTTGCAACAGACCAAGCCTTTTATGCCACCGTTTGCGGGCACGGCAGAAGAGGTTGAAGCCTTGGTGCAATTTTTGGCGTGGCATCATCGGGGCTCGCCAATGGATCAAATCGCGACCAATGACCAGGCCGACTACGAAACGATTAAAGCGCGGATCCAGTCTTACTTGGATGAAGCTGGATCTGAGCCTGCAGACGTTCATGCCCGTCACCGGGCACTGCAAGAACTGGCTAGCAAACGTCGGCAGGGCCGCTAAGAGTTTAATTGATGGACACAACCTTCCCGTTCGGTTTACCAACTGCGACAGCCTTCTACTTGGTGTTGTTTGTCTTGACGTTGGCCGTGCATGTGCTGTTTATGAACTATGTTCTGGCGGGTACTGCCTGGCTGGCCTGGAGCGTGATTACGGGCCGTCTGCGCTTGGGGGCCAAGACAGCCGAAACTGCAGTCCAACAGCCCGCGACGGCCGAGACAATTCTGGCGGATTGGATCCCCACCATGCTCTCCGGCGCCATCACAGCCGGTGTGGCTCCACTGCTGTTTGTGCAGATTCTCTATCAGCGCGAATTCTATACAGCTAACTTGTTGTTGTTTAATCGCTGGATGAGCATCCTGCCGATTTTAATCATCGGCTTCTATGCGCTATACGTGCTGCGCAGTCAGTGGCTAACACGCCGAGGCCCGGTAGTGCGCGCCATTACCGGCCTGTTGCCGTTTCTATGCGTAGCGTTTGTGGCTTATTCCTGGACCGAAAATCATTTGCTTAGCGTTTCCAGTCCCGACAAATGGCGCGAGTTTTACACGCAGGACAGGCAAGTTTACTTCGAGCCGCAGATTCTACCGCGGTTAGCGGTGTGGGGATTAGGCGCGATTCCTACCATGTGCATGTGGTTGGGTTGGCAGATTCGATATCGCCTCACTCATGGCTTGGCAGTGGAAAGTCGAACTCTGTCCCAGCTACCCAAGTTAGCGATCTTTGGATTGATTGCTTCGATGCTCGGAGGGATCGCATATTATGCATCGGCTCCTCAGCGCGCCGCTGAATTTTTGGGACCAATGGCCCGTTTATACTTGGCGATGGCCGTCGCTGGATTGCTGGCCCAGTTCTATGGCTGGTATCGTATCCAGCGCAGTGCACACGACCAACCACAGATTCAACTCGGCCCTCTCGTGATCAGTAGTCTCGGATTGGTAAGCACAATTCTGGGCATGAGCGTTTGTCGAGAAGTCATACGTTTATCATCGCTGGGTGAAACTCGTTTGGCCGAACTGGCTCCCCAACATGCCAGTGCCATGGAGATCGAAGGCTTTTGGGTGTTCTTGTTGTTTGCCGCGATAAATACCGGCCTGATCGCCTGGTGCTTCTTGCTGGTCAAGAAGAACTTTGTTAATAAGGCCAGCACGTAACACGTGCCTGGCGAACGGGCACCCACTTACTTCTCACAGACTCCTTCTCAGAGAGCAAAATATCATGCGTGCACAGTTGATTGGGCTTGTGTGTTTGTCAGTGCTAGTGCTGCCCATTTCTTGTTGGGCACAGGACAAGGCTGCCAGTTCGGTCATCCGCGCAGCGTATGAATACGAACCCAAGCCCGAGGATGAGGCCTTTGCGATTTTCAATCCTGCCAAAGCGACTGCGCCTGGACCGTTGCTGGTGAAGACTGGCGATCGCCTGGCAGTCGTTGGTGATTCGATCACGGAACAGAAGTTGTATTCGCGGATCATTGAAAACTACTTCACCGCCTGTGTGCCCGAATTGCAGGTTACGGTTCGGCAGTATGGATGGAGTGGCGAGAAGACCGATGGTTTTCTCAAGCGTATGGATCGCGACTGTTTGACCTTCAAACCCACGCTGGCCACACTCTGCTATGGCATGAACGACGCGCGTTATCGGCCCTTTGACGTCACCAATGGAAACTGGTATCGCGATCACTACACAGCCATCGTTCGCAAGTTTAAGGACAACGGCGTCCGCGTTGTGGTCGGTTCACCGGGTTGTTCGGGCAAAGTGGCTGCGTGGGTCAAAGGCAAATCCGGTACCTTGGAAGAGCACAACTTGAACTTGTGTGCGCTCCGCGACATTGCCCTCGAAGTGGCTCAAACCGAGCAAGTGCGTTTTGCTGATATCTTCTGGCCCATGTACCAACAGCAAGTTCTTGCTCCTGGGCGGTTCAACAAAACAGCCGAGCAGTACGCAGTGGCTGGTAAAGATGGCATTCATCCAGGCTGGGCGGGCCAGGCGATCATGGCCTATGCATTTCTGACTGCCATGGGCTTGGATGGCCACATCGGCACAATCGAAGTTGATTTGGCTGCGAACCAGGCAACCACCCAGGGCCAGCACACGGTCAAGGAATTTGCTGGCGGCCAGCTGAAACTCGTCAGTACTCAATATCCTTATTGTGCGCAAGGCGAGATCGACGATGACAATTCCCTGCGCAGCGGTTTCTCGTTAGTGCCCTTTGCCGAAAAACTAAATCGCTTCACGCTGAAGATTGTCGGTAATGATGATAAGCCCGTAAAGGTTACATGGGGTTCCGCTGCCAAGACGTTCACGGCCGAGCAAGTGGCCCGGGGTATCAACCTGGCAAGTGAATTTGAAACCAGCCCCTTTCTAGATGCCTTTGCCAAAATCGACGCTGCCGTCTATGCCAAGCAAGCGTATGAAACCAAGCAAGTCAAACAAGTCTTCCACGGCTCGGCGGGCCAAGAGAATTTTGAAAAGGCAGTGGCCGAAACCGAAGCTGAACGTAAGCCCCTGGTTGAGGCGATTGCTCAGGCACTGGTGCCGGTCGAGCACACGCTCAAGTTTGATCTGCAGTAGCCGAAGTCGCCAGACTTTGGATACGTCACGCTTAATTCATCCAATCACTGGCGAGATCGGCTACGAGTACTGCATCAAAACCCGGTCGGCACAGGTATAATGGTTGTGCGAAAGCAACGAAAGCCTTGACGGCTTCCGCTACGCGATTGTCGAGAATTGTTTTGTGTCTTGTGACTATTAGGACTGGTAAGAGTGCCGATGGAGACGACCACCTCAGCGCGAGCGCAGGATCTAGAGCTATTGCGACAAGCAAAAGCCGGAGATTTTGCTGCCTTTCAGAAGTTGATCGAGGGTTTGCAACCGCAAGTCTATGGGCTGGCCTTTCGTATTTTGCGTCAATCGCAAGACGCCGAAGATGTAACGCAGCAGACCTTTCTTTCACTGATTGAGAACATCGAGCAGTTTCGTGAAGAATCGTCGGTAAAGACTTGGGTCTTGCGGATTGCCAGCAATCATGCCTTGAAGATCCTTCGCAAGAAACGTGGCCTGAGCATGATTCAAATGTCGGCCATCGGGGCAGGGGACAGCTACGAGGATGTACCGCATCCAGAGTTCATTGCGCCTTGGACTCTGACGCCTGATGAATTGGCCGAGCAGGCCGAGACGCAGCGGGAGATCGATCGCGCACTTTTGGACCTGGATGAAAAGTATCGCTTGGTATTCATTCTGCGAGACGTCGAAGGGTTATCGGTCAAAGAGACAGCCGCCGCTCTCGAGCTGACCGAGTCGACTGTCAAAGTCCGATTGTTGAGGGCGCGGCTGGCCCTGAGGGAAAGGTTGACCAAAAAGTTTGGGGACGCCGATCAGGCGATGGTTTCCGACCACAATCACGGATAATTTTTGTAACCTTTTCCACCGTCGCGAATCAATAATCTTAGGGGAACTGGTAAGGGTACCGCTTCATGACCTGCGAAGAACTGCTCAAAGCACTGAACGACTACGTCGACGGCCAGCAATTGGACGAGATATGCGACGAATTCAAAGACCATCTGGCTGGATGCAATCCTTGCCAGGTCGTGGTGGACAATATTCGTCAGACCATCTCGCTATACAAAGCGGGCCAGCCCTACGCCATGCCGCCTGGTTTTCAGGATCGCCTGCAAGCTTCGTTGCGCGCCAAATGGGACGAAAAGTTTGGTGCTAAGTCATCGTAGATTCCTGCATTTCATCTCACCTGACTTTGGAATTGATTATGCGACTCAACTCACTCATCGGCTTGATGCTGCTGTCTGCCACCTGCATTTCACCTGTGGCCGCTCAAGAGAAAAGCGTCCGGCCGGGAATCAACGACAGCTTCCGCGATCCAAATGTGAAAGAATATGTGGAACGCTTCGAGATCGAAAGTCGCGAAGTATTTTCCAAGCGCGAAGAGATTGTCAAAGCGCTTAGTTTGAGTAAGGGGATGACTATTGCTGACGTAGGGGCCGGCACGGGCCTGTTCACGCGTTTATTTGCCGCCGAAGTCGGCGAGAAGGGACAAGTGCTGGCCGTCGACATTGCTCAGAATTTCATTGATCACATCGCCAACACTAGTCGCGAACTGGGGCTGAAGAATATTCAAGGAGTGTTATGCACAGCCGACGATTCCAAACTGCCATCGGAGTCGGTAGATGCGGTGTACATCTGCGATACCTATCATCACTTCGAATTCCCGCAAAAGACGATGACCTCGATCCACGCCGCCCTGAAACCGGGTGGCAAGTTATTCTTAATTGATTTCAAGCGGGTCGAAGGCGAAAGCACGGATTGGACGATGAAGCACGTTCGCGCCGGCCAAGAAGTCTTCGAAAGCGAAGTCCTCTCGTGCGGCTTCAAGAAGGTTGACGAAATCAAAGACATTTTGAAAGAGAATTACTTCGTTGTTTTCGAGAAAGCCGCTAAGTAACCATCGAAACTATCGAAGCGACCAGCGCCGCGAACCACCAGACGCGTAGCGGAATGCGTCAAGCATTTCGGGCTTTCTGTGTGCTCGGCGCCAACATGCTTAGATCCGCTGGCATGACAATGCCGAAAGCCTTGACGGCTTCCGCTACAGAGTGATCGCCTAATCCGCTTGCGTAGTGAAATTCCAAATAATTTGGGATTTCTTCTATATCTGTCTCATGCCTCAAGTCCGCCCACCCGAAGTAGGACGAAACATTCCATCTTCACCTGGCGGTGCCCCTCCCTCCTCTGAAGGTAATGTCTGGCACGGTGCAATTGCCGCATGTCGCGCATTTGTTCCCGCACCCGTACATACCGATTGCGAGTGAGACTACTGTGGCAAAGAATCCGTCGTTCTGGGACAAGCTGCGCCTATTTTCTTGGTTCAAGTCAAGCAAAGATGTGCGATACCAGCGCCGCCGCGATCGCCAGGACCGCCGAACTCCCTTCGAATCGCTGGAAGAACGTGATCTGTTTGCGGTCACGGTCACGCAAAATACCAGTGATCTGTTACCCGATGTGGCCGCGATCATCATCACGGGCACAGAGTTTGATCCTATCGTCTCCAATGTGGCGGTGACGTTTGACAACGGCGCGATCGGGACGGTCACTGCTGCCACTACTACGCAATTGACCGTGGAGTTTACCGATCCACCTGATGAAGCCGGCCCCCTAACGGCAATTGTGACCACCCCCGCCGGCAATAGTGGTTCTGCCGTGCAAGTGGCTACCATTGTGCCTGTGGTCACTGCCAGCAGCGCCGCGCTGGCGGCTGATGCGACTACGATGACCATTATTGGTTCAGGCTTTGATACAACCGCTGCCAACAACGTCTTGCAGCTCAGCAACGGTGCTCAAGGTACTGTGACGACCGCGACTCGCACGACGCTCAGCGTGTCGATCACCACGCCGCCGACCGATGCTGGCGATCTGACAGTGGTGGTCGAAACCAACAGCGTCAGTAGCGGCGCACCGGTTAAAGTGGCCACGGTCAGGCCAGTAGTCACTGCCAATACCACCGGCCTTGCAGCAGATGCGGCTTCGATCACGATTGATGGATTTGGTTTCAGTACCACGCTTGCCAGCAACTCGATTGTGTTTAACAACGGTGCGGTCGGCACAATCTCCGCGGCCACTGCCACTCAGCTAACTGTCGACCTAACGACTCCACCTACCAGCGCAGGTAGCCTGACGGCGGTTGTGACCACCAATAGCGTCAGTAACGGCAGCGCGGTGCAAGTTGCTTCGATTCAGCCGGTTGTCACTGTCGATACCTCCGACTTAGATGCCAACGCGACTTCGATAACCATCAATGGCTTTGGCTTTTCACCCACTGCAGCGAACAATACCGTAGCCTTTACCAATGGCGCAGCCGGTACGGTTACTTCGGCAACACCCACGTCGTTGGTAGTAACGTTTACTGCGCTACCAACTGCTGCAGGTGACTTGAATGCCACGGTGACTTCCAATTCGGTAGTCGGCACGTCTACCCAAGTTGCTGAAGTCATACCCGTAGTTACCGCCAAGACAACGTTGTTGGCTGCTGATGCCACAACGGTGACGATCAGCGGTTTTGGCTTCGATACCACAGCGGCTAACAATACGGTCGTATTCGACAACGGCGCAGCCGGAACGGTAGATACCGCTACGGCGACGTTGCTGACCATCACGCTTTCGACCAAGCCTGAGACGGCCGGCAACTTGTCCGCGATTGTTACCACCAACACGAACGCCAGTAGTGCCTTTGTTCAAATTGCCACGGTTCGTCCGGTAGTCACCTCTAGCACTGCGCCAATAGATGCAGATGCTACTACGCTAACGATCGACGGCTTTGGCTTCGATGCAGTTACGCCCGGTAACAACGTGGTCACATTCAACAACGGCGCTGTAGGTACGGTAACCGCAGCCACGCTAACTTCGCTTACAGTTTCCATTGGCACTGGTCCATCAGCGGCTGGTGCGTTGACCGCTAGTGTTAGCACGGGAGGTGTCAGTAGTGGTGCGGCGGTTCAGGTGGCCAATGTTCGACCCGTCGTGACCATCGATACAGACAATTTGAGTGCCGGTGCAAGCTCGCTAACGATCAGTGGCTTTGGTTTCAGTACTTCACCGGCAAGTAACTCGGTAGCCTTTGACAATGGAGCAGTTGGTACAGTCACTGCATCAACGGCCACCAGTTTGACGGTGACGTTTACGACGCAACCTTTGTTGGCAGGCGATCTGAGTGCAACCGTTACCACTAACGGCGTAGCTAGTGCTGCAGCTGTTAAGGTTGCTTCGGTGATTCCTGAAGTCACATCCGCGACCGCCAGTCTTTCGGCGTCTGCCACCACCGTCACCATCCTTGGTTTTGGCTTTGACACCACAGCTGCCAACAATGTGGTCACCTTCGACAACGGTGCAGCCGGTACAGTAACGACTGCTACGCCTACCAGTTTGCTAGTCACGTTTTCGGCCAACCCCACCACGGCTGGCAGTCTGTCGGCATCCGTAGCTACCAACTCGATTAGTAGCGGTTCCTTGGTTCAAGTGGCTACGGTCATTCCTGTGATCACCAGTTCGATCGCTGACCTGGCGGCCGACCAAACAACCGTCACGATCGCGGGCTTCGGCTTTGATACAACCGCAGGCGACAATCTGGTCACTTTCGACAATGGTGCAGTGGGGGCGGTTACGACCGCCACGGCCACACTGTTGACCGTTACGTTCTCGGTCAAACCTGCCGCCGCAGGTGACTTATCGGCTTCGGTCGTCACCAATGGAGCCAGCAGCAGTTCTGCGGTGCAGGTAGCCACGATCACCCCAGTGATTACCAGTAGCACAGCCGACTTGGCGGCCAACGCCACGACGCTGATCATCGCGGGTTATGGTTTTGATACAACGGCGGCCGACAATGTGGTCACCTTGGACGATGGTGCAACAGGATTGGTGACATCGGCCACCAATACTTCGATGACGGTTACATTCACCGCGAAACCGACCGTGGCGGGAGTGCTCAGTGCGAGCGTGGTTACCGATACGATCAGCGGTGGTACGGCGGTGCAAGTCGCTACAGTCATTCCGGTAATCACGGCCAATTCGGCTTCGATTATCTCGGCCAATGATTCATCAGTCATTATCGCCGGTTTTGGTTTTGATACCACGCTGGCCAGCAACTCGATTTCGTTTGACAATGGCGCGGTTGGTACCATTTCGGCAGCGACCAATACCTCATTAACAGTTGACTTTACCACGAAGCCTACGACGGCCGGCTTACTCAACGCGACCGTTACGACTAACTCAGCGGTCGGTCAATCAGCGGTTGTGGCCTCAGTAGCGCCGGTTGTTACCGCCAATGCCGCGGCCAAGTTGGCCGCGAACGCCGCGAGTGTGCTGATCGTTGGTATGGGATTTGACGCCACCGCCGCTAACAATTCGGTGGTCTTTGATTCGGGCGCAGTCGGTACTGTGGCCAGCGCATCACCTACACTGCTGGAGGTGACATTAACCTCAATGCCTGCTTCAGGTAACTTGCAGGCTATCGTAACAACCAACAACGTCAATAATGGTTCTGCGATTCAAGTTGCCACTGTGCGACCAGTGGTCAGCAGCAGTACAAATAATCTCGCAGCCAACGCTTCGACGCTGACGATTGACGGTTTTGGTTTCGATCCGACCGCAGCCAATAACGCAGTCACGTTCAACAATGGCGCAGTTGGCTCTGTCATTTCAGCTACGACCACTTCACTCACAGTCAGCCTAACGACCAAGCCTACCACCGCCGGCGAACTGAAGGCTATCGTCAGTTCCAACGGCGTGGTCAATGGTGCTGCCGTCCAGGTGGCGACAGTGATTCCGACGGTGACTACATCCACTGCTGGCCTGGCAGCCGACGCAGCCACCATCGTGATCGATGGCTTCGGCTTTGATACTATCGAAGAGAACAATTCGGTTACGTTCACAGGCGGTGCCAGCGGTACAGTAACTAACGCTACGCCCACGGCGCTAACTGTGACGTTTGCCAACAAACCTAGTGCCGCTGGTAATTTGACAGCGGTGGTTACCACCAATGGTCACAGCAGTGGTGCTGCGGTTCAAGTGGCTGCCGTCAATCCTGTGGTCAATGTCAATAGTGGTCTACAGTTGGCTGCAGATGCCTCGACCATGACCATTTATGGATCCGGTTTCGATGCTACTGCTGCGAACAATTCTGTAGTATTCAACAATGGTGCCGTGGCTACGATTTCCGCCGCCACTGCCACCACGTTATCGATAAGTTTTACAACCAAACCAACGACCGCGGGCAGTTTGACCGCGGTTGTCACCAGCAATAACAAGTCGAGTGGAACGGCCGTGCAAGTGGCTTCGGTCGTGCCCGTAGTGACATCGAGCATAACTGATTTGGCAGCCAATGCGACGACCATCACGATCGCGGGCACCGGCTTCTCAACCACAGCGGGCAACAACACCGTTGTCTTCGATAATGGTGCGGCGGGTACAGTTACCAGTGCGACAGCCACTGCCCTGACAGTCACCTTGTCGACGTTGCCCTCTGCCGCCGGACCACTGAAAGCGATTGTGACCACCAACAGTGTCGCCAGTAGCCAGGTTCAAGTTGCGACGGTCAAGCCCGTTGTGACCTCTTCGACATCCACTCTCGCAGCCAGCGCAGCGACGATTGTCATCAATGGGTTCGGCTTTAGCAGCACCGAAGAAGACAACCTGGTCACGTTCAACAATGGAGTTGCGGGCTTAGTGACGAGCGCATCGGCCACCAGCTTGACCGTGACCTTCTCGATAGGCCCGACATCGGTCGGCAGCTTGACTGCGGCAGTCTCTTCCAATGCCGTCAGCAGCGGCACTGCTGTGCAAGTCGCTAGCGTTGCACCGGCAGTTACTGCAATCACAGATAACCTGGCCGCTAGCGCCACTAGTTTGACGATCACCGGTGTAGGTTTTAGTTCCACTGCCAACCAAAACACTGTGTCCTTTAATAATGGCGCAGTAGGCACGATTTCCGCTGCCACCTCTACCTCGCTGAGTGTAACGTTAACGACCAAGCCAACCTCCGCTGGCAGCCTGACTGCCATAGTTACGACCAGCGGCGTTACCAGTGGCGTCGCTACTCAGGTAGCCACTGTAGTGCCAGTGGTCACTAGCAGCACCAACGCGTTAGCCGCCACGGCCAACGGACTGACGATTAGTGGTTTGGGATTCAGCACGACACCAGGTAACAACCTGGTCACTTTCAACAATGGCGCGGTCGGTACAGTTACCAATGCCACGGCAACGTTGTTGACGGTGGTATTCTCGACTAAACCTACGTCGGCTGGCGAGTTAACTGCAATCGTAACTACCAATTCGGTAGCCAGTGGTGTGGCGGTCCAAGTTGCGTCGGTCAAGCCCGCGATTACCTTGAGCACCGCTGATCTCTTGGCCACGGATTCGAGCGTCACCATCGATGGTGTGGGGTTCGATGCGACGGATGCTAACAACACGGTTACGTTTAACAAAGGAGCAGCGGGTACTGTTTCCAGTGCGACCGCGACTAGCCTCACCGTGACCTTCACGGCCAAGCCGACCAGTGGCGGTAGCTTAACGGCCGTCGTTACCTCCAACGGTGTTAGCAGTGGAACTGCGGTGCAGGTGGCCAAAGTTGTACCCGTGGTCAATGCTAATTCGAGCTTGAAGGTCAATGCCAACACTGCCACGCTGGTTATCAACGGTACTGGCTTTGATACGACAGCTTCCAACAATACGGTGCTGTTCAACAACGGAGCAGCTGGCACAGTCAGCTCTGCCACCGCTACCTCACTGACCGTAACTCTCACCACGCGACCTACATCGGCGGGCAGTCTTACGGCGATTGTAACTACCAATGGAGTTAGTAGTGGTTCGGCAGTTCAAGTCGGAACTGTCGTTCCAGTGGTCACCAGCAAGACGGTAAGTCTGCCGATCAATTCCTCGACTGTTACCATTAACGGCTTTGGCTTCAGCACAACAGCCGCCAATAACTCGGTCGCTTTCAACAATGGCGCCTTGGGCACGGTCACGGCTGCCACGGCTACGACGCTGACCGTTACCTTCTCCACCAAACCCACTGCCGTGGGCAATCTAACTGCCGTCGTTACCACCAATACCGAAACCAGCGGCATTGCAGTGCAAGTGGCCACGGTTAAGCCGGTGGTTACCAGTAGTACCGCAACGCTGGGTATTAGCGCGAGCACCATAACCATCAATGGATTCGGCTTTGATACAACCGCCTCTCAAAATACCGTTGTGTTTAACAACGGTGCCGTAGGCAGTGTCAGCAACGCGACCAGCACCGAGCTGACGGTCACGATCTCAGTCAATCCAACGACCGCGGGCAGTTTGACTGCGGTGGTAACGACTAGTTCGCAGACCAGCGGAACACCAGTTCAAATTGCTTCGGTAATCCCCGTCATCACCAGCAGTACGACCAGCTACGCAGCTGACGAAGCAACCGTGATGATCTATGGCTTTGGCTTTGATTCAACGGCTGCCAACAACGTGGTCACCTTCAGCAGCGGAGCGGTCGGCACAGTCAGTTCGGCGTCATCGACCACTCTGACTGTCACCTACACTACCAAACCAGAAGCTGGCAATCTGACAGCTCAAATCAGTGTCAACGGCATCAGCAATGGCTCAGCCGTTCAAGTGGCATCGATCACTCCGGTAGTTACCAGTAGCACATCAACGTTGGGAGCTAACGCGACGACGATTACGATCAACGGTGCGGGCTTTGATACGACAGCCGCCAACAACACCGTAACGTTCAACAATGGTGCTGTGGGTGCGGTCACATCCGCTACTAGCACGGCGCTGACCGTGACCTTCTCGACCAAGCCGACTGGGATGGGTAGTTTAACGGCCAGTGTAACCACCAACAGTAAGAGCAGTGGCGCCGGTGTTCAAGTCGCCAATGTGATTCCTGTGGTGACTAGCAGCACTACAGATCTCAGTCCAGCAGCCACTACGGTCGTCATTAACGGGTTTGGTTTTAATACAACGGCTGGTAGCAACACAGTCACTCTCAACAACGGGGCTGTAGGTACGGTTACCAGTGCCACTGCCACCTCGATTACGGTAACGTTCTCAACCAAACCAACTGCCGGTAACCTGACGGCAATCGTCACTAACGGTTCGACCAGCAGCGAAGCTGCCGTTCAAGTTGCTAGTGTCAAGCCTGCGATTACCGTTAGCACTGCCTCGTTAAATGCGAACCTGACGACGATCACTATCGCAGGACAAGGCTTTAGTTCGACTGCCGGTGATAACACGGTCACCTTCAGTAGTGGTGCTGGTACCGTCACTTCCGCCAGCGCTACCTCGCTAACCGTCACCTTCACGACCAATCCCAAAGCCGGCAATTTGACAGCGACGGTGACCACCAATGGCAAGAGCAATACAACTGCCGTTCAAGTGGCTACGATCAATCCACTGGTGACAACCAGTACATCGAACCTGGCATCGACCGGTACAACGCTCGTCATCAATGGATTTGGTTTCGATCCAGTGGCTGCCAATAACACGGTTACATTCAATCGTGGTGCTGTCGGAACAGTCACTGCATCCAACGGAACAGCCTTGACCGTTTTGTTCTCGACCAGGCCTACCAGTACGGGCAGTTTGACAGCAGTCGTGACTTCCAATTCGCGTCCCAGCGGTGCTGCTGTCCAAGTAGCCCAGGTAGCAGCTTCCGCGGCCACTGCTCCGCGAGTTACCACCAGTACTACAACTCTGGCAGCAGATCTGACCACGGTTACGATCGCAGGTACCGGCTTCAGTACTACCGCCGCTAATAATTTGGTTACGTTCAACAATGGTGCTGTGGGTACGGTCTCTGCTGCTACTGCCACCTCGCTAACGGTCACGCTTTCCACCAAGCCCAAAGCTGGTAACTTGACGGCCATTGTGACCACCTCGGGGATGCCCAGTGGCAACGCGGTCCAAGTGGCTTCGATCAAGCCAGTCGTTACCAGCAGTACCACAGATCAATCTGCCGGTTTGACTACGCTGACGATCAACGGTTTGGGCTTCGACACGACTGCCTCCAACAATCAAGTTACCCTCAGCAACGGAGCTGTGGGCACAGTGACCAGCGCTACAGCCACGACCCTAACGGTCAACTTGTCAACACGCCCCAGCTCTGTCGGAAACATGACTGCGGTCGTAACGACCAATTCCAAATCCAGCGGCACAGCGGTACAAGTCGCAACTGTGATTCCATTTGTCACGCTCCGGAACGCGACGCTGCTTGCCTCCGCTAGCACGCTGACCATTTCTGGCTTTGGATTCTCAACCACGGCAGCCAATAACTCCGTCGTCTTCAACAATGGAGCCGTGGGTACTGTATCCAGCGCTACATCCACAACGTTGACGGTTACTTTTACAACCAAGCCTACGACGATGGGCGAATTGACCGCGACGGTTACAACCAGTACCAAGTCCAGCGGTACCGCGGTTCAGGTAGCTGTGGTACGACCCGTGGCAACAGCTAACAGTGCCAGCCTGGCTGCCAACGCAGCCACGTTGACGATCAGCGGTGTGGGCTTTAGCACTACGGCCGCTGACAATACTGTGACCTTCAGCGGCGGTGCGGAAGGAACAGTTGATAGTGCCACGGCCACCACGCTCACAGTTTCGTTCACGACCCCACCCACCGCGGGCAGTCTGTTGGCCACGGTCACGACCAATGGGACCACTAGCGCTACCTCGGTTCAAGTGGCTAATGTCAAGCCTGTGATTACGAGCAGCGTGGCGAACTTAGGCGCCAATGCATCGACCGTCACCATTCAAGGTTCCGGCTTTAGCACCACCGCAGCCCAAAACACGGTCACCTTCAACAACGGCGCTGTCGGTTCGGTGACCGCTGCCACCGCTACTTCACTAACGGTTACTTTTAGCACCAAACCTCGATCAGCGGGTTCCCTGACGGCGACGGTGGTCTCGCGTGGTGTCAGCGCCGGTGCCGCAGTGCAAGTAGCCACCGTCACTCCAGTGGTGACAGCTAGAACGACCAGCCTGGCAGTTAATGCCAATACGGTAACTATCGTTGGCTTTGGATTCTCGACCACGGCCGGCAACAATACTGTGGTCTTCAACAACGGTGCAGTCGGTACGGTAACAGCCGCTTCTGCCATCTCGCTGACTGTGACCTTTAGCACGAAGCCAACGACTGCTGGCAATCTGACGGCTGTGGTAACGTCCAATTCAGTTAGCAGTGGTGATGCGATTCAAGTTGCTACTGGACGACCGATCATAACTTCCAGCACCAGCTCTCTGGCCTTGAGTGCCACCACCTTGACCATTGCTGGCCGCGGTTTTGATACGACAGCTGAAAACAATATTGTTACCTTCAATAACGGTGTCACAGGCACTGTAACATCAGCTACTTCAACGTCGATGACAGTAACGTTCTCGTCAAATATCAGTGCGGGAACACTAACGGCAATCGTGACATCCAACGACGTTAGCAGTGGCACGGCAGTACAGGTAGCGACCGTAACGCCGATTGTCACTGGCAGTACGGAGAATCTACCTGCCAATTCGACATCGATCACAATCTATGGCTCCGGCTTCAGTTCAACCGCGGCCAACAATTCGGTCACGTTCAACAACGGTGCCGTGGGTACCGTAGCTTCGGCCACGGCCACTTCATTGACGGTGAACTTCACCACCAAACCTACCAACGCTGGTAGTCTAACTGCCGTGATTACCACCAACGGTGTCACCAGCGGTTCAGCAGTTCAAGTCGCGGCGGTGGCTCCGGTCATCACCACTAGCACAGCCAACCTGGCTCTTTCGGCCAACCGCTTGACGATTGCTGGTTTCGGCTTCAGTACAACAGCCGGCAATAACATTGTGACTTTCAACAATGGAGCGGTCGGTAGCGTGACGGCGGCCACGGCTACCTCGCTGACGGTAACGTTCTCGACCAAACCGACCGGCATTGGCAGTCTGACGGCAACAGTAACGACTAACTCGATCGGTAGTGGCACAGCCGTACAAGTTGCGACTGTTTCACCCGTTGTCACTGTCAGCACGTCGAATATTAATGCTGATGCCACGACGGTTGTCATTAATGGTTCTGGCTTTAGCACAACCCTCGGTAATAACACGGTGGTGTTCAACAATGGAGCTGTCGGCTCAGTGACCGCTGCCACGACTACTTCGCTGACGGTAACCTTCTCTGCTCAGCCAACTGCCGGAAACTTGACCGCTATCGTAACAGTAAGCGGTTTCAGTAGTGGGGCAGCAGTTCAAGTTGCAAGCGTGCGACCGGTAGTGACTTCAGCTACCACGAACCTATTGGCCAGTGCATCCAGCGTAACGATCGCCGGTTTCGGTTTCAGTACCACGCCAGCCAGTAACACCGTCGTCTTCAACAACGGCGCGGTCGGCACTGTCAGCGCTGCCACGGCTACGTCGTTGACCGTTACCTTCACGACCAAACCTCGCAGCGCTGGTAGCTTGACTGCCATCGTTACTACTGGTGGTAAAGCCAATCCCACGGCCACGCAGGTTGCTACCGTGGTTCCAGTGGTTACCAGCAGCACATCGAACCTGTCCATTGCCGCCACCACCATTACCATCACTGGTCTTGGTTTCAGCACTGTCCCATCCAACAACTTGGTTACTTTTAACAACGGAGCGGTAGGTACGGTAACTGCCGCGACGGCCACCTCTTTGACGGTAACCTTTAGCACCAAACCTACCGCGCTGGGTAGTTTGACTGCGACCGTTACATCGAACTCTGTCAACAACGGCTCAACTGTACAAGTGGCTTCGGTTATACCTGCGGTCACCGTTAGCACAGCCACGGCAGCTCAAGGTGCGACCACAATAACCATCAATGGCGCCGGCTTTAGCACAACAGCTGGCAACAACACGGTTACCTTCAACAACGGAGCGGTTGGCACAGTAACATCAGCGACAGCCACTCAATTGGTTGTGACATTCTCTACTAAGCCGACGCTCGGCAACTTGACAGCCATCGTGTCGGTTAGCGGAACCAGCAGCGGTACCGCAGTTCAGGTCGCGACCGTGGTTCCGGGCGTAACCAGCAGTTCAGCCAGCCTGAATGCCAACGCTAACACCATTACCATTGCCGGTTCCGGTTTCAGCACAACACCTGGCAGCAACACGGTTACCTTCAACAATGGAGCCGTTGGCACTGTAACCGCGGCGACTGCGACTTCGCTGACAGTTACATTCACCACTCGTCCGACAAGCGCCGGCAGCCTGACAGCAGTCGTCACGACCAATGGTGTAAGCAGTGGCACTGCGGTTCAAGTCGCCAACGTCAAACCCGTGGTCACGGCCAGCACTTCCAGTCTCGCACGCACGGCTTCGACCATCACCATAAGCGGTTTTGGCTTTAGTACCACGGCAGCCAACAACACTATCGTATTCAACAATGGCGCTCTCGGAACGGTAACATCCGCGACGGCGACATCGTTGGTGGTGACCTTCTCCACCAAGCCGTTAAATGCAGGCAGTTTGACGGCCATCATTACATCCAACGGTGTTAGTAGTGGTACTGCAGTTCAAGTGGCCACGATGACGTAAGCATAGCGACTCTTAGTTGGACAGCGCATCTTTTCACGCTAGGTAGCCACCGTCGCCAGACGGTGGACTTACGTGGCGACCCAATCCACCGCCTGGCAGCAGTGGCTACGCGGTCCCAATTGAAGCATGAGTTCGCCCAGCTCGCGTTACGGCATGCAGAATTTTGGCATACCACTTGCATCTCGAGTTGATGGAGTTGACCAAGTGCGTCTCGCCACTTCTCGATTGTTATGAATCTTACATCGCCTGCACCGTTCTGGCTCATTCGCAATGGATTGACCAACATCTATCCAGGGCTAGAGAGCGACGAGCATTGTGATTTCGTTGTCGTTGGAGCAGGCATCACAGGCTCGCTGATCGCCAGTCGCTTGTCACAATTGGGTTGCAACGTAGTTGTGGTCGATCGCCGACATGCATGCACTGGTAGTACGTCGGCTAGTACCGCGCTAATCCAATACGATGTAGATGTACCTTTAGTTGAGCTGGCGAGGCTGCGAGGCTTGAATGTAGCTGAGCGGGCGTATCGTCTGTGCCATGAAGCGATCGATTATCTGGAAACGATTTCCGCCAACGTAACAGAGCAGATTGGCTATCGACGTGCAACCAGCGTTTACCTGGCATCGGATCGCAAGTCGGCCTTGCGGCTGGCTCATGAATCGCGGGCGCGTAAACGCGCTGGGTTGGATGTCGAATATCACACACGTGATGCGTTACAGGCTCGTTTTCATATCCCTGGTCAAGCTGCGTTGTCGACCCAACAAGCTGCAAGTTGCGACCCATACCAGTTCTCGCACGAGTTGCTCCAGCAAACCCTGGCTGGTGGTGGTCGAGTCTACGATCGTACGCAGGTCAATCAGTACCAGGCAAGCGAGAGCGGGGTGAAGTTGATCACCGAGCATGGTCCGATCATTCATGCCCGACGGGCGATTATTGCCGCGGGCTTCGAGGCTCACACTTTGCTGAATCGCCGTATTGTTGATCTGGACAATACTTACGCCCTCGTCTCCGAACCACTTCGCGACCTGGGGCCATGGCATAAAGACTGGATGTTGTGGGAAGCCAAGGATCCTTATCTCTATATGCGTATTACCTCCGACAATCGACTGTTGGCTGGCGGTGAAGACGATCGGTTTTACAGTCCAGCACACAGGGATCGCGTCGTCAACGAGAAGGCCGAGGTCATCAAGCAGAAGATCCAGCAACTGTTGCCCGACCTGGTTTGGGAAACGGCATTTGCATGGGCTGGTACCTTTGGCAAAACCAAAGATGGACTTCCGTATATAGGTAGTGTGCCAGAGTATCCGAGCTGTTATTTCGCCTTAGGCTTCGGCGGTAACGGCATGACCTTTGGCGCCGTAGCAGCCCAGATGGTCGAGTCGCTTTGTAGAGGGGTGCGGCACGAAGGCGAAGAGTTGTTTGGCTTTGATCGTTGAGGACCTGCGGTTCCTTACTGCTGCAGTTCGATCTTACAGCAACCGAAGTCGAGCAACTTTTTGGCTGGGCGGTTTGAGAGGAATTCAGTGTTTAGTTCATAGTAGATGTATTTGCCGTCGCGCGTCGTAGTTACCAAACTAGCGTGATAGAGTACTCGCAAATGATGCGAAATCTTGGCGACGTCTTCTTCGAGCAATTGGGCGATATCGCTAACGCTCAGTGGGCCACTTCGCAATGCTCGTACAACTTGCAAGCGGACTGGATCGCCGAGAGCCTTCAAGTAGTTGGCACACTGAGTCATCTCGCGAGCTGCATCGGATTCTTGATCGGCTGGCATTGATAGCGCTTAATCGACTACTCGTGGCGAATGAAGGATAACCTTTGAATTATCGATTCGCTCGCCCGGGTCGACAAGCCAGGGTGTAGGTTCCGGCTGTGCTTTCAGGCGGCTTTATTTGGCCGCAGGTAGCAGGATGCGAAAGGTCGTGCCATGGCCGGATAGGCTGTCTACTTCGATGTGCCCTCCCGTTTGATCAACGATGCCGTGCACTACCGCCAGGCCAAGTCCAGTACCACTGCCAACTTCTTTGGTAGTAAAAAAGGGTTCAAAAATCTTGCTAGCCATCCCTGGTGGCATGCCGTGGCCGGTGTCGGCAATCGTCAGTTCCACAAAATTGGTTGGGCGATTAGGACCTGCCGCATCATCAGACCGGTAGGCGTTTTGCGTGGTGATCGTTAGCGTGCCACCACTGGGCATGGCATCGCGCGCATTGACGAGCAAGTTCATCAGGACTTGTTCCATCTGTCCGGCGTCGGCGCGAACTGGGGCGAGATCGTGACCGGGCTGGATAATGAGTTTGATGTCTTCGCCAATCATACGTCTGAGCATTTTGACCGACTCTGCAATCAGACAGTTCAGATCGAGGGTGGTGGGAATTGCTTCAGCCTTGCGACTGAAGGTGAGCAGTTGCTTTGTCAATCTGGCGGCTCGCTGGCCGGCCTCCTGAATGGCTTGAATCGATTCCAAGAGCGGATTGTCGGCGGAAAGTTGGCAGGCGATTAGTTCGCTGTAGCCGTTGATGACGGTTAGTAAGTTATTGAAGTCGTGTGCGACACCACCGGCCAACCTTCCGACCGCTTCCATTTTTTGCGACTGTTGAAATTGAGCTTCCAGACGTTTGCGTTTGGTAATATCGCGAATGACGCCAGTGAAATGCCGCTGATCCTTCCAGTTAAACTCCGAGATGGTCAATTCAATCGGAAAGATGGTGCCATCTTTGCGCATGGCTTGCAGTTCGCGGCCGATGCCAATGATTTTGGCCTGCCCCGTGTTGAGGTAGGCGCTAATGTAGCTGGGGTGTTCGTGGCGATAGGGTTCGGGCATGAGAGTTTCGATAGGCTGGCCGATTAGTTCGTCGGGTGCATAGTCGAGAATCTCGCGGGAAGCTTCATTGGCTAGCAAGATAATGCCCTTCTCGTTGATCAAGATGATGGCGTCCTTGACGCTTCCAAGAACAGACTGTAACTGGTCGGCAATTTGTTCTTGTTCGCTAAGGTCATGCATACAAACGAGAATATTTTGTTCGCCGTCGGTGGTAACCGGTGTGGCCACGACATTGACTGCGACTTGCTGGCCATCTAAACGAATGACTCGTTGACGAATGCCGCTAACGGGTTTGCCTGTTGAACGCATGTATTCGATGCGTTGCTTGATGATTTCATGGTAGCTTGAATGAATGATTTCGTAGGGACTTCTACCGACAATGTCATCCAGGCTAGCGGCGCCCAGTAGTTTCAAACAGGCCGTGTTGCAGAAAGTGATACGATCTTTGGTATTGACGAAGATGGCGTCGGGGAGGACATCGACCAGGCGGCGATAGCGACTTTCGCTTTCTGTCATGGCCTGTTCTTTGCGTTTGGCTTCCGTAATGTCGATGATGACTACGACCACGGACTTGCCAATGCCATGTTCGCTGGGTGGCTGGTAGAGCACGCGATAGGAGCGAAGTTCGGTACTGCTGGTGTGCACGCCAAGAGTGGCTTCGTAGGTTACCGCTTCGCCACCGAGGGCCCGCAGGAGATGGGGTTGAATCTGCGACCAGCCATGCGGCAAGACATCAGGGACTTTAAGACCGATAATCTGCTCAGGCGTGAGTTGGAAGAACGACATGTAAGTTTTGTTGGCAAATAGATACTCGTATTGATCGTTAATCACGACCAGGCCAACACGTGCAGAATCGCAGATCAGCGACAGTAAATGTTCGCGATTAACAGAATTGATTGAGTCCGCCAGTTCTAATTCTCGCGAACTAGCACGCAGCGATGGACTGTCCGTATCGCGGGCAGGGTTGTCATTTGGATCAGGGGGATCAACTGACATGTTTAAGTTGTTCGTCGCCAAAGAATACGGAATTCAATCCAGAAACTGAGTAAGCTTGCCTTGGTCCCCGACAGTCAGAACTGGGCGACGAACAAAATCGGATCAAAGCAGTGGAGGCATTTTCTCTCCGAAGCTCAGGAGAGCTTCGGTGCTGATATATAGCAGAACAGAATGACCCAGGGCAAGTAGATGAGTACGACGTAACTTATGGCGACCACAACGCCTACCGTTAGCGAGACGAGCATGGGAATCCAACGCGCATCTCGCTGACTCGCAAAGTCGCCTGTCAGCTGCAGTTGGGTAGCCAGGGTGTCCAACAGCGCTGGGGCGTCTGCGCTAGGCAACGAATTGGTTTGTACGGAAGCAAGTATCGCCGAGGTCTCTGCGCCCAGTAACTCTGAGGTGTGTTGTTGGCTGACGAAGGTTGGTGTAGCTGAGTCGCTCCCAACGCCATTGCTCAAGGCAGTGAGCAAGTCAGAAACCGGCTGACCAGAGATCAAACCCAAGCTGGCCAATCTGGCAGTATGCGCCTGGGCGTAAAATCGCACCACGCGGTCTTTGGGAAGGCCCCAACGATTGTTTTGCCAGCGACGGAAGATGGCCGTGCAGAGGGGCAGCATCATGGCCAGAACCACAACCACGGTTAAAAGCGGCAGATATTCTCTGATCCACGTCAGCCAAGAAATCCAAGTAGGGCGCAAATCAGTTAACAAGCGAAACGCTTCCTCGTAATGAGGAATCAGCGTGTAAACGCAGAAGACCAGCGAACAGGCTGCTATCAAGGTGAGCGCAATGGGATAAATCAACGCGTTCGCTAACCCGCAGCGATGGCGGTGGCGTGACAGGACGAACTGAGCCCAGCTTTCCAGACTGGTATCGAGCCTGCCTGATACGCCGCCGATGTCGATGGCCGCAGCTAACATCTTTGAAGCTGGCAGATCTTTAGTCGCCAGGCAATCGCGAAGTGCTTTTCCTTGAGCCAAATTTTCCGCCAAGTCTTCGGCGACGTGGCGTAGTGGCGTAGCTTTCCCGGCCAACTCACGAAGGGTGGGTTCCAGAGGCAGATTGACTCGCACTAGTTTGGCAATCTCTTGCACCAACCTCAACGTGTTCATCAACGAGTTCATGACCTCTCCATTCTGCTGCCACTGTGACAACTCTGCGTCTCGAGTCCTGCCATTCTAACCAAACTCCAACTGCAGCCCGAGCCCTTTTGCTAGCGTGTGCGAACGTGCGTCTGTCCCCGCTCGAAGGTTGGTGATGCTAGCAAAACAACCCGTGGTCTGTCCCCGAGCCGACGTCCGAGACCGGGGACAGACGTGCGGTTTGAAGATCCATGCTCAGCGGGTGCGGACGTAAACCGGGACTGTCCGCTCTGTCCCCCGGTCGCGCCAGAACCGACTTCTGCTTTCAGAATTCTTGGTAAATCTGCCGGGGTTAAGCCTAGCATTTTTGCAAGCGGCATGGCGCAGGCTGCCTTGGCTTCCTCGATTGCGCAGATTCACAGCCGTATTGGGACAGGCGTGTAGATGTGAGCCGCTGCGCACTGGGGTTCAGGGCGGCCGATAGCTCTAAGATCGGGATCGGGACAAACCGTCCCAACCTTGGTCGACGTGGATTCTCTGGACTTCCTAAGTTCACGTGTGTTATGGGACAGGCTAGTGAGTGGCGGATTTGTTTATGCTACCTGAGGTGCTGTGGGTGTGGCCGTTGGGGCGGTTTGGAAAGAATTTTTCGAATTTCTCGTTTGTTTGTTTGTGTAAGGCGGTTCCGTACTCGTCTATAGAGGTGTCGGGAGACGTCGGTCAGGTTCTTCAGGCCCCTCATGAAGCTGACCAACACTCCCGATCCCGAAGTTCGGGGGCTTCATTCAGCCCCAAAGACAAAGAGAGTCGACAGCCGCTAGTGGTGACCCGTTCAATCACCTTCCTGCCTGCCAATTCGCCTTGGCCCCTCATACGTGGGTGGGTACCGCCCGGGCTAGCGGTTTGTTGACTGCTCTTGCTTCTTTGACCTTGTAGGGTCTGCTGGGCGCTTATGCCAAGCTTTCCGATGGCGGCTCGAATACAATCCTGTTCGTCGACCATCTTCTTTCGAGGAAAGCTCAAAATGCGTTTGCTAGCTGTTTGCTGTTTGGCTCTAACTGGTTGTGGGATCTTGGGACCGACGGTGCCCGGTTCGGGTACGATCACTAAAGTCGCGCGCGAAGTAGGCGATTTCGATAAGGTCTCATTCGCTGGTAGTGGTGAGCTAGCGGTTCAGGCCGACGCCGAGACAGCCGGCTGCGAGATCGAGTGCGATGACAATTTGCAAGAGTACATCGAAACGCGAGTCGAAGAGCGCGAACTGATCATTCGCTTCAGAGATAATGTGCGACTGAATCCCACCAAGGGTTTTCGGATCTTTGTCTCTGCACCCACACTAAATGCCTTAGAGTTGGCTGGCGCTACGACCACGACCGTGACTGGTTTGCAAGAGGCCGGCTCGCTCTCCCTGGAGGCGGCTGGGAGCAACGAAGTTACATGTAGTGGCAAAATCGACAAGTTAACGATCGACATAGCTGGCAGTGGAAAGCTGCATGCCACCGAGCTGGCAGCTCGCGATATTGATATCGAAATCGCCGGGAGTGGGTCAGCGGAGGTGAATGCGTTAGAGAACTTAAAAGTCAACGTGGCCGGCAGTGGAAGTGTCAGCTACTTGGGCGATCCGAAAGTCTCGCAGAGCATCGCCGGTGTAGGAAGCGTTAAAAAACTGGTGCCGTAGCCGCACTGGTGCTTTAGCCTGGCTGGGCTGATGTCGCACAAACTTTCTTTCCACGCTCAAGGTCGTTCGCTCGGATCAAAAAGAAAAGAGCAACTGCAGCCGATGTCGACCGCAGTTGCTCCGCGTGTTAACGATTCACTTTAAGCAGAAAGCTACTGCAAGCTGATCTCCACCGCTTGTCCACTTGCGATCTGCACAGTTCGTTCCATGCTGGCTTCAACAAACTTGGTGGCTGGTGCAGGCACGGTCTTCGTTCCGCTTTTGGGTGTGAAGTAGTATGCATATTTGCCCGACTGCGTTTCTGTAGTAAACGTACCGTCGGGTTTTACTTCGATTTTCTTCTCGTACCCATTCTCGAGCGGTTGAAGATTCAGGGTAACGTTACCAACTGGCTTGCCTCCGGCATCGACAACTTTGCCGTTAACGCTAACGGGTGCATCCAGCGGTACCGCTCCAGGGCCGCAGCCAGCCGCCAACGCAGCCAGCGCCATCAAACAAATTCGAATCAGACTGCTGTTCATTATGCACGCTCTCCAGTAACTAGTCTTGCGGTACAACGTTGCCGTCTGCTGCACCGCTCATCCACTTCAGGATGATGCCGTCGGTAGAGTCGGACATGAAACGTACGGAACCATCACCCATGGCGGCGTTCACACCACCGGTGTGCCAAGAAAATGGCTCATCATTCACGCCGCAATTGTTTACCGACCAACGGCACTCAGCAGGGCCACCGTTGGGAGTCTTGTAGTTGTTCAGCTTGGCTAATCGGTTTCCCGGAGCAATTGCGTTGCTCGGACCAGAGAATCCGTTGGTTACGGCGTCAGCATCGGCCCAGGCGTACATGCGTCGACCATTGGGACCGGTCATCATTGGTAGTGGATCGGCGGCGCCGCTGACCGGGGTGTTTCGTGCCGAAAGTGCGCCAAAAATTGCGACGCTTGGATGCGCGCGACCAGCATCTTCAATGCACAGAATCGTATTGGAAGTACCGTCAGTTACGCGGCCAATCCCACCGCCATTGCAGTCGAGCATCCCACCGCGTACCTGACCCAACCATGCCGGACCGCCGGTCGGAACAGTTCGCGCACCGTATAGCGGGTCGCCGACTGTTTCCATAATGTCGGTCAGGTCGATGAACATGTAATCCCATCCGCCATAACCTTGCGGATCGCGGGATGCACCTTGAATCGGCGTCGATGGACAAACGTAGCTTGAAATCTGAGTCTTGGCCGCAACTTGCCCACTGGGCCAAGCCGGATCGTCGTAAGCCAAACCGCGAGCTTTGGGATGCAACAAGCAGCCTGTTGGAGTTACAAAGTTCACGCCACTGGGTGAAGCACCGTATGCGGTGATTGGGTTGGCATCATGGTTGAGAAGATTGTAGACAGCAACTTGCTCGATAAAGGGCAGCAACACAGTTGCGGTCGAATGGATCATGTAAGGAGTGGTCGTGCCACCAGTGGAACCGCACTGACCGCTATGTGGCAATTTCTTGTAAGCAGACTCAAAGTTGTGTACTGCCAAGCCAATCTGCTTGAGATTGTTGCTACACTGCATGCGCCGTGCAGCTTCACGAGCGGCTTGGACCGCTGGCAGTAGCAATCCAACCAGAATGCCGATGATGGCGATCACCACCAGCAATTCGACCAAGGTAAACGCCTGACGCCCTACGCCTCTGAAATTCTTCTTCACTACTAAATCTCCACTATTGAATTGGATGAACCTAAACAGTTACAGTGAACGGAATCTAAAAGCTACCGACAGCTTGTAAAAAGAAATAGGCTTAGTGAGTGAAGCTCTGGTGAAGCTAATGTGAAGAAAGTGTGAAGGCGATCGCTATGAGAGGGGCAGACGCCGAGGGGACGTGATGAGCGTCCAGGGCACACTCCGGCATGTGCCAAGCAGAACAGGGCGCATCATGCCATATTTTAAGGTAGATCGAAGAGCATTACTTCAGATGGCTCTACGCCTTGGACCACGATCGCAGGCTCGTCGCTGACAGCCGCACCATCGCCGGCATGAAAGGTGAAGTCGTTGATACGGACTTTGCCGCTGACCACCTGCAACCAACCGTGGCGATCGAGGCCGAACTCGTGTCGTACAGACGCCGACGGTTCCAGTGCACCCAGATATAGCCGCGCATCTTGATGCATCTTCAGCGAGCCATCGCTACCATCGGGCGACGCAACCAGCTTCATTTGGTTCAACCGTTCCACTTTCGGGAAACTCTGCTGTTCATAGCTAGGTTCGATGCCGCGCGATTTAGGCAACAACCATATTTGATACAGGTGTAACGACTCGGCTGCCGACGGGTTGAATTCGCTGTGCAATATACCCGTACCAGCTGACATGCGCTGGAGCATGCCTGCAGAGAGCACTTCGCCGTTGCCCATCGAGTCCCGATGTTCTATCGCGCCACTGATGACATACGTGATGATCTCCATATCTTCGTGCGGGTGCATGCCAAAGCCTTGCCCCGCTGCCACTCGATCTTCGTTGATAACACGCAGCACCCGAAAGCCCATAAATCGCGGATCGTGGTAACTGGCAAAAGAGAATGTATGAAAGGTATTCAGCCATCCGTGATTGGCATGGCCTCGGTCACCGCTATATCTTGGAACGATCATCGTTCGTGACTCGCTTTCGTCATTTATGAAACCATCTGCATCCCGCACCAGGCCTTCTCTAAAAGCTTGGCCAGTTGTTTGAGTTCGGCGTCGCTCAGCTCGTTAGTCAGATGCTTGTGCAAATCCGACACCGGTTTGTTCAACTTTTTCATCAAACTACGTCCCTTGACCGCCAGCTCGACTTGTGTGACACGTTTGTCGTCTTTGTCTGCCTTGCGCCGCACCAGACCTTGTTCCTCTAGCCGAGTGACCAATCCCGTGATGGCCGGCACGATTTTGGTCATGCGTTGGCTGATTTCCAATGCCGGCAAGGGACCGCCAGCTTGATCCAGCACGCGCAATACCTGGTATTGCGAAAAGGTCAGGCCGTACTCCCGCAAGACTCGCCCCAGGCGGTTCTCGATGTAATCGCCGACCTGGAGAACATTGTATTGAGCCACTTCCGTGACGTCTTTAGTACTAGCCGACGCTAGCAAACCGGCTGCGCTCGATTGGGTTGCCATCGATGATTCCTCTGCAAAGGGTGATAAACTTGCCAATTACTTTACATGTAAAGTAATTGTTGTCAACCGGGGGCTTGGGCAGGTTCACGAAAGCCTTGACGGCTTCCGCTACAATCGGGTGCAGAAGGCGAGGGGTGAGGCAGGTTTACGAAAGCCTTGACGGCTTCCGCTACAATCGGGTGCCGGGTGCTTAAGTTTGCTGCAGATAGAGTTGGTAGCGAGCTTGCATCTCTTCAATGCTGTCGCCACCGAACTTGTCGACGAAGGCGGCGGCAATTTCGAAGGCGACTACGTGCTCGATGATGACGCTGGCCGCCGATACAGCGCACACATCGCTGCGTTCATAACTGGCACGCTGCGATTCTTTTGTATCCCAGCGAATCGAATCCAGTGGTTTGCGCAGCGTGCTGATCGGCTTCTTGGCCGCGCGCACGATCAGCGGTTGGCCATTGGTCATGCCACCTTCCAATCCGCCAGCATTATTGCTCGGTCGCGTGTAACCTAAACTGGCTGTGTGCTTCAAGCTGGCATCGTAATGAATTGGATCGTGGACTTGCGAACCAGGACGCCGAGCCGCTTCAAAGCCCATGCCGATCTCTACACCTTTGATGGCTTGCACTGCCATGACTGCCTGCGCGATGCGGCCATCGAGCTTACGATCCCACTGGGCATGTGTGCCCAATCCGATGGGCAGGCCCTCGACGCGTACCTCCATGACCCCGCCCACTGTGTCGCCATCTTCGGTGACACGATCGATCAGAGTGCGGAACTCGTCGTCTCGCTCGGGAGCGAGTGTGTAAACGATACTGGCATCCCGGCTGAGGCGATGCTGGTCAATCGATCCACTGGGCGTCGTTACTGCCAGGCCACCGATCTCAGTCACGTAACCAATCGTTTCAATGCCAAAGACGCGCAGCATCTGCCGCGCGAGTGCACCGGCTGCCACGCGCACGGCTGTCTCACGTGCGCTGGCTCGCTCCAGCACGCCGCGAATGGATCCCGAATGTTTGATGGCCCCAGTCAAGTCAGCGTGACCAGGCCGCGGACGTTCCAGCTCTTTCAGACGTTCCAGTTTGTAATCGGAGTTGACCACCTGCAATGTGATCGGACTGCCCAAAGTCCGGCTCTTCCATACACCGGTAACCAGATCGACTGTATCGGTTTCCAATTTCTGCCGACCGCCGCGTCCGTAACCACCTTGCCGCCTGCGCAGTTCATTGTTGATAAACTCGCAGTCGATATCCAGGCCAGCCGGAAACCCGTCGATCAATGCCAAGAGCGCCTTTCCATGCGATTCACCAGCCGTCCAATAACGCAGCATTCGGTCGTACTACCCAAAAGAGCAAAAGTCATTCAGCGGATAAAGTTGTCGGTGGGCGTTAGTGTACAGTCCAATCCACACTCGCACCGACGACGTTTTCAGTTAGGATGTTCATTTTAACTCCCGCCCCCTGGGCCGATAGGCACCCAAGGCACACGGCATTGGCAACCGCGAAAAAAAGCACGTTTCTCTCGCAACACTGGTTTTTAATTGCGCTGGTGACCGTCTTGCCCGTCGGCGTCGTCGGTTGGCAACAACTGGCGGTGATCAATCAGTTTCCGATAGCCCGAACGGCTCTGGTCTGTGTGGTGATGGGCTTGATGGCGCTACCCATTCCCTTCGAACTGATCCGGCAATCGTTAGCTCGGCCGTGGCCAGCCATCTTGGCATCGCTGATCAACATGGGCTTCATACCGCTGGCCGCCTGGTTGGCCGCGCAGTCGATGTCGCCGTATATCGGTGGCGGGTTAATTGTGGCGGCTGCCATTCCCTGCACCCTGGCTTCGGCCGCCGTGTGGACGCGCAGGGCAGGGGGGGACGACACGGTCGCGATCCTTGTGACGCTCATCACCAACATGACATGCGTGGTCGTCACGCCGCTGTGGTTGGTGGCGATCTTGGGACGCCAAGTGAATCTGCAATTGGGTCCGCTGGTTTACGAGCTTGTCTTAGTTGTGCTCATGCCGATATGTGCTGCGCAGCTGTTGCGCAAGAGCTCGAAAGTCGCCAAGTGGTCGGAGAATAACAAGCAACTGCTAGCCACCGCTTGTCAAATCGGCATTCTGGCGATGGTGCTCTCTGGGGCGATCGAAATGGGTAAACATCTCAACCCAGCCGCAGAATCGGCAGCCACCAACTCGGTAGCGGCCGCAGCAGCCAACAGCGTCACGCTGGCCGATATCCTATGGACGATCTGCATGTCGGCGGTCATCCATCTACTGGCGATGGCTGTCGGCTGGTATGGAGCAGGCAGCACGGGCGTCGAGCGGCCTCAACAAGTGGCCGTCGCCATTGCCGGCAGCCAAAAAACGCTCATGATCGGTCTGAAAATGGCTTTGGACTGCGGGGTCAGCATCATTCCCATGGTCGCTTTTCATGTTGGACAGCTGCTAATGGATACTTTTATTGCGGATCGCATGCGGCAGAGGAAGTAGAATCGAAGTTTGAGATTTCCGTTTCGGGGAATTCAAATTCCAAATTCGAAGCGCCTTATTCGCCCTGAATCTCTGCCTATTGAAGTAACTTTCAGCGACTAACCCCTTTTCTTTTCAATATCGATTAAAAGTCCTTGCGATGAGCTTTTGGGAGCCCATGTTCGTCCTGCCTGTTTTGCCAGCAACTGCGTTGTTGGTATTGCTGATGGCATGGAGCTTCCTGGCGGTCATAGGTGGAGCGGTGCTGCATGGGCATGACGTACATGTCGATACCGATGCCAGCGTCGATGGCGATGTGGGCGATGCTTTTTCTAGCCTGAGCAGTTTTACACTTAACTGGCTGAACCTGAGTCAAATGCCCCTGATGATTTGGTTGGGTGCATTTTCACTCTTGTGGTGGATGATATCGATAATGCTCTATCAAATTCTCGACACACGCATCTTCGGCTCCCCAGGAGTTTTCTGGTCCACATTGTTGATAGGACGCAATTTGGTTATCGCCGCATTGCTGACCAAATTGATTACTTCACCGCTCCGCGGCTGGTTTGTGTCCGAAGACTTGAGCTCTAAATCGCTAATTGGTAAAGAGTGCGAGATTTGTTCTTTCGAGGCGACGCCTGAGTATGGACAAGTGCGCTTCAAGACAGATGGCGCGCCCCTGCTGTTGAACGTTCGCACCGATGGCTCGCATTTGGCCAAAGGCGCGCGAGTGTGGATCACGCATTACGACGCTGTTCGTCGAGCTTATATCGTTTCCCCAACCTCTCAGGGTGACTAGTCATGTTTGAGTACTTTCCGCTGTTGGCACAAGACCTAAGTGGAACTTCATCGATGCTCATCTACTTCGCAATCGGTGTGGGGGCCCTCCTGGCGTTCGCCATCGCTGTCTTTATGGCCACTAGCAAGTGCTACGTTAAGGTCGGCCCCGATGAGGCTATTGTGCGCACCGGTTATGGCGGCCTGAAAGTCGTTACGGCCAGCGGCACCATGGTGGTCCCAGTGTTTCACCGCGCCGAAAAAATGGACCTTACGCTAAAGAGTTTCGAACTGGCCCGCGAAGGCGCTGAAGGGCTGATCTGCAAAGACAATATTCGCGCCGATATCCGCGTCGCTTTTTTTGTGCGCATCGACAAGACAATCGATGAGATGAAAGAAGTTGCTCAATCGATCGGTTGCAAACGCGCTAGCCAGGTTGAAACGCTGCGAGAGTTGTTCGATGCCAAGTTCTCCGAGGCACTAAAGACAGTCGGCAAACAGTTTGACTTCGTCGAGCTGTATGACAAACGTGAGAAGTTCAAAGCAGAGATTCTGAAAGTTATTGGCACCGATCTGAACGGTTACAAGTTGGATGACTGTGCCATCGACTTCCTGGAGCAGACTCGCCTGGAACTGCTCAACCCCAACAATATTCTGGATGCCGAAGGTATCAAGAAGATTACAGAGCTGACCTCCAACGAGAAGATCAAAGAGAACCACTTTACACGCGAACGCGAGAAGACTCTCAAGAAGCAAGACGTTGAAGCTCAAGAAGCCATAATGGAACTGGAGCGCCAACGCGTTGAAGCTTCTGAACGCCAGAAGCGTGAAATCGCCGAGATCGAATCTCGCGAACATGCCGCCGCATCCAAGGTGCGCGAAGAGATGCGCCTGGACGCCGAACGCACTCGCATCACCACCGACGAAGAACTGGGCGTCGCGGAAGAAAACAAGTGTCGCCAGGTTCTGGTCGCCCAGCGGAACAAGGAACGCACCGATGCCGTGGAACTGCAACGCATCGAACGCGATCGCGAACTGGAATCGACCGAACGCGAACGCGTCGTCGGGATTGCCATGGTTGAAAAAGATAAAGCCTTGGAAGTAGAACGCCGCAACATCCAAGAGGTCATCCGCGAACGCGTCATCGTCGAACGTGCCGTCGTCGAAGAGCAACAGAAGATCAAAGACACCGAGGCTCTGGCTCAAGCCGAACGTACCAAGAAAGTGGAAGTCACAGCTGCCGAAACCGTCGCCGAACAAGCGATGATTCGCGAAGTCAAAGCCGCCGAATCCGCCCGCAAAGCCGCCGAGTTGATCGCCGAGAAGGTCGGCATTCAAGCCGAAGCTGAACGCGATCAAGCCGAGAAGCAAGCTGCGGCCACACGCATGTTGGCTGCTGCCGCGACCAGCGAACACGCCGCTGAAGGTTTGGCCGAAGCGGAAGTGTTGGCTGCCCGCGCCGCGTCGCTTGAAAAACAAGGTATGGCCGAAGCCAAAGTGCTAAAAGAGAAGTTATCTAGCGAAGCCGAGGGCATCACGCAGAAGGCGGCCGCTATGAAAGAACTGGACGCAGTCGGTCGCGATCACGAAGAGTTCAAACTGCGACTGGAAAAAGAGAAGGCGATCGAAATCGCGGCCATCGACGCGCAGCGCGGCGTGGCTGCACAGCAAGCCGCAGTGATCGGCGAAGCCCTCAAGTCTGCCAAGATCGACATCGTCGGTGGCGACGGTCAGTTCTTCCAGCAGATCTCTGCCGCAGTGCAGGGCGGCAAAGCCATCGATCGCTTCGTCGGCAACTCGAAAGTCGTCAGCGATATCAAAGAGACGTTCTTCAATGGTGATGCGGATCACTTCCACGAGAGTCTGCAGAGTTTGATCGGTCACTTGAACCTGAGCACTACAGACCTGCGCGATCTGAGCATCGCGGCCCTGGTGACCAAACACCTGGCCGATGGCCCCTTGGATCTGCGCAATAAACTGATCGGTCTGCTGAGCGTAGCTGGTTCGATGGACGTGGTCGACCAACCTATCGCTCAGCTCATCAACGGCCGCGCCAGCAAGAAGTAACCGTGTAGCCGAAGTCGCCAGACTTTGGACACGCTCCACAACCGTAGCCGAAGTCGCCAGACTTTGGACCTGCACCCATTACTCGCACTAGCGCGGTACAACCATCGCTGCGAAACGATTTGTGAGGTGCAGTCCGTTGCAAAACACTTACACTTCGCTAGCGAGCCCCCTCCCGCAGACTTTGGCTAAAGGCCCTTGTCTGCGACCTCCCCCAGTTGCGACTGTGGAGGTGACACTGGGCAAAGTCTCCAACCCCTCGGACGCTGGCATGGAAAACGTATGCCAGAGACACTTATGACTGACCAATCGCTTCAGGCCAGCACCTACGACGTCTTGCGCAAGCGTTTGTTGCAAGGTGCCAAGGATTTGCGGCAGCGCTTTGAGTTGCTCAACGAAGAGCGTTCCGAAGTTTTCGGACATCTGGACACGCGGTTGCTGGCCACGGTGCATGTTACGACTGAACACAATTGTGTGCCACGTGACTTGCTGTCGATCGGTTCGCATTTGCTCTTGGGCTATAACGTCCAGTTCGGCTTGAAGAACGAAGTTGTTCCCGGCGACGTATTCAGCCTCTATCGCCTCGACGGCGAGCAAGCCATCGAAGAGCCGCTATCGCTGTGGGCTGACGAGCGCTTCGTGCGCGATTTTTCGGATTTGTACCGCTACTACAAGCAGACATTCTTCAGTCGCTTTTTCCACCAAGGCCTGCACTACTACATGGTCTTCCAAGTTGGTAAGACCCCGAGCGATATCAAAGCATTCAAGTGGTTGGCCGATGGCGATCGGCTGCGTTACGTCGACAACCGAAGCGATCAAGAGATACGTTACCCGGAGCAGCACGGTTTCCGTTGGACTCGTGCAACACGCGACCAGCATCGCTCGGGGGCACACCCGCACGTCTCGATTGAAGACATAGTCTTCGTCGAGTGCATCGGCGGTGATTTGACCATCAAGATCGAAGACAATACGAGTTCCGGTAGCGGCATCTACAGCGAACCGGTGGACAACGCAGATCAAACTCTCGATGACGCCGAGATACATTACTGCGTGTTGGGCAACCTGGTACTGCTGAAAATTCGCCCTTATCAAGAGAAAGAGTTTCGCTTCTTTGTCTACAGCGTGAAGCGTCGTCAGGCCATGCGTTTGGATGCGATGCGCGAAGCTTGCACACAGCTGCCCGATGACCATGGCATCATCTTCCCAGGTGGCGTTTATTTACAGACTGGGGGTCACAAGCTGTTTGATCATGGCCTGATCGATGTCATCTATCAGCGAACCGTCGCAGCCCCCAACGGTGAAGATTACTTATATCAGTTCTTTCAGCCGGTATCGGGCAGCTACCTGCAACTGCGCTACAACCTGATTCGACAAGAAGTTGATACTCCGCTGGTCTGTCATGGCCAGGCGATCTTTGAAGACGGGCGCATGATTACGATGCGGACTCAGGAGGCGGCGCAGAAACATCATGCCCTCCAGCTGTGGCGGACTCCTTTCGTCGGTCCCAACTATCGCATCGATGTGGTCACCGATTCGATGCTGTACAAGATTGGCAACCGAGACCTGGTGCGCTGCATGGCGGAATGCCAGGAAGTGCTGCAACTGATCGATAAAGACGAATCGTATGCCGATTTGTATGTCGATCTAGTCAAACGGACCACGGATATTCTCGATAGTTACTTCTGGCTGGACCGCGACGAGACTTACAAACTCAGCGAACCACTACAGACCATTCGCGAGGCCGCCGGCGCGGCAGTTGACGAATACGAAAAGGTAGTGCGAGTTCGCAACGAGACGGCCGCACAACTGGCGCAGAGCCAACAAACCGTCGGTGAACTCATTCGCGCGACGGAGCGCGCCAGGTCCGATTCACTCGAGACCTTTGTGAGCCTGCTGCATGATCTGCGAACCCAACGCGGGCATGTCATGGGCCTCCGCGAACTGCGCATGATCAATATGGAAGCGGTCGATCAGCTCGATAGCGAGTTGCAAACCGCGGTCGAACGAGTTGGTTCACGCTGTGTACTGTTTCTGGTTCAACCCGATTCGTTAGCCCCTTATCGAAAACGTATTGGAAGTGTTGCAGCCAAGGTGGCCGATGTGCGTACTGTCGCTGCCGGCCGAGAGCTCGAGAAAGACTTGCAGGGTATTTCGCAAGCTTTGGAACTGTTGATCGAGACCATCTCTGGGCTGAAGATTGACGATCTCACTCAACGCACGGCCATTGTTGATCGGACCGGTGACGAACTGGCCGAACTGAATAAGATACGTTCGACGCTCAAAGCCCACTTGCGCGGTTTGCTCAGCAGCGAACTGCAAGCCGATTTCGCTTCGCAGTCCAAGTTGCTCGACCAGGCTACAGCAGGATCGCTGGATGCAGCCGACCAGCCGCACAAAGTCGATGAAGCGCTAGCGCGGATCATGCTGCAGATCGAAGAACTGGAAGGACGCTTCGCCGAGCATGATGGTCTACTGGGTCAGTTGCACGAAAAACGTGAGTCAATCCTGGCGGCGTTCGAGGCTAAGCGCATCCAACTGGTCGAACTGCAAACTCGTCGAGCTGATGGCCTGGTCAATGCAGCGGGACGCATTTTGACCAGCATCAGTTCGCGTGTCGAGCGTATCGATGGCCCAGATGAACTCCGCACCTACTTCTTGTCCGATCCGATGGTGGACAAGGTTCGCAAGATCGCCGACCAGTTGCGCGAGCTCGGCGACACGGTGCGCACCGAAGATGTGCTGAGCAAACTGAAAACTCTGGCCGACGATGCGATCCGGCAGCAGCGCGATCGGTTGGAGTTGTTTGTCGATGGCGAAAACCTGATTCGTTTGGGACAGCACGTCTTTGCCGTGAATCGTCAACCAATTGAATTGACGACCATCGCCCGCGATGGCGCGCTGATGATGCATCTCACCGGGACGCAGTTCTTTCAGCCGTTGGTAGAAGTCGGCAGTGATGGTCGGCGATTCATCCCTGCCGAACTGGAGCAAACGCGAGATTTATGGACGCAGAGCTTGCCCAGTGAGTCAGCGGAAGTCTATCGTGCCGAAACGCTGGCCTTTGAAATCTTGCAACTATGGAGCAAAGGTGAGTTGGTATCTGATTGGACTCAGACTCGCTTTGTGCATGCCACCCTGGAAGAGCGCACGCAGTGGATGCGCCAATGGATGCAAAATCAGCATCAATCCGGTTACGCGCGCGGAGTTCACGATCATGATGGTGCGGTGATTCTGGGCGAGTTAGTGCGTTTGCAACGCGACCTGGGCCTGCTGCGGTATTCGCCCAAGGTTCGCGGCGTCGCCTGGTTTATTTGGAAACACTGTGTCCCAGCTGAGGACCGCAACTCAGTCATCCAATGGATCAACAGCCATGCGACGATTCAGCAAGCTGTGAATTCTGGCGGAGGCCATCAGGCGATGGCTCAGGGCGGACAGAGGACGAGCACTCAGCAGTTGCAATTGATCGCAATTGCGCGGCAAGTACAGCACTTGTTGACAACTTATACACCGCCAGCCTTGCGAAAGCAGCTCGCGCTCAGCCAGGCCGTCGACTATTTGATCGCCGAATTATTGGTCCACGCAGAATCTGCTTTCGGTGCTGCGCCAGCCCCTGGCCATTCGGGCAGCGTGCAGGTCGTCAGCCCGCTAGCGGCAAAATGGCTAGCCAGATTCAGCCAGGACTGCACGCTGCATATGCATGACGCTATCAAAGGATCGTTTCAAGCGCATCAGAGCGCGCCGGAAAGATTGTGGCAGTTGGCATGTAGCCTCGTGCAGCAGTCGAGCCACCATCATTCTTCGGAGTCCGTTCAAGCCAGCGATCGTCGCGACGATCACTTTTTCGAATTGGCGAGCTTGGTTGTGGGCAAGTTTGTGGATGATATCGCTGGCGAGGTGATGGCTACCAAACATGTTCAAGCGCAAGTGAGGCTGACCGGCCTGTTAGGTGACCACCCGCGTTTGCATGCGGGCGTACTCGAATTGGACTATCACGAAACAATCGAGCGATTGACTCGATATCAACGTCGTGTGATTCCGCGATTTATCGCCCTGCAGGCGAAGAAGCGGGAACTATTACATGCTGCCGAGAATCGTTTGCGCACGGGTGAACTCAAGGCCAAAGTGCTGACAAGCTTTGTGCGCAATCGGTTGATCGACGAAGTCTTTCTGCCACGCATCGGCGAGAACCTGGCCAAGCAATTGGGGGCAGCCGGAGAGAACAAACGTACGGACCGCATGGGATTACTGCTGTTGGTCAGCCCACCGGGCTACGGCAAGACGACGCTGGTCGAGTATATCGCCAATCGTTTGGGACTGGCCATGGTCAAGATCAATGGCCCAGCCCTGGGGCATCAAGTGCGATCTTTGGATCCGGCTGAGGCCACCAATGCAGCGGCGCGTGAGGAAGTCAATCGCATCAACTTGGCCTTGGAAATGGGGGACAACGTGCTGTTGTACCTGGACGATATCCAACATTGCCATACAGAGTTGTTGCAGAAGTTCATATCTTTGTGCGATGCGACGCGGCGCATCGAAGGTGTATGGGATGGCCAACCGCGCACGTATGATCTGCGAGGTAGAAAAGTCGCCGTGGTCATGTCGGGCAATCCCTACACTGAGACTGGAGAGCGATTTCAGATTCCGGATATGTTGGCCAATCGCGCTGATGTCTACAACCTGGGTGAGATTATCGGCGGTGCCGCTGACGCATTCGAACAAAGTTATCTGGAAAACTCGCTGGCCAGCAATGCGGTGCTCATGCCGCTGGCACGCGCATCGCGCACAGATCAGCAGGTGATGATTCGAGCGGCCGAAAACGGCGCAGCCGAATTACCGGAGGTCACATCCAACTTCTCGGCCGATCAACTTGGCGAGATGTTGGCCGTATTAAAGAAGCTGGTCAAGGTCCGCAACGTTATCTTGCGAGTCAATCGCCAATATATCCAGAGTGCCGCCCAGGCTGACGCCTATCGAACTGAACCACCCTTCAAACTACAGGGCAGCTACCGCAATATGAATCGCATTGTGGAGAAGGTAGCGCCAATCATGAACGACGACGAATTGATGGCGCTGATCGTCTCGGCGTATGAACAGGATGCTCAGACTTTGACTCGTGATGGCGAATCCAACTTGTTGAAATTTCGCGAGCTGGCCGGTTTGCTCAACGAGCCTCAGCGTGAGCGTTGGCAACAGATTTGTTACGCCTATGTCGAAAGCGTGCGTTTGGGTTCGATGGCCGGCGACGATCAAGTCATGCAGGTTCTGAAATCGCTGGCAGCCATTCGCGATGGCTTGGAGACCATTCGTCGCGAAATCTCCAGTGCTGGTGCCCAGTCGCAAACCTCACTCGAGCACGGACCGGTCAGCCAAGCGATGACCAGGCTCAATAGCATTGGTGATCAGCTGGTCAATCAACTGGCTCAGACGACCGAAGCGCTGCGGCATAATTCCACTCAATTGCCGGAGCAGAAGGTGCTGGTCCAGCACAGCGTACCCCGCTCGATGACGGAACTAGTCCGCTCGCAGTATCAGCTACTGTACGATGGACTGAAGTTTTTGCTGGAACAGTCTTCATCGCAATCGGCCACTCTTGATCGGCTGCGAGCAGCCTTAAACGATGTACTCGCCCAGTACGGCCAGCTCCAACTCGAGATCGATTCGGCCGAAGAGCCCAAGTGATTTTTGGCGGAGCCGCGATTCAAAGCCCCGTGGCTACGGTCTAATGTTCGATTCAATGCCTTTAGTTTGCTGGCATTGCAGTCGCGTTCTTTAATCGTTCTTCGATCCGTGGCAAGGGCTGCAATCGTATTCACGCAGGTGGGTGCTTTTCCTTAATTGTGAGCTACGCTTGTGAATCTTGGTAGAAATTGACTTTGCAAAACTGCCAAAAGTCAATGGAATACACCTTGTGCTTGGGCTGACGATTATTCGGCATAGCGCAGCAGGGGTGGCCCAGAGACTGCGCAATTGATTCGGTAAACCTTCAACCAGCCGCCCAAAAGCGTGCCTGGCTGTTGACATTTCTGCGTCATAGACTCAGAGTAATAAAGACAAAAAAAACACCATAAAGCAGAATTGAGCTGTGGCGGGAGTCGGGTGCCGACGATTCCAGCGTCATCCTTTCCCCCCGGGATGACTTGCATTCGGCGCTACCGGCAACACTGGCGGGTACCGTATTTACAACTCCTCTTCGGATTGAACAAGCAATGGAAAAGCCCGGCAACGAACTACAAGCCCCAAGCGATCCGTCTCCCTCGATCGATTTGCTGGCCATTCTAAACCGTCGCAAGTCTTGGCTGTTTCTCTCTTGCGTTTTGGGACTGGGTATTGGCGCTGCCTACTACTTTCTAACGCCTCGGAAATATGAATCGCGCGCAGAACTACTGCTGATGCAAAACGATTCGGAGCCGATGTCTGGCACCGGAGGTGTTGAGCGTGACGTCTCGGAAGAACTGCTGTCGACTCATATGAAGTTGGTTCAGAGCAGCCGCATCGTGCAGAATGCGCTGAAGTTGGATGTCGAGGTGGCCAAGGAGTGCGCCAAGATGGAACCTCAAAAATCTATGGCCGCGACCGGCAGTGAGGCATCTGACCCAGCCACAACTAACACAACCGACGGCCAGTCGGCCTCTGGCGAAGATAATCCCGACAGTTCCGCAGCCCAGCCTAATCCTGGCACGAACAGCCCTGTTACGGACAAACCAGCCGCCGAAGTCCAAAGTCAGCCGGCGGCCGATAAGCCCGAAGAAGTAACGCCTGCTCCAGCGACGCCGGCTGAACCAGCAGCATCGGATGCACCAGCAACTGAGCCACCGGTGCCCAGTTCCACAGGCGAGGTCATCGCGGGATTGTCGCCGACGGAGATGATAGCTGGCGCCGAGGGTGTGGAGGTACCTGCTGTCGATTCAGGTAGCGAGTCGGGCGCAGAGTTGACTGCTTCGACCGAAGAGCCACCAGCGAAAGACCCTCTCTATGAGCTCGAGTCAATTGTCGAGCGCCTGAGTGAAAACACTAACGCTACCGAATATGTCATTAAGAACATGTACATAACAACCGGTGGCAGTGGCCGCGCCCGAAACGCGCGCGTTTTGAATATCGCGTTCCGACACACGTCGCCTGAAGACTGCGAACTTGTCACCCGCGCGATCGTCGATCGCTATCAGGAGTTTGTAAGAAGCAAGTTCAAAGACATCAACACCGAAGCAGCTGGACTGATTACGGGAGCCACGGAGGATATAGAAAAACGAATTGAGGAACTGGAAGCGGACTACAAGACCTTTCGCTTGAACGCACCTCTGCTTACGCGCGGGGCAACTGGTGGCGACATCTATACAACGCGTTACGAAGAACTCGCAGCGGAAATTTCGCAACTGGCGATCCAGCGCGATGAAGCATCTGGCCGCTTGGAAATGGTTCAAAAGAGCCTGGCGGATTTTGAAGCCAGCAAAGCTCACAACTTGCAAAAGCTTTCATTGATTGACGAACGTAACGCCGAACGACTGGGGATCTTGGTGAGTGTTGAACGGGGCAAAGCCGAAACGGCTGCCTTTCAGTCAACTCAACCCGAACGTATGGCGGGCGCCACCGCTGAATACAGTCAATTGCTAACTCTAAAGACACGGTTGAGCCAGTTGACAGCGGACTTTGGTACGGAGTATCCCGAAGTCAAAGCGATCAAACAACAAATTGCCGAAATGGAAAAGTTCTTGACTCGGAAACAGAAGGACTTGTTCATCGGCGAAGAAGTACAGCTGACGCCTGACGACGTGATGCAAGCATATGTCAGCATGCTCGATCATGATTTGCGCGCCTTGGATCAACGGACCAAGGACCTCGAAAAGCAAATGGAGATTGCATCCGACAAGGCCAAAAAACTCGTTCAGTACCAACTGGAAGACGAGAGTCGGGTGCGAGCCCTGGCGCGTGAAGAAGAACTGCATGACGCAGTCATTGAACGTTTGCGCGACATCAATATGAAGAAGGACACGACGCCACTTATTCTGGAACTGATTCAAGAACCGTCGATTGCCGAAAAGGTCGAGCCCAAGGGTGTGATCGCAGCCGCCATCTCGATGCTGTGTGCGTTGATGTTTGGTGGTGCGGGCGTGCTGATTGCCGAGTTGCGTGATCGCAGTGTCCACTCGCCGGAAGAATTCGAAGAGATGCTCGGCAGTCGCGTGCTGGCACACTTGCCAAACTTCCAAAACGATGCCGACATTCGCAAGCTGCAACGCGTAGCTCGCAAGAACAAGAGCCCGATATCGCCATCCATTCTGACCTACTTTGCGCCAGACTCGCGAGCTAGCGAAACCTTCCGTGCGCTGCGTACGCAAGTCATGTTTAGCGCCGGTGGAGATCATAAGATCCTGGTGACCACCAGTTCCAATCAAGGCGCTGGCAAATCGATGCTCTCGTCGAACATGGCCGTTTCGATGGCCGGCCTGGGAGCCGACGTGCTGTTGGTTGACTGCGATATGCGTCTGCCTCAAGTCCATCGTTTGTTCGGAGTCCCGAACGAGAAAGGTCTCGCCGATGCGATCAAGAATCCAGAGTCCATCAATGACTTACTGGTGCCCAGCGGAGTTGAAGGCTTGACGTTGTTGCCTTCGGGACAAGCCCCAGCCAATCCTGCTGAACTGCTCAGCCGACCAGAATGCAAGGAGTTGCTCGAGACGTTGCGTCAGCGATATTCTTACGTGATTCTCGATTGCCCACCTGTGCTAGCGGTTTCCGATCCATCGATCGTGGCACCTATGGCCGACGGGGTGCTGTTCGTGTCGGTCGTAGACAACGAATCGCGTCCTAAGACGTTGCGGGCTAAACGCATCCTCGAAGGCGTTGGTGCCAAGATCATCGGTATCGTGGTCAATCGCAGCGACGAGTCAACTCAGCGCTATGGATACCAAGCCTATGGATACGAGAGCAACAACTCGGCTGACAATTATTATGCCGCTCGCCCAACGCGCTAACTACTCAGCTGTACTTATTGTCCGCGAACTTCAGGCAGGGAAAGCCTGGGAGTGCAATTGGGCTCGGAGCCGATGCTTCCTACGCAGTCCCCAATCTAAACCATTTCACAGATGCGAGGACTGCGCATGTTAATTACTAATCGACTGAGACAGACCAATTAGCCAGCCATTCGTGTTTCGGGTTGTCACCCACGGGAACGAAGTGCGCCGACAGGCGATCGACTTTGTGCTTGCAATTTCGATGCATGCTTTACTAGTCAATAGTTGGCAGCCGCTATGATCGTTTGGGGTTACATCTTTGAAAACCTCGATTGGTTTATAACCGTTGGTCTGCTCTTCGCGCTATGGCTGGCTGTCGCGTGGCGGTACGGGCCGCAGCGTGCTTTGGGTTGCCTGTTCCTGGTTTCATGTTTGGTTCCCACCTGGGCCAAGCTAGAACTGGGTGAACATATCTGGCTAGACTGTCGCGTAGCGGCCACGATCCTCGGACTGTGCGCCTACTGTGTACATCCGAAAGCCAACTTTCCGGTGCGACTGGGTTGGCTCGACGCGGCCATGTTGTGTCTGTTGGCGATTCACTTTGCCTCGGATCTTCACGAGCAAGATTTTAGCTTGCTTGGATTCGGCGCAGTGGCAATTCGAGCTTATGGCGAATGGTGCGTACCCTATTTTGCTGGTCGACTGGCCTTACAAGGCAATGATGATATTCGGTTCCTGTCCGCGTGGGGGATGGTCGTTGGCTTGACGCTGGCCCTGGGCGGCATATTCGAAGGCTTTTCTGGTGAGCATCCCTGGGAGCTTATCTATGGCCAGCGCCAATATGATGGTATCGCTCGCGATATCGAGCGCTGGGGCGTAACGCGGGCGTGGGGTTGTTGCGCCCACCCGATCTATTTCGGGTTCCTGCAGCTAATGTTCATGCCTTGGTTACTGCGAGCCTGGCACCGCACGCGTCAACACAGCGGTAAGAGGTGGACCTGGATTATCCCACTGGTGGGTGTGGCAGGAATCTTTTGTACGGGCTCGCGAACTCCGTTTGTCGGAGCCGTGCTGGTAGTGTTGCTCGGCTTGTGGACGTTTACACCCTACCTGAGGATTCCTTTTGCCCTGTTGGCGATCGCGTTGGTTGGTGTGGGATATTGGCAACGCGACCAAGTCGCTGAGGTTATTACCAACTGGGGCGAAACAGTAAACACCGCCAAGACCATGGAAGTGGATGGCCAAGAAGTACAAGTCAGCGGCACGATGAGCCGGCTGTACTTGATCAAGATCTATTGGGCTGCGATGCAGAGAGCATCCTGGCTAGGTTTTGGAACAGAAGCAGTTAGCGGCTTTCCAGTGAACGTTCCGGTAGGTGTAGTGGATCCCGAAACGCTCCGTAACGTTCCTTATATCGATAATCAGTACGTGTTGATGACCTTGAGATTCGGTTGGGCTGGAGTGGCTGCGTTCACAGTTGCTCTCTTGTTGGCCTTGAGCTCATGGTTTCAACGTTTTTGGATGAGTCATCGCAGAGGTGACTTTAGTAGTGCAGCCGCAGTCAGCTTTTACGCCGGTGGCACGATTCTCGCAGTCACCGCGGGGCTTCTGACCGTCTGGATGCCACACGACATTGGTTTCCCGTTGCTGTGGTGGATGGGCGCGGGCAGCAGTACTCCTTTAAAGAAAGCGGGAGGAGGCGAAACTCATTAGCAGTTTCGCTGACAAAGGTCTTTTTTGTACCCAAATTTTCGATCTACCGACTATACTAGGCCCGAGAGATATGGAGTGTGCGGACTATCGCCCAAGGACGCTAAACCATGATTGCATCCACTGAATCAATTCCTGAAATTGCTGCTCGCGGTAACGTTGCCCTATCGCAGTCTCAGCCCTTTGTAACCGCCAAGACTGCAGTGCAGTTAGGGAGGTTGCAGACTTCGTATGACTGGGTCACCGGTACACCGCTCTTTGTCGGTGACGTTCTTGCCGCTTTTTTGAGCGTAGTGTCGCTGCAATTTGTTGCGGGGCGCTTAGACGGCGACAACATTGTCTCTGGCCACGCCAGTTTTACCGTGGGCGCCGTGGCGTTCACCTTGTTAATTCAACACATCCACGGCCTTTATCCTGCCTGTGGTCTGCCGCACTCACTGGAGTTTCGGCGGGTGCTGCGTACCAGCTTGATTGTGGTTTCAGCGGTTGCGCTGGGCTGGCTGATGAACGTCTCCAAGACCGGTTTTCCAGTCTTGAGCTTCCTATACTTCGCTGCCGTGTTGCCGCTGATGTTGGCTTTGACCCGTTCGGTGATTCGGTCGCTGCTATCCAGTTGCGACTGGTGGGCCCAGCCCGTAGTGGTCATTGGTGATGGCCAGGTGGGCCAGCAAGCGTTTGAACAGTTGCGACGGAATCGTCGTGAAGGTTTGCGACCAGTTGGTGTCGCCTTTGAATCCGAGAAGGATTGGTTGGGTAAGGATGATGGTGGTCAATACATCGGTCCCGCTTCGCAGATCGAATCGCTGTTGAAACAGACACGGGCCTGTCGGGTATTGCTGACAAATCCGGCGGCTGGGCAAGTGGTCGACTTCTTTGCATACCACGGCATACCGCATGTGACTTTACCGACCGAACTGGGTTTCCATCCCACTGAGCGAACTCGTTTAAGCGAACGCAACGGTACTATCGAGTTGCATTGTTATAGCGCGGTAACCGCGCCGAGTGCTCAGTTGGCCAAACGTATGTTAGACATCGGCCTGGTCTTGATGTGCTCGCCGATCTTGGTGCCCGTGTTTGCGGTGCTGGCGGTGCTCGTGCGCATGTCTTCGCCAGGGCCAATCTTCTTTGGCTCGCGTCGAGTCGGCGTTGGTGGCTTGCCATTCCGTGCATGGAAATTCCGCAGCATGGTGGTCGATGGTCAAGCTGTGTTGGAGAAGCACTTTCAATCGCATCCAGAAGATCGCGAGTTATACAAACGCGATCACAAGCTGAAGAACGATCCTCGAATAACTCGCATCGGCAAGTTTTTACGCAAGACAAGTTTGGATGAGCTGCCGCAGTTGTTCAATGTGATATGGGGTGACATGAGCCTCGTCGGTCCTCGGCCAATTCTCGAAGATGAACATGAGAAATACGGCCCGGTTTATGAACTGTATGTGACGGTTCGACCTGGCATCACGGGATTGTGGCAAGTTTCTGGGCGCAACAATTTGGAATATGAAGAGCGCCTGCGCTATACGCGCTTCTACATCCAAAATTGGTCCTGCACGCTCGACCTCTATATTCTGTGGCGAACCATCAAGACCGCACTATTCCAAGAAGGTGCGTATTGATCGGACTATATGCATGAACGCCATCATGCTCGAATTTGCGTTTGAGGCCAAAGCCACTAGGCACTGGATCGTAATGCCTGGTTCTCAATTGACTGTGCGATAGGAACATTCACTCCGTGCATTTGTTGCTTCATGACTACGCGAACTATGCCTTTACCAAGCAGCTGGCTGCCAAGCTGGTTGCTTTAGGGGTGAAGGTCACGTACGCGTTTAACGCCCAGTACGACGGCCCGAACTCTAAGGCCGATCCTGCGACTGCCGGCGGAGCGCACTTGCTGCCCATCCGAAGCAACTATGCGGGCAGGCCGAGCGAATCATTTGTGAGTCGCTTGCGGATGGAAGTGGCTTACGCCTCCAAACTGGCTTCGCAAGTCGAACAGGTTGGGGCTGACGTCATCCTCTCTGCTGATAGTCCATCACTGGTTCAGAATCGTCTGGCCAAGAAAGCTCGTAGCCTGCGAACACCGCTATTATCTTGGATTCAAGATCTTTACGGAGTGGCCGCCACAAAGCTGCTGAGTCGGCGCTTGCCGGTCATTGGTTCCGCTGTAGGCCGCTACTTTATCTATCTCGACAAGCAGTCGTTGCAGTTGAGCCAACAAGCGATTTTGATCACCGATGACTTCAAGCAGTTCGCTCACAGCGCGGGTGTATCGGACGATCGATTGCACGTGATTGAGAACTGGGCTCCGATTCAAGATATACCGCGCGTGGCTCGACCTAATGCCTGGTCGCAGTCGCAAGGCTTGAGTGATGCATTTCGTTTTGTGTACTCCGGTACGCTAGCGATGAAGCACAATCCAGAATTGCTGGTGCGTCTGGCTGAGTCCCTGCTGAATCACTCGCAAGAGCACCAAGTGCCGTCTGCCGAAGTTTTGGTCGTGTCGTCCAGTCCAGGTGCACGCTGGTTGGCAGACCAGGTTGCAGACAAGAAGTTAACCAATGTTCGCTTGTTGGACTTTCAACCCGCAGCGGACTTCCCGTCAATTCTAGGCAGCGCCGACGTGCTATTGGCCGTGCTGGAACATGACGCGGCTGCGTTTTCGGTGCCCTCCAAAGTGCTGAGTTATTTGTGTGCCGGCAAGCCGATCTTGGCAGCTATTCCGGGTGCTAACCTGGCTTCTCGCATTATTCGTGGAGCAGGGGCCGGCAAGGTTACAGAGCCTTCACAACCAGATCAATTTGCCGCTGCCGGCCTGTCGATGATGAACGCAGATCCTCAGCAGTGTCAAGCTTGGGGCAATGCAGCTCGAGCTTATGCCGAGCAAAACTTTGATCTTGATCGCATTGCCGACCGCTTTCTGACCATCCTAAACTCGGCTGTTGGTAATTCGCCTGCGTCTTACCAACCCAAGGTCATGGTTCAGCAGTGAACTGTCGCTGATGGGTGATTCTTTAAAACCAGCCAGGGCCCTCGACGCATTAGCTGAAGCTGACACAGTTGAGGCAACTGCCGCAGAGCACTCAGCGATACCGCGACAATCGCCAAGTCGCAGTAAACTTCGTTCTCGCATGTTGCGAGTTTTCGGTGCCCACACCTTGGGCAATTTGGTTACGCTGGCCGATCGCTTTCTGCTTTTGCCCGTCATGCTGTATGTGTGGGGGCCCACAGTCACTGGCGTGTGGCTGACAATCCGCTCAGTGCCGGCCGTTCTGAGTGTGGGAGAGCTAGGCTTCGCCAGCGCCACCGGCAACAAGATGACCGAGCATGTGGCCCAACATGAAACCGACGAGGCCAGTCGGGTCTATTGGTCCACTTCCAAATTGATCAATACAATTTCAGTGGTCTGCATGCTGGGCATTACTTTGGTGGCGCTTAGTCTGCCGCTGACCAAGTGGTTCAAAGCAGACGCGGTTGCAGTTTGGGAATTCAACGCTGCCGTATTGCTGATGGCAGTGTACACAGTCAGCATCTTTCAGACTCAGCTCTACTATGCCGGCTATCGATCGATTGATCGACAAGCCACAGCTGCGTTCGGCACGCACTTAACGCGCATCGGCGAGTTCGTCTTGGTTATTGCCGCGTTGTTTCTAAGTGGTCAGGTGTGGGCTGTAGCCGCCGCCTATGTCATTGCCCGCTTAACCGGGGCTCTGTTGCTGCGGACCAACTTGCTGCGTCAAGCCAAGTGGCTCTCTGCTAAACCTAAGACCAATTGGTCGGATGTCAGGCCGCTGTTGAAGCCTGCATTAGGCTTTGCCTCGTTGCCACTAGCACAAACGTTCCAGTTGCAAGGAAGCACGTTGGCAGTGGCGGCGGCTACTAACCCAGAAGTCGTGGCAGCATTTACTGCCATGAGAACGCTGGCTCGATTTCCAATTCAGTTTTGTTCCTCGGTGGGGCGCACTACCTGGCCCGAGTTGTCGCAATCGCTGGCCCGGCATGAGTATCCGACCGCACTGCGTTTACATCGACGTTCGGTACTATTGTCCCTGGCTCTATCTGCCTTGTCGGTGGTCGGATTACTGTTGTGTGGCCAGTGGGTCTACAGCCTGTGGACTTCCAACAAGCTTGAATTCACCTGGCTGACTTTTGCACTGCTGTCGATCAGCGCAGGTCTGATTGCTTTCAGCACTAACGCAATGACTGTCCTCAATGCCATGTCGGTACACGGAAGAGCTTCGGCAATCTGGGTAGCTTTGGCATTGTTGTCGGTAGTAGTTACGGTTGTCTTTCCACGCAGTTTGGGACTGAACGGTATTAGTCTGGTATTGCTGGTTTGCGATGTGGCGGTTCTGATTTATGTAATGTGGGCCACCAGATATCACGTCAGTCAGTTGCAGGCGCTTGGTGCCGGGGAGACTGGTAATTGAGCACGCGCGTGCCAGTTGTGTATTTTTCATTGCAGACTCAGTTCGAGAACTTGGGTGACTGCATCATCAACGAGTTGGTTGTTCGCGAGCTGGCCAAGCATGCTCGCGTGAATCTCATTCAACGGCGGGCCCCAAATTGGTTAGTGCATCGCCTATCGTTGGTAGAAAACGTTGAGTTGTTTGCAACCAAGTCGCGGTGGTTTGCGGACCTCTTCAAGCGTTTGGCCGTTCGCTCGCCAGTGGTTTTTGCTTTCAAGCCTGGGCACTACATCATTCCCAATCGCGTTAAAACGATTGGCTACAGTGCAGCGCTGGTTGCCTTCTGCGGGCTATGTCGTATTCAGGGCGCCAAGATAGTTCGTTCGGGCGTTTCGCTCGATCGCTACGGTGCGCTACAAACGCGGCTGCAGTCCATGCTTGGTCGGCTGCATACCAGTTACGGCGTGCGTGACCAGGCATCGTTGGAGTATGCCAGGCAGTTGGGGGCCACCTCGGCCCACTACAGTCCTGATATGGCTTTCTTGCTACTTGATGCACGCGATACGACGGGGCTCGATCTGCACAAACCCATGACAGCCCAGCGAGCTCGCCCCAAGCTCGCGATTTCGTTCCGTAAACAAGGCTGGCTGAAGGAGCCGACCAGTTGCGGGCAACTGGTCAGTACGATCGCCCGGTGTGCCACCCAAAGAGCTCTCGAACCGGTGGTGGTTGAGCAAGTTACCTTTGACCGTGAGCTGGCTGATCAGCTGGCCGCCGGTCTTGGTTGTAGTGTGGTGCGATTTGAACAATCTGAACAATCCGTGCGTGGGATCTTTGAAAACTATTCCCACAGTAGTGCCGTGATCAGCAATCGTTTGCACAGTTTACTATTTGGGTGGACAAGCGGTTCACTGCCCATTCCGCTCATCGATAACACGCCGCACAGCAAGATTATCGAGCTGTTCAAGCATCTCGGCCTGGCCGAATTGCTTCACTTTACGGAAGATTTGGATCGCTTGCCTGCACATGTGGATGCAATTCTGAACGATGAACCCATGTGGCGAAAAAAATTGGAGAAGGTGTTCAAAGATCAACGTATAATCCTGCAGGAAGCGTTGGCCAGTTGTTTCGCGCCAGCCAATAACCAGTCGGGTAAGGCGATTGATCGGCCATGAGTTTTGATGACCTCGCTCCGGTTTTTGCTTTTCTCGCTTGTGGGGTGATGACAGTTACCTATCTCTACTTGCGCCGCCCCTTGATTACCGCTTTAGACGGTTTTTTCTTCTTCTTCATGCTGCAGTATGGGCCGCATACCATCTTAATGACCGAAAGTCATCGGTTGGCTCGCGTGATTTCACCTGAATCGGAACACTCGTTCCAATGGGGGATGGGGATCGCGTACTGTCTTGTCAGCGTAGGCCTGCTCCTGGGCAACTTTTTTGACTTCACCAAATTCGCATACCGACCGTTCCCGAACATCTTTGGCAAAGGCACTCCGCTACTGATAGCCGTGGTGATCTATGTAATACCGTTCGCAATAATTCAAGGCCCCGGTCTTGAAACCACGCGTGAATACATCAGCGCGTTTCTGGGAAAGTCACAGTACAGCTATGTTGAAATTCGGCGTGTGATCTTTTCGGAAACGCCCTACGAACAGTTGGCCAGTTTAACGCGTCAAACGTCAACAGCTATTCTATTTGCGTACTTGATCGCTTATATCATTCACGAACCAGCCATGCGGATACTGTTGGTCCCTGCTGTTAGTGTGCTGTTCGTTTTATGCGGCATGCAGATGAATAAGTTTCCGTTCGTGTACTTTTTTGCGCTCGCCTTCGTAATTGGTTTCACCTATTGGCAGCGGCAGCTATCTGGTCCGCTCTCTCAAGTTAAGAAGGGAATCGTATTCCTGCTCTTCGGCAGTTTCGCGCTTGTGATCATCGGAATGCTGTATAGCTTCCAGTACGAAGAGAATGCGATGTCGGTCACTGCTATTGTGGAGGTGATCTTCTATCGAATTGGCTTGGTTAGTTCAGATACCCTGCGATTGTGGTTTGACTACTTTCCCAAGGTGGAGGGTTTTACGGAGTTCAGAAATATTGGACCGATTGCCGCTGCTATGGGAGAGAATCCAATCAATCCCACGATTGCGATCCCTGAACATTACGTGCCCGACGTTATCACGACCTTCCAGTCGGGTTTCATCGGTTCAGGGTATGCAAGCTTCTGGCTTGTGGGCATCGGTGTCAGTTCGATTATTGTTGGTATATTTGTGTCCGCCATTGCCAAACTGCAATGGGCGTTCCGCAATGACTATGCAGCTCACCCTTTCTTGTGTGTGCTGACTTTGAACATGTTCTTTTTCACGACACGTGAATTGCACACCGCCGCGTTGTCCGGTGGCACCGTGTCGGTGTTGCTGCTGTTCATGGGAATTCAGATTCTTGGCGCAGCGATCAGGCGCCGGTAACGACATGAAGTTCGTCTTAGTACAAATGGCTGTCGGCGACTATCGCCGCGAGTTTTTGAAGATCGTTCAAGCCCGCATGGGCAGCGACTTCTTACTTTTGGTTGGCGAGAAGTATCTCGACGGCACGACGCTCACGCGCGTGGACTTAGGCAAGAATCAACAGAAGATCAAGAACATTGTGGTGGGCGGCAAACTTGGCTTTCAAACTGGACACTTTCGCCAAGCCTTGCGAGCCCAGCGCGCCATGTTGGAGCTGAATCCGCGCATCGTCTCTAATTGGCCGTTGATCCTTGGCCGCAGGTTGCTAGGGCGCAAGACGGGAGTTTGGGGACATGCCTGGCCACGCAAAGGTAAAGGGCAGGGCGGGACCTTCCTACGCGACTTGCAGATTCGCCTGGCCGGTAATGTATTGGCTTACACGCCCCGCGATGCCGCTGACTTTCGCGAGCGTTTGCCAAAGCAGGTTGGCGTCTACTGCGCGCCCAACGCCCTCTACCCAGCCGCCGAGATCTATGATCGGGCACAAGGTAGGCCTTTTCGCTTTTTGTTTATCGGCCGCATGGTGCCGGCCAAGAAGCCCGAACTCGTACTTCGAGCCTTTGCGCGCGTGGCATCTGAGATGCCGGGCAGTCGGTTATCGATGGTTGGGGCCGGCCCACTGGACGAATCGCTAAAGGCATTGGCCGCTGAATTGAACGTCGCGGGGCAAACAGAATTCCTGGGACATGTGAGTGATTTGGAACGTTTGTCGGTGCTCTTTGGTGAGTCGGCTGCCTGCCTTTCGCCAGGTTACGTAGGCTTGTCGGCCATTCAGAGTTTCTCATTTGGGACCCCGATGATTGTGGCTGATAACGAGCCGCATGCACCCGAAATCGCGGCTATTACCGCTGGCGAAAATGCGTTGTTCTTCAAGTCAGATGATGAGCAAGATTTCGGCCGCGTGATGAAAGAGATTTGGGACCAGCGCGATGTATGGCATGGACGAAGAACGCAGATTGCGGACTTCTGTCGTACGAACTACTCGGCTGATCGAATGGCCGAAGGCTTTATGGAATTCTTTTATGACTGAAACGCCTTCAGCCGACAATCGGCCCGACAAGGTCATTAGCGGACCGCTGCAACCTTTGCGCAACCTGGTGCGCTCGGCGCGCATGTTGCAACACAAATTGCGACTGCGCGGCAAACTGACTCTGGGCCAGAATGTGTTCTTTGCTAGAAATTGCTATTTGGCACCGCCTGAGTTCATGCGCGTAGGTAACAACGTAGCGATCGGTATCGGTGCCTTCATCGAGACCAATCTCGACGTGGGTGACGATGTGCTGATCTCCAGCCATGTGTCGTTTGTCGGCAACGATCATCGCTTTGATGATCCTCAGCAATCGGTGTATTGGGCTGGGCGATTGCCACCATCGACCGTTGTGCTCGAAGGTGACAACCTTATTGGTCACAAGGTCACTGTTGTCGGCAACGTGCGTATCGGGCGCGGCTGCATCGTGGGTGCTGGCGCTGTTGTGACCAAGGATCTGCCTCCTAACACTATTTGCTGCGGCGTACCAGCTCGACCGATTCGTGATCGCTTCCCCTCTGCCACTCCTTGTACAACGAATGCTTAGCTATGGGCTCCTTGCGGACCAGTACTCGAATTCAGAAGCTCATTACATCGCTAACGCATCCGCGCTGCTGGAAAGCTCTTTCCAAGGGCGTCTTCCCGGCGATTGAGCATTTGCAGGTTCTGCGCAAGCTCAAGGTAGATGGTGTGCTGGACGTAGGCGCAAATCGTGGTCAATTCACGCTCTCATGTCAATTAATTCATCCTAGTATCCCTGTGGTCTCGTTTGAGCCGATACCGAGCGAAGCAGCGCGTTTCAAGTCAGTCCATGACATGAATGATCGCGTTAAGTTGATCCAGACTGCGCTGGGCGTTACGCCGGGTTCCGCTACGCTGCACTTGAGCAAACGACCAGACTGTTCATCGCTGTTGGCGATTGGACAACGTCAAACGGAACTCGTCCCTGGTACACATGAAGTTGCTTCGATTGAAGTGCCTGTGAATCGTTTGGATGACTTGCGCGATAACTGGGCCGGCCGTCATGAGCAGCTAATGAAGCTTGACGTCCAAGGCTTTGAACTGCAGGTGCTTCAAGGTGCCGTGGAAACTCTAAAATCTTGTCGCTATGTCTACGCAGAGTGTTCCGAAGTGACGCTGTATGAAGGTCAGGCACTGCGGCCAGAGATTTCGAAGTTCCTGGAGAGCCAGAACTTCAAAGAGTCAGGGCGCTTTAGCCCGGTATACGACGGCAGTGAGCTTGTACAAGCCGACTATTTGTTTATTCGATCTACTTGAATTTCATGCCCATTGATCTGACTATGGTGGGATCAACGCATCGCCCAAGGAAAGTAATCCATTCATTATGAATCGCGAACGCATTTTCGTAGCTGGACATCGCGGCATGGTTGGTAGCGCTGTGGTACGTGCGCTCCAGCAACGCTCCGAATATGACATCATCACGGTCGATCGCACCCAGATTGACTTGACGCGTGACGATGAAGTGGACGCGTTTATCGAAGAGCAGCGCCCCGATGCCGTGATATTCGCTGCAGCCAAGGTCGGCGGTATCCTGGCGAACAATACTTACCCCGTGCAGTTCTTGAGCGATAACCTGCGGATGGCGGTCAATACGATCGACGCCGCCTATCGTCGCGGTGTGGGACGCTTTCTGTTTCTGGGAAGCACCTGCATCTATCCCAAGCACGCGCCGCAGCCGATACAAGAAAGCGCTCTGCTCGATAGCCAGCTCGAACCCACCAACGAAGCTTACGCACTGGCCAAGATCGCGGGCTTGAAGTTGTGCCAATACTATCGAAAGCAATATGGTGCGCTTTATCATTCCGCCATGCCGACCAATCTGTACGGGCCTGGCGACAATTATCATCCGGAAAACAGCCACGTCTTGCCAGCCTTGCTGCGTCGCATTCATGAGGCCCATCTAGCTGGTGATTCAGAGATCACGATTTGGGGCAGTGGTAAACCGCGACGAGAGTTCTTGTATGTTGACGACCTGGCATCCGCGTTGTTGCACCTTCTTTCCCTCGACAATCCACCGGACTGGGTCAATGTTGGGACTGGTGTTGATCTAACGATCATGGAGTTGGCAGAGCTGATCTGTCGCGTGGTAGGTTACGCAGGTCGGATAGTCACCGATAACTCTAAGCCCGACGGTACTCCGCGCAAACTAACCGACATTAGCTTGCTCAAGAGCACCGGTTGGCAGCCGCAAGTTTCGCTCGAAGAAGGCTTGCGTCGCACGTATGAGAGTTTCCTGAAAGAGTCAGCGGGCTTGGCACTGCGAGCCGTCTGACCTGAAGTCGAATATCTCCTCTCTCTGTCACCCGTAGAGCGGCTGTCCCCAGCCGCTGGGCACCTGCTTAGCAGGCATCTTCCGACCACCGATCTCCGTGGTCTGTCCCCAAACGGTTGGGCAAGTATCCGCGCGGGGACAGACCCCGGGCTGATTTGCTGGCATTGCATGCCAGCCCCGTCGCGCCTGCTCTGTCCCCGTCGCGCAACTGGGGACAGACCGCGTGTCGCCGCTGGGCACTTGCTTAGCTGGCATCTTCCGGCCACCGATCTTCGTGGTCAGTCCCCAAACGGTTGAGCAAATGTCCGCGCGGGGACAGACCCCGGGCTGATTTGCTGGCATTGCATGCCAGCCCCGTCGCGCCTGCTCTGTCCCCCGCCGCGCAACTGGGGACAGACCGCGTGTCGCCGCTGGGCACTTGCTTAGCTGGCATCTTCCGGCCACCGATCTTCGTGGCCTGTCCCCAAACGGTTGAGCAAATGTCCGCGCGGGGAGAGACCCCGGTCTGCTTTGCTGGCATTGCATGCCAGCCCCGTCGCGCCTGCTCTGTCCCCCGCCGCGACCTATGGTCGATCTGCGCCCAGCCATTCAGTGGGATTCCCGACTCTTTGCCCAGACGTATCCCAAGCTGAAAGAGCTGGACAAACTTGGCTCTCCACAAGAATGGGACAAGTTGTGGGATGACATCTTGTTGGCCATTATCACCATCGATTCTCATTCCTTGCCGCCTAACAATTCCAAAGAGCTCCAAGCTCTTACAGACAAGTGGCTAAGTTCGTCGAGGGAACGCCTGCCTAAGTCGGCGCCGCATTTGGCGGATCGCGTTAAGTCGATGGGCGACTCAGAAGTTAGTGTGCGCTATTGGTGGCTGCGTTATCTAGAGATGCAAGACATGTTGCTGCCTGCCGCGATGCTGGAGATGCCCACATGTTTTCAGGCGGTGGTAGAACACGCGCAGAAGATTGACCAAGAGTTTGCAGGTGAAGACTTCGTACATCAAGGTTTATTGGAGCTGAATATAGTTCCGATTTACTATGTGGCTGACCTCGAGCAACGTTTCGCATTGCTGCGAACCGTTGAGGCGATACGCCACTGGTCCGCAGAAAACAGTGGTCAACTTCCGGCATCGCTCGCGGATCTGACTCTATCTATTCCGAAAGACCCGCTGAGCGGCGAAGACTTTCAATATGTGCGATCGCCGGATGAAAAATCAGCCAGGCTCGGTGGCAAGATTTTGTGGTTCACTGGCGACAAGCACAAGCGTGGGGCGACCTACACCCTGGAAGTGGCTGTGGTCACCCCATAGCCGTGTTTACGAAATCCACCGGGTCCATTGCAGCATGGGGGTGCGCTTGGATCGCAGCTTACTGAGGGCCCGCTCGGCATCGCCTATGTAACTGGGGAAGAGAAAGATCGCGCCTAGCAAGATCTGATTGGCGGGGATGCCCAGTAGCTGAAAGACCTCAGGCGAACGTAACACGCCGCCACTGGACCAGTAGTTCGAGATCGAGCGGGCGGTGGCTGCCAACAAGAGATTCTGAATAGCCGCTGACGCAGCGGCGATGTGTTCGACATTGGCGAGTGTCAAAGCGAATCCAGGTTCGTCACCCATCGCAGTGGCGGAACCTGCGTTGGGTAGCCAAGTGGCCATGATCAAGGCATCCGCGGCTGCCAACATGGCCGGAATCTTACCGGCGTTTTCTTTGGGCAGTTGCGGATGCAGGCGTCGACAGCCCGCAGCATCCAACACATGAAAACGCCACGGTTCAATGCCAGGCAAGGCTTCTGTCCTGTGCATATCTTCGCACGCGCGATGGAATGGTGCTTGACCTGCCAGCTCGAGAATCTCTTCCAGTGTCGCCCGCAGGTCGCCCGCTGGCAGGTCCTGCTTAGCCAAGACTTTCTCGGTCTTGCGCATGCGAATGGCATCGTCCACGTGCATGGGTCATCCTCATTCTTAAATGACCCAATGTATCACAAAAGTAAGTGACAGAAGGCTTAGACTTAGCCAAAGAAAATGGCTCTCTCGAACGGCTTGCCGTCGTCAGCGCTGGTTACGTTCATAACAGACACTGACTGCGGATGGTGACGGCAAGCCGTTCGAGAGAGCCGATGCGACGTCAGTTGCAAAGGTTTGTTTGAGATTTTCCCAGCGACGGCTTGCCGTCGTCAGCGCTGCTTACGTTCATCACAGACACTGACTGCGGATGGTGACGGCAAGCCGTCGCTAGGAAGGATCTCTAGTAGTTCGCGAGTAACTGGTGCCGCAGAGATGTATCGCGGCACCAGTTACATCCTCGACGAGTGTTAGTTGAAGTAGCTGTCTTCTTGAGGACGAATCGTCATGCTGCGATTGCTGATGAACGGTGCCGAGACTGTGGTCACGTTAAGCACTTCGCTGCTGGTCTGAATTTGGAATTCGATTCCCACGTATGCCAGTTCTGCATTGATCAGGGCCAAGCCGATGGGGTGATCCAGACCATGCGAGAACTGAGCGTTAGCCACCTCGCCCACAACATGTCCGTCGACCATCACCTGGTCACCAGCGGCTGGAACGGTGGCAGAGCCTTCGACGGTGAAGCCAATCAGTCGACGAGCCTGGCCAACTTCCATAAGTGAAGCCAGGGCAGAGCGACCTTTGTGATCATCTTTCTCGTGGTCGAACATCACGCGGCAATTTAGTTCCAGTGGATTGGCAACTCGAGTACCTTCTAATCGCATATTCGGGAAGCGATTTTCCAGGCGGCACAGATCGAGTGTCGCTACGCCAATTGGCTGAATGTCATACTTGCTGCCGGCAGTCAGCAGGGTCTCCCAACACTGGGCCGCTTGGGCGGCGCCCACAATCAGCAGATACCCGAATTCACCAGTCTTGCCTGCTCGAACGATGTGAACCGACGTCGGACCGAGCTTTTGATTCTCCAACATCTCCAGGTAACGGAGGCCAAGGATCTTAACGCCGATCATGTCCTTGAGCAGTTCCCACGAGAAGGGACCATCCAGTCCGATCAAGCCGACGTCGTTAGTTACATCTTCAATCGCCACTGAGAAGCTACCCACGTTTGCAGTCAGGTAGGCGTACGCTTGAGCAGCCGAGCAACCTTCGGTCAGAACCATGTAACCGTCGCCGATCGCGATAACATAAGCTTCGCAGACGATCTCGCCGTTATCGCCCAGAAAGAACGAGGTCATGGCGCGGCCGATGGGCAGACGAGCAACATCTGGCAGATTGAGATTGTTCAAGTAGTCCAGTGCATCGCTGCCACTGATGCGGAACTTGCCGTAGTGACCTTGATCGGAAATACCTACGCCTTGACGTACGCGTTCGTATTCGGTCTTAGGATCGGTAAAGTTGAGAGCTGTGTTGTAACCAAAAACGTCCGTGGCGGTATGGTCAGCGTTAAATTGGTCAGCGAGAAGATTGTTGATATGGCTCATGTTTCAAGGCTCCGCAGTTTTTGAGTGAAGTCAGACAGTGATGAACGTTGAGAGAGAATCGCTTCGACAAAACTGAACTAAGCTTGCTGCGATTGAACGAAGTCAGCGAGCGTGTTGATGGTTCGCAGAGGTGCAACTTCACCTTCCGGAATCATCACATCGAATCGCGATTGCATGCCGATGATGATTTCCATCGAGTCGATTGAATCGAGAGATAGTCCGCCACCGAAAAGAAACGTGTCGTCGTCGATGTCTTCGGGACGAATCTCCAGTTCCAGGCGTTCCACTAACTCTTCCTTGATCGCCTGTAGAACTGCTGCGCGGGCTTGAGCTTTGGTTTGTGCTTCTTCGAACGAGATACTCATATTGAAGTCCTGTGAGTGAACGAGCTGCAGAGAACTGTGTGGCAAGTTGTCATGAATCCCCGCCACCAACCAAGACGCCACTGGAAGAAATTTCAGGGACACGGAAATTCGAAATTTCGCTGCCGCTTGATCGCGGACTGAAATTAGCCGGGCGTGCGATTGGAACAGTCGACTGAATCGTTGTAGTCGACAGCCCGTAGGATCGTCTGGGAGGCCTCACAACCGCGACTACTGTTACTGTCGAGCCAATCGCTAGAGTTTCGGCGGGCGTGATTTTGATGAGAGCCGGGCAATGTACCCAGCGACTGAAATTATGACGTAGCCTTTTCGCGTGACGTGTATAAGCTGCCCCGAGCTGCGCGAGGATCGTATGACCGCAACGCTTTCCCAAGACGCCTCCTATCATTCGCTTGCCGACGAGTTCCTAAGGCTCTATCGCAGCCGTCGGATCAAGTCCGTCGAGCAGTTCGCTGCTATGCATCCAGACATGGCAACGATCATCGTCTCGGAATTCCCAGCGATACTCTGGGCAGAAACGCTCAGCAATCCACCGGAGGAGCCCAAGGATGAAGTTCCCAGTAAAATCGGTCCATACGATATACGCAGCGAAATCGGCCGCGGTGGTATGGGCTGTGTCTACGCCGGCTGGCACGCAGATCTCGAGCGCGACGTGGCGATCAAGGTCTTGGCGTTTAAAGGTCCCGGTTGGAAGCGAGCTACCGAGCGATTTCGCTTAGAAGCTCGAGCCGGCGCGATGCTCAATCACCCCAACATCGTACCCGTCTATGATCACGGTACGCACAACAACCTGGTTTACCTGGTCATGCACCGGGTCAAAGGCATATCGCTAGGCAGAATGGTTGAAGGACTGGAAGCCGAGAGCACGCGCTTGCATGGAGCTCCCATGACTCTCGACTGGTGCTTCATCGCCAATATCGGCGCACAAGTCGCTTCGGCTCTAACCTATGCCCACGAACAAGGCGTCATTCATCGCGACATAAAACCTGCCAATTTGCTGATCGATGATGACGGCAAAGTGTGGGTCACCGACTTCGGTCTGGTCAAGCTAGTCGAAGGTAATTTGGACATCAGTCAGACCGGCGACATCATCGGTACGCCACGCTACATGTCGCCCGAGCAATGCCGCGGTGCATGCGATGCACGCAGCGACATCTACGGCCTGGGACTGACACTATACGAACTGGCGTGCGGCAAAAAAGTCTGGGAATCTGTTTCCCAAGCCAAGTTGATCAAAGAGCGCTCGACGCTGGAATTGCCCGACTTGCACGAAGTCAATCCAGCTGTGCCCGGACCGCTGGCCGACATCATTATGAAGGCTTGCGAACTACGCCCCGAAGATCGTTATCAGACTGCCCGCGAATTCAACTATGTACTAACACGATTTGCTCATGGCCATATGGTAGGCGATCGACGTCGCCGCTCTGGCAAACGTTCGAAGTTGTATCGGCGATCAATTCTGGCCTCCGGAACGTTTGCAGGGATCTTGAGCGTGGGGGCACTGTGTTACGGAGTGTACTACTACACGCGCAAAGAAAATCCATTTCGCGATCCCGTTGCCGCCATCGGCGTACTCAAGGATGACAGCCTGCGTACAGAGTTCATCAAGGAACTGCCAAACATCATCAAAGAAGTTGTTACTAACGATTCACCCGAGTTCCGTGAATCAATCAGCACAGTAGCGCAGCAAGCAATCGGCAAGACCATCAACGAATACGAAATAGCCGAAGAGGATCGCGAGAAACTCAAGAAGAACTTGGACAACTGGTTGGATAGCTACAAGAAAGGTGACTTGACCGGCCCCAATGCGCAGACGCTGGTCAGCAATATGGCGGATACCAATACCGCCAATGTCATCAAGATTCAGCGTCTTTCAGCTGTGGTAGAGCGTTCAGGATTAATTCCCGCCGAGCGTCAAATGGCCAGGCAGTTATTGACCGCCACCTCGCACGCGATTTTGATGCGCAAATTTACCAACGAAGCGACGGGCCGCTTGCTGGATCTCATGGAAGAGTTGAATGAAGTCAAGAACCCGATCGAAGCCCAAGGTGGACCGCCAGTAATTATGAGTGATGAAAATCTGCGGATTTACTTCACCGAGATGCGACGCATCGTCGAAGCCGCTCACATTCCACTCGAAGCACCCCAGATCCAACTGCCTGGCAATGTTGCCAGAGGTATCGAAGAAGCACTGAAAGATCCACGGACGTTGGAAATGGTGCGCCGGCTACAGACTCAACATGGTTGGCCAGGCATACCGCCCGCGCAATTTCATGAGGTTCGTAATTAAATGCCTATTCACGTACAGCCTGATCCAGTTACCGCCCCTGCGAGAGCTTCGATGGAACTTACCAAGAACGAAGACGATATCCTGAATGAGTTCAGGAACGGTGGTGAAGTTGCTCTGGCGCGGTACTTCGCGACTCTGCGAACAGAGTTGCATCAAATGCTCAGGTTTCGAATCGATCAACGATTGAAGCGACGATTGGATGATTCTGATATCATCCAAGAGGCATATATGGAATCTTGCCATCGACTGGCTACCTATTTGGAAGATCCACAAATACCGCCCTCGGCCTGGGTGCGGCGACTGGTACGCCAGGTGTTGTCGAAAGTTCAACGCGAACATCTGGAAACCAAGTGTCGCGACTTGCGCCGCGAGTTTCACGCCAATGAACTCGTGACCTCGGTCGACATTTGCGAACTCTCTGCATCGATGACACCGCCGGATGCCAGAGCCGAGCAGGGCGAGACACGTGAGAAGTTGGCTGAGATCCTGTCGTCGATGCCCTTGCTAGAGAGCGAGATATTGACGTTAGTTCACTTCGAAGCCCGCACCATTCGCGAAGCTGCGGCAGAACTGAATATCACTATCGAAGCCGCCAAGAAGCGCTATCGCCGAGCCATACTGCGTCTCAAGGGCTGGATCGGTAGCGAGTCGAAAATCGCTTGACATATTAAGTGGGTGATCGCCGTAGAGCTTTTGACGCTATGCCTTCACGCACTTGCCAGTTGATGTGTAAAATATCTGTTGCCCCAACCACTCGCAGCGGATGATTACCATATGAACGTCAACTGGATCACTTCAACGACCGACGAAACCTTTCAGCAAGACGTGATCGATCGATCACAGCATGAACTGGTGGTACTCGATTTCTGGGCCGAGTGGTGTGGCCCCTGTCGAGCACTTTCACCCATCCTGGAGAAACTGGCCGAAGAAGCTGCTGGCCAGTTCATCTTAGTTAAAGCCAATACCGAGCAAACACCGCAAGCTGCCGGCACCTACGGTGTCGCCAGCATTCCAGCGGTAATGGCTATCTCCGAGGGGCAAGTCATCGACGCGTTTGAAGGCGCACTGCCCGAGTCGGCCATCCGTCAATGGCTCAGTCGGCTCTACGCCAAACAGCAACTGAAACAAGCCACCCAAACTGCCACTCATGATTCACAGGCCGCCGAGCAAAGCCTGCGCGAGATGATGGCGGCTGATCCACGCAATCGCGATGTTACTCTGGCCCTACTCGATTTGTTATGGCAACTGGGCAGGGCAGATGAATGTGTACAGTTGCTCGAACAGTTAGAGCAGGACGCGCCCCTGGAGCCCGAAGCGAAAAAAATCCAGGCTGCCCTCGCCTTACAAGCTAGATCTGGTATCGATCTGGATCAGGCTCGCGTCAATGCCCAGACCCAGCCCAAGAACTGGCCAGCTCAATTAGAACTGGCCAATGCGCTGGTCGGTCGCGAGGCTTTTGAAGAAGCCTTCGAGATTTGTTTGAACCTGGTAATGCAAGATCGCAAACAAACCGGCGAACAGGCTCGCGCCCTGATGGTCGAAGTCTTTCATGCATTGCCAGATGATTCACCCCTGACCAGTGAATATCGTCGCAAGTTAGCATCGGCCCTGTATTGATCCACAACCTAAGTGGGTTCCAGTATCGAACGTGGGGCAGGCAGCGTGTCTTCGCTAGCCGTTTCTTTCGGGGCAGGGGAGGGCAGGTCAAGATCCAGCGCGTCACGTTCGATCGAATCTTGATTGCGCGGGTTCGATGGGCGAACACTTGACTCGCGATCCAACTGGGCATCGAGCCCGGATGGGCCAGCTGGCCCAGGGGGCGCGACTGGTAACTCAGCTGACGCTTGTAGCATTCGAGCGGCTTGTTGCTCGGCTTGTTTGACTGCAACTTCAACATCGCGGGCTTCGCCCTCACGATATAGTTCCCAACCGGTACTGGTCACATCAAACCGATAGACGCCTTCAGTAATCGTGTACCGAGCTTCACCAAAAGACTGACCATCAGGCTTTACGCCGCGCGAAAACCGGATCTCATATCGATCTTTGAATCGCAGTAGTCGAGCTTCACCGCTGTAGACGATAAAGTGTTCCGTATCATCGATCAGATAGTTCACTTCGCCTCGTAAACGTTCGGGCAAACGAATCAATACTCCAGGCCCATCATAGGGCAAGCGGTTGGGAGGCAAAGCTCTGACTGAGTCGCCAGCCGCTAGATTGCCATCCGGCAAATTTCCTTCCGACTGAGCGTTAGGCGCTAGACCATAACCTGCTGAGTACGGATTGTTGCGAGCTTGACCTGCAGCATTGGGTCTCGCCAAGTTGGCCGAGGTTGAATTTACCGTGGCATTGAGCGGCGGAGCGGATTGTGGAACGCGACCGTTTGAGCTGCCAGCCTGATTGGGCACAGCGTTACTGGCGGGTGCATTGCCGCCGCGGGCTGCAGCAGCTGGATTGTTGCCCAATGCTCCTGCTCGCTGACTGGCCGCGGGCCCGTTACCCGGCGGATTGGCCAAGGGACTGCCCGGTGGAGGTGCATTGCGATTGAAGCGTTCCTCGCGGCGCGTCCCCATGCGATTGAATAAACCTCGTTCGCGTTCGGCTGCGCCGCCGCGTGGTAATTGCGCCTGAGCGCTAGCACATAGAAAGACGGCCAGCACATTGCCGATTACGAGTATTCTCAAAGTCGAATTCATTCAACTGCTCCCATGGGTTTGCGTAACCCTCGAGTATAGGTAAGAAGCAGCGTTTAGACAAACGTATCCATGTGCTTACTGTTCGCCCCAGTCTAACCAGGCTCGATCATCGATTTCGCCGGGTGCGACCGCGAAACATGGCTCGCCTTCGCCACCAAGTCCTGAATTGAGGGCATTGATAACCAGCAACGCATCCAGCGCTGTGATATTGCCATCGTTATTGACATCAATCTTGCCGCCCAGATTGGCGGGTGGCGGAGGCGTCAGGCCTGGTCCATAAACGTTGATGAAATTGATGATCAGCAGGGCATCCAGCGGCGTGATGCTGCCATCGACGCTTGTGTCATTGGGAAGTGCTGGATTGAAAGGCAAAAAATCAGAATTGTAGAACCAACTGTCTGTGGGTATCTCGATGGGAAACCCAGTCGTCGAAGGCAATTCGATCGGCGGTTCTGGCAGCAAGACAAAGGGCTCGTTCGTTCTGACATCGGGCGGATAGCAAAATACATCAGTGGTGTCGGGGCACGTGAATATCGGCGTCGAAGCAGGATCCAATGGCGGTGGACCCAGTGGGTCACCATTGATATCGCCCACTAACCTGACAGTCAACGAGGTAGAATTTGAACCACTGAAACGGGCCCCGAGCTGCAAGTAGTAAGTCCCCGGCATAAGCAGCAAGCTGTCGCCGGTGCGGAACTCATTTGACAAACTAGACAGATTCGCGATGACCTGGCGCTGAGCATTAAATATTGTCGCCCAGACAGGCACAGCCGGATTGCCAGTTTCAACGGCCTCCAATGCCCACGTAAATAACTGGGGCCGAGCGACATACCAAACCAGGTTGAATTCAGGTGAACTGTCCGTCAGCACTTGCTCGGTTAGAACGGGCCTGGTGGGTTGATCCTCCTGAAAACTAACTGACAGTTCATAGTTGCCTGTGCGCGATGTACCAGTGGCACTCTGAATTCGTACCGTGTAATCAGAATTAGAGTCGACCGCGGCGATCCACAGTTTCACTTCTCCGTTACCGTTTACCAGATACTGCGAGTCGAGTTGGTTTCCTTGTTCATTGAACACCTTGACCTCGGGCAGTAATCCATCGCGCTCGATCGCGCCGATTTGCAGCAACATGCCAAAGGTCTGGCCGCCCGCTGGTCTGGATGAGCGGAAGCGGAAATAGTCGACATCAACCGTTGAAGAAATTGTACCGATAGTGCGAGCCGCGCGGCGCAAGCTGCTATCGATAAACGGTTCGATGCGTGTTGCCGACGCGGATGAATCATTGCTCCCACGATCGTCGACGAGAAAGGTAGAATCTACTCCACCATGTTGATCGACGGCCAATTGCCCAACATCCAATTCACCCAAGGCCGTCGCGCTGGATGCAAACCAGCGCTGGGCACGTTGCACCACCGCCAGCGTATCGGCAAACGGAACGGTCACGCGCTCATCCAGCTCCGCAATCACTGCGTACGAACCGAATTGATGTAGCGAATCACCGATGGCATCGATCTGTAAGTAATACCGTCCACCGTCGCCGCCGGCTGGTAATTGCAAATGAACTTCACCATTTGCTGATGCGGTCGTTTCACCGCTTTGCAAGAGTTCACCCTTGTCATCCATAATGGTTAATCGAAACTGCAAATCGCTGAGCCCTTGCGAGACTACATGCACAGTGGTTGTGCCTGAGTAGTTGTTCGGTAGTTCAAAGAAGAAGATGTCGCGATCCGTCGAGCTGGTTATTTCACCGAAGTGCACCAGCGGTTTGGCCCCATCAAACCGAGACGAGACATCGGAAAACCGCATCCGCGTTGCATCACCTCTGTTATCGTTGCTTTTGTCGACTTCATTAGAGTCTACGCTGCGCGGACCGTACATTTGTTGCAACAGAGATATGTCGGCCGCAGTTGGTTCCAGGTTAGCCGGAATGCCATGGGTATGCATGGGCGAGTTGGGATCATCGTTATGGGGTAGACCGAGCACATGCCCCGCTTCGTGTAGGGCTACGCGCAGTAAGTCATCGGGCTGTTGATTCCAATTGGCGGCGGTATTGAAGAACATGTCGCCCGACCAACTGCCTGCGGAAAGTTTTTGATGTTCCACAGCCGCAGCCCAGGTGTCGGCAGACATTGGAATTCCCGCGACGCGAATCTCACCAAAACGTTCATCACCGCGAACAGGGCCCAGCGTGCCAATTGGGTCACCACTGTCGTTGACGACACCTACATTGATGGCGGCATATTGCGACCAAATCTGAAATGCTTTTACGACGCTCTCGCGCCACAATGGACCGGCAGGAGATTGGCTCATCACGCTATTCAAATCACTGATCTGATCGCCGACGAGCGTGCCATCGGGCACAAAGCTTAGTCGCAAGCTCGACGCGTCATCCCAAGCCAGTGATTCGACAGTCAGCATGTCGCGCCGCTGGAGGAATTCAATGCGCAGTGGACGTCGGGGCGTCTTCATTCCGTTTTCTCGATGAGTTTTGGCAGTTGGCCCAGGGTTGCGGCGGTCTTGACTATCAGTTGAAATTTGGGATCGGAGGCAAGCGATCGCATGTCCGCATCGCGAGCTATCTCACCTACCAACCTCCATTCTAATTGCACTGCGTCAGCCAAGAGCGCTAGAGCTTGTTGGCGCAGCGTTTTGACTTGTTCTGTCTGCGTGCTCTTGTCAGCGATCATCACAAGCGTGCTGGCAATCTGGACTTTCTCGCGCGGGTTGGGAGACAGCGTTAAAGCCTGGAGGCAATCGGCCTGCGCGGCAGGCAAGTTACCCTGGCGAGCGAAGAAAACCGCGCGGCTGGCTACGGGTAACGCACTTGTGGGTTCGGCTTCGATCCAGCGATTCAACCAGATTTCAGCGTTAGCGTCAGGTTGCACTTCCATATGCAGATACGCCAGGCCTTGTAACACTTCGTGATCATGAGGATCCAGTTGATAGGCCTGTTGCAAATCCTTAGCGGCTTGCTCCGGATTGGATTGCATATGTATTTGCGCAACATAGGCATAATCGCTGGCTGACTGCGGCTGACAGGCGAGCGCGCGTCGAACATCGTCTTGCGCCAGATCAACTTGGCCTTGCGCCTTATGAAGGCGTGAACTCAGTAGATGGGCCCGCACTAAAAACTGCGAGCGATGGATGAGATCCGCAGCGTCGGTCAGAGCGGAGTCGAGCTGGCCCAGTCGTTCGCGGCATAGAGCCCGATTGAAGCGGGCCTCGTCCAAGTCGGAACGCAACTTAAGCGCCTGCGTGTAGTAAGCCTCAGCGGCTCGGTATTGTTCCTGCCGAAGACTGACAGAGGCGCTACGTTGAGCCAGCAGCCCGCGAAAATACCAGGCTTGCCAATTCTTGGGAATCAACGCTAAGCAACTTGCATAGGCAGCATCAGCCAGTTCGGGTTCTCCGCGCTCTTGGTAACAAGCCGCCATGAGCAGCCACGCAGCGGGATGCTGGGACGAACGCTCGACCAAGGGTAGGAGTTTGTCCAATGCAAGTTGTCTATCACCCTTCACAAATTCATCGGTGGCCGATCGCAGTTCGGCAAAGTCGCGATCGACCGCCAGCGCGATGTGATTGTCGGTAAACTCATCGTTAGACAAGTGGGCGACCGCCTCCTTCATGGAGAGCAGCGACGCTTCCACAGCGTTGGCGGTCTGTTGGGTGCTAGTGGTTTCTAGGGTTCTCGAAAGTGCTTGCAAGCCGTTGGCCACCATGGCGCGCTGACTATCGTTCAAGCACTCTAGTTCGCTGCGCATTCGTCGGGTGTCAGGCTCGCGAACGGCGGCCAATACTTGTTCCACCGAATCGACGGCGGCCAGGGTCAGGTGATCGAACTGAGGGTAACAAGCCGCTAACACCAACGCTTGAGGCAATTCATCGTTGAATTGGGATACGAGAGTCGCTGCTCGCTCACGACGATACTCGCCGCGAAAATGCAAGAGACCAGCAATCAGTGCGCCTGCGAGCACGGTGGATAACACGGTAACACTGGTTATGGAGCTCAATCGAGGATGGCGCACGGTCCATTTCTTAACGCGTTGGATCCATGAGCGATTGGTTGCATGCTTCAGGGGCCGATGCGTGAGATGTCGCTGTAGATCCTCAGCCAACTGTTCAGCCGATTGATAACGTCTTTCGAGTGACGGCTCGAGCAGTTTCTCAACCACACTGCACATATCGCTTGAGGCATCGCGTTGATTCAAGCGATAGGCAAAATCTTTGTTTCTGCGGGCAGCCAAACTGGCCTTGAGCATTGTGGCCATCGAACCCTGGGGCATGCGAAAAGGCAGTTGCCCCGAAAATAGTTCAAACGCAATGACGCCCAGCGAATACAGGTCGCTCTGCGGACCAGCTCGCCATTGATCTGCAATCAGGGAATCCAAATGCTCGGGAGCCATGTAAGGTAGGGTGCCACCCATTAACGACTGTCGCGAACTGCCTGCTTGCTGCGCTACGTTGAAGTCAACAAGTCGCGCCTGCCCATCGTCCCCAATCAAGATGTTGGCCGGCTTCAGATCGCTATGCACGATTCCGAACCGGTGCGCGTGATTCAAGCCTTGCGCCAACTGTAACAACAATTCACAAAAGATCTCTTCAGCCTGCATGGCTTGCCAGCGACTTGGCCAAGTTAGACCATGATTCAAATGTACTGGTCGGGTTGCCTGGGTTGCCTGCTGCGAGAGATCGACTAGCGTCTGTACCTCACGTTGGCGATGGCTGAGCGTGGTAAACAACTGTTGCGAACGACGGGCAATGGTCTGAGGGCTGAACGATTCGGGTGCTGTGTCTTGCCCAAGTTTTACAAGCAGATCCGCTAGCGTCGTGGCTCCTGCGTACGGCATGCATAAGACTTGATAGCCCGCGATCTCGTGAACCGAAAAGACTTGAACAATGTGAGGATGTTGCAGCAGGGCGATTTTTTGAGGCTCCAGCGTGGCTTGCGAGCACACCTTCAGCACCACCGATCGCTCCGAGAGATCTAGCTGTTGAGCCAGATAGACTTTTGAAAGAGCTCCTTGACCGAGCAAACATAGAATGCGAAACGGCCCAAATTGCTCACCGGCCGATAGCTGGATCGCACATGCTTTCGACTCAGGACTGGCAGGTAATCCGTCATCACGGAGATCGGCCGCGTGCCAACTGGAGACGTCGACTTGCCAACGCTCGCGGAACTCTGCCGGCGTGACTGGCTGGCCTGCGTTGTGACGCAGACGGTACTCTTCGTAGGCGAGTTCCGATATCCGAGGTGATTGCTTCAGCAGGGCAGGGAACTGGTTAACGCAGTCGGACACGCCTATGGGTTGCCCCGCAGCATAAGCGTGCTCCATGCGAATTCGTAGCAGTTCGACCAAGGCAGGCCAATACTCGGAACTGGATGGTGAAGGCAAGAACTGCGCAACTTCAATCGATCGCCATCCGCTTTCAACCAGTGCGGCTTCATAACGATCGACGATTTCATCTAAGTTAGGTTGACGCATGGATCTTGGCTGGCTGGGTTGTCTGGCATCCTGTCGGGACGCCCTAGCATCTGCAATCGTTGATGTGGAATAGTTGATGGCTCTCAATCGTCAGAGCGGGGTGGTGGTTCGTCATCCGCCATAGGCGCAGATAGATCTTGACCTTCCTCGTCTTCTTCGACGCCAGCTTGCCGCAACTCGTTCATCAGCAAGGTGCGGAACGACTGCAGCACGCGTTCGGTCGATCGTTTGGAGCGTTCGACCTTTTCTGCAATTTCACTGACCGTAAAGCCTTCGATGCGCAGTTGGATCATTTGTTTGTGTGCGTCGGGCATATCTTGGGTCAAGTCTTCAATCGTCAGGCGTAACATGTCCAACGAGTCGGCAGAACCGAGGTCGCCCTCGCTGGCCAGCATGCCCTGAGTGCGGCGCACATCGCGTTTGTCGGCACGATGAAAGTCTGCCAGGGAGCGAATTTTGTTGAGGGCAATCACCATCAATAACTTCCACAGCGTGTCTCCATCGGGTACTTCGTAACTTCCCTCAGCGGCTCGGCGAAAGAAAGTCCTGAATACGCTTTGAACAATGTCTTCAGGGTCCACGCGTTGAGTAAGGTCGTGACCAGTTCTCCGCTGAGCCAAATCCAGCAGTCGAGTTGCATATCGGGCGTACAGTTGCGTGGCAGCATCGGACTGACCGCCTCGAAATTGTCGCAGCAGTGAATCGTCGGATTGATTGCCACTTTGCTTGGAGTTGGGCATAAATCTAACTCGCATTCGTCGTTTCTTAGGCTTGCCTGGTCTGACCATCACGCACCGCAGGGGCCGGCCGAATTCCGACGCCAACCCAATCAATTCCCGTGTTAAAGCTCAGTATTGAAGAGAGATTCGCAATACGCTCAATGGCCTGGAGCGGAGTAGGGCAGGGCAAACCGCCATTATCGCAAAAATTTTGTCGGCTTCATCAACAAAATGGATTATCGCGCCGCGATGGCGGTCAACAGCTCTGAATTCCGATCCTTTATTGGGAGAACCGACGGGACTGATCGGTCGACTTTAGTGCGAAACACTTCGTTTAGGGGATAAACATGCGTCACGGTAACCACAGTTTGACTCGTCGAATGGTCTTGGAGCGTCTGGACGTCCGACAATTGCTGGCGGCGGACATTATTCCTGAAGTCGAGCCCAACAATTCAGAAAGCCAACCGACCAGCTTCGCCCTGGTCGCCAACCAACAGGTGCGACTGCAAGGCACCTCGCAGAGCAAAGACGATAAAGACTATTTTGCCTTCACCGCGCCGGCGCAAATGGCTGTGTCCGTTAACGCTAGTGCGGCCGCCAACGTCAAACTGGAGATCAAAACTCGTTCGGGTTCGCAAGTCTTCGAGACCGAACCCAACGATGGTCTCCTGTCAGGTAAGTGGCAGGCGCAGGCCGGCGAAACCTATTTGTTACGGATGCGAAGTACTGAAAAGTCGGCGGCCACTTACGATGTGTTGCTCGAAGCCCTCGGGACTTCCATCGGCGGCAACTCGCAGAACAATAACAATAGCAATAACAATAGCAATAACAACAATTCGAGCTCGAGCAGTTCAGGGGCCGAAGTCGAACCCAACGACCGCACCAGCACCGCGACCGGTGCCAACCTCTCAAGCTCAGCTGAGTTGACGCTGACAGGTGCAGCTTCCAAACGCGATCGTGACTTCTTTCGCGTCGAGGCTGGTAGTACCGGAACGGTCTCCATCGACACGGGCGCCACGAATATTAAAGTGAGCATCGAAACGCCAACAGGAATCAAGCTCTTTGAATCCGAGCCTCGCGATGGAGTTACGGCCGGTTCATTTAACGTTTCGGCGGGCGATGTCTTTTATGTGCGAGCACGTGGCATTTCTAACTCTGTTAGTCAATATTCGCTAAAGTTGAGTTTAGGAAGTTCGACCACTTCCTCATCCGACACCTCGTCTGGACCAACAAGCAACTCTACCGGTTTGTTGTCACCTGATACCTGGTTGGATTCGAGCGATGATGGACAGATCACTGCCCTGGATGCCTTGTTGGTGATCAACCAACTGAATGCCCATGGCGTCGGCCACGGCGCCGACGATATATTGCTGAATCTCGACACGAACGACGATCGCATCGTAAGCGCTCTGGATGCATTGTTGGTTGTCAATCGCATCAACGATTACACGCGGGGAGTTGATGTCAACGACGCCTTCGACGATTCCGATATCCGCAGGCGACGGACTTAAGCCGAGCGACCTACCTTTTCCGCGACAACAAGTCGGCCTACACTATCTCAGGTTTTGTTGCTATCACCTGGGAATCTAGTCATGTTCAATCCAACTGAGATGGCCGTGCCGTCGCATCTGTTGCCCTATGCTGAACAAGTTGAAGGGCTGCGGCGTGCGGGCCATATCTTCTGGCAACGCGGTTGGTCGCTGGGGACCAGCAGCAATTACAGCGTGATTGTCGAGCGGGACCCGCTGCTATTGCTCGTGACGGCCAGCGGCAAGGACAAAGGTCGGTTACGCAGCGATGACTTTGTTTTAGTGGGTGCTGACGGCGCAGCGACTCTACCCAACCAGCCCAAGTCGTCGGCTGAAACGCTACTGCACTGCATAGCCGCCCAGAAGTTTGCCGATGTCGGTGCTGTTTTGCACACGCACAGCATCTGGTCAACGCTGCTTAGTCAGCGTTTTTTCGCTCAGGGCGGTATTCTTTTCGAAGGTTTCGAGATGCTCAAAGGCCTCAGCGGGGTCAAGACTCATGAACATCGCGAGTGGTTGCCGATCTTCGATAATACGCAAGAAATTCCGATCCTGGCCGAACAAGTCGCCGCGATGCACGCTCAGAAGGGGATAGGGCATGGCTATTTGATTCGTGGCCATGGCATTTACACTTGGGGCAAGGATCTCGAAGAGGCTGCTCGGCAGATCGAGATCTGGGAATTTTTGCTGGAATGCCTCGGTCGGCAGATCCAGTTAGGCTAGGCTGCACTTTGCCCTTCGGCCCGCCTCAAGTAAAATTATGAGATTCTGTACTTTCGCATTTAGCGGCAACGAAGGAGACATGGTGATCAAGACTTTGGCAGTAGTGGGCGCAACCGGCGCCGTGGGACGCATCGTTCTAGAAGAAATCGTCTCGCGCGGTCTCCCTTACGAACACCTGAAATTGCTGGCCTCTGCTCGTTCGGCTGGCAAAAAAGTCGAAGTCGCCGGCCGGCTGATCACCATCGAAGAGATGAAACCCGAGGCCTTCGAAGGAGTTGATTTGGTAATCGCCAGCACGCCCGACGAAGTCGCGGCTGAATTTGTGCCCTGGGCCGTCCAGCGCGGCGCCATCGTGGTTGATGAGAGCGCGTACTTTCGCATGCATGCCGACGTGCCTCTGATCATTCCCGAAGTCAATCCAGAAGCCATCCACAATCACAAAGGCATCATCGCCAGCCCCAACTGCAGTACGACACAAATGGTCGTCGCTCTCAAGCCCTTGCATGATGCGGCTCGGATTCGTCGCGTCATCGTCAGCACCTATCAGGCAGTTAGCGGTGCTGGTCTGGCTGCCCAATCCGAACTGGCCGATGGCGCTAAGGCGGCACTAGCCGGTGGCGTCGGTCAGCCATCGATGTTTGCATACCCGATTGCCTTCAATCTCATTCCGCAAATCGGTTCGCACAAACAGGATGGCTTCACCTCAGAAGAGATGAAGATGGTCCACGAGACGCACAAGATCATGGGTGATGACTCGATCGCCATCAATGCCACTTGCATTCGCGTACCGGTGATGATTGGTCATAGCGAATCAATCTATTGCGAGACTGCCGAGCCTCTCTCGCTGGACCGCATTCGTGAATTGTTCGCCGGTGCGCCCGGAGTTACCGTGCTCGACGATCTGCCAGGCAAGCAGTATCCCATGCCTCGCGACTGCGCCGACAAACCTGATGTCTTCGTCGGTCGCATTCGCAAGGATCTGACCAACGTGCATGGCATCAGCTTCTGGTGCGTAAGCGATAACTTGCGCAAAGGTGCTGCGACCAATGCAGTACAAATCGGTAAACTCCTTGCCGACAAGATGGCCAATGTGCCAGCCTGAGTCATCTAACTCGCCGCATCAGCCGACACTGGATGCAGAGTCTGGTGACGCTGAATCATGGACTGAAACTGGCAGCGACGAGGACTCGTCAGCTATAACCAATAGCGGCCAGTCCACTACGGATGCTGCAGGGCAGGGCGGGGGACTGACAGCACAGCGTTGTTTCAAGTTGATCATCGCTTACGATGGCGCTGCATTTTATGGATGGCAGCGCCAGGCTACCGCGCGCAGCGTGCAAGCGACATTGGAAGACGCGATCCGCCTGGTTACCGGCGCGCCCAAAGTAACGCTCTTGGCGACTAGTCGCACCGATGCTGGCGTTCACGCGCTGGGGCAGTGCGCTACCTTTCGTTCAACTCATTGGAAGGCGCCAGCCAGCAATCTGCCACTGGCCATTAACTCGCACTTGCCCGACGATGTCATCGTCCGCGCGGCCGAGCAAGTGCCGATGAGTTTCAATCCGTTGACCGACTGCCTATCGAAGCGTTATCGCTACACCGTGTATGCAGCGCGCGTATCGAGTCCCTTGGATCGCCATCACTCCTGGTGGGTCAAGAAGCTATTGGATATCGATACCATGCGAGCCGGCGCCAGCTACTTGATTGGTAAATATGATTTCGTGGCCTTCCAGTCCAGCGGAAGTCCGCGCGTCAGTACGGTGCGCACCGTCAGTGCAATAGATATTGACTGCCAACCGCATTTGGATGGTCAACGAATTACCATCGAGATCGAAGCTGATGGCTTTCTCTACAACATGGTACGCAACGTCGTGGGGACATTGGTGCAAGTTGGCCGTGGTCGCAAGCCTGTGACTTGGGTACAAGACGTCTTGCTGGGTGGTGATCGTCGGGCAGCCGGACAAACGGCGCCGGCCAGCGGCCTCTGTCTGCTGCGCATCCGCTTCGAGGATCAGCCGCCATGCGCATAATGCACGTAATCACGCGCATGATCATCGGTGGTGCCCAGGAGAACACACTCTATAACTGTCTCGACTTGATTCGCATCTATGGGGATGAGGTGCTGCTGGTAACAGGACCGGAGCAGGGCCCCGAAGGCGGTTTGTTGCAAGAGGGCAGAGCAGGGGGGCTAGCCATTGAAACGCTTGACGCGCTCCGTCGCAATATTCATCCGCTGCATGATTGGAAAGCGTATACAGCTCTCAAGAACTTGATCGATCGCTATCAGCCCGATGTGGTTCATACACACAGCGCCAAAGGTGGTTTGCTCGGTCGCGCGGCGGCCTGGAGTCGTCGAGTGCCAGTGGTGATCCATTCGGTACACGGCGCGCCATTTCATCCCTATCAATCTGCCGCCGCTCGGCGATTCTTTATTGCCTGCGAGCGTTGGGCTGCGCGGCGCTGTCATCACATGATTTGCGTGGCCGACGCGATGACGGAATTGATGGTCTCCGCCGGTGTGGCTCCGCGATCGAAATTCACCACCATCTACTCGGGCATGAAGGTCGAGCCGTTTCAGAACGCGGCGCAATTTCGCACGGCGGCTCGCCAGGAGTTAGGCATTGCCCCAGATGAAATCGTCTTTGGCAAGATTGCGCGTCTCTTTCCTCTAAAAGGGCACGAGTATCTGATCGACGCAGCGGCGCGTGTCATAGCCCAGAATCCCAAGGTGCGGATCTTGCTTGTCGGCGATGGCGTCTTGCGGGCTGCCTTGACTGCAGAGATTTCGCGGCGTGGTCTGCAACATGCCTTTATCTTTGCGGGGCTGGTCCAGCCCGAGCGAATTCCCTATTACCTGGGAGCGATGGATGGACTGGTGCATACGAGTCTTCGCGAAGGTTTGGCGCGTACGTTGCCTCAAGCGTTGATTGCCGGCTTGCCAGTAATCAGCTACGACATAGACGGCGCGCGCGAAGTTGTCTTGCCCGGTCAAACTGGTTTTCTTATTCAGCCGCAAGCAGTAACTGAACTGGCTGACGCGATGCTAGCGTTGGCTGGTGATAGTGGGTTGCGAGCCAGGTTAGGGCAGGGGGGAGCCGAGCGGTTCACCGACCAATTCCGTCACGAGGTCATGACGCAAAAGATCCGCCAGCTGTATGTCTCCTCTCGCTCCGCGAAAGGCAGTCCATAGTCTCCTCTCGCTCCGCGAGAGGCGTGGGTTGCAGATAGATGAACAGGGGAACCCGAAAACTGCGTTTCGCGGAGCGCCAGAAGACAATGAGGAAATTGCCTTTCGCGGAGCGAAAGCCGACATAGGCACGCTTCCGATTGGGGCAGGTTTGGCTTATTATGGCAAGTTGGGCCTCTTGTTAAATGAACCAACCAAAAAGTGACTTTCCGTGACAAAAGTTCGTGACTTTCTCGGTCCCTACCGCTTGGCTCGATTGATTCGCGCCGGAAACTCCTGCCAGGTTTGGGAAGCGATCGAGAACGCCACCAATGCGAGATATGCGCTGAAAGTCTTGCGTTCCGACATGAAGAACGACAAGAATGAGCTGGCATTTCTGAAAAACGAATACGAAATTGCCGCCCAGCTGTCCCATCCCAACGTCATCAAAGTACACAAGCTGGTCATGGACGGGCCATCGCCGTTTATCGCCTTGGAATTGTTCAGCGAACTGAACATGAAACAAGCTCTGCGCCGCGGGCCAGAATCTCTGGCTTACATGCTGGACAAGATCATCGAGCAGTGTACCGAGGGTCTCTATTACATGCACAGCAAAGGCTTCGTGCACTGCGACGTCAAACCGGATAACTTCCTGGTCAGTCGCGATGGCGATGTCAAGCTCATCGACTTTACGATCTCGCAGAAGATGAAGACCGGCATCGCGAGATTCTTCAGTGGCAAAGCTAAAAACGTGCAGGGCACCCTCAGCTATATGGCGCCGGAGCAGATCAAGGGCGAAGCCTTAGATCAACGCGCCGATGTTTATAGTTTTGGCTGCGTATTATTTGAATTAGTAACGGGCAAGGCACCTTACACGGGAACTAGCCCCAATGAATTATTGAATAAACATATTTCAGCGGCGATACCATCACCGCTGGTTGCCAACGACAATGTAACTTCAGAGTTCGCAGCCTTATTAAAGTCCATGCTGGCTAAGAAACCCGAAGCCAGGTTGGCGTCAATGTGGGAAGTTTTGAAAGTAATGCGCACGCTGCGCATTTTCAAGAAACCACCGCGAATTCCTGAAACCAGTATCTTCGACGAATTTCCGACCAGTGGTCAGCGCTAGGTTTATTTATGGAAAAAGTACTTGGCCAGTATCGCCTCAGCAAAATCATTCACCAGGGCAACACATCGCAAATATGGGAAGCCATCGATAGCGGTGGACCCGATCGCGTCGCTATTAAATTGCTCAAGCCCGACTTTCGTGAAGACAAAACGCAGCTAGCGCTATTCAAGAACGAATACGAAGTGGCTGAGCAGATGTCGCATCCCAATATCATTAAAGTGATCAAGCTGGACATGGATGGCAAGGTGCCATACATGGCCATGGAGCTCTTTAGCACCATGAGTCTGAAAGCTTCGCTCAGGCAAGGTGTTGATTCCATCGCCTTCATGCTCGACAAGATAATCGTGCGCTCGACCGAAGGTCTGTCGTATATGCACAGCAAGAACTTCGTCCATTGCGACGTCAAGCCCGATAACTTCTTGGTCAACAAAGATGGGGACATCAAACTGGTCGACTTTGCAATCTCGCAGAAGATGAAAACGGGCCTGGCTAAACTCTTCAGCGGCAAAGTGAAAAACGTTCAAGGTACGATGAGTTATATGTCGCCCGAGCAGATCCGCGGACAAACGCTTGATCAACGCGCCGACGTTTACAGTTTTGGTTGCATGTTGTTCGAGCTGGTTACGGGTAAACCACCGTATACAGGTAGCAGTCCCAGTGATCTGCTCAACAAACACATCTCGGGTGCGATCCCGTCGCCGCAAGTTCTCAACGATAACGTCAGCAACGAGTTCGCGGGTTTCCTGAAGAGCTTGCTGGCCAAGAAACCTGAAGACCGTTTGCCATCGATGTGGGAAGTTCTCAAGCAAGTGCGCACGGTTCGCATCTTCAAGAAACCGCCACGCATTCCCAACACCAGCATCTTCGCTTAATACTGAAGCTCACACACCACTTAACCATACACACCTGACCATACACGCCGACCATGGACAAAGCACACGCCGGATTAGAGTTCGAAGAACCGATCGTTCAGCTCGAGCAGCAGATCGCTGAACTGGAGAAGATCGAACCTCGTACCGAGCCGATTGAAAAGCAGTTGATCGATCTGCGACATCGATTGATCTCCGTGACGCGCGAGACCTATTCGCAGCTCAACCCATGGCAGATCGTTCAGGTCTCTCGTCACAAGAATCGGCCATACACACGCGACTACTTGCAACTGGCATTCGACGAGTTTGTCGAACTGCACGGCGATAAGCACTTCGGTGACGATCGCGCCGTGGTGACTGGCTGGGCCAAGATCGATCAGCACAAGGTCATGATCGTGGGCCATCAAAAAGGTCGCACGTACAAAGAGCGTTCGGCATGCAACTTCGGCTGCGCGCATCCCGAGGGTTATCGCAAGGCGATGAGCAAGATGCGGCTGGCCGAAAAGTACGGATTGCCGATCGTCTGCTTCATCGACACGCCGGGAGCGTATCCGGGCGTGGGCGCCGAGGAGCGCGGCCAGGCTCAGGTCATCGCCGAGAGCATGTTCCAGATGAGCCAGTTGAAGACGCCGATCATCTGTATCGTAATCGGCGAAGGTGGCTCAGGCGGAGCTCTCGGAATTGGCGTTGGCGACCGGATCGCCGTCTTGCAGTTTGCCTACTACTCGGTGATCAGTCCTGAAGGCTGCGCCGGGATCTTGTGGAAGAGTCACCAGTTCGCGCCGCAAGCCGCCGAGGCGCTGAAGTTCACCTCGGCGCATCTGCAACAGCTCGGCGTGATCGACGACGTGATCGAAGAGCCGCTGGGCGGCGCGCATCGCGATCATCATCAGATGGCCGCGCGCATGAAGAGTTATCTGTTGCGCACGCTCGCGCAGCTCAAGCAGAAGTCACCTGACGACTTGATTACTGGCCGCTACGACAAGTTCCGCGCCATGGGCCAGTTCATCGAAGTGGAAGCTTAACAGCGTCGCTGCAATTTGTGCGTGGCGTGCGGCTGGTCTACTGCGTGGTCTCCTACGTGGTCTCCTACGTGGTCACCAGTCGCTTGCAGTCTCCATTGGCCGTCTCTAATCACGGACTCTACCGCCTGAAATCGCCAGAAACGAACGTCCGATAATGTTTCTTATGTTCGGTTTCGCCCCCGGTTTTCCCTGGGAAATGCGCATAGCTGTGCCGTAGCGGAATGCGTCCAGCATTTCGTCCCTGCCTGACTCCGTAACGGAATGCGTCAAGCATTTCGTCCTCGTAGCGGAATGCGTCAAGCATTTCGAAAGCCTTGACGGCTTCCGCTACGACGGCTTCCGCTACGCTTGCGGTTGTTACCGTAGCGGTGGCAGCAGTTGCGGCAGCTGCGCTTGTTGCAATCCGTCGTTGCCTGGCGGAGTCTGACCAAACGATCCCGGCGGCGGCGCAATCACCGGCGGCAAGTTCTGAGGCAACTGTTGGAACTGTTGCTGGAACTGTTGCTGGAACTGCTGTTGAAGCTGTGGCTGAGTCGGAAACTGTGTCGGGATCGACGGCAGCGCCGGCATCGATGGTTGGTTCGGCCAGAAACTCGATCCGCTGTTGGCCCCCTGCTCCGGCTGAGTCTGACCGGCCGCTCCCCCGAACATCGATCCCAGTCCGGCTCCTAAACTAGATCCGAAGCCCGAGCCGGCTTGCTCTGCTACGGCCTGGCCACCGGGAACAGCTTGGCCGACGCCTGCCCAGTTCCAGGACCCATTCTGCTCAGCGCCTGCTGGGAACTGTTGGTGGAGCTGTTTGTCGAGCCGATCCAGGTACGGGCCCACGACATCATGCAGCTCTTTCGGTAAGACGCCGCCAGCGTTGTCCAGCGCGCTGGCAATGTAGTAACCCGACTTCGATCGACAAATGGCTTCTTGTTGCTTGGGACCCAGCAGCGTCATGGCGAACATGGTGATCAACAAACACAGGATCGCACCCTTGGCCAGCCCAAAGGCCGCTCCCAAGTGACGGTCGAACTCCTTCAAACGCACGCCATCGATGGCGCTGCTCAGCAGTCGGAATCCGACCCAGATCACAAACGACGTTCCGACGTACAGAATCAACATGGCCAAGAACATGTTCCACGGCGGCGCCGCTTGAATCATCTTCGCCAAGTCAAAACGAAAATTCACCGCCACCAGGTAGCTGACCAGAATCGAAGCCAATGAGGCAACTTGCCAGGCAAAGCCTTTGATGGCGCCCAGCAGCGTGGCCACGGCTAACACAATAATCATGATCAGGTCGTAAGCCTGCATCGGATGCTGTTCCTTCAAAACGTCCTGTAACGGGCAGTCGATACGAAGTGCAGGGGGTTGTAGCAAAACGCCAGTCGCAGCCCAATAGCATTTCTGGCCCGCCAAATTTTCAGTCTTGAGCCAGCCAGTCGATTTTCGTAGTGTTCTCGAGTCACCTTCCAGCACACTCAAAAACTTGGGACACCATGGCTGACTTTCGCACACATATGATTACCAGCACGATCGCTGGCGCAATCTATGGAGCAGTTGGCTACAGCTATGGACTGCCGATTCCAACTTGCGTTGTGGCAGGGGGGCTGTGCAGCGTTAGTGGCATGTTGCCCGATTTAGACAGCGATTCGGGGCGACCGCTGCGCGAAGCGACGACCTTGGCTGCAGCCGTCGTCCCCATGCTGATGGTCGAACGCTTTGAGCGCTTCGGTTGGGGCCACGAAACGATGGTGCTCGCTGCGGGCGTGTTATACATCATGATCCGATTCGGACTGACCGAGATCTTCCGGCGCTTCACAGTTCATCGCGGCATGTGGCACAGTATTCCCGCGGCGCTGGTCGTAGGCATGATTGCCTTCTTGGTAATGGATTGTGAAGACGTCACGTTACGCATGTTCAAAACTTTTGCGGTCGTGCTCGGCTTTATGAGCCATTTAATCTTGGATGAAATCTGGAGCGTCGATTTCAAACGCGGCCAATACAAATTCAAATCATCGTTTGGTACTGCGCTGAAGTTTTGGGGCAAAGACCGTTGGGCAAACTTCTCGACCTATTTCAAGCTCGCGTGTTTGTCCTACCTGGTTTATCAAGATCATGCCTTCATGAGTCGCTTTGCACCTTACACATCCAACGTCCCGCACACAGCGACGGAACTCTGGAAGTTAGTCACCGAAGGCGTATTGCGTTAACTAACGCTCACGGTCCACGACTTTGGAGTGCGGTGCCATCTGGCACCGCTTTGATGTAAGTAAAGTCACTTGCCGCAGCCTGAGTCGCTCTGAAAGTCTGATGTCACCTAGTTCGAGCAGGCTTCGGTACCGTTGGGTTATTACATCAAAGCTACGGCTAACGCCGAAGCACTCCAAGGAACCGGGGCTAACGCCCTCGGCTTAGCGGGAATCGATTACCAGGGTTACTGGTCCGTCGTTGATCAAGCGCACTTGCATGTCAGCGGCGAAGACGCCGGTGGCGACGCGGATTCCCGAACTGGCTACTTGAACGCAGAACTCCTCGTACAGTTGCTTGGCCAGTACAGGCTCGGCGGCGGCGATGAAGCTTGGCCGCTTGCCTTTGCGGACATCACCGAGCAAGGTGAATTGACTGATGACTAAAGCGCTGCCACAGACATCGCCCAGTGCGAGGTTCATTTTGTCTTGCTCGTCGCTAAAGATCCGCAGTCCGACCACCTTTTCGGCCAGCCACTTCAGGTCCTTGGCCGTGTCACCAGTTTCGACTCCCAGCAGCACGACCATTCCCTGTTCGATAGCTCCCACAATCTGGCCTTCAATAGTGACATCTGCGGAACGAACGCGTTGGATAACTGCGCGCATGAGCCCTCCCCTGCCCTTGTTGGTTTCATGGTAAAATGGTGAGCACTTCAAGCCCTCGGTGGCTTCTTCAGTTTCGCCCTCATGTTTGCCATGCCATTCTATTTCACTTGTCCTTATTGTTTGCACAAAACTCTGGTCAGCGAACAGCTGAGCGGCCAGGCGGGCCCGTGCGTCGGTTGTGGTAAACAAGTTACCATCCCTGCCCCGCCCCCTCCGCGCCGCAGCGACATCGCGCCGGTGCAAGACCGCTATGAACCAACTGTGGTCCAATTGCAGCCTGCCAGGAGGATACCACGCTGGGCCATTCGGAGTGTCCTGTACTCCGCAGCCGCTCTGCCGCTAGTGATTATTATTTTTTGGCTCGCCAGTCCCGCTCTTTTGAAATTGCGGGCCCAGCGCAATGTGACTGTCTGCAAACAAAATCTCAAACGTATAGCCAAAGCTCTCAACGAGTATGCAGCTGATTATGGAACCTATCCGCCACCGATCACTCGGGACGCAGCGGGTGCGCCCATGCATAGCTGGCGAGTTTTGATTCTGCCGTATTTGGGCGAACGTAAGCTATATGACTCCTACGATTTGACCAAGCCCTGGAACGCGGCTGAGAACTCGCACGTGCAAGCGATGATTCCGGCTGTCTATGTTAGCCCTGGCAATACAAACGTGGCGGTTGGGGAATCAAGTTATATGCTGGTCACTGGTGCGCAAACGCTGTTCCCGCCAACGGGTCCTTTGGCACCCAGCGCAATTGGCGATGGCGGCAGCAATACTCTGCTGGTGGTCGAGACCAATAATCGCATCCGCGCTTGGACCGAACCGGCTGACCTAGACTTTGCAACGTTGCGACCGGCTGTAGGTATGCTCGGTGGCATTGGCGGTACGCATCAACAAGGTGCGACGGCCGTCACAGCTGATGGCGAGCCAATATTTTTGCCGGGCGATGTCACTAAGCAAATGCTCGATGGTTTAATAACACCCAATGGTGGCGAAGCTGTTTCGGGAAGATGGTACAAATGAGCCCCCCTGCCCTCCCCTGCCCTGCGCTCTGCCCTGTTCTAGGATTTTTGGCCATGTTTGTCTGACCCATGACTGCGCACTCCTTTAGTCCCTGCCCTAAATGCTCGCTTTCCCACCTTCCGAAGATTGATTAATTTCAGCATGTCGCGTTTGTATATGGCGCTTGACCAATTGCCGCCGCAAGTTTGCGGAGGCGGATTGGCCATCGGTAACTTTGATGCGGTGCACGTGGGGCATGTAGCGCTAGTCGAACAACTGGTGGCGCTATCTCGGCAAGTATCGGGCCCGGCGCTGGTGTGCACTTTCGATCCGCCACCGGGAGCAGTCCTGTTTCCAGATCGCCCTCGCATTAAACCGCTGACGACGCTTTCGCGCCGCGCGGAACTGTTTGGCCAATTGGGCGCCGATGGCTTACTGGCTTTTCCCACGACGCGTGAGTTTTTGAATTTGTCGGCAAGCGAATTCTTTGACGAGATCATCGTACGTCGCGTGGGTGCAAGGGTGATCGTGGAAGGTCCAAACTTTTGTTTTGGCCGCGCACGTGGCGGTGATATCGACCTACTGGGGCATCTGAGCCAACAGGCCGGCATTCGCTTGCATGTAATGCAGCTGGTGGAATCGGAACTGGGAGTGGTGTCCAGCACGCGCATTCGCGAGTTGGTTACTCTTGGTCAAATCGACGTAGCCAACCAACTGTTGCTGGAACCGTACCGCATCGAAGGCGAAGTGGTCAGTGGCGCGGCTCGCGGTCGAACGATTGGTTTCCCCACTGCCAACCTAGGTTCGACTCCTGTGCTTTTGCCGGCCCTGGGGGTGTATGCAGGGCGAGTGTTGGGCGTGGAACCCACCCCGTGGCCCGCTGCAATTCATATTGGTCCCAACCCAACGTTTGCTGAAAGCGAACCGAAGGTCGAAGTGCATTTGCCTGGCTGGCAGGGGTCGCTATATGGTCGAACACTGCAGGTCGAGGTGCTCGCCAAGGTGCGTGATGTTCAGAAATTCTCGTCCGTCGATGCGCTGAAGATTCAGTTGCAAAGCGACGTGGCCCAGTGTGTGCGGATTGCGAGCGAGCCCGGTTAGTTGTACAACTCGTTCAGGTGCTGACGGCTTTAGCGATGCGGCGGTGGTCGCGATGTGCTCAGCTGGCACTTCCTTAGTCTTACTTATACCTTTAGATTGGTCCTTAGTATGTCGGTCGATTGGCCTCGCCTCGCTCAACGCCTTCAGGCGCATCAGAGTTTTGTTTTGACCAGCCATATTCGACCCGACTGCGACGCTTTGGGCAGCGAATTAGGCATGGCCGGCATCCTGCAACAGCTCGGCAAACGAGTGCGGATCATCAATGGCCATCCCACACCTCCGAACCTGGCGTTCCTCGATCCAGCTCAAACGATCGAAGTTGTCGGCGATCATGTTTCCGCCAACGAAATTACGGCTGACGCGCTGATCGTCCTGGATACGAGCGCCTGGGCTCAGCTCGGTCCTATGGCCGACGTCATGCGCCGCTTTCCGAGCACCAAGATCGTCATCGATCATCATGTGGGTGAAGACGATTTGGGGGCCGAGTTCTTCAAAGACACTGGTGCCGAAGCGACTGGGCACCTGGTCACCCGCCTGGCCGATGAGATGGGCGTCAAAATTACGAGACCAATGGCTACCGCTTTGTTCGCCGCCATCGCCACCGATACGGGGTGGTTCCGCTTTGCTTCGACCACTAGCGAAACTTATCGCGTGGCCGCGCGACTGCTCGAGTCGGGCGCACTGCCGGCAGACATCTATGGCGATCTATACGAACGCGATACACTCGGCAGAGTGCGATTGCGCGGGCGAATACTATCGCGAGTTCAATCTGAACACAGCGGCGTTCTGGTGCATACGTATGTGCTCAAAGAAGATTTCGATCAGACCGGTGCGCTACCTAGCGATACCGAAGATGCCATCAACTTGACCTTGGCGATCGCCAGTACCAAGCTGGCTTTCATCATGATTGAGCAACTTAAGGGCGGCTTTAAAGTTAGCTTCCGCAGTCGTTGTATTGTGGACTGCAATCAACTGGCCCGCCAATTCGGCGGCGGAGGACACAAGGCTGCGGCCGGTGCCTTTGTCGAAGGTGAATTAGACGAAGTCAAAGCCAGAATCTTAGAGGCCGCCAGCGCCGCCTTGCTCGCCGCCGGCGTAGTTACTGCTTAAGCTTCCAGTTCACCTAGCCGCTGTCTCAGCTTGCGCAGCACACGTGTTCTGGCCTGATAGACGCTGGACAGCGAGATCTGCAGTCGCTCAGCCACAACACTGGGCGACAAGCCTTCCATGGTCGTCATTGTGAAAGCCTGCCAGGTCACTGCTTCAAATTCCGACTCAATAATACGCATGACTCGTCGAGCCACTGATGATTCGATGCCTTCTAGAGATATAGACGACTCCAAATCAGTTGGCACATTTTGCAACTGATCCCAAGCATCTGATCCACCGACGGATTTTGGATGACGCGCTTCGCGCCGCAGAAAATCATGGACTCGACTGCGGGTAATGGTCGCTAACCAAGCGCGAAAGCTACCTCGCTCGCTCCGTCGCTCGAATTTTCCAATGCTCCGAGCTACGGTGACAAAAACATCCTGCACAATATCCGGCGCGTCCGCCTCGCGTATGCCCGAGCATCGGCACCAGCGATAAACGATGGGTGCAAACACAAGGACCAGTCGGCTCCATCCCGCCGAATCCATGCTTTGCACCTTCCCCAATAAAGTTGTTGATAGGGTGGGTATCTCGACGGAGTTGGGTATGTTCGGCGGCTCGTTCATGTTTTTAGGATAACAGGTTGTTGCTCCATAAAAAATAGTGTCAGGGCTTGAGCGTTCTTCTATTATGGCACTGGAGAATTAGCTGACTTCGTAAGTGGAGCTTTGCAGATGACGACCACCTTATGTCCTGCGCCTGAGCGGCTCAAAGCGTATTACCTGGGACTGTTACCCGATGAGGCGAGCAGTGATCTACTTAAACATCTCGAAACCTGCGGACGCTGTCAGGCGGAACTGGAGACGGTGGAGGACCCACAAGATTCTCTAATTGCCCTGCTGCGCCAGACGGACAATTCCCAAGTCTTTGATGCCGAGGCAGCCTGCGAGTTGGGAATCGCCCAAGCACTTGGGGCATTGGCGTGGGCAACGGAGCACAATAGCGGCGATGAAGCGGATCAGTCGCAGTTGCCACAGAGAGTTGGCGAGTATCACGTGTTGCATTCGTTGGGCAACGGCGGCATGGGACGTGTTTACTTGGCCAGGCACAGTAAACTGCAGCGACTGGTGGCTCTGAAGGTCCTGGCCGGCCACCGACTTGGCGACCGTCGAGCCAGTCAGCGTTTCGAATCCGAGATGCGTGCCATCGGGCGATTGCGGCATCCCAACATCGTCATCGCACATGACGCTCGAGACATTGATGGCCAGGCCGTCTTAGTCACTGAATATATTGATGGTCTCGACTTGCGACAATTGATCCACCGCTCGGGACGCCTGGCCATCGCCGATGCATGCGAGATCGTTCGTCAAGTTGCCGAAGCACTCGCCTACATATCGGCAGAGGGCTTTGTGCATCGCGACGTTAAACCATCGAACATTATGCTCAGTCGCGAAGGCGAAGTGAAGTTGCTCGACCTTGGCCTGGCTCGTTTGCAATTAGATGATATCGAGTCGGTTGAGGTTACCAGTACCGGGCAAACATTGGGTACTGCCGATTACATTTCACCCGAACAGGTAGTCGACAGCCGCCGTGTCGACATTCGTGCCGACATATATTCTCTAGGCGCTACTTTTACCAAACTACTAACCGGCAGCGCACCATTCGCCGACGATCAACATACTACGGCCTTTGCCAAAATGACTGCTCACGTTTCGACTGAACCGGCGAGTCTACGCAAAAAGCGTACTGACGTACCAATCGAAGTCGATCGACTGGTGGCTGCCATGCTCAGCAAACGACCTGAAGCGCGACCGCAAACTCCCGCGGAAGTCGTTCAGAAACTAACTCCTTTCTGTGGAGGCAGCAACCTGAAGCAACTTGTAATCCGAACGCTAACGTCAACGCCAGAGCTCGACAGCGCTCGAGACCTTCCAGCTCTGTCGCAACCACGTAATCGGCAGCCTTTTTGGCATCGTCCAGTGCCGACTTATGTGGCAATAGCCTCAGGTTTTCTGGGGGCAGCTTTCGGAATCTGCTTGGGAATCATAATCACGATCATCAACCCGGATGGAACAAAGACGATCATAAAGCTACCCAGCAGCAGCAAAGTTGAAATTGCAGAGTCCGACGATGGTCATACGCAGCATGGCACGATCGCACCCTCCAAGAAGATTGACGATTCCGACGCTGCGAACAAACAGGTTGGAACCAAAGTCTACCCACTCAAGTTGGCGGATGTTGAGCTCGCCTTTCGCATACTTTCGCAGCGCTTGGCCAATCGTCCGCGTGTGCGCATGGAAGTGGACAAGCAAACCAATGCTCTGATAGTTGAGGCGAACGCAGCCACACATCAGGAGGTGAGTTCGCTATTGAATGTTATCGACGCTGACCAGCGCAACGATGGCGTTACCTTTGAAGTGATCGACCTGACTGTAGAAGTGCCACAGGCTGTTTCGTTTATCCGGAAGTTCTTTAACCTGAATGATTCGGACAAGCCGGGAAAGATGCCGATCATTGGTGTCGATAACAAGGCCCGTAAGCTATACGTGAAGGGCACATCCGAACAGTTGCGTCAGATCAGAGAGCTGCTGGAAAAGATTGCGCCTGAGTAACCAGAGCTTAAACTATGCCTCACTTGCCAAACGCGCGAGTGTAGGCTCGATCGAACAAGTCTTCGCCGTACGTTAGCTCACCACCTTGATGGCCAGCGATACCTACCAACAAAGCCAAGATCAGAGCCCCTCCTAGCCACAGGAGCCTTAAACGCGGCGCGGGGCGTGTGCGCGCCGCTAACGCGATGGGCGTTAGAGCCACGCTTAAGATAGCCACGGCGATTCCGCAGATGCGATGACGCATCACCGCTTCATCGCCCCATGAATAACCACGAAGTTCTGCAAACGACCAGCCAGCCAGGCTGGAAACAATGGCCGCGAGAGCCCCAATCCACAAACAATGAAAGGCCGCCGGCTCAAATGAGTCACGCTTAAAGTAGCCAAGCGCCACAAACAGACTGGACACTAGCAGCAAACCGATGGGAAAGTGGACGATCGCCGGATGGAAGTGGCCGATAAACGTCATCCCCTTCTGTGCCAGATTCATCTCTGCCGCAGGTACCGGCGTGGGTTCAGCAGCCGCAGCGGTGGGCGTAGCCGAGGGCCACACAAAGTTCTCGGGCCAATCGCCACCATCTTCGATCCACACGCGAATCGCAGCCAGCTCCAACGCATCGAGTTGATTGCCATGCTTGACCGGCGGCATGTGCATCTCTTCGTCTTCCGTGGTCAAGTAGTCAGTCCACAGCGAGCTGTTTATCAGATCGCCACCGCTAATGTAGCTAAGCAGCGTATCGCGCTGGTCAACGCGCATTTCACCCTTGGCTTGTTTCTCGCCGTGGCATTCTAAGCAGTGCTTGGTCAAGATTTCACGAATGTGCGGCTCGAACATAACCCGGCCCGGCGATGTCGAGACTGGCGATGTTGGTGCTGGCGATGTTGGTGCTGGCGATGTTGGTGCTGGCGATGTTGGTGCTGGCACGGGAGCGGTGGTTGGCTCTTGTGCCCAGGCGTCGAGCGACCAGCCAGTCAGCAGCCAGGCCAGCACAACACTCAAAACAAATTGTGACTTTTCGAAAGCAACGGCGCGGCACATACGGAATACTCATCGCTTGGCTTTGACTGGCTCGTCCACGAGTTGCTCTCCTGCCGGCTAGCAGTGGTTGCAATCTGTCGACGCGCCCGCGTCAATTTAGGATCATGGCCATCTTAAGGCAACGTTGCTTCAAGCATGGCCCGTGTCGAAACTCCTTCAACGCTCATTGGTTGAATGGTTGGGTGTGGTTATCGGTAACAGGTGGGAATGGACTACCGTAATGACACACCGCGTGGGTTCCACTTCACGTTACCGCGCCGCGGGTAAGCGAGCAAGTATCGACAAGTTGGATAATGAACGAGCGCGTCTACTGGCGACCTATCCAAGCTAGCGTGGTGTCGGGCGTCGTTGCAGAGTCCAGAGTGCCTGAGTCGGAGTTCAGCTGGGCCGCACGTTTCATAAACAGCGAGCCTCTCTCTGGTTGGTTGTCGAGTTCCAGCCACTTGCCAACCATCGCCAGCGCGACTGCGTCGTTGCTCGATTTCATCGCAAATCCTGCGAGCAATTCGGTGTGGGTTTGTTTGTTGGATGCAAGCGAACCATAGAACGCGGCCAGGCTAGTACCAGGGACTCGTTCCAGCAATAGTGGTCGATCATTGGCTTGTGCCAACTGGAAGACTACGGCCGCTTGGTGATGATCGCCACTGGCAACGAGTGCGATGAAACGTCGCACGGCTAATTCATCATGATCGCCATAACGCACGGCCAGTCGAGCGTAGGCCGAGGCTGCTTGCTGATAGCCCCCCAAAGCGAACATCTGATCTGCAGTTTGTAGTAACGAATCAGGAATTGGTTCCAGCGAGTTGGTAGAGTTCGATACAAGTGACCCGATAGGCGGCTGAGTTGTCGATACAGTGCGGATCGCTTGGTTACCCGCGGCAACTGGCGAACGACGCTGGGCAACTGCATTGTTCGCTGGGGCTCGGGAGGCAACGTTGCGACTGGCCAACATGCGGTCGACCAATGAACCACTTGAACTGGCTACCTGCTGAGGCCAAACGACAGGCGCAGTGCCCGTGGAATAGTTGGTCGGATCAAGAGTGGTCGAACTACTTGGATAGGTAGTCACACACGGATCACAACAATTGGTCGGGTAGATGATTGGCGCGACGTAGGTGGGATCGCAATTGATTGGGGCGTAGTACGTTGGGGCGTAGTACGTCGGTTGATAGTAATAGGTTTGCAGAGCGACTGAATAGGAAACTGTAGGCGCGTACAGTCCAACACTGTAATAAGCAGAGCTGTACGACGGGTAGTAATACGACGGATAGTAATACCGATACCTCGGTAGTCCTACGTACAGAGAGGTGTAGCTATAGCTGCGATAGGCTGGCCAGCCCCATGAGCTGTATACGGGGCGGTTTCCCCAGTGATGATGTCCCCAATGTCCCCAGCGATGTCCCCAACCAGCGCTTGCTGTGGAGGCGGAACCGAGCAGGGCCAACATGCTCATGAATACAAGGATTGCTTGCCGAATGGAGCGTGCCATGATTGTTTGCCGTAAGAGTTGCTGAGATCGACCTACAGTTCATTATCTTCCGGAAACGTACGCCAGGCAACCAATTAAGGACTTGGATCGCAAAAACCTTGCGGCGAATTCTCGGCTTGCCGCTGGCCGAGTGGCGAAAAGAAAAACGCCATCGCTTCTCAGCCATGGCGTTTGAATTTGTGGTCAGCCGCGGTGAAAACGGCTATTGATATCAGGCAAATCAACCAGCCGCTTTGACTGCTTTCTCGCCCTTGGTCCGGTAATCAACGACATCCCAAGCCAAGCCCAAGAGTTGCATCAGGCGGATCGTTCGGAACGTCAAGTCAATTTCCCACCAGCGGTGGCCATGTTTGGCCATGCGTGGATGGGCGTGGTGATTATTGTGCCAGCCTTCGCCGTAGGTCAGCAGCGCGACCCACCAATTGTTGCGGCTGTCATCGCGAGTTTCGTAGTTGCGATAGCCCCACATGTGACTGGCCGAATTAACCAGCCAAGTCGAATGCAAAACGAATACCATGCGCACGCACACGGCCCACACGAACCAAGACACAGCCAGTTGCACTCCACCTTCCGGTCCGCCTATCCAGTAGGCAATTCCCGCCAGAATGGCGGAAGAGAGAATGTTGAGCGGAACAAACGCGTAGTTCAGCGTTCGCATGTAGCGTTCACGTTGCAGGTCGGGTGCCCACTTACGGTAGAACTCCTTCGTGTCCTTGCCACCTACGTTGTAGGCTAGCCAAAACACGTGGCTCCACCATCCACCGTCGTTAGGCGAATGCGGATCGCCTTCTTGATCGCTGCGAGCGTGGTGCAAGCGGTGGTTTGCTACCCACTGCATCGGCGGACCTTCGCCGGCCAGGCAACCGACCGAAGCAATGATGCGTCGCATCCACGGGTAGGTGTTAAAGCTGCCGTGCGTCAGCATACGATGGTAACCCAGCGTGATACCGACACAGCCGCACAGCCAGTGCAAGGCGACGACCAGGATTAGACCACTCCAAGAGAAAGTCCAAGGAATGAAGGCGGCTAATGCACCGACGTGCAGTAGACCGAGCCAAACAGCGGCGGCCCAATTGATGTTATTGGCGTGTGCCACATTGGCTTTACCCGAGTTCCACTTCAATATGGAAGATGCCTCGGTTGGTGAATGGCCACTTAGTAATTTGGCGACATCACTTTCAGCGGCCGGCTGGACCAGAGGTCCAGTGGCTTGACGATAGCGGCGGATGCTCGACCGCTTGCCCTTCTGCTTTTTGTTCATACGTTCTTTCGATTCGCTGTCCAGGGGCACAAGCTGTCAGAGTGCCAGCGGCCCACGCTAGAAATTACAAGCTGCCCCATTGTTTCCGCTGGCCAGTCCGGCGTCTAGCCAGAAACCTCGCCCCACACCCCACCTGCGACGAAAAATCATGGGACAGACCACAAACTTTTCCACACGCCCCACCCCCCACCTCAACTAAGGACAGGCGCACTTTGATTGGGGACAGACGCGCCCCTTACTGGGCGCGGTCCTTTCACGCACGCCTCCACAAATGCCCCCGTCAATCATCTTGTTTTGCCCATTGTGTCCCAGTTGACTGGTTTGCTTGGTTGCTCTATTTCCCAGCTCTGGGGTGGAGTCGCCAAAATTGATTTTGGGACAGACCCCATTGAGTCATTAGCAGGTTGGGATAGCCCCACTCAGACTGCTCATCGCGCCTTGTCTGCCTATTTTCGCCAGGATGACTATTTGTTCAGCGTTCCCGCACTCGATTTTGGGACAGGCTATTCAGCTTTCCTCGCGGCCGCTTTTGGGACAGACTACTTCAGTGCGTTTTGGACAGACTGCCCGGCGCAGGTTGGGCATGATAAAGATGCTAGCTAAGCAACGAAAATTCGTCGCTAATCTTCCAGGCTACCGAGCGGCTCTGAGTGCGCAACCGCTGATGATTGAGCAAGTGCTTGATCAGCGGGTAGGATGTACAGCGTATGACTGCGGCGGCTGCTACGCCAGAACTCGTAGAATTGGGAATAGGGCTGCTGGTCCACCAAGTGTACGTAAGTCCCATCAATGCCCCATTTGCTTTCGACCAGCACTCCATAGTAATTTAAAAATCCACATACTTTTCCCGTGTGGATGATGTCCCCGCTTGGGCCGCGGTAAATAACAACGTCGTCGAGGACTGGGCGATCTGCCTGCCGGTAGCGATTGTCGGCCAATATTAGTCCGACATCCTCGTTTCGAAGGATGAATTCGCCGCTGGAGAAAATCCAACCGTGGCAATTGGTGTTGGGCTGCGGCTCCGCCTTCAGCATGGCATGCTTGATTAACTCGGCGATTTGATTGCGAGAGAGTCGGACGTAATCTTCGAATTCCTGACGTGTCAATTCTCGTTGATACAGGTGTATGCGATTCCCTTGATCGGTTACCGCCACCTGTTCTGCATAAATTGATAAAGTACCAGGTGGCAGGGTGACCCAATCCTGTCTTTCAGCGGGAATCGCAAACAGTTGCATGCAAACGCCCAGTCCCATCGACTGAACCGCCGAAAAGGCGAAATCAATTGCAGATCGCTGGTCGCCTACACGGACAGATAATTGCCGCATGATCAGCCATGCAGATACTCCACCTGCAAAGGTTAACCAGTAAATTGCTAAATCAAATCGATTCCTAGGCAGGCTCGAAAAATACAAGTTCCAAAGCAGTGCGTGGAATGCGGCCAGGCTCAGACCCATAGACAGTTGGATTCCGGTCCATGGCTTTCCAGAAAGTTTGCTCGCCGTCTTTGGTCCTCGAAACCACCGAAATAGCAATGAAATTGTCAGTACGCTGGACAGCAGTAGCGACGCCAGCAACAGCCAGTGCAGTTTTTCTAGAAATGGGTACTCGATTTGAATAGGAACCATCGATGCCACGGCTCAAGCAATACAACTGCGGGTGCATAATAACACTGCGATATTAAACGCTATCCGCTTATGCTCGGACCGTTTCAGCCACGTTGATGGCGAACTATTAACGTCTCGGCTTCAAATTCGAGCCTACATAACGATAGGGAAATAAAATCAGTCCCTCAGTTCGCCTGCACAGCATGTTCGCCCGGGACTTGTTACGGAAAGTTCATTTTGGATCCCTGTCGCGTCACTTTATGCCGCCTAGCCTTGGCGAACTCCGCGGTCGCCTGATGCGGTTTGCCTGCTTTGGAAAGTAGCAGGCCTTTTGCAAAGTGCAGCAGTTCAAGAGGTGCACCCCCCTGCTCTGCCCGATCTATGTCCGTCTGTGCATCATCCAAACGTCCATCCTTGATCAAGCACCGCGCTCGTGCAATCAAAGCCACAGATAGCAGATCGCCGTTGAGTCCTCCTGACTCAATGGAATTGGTCAACAGCGCAATCGCAGATTCGTGCTTATCGGTCGAGAGTAACAGCTCTGCTTCGACGAGTGCCGTTTCGGCTGAAGCGACTATTGAGCGCTCGATCACGGATCGCGAACATCCGAGCGCGCTTATCAGAAGAGCCACATACTTGACGAACTGCATATTCAATCCTCCTGCTGTTGACCAACTCGATACATGAAAGTCTCTATCTCACTACTCGCTGAGTTCATTCAGTCATTCACGCTGGCTACTTCACCTCGGTCGCGAGTCCCAAGGCTCCGCCAAGTATCAAGGTCGATACCGTCGGCAATGAAATGAACGGAACCGTCACCCATGGCCGTGTTCACACCCCCTGAGTGAGAACTTCGTGCGCTAACTATGGCGTGCTCACCCGGTGCATCTGCAATGGCGCTGCGGGTGCCACAATCAACCGCTTTCCAGTTGGGCGGAGCCACGTGGTTGTACATAGTGCTCGAATAAAACCCGAATGGCCAGCCATTCGAATAGTCGCTGCCTGGCAACCAACGACCAGCCGAATTGAAATTGAAGCCGCTGTTGAGAGTGAGTGTTTGGGTCAAGCAGCCTTGCAACAACTCGTCTGCGTCTACGAGCCCCAGAGGTCGAGTTTGCAGAGTGGTCACATCTGAGGCTCGGGGTAGTTCCTGAGCAAGATTATGCCCAGACCCTTTCGTCCGCTCAGAGAAAAAAGCAGTGTTCGAGAGACCGTCTAAAAAAACAGCAGTCGTTAGGGCTGCACCAATCGTAAATGCCCCGTTACCACGACAGGCATAACCTTGTGGAGAAATAGCGTTCAAATTGTTGTTATGCAGAGTATCTAGTGCGCCTCCGAAAGGAGTTGATCCACCAAAGTTATATCGATAATTGTTTTCAGAAATTTTTACGCCGGTGAATGGACAGGATGGGCAAAGAAACAGTCCCATTGCCTTGCTATATGCCGCGAAGTTTGGGTTCAGGGGTGTAGTGCCACCACCAGTTGTCAAACGAACATTGATAGGTACGCGGAAGTCGATAAGTTCGTAGACAGCGGTCTGCTCCATGAATGGAAGAATGAAGGTGTGGACCGAACGAAAGCCCGTCCAATGTCCCGAACCGGGAGCGATATCAACAGACTCGTAGCTGGTATAAGACGCCCGTGGCACACGATTGACGCTCCAATCAGGTGCTAATCGTCCCGGCGGAAATCGCGAGTGTACTGTTTCGTAATTTAAGGTCGCCAAGATCATCTGCTTAAGATTGTTCGAGCACTGCATCCGCCGAGCGGCTTCGCGGGCCCCTTGTACCGCGGGCAACAGTAGCCCAATTAGCAGGCCAACTACTGCAAGAACAACCAGGAGTTCAACCAGGGTAAAACCATCTTTGAACCGATACTTCACGATAGATCCTCCTTTGCCAGTGTTTGTCGAAGCGACTCGACAAAATTATTCGCGGCTCAACTCAGAAAACGGAGAGGATAGTCGCACCACTTTCCAGAATTGGATTGAGCCTGAGTCTTGCAGTCATGGGGGAAATTTTCGCTCTTGACAGGTCCCTTATGGGATGACTGTTTTGCTATCAAAAAATGCCGCGACCGATGCTTCGTTTTTTTGGTGCATGTCTTCGAAAGTTAGCTGGACACTTTGGAGAATGTCATTGGTCTGGGGTGCATTTATTACGAAAATAAACTCGTCGAGAAAATAATATGCGAAATAATAGAAAATTTTAATTGCGATCTCCAGGGATTTACGCACATTGCGAGTCTGAAAAAGCGTTTTTGCCCTTGACGCGTCCCTATCCTAGTAAATGTGAACTCGCTCACGTGACGGTCTCGGCGGCAGCGGTGACTTGTGTGGCCCATGATGCATGCATACGCCCATGGTGCATAGGTTTTTGGCTGCGGTTGGGGCAGCGGTCTGTTTCTCATTTACCCATGGAGGCATCGAAACCATCATGACCAGACCTCGTAATCAAATTGTCGATCTCGATTACTGCCAGATCTATCACTGCGTTACGCGCTGCGTACGCAAGCTCAAGCTGCTCAACATCGGTACGACCGATCGTCGGCAGTGGGTGTGCGATCGCCTGGTTGAACTGGCGATGTACTACGCTATCGTGCCCATCTCCTTTGCAATTCTGGGAAATCATTTGCATTTCATGTTGCGGATCGATCCCGAGACGGCTCGCGGCTGGTCGGCCGAAGAAGTGCTACGCCGCTGGTATACGCTGCATCCGCCCTACGTCAAAGGCAAGAAGATGGTCGAACTGGACCCGGAGTGGTTGGCCAAGAAGGCTCTGGATTTAGAACTGGTGGAGAAACTGCGCCGGCGTCTGATGGACTTGGGTTGGTTCATGAAGGACTTGAAGCAGCCGCTGTCGCGCCTGGCCAACGCTGAGGATGGATGCCATGGCGCGTTCTTTGAAGGACGTTACAAGTCGGTGGCGGTGCTGGATGAAATAGCGGCGTTGATGGTGTTGGTGTACATCGACAATAACCGGTATGCGGCGGGATTATCGAGGTTGCCGGAGTTGGGGCGTTACACGTCGCTCTACGAGCGGTTGTTGCATGTCGAGTCGTTGGGACGGATGGACGACCTGCAGGCTGCCAAGTCGGGTAGCATCGCAGCCAGCCGGGCCAGCGAGGGTTTGGAAGACGATCTGTGGCTCATGCCGATCGAGGACCGTCGCCGCTTTGGGGCCAAGCGTGCGGGATTGATCGAAGGTTTTACGCTTGGTCAATATTGTTGGTTGGTAGATGAGACCGCTCGCATGCAACGCGAGGGCAAGCAGAGTTTGTCGCCTGAGACCGCGTCGATCTTTGAGCGACTCAAGATGACTCCGGAGCTGTGGTTGATGCAGCAGGTACTGCTTTCGCAGGATCGCTGGCGCGGAACGTTCTTTGCGACCAGCCAAGAGAAGCTGCAGGAAGCGGCTGCCCACTTCGGTCGCAAACGTTGCTACAACCTAAACGGCTACTCGGCCGCCTAGGACATCTAGAGCCGAAACGGCTGAAGCTTCCCTCAGAGTTTGAGTCGCTACATCGATCGCTCCTCAATTGAAGACCGCCAATGGGTCGATAGCATGGCCGCGAATTTTGCGGAACGCCAACCATGCCTCTTCACGCTGCGCTGATGCTTCTAGCAAGTCGTCACCATGCCTGGCTAGCACCCTCAATCGCGGCTTCAGCCAGCCCGAATCCATCAGCCAACCCTCATGAGCCAACCCTCATGGGTCTGTCCCAAAACCGTCTTGCAGGCCTGTCCCAAACCGTACCCAGCTCCGCCAAGTCTTGCAGGTCTGTCCTAAATCCTCGCCCGGGCGATTCTTTCGGGTCTGTCCTATTGCTGGGAAAGTCTATCGGGTCTGTCCTAAGTCAGACTAACCGCGGGGCAGCATTTGCAGGTCTGTCCCAAGACCTGGCGTCGGGGGGGTATAATCTTGACTCACAGTAGTTGTCTTTATCCCAGCAGGACGTTTTTCCATGGCTAATGTGCTTGCGCTGATCATTGTTTGCTCAATAACGACGGCGATTTACGCGGAGAATTGGCCGCACTGGCGTGGGCCTAGTGGGACAGGCGCCGCGAGCGGTAGTCCACCCGTAGCGTTTGGCGAGGGCGTCAACGTCAAGTGGAAGGCGCCTGTCCCAGGTGTAGGATCGGGATCCCCGGTGATTTGGGGGACACATGTGTTCGTAGTGACATCGGTGCCCGATCCAAAAAATGCTCGCTCCTTGGCGTTCGAGGTCCACTGCTTCAATCGTGACAACGGGGAGCGGACTTGGAAGCAAGTTGCGATTGAAGCAAGCCCGCATCAGGAAACGCATTCCACCAATACCCATGCGTCCGCTTCGCCATGTACGGATGGTCAGCATATATACGCACACTTTGGTTCACGTGGGACCTACTGCTATACGATGGACGGACAATTGAAGTGGGAGCGAGACCTGGGCGATATGAACACTCGCAACAGTTTCGGAGAAGGCAGTTCGCCGACATTGTTTGAAAACATGTTGATCGTGCCATGGGATCACGAAGGACCGTCGGCCCTATACGCCCTCGACAAGTTAACGGGCGAGATTTTGTGGAAGACGGATCGTGATGAGCCAACCTGCTGGGCCACTCCCTTAGTTGTCAACTACAAAGGACAGGCGCAGATCGTGATGAATGGGCAGCGGTCTGCGCGAGCTTATGATGCCAAAACTGGCAAGGAACTGTGGCGGTGCGGTGGCCAAACGGAACGTCCCTGTGCATCCGCCGTCGCTCAGGGTGACACGGTATTTATCGGAAGCGGTTTTCGCGGTGCCTTTCTCGGTGCGTTTAGATTGGGAGGGATGGGCGATATCAAGGGCTCCAAAAATGTGCTTTGGACCATCGATCACGATACGCCCGATGTGGCCACACCATTGCTATCCAACAATCGACTCTACTTCTATAAAGGCAGATCTGGGCAGCTGACTTGCCTCGACGCTCCCTCGGGCAAACCGCATTATGTCGCCCAGAGAATCCCCGGTATCAGTAACACTTATGCTTCGCCCGTGGCCGCGGGCGGCAAAGTGTACTTAACAGACCGCAATGGCACGATCACGGTCATCGAAGATTCGGAAAAGCTGAAAGTATTGGCGACCAATAAGCTGGGCGAAGGCGTCGACGCCACCCCAGCGATTGTCGATAGCGAAATGTTCATCCGATCGGCGGGGCACTTGGTCTGCGTCGGGGAAAAGTAATCGCGACAGCGCCGCCAAGCCACTGCCGGAGCCCAGACATTAGTTTTGGGACAGACCTCTTAAAAAATCGGTTTGGGGACAGGCCTCACATTGTGGCGAGAGTGATTGGGCCTATGCTAGCGGTGGATCTCGATGGACCTTTAGGGCTCGGTCGGCTATAAAGAGAGAGTGTGTCCCCAAGCTTTTGAAACGAGTCGGTTGCATGGCGAATATCGAAATGGCTGCAAGTGCGGCCTCCAAACCGCTTACTAGTGGCCCTGCCCTGCAACGTTGTATCAACCCACTCTGCGGGGCTACGCTCGACGTCGGCCAGGTCAAGACGGCTTGCGACCGCTGTGGCGATCTGCTGGACGTGGACTATGAGTGGTCACGCGTTCCGGTGCCTCGACGTTTATCCGATTTCGAACAGTACTGGAGCCGGCGCTACGAACCACTGCGTTACTCCGGAGTTTGGCGGTTTCACGAACTGCTGCCATTCGTCCGCCCTGAGCAAGTCGTAACCGTCGGCGAAGGGCAGACTCTGCTCCAAAAAGCGGACTCAGTCGCCAAGTATGTTGGTCTACATCCTGGACGCATGCTAGCAAACGGCGAATCCAGTGGCGGACTGTTCCTGCAATACGAAGGCATGAACCCCTCCGGTAGCTTCAAAGATAATGGCATGTGCGCAGCCTTCACCCACGCACACCTGACCGGAGCCAAACGTGCGGCCTGTGCCAGCACTGGGAACACCAGCGCTTCGCTGGCTATGTACTGTTCGGTAACGCAGCTCATGAAAGCAGTTATCTTTATCGGCAGCGGCAAGATCTCCTATGGCAAGCTCTCCCAAGCACTCGAATACGGCGCGCTAACTGTCCAGATTGCCGGCGATTTCGACGACGCCATGATTCGAGTTCGCGAAGTTTCCAAAGATCTCGGCATCTACCTGGTCAACAGCATCAACCCGTTTCGTCTCGAAGGTCAGAAGACCATCATGTTCCGCGTGCTGGAAGCCTTACGCTGGCAAGTGCCTGACTGGATCGTGGTCCCTGGCGGCAACCTCGGCAACTCGTCGGCCTTCGGCAAAGCCTTTCAAGAACTCTTAAAGCTCGGACTGATCGACCGCGCGCCGCGATTGGCAGTCATCAACGCCGCCGGTGCTGATACCCTCTACCAACTTTACGAGCGGCGCAAGCTGCGCTGGAATGCCGGCCAACCCGACGCCAAAACCACTTGCGCGTACTATGATGATCTGGACAGCCGGCATGCCAAGGCAGATACAATCGCTAGCGCAATCGAAATCAATCGTCCAGTCAATCTCAAAAAGTGTCTGCGAGCACTCGACGTGTGCGACGGAGTTGTACGCCGTGTGACCGACCAAGAGATCTTGGATGCCAAGGCCCAAGTTGGCGCCGGTGGAATCGGCTGCGAACCGGCCAGCGCTGCCAGCGTCGCGGGTGCCAAACTCCTGCGTGAAGAAGGTATCATCGCGCCTTCCGATCGCGTGGTCTGCATTCTGACAGGTCATCAGCTCAAGGACCCAACCGCTACCGTGGCCTACCACACCACCGATCAAGAAAAATTCAATGAAGTCCTAGGCAGTCGTGGCGTGTCTCGAGCCTCGTTCGCCAATCGCGCCGTTGCTGTGCCCAATGAATTGGATGCGATCATCCGTGCCATTCAACTGTACAGCTAAGCCAAGTGTCTCAACGCAAACCCACTGGCCATCGCCCAGCCCATTCGCAATCTGCTCCGGTCGTCGGCTTGTCCCCTGCTCCGCTGGCTATCAGCAGCCGACAGCGGTTGCCGAGCGTATTGCTCGATAAACCATGCCTGCATCCTAACGTTTTCCGCAAACGCATCCGTCACCTTGACGGCGCGCCCAAGCGTGGCGATTGGGTGGCTATCTATCATGTGCACGAGCGGCCAGACCCCGAACTGTTCGCCTACGGACTTTACAATCCCAAAGCCGAAATTGCTGTCCGCATCATTCGCTGGAGCCAAGATGTTCCCGACGATAATTTCTGGGATCAGTCGCTCCAGCAAGCCATCACGCTGCGTCGTGATATTCTCAAACTCGACGACGTCACTGACTGCTATCGAGTCCTACATGCCGAAGCCGACGGTGTGCCAGGCTTGATGATCGATCGTTATGGCGATGTGCTGAGCGCCGAAGTCTTCAGCCTGGCCATGGGCGCTCGCGCTGGTGCGATTATCGAGCGACTGGCACAGCAGCTAGGTACCAAGCATTGGCTGATTCAACCCAGTCCACAGCTTGCCAGTCAAGAAGGCGCTACTTTCGCACCGCTTAAGAGTCCCGATCTACCTCCGCATGTGACCGTCACCGAACACGGTACGCGTTACAAAGTTCACTTCGGTACAGGCCACAAAACCGGCTTCTTCTGCGACCAACGCGATAATCGTTTGCAAGTTGCCAAGCTCTGCGGTGGCAAAAGCTTGTTGGATGTTTGCTGTTACACCGGTGGCTTTGCCGTTATGGCTGCCAAGTTGGGCGGAGCTACCGAAGTTGTCGGCGTCGATCTGGATGAAGCTCCGCTGGAGCAAGCCAAACACAACGCAGCCCTCAACAGCGTACGCGTCAAATTTACTCAAGCCGACGCGTTTGCCTATATGCGCGATATGCAGCGCAGCGGCAAACAGTTCGATATGGTCGTGCTCGATCCTCCCAAGTTGATCCGTTCGCGAGCCGAAATCGAAGAAGGCACCAAGAAACATTTCGATCTCAATCGCCTGGCCATGCAATTGGTTCGCCCAGGCGGACTAATGCTCAGTTGCACCTGCGCAGGCTTGCTACCTGAATCAGAATTTGTGCGACTAGTGCGCAGCGCCGCTCGTAGTTGCAATCGCAGCGCGGAACAACCACACGCCCTGCCCCGCCCTATGCAAATTCTGGCTCGCACCGGCGCCGCTCCATGCCATCCAGTTTCATCCAACTGTCCCGAAGCCGAATATCTAAATGCAGTCTGGCTGCGACTGATGTAAGTTCACTTGGCACTTGGCACCTGGCAACGTGCAACTGGCAACGTGCCACGCCACGCCAACTTGCCGATTGGCGCGTCGGCCGACCATAATCTAGGCGCCCTGCGTCTCCGTACCATGGAAGCCATAGATCGAAGCCACATGCAGTTTGTCAGCCCGCTACCCTATCATCATGCACTTCGCGACCTTCTGCGTCAGATGGACAAAACCGTATGGGATTGGTTCGGCAATCAACAACAATCTTCCGCAGCTCTCGAATCCCTCAAGTTTGATCTGCTCAAGTCGACGTATCGTCTAACGTCGCAGGCACATCCTGTGCTATACGACGCTGCCCAGTTCGCCGCCGATACGCTGGGAGTTACCGTTCCTATTACTCTGTACCAGGCTCAATCCGAATCGCACTGGAACGCATGCCTGGCATCGGGCGGTGATGAGATTCATATCGTCTTCTCCGGTGATCTCGAGAGCGGTTTAAGCCAACTCGAATTGCGCGCCTTGTTGGGCCACGAACTAGGACATCACCTGCTGCATCAGACCGATGATGGTGATCATTTGCGTTCCTGGGACATCTTGCGTTCTATTTGCCTCGATGCCCATGCTCATCCAACCTTTCGGAACTCGTTTCGTAAGTTGGCTCTGTATACCGAAGCCTATTGCGACCAAGTCGCCATGAAAGTCGTCGGTCAACTCGAACCGGTCATCTCCACGCTTATCAAACTCGAAACTGGTTTAAAATCGGTTTCGCCCGAAGAGTTCTTGTTGCAGGCCCAGGAGATACTCAGTAAATCTGCTGGTTTGCTGTCCAGTGAAGCGGTCACTCACCCAGAACCCTACATTCGCGCCGTTGCACTCAAGCTGGCTTACGACAACGATGAATCTTTGCATGCCAAGCTCGCCAGCTATATAGAAGGACCATGCGATACCACATCGATGGATCTACTTCAACAGCGTCAGCTCTCCGCTTTCACTCGCGCGCTGATCGCGCATGTGCTGCTGCCACCCTCACTGCGTTCCGACGTCATGCTCGCGCATGCTCGACAATATTTTGAAGACTTCGATCCATCGGAGGCCGCTCCGACCGCGGCCAGCCTCCTATCGCTTGTGCATAGCACAACCTGGAATACGGAATCCGTAGCCACCTACCTGTGTTATGTCCTGCTGGACTTTGCAACGGCCGATCGAAGTCTGGAAGAATCGCCTTGGGCTAGCGTCTTGACAGTCGCTGAAGCCTGGAAACTGAAGGACAAGCTCATCCCCATGATGCGCAAAGAGATGAAGCTCCGCAAAAATCAAATCGAATTGTGCGATCAAAAGAAGTCGACGATTTTAGAGGCCGCACATGAAGTTCACTGAATTCCTTGCGCAGTGGAACTTGTTGCCGGAGCTAGGGACCGAAGACATTCTCAGCTGCTTTTTGCCGCTGGTCCGCGAGACCCTGGCGGCTCATCAGCGTGGTCAAGTCGCACCGCTGCAAGGCACCGAACACTTGCAAGTCGCTTCGCAAAAGATCTGGTTCGAAGAGCATCTCTGTGACCGGCCACGAGATGCCGGGGGCAGACTGCGATCGCTCGAATCTCAGCGGCACCATGGCTGGAACGTGGTGAGCCAGCTACACAGTGAAATAGATCTGAATACCGGCCAACAGTCTATTCAGAACACAGCGATTGTCGATCAGTTCGCTTCGTCCGACCAAGATCTCGATCGACCGAATGGTTCCGATGACTCGGAAGCGGTGATCAAGTACATCACCGGTTACGATTGCTGGGAATACAAAATTGGTCATCATGATCCGTTGACCGATATCTTCAGCCTGGGAATGATCTTCGCATCGCTAGCCCTGCAGTTGGACTTCTCACAGTATGACGAGCTGCAAACGTTTGTCACTCACCGCGACAACCTGTTTCGCCTCAAACCCACACTTCACCCGGTGCTAGCGCAGGTCATTCGTCAGGCGACTGAGCTCAATCGCGACCAGCGCGTCTCTGACCTGGGCACCATGCTGCTGACTCTCGAAAATTATCGGGATCAAACTGTCAGCCTTGAGACTCAACTGGCATTAGACCAAATCCAAAACACCGCTGCTCAGCGTTCGCCGACGCAGCGTCTGCTATTTCAATTGCGTGACCGACTGTTCGATCTGTCGCGTCGCAACCCACTGCTGAGTTTTCGCAGCACGGCGCAGGCATTAAATCTAACGCAGGCGTCGATGCCGATCACCATCAATATCAAGAATTTCAGCGCCGACCAGCTGATGATCTGGAACCCTGAATTGCAGTCGACGCTTTCAAAGGGACAAGCAGTTCGCTTGAACCAACGTATTAACTTTAACGAAGCCGTTTACACCAGCAGCGTGCTCGAACGGTTGATGGCCGACGCGCGACGCGATCGAAATGAATTTGGCTGCTCGCAGTTGCGCCTGGTCATCGCCTTTCTGGCTTGGGCGAATCTGAAGGAATCGCCCATTCAGCAGTACATCTCGCCCCTAATACTGTTGCCGGTACAAATTAACAAGCAAAAAGGTATTCGCGATACGTTTACGTTTGAAGCTCAAGCGACGGTTGCAGAAATCAACCCGGTCATTCGGCACCTTTTCCGGAATCTATACAACATCGCGCTGCCAGAAGCTATCGAGCTGGAAGACCAGGCCGTGGAGCAATTGTTTGAATTGCTCAAAACTCAAATCATCGCCAACGAGCCCGCTATTTCGCTCACCAAGATTGATCGCCCGCGCATCGAACTCATTCATGAAAGAGCCAAACGTCGTCTGGATCAGTACCGCCGTTCGTCCCGGGTGGCTGGGCGCGGCGTTTCGCGTTTTGAAGAAATTGATTATTCGTACGATGCCCTTAACTATCATCCACTGGGCGTACGCCTGTTTACGCAACGCGTTAAGCAACCCGAGTTTCATCTTCAGCGTTTGATGCATTCTGGTCGTCCCGCACGTCACTATGCAGTGCCCAATGAATCGGTAGGTGAGAGTCAACCAACTTTGGACTCACCACCTACCACCTCGATGCCGAAGGATACTCCTCCGCCCGCCAGCGCCGACAGTCAAACACTGACTGTTGAGAGAGACATTGCCGTTATTCGCGATTCCTCTAGCGATAATCCGTACCACTGGTCGTTTGATTTGTGCAATTTGACGCTAGTCAATCTTCATTACCGGCGGATGTCGTTGGTGCGCGACTACGAAGCCATTGCCGATCAAGGGCTGGTCAATCCGGCTTTTGAAGCTGCGTTTCAATATTCGGCGGCCAATGACGAGTCCAGCAAACTGCAAAGTGCTCCGGACACAGCCATACCACTTCCCGAACGTTTCGAAGTCGTTACAAGCGATCCGACACAATCTCGCGCTATAGCTCAATCGCGCACGGGACAGAGTTACATTATCCAGGGACCACCCGGTACCGGTAAGTCTCAAACCATTACCAACCTGATTGCCGACTTTGTAGCGCGTGGAAAACGTGTCCTGTTTGTCTGCGAAAAACGAGCTGCCATCGATGTGGTGTATTCGCGGCTCAGCCAATGTGGACTGGGTGAACTGTGTTCGCTGGTGCATGACTCGCAGAGTGACAAGAAGGAGTTCATTCAAGACCTGCACGCCACGTACAAGGCTTTCACCGCAAAAAGGGAATCGGACAGTGCGGATCGCCGTTCCCAATTGATTCACCAACTGGATCGAGCTGTTCAAGGGCTGACGCGATACGAAGAAGCGATGCAAACATCCATTTCGTCAGCTGATCAATCGCGCACGATCTCCATGAGACGTTTACTCGATCGAGTGATTCAGTTTGATCATGCAGCGATCAAGTTAGATCCCAGTAGCGATCCTCCAACGTTAGCGCAATGGTGGTCCGCTGGCGACAAGCTGGATATCTTGCGAGTGCGACTGGAACATTTGAACGCGGCCAAAATCTTTCGTGCTCATCCGCTGCATGTTTTGCGAAGTGAACTGGTCGGCCAGGACAATGGTGCCAACCGTATTGCCGAGTTGACGGCCCGCGCGGTGGAGCAAGTCGACCAGGTAGCCGCATACTGGCAACAGTGTAGCTTTAGCATAAATCCTTCATGGTCGCTTAAACAGTTGTTCGAGTGGTTGAAGCACGTCGATCGACTGCAGGTGTTGGCTAACGACTCCAACCTAACATTGCTTGACCCCAAATCGGTCCGCTTCTCGGAATTGCGGATGGGTTTGTCGCGTTTGGCGGAGATCGAAGCTGAAATCGCCGTAGCCCGGCAGCGCACCAAGAACTGGCAAACCAAACTGCCGGCCGATGAGACTCGCACGGCCTTGGGACTGGCCAAGCAGTTTCAGGCTAGCATGTTTCGCTGGTTTGTGCCGGCCTACTGGCGGCTGCGCAAGTTGATAAAAAGCCATTACGATTTTAGTAAGCATGAGCTTCGTCCAACTTGGACTCAAGTGCTCGAGGATTTGCAAGCAGAACATAATGTCCGGGCCAAGTTGCTGCAGTTAGGTCAGTCGCTGCAACGTGAGTTGTCGTTGCAGTTACCGCTGCCGGAAGCTAGCCAATTCATTAAAGATTTGGAGCTCGACTTGCCTAAGCAGCCTCAATGGTTGCGTGAGGCGCACGCTCGATTGCTGACATCCAGCGTACCTAATGACGCCATCACGGACATGCTGCGAATCTCGCCCGCGATGCAGGCACTTGCGGAAACGTGCGGTCAGCTAGTTTGCCTGTGGGACGGTAACTCTGCCGACCAGTTACGTCAGTCGCTGGTATCTGTTTTAGAGAACATACACCAACTGCCCGCAATCGCCGACGTCCTTCAATTGGTCGATTCGTTACCTGAATCGGTATCACACTTTCTGCGCAGTCAGTATCTGACCTTTGAGCAGATGGAAGCTTGCGTAGAACATGCCACTTGGTTCAAGTGGCTGAAATCGCAACCTGACATCGAGCGGTTTCATGCAGGCGAACAAGCAACTCACGTCGAGCAGGTGACCCAATTGTTACCGCAGTGGCTCGGAGTTAATGCAGCTGAAGTCTGCCAACACGCACGTGAGCGCTTCGTACAGAACTCGGTGCCGGCCCCTGCCAATCCCGCGTTATCGAAACGTTATCAACAAGGTCGCAAGATTCTCGAGCATGAGTTTGGCAAGACGATGCGCTATCGCCCTATACGGGACCTGGTAGATGGAGACAGTGGACTGCTAGTTCGAGATTTGAAGCCGATCTGGCTGATGAGTCCGCTGAGTGTGTCCGACACTCTGCCACTGGCCTCGCAGTTTGTGGATGTGGTCATCTTTGACGAAGCCAGCCAGGTGCGACTAGAGGATGCGGTGCCGACATTGTTTCGTGGCGTACAAACAATAATCGTGGGCGATACGATGCAGTTGCCACCCACGAACTTCTTTGCTCAAAAAGCAAGCGACGTTGCGGAGAGTGATGTCGACCTGGAAGAGGACGGTGACCTGGCGATCGACGTTGACTTAAGCTCCGATAGCTTGCTCCGTCATGCGGGCAAGCGTTTGCCATCAACGATGCTCGGTTGGCACTATCGCAGTCGCAGCGAGTCGCTGATTAGTTTCTCGAACTGGGCATTTTACAACGGTCAGTTATTGACCGTGCCTGATGTAGCTCGCCGCGCGGGTACGCCGGAATCGCCTGCGACAAATGAAATTGCGCTGACAACTTCCGTTCATGAGCATAGTCCGACGTACTCAGTAGACTCCAACGTTGACATTCAACCTGGTGAGCGGACAACTCGCACTTCAGATAGTTGGCTCGGTCGTCCGATTTCATTTCACTTCATCAGCGACGGCGTTTATGAAGATCGTCGCAATCGTCGCGAAGCCGAGAGGGTGGCACAGTTGGTGGCTGAATGTCTGGCGGATGGCACCGGACGAACCATCGGCGTGATCGCATTCTCCGAAGCACAGCAGACCGAAATTGAGCGTGCGTTAGAAGATCGAGCCCGAGAGGACCGTGACTTTGCAATTCTGTACGAGCAGGAACTCACCCGTGAAGACGACGGGCAGTTTACTGGGTTGCTCGTGAAGAACCTGGAGAACATCCAAGGTGACGAACGCGATTTGATCATCTTGAGTGTTTGTTATGGTCCCAGTGCCGCCCGCAAGTTATCGATGAACTTCGGGCCGATCAATCGCGATGGTGGCGAGAAGCGATTGAACGTAGCCTTCTCCCGAGCGAAGCGACACATGGCAGTTGTTAGTTCGATGCGCTGGGGACAGATTACCAACGACTACAATTTTGGCCCGGCATGCCTTAAGCAGTATTTGCGCTACGCCGAGTGTTTGGACAAGCAGGATGTTGCGGGAGCCCAGTTGGCGCTGGCCCAGCTTGGACGTTATCGCGTTTCTAGCTTGGTAGAATCCCAGGAGTTGGATGTTGTAACGCGGCAGATTTCCGAAGCCTTGCGAGGTGAAGGTTACCTGGTCGATAACCTGGTTGGTCAATCTCTGTTTCGCATCCATGCGGCCGTTTACCAGGCTGGCGATGCGCATTATCGCCTGGGTATCTTGGTGGATACGGCTGAAGCCTATCAGTCGGCCGACCCGTGGGAACGCGACATCATGCGACCACGATTGCTGGAGGAGTTTGGTTGGCGAGTGATTCGCGTTCTCGGTAAAGATTGGTGGCATGACGCTCGCGCAGAGTTGCAACGAATCATTAGCGTGCTCTCGTCCAACGCCTAGTTGGGCACGTAGCGGCATGCGTCAAGCATTTCGAAAGCCTTGACGGCTTCCGCTACTGCGCGGCCATTTAGTCCGCGTCTTTTTTGACCAAGCAGTACAGCGCCTGATCGGTGCGCAGAAACAACTGATTGTCGACAGCTACCGGTGTGGCGTAGATGGCGCCGGGCAACTTGTTTTCGGCAAGCAGTTTGTACTCGCGGCCGGCCTGGATAACGAATAGGCTGCCTTCGCGATTGCCCAAGTAGATTCGGCCTTCAGCCGCCATGAGTGAGGAACTGTAATTGCCACCGAGGCGCTGGCGATAGATCTCTTTCCCGGTGGCTGTATCGAGGCAGGTCAAGATGCCGCTTGAATCGCTGACAAAATAGAGTTCCTGATCGATAACCAGTGGTGAAGGCATCGTGGGTATGCCTTGCTTGTAACGCCAGGCGATTTCGGGTTGGCCATTTTTTAGATCGATGGCCAACATTTGCGAACGTCCAAAACCGGTGGCCATAAAGAGACGTCCCTTCGCGACCACTGGCCGCGGCGTTAGCGAGAATCCCAGTTCACCGTAAGGAAGTTTCCACAGCTCTTTGCCGGTTTGTGGATCGTAACCATACAGCCAATCGGAAGCTGGCGAAACGATTTGCGTCTGCCCGTTGATTTGCATTACTAACGGAGTGCCATAAGATTTGCGGAGTTGTGGATTGGCATTCATCTCGCCGGAGCGCGGCGTTTTCCAACGCAGCTTGCCCGTGTACTTGTCCAGGGCCGCAATGAACTGTTGATCGCTGCCATCCATGTGAATGACCAGCACATCATCGACCAGAATTGGTGAACCGCCTGGACCGTTTTCATGCATCACATCCAGATCAGAGTTAGTCCATACGACTTGTCCGCTAGTGATGTTGACGCAGGCTGATCCGTAGGCGCCGAAACTGCAGAACAGGCGCTCGCCTTCTAGGACGGGAGTGGGCGAAGCGTAGCTATTTAGCTTGTGCACCCATTGTGGCGATTGCTTCTTGATCAGCTCGATATCGTGCAAGGTCTTACCGGTCGTTCGGTCGACGCAGATGGCGCGCAGTTCGACTTGATCTAAGAGAGTGAGTGGTTGATCACCCGTGTTGGTCTTCAGTCGTTCTTCGGCCACTTCGGGCTTGGCCGGTGTTTCGATAGCGGTGGTCATCCAAATTTGATTGTTTTGGATGACGGGTGTCGACCAACCGCGTCCAGGTATTTCTGCTTTCCAAGCGACGTTGCTATCTTCACTCCAAGTGATCGGCAAGTTCTTGGCCGAGGAATGTCCCTGACCGTCGGTGCCTCGCCATTGCAGACTGTCCTCGGCATGGGCGAAATTGAAAGCGATCAGTAGATAGCTCAGGCAAGCGGTAATACGTTGTGTTCGCGTCATGGAGTGGCTGGTGGGTAGACGGTTATGGCTGGTGGAAGGGAGGCGAAGGCTGAGGTGTGTATGGTGATTGTTTTTTGGCCGGCGGACAAGTGGCTGCTCGTTGCGAAGCTAGATTGCATGGGAGACAATGTGTCGCGATCAAGCCATGTGTTACGCGTTACAGTACTTTAGTGAGATACCAGCCTCGTGAATCAAGCACCTGCACCATTGATTGGTTACGTCAGCGACGAACGCTATGTGGCTCTAGCGGATGTCAGTTTGGAGTTTATTGCGCAGGATGGCCAATCGTATGCCACCCGTTCGCGTGCTAGTGGATCGGTGCATCTAGAGTTGCCAGCCGGCACGTATCGAGTCGTACTGCAGAAGGCGGGATTCGGAGCCAAGTTCTCGCAGGTCGAGTTACCTGGGAGCGAGCCTATTCAATTTCGACTATTGGCCGATCAACTGCTGGGGTATGCGTGGCCTAAGTGGGTACGTAGTGGCGAGCAGTCGGAGTTTCGCGTGCACTCGGTGGAGCCGTTTCAGCTTGAGCTGTGGCGTTATGGATGGCGGCCTGAACTGGTGCGGAGTTTGGGCTGGCACGACGAACATGGGCCGCGCGCGATGATGCAGATCACACCCGATGGTGACTACACTCAGAGCGGAGTTCAGTGGAACAAGGTGGGCTATGCCAGTGAAACGCATCGCCAGTACGTGACCGCGCCGCAGCCCAGCGGTCTCTATTACTTTCGCGCCAGTACGGCGTCGGGCGTCCAGTTCTCGTTTCCGTGGATTGTTGCACCGCGAGAGCCCCAGTCGAAGATGGCGGTGCTGGCCTCGAACATAACTTGGAATGCTTATAACGCCTTCGGTGGCCGCAGCAACTATATCCATGCGAATCAGTTACCGGCCAGGCCGACGGTCAATTCGCGATACGAGTTGGCGCGCTATCAAGACCCTGATCATGGCACATGGGGTTACGAAGCATATGCGAAACTGTCGTTTGAACGACCTGAGCCCTTCAATCATATTGCCTTTTCCGAATCGATAGCCGACCCGATCGAGGGTCGTCAAGCGTGTCATTTGGCGCCGGCAGAATGGCGACTGGTCGGCTGGTTGCAGCGCGAGGGTTTTGAGTACGACTACTATGCTGAGACGCAGTTCGATGATGGAACGCTGGACTTGGATGCTTACGAAGTCCTGATCATCGCTGTGCATCCGGAATATTGGACGCGAGGCATGTATGTCCGATTGAAAGATTGGGTTTTGAATCGGGGCGGCAAGTTAGTGTACTTAGGTGGAAACGGGTTGAACTGCGAGGTGGAGATCGACCAGCAGGGGGCGATGGTTTGTCACAACGGGAACATCCAAAGTCTATGGCCATCTGGAATGCAGGGCCGGGATAGTCGATTCGCCATGCGAGTTGAGTCGGAGGCATCGTTGCTGGGCGTGGTCTTTACGCCCAGTGGGGCGATGACTGGTGCGCCGTATCAAGTGATGGATGGTTCGCACTGGTTGTTTGCTGGATCGGGTTTAGCCCAGGGTGACGTGTTTGGGACAGAGAGTTTGCATAAGCGCTGCCCGGGTGGAGCTTCTGGACACGAGACAGACAAACGATCTGCCAGTACTCCAGCCGATGTGACGGTTTTAGCCCGCGGCTTGAACCCAGCCGATGGCGGCGCGGAGATGATCTATTATGAAACGGCCAGTGGGGGCGGCGTCTTTTCGGCTGGTTCCATCAACTACTGCGCATCGTTGCCCGTCGACTCGCACATTTCTCGACTGACTCGAGTGTTGCTCGAGCGTTGGCGCCGCTAGTCCGCCCAGTCTGGCCCCGGGCGCGCACCTAGGGACAGACCCACGCGGATTTGCTGATAGTTCTTTCCACCATCATGCTAGCACAACAACCAGTAGTCTGTCCCCGCATTTGATCTGGAACGCTGGGGGACAGACTGAGGTGGTACCGCTTTTCCGGACAGTCCAGTCTCTTAGAATGAGCAATCTAAGGAGACGGCATGAAGCCTCAAAAGAAGCTAAAGAATTCACGAAGAGTTTATCCGGAAGACCTGAAGCAAGAAGCTGTACAAATGCACCTTGATGGGCATTCAGCTTCGTCGATTTGTGAACGGCTTGGGATCCCCAGAAGGAACTTGCTGTACAAATGGAAGCAAGAATTGGTGACAGACGCAGGCCCAGTCGCTGACGCAATGGATGCCAAGCTAAAGCAGCTGCAAGCGGAGCTTCACCGCGTGGAGCGTGAGCGAGACATTTTAAAAAAAGCTTTGGGTATTTTAGGCCGGAACGAATAGCTGAGCTTTACGCAGTCGCTCAGGCCATTGAACAGACGGAAGTGGCACCGATCACCCAGATCTGTGAAGTGCTAGAGCTGACCCGTAGTGCGTACTACTCGTGGCTTAATTCTGACGACACACAGCGCGATGAGGAGGATCGTATTCTCTCGCCTAAAGTGCGCGAAGCATTCAGGCATCATCGTCGTCGATATGGTAGCCGTCGAATTGCAACTGAGCTCACTGAGAAAGGCATGAAATGCGGTCGGCGCAAAGCCCGTCGGATAATGAAAATGCAGGGACTTCGTGCAATTCAACCCAAGTCATTTAAGCCTCGCAGTACTGAAAGTAAGCACCACTTAGGATACAACCCAAATCTGCTTTTAAGTGAAAGTGCAAATGGATGTTCGCCTCACACCAGTCGCGGTCGAACTCGGGGGAGAAACTTCTCCAGCACTGGTCCCAGCAGCGATGGCGTCCTACGAATCGTCACCGACATGCTTGATCTGCCGGCTGAGTTGATCGCTTATTTATATATGCTCAGGTGGAGTATTGAGCTATTTTTTAGAATGCTCAAGCAGTTGTTGGGCTGTCGTCACTTGCTGAGCCACAAGCAAGAGGGCGTTGAGATCCAGGTCTACTGTGCGTTGATAGCCTGCATGTTGATCCTGATTTACACCGGACGCACTCCGACCAAACGCACTTTCGAGATGCTTTGCCACTACATCAATGGCTGGGCCAGTCTGGAGGAAGTGGAGCGGCATCTCGAACGCCTGAAGGAGCGACCTCCCTAAGTCCCAAGCCCAAGCCAACTAGTCTCTAATGCTAGCACTCAACTGGGCTACCGGTGCGCGCCGATCCAGAAAACGCAACAACTGCACACTCTATCTGTGAACGCTAGCAATTCGATTCACCCTGAAAAAACGCTAGCATTTCCACACTCGACAGCAAGGCAATTCGAGGGCCGAACGGTATTGTGTCTGTCCCCGGGCGCGCGACTGGGGACAGACCACGTGCGGATTTGCTGACCCCGCGCGGATTTGCTGACCAAGTGCGGATTTACTTGCATTGCAGGGGGAGTCGGCTTGTCCCGGCCACGAGAGATTCGGGGGTATGTCCCAGTGTGAACGATGATGCTAGCAATTGATCGAAGGGCTGTGCTGGGCTCTGTAAACTCACGCGCGATAGAGAGGGGTTTGCTAGCTTTGCAAATTGCGATGTTGGCGTGGGACGTGGGATTCCGTATACTCGCTCGGCGATTGGGAAACGGAACGTAAGGCTGAAGGGAGTCGGCCAAGATGATTGTCGTACGAATCGATGGCGGTTTGGGCAACCAAATGTTTCAGTATGCGTTTGGTTTGCAGCTGGCCCACACACACAACTCAGAACTGGTGCTGGATCTGGCTGCCTACGAGGGTATGCCCGCACATGGACTGATGCTGAACCGGTTCGATATTGCCGCGCGCCGGCTGACCAGCGATGAACGACAGATTCTACCCAGGCGTTATCAGTCCAAGCCTGGTCCCCTCTGGCAAGATTGGTTCAACAGTCAGTCACTAAAACGCGTCAAAGAGAAACCGTTTGGCTTCGCCGAGCGATACTTGCGGACCGGCAATCACGTTTATCTGGTTGGCTATTGGCAGAGCGATCGCTTCTTTCCCGACGTCACCGAAACAGTCCGCCAGCAGTATAAATTGGTCGAGGCTCTCAGCAGTGACAGCTTAGCTACACTGGAACGTTTGCAGAGTACGCCCAGCCTGGCACTGCACATTCGACGTGGTGATTATCTGAGTAATCCGCAGGCCTCAGCCATCTATCGCAACTTGAGCCTCGACTACTACCGCCGAGCCGTGCTGGCGCGTCTGACGGAGCGAACCGGTGTGGAAGTCACCGTGTTTTCCAACGATATCCCATGGTGCCAGCGGGAGCTGAACCTCCCCTGCCCCACCCATTATGTTACTACCAGCAGTGGTCCTCATGAGGAACTCGTGCTCATGTCTGCCGCCGAAGCCATCGTGATTGCCAACAGCACGTTCAGTTGGTGGGCCGCTTGGTTATCGAATCGGCCCGAGCCATGCATCTACGCGCCTCGCAAATGGTTTTACCCAGGAACGCTCAACGATCGATTTCTAGCCTGTCCCGGTTGGACGCTCGTGGATGATCCTCAAACTCAAGCGGCCGCCGCCTGAAACCAACTCCTGATGGATTATCCAGTCTCCTAAAAAGTAGTTCGCCCAATGACTCAGCCATTGATATCGATCGTTGTCCCCGTCTACAACGCTGAACGCTACCTGAGTGCGGCCCTTGGCAGCCTGATCGCCCAGTCATTTGAGGACTGGGAAATGATTTGCATCAACGATGGCAGTCGTGATTCCACAGGCAGCCTGCTGAACGACTTGGCCAGCCGCGAACCTCGCCTCCGCGTGTATCACCAAGAAAATCAGGGCGTAACGCCGACGCTGAACCGGGGTCTGTCCCTGGCCCGGGGCCCGCTGGTGGCGCGGATGGACGCCGATGATATTGCCATGCCCGATCGCCTGGCCAAACAGCTCCAGTTTCTCGAGCAGAACCCGCAACATGTCGCCGTCGGCGGAGCGATTCTGAAGATCGATACTGATAATGATCGATTGGGTGTCGATCGATTACCTCGGGAGCACGATGATATCGAAGCCGCTCTGCTAGAGCGTCGCACAGGTTTGTTCCATCCTACGGTGCTGTATCGACTCTCGGCCGTGAAGGCCGTCGGTGGCTACCGCCCGCAGCATCTGGCCGTTGAGGACCATGACCTCTGGCTGAGATTGGCGCAGTATGGCAAGCTGGCCAATCTGAGCGATGTCGTCTTGTGCTACCGATTGCATCCAGGCAGCGCATGTTGGCAGCGAGCCTCCGCTCAGCGACAACACATGAACCATGTTCTAGCTGAAGCATATAAAGCTCGCGGTCAAGTAATGCCCGATCATTTGCACTTGGCTCCGACGGTGGTGCGCAGTCCGGGTGGCCCAGGCAAATGGGCGCGGATGGCAGCTCGAGGCTATGCTCCGCGAACCGCCCTGAAACATCTGATTCGTCTGTGGCGTGAACCTGCCGCGCCCACCTATCGCATGCGCATGACCTTGGAAACGCTGGCCCGCATCGCGATCAGTCTGCCAAGGTTGCCGCTGCGTTCTTTGCCGCCAGTGCCCGCGTTCAAATAGCGGCTCCTCAAGCCGCTTGTGTAAGTGTGCCCCAAGAGACTACACTTCTGCCACAAAATCCCACGAAGTTCGCTGGACTTTCAGGGTGGACATGACGTAGGATGAGGGCGTGCAACAATCGTGTGTGGCAGGCGAGTCTAACAGCTGTATCGGTTGCGGTCGATTTGATCGCAGCTCATCCAGTTCGCGTGGGCCGTGCGACCAACAAAGACGACACTTGCGCCGTACCTGCACTGGGGAATTCTTCAGAATTCGACCGTGATGCTTACATTAAGCCGGTGAAAATTCCGAACATTACCCTCGGTGCTTGGGAATGAAGCTAGCTTAATGGACCGTTTGATTACGGGACGAACACCACGTAGAGATGCCACTAACCATGTGGTCCTCGCCCCGCGTGTGCGTATGCGACTTCTACCAGTCTGGGAGGCTGGTCTGACTGACACCCGATTAGAGTAGGTGTTTCCCTTTTTGGCTCGAATCCGCGGACACGGAAGCCCGGCCTTGTATTACGGTAGTGCGTACGATTCGCACCCACCGCAGTCACAAGGGCCTCGAGCGAACAACGTGTAAGCCTTCCGCTGCAGTGCTTAGACTATTGGTCGATGAGCTCGGCTCAGTGTGCCAGTCGAAAGTACTCAGCTTTATAACGAGCTAAGGAGTCGAGTATGCCTTCCGGTAAGGATGTCGTATCTGGTCGTCGCAATGGTAACAACGGAGTGAATAAGAAGAACGCCTTCTGTTCCTTCTGTCGCAAAAGTTACCGTGACGTTGGACCGCTGGTCGAAGGACCAGGCGATGTTTATATCTGCGGCGAGTGTATCGAACTGTGCCAGTCGATCCTCGATCAAGAACAAAAACGCCGCGGTCCGACCAACAACAAACTGTTCTCGGAGATCCCCTCTCCTCGCGAGATCGTCGAACATCTCGACCAATACGTCATCGGTCAAGGTAACGCCAAACGCGTCCTGGCAGTGGCGGTCCACAATCACTACAAGCGACTCAGCAGCGATTGGTCGGGCTCGGATGTCGAGATCGAAAAGAGCAACATCCTGCTCGTAGGCCCAACCGGCAGCGGCAAAACGCTATTGGCACGCACGTTGGCCAAGATGCTCAACGTTCCATTCGCCATCGGTGATGCCACCACTTTGACCGAAGCCGGTTACGTGGGTGAAGACGTTGAAAACCTGTTGCTGAAACTACTGCACGCAGCCGACTTCGATGTCGAAGCTGCCCAACGCGGCATTCTGTACATCGACGAAATCGACAAGATTGGCAAAACGAGCCATAACGTCTCCATCACTCGTGACGTATCGGGCGAAGGTGTACAGCAAGCCCTCCTCAAGATGCTCGAAGGCACCGTTGCTAACGTACCACCTCAAGGCGGTCGCAAGCATCCAGAACAGCAATACATCCAAATGGATACGTCGAACATCCTGTTCATCTGCGGCGGTACCTTTGTAGGTGTAGAAGACATCATTCGCAAACGGCTGGGCAAGAAAACTCTCGGCTTCGGACAAGCCAGTTCGACCAAAGATGACTCGACGCCAGCCCAGCTGTTGCCGCAAATCACTTCCGACGATGTGCTGCACTTCGGTATGATCCCTGAGTTTGTCGGACGTTTGCCAGTCATATCGGCGCTCACACCGCTGGACGAACAAGCTCTGGTCAGTGTGCTGACCGAACCTCGCAATTCGCTAGTCAAGCAGTATCAAGCTCTGTTTGGTATGGAGAATTGTGAACTGCGATTCACCGAAGCGGCCCTGAAGAGCATTGCCCGTCGCGCTCAAGACAAGGGCGTAGGCGCTCGCGGTCTGCGAGGCATCATCGAATCGGTCATGCTGGACATTATGTTCGACCTGCCTGATCAAACGGAAGGCACAATCTTTACCATCGACCAAAACGAAGCCGATGGCAAGCTGACTCACTTTAAAGTCGGCAGCCCAGAAAAGAAGAGCGCTTAAGCTTAGCTCGACTTCACCGTTGATCTGCACCTACAAGAGTCCAGAGGTCCCAGCCTCTGGACTTTTTTCGTTTAACGATCCGGGCGTTTTTTGCCCAGCATCTGCAAGCGGCATCGCGTTTGCTTTCATTCCTTGGCAACTCAAACGCACAAGGAAACTTCCGATGACTACTCGCAAACCAACCCCCGATGCCGATGTCAACGATCTTCGAGACGCCAACGACCCAATCTATCCGGACACGGTTGTTGACGAACATGGCGAAACCAAGGTCGGTAATCACAACGCCGACCCCATAACCGGCGAACATGGATCGCACCCGGTTGGCACAGGCCTGGGGGCTGCTGCCGGTGGAGCGGTAGCCGGTATTGGCATGGGCGCCGCAGCTGGCCCAGTCGGTGCCGCTGTTGGCGCGGTGGTCGGTGGGATCGCAGGTGCCTTTGCCGGACACAACATGGCCGAGGCCATCGATCCAACCGTTGAGAACGCCTATTGGCGAGATGAATATCCACGCCGCGATTACTACCAACCTGGTATCGAATACGAAACGATCGAGCCAGCTTATCGCCACGGTTGGCAATCGCGAGCCCGCTATCGCAATCGTACCTGGGATGAAGCCGAAGCCGATATTCGTCGGCAGTGGGAACTCGATCAAGCCGAAAAAATGCCCGGTACCTGGGAAGACGCCCAGCGCCCAATTCGCGATGCCTGGGATCGCGCTCAAGAGTTGCTCGACAAAGAGCAACATAAACGTTAGCCATCGCCTGATGGCTGTTGTTTTATTTCATTGAACCCACGTTTATAAGGATCCACCAAGTGGCTCTAAAGACCTTAGCTGATGCCTTTTATGATGAACTCCGTGACGTGCTGAGTGCGGAGAAGCAGCTTACCAAGGCGCTTCCCAAAATGGCCAAGAAAGCCACATCGGAAGAACTGAAGGCTGCCTTTGAAAAGCATTTGGAAGAAACTCAAACTCAGATCGAGCGCGTGGAGAAAGCCTTTGAAGATACCGGCAAAACAGCCAAGGCGAAGAAGTGCGAAGCCATGGCAGGCCTGATCGAAGAGGCTTCGTCGATGATGGAAGAAGATGCAGACCCCGAAGTCATGGACGCAGTGCTGATCGCATGCGCGCAGAAGGTAGAGCACTACGAGATCGCTACTTATGGCACGTTGTGCACATGGGCCAAGCTGCTTGGATATGAAAATGCCAAGGACGCGCTCGGCCAAAACCTGGCTGAGGAAGAAAAGACAGATAAGATGCTGACGCAGCTGAGCCGACGGGTCAATCAATCGGCCAATACGTAACACCTCTCGCTCTCGAGATCGTCCAGCTATCAACTATCGAACTACATAGGCCTTAGGGTGGCACTGGCTATGCGCAGCATTGCCAGTGCCACCCAGACCCCTTAACGCCATACAAATGGACGACTAAATAGCTGGACGATCTCTTCGCCGTGGGGGTAGCCGATCTCGCCAGAGATTGGAAATCGATCGGTGACGCATCCAAAGTCTGGCGGCTTCGGCTACAGGTAAGCTGGACGATCTCTTTCGCTGATAGGGCCAGGCCAAAACAAATCTGTCACCGCCTCTGAAAGGCGGTGGATCAGAATCGAGACTTCGTTTCAGCCTTGAGCGTATATTCGAGGTTGGTACCGCGGTCGCCAGTGCCCACGATCTTGGCTGTCTTGTTGGCTGGATCGCTGGTGATTTTGACCGCCAGAGTTTCGCCTCCGCTGAGCTTGACCGTGCCTTCGTAGCCGTCGGCGACTTTCTTGACCTCAGCCGACTGGGCGCCATCAGATTTCCACGTCTGAACGAGCTCGTCGGCCATCTCTTTTTCGCTTAGCCGGGTGGGATCATATTGATTGCAGCCGCTGGCTAGGCAAGCAGCCAACATTAAGGTCAGGCCAACGAGGGAGTTTCGCAGACTTCTAGTGAGGGTGAGGCGCATGATCGGCAGTCATCTAATTTAAGGGATGGATGGAGGGACAGCAGATTCGCTAAAGGCGGGGCTGAACAAGATCTGCCAGGTATGCGATACTATTCAGCTATGGCCAAGCGAAATAATTCTTCATCGAACGAGCAATTTACGGTATATCACCTGGCGCCACAACATGCGGGACAGACGCTCTCGGGTGTCATCAAGGAGCTGTTGCCCGGTGCCAGTTGGGGGCAAGTCCAGAATTGGGTGCGTCAACGTTACGTGCAAGTCAACGGTAACTTGTGCTGCGACCCGGCGCGACGGGTGACCGAGCGCGATGTGGTAAAGCTGTGGCGCGAACCGTTGGCCAAGCCAATTACGGCCGAACAACTGCGTCTGCCCTACATCGATGAGCACCTGGTGGTCGTCGAGAAACCGGCCGGCATCACCTCGGTGTGGCACCGGGAAGAACGACAGATGCCGGACAAACGTCGGCATCTGCAACCGACTTTGGAACAGTTGCTCAGCGATGCCCTCGGTAAAGAGCTGGGGCTGCCGTTTACCGGTCGCGCCAAACGTGAAAGCGCCCCGGGCGGAAGTGCCGGGCGCGGTCCTGGAAAGCGGCCGGTCAACAAAGGGCTGCGTCATCGCAATGCACCAGCCAATCGCTGGCCAATCTATCCGGTGCATCGGCTGGATCGCGACACCAGTGGCCTGATGATCTTCGCTCGCACCCGCATGGCTGAACAAAAACTGATCGGCATGTTTCGAGATCATTTAGTTGAGCGCCAATACTGGGCCGTAGCGCACGGTCAGGTCGACTCGCAAACGATTCGAAGTATGCTGGTGCGCGATCGGGGTGATGGATTGCGAGGCAGCCCGGCCGCAGCCGCGGTGTCAACGGACACTCCTGTGGAGACTGCATCTAGCGCCAGTCAGTCATCGACCCCTGCGCCCGAAGCCCAAGGCACACCAGACATACAAGACACACAAGAAGCTCAAGAAGCTATCACGCATGTCGAGTTTGTTGAATCGATTGGCGAGTACAGCATTATTCGCTGCCGATTGGAAACGGGGCGCACGCATCAAATTCGCATTCACTTATCGGAACTTGGGCACCCGCTGTGCGGCGAGAAAATGTATGTGCGGTTGCCCAGTGGGTTGACGTTGGTCGATCAATCGCAGGCTCCGCGACAAGTCTTGCATGCGGAGCGTTTAACGTTTGTGCACCCCATCACGAGTGAGAAGTTGAGTTTTCAAATGGCCCTGCCGCCCGATTTGAAGAACTGGCTCAAGCGGTTGCGCAGCGATGTGTTATCAAACACCGCGACTGCGGCCACGACTGCAGCGAGCGAACCGGAATCGAAGACGTAGATTCAATATCAGTCTGGGTTGGTATGGAGTAAAGTTGATGACTACGAAAGTCTCCGGGGCGGTCAAGCCAGTTTTGGCGGCGGCCAAGAAATTGCGCCAAGCGGCTACAGAGCTCGACTTCAGTTCGACCATTCCGTGGGTCTATAACCCCTTGCAGTATGCTTGGGAAGCGCATCGACAGTATATTGAACGTTACGCGATCGATTCGTGCGAAGTGTTATTTGTGGGCATGAATCCCGGTCCTTGGGGCATGGCCCAGACTGGAGTCCCCTTCGGACAAGTCGCGGCGGTGCGCGATTGGCTGAGCATCGATGCGCCGATAGGCAAACCGCCCCGTGAGCATCGACTGCGTCCCATCGACGGCTTGGCGTGCAAGCGTTCGGAGGTCTCTGGCGAGAGGCTGTGGGGGTTGTTCAAGGCTCGATTCACGACGCCAGAGAGTTTTTTCAAACAACACTTTGTGGCTAATTACTGTCCCTTGGTCTTTATGGAAGAGTCGGCCAGGAACGTGACGCCCGACAAATTGCCGGCTAGTTTAAGGGCTCCACTGGAAGAAATTTGCGATCGGCATTTGCGAGCGCTAGTTGAAGCACTGGAGCCCGAATGGGTCGTTGGCGTAGGAGCTTGGGCAGAGAGCTGTGCGCGGCGCGTTGTGCCCACAGGGGTGCAGATTGGCAAAATACTTCACCCTAGTCCGGCTTCGCCGGCGGCCAATCGCGACTGGGCAGGCACTGCTTCGGCGCAGCTGGCGACTTTAGGAATATGGTAACCGAAGCAAAAATTCGAGCCGACTTCTCGCTGGTACGGGTTCACCGAACGGCTTGCTTGCTGAATAATTGAGGCTGTTGTTCTTCGTGCGTTGCGATTTTTGCAACGTACTCAATGCAAAAGGGTTCAAGGAAAGCTGATGACCACTCAACTGTTGGCGGCCCGTCGTGGCGAAGTAACTCCCGAAATGCGCATTGTGGCTGACAAGGAGCGTTTGAGCGAAGAGACAATTCGCGAAGAGGTGGCTGCGGGTCGAATGGTCATTCCGGCTAACAAGGTCCACTTGGCTGGACGATTAGAACCGATGTGCATTGGAATTGCCGCCACTTGCAAGATCAACGCCAACATCGGCAACAGCGCCGTCACCAGCAATTTGGATGAAGAGCTCGAGAAACTGCATACGGCCGTGCATTACGGGGCCGATACAGTGATGGATTTGTCTACTGGCAAAGACATTGACCACATCAGGCGTACGATCATTGAACGATCGCCCGTACCGATTGGAACCGTGCCCATCTATCAAATGCTGGAGCAATTGGGCGGCAACATTGAAGACATGCGCGCACAGCATTTCCTGGACATGGTCGAACATCAGGCCCAGCAGGGCGTAGATTATATGACGGTGCACTGCGGCGTATTGATGGAGCACCTGCACATGACCGTGAATCGTGTGACGGGTATCGTCAGTCGCGGCGGATCGCTGATTGCCAAATGGATGATGGCTCATCGCAAACAGAATCCACTGTACGAGCACTTTGATGACTTGTGCGACATCATGCGTCAGTACGACGTTACGTGGAGTCTCGGCGATGGCCTGCGCCCGGGCTCGATCGCCGATGCTAGTGACGAAGCCCAGTTTGCTGAACTGGAAGTATTGGGACGATTGGTAAAACGCTCTCTCGAAAAGGGCACGCAGTGCATGGTCGAAGGGCCAGGCCACATTCCCATGCATCAGATCGAAATGAACATCAAGAAGCAAATCGAGATTTGTGGTGGAGCTCCGTTCTATGTTCTGGGGCCGTTGGTTACAGACATTGCTCCCGGATACGATCACATCACCAGCGCCATTGGGGCGGCCCTAGCAGGTTGGAGTGGTGCTGCCATGCTGTGCTACGTAACGCCCAAAGAGCACTTGGGGTTACCTAATCGCGAAGATGTCAAGCAAGGTGTGATTGCCTACAAGATTTCGGCGCACGCAGCCGACCTGGCTCGCCAGCGGCCGGGAGCCCAGGAGCGCGACGATGCTCTATCGCGAGCTCGTTTTGCCTTTGATTGGAAAGAGCAATTTCGACTCTCGTTGGACCCTGAGACCGCGCAGGCATATCACGACGAGACACTGCCGCAGGAAACTTTCAAGTCGGCTCACTTCTGCAGCATGTGCGGACCCAAGTATTGCTCAATGCGCATCACCGAAGACATCCGCAAAATGGCCGCCGCCGACGAGCTGGTCGAACTAAAGTAAACCGTCGTTCGGCCGTAGGTTACCAGGCCGGTCTGGTTACCAGGCTCTGCCAGGTAACCCACTGCCTGGCAGGCTCCGCCTGCGTCGTTCAATTGCGGCCGATGTTTACGCAGGGAACCGGGGCTAATGCCCACGGTTTAAGGAACCGGGGCTAATGCCCTCGGCTTAGGATCTTGGAATTCGCCGGCCCGGCGCGATGTGCGCCGCAGTCGCAACTATAATCGGGAGCAGTATTGGTCTGCTTTCATTATGGTGAGTTATTTATGCGACACGCGCTCAATAGCGTTCTCTTGGGGATGGGTTGGCTAGCTCTGGTCCTGGTTCTCTCCGCCCGTCAGGGATGGGCAGATGATAAGCCAGCCCCAGGGGGCGACGGCAAGTGGGATATCGAACACCCACCCGGCGAAACGGTCCAGCAGAGCATTGACGTTGATGAGGGTACCTGGATCAGCCTGGATGTCAGCCCCGATGGTTCCCAGATCGTGTTCGACCTGCTGGGTGATATTTACAGTATGCCCATCGAAGGTGCCGATGGGACTGACAACAATTATCCCACCAAGTTAACCAGCGGTGTCAGCTGGGACATGCAACCGCGATTCAGTCCTGATGGACAATCGATCGCCTTCACCAGCGATCGCACAGGCAAGAGCGAACGCGCCGGCGACAACATCTGGATCATGCGCCGCGACGGCTCCCAAGCGACTCAAGTAACCAACGAGACCTTCCAACTGCTCAATGGTCCCACCTGGTCTCCCGATGGCAACTACATCGTCGCGCGCAAACACTTCACTGGTAGGCGTTCGTTGGGATCCGGCGAGATGTGGATGTACCATCGCACAGCCATGCAGTCGGGCGCCGCTAGTGGCGTTCAATTGACCAAACGTCCCAACGATCAGAAAGATGTCAACGAGCCCATTTTTTCGCGCGACGGTCGATATCTCTACTATTCACAAGACGCAACTCCGGGTGACTCATTCGAATACGACAAGGACTCCAACAAACAAATCTATGTCGTCAAACGTCTCGATCTGCAGTCCGGCACTACGGAGAACTACATCACTGGTGCAGGTGGCGCTTGTCGACCGGTGCCCTCCCCTGACGACCAATCGATTGCCTTTGTGCGCCGAGTAGGAGCTAAGACTGGGCTGCATATTCTCGACCTTCAGTCTGGCGCGGTGCGTTTAGTCTATGACGAACTGGAACGCGACATGCAAGAGGCTTGGGCAATCCATGGCGTCTATCCGGCTTATGCCTGGATGCCCGATGGTCAAAGCATCATTGCTTATGCGAAAGGCAAGATTCGCAAGATCTCGATTGCCGATGGCGCCGCCCAGGTCATTCCGTTTCGCATCCAAGACAAACGTGAAATCCGACCGTCTGTTCGCTTTGCTGTCGAAGTCGCCCCCGACAATTTTCCAGTCAAGATGCTGCGCTGGGTTCAAGTATCGCCCACGGGAAATCAAGTCGTCTTCCAGAGCATGGGCTATCTGTACGTTCGAGATTTGCCCGATGGTGCACCTCAACGTTTGACCAACCAAACTGAGCACTTTGAATTTTATCCAAGTTACTCGCGCGATGGTAAACACATCGTTTACACCACTTGGAACGACGAAAAGCTGGGTACGGTCCGCGTGGCTGCGGCTGATCCCACCGAGGCGGAATCATGGAAGGTAACCAACCAACCCGGTCATTACCTGGAACCAACTTTTTCGCCCGATGGTGAAACCGTTGTTTATCGAAAATCGTCCGATGGCTACCTGCGCTCACCACTTTACTCGCGCGAACCAGGACTGTATCGCGCTCCAGCCAAAGGTGGTGACGCTGTCAAGATTCATAGCAGCGGTTCTAATCCTCAGTTCACCAGCAGCAGCGATCGCGTATTCTTCGTCGATCGCAGTTCATCCAAAGACGCGGACAATCTGGGCCTGCATTCGATCGGCCTGGATGGCAAAGATCTGCGGCAACATGCCAATAGTCGATGGGGAACCGATTATCGCGTCTCGCCCGATGGTCAGTGGCTGGCCTTCATCGAACGTTTTAATGTTTACCTGGTGCCATTGCTGGCCACCGGTAGCACACTGGAAGTTGGGCCCGGCAACAGTGCGCTGCCCACCGCCAAGATGAGCCAAGAGTCCGGCGACTTCATCCACTTCTCGGCCGATAGTCAAAGTCTGCATTGGTCAGTTGGCCCCACGCTCTACACGCAGCGCTTGGACGAAGCCTTTCCGTTTCTAAAGCCCGACGCCGACTCAGTAGCAACCGCTACCAAGGGCGATGGCAAAGCGGACAAACCCAAGCCCACCACGATCAGCCTGGCATTTGATGAGCCATACGCCAAGCCTGAAGGCAAGGTCGCTTTCATCGGCGCCAAGTTACTCACCATGAGTGAGCAAGGTATCATCGAAAATGGTCGCATCATCGTCGAAGGCAATCGCATCGTAGCGGTTGGCGCGAGCCAGGACGTTGAGATCCCTGAGGATGCACGCGTTGTTAAAGTGCCTGGTATGGTGATCATGCCGGGGCTGATCGATGCGCATGCGCACGGTCCAATGGAGTCGGACGGTATCACGCCGCAGGCCAACTGGATCAACTATGTGCGCCTGGCCTTTGGCGTAACTACCATTCATGATCCGTCCAATGATACACAAGGCATCTTCGCGGCCAGCGAGATGATCAAAGCCGGCGCTACGCTGGGCCCGCGTATCTTTTCCACGGGCACAATCCTGTATGGTGCCGCCGGCAGCTACAAAGCTGAAATCGACAGTCTCGAGGACGCACGTTTTCATTTGTCGCGGATGAAAGCCGTCGGGGCGATTAGCGTCAAGAGTTACAATCAGCCGCGCCGCGATCAACGCCAACAAGTGATTGCCGCAGCCCGTGAACTGGGCATGATGGTCGTGCCCGAAGGCGGTTCGACCTTCATGCACAACATGACGATGATCGTTGATGGCCATACGGGAATCGAACACACGCTAAGCGTACAAACTGCCTACGACGACGTTATGGATCTGTGGCGCAACACCAATGTAGGTTACACGCCAACTCTATGTGTGGCCTATGGCGGTATCTCGGGCGAGCGTTATTGGTATCAGCATGATGACCTGTGGACACATCCGAGGTTGAATGCCTTTATGCCCAAGTTCGTTTTGCATCCACGCTCACGTCGACGCGAGAAGGCGCCCTTGGAGGACTACAATCACATCCGCGTAGCCGAGATTGCCAAGCAAGTTGTAGAACAGGGTGGACTGGCACAAACCGGTGGACACGGTCAACTGGTCGGTATCGATACACACTGGGAATTGTGGAGCCTGGTGCAAGGTGGCATGAAGAACATCGATGCGCTGCGCTGCGGAACCATCTTGGGTGCGAAGTATTTAGGCCTGGACAAAGACCTCGGATCGATCGAACCAGGCAAGCTGGCCGACTTGATTATTATTGATCGCGGTCACGATCCATCGCAAGATATTCGCGATTCGCAGCAGATCGCCATGGTCATGGCCAATGGTCGATTGTTCGAGGCGATGAGCATGCAGGAAAGCGGTGGCCAAGAGGCGCCCTCGCCCAAGTTCTTCTTCCAGAATGGTCATCAAGAAACAGGGACAGCTCTGCCCCGCGTCCGCGGTTGCGACTGCTGTCGGCCCGGCGGACTGCCGGCTTGGATGATTGATCCATAACCCTGAGCACGTTGGCATGCCTGTACACTCACCTGCTTGATAGAATGCGATTCTGGTGTGAGCCAGTTTGCGATCCGTCTTCTAATTCGGTTGGGCCGGCATGCCGATAGCTGCAGTAATTATTTTGCGCGTTGTTCAAGTTGTAGGATTGCTTGGCCTTTGGCTGGGACTGCAGCAGGTTCCGGAGTTGGTGCGAGTACTGGGCGATGTTGGGCAACGCGCCCAGTGGACTTGGCCAACGCTGTGCCTGCGTATCGTGGCGGTAACGGGGCCAGTGTTTCTGGCTGCGAACGTGGTTGGAATCATCCAGTGGGTCATTTATTCGCAGACTCAAAAAGCCAAAGCGCTGGCCGCGCATCCTACTGAGCCGTGGCTAGCCAACCCGATGTGGGCCCAGCAGCACATTCGGCTCAACAATCGCGCCCTGGTTTGGACGCTATCGATCTTCTTCGGACTATATATCCTGGTCTTGTTGCCTTTGGCCATCGCCAGTGAGAAACGCCCTTTCGTAATCTTTTGGGCGGTGCTGGGATTGATCTTGCTGGTGTTTCTGCGCTTGTTGTGGTTGGGGCGCAAGTGGAGCAATGCAGAGTTGCGGCTGGCAACTTTGCCCGGCGTAATTGGTGGCCCTTTCTCGGGTGTAGCCATCATTCATCATGTTTTCGATGACAAGACAATTTTCGATGTGAACTTGCGTTGCGTTCAATCAGTAACGCGCGGCACACGTAAGAATCGTCGAACAGAGTCGGTAGATCGCTGGACTACTACTCAGTTTATTCAGAAGACACTCACTGGTAGCGAGCCTCGTACAACTTGTGTACCCATCAGCTTTGCGATCCCATATGATGCGCTACCCACAAGTATGGACGGTGGCGAAGCGCCGGTGCACTGGCTGTTGACGGTATCGGAGAAAGCCGAGGTCAACATGGGCGGCGCAAGCTTTGAAGTGCCGGTCTTTAAAACTGCACAAAGCGATCGTAACTATCAGCCAGATACCCAGCTGGTCGATCAGTACTTGCAGCGCATCGATCCAGTGAGAGTGCTCGATCGCTATAACATGAAACGTGACGTGGCCGGACAGCGACGCGTCTTCGAATTTCATGAATTCAATACGAGCATATTTGTGACGTTGATCGTGATGTCAATAATGCTGGCCGCTGTCGAAGTCGGCCTGTGGTATTGGATTTTGAAACTTGAAACGTTTCTGTTTGTCAGCGTGTTCCCAGGGATTTTTCTGCTGATGTTCGCTTATGGCATCATCTACATGCTCTTTTGGCGATGCCGCATTGAAGTGCGAAGCGGTAGTCCCGCGCCGATAGACTTTGTGGATGAACTCCGCACGCAGCCCACGGCAACGGCTGCTGTGTCCACAGGTGTGATTAACGCCAGCGCAGGCATTTTGGGGTTGCGCAAGTCATTGAGTGTGCCAGCGGATCGGCAAACCAAGCTGGTTTGCAAGCTCGACCATCGCGTCAACAACAAAGAGCAATGGTCGATTCACTTGACTGGCCAAGAGGGTGCTTCGCTAAAGATACTAAGCACGCTGGAAGGCTCTGCAGAAGCGGAAGCAGTTGCTGCCTGGCTGGCCGAGCAACTGAAGATTAGCCATCGTAGAGTGAAACCCGGCGACAGTTTTCTATAACCCGAGGGCGTTAGCGGCGTTAGCCCCGGTTCCTACTAAACCGAGGGCGTTAGCCCCGGTTCCTGATCGTAGGCGATGCAACCGAGGCTAACGCCTGCGGTTTAGTGAGGCTAACACCTATGGCTAAGGTGATTAGGCGAACTCGGCGTCGTCTTCTTCGTTTTCGCTATCCATACCCAAGCGGGCACAGAGCGATTGGAATTGATCGTAAAGCGAGTCGGAGCTGCTGTGGACGTGTTCGGCTTCGGTGAGGAAACGCAAGTCGTCTTCGCAGTAGACATCATGGCTGATCAAGACGCGTTCGTAGCTTTCCAGCGGTGAGCCGTAAGCGATGATCATCTTGTGTTCGTCAAACTGGACTTCTTGTTGACGTTGTGGATTGAGCACGGCGATACCGGTGCATCCATCGTTCAGTAGCATGGCCTCATAGTCGTAGAGGATGCTCTTGAGGACGGGCATGTCGATATGTTCGCGGTAGAAGTCGTCATGACCGTTATTGCGATAGTGGCTGGTTTCCAGCACTACGTCGACGACCGGTCCGAGTGTACTGATCATATCGATGAAGAGGTCGAACAATCGTTCGCGGCTAGCCGCGGCCATGATGACTGGCACTTTGTTCTTGGACGTCGGATCGATATAGGTGTCATGGCGGAAACCTTGGCGCGGCAGGATCGATAACTCGATCGAGGGGCGGATGGCTTCGGTTAAGTCAAACGTTCCATAGCGGAACACTTCCATGTGTGCATCTAACTGGTCCTCAGTTATCTGCTGGAACTTAGTGACGTTTGGATTTACTGTACGTGCGGTGGCGCTAGTTTGGGCGGCACCGGATTGAGAGCTTGGCTTGGAGCCCATTTGCTTTTTCTCTTCAACTGTCTCGGGGGGGAAGACGCAAGTTCGGGGGCATAGACCGTCTGCCGAACTGACAACAAAAACTAGGTCATCCCGGTGCGCAGGCGCTCAGAGAAATGGGGCTTAGCACGCTTTAGAATCGTAACGTGCTGAACCTGGTAGGCGCAATCGTTATCAACGGAACAGCAACCGTCGGTTGCGGGGCAGAAGTCAACCTAATAGGGCGGGCTGTGGACTGCCCTAAAGAAACGGTAGCAGTTGCGACTATGATATACTGCAACCCTGCAACTCCACCCAAATAATGTATTCGTGTGAGGATGGTTTCTTTTGACAATGATCCAGCGACAGACCAGACGCCATCAGTTGTTCACGTGGCTGGCCTCAATGATGTTAGTTGTCAGCGGTTGCCAACCTGCTGCTAAACCGATACCGCCTGTGGAACGACCCACCGCTGACGTTCTATCGGCCAGCGGTTCACCAACCGAATCAGCAGACCCAACTGCGACCCTGTCGGACTCAACACCCGGTTCACTAGCGAAATCGCTGGCTCCATCACAGGCTAACCCGACTGCCAGTGAAGCGAACCGCACCAACCAGCCTTCTCGCCCACGCGAGCTGGTTCGCGATGAAACTGGGGGGGATTCGTGGTTGCCTGCGCGGTTGCAATTGCCGTTTGAATATTGGGAAGCCATCTATGGCAATGCTCAGCGTATTGGCGTTACCCAATACAAAATTGAAATGGCGGATAAGAGTCGGGTTCGCTTGATTATGACCACACATATGACGATGAGTGGCGTCACCAATCCGATCAAACGGATGGTCCAAGTTGAGACCGTCGAACAACCCAACGGTTTGATTGAGAGTTTTTCTGAAACGGTCAAAGTCGGGCCTAGCGAAACACATCTGTATGGCTCGGTCATCAATCGCAATTTACGACTGGTTAGTAAGAATTCGGCTAGCAATGTCAATAAGCAAATCGAGATGCAAGCAGGCGTCTGGGGACCGATGGGCATCCATCAATTGCTTATGCGCAAGCCTATGAAACCTCATGATGAGCGGGCCGCTCGAGTGTTTCTGGCACAAACCCATCAAGTCGCAGAGGTGACGCTCAGTGCCGGTGCACCGGAATCGACTACCTGCCCGGACGGATTGCTGGAAGATGTCATTCCAATCGAGGTTACGATGCGGCTGGATAAGGAAGGCATTCGCGTCCGCATGTGGGTCGACCGTCAAGGCCAGATCCAGAAGACGATTTGGCCAGAAGGCTTGAACTTCAGCAGTTTTCGCGTGTCAGGAGCCGACGGCCAAAGAATGGTCGACGAGAATGAAGCCAAGACGTTTGTCAATGTGCGGGTAGATGTAGCCGAAGATATGCGGCCAGTCGCCCAACTCGAGAAAGTTGTCTACAGCATCGGTTCCAGTCAACCCGACCCCTATCTGCTCTTTTCATCGCAAGGCAATCAGACATCCAGAAGCGCCACTGCATACGAAGCGAAGGTGGCCGTCGGACGCTCGCAAATTGATGGTAACATGCCGTTGGGCGTCAAACAGCCTGCGCCTGGCCCAGAGTGCAGTCAGCCGTCGAAATACATCAACTCCGATGATTCACACGTTAGTCAGACCGCCCAGTTGCTGGCGGCCGATGAACGTGTGCCGGGCAAGGTGGCTATTAAATTGAATACAGGCTTGTTCCAACGCATCAAGCCTCAGAAGTTCAATGTTATGGTTCATCGGGCATCGGACGTCTTGCAGGCCAACATGGGCGATACGAGCGACTACGCGATCTTGCTGGCCGCCCTGCTCCGCAGCCGGGAAATTCCCTCGCGTTTGGCCAGCGGTATTCGGCTGCAGACTTCCGATACCCAACAATTTTTTGCTTACCATATGTGGACCGAAGCCTGGATCGGCGATCGCTGGCTAGGACTGGATGCCAGCACTGGTCAACTGGCCGACTGCAGCTACATTAAGTTTTTGGAAACGCCCTTGGATGACGGTAATCCGTACCACGCCATGCTGCCAGTGATGACAGTTTTAGATAAACTCAAAATCTCCTTAGAGAAGTAAACGAGCTATGGGCTGGTACGTGTCCAGTCCGGCGACGAAAGCAATCAGAGAAAGATACGCATGCGCCGATATCATGTTTGCGGTTTGGGTAATGCCATGGTCGACATCTTTTTGGAGATGAGTGATCAGGAATTCGAGAGTTTGGGCTTTCAACGCGGCACGATGCGGTTGGTGGAAAAAGACGAACAGCAGCAGTTGTTTGCACGCTTTCATGATTCGCAACACGATCTGCGACTGGTCAGCGGAGGGTCGGTAGCCAATTCGGTAATTGGGCTGACGCAACTGGGCGGACGCTCTGCGTTTATTGGCTGCGTCGGTGATGATCGCTACGGATTGCACTACGCAGAAGAGTTTGAACAACTGAATATCGACTTCGGTAACAACGTCTTGGTGGGTGAGACGACGGGGACTTGCCTGGCCATCATTACTCCGGATGCCGAGCGCACGATGCGAACTTGTTTGGCAGTGTCCAGTCAGTTGGCAGCGCGGCACGTCAATGCGGATGCTATTGCACACTCAGAATGGTTGTTCATCGAAGGCTATGTATTTGCCAATCCGGATACGGGGCAACACGCGATTCGAGAGGCCATTGGTATCGCCAAAGAACACGGTACAAAAGTCGCTCTGACTTGCTCCGACGCCTTCATCCCCGAAGTATTTGGTGAGCCATTCCGGGCAGCTCTGGTGCAGAGCGATTTGTTGTTTTGCAACGCGGTCGAAGCTCAAGCGGTGACAGGTCAGCAGGATACTGTTGCGGCCTTTGCCAGTTTGAAAGACTTAGTGCCCAACGCAGTGGTTACCGATGGCCCGCATGGCGCGCATATTCGCTTTGCTGGTCATGAATCTCATGTGCCCGCTTACGCTTGTCAGCCCAAAGATTTGACTGGGGCTGGTGATATGTTTGCCGGTGCGTTCCTGTATGGCATTACTCACGGTTTGCAACCAGACGTCGCCGCCAAAGGCGCGAACTACCTATGTATGAAGGTGATTACTCAAGTCGGTGCTCGCTTGCACCAGGGAGCCCGCGAGTTTTGGCTAGCCGCCACGACAACGTAGCCTCCACCGGCAACTAAAAAGGCACAAGCAACCAAAGGGATTGAACGCTGGCCTGTCCAGCTGGAGAGAAAAGCTATGCAGGCTCGCATATTGAGCGCCGGACGCACCGACGTTGGCAAGCACCGTGAATCGAATCAGGATCAATTTCTGATCGCTGATTTGCACAAATCGATGTTGATTGAAGACAGCAGTTTGCGGTTAGATTGCCAGGCGCGGCTGTATGGAAAGTCGTTTGGCCGCTTGCTGATGGTGGCCGACGGCATGGGTGGCCATCAAGCCGGTAGTCGCGCTAGTTTGCTGGCCGTGGACTTGCTGATCAACCAGTTGGTTGGAGGCATGCGCTGGCCAATTCAAGTCACTGCTGAAGAGGAAACTCGGTTTGTAACTGATCTGAAGCAGCTCTTTGAAACTGCGCACAAATTGATCGTGCGCGAAGCCGATGCTCATGCCAATCTGAAAGGCATGGGAACCACGTTGACGATGAGTTACATCATTTGGCCGTGGATGTACGTGGTGCACGTGGGAGATAGCCGCTGCTATTTGATTCGTGAGGAATCGGTTCGCCAGCTGACACGTGACCACACGCTTTCATCTCACATGGCCGAAAAAGTCGGCAAGGGTGTGAGTGAATCGCAGTATGCCAAATGGAGTCACGTCCTGGTCAACGCCTTGGGTGCTGGAGGCATGGAGGTTACAGTTGAAGTCCACAAGGAAAAGTTGAGTGTCGGCGATGTGGTCGTACTGTGCACCGACGGGCTGTACCGTCATGTCAAGGAGAACGAACTGAGCGATATCTTGCTGCGCGAATTAGAGCTGGGCGAAGCTTGTCGATCGTTGATTGAGTTGGCTAACTTTCGTGGTGGTCAAGACAACATTACTGTCGTAGCGGCGCGCTGCCTGCCGAGTTCGGGGGCGGCCAAAGCTAGAACTGTAGTAGCGACCGAAGTCACCCTTGAGCGGGCGCTTGGAGACTTGGGTGGATTTGAACCCAAGATCAACGAAGATTCTGAAGTCGAAGACGAAGTTGAAATAGACACCGCCGAACATCACACCTAATGGAGTGTCTCCTTTCGCTCCCGCGAAAGGCAAGTTCCTTTCGCGGGAGCGAAAGGAGACGATTTAGGTCACGGTATGGTGTTTGCATAATGATACCGCCAACGGTTAGATCACTTGGCCAGCATGTCGCTTTGGCAGTCTTGGGTAGTGGCGATCGACCGAACGTCTAAAGAGAAGAAGACAATGTTTCGCAGTACAGAAGTCGGCAAAATTGGCGGCATCGATGTCCGAATTCACTGGACATTTTGGGTGCTGATGCTCTTTTACGTGCTGACGACTACGCTCTCCAGTGGTCCGCTGACGGGATTGATGGTGGGACTGACCTTCGGCCTTGTGTTCTTGTGCGTTCTGGCTCACGAGTTTGGGCATGCGTTTGCAGCGCGGGCTTATGGAATTCCGACGCATGACATTACGTTGTTGCCGGTGGGGGGCTTGGCCAGATTGGCTCGTATGCCTGAGAATCCGGTGCAAGAGTTGGTGATCGCTTTGGCCGGGCCAGCGGTGAATGTCGTGATCGCAATTGGGCTGATGTGTTTCTTGCCCCTGCACAAATTGATGGAACTCAGTAGCAATCCAATCTTGGTGTTGGGAGACAATCTGTTTGAAAATTTATTGGTCGCCAATGTGGTGCTGGTGCTGTTCAATCTGCTACCCGCGTTTCCGATGGATGGCGGTCGGGTTTTGCGCAGTTTGATTGCGATGAAGACCAGTCACTTGCGGGCCACCGAAATCGCTGTTCGGGTTGGGCGTTGGATGGCCGTCGGTTTTATCATCTTGGGGATCTTCTACTCGTTCAGCCTGGTGCTGGTCGGCCTGTTTGTCCTGCTGGCCGGTACTGGCGAACTGTTCGAAGCTCGGCGTCGAGCCATGGCGCAGCAGACCCCGTGGTTTCACTATGGCTGGACCCCTGGACCAGTTCGTGCAGAAGTCGTCGATGCCACCGAAGTCCGCCGCCTGTAAGTTGCCCGCCCCGCTCCGTCTCCCATCTCCGTAGCCGAAGTCGCCAGACTTTGGACTGCAAACACAGGGGACAGCCCGGACAGACCCCGCGCTGATTTGCTAGCAAATCAAATTGTGGACAGACCACGGGTGATTTGCCGACGACCTGCTGATTGGCTGAGCTTATGGTGGCGGGGCTATAGAAGCAAAGCTGTGCCCCGCTGCCCCGGCACGACACTCTAAAGGCGCAGGGCCATATCGGTCCGCCGTGAGAGGGTGCTTAGAAACAGCGGTTACTTGACCGAGAACTTGTGCATGGTGGCTTCGTGGTACGTTTCACCAGGCTTGAGGAGCGAAGTGGGAAACTCCGGCTTGTTGGGCGAATCAGGAAAGTGTTGCGTCTCCAAGCAGAAGCCTTCGTGCTGTTTAAAGCCGCCGTTGCTGGCTGAGCCGCTGAGGTGATTGCCCGTGTACAGCTGCATGCCGGGCTGCGTGGTGAACACCTCCATCACTCGACCACTGACCGTTTCAACGGCGCGTGCGGCTGGTCGCATCGTACCTGGAGTGCCATTGACCACAAAACAGTGATCGTAGCCTTTAGTCTGAGGTAACATCTCGATGCGCTGTCCGATGAGGCGCGGAGTGCGGAAGTCCAACGGAGTACCTTCCACACTGGTCAGCGGGCCGGTGGGGATCAGCGTGTCATCGACCGACAAAAAACGATCGCAAAACAGTTGAAGTTCGGTACCCAAGATGTTGCCGCTACCTGCGCCTGCCAAGTTCCAGTAACCGTGATTGGTCAAGTTGAGAACCGTAGGCTTGTCAGTGGTAGCTGTGAAAGCAAAGGTCAGTTCGTTGGCGTTGTTCCAGGTGTACTGAGCGGTGATGTTCAAGGTTCCCGGATAACCTTCCTCGCCATCGGGGCTAACGGTCTTGAAGGTCACAATCAGGGCGTCATCGGTCTGACTGGTTTCGGCTTGCCAGACTTTCTTGTCAAAACCAACCGTGCCGCCGTGCAAATGGTTGGGGCCGTTGTTGGTCACCAGCGTATAAGTCTTGCCATCGATCTGAAACTTACCGCCCGCGATGCGGTTGGCGTATCGCCCGACAGTAGCGCCGAAGTAGGGGTGACGTTCCAGATAGCCTTCCAAGGTCGGAAAGGACAACATGACATTGGCTCGCTGGCCCGATCGGTCGGGAACTTCAACTTTGGTGATGATTGCACCGTAATTGGTCAGCTGGACCAGGTTGCCGGCTGAATTGGTCAGAGTATATAGAGAGACCTTCTGGCCGTCGGGAGTTGTACCGAAATCGCTGGTTTCAATCTTCATGGAAGCTTTTTCCTGGGCAAAAATAGGGGCAAACGTGTTCGGAGTGATAGCGGCCAGGCAGCCGAGTATCAAGACTGAATAGAAATTCCCCAGAGATTTTGTCAGTGACATAATGAATCCCTCGTTACCGCTCGAAGGGGGTGCTAATACAAATGCAGGTAGTGCTTCTGGTTTAACTCGGAAGCGTGCTGGCTGCAAGTGCTAGCGAGCAACAAAGCCGAACAGGCGGTAACTAAGAGTGTGGCATAGGCTTCCAGCCTGTGTTTGGACTGCGGCATACGCTTCCAGCTTGGGGACTCTCCCTTAGAGTTTTGGGAGAAGGACACAGGCTGGAAGCCTATGCCACACAATCCACACAGGCTGGAAGCCCATGCCACACAATCAAAACAGGCTGGAAGCCTATGCCACATGAGATGATGGTCCGAGTGATCGACGCTTCACAACTTGCTTGCAACCCTGCCGAGGAGTTTGCCAGCCATCAAGGGTGGCTGCGTACTGTCTTATTGTCTCGACTGGGAAATTGCGAAGAAGCTGACGAAGTGTTGCAAGAGATCGCGCTAGCGGCCGCCAACCAGTCGGCTCGACAGGAACCGGTCCAGCGGGTGGGACCGTGGCTGTATCGCGTGGCGCTCCGGCAAGTGCTGTTGCTGAAGCGTCGACAGGGGCGGCGGAGGCGATTGATGGCCAACGTGGTCACGCGCACGCACGTGACCGACGAATGTAACAAATCGCCTTCACCACTGGATTGGATGCTCAGCCAGGAACGAAGTCAGCGGGTCCGCGAAGTCATGAGGTTGATGAGCGACCGCGACCGACAGCTACTGATGCTGAAGTATGTCGAAGGATTATCGTATGAGCAGATTAGCCAGACGTTGGGTGTGACGGCTAGTTCGGTTCAATCGCGACTACATCGCGCCCGCAAGATTCTGCGTGACCACCTGCTGCAAGCCCAAGTCATCGACCATGTGGCCTAGGCCTTTCGCCTCTGCCAGTTCCCTAAAGAAGCATCGCCCGTCAGAAAATCAGTTAACTCAACCATGATCGAATCAAAGCAAGATTGGAATGATGATGAAACCTGGCTACGACTGGCCGATGGCCAGTTGGATGCTGGAACCTTGCGCACACTGGTGGCGGCTTGCGAGCGCGAGCCACAGTTGTGGAAACGCTGCGCATTGACGCTACTAGAAGAGCAAGTTTTGCAGCAGGAAATGCGGACCCTCAAACATAGCCCACTGGGGAGTGATGCGGGCGATTGCGTGCCAGCACTAACCTCTCGCTCAATCGCTTCCGCACCTCCCGTTGGTCAATTTCACAATCCAGCTCCAGCCATAACCCAGCGGCATGGTCACTCCAGTTGGCTAAATAGCCTGGCCCTGGTGGCCTCGGTGGCCGTGGCCTTCATGATCGGTTGGCAGGCCTCGCAGCGCTGGGGACTGACGGCGGTCGAAGATGGTGCGGCTGCGTTTGATAGTGACAACAGCGTGGCGGCCGCACCGCCCGAGACGGGAAAGCCGCGTGAAAGCGATACGCAATTTGTTGCAGTTAAACCGCATGAAACCTTGTTGGCCCGCGACCAAATTGAAAACCTCAATTCCCAGAATTTTGCCAATGTCATTCAAGCTCGAACCGATCCGGAACTGGAGCGACGCACCAACGAATTGCGAAGAGAAGGCTACGACGTGCGGACCAAGAGCGGCCTTGTGCCGGTCATTTTACCCGACGGGCGGCCCGCCTTTGTGCCTTTTGAACAAGTCAACGTCCGACCACCGCAATACATCAATGCTTACTAAGCACCCAATTGAAACTACACCAAGAAACAAACTAGTTCGAATTAGGAGCTCACTCATGAAATGGTTTTCGTTCGTTCTCACCGGCGTTTATGCGCTGTGTACCCTCTCGAGCCAGGCGCAGGCTCGACCTCAAGAACCCAATATCAAAATCTCTGTAACGGCCGAACGTTCCGATGAGCCCAACGCCGATCAAGCCAATGAACAGGACGCCAAGAAGGAATCCAAGAAAGGCGAAAAGAACTCGCTGAAGTTACAGTTGCGGAAGCGACTGTCGGTCGCGCAGGCTGAAGAAAAGACGGATGAAGGATCCGAAGATGTTACGCTCAGCTTTACAGTAGATGCTCCTCCGAAAATTTGGTTGGGCATCGGCTTGAAAGAAGTAGAAGGCGACCTGGCCACCTATCTCGATAGTACTGCCGGAGTATTTGTTGATGAGGTCTTTCCAGATAGCCCCGCCGCTGCGGCCAAGTTGCAAAAAGGCGATATCGTCATCGCCATCAATGGTGAAAAACTGGGCGGTCCGATGGACCTGGTAAGCGCACTGCGAAAGATCGGCGAAGAAGCAGATTCGCAAAAGCCAGACAGTGATTCCGAAGACAAAGAGTCCAAAGACAACGAGTCCCAGGACGAAGACGATAAAGAATCGACCTCCGAGACCAAATATCCAGCGGTGACGTTAACCATTAAACGCCACGAGAAAGAAGTGGAAATCGAACTAACACCTGGATCGCGACCCCAATCTTTGAGCGTGACGGCTCAACCAGTCGGACAACTAAAGGACGGTGCCAGTTTCTTCTACTTCGGCGAACCCAATGTCAATACGATCAACAAGTCGGTGATCGTCATGAAAGATGAAAAAGGCAACGTCCAAGTTCAAATAGATCGCACGGGTGACGGCGAGGCCCAGATTGTTATCACCGACGACAAAGGGCAACGCACGATTGACCAGTCCCAATTAAAGGAGTTGCCCGAGAAGTTGCGATCGGCCGTCGAACGGGCGCTCAAGCATCAGCACAAACCCGGTTTGCACGTCGAACAGGGACACGAAGTTGACCAGGCTGACCTGAACGAAAAAGTGCTCAAGGATGTTAATGAGCAGGTCGAGAAGGCGATCAAACGCTTGGGGAACGCAGGAGTGCAAATCGATGTCAGCGCACTGCCAGAGCAACTAAAGAAACTGGGCGAAATGAATGGCGTCATTGTCATTCGCCCCGAAATGGGCGAAATGGCGATGAAGTGGGCCGAAGCAGGCGCGGGGAAAGAGCATGCCTTTATGGGGATCCCTGAAGAGATAAAGCTGCTCCGCGAACAAATCGACCAGCTCAAGAAACAAGTCGACGAATTAAAAGCCGAGCTGAAAGCTAGCAAACAGTAGCCGAAGTCGCCAGACTTTGGCCGCATGACTACCATCGATATATCGACATGGGCTGGCGCATACTGGCATAGGCTTACGGCGTTGCATTTTGGTATAGCGTAAGCATGGAGTGCCCACCCTCGGCACAGCCATGCCAACCTATGCCACCAGTCGCACTCCCGACACGGACGTTTATGCCGCAGAATTACTTCGCCAATTGGGATAACGCCCAAAGCGACCGCAAGTCGGCCGAGGCGGACGGCACTACGCATCGCACTGCGGACAGCAATACGCATAGCACCGCGCGTCCGCAACCGGCCAGAACGCGCAAAGTTCATTTCGGCAATTTGCCGCAGTTGCGAATCGTCATGCCCGACGCGCCGGTGCAAGCCGTAACCGATTATTCGGTCGGCTATGGCAAGCAGGTCTTCTGGGGTGTGATCGCTGCGGCCAAAAAGTGGCAAGCGGATGATGCGGGCGCGATGGCTGCGGGCGTCGCCTACTATCTCGCGCTGTCGCTCTTTCCAATGCTGCTGCTGCTGACAGCCGGATTAGGCTTAGTCTTTCGTTTCACTAGCGTGGGCCATGATGCCGAACTGCAGATTCTGGCGGTGGTGGGCGAGCACTGTTCGGCAACGCTTGAGCAGCAAGTTCGTGAAGTCTTGTCGCAACTGCGCGAGCAATCGGTCGTCGGCGGTCCGTTTGGACTGATCACTGCGATCCTGGCTGCCATCGGAGTGTTCTATCAATTCGAGCGAGCCTTTGATCGCATTTGGCGCTGCAAACCCAAGGAAGATGCCAATTGGTGGTCAGCTGCGGGCCGCATTTTGAAGCAGCGTTTTTCTGCCTTCTGCTTGTTGGGCAGTGTTGGCTTGGCCATCGCCATGATCCTGCTGGTCAACGTGGCCGTTGGTTTGGTTCAAGGTTGGATGACGCAGTGGCATATGCCGGGCAGTAGTTTGCTCAGCGGCCTGGATGCTTGTTTGACGTTGTTGCTCAACGCAGCCGTCTTCGGCTTGCTGTACAAGTGGCTGCCCAAGCGGCGCATATTCTGGTCCGATGCATTCCGCGGCGGATTGCTGGCCGCTATTGTTTGGGAAGTTGGCCGCCAGTTGCTCGGCGCAGTATTGATCGGAGTCCGCTACACGACCGCTTATGGCGCCATCGGTTCCTTCATCGCATTGTTGCTGTGGTGTTACTGGGGTGTATCGATCATCTTCTTTGGCGCCGAGTACGCTCAAGTTCTCTCGGATGATCGCCGTAAAAGTGGGGCTGGTGGTACCAACGGTGCTCAGCCCGTCGACACTTCCAATTCGGCAACAGGGCACAAACAGGAATCGCGGGTAGCGATCTGAACTACACACTAAGTGTAGTCTTATAGCAGAATGTAGTTCGCGGCCGCGGTGTTAACAGGCTGCGCAGTTTGTCGACGTGCTTAGGGCACAGAACTAATCAATACTTGACATCCAAGATGGCTCGTTGACCGCTGGGTTGCTGGGCATAGACGGTCATGATTCGCATCGGCACGACGGTGGGGCGATAGGGTTGATTGCCTGAGGTTTTGAAGAAAGCCAAGGGCACTCGCAAGTCGCCGCCAGCGGGGATGGGATCTGGACTGTAGAAATAAAACTGCTTGTTGATCGCCATCGATACATTGGTCCAGGCCTGCTCAGTAGGATTGTGCACGTGCACGCCCGGCATCAGTTTGACATCATCTCCTGTCGGCGGCCAAGGCACCGGTTCCAAGGTTAGCTCGGCGGGCAATAGCGGTTCCGGCGTGGAGGGAATCGCCAGCCACACCGTTGTTGCTAACGTGACTGGTATCAAAGTGACTGCGATCAGACTGAGTGTGAGCACGCGACGTGACAGTTGGATCACGTTAGGCAGCGCCTGCCGGGAGTCGTCGCCCGAAGGACCGCAGGCTGTCGTGCGCGTATTATTATCCGAATTGGTGGCAGTCATGGCGAATTAGTAGTACAAAGGACATTGGGCTGTGGCGGGCAAAGCTCTGACAAACTGACCAGGACCACGTCGAGTTCATTCTAACGACTCGGAGCTTGCCAACGAGTGTCGGATCTCATTTGTGGAGCTAAGGTCATGGTTAAGGCGGATCGTAGAAAATTTGTGCTAGGCAGTTCGGCCATGGCTGCCAGTCTGTCACTGGCCTCATCGCGCTTAACGACTATGCCAGCTCTGGGTGACGACCAACTGCACGTCGAGTCGGATATGGTTCGCTTTCGCCCTGAGATCGAGCCGCTGGTGCGTTTGATCGAAGAGACTCCGCGCGAGAGCGTCATCGACAAGGTGTTGGACAACATCAAATCCGGACGCACTTATAGTGATCTCTTGGCTGCGCTGTTCTTGGCCGGCATTCGAAATGTGCAGCCGCGCCCAGCGGTCGGCTTTAAATTTCATTGCGTGTTAGTGGTCTATGCGACGCACCAAGCCAGTCTGGCTGCGGCCGATCAATATCGCTGGTTACCGTTGTTGTGGGCCATCGATAACTTCAAAGGTGCGCAGGCGACCGATGTGCGCGAAGGTAACTGGACCATGGCCAAAGTCGATGAGGCCAACCTGCCAGCGCCGGAGAAATCACTTGATGCTTTGAGTAAAGCCCTTGAGAACTGGGATGTCGAAGCTGCGGATCATGCCGCAGCGGCGGCCGCTCGCACGGCGTCGCGCAGTCAGTTGCTCGATGTGCTGGCTCGTTACGCCAGCCGCGATTTTCGCTCGATTGGCCACAAGTCGATCTACGTAGCCGCCGCGTTTCGCGCTCTGGATGTGATTGGCTGGCAGCATGCCGAACCGATCATCCGCTCGCTCGCCTATGCAATTCTCAACCATCAAGGCGACGAGAATCCGTCTCAACATGAGTATGCAGTCGATCAAGCTGGCCGCGCCAACTGGCAACTCGTAAAGCAGTGGACCACCCCCTGGGAGGCTGGTCGACCCAGCGAAACGGCCACCCTGGAGTTGCTCAAAACGCTCCGTTCCAGCCAACCGGTGCCGGCTGCCCAAGCCGCCCTGGAGATTGTCGGCACCAGTGCCCATCCGCAGTCGATCAGCGATGCGGTCATGTTGGCTTCGGCCGAACTGGTCATGCGTCAGCCGGCGATCGTGCCTTTGCACGCGGTCACCACCACCAATGCCCTGACGTATTTGATGTCGAGCGTGGGTGATCAAGAATTAAAGAAGTGGTTGCTCCTGCAAAACGTTTCGTTCCTCGCCCACTTTACCGCGGCAGCGGAAGCTCGCGGCAACCTGGCCGAAGGGCAGATCGATCAGCTATCGATCGAGAAAGTGGACGCTGACCCGGCCCGTTTACTGGCGCAATCCAGCGATCGACAAAAGAACGCGCAAGCCATTTTGAGTTTGGCTCAGGACCCGGGCGTGGCCCGCGAACTAGTGCAGTCGGCTCGAGAGTTGATCTTCCTGAAAGGGACCGACGCACACGACTACAAGTTCAGCTCAGTCGCGCTAGAGGATTACCAACTGCTAAGCCCCAAATGGCGAGCTCCCTATCTGGCTGGCTGCAGCCATTTATTCAAGCTCGGCAGCGACCGCGACAGCCCGCTGGCCCAAAAGTTGATCGCCACGTAGTAGCCTGTAGCGGAAGCCGTCAAGGCTTTCGAATAGATCCGCAGCTGTAGCGGAAGCCGTCAGGTTTTCGATAGAATTCACCGCCCTATCCCCAGATAACTTTTTCGCTGTTCTCTGGGCATTGCCAGAGTTGCCCGGTACGCACGTCCATCAGGCTGAGCAGTCCGCCCAGACCGCAACCGGTATCCAAGCAGCGCAGAAACCCGAAGTCCACAATTCTGCCGTGCAGATTGGGCGTGTGGCCGACGATGGCTGTCTTGCCTGAGCAGTGCGGCAGCGGCGTGCGCTCATGCAGGCTGAGCCAACGCAAAGCCATCGAGGCCTGGTGTTCCATCGGCAATTGCGGTTCATAGCCGGCGTGCGCAAAAATAAATTCTCGACATTCCCAGTAGGGTAACGCCGCCTCGAGAAAGCTCCAATGTTCGCTTGGGATATCAGCCAGGGTGGGAGATTCAGTTTCTGCCGTGGCGTACGAACGCAGCGTTTCATGGCCACCCATGGCCAGCCAGCCGGTCAGAGCACTGGGGTCATTTCGGGCATCCAACATTTGCTCTTCGTGGTTGCCCAGGATCGTGATGAGATGGATCTCGGTCCGCAACTCAATGAGTCGGGTGATCACGCCGCAAGTTGCTGGCCCCCGATTCACAAAATCTCCCAGGACTACCAGTGTGTCATCGGCAGTCAGATGGGTGGCCTCCAGCAGCGCTTCCAATGGTTTAAGGCAGCCGTGGATATCGCCGACCGCCAGAATGCGCCCGTCTGGCTCCCCGCGTGAGGGGTTGGCGACCGATTTGGGTTCGGGGACAGGCTTCGTGCTTCTCAATGTAGTTCTTTTGGGTGGCGGCTAATTTGAGGACAGCTTGGCGACTTTCCTAGCTTATCACAGAGTGGTTTGTAGATGGAACTTTTCCCGCTGTTGGGGACTCCAAGGGCTCTGTCAGCTTTCACGTATGGGTTTTTCGGGTGGTAGGGTTTGGGAGGCTCGGTGGGCCGTCCTGGTGACCGGCAGGCTGGTCCGGTTGTAGGGGCAGTTTTTCGAGCAGTGCTCATCTCGAGCGCGTCAGCAGCTGGGGGTTTCATTGCAAACTACCCGCCCCCAATTAAAATCCAACGTGAGGCTCTCATTTTGCCTATTTACCCCATTTGCCCTAGTTCGCGATTTGAAGGCGACTGGCGAGCGGGTGGTTTCCTATTCGGACTATTCGGTTCGCTGTGCTTCCAGCGCTCCTGCGAGAGGTTGATTCATGGCCATTGGCGGTTCCGCTCAAGTAGCTATTTCTAACCGTAAAACGTTGATCCGCAAGCGGTTACACAAGCAGCTTGCTGCTCGGCGCATGCTGCTCGAGGCGCTTGAAGGACGGCAGCTGATGGCTGTCGGTCCGCAGTTACTGGGCATTCAGCCCAACCAGGGCAGCCTGTTGGTCGATGGTCAAGTGCGCCAGATTGCGCCCAACGAACTGGTGTTTCGTTTTGACGACCGCGCCGGTCTGGATCCGAATTCGCTCGATGGAATTCGAATTATTCGTAGCGGCGAAGACGGGGAATTCGAACGCGCGAGCATGGCTACCGATTTGGGCTCGGGCGGACAGGTGTTGGTGGAGTTTTACGCTGCCGAGCCCGGTCAGGTTGGCAATGGAATTCAGATTTCGTTCACGCAGGTCAATCGCAGCGACAGTCGTGCGCCGGTCGTGCGTGTCAATGGTCGCAATGTGTCGGTGGAAGTTAACAGCAACCCGCTGTTGGAAACGCGCGTTGACGATTTGGTGCGCGCCTTTGATCAATCGATCGCCAGCAACTCGGTTACCAATCTGGTTTATGCTCTGCGTCTGCGGGGTTCGACGACCTTCGCCATCGGGCGCACCGTCAATACAACCACGCCAGTGGTGCTGGGTGGTGCCAATGCGGCCAAGGTAACCACGGATTTTGGTACTGGCGCCAACTTGCAAGTGCGGCTCAATGCCAAGAACAGCGGTGCGGATGGGATCGGAATCGAAGTCGAAGTGAAGTCGCGTGACTTTGGCGGTCCAGGATCGCCGATCGTCACCGTGGCTGGCAAGAAAATTACGGTCGAGCTGAACAGCAATTCTCGCAATGCGTCGACAGTGAATGATTTTATCGCGGCCCTCAATGGTAATTCCGCTTCGGGTGCGCTAGTGGAAGCGACGTTGATCAGTGGAATTGGTGCAACTCGTTTGGGCACCCTTTCAACTGCCTATTCGCCACTGGTGCTCAGCGGTGTTAGCGACGTAGAGATTATTCCTGGTTATGTTGGGCTAGGCGATACCAGCCGCGAAGTCATCATGCGTTTCGCTTCGGCGCTGCCGGACGACCGCTATCGCATCGAAATTCTCGGCCGTGGTTCGCGAGCTCTGTTGAATCTAAACGGCGAAGCGTTCAACGATGGCATCGACAAGTCGGTGGCCTTTGAATTGGACCTGGGTGCACAGATCCAGTCGATTGTGCCGCAGCCGGTTGAGCGTAACGCGCAAGGTCAATTGACCCAAGCATCCAACCGTATCGATGTGTATTTCAATAATGACGATTTGATTAATCCAGGCGCGATCCGAACGGTCAACGGTTTGACCATCGATCAATTGCGGGTGCAGCGTCCGGCTTTGTTCTTCCAAAACAGTGACGTCATCGTGTTGCAGAGTGGTGAACCCATCAGCCCGGACGTTCTGAGTCCTCAGTTCTACCAGCTGTATCATCTCGCCGGTACGCTGACCAATACCGACGATTCCCCACCCATTTTGCCGTCGTCTATTCGCTACTACCCCGATGCCGATCGGGCGATGCTGAATTTCTCACGTAACCTGAGCGAGCTGGTTGATCCGTCGAACAATAATCCTCTGTCGTTGGGTGAGCTGCGCTTGCGCATTGGCACCAATGATCCCAAGCCATTGCCGCCGGTGAGCTACACGCCGGGGGCCGACGCATCTGACACCTTTGCGGGTGCAGATAAATTGACCAGTTTGTGGCCATTGTCCAGCGGTTCGCAGTCAGTGCTCATCAATTCGGAAATCAATAACGCCACACCCTACGTTTTGGATTTTGCTGGCGGCAGTGATGAAGTGGGTGGTCGCTACAACCGTATGCAGGATCACTTCCGTCGCCGCTGGGGATTTGAGAACGGACAAGTCTTTACGATTGGCGATTTGGCAGCGGCAGATTCGACCGATGGTACAACCACCGTGCTTTACAACTTCCAGACTCAGCTTGGAAGTTTCAGTGGTACGACGCTGCTCAACTCGATAACCGATCAGCAGAAGCAACGAGCACGCGAAGTATTGTCGCTGTACGAACGCTATCTGGGTGTCCGTTTTGTCGAGACGGAAAACCTGGGTATGACCATCGCTGTGGGCGATACGCGGGCAGTGCGACCTTTCCCTGAGACTAGCCTCTCCGCTTCTTCGGGCGTTATTACGCTCAACTCTGTGGGCGCGGAGTACTTGGAGTCTGGGATTCTGGCCACCACCGGTCAATTGGCGACGGTTCTGGATTCCCAGGACTTCTCTGGTTCTACTGATAGCAGCTTTGGCGGTGCCTTTAGTCGCGCAGTGGCTCAAGGCATTGGCAATCTACTGGGCTTGGGAGGCACCGATGATCTAGAAGGTTTCACGACGCAAGCCTTCGATAGCGTTCTCGCTCCCGGAGTAGGTACCGAAATTGTTATCCCCGGTGACGCGGAAATCGTTCATGGTCAGTACTTGTTCCGTCCGGACAGCAAGGATATCGATCTCTATCAATTCCGTTTGCCGACCTCCGGTCGCATTTCGATCGAAGCCTTTGCCGAGCGCATGAGTTCGGCCAGTTTGCTGGACACGCAGATCCGCTTGTATCGACAACTCGATAGTGGCAAGTGGGAAGAGATCGCGGCCAACGATGACTACTACAGCAGCGACTCCTTTGTCGAACTGGAGTTAGGCGCTGGCATCTACATCGTAGGCGTGAGTGCTAGCGGCAACAATCAATACGATCCGACGATCGCTGATACTGGTTTGGGCGGCAGATCGGAAGGCAGTTATCAGCTGCGCATGGACTTCCGTGCGAGCCTCGAGCCTGACAAAGTGTTGAATGAAGTGAGCACCCTGAATCGACCGGGTGTAGCTCTTGACGGTGATGCCGATGGCGCACCCGGTGGAGTATTTGACTACTGGTTCCGCCCCAGCAATGCGTCCAGTACTAAGTTTGTTGACAAGCAAGCAGCTGCCGGCGGTAACGGAACCTTGGCAGCGCCTTATAAATTCATTAAAGATGCTCTGAATGCCGCCGTAGCCGGCGATGTGGTTCGCATCGTGGGCAACGGTGGAACCGACGGCAAACTAAACACCGTGGCCGATAACCTGGCGTATGAAATCGGTTTCACAGCTTTAGGAGCACCGCTGCCGGACGGCACGACTTTCGAAGTGCCCAAAAATGTCAGCGTCTTTATCGATGCTGGTGCCATTCTGAAGATGCGCCGCGCACGTGTGGGAGTCGGTAGCACGTCGGCTAGCGTCGATCGCAGCGGTGGTAGCTTGATGGTTCTGGGTACACCAGTGTTGGTCGATGCCAACGGGGCCGTCCTGAAGGATGCGACCGGGCTGGCCTCTTCGGGCAGCGTGTACTTCACGTCGATCGCCGATGCTACGTTGGGTACTAACACTGGCAACGGCAATGCGCCGCTGGCCGGTGATTGGGGTGGCATTGATTTCCGCAATCGTATCGATTCGCAAGACGAGACTCGCAAGAACTTCGAGAAGCTCGGTCAGTTTGTCAACTGGGTTAGCCATGCCGACGTTCGCTACGGGGGTGGTCAAGTAGTCGTCGATGGTGTTTCGCAATCGATCACACCGATTCAGATGGTCGACTCACGTCCGTCGGTTGTATACAGCACGATCACCTCCAGCGCTGATGCGGCGATGAGTGCTACGCCCAACAGTTTCCTGGAATCCAATTTCCATACGCCAGATGAACAGCGGGCCGGTGTCTTTGCGGCTGACTATAGCCGCGTGGGTCCCGAGATTCACGGCAACACGCTCACCGGCAATTCGCTGAATGGTCTACAAGTCCGGGTGCGCACCACCGGTAGCACTCTGGAAACGATGACCGTCGCGGGCCGCTTCGATGATGCCGATATCGTGCACATCATTCCTGAGAACTTGACAATCGCCGGGACCCCTGGCGGCTATCTGTCTGACTCCAATGCACCACCGACGACCATCGTCACGTTGACCCAGCAAACCGGTGGGACTTTGCCCGCCGGCACATTCAACTACCGCATCACTTATGTCGATTCCAGTGGCAACGAGAGCGTGGCCTCGATGGCCACCAGTTCGCTGACGGTCGCTGCCGGTTCCTCGATCGTTTTGCAGAACCTGCCACCAGTTCGCTCGGGAACCTCGTTCGTCGCTCGCCGCTTGTATCGCAGCGATGCAACGGGCACTGGCAACTATGTGCTCGTGCGAGAACTAAACGCCAGCAGCACGACCATTGTGGACACCGGTACCAGCCTCGGTTCGCCACTGGTTGAGAAGACCGTCTCCGTGCGTTCGCGACTCGATGGACGTTTGGCCATTGATGGTGGCACGGTTGTCAAACTGCAAGGCTCACGCATCGAAGTGCAATTCGGCGCGCAGTTGATTGCAGAAGGATCAACGGATCGCAAAGTCATCTTCACCTCGACCAGCGATACCCGCTACGGTGCGGGTGGAACGTTTGCTACCTCGACCTCCAGCCAGGCAGCAGCCAAAGGCAACTGGGGCGGTATCTATCTGGCTCCAACCTCGACAGCTAGTTTTGATCACGCGGTAGTCGCTTACGGTGGCGGTACGACTCGCATCGAAGGTGGTTTTGCTGAGTTCTCGGCCTTGGAAGCCCAGCAAGCTGATTTGCGTTTGTCGAACACGCGTTTGGAACTGAACGCCTCGGGTAATTCCAGTGGCAGCACTTCTGATCGTGGAGGCCGTGGCACCAACGACGCGTCGGCCGTCTTTGTACGGGGTGCTCAACCCGTATTGGTTGACAATGTCTTAGTCGACAACGACGCGGCCGCGTTCAGCATCAACGTCAGCGCGCTCAATAGCACAATAGTCACCGATCCAGGTCGCGCTACTGGCGGACTGGGCCGAACGAATGACCGCTTGGACAATCAAGGTCCACTGGTTGTAGGCAACCGCATGGACCGAAATTCGGTCAATGCGATGGTTGTTCGCGGAGGTATATTGACCACTGAAGGTGTCTGGGATGACACCGATATCGTGCATGCTGTGCGCGATGATATTGAAATTCCAAACTTCCACACCTTCGGCGGCTTGCGTCTGCAAAGCAGCGCGACTCAAAGTTTGGTTGTGAAATTGGATGGTGCCGGCATTACTGCCAACGGTGAGTTGATCGATAATGTCGATCGCATTGGCGGTGCAGTGCAATTGATCGGTACGCCAGGCAATCCTGTTTTGATGACATCCATCAACGACTGTACGGTAGGAGTTGGATTTACACCAAGTGGTTTGCCACAAACGGATACGCTGAACTCATCTTGCGGTACTACGACCATTGCGCCATTTGCAGACGTGGTCGTGGTCATGGATGACTCCGGGTCGATGACCTTTGCACAACAGTTTTCTGCACAGTTGATTCAGGACTTGGATGCGGCGCTTATTGCCGCTGGGATTGGTGCATCCAGTCAGGGTGCCAACCGTTACGGTCTGGTTGCCTATGGTGGTGCCTTTACCGACTTCACACCAGAGCAAGTGTTGATCGGCACTGGCTCGTCGCAGTGGGGAAATGCAACTGAATATGCAACTGGGATTAACACGCTAACAGCTTCAGGCGCGATCGAAGACGGTTATTTGGCCATTGAGTATGCACTGGATAACTATACGTTCCGTCAGGCTGGCCAAAAGTTCGTGATTCTGGTTACCAACGAAGATCGCGATATCGTCGATCCCACCAAGAGCTTTGCGTCCACGCTGACCAAGTTGCGACGCAAAGGCGCAATTTTGGATGGTATCGTCGAATCCCAGTTCTTTGATGCCAATAGCCGACAAGCGTTGGCTTTGGACTTCAAAGATCAGGCATACATTGCTGATGGTCAAGGTGGATACACGGTTTCGCCTAATGGCTTCGCCTTGGACTATCCATTCTTTTCCGGTACGACGATCCAAGACTATGTCGATCTGATTCACGCAGCTCAAGGTATTGCGGGCGATATCGAACAGATTCAAGTCGGTGGCACAACGACGACCAGTTTCTCCAATGCACTGATTACCACAATTGTGGCGCAGGCCAGCGGCAATGATGCGGCACCTGGTGATTGGCGCAGCGTGTTGGTCGGCGCCAATAGCAACGACCGCAACGTAGCAGTAGCGACTGAAATTGAATCGCCGCGAGCCGTCAGTCCAGGTTCAAATGCCACTCCAGAAACAGGCGAATACCTCGGCGAGTTGGCACCGAATTTGAACACCAGTGACGAAACTCGTCGCTTGGGCTTCCAAATCCAAGGCGTTATCTCGGAAGGCTCCGACCTGGATGTCTACAGCTTCCGAGCTTCGGCGGGAACGGAAGTCTGGCTGGACATCGATCGTACGCTCAATTCGCTGGATACAGTCGTTGAACTGATTGACTCCAATGGCCGAATCTTGGCTCTGTCGGACAATTCGCTGGACGAAGAAGCCAATCCGTCTTTGCTTTACTCCTCCAGTGATCTGGCTGCTCAGTCGGTACACTCGTTGCGTAAGAGTACGACTGAGTTGTATCTGACCAGTGCCTTAGGTGCAGCAAAAGATCTGTACAGCACCAATCCTCGCGATGCTGGAATGCGCGTAGTCCTGCCAGGCGAGCCTGGTTCGGTGGTTCAATACCACATCCGCGTGCGCAGCAGCAATCTGCGAGCGGGCAACCCCGATTTGCAGTTGCCACCTGATCCTGTTTCGCGTCTGCACGATCCCGATTTCCTCAGCGCCGGTCTGACCCGAGGTGCATATCAATTGCAACTCCGCTTGCGCGAAGAAGACGAGATTCCAGGTTCGAGCGTGACGTTTGCCGATATGCGCTATGCGACTAATGGCATCGAGATCGAAGGCACTCGTCATTCGCCGCTGCTGGGTGAAACCAGTGAATCCGATAACCCCAACGATACATTGGGCACTGCGCAAGCCCTGGGAAATCTGTTGACCACCGACAAGCAGGCCATCAGCATCGCTGGCAACCTGACCTCGTCGTTCTCGGATGTCGATTGGTACAGCTTCAGCATTAACTACACAGCTATTCGCCCAACCGGACTCCGCGAGTACTTCTCGACCGTCTTCGATGTGGACTACGCCGACGGCATCGGTCGACCGGATACTTCGATCTATGTCTTCGACAGCACGGGCCGCCTGATCCTGGGTGGACTGGGAAGCAACATGGTGGATGATCAGGCCGGTGGCTTGAACACCTCCAGCGATACTGACCTGTCGCGTGGTTCCTCGGGTTCATTGGATCCATACATCGGCTCTGTTGAATTGCCAGTGGGCCAATACTTCTTGGCAGTAACCAATAGCAACATGGTTCCACAAGTGTTGCAGGCTTACACCAACGCCACCGTCAGCGGAGCCACGGCTGCCATTCGCTTGCAGCCAACCAATGGCATTCAGTTGATCGCCGAAGATCACATTGGTTCGGTGGGTGGTTCGACTGCGGTCCCGCCTGCCACACCAGTTCTGTTCTCCTCTGGCAATGCCAACGTTCAGTTCAATTTGAGCGATGTGAACCTATACGTTAGCCAAGTGGTCAACACGAATGCGACCAACCTGTACATGGTCAATCCAATGACCGGCCAGGTTGCCAATACGGTAGGTCGTTTCCAGAACAACGTGCAGGATTTGGCTTTCCGCTTCAACGGTGAATTGCAAGCCTTCGATATTTCGCCGCAGCCCACCAACGTTAACGTCGATCAAGACGGTTTGATGGACTACTTGCAGATCGACCCAGGTACAGCCGCGGTTACCGATGATGGCGATCTGGGACTTTCCACATTCCACGTCGTTGATACCAACGCCGCCGATAGTAACGACGGTATCTATCCCAACGCCATCACCTTCGCCAGCATTGGTGGTGAAGAACGTGGTTTGTTGGTCGGAAGTCGCGGTATTCAATTTCCACGCGATAACGTCGGCACCACGCGTCCGGGTGTCAGCTATCTGGAAAACGTAATTTACGAATTCAATGAAGTGTCGGGGGCAGCGACCAGTGCACCCGCGGCTGATAAAGAAGACATCGCCCGTGCCTTTGGTGCTGGTACTGCCGTGCGTGAGCGTGGTTATATCGAGACGGGAACTCTGGGCGCAGCGGTTACAGGGTTGATTGCTCGCGAAGCGACCACTGTCTCCACTTCGGGTGTGACGACGCGAGTCATTCGCGATGGCGAGTCGTTCACTCTGCTGGATTCATCCAACTTCACTGCGATCTTCGAGTTTGATTCGGGCCCAGAAGTCCTGGTCAACTACAACCCCACCACCGGCCCGCGCATTACCGACGGACTGCAGTTCAAGCTGGACGGGGTAACCTACGAATTTGATACCGCTGAAGGAACTCCAGGCGTTTCACCGGGCGCGATCGCCATTGCGATCAGCGAAACCAGCTCGTACAAGCAAGTGGTCGATGCGATTGCACAAAGTGTTACCAGTGCGATTACGGTATCGGCTGAAGGCAATCGATTGATGTTCCAAGGGGCACTGGTCGGCGATTTTACGCAGATGCAAAATGCGGGGATCTTCACCGATGTGGGCAGCTCGGGCAACGTCAGCCCAGGTGCCATCAAGGTACCGTTCCTGGCAACCGACTCGGCGGCCGATATCGCAGCCCGCATGGTGATTGCTATCAACTCTTCGGGTATTCCTGGTCTGACGGCCACGATTTCCGGTGTGCAAGTTAATCTCACTGGCGCAACGGTGACCGACAACGGACCATTGTTCAACGCCGGAGCACCTGGTGGAACAGTAACTGGTATCGCGGTCATCAACGGTGTAATGTTCGCAGTCAGCGACGCTGGCGGTTTGTACCGTGTCAATTCGCCGACATCGTTAGCCACTGGAAATGTCGGTACCTATCTCACCAGTTCCCATGAACTGCTCGGTATTCGCTTTGCCGGCTTGACGGCCGGTCCAACTCGCTTGCAGAACGGCGCGTTTGCTCAAACGCTGTTTGGCATCGATGAAAACGGAGTGATGTTCGCCTTCGATACGGCGGGCCGTTTGTTGCCGATCTTCGCTGGCGGTGCGACAAGCGTCGACACTGGCCTGTTCGGTGTTACCGGCCTTACCTTCTCGACGCTGGACTACAACTTGTGGCACGTTTCGTCGCAACGTGGCAGCGAAGCTGGTCATGGTTTGCCTGTAACTCCCGATGCCAGCCGAGGCACCGCGGTTCAAGGTGGTAACAGCTTGTACTTTGGATTCGAATCACCTGGCGCTAACGGAGTGAACTACTCGAGCGTCACTGATCCTGGAATCCGCAATAACTACAACTTCCCAGGTGGCGCCGCCGGCGCGATCGAAAGTCAGACAGTTGACTTGAGTGGCCTGTCCTCGGGCGATCTGCCCATGTTGTACTTCAACTATCGTTTCGAAACGGAAGACGCCAACGCCGCCTTGCCGCTGGGACAGAGCCAGACGGACTACATGCGCGACGCCTTGCGAGTGTATGTGTCGGGTGAAGATGGACAATGGGTATTGGCTGCGACCAATAATTCAACCCGCGGCCCAAATTCGGGTGACGATGAATTTGATACATTCGTGGGCGGCTACTTCAATGCAGCCGGCGAGTTCATTTCTACCGATGTTCAAGAATTGTTTGATAACAACGGTCAATGGCGACAAGCACGCGTTCCGCTGGCGGCTTTTGCTGGCCAGGCCAACGTCAAGATTCGCGTCGAGTTCTCCTCGGCCGGTGGTTTTGGATTTGGTTTGGAAGGTGGTAAGGGACCACAACTGCGCCTGATCAGCGGTGACCGCTTGCAAGACGGCCAGACAGTGACCATTGCTGGCGACACCTTCGAAATCGAGATGGGACCATCGCTGTCACTGCCGGCCGGTTCCTCGATTACGGCGGGCGATAGCGTAACCATCGAAGGCGTTACTTATGTCTTCTCCGATGGCAGCGTGCCAGTAGTCAGCCCCGATGTGGCAGTAACTTATAACGTCAATCAGAGTGCTAATCAGATTGCCGCGGCATTGCTGACGGCCATTCAGTCCGCCACGCGTCCGCAGGCGCTGATCAATCTGACCGCGACCGAGCAGAACGATACGCTCAACACGGCCCTGATTGGTACCACCACGGGCGACTCGGCCATCATCACGGTCACCGGTAATATCGGTGACAATGTGGCCTTGGCTGATCCGACGGCCGATGTCGATTTGGTGCGCGTTGATTTGGCACGCGGCACTACGGTGGTAGCCGATGTCGCTGCCCTGGTCATCGGCAGCCCGCTAGACAGCTTCTTGCGCGTCTTTGATAGTCAAGGCAATCAGCTGGCGGCCAACGATAACCGTACAGGATCAACCGACAGTCGCATCACCTTTACCGTACCTCGAGACGGTACATACTACTTCGGTGTTAGCGGTTCGGGCAACAGTGCCTACAAGCCAGCTGTCTTTGGCACAGGTGCCGCAGCTAGCTCAGGCAACTACCAATTGACGCTGAACATTCTGCGTCAACTAAATGTAATGCAGTCTGGATCGCGCCTGCAGTTGGAAGGTGCCGCGAATGTCAGCACTCCTGCCAATTCACGTATCACTATCCAGGGTGCTCAGGGCACCAGCGGCGTACCTGTTTATGTCAATGTGGGCATGACGGCCAATCAAGTTGGACAGGCTCTGCAAACGGCTTTGGGTAGGACCTATGCCAATGGCAGCGTGCTGGCCTTCCCACTTCAGGGTGACACGCTGGATCTGACCGGTCTAGTTCAATACGATTCGTTCGATCCTTTCACGGGCCGCCCAGCTCCTTCGCTGACTCAGTTAAATTCTGGACCATTTGGTGCCACGACTAGCTTTGTCGGTGACGAGTTCAGTGCCTTTAATGCCTCGACAGATTTCGCTGGCAATCGCAACAACGCCAATCCGGGTGCCCTACGCGCTCAAAATAACGCTTTCGATGGCGTTTACCTGGACGACTTCATCATTGGCCTGGCTGGCCGCGGTGAAATGATCAGCAACGCACCGGTAGATACGACCTTCATCTCCGATCCGCAATTGACTCGCACTGAGCCCGATCTGCCGAATCTGGAAGTTCTGGTAGGACCGTACCAAGTCGAAATTCGTGGTGGCACCGAATACGCTCAACCTCTGTTGGACGGCTTCCCAACCACGTTGTTCCTGCAGGAGGCCTTGTCACTGCAAGAACGCCTCGGTGAAGGAGTTTCGCTACGCTTCAACGGTGCCAGCAGCTTCGCCGCTGGTTCAACCTTTACGATCAGTGATGGAACTCGCACGCTGACGTTTGAAATGGATGACATCGACGACAATCTGACGCCACAGCCAGGCAACCTGCCGTTCACCTTCAGCAACGCCGCGATCGACGTTACCACAGGAGCTCTGCGCAGTGAAACTGCCGGCGTCATCGCTGCTCGTTTCCGCGACTTGATCAACTCGGCCGCTGTACAGTCGGTCTTGGATCTTCGCGCAGTGTTGCTCAATAGCGATGCCACGGGCACAACCAACAACACGGTGGTTCTCGTTGGTCAAGCCAACGTCAATGTGCCTACTAACATTGCGACAACTACGATTTCTAAGGGCAAAGGCGATTCCAACGTCGAACGTCAACAAGGTCAAATTGTTGTTCAGTCGACGAAGATCTCCCAGTCCAGCGGCTTCGGTGTTCAAATCAGCTCTGCCGGTCGAGATGCTCAAGGCAATCCAATCGGTGGCACGACACGCAACCTGTTGTCCTTGAACACGGATCGCCTGGTGCCAGGCCCAGTTATCATGAACAGCACGTTCGTGGATAACTTGGGTGGTGGTATCTCGATTGCTGGTGAACCCACGACTGCCAACAGCGTGGTTGCCCCTGTGCCGTACGGACGCATTATCAACAATACGATCGTAGGCACACAAGGCCGAAATGATCTGGGTGGACCAACCGAAACCGGCATCAGCGTTACCAACAATGCTTCGCCTACGCTGATCAACAACGTTCTAACCAACTTGGGTGTGGGGCTGAACATCGATGCCAGCAGTGCCTCGACCGTGGTCGGTGGCATGGTCTTCCATCGCAACGCTGCTAACTTGAGTGGAGCGGCGACCGCGGGTCAGTTCTCGATTGTTGTAGACAATGCAACCGAAGTGTTCCGCAATGTTACCAACGGCAATGTGTATCCCGCCAGCGGTTCGCCAATTATCGACAGCGCGATCGACTCGCTGCAAGATCGAACCTCGTTAGTAACGGTCAAGAACGCGATCGGTATCGGTGCTTCGCCAATCCTGGCTCCACAATATGATGTGAATGGTCTGCTTCGCGTTGACGATCCTGCCGTAGCTTCACCGTCTGGTTTGGGTGAGAACGTCTTCAAAGATCGCGGTGCGATGGATCGAGCCGACTTTGTGGGTCCATCGGTTGTGATGTTGGCGCCGGTTGACAATGACATCGCGGGCTTGGATACCAATCCAGCTGAATCGGTCATCGAGTTGACCAACTTCACCGCTAGCTACTTCGACATCCAAATGTACGACGGTTTGGAACCCAGCGATCCAAATCGTGGTTCGAACATCGATGATTCGACGGTGACAAGTGGATCGGTGCTGGTCTATCAAGACGGTGTACCGCTGGTGGAAGGCATCGACTATCGCTTCGGCTACGATGCGACCTCCAATGTGATTCGCCTGACACCGCTGGCCGGGGTATTCTCCTCCAGCAGCGTTTATCAGATCCGCTTTATCAATTCACGCGAGTTTGCGGTCTCGACCCTGCGTGGACGAGATTACAACGATGGTGCGACGTTCAGCATTACCGATGCCAATGACCAGGTCACTACCTTTGAACTGGATACTGGCTTCCTACTGAATATCCCCAGTGCTGACGGTTTGGTGGCCGACATTGTCGAAGGCTCTGTGCTAACTATCGATGATGGTGTACGTCGCCTGACCTTTGAGTTGGACAAAGACGGTAGCACCAATGCAGCCAATATTGCGATTTCGCTGACTGCAAATGCTTCGCCTACCGAGGTGGCGCAGCGAATTCAAGCGGCGATCGTGGCGGCAGCTCTACAGTTCACCGTCGTTGATCTAGGTTCGGGACGATTACAGATCGACGGTTCGGAAATTTCGAGCTTTGATGTTGGCACCAGCGGCATCACCATCTCGGGCAAGCCTGGCGTCGCGCCAGCGTTCGGAATTCAGATTCCGCTGATTGCAGGTCGTCCGGTTACGTTGGTCGATGGCGAAACCTTCACCATTAATCGCACCACCTCGCCAGTTACCTTTGAACTAGATACCAACGGTGTCGTAACTGCTGGTAGAACTGCAGTCCGCTTCACTGCTGGCGCTAGTGCCGCCTCAATCGGCCAGGCATTAGCAACGGCCATCCGCAATGCGGGCTTGGGCTTGCTGCCAACCTATGTCGGTAACGGCTTAGTTGTGCTCGGTGGTGATGCCAACACGGTGTTGAACGTAACTGGGACGCAGTTAAGGCAAGCCGGAACTCCTGGCCAGGCGGCTTCGCGGGCCATCAAGATTTCGGCAGCTGCATCGGTAGATCAGGTAGCCATCGCCAATCAGATTGCGGCCGCAATTAACTCGGCGAACTTGCCGGGGGTTTCAGCCACAGCCTTTGGTGATCGCGTAGTGATCGCCGGTGCCGAGAGTGTCAGTGGTGATCAAGCCACGCTGATCCAGGCCATTACCGATATGGCTGGTAATGTGCTCAAGCCAAATCAGCTGAACGGTCAAACAACCTTGACCATATTCTTGGGCGAAGGACTCGACTATGGGGATGCGCCAGATCCAAGTTACGCTTCCAAGCGGGATAACAATGGTCCACGGCATACCGTGGTTCCTGGTCTGAGCTTGGGTGCCGATGTACGACCTGACGCGGATGCCAAGACTCCTAATGCGGACGAATTCGATGACGGTGTGACCTTCTCGAGCCTCGTCGCTGCCTTCCAGTCGAGTATCTCGGTTCAAATCACGAGGCCAACTGGCACAACAGTCTTCTTGTCAGGCTGGATCGATTACAACCAAGACGGCGTGTTCGCGGCAACGGAACGCATCGCAGACAGGTTGGCAGTCACTGGTACTTCGCAAGGCCTGTCGTTTATCGTCGCCAGTTCCGCGCTCAATGGAACGACTTACGCTCGTTTCCGAATGAGCACCGATGCAACCGCCGTAGCTAGTCCAACCGGGTTGGCACCAGACGGTGAAGTGGAAGATTATGCGATTACCATCGTTGGTAACCCATACAAGAATCAGACTGAAGCTTTGGATGTTAATGGTGACGGTAGGGTTTCGCCAATCGATGCCCTGCAAGTGATCAACTACCTCAACAGCAGCTTGCCCAAGGTTCTGACCTTGCCGCATACCGCTGCCGCACCGTACGTCGATGTTAATGGCGATGCCAACGTAACGTCGATCGATGCTCTGCTGGTGATCAATTACCTGAACACGTTGCCGCCTACCGGCAGCGGCGAAGGTGAGGCCGAGCTGGGTTCGGGTGTGGCGGAAGTTAGCACGGTTTCGTGGATCAATGGCATCGAGCAGTTGGGTGCACCGCAAGCCGCTGGTGAATCACCTGCCACGGGCGCAGCGCCTGCCATCGATTCCAAGAGCCAGGCTGAAGAAGACACTCCAGATGCTTTCTTTGCCGAGTTTTCGGAGGATGACAGCCAAGGGGTGATGATGGCTGCTACTAGTTCTAACAGCACCGGAGTACGTGACGCGGCCTTGGCCTCGTTCCACTCCACTGCGAGCGAACTGGCTGATGAAGTTGTCAGCACGCAAGCCAACTGGATGTTGCGTCAGCGGCTGGCGAGCTACTTCAAGCGTTAAAACTCAGGCATGTGGAATAGGTCTAGCTTGTAGCCGACTTCGATTGGAAATTGGATGTGTGTTTTCGGCACGCTTCCAAAGTCTGGCGACTTCGGCTACGAAGTGGCGGTTTTCGCGGAAAAGCGGCCGCCCGGCCGTACTTTCCCGCTGTTCTTTCGGCCCTAGAGTTCAAGGGCCAAAGGCCCGATAATAGCTGGAGTGCTCCCCACGGGTGCGGAGCAGCTGTTTCCTGTGGTGGGAGCTCATGTTGCCGATGCTGAACAAACTCTTAAATGCCTCCAGGCGGCTCCTAGCTCTCTATCGTCCTACCAAGCCCAATGCAAGTGAGTGCGGGCGAGGCTGGGGCAACCACCGGCACTCAGGCTTGGCTCGTGCATTGCGTCTGGAGGTCATGGAGCCGCGGCGCGTTTTTGCCAGCTTGCCCTACGGTGCCTTTGAGCATGATACGGCCGAGTTCATGCTGGGTCGCGTAGCGGTCACCCCCGTTTTCCTGGAGAGCAATGGCCAGCAGGATGCTAGTACCGAGAACTGGACCCCGGCGCTGATTCAACAGTCGCTGGCTAATGTCCAAGCTGCTACAAACTGGTGGGTTGATCTGCTGGCAGCCCAGCAGTCGGTGCACACCTTGGAATTCGTGATCGACGCCACGTATGCGAGCAATCCGGTAGCCACGCGCTACGAACCCATTAGCCGTGTTTCCAACGACTATAGTTTGTGGACTGAAGAGTTTTTGAACACGGTCGGCTTCAACAGTTCAAGTACGCTCGAAGCCAACATGCGCGACTTTAATAACGCGCAGCGCGAGAAGCTGAGCACCGATTGGTCATTTACGATGTTCGTGATCAATTCCAGTGCGGATGCCGATGGACTGTTTGCCAGTGGCGGTTCGTTTCAGAGAGCGTTTGCATTTGCCGGCGGGTTATTCCTGATTTCGCCCTCGACGCGTCCGGTATCAACTTTCTCGCACGAGATGGGCCACATGTTTTGGGCCAAGGATGAATATGCTGGCGGAGCAACATACGCGGAACGCCGTGGATATTACAACACTCAGAATCTGAACGCCGTCGATAATCCGACCTCAGGGTTTGTGCAACAGCCTAGCATTATGGCTGCGGGCACGCTGCTGGATACCGCTTTCGATAATCACATCAGTGCCGCTAGCACGCTCGCCATGATCGGTTGGCAAGACTCCGACGGCGATGGCATATTTGATGTGCTGGATGTGCCGCTGGAACTTAGTGGCACGGGCTATTACGACACAATTTCCAGCAGCTATAAGTTCAAGGGTTCTGCCAAGGTTGGCACGCTTCCGAATTTGAATTCGGAAGGTCTGCGCAATGACATCACCATCAATAAGATCACCGCCATTCAGTATCGAATAGGCAGCGGCGCGTGGACAACTGTTTCCAGTCCCAATCTATATGAAATGGAACTGGACTTGAGCATCCCCGTTTCCAGTGGCAGCCAGCCGATCGAGATTCGAGCCATTGATACTCGCAGCGGCGTATCGAGCAACGTTTTTCAAGGCCGATTCTCGCGTAGCGATGCCGTGAATGCAGCGGGCGTCAATGGCTTTGTGTGGATCGATGCAGATAAAGATGGAGTGCGCGATGTCGATGAAGCGGGCGAAGCTGGCTGGACCGTCGAACTGCAGTCAGCGGCTGGTCAGTCACTCAGCCTGCGCCGTTTGATCGAACCGGATGCGCTACCGGACGGGGCACTGACATCCACATCGGTCACCGGTGTCAACATATCGACAGTTGGCAATGATACCGATGGTCGTGCTGGCATATTCGCCGACGCCGCCACCAGCACGGGCACTAAGACATTTCGAGCCTGGTCGAGGTCGACGCAAAGTTGGTCGGCAACGTGGAGTACTTCGACTCGCCGCATGAAAGTTGATTTCGCTACGCCAACGAGCCTGGTGGAAATCGATGCCATTGGAACGAACTCGACATCCTATGCGCGGCTGGAAGCGTACGATAGCAGCGGCAACCTGATCGATCGCTTTACCAGTCCAAAATTAACAAATGGTCAAATTGCCAAGCTGCGTGTTGAATCGATCTCCAGTAGCATTGCTTATGTGCTGATTGGTGGCCATGCCAACACCACGGTTCGCTTGGATAATTTGCGCTATGGCCCCGAAACGACGGTCAACACCAATGCTCGCGGGCAATATTCTTTGCCACTTGTTCCTGCTGGTAATTACTTGGTAAAAGTTACGCCGGCTTCGCTCTATCAACCAGTGACCAGCGGCGGCAACCAAATTGCTGCATCGGTCACCAGCGGCGCTACGACCGGTGATATTGATTTTGGATTTGAGTTTGCTGGCAACGCCTGGCAGAACCCCCAGAACCAGTACAACGTCAATGCAGTTGACGGTGTGACTCCCTTGGATGTGCTGTTGATCATCAACGAGATCAACCAGAATGGTTCGCGCGATTTGGCGGCCGCCAATTTTCAAGCGCCGCCTTTTGTCGATGTCAATGGCGACGGATTCTGCACCGCCTTGGATGCATTGCTAGTGATTAATTACATCAACAGCAATTCCGGTGGTGAAGGAGAGTCCAGCGACGACTACTGGGTTGATCTCGACTGGCTGACGCAAGAGCAAGTCAGCCGCAAACGTTAGGGATGTGTAGCTTTGCTAGCATAAGCGTCCCGTGCGGGGACAGACCCCCAATCGCGCTCCGCCTGCCAGCGGAAGTGCGCCGGTGCTCTGTCCCCCAGTCGCCCGCTGTGGACAGAGCACGCGTACGGTGCTAGCAAATCAGCCCGGGGTGTGTCCCCGCGCAGCCTTTCCGCGTTCTCAAGCTCTTGGCCAGTATTGCCAGCATTAGCGTACCGCGCGGGGACAGACCCCCGGCCGCCAGTGAGCCGGTGCTCTGTCCCCATTCGCACGCTGGGGACAGAGCACCCGTACGTAGCCAGGCGTATAGTGCTAGCAAATCAGCCCGGGGTGTGTCCCCCGCGCAGACTTCCGCGTTCTCAAGTTCTTAACCAGTTTTGCCAGCATTAGCGTGTACCCAGCGGGGACAGAAAGTAAGGCCCGAAACGACCCCCGGCCGCCAGTGAGCCGGTGCTCTGTCCCCTTTCGCACGCTGGGAGCAAATCAGCCCGGGGTGTGTCCCCCGCGCAGACTTCCGCGTTCTCAAGTTCTTAACCAGTTTTGCCAGCATTAGCGTGTACCCAGCGGGGACAGAAAGTAAGGCCCGAAACCACCCGAAAGGTGAGTTTCTTAAAATGCTTACCGGTTGTGAGGAACTTTCCGTTCGCCTGGGAATCTAACGCCACGTCTAGGGATGGTAGGGCGGCTGGTGACTGTCGGTACTAGGGAGTGGGGCCTTTTTTACGCCGATTCGCGCATTGCCTATCTTGCCTCAATTGAAAATTCTGCTCATTCCAACTAGTCTGTTCGACTGAGACACCGATGCTCCGGGCTGTTAGCCGTCAGCTTGAGAGTCTCTGGAGCGTCAGCTTTGAAGCTGCCTTCGGATGGTGACCAGGCGGATAGTGCCTAGTTGCAGAGTGGTGTCAGGAGCGTGGGTTCCTCTTGTTTTGAGCTTTTCCTCGTCAGTGGGCGTAGCGATGAAGAATCGATCTGAGCGATCTGGTCAGATGTTAAAGACCCTGTTTCGTACAAGCTTTCGACGTTCGGGGCTCAATCGTGCTCTGCGTGGCGAGATGCTGGAGACACGCAACTTGATGGCAGGTGATACGTACCTGCCGTACCATAATGATTTGATCCCTGAAGACACCAACCTCGATTACACCGTTACGGCCCTGGATGCCTTGTTGGTCATCAATGCGCTCAACGCCGGTCAAGGTGGTGAGCTGGTTGGGCCGGGTGTGGGCAAGGCCGACGGTCCCCGCATCGACGTCTCAGGTGATAATAATCTTTCGCCTCTGGATGCCTTGCGAGTCATCAACAGCCTCAATGGTGAAGGCGAAGGCGAGATCGTTGGTTTCCGTTACGAATTAACGGACCTGGAAGGCAACGTTCTTCCGAACAACACGGCTTCAGTGGATCAGCTAGTGCAGCTGCGCACCTATGTGCAGGACTTGCGATTCGCTGCTCAAGGTGTGTTTACTGCCTTTTTGGACATTGATTATTCCGACGCGAGCAAGTTCGAACTGAATGTCGGTGAAGTTCAGTCGTTCAAGTTCTTCTTCGACAAGCTGCAAGGTGGCGCGGCTGGATCGTCTAGCAACTTCAAGTTCACCTATGGCGGACAGACGACTGCTGCGGTGAACCTATTCAACGGCACTACTTTCAGATCGGCTCCTGTTTTCGCCGCCGCGATGCAGTCCGCACTTGAGGCTCTGCCCAACATCGGTGCAGGCAACGTGCTCGTAAAGGTGGATGCCGTAGCCGCTGCTTCTGACCAAACGGCCAACATCTCTCGCCGTACCTTTGACATCATCTTCGTTAATGACCTCGCTGGTCAGGATGTAAGCCTGGTCACTGTCGATTCCTCAGGCGTAGTAGTGCAGACCGGCCAAACACTCGATGTTTCGCTGACGGATAAGTTCCCAGCTGATCCGGCCAATCCAGGCGCTGTGGCTGCAGCCTTCCGCTTCTCCGATGAATTTACAACCGGTCGTAACGCAACGTTAGGCAACAACCAATTTGATGAAGTTGGTGCCACGGGCGGTTTGGGTGCACCGAGCAATCCTGAAGAAGAGCGCTTGTTCTTCGTAGCCACTCTGCGTACCACGGCTGCAGGTACCGTGACCTTCACGCCAAACGCCGCTGAAGATTTCCCAGCTCACGAGACGCTGGTCTTCCCGAAAGATACTGTCCCCACCAACTTGATCCTGTACGGTTCGCCGTTTACTTTGACCATCGCGTCGGGCATCGTTGCCGTTAACGATGCGTTCTCGGTAGCTGAAGATGCCACGGCCGCGGATTTCAACGTCACCAGCAATGATACGCTGCAGGCCGGCACTAGCTTTACAATTACTTCGATTGGCACGCTTCCCAGCGGCGGTACCGCTACGATTTCTCAAGCTGGCCGTCAGATCAATTACCGACCCGCCGCCAACTTCTTTGGTACCGAAACGTTCACCTACACCGTTACCAACAACCTCGGTAACACCGCAACGGCTACCGTGACCATGACCGTAACTGCGGTCAACGATCCAATTACCGTGCCGGCCCAAACGGCTGCCACGAATCTCGGCAAGGCCCTAACCCTGACGCCTGCTCAAGTGACTGTCGGCGGTTCGGCCGGTCCGGGTGAGAGCGCTCAAGTTCTCAGCGTCGCTTCGGTTAACTCGCCCAGCACCAGTGGTGGTACGGTAGCCCTCAACTCGGGCTCGGTTGTCTATACCCCAGCCGCAGGCTTCTCAGGCACGGACACCTTCACCATCGTCGTTACCGACAACGGTCAAACCAACGGGGCCAACGACTTCAAGACTCAGACGGTTACCGTCACTGTGACCGTCACCAATGATCCACCGAATGCAGTGGATGACTCGCTGACCGTTGATGAAGGTAGCACAGGCAATACGCTTAATATCCTGGCCAACGACACCGCAGGTGCTAACGATGTGAATGACACCTTGTCCATTACGGCAATCGGTGGCACGCCCACCGGTACCGTGGCTATTGCCGGACAAACGATCAGTTACACACCGGCGACTGGTTTCATCGGCACCGATACATTTACCTATACGATTCGTGATAGCGGCGGGTTAACCGATACGGCAACTGTAACCATTGACGTACAGGCCACCAGTTTGCCACGGGCAACTATAGACCGTCCAACCACAACCGAAGACTCCACTACTCCAATTACAATCGATGTGTTGGATAACGATCGCACCAATACTGGCGCCACTGCAACGCTGATCAGCTTTACCCAACCAGCCAACGGCACGGTAACTCTCAATGACAATGGCACACCGGCTGATCTGACCGACGATACGCTCCGCTATGTACCGAACGGCAACTTCTCTGGTACTGATACGTTTACCTATTTGATGAACGAAACGCCTTCCGGTGGAGAGAATTCAACCGGTACGGTCATCGTCACGGTTACTGATGTCAACGATCCACCAGTGCTAGCCAATGATACTGCCAATGCTACCGAAGGCACGGCTGCGACTATAACTGCGACCTCATTGCTTTCCAACGATTCGCCAGGCGTAGGAGAAACCGCCTCGCAAACACTGAGCATTACTGCGGTCCAAGCTGTCTCGAGCACTGGCGGAACCGTAGCTCTGAGCGGCGGCAACGTGATCTATACGCCGTCGACAGATTTCAACGGTCAGTTTGTTTTCACTTACACTGCAACCGATACTGGCACGCCAGCACAGAGTGGCACTGCGACCGTAACGGTTACCGTCGCCGCAGTCAACGATGCGCCAATTGCAGTCGGTGATGCGGCTACCACTAATGAAGACGTTACCGCAACCATTACCGCGACTACGCTGCTAGCCAACGATAGGCCTGGTCCAGCTACCGCGACCGATGAAGCCAGCCAGACGCTAACGATTGTCGCTGTTGGCACCAGTGCTCAAGGCGGCACCGTGGTTCTCAACAACGGCGGAGCATCGATCAGCTACACGCCGGCCGCAGATTTCGTGGGTACGGATACCTTCACCTATACGATTCGTGATAACGGCACACCGACTCTGGAAGCTACGGCCACTGTTACGATGACCGTGGTTGCCGTCAACGATGCGCCGGTTGTTGTGACTGACACAGTTGGAGCCTCCAAGAACGTCGCCGTAACGATTCCGGCTACTACCCTGCTCACCAACGATCGACCAGGTCCCACTAACGAAAGTGGTCAAACCCTTAGCATTACAGCTGTAAGCAATGCTGTTAACGGGACCGTTGCGCTCGTCAATGGTCAAGTCGTATTCACGCCTGCTACAGATTTCTCGGGTGCGGCCACCTTCCAGTACACCGTAACTGATAACGGTCAAACCGCCGGAGCCAATGACTTCAAGTCGGCCACGGGTACCGTTACGGTCAACGTGGAAGACTTCCAAGCTAGCTCAATTTCGGGTATGGTCTTTGTCGACGAAACCAATGATGGCGTTAAGCAAGCAGCTGAGCGGACGCTGGGTGGTGTGATTGTTAATCTGACAGGTAGCTCGCAGGGCACAGCGGTTTCCGAATCTTACACAACCCTGGCTGATGGCAGCTACAACTTCGGTGACCTGGCTCCTGGCACTTACACCGTCAGCTTCGTTAATCCTACGTTGTTGATCGATGGTAAAGATACAGCGGGCAGCTTGGGCGATAGCGATGGCCTCATCAACAATAACGCCTTCACCTTCACTATCGGTGGAGTGGGTGGCCTGGACGTTACCGGTTACGACTTCAGTGTATTGGGTGTGGCCGAAGGTTATGCATCGGTGATGGAGCGTCTGGCTTCGCGCTACTATGCATCTGGCTCGACCTTGGCCAGCAACGGTTTGTACGCGGTCTTAGGTTCCGATGGCGCACAGAAGTGGTTCTCGCATCTGAACGGCTTTGATGGAATTCAATTCGCCGAAGTCGCCCTGAATTCTGCGGGCACCGAAGGCACGCTGACCGTGGTCGACAGTGCCCACGATGTTTGGGTTGCAAACCTGACCAAGGGCAAGTTCCTGACCATGTACGACAATGCAGGCAACACAGTTGTCCGCGTCTTGGGTGGCCTCAGCCAACTGCAGTTCACGCAAATCAGCCTGGCTGCACCACCGGTGCGCAGTGCCAATCGCTTCCTGGATGCAATCGATAACATCTTCGCACAAGAAGGTTGGGCAATGTAAAGCTCTGAGTTCGCAGAGACAGAAGCAAGCTGTCTCTGCTTCTCTGCACTTGGTGGAGACCCGAACTCGGCCGCCGCAGAGTCTTACAGACTGCGGCGGAGTGAGCGAATTTGCACGGGGTAACCGAAGATTTCTTCAAACAGGTTGCCGGTCTGACGCAGTGCCAATTGCTCTAGCGAAACATCGTCCACACCCGTGGCGATGATGATCAGGCGATTGTTTTCAATTCGGCACTTGATGCTGCTAATGCGTTGGCTGCGCGATTCATCCAAAGCGATCGCCAGTCGCAAGATAGCTGCTAACTTCGATACCGCCACACGGTCTTGACGATCGAGGTTGGCATAGCCTTCATGATCGGGCTGAGGGCTGCTGCGGCGATGGTAACGAGCGACCAGTGCAACTAACAGCACATCGCGGCGGCTAAGCCCAAAAAGCTCGCTGTTGCGAATCAAATACATCGCATGCTTGTGATTGCTGCGTACGTTAATGTACAGTCCGATCTCATGCAGGAGCGCAGCTAGATACAGCAACAACTCCATGCGTGATTCGAGTTGATGCTCGGCCTGCAATTCAGCAAACAACTTGCGCGCCAGGTCGGCGATGTGCCGCGCATGCTTGGCATCAAAGTCAAACTTTCTGCCCAAGCTAATGGCCGAGCGCACAATTTGGTTGCGAAAGTCAGCCGTCCACATATCGCGCAGCGCCAAGTCTTGCAGCAATCCATCGCGCAGGTTCGTATCGGCGATTCGCAGTGTTTCCGCTCGAAAGCCACGCGCCAGCAGCACATAACTCAGCAGTGCTGGTCCGATCGTCTCGGCATCTTGGAAACTGACTCCATAACGCTGCACAATTTCATCATCGCTCATGCGCAACATCTGGCGCGCGAAGTCGTTCAGGGCGCTGACGCTGATTTGACCCAGCGAACCGCTCGTCCAATCGGTGAGCAAATGGTTGGCTGCGAACCGCACATCGCCGCCGATGCCAATGACCTGTAGCGGAGTATCGCTCGGCACATGCTCGCAAATCTGCTCGACGACGCGTTGAATCTGGCTCTCCATGATGGCACGCTGTTTGGCCAGTGGCGCATCGAACTTCTCGAGCGTTTCCAGGAGGCGCAAAGAACCTAACCGATAAGTGTTCGAAAACAAGACGTTGCCGGCCCGAACGACCAAGACCTCGGTACTGCCGCCGCCGACCTCGACGATGACGGTTCGATCGCTCGAAAGTTTAGGATCGACTTTCAACAGAGGTTGAATGCCCATGTAGGTGATGCGGTTCACTTCGGCTTCATCCAGCGGTTCGACTACCATGCCCGTGGCAATGAAGATGCGATCCAGGAACGCCAACCGGTTCATGGCTTCACGCACCGCGCTGGTCGCCACCACTCGCATTTGCTCTGGACGCGTGATCCCAAACTCGGCTAGCAGTTTGCGATAGCTCTTCAGGACACGTACGCAGTCTTCGATGGATTGCTTGCGCACGCGCCGCTGCGTGAATGTGTCTTTGCCCAGCGAAACGGCCTGGGAGAGCGTTTCCAAAATGCGGATACTCCCGGCTGCATCGATCTCGGCAATCGCCATGCGAATACTGGTAGCGCCGATGTCGATGACCGCGACTGCGCGTTTTTCGTTCTCAGTCGTATTGGAAGTTCGAACGGTCGGCGCGGAAGACATGTCGTTCCTTAAGCGTGGTTGACCGAAGTAAAATGACCTGTGCGAAGAAAGTTTAACGTAGCTTGCTGAACGCGACGACTGGCCATCAACCAGGTATGGCCCACCGGCACCGTCATGAAATCCGCCGCTCCCGCCAATCGTGTCTCCTCGACGCTCACAATCACATCGCTAGGGCCGCGAACCAGTGGATGAATCGAATCCAACCATGGTACGCTGCCTGCAATGATCCCAAACGGACACGGCGGGACGGCAAGTTCACTGGCGAAAACTTTCCAATCTCTTCCCACCTGCATAAAAGGCTGGCCGTTAAACCAGGCAAGTGGCACCAGGCCTTTCAGTTTCAGGGCGATCTGCGAACCTTGATTGGGTGGTCCGAGCATGACCATGCGGCCAATTTTGGGCAACTGGGCTAGCCCCTCTTCCGCCAGTTTGAAGGCACGGCGCGCGACAATGTTGCCCAGACTGTGACCAATAAAGTGCACTTCACTCGCATCTGCAGCATAACTCAAAAACTCGACCAACCATTTGGCGTGGGTTATCACGGGTGCACAAGTACTGGCGTACTGAAAATTGATTACTTCGGCTTCCGGCCACTGGTCATGCAGATATCGAGCCAGCGGCAGCATGGTCCAGGCATTTCTCGCCATACCATGCAGCAGGAGAATGACTGGACCGGTCGGCAGTTCTAGCTTCTCCACCTCACGCAGTTCATCGAGTCTGCGCTGGCATGTCTCGCGCGAGCCGACCACCAAGCGGCGACCGCGCCGATCCAACAGGCGATAAGGCTGCTGCGTGTAGTGCACCTGCAAGCGATAGCCTCGCAGATACGCACAGTCGGTCCACAAGTAAATACCAGGTACGCTCGCTGGCGCAAGTCGCTTGTGGAGCGGCGAAGTCATACCCGAGATCCGCGTCCATCTGGTTCCACTTGCAACTCAAGCCCCAACCAGGGCCCCAATTCCGCCACCAATGGTTCCACGGTTCGAAACTGGTGAGTCGCCCAACCGCGAGTCGCGGCCGCCGCGATATTGTCCGCTCGATCGTCCGTGAAGAACAGCAATTCTGGGGTTCGACCGGCCCGCTGTTCGCTCACTTTGTAAATGCCGGCATCCGGTTTCATACTGCGAGCTTCGTAACTGAGGACATAAAAGTCAAACCAACCAGCCAGGACCGGCCAGTTCTGCTTGAGCAGCCATAGCCAGTGGGGCTGACAAGTATTGGACAAGACCGCCATCGGTACGCCAGCGCGCTTGAGTTGTTCCAGCACCACGATGATGGCATCGTTGGGTGTGAAGATCGCGCTGATGGCATCCAAGAACTCCCCTTCGCTCAACTGGCAAGCCAGTTTGCTGGTGACGCGTTGTGAGAACTCGCTGGGAGTAATGTGACCGGTTTCGAGTTCATCCTGCAGTCCGCTCGCGAAAATCGCTTCGCGCACGACTACTGCCTCGTGGCCGGTCAGACCTGCTACGTTGCGGACAGCAATGTCATGATCAAAGTGAACGAGAACGTTACCTAAATCGAAGTACACAAATTTGCGTGGATCGTGCATGAAGACGTGTTATCGTTGAAATTTGAATAGTGAGGTCGGGATCTTACTAGTTGGTTATAGCTTCTTGATGCGGATAGCGCGGTAAGAGGCTTCGGTGGGCGGACCGGAATGAATTTGTAAACCGATGATGCCCGTTTGGGGGATCTTATTATCCGCTTCCACATAATCGACCGTTGGGTGACCATTCAACTGAATCTGAATGCGTGGGCCCTGGCAGCGAACCGTCAAGTCGTTCCACTGGTTAACTTTGGTCCACTTGCCCACATCCTCTGTCGGACCCTCAGCCAGCATTTTGTTGCGGCGGGATTCATCGTACAGTGCGCCCCAGACACTACGTCCAAAAGCGGCTCCCACATCGCACTGGTAACCACTAACTTCATAGTGGTTCGGAACGCGTGTTGAGCGGATCTGAATGCCTGCGTTGTTGCCCTCGCCTTCCAGCTTCACTTGCAGTCGCAATTCAAAGTTGTCATACGTTTGCGCGGTGCATAGAAACTCGTTGTTGGGAATCTTGTCTTTCAGCGATCCAGCGATGATCGCTTGATTTTCGACGCGAAACCACTTGATATTTCCCTCCCAACCATCGACGGTCTTGCCATCAAAGAGCCAGGTAAAACCCTCTTCCAGCTTGGGTAACTCGGCTGGTGGCTCAGCCCCCGCCACGCTTGTCGTCAAGGCCAGTCCCAGCAGTAGGATCCATTGTCGAACCATGTTGTTCTCGCTTGTTGGTCTCAGAGGGTGGTCGCCCGAAGTGTTGAATATCTGCTCGCAAACGTCAGTTGGGTCTTTTATGAATACTTGCAGGTACACGGGCTGGAAGCCTATGCCACGTAAATCTACACAGGCTGGAAGCCTATGCCACAGTTGCCACACAGGCTGGAAGCCTATGCCACAGTTGCCACACAGGCTGGAAGCCTATGCCACAGTTGCCACACAGGCTGGAAGCCTATGCCACTTCCAGTTACGATTATGCTCTTCCCGCACTTACCCACACAACCCTCGATAGATTATCAACTGCTATGCTGAACAAATATTCTAGCCGTATTACCCAGCCCAAAAGCCAGGGGGCCTCGCAGGCCATGCTGTATGGCACGGGCATGACCTCCGAAGACATGAACAAGGCGCAAGTCGGGATCGCCAGTGTGTGGTATGAAGGCAATACCTGCAATATGCACCTGAATGACCTCTCGGCCGCCGTCAAAGAAGGCGTGCAAGCGGCGGGGCTGGTGGGCATGCGATTTAATACGATCGGCGTTAGCGATGGTATTTCGATGGGCACCGAGGGCATGAGCTACTCCTTGCAGTCGCGAGATCTGATTGCCGATTCGATCGAAACGGTAATGGGCGGCCAATGGTACGACGCACTAGTGGCTCTGCCCGGTTGTGACAAGAACATGCCGGGGTGTTTAATTGCCATGGGACGACTCAATCGTCCAGCCATCATGGTTTACGGTGGCACCATTCGTCCCGGTAAATGGAACGGTCATTCCTTGGATATCGTGTCGGCATTCCAATGTTATGGCCAATATCTTTCGGGCCAAATCAGCGACGAGGAGCGGGCTGAGATCGTGCGCCGTTCGTGCCCAGGAGCCGGCGCCTGCGGAGGCATGTACACCGCTAACACGATGGCCTCAGCCATCGAAGCTCTCGGAATGTCGCTGCCCTACAGCGGTTCCATTCCCGCAGAAGATCCAGCCAAGTTGGATGAATGCCGACGCGCCGGTCAGGCCATCTTGAACTTACTTGAAAAAGACATCAAGCCACGCGACATCATGACCAGGACGGCTTTCGAAAACGCCATGGTCGTTGTCATAGCGCTGGGTGGTTCGACCAACGCAGTGCTGCACTTGATCGCCATGGCGCGCAGCGTAGGTGTGCCCCTGACGATCGATGATTTTCAGGCTGTTAGCAATCGAGTGCCTTTCATTGCCGACCTCAAACCCAGCGGCAAGTTCGTGCAAGAAGATTTACATTCCGTCGGGGGCACACCTGCGGTCATGAAATACTTGCTGGAGAAGGGCTACATGGATGGCAGTTGCTTGACTGTTACCGGCCAGACTTTGGCTGAGAACGTCAAGGATTTGCCAGGCCTCAAGGCTGGCCAAAAGATTGTTCAGCCCGTGGAGCAGCCGATCAAGCCCACCGGTCATATTCAAATCTTGCGTGGCAATCTTGCGCCCGACGGTGCCGTGGCCAAGATCACGGGCAAAGAAGGCCTGGTGTTCGCCGGCCCGGCACGCTGTTTCGATAGCGAAGAGGACATGTTGGCCGCCCTGGAACAAAAGAAGATCCAAAAGGGCGATGTCATCGTCATTCGTTACGAAGGTCCGCAAGGCGGTCCAGGTATGCCTGAAATGTTGACGCCCACCTCAGCGATCATGGGCGCGGGATTGGGCAGCGACGTAGCTCTGCTGACCGATGGTCGCTTCTCCGGCGGTTCACACGGATTTATTGTTGGGCACATCACTCCCGAAGCTCAAATCGGTGGTCCGCTGGCCTTGGTCCGCGACGGCGAACAGATAACAATCGATGCCGAAAAGAATCGGCTCGATGTAGCAGTCACCGATGAAGAACTAGCGAGGCGCAGCGCCGCCTTCAAAGCCCCTGCCCTCAAAGCGACACGCGGGACCTTGTTCAAGTACATCAAGAATGTGAAGAGCGCCTCGGAAGGTTGCGTCACCGACGAGTAGCCGGGACACGCTATTTTTTATTCTCCCATCTTTAAACAGAGATTAGCGATTTAGGCGGCGCAGCCATTCTTGGATGGCCGCCGCTGCCCAACTGGCTAACGAAAACGAAGCGCTGCTGGTATTGCCGGTGGTACCAGATCCGGTGCTCGACGCCGATGTGGTTCCTGCAAATTGCAACTGCACGCTATTGAAGGTTCCCGAATCGACTCTCGCCAAATCGACAATTTCTAACGTCCACCGCCCGGCCGCGTTCTTGCCGTCAAAGGCGGATAGGGCTCGCTCGGGGCGGAATGTGCCATTGAGCGTAGAAGCCGAAGAGACCAAGGCCGAAGCTTCGTCATCAAAGGTGACTTGTAGATTGTCGCTCGAACCGCCGCGCCGATTGACCAGTAGCACGCTGGTGCCATCGGGTGCGATCAAGCGAATGCGCAGGTCGCTGACATAGGTATGATCTAGCGATAGTACCACGTTCAGGTCGCTAATCGCAAACGAATTAGTGACATCGATGGTGATTAGTGTCGCACTGACGCTCGTGCGAGTTGCATCTCGGATGGCGATCGGCCCGTTGCGCGTGTAATTCTGCGATGTGGTCGCAGCCAAAGTATAGGTCGCGGTGTAACGGTCTTGAACCGCTTCACCGGCTGTCGCGTCTCGATCTTGATTCAAACGGTTACCGGCTACATCTGTGAGCGTGGGTAATACGACGAGCGTATACGTACCTGCGGCCGTTTGATTGGCAAAGTTCAGTCTCCAAGTCGTCGCATTAATCTGTGTGACCGAAGTTATGGCAATGGAACCGCCCGGGCCACTGAGTGCGAAGGCCGACGGCAGGACCGTCGATGTGGCCAGGGCTTCGGAGAAAGTAACCGTGATGCTCGATAGGCCGCTACTAGTGGCGTTAAACACCGAACCGGTGACATAGGGCGAGGTTGTATCGCCGCCATCATTATTGGTACCTGCCAACGCCGCAGCCGCTTTACCCACATTCAATCGACCGTAGGTAGTTCGATTGGTAAGGACCGCATCGGTGTTGGACAAGACCAGGCTGGTTAGTTGTGCAGCAGTCAGCGTAGTCGACTGGCCCCATAGCAAGGCTAACGCACCGGCGACGTGGGGCGAAGCCATCGATGTGCCGCTGTAGCTGGCGTAGCGATTGCCGGGAATTGTACTGAGGATGCTCTGACCTGGCGCGGCGATATCGACGTTGGTACCGTAATTGGAAAAGCTGGCTAGCGTGTCAGAACTGGTTGATGCGGCTACCGAGATAACACCTGCATAGTTGGCTGGGTAACTGGCTCTCGTTGCATTGTTGGCGGCTTCATTTCCCGCTGCGGCTACGAAAATACCGCCAGCGTTTTGGAAGCGTTGAATGGCTGCTTGAAGAGCGCTGGAAAATCCGCCGCCACCCCAACTGGCATTGATGATCTTGGCTCCGTTGACGCGGGCGTAATCGATGGCCGCGACTGCATCGCTCAAGTTACCCGAGCCGGTGGAATCCATGAACTTGAGCGCCATGACTTTGACGCTCCATGCGATACCGGAAATGCCCAGGCTATTGTTGCCTACAGCCCCAATTGTGCCGGCCACGTGTGTGCCGTGACCGTTGTCGTCCATGGGGTTGTTGTTGTCACGCACAAAATTCCAGCCGCGCGTGTCATCGACGTAACCATTGTTGTCGTCATCGATGCCGTTGCCAGCCACCTCATCGGTGTTCGACCAAATGTTGGCGGCCAGATCGCTATGCGTGTAATCGATGCCCGTATCAATGACGGCTACGACGACCGAGGTCGACGTGCCATAGTCCCAAGCTTGAGCTGCATCGATGTCAGCATCCGCGCTGTTTTCTAACGCCCATTGGCTGGCGTAGTTTGTGTCATTGGGTGTGGCGGTAACAGAGACGCGGAAGTCGGGAGTGACCACTGCCACATGGCTCAGCGCTTCGAAGGCGGCCAAGGAATCGGTCAGACTCGCTCCGTTTTTCAGGGTTGCCTGATACCAGCCATCAGACGAAATCTGCTTCGTAATCGTAGCACCGGCCACGGAGGTCCCGATGGCCGAGCTGGCCGATGTGCCTTCGCGGAATTGAACCAAGAAGTGATCTTGCGAATAGATTGACTGATCCAGTTGCAGCAGGTCGGCAGCCATCAGGGCCCGCGACTCGAGCGACTCAAATCGTAATCGCCCATTGGCGCGTCGACGCTTAGTGGCGTGCTTACTCATCATCGATTCCGGGTCTCCTGGGGGGTGGTGGTTCCCGACTCGTAACGGAAGCCGTCAAGGCTTTCGGGCGGCGGCCCGAACACTGGAGGTGGTCCGCTACTAGGACGAATTGGCGCGGCGGATGTCACGGCAGCGGCATAATCGTAAAAATCCGTATACCATAGGGGAGAAAGCTCCGAACTGTGCCAGCCCAGCCGAGCCCGGGTTTCAGGGAACCATTGTGCCCGACTAGCATCTAACTAGGGTTCGGCGTTCGTGGCCAGGCGGCTTCTCCGGGACTAGTCCATGTTCAAATTTATTGCTCCGCTGACTTCCGCTAAGAGCAAAAATACGGGTGAATCCGGTGTGGGCCGAGGGTCTCGTTGCCTCTCGCGGAGTGAGAGAAAACTATCGCAACCTGAGTTGCTGGAGAGTCGCTGGGTGCAAGCTGCCATGCCCTTCGGCGCGACGCCCAATGATACGGGTGAGTTTCTGCTCGGACGAGTGGCTGTCACACCAGTTTTTCTGGAAAGCACTGGCCAGGTTGATGCTAGCACGGAAAACTGGAACCAGCCCCACAAAGATGCGGTGCTGGCCAAGATCAACGAAGCGTTTGAGTGGTGGGGCGATTTGCTGGCTACCCAGACCAGCGTTCACGATCTCGAGTTTGTGATCGATACGACCTATGTCGAAACACCTTCGCCGACAGCCTACGAGCCCATCAATCGCCGCTCGGACGACTATGCGCTCTGGTCCCAAGAATTCCTGATGCGAAATGGTTACGACCAGTTCAGCAGTCTGGAAGAGAACATGCGAGCCTTTAATCAAGCGCAGCGTTTGAAGGCCCAGGCCAACTGGTCGTTTACCATCTTCGTAGCCAACTCAGAAATCGAGACCGAAGGTACCTTTGCGCCGGGTGGTTCGTTCTCTCGCGCCTTTGCATTTGCTGGAGGCTTGTTCTTCGTCATACCCTCTACGCGTCCAGCCTCCACCTTTGCTCACGAAACAGGCCACATGTTTTGGGCGCGTGATGAGTATGCTGGCAGCGCGTCATACTACGCCCAGCGTGGCTACTACAATACGCAGAACACCAATGCATTCGACGGCAATCCCAATCCCAACTTCGTTCAAGCTCCAAGCATCATGTCTGCTGGAACTTCTCTGACGGATGCTTATTCGCAGATCATTAGTCCGACCAGTACCTTGGGTCAGTTGGGTTGGCAAGATTCCGATGGCGATGGTATCTTTGATGTGCTCGATGTGCCACTGGCCCTGGATGGTGTTGGCCGAGTCGATGTGACCACAGGCAGCTATAGATTCGTCGGTAGCGCCCAGGTGCAAACGCTACCCAACAAGAACACCTCGGGCCTGGGCAACGATATTACGCTCAATCGCATCAGTCGTATCGAAGCCAAAATCAACGATGGAGACTGGCTGGTCGTCGCGTCACCGGATGTTTATCAGGCCAGTTTGAATCTCTCGATACCATTGGCCGGAGTTCAAGCGGGCACCATTCAAATCCGGGCCATCGATGACCAGACGGGCATCACCAGCAATATCTTCGAAGGCGAAATCGGAGCCGTGCCCGATGTCACTCCAGTCGTGGGCATCAATGGGTTTATCTTCAACGATGAAAATGCTAACGGTTTGTTCGATGTTACCGAAGTGGGCATGGGCGGTCAGGCACTGCGCTTGGTCGATGCCAGCGGCTCAGCCATCACACTGGCCCGAGCGATCGAACCGGATTCGCAAGTTCCAGGCACCGTCGCTTCCAATGCCTATCCTAACGTAACGATCTCGGCCTTTGGCAACGACTCCAACGGTACCTTGGGTTCGGTGGCTGATGCCAATGCGACTACCGGCGCACGAGTGTTCAGGCCGTATAGTTTGAGCCGCGGCGGATTTGCTGAGACCTGGAACCCGCGACGCCGATTGCAAATCGACTTTGATGCGTCGACCAGCTATGTATCCGTGGATGTAATTGGATCGGGTGCGACTAGCTATGGTCGACTGGAGGCCTATGACATCGACGGCAATCTGCTGGCCCGTGCGACCAGTCAAGCGTTGCAAGCTGGCCAGGTTCAAAAGTTGGAGATTGGTCGCGATGCGCTCGATATCTCCTACATGATCGTATACGGTCATATGGAAACTGGGATCAAGATTGACAATATTCAATACGGCCCCAAAACTCAAACGACTTCTGATAGTTTCGGTCGCTACAGTTTCTCCAACTTGCCCATCGGTCAGTACAATGTCCAGGTCGTGCTGCCAACCATTAACTCCGTGATTACCACAGTCGGTGGCGCAACACAGGCCGTTCAATACTCATCCACTGCTTTAGAGCATGTCGACTACGGGATCAACTTTCAAAACACAGCCTGGCACAATGCTCAATTGCCGGCGGATGTTAACGCAGATGGACAGATCACGGCCATCGATGCCCTGCTGATTATCAATCTCTTAAATGTTAACACGCCATCGGATCTCAGCACCGCCGGTCTGTCGACTCCACCCTACGTCGATGTTTCCAACGATGCGTTTCTGACAGCCATCGATGCACTGCTGGTGATTAACGCCATCAACGGTGCTGGCGGCGAGGGCGAAGTCGCAGCGGCTGGTTCCATGTCGATCATTGCCGGTGGGTTCACGGCTGAAGGCGAAGCTTGCTTGCCGTTTGACAGTTCCAGCCCTGGGTCGGTCGAAGCATCGCCCTCAAACTCATCGTTGACTACAGCCGCCTTGATTCCAGAGGGGGAATTGGTCGGTCCGGTGGCTCCACCCGCGGCGGCTGCTAGCGGCCACGAAGAGTGTCCTATCGAGCAATTGGCGGTTGACCAAGCTCCGGCAGAGGACGATATTGTGCGTCGGCTATTGGCCAATCCTTGGTCCCTGCCCCAGCCCTGCCACTGCGCTGAATGCCTGGCGATAGAATTGACAGAGATGCGATTCTCTTAAGGCAGTTCTAAGCACGCGGCTACTTCCAAGAGCTTAGAATTCTTTTTCGCAGAAATGGTTATGGCTGTGAATAAACTCTTTCCCGGCGGACATATCTCCCGGGAACAGTAATCGGTGTCGGAAGGGTTGAACAAGGTGGCTGAGTCGGCTGAGCAGAGCTATTCAGACGACGAACCAGTTGCCGCTCTTCATAAAGAACTGGCTCCGATGCTGATTCGCCTGGCCCGCGCCATGCTTCGCGATCCGCTGTTGGCCGAAGATGCAGTCCAAGACGCTTTTTTGCTCTTGGCGACTCGCATCCATGAGATTCCTATCCCGCAGCGGGCAGGTTGGCTGGTGCGCACCGTGCAGTTGAGCGCCCTGAGCGTACGCCGCAGTCGCGGACGGCAAGCACAAATCCAACAGCGCTGGGCGGTTCGCGAGCACCCAAACGAATACGAAACTGGCCCGACTGCCGATAAGCAGTTGGAGCAAATAGAGGAACTTAATCGCGTGCGGATGGCGCTCAGCCAGTTGCCCAGCGAGCAGCAGTTGATAGTACGGATGCGGTTAGTTGAAGAGAAAACTTTTCAACAAATCGCAGACCAACTGCAATTGCCCTTGGGTACCGTGCTCTCGCGCATGCGGCTGGCAGTTGAGAAGTTGCGGAACCGTTTAACATGAGTCAACAACTAGAGTGGGACGCATATCGCTATGTGCTGGATGATCCGACTTTGGATCGCCAGGCATTCGAACAACGAATGCTGGATAATGTGTCACTAGCTATGGCTGTAGCCACAGCCATGGCGCACATCGAGCAGCTTCAAACTGCCAGCCTCTCGATCAATCCGCAGGCATCGGCTGCGGCCAGTCTGGCCATCGATCACAGTGACGCTTGGCATTGGCGAACTTTAGCCAGTCTGGCTGCCACGCTACTGCTGGCTAGTGGCCTGTCAGTCTATGCAATATCACGTTGGGACACCGAATCGCCAGATTCCAATCAAGTTTCCGATCCATTGGCAACAACTCAAAAGGCCATTGCACGCGAGTGGCTAGCCCTGAGTGAAACCGATAGCGGTGAGAGTCTGGTTACGGAAGTCGATCCATCCGAGAACTCTGTCAACCTGCCGTTAATTTCGGATCCAGTTGTCCAAGAAGAGGATTGGTTGATGGATGCGGCTCGCGAATTTTATGCCCAGGGAGCGGCCAGTTGATAAACGATCGCCAGACATCCCATGGTCTAGTAGGCTGTTCACTTGTGACACATCTGATTGTGCCGAATCGGTTGGTGCTGCTACTAGTTGTATGGCAATTGGCTGCGCTCTGCAGCGCGGTGCCAGCTTTAGCCAATGATCCCACACCGCACCCGTGGTCGGATCTGCCGCAAGACGCACCTGCAACAGTTCAGGCCAATGCGGCTGATGAGGATGTGCTGGCGTTTGTGCAGCAACATCAGCCTGAGCTCGCCAAGTTGATGAGCTTTCTGAAAAGCAAACAGCCGGCCGACTATCGGCAAGCGTTGCGTGAAAGTCGCAAGATGCGTGATCGATTATTGAATCTGCAAGAAAAAGATCCTGATTTGTACGAAGTTGAACTGGCACTTTGGAAGAACGCAGCTGAGTTGCGATTGCTGGCCGCCGCCGCATCTGCCAAGAATCAAAAACTGGGGGATGAAGATCGCGAAAAGTTGAAACAGCTTGTCACTCGCGAAAATGAATTATCCATCAAGCGTTTGACGCTCGAGAAGACTCGCATCGAAACCCGCTTGAGTCAGGTATCGCAACAACTGGGCCGGCGTCAGGAGCAGTCCGAGAACGTCATTTCCAAAGGTCTCAAGACCTGGGAAAACCGCATTGAACGTTCGGGTAATAAGTCTAAGAAATAACTTGCGATGACCATGAAACAATCCTCCATCATCTCGATAGCCCTGCTGGTATTGTGCGCTTCCCACTGGAGTGCTGCCGATGAGCCACTGCCTTCAATCCAGACGCGTTTTGCGCCCGACGCTTCGGGGCAATATACTGGCGACGAGCTGCCCAGTTTCCAGCGGCATGTCAGTCCCTTGCTGGGACGCTTGGGATGCAATGGCCGCGCGTGTCATGGTTCCTTCCAGGGCCGCGGTGATTTTCGATTGTCGCTGTTTGGTTTCGACTTCGCAGCCGATCACCAGGCCCTGTTGGAACATGGGCGTATCGATCGTGATAAGCCACTGGAGAGCCTGGTGCTCACCAAGCCTGTCGATGCCGATATGCACGAAGGTGGTCAGCGTTTTAAGTTGAATAGCTGGGAGTATTGGGTTCTGCGGAAGTGGATCGAAGCCAAAGCACCTTTCGAAAACAAACAAGTCGAACAGCTCGAGCATTTAGAAGTCCAGCCAACCAGTCTGGCTTTCAGAACCAAAGGCGCGACGCAACAATTGAAAGTCATCGCGCATTGGAAAACAGGTCGGGCGGAAGATGTTACCTGCTTGTGCCGTTTTCAATCCAACGATCCAGCGGTCGTGACCATCGACGAACAGGGATTAGTGACCGCCGGCGATGTAGGCGATTCTCACGTCGTTGTCTCCTATGACAACGGAGTTGTGCCCATCGAGGTTTTAAGGCCGTATTCTGAACTCGACGAATCAACTTATCCTAACATTGTTAGCACGACGCGAGTCGATGAACTGATCAATGACAAACTGCGTCGCCTGGGGATTGTGCCCTCAGAGTTGTCGACGGATGAAGAGTTTTTGCGGCGGGTTTCGCTGGATGTGACCGGTACGTTGCCCACGGCCGATGAAGTGCTGGCCTTTATGGCCGATACCAGTTCCGATAAGCGTGCACGTAAGATCGATGAACTGCTTGAGCGCCCAGGTTACGCAGCCCAGTGGGCTACTTTCTTCTGTGACATGACGGGCAATAACGATGACCAATTGCGCAACTTCTTACCCGTCCAGCGTGGTGATTTACCTTCCACTCAGTGGTATCAGTGGATTCATCAGCGGGTCCAGCAGAACATGCCCTACGACGATCTAGTCGAGGGCATTGTCACCGCCAAGAGTCGTTTGCCGGATGAATCGTATGCCGACTATTGTTCGGCCATGTCGCAAATATGCCAGGACACCACGGGTGAAAAATTTGCGGAGCGACCCGGACTGGTTCACTACTGGGTGCGACAGAACTTTCGCACGCCAGAGGAGAAAGCCATTGGCTTTGCCTACACCTTCCTGGGCGTTCGCATTCAATGTGCCCAGTGCCATAAACACCCGTTCGATCAATGGACCAAATCCGATTTCGAAAACTTCGAGCGCTTATTTGGTGGCATACAAGGTAATCAGAATTCCATGGCAGGCGATGCAAAGAAGCAAGCTGCGCAGATGGTCAGCCAGTTAGGTGTCGACAAGAGCTTGAAAGGCAACCAGCTGCGCAAAGAGTTGGCTCAGAAGCTGGCGGCTGGCCAGACGGTGCCCTTTCCAGAGTTGCTGGTCAACTCGAAAGCCGGCACAGCTGCAAAAGATAAAGACAAGAAAGCCAAGGAAAAGAAGAAGGCTGTTTCTACGCCAGCGCCTCAAGCCCGGCTGCTGGGTGCCGATTGGGTTACGCTGGATCAAGCAGACATACGCGGCAAGTTGATGGAGTGGTTGCGCTCGGCTGACAATCCATACTTTGCCAAAGCGCTGGTCAATCGGATCTGGGCTCACTACTTCGCGGTGGGCATCGTCAATCCATCGGACGATTTGAACCTGGCTAATGCTCCCTGCAATGCACCTCTGCTGGACTACTTGTCTAGTGGTTTTATCGAACATGACTTTGACCTGAAGTGGTTGCATCGGGAGATTCTCAACAGCCAGGCTTATCAGCGTAGTTGGATATCTAACGCGACCAATCATCTCGACAAACGCAACTTCAGCCATAGTTTGTTGCGACGCTTGCCAGCCGAAGCGGCTCATGATGCAGTGCTGATGGCGCTGGCCAATGATCAGCGTGCAGCGGAAGTCGTCAAGACTTCACGTTCGCGGGCCTTGGCAGTTGGCGGCGCTAGTGCTCAAGTCCGTGGTGGTGACACCAATTACGCGCTGAGTGTCTTTGGCCGCAGTGTGCGCGAGTCCAATTGCGATTGCGATCGATCGAATGAGCCAAGTTTGTTGCAGACAGTTTTCCTGCTGAATGATGCTGCGGTGCAAACCTGGCTGACCGATCCTAAACAGAGCTGGGTGGCATCGATTGCGAAAGAATATGGTTGGGCATACCAGCCTGCCGCCGAGGTCACTGGCAAAGATGGAAACAAACGCGAGCCAATGATCGTCAATGTCGAGCGAGCCGCTCAAGTTCAAACGCAATTGGAAAAGCAGCTCAAGCGAGTTTCGCAACGCTTGGAGGAAGCCATCGCTGCTGATCAACCAGAGCAGATCGAGACGCTGACCAAACGTAAGAAAGCACTTGAGACTCAACTCGCTGTTGCCCAAAAGCGGGCCACAAGCGTTGGTGATCAAGTCGACCAGTCCGCTACGCCCGCGAGCGATACACCTCAGGTGGTTACCAGCAGCGGTGCCATGACTGCCGAGCAAGCCCGACAGATAACGCAACGAGCCTATCTGCGTGCACTGTGCCGTCATCCCAACGCCGATGAAATGAATATCTCCGTCGACTTCTTGTGCAGTCAGGCTGATCCAGCTTCGGCCGTCGAAAGTCTGATCTGGGGTATCGTTAACACCAAAGAATTCATTCTCAATCACTAACAACGCACACGCGACCTTGAGGCAACCATGTCGATCTTCCGCAACTGCGAAGGTACTGTCCGCCGCGACTTCCTGCGCGTAGGTGCGCTGGCCGCGGGCAGCTTTACGCTGGCCGATTTTCTGCGAGCTGAAGATGCGGGCAAGTTGTCCACCAAGCGCGATGTTCAAGCGGGCATCTTTATCGATCTGGCCGGCGGGCCTTCGCACTTGGATACGTTTGACCTCAAACCCGATGCGCCTAGCGAGATTCGAGGCAAGTTCAAACCAATCGATACCAACATCACCGGAATACAAATCTGCGAACACTTGCCTAAGCTGGCGGCCTGTGCAGACAAATACACCATATTGCGAGGTGTGAGCCACACCTTGGCCGCGCATCGCTTGGGCAGTGAATACATCAACACCGGCAGTCGCCCTTTGGCATCGCTTGAGTATCCAGGCTACGGAGCCGTAGTCAGTAAGGAATTGTCTACGGATCCTGATATTCCGCCATTCGTCGCTATCCCACGCGGCAATCAGCGAGCCGGCTTTTTGGGCATTCAATATGCGCCGCTGAATACCGGTGCCACGCCCACCGCTGGTCAGCCCTTCAGCGTGCGCGGTATCTCGCTGGGGGCCGGTATGACCGTCGACCAGATCCAGCGCAGACAGACCCTGCTGAAGGATCTCGATCGAACATTTCGTTCTATCGAACAAGAGAACCAACTGGTCATGGGGCTGGATCGTTTTCAACAAAAGGCATTTGCGATGATCACCAGCCCCAAGGCGCGGGCTGCCTTTGACATTAGTCTTGAATCACCGGCTTTTGCCCAGCAGTTCGCGGCTCAACCGTTTGCCCAGAGTTGTCTATTGGCCATTCGTTTGATCGAAGCCGGTGTACGCTTTGTGTCGCTTTCGCTGGGTGGTTGGGATACGCATACCGATAACTTTACACGTTTGAGCAGCAAACTATTGCCCGAGTTGGATGCAGGTCTGTCAGCCTTGTATGGTGGGCTGGAGCAGAAGGGTTTATTGTCGAGCACGGCTGTGCTGACCACAGGTGAGTTTGGGCGTACGCCAAAGATCAACGATCGATCGGCCGAAGGCGGCCGCGATCACTATCCACGTTGCATGTTCATGCTGGCCGCGGGCGGCAAGTTCCGCGGCGGCCAGGTAATTGGAGCCAGCGACGCGACGGCTGCGGGGCCGGCAGGCGAGCCGATTACGCCTGACGATGTCGCAGCATCTTTCTATCACAATCTCGGTATCGATCCCCAGCAAGAATTCGACACCGAAACCGGCCGCCCCATTACCCTGGTACGCGACGGAAAGGTGATCCAACAACTCTTTGCTTAGCGCCACGTAGAGCGGCTGTCCTCAGCCGCTCAGCACCCGGCAAGTCGCTCGGCTGAAACATCGGTCGCTCGGTCGGACGATACTTTGGTTAGAGGGTTTCGAGCAGCTGAGGACAGCTGCTCTACGCTACGGTGTCTGTCCCCCACCACATCCGCTCGACGGGTGAGCGGGGTTATAATAGCGGCCTCCCCTTTCCTCCAGGAGTTCTGGCTATGTTGCTCCGTATGTTGTGTGTCGGGATCTTATGCGCTCTTTGTTTTCAACTGTCCAGTTCTGGACTATCGGCAAGAGAATATGTGCTGACAAGCAATATTCCCTACGCAGAGAATCCGCACGAGCGACAGGTGCTCGACATTTATGTCCCCAAAGGCGGCAAGGATCTGCCAGTTATGTTCTGGGTCCATGGCGGCGGTTGGCAGGGTGGCGACAAGACGGCTGTCGACTTGAAGCCTCAACTGTTTGTCGACAAGAACATTATTTTCGTATCGACCAACTATCGCTTGCTGCCTCAGGTAGCGATGGAGTCGATCGTGGCCGACGTGGCCAAGTCGCTGGCTTGGGTTCACCAGCATATCGCCGAGTATGGCGGCGATCCGAAACGCATTCTCGTTGGCGGTCATTCGGCCGGTGCGCAGTTGGCTGCCCTGGTGTGCATTGATGAGCGCTTGCTAAAGGCCGAAGGCGTCGACTTCAGCAGTCTCAAAGGTTGTGTTCCAGTCGACGGCGATACCTTTGACATTCCTGCGATCATCGAAACGGCCGAAACCCGGCGCCGGGCTCATGGGGAGGAGCAATCCAATATGGGCCATCGTCAAAAGTTTGGTCACTTGCCAGAGAAGCACAAGAACTTTTCACCAGTGACACACGTGGCGAAAAATAAAGGTATCCCACCATTCTTGATTCTGTATGTAGCGGAGCATCCCGACACCACGGCCCAAGCCAAACGCTTGGCCTCAGTGATGAAAGCCTCCGAAGTTCCATTTAAGCTAGTGGGTGCTACCGATACCAATCATGTAAAGTTGAATGATAACCTAGGCAAGAGCGACGACCCGAACACCCAGGCGTTACTGCAATTTGTGGATGAAGTCTTGAAGTGATCAACGCATCCGGCGCTATGTCAACTGTTTAATCAACCCCCTAGTTTATCTTGACAAGACACTAACATGATCCAACGACAACTTTGCTGCGTGTTCTTCTGGCTGAGCATCCAAACGACGCAACTCTGGGCGCAGAAGTCGCCCGACATCACCAAGCTGGATCCAGCCTTGGCGGTCAATAAACAAGCTGCCGACAATGTGCAGTGGTTCGGTGTTACCAGCTGGGGTGTTGAAGGTCGTATCTTGCCTGATCAGCGGCGGCAACGCTGGTTTGATCGCCTGCCCGTTTCCGCTAAGGGTAAAGTGACCGATGCGGTTTGGAACCTCAGCCGCGACAGTGCAGGCATGATGGTGCGATTCAAAACCGATTCACCGTCGATTCATGTGCACTACGCGCTTCACAAGGCGAACCTCGCCATGCCCCACATGCCGGCCACGGGTGTTAGCGGCGTGGATCTGTACGCGCGCGATGATCAAGGCAAATGGAAATGGGTTCAGGTAACCCGCCCGGCTGCTCAAGAGGTCAAAGCCGAAATCATCAAAGGCTTGGCTCCTGGCATGCGCGAGTATGCAGCCTATCTGCCGCTCTACAATGGCGTTCAGTTCATGAATATCGGCATTGAACCGGGCAAACAATTTGAACCACTGCCTCCGCGTGATAAGCCGATTGTGTTTTACGGGACGAGCATTACGCACGGCGCATGCGCCAGCCGACCCGGTATGGTACACACCGCCATTCTCGGGCGCTGGCTGGACCAGCCCGTGGTCAATCTGGGTTTCTCAGGTAACGGCCGCATGGATCAGGCGGTGGGTGACTACCTGGTACAGATCGATGCTGCCGCCTATGTGATTGACTGTTTACCCAATATGCAGCCGGCCGATGTATCTGCTAAATGCGAACCACTGGTCCAACAACTGCGCAAGTCCAAGCCCGAGACGCCGATCATCTTGGTCGAAGACCGCCGCTTCACTAACGATTGGATCACGCCTGCGAAACACCAGTTTCATACGGAGAACCATGCTGCCCTCAAGGCCGCTTTTGATTCGCTGCAAACCGCTGGCGTCAAACATCTTTACTACATCCCGGGTGACAATCTGTATGGGGACGATACCGAGGGAGCGACCGACGCATCGCACGCCAACGATCTGGGTTTCATGCGACAAGCCACCATCTTCGAGCCAGTTCTAAGGGCCGCCCTAAAGTAACTATCAGTAACTGGCTGAGCGGCCGCACCCACCTCGCTCAGCGCAAGAAACTCCAACTGAGCCAATGTGCCGCCCCAAAGGGACAGTCCTGGGGCGCCGCATTCACTTGGTCTGCATCCAGCCTGCCTCACCCCCGAGAACCCTAAACAGAAACGGTGTTTTTGGACGCCGCAAAACGTTGGACCTCGAAAGCCTTGACGGCTTCCGCTACCAGGGAGGTTAGGGATCGCTCTTTCTCATTACGCGGTGATCACCTGGACGCACATTCCAGTGGAACAGCAATGTTAATTTTTAGCGACTGCGCACCATTGGTGGCTTAAGGCAACCTAGTAAATTAGTCGCCCTGAAATCGACCTGGGGCGGTCGGTATTCCATTGCCAAGAAACCCAGTAACGGTAATCTATTGGCATATTTCAGCTTGCGCTTGGATGCGAAGCTTCCCGCAATCTTTCCGCCTGTGGATGGATTTCTTAGATGCGCGCGGGGGATTGCGGGACGTTTCCGTTCGCTTTCATTCTTCTTTAAAGTCGAGATGTAACTGTATGACCAAGTCCACGTTCAGGAAGGGCCGGCGACAGCACCGGCGTGCGGCGTTTACGCTGGTCGAGTTGTTGGTGGTCATCGCCATCATTGGAATTCTAGTCGGCTTATTATTGCCCGCGGTTCAAGCCGCGCGCGAAGCAGCTCGTCGCATGAGCTGCAGCAACAACATCAAGCAACTGGCGCTGGCCGGTCATAACTTCGAGAGCGCTCGCAAGAAGCTGCCACCTGGATTCACGCAAGATCGTATTCCAGCTCCCAGTGGAGCATTTCAAGGTCACTCTGTCTTCTATTACTTGTTGCCCTACTTTGAGCAAAATAACCTGTATGCCAGGTTCGACGACAAGGTACCACTGAACAATCGTGGCCTGTCGCCTACCACTGGCCTGGCGGATGTTGGCATCCCAACTCTGCTGTGCCCCAGTGACCAATTACTCCCTGGCCCAATCCCCTTCCCTTCGACTGGAACCGCAACTCAGTACTACGGCGGAACTAGCTACAAAGCCAACGGTGGTTCACGACCGATCTTTGCCACCAGTTCCACCAACGACGGTGTCTTTATGGCCACCGGTTCTGCAGCCCGCAAAACCTCGAGCGCACCACTGGGTGTCGCAGTTCGTTTCGGCGATATTACCGATGGCTTGAGCAATACGTTCATGTTCGGCGAACGTGCTCACTTAGACAAAAACTTCGATACCTTCACCACAGCCGGTTGGAACAGCGGTAGCACGATGGTCGGTTGGAGTCGTTGGTATCCAGCTGGGGGTGATGCTGGTCTGGGTAATTTGATGTTTGGTGCTTTTGCGCCAATCAACTATCGAATTCCCTGGGCTCATGGAACCCCGGGCGCTCCAGGTTCCAACTCGGCGTGGTTCGTCTTTCAGGATATGCGTTTGAACTCCTTGAGCAGTTTGCATCCAGGTGGTGCCAACGTCTCGCTGTGTGATGGTTCGGTGCGGTTCTTCAGCGAATCCACTGCCCAGACCATCCTGTCACTCTACTGCCGACGCAATGATGGTGAAGTAATTAGCAATGATCAATAGTTCCATCGCTCGATACGTTCAAGCTAGTATCTGCCTATGCACTCTGTGTGGGCTAACGCTGCTGAGTGGTTGTGGTCCGGCGGCGCCGGTCTTAGTACCGGCCAAAGGTACGATCAAGATCAACGGCAAGCCAGCTGGAAATATTTCGATTCAATTTCTGCCCGATGTCAAGGAAGGAACTGACGGAGCATTTCCTAGTTCGACAGCCATCTCTAAAGAAGATGGCACTTTCGAGCTGATGACCACCGACAATAAACCCGGGGCAGTGCCTGGCCCGCATCGCGTGGTTCTGGCGGATCTGGAAGAAGAACGTGTCGAACAGGGCAAGCAAGCCACCAAGCCACCGCGTCTGGATGCCAGATACGCGGTAGCCGGTGCGCTGAAAGCCAACGTTAAAGACGGCGAAGAAATTGTGCTGGAAGTGCAATAAGCGCTTGGACACGTCCAATTCGGGATTAGAGCACTCCTTGTGTTATGGCGAATTTACCCCTGAGCTACAAAATCCATTAGTTTATTGAGCGACAGAACTTTGAGCCTTTGACCAACTGTCCGCGCCACCCACGATGGGTAGTTCGAGACTGGTCTGGCTCAGGTCGATCGTTAGTTCGGTGCCTGCTTCCGGTTGCAACGTAAAGTCGGGATCGCTCGAGAAAATCATCAGGCCAATCTTCTTGCCGGCTGGAATGATTTGATCATCAGGTTGCAAAGCAAACTCCATATCGTAGAACTTGCCTGGCACCAGTGGCTCGCTCTCAGTCAGCGACTTGTAGTTCTGTGGATCCGCCCAAGCCCGCGTGATTAAGTTGTCCGTCGACTTGCGCGCCGGATCGGTACTCCAGGGTAGATTGATCAACCACACGGTCAAATTGGCGGCTGGTTTGTTGGAGGCGAGCCGAATCTTGATCCTGGCAAAGCCTGAGATGTGGATCGGTTCTTTCAGTTCCGCAGTCACATACAACAAACGATTCTCAGACTGCTGGGCTTGGGCTAACACTGGTCCGCGATACTGGGCATCATCGACCAACATTTCTTTAACATCGCTGCTGCCGCTGCCAGCGACAAGTGGGGCGAGTGTGCCTTGCTGGCGACCGCCTGGGCTGAGTTGAAATATAACCGATTGGGCATCGGGATGCGGATAATCTGGATAGCTGGTGGGTGTTTGTGGATCGTCATCTTCGCGTACAATTCTCGCGCGCGGTTCTTTCTCGACACCATTCTCGATACCGTACAAAAAGCGAGTGAACCAGCGATTCATCATCTCCAGTGGTGGTTCACCACCGTGTCCATTTTGATGGCAGTAGAATTGGACAGGTAACCCTTTGGCCTTGGCAGCCAGGTAAATGCGCACGCTATGTTCGGGGACGACATTCCAGTCGTTCCAACCATGAGCCATCAGCAGCGCTGCCCGCATCGGTCCCATATCGTTCAAGTAATCGCGTCCAGCCCAAAAGTCGTTGTAGTCTCCCGTCACGCGATCTTGATTCTTGCCCATCTCTTCGTCGCGCACCTTACAATCGCAATGGTCGCGGAACTCTTCGTTACCGCTGTGGATAAAATCGTACAACACATCGATGTCTTCGCCCATGTAACCAAACGGATGACGCACCAGGCCGTTGGAGCGATAGTAGTGGTAATACGAAGTGTTGGGCGCGATCGGTATGATCGCTTCCAGGCCTTCGACTCCGGTGGTGGCTGCCGCTAGTGGTAAAGTGCCGTTGTACGAAGTGCCTGTCATACCGACTTTACCTGTGCACCACGTGCACTTCACTTCTTCGGTCCCATCGACGCTGGTGAAACCTTTGGCTCGTCCACACAGCCAGTCGATGACGGCTTTGGGCGCCAACGATTCATTGTCACCTCCGACCGTAGGGCAACCTTCGGACAGACCTGTACCCGGCGAGGCAGAATGAACCACGGCAAAGCCGCGCGGTACCCAATTGCGTTCATGCGATCGAGACAAAACTGGCCGCTCGAATTCGCGTAGCGAAGTGCTCAAGTGTTCGTGTTTCGGCGGCGTCGAACCAAGTTCATGTTTCGGGTCCCAAAAGAACGGGCCCTGTAGATCACCGGCTCGAGAGTAATACGGACTGGATTCATAGATGACCGGCACTTTTAAATTTTCAGTGTCGGTCTGTTTGGGGCGTGTTACTGCTACATACATACGGTCGGAGCGACCATTGCCGTCGGAATCAAACTCGGTTTCAACCCACAAATCATGTCGTATCCACTCATTTGACTCAGCAAAGCCTTCGACCACTTGGGCTTGCCCGTCTTCAAACCTCGGCAATGTTTTCTCAGTCGGCTCTTGAGCTATAACAGTAGACCAGCTCAACAACATCAGGCACAATTCGGCACCACGCAATCGCATAGACAAAGTCCTTATACAATGCAATAAGTTTGATCGACCTATCATAGCTCGAAGTGCAGGCGAAGTGATGTCACCTCTGTCAAGCTTTGCTTGGGGGAGGTCGGAGACAGCGTTAAGCTAGGCTCTGGGAGGGGGCTCGTTACCGAAGTGGAAGTGTTTGCCGCAGAATGCACCACACAAATTGTTTCACTGCAACAACTTAAAAGCTGGACGATCTCTTCGCCCGGGGAAAGTCGAATTGAGCGTTAGCTACAATGACTGTAAAGGAATCAACATGAGATGGTTAGTCCTGGTGATTGCGGTCTTGTTCAATCGGACAAGTCTCTTGGCTTCGGAGCCTGCCAGCGTCGAGCATGTGCAGGTTTATGCTGAGCCTGGCAAGTTTGGTGGCTGGCCAGCCAACCATGGCATCTGGTCATGGGGTGACGAGATCTTGGTAGGCTTCAGCGCGGGCAGCATGAAAGACTTGGGTGCCGACCGCCATAACATTGATCGCGAAAAGCCCGAACGGCACCTGCTGGCTCGCAGTCTCGATGGTGGGCAAACGTGGAAGATCGAAGATCCAGCGGAGAAAGGCGCACTTATACCAGTCGGTCAGTCGCTGCATGGCATTACGCCGCCAGGGCAACAGGAAAAGCCATGGTTGGATCCGCCGGGTGGTATTGATTTCACGCATCCCGATTTTGCGATGACTCTGCGCATGACCGACAATCACATCGGACCTTCGCGTTTCTACTACTCACTGGACCGAGGACACAACTGGTTGGGCCCCTATCGCTTGCCCGATGTCGGCACACCCGGTATTTCGGCGCGCACTGACTACATTGTCAACAGTCGCGATGAGATGCTGCTGTTTATGACCGCCGGCAAGTCCAATCAGCGCGAGGGCCGTCCCTTCTGTATGCGCACTAGCGATGGTGCCAAGTCGTTCCAGTTCGTTTCTTGGATTGGTCCCGAACCAACCGGCTACTCGATCATGCCTTCGACCATTCGACTTGACTCCCAGGAACTACTCTCCGCCATCCGTTGTCGCCAAGGCAAGCGGAGCTGGATTGAGTGTTATCACTCTGCCGACAATGGTGCAACCTGGAAGCTGCGTTCAACGCCCGTGCCCGACACTGGCGAGGGCAATCCAGCCAGTATGATTCGCATGCGAGATGGTCGCGTGTGTTTGACCTACGGCTATCGCGCTCCACCCTTTGGCATGCGGGCCCGCTTGAGCAACGATGGTGGGCAATCTTGGCAAACAGAGATTCACCTCCGCGACGACGGAGGAGGCCGCGATGTGGGCTACCCGCGCACCGTTGAGCGCTCCGACGGACGCTTGGTAACCATTTACTACTTTCACCAAACCTTGGCCGGAGATCGCTCAATCATGGCTACAATTTGGAAGCCCCTGCCAAAATCCTAGCCAAGATCCCCGATATCGAAGCGAAACATCAAGTGCCAGGCGGCAACGTTACTATGCGCCAGACTTCAGACTTCAGACTTCAGACTTCAGGCTTCAGACTTCAGACTTCAAACTTCAAACTTCAAACTTCAAACATGCAGCTCGTCATCGATAATCTTTCCAAACAGTATGGCAACGGCGTCAAGGCTCTCGATGGCGTGTCGCTGTCGATCAAACCGGGCATGTTTGGGCTGCTGGGGCGCAATGGTGCCGGTAAGTCGACTTTGATGCGCACGGTGGCCACCTTACAGGAGGCCGATTCTGGATCGGTGCATTTGGGTGACCTGGATGTCCTCAAGCAAAAAGACCAGGTGCGAAGGTTGCTTGGTTATCTGCCGCAAGAGTTTGGCGTCTATCCCCGCGTTTCGGCGCTGGAACTCCTGGACCACCTGGCTGTGCTCAAAGGTCTGGTTGATCGAAAGCAGCGACGCGAGGTTGTCGAGGCCATGCTGGTGCGCGTTAACTTGTACGAACATCGCAAGAAGGCCGTGGCCAGCTATTCGGGCGGGATGCGTCAACGCTTTGGCATCGCTCAGGCGTTGCTCGGCAATCCACGCTTGTTGATCGTCGACGAACCCACTGCCGGGCTCGATCCAGGCGAACGCAACCGCTTCTACTATTTGCTGAGCGAAGTCGGCGAGAACATCATCGTTATTCTTTCGACCCACATCGTGCAAGACGTCAAAGAGCTGTGCACGCAAATGGCCATCATCGACCACGGTCGCCTCTTGCTGCATTGTTCTCCGGCCCAAGCGGAAGAACAGCTGGCCGGTAAGGTCTGGGCCAAATCGCTCAGCAAGCAGGAGTTGGCCGATACGCAGTCGCGTCTGAAAGTGATTTCAACCAAGCTGATTGCTGGTCGCCCGTTGGTTCACGTTTACAGTTCAGAACATCCCGGCGAAGGCTTCACGCCCGCAGAGCCCGATCTGGAAGACGTATTCTTCTCTCAGCTATGAACGAGGAGAGGTGCGGTAAAAGGCACCTCTGTAGCGGAAGCCGTCAAGGCTTTCGATCATTTCTGTAGTGGAAGCCGTCAAGGCTTTCGACACGCTTGACGCGTGCCGCTACAACAACCTTTTTGATGCTACGAACAAGACGCACGAATCAACGTGTTGTGTAAACGGATGATAATCAATGTTCTTTGAATTCTTGCGTTTCGAACTGCGATACTGGTTTCGCGGCATGATGGTCTATGTGTTCTTGGCCATCATGACGTTGCTGTTTTTTGCGGCCAGTGTGTCCGACAACGTACAGGTTGGTGAGGCATTAGGCAATACGCATCGCAATGCCCCCTTCGTTGTACAGAATTTCTACGCCGCAGTTGGCTTGCTGACTGTGCTGATGACCACTGCTTTTGTGGACTCAGCTGCCTCACGCGACTTTACCACCAACAGCAGCGCGCTCCTGTTCAGCAAACCGATCCGCAAGAGCCATTACCTGGCGGGGCGTTATCTGGGTGCCTCGATGGTGGCCCTGGTGCCATCGCTAGGTGTATCGCTGGGGATTCTCTTGGGCGGTATATCACCTTGGGTAGTTCCCGAACGTTGGGGACCTGAAAATTGGTGGGCGCATCTGCAAGCGATTCTAGTATTCTCGATTCCCAATACGCTTTTTTTTGGCGCAGCGATTTTTGCGTTGGCTGTTCTAACTCGCAGCACGCTCTACAGTTTTCTCGGCACTCTATTGATGTTGGTCGGCTTTGCGATTTCATCCAGCTTGTTGGGATCGTTGGAGAACGAGTGGATTGCCTCTCTGCTCGACCCGCTGGGCGGTAATGCGTACTCGATCGCGACCAAGTACTGGACGGTCGAGGAGAAAAATACGCTCACCATGCCGCTAACTGGGTATCTGATATTGAATCGACTGTTATGGTTAGCCCTGGCGGTGGTGTGCTACGCAGTGGCTGCCTGGCGATTCGATTTCTCAGAACGTACACGTCGTACTCGGTTGCGAGCAGCGGCGGCGGAGTCGATTCCGCAGCTGAGCATTGACCCGGTAACGGTCAGCGGTCAGAAGCCAGGTTGGGCCACGTCGCTGGCGCAATTCCGCAGTCAACTATCCGAAGACTTGCGCGCCGTCATGCGCAGCACCACGTTTGTGGTGGTCTTGATCGCGGCTTTAATCAACATGATTCCTAGCGTCTGGTTTCACTTGGGCAAGTTGTATGGTCTTTCGACTTTTCCAGTAACCTACCAGCAGATCGATGATATCCGTGGTTCACTGTACATTTTCCTGATCGCTATTATCACTTTCTTTAGTGGTGTGCTGGTATGGCGTCAGAGAGATCATCGCTTACATGAAATCTTCGGGGCCTTACCAACTCGCAACTGGACCAGTTATCTGTCCAAGCTACTATCGATCGTGCTGGTAGTAGCCGTCATCATGACTTTGGGTATCGCTGTTTCAATCGCGTCGCAATGGGCATCTGGCTACACTCGCTTTCAGCTGTCGCTGTACGTCACCGAGATCTTGGTGCTCGACCTGTTGCGCATGACATTTTTGGTCGTGCTGTCCCTGTTGGCTCATACGCTCGCGCCCAATAAATATCTAGGGTACTTTCTGTTTATCATCTTGCTGGTGTTCAATAACTTTGCCTGGCAATTTTTGCAGGTTGATTCGTTGTTGTTTAAATACGGACGTTTGCAAGCCTACATTTACTCGGACATGTATGGATTCGCACCGTATGTATCGGGCGTATTGTGGTTCGCCGCGTATTGGATTGCATTCGCTGTGTTGCTGGCTTGGTTAACCACGCGCCTTTGGCAGCGCGGTCCACATCAATCGATCTGGAAACGCTTGAAATTGGTGCCACAGGGCATGTCGAACGCCCAGTGGGGTGTGCTAGCGAGCGTGGCTGGAATTTGGATTGGTATCGGAAGCTACCTGGCCTACAACACGATGGTCATCAACAAGATCGTGGGCACTGAGCAACGCGAGAAAGATCAAGTGGCTTATGAGAAGAAATACTCCAGCCTGGCTGGCCAGCCTCAACCTCGCGTTACCAAGGTCAACTACCAGATCGACATCTATCCCGAAAAACGCGATATCCGCCTGGTTGGCAAGCAAACGATTGTCAACAAATCCAACGAGGCCATCGAAGATGTTTACGTGACCCTCGATCCGGATTTCAACTACACCATTGCGATTCAGGATTCATCCTTGGTCGAAGACGATCGTCAGTTAGCGACGCAAAAGTACCGGCTGGTACCACCCATGGCACCCGGTCAAGAACGCGAAATGGAATATACCGTCACCGCTGATACACGTGGCATCGAGAACAGTGTTACCAATATGCAGATCGTACAAAACGGCACCTTCTTCAATAACGTTATCGCGCCGCAAATTGGTTATATGAGCGACGCCGGCATCCGCGATCCTAACAAGCGTCGCAAATATGGTCTGCCGATGGTAGAGCCCTACCCAGAGTTAACGCGCGAGTGTACTGATCGTTGCATGCAACACTACGTCAGCGGGAACTCGGATTGGGTCGAAGTCGAGACGGTCATCAGCACCAGCGGCGATCAAATCGCAGTCGCTCCAGGTTCACTGGTCGAAAAGTGGGACAAAGATGGACGGCATTTCTATCGTTATCGCTTGGACCATCGTTCACTGAACTTCTATTCGTTTATCTCCGCCCGTTATGCCGTCGAGCGAGACAAGTTGGGCGATGTCGACTTGGAGGTCTACTACGAACCCGAACATCACTGGAACGTACCCAAGATGATGAAGGGCATGCGGCAGTCATTGGCGTACTGCAGCCAGAACTTCGGCCCCTATCAACACAAACAAGCTCGCATCATCGAGTTTCCCCGCGTGGCCACCTTTGCACAAGCTTTTCCAGGCACGATGCCGTACTCGGAGAGCATAGGCTTTATCGCCAATCTGGAAGACCCCGAAGACATTGACATGGTGTTCTATGTCGTGGCCCACGAGATGGCCCATCAATGGTGGGCGCACCAGGTCATCGGTGCACGCATGCAAGGCGCTACGTTGTTGTCGGAAACGCTCGCCCAGTATTCGGCTCTGATGGTGATGGAGCATGAGTATGGTCGCGATATGATGCGCAAGTTCTTGCGTTACGAAATGGATCTGTATTTGCGTTCCCGAGGCAGTGAGATCGTCAAGGAACAACCATTGCTGACCGTCACGCCTGATCAAGGTTATGTGCATTATCGCAAAGGCAGCGTGGCCCTCTACTACCTGCGGGAGTTAATCGGTGAAGAGCGAGTCAATGCAGCCCTGAAGGAGATCGTCGATCGCTTTGCATACAAAGACCCGCCCTATCCCAACGCTTATGATCTAGTCGACACGCTTAAGAAACATACGCCACCGGAACTGCATTATGTGCTAAGTGATTTGTTTGAATCGATCACGCTCTACTCTAACCGTACGCTCGAGACGACGGCTAAAAAGTTGAGCAGCGGCCAGTACGAAGTCACGTTAACGGTCAACTGCCAGAAGTTCCGCGCGCAGGACGACGGCAAAGAGAGCCCAGTCGAATTGAACGAACTGATCGAGATCGGCGCGTTCGGCCGCCCGGAGCCAGGCAAGAAGTTCGGCGCGACGCTCGCCCGCCAACGCGTGCAGGTTAAAGACGGAGAGCAGAAGTTTACGTTTGTTGTTCCCAGCCTGCCGGATACAGTTGGCATCGATCCGTTCTGCTTGCTGATCGATCGCGTGCCGGACGATAACGTGAAACGCGTGACGGTGGTTGAATGAGATTCAACCGCGCTGATCAGTTGGAAGTTTGAAACTTCAACTCTTTTCCACCGAGACCGTCGTGTTGCCAAACAAACTGCCTTCGCCTAAATCGGTCAGGTTCTGACTAGTCAGTTCGTTCAGTCCCTTGCCATCGGGGGCCAATTTGGGCCACCAAAGGCCGACAGCGATGACCGTACCCTGGCGGGCATCGCTCGTGACATTGACCTTGCGCCGAATAGAGCCTTGGCGACTGCTCAGGCGCGCATAGTCACCTTGATGAATACCGTGCTGGGCAGCGTCCGCAGGATGCAAGAGAACATGAGGTTCGCCTCCAGCTGCCTTCAGCAACTGTTCAATGTTGCCCATGCTACTGTTGAGCACAAAGGCACCCGGTGGAGAGATCAAACGATATGGATACTCAGCATCGGGCTGTTCCGCGAAATCGAGCTGCTGCGGCGCGGGGCTGAAATGCACTTTACCATCGGCATGATGAGATCCATTGGCATACGGCTGGAAATCCGTCGGTATGTTCATCCGCACCGAGCGCTCTTGTCGGAGTCGTTCAAAACTGATGCCCTTAGCCCAAGGATGATCGCTGTTAAGCAGATCGCGCGCGATATCTTCTGCGCTCCACGAGAACACTTCGTCATTGAGCCCGAGTCGCTGTGCCAACTGTTGGAAGATCCAACTATTGGGTCGACACTCACCAAAGGCTGGCATGACCGGTTCGGCCCATTGCAGATAGTAGTGGCCATACGCTGAATAAAGGTCGGCATGCTCCAGAAACGTGGTGGCCGGCAAGACGTAATCGGCATAGTCGGCGGTGTCGGTTTGAAAATGATCGAGCACGACCGTGAGCAGATCCTCGCGTTTCAATCCGCGCGACACACTGGCTGTATCGGGCGAGACGGCCATCGGGTTGCTGTTGAAGACGAACAGCGCTTGGATCGGATCGGCAGAGTCATGAAGCGCGCGGCCCAGTTGATTTTGATTTACGTGCCGCGCGTTGGGCTGTAGCAAATGGGCCCCGTTGTAGCGAGATTTGTTTAATGCAAATGCGCCGCTGGTCGTCAGTCCCGCGCCGCCGCCAGGTTGTCGCCAGGCTCCAACGAGTGCGGGCAGCAGTGTTATGGCGCGCATCGCATTGCCACCACCTTCATTGCGAGTCAAGCCATAACCGGCGCGAATCTGCAGGGGCCTCTCGTGACAGATGCGGCGTGCCAGGCTGCGAATTTGTTCGGCATCGATTCCACACACTTCCGCGGCGCGCTCGATAGGCCACTGAGCGCATGCCAGTCGATACTCGTCCACGCCGCTGCTGCACGTGCTCGTGTACTCATGATCCTCGCCATCCAGGCGGATGATTTCGTTGCCCAGTGCCAGGGCCATGGCGGCGTCGGTACCAACTTTGATTTGCCAATGGTCATCGGCCAGGCGGCTGGTTTCGTTGCGATAAGGATCGATATGCAGAATCCAGGCGCCGCGGCGTCGAGCTTCGTTCAGCCAAGGTGCCGAATGACTATTGGACCGCAAGGCATTGACGCCCCACAGGATGATCGTTCGCGCTTGAGGCAACGCTTCTAGTGGCGTCGAAACGCGCATCGGTCCATAGTTGGCTTCCCAGGCGGCCGCACCCGTAGTGGCGCAAATGGTTTGATCCAGTTCGCAGGCCCCCAGGGCTCGAAAGAAGCACATCGGGTAATCGCGTTCCACCCAGCCCATTGTGCCGGCATAGTGATAGGGCAAAATCGAGCGCGGCCCAAACTGCTCAATGATCCGCGTTAGCCGACTGGCAATATCATCGAGCGCTTCATCCCAACTGGTTTCGACAAATTTGCCTTGACCCTTGGGCCCGCTGCGTTTCAGCGGCGTATGCAACCGCTCGGGATGGTGTTGCCGCTTGGGATACTGAGCCATCTTCACGCATGCAAACCCGCGCGTGATAGGATGCTCGCGCTGTCCTTCCAGCTTGACCAGTCGACCGTCGGTTATCGTCAATTGCAGAGCGCAAGTGTCTGGGCAATCCAAAGGACAAACCGATGGAACAATCTTGGTGCTTGCGTCCATTACCCGCCGCCTCATTTCAAATATTCGTCGAACCACGCGACCATGTTGGTGAACATGGTCTTGTTGCCTTCAGCGTCGAAGCCATGGGCAGCGCCTGGGATCACCACTAACTTATGCGGCACTTTGACTTCGCTAAACGCCGCATCAATCTTTTCGCTATGCCAAATCGGAACCAGTTCATCTTTATCACCATGCACCAACAACGTAGGTGGATCATCGGCCGAGACTTGAGCCAGCGGTGAATAGTCGGCAGCTTTAGCCGGGTCAAACTTCAAGGCCGGGAACTGCTCGCGCAGCGGGTTCTTGGGATCGACATACGGCGCCAAGTCAGTCGGTGGAAAAATGGCTGCGACCGCCGCGACATGCGCAACTGATTTTTGTTCACCGTTGTCTTTGCTGGCATCGGGACGCGTGCCTAAAAGTAACGAGAGATGACCGCCGGCGCTAAATCCGAAAACACCTAACCGATTGCGATCGACCTTCAGTTCATCGGCATGCTGGTAAATGTGTTTCAACGCCGAGCGGACATCGACCGCGATCTCGGGGATAACGTAGCGCGGACTGCTGCCATGTCGCACAGTGATGACTGTATATCCGGCTTGCAGAAACGGATTGAAGAATGCCACGGCATTTTCAGGCGGTACCCAAGTCGATACCCAGCCACCGCTGACCATGAAGATCAGTCCGACGCCTTTCGCATTAGCTTTCGGTTCAAAGACATCGTAGGTCAGCGCCATACCATCTTTGTGGCCGTAAACGATGTCAGCCTTGAGGTTGTATGTGGTTTCCTGCGCCAGTGCAGGCAGAAAGTGGGTCAGCATGGCCACAAGAGCCAGTAGTGTGCAAGTGAGCTTCATGATGTGCAATGGGTTTGAAGGGGTTTTCGGGGCAGGCGTCTCCATAGTGTAACCTGCGCGAGACGGTGTAGAGCGGCTGTCCCCAGCCGCTCAGAACCCTCTAACCAAATTCTCGACCGACCGACCGACCGACCGACCGACCGCGCAGGCCGGGAGGGAGAAGGCTTTCCCTGGATCGATGTCCATTCATAATGACGATGTTGGCTCAGCAGGGCCTTCGCCCCTTCCCTTTCTCGGGTCACTCGGTCGGTAGACGAATTAGTTAGAGGGTTCTGAGCGGCTGGGGACAGCCGCTCTACATGTCTTGCATACATTATGGGCAAGCGATTCCCCCGTGTTTCAGGGTTTGCGCCCTTTTTGGGCAATACTTTGCATAGATAATTGACGACCATGGATTGTCGGTTTACGATCAGCCGCTCATGCAGGCCGGCGCTGGGAAGCGCTGGGATTGATAACCCAACGAATCGAAAAGATCTTCATGACGCAGTCGCCGTCGCGCAGCGGCGTGTTTCAAGCCGCCACGGATAAACGATTAGAAGCCTTTAGCGAGAGCATCAGCTTCGACCATCGGCTGTACCGACAAGACATTCGTGGTTCGATCGCGCACGCTCGCATGTTGACCCGTCAAGGTGTGTTGACCTCCGACGAACTCCAGCAGATCGAAAGTGGCTTAAGCGAAATTGAGGTGCTGCTCGACAACGGCCAGTTGCCGCTCCGCCCGGAACTTGAAGATATTCACATGCACATTGAACAAGCGTTGATCGATCGCTTGGGCGATGTGGGGCGCAAACTGCACACCGGCCGCAGTCGCAATGATCAAGTCTCGACCGACTTGCGTTTGTGGACACGCGATGCGCTGGATCGCTTGGACCAGTCGCTGTTGGCCTTGCAACGCGCATTCTTGTCGCGCTGTGCAGCCGATATGGATGTGATTCTGCCAGCTTATACGCATATGCAACGTGCTCAACCGGTGCTGGCCCCGCATTACTGGTTGGCGTACATCGAAAAATTTGCACGCGATCGCGCGCGGCTGGCCGATTGCCGCCGGCGCGTCAATATTAGCAGTTTGGGAGCTGCCGCCTGTGCCGGTACGAGCATACCGATCGATCGTCACTGGACGGCCCAGGAGTTAGGCTTTGAAGAGGTCGCTGCCAACAGCATCGACATCAGTAGCGATCGCGACTTTGCCCTCGAAGCGGCATTTGTGCTGTCGCTGATTGCCACGCACTTAAGCGGTTGGGCTGAGGAGTGGATACTGTGGTCGACCGTGGAGTTTGCGTTCATCAAGTTGCCCCAGCAGTTCTGCACCGGTTCATCCATCATGCCGCAGAAGATCAACCCCGATACGCTGGAGTTGACGCGCGGCAAGGCAGCGCGAGTGATCGGCGATTTGCAGACACTGTTTGTATTGGTCAAGGGATTGCCACTGGCCTACAACCGCGATCTACAAGAAGACAAGCCGGCACTGTTCGATGCTTTTGATACGGTGCAGGCCACGGTGGACCTGGCGGTACCGATTGTCGAGGGGGCTCAGCTAAATCGAACTTCGATCGCTTCACGGCTGCAGCGCGGCCATTTGGACGCCACCACCCTGATGGAGCACCTCATCAAACGCGGTTTTCCCCAACGAACGGCTCACCACCTGGTAGGCAGTTTGGTGGCTTTAGCCAACCAGCAGGAAATAACCTTGGCCGAGCTGACGCCGGAGCAACTAAAAACGGTCCATCCGGATCTGGACGGGTCGCTGACCAGCCTGTTGGGAGTGGAACAAGCGGTAAAGTCGTACCAGAGCTATGGCTCGAGTAACCCAGAACAGGTCGCCGACCAGGTTGCCCGCTGGACAGTCCAATTACAATAAACGGATTATTCCCCCAGCTGGCCTGTGGCTTGGATAGACAACAGTGAGTCCTACATGATCAAACTGGCTAAGACTCTGATGCTCACGCTGAGCCTGGCGCTCACTGGTTACTGCCAGGTGATGGCCCAAGACGCGGAGGGCGATCCGTTCAACGCTGCCGACAGCAATGCCGGTGTTGGCGATCCCTTTGGCACCGGTGGCGATGACCCATCACCAGCCACGGATACGGATTTCGATGAACCCGCCACGCCCGCAGCCAACGGTGGCAGTGCGCCGGCAGAAGATCCTGACCCACTGGTTCGCATGCTGCGATCCAATCCACCCAAGAGTCCCGCTGAATATGCCGAGCGCTTGGAATGGATGACGCGGGTGGCGCGTTGGGATGAAGTCAATCGCTATCTTGATTTGATCAAGCGAGGTCGTTGGACTACCGAGCAAATGGCCGAACTATCGCTAGCTGGTGGAGCCGCACTGTGGTACAAGCTGCGCGATGCGACCGACGAACTTTCGGAACCACAACGCGAATTCGTGCGCGAGATCTCCGCCATACCAGCCAAACTGGCGCGCGATCCACGCTGGATCGATAGTTGGATTGATCGTCTGGCCAACGATAGCGAGCCGCAACGCAAGCTGGCCCACGTGCGCTTGGTGCGGGCCGGTCGGGCTGCGGTCGAGCGTCTAGCGCTACACTTGCTGTCAGGTAAGAGTCGCGTTCCAGGTGCTTACCTGGTCGAAGCACTGTTGAAGTTTGACGAAGATGGACTGGAGGCTCTGCGAGCCGCGTGTAGTTCGCCTGACGCTGCTTCGCGAAGTCGCGTCCTGCTGGCGGTTGCTCAATCGACGGCCACGCAGTTCGGGGCCGAGCTGGGGACCGCGCTCCACAGCGATCTAGTAGCGCGGCAAGCGCGACATGCCATCAGCGACGCGGTGCTCAAGAAACACGGTAAACTTCCGGAAGTCGATGCTGTTCGCCAGTACGTCGCTGGTCGCTTCAAGCGGCAACTCGATGAATATCAACTCTTGCGCTCGCGTCCTGCGCGGTTGCCCAAATGGTTGTGGCGCGCGGCTGCCGATGGCTTAAGCGTTAGTGCCATTGAGGCACCGGTGCCCGACCATGCGCTCGAAGGCTTGGCTCATTTGGCTAAACTGCGGGCAGCGCTGGTCGGAGCGACAAGTGCTGATTGGGTTGAATGTGCCACCGTGCTGGCCCAACACGCATACCAGGCCAACACGGCCTTGCCTCTGTCCACGCTGAGTGCCGGACAGCAGGCCACGCAAGATACAGCGTTCTGGAAACATGTCCTCGAGCAGAGCCAGCACTGGCAAATGCACGGGGCTTCGATTCTGGCGGCCGAAAAACTTGGTCGTGACTTGAAACAAGCGGTCGTGGGCGATCCGGTGTTCGACGTGATTGCTAGTTGCTTGCGAGATTCGCGGCCAGTGATGCGTTATATCGCCGTTGATGCCTTGGCCAAGGCCAATATCCAATCACCGTACAACGGATCGGCCACGGCTCTGGAGATTGCCATTGAAATGAGTCGCCTGGGCCGCGGGCCAATGGTCCTGGTCGTAGGACTCTCGAGCGATCTACGTTCGTTTGCAGAACAACAGTTGGCCAAGCTAGGTGCGAGTGCCGTCACGGCTGGTACCACGGCGGATGCTTTGCAGATCCTGGATCAACCGTACCCTATCGAACTGATCATGGTCGTCGATCGCCTGCCTCGAAATAGTATCTTGACCTGCGTCGATCGCTTGCGTCACAGTCAGCGAGGTGGTTCGTTGCCCATGGCGGTCTTGACCGAAGACGTCGATACACTCGAGCGCAACGAATTGTCGCGTATGCCGGGTGTCATCCTGTCGGTGTTATCCGAATCGCCGGACCATATGACGCGCGTAATCGCAGAGATGGAACGTCGCTTGGATACTCGTCCGCTAACCCAAGATCAACGCGCTGCCTTGGCTGAGTCAGCCACAGGCATGCTCAATACCATTGCCGGTGATCGTCAACAGTACAGTTTTTATCCGCTGGCCCGCTGGGAGAAGCAGTTGGCAGACGTCTCGAGCAGTCTGCCCACCGAGACCTACGTGACCTTGTTAGGTGGACTGGGCACAGCCGCCAGTCAACAGCAGCTCTTGGTCCTGGTCTCCGACAGCGGGCTTGAACAGGGCACGCGGCATCAAGCAGCTGAAGCGTTTGAACGCTCAATCATGAACTATGGCTTGCTGCTCAGTGGCAGTTCGATCAAGCAAGTGTATGAAACGTACAATTCGCAAGGACCGACCGATCCGGTGGCCGTAACTGCACTGGGTAAAGTGCTCGACGCGATTGAATCGAAGATTGGCAAGGGCAGTTAGGAACGGTTAAAAAATAAATGACCGGACGGTATGGATTCCAAGCACCGATTTCATCTGATACTGGCCCGCCCATCGCGGGCATCATCGGCTCCAGTGCCGCCATGGAGGAGGTCTATCGCATCACTCGCCGCGTGGCCCGCACCAACGCTTCTGTTCTGCTCTTAGGCGAAACTGGTACTGGCAAAGAACTAATCGCCAACGCGATCCATCGACTGAGCCTGCGAGCCAATGGTCCGTTTGTGAAGGTCAACTGCGGCGCCTTGAGCGAGAGCTTGTTGGAGAGTGAGCTGTTTGGGCATGTCCGCGGGGCCTACACGGGAGCCGTGGCCAATCGCGCCGGCCGCTTCGAAGCAGCTCATACTGGCACGATCTTTCTGGACGAGATCAATAGTACGTCGCTCATCCTGCAAGTAAAACTGCTGCGAGTGTTGCAGGAACGTGAGTTCGAACGCGTCGGTGATGTGACGACCATCACCGTGGATACGCGCGTAATTGCAGCCAGCAACCGCGATTTGGCCGACGAAGTCGCCGCTGAAAAGTTTCGCGAAGATTTGTATTGGCGATTGAATGTCGTGCCCGTACAGATTCCGCCGCTCCGCAAACGTCGCGAAGATATTCCCGAACTGGTAGCTTTCTTTTTGAATCACTACAGCGAAGCCAACGATCGCTATGTCGTGCACATTCAAAAACAAGCCCTCGATGCCATGCAAAGTTATGAATGGCCGGGCAACGTTCGCGAACTGCAGAACTACGTCGAACGAGCTGTCGTCATGGCCGAAGGAGACGAACTGTCACTGGAGTTATTGCCACCAGCCGTCACCGGGGCCAAGACCGAGAAAATGCTGGGCAAACCCGATAGCCCCGCCGCGGTCGATACCAGTCAGCTAGACTTTGACGCTTTGGCCAAGATTGTCGTCCAGCGTGGAGTAAAGGGGGCCAGCGACGAGGCTACCAATCTGCACCAGTTGGTCGTCGATCGCGTGGAAAAAGAACTCATCGCGCAGGTGCTAACCGGCTGCAATTTCATCCAAACCAAAGCCGCGGCTCGACTGGGCATCAATCGCAATACCTTGCACAAGAAGTTGAAGGACTACGATTTGGAAAATTTAGGGCCGGGCGAAGAGTAGCTTTGTAATTTTTACCGCGCGCGGAAAAAACTTCCGTACAAAGATCCCCGGCGAGCGTCAGTCAAGGTAAACCCAGCTTGCCCAACTTCGCTTTTTTGCGGGTATTCGGAGGGTGAAGAGGGTCGATTTCGCTTGAACTGAAAAATCCTAGACTTTGGCACGCTCCATGCATTTACATACCGGTACAAAGCCAACAACTTTGTGCTATCCCGGAGAATGGAGGTTTCTTTTCTCAGGGACGATCCGTGATCTTAGTAGCACAGCTGCCGCAGTATGGCAGCACTTAGGGCTGAAATCAGCCTAGGCTCACTTTCACGGCCGGGAGAGAGCCTGCTTGGGAAGAGTCACTCCAAGCAGGCTCTTTTCGTTTTGAGACCCGAACTCTTGACGCCATGCAATCGCACAACTTGGTCTTCTCTGCGATTCTCCGCGTCTCTGCGTTTATAAAATTTTAGAAGAGAAGCCTATTTGGCAGTGGCTTCATACAGCGGTAGATGGCGATAGTGAACTTCCAGCGATAGGAGGTTCAGCGTAGTCACGTACAGGCGGCCACCGTATCGCGCCCACAGATCGGAACTGGGCAAGTAGGGATCCCAACTGCCTGCCAGGTCGCCTTCGAGCACTTGCGAGTCCAATAGCAGTGGGCGCAGTTTATCGTTCCACTTTTTCCAACGGTCGCCACCCATGTGAAACAGAACTTGAGTCGCGTAGTACCAGTAGTAGGTATCGCGTTTGGTGGCTTGTGGTGTGCCTGCTTCTGGCAAGGTGCCCAGCAGGTAATCGGTGCCGGCTTGCATCTCGGGCAAGTCACGCTGCCAACCCAGATATAGTCGCATTAGCAAACCGACACTGGTCATCACATGCGTAGGCTTGAGGCCGTGACGTTGCTCGACGGTGTCTGGTGCAAATGGGTTGTAACGAAACAGGTGAGGTTCTGTGGCCGAAGCTTTGCTGGCTTCTACATATTTGCCCATGCGATCGAATGTGACGCGGGGCACTTCCAGGCCAGCTAGCTGCGCACTCTTGAGCGCCATCATAAACCAACCGGTGACGCTCGTATCGGATCCGATACCGGGTCGATAACGCCAACCGCCGCGGAGTGGTTCTTGACTATCAACCATGAAGTTAACGGCTTGTTGCGCTGGCGCCTTTAGCTCAGGGTCTTGCGTCATACCATAGGCTTCGCATAGCGCCAGGGCTGCGATACCGTGGCTATATAGCCAGGCATTCTGATCGGAAGCCGGATCTTGCGGTATGTACAAATCGCCATTCTTCTTTTGCCGCTCGATCAAGAACTTGAGTGCCTTGTCGTTGATCGTTGAGTACTTGTATTGCTTGTGCGTATAACCTGCGCCTTGGAAAGCCAACAGACATAAGCCAGTGGCGGCTGTGTCGCTGTGAATCAGGACATCTTTATCCAAGTCCTGCAACTTCCACGAACCGTCGGGACGTTGATGTTTAGCCAAGAACTCCAAGCCGCGCTCGATGGCTGCTTCGGTTTGAGGACCGATTGGTCCGTCATCGCCCTCGCCATCTTCTTTCAGGCGATCGATGCGTTGTTGAAAGGCAGGTGCGGGCACTGCGCCCGTAACGCCACCACCCAGCGGCCCGCCGCTCGATTCGCGAGAAAATCTTCCCAGATCGATTGAAGGCAGTTCAATCGCCGGCGCATTGGGGACGTTGCGCGCGACCATCGGGCCTGTACCCGCATCCAGCGAGATACCGCCCAGTCCACGATCGGCATCGATGTCCAAACGAATTTGCCCACCACCCTCGCCATCGCTACTACGTCGACCGCCAGAATCGCTGCTCGGGCCAAGCCCGATACTGGCATTGCCAGCCAGGCCGGCGCCGGTAGAGAGTGTATCAGGGACTTCGATGCGGCCCGTGCCCGGCGGGCCGGAGCCAGTACCCAGTTCGCCACGGGGCAACGCGAATGCGCCTTGCGAGTTCCCCGCACCCATGGCCGCGCCATCTGGAACTCCGCGCCGACCCATGGGACTGCCCGACCCGAGGTTACCAGCACCACTGCCCGACAAACCCCCTTCAAGTGTAAGGCCATCGGGTGCCGTCAAGATGCTGCTGCCACTGTTGGTACTTCGTCGCTGCGCCCCAGTGGCTCCCATGGCCGGAGCTAGTCCCAGGCGTTGGCTGGGTTCAGTGTTGAGTGTCTCTGGAACAGGAATCGACGAAGTGCGCGAGCGCGGGGCTTCGGTGTTGGCCAACATATCAGCCATGATCGGTCGTGGGACATTGGCGGCAGCCAAACTGCTGGGTGCTTCGGCGCTGCGCTGTTGAGGCTTGGGCAAGCCCAACGGCGGGGCTGATGGTCCAAGCGAGGTGGCGTCGACCAGCGAATGAGCTTCGGGTACTGAACTCGAGTCGCTGCGCGGAGCGCGACTGCTGCTGGTATCGGTCGCGGTCAATTCCGGCGCGCGCACCTCAGAACGAATCGCTTCCATCGCTTCGGCTTGTGTGCGTGCGGGACTGGGTAGCGCCAACTCTGCTCGACTAAGTGCTGCTGGCGCTTCGCTACTGATCGACATACTTTGTTCAGGCTTCTCGCGTTCCATTAGAAATGGCTTGTCGACCTGGCTTTCCACTTTCACTTCTGGACTGGTGACATCCGCCTTTTCGTTCTTGGCTAACTCCAATCGCGATTGATCCGACAGCTTGGCCTCGTTGGCCTGATGTTCAGTAGGTACATAACGTAAGTAGTCAGGCTTCTTGCTACCGGGTGATAGACTGGCGGCCAAGGTACCTGAAAAATACTTCGGGGCTTTTTGCTCTTTCTCAATCAGCTTTTGTTTCTCTTCTGCCAACGCTTCGAAGAACGCAGGCCACATCCGCGTATAGATGACCACATCCAGCGCGTAGACCAACAGTACCAGGTGCACCATGACGCTGAAGAGAAACGCCACTTGCGCAGAGCGCTCGACGACACGACTAACAACTTGGCGCAGAATCAGCGAGATGACAACCAACAGCAGGGGCGTCACGACGGCATACAACCACGGATTGTAAAGCGGTCTAGGATCATCCCATTTGAGGAAGCGAAAGGCGATCCACAGAATGGCCCCGCCCAAGCAAGCCAAGGCGACGTTCGTGGGCCATACAGCTTCCGAAGCAGCAGGTGGTCGCTGCAGCCCGATCATTTCCGACAGCCGTCGCTCACCTGCACTCATTACGATTCTTCCTCGGCGATGGAGAGCGAATACTCAGCTTTGTAACGCTGACAGATATCCATGGCTGTAACAGGCGATTGTAACTGCACGCCACGATGAGCGCGGATCATGACCGCCACGTTGGCTGGGTTATCAGCGACTGCTTGTTGAATCTCTTTCTCCAGTGCGTCGGCGTCTAAACGATTGCCTTGCACAATGTAGTTGCCCTGTTGATCGATGTTGATCACTAGCTCGTTTGGTTCGCTGACCATGGGCATGGCACTAGCGGCCGACGGCAATGGAACTTCCAGTTGGCGCTCGGCTTGATCCAAGCGTGCGGCTACCAGAAAGAAGATCAACAGCAAAAAGATCACATCGATCAGCGGGGTCAGGTTGATGACCCAGAAGGGATTGTGGCTTCGTAATTTTACAGCCATGTTGGTTGTTTATCCCTTGCGAGTTTGACGGGTCAAGGGTGTGGTGCCACTGACGCGGGGGTCGCGCGGAGCTTCACGCGTGCGCGTAATAGAATCTGAATCGGGCGACGGTGTGACCAACGAGCCCGACATGCCCGATGAGCCTGACGAGTTCGATACCGGTGGTGGGTCCGTGCGACGGCGCGGTACCAGTCCCGTTAATTCCAAGTCATAGCGCGTCACACCTTCGAATCGTTCCAGTCGTGGAATCAACGCTTGCACATGCTCCTGTACCGAGTTCATGAGTTTGATAATGCGACCTTCGAAGAAGTGCGAAAAGCCGGCAGCTGGTATGGCAATGCTCAGACCGCCGAGTGTATTGACGAAGGCGATCGAGATGCCTTGGGCCAGTTGCTGCGTGCGGTTCATGCCCAAGCCGGGTTGCGTGGTTTCAAAGAAAGCCAGGATCATGCCCCAAACTGTACCCAGCAAACCCAACAGTGGCGCGATGGCCGCAGCGGCGGTTAACCAGCGCACTGTACCGTACAGTCGATCTGCTTCACGCTGGCAAGCATCTTCGATAGCGGCTTCCATTTCTGGAATCGGCCGACCAACTTTCTTGAGCATGGCTTCTAGCACACGCGAAGTTGCCGATGGATATCGCAGTCCGAGCTGATAGAGTTCTTGAGGCTCGACTGGATACCGTTGCTCGACTGCTTCTTCCAAGCCACGTTTCAGTTTGCGCGGCAAGATGCGTCCGGCGCGCAGGTTAATCAGACGTTCCAGTGAAATGGTTAGCACCAAGATGCTGATCAAGACCAGTGGAATCATCAGTGGTCCACCGTCCATCAGCAATTGCAAGAAGTTCATCTCGCGCGGTTGCTGATCTGCTTTGGCTCCCGTGCCAGCGCGATTTGCTGCGGCGTCGGCGGCCAATTGTTCTAGTTCATCAACCGTACGTTGACTGCTTTCGGCCGTCATGGGTGGCGCAGAATTCGATGGGTTTTGACCCAGCGACCAATTGGCTAACCAGCAGATGGCCACGAACACGCACAACAGAGTTCTCAAATGCATAGAGAGCGCCTGCTCACAGGAGATGGAATTTTAGAGTCCTCATTGTCTCCTTTCGCTCCGCGAAAGGCAATGCTCCGCCACAACCACAACCCCGTAGCGGAAAGCGTCAAGCATTTCGCCGTAAGCCTGTAGCGGAATGCGTCAAACATTTCGCCGTAAGCCTGTAGCGGAATGCGTCAAGCATTTCGAGATATACCGTCGTGGGCAAAAGCGGTTCGAAAGCCTTGACGGCTTCCGCTACCAGCAGTCCCGAAAGCCTTGACGGCTTCCGCTACGAGGGCTTCCGCTACGAGGGCGTCCGCTACGAGGGCGTCCGCCGGCTTATTGCAGTTTATTTAGTTCGCTCAAGCGAGCTTGAGCTTGCTTGGTGACTTCGTGGGTTGGGTGTTTATCGATGACGTACTGATAGAAGTCCCTGGCATATTGGAGAGCTTTTGTGCGAGCATCGCCCTTGAGGTCTTGGACCAGGACTTCGCTGCAGCGGCCGGCTTCGAAGCCGCCGCGGGCTTGCCAGTTCTTGGTGGCTGCGTCGGCTTTCTCAGCTCCGTAACCGAACATGACGCGTTGGAACTCGGGAATAGCCTTATCAAACTTGCGTTGTGCAAAGTACAACTCACCCATCATGAACCTGGCTTTGGCGGCGAGGTCATCGCGGTATTTGCTGGCTACTTCGTTAAACAGCTTGAGTGCATCTTCAGCCTGGTTCTGGTTTTGTTTGGCGGTGGCCAGTTCGAAGACGACGGTCGACAGGTAAGGCGAATTGGGATACCGCTTGATGATCTCGCGCAGCCAGGCTTCGCAGTCGGCCCATTTCTTTTGTTCGCGCAAGCACTGCGCGCCATGCAAGTAGATCAGCGATCGAACTTGTTCGGTGACATCGCTCTCTTGACTTTTCTCCAGCATTTGTCGAGCGTTTTGGTAACCGGACAAGGCTTCCGAGAACTTGTCCTGTTTGAACAAGCACTCGGCGGCCATGAAATTGGCATCGATGGCCAGCTTGCCTGTTCCAAAGTTCTCGGCTTGTTTGCGAAACTCGGTGTTGGCTTCGTTGTATTTGCCTTGCTGGAAGAAGCTCCAGCCGAGCTTGTAAGCAGCTTTCTCTTGCAGGCCTTGGTCGTTGGCTTTGGTCAGGACGCTGGCATACAGTGGGGCTGACTTGTCGTATTCTTTGGCTTCAAATTTCTGCTGGGCTAGCTGGTAGATAGCTTCGGGGACCAGTTGGCTTTTAGGGAAGTCATCGACCAGTTTTTGGAAGTACTGCGCCGATTTGGCGGCGTCACCTTTGTCGGACCAGGCCCAGCCGAGTTCGAAGAGGATTTTATCGCGAGCCGGATAATCGGGCACTTCGCTCAAGACGCGTTCGAAGGCCGCGATGGCTGGATCGAATTCTTTCTTTTCGGTGTAGGCCATGCCCAGTTCATACAGGCCGTTGGCCAGTTGTACATTCTTGGCACCAGCCGCCATGAACTTGCCCAGGGTGTCGATAGATTCATCTACCTTGCCGATCTTGCGCAAGCAGATGGATTGGGCCAGCAGGGTTTCGATCTTCATCGATTCGGAAAGTTGGCCGCTGATGATCGGTTCCAGGGCCTTCAGTGCTTCCTCGTATTTGTCTTGTTTCATCAGTGATAGGACGATGCCGTATTTGGCAAAGTCATGGAGATTCGAAGCGGCTGGTTCGTTGATAATCGCTTGGTAATCCGCCACAGCGCCGGCGAAATCTTGTTGGACTGCTTTGAGCTGAGCCATCCGGTATCGAGCTTGGAAGCGCAAGCGGCTTTGGGGGAATTTCGATTGAAAATCGGTGAGAGCTTTGATTGCTCCAGCCGGATCGTTTTGTCGTTGATAGGCTTGGACGATTTGCATCATGACTTCGTCCGCCCTGCCCCACTTATCAGCCGAGTTCAGGCTGGCTTGCAGCTTGGCGATTGCTTCGGCAGGTTTATCCATGGCCAGCAAGCTGGAACCGGTGATGAATAGCGCTTCGGCCTTTTCGTTGGGATTGGAAAAGAGAGCTTGCTTGGCTTCCAGATGTTGGACAGCTTCGGCATATTTGTTGGACAAGTAATACGCCATCGCCAAGCGCATGTTCCAAATCGGCTGAGCCTGGTTGGTTTTGTCGCTATCGATCAGCTTGGTGTAGGCTTCGATGGCGGCTGCGTGTTGGCCTTGTTGCAACATGGTTTCTGAAGCCACGTAGGCCACATCGGTCCGCAGTGGATCTTGCGGATACTTCTTCAAGAATATTTCTGACCACTTGCGAGCATCATCCAGTTTGCCGGTTTGCAAGGCTGCGAAAGCTGCGTTGTAGGCGGCTCGCGGTGCCAGTGGATCATCCGCATAATCGGTTGCGACCTTTTCGTACCATTGTCGAGCTTCGTCGACGCGTTGTGGATCGTTGTACAGTGCGTCGGCCAAATCCATGCGCAGCTGCAATGCGCTGGGAGATTTGTCAGCCCACTTTAGCGTATCTTCCAGCATTGGAATGGCCTTGGCAGCGTCTGGCGTGCGCAGCATGGTCATCGCCAACAAGTGAGCCGCTTCGGCGCCAGTGTTACCTTTCAGTTCCAGCACAGCTTGAAAGCGCTGCGCCGCTTCGGGATATTGACCATTGCGAAAGAACATTTGGCCCGAAGAGAGTTGCGCTGTGGCGACGTGTTCGGAGTTGGGGAACTTGGCCACCATCTGTTCGAAGACTTGCGAGGCATCGGCGAATTTACCCTGTTCTGCCAGTGCTTGACCCAGTCGCAACAGCGCGTAATCGGCCAGTGGGTTCTCGGGTGAGGCGGCCGACTTCTGCAGCAGCTTTTCGGCTTCCGCTGGCGCGCCGCTGCGTAGCAGAACGTCCGCCAGGCGCAGCGCTACTTTGCCGCTGAGTCGATGATCGTTGTATTCGGTCAAGAAGGCTTCGTAGGTCGCGCGTGCCAGCGCATCGTTCTTCAGTTGTTCTTGGGCCACGCCAAGTGCGTACTGTGCATCGGCACGCCAGCTTGAACTGGCCAGCGATTTGTTCTTGAGCAGTTGTTCGTATAGTTCGATGGCTCGCTTGGGTTCGCCGAGTGAGTATTCGATCTCACCGGAGAAGAACAGCGCCTGATCGACCGAGCTACCTTGCGGAAACGCTTTGACATAGTCGGTCAAAGTCTCGCGCGATTGTTGATACAGTTTCTTTTGGGCAGCTGCGTCGGCTTCGGTGCCGCGAGCTTGCATGAATTGACACCAGCCGAGATTGATCAAGGATTCATCGCGAATATCCAACTTGCTATCGGCCAGGGCGCGCGCAAAGGCTTCGCTGGCGGCGGCATAGTCGGGCTTGGCTTGCTGCATCAAACACACGCCGAGGTAGTGGCTGGCTTTGCTGGCGAGCGGATCCTTTGGAAATTCTTTTAATAACTTGTTCCATTCGTCGACGGCCAACTCGAACGCACCGTTGTTTTGAAAATTGGCTGCGTCGGCATAGTGATTGACGGCGGCGGGATCGGACTTGGCGCTGTCGGCCGCTTTCTGCTTGGCGACCGGGCCACTTTTGCCGGCCGCTTGATTGCCGGGCTTAGCATTTTTGTTGCCTCTAGCCTGCGCATGAAGATTGGAGGCTGCGACGCAGACCAGCAAGCAGATCACGGAACGCCACAACAGGCTGGCTGGTTTCTGACAATAGGCTAATGTGTGCATGACCGCTTTTCGCTCGCCCTGACAAGTTCTTGGATGGTGGGGCTAGTGCCCAACTCCGTTTTTAACACCCGCTGCAGCGTTAGTGTATCGCAGCACCCCCGAGGCGGGAAGATTTCATTCTTTGTCCACCCAAAGCCCCGTAGTTTTGCAAAGCTGTGCAATTTGCCTAACTCGTGATGTGATGCGTCTGTCCCCGTAGCCGAAGTCGCCAGACTTTGGACAGCATCCCGATCGTAGAGCGGCTGTCCCCAGCCGCTCAGCACCCACTAACCCAAGCTTCTTCAAACCCGACGTCTGTCCCCCGCCGCGCCGGGGACAGAGCACGCGCACTGAGCCCCGCGTAGCCGAAGTCGCCAGACTTTGGACAGCATCCCAACACCGGGGACAGACCCGTTGCGCTGGCCAGCATGCAATGCCAGCAAATCATCCCCGGGTCTGTCCCCGATCGTAGAGCGGCTGTCCCCAGCCGCTCGGCACCCACTAACCCAAGCGTCTTCAAACCCGACGTCTGTCCCCCGTCGCGCCGGGGACAGAGCACGCGCACTGAGCCCATAGCCGAAGTCGCCAGACTTTGGATAGCATTACACCGCCGGGGACAGACCGGTCTGCCCCCGAGCATTTGGTCGGAAGAGACTTGGGTTAGAGGGCGCGGAGCGGCTGGGGACAGCCGCTCTACAACTGGGAGATCAGACCCGGGTCTGTCCCCGGGCATTTTGGTCGGAAGAGGCTGGGGTTAGAGGGTGCGGAGCGTCTGGGGACAGCCGTTCTACACTTGGAGCAGCGTTAACGCCTCTCAGGAAAATCGCTACACTGATGACGTTCTGGATGCCCATTTGTTTGAAGCTGGAAAGACTTGTGCCTTGAAGAAGATTCTGGTTACTGGCGGCTCGGGCTTTATTGGCTCGCATTTGACTGAAGAATTGTTGAAACGCGGCCAACACGTGACGGTGGTCGACGATCTGTCGACCGGCTCCCAGCACAACCTGGCACACATCAGCGGTCATCCCAACTTGCAGGTTCTGCATGCTGATATTGGCAATCCCGAACTAGTGGCTCGCGTGGTCAGCCAGGCTGATATCGTGTTTCACCTGGCCGCCGCGGTCGGCGTTGCCTTGATCGCCAAGCAGCCAATTCAGACGATCGAACGCAATATCTATCCGACCCAGCTGATCCTCAGCGAATTGGGTCGCCATCATCGCGCTGGTCGCAGCAAACCGATGTTCCTGGCCAGCACCTCCGAAGTTTATGGCAAGAATCCCAAAGAGATTTGGAACGAGAACGATGATCTGGTCTTCGGCGCGACCACCAAACCACGCTGGAGCTATGGAGCCTCGAAAGCTATCGACGAATTTCTAGCTCTGGCCAGTCATCGCGAGTGCCAACTGCCCGTCGTCATTGGGCGTTTCTTTAACGTGGTCGGACCACGCCAGACCGGCGCCTATGGCATGGTGTTACCACGGCTGGTTGATGCGGCCCTGACCAATGGCTCGCTGATTGTACACGATGACGGTCAGCAAGTTCGCTGCTTTGCGCATGTACAAGATGTGGTTACGGCTGTCTTGCAACTAATGGACACACCCTCGGCGGCGGGTCGCGTGTTTAATATCGGCAGCGATCACCCTGTCTCGATCTTGCAACTGGCCGAAGACGTGCGACGCCTGGTCAATCCACAAGCCAAGATCGAATTTCAATCGTATCGACAAGCCTACGATGAAGACTTCGAAGACATTCGACGACGTGTGCCAGACTTGACCCGCCTTAGAAGCACGATCGAATATCGACCCCAGCATTCGCTAGAGTCGATTATCAAAGACGTACTAGCCTTCAAACAGCAACTCAAATCTTGAGAGCCAAGAGCTGAAGCTCCCGCAGTAGCTTATCGCGGAAACACTACGCGTGGTGTGCTGTTGTTAACCGGAGCAGGCAGGCCAGGGATCGATCCAGCAGCTCCACTGACGCTGCCACTGAAATTGCCGCTGGCTGGAGCCCCGGGGGTGTTCGTGCTGGGCCGAGTCGGTTGCGCTTTGGTCTCGGTCAGCGTCCAACGCGCACCATTGAGGCCACTGATGCTCTGCCACTCCAGGCCTGGCACAAACATCATCGACGAGATGTTCTCGCCATTGATTCGAGCAGAGCCCCATTCGGTTTCAACCGTGATCGTTTTAACATCGCTAGCGCCGGTGATCGAATCGCCATTGAGCATCACCAACGTGGTACTGGTGTCTTGTCCTGAAGGAAAACGCACACCGGCCACTTCCGACAGCGGAATGCTGGCCTCACCAAAAGCCGTCTTGAGCGCGAGCAGAGTCGAGTCAGTCAGCGCCCCGGTAATCACCAAGTCAGATCGCAGCAGTTGAACACTGATCGTCAGCGGTCGAACTTTTGTAGCAGCACCCTCAGGCTTGGCATTCTTTTCGCTATCGGTTTGGGGGGCGTCGCTCTTAGGCGGCTCGCTCTTAGAAGCATCGCTGGCTGATGACTCGGCAGGTTTGGCAACGGCGATGGGTTCTTCCTCCTGCGCCCAGGCCAAATTCGAATTCATCAAGCATGTAGTTGCCAGGAAGCACGAAGCAGCAAACAGTTTCATAGTGAATCGCATGATTTAACGGTTGAGGGTGCGACAGTTTCGGTGTTCACAAAGTTTGGACGCAATACTCATGTAGCCTAATTGCCACCCCCGAGCGATTAAAGGTTTTGCAAGGAAAATTGCGGTTTTTGCCTTCGCCGGCGACTGCCCAAAAAGGTTGGTTTGGAATGGGGCAAGGCCTTTGCCAGAGCCTGCGGCCATGCCAAAATAGAGGCTCGACCTCAGAAAACTCCGAATTAATGGCGTGGAGAGTGGACAATGGATATGCATCGCAAGCTCACGGGATTGGTATTGGTTGGTGGTGTCGCTGCGCTTGTAGGTCTGCGGTTTTGGCCCGATGATCATCCTGCTAGCTCTACTCAAGTCTATGCGCAGCAGGGTGAGAATGCGGCTGTTCAGGAACAATCGATCGTCGGAGCCGAACAACTCTCGGCCGCCTTTCGCAATGCAGCCAAAGCGGTTAAGCCGGCTGTCGTGCGCATTAATGCGATGGTCAAGACGCGCGTTCGCCAGCGCGGTGGCCGAGGCGGAATGCCCCAAACCTTCCCGTTCGGCTTTCCATTTGACGAGTCCTTCTTCGAAGAGCAGGGCTTCGGTGAACCCTCGGGGTCAGTCGAAGAGAAGCTGCAACAAGCAGGCGTAGGCTCTGGTGTCATCGTCTCCACCGATGGCTACATACTGACCAATAATCACGTCGTACAAGATGCGGATGAACTGGATGTGCAACTGAGCGACGGTCGTCAATTCACCGGTAAGGTCATCGGTACCGATGACCGGAGCGATGTCGCCGTGGTGAAAATCGATGCCAAAGAATTAGTGGCTGCGCGACTGGGCGATTCATCCTTGATGGATGTGGGCGATTGGGTCATCGCCGTGGGCAGTCCGTTTGAACTCGACCAAACAGTTACCGCTGGAATCATCAGTGCGCTCAATCGCAGCGTCGATATCTTGGACTACGAAGATTTTCTACAGACCGATGCCGCCATCAACCCCGGCAATAGCGGTGGGCCATTGGTCAGCCTGCGCGGTGAAGTGATTGGTATCAATACGGCGATCAACTCACGCAGCGGCAGCAATGCCGGCGTGGGCTTTGCCATCCCCAGCAGCATGGCCAAGCAGATCATGGATAACATCATCGCTAATGGGCGCGTCATCCGCGGCTATATCGGCGCATCGCTGGGTGAACTGACCGCTGAAGGCATGCGCGAAGCCAAGCTGCCCTCGAGCTATCGAACGGGCGTGTTGATTCAAGGCGTCTCGCCCAGCGATCCCGCCGCCAAAGCAGGTCTGCAACCCAACGACGTAATCGTGCGCGTCGACGGTAAACCCCTTCGCGATGCTGAAGACTTTCGTACACGCGTCGCCCTGACGCCAGTAGGACAGGCAGTCAAGATGACCGTCTATCGCGACGGTAAAGAACGGGAAGTCTCGGTTACCGTCGAAGAACAAACGGCTGAAAAGCTGGCCAAACTCAGCGGTAGTCTCGATATTCCCGAATGGGGCATGGGCGCCAGCAAACTCACCGCCGCTCTTGCTCAGCGACTGCGAGTCGATGTCAACGATGGCGGGGTCGTCATCATCCAGGTCGAAGAAGACGGCAAAGCCGATCAATTGCAACTCCAGCCAGGCGACATCATCATGCGCATCAACAATCGCGAAGTGAACACACCAGAAGAACTGCACGCCGCCATCAAAAGCAAAAAACAGTTGCGCATCCTGCTACGTCGCGGTAACTCCATCGGCACCATTACCGTACAGTAGTTACAGTACAGTAGTGCCTGCCGCCGGCTCTGCCGGTACCAGCTCGACTCCTGCGGACTCGATTGCAGTTGTCGCAAGCCTCGTGAACAAAAACCTTCAGGATGATTTATGGCCGAACCTGCGTACGACAGTTTGTTACTGGTTTCTTTTGGCGGTCCCGAAGGTCGTGATGATGTCATGCCATTTCTGGAAAATGTGCTGCGTGGCAAGAACGTGCCCCGCGAGCGCATGCTGGAAGTGGCTGAGCACTATTATCACTTCGATGGCATCTCGCCGATCAACGCTCAAAACCGTGCTCTCATGGCGGCGCTCGAAGTCGAGCTGAAGAACCGGCAAATTAACTTGCCTTTGTATTGGGGCAACCGCAACTGGCACCCACTGCTGCCCGATACGCTGCGCGAGATGTCCCAGGCTGGCCATCAACGAGCTCTCGCGTTCTTCACCAGCATCTTCAGCAGTTACTCGGGCTGTCGGCAATATCGTGAGAACATCGCCGCTGCCCAAAGCGAGGTCGGTCCCGATGCTCCCTTCGTTCAGAAGGTGCGGATGGGATTCAATCATCCAGAATTCATCAATGCGCAAGTCGAACTGCTTTCGCAAGCGCTCGACCAGTTAGCCGACCGTTCATCGGCTACGGTACTCTTCACCGCGCACAGCATTCCCAACTCGATGTCCGACAATTGCCGTTATGTAGAGCAGCTGAAATCTGCCGCGGGCTTGATCGCCGAGCGGACGGGCTCGTCAAACTGGGAATTGGTCTATCAAAGTCGCAGTGGTCCACCCAATCAACCGTGGCTAGAACCCGACGTGTGCGAGCGCATCGAGCAGTTGCATGCATCGGGCGTCCAGCAACTGGCGATCGTCCCCTTGGGTTTCATCTCCGATCATATGGAAGTGCTGTACGATCTCGATACCGAAGCAGCCGATTTATGTAAGCAGCTAGGTATCCAGCTCGTGCGCGTGCCAACGGTGGGCGTACATCCAGCTTTCATTCGCATGATCGCGGATTTGATTGAGGAGCGGTTGAGTGACTCCCCGGAGCGTCCTTATCTAGGCAGTTACGGCCCCAGTCATGATGTCTGTCCGGAAAACTGCTGCCTATATACTCCGCGACGTCCCGGGACTTAGCTGAGTAGCCACCGTCGCCAGACGGTGGACGCTCCGTAGCCACCGTCGCCAGACGGTGGAAACTGCAAGCGGCAACATCCACCACTTGGCAGCGGGTGGCTACCAATTAGGAACCGTAGAAAATAAATGACCTTACGACAACTAGCCCATAGCGACTTGCATGTATCCACAGTTGGCTTTGGCTGCTGGCCCATGGCGGGCATCACCTCGATCGTCGATTCGCAAAGCGATTTAATAGCTGCGATTCATGCTGCGCTGGATGCGGGGGTCAACTTCTTTGATACCGCCTACTCCTATGGCTATGCGGGTGAAAGCGATCAGCTGCTCAAGGAGGCACTCAAAGGTAAGCGTCAACAAGCCATTATCGCCAGCAAAGTTGGCTTGCACTGGAACGACGATCGCCAGCGCGTGCTCGACGCACGACCTGATGTGCTGCTGAAGCATGCGGCCGAGATTCTTCAGCGATTGGATGTCGAGTACGTAGACATCATGTACCTGCATACGCCCGATGGCCAAACGCCCATCGCCGAGTCGGCTGGCGCAATCGCAGAAATTGTGCAGCGCGGCTGGGCCAGATATGCGGCTGTCTCAAACGTCGATAGCCACCTGGCCGCCGCGTTTCATCGCGAGTGCCCCGTTATTGCCGTGCAACCTTACTTCAACATGTTGCAACAAGACGCTGTGGATGATCTGCGTCCCTGGTGTCAGGCCAACAACGTCGCGCTCGTCTGTTATTGGGTGCTGATGAAAGGCTTGCTGGCCGGACATTTGCGACGTGATCATCAATTCGACCCCCGCGACCGCCGCTTGAATTACGAGATCTTTCGCGGTGAGTCTTGGGAAAAGAATCAAGACCTGGTCGACCAACTAGAGGTGATTGCCACTGCCAACGGCTGCACGATTTCGCAGTTGGTCATTGCCTGGACATTGGCCCAACCACAAATCACCGTGGCCCTCTGCGGCGCGAAGCGACCGAGCCAAATCATCGAAAATGCTCAAGGCATGCAGGTGAGTTTGGATGCCGCCACGCTGGCAGAGATCGATGCCTGCATACGACAGCGCGGCAGCGTGACGTAGGCAGGTGGCTGTTACCTCCTCCGCGCAGCGGGGGAGGTCGCAGATGAGGCGTTCAGCCGAAGTTTGCGGGAGGGGGCACTGCGCTAGGTAAGACGTCTACGGTACTAATCACCTGCACTGCCCAGACCCCTCCCGAATCTCGCTACGGCTCGATTCGACCTCCCCATGCTGCGCATGGAGAGGTGACTGTCGCTAGGTTGGCATCACTACAGGTTTCCTACTCGTACTCCTACTCCTACTCCTACTCCTACTCCTACTCCTACTCCTACTCCTATTCCTACTCCTACTCCTACTCGAATTTTTCCCGCGCGCAGCTACCTAGTCGAGTAGGAGTACGAGTACGAGTTTGGGCTCTACTAGCGTTGGACGCGGGCGCTGCCGCCTTGGGCCAGGGCTTCGACTTCCGGCAATTTGGCCATGGTCACGTCGCCAGGGAAAGTGGTTAGTAGAGCGCCGTGAGCCCAGCCTAAGCGCAAGGCTTGTTCGGGTTCTTTGCCGCTGAGCATACCGTAGATCAAACCGGAGGCGAAACCATCGCCGCCGCCGATGCGGCAGATAACATCCAGGTTGCAAGTCGGGCTGACGTATCGCTGGCCGTCATACCACACGACCGCGGCCCATTCGTGCCGATTGGTCGATTGCACTTCGCGCAAGGTCGTGGCCACCAGCTTGACGCGTGGGAACTTGGCTACCACGTTTTCGATCATGCCAAAGAACGCGTTCGGATCGAGCTTGGACTTCGATTCAACATCCTGACCTTTGATACCCAGGCCTTTTTGAAGATCTTCTTCGTTGCCGATCAACACATCGCACTCGGCGGCGATGCGGCGACACATCTCTTGACCCTTTTCTTCACTGCCGATCGTCTTCCACAACTTGGCACGATAGTTCAAATCGAACGAGGTAATCGCACCGGCTTTGGTCGCGGCGCGCATGCCTTCGAGAATCAGCTCCGATGTAGTTGGCGAAAGCGCCGCGAAGATTCCGCCAGAGTGAAACCAACGCACGCCTTGGCCGAAGATCTCATCCCACTTGAAGTCACCAGGTTTGAGCATCGCGCCGGCTTCGTTAGCGCGATTGTAGAACACAACAGGTGGGCGAACGCCTTGTCCGCGGTCGCTGTATACCGTGGCGATGTTGGGGCCGCGCACGCCATCATGCTCGAACCATTTATAAAATGGTCGCACGCCCATTTCGCGCACCGCGCGTTGCACAATTTCGCCCACTCCGTAATTGACCATGGCTGTGCACACGCCAGTTTTCAATCCGAAACAATCCGATAGGTTGGCGGCGACGTTATATTCGCCGCCCGAGACGTGGACTTCGAATTGACGCGCCTTGCGAAAAGGAATGATGCCTGGGTCGAGCCGATGGACCAGAGCGCCCAAGGACAAAAAGTCGAGTTCGCAATTGTCTTTTCGAATGTTTAGTTGAGCCATAGTCGGATATTTCTCACTTGGTATGAAATGGGTGATCGTAGTTGATTGAGACGTTCGTTCCTAAATGGTAGTCGATGAGAATCCTCCATCGACCACGATGTTTTGACCGGTGACAAACGATGAAGCCGCTTCAGAGGCTAACCAAACCACTGCCCCCGATAATTCGTCGGGATTGCCGAAGCGGGCCATGGGAGTATGACCGATGATTTGCGAACCACGCGCCGATAGCGAACCATCGGGATTGTAGAGCAAGCCTCGATTCTGTTCAGCCGGAAAGAAACCGGGGCTGATCGCATTGACGCGGACGCCACGAGTCGCCCACTCGCGCGCTAGGAACTGTGTCAAGTTAATCACACCGGCTTTAGCAGCCGAATAAGCCACGACGCGCGATAGTGGAATCATGCCGCTCATCGACGCGATGTTGATGATGCTGCCACGTTGACGCTCGACCATGCCGGCGCCGAAGACTTGGCTGGGCAAGAGCACGCCACCCACCAGGTTCAGATCGAATACTTCACGCCACGCTGCCAGCGGTAGTTTGCAGAAGTCGCTGCCCGGTGGCAAAGTCGCTTCGGGTTTGTTGCCGCCGGCTGCGTTGACCAGCACCGTAGTTGGTCCGAGCTGCGCTTCGATTTGTTGGCATGCATGGGTGAGTGATGCGTGATCGAGGGCATCGGCTGCTTGGAAGATAGCTCGCCCGCCGGAATTCTCAATTTCCGCAACGCGCTGCGCACCACGCTCGGCGCTGCGACCGACGACGGCGACCTGGGCGCCGGAGACCGCCAAAGCTTGGGCCATGGCCCCGCCCAAGCCGCCGGTGCCACCCAACACCACAGCTACATCATTTTTGAGGCTGAACAGTCCGCTCATGAGCCATTCACTTTGTGGGGAATCGGGGCTCGCTCACCCCAAAATTAGCGCTATTTACTGCCCAAACAAGATGACCGCGCAGGGCGTTTTGCACAACCCCGGGGACTCCAATTGTATGCTTGGTCTTCTCTGGGTGCGGTGTCATTTAGTTGAACACGCTGGCGTTTAGGTAAACGCAGCGTTTGGTTAGAGGGTGCACCTCGCCTGGCGGCTACGGGTTAAACGATCCACTGCCGGTTCTAACTTACTTCAGCCTGGCGGCTAGGGGGTAAACGATCCACTGCCGGCTCTAACTTGACCAGCCGGGTTATGCGATTGTGCGCTGGCCGGAGTGGCTGGGGGCATGTTTGCGCGCCAGGGTTTGCGCGAGAGTGGCGGCGGCGATACCGGGTTCGACTCGGCCGCTGACTGCGTTGATTTGCACTTGAGCCCGCATGCCGCTGCGGCCTCCGCGCGCTCGAACAAGCTGCAATTCCAGTTGGCGATGAGCAGCGGTGGGCGAGCCCAACCAAGGACGCACTTGCCATTGAACTTCAGCCCAACTGGGTTGTTGACGCTGGCGCAGGCTGCGCACCAAGAGGCCTAGTCCACCACCGCGTTCGGCGGCCAGTTGCAGACGCCTGGCCGCGCGATCATCCAAATGCTCGACTTCAGCGATCACCGCTACAATCGCTGGTGATCGCAGAGCTTGATCAATGGCCCACAAGCGATCGTTCAATGTCGAAGGACGCACGATCACGATACGTTTCAGATCGATGCCCAGCGCAGCGGCTGCGGGCGGATAAAACTGCTCACGCCAATCCACCACCACACAATAGCGATCCGTGGTGGCCAGCGCTTCGCGAGCGGCAATCATGGCCAACGTCGTAGCCCCACTGCCTTCGCAACTCTGCAAGTATTCAATCACCGTGCCCGCTTCATAACCACCTGCCGGTAGGCACTCATCCAACACCTGACAACCGGTGGTATAGATGGGCGCGCGGGAATCGGCTTGAGTCGCAGGAGTTCGGCCCGCTACTTCGATCGATTTGACTTCGCGGGCCAGTTGAGCCACCAGTCGCTGAGCGGCCGTGGTTAGCTCCGCTGGACGCATTCCCTCTGCAGAAGTTGCTTCAGAGTTTATCGCTGCCGGCTTGGTCTCCGCAGCGGATGTCTCAGTAGTTGGGACTGTAGTCGACTGCGCAGACTCCTCCGCTTCGCTTTCAAACGGGAGCGGCAAGGTCCGCAAGCGCGCGGGCTTGGCGATCGGAGAGAGCGAGGGGTAACCACGCCGCGGGATAGGCAACACCTGGCGATTAATTCGCCCCCGCGAAGAGGTCTGTGAAGTTGCCTGCGAAGAGGTCTGCGATGAGGTCTGTGGAGAAACCTGCGAAGAGTTAGCTGCGGGCGACTCGGGGCAAGCGGTTTGGACGATCGTCATCTCGTGGGCTCCCTTCCTGGTGAAGGCTGGTTGTCCTTCCCCAGTCGACACCTTTGGTCCCACGCCGGTGCCGAATCTCCAAATTTTCTCCCGGCCAGCTCCGCTCCCGCCAGACTAACCCTAATGCTAGCATAAACCTCTCGGCAACGGAATTGTTAGTCTCCTTTCGCTCCGCGAAAGGAAATTGTCCAATCCTTTCGCGGAGCGAAAGGAGACGGTTTCGCGTGTTATACTGCCGACCATGGCAGACATCGTCTTGATCAATCCGCGGTTCGAAGCGTCCTATTGGGGCATGGAGTACGCTTTGCCAATCTTTGGCAAGCGCGCTAACTTTCCCGTGTCATGTTTGCCGCTGCTGGCGGCTCTGACCCCTGGCGAGCATCGAGTCACGCTGATCGACGAGAACGTCACGCCGCTGGACTTCGAGCGTCTGGAACAGGCTGACATCGTCGGCTTGACCGGTATGAGCGTACAACGTTTTCGCATGCGCGAGATCCTGGAGGAACTCAAGTCACGCGGCGTGTTCACCGTTGTGGGCGGACCATGGGTAACCGTTCGCGAAGAGTACTTTGGCGAACTGGCCGATGTGATCTTCATCGGTGAAGCCGAAGATACCTGGCCACAGTTTTTAAGCGAGTGGGGACGCGAAGAACATGCCTCCCGTTACGAGCAAAAAAACAAGAGCGATATGACTCGCGTTCCGACGCCTCGCTACGAATCGCTCGACATGGGGCAATACGTCTTTGGCAGCGTACAGATTTCACGCGGTTGTCCATTTCAATGCGAGTTCTGCGACATCATTGTTACCTTCGGTCGTCGACCACGCTTGAAGACGGCTGAGCAAGTGATCGCCGAGTTGGTTGAACTCCAGAGGCAGAAGATCGATATCGCCTTTATTGTCGATGATAATCTGATCGGTAACAAACTTGCCATCAAGCCTGTGCTGGCTGAAGTTGCTGCCTGGCAAGCCCAACATGGGTACCCGTTTATCTTCTTCGCCGAAGCCTCGCTCGATTTGGCTGATGACCCAGAGTTGATCGAACTGCTGATCGCTGCCAATATTCAAGCCGTCTTTGTCGGTGTCGAAACACCCAATCCCGAATCGCTGCGCGAAACCAAGAAACATCAAAACCTGCGTGCCGGCGGTACGATCGTCGAAAAGGTCAAACGCATTCAAGATGCGGGACTGGAAGTCTGGACCGGGATGATCGTGGGCTTTGACAACGACGATACCAAAATCTTCGAGGCTCAGTTAGAGTTCGTGCGTCAAGCTCGGGTCGCTCACTGCATGCTTGGTATGCTCTCGGCGATTCCGAAAACACCGCTGTACGAACGCCTGGCCAACGAAGGTCGCCTGGATGATGCTGATCAACCCGAGTTTGGAACCAACGTCATACCGCAACGCATGACGCGCGAAGAGTTGTTGGCCGGCTATATCGATATGATGCAACAGCTGAACGATGTCGACGAGTTCTTCGATCGCGCTGATAGTTTGTATTTAGATAAAACGTTTCAATTCAATCGAACGCAGAGAGCCTACTGGCGCAAGCATCCCGTTAAACGCTGGCGTGCCTGGAGCTATGATGTCGTGCGCTGCTGGGTGCTCTACCAGCGACTAATGAAACATGTCGAAGACGCACAGCTGCGGGCGGCCTACAAGCGTCGGCTAAAGCAATTGTGGCGCACCCGCCGCGATCCGGCGGCCATGTTCATCTACCTGATCAAGTGCGCCACGCATTATCATTATCAAAAAATCGCGCACAACCTCAAGCGCAGCCAAGATCGACCACTGCTAAATACGTTTTAAGCACTTGGAAACGCTCACTTGCCCGATTTGAAGTTTCAAACTTCAAACTTCGAACTCCTTCAATATCCAATGCCCGCCCGCACGACGAACGAATCGTCCAGATCGACATTATCTGCCGGTGAGGCTTCGTAGAGTAGTTCGCGATTGAACACATAACCGACTTCCAAGAAACCCACGCGGCGGCCATCGCGCAGTTGATCGTTGCGGCCCCACTCCAGGCCCAGCGACAAGCGGATATCGTTGATGTCGATCGAGTCCTTGGAACCGTCGGCACGCTTGATCGTCCAGGCTCCACCACCGTAGTACCCACCTACATACCACCAGGTATCGTAGGTACCGACGGTATTGAGATAGTGAGCCAGCTTGGGCTCGGGAAAGAACAAATCGAAACGTGTGCCTGGATTGGGTTGCCATAACACGCCGCCAGCTGGCAATAACTTGACGCGATTGCGGTCCAGGTACACCACCCCACCTTTGATCGTAGCGGTCGGCGTCACGCGCATGCGGGCCAGCCCACGCCCCATGATTCGCAAGCTGTCGCTAGTGAACGTGTCAAAGTCGCTGAACACACCGACGCGCACGCCCAGTTCAGCTCCTAACAATCGCAGTGGATCAGATTGCCAACCCGTATCCAAAAACGCGCTATACGCCTTCGAAGGTAAATCAGCTGTGGCCGGCGAGTTGGGGCCGTCCCATTGATGCAATGAAAATGATGGCAAGACATAGAGCGGTTGAGTTGAGAACAGAAAGTTCGGCCAGGCAAACGCTAGTGATACATCGGTATCATTGATTTGCAGCGAGTCCTGGTCGTTATCGCCATAGATGAACGCATGTCGAAAACGTGGACCTTGAAAGAATCGCACAAACTGCGGCGCACCAGGCCAGGTGCTGGCCAACGTTCCTTGGGGATTCCAATTGCCATAGGGCGAGGCACCACCGATCGCTCCAGGTGCCAGGATGCCAGCGTTATTAACCGGTCCGCCATAAGCCCCAGGAGCCAGCCCGCCTGCGTTGTAACCGCCTTGACCATAACCGTATCCGTACGGATTGTTGCCGCCCAACCAATTGGTAAACCCACTAAACAATCCGCCTTGCCCATTACCAAAGATGCTAGTCGGAAAGAGCGAGGGTGGTGAAGTGTTGGGGTAAGCTCCCGGTGGATACACGCCATTGTTCAGGCCGTTGTAGTTACCGATCGGGCCACTCTGACCAACGCCTGGAAAACCAGGGTTGAGCGTCGTCGGATAACCGCCCTGTGGATAGCCACCCTGTGGATAGCCACCCTGTGGATAGCTGGTCGCAGGCAGTCCCGTGGTGGGAATGGAGCCGTTATTAGGATAGACGTTGGTGTTGCCAAACATGCCCGATGGGCTAGTCCCTGGCAACTGGCCGGGGTTATAGGGAGCCGAGTTATAGGGAGCTATCGATCCGTAGGGTTGCGTATAGGTCGGCGCCGCTGTACTGGGCAACTGATAACCAGGGTTTTGATAGCTGGGTCGCGTAGCATAAGGATCGAACAGCGTACTACCGGGAGTGGTCGAAGGATAAATTCCGCGATTTGTAGCTGGATTAAACGGAATCATTTCGCCGATAGGAGCAGTAGCGACCTGCGAATCTCGCAGCACAGCCGGCGGCAAGCTGGATGACTGCGGATACGGCGCAAGTTGGGCAGAGCCAGGGTTTGCCAAAGCAATTCCCCAAGCCAAGCTAATTGCGCAGATCCACACCGCTAGCCGCATCGCGACTTCCCCAAAGTTGACTTTCGAGACACTTAATCTAGGGAAGTAACCGACCGACCCCGTCTGGGTCAAGATGAATGTGCGATCCCGAGCCGAGCTCGCCAGAGTTTGGATCAGTTCCGTAGCCGAACTCGCCAGAGTTTGGACCAGCTTAATCCGAACCTCGACCAAGATGTTCATTCCGATCAGGTCGCAGCGACCTGCTTAACGCTTGTGTCCACGTTCGGCTTGATTGGCTTGGTTACCCGCGGGATTGGCCCCTTGGTTGCGGACTTGATTGGCCAGTTGGTTGCCGGCTTGAGCAGCAGTGGCCATATTGCCCTGGTGGCCGCGCTGGCCGCGTTGGTTGCCTTGCTGTTGCATCATGTCGCGCAGACCCGCCAAGGCTGCTTGGAGTTCTGTTTGATTTAGGGCGGCATCGCCATCGGTGTCATAAGCGGTCATAAGCAACTGCGCCAGTTCAGCCACCGACGGCATCGGTTGATTGCCTCCAGCTTGATTGCCCTGGCCCTGATTCATTTGTGGGTTGCGTTGGCCAGAATTGCCCATGACCTGGTTCATGGCACCGCCACCTCCGGCTCGATTCAGCCCCGCGGCCGCACCACCACCGCCGCCACCTTTGCCCCCACGCCCGCCTCCACCGCCAGCACCTTGGGCACAAGCAAAATTGGTGGTGAATATTAAGACGGCTAGTGCGATGAACAGTTGACGCATGATGGTTTCGCTTCCTTCAGGTTTAGGTTGCCAAGAGCTTGCCTAGCCTAATAGGAATGATTTACTGCGTCAGTGTCACGCGCGCCATCGCTGGTGCGGATTACTTTGGCGGTGCAAGCATAGATGCTTTGCGTCGCTCGATAACGGCCATGACATCTGCCGGTTCAATGTCGGTGCCGGCAAATTTAGATAAATCTCGCAGCGCGATGACTTTGAATTTCTCGATAGCCAGGTAATGCATATAAGCTTCGAACATCTGCTGCTGCGTACTCACCCAATCGTGCGCGGTATCGGGGGCTCCGTGGAATTGCAGAATGGCAATGCGTCCCTCGCGGGCTTGTTGGACACCGCGTACAAAATCATCGAGCGTCCATTTGGGCCTGGCATCGGCAGCCGACGGCAGTAGTAGTGGGTGATCTTGCCCAGGCTCATACGCAAAACCGCGGCCTTCTTCGTAGGGAAATTCAGGTGCTCCTCCGCGCCGTGCGAATCGAATTCCATTAGCTTTCAGCACTTCGAACGCTTGCAACGAAGTGGCATTGCCTGGCCAGGCAAACGAAACTGGCTTGGGAATCTTGTGCTCTGCACATCGCGCGGCAATGCCATCCAATTGCTCGCTCAGCTTCGATACGTTTGCATCGCTAATGCCCAAGTGATCACGTGTGTGATTACCGATCTCGAAACCATCGGCATGCAACTGGGCAATTTCCTCCCAGGTCATGTAGTCTTTTTTATTAGTCGTAAAGTCAAAGCCTTCGGTAATAAAGAAGGTGGCACCAAAGTTGTACTTTAGTAGCAGCGGACGCACGATCGTGTAATGGCTCTTCGACGAATCATCAAAGGTCAGCACGACCAATTTGTCCGGCACCGGCTCGGCCGCGTGTGTCCCACATGGCCAACAAATGACCAGAGCCAATAAGTTCAAGAGCATTTTATTCATCGTTTGTGATTCGTTTCTCGCCGATAAGTTCGTAGCCACCGCTGCCAAGCGGTGGATGACTAAACGTAACACTTCCACCGTCTGGCGACGGTGGCTACGAATTACTCTACGGTCAACCGACGACGATAGATGGTATCGCCATTGGTGATGTACAAGTATTGATGATTCTCGCCGGCCAATACACAACTGGTGAGAGGTTGATTTTCTTTGGGCTTGGGCAAGACGCCACATTGTCGACCCGTCGGATCAAAGATTTGGACACCGAGCGCTGAGGTGACGTAGTAGCGCCCGATCTTGTCAACAGCCATACCATCACCTTGAGCAGTGGATTTATAGGGTGGCGGCAAGTTGAACTTGAATTCGCTGACCTGATCGATCGGTAGCCGCATGCTCATGATCGGCATCGCGGCATCCAGGGTTCCGTCAGTACCAACTCGATACAGCCACACGAACTGGCCGCCGTAGTCGGATACGGCCAACGTGCCTTGATCATTGGATAAGGCAATGCCATTGGGTTTATTGACGGTACCCGTATCAACATGCGTGACTTCGCCCGTTTGAATCGATATGCGTGTGATGCGTTGTTGTTGGGTTTCTGTGATATAAATCCAACAATCTTTGGTCACCGCTAAGTCATTGGGCGAGACACCGGTGGCGATGACTGTGGCTTCGCCCGATTTCGGATCGAGAGCGATCACTCGGTTCTGCGCACCTTGGCAACCGTACAGGCGACCATCGGGCCCAAATTCCAGACCGCTGATGGCCTCCTTGGCGAGTTCAGTTTTGTCTCCGTTGGTGCTTACCTTGAAAACCGCTGGAGCCCGCATGTCGCTGAAGTAAAAGTTGCCGTCGGCATCGGTGCAGGGCGCATCGGCAAAGCCCAAGTTGTCGGCCACAACTTGCCAGCCTTCGCCAGGAACAAGCAGCTTTAATATGGTTAGGTCGCCTTTCAAATCGCCTCGAGTGTCGAGTGCGGGCTGGTGCGACTGGCTGCGCCACAACCATTTCATGGCGTCTGGAAAACGTTCGCCGCCAAAATCGCTGTTGTGCCCGTAACCTTCTGCCCAGTCGAAACGTAAGTCATAGCCCATGTACTTGAGCGACGAAGCCATCAATTGATTTGCCCAAGGCCAGCTGCCAAATTGATTGTCGATGTCGCCAGAAGTATCTGCCATATAGATTCGCAGTGGTTTAGGCTCCGTCTTGCGAACCAAGGCTTGATAGGCATCGCCTCCGCGCAAGTTGGTAAAGCTGCCGACGTTGATGAAGACTTTGCGAAAGGCTTCCGGTCGCTCCCACGCGACAGTAAACGCGCAGATTCCACCCGAACTCGATCCACCGATCGCGCGTAGGTTGGGGTCTTTGGATATCGCATACTTTTTTTCAACTTCGGGAATGATCTCTTCGATCAAAAAGCGCGCAAACCGATCGCCCAAGCTGTCGTATTCAAGACTGCGGTTGGAATATTGTCGCCGTTGACCCCAGCGGGCTTTGTCTTGTCCGGGACTGATGAAAACAGCGATCGTGGGCGGCATTTCCCCTTTGGCGATCAAGTTGTCAAAGACGATCGGTACGCGCCAGCGGCCTTTGACGTCGGCAAACGATGCACCATCTTGAAAGATCATCAGCGCCGCGGGCTGATCTGCTTTGTATTGAGCAGGTACATAGATAGACAAATCGCGCAGAGTGTTTTCAAAGATCTTCGATTCGAAGGGTGGCAACTCTTCAACGCTGCCATGCGGCACGTCATCCCGCGCGACTGCATCGGCATGCGGGTGCCACTCGGGCTTGGTCTCAGGCGATGGCACCGCGACCGCTTCCGTCTTTTCGGCCCACAACCAACGCAGGGCCTGGGGCAAGTCATAGCCTGCCCATTGCCCACTATGACCACCTTCGGTCATGACCAACTTGTGTTCATAGCCAGCGAATCGGAGAGCTGCGGCCAGGTCTTGATTGGCCAGCGGCCAGTTGCCAAACAAGTTATTCAAATCGTCTTTGCCTTCCTGCAGATAAACCTTAAGAGCTTTGGGACGATTCTTGGTTTTGCGCACCAGGCCGGGATAAGCCCAGCCATCGCGAATGTTAGTAAAGCTACCGATGTGGCTGAGGACTTTGCCAAATTGATCGGGTCGTTCCCAGGCGACGGTGAAGGCGCAGATGCCGCCTGACGAAATACCGCATACGGCTCGTTGCTGGGGATCGCTCGAGACGTTTAAATCTTTCAGCGCCACGGGCAAGAACTCGTCGATCAGAAACTTCGAATAACGCTCACCCATCGAGTCGTATTCAAAGGAACGCGTGCTGCGATCCTGAGCACCTTCGCGCGTGTGCGGCACAGTGCCTGGATTGACGAACACCGCAATGGTGATGGGCATCGCGTTTTGGTGAATCAAGTTATCGAAGACGATGGGTGCGCGAAATGCACCGTCCGCCTTCGAGTACCCAGTCCCATCCATGAAGACCATCAAGGCCGCCGGTTTATCTGCACTGTACTGCGCAGGCACGTAAACGCTGTACTCGCGGCGAGTGCCAGGATAGATACTACTGGTTTCAAATACACCGCTGGTCAGCTGGCCTTGTGGCACACCAGCTTGCACCTGGCGATCGGGATGATTAGCACCGTCGGAGTCCTGGGCATACGCAAGAGTTGGCAATGCCCAAAACATGGCCGCAACCAGCCAGCGTGGTAGTTTCATGATCGTCTTCGGAAGAGATGGGGTGGGAGTTGAGGATTGGCAGCATCATCGCATCTCACTACTGAAAATTCAAATCTTAAATCTGAAAATCCATCGCTGCGTCGCCGTAGAGCAGCTGTCCTCAGCTGCTCAGCACCCTCTAACCAAAGTTACTTGCGACCAATAGTCTAACTTTGTGGTAGAGCGGCCCTGGAGAGCCGCTCTACGGGCAGGCTCCTTTCTCAAAATGCAGAGACCGCAGAGGTCGCGGAGAAAACGCTGTCATCTCTGCGATACTCCGTCTCTCTGCGTTAAAAAACGAAACCCTCTAACCAAAGTTATTTGCGACCAATAGTCTGACTTTGTGGTTGAGCGGCCCTGGAGAGCCGCTCTACGGGCAGGCTCCTTTTTTAAAACGCAGAGACCGCAGAGGTCGCGGAGAAAGCGCTGTCATCTCTGCGATCCTCCGTCTCTCTGCGTTAAAAAACGGAACCGTCTAACCAATGTTACTTGCGCCCAATAGTCCAGCTTTGCGGTTGAGCGGCCCTGGAGAGCCGCTCTACGGGCAGGCTCCTTTTTCAAAACGCAGAGACCGCAGAGGTCGCGGAGAAAGCGCTGTCATCTCTGCGATACTCCGTCTCTCTGCGTTAAAAAACGAAACCCTCTAACCAAAGTTATTTGCGACCAATAGTCTGACTTTGTGGTTGAGCGGCCCTGGAGAGCCGCTCTACGGGCAGGCTCCTTTTTTAAAACGCAGAGACCGCAGAGGTCGCGGAGAAAGCGCTGTCATCTCTGCGATCCTCCGTCTCTCTGCGTTAAAAAACGGAACCGTCTAACCAATGTTACTTGCGCCCAATAGTCCAGCTTTGCGGTTGAGCGGCCCTGGAGTGCCGCTCTACAGGCTAAGGTTTTGTATGATCAGCCCCAGGCCAAAATCGCTCGGCCAAGCCACGCAGAATCACATAAAACGTCGGCGTCAAGAACAGTCCAAAGAAGGTGACACCCAACATGCCGCACAGTACGGCTGTCCCCAAGACCTGGCGAATTTCAGAGCCTGGACCAATGGCCGTGGCCATCGGCAATACGCCTAGAATAAACGCAAACGATGTCATCAGAATGGGACGCAACCGCAACCGACACGCCTCAGTGGCCGCTTCGAATCGATTCCGCCCCTGCTCTTCCAATTGTTTGGCGAACTCCACAATTAACACCGCATTCTTTGCCGCCAGGCCGATCAACACGATGAAGCCGATCTGTGTAATGAGGTTGTTATCCATACCTCGCGCTACGACGCCCCAGAGTGCAAAGGGCAAGCAGACAGGTGCAATGAGAATGATGGCCAGTGGCAAGACCCAGCTTTCATATTCCGCCGAGTGAACCAGGAACACGAACAAGACACACAGTGGAAAAATAAAGATCGAAGTGTTGCCAGCCAATTGCTGCTGGTAAGCAATATCGGTCCACTCAATTTGCATGCCCGGTGGCAGATGTTCCTCAGCCAGACGCTCGATGGCTGCGATGGCCTGGCTGGAACTGCGCCCACGCGCGGTGTCACCCTGGACTTCCGCTGAAGGATACATGTTGTAGCGGACGACACGATCAGGTCCACTGCGCCATTGAACGTTGACGACCGAACCCAGCGGCACCATGTAGCCCTCTTTGTTGCGGACTTTGAACAGCAGAATATCTTCCGCGTTGCGACGATACTCACCTTCGGACTGCACGCGCACTTGAAACGTGCGCCCGAAGAGATTGAGGTCATTGACATACGATGAACCCAAGTTCACTTGCAGAGCTTCGAAGATGTTGGCAATCGGTACGTTCAGCATGCTGGCCTTGACGCGATCGACATCGGCGTAGAGTTGCGGAGTCGTGGCGCGGTAGGTCGTGAACACGTTGGAGAGGTCGGGATCGCTCGCGCAGGCCGCGATCAGTGCATCGGTCGCCTTCTGCAGTTCCTTGTATCCCAGTCCTGCCCGATCTTGAACCAAGAACTTAATACCCCCGGCGGTTCCCAGGCCGCGCACCGGTGGCGGCGAGATGACAAACACCATGGCTTCGGGAATCTTCGCCAGCTGGGCTTGCAAATCAGCCTGAATCTGGTCCGCCGTGGGTCCATGATGCATGCGCTCATGGAACGGCTTGGGCATGATAAAGATCGAGCCATAGTTGGGACTGTTGCTGCGCGTAGTACCCGAATAACCCGAGTAGGAAATCGCATGCGACACGCCCGGATGACTACGAATGATCTCGACCACGCGTTTCACAACTTCGGCACTTCTCTCGACCGAAGCCCCATCGGGCAACTGCACCATCGTGATCAAGTAGCCCATATCTTGCTTGGGGATAAAGCCCGTGGGCGTTCGCTGAAATCCCATAACAGCGATGGCAATCAAGGCTGCGTACACGACCATCGGTATGGGCCAGTGCCGCACGGTCCAACCTACCGCGCGTCCGTAAGCGTGCGAGGTGAAGTTGAAGGCGCGATTGAACAAGTTGAAGAACCAACCAAACAGAAAGTTCCAAATGCGACTAAGCCAATCGGTCTCGGTTCCATGCGGCTTGAGCAGCAGCGCGCACAAAGCTGGAGCCAGCGTTAGTGAATTAAATGCGGATATCAATGTCGAGACTGCGATCGTGAGCGCAAACTGGCGATAGAACTGACCGGTCAAACCGGACAAGAAGGCAGTGGGTACGAATACCGCGGTCAAACCGACGGCGATGGCGATGACCGCGGGGGTGACTTCGATCATCGCTTTATAACTGGCCGCCCGAGGTGTCAAGCCTTTGGCAATGTGACGCTCTACGTTCTCGACCACCACGATCGCATCATCGACCACGATGCCAATGGCCAGCACCAGCCCGAACAGCGAGAGCATGTTCAACGAGAAGCCAAAGGCGGACATGGCCGCGAAGGTACCGATCAGCGAAACCGGAATGGCCATCAGCGGTATCACGGCCGCGCGCCAGTTTTGCAAGAACACTAGCACCACGATGACGACCAACGCGATCGCTTCATACAAGGTCTGTACCACCGATTCAATCGACTCGCGTACGAAGACCGTGGGATTGTAAATGATGCGATATTCGATGCCGTCGGGAAAGTTCTTGGAAAGATCCGCAATCTTGTCTTCGATGGCTTTGGCAGTGGCCAGTGCGTTGGATCCAGGCCGCTGCGCGACGATCATGGCGACGGCTGGACTCTCATCCAGCATGGCATCGGCCGCGTAATCGCGCGCACCCAGTTCGATGCGGGCGACGTCTTTGACGCGCACAATCCGACCATCTTCACCTGTGCGCACGATGATGTTGCCAAACTGCTCGGGCTCCGTCAAACGACCGAGCGTGTTGACCGATAGTTGAAACGCGGCACCACTGGGCACCGGTCGTTGACCGATTACACCCGAAGCAACTTGAATGTTCTGCTCTTGAAGACTCTTGACCACATCGCCGGCGGTCATCGACAAGAACGACAAACGTTCCGGATCGAGCCACACTCGCATGCTGTACTCGCGCAAGCCAATGATATTGATATCACCCACACCATCGACGCGAGCCAGCGTGTCCCGCAGCTGAATAAAACCATAGTTGCCGACATACAATTGGTTGTACTTGCCTTCCGGTGAGGTCAAGTGAATAACCAACAATAAGTCGGGCGATGACTTGATCGTCGTCACACCCAGGCGTCGGACTTCTTCAGGCAGGCGCGGCAAGGCAATACCGACACGGTTCTGCACCAGCACTTGTGCTTTATCGAGATCGGTACCCAGGCGAAAGGTAATCGTCAGGGCCATCGCCCCGTCGCTGGTGCACTGCGAAGACATATACAGCATGTCTTCGACGCCGTTGACCTCTTGTTCAATCGGCGTGGCTACGGCGTCGGCAATGACTTCAGGGGACGCGCCTGGGTAGCTGGCTCGTACGACGATTGTGGGTGGAACCACATCGGGGTATTGAGACACTGGCAACGTGAAGTAGGCGATCGAGCCCAAGATCAAGATGACCAGCGACACCACGGTCGCAAAAATTGGTCGATCGATAAAGAATTGCGCAAATCTCAAGGTTGAGTTCCCGCCGTTCTTGTAGGCAAGTTACCAGAAGTCGAACCAGACGTAACTCCAGGCGAACCGGCTGGTGGATCAGTGCTGGGCAAGTCCACATTGCCGGCCGTCATGCGTTTGGGGGCCAAGAGTTTATCCGGTGTCACAGGTTGATAGTCATCGGGCAGAATCTCTGGTCCAGGCGTGATCGTCTCGGCATTGACCGAGACTTCCATATTAGGACGCGCTCGCTGCTGGCCACTTAAGATCACACGATCGTTAGCCATAATGCCTTCGCGAATGATGCGCAGACCATGCGAAATCGGACCAAGGGTAACCACTTTGCGCACCACTTTATTGTTGCTATCCACCGTCAGCACAAACTTATCTGACTGATCGGTACCCACCGCCTTGTCAGGAATCAGGATGGCATCGTAGCGCGCACTACCAGGAAGTCGCAACCGCGCGAACAGGCCGGGCGTTAAATCCAAATTGTCATTGGGCAGGATAGCTCGGCCACGAATGGTACCGGTGCGTTGGTCCATGCGGTTGTCGACGAAATCGATATAGCCTTGATGCGGAAAGGTATCGCGCTCGTTGGCCAACGCCAAAAAGACCGGATTGTAGACTTCGCGACTGTTAGGTCGCTTGCCTTCGCGAACCAGTTGACCGTACTTCAGATAGGTTTGTTCATCGGCATCGAAGTAACAGTGAATCGGATTGAGCGAGACAATGGTGGTCAACAGCGTTGAATCGTTTGTTCCCCCGGAGACAAAGTTGCCTTCGGTGACAAAGCGACTGCTGATGCGCCCATCAATCGGCGCGCGAATTTCGGTGTACTGCAGATTCAATTCGGCCAACTCCAAGTTGGCTTTGGCAATGTTGACAGCAGCTTCGGCTGCGGCCACGGCGGATTTAGCGGAATCGATCTTGGCAGTGGCCACGATGACTTCGGCTTCGGATTGTGCAAACTCCGCTTCCGCAATTTCATAGTCCTGCAAGGCAGTGGCGTTTTGCCGGCGGAGGACGTCGTTGCGATCAAGTTGTTTCTTGGCTAGCTCGCGTTGAATCGACGAACGTTTGGCTTCCGCTTGAGCTTGGGCAACCGCAGCTTGAGCTTGAATCATCTGTGATTGAGCTTCAGCCAGGTTGGCTCGGTTGCGAGCCACTTCGGAATTGAAAGGGCGCTGATCGATGATCGCGATCAAGTCACCTGTGCGTACGAGTTGTCCTTCTTCGAAACTGGTCGTGGCCAGGTAACCGCTCACGCGCGAACGAACTTGGACCGTTTCAATTGGTTCGAGGCGACCGACAAACTCATCCCACTCAACAATCGGCATGACCACGGGTTGAGCGACGACGACGGTTGGCTTAGGTTTCGCTGGTGGCTGGGCCGAGGTGGGCTGGATGCATCCCGAGATGCAAAGCACGCACAAGGAAATGAGAGACAGGCTTTTGGCCCAAAACTGTTTCATGATTGCTGGCTCGCCAGGCGTTGTTCTTCTTGTCGGAAGGCAATCGTCATGCCTTGTAGAATCTTGAGACACTTGGAGACGTTTTGAGGACCGACTCCGGTAAGGGAAACTTGATTGATGCGCTTGGCCATGCTTCGGCATTTCTTCTCCAAGCTGTGACCAAGGTCTGTCAAGGTAACTCTGACCAGGCGGCCGTCGTTGGCATCTTTGCGGCGGACGATCAAGTCCGCTTTCTCCATCCGCTTGAGGATGCCTGTCAAAGTGGAGCAAGCTAGTTGCGATCGTTCGGCCAGTTCCTTGATCGTGCGGCTGTCTTCTTCGTAAAGAGCAAACAATACCAAACCCATCCCTGGCCTGAGCACATGATCCAGCTCTTGTTCGATCAACACGCGTTCGACCAAACCCACGTAAGCATAGTAAGCCCGCCCAAGATCCCAGATGATCTCGCTGGCATCATCGGTCTTGCGAGTGGGACTAGTTGTTCTTCGAACCGCCAAACGCCGGCTCCTCCGCTTCGTGGTTGGACGTAAGTAAATTCTTTCGGTACCGAAATAATATTCTAAAAGTCGGCCCGCGTCAAAAGTGGCTGCCAAGGCAGGTTGGTGGTAATCTATGTCACCTCCCCCGGCGAAGCTGGGGGAGGTCGCAGACGAGGCGTTCAGCCGAAGTCTGCGGGAGGGGGCAATGCGCCACGTTTGACTTATGCGTCCTGGACGCGCCCCTCCCGAATCTTGCTAGCGCTCGATTCGACCTCCCCAAGGCAAAGCCTTGGAGAGGTGACGTGAATCGAAATTGCAATTAGATTAGATTCGTCCAAAGTCTGGCGACTTCGGCTACAAAGAGGGCGCTTTGCGATGAACGACCAACAAACACTGCAAGATCTGATTGGTACCGGCAAGAAACTCATGCCAAAAGAAGTTGCCAGGCTGGGCATGCAGATCGCGCAGTCGCTTCACGAACATCATCAGCGTGGCACCGTGCTTGGCCATGTTCAACCGACGAGCATTCTGGTCAGCCGAGGTGCCAATGGCTTGTGGCAAGCCAGAATGAGCGATGCGGCCGTGCCGGCGGCACCTGCATTTATGTCACCCGAACAAGCAGCCGGTCTGCCGCTAGAGTTGAGGAGCGATCTGTTTTCGCTCGGCAGCGTACTCTACACCATGTGCACTGGCCAGCCACCGTTCGTTGGCCAGCCAGCGGAAGTTGTTTTGCGCCAGGTTCGCGAACAGTTTCCGCCACCCATTGAACAACTAAGCCCCAGTGTGCCGTTGGCATTGATCGGTATCATCGAAAAACTCATGGCCAAAACTGCAAGTGATCGCTGGCCCTCTGCGGCGGAAGTAGTCGAGCGATTGGATCAACTAAGCAAGGCTAAGCAACTTCAGGCCGTCAGCGATTTAAGTAGCGACACGCCAGAGCCAGTCGATCCGTGGCAGGAAAAGAGTCGGCAACTTCTGGCGGCGATAGGTATTCTGTTTGTCCTGCTGCTCATTCCGTTGGTGTGGTACAACTTCTTGGCACCCAAGAAGGTCAAACGCACAATCAGACTGGATCCAGCGACGGTCAATTCAACACCGCCGCTCCCTACTCGCTGATCTTACCCAACATGGCATAGATGGCGATCAAGGCATGGTTCATCATCTCTTCGCCTGCGCCCACAGCCACCCAACTGACCGTCGTGTCCGCGCCGTATCCACCTTCAGCTACAGCTTGAATGGTCGGGAAATACATATGATGGCCATTGCAGTATCCGAATAACAGTGTCTTGTCAGCCCGCGAGCGTTCTTTCAAACGCAATCCATGTTCGCAAAAGAACTCACCCGATCCGCCGACCAGGGCCAACTGGCGATTGATAAGGATGGTTGTTAGCTGCGGCTTGATTTGATTCTGCGCCAGTTCATCGGAGAGTGTGGCTTGAGCCAGCTCAGGAAAAAACGCTTCGCTGAAAAGTTGCAACGTGGCGGGATTGCTCAGTGGAATTCGCGTCGCATAGCTAAATGTTTCTTCACGTACATCCAGGCGAGCGCGTCGAACGGCTGCAGGCTGGATGGTTTGATGAACTTCCACCACATGCTCAGCCATGCGTCGGCCAAACAGCTCGATCGTCTTGGCATCGTCCGGAGCCGCCGGTGACAGGTCACCGGCAGCACCCTGCATGAAGATGCAGTTCGTGCCGAGTTGCTGTTCCACAGCCGCAGTCATTTGACCAGGCCAGTCACCCGAGAACCGCAAATCGGTGCCGTCGAGCATCGTCGCATGCGCTGCAAAGTTGACGATCAAAGCAATCGGTTTATCACTACTATCATCCAAGCGAATAACCGCCAGCTCAGAGTCGATGGGCTTTGGATCGAGCTTCGAATGGCGATTGCGATTGAGGGTGACTTGCTTGGATGACCAGCCAAGCTTGGCGGGTTGGGTTTGCTTGGCCGCCGAGACGATCGTTTCAATCAGCTTCTTTTCGAGTTCCACTCCATATGCGACCGCGCCGTCAAACGTGCCCTGCCCTTTGCCGAGCTGGTCCAGCAATTCGATCACTGGGCCATGATGCGTATGCGACCCACCGATCATCAGCATGTTAACCCCAGCTTGCTGCTGAATCGCCTGTCGAATGCGAACCATCATCGCATCGGTAGGTGCCCGGCCCAGATCCAGTCCGACAATGGCCAGCTTGTCTGCACCCGCATCGATCACGACGGCCTTGGCCCACAACGCGTCGCGAGTACCTGTCGACAAAGCCGCGTGCCTGGCTGCGTAACCCCACATAGGCGTCGGACTCGTCGGCGTAATATCCGCTTTGGCAAAGCCGACTTTCATCTCGGCCGCTGCTATGAACTCGCCGCAGGTCAAACATACCAACGCCAGGAGAATAGTCTTGTTCATCATTGATGCCAATCACAATCCGAAGCAGGCTCGTAGCAGCCGTCAAAGCTGTCGAAAGCGAAACTGTAGCGGCAGCCGTCAAGGCTGTCGAAAACGAAACTGTAGCGGCAGCCGTCAAGGCTGTCGAACGCTGACCAGCATAGCATGTTCGAAAAGCTTGACGCATTCCGCTACGATGCTTGTTCGAAATGCTTGACGCATTCCGCTACGATGATTGTCCGAAATGCTTGACGCCTTCCGCTACGGCGTTGGCTCAGGCAGAGCTGTGCGTGCTTGAGAAGCAGCCCACGGATCGTAATCGGTGTGCGTAACGATCAATTGGTCGGCTTCGAAGATGCGGTCAGGCTGGCGGCCCCATACATCTTTGTGACGGAATCTCCACACTTTGCCGCTGCGATAAGGATCGCAACTGCCATCAGCGGCGACAAAGAAAAAACACTTGGGTTTATACCGCTGATTCTCGGTTGACCAGGTCCAGAGAATGACCTGGTGACTTTGACAACCATCACTCCACAAGTAATGGTTCAGTTCAAATCGGTCGACATGCACAGTCGGCGGCGATTGGCCGCCGTGCCCACGTCCAAGATGACATAACAGCAACACTCCAGCGGCAAACGCGAGCTCAAGCATAATGCTTTAGTCCAATGCAGATGTTCCCTTCGGCCCTGCATTAACGTAGCGGTTCGCCTATCTGGGTTCAATACTTTGTTTTCAAAATGACGCATTGTCGTCAGTGGGGTGGCGATCCAGGTGCCCTACTCCTACTCCTACTCGAAATTTTTGCGAGTAGGAGTAGGAATGGGAGTAGAAGACACAGGCTGGAAGCCTATGCCACTGGCGGTGCGGACACGCTCTAGTTCTTGGGTGGCTTTATCAGCCTGAGTGGTACGTCCTAGGGCGCGCAGTTTGTCGACTTGCCATTGTCGCAGGACAACTTGGCCCGGATTGGCCTCGATGGCGCGAGCGATATCTTCCAGAGCTTCGTCGTGGCGCTCTAAGCGGCTCAGGGCATCGGCGCGCATGGCCAGCGTTCTGGCACTCGAGGGTTCGATGGCCAGCATCTCGGTAGCGTGCGCGACCGTCTCTGCCCACTTCGATTGACGATAAAGCGCTTCGAGCATGCCATCGAGGGCAAACTCGTTCTTGGGTTCTGCAGCGAGCGTCTCACGAAAACAATTCTCAGCTTGATCGACGAGCGACTTGTCCAAGTACAACCCGCCGAGTTTGGTCAATAGCTCTGCATCGCCAGCGTGCATCGCGCGCTGCTGTTCGAGCATTGGCAAAACGGTTGCCGGCATGGGAATGCCTTTGCGCTGACAATACATGACAGTACCAATCACCAAGGCGCGTTGCTTCTCGCTTGGCGACAACTGTTCCATGGCCGATCCAAACAGATTCAGACTGATCTCGCGCTCTTTGCCGGGTTGGGTAGGCGGATGTTCGGCAGGGGCTTCGGCATGTCGCAGTACGCGGTGATCGGTTTGGGCTACATGAGCCATATTGGACGAACTCAGCGATGGCATGTGGCAAGTCACGCAATCGTTTTGATGCTGGTCACGCTCCGCCCTCTGCTCGGTGCACGCTTCATTGGTGTGGCAACTCAGGCAGCGCTCGCGGTAGACAGCCACACGCTCCTCGGTATTTGGCACGCTATGCGGATCATGGCAGGATGTGCAACCTAGCTTACCAGCGGATTGGATGTAACATCGACTGTCGCGCATTTGCTGCACATGATTGACCGAGCGCGTGTGACCGGTCGCGGTTACCTGCGTGCCTTGGTCCAGGATGGCCCAGATATCCGATAGTTGCATGCCTGGTCGAAAGTCCAAATGCGACTTGCCGGGCCTTAACACGCGGGCCGCCGATTCCAAATGGCACTGATAACAAACAGCATCGCGCCGCTCGGCATCTAGCTTCCGCGGATTAACGATCAGATCGACTTCTGAATCGTGGTTGCCAGATCGTTCTCGAAAGGCCACATGGTTAGACCCTGGCCCATGACAACGTTCGCAGCCAATGCCAGTCTCATGGAAGATGGGTTCGGGATAAAGGTTTGCACCGGCTTGTTCGATCACGGGTCGACCACTGTGACAGGCCAGGCAATCATCGCGCACGCGGCGGTCGAAACGTCGCACATCATCGGGCACATAGCCCGGCGCCAAATTCCAAGCTTGGGATTGGCGATACCAATTGATCGGTGACATAAAGAGCAAATGGCCACGTCGTTCCAAATAGGCTCGTGCCCGTCTGCCGGAACCAACCACATACGTCATAGCGTGACCTTGAGAGTAGATCAGCTGCCCCTGGTCATCGTAGGCTCGCTCGCTATGAACCAGTTTGTTTACTGAGCCCTCGACCGTCAGGCCTCGTTGCTTGCCCTCGATGGACGCGGGCAAGGACGACTGATAGATCGCCGGATCATCATCGCCAAGCAATCGCGTCGAGATGGCCATCGGATGGTGAGCAAATTGCTCGGACAGTTCCGCATGACAATCGCGACATTTCAGGCTGCCCACGAACTGGATGTCTTGACTTTGCGATACATGAGGTAAGATGGAAGAGTGAGTGCTGCTGGTCTTCCGCGGCTGCCACAGAAAGATGGACGTACTCGCCATCAGCACCATAAGTGCGATGAAAAGCGCGAGAAGACCACGTTGACGAGCCATATAGCCGGGCATTCTCACAGTGATTAAGGTCAATCAAGAGAATCGCCACTGCGTTCTCGTCCATCAGACTACGGGTAACCGCAATCGGGACCAAGTCGACGCTCAAAGCTATTTCACATATGTAATCTTTCGCTATGCTTGATGAGCGATTTGTCATAAATCGCAGGTAAGGATCTTCACTGGTTGTCGACTGGCGAGTCAACGCCAAAGAGTTTGCTTTACCAATCGAGACGCATAAGATTAAAAATGTATGACGCTCGCTGAGGGGCCACCCTCGGGTGGTTGCGAGTGTCAACACGCTGTCAGCCACAAGGATGTCATCGGGCGGCATTCTTGCTGGCTGACATGCTTTTATGTCTCCTTTCGCTCTGCGAAAGGCCAGCATCTTTTTGCCAAGCAAAAGACAGACTAACACGCTCTGCGAATGCCAAGTCCTTTTGCGGAGCAAAAGGAGACTAATTCGACGGGCTGAAGACTTCGCCTACGGCGGACTGGCCAATCAATGTTCGGCCTTGCCAGGGGACGCAGTTGCCTGGGCGATGGTGACCTAGAGTCCAGACATGCTCATACGGATGCTGAGTCAATAATTTGTAGGGCATCAAGGCAGCTGAGGTAAAGAAATGCGCCGAGGCTGCGGCCGGTTGAAATAGGCGATAAGTCCCAACCCCGTAACGTTCAAGATTCGGCTGCTCGAAGTATAACGGTCGGTGTTCAAAGGCTGGCGTATGCCACAAATAGACTTCTGGCACGGGAGCGCTCGATAGTCGCACAGGCGCGGCAAGTTGAAAGGTCGTGCTCGGCGATGGATGAATTTTCGCAAATAACTGAGTCGGTTCTTGTAATGGACCTATCATCGATTCGGTCTTCAGCTGCGCAGGCTTAGCCGCATCTTTACTCTGGCCACGGTCTGGTGTTTGCGAATTGGCCGCCGACGCCCCCAGATTCATGGCCCCGAATATGACGCAAACGATGATTCGAATTGTGCGTGCAGAATACATAGTCTGGACTTAGTTCTGAGGCTCGACGTTGATAGCGGGCACAGATTCAAGCGGCAACTCGGGTAGTGCCGCCGCCGGTGGAGCCACTTCCATAATGCGCTCGATCGTTTGCGTCGGAACTGGTAGTGACTCAGTTACTGGCGTGCTACCCAGTGGCTTGCCAATCACTGGGTCGCGCACGGGTGGGTTGTGGTCGAAGTTGCGGAATTCAATGCGCTCGGCTGCGTCCTCGTTCGCCTTCCGTGTTGACATCGATTCTGCCAGCGTGACGTTGCAGTACTCCAGCAGGCTGCCCTTTTCGTAATTCACATTGCGTAGAGCCAGCACGTATTCAACTTCCGCCTGGTGGTAACGCAGACGTGCATCCAGGAGCCGACGGTGCGTTTCTAGTCGCACATCCAGTTCAGCTCGTTCCGCGTCGTCACGCGCATCGATTGCATTGAGTTGAGTAACAATCGCATCGAGTCGACGCCGCTGGAGTTGCAGATTCTCATGAGCCCGTTTGGCTTCGTTGAGCGCGTTGCTCAGACCAAAATGCACATAACGCTCTTGCTCTTTCAGGACTTCCATCTCGCGAGCCAGCGCTAATCGCGAGTTCTGGACCGCCGCCGCCGCTCGGCGGAAACCTACCGGCATGTTGTACTCGATACCTGCTTGCCACTCTTGATATTGACCACCGTACAGGCTGGAGGTGGCCGAATCACTACCGTATAGATCTTCGCCGAAGCCGCGCATTCGGTAGCGACCAATCACATCCAGTTGTGGCTTCAAGAAGTTGCGATTGCCGATCAACTCCAGCTCGCGCTGTTTGATAACCCAACGTTGACGACGCAGTTCTTCACGTCGCTGCAAAGCTTCGGCGATACTGCTGTTCCAGTCGAATGTCACCGGTGCGGCAGCAGGCGAATCGCTGGGGCGAATCAGGCGACCATCGTTGATGGGCAAGCCGATCATCAAACGCAGTTTGCGCTCTGATATTCGTAGACCACCATTGTTGCGAAAAGTGCCTGGTGCACTGCCGTTGTTGGTGCGCGTTCCATCGATGGGTCGTCCGTTCAGCGAATCAATCACTTCCGATTGAAAGCGATACACTTGCTCTTCCGCCTGAGCCAGCTTCCCAATGGATGTCGATTCTTTAGGTAGTCGATCCAGCGTTTGCTGTGCGATATCGCGCACGGCGATTCGCGACTCCAAATCGCGATAGGCGTAATACAGATCCCAATAAGCGTTTTCAACTTCGGTCACCAGATCGCGAACGCCGCGCTGAAAATCCACCAGGCTGATATCAGTTCGCGATCGAACTAGTAGTACACCGTTCAATTGGCCCGCAGCCGCACCTGGACCAGCAATGCGATTGAATTCTGTTCCAGCTCCCTGAAGCAGCGGTTGCCGCATTTCGGCTTCCACATATTGATCCCACGAGTCAAACGGAAAACGATTGGAGAGTTGATTATTGCGATCGTAAATGGTGATGCGTCGCAAAGTCGATTGACCGCCTGTGGCCAAACGCTTGTTGATGCCCATCTGCAGCGTATTGAGGTCTTGTTTAAATTGACCATTGCGTCCAAAGAACTGGTTATTCAAACCGCGATCGTTGCGTTCGAAGTAATCGCTCACGAACAAGTTGGCATCGAACGCGCTGAGAGCTGCCTCTTCGCCGGCTCGCGGATCGCTAAATACTAGTGCTGGATCCAGATTGGATCCAATCGTTTGCGGCGAGCGTATGATGGTACCACCCAAGTCACGGAGCACGTGCGAAGACTGAAGTGCTTGATGAATGCACTCTTGCAGGCTCAGGGGCAAGAGATGCTCGGCGATCAACTGCGACTCATCCAAGTCCAGCGGCGAAACTGGTTCCGCCATCATGCCCGCACGCGGCGGGCAAATGTTGGCTTCGTTGAGAGAAAGTTGCGTGGGACCATCGGCCGGAAACTGGCACGCCTGCAGATCAGGCGGTTGGCTGAAATACAGATTGTCGCGCCGCGCAATACACCCGATTGCGCTCGCCAGCGCTGTCAACCACAAGCTGAGAATGAGTCGTGTCGAGCGCATTCTCTCCTGCTTGCTGACCAGGGGTGATTGGTCGAGGTTAGTCAAACTAAGTGAAACGGGAGATATACGACAATCTAGCGGCGCGTCAGGGTTGGCCTATGGGCACGCAGACCTTCGGCCATCTAAGGCAGTGTTTCGACGCCTGGCAAACAGCCAGTTCAGTAAATTCGAACGATTAGACAGACTGTGCCGAAAATTCAGGCGATGCGCGGCCAGCCATCAAACCGATCCAGTGATCGATGTTACCAGGATTGCGTAAATTACTTGGATGGCAAGTAGAATGAGGGCTGGTCAATTTTCCAGTGAGCTTTTCAATGCTAGCCCCAAATCGACTGCAGCAGATCGATCAACTGCTCAATGAGCTGGAGGGGTTGGCACGTAGTGACATGCCGTCGCAAAAGTACTGGTGTTTGTTGCTCGAACGTTTGCAACTGACCATAGGTGCCGGTGGAGCCGAACTGCTCATACCGTTGAGCAATCCCAGTGACGACACGCTTTGTCTGGCTTCAGTTGGAACGCAGCCAACCGAGCTACGCTCCGTCTTGCTTCGCACGCTCAATAGTGGTGGCCAACCGAACCACCTGGTCGGCCAGCTTGATTCAATTCAGTGGTTAGCAGTGCCTGTGCGTCCTGGGCAATACCACTGCGGTTGTTTGCTGGTGAGCTTAAAAGGGACAACCTCAGTTGAACAGACCACGGCGCTGATCGATTTACTCCACGCATTCGCCGAGATCGCAGGTATGCGACAACTGGCCGATGTTGAGCGATTGTTCGGCCAGCGCTGGCACATCATGGAAGAGGTTTGTCGCCAATTACCTGCGAGTACTCACGTCGCACAATCGCGAACCATCTTAGTCAATCAGTTGGCTCGACTGTTGGGGGCGGCTCGCGTGGGGCTGGTCGGTCGAACGTTTCTCGATGGCTGGCAGCTTGTAGCCATAAGCGGTATCACCAGCATCGATCGTTCGCTAACGCCCATCCAACAATTACAGCGCGACGCTACCGAGGCGGCTCGCCTGGCCAAGTGCCTGAGCTTTACGGCCGCCGAGCAGGCGTCAAGCGATATAGAAACCAAGCTGACTAGCAGCCCAGCCTTGGATGCATCAGGACTATTCCAGAATCGCTTAATCGTACCGTTGGAGAGTGGCCCTGTCAGCAAAAGGTGGCAGCACCAGGTGACCATCGAATGGGCGACAACGGAGGCGATGCTGTCGGCGCTTCCTGCCGTGTCGTTGGCCCTGCCCGTGCTCTCAGCTAGTTGGCATCAACAGGCACAGTGGCTGAGCATGCCGGTTTGGTTACGCTCAATTCGACTTGGCCCAAATTGTTGGCCGCGGTTGCTGCGTCGCTCGATCGGCTGGTTGCTGGTGTTAAGCATTTTGTTCGCAGCCTATCGCACCTTGACCAGTCCACAAACGTTAATGATCGAAGCGCCCGCAGTTTTGGAACCGCAAGTCAAACGTTCTCTGTTCGCGCCGGCTGATGGCTATGTCGATCAATTGCATGTGAGCGATGGCCAGCTGGTGCATAGTGGCCAGTTGGTAGCCAGTTTGCGCTCACCCGCTTTGGAATTGCAGATCGAAGAGCTGCAAGGTGATCTGCGCGCCGTGCTGGAGAAGCACAGTGCCCTGCGCGTGGCTATCAACCAGGTAGACCCTGCTGCTCGCGATGCGTTGCTCTCGCAAAGTCGCTTGTCAGCCGAAGTGGCCGAGTTGACGGTTCGCGAAAAAAATCTCCGGGCGCAGCTGGAATTCTTGCAGGCGGAGAAGGATAAACTCCAACTCGTGTCGCCCATTGATGGTCTGGTGGCGACGCGGCAATTGGAACAGCAACTAACTGGACGGCCGGTGCGTCGCGGCGATGCCTTGCTGACCATTCTGGATTTGAATGGTCCTTGGCAACTACGGCTACGCGTAGCGGATCGTGATTCGGGTTATGTACGTCGCAAAGTGGCGGGCACCGCCTGCGATGCACGCCAACTCGAATTCGTGCTCGACAGTCTTCCCGAACGACGCTTTACGGGAGAAGTCCAATGGGTCTCCGATGTAGTGCAAAACGATCAAGGCTGTTTCGTGGAGATACATGCTCAGGTCGACCGCCAGGTTGTGGATCAATCGCGCATGGGCGCAGGTGCCGCAGCCTGGTTTGATTGTGGCCAGCAACCATTGTGGTTTGTGTGGTGTCGTCCGCTGGTAGAGGCTGCCCAACGAAAACTATGGCTGGATCAGCCAGAAGGAAGCAACCATGCGCGCGAAGAATAGATGTGCGATGAAGCTTGGCGTAAGCGCTGGCTTAACCTGGTTATGCACGCTGGCCAGTTGGTCTTATGTGCCGTCAGTTGCCAAGGCGGGTGACCCTCCGCGTTTAGAAGTTAGTAGCGCTATCCTGAAGACAGTTGAATCCACCACGATTGCAGCCCAGGCAGCGGGCGTGATCGAGAGTATCCAAGTCAAAGAGGGACACTCGGTGGTTGCGGGGCAAGAGCTGGGCCGCATCCATGACGCAGCCGTGCGCCTGCAAGTCGAACGAGCGAAAGCAGCCGTCGAAGTTGCCAAACAGAAACAAAAAAACGACATCGATCGTCAACTGGCAGTCAAGAGCCTGGCTGTGGCAGACAACGAGTATGGGCGCGCACAGGCTGCCAATCGTCGCGTTAAGGATACGTATACGATTAATGAACTCGACCGTTTAAAGCTAGTGGTTGATCGCAACAAGTTAGAGGTCGAGCGGGCCGACAATGCGCGTGTCTTGGCGGGCCTGGAAGCCAACATCACCGATACCGAGTATCGACAAGCGCTGGAATTGTACGAACGTCATCGTCTGACATCAGCCGTCAGTGGTGTGGTCGTTTCGGTCGAGAAACATGTGGGCGAATGGGTCGAACCGGGAACCGCTTTGTTACGAGTGGAACGTGTCGATCGTTTGCGTGTCGAGGGCTTTGTGAGTGCCAACGATGCGGTTCGCAATTTAGTCAAGCAACCGGCCCAAGTTATTTTCGAAGGACCTAACGGTCCGGTTGAGTCTCAGGGCATCGTGGTCTTTGTGAGTCCTATTATCGATCCGATTTCGGCCACCGCGCGTGTGTTCATCGAGATCGATAATGCTGATAACCAACTACGCTCGGGTCTGAAGGTCAAAGCCACTATCGAGTTAGTGCCATGATTCGCAGTGGCGAGACCGGAATTTGTTTTCGGCCCGACATTGAATGGACGAGCCAGGAGGGCGGCCAGCGCTGGGTAGCTCGCGATCCACTGAACGGGCGCTTCTTTTATTTCAGTCAGTTAGAAAAAGATGCAGCTGCCTTGATGGATGGACAGCGCGGCCTGGTTCAGATCGCCCACGCGCTTGCTCAGCGCTATCCACTGGAGTTGCCAGGCGCAGAGTGGTTGCGAGTCCTGGTATCAAAACTGGCGGCTAGTCAATTGCTCATGCCTGCTACCGCTGGCGCGGTCGAATCGCTGCTGAAAATCAGCCAGCGCGCCAGGCAAACCTGGTGGCACCGACTGGCCAGTCCGCTGAGTGTACGTCTGCCGCTTATTAATCCGCTGTCGACTCTGTTGCGGCTAAGACCGGTCGCGGTTGTCCTGTTCAATCGCTTCAGTGTTGCGTTTGTGCTAACGGCTGCTTGTGTGGCTGCATTGTTGGTCTGCATCCGCCTGGTGCGCGAGCCAGCGTTACTCTCGCTCGACGTGGCTGCGATTCAAGGTGATCGCTGGTTTTGGATGTTTGTGTGTTGGGTGCTGATAAAGTCTTGCCATGAGCTGGGACATGGATTGGCGTGCGTATACTTTCATGTGCGCTGTAGCGAACTGGGCTTATTGTTTCTGATGTTTACGCCTTCACTGTACTGTGATACGACCGATGCCTGGCGGCTTAGTTCGCGTTGGCGGCGTGCAGCCATCGCAGCTGCGGGCATTTATGTCGAAGTGATTCTGGCTACGCTGGCCGCGTTGACCTGGCTGACCACCAGTCCGTCATCAGCGGTGCATGCCATCGCAGCCAACGTTATGATCATTTGTTCGGTGAGCACATTATTGATCAATGGCAACCCACTGCTGCGATATGACGGTTACTACATTTTGAGCGACTGGTGGCGCGTGCCCAACTTGAGCATGCAGGCGCAACAGGCTAGCCAGCAATGTTTGATTGGTTGGCTAACTGGGAACGATGCAAGACAAGTTACAGGACCAGCAGGTAAGGGCTCAGCTGGCCGTTGGTCACTGGATAGTCCAGCGTGGATGCTGGCTGTGTATCACTGGCTATCTTGGGCTTACCGCATGTGGCTGTTGGTCATGATTCTCTGGTTCGCCTGGCAGTTGCTGGTGCCGTGGGGGTTGGGGCTGGCGTATTGGTTCATGGCTTTCGCGACTGGGTTGGGTTTAATCCTGACAGTGGTGCATCGGCTGCGGCAGTTCTACTCTGATTTGCGTAACACGCGTGGTCTGAAGTTCACGCGTGGAGTGGTGACGTTGGCGGCTCTCGGATTAGGTGTTTACTGGGTAGCTCTGGTACCGATGCCCGTCTATGTCCGAGCCCGAGCAGTTACGGACTACAGCGACAAGCAACCGATCTTTGCCATCGATACAGCCACGCTAGTCGAGAGTGCCCCTCTAGGACAAGAATTGGAGGCTGGTACCAAGCTGGTACAGTTTGAGTCGCCAGCCAAACAACTGGAACGCTTACAGGTACTTGGTGAGATCGCTCTGCTGGAAACGAAGTTGGCATCGCTCCGTCAGCTAGTCACATATGACGCTTCGTCTGGCTATGAAATACCAGCCCAACAACAGTTGTTGGCCGACCGTCGCGCAAAACTGCAGTTGCTCGATGACGAACTAGCGCGATTCCAGCAGTCCACGGATAGACGAGGCAAGTTGCTATTGAACTCGGCCCCGCTGGCGCGACCATTGACTGCGCCTGAGCATTGGCCCTGGTCCGCCGGTCCATTGGCTGAGATGAATCGCGGGTGCGTGGTCGAGCGTGGCAATCAAGTTGGTTGGTTCAGTTCGTTGGAGCAGACTGAACTGATTGCCCTGGTATCGCAGCAGGATGTGAAGCAGCTGGCCATGCAGATGCCCGTAGCCTGTCGTTGGGACAGTGAGGTTGGCTCGATCATCACTGGCCGCATCGTGCGCATCGCGCCCGACCCAGTTGAGGTGTTGCCGGATGAACTCTCCGGTGATGCCGAAACTATTTCAACGCGCCGGCCTGACGGCAGGCTTGCACCTTCCACGCCGCACTATGCCGTTACGATTGTGCTGGACCAACATCATGCGCAGACTCCTCCCTGCCAAGGCTCGCTGGCCACGGTGCGTATTCAAGTTAGCACCCAACCGCTGCTTACCACGCTTATTCACAATCTGAGGCTGGTTGTCCGAGGTTCATGGTAGGGTCACCTCTCCCGCGCAGCCGCGCAGCGGGGGAGGTCGCAGACGAGGCGTTCAGCCGAAGTCTGCGGGCGGGGGCACAGCGCTAGGCAAGACTCCTGCGGTACTAACCACCTCCACTGCCAAGACCCCTCCCGAATCTCGCAAAGCCTCGATTCGACCTCCCCAAGGCGAAGCCTTGGAGAGGTGACGTCACCTCTCCCGCGCAGCGGGGGAGGTCGCAGACGAGGCGTTCAGCCGAGGTCTGCGGGCGGGGGCACAGCGCTACGCAAGACTTCTGCGGTATCAACCCCCGGCACTTCCAAGACCCCTCCCGAATCTCGCTACGGCTCGATTCGACCTCCCCAAGGCGAAGCCTTGGAGAGGTGACGTCACCGCCCCCGGCGCAAAGCGAGAGGGGGAACACCGAAGTGGAGACAGCTTAATTCGATAGCCAGCCAAATACGCGTTTCTTGGCATCGGCACTTATCAAGGTGGTGCCATCGACACTAAAGCGCGTCAGCAAGATGGCCGCGCCGCGATGGCCTTCTAGCTCGTAGAGTTCTTTCGGGCGGTCGTCCCAAGTCGGTGTGGCATACCAGATCGTGACAGTGCCTGCCGGATCGCCGCTGGCAATGATCGAATCCCGCGGGCTGACTGCTATGCGAGCGCCTTTGGCGATGCGTTCGCGATCTACAGGGCGCTCGCGGGGTTGATCAAGCGAAATGAATTGCAAGGCACCTGCCTCTGTTGATTCAGTCTGCAGTAACAAGTGTTTAATCGTAGGTGTCTCTGGATCTCGCCAGTTTTCTTGAAGGAAATTCAACGAGGCGATGCGCTCGTTGGCGTCTAAGTTGGCGGTGGAAGGTAACGGCTGCGCAGCGCCTTGGCTGATGATATCGATGTGCCCATCGAGTTTGATTACAGCGGCGGTACACGGTAGCCATGGGTCCCACGCCACGGCCGCGCCACCGGCAATCGTCAGTTGCTCTTGACCCGATGTCGCGTCCAAGAGAGTAACGCTGGATTCATTATCCGTGGCGCGCAAGACAGCCAGCTGAGTTCCATCGGGCGATAATTCGATTTGTTTGGCACCACTTACTTGGAAGGCACAAGGCTTCCAAGCTACCTGCTGCAGATCACGGGCGTCAAATTGCACTAGCGTTCCATCCGCTTGTAACAAGTACAGCAGGGATGCATCGCGGTTGCCAGTCGCATCCACGACCTCCGTTCTACCAAAGCTCTTCAGCTGACGCGAGCCATCATGCAGACCAACCACATGCGCGGAACTGGTGGAGATGAACGTCTCGTGTTGCGTGCGCCGCAGCGCGAACACTTGATCTGTATCGACTTGCAAACGGTCATGGAAACGATCTGTTAGTTGCGATTCCGGGCCACTCGAGTCTAGCCAGTAAAGTCCAGCCAGTTTCTCATGACTAACCAAGCTCGGCTGAGCGCCGCCGAGTTGCAAAACGGTGCGCTGCGTAGAACCAGCAGCACCCCGCGCCCGGCGTACTATCGTCAACTGCCGACCGCTACCAGAGCTGGAAATGCCCATGTCGATGTCGGCATGGGACCTGACTCGCAACACTCCTTTGGAAAGCGAATCATACAACGCGCGCGACTGCGCATCGCCTTCAAGCTTGTGGCTAGACCACTGAATTTTCAACTGGGAACCATTCCACTTCAGGATAGCCACGGCACCCGAGGTGAAACTCAAGCAGAACTGTTGGCCATCGGGGCTCCATATGCCTTGCAGTGGTGTATCGTTGGCGGTGGTCAGGCCGTACTCGCGCGGGCTCTGATTCCATTGGCTGAGATTGTTTAGATCGAGCATCCGCAGGGCACCGGACCGCATGACCAGTAACAATAGATTCGGTTTTTGCGGATGAGCCACGGCGAAGTAAGTGCCAAACTTGTCACCGGTGAAAATCTCGCGACCATCCAGGGACAGCAGTCGCGTCGTGTGATCACTGGCCAACAAAATTGCCTGGCCGTTATTGACCAAGGATATCCGTGGTTGAATGCCGCCGATCGACCGCTGTGCCTGGCCATCCCTGCGCTGCGTGGATGGCTGCGAATCAGCAGGACCCGTGTCTGCCTTCAACCGCAGTCGCTGACGCATCGTACCGCTGTGCAAGTTCCAAACGCAAACCTCCCAAGGCTGATCATCGTTTTGCAGATAAGCCGCTTCGACATTGGCCAGTTGGGCAGCTGTTACCAACACGCCCGCATCATGATCTACCGCGCAGTCAACAAATTCAGCACCCGGAGTATGCCCCAGGTAACTGAAGCGTTCACCGGCAAGTTCAACAGTGCGTCCGGTCTTCAAATCCCATCCTTCGATGACGCCAGTTTGCGCAACAGTTAGCGCCAAGCCCGCAGGTGTCGTGAAGACATCGACTATGGGTGCGACAAACGGATTGGGCCGCACTCCATCGCTGTGCAATCGTCTGAGTTGTCGACGATTTTTTTGCTGGGCAATATTCCAGGCAATCGAGTGACCCGCGGAGTCAATGCCCAGGACCTGCCCCGGTGCGGTAAAAGCTACGTGCGCCAAATTCTCCGCAGTTCCCAGCAGATAAGTATCGTAGCTCCAACCCGAGGACTGCTCGTAATTCCAGATGTGGGCAACTGGTTCGGCGCTCAGCGTCAGCATCTGTCCTCGATCCAGGACGATCTTCTCCACGGCCGTGCGATGTTGGCTGGGTTGAATCTCCACTGCGTCATCGACTTGACCAAGCAAACCAGCTTGAGCTGCTCCGAGTTTGACCTGAGCTGTGAACAGTTTGCCATTGCCAGTACCAACGATCAATTCTTTGCGCGATGCATCGTAAGCGACCGCACTTACATTGCCCGCCAATGGCTGGCCGGTGGCGATGACGCGACTGCTGTTGGGTGTAGCCAGATCGATGGCATACAACGTCAAGTCATCGGCGGCCTTGCCGGGCAACTGTGAGGCCAACAGTGCCTGACCATTGCCAATGACTTGCAGTGATTTCAATCGGCCGCGGATTTTTTTGTATTGTTGCTGCGAACCAGGTTGTTCGAACCATTTGTCCTGGCGCTTCCACAGCCACATCCCATCGTTGATGCCGGCTAATAGATAGTTGCCATCTTGGCTGTAGGCAAAGCCTTGCAGTGAATAACCCGCTGCGTCGGCAATCGGCTGCGGGGCGATGGTGGGTTGACCAGCCGTAAGCGGCCAAACGCAAAACTCACTGGCGCCCGCGCGAGTGAAACTGAACACGACTTCGTCGCCTTGCGGTGCAATGGCCACAGCATCGACTGTGGCTTGAGCCTCATTATGAACAGCTACGCTTTGGAGTCCCTCTGGGGTTAAACGAAACACTTGAATTTGACCACTGGCAGTGCCGACGACACCCAGGCCTACGCCAGCTGCGTAGTCGAGCGATCGTGCTCCGCTGCCAAGTTGCGATTGAGGCAAATCAGCTCCGGCGAGTAGATTGACGCGTTGCCAGGCCCAGTTATCCGGCTGCGGGCTCTGCTTGCCAAACGCCTTGGCCGACGGGCCTTTCAAGTTGGTTAGGCTTTGTCGCGCAGCTTTGACATCGAAGGATTCGAGCTGACTCTTGGCTAGCCCCAAGGTGGAACGATATTGCTCCAGTTGAGTTTGTGCGGCGTTGCGTTCGGCTTCATCGCGAGCTAGTACGGCTTGCTGTCGCTGACTATTGGCCTCAGCTTCGTTCTTTAAAGCCCGCTCAGCTTCGATGCGAGCCTGCTCCGCATTTTCGTCTGCTTCTTTTCGGGCTTCGATTGCTTCGGCAGCACTCAATCGAGCCGACTTCGCGCTCTCTTCAGCCTTTTCGCGTTGCTGTTTAGCTTCGCCTTCTGCTTTGCGGGCAACCAGGGCGTTCTGCTCAGCCACGAGTTTTTGCGTCTCAGCCAATTGCTTGGCCTCGGTGGCTTCACCCAAAGCCACTACCGCCACGCTGCGTTGCAGCCACGCATAGACGGCGGCAGTCGAAGATACGGCGATACCCACCAGTACGATGGCCGCTACTAATCTTCGCAGACTCTTGAGTCGCTTTTCGCGACCGTCGACAACCTGTTTGCCTCGGACCGCTTGTTCGTACAGAGCTGCTTGCGCGGGATCTTGTCGATCGAGCGATTGCATGGCCAAGTCATAGTCGCCCTTGTCGACAGCGCATTGACCATAGGCCAGTTGAGCTCGCTGCAGACCACTGATGGCCGAAGTGTTTTCGGGCCACAATTCGACAGCATCACGAAATCCAAACACGGCTCGCGAAAAGAGGCCGTAGTGTTGTTGCGATTGGGCTTGATGCAGCAGTTCCTCGGCGCGGCTGGCTAACGTGACGCTCTCTGCGTGACGTCGGTACTGGCGCAGGGCGGCTTGAAACTCACCGACTGTGCGGTAACGCTCGTCGGGTTTGGTGGACATCGCTTTCATGGCGATGGGCAACAAGGCATCGTCGCCTTCGAAGGGAGTAATCTCGTTGCGCGCAGCAGCCCGCAGGCAATCGGAAACGGTCTTGCCTGGATGGGGAGGACGACCGGCGATGATCTGATAGAGCATCGCACCCAAGATGTAGATATCGCTGGCCGGCCCGATCAACTTGACCGAATGCAAGGCCATCTCGGGTGCCATATAAGTCGGCGAGCCACCTGGACCATAACTGGTACCTCGTTTGATATCGATGGCCATGCCCCAGTCGGTGACATACACTTCGCCGAAGGGACCCAACATCGTATTGGCTGGTTTCAAATCGCGGTGCACGATGCCGCGCGAATGGGCAAACGCAATGGCATCGTTGACTTTGGAGAGAATATCTAGATTCTCTTCGCGCGACTTGGTCGCGATTACATCTTTCCACTCGGTGCCGGTGATCAACTTCATCGAGTAGAACAGCATGCCATCTTCGGTGGCGCCCAGTTCATAGATCGGCACGATATTGGGGTGATCCAAATCTGCGGTGATCTGTGCTTCATAGAAGAACTTGCGTTTGTTGTCTTCGTTGCCTTGCATGTTGCCCTTGATAGCCTTGAGGGCTACCAGGCGATCGACGTTGGTTTGGCGTGCGGAGTAGACAACGCCCATTCCGCCTTCGCCGACTTTCTCGGCGATGATGTAATCGGCCGCTTGTGCCCCAGCGCTATTGGGCTCGACCACGCGCCGCACGGCTACACGCTGAAACAGTGCGTCGGATGCTAAAGCTTCGTTGCCGCGGAGTGTATTGAGCGGATTATTGCTGGAACCGGCTGCGTCATCCCACAGTCGTTTCAGCTTGCCTTCGGTACCAGCCGTGCCGTGAGCCCGGCCTTCCAACGCATGATGTAGTTGGCTCTCCGAATACATCGATGTCCGCTGCTGGTCACCGCCCGGAGCCAGCGGGAAGAGAACGGTTCCAATATCGTCTCCGACGGCCGGCGTGGAAACCGAGTCGAGTGTGATATCGATGTCCGCAGCCGCCCTCAGGTCACCCGTGCTGAGAATCGATGTTTCGTCCAGATGCAACGGGCTGGTCGATTGAAGGTCGGTGTTGGTGTCATCACCTGCGGCATCAAAACCCAGGGCCTGCTTCAGCGTGCCTGAGACCTCCAATGTCTGATCGATATCGGCCGCTTGGGGAACAGAGTCGATCGTGGCATCCAAGTTCGCGTTATTAACCGTGAGATCGGCTGGATTGGTTGACTCGGTCGAGGCGGCACGATTTATTTGCTCCAGCAACTGGGGATCAACAATCAGCGTCGCTTCCAAATCGCCAGGCGTTTGCTGGATGAGCTGGGACAGGTCCCACCCACAGGCCGAACATTTCGCGGTGTTACTAGTCATTTCAGCTTGGCAGCGAAGGCACTTAGGCATCGTGAGCGCTCGCACAGGGATGGTGGTTTATCGAAGGCATGGTATCAATTCACTGATCATCCATCTGAGAGTTGAAACGTTGCATCAGCCTGCGCCGCCGTCGCGCGGCCGAGGACAGTTCGACAGTCTGACCTGTGCCCGCAGCAGTGCTCATCCATTGCAGCACGTCACCCGCATGCAGTTTGTCGTTCTGTAACATCATGAGCGTACCGACCATGATACCGCTAGCAGCAAGTCGGCTTTCCCAGTGGCCAGGCATACCTTGATCATGAGGGGGCCAGTCGTAAGAGGTCCTGCTGCCTGACGACTGGTTTGACCATGGATAAACGTGCTCGAGCATGTTTTGAGATTGGTCTTCTGGACGGGGTGTTGGCTTCAATTCACCACTCGCATCGGCGGGAGCGGGCAGTGGCACGCTGAGCGGCTGGTCGGCAGGGTCATCAGGTAGGATGAGTGGACGATCCGCAGGTTGCTCTTCGGGCCAATCTCGCAGCGAGAAAATCTCCAAGACCGTCTCTTCATCCCCATCCTGCTGAATGATCGCGTAAGCTCCTGATGATTGTTCAGGGTCATCGGCGAACTCAGCTTTGAAACGATCGAGGTCTTGAGCCGAAGGAATTCCGCCTGCCCCAACGTTCAGTTGTTGTACTCGCGTGCGCTGAAGTTGTTTAGACGTTTGACGGCTTTCGAAAACGTCTTCGTTAACTTCATCAGCGCTTTGAATCTTATCAGCACTTGGCAGTTCGTTCTGTTCGACTTGCCCGTTGTTGTTGGCATCATCAAACGATACGCGATATACGATGACTTCGAAGGGACGCTGAACGATCGTCTGCAATTCGGGCAGTTGGTTGATTTGCAACGGAGCGGCCGTGCTGAGTTCAGCTAGCGGGACGAGTGTCGGCAGCTCGGGCTCTAGGGGAATCGGTTCGGGCGGCATTTCAGTAGCCCCTTGCGTACCATCGGCGCTCACACCGGTGATCACATGAAATTCGTACGCCAGGTCTTGAATCGTCTGGGCACTATCGGCCCCTTGAAAGAAGAAGAAGTCATCGGCTCGACGCACAATAGCAACCGTCGCCAGATCCTGGTTGGCAAACAGAAACTCTTGAGTAAATGGAATAGCCCGAGTGAACACGGCAGTTTGGTCAGGTGCCGGCACGGCATCGATGGCGGACAGATTTACAGGCCGCACCGGTGCGAACACTTCCCGTCCTACATCGCCCTGTGTATCAAACTCCTGCACCAGCCCGTCGGCATAGCCGACGTAGATGCTGAAGCCCTCTTCGGTTGCTTGACCGAACTGCATCACGACGCGTTGCAGCACCAATCGCAAGGGGTCCGCTTCGCCGATAAAAGGCGCATTTTGCAAGCCGAAAGCGTTGATGAGTACGTTTTGCGTGGTCAACTCGTGCCCCACACCCTCGCCGCCATTGAATACAACCCCGCGTAACCCGCCCAGCACTTCGCGACCCGCCTGGCCTACATCGAATTGTGCATACTCGATGAAACCGACTCGTTGGCTGACCGGGCTTTGCAGGCTGCGACTATCCAACCGGTCGGTGGTAATTTCGCTGCCAGGTTGCAAGGCCAGCTGGCCACTGGCCACTAGCACGATACCACCTTCCACATTGGTATTGCTGAGCGTGCGAATCGGGCCGGTGACACTCAAGTCACCGCCATCGATCGTTTCGATGTACACATTGGGCTTGTTGGGTACGACCAGTTGCAACAGGTCGCCCGCTACGACACTGCGCACATTCAGATCGCCGCGATTGACCAGCATCAGCGCGTAATCATCTGCGTACTTGCCGCGGAAGTCATAACGTCCGACGGTATCGTTCAACGTGGCATAGTTACCGGTCAGGCCGACCGCGCTGGTTAATACTCCATTGCCGCTCGAGTCCCGACCGTCGAGTCGTTCAAAGAGACGCGTGCTTTCATTGGCGGCGATGTCATTGACGCGTTGCCAACTCGGTGAATCCAAGTGTCCGAACATTCCGACTTGCGCATCCAGTCGCGCGACTGTCACATCATGCAAGTGGGCATAAGTGCCTGCTCTCAGCGTGAGTAACGTCCCACTACCAATTTGAGTGCCAACGATTTTCGCATTGGATGAACTCTCATCAATAAAGCTGAACGCCACCAGGCTAATGTCACCGCGGCCTTGAATGCCTGTGTCGAGTACGATGCTGCCGCTCAGTGGAGCGGACAATCCACTGAAGTCATTGGTGCGCAGCAGGATGTCGCCTAAGCCACGATTTAGGATGCCCAGCTGATCTTGATCGGCACCGTCGGTGATCAGCAGTCTTCCAGAGGCGACCGTAAGTTCGATATTGCCACTGCCGGTCAGTTCAACATCATTCAAACTGCCGAGTGAATCCGCTACTGAGATCAACGTGGTCGTGCTGCGAAACTCGGCTTGTCGAACATCTAGGCTTATGGAAACTGCCGAAGCCTGGCCCACGATTAACTGACCACCGGCAGCGACTTCAAACAGATGGATGCCTGATGATGCGCTGGCAGCCACCGTCGCCACTTCGGTTTCCAGTGACTGGCCGATTGTTCCCAGCGAATTAGCCGCGCTGGCCCGAAGCTGAGTCGCTCGCACATTGGTATTGGCGTTAGCTGTATCGTTGGCGTCAAAGATACTGCCTCCGGACGACAAGGCAACATGCGATGCGCTAACCAGGCCAAGCGCCAAATCGCCACCGGATTGCAGCAGGGCATTCCCCGCGCCGCTAGCCAAAATTGAGGCTGAAGATTGCATCGTCAGGGTGCCCGCGGCATCGATAAATACATTGCCAGTTGTCGCCATGTTCCCAGCCAGGTTCACGTGCCGATCAGCCAGTAGACCAACATCACCCGCTTGCGACGCGATGGAAGCGTTCAGTCGAATATCTTGGTCGATCGCGGAATTGGCGCTCACACGCCGAGCATCGAATAAGATATCGCCGCGACCGCTGACGATTTGTCCATCCAGAGCGATGCCGTCGCTGCTTTCGCCGCGCGTAGCGTTGAAGGACCGCACCAGAATTGTTCCATCACCGGCAGTGGTAATGGCTGTGTTCAAGCGTATATCGTCGTCGGCCACGAGGCTGATGTGGCCTGAACCGCTGGAGATGCCAACTAATTGTTGACTGACGATGTCACTACCACTGCCGAAAGCTCGCAGCAATATGTCGCCACTGCCGCCAACAGTTACCGCATTGGCATCTTGATCGTTACCTGGGGTAAGTATCAATTGACCAGCATCGACGCGCAGTTTGATGGATCCGTTCCCTAACGACTCTAGATCATTGAGCGTAGCGATAGTGCGCACCACACGATTGCCTGCTTCGGTTAGCTGCTGCGTCGTGCTGCGGAAGTCGACCTGCTGGAGGACCAGTTCGGTGCTCAATCCAGTGACGTGACCAACAGTGAGGTTGCCGCCTGCGGCCAGTTGTTGTAAGTAGATGCCGCCCGCGTTTGCTTGAGCGGCTACTGTGGTTACTTCCAAATCGATCGCAAAGAGGTTTTGCTGCGCAGTGGTCGACGCTGGATCAGGCCCACCGATCGCCTGACCCGCCCGCAGACTCAGATGCTCAGCGCGAATATTGGTCGCAATGATGGCGGAGGCACGAGCGTCATTGTTATCGTGAATCGATCCCACGGCCTGCACGGCTACATGATCCGCTTCCAGCAAGCTGAGTTCAATGTTAGCACCGCTGTTAATGAGTATCGCGCCGGTGGCTGTGCTGCGCGTCGCAGTCGACATGGTGACGCCCTGGCCCGCGTCCATCATCAAGTTGCCAGCTATTTCGATGTTCGCAGTCTGCACAAGCTGCCCGGCGGTGATCACTCCGACATCGGCACCAGATCGAAGGACGCTACCGAGCGTTGTGTTGGCTTGCGAACTCAGCAGAATATCGCCGCGGACAGTGGTGATCTGTGCGCTAGTGACGATGCCATCACTGTTGCCCGCATCGAGCTTGAGATTCTGAGCTTGCACATAGATCGTGCCAGCCTGGCCAGTTTGCAGAGTCCCGGCCAGGTTGATATCGTCGCTGGCCTTCAAAGTGATGTGACCAGTACCGCTGACAATGGCGGCTTGCGTTTGCAGGTCATGTCCGCTCCCTCGAGTCTCCAACAGGATATTGCCACTGGTAGACTGAATTCCGAAGGTGCCCAGCGTGCCGGCAGCCACCGTCAAGTTGCCGTCGTTAACTACCAGTTTGATGGGCCCCGCGGTGGTAATCAAATCTTCACTGGCTGCCTGATCGGCCGTGCTCGCAATTGTGTGGCGCGTGCTGTTAAAGTTGACCCGCTGGGCAGTAACTTGGATCGACTGCGCGGCGATGGCATCGATGACTATTGCCCCGCCCACGGAGACTTCTTGCAAGTAAATGCCGCTGGCGGCGCGGGCCGCCAGCGTACCGAGGGCATTGTTGCCAAGCCGACCGAGATGCAAATCGATCGCGTTAGCATTAGCATCGGCTGCGTTGTTCAGGTCACTATCGCCGATGCTGTTGCCCGCCAGCATGACCAATTGATTGGCTCGAATGTTTTCACTGGCCGCGTTGGCATCGCTGATATTGGTACCAGCGTCCAATCCCACATAGGCGGCTTGCAGATAGCCGAGTTCAAGATTGCCGGTAGCGTGGACTACAAGGTTTCCAGCCGCCACTACCTGGCTTTGGCTACCCATCAGCAAATTAGTTGATGTATAAAGTATTGCGTGCTGGTCGCTTTGGATCGAACCACTGAGTATCAGGTCACCGCTGGCTCTTACGGAAATGCTACCCGCGACCGTAATCTCGCCCGCTGAATCGAGCGCAGTGCCGCTTTGCAGCAGGACACTTCCTTGGCGAGAGGTGACGCGACTGAGGGTGTCAAGCGTGATAGTGCGCGCGAAGGCAACTATGTCGCGCTGAGCATCCAGTGTGGCAGCCAGCACAAATGAGTTGCCCGCATCAATATCGATAAGGCCGGATCGCGAGCGCACCCCGGCATCCGGCTGCACAACGATGCTGCCACTTCCGCTGCGAGTGGCCAGCAATACGTCGCCCGCGGCATCGATCGCCAGCAGATCGCGGTTGCTGCCGGGATTTAAGGTCAGGTCGCCACTAGTCAACACAAGCTTAATCACGCCATCGCCGCTGGTACGCAGATCGGATAAGGCGGTATCGTTCCATAGTGTGGAACGGCCATCAAATTGAAGCTGCTCGCCGGTGATCACACCAGTGTCATCGATTTGCAGACTACCCGCTTGCTGCAGGTAAATGCCTTGACTGCTGTGCGCGGCCAAGCGGGAGGCGCTAATCGTAATAGCCTGGATGTTAGCGCTAGGATTACCATTGCCTGGGTCGGCCGCACCGATACCGCCGCTGCCATCACGATCAGCATCGGCCACGATGCGCAGTCGCCCTGTTTCAATGTTGGTAGCGGCCCCTTGACCCGCAGCTCTGAGTACACTGCCGCTGGCAATCAAACTAACTGCGCCCGATTCTCGGTTGCCATCCACGGTGTCGAGAAAACCCAACACGATATCGCCATCATTTTTCGACTCTAGACGAATCACTCCAGCCGTGTTACTGATGCTGGCACCGGCGGACATGTGTATGCCATCACCATTGGGAGTCGTGTTGTCCGCATTGCCTGCTGAGACGAAGACGCTGGCGCCGTTGGTGGTGATGTTGGCTGCGATCGCTACGTCATCGCTTGCCAGGATCGAGATGTTTCCGGAGCCTGATTGCACGTCGACTTGCATCTGGACATCGCCGGTGACCGAATGCAGCAAAATATCGCCGCTGGTGCTCGTGACACCAGAGCGATTGAGAGCCAAGAACCCTGCGGGAGTGACAATGAGCTGGCCGGCATCGACCAGGAAGAAGATATCGCCAGTGCCGGCTGTATGCGCTACGCGCAGATCACCTCCGCTAGCTAATTCGTGAATGCGAATTGAATGGCTGACTGGTTGACCGGCTAGCTGATTCAAGGTGACATCGATGGCATAGACATCGGTTTCAATCGCATCGGCGCTGCCGATTCCGCTGAAGCCTGCGAGTGTCACCAGCGCTCCAGTGAATGGTGCGAGCAGGTTGACAACTCCGTCGGCATCACCCGCGTCAAGTATCGACAGAGACGTACTCGCGATATGCACGGCATTCTGCGTATTGTTGGCCGACTGAACCGAACTGAGCGTGATTGAATCAGCAGCCGCAAGACGCACCTGGGCGCCTAGATTGATTGCCTGCCCGGCGAGTGAAAATGACGACGTTGGCGTAATGCCTGGTTGGTAAACAAGACTGACATCGCGACCAGCCAAGACTACGGTGGCACTGGCCATCGCAAGTTCGCCACCGCCGGTCGCCGCATCACCATTGGCATCGGCAGTCATCGTAATGTTGCCGAAGATGGTCGTGACAATTCCACTACGCAGGACCAAGTCGTCGTCAGTCTCGAGCGTAATATCGCCATTGTCGGTCAGCAGGACCGCATCAATGAACAAGTCGAAGTCACTATTGCCAACCTCTAAGTGAATCGAACCAGTACTGGAGTTCGAGTTATCGTTCCCTGCAATACAGTCATCCAAGACCGACAGATGCACATCCGTAGAAACAAAGAGACTGCCGGCGCGCGAGAGCGTTTGCAAGGCAATGTGGTTCTGATTCAAATCAATTAGTGACACCGGAGCCAGTGAGGACCACGTGACATGCATGCTGCCGCTGGTGGTGCCATCGAAGTGACGCACGTTCAGCGATAACGTTTCATCGTTAGGTGCGGTATCTTGTGCGCTGCCTGAGATAAAGAGCAAGCGATCCGCGGTAAGTGTTAGTGGCCGACTGGAAGTGATGTCCGCTCCTTCAATGCGCATATCACCGGAGACGGTGACTGGGCCGCTGAGCGTTACGGTACCTGTACCGTTTCGATCGGCATCGGCAATGAGCGCTAGGTGACGAACCGCCAACTGGCTGTTCGACAAGTCCAGATCGCCGGCCGATTGCAGCCAGGCGGTGCCGGCGGCCACCGTCAGCGATCCACCAACCACTGGATCGAGGGCCACTATGCCGCTTTGAGCCGTCGCGGAGAGATTGTTTCGCGCGAGCACTTCGATCGGCGCAGCCAGTCCAGTGAAGAATGTACTGGGAGCTTGGCCGATGTTGCCGCCATTGGCAAGCAGAACGACGTTATAGCCTTCGATATCCAGATTGTCGTTGGCGCCATCGCCCTCGGTTAAATCCTGCCCGGCTGTCAAGCGGATGGTGTTGGTCCCGCCGCTACTAACACTGGCAACCGAAATGCTGCCTGGAGACTCAACGGTAATGGACCCATCAGCTGTCGTGAGTGTTCGCAACCAGATGTCATCTCGCTCACGAATGACCAGGTCGCCAGCGGCCGTTAATTGCGCTTCGAGTGAGTCGACTTGGGTATCCAGCCGCGCGAAATCGGCGGCAGTGATGCTCAGATGATGCGTGGTGACTTCGACGACCAGTGGGCTCGATTCGATGATTCTGCCACGCTGACCATCGTTGGCGCCGCTACTAGTGTGATCTTGATCAGCGAGCAGCGCGACCTGATGCTGCGCACTACCGCTAGTCTGGATGCGGCCGGTGTTGAACAAGATATCATCGCCAGCGATGAAGGTGAGTTGGCTGGCTGTGTTGGCATTCAGAAGAACGGTAGCGCCCGAGTTGATCGACAGGTGATCGTTGGCATGCGCGCTATTGCCGGCGATGAACGTGGTGGATGCGCCAACTGTAATATCAGCGTTGATCGACAGCGGACTATGAGCTACCAGTGTGCCACCGCCCGTGGCAAACGATGGGCCACTGATGCTCAGTCCACCACGATGATCGGTGACTTGTATGTTTCCGCCCGTAGAAAAAATGAGGTTGGCAGCATCGATGTCGATGTCGTCTACCTGGCCGGTATGCTGGAGTGAGCGCAAGATGATCGTGCCATTGGCGGCGGATAAATTCAAAGGCGCGGCAGTGGGACTGTCAGGGTCATTGGGTGTAGTATCGATGATCGACGATTGGGCATCAATCTCGATTGCTTGACCACCGGTGTTGTTGGTCTCTATGTGGCTGATAACGATCGAGCCGCCAAAGGCTCCCAGGTTGGAAAGTTTGATCTGACCGCTAGTGGAGCTGATCGAAGTTAATTGCTCCATGCGGATTCCATCATCGCTGTCGCCATCGAGTGCATCCAAGTTGGCGACGAGCGTAACATGGCCGGTCTTGGTGGCGACCAGGGCGTTTCCGCGCAGCTCGATTTGATCATCGCTAAATAGATCGATGGAGCCAATTTGTGTTTCCAACTGGCCGTGAATGATCAGGTCGGAGTTTGGTCCGTGGCTGTGCAGCTGGAGGTCGGTCAGCGCGTTGATCGAGGCATCTTTGGCAACTTCGATGGTACCCGTCGAAAGGATGCTTACTTGTCCAGCGGTATTACTGTTGAGGATGAGTGTCGAAGTATCCGCTGGGCTGGCATCTTCGTGGATCACAATTTCGGAGTTGGGATGATTGAACGAGACTGAATTGAAATGTATCTGGTCGTTCCGTTGTTGTCCCAGATCGACAAACTGGGCATCGAGCTGCGTGTGGCCGCCGACGGTCAGGTGGGCTTGATCGACGTTGCGAACGGTATGACTCTGGCTGTCGACGGTTAGATTGCCAGCGACATTGACTTGGCCGGAGATAACTATTTCTTGACGAGCGCTCAGTTCGAGACTGTTATCGAGCGTCAGTGAGCCGGCCAGCTCGATATGATCGGATTGGATGTTGGCGGATCGTAGTTGAAATGAACTCAGCCAAGTGAAGCTGCCGTTACCTGAGTCGGTAACGGCGAGCGAATTGAGGTCTTGCAGCAGACCATGGAATTCGGCAGCATCGCGTGTGTGGTTACCGTTTTCATCGACGAAGAATTCAGCACCGGCCGGATCGGTTTGAAGGCTGGCTGCTGAGCCGTCCGAGAGGGCGATGGTCAGCAATCCGGCATCGAGCGCAGAGGTGACTGAAAGAACGCGGCGCGGCTCGAGTTGCCGAAAGGTCAGCGGTGGGATCTGGGCAGCAAACTGACGGCGATTCCGCTCTCGACGAGAGGCGGTGAGCCGCTTGAGCCATCGGCCGATGCGAGCGATTTGTGTTGACAAACGACTCATGGAAGGCATGTTCGGGAAATGCATGAACTGCGGCCGTTGATGAGATTCTCCGGGGATGCTAGTCGTTATCCAGAGTGCTCGCCGTGGGTCTGGAAATATCAACCTGCAGTCTAGTTTGAAATGCTTCAAAAAGAAAGGAATTTGCGGCTTTCGGCTATGAAGAGGGGGAAGTTGGCAAGCATAATGAATTGGAGATGGCGATTCTGGATGGTTTTCGAAAGAATTGACCGATAAGACAGTAGCCTGGCTCAGTGGGTTGGAAAAACGTATGGCTACTCACAGCGAGCGTAACTTGTTTAGACGGCTGCGTGCAATTGGCCCACAAAATGGTTGGTGTATTTGAGGTTATCGAAGGTCCAGCCAAGGGCAAGCGATTTTGGTTGCATCCCAACCAGAGCTTGTCCGTGGGGCGCATATCGACTGCCGATATCTCTGTGCCCACCGATAGTCACATGTCGCGCCATCATTTGATACTAGAAGCCAATCGCGACTTGATTCGCGTGCGTGACGTTGGCAGCGCCAATGGCACCTTCGTCAACAATTCTCGCATCAACTCTTTAGAACTGTTCAGTGGCGACCGCGTGCAAGCGGGTACTACCATTATTGAACTCTCCGCCATCATGGACGAAGAACCGCTCGAATCGTAACGCAGCTGTTCCCTCGTTTAACCCGTAGCCGCCAGGCGAGGCGCACCCAGTGTAGCGACTCTACACCCGAATCGTTTAACCCGTAGCCGCCAGGCGAGGCGCACCCAGTGTAGCGACTCTACACCCGAATTGTTTAACCCGCAGCCGCCAGGCGAGGCGCACCCAGTGTAGCGACTCTACACTCGAATCGTTTAACCCGCAGCCGCCAGGCGAGGCGCACCCAGTGTAGCGACTCTACACTCGAATCGTTTAACCCGTAGCCGCCAGGCGAGGCGCACCCAGTGTAGCGACTCTACACCCGAATTGTTTAACCCGTAGCCGCCAGGCGAGGCGCACCCAGTGTAGCGACTCTACACCCGAATTGTTTAACCCGCAGCCGCCAGGCGAGGCGCACCCAGTGTAGCGACTCTACACCCGTAACGTCTAACCCGTAGCCCAGGTAAACGCAGAGTTGGTTAGCAGGTTCGCCTCGCCTGGCGGCTACGGGTTAAACGACTCTGCTCTACAATCTGCTGCAAAAAAAATATTCTCGCATTTGTGAGATGACAAACTGCGGGTGACGTCCTTGTGAGTGAAGGCTCGGTGGTTGGTTCAACCTGTGGCGGCTGAATGTGGTTCCTCCTGAACAACTCTCCAAATTGTGGCATATGTATTCAGCCAGGTTGCTGCTGGTGGCGCGTGCGATCGGCGAACCGGCAGAGGATGCGGTCCAGGAAGCGTTCATTCGATTTAGCCAGCTTGACCATGTGCCTCACCAGCCTATGGCCTGGCTTGTCCGGGTCGTTCGTAACCAGCTCATTCAATGGCATCGTTCCGGCCAACGTCGGCAGCGCCGCGATCAGCTCTCATCGGCCGATCGCCAATGGTTTGTTGAAGATGATCCAGCCGATCGACTAGCGACACAAGAATTGACTTCTGCCCTTAAGCAGCTGCCCGAGACCGAACGGCAAATCATTGTGCTTCACCTGTGGGGTGAAATGACCTTCGAACAAATTGCATACGAAGTCGGTCTCAGCCGCGCTACGGCTCACCGGCGCTTTCACGAATCGATCGATCGCTTGCGGCGTGAACTGGAAGGCGAGTCAGCCTCCAATGGCCAGCCACCCGTATCGACGCCCGCCAACGCACAAACCAGCGGAGATAGTCATGAACAAACTTAACGATGATCCATCGAATCCAGCTCGCGAAGATCCAACTCGTGAAGACTTTATTCGACGGCTGGCCGCTCTGACAGCTGCTCCAGTCCCTGGCAATGCTCACGACTTGTTCTATCAAGCAGGCTTTCTGGCAGCATCCCAGCATCAGCAACGCCAGCATCGCTCGACGCTGCGCAAGGCCATCGCCGCTGCGGTGATGGCGGTGTGTATCACCAGTGTCGTCAGTTACCAACTCGGCTCTAGCGCCCGCGAAGCGCAGTTGGCCAATCGTCGACCGCCTAGCGCTGTGGAAGCCATAGCACCTGTCCAGCCCAGTTCGCCAGTTCAACCAGTGCAGGCACCGACTGGGCAGAATGTTCCCAGCCAATCGCCTGCGCTTGCCGCTGTTAGTACCAACGCAGTACCCAGTGGTTTGCTCTCGCGCTGGCTGCCCCAAGTGCTTACCAATCAAATGGATCGTCCGCTGAGCCTGATTGGTGCCAAGAGCGCTCAGGAGTCCGTTTCTTCAGCAGACGACAATAATTCTTCCACTGAATCCACCACCAGCTTACCGGCCGAACCCACTCTCAGACGCAGCGATTGGCAAACCATCCTGCCGACGCTGTAGACCAACCGCAACCGATTCCAGCCAGGAGCCCTTCATGCCTTATCATCGAGATCGATTTTGTTTGGTTAACCAGCCACAACGTCTGGTTGCGCTCGCGTCCACATTAGTTGGCCTCTGCTGGCTGATGTGTTTTCCGAGCGAGGTTCACGCGCAAATTCTGCGCCTGGACAAACCGGCTCCGGTGGTCGAGCCGGTTGAGTCTAGTCGTTCGCTGACTATCAGTCCGGCGGCTGAGGCATCACCCGCCTTGCGATATCGCTTGTGGGTACCTGAGGTTCGGCGTTCAGGCGGCAACGCGATCACGAATATGTTGCGAGCCAACGCGATGGTTCGAGAGGTCGGCAATCGACAACAACTCGATATGCAATGGAGTGAAAAATGGTCACCCTACGGCGAGCCTCAACCGATTGATCAGTTTCCCAAAGCGGAAGCCCGAGAGTACCTGGCCAAGTACCAAGCCGTGCTAGACGAGTTAGCCGAGATGGACAAGGCTTCACGTATCGACTACGAACAAAGATGGAATGAACTCAAGGGCGTTGATGTGCTATCCGTCTCGTTCCCAGAAATTCAACAGTCTCGACATCTGGCTCGACTTCTGCAGACTCAAGCGCGCCTGGCGATCGCGGAAGGACGCTTTGAGGATGCCATCCACTCGATACGTGTTGGCTTGCGCTTGAGCGAAGTTGTATCTCATATGGGCCGATCGTTTTTGATTGGAAAGTTAGTTGCTATTGCTATCTGCGGGGAAATGCTGGGTGAAGTCGAAACGCTCATCCAGCAACCAGGAGCCCCGAATCTATACTGGGCCCTCGCCAGTTGGCCCAGCGAACTCGACAATCTGCAGAGTGCTACTGAAGGTGAAATGGTGGCTATCGAGCGCATGTTCTATCGCCTGACAGAACTGCCGGAAGAACCCATCACCGACGCAGCCTGGCAAGCTCGTGTCATCGGTACCACCAATGACTTCGTTCAGATGACGAACAAATCTTCATTTGAAGATCCTGAAGCACAAAAGCGAGCTACAGCATTGTGGGCAGGTCTGAGCGTGTTGCTGTACGGTGATCAAGCCAAGGACTCCTTGCTCGCGGGTCAAACAGTTCAGAATTCAAACATCAGCTACTCCGAAGCACTCGTGCGACATACAGGCCAGGAATTGATCAGTATGCTGAACGATTACTTCAAATGGTCGTTACTCTCGTTGGATACTACTGTGTACCGCGAGCGCACTGAGACCCTAATCAACCGCGCGAGGGCCCAGTCGCTCAGTCCAGCCAGCCTGATAGTGTTGCAAACATTGCCCGCACTTTATTCGGTAAATGATGCGCATCGCCGCATGCTCAATCTTCGGAATCGGTTGATAACGCTCGAAGCCTTGAGAGCCTATGCCGCAGCGCATGATGCAACGCTGCCTGAAGCATTGCCTGGTCAACGGGACGACGATGTTGCGGCGCTGCCAGCTTGGAAAACCGCCATTGATGGCCAGGCTTTCGACTATACGCGTACCAGCCCAACACAGGCGACGCTCAAGTATTCAGGCTCATGGCATTCCGATCCGCGTAGCCAGACGGAGTTGACACTTCGCAAGTAAGTCTTACGTGCCATCGCGTATTTGCCCATCCATACATCGGTATTTATTCAGGATCACCTTTCCATGTTGCGTGTAGACTATATCAAATTGTGCCTTGTTGTTATCGCGCTTATTTCACAGAGCCCCCAGTTCTGTGGCGCCCAAGCAACCACAAATTCTGCGGCTTTGGTTCGCCCGTATTTGGAGCCAACGACAGCCATCGTCGCCCACAGCGACTTGCAGCAAACTGACCAGCTCGTCCAGTGGCTGTCCGCACAGCTACCCACCATTCCACCTGACGTTAAACCACTCTTTGATCTGCTGAACAAGAAACAAATTGACGCGCTTGCGCAAGCGGGCGTCAAGGATGTCTATCTGACCTTTGCCCTGCAGGATATTCCGCAAGGCGAGGTGGTGGTGTTCCTGCCGACAACCAACACCAAAACCACCCAGCAGTTGGCCAACGAAGTACTCAAGAATTTGGCTCCCGGTCGTTTCGAAACAATCGATAGGCCAAACATGATCATTGTGGCTGGTAAAAATGCACGCCAGCGACAAATCGATAGTCAGCCGCGAACCAACGATCAATTACCAGCCAGTTTGCAGTCCTGTTTCGACACAGTCTGTGCACAACCGATCGCAGTTGGCCTTACGGTTGCCAAACCACTGCGCATGGAAGTCAGCAACCTCTGGCCTGATCAGTTGCCGATTGCATTACCATTGGCCGTTTCACCCAAGCAAGTTCTGCTTGATTCTCAGCATCTGGTGGCGGCAGTATCCAGCATGGCCACTCCGAAGTTGACCATCGAGCTCCGCAGCGATACATCGATAACAGCCAGTGGCGATCGCAACTACAAGTTGATGGATTCGATAGCCACGGCTCTCAAGCTCCTAGTCGGCCAGGTAGAAGTCCGTAGAGCTGATTCAGCGATACAGCTGATTGCCAATCAGGCAACGCTGGAGGCGGCTTTCAAACCGCTATCCGGTTCGGTCCTGCGTCAAGCCTCTGAGGCATCCGTCTCGAATATGCTCAAACAAATGATATTGGCATTGCACAATTATCACGAAGGAAACAACTATTTTCCACCACGCGAAACTCGCGACGCCACCGACCAGCCGCTCTTGAGTTGGCGTGTGCACATCTTGCCATATCTCGCCCAGCAGGAGTTGTACAACAAGTTCCATCTCGATGAACCTTGGGATAGTCCACATAACTTCAAGCTGGTAGCACAGATGCCAGATTTCTATCGTGTCGCAGGCGATGGAGTAGCTGATGGCCAAACCCGATTCGTCTTGCCTATGATGGAAGGTTCCGCCTGGTTTGGTGATGGACCACCGTTGAAGTTCAGCGACATCACCGATGGCACATCCAATACGATCGCCATCTACATTGCGCAGCCTCAGCAAGCGGTTACCTGGACCAAACCCGAAGAACCGACGCTGAACCCTGACAAGCTGGTCGAACAGCTGTTCGGCGCTGACGGTAAGTTATTTATCAGTCGCTTCGATGGCTCCGTCCAGCGACTGGCCAACACTATCGATCCCAAAACCTTGAAAGCTCTGCTAACTCATCGCGGCGGAGAAGTGATCGAAAATTGATCGCAGCGCGTACGGCAGCACTCGTATCCACCGCTGCCAAGCGGTGGAAGATCAAGCGTAATGCATCCACCGTCTGGTGACGGTGGCTACGGAAGGCTTCCACTACGGCGTATAATCGGTGGGGTAAGTTGTGCTTTTGAACGCCCCGAGGTCGAAAGTCATGTGGAAGTGCACCCAGTGCGATGAGATGGTCGAAGATAGATTGGATGCGTGCTGGAATTGTGGCACGACCAGCAATGGCATCGAAGATCTTAACTTTGAAACGCAGACAGCATCTGGCCAGCCAGAGGTCCAGACTTGCGCGCGGTGCGGCTCGCATAAAGTCATTCCCGGCGTGCGGCTGATGGATCACGTAACGCAGTTCATTACTGAAGATCTGAAGATCCGTTTTGATCGCGCGCCCAATGCATGGCTGTTCAAGGGGACTGAGACCGCGTCACTCTTAGCCAAAATTTGTTGTGGATGCGGGCTGGTCGAGTTACAAGCCACCGACCGCGAACGCATGTGGGCCGCCTATCAAGAACACCTAAACCGAGGGCGTTAGCCCTGGTTCCCACTCAAACGCCAAAAAAACCGAGGCTAAACGCCTACGGCTAGGATCAGTAACCGAGGCTAACGCCTACGGCTTAGTTGGGCGAATTTCGGAAAAATAGTTGGCGGACTGCAGGCAGCCATTTCCCTCTAGGTTGCGCAAGTCGTTTATCGAAACGGCGCTCGTACTTCCCTTGCTACCTGGAGACGCCCGAAATGTTACGCTCGAAGAAATTGCTCACTTTCGTATTGATGGCAGTGCTGGTCACGTCCTGCCTGTATTGGGCTACCCCGGCCACGGGTGCCAGCAGCAAACAGGTGACCTGTGTCATTAGCATGATTGTCGAAACTCGTAGCTCAGCCGGTGGGGTGAGCACTACAACCTATGAGAAAGAGTTTACTCTGTCTGACGGGCAAACCATCACCGACGATTTTTCTACGGCAACTCGCTTTCGTTTCATGGACGCAGCTTTGACCAAAGCCAATGGTGAATGGACTATGGATGTTTCTTGGTCCGCTGACACCTCGGTATTTAATGCGGTCGACTTGAATACACAAGTGGCCCTCGGTAACGGCCAGAAGACCAACAAAAGCGCTGGCAAACACGTGTTCTTCACCACCGGTCAGTCCGTAACGACCAACTACTCCATCGTCTGTTCGCTCGACTAATACACCTACGCCGAGGGAGTTAGCCCCGGTTTTTTGGAGTGCTGCGGCGTAGCCGTAGCTTTGATGTAATAACCAAACCGTACCGCAGCGGTTCCTGCTCAAACGTCGTGCACGTTCAGTAACCGAGGCTAACGCCTACGGCTTAGTTCAGTAACCGAGGCTAAGTTCCACATCCAGGGCTGGATCGGTTAAACTGGCGGTCTTTCGTCAATCCCGCCGAAACCCCTCCCTGGATGAACTGACCGATGAATACTTGGTATCTCCGCGTTGCCTTAGGTGTGGCAACCTGTCTTACGAACTTGGCAAGCTTGCAAGCACAAATTGCTCCACCTGCTCCAGTTCCGCTAATCTTTGATACTGATATCGGCAACGATGTCGATGATGCTTTGGCCTTGGCGATGATCCACTCGCTTCAGACGCGGGCTGAGTGCAAATTGCTGGCAGTCACCATCACCAAAGACAATCCGCTGGCGGCGGCGTATGTCGATGCGGTCAACACGTTCTACGGGCGCGGTGACATTCCGGTCGGAGTCTGTCGCAAGTCGGGTGTGACGACCGACGACGGCAGCTTCAATAAAGTCGCTCAAATCAAGGACGGCAATCAACTTCGTTTCCCGCATGATCTGCTCAGCGGCAAAGATGCACCCAGCGCCGTTTCGCTGCTGCGCCAGGTGTTAGCTAAAGCTGAAGACAAGAGCGTCGCTATTGCACAAGTTGGTTTTTCGACCAACCTGGCTGATCTGCTCGACTCACCGGCCGATGCGGTCAGTCCACTTACCGGTGCAGAGTTAATGAAGCAGAAAGTCAAGCTGGTTTCGATCATGGCCGGCGCCTTCGAGCCGATTCCTAACGACAAAGGGCAACTGGGCATTCATCGCGAATACAACGTCCAGCAAGATATTCCCTCGTGCCAGAAGCTGGCCAGTCGTTGCGAAGTGCCCATCGTGTGGAGCGGCTTTGAGATTGGCCTTTCACTGCCTTATCCGCATCAGAGCATCGAACAAGACTATCGTTATGTCGCTCATCATCCGATTGCTGAAGCCTACTACGCATACATTCCGCCGCCTCACGATCGACCGACTTGGGATTTGACGAGCGTACTGTATGCCGTGCGACCCGAGCGCGGATACTTCAATCTCTCGGCTAGTGGAACTGTACAGGTTGACGATCAAGCCGTTACGACCTTCACCGAATCGGGCGATGGCCAACATCGCTATCTGAAGTTAACTCCGGAGCTACGCGCCAAGACGCTCGAAGCCCTGGTGCAGCTGTCCAGCCAACCTCCGCAAAAGCTACCGCAGTAAGCACCGGGGTCGACACCAGGCAGAGAGGTAATGCACATGGTCAGTGGATTCGAACAGTTCGGAAGACACACGCCACATAGCAGCAAACCACGCATTTGTGTATGTGGTTCAATCAACATGGACCTGGTGGTATCCACTCCGCGCATTCCAGCGCCCGGCGAAACCCTGCTGGCACATTCGCTCAAGGAAGTTTCGGGCGGCAAGGGAGCGAACCAGGCTGTTGCCGCTGCGCGTTTAGGAGCCAATGTCGCGATGGTCGGTCGAGTCGGTAGCGATGGCTTTGGGATGTTCCTCCGAAGTCAACTTCAACACGAAGGTATCGATGTCAGTTCGGTTCTAACTTCGCCGGGCCCTAGTGGTGTGGCGATTGTGACTGTGGATGATCATGGCGAGAATGCGATCATGGTGATCTCGGGGGCTAACGGACACCTGACACCTGCCGATATCGATGCAGCCGAGGCAACCATCGAGCAATGCGATTGCGTTTTGCTGCAACTCGAAACGCCGCTAGATACCGTCCTGCGAGCGATGGAGTTGGGCAAGCGACACAACAAGTTGGTCTTGCTCAATCCTGCTCCGGCGCCCAGTAGCATGGATGAACGTTTGTTGAATGTCGATCTGTTTTGTCCCAACCAAACGGAAACGGAACTGTTGCTCGGTCAGACGATCGAGACGATCGACGATGCTCAAGCTGCTGCCCAACAACTCCGTTCCCGCGGGCCTGCGGCAGTGATCATTACTCTCGGTAGTGATGGCGCCGTGGTGTGCTCGGGCTCCGAGAATCTGCACTTGCCAGCCATCCAGGTCCAACCGGTCGATACTACTGCTGCCGGAGATGCCTTTATGGGAGCCCTGGCGTTTAGAATGGGCCAGGGCGCACCACTAAAAGAAGCAGCCCAGTTCGCCTGCGCCGCCGGTGCCTGGGCCGCCACCCAACACGGCGCCCAACCGAGCTTGCCCACCATGGATCAAGCACTCAGTCTCAAATCGTAAATCACAAATCACAAATCACAAATCACAAATCACAAATCACAAATCACAAATCACAAATCGTAAATCACAAATGTCCCACCTCCGCTGGCTACTCCCATTCGTCGTGTGTCTTACCGCGTGTGCACCAAAGTCTTCGCCCGACTCGGTGCCGGCCCAGTCAGTAGCCCAGCCATCAGCCCAGTCATCATCGACTGCTACGGGCAAGCCGAAGATTGCGCTGGTGATGAAGTCGCTGGCCAATGAATTTTTTTCGACCATGGCCGAAGGTGCCAAGGCTCATCAAAGTCAACATGCTGATCAGTACGAATTGATCGTCAACGGCATCAAGGACGAACGCGATCTGAAGCGTCAGGCAGAGTTGATCGAAGAAATGGTCGCGGCGGGTGCAGCTGCTATCGTGATCGCTCCGGCCGATTCCAAGGCACTCATCCCGGCTCTACGCCGCGCTCAAAAAGCCAACGTGGTCGTAGTGAACATCGATAACAAACTGGATAGCGAAGTACTGCAACAAGAACAGCTAGCCATTCCCTTTGTCGGACCGAACAATCAAACCGGTGCAGCCAAGGTGGGCCAGTACCTGGCCAGCAAACTGCAAGCGGGCGATCAGGTTGCAATCCTTGAAGGCATTCGCACGAGCTTCAATGGCCAGCAGCGCAAACAAGGCTTCGAAGAATCGATGACCCAGGCCGGCATGAAGATTGTCGACAGCCAATCGGCGAACTGGGAGATGAACCAGGCTAATACGACCGCAGCGTCCATGTTGAATGCTCATCAGGATCTGAAAGCAATTCTAGCTGCCAATGACTCGATGGCTTTGGGCGCAATGGCTGCAGTTAAAGCAGCCAGTAAAGCGGACCAGGTGCTAGTTGTGGGCTTTGATAATATCTCGGCTGCTCAGCAAGCGATTAAGGAAGGCAGAATGTTGGCCACCGCTGATCAACATGGCGATCAACTGGCTGTCTTCGGTATCGAATTCGCGCTCAGCTTGCTGGCCAATCGCAACGAAAAAATGGAAGACAAGGAAACGCCCGTCGACCTGATAACAATCGAACAATTGAAGTAGACGTATCGACGTGCCCGGACCCACTCAACCACCGCACTCTTCCACCAGGAATCCACCGATTGCAGATCAGCTCATGCTCGCTGCCAAGAGCCTGACGAAGGATTACGTCGCGCGCGTGCTGCACGAGGTCGACTTGGAAGTACGAGCCGGCGAGATCCACGGATTGCTAGGCGCTAACGGTGCGGGCAAGAGTACTCTGTGCAAGATTGTGGCTGGTCTGGTCGCTCCCACAGCCGGTTCAATGTCACTGGGTGGTCAACCGTTTACCCCTCGCTCCAAACAACACGCTGAAGCCCTGGGCGTGCAAATCGTTCAGCAAGAATTGAATCTCATTCCCACGCTCGACGTGGCTCACAACTTGTTCTTCTCGCGACTGCCTAATCGCTTGGGAATTATTTCGCGAGCCACGTTGTACGCTCGCGCCCGGTCGCTGTTGGCAGAATTCGGTTTGGAGGACGTAGCCGCAGACAAGTTGGTGGGCTCACTCGGTGTGGGCCAGCAACAGATGTTGGAAATTGCGGGCACGCTCAGTCGTGAATGCCGCTTGTTGATTCTCGACGAGCCCACGGCCGCTCTCAGTCCTGGCGAAACACAACTGTTGATTGAACGCTTGCGTCAAGCCAAGTCGCGCGGGATAGGTATTCTGGTCATCAGCCATCGTCTCGACGAGATCCAAGCGTGGACTGATCGCGTCACGATTCTGCGCGATGGTCGATTGGTCGGCAGCTATCGCACCAGCGAGCTTAACCAGGCTGCCATGGTTCAAGGCATGACCACTGGTGATATTCATCGACAATCGGATGTGGTTGATCCTGCGACGTCCGAGCCAACATCGCTGGACCGAACGCGCAGCGTACTAAAGGTATCCAACCTCAGTCGTCATCCGGCAGTAACAGATGTGTCATTTAGCGTATGCGCAGGCGAGGTCCTAGGGATCGGCGGACTAGTCGGCGCCGGTCGAACCGAACTTTTGCGATTGATCTTTGGAGCTGATCAAGCCAATACAGGCACCTTGGAGTTGGCTGGTGAAACGCTGCGTCCCTTTCGCTCCACAGCGCAAGCGGTTAGTCACGGCGTGGTTATGGTCAGCGAAGATCGTAAGGCCGATGGTTTGCTGCTCAGCCAATCGATTACCGACAATGTGGTGCTTGCCAGTCTGCATACAACTCTGCATACAAGTGACCGACCGTCGACACACGCTGGACTGCGCAATCGGTTGGGCATTTACCATCGGTCAGCGGCAGTGGCGCTGGCTCAGTCGCAACGCGAACAATTGCGGATTCATTGCCAAAGTGTTCAGCAACTGGCTGGCACCTTGAGTGGCGGAAATCAGCAGAAAGTAGTCTTGGCCAAGTGGATGCTGCGCGGAGGCCAGGTATTCTTGTTCGACGAGCCAACTCGCGGCATCGATGTGGCGGCGCGAGAGCAGATCTATGAACTGATTCGAGCCTTTTCAGCTCAAGGCAAAGCCATTGTGCTGGTCAGCAGCGACTTGGAAGAACTGATGCATCTTTCGCATCGCATCGGCATCTTGTCGGCTGGGCGATGGACTGGAGAATTTGAACGCGCGCAGTTTGATCGTGTTGAGCTGGTAAAGGCTATGTTCGCAGGATATCGCCATCGCAAAGCAGTTGTGCCGGTATGAACTCATCCACTTATCGTCAAGCGTTTTCGCAATATCTGGGGCTGCTGGTCGCCCTGCTGCTCTTGGTAAGTATCTTCTCGTGGCTCTCGCCGGGTTTCTTCAGCACGACGAGTTTGCTCTCGATCGCTAGCGCGATTCCCGATCTGACTGTCGTTACCGTCGGTATGACATTGGTGTTGATTCTGGGTGGCATCGATCTGTCGGTCGGTTCGCTGTTGGCTTTGTCGTCTTCGATTTTTGCGGTTCTAATGGTCAGCTACCATGTACCGTTGCCGCTAGCCGGTCTGGTCGCCATCTGCGTTTCTGGTGCCTTGGGTTTGTGCAACGGTTGGATCAGTACTCAGTTTCGCATCCCGGCTTTTATCGTAACCTTAGGCATGTTAGAGATCGCCCGTGGGCTTGCCTACTTGGTGACCAATTCTCAGACTGTGTATGTCGGTGCCAAGCTTGAATGGATCGCGGCTCCGCTGGCTGGCGTGTTGATTTCCCCGGCGCTGATAACGGCAATTGTGTGCGTCATTGGTGGTCAATTCTTGCTCGAACGCACAGTTCAAGGACGCATGACCGTCGCTATCGGCACCAATGCAGAGACGGTTCGCATGTGTGGCATATCGGTGATGCCTTACGCGCTGACGACTTATGCGATCTCCGGCATTCTGTGCGGGTTGGGGGCCATCTTTCAGGCTTCGCGCTTGGAGTCCGCGGATCCGAACGCAGGTGTGGGACTGGAACTAGCGGCCATCGCGGCTTGTGTGATTGGTGGTACAAGTTTGCGTGGTGGCCAAGGTTCGGTCATCAGCGCCTTCTTTGGTGTTTTGATTGTGCAAGTGTTGCAGTCAGGCCTAGCGCATGTCGGCGTGTCCGAACCTCTCAAGCGTGTGATTACCGGTGCGGTCATTGTGGTGGCAGTTTTGATTGATACGTGGCGCAGAGCAAAGCGGTAGAGAATGCAGTCCATTGTTGAACGTACGCAGAAGTTCGTCCAAGATTCTTTGTATGGGGCCGAAGGCGGCCACGATTGGTTTCATACCCAGCGCGTATGGAACAACGCGCTGGTGATCGCGGATAGCGAACCATGCGATCGGCTGGTGGTTGAGCTAGGCGCGCTGCTACACGATATCGCCGATTCCAAGTTTCATGCCGGCGATGAAGAGCTCGGACCGCGATTGGCCGGAGATTTTCTCAGTCAACATCAAGTTGCGGCTGAGGTCATTGAGCATGTGCAAAACATTATTCGTTTCGTGTCGTTCAAAGGTGGCCACCATGATCCGGCCGCTTTTCGTTCAGTAGAGCTGGCCATTGTTCAAGACGCGGACCGCTTGGATGCCCTCGGTGCGATTGGCATCGCCCGCACCTTTGCGTATGGCGGCTTTAAGCATCGGCCGATCTACGATCCATCGATCTCACCCAAACTGAACATGACCCGTGAAGAGTATAAGTCGAGTGCTGCTCCTTCGATCAATCACTTCTATGAAAAGTTGCTCTTGCTGAAGGATCGCATGAACACCTCCACCGGTCGAGCGCTGGCCCAACAGCGCCACGATTTCATGCTGCAGTTTCTCGAGCAGTTCTTTATGGAGTGTGAGGGGTGCGCGGGAGGCCGAAGGTCGTAGCCGAAGTCGCCAGACTTTGGAGATTGCAACGTTCGGCAAAAATGTTTTCCAATCTCTGGCGAGATCGGCTTCGGACTACTGCGACAATCGATCCAGAATGTTGCGCGTAATTTGGACGACGTGAGGGTCATTGCCTTTGAGTCCATGGGACCAGTCGGTGGCTCCGCAGGTGAAGACTGTTCCGCCATTGGTATAGGTGCCCATCACGGCAGCGCCGATGCGATCTTTGGGAAAACGATCGTACCAGTAGCAATCGCCAGGTGCCCAAACGGCTGGGCAAGTACCGATGATTTCAAAATTCGCTGGCGTGCCATCGCGACTGGTGGGAAATGGCAAGCCGTTTTCCCACCGCATTTCACAGCCATCGCATTCGTAACCGACGATTGTATCTTGGCCACCAAATCGCTCACCTTGTTTGAGATTGGTTTTGTTGAGTACCCAATGCTCAGGCCGATGGATCTCATAACTGGCTGGTCCATCCATCAATTGACCGTGGCTGCGATGATAGCCGCCCCACAAGAAGCCCACACCGGTGAGTAGATTCTCGGGGCGCCCGACCAGGTGATGACTCCAGGTGGTGGAGAGCAGATGTTGTTTGTCGGAGCGATAAAATGGATCGACTGAGTAATTCTGTTTCCAGCAAGTTAGAGCCCTGCCCTGCTCTTCGCTGCGGACTTGCCAACAGCACGTGTTGCCGCTGAAGAATGCGACGTTGCCACCATCACGGATGAACTTTTCGAGGTTGTCACGCATCGGACTGGACCAGTATTCATCATGGCCGACGCTTAATACCAAGCGGTAGTTGGCCAGTATCTCAGGATGAAATTCGAGATCGCTATTGGCTGCGTATTCGATCGCATACCCGGCCGCTTCGGCCCAACGGACTAGCGGTCCTTCCCAGTTCTCGAATTGCGAGTTCAGCGGTCGGTCGAACGAGACGCGATGACCTTGAATACCATCGCGGTCATGATAGGCATACAGACTATGTCCACCCCAGTTGGTGTAGGCGTTGTAGGTATTGGTCGACAATTGAAGCAGGATTTTAGAGCGACTACCGGGTTGGCGATTGCGTACGATGAACGGTACGCTGCCACGCACATCTTGGTCTCCAGCTTGTGCGGATAACGAAGCCACATAGTAGCCGCTGGGCCAAGTGTCATCGGTCTTGATACGCACCGATTCAGGCCATTTGCAACCATCCGACGACGCGCGATCAGGAATCGGTTGCGGGGAAGTTGGAACCATGGCTTGCTGCCAGAGTTGTTGCTTGTCGGGACCAATTCGTTCGACCACAATCGACACATGTGGTTGGCTGCTTGAAAGGTGCAAACCGACCTCTTCGCCTTGCGCGAGGCTGACTTGGCTGGCGTATCCAAACAAGAACGGAGCGTCAGGCAGCTTTTGATCTGCCCAGATGGTGGCGTCAAGCAGGCTGGTGATCAGGCTGACCAAGGCAAGCAGGCGAATCATGGTGGGGGTTCCAATAGAGAGGCTTTTGTCGCACGAATCCCAGTAGGAATCACCGCGCATTATCGTTCAGCACGCATCCGAATAACAGTAGTAGCGGAACGCGTCAAGCGTTTCGGCTCCCAGTTTCAAAGCGGATAGAACCCAAGATCCCGACCAGCAACAGCCTCGCGCAGACCTGGGTTAACTTCGAATGCACTGCGACTATAATGCTGCCATGCGTAACCTGGCGATAGTCTTCATCTTGATCTGTTTAGGGGCGATAGCCTCTGCGTGGCAACCGCCCGGACGTGGCATGATGCGTCAGCCTGAATCGGCGCGTTCAGATTATCCGATGTGGCAGAATGCGCCCGGATACGAGCGCGACGTCTTCACGTTTGTGCGCGTCCAGTTCGATTCAGCTGGTGGTCGTGGTGGCTGGGGTGGCTGGCGCAATGATTATCCAGACTGCGATTGGAATTTCTCATTTCGTCTGCAGCAGTTGACGACCTTCCGAGTCGAACCAATTGCCAAGACGATACGCCTGAGCGATCCCAAACTGCTCGACTATCCATTTCTGTTTATGACCAACATGGGTTCAATGGTCTTGGATGACGACGAACGGCTTAGTTTGCGCAAGTATTTGTTGCGTGGTGGATTCTTGATGGGAGACGACTTCTGGGCCGCGGCTGAATGGGAGCACATTCGACGAGTGATGCGTCAAGTGTTTCCAGAGCGACAACCGCGCGAACTGAAGCTCGATCACGAGATCTTTCATCTGGTATATGACTTGAAGAGCTTACCGCAAGTACCCAGCATTCGAGCTTGGGAGCGCGGCCTGGACTACGAAGACTGGCATGGCCCCTTCACTGGCGGTGATACCTCGCCGCACTTCTGGGGCTACTTTGATGACAACGATCGCTTGATGGCTCTCTTTTGTCATAACAATGACATTGCTGACGGTTGGGAACGAGAAGGCGAACAGATTGAGTATTTCGAAAAATACTCGCAGCGTGTTTCCTATCCGATGGGCATCAATATCGTGACGTATGCGATGACCCACTAACCGTCACCTCCCCGCGTAGAGCGGCTCTCCAGGGCCGCTCTGTCATTCCCGCTGTAGCCGAAGTCGCCAGACTTCCGGATCACAAGCCTGACGTCTGTCCCCAATCGCGTCTGGGGACAGAGCACGCGCACAGGTAGCCCGCACGCAATGCCAGCATATCGACTAAGGGTCTGTCCCCAATCTTCCGAGCCGCTTCTCCGTAGAGCGGCTCTCCAGGGCCGCTCTGTCATTCCCACCGTTGCCGAAGTCGCCAGACTTCCGGATCACATGCCTGACGTCTGTCCCCGATCGCGCCCGATCGCGTCTGGGGACAGAGCACGCACACAGGTAGCCCGCACGCAATGCCAGCATATCGACTAAGGGGCTGTCCCCAATCTTCCGAGCCGCTTCTCCGTAGAGCGGCTCTCCAGGGCCGCTCTATCATTCCCACCCTAGCCAAAGTCGCCAGACTTCCCGGATCACAAGCCTGACGTCTATCCCCGATCGCGTCTGGGGACAGAGCACGCACACAGGTAGCCCGCACGCAATGCCAGCATATCGCTTCGGGGTCTGTCGCCCGCATGCATCTGGGTGACGCTAGCAATAAGACCGGGGGTCTGTCCCCGCACTAGCGAGTGAAGCAGAGAGAGCTCAAGGCAAAGAGCAATATGCTCGATGCCCTTCCATTTCACCACGTTCATCTTTTGGCTAGCATTTGCCCCCGTGAACTAATTCTAAATCGGACGCCCTGCGAAGCTGGGGGAGGTTTAGTCGAGCATTAGCAAGATTCGGGTGGGGGCCCGGCTTGTAGCCAACCTCACGAGAGATTGGAAATTGATCGGTGACGCGTCCAAAGTCTGGCGACTTCGGCTACCGTCGACCCAAGGCACAGCCTTGGAGAGGTGACGGGTTAGCCATTCAATCGATTAATCACCAACAGCGCATCGATGGCCGAGAAGTTGCCGTCGCCACTGGTATCCAGATCATCGTCGCCCGTGTATTCCGATTCATGCTTGGGATGATTTGGATCGTTCAGCATGTTGATCACCAGCAGTGCATCCATCGCGGTGACAAATCCGTCGGCGTTTACGTCGAGCGTATCGAACGGATTTTGGAAGCGTGATCGAGCGACTCCCACGGCAATCTGAGCGGGTGCCGAACTGCGGCCATGTCGATCGACGACTTTATAAGTAAACGTCGCTACACCTGCATAATTGTCAGCAGGCGTAAACTGAATCGAATTGTCCGAGTTGACTTGTACTGTGCCTTGAGCGGAGGGAGGCAGGTCGACGATTACGACTGAGAGTGTATCACCTTCATCGACATCGTTGGCCAGCACGTTCAGGCTGGTGGTTGTACTTGGTGCGATGCGGAAGCGATCTTCTGCAGCGACAGGCGGTACATTAACGACTACGGAGAACTGGCGCGAGATCGACAGGTTATCCGCTTTGGTCAACAAGTTACCATCAAGTCCACCGTCTTCTACAACGACTTGAATGGTTCCTTGTCCCGGGCTGGTGCCCAGGGTCGAGAACTTAAGTGAGGCAGTTGTCCCTCCCGCAACATACTCGATTTGCGGGGTCGAAAGGATCGGGGAATTGTTGGTCGAGGCCGTGATTTGTATCGGCTGCGATTCGTTGGCACCAGCGCTGATGCCCGTGAGCGTGACGGTGATATCCTGCGTGCCACTGTCGATCAGTAAGTCTTCGAGACTGGACAGCTCAGGTGAATCATTGACCGGCTGTATCGTCAGCTCAAAGGCGGTCTGCGTCACCAGGTTGTCGGCTGCGGTTGCTAGGTCATTGTCGGCGCCACCGTCTTCGATACTTAGCGTGATCATCGTCGAACCAGCTTGATTGGGCTGCGGCGAAATTCGCAGGACGGCAGTATCGGTACCTGGTGATCGCAGTATCGATAACTCTGGTACCAGCAGCGGGTTACCGGCGCTGGCTGTGATCCTGACTTCATCGAATTCATACGCCCCAGCACCAAAGTTTTCCAGCGAGACCTGTAGCTGGTTGGTGTCTTCCAAGCTGGTTTGATTGGCGGGTCGCGCGATGAAGGGCGCATCATTTTGAGGCGTGAGCGTAATCGTCAGCGAGCTGGTGGTTATGGCGTTATCGGCTGCAGTTGCTAGATCGTTATCGAGGCCACCATCTTCGACTTGTATAAGTACAATTGCCTCGCCAAAGCGATCTGCTATTGGTGTCCAGCGCAGGTTGGCTGACGAGCCGGTCAGAACCAGGTTGGTACTGGCCAAGGACAACAGCAAGCTGTTGGTACTGGCAGTGACTCGCAAAGGTTGTGGCAGCTCCCCTGGACCAGCGTTAATACCCGTAATCGTGGTTACTTGAGTTGGGCTGTCTTCCGCCAGTTCAATTGCGCTGAGTTGACTGACGAGGGGTGGATCATTGACCGCTTGAACATTGACAGTCACCGTGCGCCGGATCACACCATTGTCACTGGTGGTTTGCAGGTTACCGTCGGCTCCTGCGTTGGTAACGGCGACTTCTATCATGGCAGTGCCGGATTCATTTGCCCGGGGTGTTAGCGTAAGACTGCCGGTCGTGCCTCCAGGTTGATAATCGATCGTTACGTGTTCAATCAGCTCGGGAGTCAAACTGCGAGCCGATACCGCCAGCGCTGACTGTTGGTCTCCGCCGGCTGAGATACCTGCGAGCGGAATGGTGACAATTGTCGCGTCTTCGTCAATGGTCACATCCAGAATTGGATCGATGGTGGGTGGTAGCTCGCGATCCACAACAATCAGATCGATCGTCTCTATTAAGGTTGGCGGCGAGCCCGGGTTACCCAAGACCGCTCGGACATGCAACTTTGTACGGCGTTGACCGTTGCGATCGTTGATGCCTTCGACTGTGATCCGTTGAAGTGCTCCGTAGCCGGTCAGGTAACCATCTGGCTGGCTAGCCACCGCGGCTACGGCTGGGTCATCAAGTTCAAGCAACAGCGGCCGAGGGCTATTGACCCTAATGGCAAATGGTTCGTCTTCGGCAATGACGAACGTACGCGACGTCCCAACTGAAACCTCGCCGCCATTGCGCGTTAGCAGCATCTCGAGATTCTGAGGACCATTGTCCCACAGCGGGGTCATGCCAAGCTGCTCGTCATAATGGAGTTTGACTACGGATGCATCCGCTACAAGGACTGGCATGAAGTGCGTGTTTCCGATAACCTCCCAGCCATCGCCTCTGGAGAATTCAATATCGTCGGGCTTGGTCCAGGGAACCGCTTTTTCAGGAGCCACCAAGCCTGCGAGAATGGTGTTGGAAGTTCCATCGGTTATGTGACGGAAGCCCAGTTTTTGATTAGGATCGATCGTGTCGGGGCCGCTGAACCTCTGAACACGCGTCGTGTAGTCGCCGAATTTTTCAGAGTCTGTTCTGAAGATGGCTGGCATCAACGGCAGCAAAGATAGGTTGTGTGGGCTGTCCCACGGTTCATCCAAGTGGAATTGATTGTAAAGGGCACTTTCTTCGATGAAAGGCAAGATAGCCACGCGCCAACTTAGTCCCGCATTGCTGGCTGTGGGCAGCGTGTTCACTCCGCCAGCAAAGTTCATGGGCAAGAATCTGTAGGTTGACTCGAAGTTGTGAAAAGCCAAACCGATATGCTTTAGATCATTGATAGTTTGCATCGGTAATGAAGGCACTAGAGTACTTTGCGCCGCTTGAAAGGCAGCACGGTTCGAATCGCCGCGGTTGATCGTGGCCAGCCCAAGCATCAATTGGTTAGCCGTGGAACGCGCGGCGCGAGCGGTGGAACCATCCGCCATACCCATTAGCATTTCATCATCGGGCAAGCTGCCCATACTGGCCCAGAAGTCGGCCAGGTCTACTGGCAGTACTTCGGGCATGGTCCACGGAACCGCTTTGTCCGTTCCAGCTTCAACAATCAAGATAGAGTTGCTGGAGCCGTCGGTAAAATTGCTTATTCTTGGTCCTTGTCTGAGTGCATCGGCATGCCCATAAGCCATGTTGGTTCCACCGAGTACACGGAATCGCGTGGTAGTCGTAGAGGCATCATCGCCCAACGAGCGGTAGAGGTCAGGCATCCGGGAGGCGACCGACAGGTTATGCGAACTGTCCCACGCTTCTTCGAGACGGAACTCGTTGAACAGTGTTCGCTGACCAATGTAGGGCAGCAGCCAAACTCGCCAGCTAAAGGTGCTTTGGGATGTTGCAGTCGAAGGCGCGAACTTCCTGAACGCGCTTTCATGGTTGTGCATCCCCAGCAACAACGTCTTCATCTGATTGGTTTGAAATTGCGTGTTCAGATATTTGCCATCGCCAGGGAAGTCGGACCGCGATCGCGACTGTCGAAAGATGGTCGCTGCATCGGCGAAGTCACCTTGGGCAGCGGTGGCTAGACCTTGGAAAGTTGTATTACCCATGTCTGTGGGCAGCGCACGAGCACCATAGCCCCATAGGTAAGCATTGAAGTACGCGTCAACATTTCCCAGCGAGGCTATTGGGTCGTTTTGGTCAAACGCCAGATCCACATTTTGGGTCCACGGTACCGCCTTGTCAGCACCGGCTTGGACAATCAACAGCGTATTCGCGAGATCATCGGTGATTTTCCGTAATTGCAAGAGATCGCCCCGGCCATCAACATTGTTCAGCGGGAACTGCAACGGACTAGGGTAAGTCGAGCTGGCAATCGCTTGATATCGAGTGGAGGTCGCGCCTGGTGCATCACTACCGCTGCGGAACACTTCGGGCATTTGGGCCAAGAGCGGCAAATTGTTAGCGCTGTTCCAGGGCTCATCTTGCTTGAAACGTTCGTACAGCTCTCGGTAACCCATATACGGTAACAGATGTACTCGCCAACTCAGAAACGGTCGGCCATTGGCGTCCAACGGCAAAGCACTGGGATAAAAGAGTCGTTTGTGAGCACTTTCAAGGTTAGCAACCGACAAACCTATATCAGCCAGGCGAGCCTGGTCGCGTCGAAATTCGCTTTCGGCAATGGTAATAACATTGATCGCTGGTTGGCTGTCACTGCCGTTGCTGGCTGTATTCAAAAAGGGAAATCGATAGGCTTCACCCGAGATCGGTTCATACTCAAAGTCACCATTGGCCCGTAGCGAAAGTGAACCGGCTTGAAAACCGATTTCATCCAGACGATGAGTGTGCGTCTGAATGACCCAATTACCAAACAGTGATGAGGTAAGTGTTTGGTCTTTGACGCCGGCAAAGCTATGCCACATTTGTACATTCGGATGATATTGCGTGGGTGTCAACGCGGCTGTTTCGACCGCGATCTGCAACGTCGGGTCACCATCCAGATTGCCGCCTAGCGACTTGATCAGCACTTGATTGGTTGTGCGATTGCCCGAGCTGTCCACGGCATCGTAGGTGAAGGCATCTGTACCGATAAAATGCTGTTGAGATCGATAGACCAGTTGCCGCCCATCAGCACTGATTTCCACGCTACCTCGCTTGCCATGGGTTACGCTAACGATTTCAGTTGCACCACTCCCATCATTGGCCAGTACATCTAGCGTGACGACGCGGCGATGGTTTTCGGGCGACGCAATAACGACAGACTCATTTCGATCAAACTGCATGCGCACTGAAACGCGTGCATCTTCGGTTACCGACGTTTGGTTGATCGTGGCTGCAAGTTGGATGTACTTAGTGCCTGGCGCGAATTGACCTGAGACTGGAATGCCCTCAGTCCACTGACCTTGCAGCGTAGCTGTCATGGTGCTCTGGAGCGGCGCGTGATTGAGCAGAGCTGGGACCAGCGGGGCGCCGTCGACTGCGTTGCGCACAGCTGCGCCCGCGGGCAAGGCGGGACCGGTCCAAGGTTTGTTCAGCGTGATGCGATTGCCTTGAATCCCACCGCGGCTCCATAGACCTTCACTGGCATCGCGCGCCACGTTGCGCGTGTACGTAAATTCTGGATACTGCGTGCCGAAAGTATCGCGATAACCATACCAGGCGAGCGCTCGAGTTGCGGGATCAAACGAGGTGTTGCTCCAGCCTTCGGTCGTAGTCAGCGTGATAAACGTGTCACCGGGATTGAGCGGACTGGCCAGCCTGGCATCGGCCGACGAGCCGTACTTCTGTGTATGGACTGGTTCAATGATAAAGCGATCTGCATCCAACCCGATGTAACCCAGCGAATGCTGCTGGACAGTCGTCAGATTCGTGGAGTGGTCGATAGCTTTTGCGCTGAGTGCATAGCTTTGGGCTGGATCGACTCCTAAAGTCACTGGGGCGGTGAGGTGATCGACGGAGCGATTGGTCTGAAATGAAAATGCATAGTCCTCAACGAAGCCGAAGCGTGTGTAGGGCGACTGAGGAGGACTGACCAGGTCAATCCAAGCGGTCTGGGCGGGGAGCGGCGTGCCCGCTGGACCGATCATGGCATGAAGATTGGCGTAGTCAAAAAAGTTTAGACCTTCTAGTGCCGGCAATACATAAGGGACTTGGGTTTGGCCAAGCGATTGTCCGCTGCTGTCGAATGCTTCGATCACAAACGCCCCTTCGCCATCTTCACCAATGAAGGCGAACTGATACGACTGGCTCGGATCGATCTTGATGCGTGTTGCCGGCTGGTAATCTTCTGGGAAGGTTATGTCCGCAGTTTGGTCGCCGATGCGATTAAGGCTGAAGTCAAAGACGTGCCGACCAGCCGAATCAATAATCGGGAGGACGGGATCGGCTGTCGAGAGAAAGTAGTCGTCAGCGTATAGATCGCCGTCGCTTTTGAGTTCGTAAAAGTCATTGCCCGCAGCCAAGGGCTGACGAGCTTCGAAAAGTTCAAATAACGGACGACGACGACGGCGAGATGGGCGTTTCATTCGGGCGAGCTTTGATGAGAGGGACAAACCGAATTTCGGTGAGGCTAAGTATAGTCAATTTGGGAGGCGCCCAATTGATGCAGTCCTTGGAGAAAGTGTGCCTAGAAAAAGTGGTGCCTGGCGTCACCTCTGGCCAACCCAATACCACCCGCGGCCTACTTTGCTGGCATTAGACTTTGGCGGCCCCCACGTGGTCTGTCCCCCTTCGGGCCCCCGGTCGGGCCGGGGGACAGACGTCCGGTTTGAGGTGGCTTGGGTTTGCGGGTTCTGAGCGGCTGAGGACAGCCGCTCTACGCTTGGGGACAGACCCCCGGGCGGATTTGCTGGCATTGGACTCTGGGCCAGCGCACTTGGTCTGTCCCCGGTCGCGCGCCCGGTTATGCACGGGGACAGACGCAATACCGTTCGGCCCTCGAATTGCCTTGCTGTCGAGTGTGGAAATGCTAGCGTTTTTTCAGGGTGAATCGAATTGCTAGCGTTCACAGATAGAGTGTGCAGTTGTTGCGTTTTCTGGATCGGCGCGCACCGGTAGCCCAGTTGAGTGCTAGCATTAGAGACTAGTTGGCTTGGGCTTGGGACTTAGGGAGGTCGCTCCTTCAGGCGTTCGAGATGCCGCTCCACTTCCTCCAGACTGGCCCAGCCATTGATGTAGTGGCAAAGCATCTCGAAAGTGCGTTTGGTCGGAGTGCGTCCGGTGTAAATCAGGATCAACATGCAGGCTATCAACGCACAGTAGACCTGGATCTCAACGCCCTCTTGCTTGTGGCTCAGCAAGTGACGACAGCCCAACAACTGCTTGAGCATTCTAAAAAATAGCTCAATACTCCACCTGAGCATATATAAATAAGCGATCAACTCAGCCGGCAGATCAAGCATGTCGGTGACGATTCGTAGGACGCCATCGCTGCTGGGACCAGTGCTGGAGAAGTTTCTCCCCCGAGTTCGACCGCGACTGGTGTGAGGCGAACATCGCACGCAAATCATGCGAACCGGATGGTCGGGACGATTGTTCTCACTGGCCCCCACTTGAACGAGTTGATCACTCAACACGCCGGCTTGCCGGTCCTGTTCCGTTAGCGGGCGATCCTCAAGCACTTCAAACTGGATCTTGTCGCTAACGCGACAAACATAGTTACTGTCCTGAGCATGAATCCTGTTCCAAAGTTGGTACTTGGCATACCCTCGATCCATCATATAGCAGTGGTCAGGCGCAATAGTTCGTTCGAGAACTGCTGTTTCTGAGTCTCGGCCCTTGGGATTTGCCCCGGTTACATCTATACGCTTGGGCAGACCCCGCAGAACTTCGAAGTGGGTATGCAACCTGTAACCACAGCAAGACTCATTGATCCAAGCCAGTTCGGCCACTTGCATTAAGATCTTGACGACAGTGCCATCGACGGCCATTAGCGTCTTGCTTAACTGAGAAAGCCTCTCAGGCACTTTGGGCTCGGGCAGGAGCTTCGCTAGCTCATACATGATCTCCTTGACCGCCTCGGGGTCAAACACCCTGACCGACTCCGACAGCGAGCCCATAGAGGCTCGAGAGATGCCGAACTTCTTTTGGATCTTCTTGAGTTCGGTCACTTGCTGAAGGCCCCGCAGAGAGTCGACCGTAGGGGAGAAGAGCCACAGCAGGATCAGCATGCAGTACTGGTCCATGAACAATTTGCGCTGGCGGCCCTGATCACGCTTCGTTCCCACCTTATGCAAGCGTTCTAGAAATGGACGAAGCGCCTTTAAGTACCTCAATCCTTTGATGTCTTTAGACCTAATATGCTTGCCATTACCCTCAGAATCTGACGCAGACATCCTCCACCTCCGTCAAATGCTAGCAAGAATAACCCCAATCTCACCCAACAATGTCAGCATTTTACGCCCCGACGCCCCTCAGCAAGAAGAGTACCGAACGGTATTGGGACAGACGCCTGGTTTGAGGTGGCTTGGGTTTGCGGGTTCTGAGCGGCTGAGGACAGCCGCTCTGCGCTTGGGGACAGACCCCCGGGCGGATTTGCTGGCATTGGACTCTGGCCCAGCGCATTTGGTCTGTCCCCGGTCGCGCGCCCGGTTATGCACGGGGACAGACGCCTGGTTTGAGGTGGCTTGGCTTTGCGGGTTCTGAGCGGCTGAGGACAGCCGCTCTGCGCTTGGGGACAGACCGGACAGACCCCGGGCTGGTTTGGACCCCGGGCTGGTTTGCTGGCATTGGACTCTGGCCCAGCGCACTTGGTCTGTCCCCGGTCGCGCGCCCGGTTATGCGCGGGGACAGACGTCTGGTTTGAGGTGGCTTGGGTTGCGGGTTCTGAGTGGCTGAGGACAGCCGCTCTACGCTTGGGGACAGACCCCGGGCTGGTTTGGACCCCGGGCTGGTTTGCTGGCATTGGACTCTGGCCCAGCGCACTTGGTCTGTCCCCGGTCGCGCACCCGGTTATGCGTGGGGACAGACGCCTGGTTTGAGGTGGCTTGGGTTTGCGGGTTCTGAGCGGCTGAGGACAGCCGCTCTACGCTTGGGGACAGACCCCGGGCGGTCGGTTCGGGCACGGTGAAAGTTCGGCTACGAACCTTCGCTACGTTCGAGTTCGGAGCGGATGAAGCCGGGGCGGTTGGTGGTAATGCCAATCGCGCCCAGGCCCTTGAAATAGGCGGCATCTTTAATGTCGTCGATGGTCCACACATGAAACTCACCACAACCACCATTTCGCAGAGTGTCGACGAAAGGCTGGTTCACGACCGCCGTTTCGCCGCGCAGGCCCACACCATCTGCTTTGCACTGGACGACCGTCTGGCAAATCGTATCGACCTCAGGCGTCCACCGGCCGGTCTGCTTGTCATTTTTGAAACCGGTTAACCAATGAGCTCGAACAGAGGGTAGCAACTCTTTGCACTTAGCCACCGTGTCGGCACGAAAGCTGATGATCAGAAATTTCTTCTCCGTGTTGGCCTGCAGTTCTTTGTCCAGAGCGGGTTGGATCAGCGGCACAATCTCTGGGCCGACCTTCAGTTCAATAACGAACAACTTTCCAGCCGGGACAACGTTGAGCACTTCTTCGAAAGTGGGAATCGGCTCACCGCTAAACTCAGCTGATTTCCACTTTCCATACTCCAACTCACGCAACTCCGCCAAAGTAGATTGCGAGACTTGCAACTTCTTGCCAGCCGTGCGCTGCGTATCGGCGTCGTGAATGCAGACCACTTGCCGGTCCTTGGTCACGTAGAAATCACCTTCAATACCGTCTGCCTCTTGCTGCCAGGCCAGCTTAAAAGCCGCGATGGTATTTTCAGGTGCATCGAATGACGCCCCACGATGTCCGACAATGACTTGAGCCTGAACTAGAGTAGCACTGATGTTGCAAAGCATTCCGACTGCCAGCATGAGCGGCCAGTAGAGTTGTAAATGGGTTGGCATGTATCCATCCTGTAAGTTGATCCGCTAGGTTGGTAGTTAAAGTATAACCGATATCTTTCGTAGCCCAATTCGAGCCCCCAGGCACTCATTGGCCACAACCATGAATCAAAAGCAACCCGCTACGATCGCGTCAGCTCAATTTTCAATGCAGTCGATATTCTGGGTGACGACGGCCGTAGCCATGTTGTTAGTGCATGCACGAAACCTTGGGCTGCGCGCAGTCAGCTTGTTGATCGCGTATGCACTCTTCTGGATGATGTGGTCCGCGATCTTTGCAATACTGTCTCCCAATCGCAAGGAGTTACTCTTTTGGTCAGGTCTCATCGTTACGCAAGCCTTCTTGGCTGTGTCGGCTGTTAAGCTATTGAGCTTAAACGTGTCCTACGGCTGGGGCATGGTAGCGGCCGTCGGTGGCACGTTCGCCAGTGTAAGTGTCAGGCCACGTGTGTTCATCGCAGCCTGCATAAATAGCTTGTTAAGTTTGGCTGCGATGGCCGTTGTACTGGCGGGCCTGCGCGAACCGCTGGGTATCGAGTCGTCGCTTGATCTTGCCAGTGCGGCTGGCGTGGGCTTTACACTAACTTACTTCGTTCGATTCCTGAAGTGGTTCACCGCGGAAACACGACAACCTTGGGCAGTTGTCGCCGCTTGGCTGACGATCAGTGTGCTGATCGGAAATTGGATGGTAAATTTGTCAGGCTACTAAAACTGAGCAGCGAATTGCACTTCGCATTTCGAATGAAAAGTTGGTAGCGGAATGCGTCAAGCATTTCGAACAAACTGAATGTGAACATAAAACAAAGGCGGCGGAGAACATGAAAAAAGCTGAAGGCAAGTCAATTGTATTCAATGGCCAGCTAGTCGACGGACGCGGCGGGCCGCCTGTGCCCGATGCGTTGGTGATCATTGACGACGGAGTCATCACCTACGCCGGTCCAGTCAATGCTGCTCCGCCAACCTCACCTGCTACGCCTAAGCTGGATGCTCGCGGCGGTACGATCATGCCAGGTCTGGTCGAAGCGCACTTTCATGCAACGTATTTTAATATCGAAGCCCTGGAAGATCTCGATATCAAGTATCCCGTCGAATACGTCTCGCTGCTTTCGTCAGCCAACGCCAAGCTGGCCCTCGAGTGCGGCTACACCGCAGCTCGATCCGGCGGTTGCTTGTTCAATATCGACGTATGGCTAAAGAAAGCCATCGAAGAAGATCTGATCCCCGGACCCAGACTGGCAGCTTCGGGACGCGAGATTTGTTCAGCCGGCGGCCTGATGGATTGGAACCCCGATTTCCGCAAGATCGGTATGGAAGGTTTGGTGTTCATCATCAACGGTGTCGAAGACGCACGCCGCGCCGTCAGGCACTTAGTCAAAGATGGCATCGAGTGGGTCAAGACTTACCCTACGGGCGACGCAGCCTCGCCAGATGCCAACGATCATCATACGCTCTGCATGACTTTCGAAGAAATGCACGCCGTCGTGGCCACCGCGCATAACCATAAATTGAAAGTAACCGGCCACTGCCGCGCCAACGAAGGTATCAAGAACGCACTGCGAGCTGGCTACGATACGCTCGAGCACGGAACATTCATGGATCAAGAAGCCCTCGATATGTTGCTCGAGCGCGACGTGCCAGTTGTGCCCGCTCTCTACTTCGAGATGGCCAGCGTCCTTCGCGGCAAAGAATTCGGCTTGCCACAGAGCGTTATCGACGGTCACCAAGAAACACTCGATGGCGGCGCAGAAAGTGCGCGCATGATCTTGCGAGCAGGTGGCCGGCTAGGCATGGGCGGCGATTATGGTTTCGGATGGAATCCACACGGCGACTATGCGCGCGAGCTAACATTCTTTGTTAAACACGTAGGCTTGACGCCACTGGAGGTCATCACCTGCGCCACCAAAACCGGCGCCGAAATCATGGGCCGAGGCCACGAATTCGGAACCGTCGAACCTGGCAAACTAGCCGATCTGCTGATCGTCGATGCCGATGTCCTAGCCGATATCGCCGTCTTAGAAGATCGCCGCAAGTTCATCGCCGTTATGCAAGGCGGGCTAATAAAGTTTCAAAACTAGACACGTTAATGTGGCACAGGTGTCCAATGTGGCATAGGCTTCCACCCTGTAAAAATGTGGCATAGGCTTCCAGCCTGTGTGCATGTGGCATAGGCTTCCAGCCTGTCTCCCCCAAATCACTCCCTCGCGCACTGCCTCGCTCACTCCCCCACGCGCTATGCCACTCGGCAAGTTGCCACCCAATGATGTAAGTGAAACCACTCAATGCACAGTCGAATGATCGCCAATCTCCACCTGGTCGAGAATCAGCCGCAACGTGCACCGCAAGTGCTGTTCTTGCACGGCGTACTACGAAACTGGCGAAGCTACTACACGTTGTGGCCCGCGCTCGAACATGACATGTCGCTGGCTGGGCTCGACTTTCGGGGGCACGGCGATTCGGTCCGCGCTTCTAGCTACTTGGTTACAGATTATGTTGACGATGCAGTCCGAGTATTGGAGCAATTATCCGAGCCCTGCATCGTCTATGGTCATTCGCTGGGAGCCATGGTGGCACTGGCTGCGGCCAGTCGCATGCCGCACCGCGTGCGCGGCGTCATATTGGAGGATCCACCGTTTCATACGATGGGCGATTTGCTACCCACCTCGACTTTCATGCCGTATTTCCGCGGTATCCAGCAGTGCCTGCTGGCTGGGCCCTACGCAGATGCAGATGAACTCTTTCAAGCGTTATCCAACACGATCGTCGGAGTCAGTTCGCAAGGCGCGGCGATTCGCTTGCGCGATCAACGAGACGAACCGACACGCCGCTTTATGGCCGACGCACTGATGAAAGTTGATCCACCCGTATTGGAACCCATTACTAGTTGTCAGTGGCTCAGCGGTTACGACTTGAATGAACTGCTGAAGACCGTTCAATGCCCTATGGAACTATTGCAAGCCGACAAGCAAGTTGGTGGCATGCTGACCGAGGATGATTCAAGTTTCATACGCAGCAAACTTGGCGACCAGTGTCGCTTGCATTATTTTGCGGAAACTGGCCACAGCATTCACTGGTCAAAGATAGAAGAAGTACTGACCATTATCCGTAACTTGGTCCAAGAGACAGAGTAAGCACGTGGACGTATCCACGTGCTTAACTTATTAAAGTTAAATCAAATCCATCGCGGGTGGTCGGCTCCCAAATCGTCGATGCCGGCAGTCACGCGCGTGGTTTGAGCTGTCTCCAGATCCAACAGCCACAACTCCGATGCTCCGGATGTCTGAGCACGACAAAAGGCCAGGTGCTTTCCATCGCTGGAGGGTGCTCCGCGGAAATCCCAAACACCTTCCGTAGCCTTGGTCAATTCTCGAATCGCACCCGAGTCGGGATGCAGCAGACAGAGTTGTACGCCACCTCGAGCTGCTTCTGGTTTCAGTTCACGGTTGAAATGATCCAGGTCCGGCTGACCCACGCGATACTGCCATGGCACTGCAGCTCCTGGAGTTCGACGGGGAAAGACAATCTGGCCATCAGGAGTCCACGCGGGCACATTCGAGCCGCCGCCGCGCGAGCGCTGGTCGCCATAAGTCGCCGCAAACCACATGGCCTGGCCACTGGTCAGCACGCGATGGGGACCGCTGCCATCAGCTGGGCCTATGCATACGTCGGCCCAATCGTGACCAGGGTCGCCCTGGTGCAAACAGTCGACGAACAGAACCCACTGGCCATCGGGCGACCACTGAGTACCAAAATACAGATGCCCTTCTGCAGCTGCAATCTTTGTGCGCTGCTGACCATGCGGATCGCTGGTCCACACTTGATAACCCTGCGGGCTGGCCAGGTGAAACGCCACCCGCATTCCATCGGGGCTCACGCTCAACCCATATGGCAAGCCTTCGCCGGCCTTCGTAAACTCGCGCGCATCGGTGCCGTCTAGCTTGACGCTGTAGATCTGGCCCACTTTGTTCTTTACAACTTGAATCAACAAGCGATCTTCGCCCAACAGTAACGCTGGCGTGACGAAGGGGGCCAGTCGCTCGCGATGACAAATCTCTTCGAGTTTGCCGGACTCTAAATCGTACAGCCATATATGCGTAGGCGTTTGCGTGTAGTACTCGTCGAACGGTTTACCGGGGCCATCGCGGCGCGGCTCCATACTCAGCACGACTAGTCGTTGATGATCGGGAAAAACTCCGCTTATCTGCCAGGTTGCTTGCCCAGGCGCATCGAGCTCTAAATACTTTATGTGTAAAGTAGTGGTGTCTGCTAAGCCTGTTTTGCCTCGCGAGTTAAAGAGCAATTGTCCAGACGCAGTCGCGGGGCTGGCCTGTAGACTCGCAGGCCACTGCGTCGCGGAGGAGCAAAGAGCTGCGCCGACACAGGCTCGCGCCAGAAATTGACGTCGAATGATCTCAGTTGGTATGCGCTTCATAAAAATACTTTCTTGGCAATCTCGGCGACGGACTCTGCGCGTCTTCGTAGCTCGACTGTCAAAAAGCTCGAGGATCGCGCCCGAATTTCGGTGGCCAAACGGTCCCTGCGTAGCCTAAACTTGGTCACACTTCTTCCACGCCCGTGACGGCACAACCTATGAAACCAACCTTAACCGCTAATCGATTGCCACCCCGAGCTGAAATGGTCGATGCATATCTGCGTCGTGATTCTGCCTATGACGGCATATTCTACATCGGCGTTCGAACTACCACCATATTCTGCCGACCGACCTGCAAAGTGCGGTCACCATTACCGAAGAATGTCGAGTTCTACCCGTCAGCGGCGGCGGCCATGTTCGCTGGTTATCGACCATGCAAACGCTGTCGTCCGTTGTCGCTAGTCAATGAACCGACTTGGGTCAAGCCGCTAATCGCGCAAGTCGAACAGCGACCCACCGAACGCATAACCGAGTCGGCATTGAGGCAATTCGGAGTTGATCCTGCCACAGTGCGGCGGCATTTTGTCAAGAATTACGGCATGACGTTTCAAGCTTACGCACGGTCATGCCGGCTGTCTTACGCGCTGAAGCTCATACGCGAAGGTCGAACGTTGGATGATGTAATTCTGGATAGTGGCTACGAATCACACAGCGGCTTTCGCGATGCGTTCACTCAATGGCTGGGGTGTCCGCCAGGCCAGGCCGCTGCGGCCGACTGCATTCAGATGGCGTGGATGCATACACCGTTAGGCCCAATGATTGGTGGTGCCAATAACGGTGCGATCTGCTTTCTGGAGTTCACCGATCGACGTATGCTCGAGGCCCAGTGGAAAACTTTGCGGCAGCGATTTCGCGTACCGGTAATGATCGGCCAGAACCATTTGCTCGAACAGTTGCAAACAGAACTCACCCAGTATTTTGAAGGCAGCTTGCAAGAGTTCACCCTGCCACTGCAATATCCCGGTACCGAATTTCAGCACGCAGTTTGGAATGAATTGTTGAAAGTTCCCTATGGTCAAACGCGGTCGTATCAGGAACTAGCCAGCTCCGTGGGCGATGCCAGAGCCGTGCGAGCCGTCGGCCGAACCAATGGCCTCAATCGCATTTCGATCCTCATTCCGTGTCACCGGATCGTTAACAAAAGCGGCGACCTGGGTGGTTACGGTGGCGGGCTTAGACGCAAAGAGTTCTTGCTGCATCTAGAAAAATCCAACGTGGCCTCAGTCGTCTAAGGCCCTGCAAAACAATAAACTACCGAACTTATCGTAACGGGGTAACTTGTCCTACGTTCAAAATTGTTTGCGTTCATGGCTCGATGCCGATCTTCCAACTCCGGTAGTTTATTGCTTTGCATTGCCTAGCGCATAACCACTCCATCGATCCACAACTGCAGAGGCCCTGCGTCCCATGAATCGACTCCGATTGAGAGACGACTGATGTGCTCAGGTAAAGTGCCTGCGTGTTCCCACTCTGAACTGGTGGTCAGCGGAAAGACAATCATTTGCCAACCATCGCGCGCTTCGTTGTAAGCGGGCTGGCTGAACAGGTCTCGCCTGGGTTTTAGTTTCAATTGCTGACCGTTGTCGCCAGTCAGAATGACTTCGGGATTATTGGATTGCCAACCGGGCAAATTGGGATTGATGGACTTGATCCAAAACACGAGTCTTGTTTTACCTGAGGTGGAGCGAAGTTTCTTATCCGCAGTTAAATTGGCGGTCAACCAAGCCAACTGTCCATGATATGGATCGATGCGAGCGGCGATTGACTCAGGTCCTGCGATATGAAACTGAAGGTCGCGCTGATAACTGCAGGCGAGCCCTGCCGTCTTCTCGATACTCCACTCCGCGGGATCGGTGGCCAGTTCATCTTTTGCGTCCGCGACATAGAAATCCAGCCAGCCAATTTGCGAGGGTGTTCCTTCTTCACGAGCGATTACGCCGATACGGTAGAAACCGGCGAACGGGAAAGTGCACTTCGCATCTGTTCCGGTCAGATGCAGATGATCACCAAAGTCCCACTCAATTGTTGCGGTCGGACTAAGGAGTTGCTCGACAGCAAAATGCACGCTCTCGCCGACGGTGGTATGTGCACGAGCGGCGATTTTTAAATTAGGTGGCCGATTGACAGCCGACTTGGGTGGCTCTGAGCGCGGAGCGACGTTTGATAGACGCGTGACGCCCTGGCTAGATTCAATATCTGCCTGACTGTTATCCGCGAGGTAGTTATTCTCCAAGCGAATCCAATCCGCATGTCGGGCAAAAATCCCCCAGTGATTGGCACGTAGCTGGTTGTTGGCAACCAGCCAATGATAGGCTTTCCATTTCTCGCCTTTGGAATCTATGTCACCGATCAGTGCGATGCCGGCGCCGTTGTTGTGTTCGCAGCGATTGCCGTGAGCGATGATGTGGCTGGAGGGACCAAACATAAACACGATGCCAGCGTGACCATCTTGAGGCAAGTGGGGTGAGTTGTGATTGCCTGTTGCCAAGCCGTTGTGGCTAGCTTCGTTTCGTTCGAGGATGGTCTGGTCCGATCCGCCCAACCAAAATCCATAGCTGCAATGATTGGCGATGTTGCCGACAAAGATGTTGCGAGGTGCCCAGCATTCAAAGCCGTTATTGTTCGCGTATGAGCAATCATTGCCTTCAAAGTAGTTGCCTGTACTGCACCAGCGATTGAGAACACGGATAAAAATTCCGTCGCCACCGTACGTGCAATCGTTGTTGAGAAAGCGATTATCGTTGGATCCGCTTTCGATCAAGACTCCAGTGGAGTCGCGAGCATGAACTTCATCGGGCTGCTTGCGAATACCGTAACTCAAATTATTGTGGCTGACAGTATTGCGACTAGCTTGCCATAGCTTGAGGCACGTGTTGGATGTATGCGAGAAGTTGTTGTCTTGCAACGTGTTGTCATGCGAATCGACCAAGACACATGCATCCCAGACTCGATGTGCTTGATTGCGACGGAGAGTCGTATGGTGAGTTCGCTGGAGCACGATTCCACCGCGGCGTCCGTTTTCGCCCCAACCGAAGTCGGGGTCATGAAAGTTATCGCTGAAGTCGCAATCTTCGATCAACCAAGCCGAACAGTCGGTCAGTTTCAAACCGATTTCCCAATTGTGCACGCGCACATTCTTGAGCGTCACGCCAGTGACTCCGGTGGCTTCGATCGCAGTGCCGGTTCTTTTGTTGGGAATTGGTTCGCTACCGGTAATGGAACACCCATTGCCATCGATGGTGATCCCTGAAGCTTTAATTACTAGTGGTCCATAATTGCGTCCAGGTTCGAGCACGGTGTCGGTAGTGATGACGGTGGGTGTAACGGTCGGCTCTTGCGACCATAGGTCTGGGGGCGAAACTGCCGTGAGTAGTGCACAGGTGGTAATGGATGCTGTGACGTTAATTAGTTGAGCCAGAAATGGCGGAGGGAATAAGGACATTGGTGGCGTGCTTGAGAGTGGGATGAATTCTCGGTGAGGAGTCTCTAGTCTAACTGCAAATCTTGCGACTGGCAGGCTGCCTACTTTCAACTACGGCTCAGCGTAACTAGACTGTCTGCCGTCGATCATCCCCTCCGGTAGTGTTTGTTTGGAGTTGAATATGGCGATGCAGTTGATCCGCGCCCATCAATTTGCTTCCATTAGTTGCCAGCGAAATAAGTGTCATCAGCGGCTATTTCGTCGACTGGTGGCTGAAGCTCTAGAGCCGCGGGTTGTGTTTAGTGCCAGTCCGGTCGTGGTGTCGACATCGCTGGATGAAGTTTGGGATACTGTCGCCAGCATTCCGGCCGTTGAGGGCAAGCAGTCCTTCATTCAACCAGTTTCGTACACGGCTGCGACGCTGGATCGAGCGAAGCTGGTTGAGCAAGTGGCTCAAGCGCCGCTGGAGTTCACGCCCTTGGCACAAACTTCGGGCGTAGAGATAACGCTGCCGACACCAACTGGAGGCTATGCGCGATTCAACGTCGTATCGTCACCGATCATGGAACCTGCTCTGGCTGCGCAATTCCCCGAGATACAAACATTCAGTGGTCAAGGTATCGATGACCCAGCTGCTACTGTGAGATTCGACATAACGCCAGCGGGCTTTCATGCGCAAGTTCTGTCGCCGCTGGGGGCCTATTACATTGACCCATATTATCACTTAGATGATAGCGTGTATGTCAGTTACTATAAGCAAGATTTGTTGCCCCGCGCCGACATGCAATTCTTCGAGGGCGACCTACACGATCATGATGAAGAGCATGATGAAGATCAGCCCGTGAAGGCTGTTGAGAAATCGGGTTCGGCGCGCGACACATCTATGGTGCAACCACCGCAATTGGATTTGTCGCCTGATCGCCTAGGCGATGCCGGAACCTCTTGGGGTTTGGCGAAGGACTCGGATCCACCGATGCTAGCGCGGGCTGGAACGCAGTTGCGTACATATCGGCTGGCCAATGCTGCGACCGGAGAGTACACCGCATTTCACGGTGGGACGGTGGCACTGGGGCAAGCTGCGATTGTGACTGCGGTCAATCGTATCACGGGTATTTATGAAAATGAGTTAAGCGTACGCCTGGTGCTCGTTGCGAATAACTCGCTACTGGTTTACACCAACGCGGCTACCGATCCCTATACGAATTCAAGTCCATCTCTCCTGCTCTCTCAAAATCAATCCAACATCGATACGGTTATTGGCAATGCCAATTACGACATTGGACATGTCTTTTCAACTGGCGGCGGTGGGCTGGCGGGACTCGGCGTAGTAGGTGTTACTGGTGCCAAGGCGCAGGGCGAAACGGGTTTGGGTTCACCGATTGGTGATGCGTTTTACGTCGATTATGTAGCGCACGAAATGGGTCATCAATTTGGTGGAAGGCATACGTTCAATAGTCCCAATGGTAGTTGTGCGGGGAATCGATCGGCAGCCGCGGCTTACGAACCAGGCAGTGGCAGTACCATTCAGGCGTACGCGGGCATTTGTGGTGTCGACAATTTGCAGCCTAATAGCGATCCCTACTTTCATTCCATCAGTTTCGACGAAATCGTCACCTATACAACGACTGGTGCGGGTGATACGGCAGCAGTCATTACATCGACGGGCAACAGTGTTCCCCGAGTCAACGCAGGGGCGGACTACGTTATTCCATCGCGAACGCCGTTTATATTGAGTGGAGCTGGCGCGGATGCCAACTCCAGCGATGTGCTGTCGTACAATTGGGAGCAGCGCAATTTAGGTCCGGCCGTATCCTTGGCTGCGGCCGATAATGGATTAAGTCCGCTGTTCCGATCATTCACGCCTACGCTATCGCCCGAACGCGTTTTACCGCGATTGCCAGAGTTGTTAAACAACACGACTCCCGTGGGAGAGAAATTACCGACTTTGTCGCGCACGTTGAATTTCAGAGCGACAGTGCGCGACAATCGATCTGGTGGTGCTGGTGTCAATACTGATGATATGGCCATAACGGTTGTCGATACGGGAGCGGCCTTTGCCGTCACCAGTCCCAACACGGCCATCGGTTGGGCGAGTGGTTCCACACAGACAGTGACATGGAATGTGGCTGGTACGACGGCGGCGCCGATCAATACTGCGGCGGTGAACATTTGGTTGTCGGTCGATAGTGGTCAGACCTTTACAATTCAACTTGCAGCCAATACTCCCAATGACGGCTCGGAAGCGATTACGGTTCCTAATATCATTGCGACTCAAGCTCGAATCAAGGTAGAAGCGGCGAACAGCATTTACTTCGACGTTTCCAATGTTAATTTTTTGATCAATGGCCACACTAATACGGCTCCGACAATCTCTACGATTACCAATCGCTTGATCGATATGGGGCAGTCGACGGGTGCAATTGCATTTACGGTTGCCGACGTCCAGACTGCGGCAGGCAGCCTGATCGTGTCGGCTACATCAACGAACTCAACGTTGTTGCCGAGCAGTGGCATTGTGTTGGGAGGATCAGGGAGTGCGCGCACGATCAGTTTGACGCCGGCTGCGGGCCAGTTTGGCATGACCACGGTATTTGTCAATGTTACTGATGCCGGCGGAATTACGGCTACGGAGTCTTTTCAATTGTTTGTCGAAGGCGTGCTGACATGTACGCCTTTCGAGAGCTTTGACAGTGTGACGGCACCAGCATTGCCATCAGGCTGGACGGTTTCAGCGTCGGGGCCAGCTGCGGTCAACTGGGTAACCTCCAGTAGCAACAGCGATTCGGGTACGAACAATGCGTTTGTCTCGGATCCCGATAACATAACCGATAGCCGGCTTACTTCACCGTCGTTTGTGATTTCTGAAGCCAATCGGCGCGTACAGTTTCGCCACAACTTCGATTTAGAAACCGGCTATGACGGCGGGGTGTTGGAGTTGTCGATTGATGGCGGGGCTTTTACGGATTTAGTGGCGGCTGGCGGGGTCTTTGTTTTGGGTGGCTATACGGGGATAATTTCAACCGATTTTTCGAATCCCATTGGAGCTCGTTCGAGTTGGACGGGCAGTTCTGGTGGTTACATTACGACGGTGGCGGAGTTGCCGGCTAGTGTGCTGGGCCACAATGTGCAACTGCGTTTCCGCATGGCTAGTGACGATTCGACCTCAGGGGTGGGCTGGCGGGTCGACACGATTCAGACTTGCGGGTATGCGATACCGAGTGTGATCTCGATAACGGCACTGGGTGCCAGTCAGAATGAAGGCAATTCAGGCACTACGCCTTTCACGTTTAATGTTTCGCGCACTGGTGATACTTCGACGGCGATCAGCGTTGGATATGCTGTAACTGGATCCGGTGCTGAACCAGCGACGGCGGACGACTTTGGGGCGGTATTGCCTGATGGTACGATCAACTTTGCAGTAGGCGAAGCGAGTAAGACTTTAACGATCGATGTAGTTGGCGATACTCAGTCGGAGCCCACGGAAGGTTTTACTGTGACGCTGAGTGCTGCGACCGGCAATTCCACTATCTTGGAGGCGACAGCTAGCGGGACGATTGTTAATGATGATAACGCATCACCTGTGGTTATGGCTGACTTGTCCGATGTTGTCGGTAATGTGTTGAGTGCGCTTGCAAATACGGGCACCTGGAGCGATCCGGAATTAGATACCGTGACCTTGTCGGCTTCATTTGGGGACGTGGTACGAAACAGCAATGGAACATGGAGCTGGAGTTATACACCGACTGCGCGGTTGGATGGTGCGCTGGTAACAATCACTGCCAGTGATGGTACAAGTGAGTCGACAGTTGACTTCACGGTAACTGCGGCGGTAAATGTTGTCAGTACAGGAATGTACTACAAGGGTTCGTCATTTGCGGACAGTAGTGTGGCAGCAGCAATTCCAACTAACAAAGCCCTTGCGCATGCGGGCGCTACACCGCAAACGTTATCGTACACCAACGTAATCAATACCAATCGTGGCATAAACGGGTTGGTTATCAATACTGCGGGGTTGGCCGCCACTACGCTCAATGCGAGTGATTTCACATTCAGGATGAGTCCGCAAGGTGCATTCAATGAAGCAGCTAATCCACCGAGTAGTTGGTCAGTAGCTCCTGCGCCGACAGCTATTGTGGTGACGCCAGGTGTTGGTTCGACGCCTGCTCAGATTCGGATTGAATGGGATGATAACGTGATTGCCAATCGTTGGCTGCAGATCAAGATTCTGGCCAATAGTAACACGGGCTTGCCCAGCGGCGAGGTGTACTACATCGGTCACTTGCAAGGTGAGTTGAATGGTCAGATTCTGGCGGGTGCGTACTTTGTCAACAACGCTGACTTGGCATTACTCAATCCGATTGGTGGCGTGGCCAACGTTGATAACAATCGAGATGTGGATAAGAACGGATTCGTGTTGAATTTGGATGGCGTGTTGGTGCGAAGCTCAATTATTACGAATCGCGCATTGCGCAATATTACGATTCCGGTTGCAGGTAGTGCTCAAGAATCGCGACCTGAAGCGGGAATGTTTCAATTGATGCTTGCGCCGGGTGCGGACGAGGAACGGCAAATGGTGGCACCCGTTGTGGTTGGCTTGCCTCTGATCGATTCGGTAAGGCGCGCGACGCAGGTGTTTCGGGAGTACACAAGTACGACGAGAGCTGACGCACGTGGAATCGCCGAGATGGAATCCAAGTTGTCCGAAGCGGCTGCATCCAACTTGGCTGATGTCTCCAAGGCTGTCGCAGGGGCAGCGCTGGCTTCGACGCGTGTCGTCGATGAATACTTTGGCGGTTTCGATATCGCCTTAGAGCAAGAATTGCTAGTCCAAGTTCGACAGCGAGTCTAAGCGGCACGTTCCAGTGGTCCACCAATCGTCCCGCATGGAATGCGCCTGTGCTCTGTCCCCCGTTCGCGCCCGGGGACAGAGCACTCGTACATGGCTATGCCAGCAAATCACCCCGGTGTCTGTCCCCAGGCGTGAGACTGGGGACAGACACCGGATCATGGTGTCCCCTGTGAGCGCGCCGGTGCTCTGTCCCCACTCATGCTCGGCTCGCAAGCAAGCTGCCGCTGGGGACATACACCATGCTCTATCCTTTGCTAGCTCACAAATTAGCGCAGATTGAAGACGCGATTTTTGAGCCTTGAAAAATATTGCAGAATATTTTCGGGCGACCCAATCTTGAAAAACCCTGGTGCTTACAGGGTATGCACTCAGCCAGCGGGGCGGCGCGCCCTTGACGCATCACTATCTATATAGGGTGACGTTTCGTTTGTTGCCGGCCACCGGGCTACCGATGGCTACTGCTGTTTGCTAGCACAAGAAAAAGGAGTGCAAGATCATGGCTCGAAAACCTCGGAGAAGTTTGTTCAGTCCAGACGAAGTCGCCACCGTGCATATCTCCAATCGCTGTGTCCGCGGCCAGTACCTGATGGGACTGGACGAGACCACCGGCGAAGATCATTCCGAACGACGCGAGTGGTTTCAAACCTACATGCAGTTCTGTGCCGGGCACTTCGCCTTCGACGTGCTGGATCAAGCTATTATGGAAAATCACTTTCATGTACTGGGCAGAGCCCGGCCCGATGTGGTCCTGTGCTGGAGCGATGCCGAGGTAGCTCGCCGCTGGCTGACCCTCTGCCCGCCCAGCTCTGGCAAACGCAAAGGCAAGAATAAAGACAGAGCTCCCCTGCCCACCGGACCTACCAAAGCTCAGATTCGAGCCCTGACCGGGCAGCCGGAGTTTATCGCCGAGCTGCGCAAACGCCTCAGCGACATCTCGTGGTTTATACGCAAGATCTGCCAACACGTGGCTCAGCGGGCCAACGCCCAAGCCAAAGCAGCCAATAAGCCCACTGGCAGCTTCTGGAACGGTCGCTTCCACGGCGTACGCCTGCTGGATGAAGAAGCCGTGTTGGCTTGCTCGATTTACATCAATCTCAATCCCATCCGCGCCGTCATGGCCTACACCTTCGAAGACAGCCAGTACACCTCGATCCAGCGGAGACTGCAAGATCTGTTGATGGTCATGCCTGCTGACGAGAACAAGGCCATACCTGAAGCCATCTCCGATCCTGGTACGGAGCCAGTATCCGGCTCAAGCGCAGCGCAGCCGCTGGCCAGCGACAGCCTGCTGGACGATCAACTGGGCAGCGATCACTTAGGCAGCGATCAAGTGGTTAGCGATACCAAGGTGCAGCCGCTGGAGGTGGCTGCCAGCCATCGCAGGGAGGCCTCGCCGCCGCAGGACATCTTGGCGTCTAGCCTCTCCACCAATGCGGCCGCGCCCGACCGGCGGCGTTCGCTGGCTGAGACACTGGCCGATCAGATCCTTCGGTTTGGATCGGCGATGGCCTACGAGCCTGAGGAGGGTGAAGAGGAGTCGCCGGAGATGGCCGAGCTGCGCAAGTTGCCGCCTGTGCCCTGGCGGCCGGGCGGCTACCTGGCGCCGCTGGAGATCAACGAAGCACTGGATCCGATCGGACCACGGCTCAGTCGCAGTTGTCAGCGCTGTAGTGATCGCGGCTATTTGACGATGACCATTGGCAAGTACATCGAGTTGCTCGAATGGTGTGCGCGGCAGATTCGCCCTGGCAAACGCGGCGTGATGCCCAGCGACACTCCGCCGATCCTCGAGCGTTTGGGGATTCCCCCGGAGGTGTGGATGAAGCTGGTCACCAGCTTCAATGAGCTCTTCAGCACAGTAGCTGGCATGCCCGAAAGCGTCGACGCGCATAGCACGTCGCGCAATGAGCGTTTCTACATGCCCAAAGCCACGCGTGAGATGTTGACCATCCAACCGCTCGCCCCGCAACCGACCGAACCAACTGCGCCGGAGCAAGCGGCAGACATGTCTAGTTCGTCGGCCTAGGGCCGACGGGCACACGACAAGCTCTGCTGGCTTAGCCGGACAGCTTCAAACCAGGCAATTTCGGCCCTTCTAAAAACTCACCTACCGGGTGCGTCTCGCTACCGGTCTATCCCGGTCTCTCCCCAGCGGCCACACAACACCCGCCAACGCCCTCAAAAATCGCCTCCCACACCCGCGCGCCACTCTCAAACAGCGTTTCCCCCGCGCTCCACCTGCGCGCATCCGAACCAAACCGCTCTCACCACCGCGCGCCCACCACCGCTTGAGCCTCAAAATGCCTGCGAATATGAACGGGGACACACCCCGGGTATACCAAGGAGCTTGAGGAAACATCGGGGGACAGACCCCGGGTATGGCTTGGAGGCGGGGTGTGTCCCCGGGGTGGCTCTCGTATTGTGTTGGGCTGGCAAGTAAATTGATGCGTGGGTGGCAAATATGAATGCCACCAGAAGTTGGTTGACCTCGAGATGGCTTATACGTCAGGCACCCTATGGCACGCGTACTTGGTTTGTTGGCGATTCTGTTGGCTCTGTTCCCAATGCTTGCCCAGGCTGCGGACCCAAAGAGCGATTGGGCTCGGATGAGTCCAATCACTCCACGAGGCTACGTTTGCGGTCGAACTGCTAGCCCGCTTACAATCGATGGCAAGCTGAACGAACCCGCTTGGAACGCAGCCGCTTGGACGGAAAAGTTCGTGGATATCGAAGGCGATACTCGTCCCACACCTAGGCTATCAACCCAAGCCAAGATGCTCTGGGATGACCAGTATCTCTATATCGCTGCCCAACTGAACGAGCCACACGTCTGGGCCACCCTCACCGACCACGATGCCATCATCTTTCAAGACAATGACTTTGAACTGTTCGTGGATCCCGATGGCGACAATCACCAATACTACGAATTCGAAATCAATGCACTCAACACCGGCTGGGACCTGTTCTTGCCGAAACCTTACAAGGACGGTGGCACTGCCGACAATGGTTGGGAAATTCAGGGTCTGAAAACGGCTATCCATGTCGATGGCACTCTTAATGATCCCTCCGACAACGATCGCGGTTGGTCTGTCGAACTGGCAATTCCCTGGAACGCCTTCCAGCCCCCCAAAACCAATGGTCCAGCTCTCCAAAAAACTGAGTCCTTGCGACCACGCAACGGCGACCATTGGCGAATGGGTTTCTCACGCGTCCAGTGGCAACACGAGATTGTCGATGGTAAGTACCGCAAAGTAGCCGGCACCAAAGAAGATAACTGGGTCTGGTCGCCGCAAGGCATCATCGATATGCATCGCCCCGAACGCTGGGGCTTCGTCCAGTTTGTCGACCAAGACGTCGCTACTCCAAGCTTCGCCACGTCAACGTTCGCAGCCGATCCCACCCTCAAGCTGCGCGATCAACTCATGAACATCTACCACCGTCAACGATCCTTCAAAGACCAACATCAACGCTGGGCCAATGACCTCACCGAACTCGGTGTCGACTCTAACGGCCTGTCCTTCGAACTGACCAAGGGCGGCTACGTCGCATCCGGCCAAGTGAGAATCGACGAGACATCCACTCAACACTGGTATGTGCGTCAAGACTCGCGTCTGTGGACTTCCGCCTATTATCACGAAGTCAATCAAGCTCTCAAAGATGCCGGCAACAACGCGGCTCAGTTGCAACTGGCACTCGATTCCGTCACCAACCGTCAACGCGAAGGACTCGAATTCTTAATCGCCAACATGCCTCAGCCCGACTTGGAGAAGTTGACCGCTGAGTTCCTGATCGAAAACGTGCGCGAAGCCTACGAGACGCTCGACGCCGCACCCTGGCGCGACACCATACCAAAGGAGATCTTCTTCAATAACGTCTTACCCTACGCCAGCATCAATGAACGCCGCGACAATTGGCGCAAGGACTTCCGCCAGCGATTCTCCCACCTGATCAAAGAAGCCAAAACTCCTGGCCACGCAGCTGCACTGCTCAACCAACGACTATATCCCTTGGTCAAAGTGAAATACTCGACACAGCGCAAGAAAGCCGATCAGAGTCCCTATGAATCCCTAAATAGCGGGCTGGCCTCCTGCACCGGCCTCAGTGTCTTGCTGATCGACGCCTGCCGCGCTCTCGGTGTGCCCGCACGATTTGTGGGAACACCTCTCTGGACCGATGGCAGTGGCAATCATTCGTGGACCGAAGTCTGGGACGACGGCTGGCACTTCACCGGCGCCGCCGAACCCAACGGCGATGAACTCGACAAAGCTTGGTTCATCGAACGTGCCGCCACCGCTAAACGCGATGAACCTATGAACGCCATCTACGCCGTTAGCTACGCCAAGACTCCTCTCAAATTCCCCATGGTCTGGGCAAAAGATGCCGACTACATCTGCGCAGTAAATGTAACCGATCGCTATACCCAACTGGCCATCAAACCACCAGAAGGCTCTGCCAAAGTCATGTTCCGCGTTGTCGACGCAAAAGGCCAACGTATCGCAGCCAATCTAAAAATATCACAAACTGCCGGCTCCCAAACTTGGGACGGCCAAACCAACGATGAACGTTTCGATGCCAACGACCACTTCGGCACTTTTCTGCCTATCGATAACAAGCTGAAAGTCGAAGCCAGCTTCGATGGTCAATCAGCTCAACAAGAATTCAATGTTCCCGCATCAGGGACCACCATTACTCTACAGTTGAAAACCAAGTAAGGCACAGGAAAACCAACCATCACTGACCACTAAAGGCCCAGCTTGCGCCTGCCCGCAGATGTCAAACGATTGCTGTTCCATGCAGGTTCGCGAACATGCTGGAACACAACTTGACGCACGCCAGGCACTTGCATCAGTCGCTGGCGAATTGGTACCGATAAAGTTGGATGGACTGAAATCGAACCATCGATGAAATATCCCAGTCGATCGCGACCAGCATGCGGCGTAGTCATGACCAAGGTGACCACATCACCTCGCACACGCACGTCGTCCACCAGACCAAGCTCGACGACGTTGATGTCAGCCGTATAAAGCTGAGCATCTTTACAGTCAGCCAGCGCTCGCCAAATAGTCTGCTTGGAAATCACTGATTCGCCAACTTCCGAGCCCCGCGCCAAACGCCCAACCAAGCGTCCAGTCTCAACTCGTTCAGCCGCAACTTTTTCCACCGTAAGATCCACGGCAGTGACCTTCAGCGGATTGACCAGTGCTTGTCGCAATCGTTCCAATTCTCGCTTGCTCGACTCATCTATAATGGGCAACGTCACATAAGCATTGCGCTGTATCAACTCTGCTCCCGCCGGCACCGTCTTGACTGGCAGTGGATAGCGACTCCAGACACTTCCGTGCCAGCGATAATACAAATTGGGCGAGCCGTTATGCTTTAGCTCAGGGATGCCGCGTGCAGAATGTTCGAGAAACAATGCCAAGAACGCATCCTTAGAATCACGGTTCGAAAACCCAATGCCCCACAGTTGCTCTTGATGCTCAGGTGGAACCTCACCAGATTGCAATCTTCCCTCAGCATCCATCCATAGTTTGTCAGTAAAGGGTTGACCACTGAATACCCACTCATCATCTCTCAGTGCAGCCGCTTCGAACTGCTGCACGGCTTGCATCGCGCCAAACTTGTGAAACCATGGCAGTCCTGCATAAAATCGATACTCTACTTCAATCTTAAGCCGAGCCGGCGTGTAGATCGGATGAACAGGCGAATGCGGAAAACCCCAACGCCTCACCAGCGTACATAACGGTCCGCGCACCACTTCATAATCCGGACAAGCATCCCACAACGAAATGCGCAACTTCTGAAAATTGCCCTCGTCGACATAATCGTGCGCCCAGTCGATCCCCGGCGGCTCACCATGCCCTTCACCGCCAGCATACAACTCCAGCCCATGTTCACGCCGCAGAATCAATCGCTCTAACTGTCCCGTCTGCCGAGATAACATCGCTTTGAAGTAGGCATTGGAAATATCAAGCCCCCAGCCTTCCCCCTCAGTAACCAAATCAGATGGATATTCGGGCAGCTCAGCGTCAACATTGCCATAGAACAATAGCCAGTGCTGTCTCTGGTTCGCCACACTCGTCGCTTGAACAAGAATGCGTGCCTGCCGCAGTTTCAATGACTCACGAAAGCTTTCACGCAAGATCTGAAAAGGCATTTCAACCAATCGCCCATCCTCAATCCGTATTACACGCAACTCCCGAGCAATGGATTCCACCTGGTCACTAGGAAAACTGATCGAGAACTCTACCGGTTCACCGGTTCGATCCAACCCAACCGTTTCTTCGATCACCAATTGCTTAAAGTATTTCCAAGGTCTGGCCCACACCTGCCAAGCCTGCGGTAAATCGCTAACGGGTATCCATTGCTCGAGCGGGACGACAGACGTGGGTAACGCTTCCGACTCGTGTTGAGTCTGGATAATAGAATTACGAATAGAGTGCGTCAGCGATCGCGCTAGATCAAAGTCTTGCCGATCAAACGCTTCGCGCAGCAGTCGCATCTTCGTTTCAACCGAATCGCTCCGCTGGTCAGCAGTCAGCGGTCCGGCTGTTTGTGCATAAACAACCGCACCCCAACCCAGGCTCAGCACCGCCAAGCACGTCGCGCGCAAACACATGTCATTCTCCAGTTGCAGGTTAGATAAAGCCTGAGTTTAACTAACACTGCGACTAGATTGAACAACCAAACCTCACACAGAGGATTACTATTCCAAGCTAGTTTGAGCCCGCGGGCGCGCTCCCGTACTCATCGGTTGCTCTGCCGAAAAGCAAAGAGCGGCAACTTGGATTGCTGAACAAAAAAGGCGTTTACATGTGAAGAGATGTCATAAACATAACCCAGCGGAGCCAGCGCGCTACGTACCTGCGCCAAGGGTGTGTGTCCCACTTCGACACACATGATATCCGGCAAGACATCGCATCCGCGCATGCCCTCGATAACGTCCAGTTCATGCCCTTCGACATCCAGCACAAATAGATCTACCTGAGCGATCGATTCACGCTCGACAAAGACCTTATAAGTCACCAGAGGCACTTCAACCTCTGCAAACGTACAACCAGTTTCCTTCAAGATCTGCGTATGATGCTCGGTATGGCTGAGCGATCCGTTGCCGTAATTCAATCCCAGTTGTGGATGGCTGACCAGTTTAAAGGTGGCGCTTCCGACGCGGTTCGACAAGGCCACCTGGTAGTTGCGAGAGTCGGGGCGATTCAGCTGCAAATTGGCAAAGATGTGCGGGGAGGGCTCCAGATTGTAGCCGGTCCAACCCATCGTCTCTTCAAAGAACTTGCACGAGCACTCTAGCTGGCCATCGAAGGCACCACATTCAATGAACGTGCCGCGAATGTTAGTGTCAGGAAAGTATCGTTCGAAGATAAATCGATCAACCGGCGGCGAAAACTGACCATAGAACTTGAAACTGTGATCGCCGTCGGAATTGGCAATGCGAACGCGTTGCAATCCGTGAACGCTTTCTTTCAGTTCGTTATATCGCTCCGCTAGTACTTGAACGTCAACAGCCATGTGTTGCAAGTGATCGCAAGCCTCGCCTACTTGCGTCGACAGATTGCGACTGTCAGCCGTAATCGTCTCGAGTTGCTGAGGCAAGTGCAGCAATTGTTCCATGCGATGGGCCTCGGGTTTCGAGGGGCTGATCGTCTTGCGCATAACTCGCTTGAACTCGCGATACACTCGCTCTTGAATTGGGCGTTTGACTTTCATATTGGTTACCAGATTGTGATGAATTACACCGTCGAGTCCAGATTGTTGCACACCGCCGGTTGTCGGGCTGTAAGCGCTCGTCTCAAAGCCTTGCTCCATCCACGGACGCAGCTGATTAATGCGACGCTTGATCCATCTCGCCTGATCGAGCGCCTTCTTGCGGCTGAATACTTCGTCGACGAAAAAGCGTTGCCGATGACTCCAGGCTTCTGCCAACGAGGCATCGCTCAGCGCGGCTTGAGCCATCTCGTTGGCTCGTGCCGCAGAAGCGTACATGCCGGCAGCGACTAAATCGGATTGCGACATGCCGAATCGCTTGCCCTCAGCCGCAAAGGCAGAGTCTCGATGAAACAGAACCGGCACACCCAGCGTCATGAATTCGATCGGATGGTAGTGGACATGGTAGCGTGAAGTTCCATGATAGACAGACACGCGCGCTTGAGCGGCTACGCGAAAATAGTCGTCGTCTTCCAGAAAGCCAACGATGGCTGGATCTTCCAGCGGGCCACCGGCAACGGGATTGCCACCCAGAATCTTCAGCGGCAACCCGCGGTGGTCCTCACGGTACCTTTGATAGATCTCCATGTAGTACGCTTGCTTTTGGATGCGCGGAATCGTTTCAACCACATACGGTTGACTCGCCGCCGCTGACCAGCGCACCGGGCCCAATCGATTGGGACTGACAAACGCACTCAATTGATTCGGGTTCGCGCACAAACGTGGATCCTCGGGTTCCTGCAACGTGGACAAAATGGGTACCCACATGAAATTGTGGCGACCGTGCAACGTCCCCAAATCAACCTTGAAATGCTGAGCGACCCGGCTGTAGTTATTCAGATGTCCGTGGCCAAATGGGCGAAAGATGACCGTGCCCTTGAAGACCGGCGCTAATCTAACTGCCAGATTGGGCAAGACGGTTACGTAGATCACATCGACGTGCTTGTTCAGAAGAGCGATCTCTTCAGAATCGAATTCGGCTTGCCCCATGTCGGCACAAAACTTAATCGCTTGCAACCGGCGGACCACGTCATCCGGCAAGCCAACCGTTGCTTTCCAAGCGTCACAGATCTGCTGATCCAATTCGGCTTTGTATTCAAAGGTCCAAAAGTCAGTCAGCAACGGGATAACGCGAAAGCCAGCTTCCAATAGCAGCGGAATCTCTTCAGCAGCTAGCGTCGAATGCGACGAGCACCACAGCATCAACGGCGCAGCTTCCGACGGCGCGGCTGGTTTTGAAATTGACATGTGGTACTTCCTTGTCCACTCAAGTGCAGAAATAGGCGCGCTATGTTCTAGCCGTTCTCAGCACTTGCGGTCAATACAGCTTTTTCCTCGTTTTAGTAGTGCTTCGAAAGCCTTGACGGCTTCCGCTACGGGGGAGGTAGCGGAACGCGTCAAGCGTTTCGAGGTAGCGAAGAACGAAAGCCTTGACGGCTTCCGCTACGGGATAACTGAGATGTGCCTGGTACTCACGACGCAGTTGCGATCGTCGAACAGGTTGATGTACCACACGGTCGACTTCTCAGGCAACTCTGCGGAAATGGTCATCTCGTTCATACTCAGTTCGGCCTGGATCGCTTCCCATTTACGATCTTGCCATTTCCCTGAGTCGGTCGTGTAGCAGAGCTCTGCTTTGGTAACGGGAACTTCGCTCTTGTAATTGACCGATACGCGCGACAGGTTTAGCGTTGGAGTGTCCAGTATGGGCAGCGGTTGGCCGGCCTTCAAAATTGAATTCATGAAAACGTGGATCTCTTCGGGATTCTCACCCGCAACGCCATGGCCGTGCGGCATGCGAATGCGCAGGCACAGCAGACTGCCCTCGCGCATTTCCGTCGAACGCTGCCAGGAGTCCATGGGATACGCGAAATCATTGGTACCGTTCACCCACAAAAATGGCATGCGTGCTTTGGGCAAGAAAACCGATGGGTCCCATTGTCTCAGCCAGCGTGTAGCGTGCTCTTTACCCAGCCGCTCAAATGCAGGCAGCCAGGCCGAGTTGTCGCCCAAGTAACCACAACCATAAACCGGCACCGCACAGCGAAATCGCGAATCGACGCCCGCAACCAGGCACGTCATGTAACCGCCCCACGAAATTCCGGTCAGGCCAATCCTCTGCGAATCAACTTCGGGCAGCGAGCTTAATAGCGAATTGGCTAAGGCGACGGCTGACACCGCATGCGTCTGCCATTGATCAGCTGCGGCTTCGTTGACGACTTGATCGAAGCTCGCATCCCAGCCTGGTGGTCCACCTGCCTCAGATCGTTGCCACTTGCCATAGGTACCCACGGGGACACAGCCGCATAGATCCATCGCAATCGCTGCATAACCACGCTCGTTCCAGAGCTTGACCCAATTGGCAAAAGCCGTGCCACCGCCGCCGTGCACCAGCACAACACCAGGAACCTTCTCAGCTTTGCCCTGGGCATCGATCGGGCGCTTCGTTGGCAGACCATAGTAAGCAAAGACTTTGGTAGGCTTACCATGATACTCAACACCTTCGTAGTAGATGGCCTGCAATCCTTCGTCTGGCACATCGCTGGCGGGTTCGAACTTAGGCACTCTACTGAGTCGCTCAAGGTCAAACTCGACACTGCCCGCAGGCGTGATGGACTGTCCGCTACATACTGTCGGCAGCAGGACGATAGTCACGGCAATTGCGAGCATCGCGCAGGCGAGGGAATGAAAAGTGCGAACAGATCGACCGGTCACCTCTCCATGCGTAGCATGGGGAGGTCGAATCGAGGCTTGGCGAGATTCGGGAGGGGCCAGTCCTGTAACGCAAGAGTCCAATGTAGTGCGGTGCCCCCTCCCGCAGACATCGGCTAAACGCCTCGTCTGCGACCTGCGCCGGGGGAGATGACCGGTCAAAGTAATATTCATAGCATGCTTGGTGGAGAAAAGTATCATGAGGTTGAAGCCCAAAGCGGGACAATGGCAGCGACATCTATTCTATACCATGCAAGTATTGATGGTTGCGTGCGAACTGATATGCCCAGGTCTCGTGATCGGGCAGGACCAGGCCTCGGAAACTCATGACGCTTCACAATTGCCAGCCGTTCGTTTATCGAACGACGGTCAGCACTTTGTCGACGCCACTGGTCAGAGGTTTCAAGTGTGGGGCGTCAACTACGATCACGATGACGCGGGTCACCTGATCGAAGATTATTGGAAAACCGATTGGCCACGCGTCGTCGAGGACTTTCGTGAGATGAAATCTTTAGGCGTCAATGTTGTTCGCATTCACCTGCAGGTCGGTCAGTTCATGCTTGCGGCTGACCAACCCAACCAAGCATCGCTGGACAAATTGAAGGAGCTAGTAGCGCTGGCTGAGGAGGTTGGACTGTACTTGGACATCACTGGCTTGGGGTGTTATCACCGAGCGGACATCCCGCGTTGGTTTGATGAGCTCAGCGAAGAAAAGCGTTGGCTTGTGCAAGCCAACTTCTGGCGGGCGATCGCCATGGCCTGCAAAGATAGTCCAGCTGTATTCTGTTACGACTTGATCAACGAACCAATTTTGCCCGGCAATAAACCGGAAACCGACTGGCTGGCCGGTGAACTAGGAGGCAAGTTTTTTGTGCAACGCCTGGCGTTGGACTTGAAGGGTCGCACACGCGAGCAAGTTACCGGCGCATGGGTCAAGCAAATGACCGACGTGATTCGCGAGGTCGATCGACAGCATTTAATTACGATCGGTGTCATTCCTTGGTCGCACGTATTTCCCGGCGCCAAACCAATCTTCTATGCACCTGGCCCGGCAGCACACTTGGACTTTGTGTCGGTGCATATCTATCCGGAAAAGGGCGAAGTGCAGAAAGCCCTAGATGCGCTCAGCGTGTATCGCATCGGCAAACCGCTAGTGATCGAAGAGTTCTTTCCGCTGAAGTGCTCACTTGAAGAAGCCAGGCAATTCATCGATCAAGCTGAGTCCGATGGTATTGTGTCGTTCTATTGGGGCAAGACCCCTCAGCAATACCGTCAAGACGGCGATTTGAAGGGTGCGCTGATCGCAAGTTGGCTCGAGACATTTCAAAACCTTATTCGGCAGTGAGGCAACGCCGGATTCTCTTCGGTGCCCTACTTCTGCACGAAGCGGTTATGGTCGATATGAAATTGAACGCTCTCGCGGTCACCACTGGGGGAATCGCCTGTGATCGTCACTAAATAGATGTGGTGTTCGAGTGAAGCGTTGCCGATCAGGGGAACAAAACGCTCGATGTCCACACGTTCTTCGATTTTGGTTCTGGTTATTTCAACGTTTTTAAGCGATTGAATGTTAGCGAAGCGTGCTCTGGATAGGAAGCGTGCTCTGGATAGAGAGATCAATAGATTATCGTCCAACGCCTCCATCTCTTGTCGACTTGCGGCCTTGGTTAGCTGACCTAAGACAGGAATTGGATCTTCAAGTGTGCCTGCGGGGAGGCCGCTGGACTCTTGGCGATTCAAATCGGCAGCGATTAGCTTGACAATATTGGACACTCGCGACCGAACAACATCTTTGTCGCGCTGGAGTGGGTGTACAAGCGTGGGCTGAATCATGACCAGCATGACATTGCCCTGCCCTTCGACTTGTGGCCGAGAAGCCAGGACGAGCGTTTCTCCCGATTGAATTTCGATGGCCAGTTGCTGACAGAATGTGGTGGGGTTATCGGAGGCCCGGCTATCCGCGAAGGGCCTGAAGGTTGATTGTCGACGATGGCGAGAGAGGGCCATCGATCCATCTTGATCGACGCGTCCCTCCAAGCGTACTTCCAGCTTGAGATGATTGTCGACCGCAGCTTGAGTCCTGGTAATGATGGCCATATTCGTCGGAATAGACACAATCTTATAGGCTGGCCCGGAAACGGAATTCGCAAGATGAAGACGTTGCGGCGCACTAACTGTGCTCACGTGCACCACCCCACTGAGCATGTGAGAGGCCGGGATAGCCAATGAGTCATGTAGGAGTTCTTCTGGCAGGCTACGCCCAAGTTCATTCAGTCGGGCTTGATCGGCGATCAAGGCGACTGTCGAAAGTTGCGTATAGCCAGTTGACGGTGTGTGCATCAGAAAGATATCCGGCCTGAGAACTTCCACGTCAGGGTCATCTGCGTGAGTCCAATTAAGTTGCATCGAGTCGAATGTCGCTCGATCGAGATCGCACAGCCTCTCAGTCAATTGGACATAATCGAGCAACTCCATTCTGAGCGCGGTTAGCGCGTTATTAAGTTGGAACCAAAAAGTGCTGGTTGACTTGAGAACCAAATGCGAGTCCACGATCGTGGGAGCGACGAGGGGCGTGAGTTGCTGAGGCTCCACTTTGCTTGTCGAAGTCGCCACAGCTTGGGGCGAAACCAGGTCACGCACGAGTTGCTCCGCTTCTTGCCTGGAATAGTCAATTTTGCTGAGCGCATCGAGGATGTCGTGCACAGATACTCGATGCTCACTGAGTTGGTCTGGACTATCGGCCGCGTGCGTGTCGGTGACGGAGTCTGGTCGCCATTGATCAAGGGCAATGGGAGCTGTGGCGTTGGTTGTCTGCGGGGCCGGAGGATCAATGGCACCGAGCCAACGCTGTCCAGGCAGCACGAAGACCGCCGCGAGCACAAACATCGCCCAGGCTATCGAGCGTGACGGACTTCGACTTCCATGTCGAAATTGCATGATTCTCTCCAATCGAACTTTGGTTACATCGACAGGTCGTATTCCGGGAATACCCCGGGGAACTGTCAATCCATGTTTACGTTCCAAGACATCTACCAGACATTGCGCATATAAAGGAGCCGGACAACCCGAGAGGACGAGCGTCTCCTCGTCGCAACTGCGCTCCGATTCCGCCACCAGCATGCTACTGGCATAACGCACTAGGGGATGAAACCAAAAGAGCATGCGGCACACGGTCTCCAGTAGTGCCCAAATCAAATCGCCCCGTCGAACATGCACCAGTTCGTGAATGAGCAGTGTTTTCCATTGCTCGGGCGAGCATTCCCTCAGAACCCACTCTGGCAGCAATATAGTTGGCTTGAACAACCCCACCACAGCTGGTCCAACTGGCAGTCGCAATACACGCAGCCTAACTTGAGGCAACTGCAGTCTATTGGCAAGTTGGGCATTGGCGGCACTTGCCAATTCTTGCAACTCGTCATCCGTCCTGGCCCCTGAGGCTGCGACGACAAGCTGAAATCGCCACCAGCGATACATGGCGACTAGGAGGTTAAGGCTGAAACCCAACAACCAAGTCGCGACAATGCCAAACGTAAGGATCTTGGGCCACGACCAAGAGACTTCTTTTGTGGGTGTTAGCACTTGATCTGTAGGTGTCAATTGCCGCCGGTCACCAGCTGCGGATTCAGGGACTTTCCAGCTTGTGGTTGAGGCAATGTCGACGATGGAGGAGGGTAGAACGATCGACGCGGGGGTTGAATTGAATGGACTGAACGGTGAGCTGATGATCGGTGGAGTGAGGGCTTTGATTAAGACCAAAGCCCAAAGCAAATGCGTTATGCGTGGCGAACGAACCAGGAGATAGCGGTTCACGATCGCGACCACTATGGCGACGATCGCAACTTGCCATGACTGCGTGACTAACCAATGGAGTAATGGCTGAGCAATCATTGGTCAGACTCCTTATCCAAGCGACGGATCAGTTGGCGTAGTTCGGCGATATCTTGTTTGTTGATACCATGCTCTTCGATGAGGTGTCGCATTAGCGGCATAGTCTGGCCGCCAAAAAGACGATCGACCAGGTCGCCAACGGTATCGCGAATTACAGTTTTGGGCCGCGCTTTAGCCGTATAGATTTTGGTGCGACCTTGCAGATGCGAGGTCGCGTAGCCCTTGGATTCAAGCCGTCGGAGATAGGTTTGAACTGTGGCAAAATCGATCGAGCGATCTTGCTGGAGCACTTCAAAGATTGCGCGTACCGTGGCTGGGCCGATGTCCCACAGTACTCGGGCAACTTCCATTTCGCCTTTCGAAAGTGCACGACGCTCAACCACGACAGCCTCCATACCACGTGTTCTTAGCAAAGCCAGGCCTAAGTACAAATGTACGTGCTCAGTTTATGCGTACAAATGTACGTGCGTCAAGGCCGACCGATGAAATACTCGCGGCCCACGTCGCGTCGCGTGGCGGCCGTCAAGAAGTTGTCGCCTACCCGCGTGATTGAGCTGGGCGAGGAGCTACTGGGTCCAGGATTGATGTCGCTAGCGAGCTCGGCGATCGCATTGTCGACGCTCCAGAGCTCGATGCCATGCACCGCATCGTAGGCGGAGAAGTAGACAACTCCGTTGACATTGGTCAAGCTAGCCGGTTGGCTGACAGTGGTGCCAGGCATGACTCCGGCGACGGGCGTTGGCGAACTGGCGTTCGTCAGCGACCAGAGTTCACGACCTTGCGTCGGAGTGGTGGCGGCAAAGTAGAGTCGCGAGCCCACGACGGTTAATTCGGCCGGCCCGGAACTGCCCGCTCCTGGCGAGATATCCTGGACCATGGTTGTACCGCTAGGGGTGCCATCGCTCTTCCACAGTTCCGATCCGTGCACACCATCGTCAGCGGTGAAGAACAATTGATTGTCGACTACGCGGAAGTTGGCTGCGTTGGAGCTGGCGTTACCTGGGTAAATATCCAGTACCAGTTCGGTTGATTCTAGCGTACCTCGCGTCTTCCAGAGTTCCCGTCCATGTGTGGCATCGTAGGCAGAAAAGAAAACATCTTCACCGACTTGAGTGAAGCCGAATGGAACGGCCTGCGGGTCGTTGAGTTGCTTGACGAGGACAGTACCTTCCGCGGTACCATCGGTTTTCCACAACCCTAAACCGCTACCGTCATCTGCTGAAAAGTAGAGCGTCGATCCGGCAACGCCCAGGTTCGATGGATACGATCCCGCAGATCCGGCTTGGATGTCCTTGACTTCGATTGTTCCCGCCTCGGTTCCATCGGTTCTCCATAGTTCTCTGCCGTTGGGACCAAATGCAGTGAAGTACAACAAGCCATTGAAGGCCGTGAGCGAGAAAGGATAACTACCACTGGTGCTTGGATTGATTACCGCAAGTTGAATCGTACCTTCTACTGTTCCATCGCTCCGCCACAATTCGACGCCGCTAGGGAATTCTCCGGCGGTGAATATTAATACGCCATTTAAGTTGGTTAGTTGGGAGACGGTCGAACCCAAAGTTGTTTCCAGCAAGGGTATAGTCCCAGCTGCGGTCCCATCACTCTTCCAAAGCCTGGGTGAGCCGATGAATGTGGAACCATAGAAGCCCGTGTCGGCCATAAAATACAACGTTCCATTGACTTCTACAGGCGGTACCGTGCTGGTGATCGAGCCGCGCGTCAGGCTGGCGAAGGGTTCGAAGGGGCGGGTAGTCTCGGCGGTACCGCCGCTTGACCAGATGCCAAGACTTGACGAAAAGAGCAGTTTGTTACCACTGTTGGCGAACGGTGTGGCACTGAAGAAGCCGTCATCGTTCGGGAACAGATCTTTTACTAGCTGGGTGCCCGCTCGACTGCCATTGGTGCGCCACAGGGCTTGGCCGTTGACTCCATCATTGGCGACAAAAAAAACCGCCTTACCAACTGCGTGTAGTTTGTCTGGCGAGCTATCGGCGACGCCTGGATTGATGTCCCTCAGTTGCAAGGTGCCTGCGGCTGTGCCATTGCTCCGCCAGATCTCGCGTCCCGATTCTGTTTGCCCGGTAAAGTACAGCAGGCCTCCGGCGTTGACGAGGTTGTCCGGATACGAGCCAATTGGACCTACGTAAGTATCTCTGACCATAAATGTCGAAGCGACTGTGCCACCACTCTTCCACAGTTCGCGGCCGCTGCCCAAAGTGCTCGCCGTGAAATATAGTTGACCATTGACTTCAGTTAATAAAGTGGGGGCGCCCGATGAAGTGTCGATGGCTGCGACTCGTATAGGGATCGTAGTGGACGCGGTGCCTTCGGTTCGCCATAGTTCAAGACCGTTGGTCGTTTGTGCCGTAAAGTATAAGACGCCGCCGACATTGGTTAACTCTCTGGGAGACGAACTGCTGATGCCCGGTGCCAGATCTTTCACCAGATTTGTGGTGGCAGATGTACCTCGGCTACGAAAAAGTTCGTGTCCTAGATTGGTAGAGGCTGTGAAAAAAAGCGAATCTCCCACGGCGGTTAGATTAGCTATGGAAGACGATTGTGGGCCGGACACTAGATCGCGAACCATGACGGTACTGGCCGCATCGCCATTGCTCTTCCACAATTCTCGACCCCACTCATTCCGTTCCGCAGTGAAGTAAAGCGTACCATCGACGTTGGTAAGATATCTCGGCAGTGAGCTGCCCAGTGGATTGATGTCGCGGACCAAGCGCGTGCCTGCTGGGGTGCCATCGCTGCGCCACAGTTCGGTTCCCGCAGTTCCAGCAGCGACGAAGTACAGCAATCCATTGACGTTTGTCAATTCCCGCACAGCGCTCCCCAAAGTGCTGTCGAACTCCATGACCAGAGTTGCGTCGCTCCGCGTCGGATCGGTGATCCACAAACTATTCTGAGCCACTAGAAAAGTCTTGTTGCCGACAATTTCTGCGTCAGAGAACAGACTAACCGATGTCCGAGTGTTGATATCTTTCGCTAATTCAACATCGACTGCCATCAGCTGTCGAGCTTCGAGTGATTCAACTACGAGTTGTCGGGCTCTTAGGCGTGGACTGGGGCGTGAATGCATTGGATAAATCTGGACTAGGCTAGGAAGTTAGGAAGCGGACATGATCTATTATTTCTATTCCGGTCTGCAAGGTAACTCAGCCTGTGAATCACAAAAATATAGCTGGAACTGTCCGGAGACGCATTCATGGCTATTAGATGCTGAACGTATGTGCAGTTATCTGCCTATGGCCAGGGCAATAACAGTTCGAGCTAAGGAGATGGATGCGTCCACGTGCTTAGTCAGGGAGCTTGCGTAAACGGCGGCTGGCTAGACCAGGCCTCACAAAGGGCCAGATCAGTTTCGTGTCGGGCGTCAATGAACGCTTGAAAGTCCATAGACGCCTGAGACAGGGGCTGGTCATCAGACCGATTGACTCGCAGGCTGAGTTCGTATTGCAATTGGGCATCCTCGAGCCTGGACGACTTACAATACTCAGTGGCCAGCCACATATGATAAGTACAGCGGGTTAAGTCGAAGGTCTGAGTATCGAGTCTCCATTCTGGCATTCGGTCCAGTTGCGATAGCGACAACTGTATGTTTTCAGTTAGTAGCGGATGTTGATGAGCCTTTAACGCACGTAGAAAGTCGACGCGCACGAAAAACCCTTCCAGCAACCAGACCCCTTCGTTAGGAATAGCGTCGGCAATTTTTTGATGGATTTGAAAGGCCGTATGGAAGTTTTCGAGCATGCGATCAACCTGGTTGCGCTGGCTGCACAATATTCCCAGAACCCTATAGCCTTCCCGGGCGGGCTTGAGATATTCGACTTTATCTGGATGCTGTCGCTGCAAATCCTCCGCCTGATGGATTGCCCTGAGTGCAGTCTGTTCAATCTGCTCATGGCTGGCAGGTGGTTGGTCGGGAGCCAGATAGGCCAACGACAGGCTCGCGAGATTCGAATTGAGAGCGTTGGCATACTCATGCCGCTGGGGTTGATGATCACAAACCAGTCGCACGTCTGCCAGACATTTTTCCAACTCACTCACCACGTTACTTGAAGTGGTTGATAGGACCATGCGATTGTAGAATCGATCAAAACGGTACGCATCGTTATCAGGATACTCCTCGACCAGTTCTTCCAGTAATTGAAGTCCTCTTCGTCGAGTCTCAGTGGACTCACTGGAGAATCCGGCTGGGCCAAGAGCGGTGGAGACATAGTGGAGGGCGATGCTCAGTTGGTGTCGACTATAGGCATCGTAACTACTGGCTTTCGCCATTGCCTCAAATTCGGTTAACACTTCTTGGTGGAGTTGCAGTCGGCGGAGTGCACCGCCTGGTTGCTTGCCGTATTCTTCTGCCAGCTTACGAATGTTTTTTCGCGCTAAACGAACAAAGGACTCTGCGGATTCCTGAGCCCTGACCAAGGCAACTTGGGTCTCGTGTCTGGCTTCTCGTAACTGTTTGGATGTCGCGCGCTCGCGCGCGTAAAGGGTGCTGAGGACGAGCAAGGCCAATGGAAGTCCGAGGCCAATCATGGAAAGAGATGCTGCCGCCAAACGATTGCGACTTGCCCACATCCGTAGTCGCGCGACAGGCGTGGGCGGAGTTGCCAGCGTTGGCCGACGCTGCAGCCAACTCTCTAAGTCTGTGGCCAGGGCTTCGGCAGAGGCGTATCGATCATTGGGGTGCTTTTCCAAGCACTTCATGACAATTGCCTCCAGCTCTCGGGGTACACCAGCATTTTGTTTTCGTAGCGAAGTCGGCTGGGCACGCAATATGTTCCCCAGGACCTCGACTTTGTTGGTACCTGCAAATGGGCAGTGTCCGACCAGAAGCTCGTACAGGATGACACCCAACGCATAGACATCCGTCGCTGTAGTTAGATTTGGTTGTCCTGCGGCCTGCTCAGGTGACATGTAACTCAGTGTGCCAACGATCGTATCATGGGTGCTGAGGTCGGATGCTAAGCCGTGCTTGGCATCGGGCATGCCTTTTACGAAGCCAAAATCAGCGACCCAGGGTCGCATAACGCTGCCACCGGATGCGGGTTGCCGTTCCAGCAAGATATTGGAGGGCTTGAGATCGCGATGCAGAACGCCATGTTGGTGCATTCCGTGAACAGCGCGAGCGACCTGACCGATCAGCCCTGCTGCTTGCCTAGGGGTAAGCGGCCCACCCTGCTCTCCCAAATGCTGCCGCAGGTTGAGGCCTTCGATGAATTGCATCGAGATGTATGGAGTATCTTCAAGCGTACCAAAATCATAAATGGGAACGACGCCCTGGCCGGCACACAGCGCCATTGATTCGGCTTCAAGACTGAAACGTAGCGCATTTCCGCAATGATTCAACATCGATTTGCGGAGTAGTTTGATTGCTACATCGCGCTTCAAGCGACGGTCTCGCGCCCGAAAGACAATTCCGAAAGCACCAACTCCAAGCAACTCCAGTGGATGACGCTCGGATCGCTCGAGCAGTCCGCGCGCCGCATCGATGTCGTATTTCAGATTCTTACTAGTTTCACCACTGACTTGTAACTGAATGCTGTCCAGGGAGGGATGATCAATCCAGAACTGCAAATCCGCAATGGCCTCAGGATTTGCGGAGGAATTGTTAGCAGCCGGCAGCGTCGAAAGATCTTCATGCGAAAAGTTCATGATTCCGAAGTTCATTTTCCAATCGCTTGAGAGTTCGATTGAGCATCATGCGCACGGCATCTTCGCTACGATTGAGTCGTCGTCCGATTTCCCCGAAGCTCAGCCGATCCTTAAATCGCCATTCCAAAAGCTGCTGATGACCGCTCGAGAGCTTCTCCATCACCGCTTGGATTGTTTGTGCTTTTTCCATAATGACCAGTGGATCAACTGGCGACGTGCGGCCCACGAGCAAATTGCAGTTCATTGAAGGTTGTTCTCGAGACACATCACGTTTCTTTGATCGGCGATAGGCCTTGCACAAATCCCTGGCGTTATTCCGCAAGAGCGTGATCAACCAACCCACGAACTGATCGCGGTTCTTGGCTTTTACACTCTGCCAATCCCGAATCGCTTCCATCCAAGTCAACTGCACAATATCCGAAGCTCCCAGCTTGCCTTGGATATCACGCGAAATCAACTCGCGAGCAACAGCTAACATCAATGGATGGAACTCTGCCACCAGGTTTGGCACGCACTCCGTCGTCATACCTTCATAGGCGTTCGAAAGAGAAGAACCGAACGCTTCCTGTGCCACATTTTTGGGCATTGTTGGGCTTCCTACAGGCTGTACTCGCGTTGACCAGACCTGCAAATTCTAGTTGACAGACCAGCTGACGCAATTGCAGCCAATCGCTTGTAACTTAGAATCTCATGGGATTTGAGCTCATAAGGGTGTTCCACCTCGAGAACGCCAAGAGAACCCTGAGCCCTGCGGGCAATGTCTCCGCCGACTGTCAGTCCGTCGGCGGAGAAATTTCAACTTTATGCCAATCGAGCCACGGCCAGAAGATTGGCCAATTCCACCGCTGTGTCGACCGCCAACTCGGACTTGGAAACGCTCGACATGTAAAGGTCTACTGCCGCGCTGCCAGTTGACACTGCGGTTCGTGGTCCAGCAATCTGTACAACCTCGTCTTTGATATTTGCGTTGACGACGGATGAACGGCTACTGACTTGTGAAGTATGGGCATCGCCTGAAGATTGCGAAGTCAAATACGAAGGTGGCAGCGTCCTGGGTGGAACCGGTACCGGTACTGCACCGGAAGTGCTAACGACCAACCGAAATGAGCCAATTGCATGCTGCCAACTTGCTGAGTCCGCGCCACCGCTGACAGGATTGTAGTTAGTGTTCAGCCAGTTCGAAACTCCAATAAAGTAATCGCCCGATCGTGAAAAACGGTAACGCAAGTAGGAATCGAATCCGACGCGCGATTCACCTGGCGCAGCCGCATCATTATTGTACGCCAGTTGGCGACCGGCAGAATCAAAGATACGAATGTGCGATCCCAGTCCACCGGGACCGTTCAGGGTCGTATCGATATCAAAATCGATAACCTGTCCTGCCGCGGCACGAAATTGATACATGTCCACGTCCAGATCATTATCAATCTGTCCGTCAACGCTAATACTGCGGCTGATCGTACCCAAGGGACGAGCCTCGATGATCGAATCGTCCACATCTACCGGTAGTATTCGAGCGGTCAAGGTGTATCGCCCAGTGGCATAGGTCGTGCCCGCAGTATCACCATTGCCGGTCACGGCGCTATAGCCGGTGTTTCTCCAACTCGACACTCCGACAAAGTACGATCCCGTGGTTGGAAATGTATAGCGCACGTACGAATCAAAACCGATGCGATCTTCGCCAGGCGCTGCTGCATCGTTATTGGCTGCTAGTTGTCGACCGGCGGCATCGAAGAGCCGCAGGTATGCTCCCAGTCCACCCGGTCCGTTGGTGGGGGTATCAATGTCGAAGTCAACGGTTTGACCGGCTTGAACAAAAATTTTGCGCATATCGACGTCGGTCGACTCGCTAATTACTTCTGAGACCGATGTCGGAATCGTACCCACTAGCGCCATAGGAGTTGCTTCGATAATGGCATCATCGGTGTCGACGGCCATCAAGTTTCTGTGTTCTAGTGTTTCCAGGCGACATCCTCGAAAGGCTCTATGTTGACTAGGTACACGACGACTCATGGTGAACTCCCCGCAAAAGTGGATCTCTTCGCTAACAGCAGGTTTACGTAACTGCTGACAAAGATCCAGTAGCAAGTCGCGGCCAAGTGTGACCAAGAATTTTTAAACTCGCCTGGGGTTGGCGGGTGAGGAAGCCGACTGAAGGTTGTTCAATCTATAGCATATCTTGCTTGAGAATTTGTTCAGAGGCTTGCAGAAAGCAGCGAACCTTGTCTGGTGCTTCGCCGGCTTTAGAGGCAATTTCCTCAATGGTCAGCCTTTGGAGGAACTTCATGCACAACAACTCGGCCAAGGGTTCGGGTACTTGGTTGTGTTCGATCTTTTCCAGCAATCGCATGCCTCCGCGGAGCAGCTCGATCAAACGGCTTCCACGCCGTCGCAAAGCGACTTCGCTCAATCCAAATTCCTCAACCAGTTCGCCCCACGAGACTTCACTGTCGCCCAGGTATTTTTTGATCAGCAAGTTTCGATCATCTTCCGGCAACCACTGGAGTGCGCGTTCAAATAACTTCTCATGATGACGTTTCTCTACCCTGCCAAAGATGCTGGTTTGCAAGGCCTGGACATCGAAACTCGAGCCTTCGTCAGCAATGGCTTGCAGAGACCTGGTTGCGCGTATTTTGGGCGCGCGATCGCGCAACAGACTGAGAAAACAATGGCGGCAGATTCCCTTGAGCCATTGCAGCCACGCTTGTTCATCTTGACCGCGAAACTGTAGTAGTGAAGTCGTCGCCGCCACAAATACATCTTGTGTCAAATCGGCCGCATCCATGAACTTGAGCAGATCGCGACCGAGCAGACTACGCGCGTAAATTTGAATCGCAGATTGATAGGGCACCAGCAAATCGTTCAGTGCGGTGCTGGAACCGTTCCGAGCGTCCTGGAGCAACAGCTCAAAGCTTGTCTGCATGACGGGCATATCCATGCGCTGGGCATGTCTTGAGAAAAACGAACAGCGCCGCTTCGGGATGATGTACCTCAGCCGTGCAGCGCCCTCGCAATTCTAACCCGTCTTTTTACCCGGACTATACCTGACAGCCGGATTCCCTCCGATTCCTAGATCTAACGCACGGATCGAACTTTTCGAGATCGTTCGGTACCGATCAACCGAGTCGCTTGGGATGCATCGGCGTCCACGTGATTGGTAGGCGGACCGCTGGTCATCTCTCGCAACTTCTTCATTACCTCTCGATTCATTTCAGTTAGTATCTCGACTTTCTTCTCCAATTCCGCTATGCGAGGCTGACCGTTGGCCGCCAGCATTTGGTTCATCATTCCCAAGCGCTGCATGTGGTACTGCTGTTGCGACTGGAACAAGAGCAATTGCTGCTGATACATCATGGCGGTGGCATAACGGTGAGCACCCATGGCGTGGATCATGGCTGCTTCGCCACGCATGTGGTCGCCATCGACGGTGGATCCCTTGCCGTAGTAGGCCTCGGGATACGCCAAATCTTGGGAAACCACATTCCCACTGCCCGCCAGAAGGAACGCTGCCACTAGACACCCGCTGCTTACCCGACGTACATGACCAATCATTTTAGAATCCCACAATTTCGAGTTCGACTTGCTGAATTTTCTCGCCATATATGGGTAGTCGCGAGAATCGCGGAAGCGTGACGCAAAATTGCGAAGATTTTTTTTGAGCTTTTCCCCTGTTTTCAGTCACGAATCGGAGGGGCTGGCTACTGAACCCTTAGTCGTTCGAAAAACCAGTCTCTAGGATTCAAATCATGCATGTTCTAAAGTCATCCAACGCCAGGCAATCCGCTTTTACTCTCATCGAATTGCTAGTGGTGATTGCCATTATCGGCATTCTGGTGGGCCTGTTGCTACCAGCGGTCCAAGCGGCCCGCGAAGCTGCCCGTCGTTTGCAATGCGCCAATAATCTGAAACAGCTCTCGTTGGCCTTTCTGAATCACGAATCGGCCTTTCGTACACTGCCATCAGGAGGTTGGGGGTGGCACTGGGTTGGAGACGTCGACCGCGGGACCGGCGCGCGGCAGCCTGGCAGTTGGGCCTTTAGCTTGTTGCCTTTCTTGGAGCAAAGTAGCTTGGCGCAGATGGCCGGCGATGGCCAGGCCAATTCGATTACCCCAACCCAACTGGCGCAAACGGCGCTGATGGTCGCTCAGCCCCTGCCCGGATTTATATGTCCCAGTCGTCGGCCTGCGGATCTGTATCCTCGCTTAATTGTTGCGCCAGTTCCCAACGAACATGCATACAACTGCGATGCAGTCAGCCTGGTCGCCAGGTCCGACTATGCGGCCAACTCTGGTGACCGGGTTCGTCTGTGGGGCGGTGGTCCTTCAGTCGCCGACGGTTTTGCCGGTCGAGGCTTTGCTGATATGTCAGATTCAACCGGCATCTGTTTTCAGCGCAGCCGCTTGTCCTTAGCATCGATCACCGATGGTACTTCCAACACATACCTGGTCGGCGAGAAATACTTGACCCCAGATCACTATCAAACCGGAATAAGTTGGCGAGACGATCACACGCTCTTTGCTGGTGATGACAGCGATATGCATGCGTGGTCCCATGCCAGTCCCATGCAGGATAAACGTGGATACGACAATGTTTACTTGTGGGGCAGTAACCATCAAGTCGGCTTTCAAGTTGCCTTTGTCGATGGCAGTGTGCGAATGATCGACTTTAGCGTCAACCTGGAGACTCACCAGCGTCTGGGCAATCGCCAAGACGGATTACCCGTTTCACTTGATTAGTAGCTTAAAGTTGGGAACTGTCGTGATGCCTGAGCGTCCGGATACATCCAAGCAGATCAAAGAGGAAAATACCCTCGTAAGGTCTTCTGATTCCACGCATCCTCAAAGTGGAATCAGCTCGGACTTCATGCTGCCGATGGAGTTCGGCCGCTACCGCCTACTCAAATTACTAGGCCAAGGTGGTATGGGGGCTGTCTACCTGGCGCACGATTCTCAATTGGATCGACAAGTCGCGATCAAACTTCCCAGCTTTGCTCGTGAGGGCTCCGGTGATGCTCAAGAGCGATTTCGCCGCGAAGCCCGACTGGCTGCGACCTTGGATCACGAGAACATATGCCGGGTCTATGATATTGGCGAAATCAAAGGTCGCGCGTTCTTATCCATGGCCTATATCGAAGGGGTGACCCTGGCTGACATTATCAAGCAAGGGAGACGGCTCTCCGCCCGCACAGTAATCTTACTAATGCAGCGAATTGCCAACTCGGTTCACTATGCCCACAGTGAAGGAGTTATCCACCGCGACTTGAAACCGGCCAACATTATGGTCCGCGCGAACAAGAGTTTCGTGATCATGGACTTCGGCTTGGCACGTAAGATCACGGAAACCGAACAAGATCTGACCAACACTGGCGCAGTTCTCGGTACGCCAGCTTATATGTCTCCAGAACAACTGCGCGGCGAGTCGCTAACTCCGGCGACCGACATCTACAGCCTGGGAGTTATCCTGTTTGAACTGCTGGTTGGCAGACGCCCTTACGCGGGAACGACGCCCCAGATCTACGCGCAAGTTCTATCGGGTACAGCGATTTCACTCAAATCCGCGATACCCACCGTCTCAGACAAGTTGGATGCTGTCTGTCGAAAAGCAACTCACTGTGACCTCAAGCTTCGCTTTACAACGGCTGCCGAGTTGGGCCAAGCACTGCTCGCTTGTCTTGATGCTCAAGCCAGTTCCAAAGAAGATATCTCCATGCTCACTCTAGAAAACCCAATTGTATCGCCAGATCAATCTGCAGTCTCAATGAGAATCACGACATCGCCTGCTTCCGCTCCGGCATCCTTGATATCCCAGGCGACACAGAGATCTGCAATTGCTCCGCCCGCGTATGGCTCGCCTCACCGAACCTCGGCCGGCAGGGGACGACGTAAGACTGGCACCAAGGTGTTAACAGGGCTGCGCAGTCCGATCCCAATTGTAGTGTTCTTAGGTGTCATTGTTATCATCATCATAAACAAGGATGGGAGTAGAACAAAGATCGAAGCAGATGCCCAATCGGTCGAGTTGCGGAACGGTGGCAAATCTCTCAAAGTAACTCCTGACGATGGCGGTTCATTTTCGGTTGACGTTCCACCTCCAAAATCTGACGGGGAACCCCCTTCTTCAGAGGACACTCCGCCGCCTCCACCATCTCCAAAAGTAGTTGAACCTCCGGTGGTTGAGCCGCCGAAAACCTCGCCCCCGGTCAATCCACCAGCGCCGGTCAAACCCCCAGCGCCGGTTAAACCGATACCGGCAACGCTAGAAGGCGTTGCTGCTCGCTTGAAAGAAATAGCAGTTTTAGAAGATAGCGGTCGAAACCTCTACAATGTTTCTCTCGACGGTCTCAGTCCAGACTACCGCGAAGCTATGCGTCTGTGCAGGGAGCTACCGATCCGCGCATTTACAATCACGCGCGCCCAACTGACTCAGGATGACTACGACACCTTCAACCAGTTTGTGCAGTTGGAGGAGTTGGGGCTGTTGAATTGTCAAAACGTTTCGTCAACAGGAATCAAGAGCCTTCGCTGCCAGGCTACCTTGTTCAATCTCAGCTTGGATAATTCGACGGCCGACGACAGCTATGTCGATTTGCTGGCCGAATTCAAGCAGTTGAATACCTTGGGGGTCTCACGGACGCATATCAGCGGCCCAGCCCTATGCAAGTTGGTAGATCAATTGCCGTTCCTTCATAATCTACAGGCCCGAGGGCTTAACCTGACGGACACGGACGCCGAGAGCCTGTCTAAACGCGAACTGGTGACTTACGAAATTGGATCGAACCCACTGCTTTCCGATGCCACGCTCAAAGCGATCAGCAAAATGGCCCCTCCTCTCGCTCTGGACTTAGGAGGATCAAGTATTACTGAGGCGGGCATAATCGAATACTTGCGGCAGGACTCAGTCCAACGGACTCAGCAACGATTGACGCTAAGTGGTACGCAGGCTTGTACCGATCGCGTGTGCAAGCTGCTCGCTGAATGTCCCGAATTGCGAGGTGTTTGGTTGACCGATTCGCCATTGACCGACAAGGGATTGGTGCAATTGCAACAGTGCACTAAGCTCGATGAAGTTTGGATTGGCAATACGATGGTAACAGCGGCGGGCATCGAACGCCTAAAACGCGCGTTGCCCATGACCAAGGTCTATCCATAACCACGTGGAGGGTGCTCACTTTTGCGCAAACGGCCAGAGGGCATCACGCAACTCTGCCGCCGTTTGCAGTCGTTGAGTGGGATCACGCAGCAGAGAGCGGTCAACAATTTGAGCCAACTGCGGCGGTACGTCGCCTGCGCGCTGCATCAATGGTATGGGATTCTGTGTCAGCATCGCCTGAACGGTCTGGCTGTAATGGGAAGTTTCGAAATGATGGCAACCAGTTAAGAAGAAATACAAAGTGGCTGCAGCGGCATACAGATCGACCTGTGGTTGACAGTAGCGACTATCTTGCACTTGTTCGGGCGCCATATAAGTCAAAGTGCCGCGCATTTCGTGGTCTTGTGTCAAATCGCTGAAACCCGCGTCTTGATATTGTTTGGCTAGACCAAAGTCGGACAGCTTTACCAACATCTGCTGTCCCATGCGAAAGGCCAGCATATTGCCCGGCTTCACATCGCGGTGAATAGTCCCAAGTTGATGGGCTGCCTCGAGAGCGTCGAGAATTTGCGTGATGACCCAACAAGCCATCCGTATGGCTTTGGGCCGTGTTTGCTTGCCGATAGTCGCAATCAGGTCGATGGTCTCAATGTACTCCAAGATCAGATAGGGCAGTTCGTTGTGGAGGCCGATCTCGATTGCCTCTACGATCCGAAGGTGCTTTAGTTTTAGCAACAAGCTTGCCTCGCGCAGGAACATCTGAACTTGCGTATGGCTTTGCTGGTTATCTCCCGTGGGCAAAATTAGCTTCAAGGCGCGTAGTGTTTGAGTACGAATATGACGAACCAGGTAGACGATTCCCATTCCACCGCGGCCAAGTTCGCGCAATACCTGATAGCCTCCTACAATGCTACCTTCGGTCAGTCGCGCCTGTTTTCTCTTCCCTTCTAGCGGTAGCACGATCGCGGGTGCATCGGACTCGCCCAACAGTTCATTTAACGCGTCGATATCTTGGTCGAGTTTGTCATCTTTGGCGTCAGGCTGGTCGGCACAGATGAGACTGGATGCGGAACGCTCGGAAACACTATACAGAATACTGGTATCGCCGCCGCCAATCACATCACCATCGACCAGGTCGATGGGACCTGAGACTCGAATTTTGTTGACAAGTGTTCCGTTGGTGCTCGACAGATCGATCAAGCGACAATTCGGTGGCGAAACCTCCAGCCGACAGTGACTTCTGGAGAAGTAGGGATCGTCGCCGATGCAAAACGACACGCTCGAATCGCGGCCTAGAATGAGCATAGTGGGCTGCTCGACATGAATCACTTGATCTTTTCGAGGACCACTAAGTACACGAAAGGTGATTGTGTGCTGAATCTGTCGCCGGATTACATTGTAGGCCAGCGTCTTCTCGTCCTCATCCATTGCCCATCCACCTCTATCGCCAGTCCCCGGTCGGGTATCTAACCAGTCGCTTAATGTTAACCTGTGGATAGTCGATTAGTCAGTGGCGAGGACGAATCAGTTTAGGGATGTCCGGTAGGACGCTAGAAGCCTACGGTCCAGTGACTGTTGGGCGGCTACTGTTCGAGCATCTCTGAGGTGGCAGCGGTGTCCGCGCTTTCGCTAGATGGGACTTGGGGAGTTGATGATTGTGAGGTGGTGCTCGACTGGATGGGCGTCGGGCCGGAGAATCGCTGGACGATACTTTGCGCGAGCATGACTGCCAAGACGATCCCGGCCAACCACATGCCAGGGCAGATCCGACAACAACTGCCATCTACTCCGCACGTCATTTTTATTCTCCTGAACACTGGTGTTTGAATGTCGATAAACCAAGAGAGCCCGCCTGCCCATTCGGGCGCCTGAGCAACGGGCAACTCTCGATGGAATTCGTTTCGTCACGCCACCTGGCGAGCAATCAATTGATCGAGCGCCTGCGAGATGGCCGCAGCCGGCGGGGCACCATTGGTACGGGCCACCAGCGCACCGCCACTGAAAAACATTAGGGCAGGTATCGAAGTCACACTGTACTGGCCAGCCAACGCAGGCTCTTCGTCGACATTGATCTTCACGATCTTGGCTCGGCCTTCATACGTCGTCGACAAACGGTCCAGCACCGGTCCGATCGCTCGGCACGGTCCACACCAATCGGCGTAGAAGTCAACCAATACCGGGACCTGGCAATCCAGCACTTCACCAGCAAATTCCGACTCGGAAACGTGTACTACAGCGCTCATTATTCACTCCTTATAGGATTGAGTTCTAAGTCCGTCTGTAGTACCGATCCGTTACGGGCCAAAAGGTTACACCGATTTGTGAGGAATGTTGCCCTTTGGAGTGCTGTGCCGTTGGCACAGCTTTGATGTAATAGCCGACTGTACCGAAGCCTGCCCTTGAAGAATTCGCTGCCAATTGAAATCGGCTGCGGTATGGTCTGGTTAGGACATCAAAGCGGTCCCCGGTGGCACCGCACTCCAAAGACCCTGTGACATGCTATAAATGGAATGAAAGATCTCAGACTGAACATCGTATTAAAAGAGGCCGAACGTATGATAATCGGAGAAACGTCAGCTGTGCGTTGGTGGAGTTGCTGGGTCCTGTGGGCAGCGAGTGTCTGCCCAGTTTATGGCGAAGACTTTCCGCAATTTCGCGGCACTGCCGCGGGCATGGTTACCGATCAATCGGTGCCCCTGAAATGGTCGGCGACCGAAAACATGGCGTGGAAAGTTACCGTGCCTGGCTCGGGTTGGTCTCAACCGATTGTGTGGCAAAATCGCTTGTACCTGACAACCGCCATTAGCGATCCGCCTCTGCGTCCGAAGAACTTTAGCGATGGCGTGAAGATGCCGCAGAGCATGGGGCTGGGTGGCTTTACGAGTGCACCTGATGTTGTGATTGATTGGCAACTGCTTTGCCTGGATGCAGGCACCGGTCAACAGATCTGGACACATACGGTCACGAAAGGCAAACCCGAGTTTCCTATTCATCCCTCGAATACATACGCTACCGAAACGCCCGTCGTCGATGCTGACGGAATTTACACGTTCTTCGGTGCTACCGGATCACTGGCTGCGATCAGTCACGATGGCCAACCTCTTTGGCAACAAGAGTTCGGAGCTTATCCCAGTAACAACGGTTTCGGCACTGGCAGTTCGTTGGCAATCGACCAGGGCAAAGTTATCGTGCAACACTTTACATCCAAGTCGAGCACGGTCTACTGCGTGGATACCAAGTCAGGCAGCACTAAGTGGAAACACGAACGCGCTAAGGCTGGCAGTTCGTGGAGCTCGCCGATCGTGTGGCGCAATACCTTGCGTCGCGAAGTGATCGTGTCTGGTAACGAAGAAGTGGATAGCCTCGATCCCGAAACGGGCGCAGTGAATTGGAAGCTGCAGAAAGTCAAAGCCCCGACCGCTTGTTCCGTGGCAGCTGACTCCGAGCGACTTTACTTTGGTGGTTCCGATCCGTTTGCCAAAGGACCACTCTTCGCGATGACCGCTGGTAGCGCAGGAGACCTGACGCCAGAGAAGATGAATGGAACCTTCGCAGGTTGCGCGTGGTCGGAAGCTAAAGCCGGACCCGGCATGGCTTCGCCGGTATCGGATGGTCAGTTCCTATACGTCGCCGATAACAACATTTTGCGGTGCTACGATGCTCAGACCGGCGAGCGCTGGTATCAGAGTCGCTTGCCCGATATGAAATTGGTAGCCGCATCACCGTTGATCGTGGGTGGCAATCTCTTGGTAGTGGACGAAGCCGGCACCGGATCGCTGATCAAGGTTGGCAAGGAATTCGAAGTGGTCGGTGGCGGTCATCTGGACGACGTATTTTGGGCCAGTCCTGCAGTTGCCCATAACAGCATCTATCTACGAGGCATTGATGGCCTGTACTGTATCCGGCAATAGGCAGCTAGAAGCGTCGACGCGGCAGCGTAGAGAGACTGCTAGTTTGTTTTTCAACAAAGCTTAAAATCTAACTTTTCAACAGGTGACCAGATTTGGCGAGACGCATACTATGGGAAGAAGCTTTGAAGTTCGCAAAGTGTCGATGGCCAAGACGGCTGCGCAGAAATCCAAGGTCTATTCGAAGTATGGCAAGCAGCTGTATGTCATTGCCAAGAACGGTGGAGCTGAACCGTCGGCCAATCCTGCGCTGCGCAGCATGATTGACAAAGCCAAACGCGACCAGGTTCCGGCTCACGTCATCGAGAAAGCTATTGAAAAAGCCCGTGGCACTGGCGGCGAAGATTTTGTGCTGGCTCGGTACGAAGGCTTTGGTCCCGGCGGCTGCTCGGTCATCATCGATTGCCTGACCGACAATAACAACCGCACGATTTCCGATATCCGCAATTGTTTTACCAAGACCGGATCGAAGATGGGCGCGCCCGGGGCCGTTTCGCACCTGTTCGATCACCTGGCCGTAATTTCGTTCAAAGGTGACAGCCCTGATCCGACCCTCGATGCACTGCTGAGTGCGGAGGTCGATGTCAGCGACGTCGAGTGTGAAGGCGGCCAGGTGACCATGTTTGCCCCTGCCAACGAGTTTTACAAAGCCCGGCAAGCCCTATTGGAAGCCATGCCCAGCCTGGAAATCGATGTCGAAGAAATCACCTTCATTCCGCAAGCTCGCACCGAAATTGGCGGCGATGACGTGCCGTTGTTTGAAAAGTTCATGAACATGCTGAACGATTGCGAAGACGTTCAGGACATCTACCACAACGCCATTTTGCCTGCCTAGCGTCTCCTTTCGCTCTGCGAAAGTCAGGTTCTGTTTGCGGCGCAAAAAAACAGCTGCATTTGCGGCATGGAGGACCGTCTGCCTTTTGCGGAGCAAAAGGAGACATTGGATGTAACAATCTGCCTCGCAATTGGCATCGGGTGGTGTTCCGACACTCTTCTCAATTGCGAGCCCCTCATGTTACCGCGCAAAATTCTTCGGAAATCCAGCCGCTCGCGCACACGTCGGCTGATGGTTGAATCACTGGAAACGCGCCGTCCGCTAGCGGTCGACTTGACCGTGATTGACGCCAATACAGAATCCAATGCCCTGCGGACGCTCACTCCACCCGTGCAATTGGGCACTTCCGCCATGTTCTATGGGAGGGACTCTCAGAACGGCGCGGCTTTGTGGAAGTCCGACGGAACCAATGCCGGAACGGTCATGGTCAAGGACATCAACTTGAATGACACGCTTTGGGAAGGTCTCAGCCTGGCAAGAATGGGGACCTCGCTGTATTTCACAGCCGAGACGAGCTCGACGAATCTGGGGCTGTGGAAAACAAACGGTACCGCGGCGGGAACTTCGCTGGTGAAAGATCTAGGGAATAAGTCCACAAGTTCTGCGCCATCGAATATGACGGTCGTGGGTAGCACACTGTACTTTGCCAGCCAAGGACATTTGTGGCAGAGCAATGGTACGCCCGTTGGCACCGTCATAGCCTTTGATGAAAGTCCATTGCTGACGGCGAGCGTGGGTAGCTCGCTCTACTTCACCATTCAATCCCAATTTGGTCAAACGTTGCTGAGAAAAACGTCGACGGGTTTACAGACTGTGCTTTCAACTCCTCAGTACGTCCAACTCTCACGGCTCACCGATGTTAATGGAACGCTGTATTTTACAGCCTACCGTCCAGCGACCAGTCAATTAACGCTGTTGAAGGCCGACACGAGCAACGTCGAAGTTGTTGGAGCTTTAGGCAATTCACCTAACCTACCGGTAGAGCTGGAGAACGTTAGCGGCACACTTTACCTGGCCATAGGTTCGTCGCTTAATTCGGTCGGCGATACGCTTAAGAAAGTGAATGCAAGTGGGCAGCTAGAAACAGTGCGCGACGACCTTTCGGGCATTCGTGGCTTGACTAATGTCAGTGGTAAATTGTTCTTCGAAGCAACGTCGCCCGCTACGGGGAATGAACTCTGGAAGAGCACCGGCACTGCTGCAGGTACCACGATCGTCAAAGACATCACTCTCGGAACAGATTCCACATCGATCGATAAGTTAACCAACGTCAGCGGTGTGCTCTACTTCTCAACCTCCTCGCAAGGCGTCGAATCGCTGTGGAAGAGCAATGGCACGGCCGTCGGGACAACGCAGATTACGACACTCGAATATGGTACGAGTGATCTGCGCTTTACGAATATTGCTGGTTCGCTGTATTTTGCCGTCAATGCAGCGCCAGTCGCTGATCTTCTATGGCGCAGTAACGGTACCGCCGCGGGTACAGCGCAAGTAAAGCAGATTCAGACCTTTAGCTCCAATGCATCAAACCTCACTCCCGTAGGTGATCGACTGTTCTTCACCGCGCTAGAAGATAGTTTTGCCACGGAGTTGTGGGTTACTGACGGTACGCAAGAAGGCTTGGTGAATCTGAATGTCAACTTCGACGGCGGGTCAGAGCCTGCTTATATGGTTAACGTCAATGGTACGTTGTACTTCGCAGCCACCACCGCAGAGGATGGCACAGAACTGTGGAAGAGTGACGGAACGGTTGCCGGCACAACTCTCGTCAGTGACCTGCGTCGCGGCAGCGGTAGTTCGTTTCCCAGGCAGTTGATCAACGTCAACGGTACGCTCTACTTTACCGTGGAGGCCGCCTTCTCGGGACGCGAGCTCTGGCGAATGGAACGAGGTTCACCAGTTTTAGTGCGTGACATTCGCTCGGGTGTGGCCAGCTCTGGTATAGCCAATATGGTCAACGTTGGCAGCAAGCTGTACTTCACTGCCAACGATGGCACCAACGGTGTGGAACTCTGGCAAAGTAATGGCTCAGCGGCCACTACCACGATGGTCAGAAATATAGCCGCGGGCATAAACAGCTCCAATCCGCAATCGTTGACTGCTGTTGGTACTACGCTCTATTTTCAAGCCAACGATAGCACCAATGGTACGGAGCTCTGGAAAAGCAACGGGACAAGCGCTGGCACAGTCATGGTGCGCAATTTGGTCGCCAGCAGTGGAGGATCGGCGCCCAGCAATCTAACCAACGTTGATGGCACTTTATTCTTCACTGCTAACGATGGCGTCAGTGGCATCGAACTCTACAAGAGCAATGGCACGGCTGCCAATACGAGCCGGGTAATGGACATCGTACCCGGCCCACTTGGCTCCAATCCGGGTGAACTTACCAACGTCTTGGGTTTGCTCTATTTCCGCGCGACCAACTCCAGTGGTGATACCGAACTGTGGAGACTCTCGGGTAACTTCTTGACCCAAATGACGAATATTTCGACCAGCGGTAGTTCCAATCCATCGCAGTTGCGAAACGTCAACGGCATCCTGTATTTTGCGGCGACTGACGGAGTTGTAGGTAATGAACTGTGGCGTCTGCGAGGTTCGACTCCCGAACGTATGGTCGATAGCGTGCAAGGCGCTGGCAACGGCAATCCAGCCTGGCTAGTCAGCTTTGGCCAACGCCTGGCATTTGCTGCTACTTCGACCTACTTTGGTCGCGAAGTTTTCATCTACGATCCTCTGCGTGGGTCAGTCGATGATGATTTCTTCCGAGTCATCCCAGAACAAGTGCTCGGCCACGACGTTTTGAGCGTTTATCTGGGAACCAACGAATCCAACGGACAACTCGTGGCACGTTATGACCCCGCTGCAGTTCTCCATATCGATGGTCAAGCGGGTAACGATCGAGTGCGTTTCTATGAGAACAACCTGGTGGTCAACGCGACGGGCGTGCATGTGGGCAATTCTTCTTTGACAACCAGTGAGGTTGAGACTCGACAGTTATCGGCCATCAGCGGCACAAGCGTAATTCGCTTCGATACCGATGCGCCGTTGGGGGCGTTCGACGTGTTAAGCTCGTCCGCGAGCGCTCCAGTGACATTGGATTTTTCGGAATCCAGCTTGCCAGTAAGCGTCGATCTGCAACTGCTCAGCCTGCAAACGATCAACGATAATCTGAGTCTTCGGCTCATTGAAGCGGCTAATATCGTGAACTTGATTGGTGGTGGTTCGAACGATATCCTCCGGGGCAACCTGGCGGCCAACGTGATTGCTGGCGGACCGGGTAATGACCTGCTGGTCGGCGGTGGTGCCAACGATGAACTGATTGGTGGTACTGACGACGATGTGCTGCAAGGTATGGAAGGCGATGATACGCTACGGGGCGAACTGGGTAACGACACTTACGTATTCGACGATACTGACTCTGCCGAAGCAGATCTCATTATCGAGCTGCCCGACCAAGGCGTCGATCGAGTCAGCTTTCGTTCGGCTACCACCAGCATCAACTTCAATCTGGGGTTAAGTACGGCTCAGGCCGCGCAGTTGAATCGTACGATTCGACTATCGGCCAGTGATGTGATCGAGAATCTAACCGGAGGAGCAGCTAGTGATGTACTGATAGGCAACGCTTTAAACAATGTCCTCACGGGCAAGCAAGGCGACGACAATATGCGCGGGGGATTAGGCAACGATGTGTATGCCTTTGATGACGAAACAAGTCCGCTTGAATTGGATACGATTACCGAACTAGCCTCTGCCGGACTCGATACGTTGGATTTCACCGCAGTTACCGCGGATGTCACGCTCGATCTGGCGCTGACAAGCAATCAAGACGTGCATGGTACTCGCCGGATCAGGCTGACTTCGGGCACTACTTTCGAGAACATAGCTGGTGGCAGTGGCGATGATGTTCTCAGCGGGAACGGTTTGGCCAACGTGCTCTTGGGACACGCTGGCAACGACACCCTGAAAGGGCAAGGCAAGCGTGATTTGCTCATCGGTGGCGTTGACTTGGATATTCTGCAGGGAGGCGCTGACGAAGACGTATTGATACCCAGTACTACCACGCACGATGCCGCTTTGCAGAACCTGAACGATCTCCTAACCGAATGGACTAGTTCTGCCAGTTACGTCCAGCGGATCTTGAGTCTGAAGGCTGGCGTGGGCATCAGTGGTGCTGCCTTACAAGCTGGCGTGAGCGTAGTCGATGATGGCGGCAGCCTGGATCAAATGAGTGGTGAAGGAAACCTGGACTGGTTCTTCAAAGATGCCGCTGATGCCATTTTGGATCTGAGCGGCGAAGTGATCGAAGAACTGTAAGCTACGCAGTGTCACCTCTCCCGCGCAGCGCGTAGCGGGGGAGGTGGTACTAACTGTAGCCGAAGTCGCCAGACTTTGGACGCGTCACCAATTAACGTCCAATCTCTGGCGAGATCGACTAGTGCGCCCAGCCCCCTCCCGAATCTCGCTACGGCTCGATTCGACCTCCCCAAGGCAAAGCCTTGGGGAGGTGACTGTCACCTCTCCCGACGCAGTCGGGGGAGGTCGGAGCCCGCGTTTAGCGAGGCTCCGGGAGGGGGCAAGGCGTCGCGTGAGGATTCGACCATGACCGCTAGTCCGTGGTCATGATTTCATAGTAGTGGTCGGCTCAGCGGATGCTGCGGCCTCGCTACTCGAATCTAACGCTTCACCCGTCGAGGGATCATCGTCATCGTCATCGGTGTCGTCATGAACGACGTAACTGTACGAATAATTGTTTCTAAACGCCCTCTTCATCAAAGGATAGTCGTAGTAGCTATGTTGATGGACGGTCGAGCCGTTAACGACTACCCCCAAGACATTGGCGTTGACATCTGACAGAAGCTCAATCGACTCTCTGCTCAAAACGCGACTATCCTTCTCTAGTTTCATCGTCAGCACTACACCATCCACGACTCTTGATACCGCTCTTCCATCAGAGACGGCCAACAGTGATGGAGTATCAATTATGATCGTATCGAAACGATCTCGCAGTCCATTGATCAACTGTGCAAAATAACTGCAACTGACAAGCTCGGATGGATTGCTAGGACGATTTCCGCTGTAGAGGATCGACAAGTTAGGGATACAGCTCGGCTCAATGGCGTCCTCCACACGCTCCCGTCCAGCTAGAACTGATGCTAAGCCAATATTCTTCTTGACCTGGAATAGATGGGCAATCCGTGGTCTGCGTAAGTCGGCATCGATGAGCAAAGTGTGTCGACCCATTTGGGCTGAAGCAACTGCGAGGTTTGCTGCCAAAGTCGATTTGCCTTCACCCGGAAGGGCACCTGCGATTTGCAGGACTTTGATCTTGTTGGCATGCGCACCTAGCAGCAAACTTGTGCGCACAAATCGATAACTCTCACTCACCATTCCCCTGGAATGATGGACCAGGGTAATTGATTTAGAAATCTTGTCCGGTTTGTAAGATGTATGGAGTTGGTACCATGGAATGTGACCTAGAACCGGCACACCAAGCTCTTGAACAATCTCTTGCGGGTCGTGAAATCGTCGATCCACCAGATCTAGCAACACGGTTAACGCAACAGCGATGATCAGTGCATAAACTGCCCCTTCGAACAATCGACGCGGCCATCCAGGTGACGTGATCTGCTGATGCCGCGATAATACTTCAACATCTCTAGAGATTGTGTCCGGATCGGCTGATGTGCGGGCTCGCAATCGAAATCCAGCGATGTAGCTTTTGGCAATACTATCGGCCAACCGCTCAGACAATTCCGGCGACTGCGACGTAATGCACAGCCTGACGATCTCGTCGCTTAACCGAGCCACCTGTAGATGAGCTTGAATCCACTGGACAATTTGATCGGGCGTCAATTTCTGAAAATCGTGCAAACTGCTTAAACCTTCATCAGCCACAGCGTCTGGGAGAGTCAATTGACTCTCAATGATCCGCATCTCCGTATCCAGAGCGCGCGTGGCCCCTGGCGGCTGGTTGATAAGCAGATCAATATTAGCCTGATGAGACGTGGGGGTAATTGCGTACAGTCCCCAACCGACCAGTGCTCCGACAATCATCGCCGACTGCCAGACTATTGCCCAGCGTTCCCATAACCTGCGAGGCGACATCCGGCGGTGGAAAACGGAAGGTGCGTTGGGTGGCTGAGCGCTTTGGAACTTGCTTGTCTTACTCAAAATCAGCCTCTTATGGAAACGATCCGCTCGCAGTTTCACTTGCCGAATATCCCACCATTGTAAGCGGCCGCTATCGGCACTTGGAGTGCTTGTCGAAACTTTCGTGGGTCATGGCCACAAGCCCGAACCTAGGCAATAATTGTGGAATCTGGCACAGAAAAATCGGTTTTTAGAATGGATCTTCAAGGATGGGACGCAAACGCAGACGCGGTCAGCGTCGACCCACAGTCGACGACACAATTCTTGGCGCTTTCAACAAACTACAGCAATTCGGAGTGCTAGGCAGACACCGTGTGGATGATGAAGACGATCTAGAGGCTGTGCTTGGTGAATTCGTCTCTGCCGATGATATAGACCTGGACGACATCGACGACGAAGACATCGATGACGACCTATTGGAGGCGGGGCTCAAGCCGCCGCAGGCGTCGACACCTTCCCCCACCAAAATGATTCAGGCAGAGTCGCCCGCCAGGAACTCGAGCGCTGACCCTGCGGCCTCTGAAAGTATCGTCGATCGTTGGCGGCGATTGTATGAGCAAAACCTCGAGTTGTTTCCCGCTAATACCAAATCGACAATGTCGATCCACAAGTCGGGGTTCACCATCTTAGAAGTCCATGCAGATGGCACGATCGTCGGCCAGTATTCAGACAGGCACAAAAGCTATCGCATTTATGTTTGGCATCAGCATCCACCATCGGGTTGCAGTTGCCGTGACTCCGATGGCCAATACGCCTGTTACCACTGCTATGGTTTCACACTACACATCATTGAAGAGCTGAGCAAATCCAGCAGCCAGCTAACCAAACGCGTCAACTCGGGTGATTTCACTAGTGGCAAGCTTGATCGCAAGCTGTTTCAGTATGATGCTACGGTTGAGAATTTGAACGATCTCTTGAACTATTTGAGATTCGCGGATGGATCGACTGGCGTCGAACTTCCGCCATTGGATATTGCCAAACGCGAACGCGTATGTTGGCTGCTGACAACTTCTGCGCGCTCAGCTTCCTTAAGTCTGGCAGTACAGCCTATTAACAAGCGGGGTGACGGCTGGAACAAAGCCCGAGCAACTTCGTGGTCTGGTCTGACAGATAGTGTGCAGCGTTTGCCGGGCGATATCACGGCGATGAAAGCTCTGCAGAACATTTCACGCTACACAACCACTACGAGTTCGTATGTCGCCAGCACACTTTCCCAATTGGTCGGACAATCGAATGTGTATGTCGATTCAACAAACATGGAAGTGATGATCGGCAATGCCTCGCTGGCCGTGTTAGAAAGCCACGCTGGTTGGTCGGTGAAGGTTGTCCAGGACGGTTTACAACCGGCTGACGTGTATAGCGTTTTTGCCAACGATGGAGTTATCAGTGTTAGCTTAAGCACACAGCGAGTCTATGTGACGCCAACGACGACGGCGCAATCCAAGTGCATGGCCGCGCTGTGTGCACTAGCCCCGGTAACTCAGCCTCAGCACGTTCAGTTGTTGATTGAGCGTTGCCGACAACTACAGAACATCGTCAGTATCTCGTTGCCTCCCGAATTCGGTCAAGTGATCGAGCAAAAAGTTACGCCTGTCATGATGCTCAGGTGCCGAGTCGATGGCTTTGTCGACTATGGGATACGTATACGCGATGGCCAAGGCGCTCTACAACTGCCAGCCACCGGGGCCTTGATTAAATCCTGCCAGCAAGATGGCCAGGCTGTGCAACTCAAACGCTCCATAGCAGCCGAACAAGCTCTGGTCCGCCAGTTACAGAAACAATTCCGCCTTGACCCAAGCGAATTGCACGGCAAGTTGACCTTTGAGGAAGGCCTCTCGCTGGTCGAACAGCTCGAGCAAAATGCTGCCGAAGTCGAAGTCCTGTGGGACAAAGAAAGCGAAGCACCGATTCGCTCGCTGGGTACTCTCAGTAGCAAAAACGTGCGTGTATCGATCTCGCAGAAGCGAGATTGGTTCCAACTCAATGGACAATGCGAACTGGAGAGCGGCAGTTTCAACTTAAGTGAACTGCTCGATACACTCAGCAGCGATACCCAGACGAACGTCGGTGGCTTCATTCGCATCGGCGAGCGGGGCTGGGCCAAGATTACCGAAGAACTCAAGGAAGGTTTGCAGAAGCTGTCCGATTCGGTCAACGTAGAACGCGGTCAGATGAAGTTCGATCGCACCGCAGCCATGGCAATGCGAGATCTGCAAGATCAATTGCAGATCGATGCCACCAAGCCTTGGAAAGAATGCCTCGACCGCCTGGCGAAAGCCGAATCACTGGAACCAGAACTACCCAAGGCTCTGCAAGCCGAACTGCGCGACTATCAAGTCGACGGCTTCAAGTGGTTGCGACGACTGGCCGAGTGGGGAGTGGGCGGTGTGCTGGCAGACGATATGGGACTGGGAAAGACTGTACAAACTCTAGCGGTGATCGTGGATCGCGCCGAGAGCGGCCCAACGCTGGTGATAGCGCCCACATCCGTGGGCTTTAACTGGCTCCGCGAAATTAAGCGCTTCGCGCCGCATCTGACCCCACACTCCTATCGCGAAACAGATCGCAGCGATTTCTTTGGTGAACTGGGCCCAGGTCATATCGTGGTCTGTTCGTATGGACTGGCACTTCGCGATGTCGAAAAACTTGGCAAGATTCAGTGGAGCAATCTGGTCTTGGATGAAGCCCAAGCCATCAAGAACAGCCAGAGCAAGACTTCGCAAGCGATTGCTACGATCGGGGCCGATTGGAAGATTGCTCTGACTGGTACGCCTGTCGAAAATCACTTAGGCGAATTGTGGAGCTTGTTCCGAATCATTTCGCCGGGCCTGTTCGGTGGCTGGGAACAATTCCGCAAACGTTTCGCTAACCCGATCGAACGCAACGGCGATGATGATCGCCGCATCGCCCTGCGTGATCGCCTGAAACCATTTGTCCTGCGGCGCACCAAAGGCGAAGTATTGCGAGACCTACCAGCGCGCACCGAATCCAACTTGATCGTTGAACTCAACACCGACGAACGCAAACTGTATGACAAGTATCGCTTGTCAATTCTCAACCAGGCCAGCGAGATTGCCAAGCTGCCCGATATTAAAGACCAGCGATTTAAGTTGCTTGCGCTGCTGACACGCTTGAGACAGATTGCTTGCCATCCAAGGTTGGTCGAAGAAACATGGAAGGACCGTTCGACTAAACTTCAACAACTGCTAGAGACCCTGCAGGAACTGCGCGCCGAAGGCCACCGCACCTTGATTTTCAGCCAGTTCGTCCAGCACCTGGCGCTGATCCGTGAGATGATGGATCAAGAGCAGATTACGTATCAGTACCTCGATGGCTCGACCACTCCCACTCAGCGTCAGGAACAAGTCGACAAGTTCCAAAACGGCGATGCCACCGCGTTCTTGATTTCGCTCAAAGCCGGCGGGACGGGCCTGAATTTGACAGCGGCCGACTACGTTATCCACATGGACCCGTGGTGGAATCCAGCCGTCGAAGATCAAGCCACCGACCGCGCGCACCGCATCGGCCAGACGAAACCCGTGATGGTCTATCGCTTGATCGCCAAGAACACCGTCGAAGAAGAGATCCTTAAACTGCACGAAGACAAACGCGACCTGGTTGCCGGCATCCTCGACGGCACTCACACAGCTGCTACACTTTCGACTCAAGAGTTAATCAACCTGCTAACCCAGTAGCGGCATGCGTCAAGCATGTCGTGCCCCTGAGTAGCGGAACGCGTGAAGCGTTTCGTGCTCCCGGTTGCTCCGTAGCGGAACGCGTCAAGCGTTTCGTGCTTGTTGTCGCGGCTGTGACTAGAATGAATTTCGAAAGCCTTGACGGCTTCCGCTACGAGCCCCTCGCCATTTGGCAACAACACTCACTTGTGAACTTCATGGTTTCGATCGCATTCTGGTTGATGATATGCTTCGCCTGCATGGCGATCTATCAAGCAATCATCGGCTGGTGGTTCTGCAGCCTCTTACTTCGCAGTAGCCCCGCGCACTCTAGCACGACCGCCTGGCCCAAGGTGGCGATCTTGATGTCGTTGCGAGGAGCCGATCCACAACTGAGCGTTAGCTTGCAACGACTGATGGAACAGGACTATCCAGACTTCACTCTGCACGTTGTTGTAGATAGTCCGATCGATTCCGCCTATGCCATTGTGCATCTATCGGTCCAAGTGTACGGCGATCGTCTTGACCTGTCCGTCTTGACCGAGCGACGCACTACTTGTGGTTTGCAATGCAGTGCCTTTGTGCAAGCCTATCACCGCATCGCTGCCCATGCAGAGGTCATCGTGACGGTCGATGGTGATTTGATGCCGCATTCGACATGGCTCAAAGACTTGGTGGCTCCGCTGGCTGAACCGCGTGTGGGTGCCACGTTCGGAAATCGCTGGTTCGCACCGTCAGTATCGACTTATGGTGGCCTGGTTCGCTATCTATGGAACGCTGCGGCTATTGTGCCTATGGCCATGCTCAGCATTCCTTGGGGTGGCTGCCTGGCCATGCGGCGCAGCGCGTTTGACCAGGCTGATATGGCCGGTAAGTGGTCCAAGGCCATCGTGCATGACGCACCGGTCATGGAATGCCTCAAGCAGTTGAAGCTGAAGATTCGATTTGTGCCGGGTTTGATGATGCCCATTCGAGAGAAGTGTAGCCTGCCCTTTTGTCTGGACTTTATTAAACGCCAAATGACCTGGACGCGTATCTATCATTCGGGCTGGGCGCTGATCGTGCTGCATGCGGTGGCCACTTCGCTATTGTGGTTGCTGGCCATCATGCTGGGCGTCCATGGCCTGGTCTATGGTGAGTGGTTCACCACTCTGTTTGCAGTGGGTAGCCTGCTGGGTTATGTTGCAGCCATGCTGGTCTTAGTAGCCCTATTCGAATACTGCGTTCGCGTAACCTTGGCCCGACGTGGCGAAGCGACTCAATGGTTGGATGGATCCACTCTGCTTAAATTGCCGATCGCGCTCGTGCTGGCGCAAGGCCTACACCTCACCGCCGTGTTGCTTGCCAACAACTTGAAACAAGTGACTTGGCGTGGCGTAACCTATCTTCTACACGGACCTTGGGATATTCACTTGCAGTCCGATCGACCCTTCGAACCTACCTCCACGGATGCATCGCTCTAAGCGCGACGAGCATAAACTACATGCAAGTGCTCGACGCCTGGCACCACGGGTTCGCTGACAGTGGTAAAGCCATGGCTCTGCAAAAGCTGCTCCATGCGTTGCAAACTCGGCCGGCCGTGATGTACTTCCACGACTGCTTGACGAATGCGAGGCCAATCGCGGACATCGATGCCCGAGAGCACTTCCTCTTCGGCTCCTTCGGTATCGACCTTAAGTAGATTGATCACCTCCAGCCCTTCTTCTTGGATTACATCGGACAGTCGGCGCAATTGGCACTTGACCTGCTTGCTCGACTGGTAATAGCGGCGCAGCGCTTCAGCCAGCGGATACCAAAGCCACTTGGGCGTAACATCAACTGCCCAGCGCAACACTGGATGAACCAAACGCATCTCTTCGATTACGAACTGACGCGAGTTCTGCTTGTACTCGGCCGAAGCGTCTGGAAACATGGTCGAGGCAACGCTGGTTCGCGGAAAGTAGGAGAACTCCACCTCGCCAGCCTGTTTAGCCAATCCACAATTCATCAGTCGCAGATCGAGTTGGTTATGACGATTCGTGTTCAACTGGAGAACTTCGAAGACCTCAGGGATAGGTTCGAACGCCACAACTTTGCCACTGGAGATCAGTTTGTTCACAAACAGAATGAAGAAGCCGATATTGGCACCGACGTCAACAATGCAATCACCCTGTGAGATGGTAATTCCATGGCGCAGGTACAGATTGTCATCCTTCAGCAACTCACGGGCGAGAATATCGACATCGACCTTCGAACGAAAATGGACATCCATCCCATTGGGAAGTTTGCATTGGTAGATTCTCGGCAATTTACACTCCAGCCACTCAATACTGCCGCGGCGCTCTGGGCAACGCACGCGTTAACGGAATGGAGATAGCATACTCAAAGTTTAGAGCGGCTGTCCTCAGCCGCTCAGCAGCCTCTAACCAAATGCGCTACCGACCGGCGGATTAGCGTAGTTGAGGTCTTTCATATCACCCCCTTATCGAACTGGTTCCCTTTACGCCCGCCACACTGGCTCCCTTTTTGACTGCTCCCCATGACTAGCACCGGGTCTGTCCCCGCGCGGATGGGTGACGCTAGCAAAAACGACCGTGGTGTGTCCCCGCGCTCAAGATCGGGGGCAGACGTCGGCCTGATGACACTTGACCAGGACGAGCCCGGGTCTGTCCCCGCGCGGATGGGTGACGCTAGCAAAAAGACCAGTGGTGTGTCCCCCGCTCAAGATCGGGGACAGACGTCGGGCCTGATGACACTTGACGAGTACCGGGTCTGTCCCCGCGCGGAAGGGTGACGCTAGCAAAAAGACCAGTGGTGTGTCCCCACGCTCAAGATCGGGGACAGACGTCGGGCCTGATGACACTTGACGAGTACCGGGTCTGTCCCCCGCGCGCCGGTGACGCTAGCAAAAACGACCGTGGTGTGCCCCGCGCTCACGCGCCGTAGCCTCTAACCAAATGCGCTACCGACCAACAGACTAGCGCCAAGGTCGGCTCACCATGCGGCGCCTTGCCCCCTCCCGGAGCCTCGCTAAACGCGGGCTCCGACCTCCCCCGACTGCGTCGGGAGAGGTGACACTGCGTTCTTCGTTCCATGCACTCATGACGAGTACCGGGTCTGTCCCCGCGCGGATGGGTGACGCTAGCAAAAAGTCCGGTGGTGTCCCCGCGCTCACGCGCTGTAGCCTCTAACCAAATGCGCTACCGACCAACAGACTAGCGCCAAGGTCGGCTCACCATGCGGCGCCTTGCCCCCTCCCGGAGCCTCGCTAAACGCGGGCTCCGACCTCCCCCGACTCTCTCTGCGTCGGGAGAGGTGACTGTTTCTCACAAAATCTCTGAAACAAACTGCTCGGCAGCTTTGTCTTATGCTTGAATGTTCGCAGTTGACATGAGTTTCCACAAACGCCCAAAAACGCCCAATTGCAAGCGATCCGCTCATGCCCTTAGATCCAGAGGAACTCGGAAAACACCTGGATCGATATTGGTCGGTGTTGGTCGCTTGGGTGGGGGGAGCCCATGGGGAGGCCGAAGACATTGTGCAGTCCGCCTTTGTCAAGCTGGCCGCGGAAGATCCGCCGCCGGACAACTGCGCTGCCTGGCTGTTCACAGTGACTCGGCGGCTGGCCTTGAACGCTCAACTCTCACGCAAGAATCGCCGCACTCGCGAACAGCTAGTGGCTAACAATCGTACGTCATCGTCTGCTTCACCAGATCAAACACTGCCACTCGAACTGCGCGACATTCTGAAGGCACTCGACGAGCGTGAACGTGAAGTCGTCATCGCACGCGTGTGGGGTGAATTGACCTTTGAAGAAATTGCAATCTTGAAAAGTGAAGCCAAGGCGACTGTGTGGCGAGTTTACCAATCCGGACTCGCGAAACTTCGACAAGCCTACGAAAGAGATCATCATGCATAAACCAGACAACAATTCTCCAGCGAGTGATCAGCCCGAGTGGAATGAGTTTGAGAAGCGTTTGCGAAATCAATCGATTGGAGACGGACCTCCGCGGCGCGATCGCGTGCTGTATGAATGTGGCTATGCAGCCGCGGTGGCGGCCGTTGCCAAACAACGACGCACGCAAGATGTCCGCTGGCGTGCCCTGGCGCTGGCTGCGTCTCTGGTCGCTTGCGCTTCCCTGGCCACGCATCTGGTTCCAACCCAACGTGACCAGGATCTAGCCAATCGCAATCCACCTGAAGTTCGCGCCTCGCCCGAAACACGCTCGTCGTCGGAAACATGGATGGCCGCATTAGTCCAAGGGCGCACGTCAGAGCGACCAACAACTCAGACCATGCGCCTCCCCTCTATGCCCAGCACCTGGGAACTGGCACCGATCAACGGAGCCGTTGTTCCCGCTGACCGATCTGCCGAAGAAAAGCCATTACGACCCCGAGACTCCCAACGTTTCCTCAATGGAGAAGTGTAATCATGCGCTGCCTCACTTTCATGTGCTCACTGCTATTAGGCATGGCCGTCGTGTGCCTGCCAAACAAACTTGTTGCTCAAGAACAAATGATCGACAAGAAGGTCCTTAAACTGGCTGCCAAGACAGCCAAGGACTCAGTCCATGTGATCCACTTGCTGCCTGCAGAAGATGAGCAAGAGCCAGGCAACGCCGTGCCGGTCTTGCTGAGAATGGTCTACGAGCAAAGCCGGTTCATGAGTAATGAGTATCCGAAGCTGCATGAATATGCGGTGATGGACATTAATGATCCCAAGTTGAACGAGCTGGCATTCGATTCTTTCGCGCGGCAAGCCATTCGGGCGGGTTCGATGAGCTACGCCGATTGGCAATATCCGTTGCGAAGTGAAAACCCCTATCTGATCTTGCTGCCAGATATTCAGTCGCAACGCCAACTAGTTGGTCGAGGCATGACCGCATGGATCAAGCAGCGCTTGGCCAAGGGAGATATGGATGCGGCCTTGAGGGGCATCCGTGCACAACTGGGATGCGCTCGACACTGTGCAGCTACACCAGTCGTGGTCTGTCACTTCGTAGGTTTGGCGATTGCCAACATGGCCTTCGATAGTCTCGAGCTGGCCATGCAATATGAAGATTGTCCTAATATGTATTGGTCCTTGGGAGCCATGAGTCCAACACTGCAAGACTTGGGGCCCATGGTTCGATGGGAATTGTGGGCCACCCCGGCTCGGCTGAACGAACCACTACCGCCAGTCGGTGATGAAGAGTGGATCAATATCGCACATAAGTTTGTGGAACTGTTCGCCGAGTTGAGTGACCAGCGCTACAGCGAAAAAGAAGGTGCCGAACTACAGAAGACCATCGACCGACTCGCACGCAAAGAGTTGGCCATCGAATTAGGCTTCAGCGATGCCGACATCCAATTCATGACCACAGAAGAGCGTGTGATGCGTTACATCTATCTTCACTACTGCAAGGTCCGCAACCAACTCGAACCGCTGAGTTACCAATCGCCTCAACAGATCATAGCTGCCAGTCAGAAACTAGAAGCTAACAACCAAGCTGTACTGACTGCCACCGGTGCCAAATCCAGTCCCTTCCCCATGATATTGCCCACCGGCCTTTTGACTTGCCGCAGTTTCGAACGTCGAGTGAAGATGCTACAGACGATCGAAGCCATCCGCGACTACAGTAGCAAGCACGAAGGTCGTCTGCCGGCTAGCCTGGCTGAGCTGGATCTCCCCGCTCCCAACGACCCATTCACCGATAAACCCTTCGAGTACAGCCTCGATGGCACCACTGCCAGACTCGCGCAAGCCAAGCTCGACGGCTGCAAGACGATGATCTACGACTACCAACTGAAGATGAATTAAGGAAATCGCGCAGCGATCGGCCTCCACCGAGCTCGCCTCGGTGGAAGCCACGACTGATTGGCTAGGCGTCGCTCAATCTAGCCAACAAGTCGTGCTTCCACTGACACAAGGTCAGTGGAGGCTAGTTGGAAGTAATCCTAGTGAATTGCACAAGTGCCTTCATGTAGTTAGCCCGTTCGAAGGCGCCGGTGTCGGCGCAGCGCAGGCGACTGACGCTGCCGATTAACTGCTGGACGGAATGGTATTCTCGCTCGACCAGCCACTCTTCTAAGTGACTGAGCAGTCGCGATAGCGGGTTTTCTATACCTTGAGCCAGCAGGTGGGAAGCTAACATGGTTACGTTAGCCCCAGCGAGCAATGACTTCAGGACTTCATCCACCGAATGGATACCACCCGATGCGGCCAGGGAACAGCTCAACTGATCGCGCAAGATACCCAGCCAACGAACCACCATGCGATTTTCGTGCGGCGAGCTAAGTTGCAAATGTGGCTCGACACGCAACGTCTCTAAATTCATCTCAGGATCGAGATAGCGGTTGAAGAGCACCAGGCCACTGGCACCAGCCTCGATTAAGCGATTGGCAAAGTGTGGTAGAGCTGAGAAGTAGGGACCAAGCTTGACGGCGAAAGGTATCTTCACATGCGCCGCCATTTGCTTGACCATCGCAATGTATTGGTCTTCGACGTCGCTTGCGCTCTGCGTACTCGAGGTAGGTACAAAGTAGATATTCAGCTCCAAGGCATCGGCACCTGCTAACTCTAACAGTCGCGAGTAGCGCAGCCAGTTACCGCTGACCGATCCGTTCAAGCTGGCAATCACCGGTATGTCAACTTGCTTCTTCAAATCCTCGAGCAGTTCCAGGTAAGGCTCGGGACCGGCATTGTAATTAGTTAGCTCCGGTAAGAAGCCTGTCGACTCAGGGAACGAATCATGTGTAAATTCATGCAGCCGCAACAACTCGAATTCTTCGTGCTCAATTTGTTCGGCGAACAGCGAATGCAAAACCACGGCAGCGATGCCCGAGGATTCCAAACGCTTGATGTCGCTGACGGAACGGGTCAAGGGGCTGGGAGCAGCGACCAGCGGGTTCTTGAGATGCAAACCGAGATAGTGTGTTGAAAGATCGATACTCATTTGGCGACTCCATCGTAAACGGCTGCCAGCGAACGTTCTACATTCGAAATTTGTTCGTAATAATGCCAACGATCATCGATGTCATTTTGTGCTAACTCCAACAAGCGCTGGGCGCGAATGGGATCGCTACGTTGCAACATTGAGAAGCGAGCTTCTTTGGCGGCGAATTGGCTGAAAGGAATGGTCGGCTTGCGACAATCCAAATGAAATGGCTTCGAGCCTTCGTGGGCTACGCGAGGATCGTAACGATAGAGGGGCCAATATCCGCTGTTGACCGCGGCCTTCTGATGCGTCATACCAGTCGATAAATCCACCCCGTGCGCAATGCATTGACTGTAGGCCATGATCAATGACGGGCCAGCGTAGGACTCCGCTTCATGAAACGCTTTCAAGGCCTGCAGCGGATGCGCCCCGATGGCAATCTGCGCGACATAGACATGCCCGTAAGCCATGGCCAGCATGCCAATATCCTTCTTGCCGATCCCTTTGCCTGCCGACGCAAACTTGGCAATGGCCGCGCGGGGCGTCGACTTCGACGCTTGCCCACCTGTGTTCGAATAGACCTCAGTATCTAGTACCAACACGTTGACATTGCGACCCGATGCCAAGACGTGATCGAGGCCACCAAAGCCAATGTCATAGGCCCAGCCATCGCCTCCAATAATCCATACCGACTTCTTCACCAGGGCGTCGACCATCTGCTGCAACTCTCTGGCGGGCTCGCCGTCTTGCGGTTGCAAACGCGCCGAGAGCAACTGGACCAGGGATCGCTGCTGCGCAATTTGCGTTTCGTCTTCCTGTTCATTGCTCAGTAACTGGTCGATGTGTGCTTGAGTAAAGGTGGCATCGATTAAGGTGCTCGCTAGTTCTTGCAGCAAACTGCGGGCTCGCTCGCGACGTTTCTCGATCGCCAGGTGCATACCCAGACCGAACTCCGCGTTGTCTTCAAACAAGCTGTTGGCCCAAGCGGGTCCGCGACCCTCAGCATTCTTGGACCAGGGAGTGGTGGGCAGGTTGCCACCATAGATCGACGAACAGCCGGTGGCATTGGCGATCACTGTTCGATCGCCAAACAACTGTGACAATAACTTAAGATACGGAGTCTCGCCGCATCCTGCGCAGGCACCAGAGAACTCAAACAGCGGCAGAAGAAGCTGCGAACCCTTGACGGTTCCAGTATCGATACGGGTGCGGTCAAGGTTAGGCAACCTCAAGAAGTAATCAAAGTTCGCGCGTTGTTGCTTGATGACCTCCGGTTTGGCAGTCATGTTGATGGCTTTGACTTTAACGGCTTCCTTGCTGCGAGCCGGACAGACATCGACGCATACGCCACAGCCAGTGCAATCATCTGGAGCAACCTGCAGCGTCATGCGCATGTCACTTTCGCCATCACTGCCCGTGGTGCGCCACGGCAACCAGGCAAAACTAGCGGGTGCCTGGTCGTCGTGTGTGGTCTCACTGCTGGCATATACCTTGCTGCGAATTGCCGCGTGCGGGCAAACCATGGCACACAGTCCGCATTGAATGCACAGATCCGGAATCCAAGCCGGAATCTCGGCGGCGACACTGCGTTTTTCGAGACTGGCAGTGCCGGTAGGAAACGTTCCGTCAACCGGCATGGCGCTGACAGGCAACTTGTCGCCCTGCCCTGCCAACAAGATCCCCGTGACACGTTGAACAAAATCATCACTGCTGGTGTCGGTCCATTGCCATGTCGCGTGCGTGCCTGTGACTTTGGAACCCAGCGGAACTTCTTGCAAGCGCTTGAGCGCCAGATCAATGGCTGATCGATTCTTGTCGACCAGCGTTGCCCCACGTTTGCCGAAGCTACTTTCGACGGATTCTTTGAGAGCCTCGACCGCCTGGTCCATCGGAATAATCTGCGCAGCCAGAAAGAAGCAAGTTTGCATGACGGTGCTTATGCGTCCAGGCAGTCCAACTTCGCTGGCGATTTGATCGGCGTCGACAATCAGCAAGCGCACGCGGCGCTCGATGCAGTGCTGCTGGAAGTTGGCTGGCAAGTGTGACCAAACTTGATCAGCTGGGTAAGGACAGTTCAGCAGCACGGTCGCACCTTCGCTGACTTGGTCCAGCATCGAGAATCGCTCGAGGTACGCGAAGCGATGGCAGGCGACGAAGTTTGGTCTCTGAATCAGCGTACTGGCGCGCAGCGGTTGGTTATCCAATCGCAGATGCGAGATCGTCATCGCGCCGGACTTCTTGGAGTCGTACACGAAGTAAGCTTGAGCATGCAAACCGCCTAACTTCCCGGCAATCTTAGCGGTGCTCTTGATAGCGCTGACGGTCCCATCGCTACCCAATCCATAAAACATGGCTCGCAATTGCCCGCTTTCAGGGACTTCTAGCGCTGGGTCAACTCTCAGGCTGCGATGAGTCACATCATCTTCGATGCCGATAGTAAAGCCGCGTTTGGGGCGCCCGCGAGTAAGTTCTTCAAAGATGGTCAGCGCCATCGGTGGCGTAAACTCTTTGGAGGCCAGTCCATATCGTCCACCAATGATGCACTCGATCTCAGGAGCGGCCAGCTTGTTGTCCCAGCGATGCTCGGCCAGCGCAGTGACCACGTCTTGATACAGCGGTTCACCGATCGCGCCGGGTTCTTTGATGCGGTCGAGCACCGCAATTCTGCGAACCGATATGGGCAAAGAGGCAATAAAGGCTGCCACATCGAAGGGCCGATAGAGCCTGACTTTGATTACGCCCACGCGCTCGCCGCGAGCTCGCAGGAAATCAACGGCTTCTTCACATGCGCCACAGGCCGAGCCCATCAGCACGATTACGCGTTCAGCTTGCGGATCGCCATAATAATCGAACAGGTGGTAGCTGCGCCCGGTCAGCTGTGCCAGTCGATTCATCGTGGCTTGCACGATTTGCGGAGCCCGATCATAGAACGGATTGATGGCTTCGCGAGCTTGAAAGAAGACATCGGGATTTTGGGCTGAACCACGCAAGACAGGTCGATCAGGAGTCAGCCCGCGCGAGCGATGCTCGTAGACCAGTTGCCAATCGATCATCGAGCGCATTTGTTCTTCGCTGAGCTCTTCGATCGAGTTCAGTTCATGCGAAGTGCGAAAGCCATCAAAGAAGTGTAAGAAAGGCAAGCGCGTGGCGAGCGTGGCTGCATGCGAGATCAGGGCCATATCGGGAGCTTCTTGCACGCTGCTGGCACACAGCATGGCCCAACCGGTGGATCGGCAAGCCATCACATCGCTATGATCTCCAAAGATAGACAGCGCGTGTGTAGCCAGTGTGCGTGCAGCGACATGAAAGACTGTCGGAGTCAGCTCTCCGGCGATCTTGTACATGTTCGGGATCATCAACAGCAGACCTTGCGAAGCTGTGAAGGTGGTTGAAAGAGCCCCCGCCTGCAGCGCTCCATGCACTGCGCCCGCGGCGCCTGCTTCACTCTGCATCTCGATGACTTCGGGCACGATTCCCAACAGACTGGGGCGTTTCTGGGACATCCACACGTCGGCATGTTCGCCCATCGCCGAGGCGGGCGTAATCGGATAGATCGCGATCACTTCGCTGAGTGCATAAGCGATCCTGGCTACAGCTTCATTACCATCAACAACAGATCGGCCCGCCATTGCAATTTCCTCCTGGAGTGTGCATCTCCAGTTATCCTAACAGATTCCATAGTAGGTGACGCTGGCGTGGCGTAGTGTCGCTCTAATGCCGTTCGCAGACAGCTCCGTAGCCACCAGTCGCCAGACGGTGGATGCAGCTCCGTAGCCACCAGTCGCCAGACGGTGGATGCGTTACGCGTGACTGCCCACCGCTTAGCACTGCTTGGCAGCGGTGTCTACGAGCATGTCAGTGGGACTCCACAGGCTGGAAGCCTATGCCACACAGGCTGGAAGCCTATGCCACATAACTACGTCCAGCCGTGTAAACTATTGGCAATCCTGACCAGCTCAACTCGAAGAGAACTCAATCATGTATCAACGCTTATTGTCAATTTTCTGTAGGCTGCTGCTCGCTTGCTTCAGCACAACTGGTTTGGCTCAACTGCCGGCGGCTAATTCTGGCAAGCTGTATTATGGTGAGATGGATGCCGGGCCGCGCGTGTTTCGTTTTGTCGTTACGACGAAGTTGAACGCCGCTGGAACTTGGACAGCCGAATTGAAGAGTCTCGACGAAGGCGAAGCCAAGTTCGAATTGACCGAGGTGGTTATCGACGACAAGACGTTGCAGTTTGAGTTGTCGTCCACTAAAGCTAAGTATGCTGCCAAATTAGACGAACAGGCCACCACGGCCAATGCCGACAAACCTGTCTTTCGCGGTCAGTGGAAACAAAGTGGTCAGTCTTTTGCACTCGATTTCAAACAGTACGACGTTGCGCCCACAGATAAACCAGCTGAAGTCTGGATCGGCGATCTGAAAGCGGGGCTGCAGACGCTGAAGATGCAGTTTCGCATCTACAACGTCGGCGGCACTGAGCAGGTGGTAGTTGACAGCCTCTCGCAAAAGGTTGGTGGATTCAAAGCCACGCGCACGGTCGAGGGCGATACGGTTGTAATCGATGTGGCCTCGTTGCGCGGCAAATACACCGGTAAGAAAGTTGATGACCAAAGAATTGAAGGCAAGTGGTCCCAGGGTTTACCTCTGGAATTGAATCTGACACGCGTGGAGGAACCACTCAAGCCGCAAGTCATCGCTGCCGAGCGACCGCAAATGCCCAAGCCGCCTTTTCCCTATGACATCGAAGAAGTAACCTTTGCTGGTGGCGCGGCGGATGTACAACTCAGTGGTACACTGACTCTGCCGCAGTCGGATGACAAGCAAAAGAAGTTTGCAGCGGCCATCTTGGTTACCGGTTCCGGGCCGCAGGATCGCGACGAAACCTTGCTGGGACACAAACCTTTCTGGGTATTAGCAAATTATCTAACGCGAAATGGACTGGCGGTGTTGCGTTACGATGAACGCGGCGTGGGCAAGTCCAGCGGTGAATTTGGTAAGGCCACTAGCGAAGAATTTGCTACCGATGCCGCAGCGGCCGTCGATTTCTTGAAACAACATGCACGCATCGACGCTGCGCAGATTGGAATCATCGGTCATAGCGAAGGCGGTATCGTTGCGCCGCTGGTAGCCGTCAAGAAGCCTGAGTTGGCCTGGATCGTCTTGATGGCAGGACCAGGCGTCAACGGCGAACAGATTCTCTATTCGCAAGGCAAGCTAATCATCGAAGCGGAGGGCGGCACCGCGGAGATGGCGGAGCGTCAACGCATCGTTCAAGAATTTGCCTTCGCCGCCATGAAGGCAATGAAGCCAGACGATAAAGTCGAGACGTTCGTCGAGACCACGGCCAATCAAGTGATCGAAAAGGCTCAAGCGCTAGAAGCGGAAGCCGGGACCAAGAGCGAACCGGTTGACCCTGAAACGAAAGCCGCGATTACAGCGCTGGTCACAGCCAATCTACAAGCCATGCACAATCCCTGGTTTCGCAACTTCGTGCAGCATGAACCCGGACCAGTCTTGCAGCAAGTCAAATGTCCCGTCCTGGCTATTAATGGTGAGAAAGACGTGCAAGTCGATCCCAAGCTGAACTTGCCGAAGATCGAAGAGAGTTTAAAGGCCGGCGGTAACCAGGCCTACAAGATCGTCGAACTGCCAGGCTTGAACCACTTGTTTCAAACCAGCGACACCGGAGCTCTTTCTCAATACGAATCCATCGAAGAAACGATCTCACCGGTCGCCCTGCAAACCATCGGCGACTGGATACTCGGCCAGACCGCTCGTTAACGCGTAGCCGCCAGGCGAGGTGAACCCTCTAACCGACCACTGCGTTTACCTGAGCATCCATGTGCGTTGGTCGGTGCATCATCGTTTAACCCGTAGCCGTCAGGCGAGGCGCACCCGCTAACTAAGTCTGCGTTTACCTAAGCATCCGTGTGCGTTGGTCGGTGATTTGCCACCTGAGAATCAACCGCTGCGTTCGCCTCGCCTCTGCGGCTTCGGGTTAAACGATTTGCCGTCAGGCGAGGCGTACCTGCTAACTAAGTCTGCGTTTACCTAAGCATCCGTGTGCGTTGGTCGGTGATTTGCCACCTGAGAATCAACCGCTGCGTTCGCCTCGCCTGCGGCTTCGGGTTAAACGATTTGCCGCCAGGCGAGGCGCACCTGCTAACTAAGTCTGCGTTTACCTAAGTATCCATGTCCGTAGGTCGGTGATTTGCCACCTGAGAATCAACCGCTGCGTTCGCCTCGCCTGCGGCCTCGGGTTAAACGATTTGCCGCCAGGCGAGGCGTACCTGCTAACTAAGTCTGCGTTTACCTAAGCATCCGTGTGCGTTGGTCGGTGATTTGCCACCTGAGAATCAACCGCTGCGTTCGCCTCGCCTGCGGCTTCGGGTTAAACGATTTGCCGCCAGGCGAGGTGCACCTGCTAACCAAGTTTGCGTTTACCTAAGCATCCGTGTGCGTTGGTCGGTGATTTGCCACCTGAGAATCAACCGCTGCGTTCGCCTCGCCTGCGGCCTCGGGTTAAACGATTTGCCGTCAGGCGAGGCGCACCTGCTAACTAAGTCTGCGTTTACCTAAGCATCCGTGTGCGTTGGTCGGTGATTTGCCACCTGAAGATCAATCGCTGCGTTCGCCTCGCCTGCGGCTTCGGGTTAAACGATTTGCCGTCAGGCGAGGCGCACCTGCTAACTAAGTCTGCGTTTACCTAAGCATCCGTGTGCGTTGGTCGGTGATTTGCCACCTGAAGATCAATCGCTGCGTTCGCCTCGCCTGCGGCTACGGGTTAAACGATTTGCCGTCAAGCGAGGTGCACCTGCTAACTAAGTCTGCGTTTACCTAAGCATCCGTGTGCGTTGGTCGGTGATTTGCCACCTGAGAATCAACCGCTGCGTTCGCCTCGCCTGCGGCCTCGGGTTAAACGATTACTTCACATCGCCTGTATAGGGATAGTGCTAACATTTGGTTTAGCAAAGGCTCCGTCTGCAAATGCCAAGATGGTTTGCGTGACCTCGGCGTTGTGCTCCCAGTGGCCCAGATGCCCACCAGCATGTGAGCTGGGCGTATTGTTGGGAATCAACTGTTCCATGTGCCGGCTGGCCGATTGGACCGTCAGGATATCGTTGGCCCCTGAGACGACCAGGACTGGCACGTTGATGTCAGGCAGCGCATGTTCTTCATTGAACTTCATCATGCCGAAGTTTCCACGCGCTAACACAGCCGGCCAGGCCTTTGCGCCCAGCTTGGCGCTGTGATCTAACTGCTCCCAAGTTTGTTTACCGGTAAAGCTTTCGAGCCTGGCAGCCCAGTGCAACGAACCGTTGAAGTAGCTTTGCCAGTTTGACAACCAAAAGACCGGCGCCAACGGAATCATGATGAAATTCATGCCGGCGATTAGAGGTTGTAATGGTTTGACGACTGGGGACAAAGCATTAGTTGCTAAGGGGTTGGTGTATGTAGTCTGGAGCATCACCATGCCCTTGACAGATTTACCCAGCTTCTCGCTGTGCAGGCGACAGAAGGTTTGTTGGGTCATGCCACCAATACTATGCCCGACCAAAACAACTGGTCCATCTGCAGCCACGTGTTCCAAAATTGCATTGAGGTCCTGCGCCAGTTTCTCCAGACTGAAATCGTTATTTTCAGGTCCACGCGACTTGCCCAGTCCTGGCAAATCCCAGACAACCACGCGGTACCGCGGTACCAGAGATGCCAACATGTACCGCCAAGCTGATGAGTCTAATGACCATCCATGTGTCAGTAACAGTGTGGGCCCATGCTCACTGCCAAAGGATTGGCAATGCAAACGCGAACCATCAGGCCGACTGACCTCGAAACTTGAACCAGGTGGTAGTGTTTGACTTTGCGTCGCGGAACCGCGTTTCATGAACATGCGCACTGGTGCTCGTCCCCCAATGCAGAGGCCTAAGCACAGAATCGCAACGGCCAACTCGCCCCAGGCATACCAACTGTTGTCGGTGTTTTGTACTACTACCGTTCGCTCCTGTGGCAAGTCATCTAGAATCGTAGTCTCATTGCTCGTCTCGTTACCGATGCGGCTGGGGACGCGAATCGAGGTTGATTGAACGTCGCGCGTTTGAAAGTTGTGATAGGCGTCGTACGCCAGATAGATCGCCCCGCCTAACAACGCCCAGCTAATTATGAACAGCAGAAACGATCGTAGCACGCTAAAGGGCATCATGGGCAGGACAACTTTATTTTGGACTGGTGATAGCAGATGGCTGCCACACAAGCAAAGTTCGTTCCATCCCCAGTGATTCGTTACGCAGGTGACTTTCCAAGACTCGAGCGATTGGCCTCGATCAGTTTACTGGCCATGGCCAGTATCTTTTCAGCAACGATGGGTTTGGTGATGTAGCTATCGCAGCCGGCTTTCAGGCATCGAATCATATCGCCTTGCATAGCGCTGGCGGTCAGCGCCAGGATGGGACCGGAGTAACCGATCGTACGTAAAACCCTGGCCGTTTCGTAGCCATCCATGTTGGGCATTTGCATGTCCAACACGATCAAATCAATTTGCTCGCCCATGCGAGTGGACAGCTTGACGGCCTCAATGGCCAGCAGTCCATCTTCAGCTTCGGTGATCATGCCACCAGCTTTGGCCAGGATATGTTTGGTTAGAAAGCGGATATCGCGGCGGTCGTCGACAATCAGTACGCGCGCATCCAGGCGAATGTCTTTGGGAAATACCTCCTGTGCTTGGGATTCGACGATGTCTGCTGGCTGGAGCCAACAGCTTTCAGCTAACTGGCCGACGGGGAGAGTGACTGAGAATTCACTACCCTGATTCAAAGTACTGCGCACGGTAATTTGACCGCCTAGCAGAGCAGCTAGCCGCTGGCTGATAGCCAGTCCCAATCCCGTGCCGCCGAACTCCTGCGCGATCAATGAGTCCCCTTGTGAGTATGGCTTGAACAAGCGATTAAGTTGTTCAGGTGACATACCGATGCCGGTATCTGTGACCTTAAACTGCAACGAACCACTGGTCTGCAGACTTATGGCCAGCCGAATTTCACCTTCTTTGGTGAACTTGATCGCATTGCTGATCAGGTTGATCAAGATTTGTTTCAGCCGCTTCGCGTCGCTCTCGATATACTTGGGAATCCGCGTTTGGTAATCGACGATCAAACGGAGTCCGCTTTCCTGCGCGCGAACTTCGAGCACGCTACGAATATCTTCGATCAGTGCCGCTAGCTCAAAGCGCTCGATGTCCAAATCGATCTTGCCCGCTTCTATTTTTGAAAGATCGAGGATGTCATTGACGATCTCCAGTAAATAGTCTCCGTTGCGGCGGATGGTCGTCAGAAAGCCACGGGCCTCGTCACTGCGCACATGTTCCAGCAGCAGCTCTGCATAACCCAGGATGGCAGTTAGAGGTGTACGGATTTCGTGCGACATGTTAGCCACGAAGGAGCTCTTGGACTCGTTTGCCTGCTGCGCCTGCAGCAACAGGTCTCGCACCTCGTACTGTCGCGCGCGATCTCGAAGTTTTGCGCGCAAGGTACTGGCGAACATGGCGATGCGTAAAGGGCGCTCGATCAACGTCACATGCCTAAGGGAGAGCAGGTCAGCTACGATGCGCGGTGAATCTTCACCATGAGCTAATAAGATGAGAATCGGCACATCGGACCAAGAAGGCTGATCTTGAATGGCTTGCTCCAGATGTTCCATTGCCTCTCTGGTCAAGAACTCTTGAGCAATCAGAACCGCGCCGACGCCGCGGGTTATCAGATGGATGATCTCGTAAATTGAAGATACAATACGGGCTGGAATTCCGAGTTCTTGCAGTATCCGCTCGCAGTGCTTGGCATCCTGAGGGGTGGGGGCAAGCACTGTGACTGTGAAGCTGTCGTCATTGGTCGGTCTTAGTTCCCTGCCTGTCCCATCAGTCATGCTTCCAGGTCGTCCCGGTCCAGAAGATCGTCTTTCTTTCCAACAAAGCTGGGTATCCCACTGAGCACCCCATGAAATTCGACTAGTGGTTGACCGATGTGTAGTCCCTGATCGCTCAGCCCAAATTCCCGAATGGTTTTCTCGTGGGCGCCTGTGCGTTTTTTGACCATCGATATGGCTTGGCGAATTTCACCCGCGGTTTCGAAGTAGCGAAACAATATTACATTATCCGCAATATAGCTGGCATCGACGGGCGTTTGCATGTTTGTCCCCAGCATGCCGTGCTGCGCGGTGATCAAAAACGAAGTAATGCCGTGGCGACCGAGCATTTGCAGGATATCATTTAACTGAATTAGTAAAAAGTGCTCGTGCGGCATCGAGCTGAGGTAGCCATTCAAACTGTCGATAACGGCGATGGCCACTTTTCGACCTTGAGCATCTGGAACGATGGCATCGCGAACTCGAGAGGCAAACTCGGCGGGTGTGGTTTCACCTGCTTGAAAATGCAGAATCTCGATCAGTCCTTGGTCCACATGTTTTTCTAGTTCGAAGCCCAGGCCACGACTCCGAGCCAGCAACGCCTGGAGGCTTTCTTCGAACTCAAAGAGTACAGCCCGCTGACCACGTTTGGCCGCAGCAACGGCGAACTGCGTTGCCGTTGATGATTTGCCCACACCAGCCGGCCCCAGCAAGAGCGTGCTGGTACCTTCCATCAATCCCCCGCCCAACAGTTTGTCCAGCTGTTTGTTTCCACTGCTGATATTGGCACCTGTCGATTGCCACTTGGTTGTTTCCAGCGTTTTACGAGGATAAACGACCATACCACCGCGTTTAAGCAAAACATCATGTGTCCCACCAACAAAGTCACGACCACGATGTTTAATGACGCGCAAATGTCGGCGTGGGTTTCCGTAATGGTTCAGCGATTGTTCCAGACGTATCACTCCGTGCGCCAGGCTCTGCAACTGTTGATCATTGGCGTCCATCGAGAGCTCGCCGCCCGATTTATCATCGAGCAATAGCGTAGTGCACCGACGCCCCACGAAGTATTGCTTTAACGCCAGTATTTGCCGTCTGTATCGGAGTGGTCCGTGAGCCAGCAATCGCATCTCTGATAGCGAATCGAATACAACTCGACGCGGTTGGATAGCTTCTACCTTCTTGAGCACGCGATCAATGGTCGCTCCCAGTTCGATTTCCGCTGGTTCGAACATGGTATAGTTGGCTTGGTCCTGGGTCAGTTTCTCCTCATCGACGAGCTCATGAAAGTCGATGCCGGATAGTGACCAGCCATGCGAATGGGCGATGCCCTCGAGTTCCTCGCGAGTTTCCGACAAGCTAACGTAAAGACCGCGCTCCCCTTGGGCTGCTCCGTCAATCAAGAATTGCATGGCCAACGTCGTCTTGCCCGTGCCCGGGAAACCTTCGATCAAATACATGCGATCCGCTGTAAACCCACCGTGCAGGATATCATCGAGTGCTTTATTGCCCGTGCTGATTTCCGATTGGGGCTTATGCATGTATGCTCACCGCCGTCTCTCACAAAAGAGTTATTCACAGAGCCCATCAAGACAGGCTTAATTATTGCAGCGGCATGGTGACGAGAAAAGTCCACTGAGTCATCCCTCTGAAATGTGCCTGCAAACTCCAGCTCGATTGGTCTCGTTTCCTTGTCAGCTAAATTCGCCACTTACAAAAAACATCGCTAGGCCAGGGCTACGAACTTCGCTTAGGAATCAGCCGCCTGCCGTATCGCCACCAACCAAGACCAATTGCGATTACCGCTAGCCCCATGATCCAGATGTGGCGGTCAACCCAAAAGGCCAGAAACAAGCACGACAACAGACCAAGCCAGGCCAACAGTTTTGGATACCTGCGCTCGGCCTCTGACATGCGGATGGCTGCCAGGTTGGTGATGGCGTAATAGACTAAGACCGTGAAGGCACTAAACGACCAGGTTGTCTTGACGTCTTTCACCAAGGAAATCGCGGAAATCAACACGCCCACTGCGATTACCGCCGGTACCGGCGTAGTGGCAGACCGGTCGAGCGTTGCAAAGATACTCGGAAGGTCTCCGCGGCGACCCATCGCCAGCACGACACGAGACAAGCCCAGCACCAAGTTGACGAGCACCCCCAGCATCGCGGTCACCGCTCCCACTGCAATTACCCGGTCTGTTGCGGTTAAGTCGAACTGCCGCGCCACAGTTTCTAGCGGTGCCGTGATCTGGTCAGCATTACTGCCAGTAAATTCAGTTCCCACCGTCGCCAGGCAAACCCAAGCTACGGCGATGTAGATGACCATCGAAATCAATAAAGTCGCGATGATCGCCGTGGGTATATTCGTTCTGGGATTACGAACCTCTTCACCTAATGTCGCAATGCGACCATAGCCAGTGTAAGCTACGAACATCAGTGCGCAAGCCTCCAAGAATCCAGCCAGTTCGATCTTCTTGGTCAGTTGAGCAAATTGGAGTCGGCTAAGTTCAGCAGTCGGCATGTGCAATCGCGTCACTACTCCAGAGAGTACGAAGTATCCCAGCGCCGCCAACGTTATCGACACAATGATTGCGTTGAGTATCGAACTCTTGCGCATACCAGCTAGCGCCAGCCCGGTAACTGACGCTATGGCAACCAGTGCGATAGGTAATTGCAGCTTGGTAGTTGTGAAGCCACATACTGTGAGTCCGTAGCTCGCGAAGCCCAGCGCAGCAGTGGCCGCCGAAGAACTCTTGGCACATAAGAACATCCAACCTGCAGTGAAGCCCAGGCTGGGATGCAACCAGCGATATCCGTATTCGTAGGTACCACCACTGACAGGATGGGCTGCGGCCAATTGAGCGCTGCTAAGTCCATTGAAACCGGCCACTATGGCGGCCAATGCAATGGCTACGACCACCCAAGTTCCCGCTATGTCCGCTGCGTTACCAATACTCACAAATATCCCGGTACCGATAATCGCGCCCAGTCCCATCATGATAGCGCCAAAAACGCCCACTTCGCGTCGTAAGGGTCGAGACTGATGAGCAGTTTGAGACAGTAAGTCAGGCATTTTGGTCCGGGGTTTGCATCGCTAGTCGAATTCGCGAAAGATTGAAACGGTTGTAGCCGATCTCGCCAGAGATGGGAAGCGTTTAGGGTCGTGGTTGACGTAGCCGATCTCGCCAGAGATTGGAAGCGTTAGGGTAGTTCGTCCAAAGTCTGGCGACTTCGGCTACGAGAGTGCCAGAGATTGGACAGAGTCGGTAGTTCGTCCAAAGTCTGGCGACTTCGGCTACGAGTGTGTGCGTGTGTACGAGGTACGAGTGGAGCGGCAATGAATTCACGACCACTTACCATTGTTCTGATTAGTGTCCACGGCCTGGTAAGGGGTCATGATCTTGAGCTTGGACGGGATGCGGATACCGGTGGACAGGTGAAATACGTCGTAGAGTTGGCCCGCGCCTTGGGTGACAGAGATGATGTAGAGCGGGTGGTACTACTGACGCGGCGCGTGATCGACAAACAAGTTAGCGAGGACTACGCTGAGCCGTTTGAGCCCTTGTCGGACAAGGCCGAGATTGTGCGGATCGACTGTGGCGAAGCTAAATACATCCGCAAAGAACTTTTGTGGGATCTGCTGGAGACATTCGTCGACAACGCCTATGACTACTTGAAGTCTGCTGGGTTAGCGCCTGACCTGATTCACGGCCATTATGCAGATGCCGGTTACGTCGGGGCTCGCTTGTCCCATCGCATGGGCGTGCCCTTGATTTTCACAGGTCACTCGCTGGGTCGCAATAAGCGCAGTCAGTTGTTGGCCAGTGGTGTCAAGCGGCGGGAGATTGAAGCGACTTATAACATCTCACGGCGCATTGAGGCTGAAGAGACGACGTTGAGCGTAGCGCAGCGAATAATTACTAGTACCCAGCAAGAGATCGAGTATCAATACGGGCTCTATGATTTCTATCAGCCTGATCTAATGCGCGTGATTCCTCCCGGTATCGACCTGGTCAACTTCTTTCCGCCGCGTGAAAACGAAGACAACAGTGCCATTACGCACCAACTTGAGCGTTTCTTGATCTCTCCTGACAAGCCGATGATTCTGTCCGTGGCACGCCCGGATCCCAAGAAGAATTTTGTCTCGTTGATTACCGCTTACGGGCAATCGCCTGAGTTGCAAGCCGCGGCTAACCTGGTGTTGATAGCGGGCAATCGTGACGACCTGTGCGAGATGGAGACGGTCACGAAAACAGCACTCAATGATATTTTGATCGCCATCGATCGCTTTGATCTGTACGGGAAAGTGGCTTATCCCAAGCACCATCAATCGCAAGACATCCCGATACTGCTGCGTATGGCCACGGCCTCAGGCGGCGTGTTTGTTAATCCTGCCTTGACCGAACCATTTGGGCTAACGCTCATCGAAGCCGCTGCATCGGGTTTGCCAGTCGTCGCTACTGAAGACGGAGGGCCGAGCGACATCATCAAAAACTGCGAAAACGGTCAGCTGATCAATCCTCTCGACACGCAAGTCATGGCCGATACACTGCTGAGTGTTTTGCAGGACAAACAGCAGTGGCAGGAGTATTCAGCCAACGGAATCGAGCGAGTTGGCCGATTCTACTCGTGGCAATCGCACGTCGAGCGTTATCTGGAAGTAGTGCGGCCAATCGTCGAAAAGAGCACTTCCATCGAAAGAATGAAACCCAACCGTCGCAAGGGTGTGTTCCGCGATAGAGCGATCTTCACGAGCTTGGATTTGAACCTAATAGGTGACAAAGTTTCGTTGCCTAAGTTGCTGCAGATTCTCAAAGCCAATCACAAGTTGGCGATCTTTGGCATCGCCACTGGTCGCAGACTCGAAAATGCCTTGGCCACTCTGCGTCAGCATCACATTCCTATTCCGGACGTCTTGATCACTGGTCAGGGCACCGAGATACACTATGCTCCTGGTCTAACCAAAGATGTGGCCTGGAAACGACACATTGATCATTTGTGGACTCCGCAGGCTGTACGCGAATTGCTCAAGGATGTGCCGGGTCTTACGGCACAACCTAAAAGCGAGCAGAGCGCGTTTCAGTTGAGTTACTATATCGATACCAAGCTTGTCAGTGTGCAAGAGATCCGACAACTGTTGCTTCGTAACGAGACGGTAGCCAATGTTCTGTTTTCGTTTGGGCAGTTTCTGGATATCTTACCGGTAAGAGCTTCCAAGGGATTGGCCTTACGGTGGTGTGCCGAGCAGCTGGAGTTTCCACTGGAGAACACGCTGGTCTCGGGCGTGACAAGTGCTGATACGGATATGTTAATGGGCAATACACTGGGAACCGTCGTCGATAGTCGCCATCGCGGTGAGTTGTCTCATTTAACTGGCAGCGAAAACGTTTTCTTCTCTAACGCCGCCTATGCGGCAGGCATCATCGAGGCCATGGATCACTATGGATTCCCGCAGATGAAAGAACACCTGGATGAGAAGACTGCTACTGTGCACTGATTTGGATCGCACCTTGATTCCCAACGGTGTACAGCCTGAATCGCCCCGAGCCAAAACACTATTCGAGCGATTGGTCGCGAGACAGGAATTAACCTTGGTCTATGTAACCGGGCGTCACCGGCAACTTATCGAGCAAGCAATTCTGGAATACGACTTACCTCAACCAAATTTCGCGATTGGTGATGTCGGCACTACGATCTACGACGTTTCGCCTGAGGGCTGGACGCTGTGGCACGATTGGCAAGAGCACCTGGCTGCAAGGTGGCAGTCAGCCAGTGTGAACAGGCTGAAGGGACAGCTAGCCAGCTTGCCTGAGCTGAAATTGCAAGAAGCGGAAAAGCAGAATCGATTCAAACTGAGTTATTACGTCTCACGCAAGTCGGACGAAGATCAGTTAAAGTCGTTGGTCCGGCAACACACCGCGTCCTGCGATCTCGACGCAAACTTGGTCTGGAGTATTGACCAAGCTAATAACGTCGGTCTGTTAGACATACTGCCGCTGGCAGCCAATAAGCTGACGGCTATTGTCTATTTGATGCAGCGGCAAGGGTTCCAACTACAAGATTCGCTGTTTGCAGGCGACAGTGGAAATGATCTGGATGTGTTTCGCAGTGACATTCCAAGCGTCGTGGTCGCCAATGCTGAGGCCGACATAAAGCGGTGGGCACAAGAGCATGCAAGTGATCAGCTCTACGTCGCCAGTGGACAACTGCGCGAGCTAAACGGTAACTATCGGTCTGGCATTTTGGAAGGTGCTTGTCACTTCTGGCCAGAGGTAGTCGACTGGATTTTCTGAAACGCAGAAAACTCCCCCGCTTCATCGAGAGATACACATGTACGAGCAAGTTTCGCATTCGGCACTCAATGACATCCTTGAGGAGTTGAAGCCGAAGATCAGTAGGCTGCGACTTCGGCATTTTTACACGCGACTGGGTGCCAACTTCTACGCCATCCATTCGCTGTTCCATCGACTCTATGGCGAGAGAGACGATTTTCAAAGCCAATTGGTGACCCTGGTGGAGACCTTGGCACGTCGGTATATCGAACGCCCCAAAGTACTTAGGAAGTCGGATCTCGAACGCGAGAAGAATTTCAATTGGTTTCTCAGTCAGAAGTGGGTCGGGATGGCGCTCTACTGCGATCGCTTTGCCGGTGACTTGAATGGATTGCGCAGCAAGTTGCCGTATTTGCAAGAGCTGGGCATCAACCTGTTGCATATCATGCCAATGCTCGATTGTCCGCAGGACAAGAGCGACGGAGGTTATGCAGTCCGCGACTACCTCAAAATTGATTCCAAGTTTGGCACCAGTGACGAGTTAGTCGAACTGGCCACAACATTAAAACGTCGCGACATGCTGCTAGTGCTGGATGTGGTCGTCAACCATACCTCCGATGAACACGAGTGGGCGAAGAAAGCGCGGGCCGGCGATAAGAAGTATCAGGACTACTATTACACGTTCGCTGACCGCGATACCCCAGACATGTATGAAGAGTCGATGCCAGAGATCTTTCCCGAAACGTCGCCAGGTAACTTTACTTGGGATGCTGAGATGAACCGTTACGTGATGACGGTCTTCAACAGCTACCAATGGGATCTGAATTATTCGAACCCGGCCGTCTTGATCGAGATGATCAATATCATTCTGTTCTGGGCTAACCGAGGAGCGGATATCCTGCGGCTGGATGCAGTTGCTTTTTTATGGAAGAAGATCGGTAGTACTTCGCAGAATGAGCGCGAAGCGCATTTGCTGCTGCAGTTGATGAAAGACTGTTGTCAAGTGACGGCACCCGGAGTATTGTTTATCGCCGAAGCCATCGTGGCTCCGTCGGAGATCGCCAAGTACTTTGGCGAAGATGCGATCAATGCCAAGGAGTGTGAGATCGCATATAACGCGACGACGATGGCGCTGTTGTGGGATGCGGTGGCAACCAAGAACGCCAAGCTGTTGAACGTGGGCATTCGTAACTTGCCAACCAAACTGGCTAGAGCAACATGGCTGAACTATGTGCGTTGCCATGACGACATCGGTTTAGGCTTCGACGATAACGATGTACGTCTGGCAGGCTACGAACCGGTGAAACATCGGCGTTTTCTGGTCGATTACTTTACGGGCAGGTTTCCTGGATCGCCTGCACGCGGCTTGCCATTTGGTGAGAACCCTAAGACAGGTGACATGCGAATCTCGGGCGCGCTTGCCTCTTTGGTGGGACTCGAGTCGGCTATTGAAAGTGGCGACACCGCGGCGATCGATGCTTCGATTCGATCCATACTGCTACTGCATAGCGTGATTCTGAGTTTTGGAGGCTTGCCGCTGTTGTATTACGGAGATGCCATCGGCATGCTCAACTCCCTGCAATATCTAGAGGATCCATCCAAGCGCCACGATTCACGCTGGGCACATCGATCAAGCTTTGATTGGGAACAAGCCGAACGCCGCTTCGATCACGGTTCGGTCGAACAACGCATTTTCTTTCCGCTCAAAAAGTTGATTGCTATTCGCAAAGAGACGCCAGCTTTCGCTGATCTAGATAATCGCGAATTGATTCCATGTGATAATTCCAACTTGCTAGTGTTTGCGCGCACCAGTCGACTGGGGAATGTACTGGTTATATGCAATTTCAAGGACCAAGACGAATCGCTCTCGGTCAGTGACATTGCCTCATTCGGCTTCTTTCAGCACGGACGGATGTACGATCTAGTCTCCGGCCAATTCATCGAATCGGTTGATGAACAAATTTCGATTCCATCGCTAGCCTTCTACTGGTTCACCGATCGGTAAATCCCCTCGGTCCGTGGTTGCCAGACCAGCCCAAAAAAGACCCGGTCTTCTCTGTGCCTCTGTGCCTCTGTGGTTAGAACATTTCCCTGTTAGCAGAGTGGAACAAAGTTCCTGAGCGCGTAATAATTGTCTATTAATTAACCACAGAGGTGAGGCGTCGAATCGTAAAGAGAGAGAATGTTTGGAGGGCGCGATGAGTGATAACGAATTGACTGGCATGGTAATTGGAGCAGCCATTGAAGTTCACAGCATTCTCGGTCCTGGCTTGTTAGAAGCTATCTATCAAAAGAGTTTGGACATCGAATTGCAGCTACGCGGAATTACAAGTATCGCGCAGGCACGTGTGCCCCTGCTCTACAAAGGTTATCAGCTGGGCGAGGACCTGATCATGGACTTTTACTTTGCCAAACGACTGGTGGTAGAACTTAAGTCCGTTAGCTCGCTTTCACCGGTCCACACTGCTCAAATTCTGAGCTATATGAAACTGAGCAATGTTCGTCTGGGTCTACTGATCAATTTCAATGTTCCAGTACTCAAAGATGGCATTAGGCGTCTCGCGCTTTAACACGTTTTCTCTGGATCGTTGTGGTGAATGAACCACAGAGACACAGAGCCACAGAGGTGTGGCGTTGAATCAAACGTAGGACTAAGAGTTTTGAAGGTCGCGTGAATGGCCACGAATAGCCAGGATTCTAGGTCCGCGGTTGCAAAGTCAGTCGCAAGAGACGCTGTTTTCTCTGTGCCTCTGTGTCTCTGTGGTTAGGTATGTGGGCCCTGCACAGCGGATAACGTCATGTGGGTGAGCGGAGGAGCGAGTCGGCGACGTTAAAGACGCCGGCAAGTTCCAGAGGAGTGCGAGCATCCTTGGCTTCGCGAACCATCTTGGCGTTGTGTGAGAAATTTCCGATAGCCGACAATATCTCCAATTGCACCACAGGATCATCGGCTGGGGTGAGAATTAAAAAGACCAGCCGCACAGGCTCGTCGTCGACACCCGCAAAATCAACTCCATGCTGAAGTGTTCCCACAAAGAGATGCGGCGTAGTCAACTCTGGTAGTCGCGCGTTGGGAACAGCGATGCCGTTGCCCAGGCCGGTACCTTTCATGCGTTCACGATCCAGCACCGCAAGTACGATTCCTGGCGAATCGAGCTTGGTTCGTTCCGCCGCTACCATACACAATTGGCGGAGTACGTCGTCTGCACTGTCGGCGGCGATATGAGGCAAGCAATTGCGTGTCTCGAGCATGGTGCCAAGGGAACGTCTAGCCTGTTTCTTTAACAGCCTTTTCAGCATGGGACCTGCCAGCCCGGAGGTAACTACTGCCAGACTGACAATGGCGACGAACAAGCGTTCGCGAATGACTCCTGCTTCCCAAGCCAGTAGCCCAATTACGATGCCGAGTTCACCGCGAGCGCTTAAGGCCCAACCGATGGCCCAAGCTTCAGAGGAGTCACGCGATGCCAAGCGCGCTCCTAGCCATCCGGCTACCAATTTAACTGCCATACCGATCGAGACCACGCTGACGACCAATACCGGTTGGAAGTTCATCGCGAAGTTAACTTTTAAACCGATGGCCGCGACAAAGATTGGTGCCAAGACGCCTTCAACAAAGCGATGAACCACGTGGCGTGTTTGCTCGCGCATTTGCGGCGAGTCGCCCAGGGCAATACCAGTCAAAAACGCACCGAATATCGCATGGACGCCCAGGGCATCGGTGACGGCTGCTCCCAATAGACCAGCGATCAACATGAACCCCAATACTCCCGATGGCCAACTCAGTTCTGCTTGTACCCAGCTGAGCAATCTGTCTGCCACATAGCGACCTGCGGACAGCATGAACACGGCAAAGGCCAGTGTGAGCAAGGCTACCGTCGCTAGCGGCGTGTCGCCTTCACTACCACCCAAGACAATCGAAAACAGCAGCCATGCGCAGAAATTACATAAGGTCGCCGAGATCAAAACTAACATGCCAAAGTCAGATTGAAAAAGGTCGAGATCCAGCAAGATCTTGGCGATAACCGGGAGGGCACTGACGGCCAGGGCTGTGCCGAAGAACAAAGCAAAAGTCGTCGGCTCACCCTCGACGGGCATACCCCAGAACATTGGATTGAGCCAAGCCAAGCCGACGCCCACGGCCAGCGGTATCAAGACGGCCAAGGTCGAGATAAATACGACCGCTGTGCCTTGCCGGCGCACCGTGGATAGATCCACTTCCATGCCGGCCAGCAGTAACAGCATCGTCACTGCTAACATCACGATACCATCTAGCGCAATGGCTGCGGCCCCGTCGTGTGGGAACAGCCAGGCTTGAGTGTTAGGCGCCAGCCAACCAAAAAACGTGGGCCCCAATAGCAGCCCAGCCACCATTTCGCCGATGACTACCGGCTGGCCCAGTCGCCTGGCTAACTCGCCCAGCAAATGCGCAGCCGCCAGCAGTACTGCCAAACCCAATAGAAAGACGCTTAACTGATCGCCAGAAAGTTCACCCATGTGCACATTATTGGGTAGATCGCCAATTCCGCCACCCCTAGACTTTGCAAACTCTTCCAACGACAAACCGCAAATTGCGCCTGTGATAACTCAAAATGCTCCGTGGCAAGTTGTCGCCTTGTATGAATTGGCTGGCGGATCGTTGACCCCTTATTGCCTCTCGCTGGTGTTACGAAGTTGATCCACTTGTTCTAGCTCGAACCGAGGTGCAGTATGAAGCGATGGATGAATCGAATTGGTGTAGTTCTAACTATGTTGGGGTTCCTGGTGGGAACGCCGGCAATTGGTCAAGTGCCTGATGCTCCGTCGGAATTGACTTTGCAGCCTAGTCGACCGGGCGATCCAGCGATTTCATTGTTCTGGCTCGATAACTCGACCAATGAAACTGGCTTTGAGATTCAGCGCTCCGTTGGCGATGGCAGCGGTACCTTTGAGACTGTGTCCTTGGGCACACTCAGCAATGTAGGCTCGTTCAACGATACTGGGTTAGCGGAAAACACCACTTACACCTATCGCGTGCGTGCTTACAACGCAGAGGGTAGTTCGGAATTCTCGAACTTGGCAACGGCCAAAACCAGTTACCTGATGCCCAATCAAGTTGCCGATCTGGTGGGTGCGGTCATCGACGGCGATGTCCATTTAAGTTGGACCGATATGGCCGACAACGAAACGTTCTTTGCAGTCGAGCGGGCTGAACTAGGCGTGTCGATTGCTTACGAAACGATTGCAAGTTTGCCGCCAGATTCGACTACATATGTGGATACAACGGCCCTGGATGGTATCACTTACAGTTACCGAGTCACACCCTGGCGATTCGATATTGCTGGCGGTGCTCCGCTGACCGTTGACTTGCAGACCGGCCCTGCCCTCGCCTCACTGCGTGCCGTATCAGCTCGGGCCAAGTCGCGGACGGCCATCGAAATATCGTGGCGGGGTGATTTCAACAGGAACACCCAAGTGCAAGTTCAAAGTTTCGATCCCAATCTCGGATTCTGGGTAACCATTGGTCAAGTCACCGCCAACGACAAGAAGTTCACGGACAATCGATTGCAACCGCGAACGGCCTATGCGTACCGACTGCGCATCGTGACCAGAACCGCGGTTTCGCTGTGGAGCGAAACGAGCGCTACAACTCGATAACGACATCCGATTCTCCGGCCTTTGTTTCAAGTGGCACTGGTGAGGCGCTTGGCCACGCCAGTGTCCACGTGCTATTGGCTGATCGAAGTTGAGCCTCAAGTATGGCCGACCCTACCTATCCAGCTAAAATGATCATAAGGAATCCCAGCTACCCCAGTGTTGTACTCTGAAAGGTTCTAAGATGACCGACCTCAAGAACCCGCGAGTGATCTGGCTAAAGGGCGGTCTGTTTCTTTTTCTGGGACTCTTCTCGGCAGCTTTGCTGATTGCGCAGGTACCGTCGCTCACTGCGGTGCTCCTACTAGGCATAACTATCTGGGCCTTTTGCCGCGCCTACTACTTCGCATTCTATGTCATCGAGCACTATGTCGACTCCAGCTATCGCTTTGCGGGCTTAATCGACTTCGTGCGCTACACCTTGCGGCAGACGCGCAAATGAACCCGCTATCGTGCACTGTCACATCGTAGAGCGGGTCTCCAGGCCCGCTCAAGATATGCGGGCCAGTGAAAATTCAGCCTGTTGGACGGGCCTGTCGGACGGGCCTGGAGACCCGTCCTACGAGTTGTGTGAGCAAACTCACAGAACTGAAACAGCCCACGAACTTAAATTTTAACAAACCAACAGACGCGAAGCTCGCAAAGATACAAGTCCGCCTCAGGCTTGTTCTTAGCGGGCTTTGTGCCTTTGCGTGTACAAATCTCCGAATTCATGTTGAGACCAGTCGAGGCCCTTCTGAACAGCCTCCGGTCCGACACAAACCTTCATACTGGTCTTTGATTATTGCGGATTGCCAGGACAACTCTGGCGAGTAGGAAAACGCTTCGCTTGTGCTATATTCGACCAGACGTGTGTATCGCTTGTCCTATGCAGGCCGAAGCTAAACTGATGCGAGCATGCGCATAATCAACCACTAGCGAAAGTTTCATGCAAGAGCGAATTTGGTATCTTAAGTCGAGCCGTTTGCTCGAGATGCTGGACGCCGATCAGCTGGTGGTGATTGAGCGTCAATCTCGATGGAAGAAATTTCCTCGTGGAACTCCCATTTATTTACCAGGTGAAAATGCCGACTCAATCTATCTGGTGGCTGAGGGACTGGTCAAGCTCTGTCATTTGACCGCTGAAGGCAAGGCGTCGACCCTAGCATTCATTAAAGTCGGCGAAGTCTTCGGCGAGTTGTCATTACTGGAAGTAGGTCATCGCGATGAATATTGTGAGGCCGTAGAGGATACTACGATTGTGCGCATACCCAGAGATGCGCTGCTGCCGTTCATGGAAGCCAACATGCAATTTGTCGTGGCGATCACCAAAATCGTCGGCTTTCGCAGGCGAAGAATCGAGAATCGACTGAAGAGTTTGTTGTTCTCATCGAATCAACAGCGACTTTCGCACCTACTTCTCGACTTGGCCGAGCAGTTTGGATCAGCTGTCGACGATGGCATCCGCATTGGTCTTAAGCTCTCACATCAGGAACTTGCGAATTTGATCGGCACGACGCGCGAGACGGTAACCATCTTGCTGGGAAAAATGAAGGCCGAGGGCATTGTTGACGGTAGACGCGAAAGTGTCATCCTCAGGGATGTTTGGCGCTTGGCTTCATCCGTCGATCGCGAGTGGCCGACGGATAAAACCGGTTGACCGAATCCTAGCCACCGCGCTCGAACTAGTCCGCCAGTCTTCTTGATCTCGATACGCGACCGATTGGGCTGCCTGAATCGCCTGCAGCTTGGCCCTGCAAAAGGGACATTTCTTGAGATGCTTCTGAACCCGTTCACGCTGAGAGGCGGAGAGTGAGTTGGAAGCATAGGCGGGCAGAAGCTTCTCGACTTGATCGCACAATAATGGGCCAGTCGAACCAAAGGGCAGCTGAATTAGCCCATTCCAAGTCAATGCAAACAAAGCGAGGACCGTCAACGGGATCATCAACGCCGCCCGCTGGATGGATTTGCGTTGCCGAGAACGCTTCGACAGAGCCTGTAGAGTTCCTTCGGGACATGCTTCCCAGCCGTCGCCACTGTCTGTCTGTGAATTCATGATCATGCTCATATTTTTTCAGAGCGAAACCTGTCGCATCAATCACTGAAGTTACCTGGAAATTCACCACGCGTCAAAGCGTGTGCTGTTCCATAATCGTCCGCATGACACCCTAACTGTATGTGAGCACCCTCACTGAGAGACGCAAAAACTCAAAAAAACTCCGTCAGAAGCGGAACTGCACTTTTGCAGATCAGCTGAATTCCCCAGTTTTCCGTCGAGAACGATAGAAAAATTCTCGTCCAAGCGACAGGTATGTGAGTTCGCTCACAATTCTCATCCCCGCTCCATTCTAGCATGGCAAGCGGCGGACCTACGTTGGGCCGCAGTCTTGATGAACCTCGATCGATCGGAACGAATTATGCAAGTTTTAGTGAGAAGTGTGGGCGCGTTGCTCGTCAGCTTACTGCCGTTGGCCTGGGCAAGCGATTGCCAGGCAGCCATTGTCAATGTAACAGTGACTTTCCAGAACCTGGCCCCAGTTAACAGCGTGTCATTTGCCCCATTGCGCGTGGGGTTCGGCAACGGCACCTTTGATTCCTTCGATATCGGCACCACAGCTACCGCCCCGATTATTTCCATTGCCGAGGGCGGCAGTGGTGCAGATTGGTTTCCGGCCTTTGCAGCTGCTGATCCGACCGCCGTGCTCGGCACAGTTGGCGGCGCACTTGTTCCGACTGCCAACGTTGGTGGTGGTTTCATGAGCATGGCTTCGCAAACGTTTACCATCGACACAAGCGTCAACCGTTTCTTTACCTTTGCTTCGATGGTCATCCCGAGCAACGATTTGTTCATTGGAAATGACAATCCTGCAGCCTTCGAGATCCTGGATGCTTCGGGCAACCTTTTGATCTCGCAGATCAACCAAACCGCAGCCCAAATTTGGGATGCCAATTCTGAGGTCGCCATTGCCGCCAATGCGGCTTTCGTCGCCGGCGGTGTCAATGGCAATCGAGTGGACGAAGGTGGAACCGTAGCATTCGACTTCTCGGAACTGGATGTCTTCAATGGGTTGACCACTGGCGCTGGCTATTCATTCAGCAATAGCCTGGCCGGAGCCACTGACATCGGTCGAATCTCGTTCACGGTTAGTGCTGTGCCAGAACCAAGCTCGATGGCACTGGTCGGCTTGATGGGTGTAGGCGCCTGTGTTCGACGGTTGCGTTGCAAGTCAAGAAAGAGCTAATTGCAACTGGCTGTTCTGTAGTGCAAATATGCTGCAGCCGCCTGTCCACCCATCGGGACGGCGGCTGCAAACTTTCAATTTCTTTGCAGGCACAAAAATGAGTTCAGAGAATACGCCGCGTGATTCACATGCGTCATTGGTCGACTTGCGCCAGCGGTCTCAACTGGGCGCACAAGTATTTTGGGCCATTGCGTTGCTCGGCCCGGTCCCGTTTGTACTAGCTCCGTTTCTGTCGGGATTGTCGCGAATCGAAGCGCTGCCAGTCTATGTCTTCAGCCTCTGTGCCTGGTCTGCTGCACTATTTATCTTTCTGTCAATTGTTCGCTCGCGTTGGAACAAGATCTCGCTGTTTCCAAGAACTAGAACTAGCCTACTCTTGGCGATGGCGGGCATCGCTTGCCAAGTATGCGCCGTGTGCCTGTTGTCGATCCCGACTGCATTACTGGGGTGGATACTATTGGCTGGTGCCTGGTTGGCGACGCATGCCGGCAGCCAACAGGCGAGACGCTCGAATCTACTGAATCTCTGGCCTGCTCTGTGCACGTTGGTACCAATGCCAAGTATCGTAGCCACCAAGCTCGATCAAGCGTACCAACAAGTGCTTTCCCACACTGTCACGTTAGGCCTGGATTCGCTTGGTGTTCCGTTTCACCGCGAGCCCGGGCATTTTGAATTCGCCAGATTCGCGTTGTCAGTGGATGAAAGTCTTGTGAATTCACCCTTCATTGGGTGGATGTTGTTTGTGGCCTGCCTCGTGTTTTCTTGGTTGCGTAGGCCGATGGTCTTGCTGCCAGCCTACATCGGGGCCGCCATTCTGTGGGTGTTCGGAATGCACTTGGTGCAATTATGTACGATCGGGTTTCTGCGACACACGTACGAAGTCGATGTTAGCACGGGCTGGCTATTTGTATTGTTGAATGTAGCGACTCTCATGCTGGCGATTGGACTAATATTCTCGACTGATCGCTGCCTGCGAATCCTATTTATGCCAGTGCCGACGGATTCATCCCCAGGGTTCTTAAATCCTCTGAGTCGCATGTGGAATCGAATGCTCCTGCCTCTGGCCGCTGATAACTATAGAAAGGCTTAGCCATGCAACTACTTCAGCGTTCACGACGTTTTCTGAGACGATCTCTCAGGTTCAACTCGCCTATTCCTATGGCTGCCTACCGGCCAGATAGTACCGCTCGTGTGGGAACTTCGATGCGCCACATGTTGAATCCTTGGTGCTGGTGCAAGTGGTCTTTCTCGTTCGCAATTGATTGGATACTGTCGCGTCCGTATTCAGCCATCATGACCGCGTTTCCCGCAATTGCCCTGGGAACGGCGTTAGTTACGGCCATCGCCTTTAGTGCAAGTCATCTATCGCAGTTTCGCGAAAACCGATACCGCGCCTTGTTTGACGACTCGGTAAAGCAGCAGGACTTCGAAGTGGCCGCAGTGGTGCTCAAAGATTTAGTCGATTGCAGCCCAGACAATCTGGAATTGCAATATCAGCAAGCGTTGCTCGATCATAAACGAGGTAACCGTCAGGCAGCTGTTGATCGCATGGAGGACTTGGCTATATCGAAACAGTATGGTCTGGCCGCCATGTGGATAGTTGCTCAAGAATCTAACCTGCAAGAACTCAAAAACTGGTCAGCCGAAGACCATGCACGTTTTCGCAAGTTGATGGAAATTGGCTTGAGCAATTTGATGGGTGAAAACTTGCTGTCCAGCAAGGTATTGATGTTCAGCTACCTGGCGGAGGTTGGTGCCTATGGCGATGCGGAAAGATACCTGGCGGAAGTCGTCCCTGATCGTCCAGAGTTAGCACTCGCAGCCGCCGCGCTTTGCCGATCGCAGCAAGATACGGCTGGCGTTACCAAATATGCGACGATTGCACAAAGACATTGTGAATCCAAGCTATCGCGCAAACCGAGCGATGTTCTGTCAAGAATTGACCTGGCGCGAGTCTTGATGCTTCAAACTAAATTTGAAGAGGCCGCTGGATTGCTCAACGATGGATATCGACTAACGAAAGATAGTCGCTTGGCGAGCATAACTGCCGAGGCGCTAGTGGTATGGTCAAATCACCTGGCCACTGGCGACGTGAGTTCCAAGAATCTGGTGAAGCGACTGCAAATCCTGCATTCTGCCATTGGTGTTGCGCCGTCAGATCCGCTGGTCGGCGCGTCTATTGCCCAGCTCTTGATTGATTACCGGGACAATCGTTCACCTGAAGTGGTATCCTTGAAAAAGGCCATTCTCGAGGGAGCTGATCCAGTGTCAACGCACTTCATTCGCGGTACCCTGGCACTGCTGGATGGCCGTGCCGTAGAGGCCAAAGTGCAGTTGGAGCTGGCATTGCAACGCGAGCCGAATGCTCCTGCTATCCTGAACAATCTGGCGATTGCTATTGCTGAAAATCGCGACGGCGACCTCGAGAAAGCTCTGGCGCTGGTCAATACGGCGCTCGAGAAATTGCCAAGTTACACCTACTTCTTGGAGACTCGCGGGCAGATCCATTTAAAGCTCGCCCGCTGGCAGGAAGCGATCTCCGATCTGGAAGACGCGCTGGAAACCAAAGAGCTTCGTCCAGCAATTTACCCCAGCCTGGCGGCAGCGTATGAAAAGACCGGAGCCAAAGATATGACCGAGCTTTATCGAAGACTGGCGAGCGAAACGCAGACCCACTGAATTGTCAGTTACCCGTTAGCTCGTTTTGCAGATCCTTTTGAAACGCAGAGTTCGCAGAGCCCGCAGAGAAAACGAACAAATTGCTGACGATCGAAAGTGCAGTTATCCTCAGCACGGCAGTTCATTTTGTTAGTGATAGCGGATCTCTAAGACACTACGTGGTACGAATGCCTCGGTGGTGCGGTTCACTATTTGCCCTGTTCAAACAGAAATCCACAGCAACGTCCAGTATCACGGAACGCGTTTTCACGACAGCCTTTTCGACTTATCGCGTCCATCGTAACCATGTATTGAACAGCGACTTGACGGTCGGTGTTAGCTTCGTTCGATTGAACTGGTCGCCCAATTTGCGAACCGCTTCCGCCTGAGTTGGATACGGATGAATGACCGACGCGACCTTCCCGAGGCCGATGCGCTGCTTCATGGCCATGACGATCTCACTGATCATGTCGCCGGCATGCGCCGCCACGATCGTCGCACCCAGGATTCGAGCGGAGCCTTTCTGGCAATGCACTCGCACGAAGCCGTCCACTTCACCGTCCAGGATGGCCCGATCGACGCCAGAGAGTGGCTGAGTGAAGGTGTTTAGCTGAATACCTGTTTCGGCCGCTTCATTGGGGTAGACACCGACATGCGCGACTTCTGGTGAGGTGTAGGTGCACCATGGAATGATCAGCTTGCTGGCTTTGGCCCGCCCCATGAACAGCGTGTTCTGAATTACGATACGCGCCAGAAAGTCCGCCGCATGCGTAAACTTGAACTTGGAGCAGACATCGCCTGCCGCATAGATGTTCGAGTTGGTCGTTCGCAATCGATCGTCGACCTCAACGCCATGTTGTGGATGTGCTGCCACACCGATTGCCTCAAGTCCGAGTCCATCCAAATTAGGTGTTCGGCCGATGCCGACCAGAATCTGATCGCCACTGATTCGTTCTTCATGCCCTGCACGCGAAACGACAACCACGCGGTCCGAGCCTTCACGCTCGACACGAATCACTTTCGCATCAAGAGCCATCTTGACGCCATCTTTCTGCAGGGCTTGTTGAACGATCAAGGCGGCATCGTCTTCTTCGCGACTCATGATGTGCGACGATTTTTCGATGAGCGTGACGATTGATCCAAAGCGAGCGAAGCTCTGAGCCATCTCGCAGCCGATGGGACCGCCGCCGATGACGATCAGTCGCTTGGGCAGTTCTGTCAGCGAAAACAAGGTCTCGTTGGTGAGGTAGCCGGTATCCTTCAAGCCTGGGATTGGCAGTTCGGCGGCCCGTGCTCCAGTGGCGATCACCGCTTTCTTGAAATGCAGCGTTTGATCTGCGACGATAACCGTGTTGCTGCTAGTGAAAGTCCCTTGGCCAAAGAAGACATCGATCCCAAGTTCAGTAAACCGCTTCGCAGAATCGTGCGGACTGATCGAGGCTCGCAGTCGTCGCATGCGTTGCATGACTTCGGCAAAGTCAACGCTTGGTGCGGAAGATTGAATTCCGTAGTGCCCGGCGTCGCGTATCGAGGCTGCTTGACGAGCCGCCGCGATCAGCGCTTTGGAAGGCACGCAGCCGACATTCAAACAATCGCCGCCCATCAAACCGCGTTCGATCAGCGCGACCTTGGCTCCCAGACCGGCCGCTCCCGCAGCGGTTACCAAACCCGCGGTCCCAGCGCCGATCACAACCAGATTGTACCGGCCGTCGGGTGTTGGATTGACCCAATCAGTCGGATGGACGTGCGACTGCAACGTCTGGTTGTATTGGTCAGTCGGTTTCAGTTGGTTGAGATAATTCATGGTCGTTAGTCGTTTTCAAGTGAGAGAATTAATTCACGCCAAAGCGCGCAGCTCGCCAAGTGGAATTCAGTGTCGATAACTTCTTTGCGTCTTAGCGCCATTGCGTGATCTACTCTGTCGACGATACTCCGCACGTTGATGTTCCCGGTCGGAAAGGTTTCACGCCAAGGCGCAAAGCTCGCCAAGTCGTGAATTCACTTGTGACCTCCTCTTGGCGTCTTAGCGCCTTTGCGTGCCCCAAATTGTCGCCGCTTTTCTGCGCGTTGCTGTTAGGGGACGAAAATTTCACGCCAAGGCGCGAAGCTCGCTAAGTGGAATTCAGTGTCGGTATCTTCTTTGCGCCTTAGCGCCTTTGCGTGAGCCAACTTGTCGACCCCTTTTCTGCGTGTTGCTGTTGCGGGACGAAGATTTCACGCCAAGCTTGGCAAGTTGTCAGTCCTGGTCAGTCAATTTGTTAACGACTCTCGATACACCATCTTTAAACAACTCTTCTCCGAAATTGATCAGTAGGCCGAGCCTGCGATCGGCGACACGTAGGTAAGTCAGAAGTATCTTCTTATGAACGGGATGTATGTTTTCAACCGACTTCAGTTCAATGATTACTTTGTGCTCTACAACTATGTCTGCTCGAAACCCGACATCCATTTTCACTCCATCCCAGATAACAGGAACGGGGACCTGATTCACAACATGTAATCCGCGTTTTCGCAATTCGTGCATCATGACCGCCTCATACACTGATTCGAGCAACCCCGGGCCAAGTTGCTGATGAATATGAAACCCAACGTCAACAATGATTTTCGCGATTTCGTTTTCGTGCATAGCCATTTACCTCGACTGTAAGAAGTTGGTATATTTCACTCCAATGGGCGAAGCTCGCCAAGATTTGAATTCGGTAGCGGCATCTACTTTGCGCCTTAGCGCCTTTGCGTGATCCAAATTGTCGACGATACTCCGCGTGTTGATATAACGGTTCGAAAAGTTTCTCGCCAAGGCGCAAGGCTCGCCAAGATTTGAATTCAGTGTTGATCTCCTCTTTGCGGCTTAGTGCCTGTGCGTGAACCTAATTTGCGGCAATTCTCCACGCGTTGATGTTACGGGACGAAAAGTTTCACGCCAATGCGGACAGCTCGCCAAGTTGTGAATTCAGTTGTGATCTCTTCTTTGCGCCTTAGCGCCTGTGCGTGAACCTAATTTGTCGACGATACTCCGCGTGTTGATATAACGGGACGAAAGGTTTCACGCCAAGACGCAAAGCTCGCCAAGATTTGAATTCAGTGTTGATCTCCTCTTTGCGTCTTAGCGCCTTTGCGTGAACCTAATTTGTCGACGATACTCCGCGTGTTGATATAACGGGACGAAAGGTTTCACGCCAAGGCGCAAAGCTCGCCAAGTCGTGAATTCACTTTTGACCTCCTCTTGGCGTCATAGCGCCTTTGCGAGATCCAAATTGTCGACGATTCAGGGCGGATATCAAGCGTTTGATCATCAGCGGTAGCAGTCCGAGAATCACAAACGCGAGTAGCAATTGCCAAGTGATCACTTTGCCGACACCTTCTTCAGCCAGTTGCTTCAATCCGGGGACGGTCGAACCTGCGTAAACGTAAGCTGCAGTTGCCGGTAACATCCCAAGTTGGCTAACCCACCAAAATGTAAAGACGCGAATTTTGGTCAGCCCCATGACTACGTTGATGACAAAAAATGGGACCGCGGGAATCAATCGCAGCGTGAAGAGGTAAAACGCGCCTTCACGATCAAAGGCTTCGTTGATGGATTCCAATCGACGAGCGAACTTCTGCTGAACCCAACGTTGCAATAAATATCGCGTCAGTAGGAAAGCCAATGTCGCTCCACCTGTGGAACCAAAGCTAACCACTAGTAAGCCTTGCCAGAATCCAAAGTACCAACCGCAGGCAAGGGTTAGCAGTACTGCACCAGGCAACGAGCATCCAGCCACGGCGATATAAACTGCAATGGCCACGATCGCCGCCCAAAACGGATGGTTTTGTCGGTAATCGCGCAGGGCTGACTCTTGCGTCGCCAGGTACTTAATTGACAGGTGATCGCCAAGCAGCCAATACGACCCTCCGGCCACGACTGCCAGCAAAATGAGCAAGCCGATTTTCGTGGCGTTTCCCGTTTTCTGCGGTGGATTCCCCGACTCATTGGTTCTCGGCGAATCGAGGTCAATGACCATGGCGACACATCTTTCCGTTTGTGACTGAATAGAGAGCTGTCGGCGCCACGTAGCCGAGTCTCTCCGAGACTCGAAATCTCTTCTACCACGTAACTTTGCCGACAGCTAGTCAGTGTCTCGGAGAGACACTGCTACGTGCCCCACGTAGCCGAGTCTCTCCGAGACTCGTAATCTCTACTACCGCGTAACTCTGCCAATAGTTAGTCAGTGTCTCGGAGAGACACTGCTACGTGTGAGCCGTAGCCTTTCTGGTAACATTCGCCCAATATCCGTTCAACGGGACGAACCAAGCGACAGCCCAGTATGTGCCTGACAAGAATCGTTCTGACGGCGACACTGAGATCGGATCGAGCCGATACAATGACACATCACGTTGAGGAGACCAAACAATGAGCGGGACTCAGGCAGAAACTCGCGAAGTTGCAGAAGCGGAGCCGATTCCGACTGCTGTTAATGAACACAGTCAAGCTTCACGCAAAGGCGCGAAGAATTTATTCTTGGCTACTTTGCGGGCTTTGCGCCTTTGCGTGAGAACAAATAAGAACCTACTATGAAACTTCAAACATTATTTAGAACGGGCAACCCGTTAGCCTCTCCCACCGCGCAACTGCAGATCTTGCAAGGTAGCGAGAGTAGCCCCTTAGTACCGTTCAGCGATCAACTTGCCAAACACGGTGCGATGCCGCTGCTCCGTAAGCAATTGACGACACTGCAAATCAATGTTGGCAAGCTTTGCAACCTGACCTGCACACATTGCCACGTTGATGCAGGACCTGATCGTCGCGAGAGCATGACTTATGAAACAGCACGCCAAGTAATTGATTTTCTCGCCAGGTCAGAAGTCAAGACGCTCGACATTACCGGCGGCGCGCCTGAGATGAATCCGCAATTTCGAATGCTAGTTCAAGAGGCTCGAAAACTTGATCGGCAAATCATTGATCGTTGCAACCTCACGATCCTACTGGCCAGCGGCTTTACCGACCTGCCGGAATTTCTAGCCGAGCATAAGGTAAGCGTGATCGCTTCACTGCCGTGTTATCTTGAAGAGAACTGCGATGCACAACGGGGTAGTGGCGTATTCGCGAAATCGATCGCAGCCATTCGCAAGCTGAACGAGCTTGGTTATTCACAGCCGAATTCGAATCTGACGCTTGACCTGGTCTACAACCCGACCGGCCTAGGCCTGCCTCCTGAGCAGAATAGGCTAGAGGCATCGTACAAGGCTGAACTTAACGCGCGATACGGTATCCAGTTCAACAACCTGCTGACGATCACCAATATGCCGGTTAGTCGATTCCTGGACGACCTGCTGCGGCGCGGCAAGTACGAAGAGTATCTGGGAAAGCTGATCCAAAGCTTCAATCCAAGTACCATAGATAACTTAATGTGCCGCTCGCTACTGTCCGTGGACTGGAACGGATTCGTCTATGATTGCGACTTTAATCAGATGCTTGACCTGGCAATCAATCCAGACGATGGCCGAGTTCATATTTCTCAGTTGACCGACGACCTACTTGCGGATCGCGCTATACGAACTGCCAACCATTGTTATGGCTGCACGGCTGGCTGTGGCTCGAGTTGCGGCGGCAGCTTGGTAAGCACGTAGCAGTGTCTCTCCGAGACACTGATTAACTATTGGCAGAGTTACGCGGTAGTAGAGATTACGAGTCTCGGAGAGACTCGGCTACGTGGGGACACGTAGCAGTGTCTCTCCGAGACACTGATTGACGGTAGGCAGAGTTACGCGGCAGTAGAGATTACGAGTCTCAGAGAGACTCGGCTACGTGGGGACACGTAGCAGTGTCTCTCCGAGACACTGATTGACTGTTGGCAGAGTTACGTGGTAGTAGAGATTCGAGTCTCGGAGAGACTCGGCTACGTGCTAAACCTTCAAGTGTAGAAGCCTCGGTTGCTAATGACTTTCGCCCGCGATCATCTGCTAATCTTTGCCAGGCTTCCCAAGGCTGGGGCCAACAAGACGCGGTTGATCCCGGCGATCGGCGCCGAGAAGGCGACGCAGGTGTATCGTCAGTTGGTTGATCGAACTCTGAGCGAGGCCCGGGGTTTAGCGAGCGAACGAGGCTGCCAGATAACCGTGTGCTTCACGGGTGGCTCAGCTGCAGAAGTTCAAAGCGCGTTCGGTAAGGATCTGGCTTACTCCGAGCAAGTCGGACAATCGTTGGGCGATCGTTTGCATCTTGCAACGAAGGTTGCATTGAACGCTGGAGCCAAACGAGTCGTGGTGATCGGAACCGATTGTCCCAGTCTGACCACTAACGACTTAAATTCTGCTTTCGAACAACTCGGACAGCATGACATTGTCATCGGACCAGCACATGATGGAGGTTACTATTTGATTGGCCTCAAAGCTGACCATGCCTGTCTGTTCGCCGATATCAACTGGAGCACATCGCAGGTCTTGCAGCAAACGTTGCATAAGACGCGAGAGTTGAGCTTACGTGTCCATCAACTGCGAATGTTGCCAGATGTTGATTATCCGGAAGACCTGCTGCCGCTGCGGCGAATCGCTAAGTGTCACCAGCTTCCGTTCAAGAATGAAACTGGAAAACTCTCTGTCATCATTCCAACGCTCAACGAAGAAGCGAATCTGCCGGCCACGCTCGACTCTGTCGGCGATCCCAACGGTGACTTGGAGGTGATTGTTGTTGACGCGGGTAGTACCGACCAAACGGTCGAGATTGCCAAGCAGCGTGGATGCCGGGTCTTCGTCGGCAATCCAGGGCGCGCAATTCAAATGAACGCCGGAGGGGCAGTCGCCACCGGCGAGCACTTGCTGTTTCTCCATGCTGATACACGACTACCCAGCGACTACCGAGCTGAGATCGCGCGAGTTCTCGCCAGCCCCGTCGCCTGCGGAGCGTTTCCGTTGAAGATTGATGCCCCAGGACTCGCATTGAGAATGATCGAGTCGGGCGTTGCCTTCCGTTCGCGGCGATTCCAAATGCCGTACGGTGACCAGGCGTTGTTTTTCCGATCAGCTGATTTCTATGCCCAGAACGGCTTCAAGCGGATGAGCATCATGGAAGACTACGAGTTAGTCGCCAGAATGCGTCAGACTGGCCGCATTGGCCTGGCGAGCAAACCTGTGACGACATCCGCTCGTCGCTGGATGAAAAGAGGAATTCTGCGAACCACACTCGTTAACCAGCTGTGCGTGATCGCTTATCGGCTTGGCTTCTCTGATACGGCGATCGCGAGGCTTTATCGTGGAAGCCAGTCCGGCAAACGCTCCGTCGATCGCCCGACTACGTAGCCCTTCCTTCTTTGAGTCTTGCGATCTCTGCCTGTAGTTCAGTTATCTGCCCCCGCAAAGAAGCCACGACTTGCTCGACGTCGGCTTCGGGAAAACGTCGATGAATGTGCTGCTGACAATTGATATCCCAGGCTTCGATGTGAAAGAGAATTGCCCGCTCTACGTTGCCGTCGTAAGTTGCGTCTCCAAGCCGCTGGAGCAGATTAGAGTCGCCTTCGATTACTTCTGCGGACCCCCACACCTTGATTCGCTGCTGATTTACATAGTCCATCAGAAACAAAAACGCTTTCGAGTTTTCTGACAAGTTGCCGATGGAAATATATTGACGATTACCTCCAAAGTCTGCAAATCCCAGCGTTTGCTCGTCGATGATCTTTAAGAACCCTTTAGGTCCTCCACGATACTGAATGTATGGCTGTCCTTCGCCGTTGGCTGTACCGAGATAAAACATATCCAGTTCTGCAGTGAAGCCAGCGAGCTCGGGCGTAACCCGATTCTGCCAACCGCCTCGCGACTCCATTCGAGCATAGCTTGGGCGTGAACCTTTAGCAGCTTGAATCGCCTTTACCGCAGGTGTGAAAGCGATGTCGCTAGTTGGTCGGTGCTCGGGCATGTTAGTAATTTACCTTTTAGTACTTTGGATCCAAGGAACACATTCGCTCGACATCCCCGAGCGAATGCGTTGGCTAAGCAGTGTGGACACGTCGGATATTGTCCGCATTGATGATGCATAGACTACTTGGAAAGCGTTTGGTTCAAAAACGCGCGGATCAAGCTGGCAATCTGGTCACCATTGGATTCTAGAGCAAAATGCCCCGCGTCGAGAAGATGAAAGTCGATTTGCTTAATATCGCGACGATAGGGCTGGGCACCTGCGGCTGGAAAGATTTGATCGTTCTTGCCCCACACGATGAGCATGGGTGGCTGGTGCTGGCGGAAATACTCCTGCCACTTCGGATACAGCGGCGGATTGCTGCCGTAGCTCAGGAAGAGATCGAGTTGTATCTCGCTGTTCCCTTCACGGTCCAACAAAAATTGATCATGCGCTGGTCCATCTGGACTGATGCGTTCCACCTCCGGCACACCGTGCGTGTACTGCCATTTGGTCGCGTCGTAAGTGAGCAATCCCTTCAATGCTTCTCGTTTGGCTAAGTCGTTTGGGTTCTTCCAGTAGTCCTTAACGGGTTTCCAAAAGTCGTTATCTATACCCTCGTCGTAGGCGTTGCCGTTCTGGACGATAAAGCCACGAACTCGTTCTGGATGCGTTGTGGCCACCCGAAATCCGACCGGTGCACCATAGTCTTGAACATAGAGCACATACGACTGGACTTTGAGTTGTTCCAGAAAATGATCGACCACCGTCGCCAGGTGATCGAAGGTGTAGTCGAAGTCCGACCGCTTCGGCATCGAGCTTTGTCCGAACCCCGGATAGTCGGGCGCAATCACGTGGTATTGATCCGCCAATTTAGGGATCAAATTGCGAAACATCTGCGAACTGGTGGGAAATCCGTGCAGCAGCACGATTGTGGGAGCGCTTTTGGGCCCCGCTTCGCGATAGAAGATGTCGAGTCCATCGACCTTCACCGTTTTGTGAAGTACGTGTCCCTGTTCACCTGCATTCACTGCCGTGGGAGTCTGTGCTTGAGGCGTGGTCGTTAGAAACGACGTGCTCAAAACAGCTGTCACGGCAATCAGGCCAAACAATTTAAAGTAGTCGCAAATCATAATCTGCTTTTCATTTGTAATTGGATGTCATCAAAATAGAGGTTTGAACCGAGTGTTGCTGCTTGCTCTGCCAAAGTAGCCGCACCTTCAGTCGATCGCGGACCAAGCAACGACCTCACTCGACGCCACTGAGCCCCACATGTGATACAGGCCGATCGCCTGGTGTGGACCACAAGAAGCGACGTTGTTGAAACTGGATAGCTACATCATTGATGCTGGCCTCACGCCTGCGCATCAGGCCCTCTTCGTCAAACTCCCACAATTCATTGCCGTAACTTCTGAACCAATTCGAGTTGAAGTCATGCCATTCGTATTGAAACCGCACCGCAATGCGGTTATCACCGAAGGTCCAAAGTTCCTTGACCAATCGATAGTCAAGCTCCTTCTCCCACTTGGCGGTCAGGAATTGAACGATCTCATCACGCCCACGTAGGAACTGATCACGGTTGCGCCAGAGCGAGTCTTCGCTGTATGCCAAGGCAACTCGCAACGGATCGCGACTGTTCCAGGCATTCTCAGCAGCTCGGACCTTGGCCAGGGCTTGGGCTTGATTAAAGGGCGGGCGGATGATGGATGTTGAATTCATGACTGCCTCGGAAGCAAGTTAAGTGAGAGCTTGAACGGGCCTGGAGACCCGTTCTACGCATGTGATGCTTCAGTCGCAAGGCTGAGCGGAGTTGCCTTGGGGAAGTCGATCTCGGGATCGGCGACGTGATTGAAGTAGTTGGTGAAGATATTGAGTGCCACGTTGGCGACAATCTCGGCGATGGTGGCATCGTTAAGGCCAGCTGTGCGTGCTTGATCCAACTCGCGGTCGGTTACCTGACCTCGGTTGTCGACCAAGAGTCCTGCCAACCGAAGTACGGCATCCGTTTTGGAGTCGATGGCTTTGCCATGTCGACTATCAAGAATCTGTTCTGCGGTGAGACCGACCATCTTGCCGACGGTGGAGTGTGCAGCCAAGCAGTAGTCGCAACTATTGCGCTGGGCTACTGTCAGCGCGATTTGCTCGCGAACCTTCGACGACAACGTCCCTTTGGCCAGGGCACCACTGAGTCCCAGATAGCCTTCCAGTACAGCTGGAGCAATGGCCATGGTACGAGCGATGTTGGGCACCATCCCGAGTTTGGCATGGACGGCATCAAGTAGTTCTTTGGCTTTACCAGTTGCCGTGTCGGGAGCGATCGGTTGAATTCGTGTCATGATGGGCCGTCCTAAAAAAAAATGAGTCTTGCGTCAGGAAGTCTGCGCTTCTGGGCTCTTGCAAATCACTTCCCGTGCCACATGCTCCAGTTTGTTGTAAATCATTGTTCAGTATGAGGTTACGCACATATGCCTCGGCGTTGAGTGGCAGCGATATTTCGGTGTTCCACGAATTTTCGTTGTGTCCGCAACGAAAAATCGGCAATCTGCTCCTAAGAGCTCGATAAACCTATAGTGGCGTTCGGGCGGCATCTGTTTTGGGACAAGCGACTATCTGCAAATGGCAAGATTGCTTGTGCTTCGTGTCATGCGGCCAGCAGTTGGGGCGCGGATGCTGAACAATTTTCGTTGGATGCCAAGGAGAAGCGTACCCAACGCAATTCGCCATCCGTGTTCAATTCGATGCGCCAGCCGCATCTCCGCTGTACTGGCGATCGAAATCTGGGGGCAACCAAGCTTCAGGCAACTCTACTGGAGGGCGGCGAGGTGCCGAAGTGGACCTCGGTCTCGATACCTAATGAGCTATCAGGCGAGGCACTAGAGTCATTCATCTTGCTGAAAGCCGGGCGGCTTGGCGTTCAAGTCGATCGACCATTTTCATTCTTGATCGAAGGAGCATTCTCGAAGGTTCCCATATGGTTTACTTCGATGAAACCGCCCAGCAAGTAACGGGACATCTCGAAGCTTTTAGTGTCGACGCGTCCAGCACATTGCGACTTCCTACGAAGTAAGGCACTGCAAAACAATGAACTACCCGACTTATCTTGATTGCTCGGCGTTTGCTACGGTTGTTGATTGCTCTGACATCGCGTTAACAGGCCAGCCTAAAGCCCACTGGAGTTGCAGCTGGGATCGATTATGATCGGCAACTGCTCGCAGATAAGCCCGCTCGGAGGCCTCCAAAGCTTGGATGGCTTGCAGGACTTCGATAGGCAGTCCCTGGCCATCGCGAATTCGATCAATGTTGCGTTGATAGGAATCACGAGCGCGAGCAATCGCGGTTTGCGCCATGTCGACTTGTTGCTTGCGAATACCGACTTGGATGTTGGCTTCAGCCACTTCTTGGGCAACCTGGTCCATGATTCTCAGTTTCGCGAATGTGGCCTGTTGAACCTGTGAACTTCGTTCTCGCCTGGCCGCGCCTTCCCCAAAGCCGAGATTGCGAGTCTCCCAGACCATCAAGGCGTCGATGTCGTAGCGTCCGCCAAAATTGTCGGCGCTGCTACCCAGTCCGCCACCGAAGCTTGTCGAACTGAAGCCCAATAGAACGCTTGGTACAAACGGCGCGTACTTCTCACGCTTGTAAGCTTCACAAGCAGCCGCTACCAGGGCTTGTGATTCTTTCAGCTCAGGTCTTGTGGCTAGTCCAGTCGAGATGAGTGACGATTCGTCAGAACTGTGTGTCATTTCAAGCGGCACCGCTATCGTATCCTGCGGCAGGATCGATGATGTCATCGGAATACTAAGGACACGCGCCAAGCGTGTGGAAGCGACTAATTGACGTTCACGCAAGGCCAACTGACGCGTTTGCAACAACGCCAGTTCCGTGGCAGTTCGGTCTGCGTCTGATTTCAATCCTTCACCGGCTTCGGCGAAGTTTTCCGTCAGCTCGGCCAAGTCTGACGTTCGCTTCACTGCTGAGGCAATGATCTCGGCGTCTTGATAAGCTTCTAACAAGTCCATGTAAGCGGTGCCAACATTGAGAAGCTGTTGATTCAATACTGCGGAAGCCGCGTGGCCGCGGGCCCAGGCAGTCTTTTCGGCAGCGTTCGGAAGAAACAATGCATCGGCAAGATGAAACCGAGCAACGATGCCTGGTTGCGAAGGTGAGCCTGCACCGACCGCCCCAGCGCCCAGCCCGTAGTTGAATGAGTTGAGGTTCACATCGACGATCGCACCTTGCACGTCTTGGTAGTTGCCATCGCGCCTGCGGTAATTGAATCCCGATTGAATACTCGGCAGCCACATGACATTGGCTCGGTCAAGCTGTGCATACGCTTCTTGGACTCGCCACTGCGCAAAACCCACAACTGGATGTTGTCCGCCGATCATCGCCAGAGCCGTCGGGAGATTAATAGGTACGGAAGACCCTGTGGCCACTTGTTCATGAGTTTCGGGTGTAGCGTTTGCTTCCGCAGTTTGCAAGGCAACCGGCGCGGCAAGAGCCACAACCGCCTTCGATGGACCGATGTCGGGCGTATAGCCAAAGGAGCTGGCATCTGCGCTTCCGCTTTCGGCCATGGCGACATTCTGGTGCGAGGCAGGCTGAATCAAACCACTCACGCAATTTGGCAAGTCCGAGTTGTTTGATGTGTAAAATTTGGACGGTGAAACCTGTGAAACGGACTTCGTATGAAGCGGCTGGGCTGGATTGGTTGACGCACAACCGGCAAGAATCAAACAAACAATGAATGCCGCGGTCCAGAGTGAGAGATTTCGCTGCATGTTGCCTGTTCCCTCAGGATGCTGAGATTCCATACACACTTCCGTTTGTGCGGTCTTGGTTAGCTTTGTTTCGACAAACGGTGGTCAGGCTAACAGGGGCTGTAGCAATTGTTTTGCAACTTCTAGTCGTACGACCTTAGGGGTTGCTCGATGCAGCGATTAGAATGGGATTTCCAGCCCGGAAAACTTTGACGACTGGCTGAACGGAATCGGTTGCAAGGGCAAACCACCTCCGTTGTTCGTGGATAAACCGGAATCAAACTGCATGCAACTTATACTCTCGGCCATGCGTCGACCGGCGACCGTCATGGTGCTCGTCCTTAGCCTGGCACTGGGCTGCTTCTTGGCAATTGGCCCGTCTGTATTTCAGCACTACAAATGGCCATACCCCGCGGGATTGCCCAAGGGGATGGAAGTCGATATCTTCCCGAAGCTGAACTTGCCAGTCATCTACGTCTGCCAACCCTACGGTGGGATGGACCCAGCGCAGATGGAAGGTTTTCTGACCAACTACTACGAGTATCACTTCCTGTATATCAGCGGTATCCACCACGTGGAGTCGCGGAATGTACAGGGAACGGCGCTGATGAAGCTGTACTTCCATCCAGAGACCAATATGGCTCAAGCGATGGCCGAGACGATCAACTATGTGAATCGTTCTCAAGCGTTCATGCCGCCTGGAACGGTGTCCCCGTTCGTGATGCGCTTCGATACGGGTAGTGTGCCCGTGGGCTATCTCGTTCTATCAAGCGACACTCGCAGCATCGCTGAGATCCAAGACTTGGCGCTCTTCCGCGTGCGTCCCATGTTTTCAAGTCTACCTGGTGTTTCTGCTCCGCCACCCTTCGGTGGTAGTGCTCGATCAATCGTCATCACGGTCGATCCTAAGAAGCTGCAATCGTATAGCATGTCTCCGGACGAAGTGATTACGGCGCTCACCAAGGGCAACACGATCAGTCCGTCGGGCAATGTGCCAATCGGTGATTCTTATCCGATTGTGCCCGTCAATTCGGTTGTGAAGGACCCGCAACAACTTGGTTCGATTCCAGTACGTATGGGCGCAGACGCAGTCTTCATTCGCGACCTGGCAACGATCCAAGACTCCGCCGACGCACCTGCCGGTTATGCATTGGTCAATGGCCGACGAGCGGTTTATATCTTAGCCACAAAGCGCGCGGAAGCGTCAACTCTCAGCGTCATCAATAACATCAAGGATGCACTTCCAAAGATGAAGGAAGCTCTCGGTGCGGATGGCGAAGGCATCGACGTACGCTTCGAGTTCGACCAATCGCCCTATGTCACCAGAGCTGTCGGAGGAGTTGTAACCGAAGGCGTCCTGGGCGCTGTGCTAGTTGGATTGATGATTCTGCTGTTCTTGCGAGATTGGCGGAGTTCTCTGATCGTTGTTTTGAACATCCCGTTGGCACTCTTCTGTTCCATCCTCGCTTTGTGGATCACTGGTCAAACGATCAACCTCATGACGCTAGGAGGATTGGCTCTCGCGATTGGAATTCTGGTTGACGAAGCGACGGTCTCCATCGAGAACATCCATTCGCATTTGAAGAGAGGCGTACCACTGGCAAGAGCCGTATGTGACGGTTCGATGGAAACGATCGTTCCACGCCTACTAGCGATGTTGTGCATCTTGGCCGTTTTCGTTTCGTCGTTCTTTATGCAAGGCGCGGCACGAGCCCTGTTCGTTCCCCTATCGCTGGCCGTTGGATTCGCGATGATCGCTTCCTACTTCTTATCTAGCACCTTTGTGCCAGTCATGTCGGTTTGGTTACTAAAAGCGGGTCATGATGAGGATGCACATCGACCCACATCCTTTGATCGCTTTCGCGAGACCTATGAGAAGTTACTTTCAGGACTTGTTCACCTTCGCTGGCTGTTCGTTCCGCTCTACTTGGCCATCTGTATCGGCGTAATTGCTTGGGTAGCGCCGAAACTAGGTCGCGGTGTTTTTCCCGTTGTCGACGCCGGCCAGTTCCGATTGCGCATGCGAGCTCCCGATGGAACCCATATCGAAAAGTCCGAAGCTCTGGCGAAGCAGGCGTTGCGATTAATAGGCGAGGAGCTAGGGGTAGAGAACATTGAACTTACGCTGGGTTACGTGGGAATGATTCACTCGAACTTTCCAGTGAATGCCGTCTACCAATGGTCGCGAGGGCCCGAAGAAGCCATTCTGTATGTTGACCTAAGCGACAATCTTCATTTGTCCGACGAGGTGCTGAAAGGACGAGTTCGGGAACGACTTGCGCAAGAAATGCCGGACGTTCGTTTCTCGTTCGAGCCTTCGGACATCGTCAACGAGGTCATGAGTTTTGGTTCGCCGACGCCAATCGAAGTTGTCGTCAGCGGATCGGACTTTGCCAAGAGTCGAGAGTTCGCTGAAAAACTAAGAAGAGAGCTGGCCCAAGTTCCAGTGCTTCGCGATTTACAACTTGGACAGTCGATGGACTACCCCACGGTGCAAGTAAACGTAGATCGTGAGAAGGCTGGCCTGGCAGGTTTGATGCCGATCGATGTGTCGCGAGCGTTGGTGACAGCAACTTCATCCAGTCGCTTCATCGTACCCAACTACTGGGCTGACCCGAAGAGTGGCATAGCCTATCAAGTTCAGGTTGAAATTCCGCGTCCGGTTGTGCGCTCACCTTATGATGTCGAGACCATTGGATCGATTGCTCAGCTAGGGCGCATCCCGCTGCGCAAGACGCCTGATGGTCAAGTCCTCATTCAAGATGTGGCTTCGTTGGAGCGTGGCACAATGCCTGGCCAATACGATCGCTATAACATGAAACGCCAAGTAACACTCACGGCTAACATAGCGGGGAGCGATCTCGGTTCTGTTTCTACACTGGTTCAAACAGCTATCGCTAAAGCCGGGGCACCGCCTACCGGCAGCACGGTAGAAGTGCGCGGCCAGATCCCGCCGATGCAAGAAATGCAATCGGGTCTATCGATTGGTTTGCTACTGGCAATCGTTGTAGTCTTCTTGCTGCTAACTGCTAATTTTCAGTCGATTCGGCTGTCTCTGGTGACCGTATCCACCATTCCAGCCGTAGTGACTGGTGTCGTAGTTATGCTCTACTTCACCAACACGACTGTGAATATCCAATCATTCATCGGTGCAATCATGGCAGTTGGCGTGGCGATGGCCAACGCGATTTTGCTCGTAACCTTTGCCGAGAAACGTCGTGGCGAAGTGAGTGACGTGACGTCGGCTGCCGTCAGCGGTGCAGGCAGTCGACTGCGGGCTATTTTGATGACAAGTTTGGCCATGATTGCTGGTATGCTGCCGATGGCACTGGCTTTTGGTGAGTCGGGGCAACAGAATGCGCCGCTTGGACGAGCGGTTGTGGGTGGCCTCATAGCCGCCACCATAGCTACGTTATTCTTATTACCACTGTTCTTTGCGATATTGCAGTCCAAGGCGAGCCTGAAATCGGCTTCGATGGATCCTGGCGATCCCGAAAGCCGCCACTTCGCCAACTAACTACATCCATTCGTTTATCCAAGCCAGACCAGAAATGCACATATCACCTCCCATAAAATTCGTAGCCACATTCTCTCTGCTTTGTGCAGTGGCAGGCTGCAATTCGAAACCAGCCGGCGGACCCGTAGCCGACGCTGGAGTTGCTCCCGCGAACTCTTTAGATCGAGTCACTGCCGGCGTCCCAACCAAGAAGACGCTACAGCTGTTCACAGAACAGCCCGGACGTGTCGTCGCGTTCGAAGAAACTCCGATCCTGTCGAAGCTGGCGGGTTATGTGGAGTCGGTTCAGTTTGATATTGGCGACAAGGTTGCCAAAGGTCAGGTACTGGTGCGTATTCATGCACCAGAGTACCGGGACCAGCTAGAACAGAAACGTGGACTGCTTGGTCAAGCCGAAGCCCAAGTCAAACAAGCCGAAGCTGCGCTGGTGGCTGCCGAAGCCGCATCGAACTCGTCGAAGTCGATGGTTGTACAAGCCGAAGCGGGAGTGGGTCGCACCGATGCTGAGTACGCTCGCTGGAATTCTGAACTGCAGCGTATCCAACAACTCGTCAGCAAAGGTTCCGTGACACCCAAGCTGGCCGATGAAACATCGAGTCAATTTCAGTCCGCCGATGCCGCGCGTAAAGAGGCATTGGCGCTGATTGAATCCGCCAAGGCCCGCGGGCGAGAAGCGGAAGCAAACGTGCTGACCGCCAAGGCCGATATCGAAGCAGCCAAGGCAAAAATGAAAGTCGCTCAGTCGGACATCGCTCAAGCTGAAACCATGCTGACTTACAAAGAGCTGACCGCACCCTTCGATGGTTTCGTAACGAGTCGACATGTTGATGCGGGTCACTATGTTCAGCCTGCCGCTGCCAGCAATGCCCAACCGCTGATGACCGTTGCAAATGTCGGCAAGGTGCGTGTTTTTGTTAACGTTCCTGAAACCGAAGCAGCGTGGGTCGACGCAGGTTTTGGTAGGGCGGACGCAGGCGATCTAGTCACGATTCTTTCACCTTCGCTTCCCGGTGGAAAAATCGATGCAAGAGTCACTCGAACGAGCCTGCAGCTTGATCCCCAGAGTCGATCGCTGTCAGTCGAAATTGATCTCGACAACAATGATCTGAAATTGCTGCCTGGAGCATTCGTGACGACCAAAATGCTTCTCGAACAACGAAAGGACGTCCTGACACTACCAACGGGAGCTATCGTCAGAACGGCCGACGGGACTAAGTGCTGTGTCGTAGTCGACGGCAAGATTCAGCATCGCCCAATCGAGCTCGGCCTTCGCGCCGGCGACGACGTGGAGATTAAGTCAGGTCTCGAAGGTAGCGAAGCAGTCGTCCTGCTGAGGGCCGGCTCACTGCAGGTCGGACAGTCCGTCGAGATTGTCGTGAAGAAATAGAGCTCAGAACGTATTGAATCGCTATTGGTGTCCTGCTCTTGAATTGGACGTGTCCACGTGCTTAGCTACAGGTTGACCGCGAAGCAATGAATGGCTAAGTTACCATTGCCTTTTCGTTCAAATTTCCCGAGAGATGAGCATGGTTGGCCACAATAATTTTCTCCACCGTTGCTGGATGTTTATCTGGTTCGCTGTGTCATTGACGACGCCATTGACTACTTTGTCGGTCAGTGCTGGGCATCCTCTTTACCGTGTGTCGACTAATCCCAGTTTTGCAGATGGCCTGGATGCCTGGATCTATCGCGACTTGAGCCATCAGTTCTTGCCGCGACCGTACTACATTTTGGATGGCACGGGTAAACGGGACCGTGATACGAACATGTTGGAACTGATGGGCACAGGGGGCTTTGGTCAGTTTGTTCAAGTGCTACCGGGAGCACAGTATCAGTTGTTGCGATGTTACGGCTACAAGCAGAGCGTTGATCCGACGCAGCCAGCTGGCTTCGCGGTTGCCGCCGTTAGCTACTATGACATCACATGGACGGAGATCGCCCATTATCAAACGCCCTTGACAGATCGCACGACAGATATCAATCAGGCATACAACACCTACGGCACCTATGTCCCACCCACAGCCGCCTTTGCGTTCCTGTTTATTTGGATTGGTGATGCGGGAACAAAAGTCGTTATGGACGATCTGGAACTGTTGGAGGTCTTGCCAGATCCGCAAGCAGTGCAGTCCGGCAATTTGTTGATGAATGCCAGCATGAATTTCAGCTATGTAAGCGGCGCACAGCCTTACGATGTACATACGCACAGAGGCTTGAACGGTCCTGAGTTCTGGGAGCATTCACGCGACGCGCAGGAAGTTCCCTCGCCGTTCGAGTTTGGCCGCTTTCGTTACTTTGGTTCCTATAGCACTGAGGAATGGGCACGCCAGCGCGTAGAACTGACACCCGGGGTGAGTTACCAACTCGAATTCTCCGGCACGCGAGGCTACCGCGAGCGGCATCTCACAGACTTTACTCTGGGTGTCGATTTCTTTGACGAGCGTGGAACTTACTTGTCGAGCCAGAATATCTCGTTGGCGGCGCCCGGGCCAAATCCCGAGTTCTATTTCGATGCATCGAGAACCATCGTACCGCCTGCAAATTCACGTTACGAATACGTGCGAGTCTACGCGCCAGCATCCGATAGTCAGTTGCAGGTCTTGTCTATTATTTTGCGACGGTGAACCACAATCTGACGGAAGTGAGGCGCAGATCGCTGTGCATGATTTGAGTTAGTTCGAGTAGCTGCTTAACAACCTCTAATGAGCGGAAGGGTGCTGATTGCGCCCATCTTGTCGCTTTGTCCAGCCAGCTGGTGCCAGCAATGCTCTGCCGTTGACGACTCTAGCGAATGTCGGCGAGGGTGCGTGGTGGTTAACGTCTCGCATCTTGACGCTCACGAACGCAGACAGTACGCTTGCATGCTGACGCAAGTATGCATTAAAAGAAAGTCGACCATGAAACCTCAGGAAGCTTCCCGGTGTTGCGGGCCGATTGATAACGTGCTGGATGCTGAACTCTTCAGGGCTTTGGGCGAGCCGATGCGGTTGAAACTGCTCTCATGCCTGGCTAAGTGCGGTCGAGCCTGTTCTGTTACCGAACTGGCTGAATGCTGCGCAGTCGATTTTTCAGTGGTCTCACGGCACTTGGGTGTGCTCGAGAAAGCCGGCGTTCTTACCGCGACCAAACAAGGACGCACGGTCTTCTACGAAGTGCGTTACCAGCACCTGACCGCAGCGTTTCGCGCCTTGGCAAAGGCCATTGAAGGGTGTCGTCCTAAGCGGGGTGCTGCTAAAGCATAAGCCGCGCGCCTCTTCCTCCGGTTTGAGTTTCGCCAGTGTTGGATTCAGCCATTCGCATGTCAGCGAATCAGAAAGACTCTCGATATGGACAAAGCTGAAAAGTCTGCGATCAGCTTTTTTGAAAAGAACCTCACCTACTGGGTTGCCCTGTGTATGGTGGTCGGAGTGCTTATAGGCAAATTCGTCCCGGCGATTCCAGCATTTCTCGCCAAGTTGGAGTACGCCAACGTTTCCATTCCGATTGCAATGTTGATCTGGTTGATGATCTATCCGATGATGATGAAAGTCGATTTTGCCAGCGTGAAGAACGTGGGCAAAAATCCAAAGGGGCTGCTGGTTACCTGGGTCGTGAATTGGCTGATCAAGCCCTTCACGATGTTTGGGATCGCTGCCTTCTTTTTCTATGTGGTCTTCAGGCCGTGGATTTCACCCGAATTGGCCAAGGACTACCTGGCCGGTGCCGTCTTACTTGGAGCCGCTCCCTGCACAGCGATGGTTTTTGTGTGGAGCCACCTGACTCGCGGCAATGCGGCATACACGGTCGTTCAAGTGGCAACCAATGACTTGATCATCCTGATTGCCTTCACGCCGATCGTCGCCTTCTTGCTCGGCATCGGTGGAATCACAATCCCATGGATGACTCTGATCGTCTCCGTGATTCTGTTCGTAGTTGTGCCACTAGTCGGTGGAGTCCTCACGCGAAATCTTGTGATTCGATTGAAGGGCGAAGAGTACTTTCAGAATGCATTTGTCCCCAAGTTCAACAACCTTACGATTGCGGGGCTATTGTTAACACTCGTCTTGATCTTTTCGTTCCAAGGTGAAGTGATCATTAACAATCCGCTGCACATTGTGCTGATCGCCATTCCGCTGATCATTCAGACGGTGCTGATTTTCTTCCTGTCCTACGGAGCCTGCTATCGACTTCACTGCCGTCACGATATCGCCGCTCCCGCCGGCATGATCGGAGCTTCTAACTTTTTCGAGCTGTCTGTCGCTGTAGCGATCACACTCTTCGGAGCTTCGTCGCCGGTGGTGTTAGCGACGATCGTGGGTGTTTTGGTGGAGGTGCCCGTGATGCTGGCTCTGGTAGCCTACGCCAATAAAACTAGCAGTTCGTTCGCCCAGTTCGAAACCATCGAGGGTCAATGACTTGACGGAGCCGTAGAGACTCGAATGGCTCCGTCTTCCATTTCGTATATCGTGTCAAAAACGTCCAGCGTTCGATGGTCATGGGTAACCACGATGACACCAGCGCCGTGCTGCCGGGCGACGTCGCGAAACAGTTGCATCACTTGGCGGCCTCGAAAGCTATCCAGCGCAGCCGTTGGTTCGTCTGCCAGCAGAACGCTGGGGTGATTGGCCAGTGCTCTGGCGACGGCCACGCGTTGTTGTTGGCCGCCCGATAGCATCGAGACTTCGTGGTTCGCGCGATCGCCGACGCCCAGTGATTCAAGCAGCTCTTGTGCACGTTTGCCGGCTGCTCGATGCGACAGGCCATTGAGCTCCATGGCGATCTGAACGTTCTCGCGTGCATTCAAAAAGTCGATCAAGTTTGACTTCTGGAATACGAATCCGATGTGCTTTCGACGAAATGCTCGTACATCCGTTTGAGCCTCAGGGCCATCCATGACCAATTCACCGCCGATCCAAATCTGGCCACTGGTGGGCGGATTGATCAAGCCAATCGCGGTCAGAAATGTTGACTTGCCGGAACCACTTGGCCCTAGTAAGGCGACTACTTCTCCCTGGCGAACGGAAACGGACGCATCATGCATCGCGATGACTTCCGTGTTCCCTGCGCCATACACCTTGCGAAGTCCGCGCGTTTCGATGGCTAATTTCGATGCGGCAGGCTCGACAGTCTCGGCGCGTGCGGTAGCGGTGATATTCATGGCGGGTGCTCTTTTGTTAGCTCATCAGTACGTCGTTCGGCTCGACCTTCAGCGCTTTCCAAATGCCCATCAAGCTGGAAAGTACTGAGATGATAAATACCACAATCGCTAACTGAATGAGGTCTTCATTGGTAAGCACGACACGCCGGGGAAACTTGGGAAACAACTGCATCCCGGCGGTATACGCGACCACGTAACCCAGCCCACCGAGCAGCAACGCTTGTTGCAAAATCATGCCTAGAATCACTCGATTGGGCGCTCCGATTAGCTTCAAGAGGGCAATCGCATAGATCTTGTCGAGCGTGAGTGTGTAAATGATCAGCGCCATGATGATGGCAGCGATGATGGTGAGCAGCACACGGAACATAAAGAGCTGTTTGCGAGCTTTGTCCACGATGCCTTGAACCAGCAGATCTTCCTGACCGGCTGTTGTATAGACCGACACGTCCTGCCAACTTTCGATGAGCGACTGTATCTTGTCGAGATCTGCTCCAGGCTTGACTGTAACCAGGACTGCACTCAAGGACGGCGCTGCGATCGCTGGCAACTGCGAGGTGGGAAGCGCTAGTTGCTCCGTCAGTTGCGGTTGTTGCAAGAAAACTTCGCTGCCTTGTCCACGATTGTCGCGGGCGGCGCGTTCCAAACGAATCGCTTCCGCCGGTGAATCGAATTGAATCGCTTGCGAATCCAACAATGTTGTGAAGGCCATGCCGTCGCCACCCGTGCTGACCATGCCGGCGGTGATACCGACGATCGCGTACTCATCTTTACCCAATCGCAGTCTCTCACCCAATTCGAGCCCCAGCGATTTATCCGCGATCATCTCATAGTGGTTTTCGCGCATGGGACGACCAGCGACTAGTTGCAACCAGTCCCCTTTGTCCTCAGGCCAACTCAAACCCAGAATCGACATTCGCAGCAACTCTCCGCGATGCTCGCGCTGAATGGTGTGAAAAACAAATTCTCTGGCCGATGCCACGCCCGGAACAGCTTGCGCTCGGTAGACCAAATTCGTCGGTACGCGAGATAGCTCTGCGAATGGGCCACGCGTATCTTGCTGAACGATCCACAGATCGGCTCCGATCTTATTGATCAAGAATGTGGCGTCTTCCAACAGCCCACGATAAATGCCAGCCATGCCCATCACGATCATCAGCAACATGCCGATGCCAATGGTTGTCATCACAAAGCGGCCAAGGTTCTTGCGAATGTCTTTGAAGGCAAGGTTCACGGGATCAATACCTTCCTGCCATCGGCCAACTTGCTACCCGGCTGTGCTGGTTTGACAACGATCTCACCAACGGTCAGCCCCTCGAGAACTTGAACTGTATCGCGGCCTTCAATGCCCAGTTTCAGCGATCGCCATTGGGCCCAGCCATTCTCTTGAATATACGCACCTTGCTGCTCGCCCTGCCCCGTTCCTTGTTTAACCAAAAACGAAGCGGGCAGCCATACGCAGCTTTCGACGCGCGCCGTCTCAATGAAGACCTCGGCTCGTTGACCAATGGCCCATGTCTCAGGCAGCTTTAGTGCGCGGACATCGACCGTGAACTCTCGAGTCTCACGATCAGATTGCTTACCTAGGCGTGCTACAACACCATCGAAAGCCACAGCAGGTTGAGACCGAAAGACAATCTTCGCAGGCTGCTGGTCTTTCAGCTGCTCCATTTCCGTTTCGTCCACCCAAGCGGAAACCCATAGTTCATCAAGAGAGATTAGCTGCAGAATCGGCGAACCAGGAACAACAATCGCACCCGCATCGCGCTCTCGCGCGATGACGAGTCCATCGAATGGGGCCATCAACTTAGCGTCCGCCAGCCGTGCCTCTTGAAACTTGAGCGTCTCGCGATTGAGCGTGACTTGTTGTTCAGCCTCGAGCATATTAGCTTCCGCCCTCAGCAGTCCAGACTTAGCTAACTCAAACGCTTCTTGCGTCTGATCGAATTCTGACTGGCTGACCGAGTTGGCCGTGACTAACGTTCGCATCCGCCCCAATTCAGCATCCGTTTTGGTGTAGGTGGACTTAGCCTGGGCAATCTCTGCACGAAAGCGACCCAGCGTGGCCTCGGCTGAACTTATGCCCGCAGTGGCCATGCGCGCTTGTTGAGCCAAATCTTCGTCATCCAATTGCACTAGCAACTGCCCGGCTTTGACAACGGAACCTTGGTCGACAAGCACTTCCGCAATGCGTCCTTGAATCTTTGGGCTGATCGTAGTTCGGATACGTGCTTCCAGAGTACCAGTACCCATCACGCTCCGGACAACAGGGCCAGTGCTGATAGTATGGCTCGCGACAGAGATCGGTTGGTTGCGAATGAACCAAATACTACCCGCAATAATTGCCAACAGTAGCGGGTACTTCAATGCTCGTAGTATTCGCCATAGCTTGTTCCAAAAGGACAGTCGGCCCATGATACGTTTCCGATTCGCTTAGGTAGCTGCTGTGATGTCAGCGTGTGTCAGTCGGCTAAGTGCTTGCAGTCCAGTAGGCGGCTCGATTTGCCAAGGGATGATGGCCACGCGACTGGCTTGCACTTCTTTGACCTCACGCAAGTACTTCTGCTCATGCGATTGGCGCTGCTTCATCAGCGGATCGGTAATGGGCAACGGACTGAGCACTTGATTAATGACCCATGCATAGGGCTCGATCTCGGCGCGTCGCAGATCCCGCTGCAATGCAGCCGCTTCGTGGACTGGAGTCGCTTCGGGCAGCGTGACAATCAGCACGCGAGTGAAGTTTGGATCTCTTAAACGCGGTAGCAGGTTTTCAACCGCTTCCGGCATTTCGCTCGCTTGGCGTGTGACCTCGCGGTGGTAAGCAAGCGCGGAGTCGAGCAAGAGAACTGTATGACCGGTTGGAGCGGTATCGAGCACCACAAACTTGTTCTTGCCGGCGGCAACCGCATCGGCGAAGGCTCGAAAAACAGCGATCTCTTCAGTGCACGGCGATCGAAGATCTTCTTCCAGCAATGCTTTGCCTTGAGCGTCGAGGTTTGCACCGGCTTTATCAAGTACTTGAGCGGAGTACTTGGCTGTTTCTGCCTCCGGATCGATGCGACTGACCGTCAAGGTCGGCAAGCTCTCATCGTTCATCGCGGCTGCGATATGTGCTGCAGGATCGGTTGTGGAAAGATGGACTTCATATCCCCGTTTCGCAATGGCCACTGCGATCGCTGCCGCAACAGTTGTTTTGCCAACACCACCCTTGCCCATCGCCAAAATGACTCCATGGCCAGGGGCGACCAGATCATCAATCAATTCCGAAAGCAACGGCAAACCATCGACTCGATCCGTCACTACATCATTCTCATTGGTAAACGATGCAGAGTTTACTGTACCGAGGCGACGCAGTGATGCGATACCAAGAATTCCATCTGGACTGAGCGGCACGATGGTTTGTGGAAACGCTTTTAAGCTGTCTGGCGTTGCGCTCAAAGCCGCCGCCCCACGCTGCTGCAATGCCACGGCATAAGGATCGCGCGAGTCGATCGCTTGAAACACGCCGTTGACCACCAGATGTTGATTCCGAACGCCGAGCTCTGCCAGTTCACCACTGGTTCGAGCAGCTTCACGCAGAGCGCTGGCTTCAGCGCGAGCTACTAATACCAGCGTCGTCACAGCGGGATTGCCCAGCGCTTTGACGGACTCCTGATATAGTTTCTGTTGCGCCTGCAAGCCAGCCAGTGGTCCAAGACAGCTGGTTCCAGTCGTGTTTTGCTCCATGAAGCCATCCCAGGCCGATGGGAGCGTGAGCAATCGCAGTGTATGCCCTGTAGGTGCCGTGTCGAAGATCACATGATCAAACTCAGCGGTAGCGGTGGGATCACCCAGCAAGCGCGAGAACTCATCAAAGGCAGCGATCTCCAGCGTGCAAGAGCCAGAGAATTGTTCTTCCATGCTCTTAACTGCTGCCTCAGGTAGCAATCCCCGATAAGGGCCAACCATGCGTTCGCGGTACTCGGCTGCCGATTTCTCTGGATCGAGATTCATAGCGAACAGAGTTGGTATCGCTGGTATTGCCGTAGGATGATTGCCAAGTGTAACGCCCAGAACTTCATCCAGATTGGAAGCAGGGTCCGTGGACACAAGTAATACTCTCTTACCAGCATCAGCGAGTCTGACCGCCGTAGCACATGCCACCGACGTCTTTCCAACGCCGCCTTTGCCGGTGAAGAACAAATTGCGCGTGGGATGAATTAGATATTGCATGATTGGCTTGAAAGTTGAGGGTCGAATGTAGAACGGGTCTCCAGGCCCGTTCTTACTGTACAGGTCATTGCAACTACCAAGTTCGCAGGGGTTGAGGACGGAGGACGGGCCTGGAGACCCGTCCTACGGAGCAGCAGGGTCTTGGAGGACGGGCCTGGAGATCCGTCCTACTAGCAGCAGCCGTTTGATCCACAGCATCCGCCACTTGGTTTGGCAACGGGCAATAGGTATTTCGCGGGTGCACCGCCGACCCAACCGGCGAGTTCGTCACGCGATGGATAGTTGGTTTGGCTGACGATCTGGCCATCCACTACGACGACTGGCAAGCAGTTCGTTCCGGCGGTACTCAACAGATGATGAATTGCCTGGTTGTCGATGAAGGCTTGTGGCTGTTGAGCCAAGTTGTACCGCTCAACGTTGTGACCTTGGTTCTTGAGCCAGTCGAGATCAGCTGCGAACTTGGGCAAGACGGGATCAACGTCCGCGCCGCAGACGCCGGTCGAGCAGCACATGGGCTTGTCGTAGACTTGTACCGTTTTCATGGTTCTCTCCGTCGAGATGGATTGAAGATTAGCAATGGGAATAGTGTTCACCGGGCTGGTCGATGCCTGCTTGAGCGCGTGGACACGTACACTGGCAGCATAGGCATTGGCGTCAAACGACTGCATGACCGATGCCAGCCCGTCATGCAGAGACCTTTCATTCGATCCACACGAGCCACCGCCGCAGCAGCCACCATCACTAGCCATCGCATACGCATTCAGGTCAGCTCCTGTGTCGGTCACCACCACGGCTGCGAATCCGGCTTGTTCTAATAAGCTGCGATACTCGTCGATGAGAATTGCACCCGAGATGCAACCGACATAGGCTTCGACACTTTGCTTGACTTCGCTCGGCAGTTCTTGCTTAAGCGCAATGTCGCTCAGTGCCACGCGTCCGCCGGGTTTCAAAACTCGCAGAATCTCGCGAAACACAGCCAACTTATCGGGCACCAGATTGATCACGCAGTTGCTGATCACGCAATCGACAGAGTTGTCGGCCAGTGGCAACTTGTCGATGGTGGATTGATGGAACTCGACATTCGTCAGTCCAAGCTTTTGTTGGCCAGCGCGAGCTCGCTCGAGCATCTCGGCAGTCATATCGATACCGATGACGCGGCCCGAATCGCCCACTTTGCGAGCCGCTAGAAATACATCCATGCCGCCGCCGCATCCAAGGTCTACGACAACTTCGCTTTCTCGGATGCCGGCCAGTGCCAATGGGTTGCCGCAAGACAATCCCATATTGGCTTCGGCTGGCAACTGATTGAGTTCGTCCTCTGAATATCCGAACGCCGACGCGATGGACCTAACCGCTGTGGACTCGTTCGATAGCGCGCCCTTGGCAACGCCTGCGTATTGGTCCCTCACGTCATCTATCATCACTCGCTCGCTCATTGTGTGCTCCTTTGCACGCTATCGCTTATCGCCGAAGTACGATAGCTATAGGTAAATTTTTTTGTTGGTAACTAAACGGCACGTCCTTACAAGTCCGCGATTAGCTTCTTCAATTTGGCCAAGGCAGCTTTGTTGATGCAGTAGCACACGCGCGGGCCATCGATTTCGCCTTGCACCAAACCGGTTTCCTTCAGGATCTTCAGGTGCTGAGAAACAGTCGATTGAGCCAAGGGCATCTCTTCGACAATCTCACCGCACATGCACGAGGTCCGGTTAAGCAGCAGGCGCACGATCCGCACGCGAGCCGGATGAGCCAGTGCCCAAGTCAGCCTGGCCAAATCTTCCGCCCAAGCGACATCCGGTAGCGACAGCTTCTCGCTAGTCGTGCAGCACTTTTGAGATTCTGCTTTCGTTCGAACCATCGCCTATTGCCTTCGAAGCGGACTGCCTACACGCATCTAAATTGCTTATCGTCGATTAACGATATGGTTGTGCAGGTTTTCTGTCAAGGCGATTCGTCGAACTCGCCTGCTGAGTTCGGGGCAAAAACCCGAAAAATCATTTGTCAGTGAACGTAATCTGCATCTGCTTTGCCAATTGCCTATGGGTGTCTTGAATTCCCTTAAAGTGTGTTGGCAAAGGACCTTGGGCATGGTGAGGCGAGTTCAAGAGCAAGTTAACCTTGTTCAGGCTTACCTCGCGATGTACCTTTGCGTGTGTGTTGCACAATCTCTCAGAAACGACTCGACCGTGAATTGCCAACCGCAGACTTCTCAATCGTCGCTCACTCCGCCCTAAGCGTTGAGTTCTGTTCAGGTATCGTTTCGCCATCGCTTGGACGTTTCTGTGCCGCTGCTGATCGCGGCCATTGACGCCCCTTTTTTATTCTCGCAGGAAGTTCCGTACGCCAATGCTTGATCTATTCCACTCCCAGCCAAAGAATCTCAAAAATGAGTTGTTGTCTGGCCTTACCGTTGCCCTTGCTCTGGTACCTGAGGCTATTGCCTTTGCTTTCGTGGCCGGTGTCTCGCCCATCATCGGTTTGTATTCCGCGTTCTTTATCGGATTAATTTGTGCGCTCTGCGGCGGACGTCCCGGGATGATCTCTGGCGCGACGGGTGCCATGGCCGTCGTCGCCGTCGGACTGGTTGCAACTCAGGGCGTCGAGTATTTGTTTCCCACCGTGATCCTGTGTGGACTACTTCAATTGATGGTTGGATTCGCCCGACTGGGCGTGCTTATTCGAATGGTTCCGCATTCGGTGATGTTAGGCTTTGTGAATGGACTAGCCGTGGTAATCTGCATGGCACAGTTCGGCAGCTTCAAGACAGTCAGCCCCCTCGGCTCACTTCAGTTCATGCGCGGGCCGGCTTTGTGGATCATGATCGCGCTGGTTGCCTTGACCATGGCCATCATTTGGTTGCTTCCCAAATTCACCAAGGCTGTCCCAGCATCACTGGTAGCCATTCTCGTTGTTAGTGGAATTGGTATCGCAGCCAACCAATTGTTGCCAGGAAATTTAGCGGCTGAGAATCAAAGCCAGGTTGTCATGACTGTTGGCGACATGTTGGCCACCAACGCGAAAGTTTCAGTTGCCAAAGCAGTCCTGTCTGACACCGGACCACTGCATACTGATTCCCATGGAGCGCGGGAAGTTTCGTTCGTCACGCCCGAGCAAGCCACTGCTATCACTGCCGCCATGAATAACATCGACCCGAAATCCGCGAGTATCAGCGCCGGCTTGCCGACACTCTTTTTCCAGACTTTTAGTCTACCGCCTGTCACACTGCAAACCCTGTGGATCATCTTTCCATTCGCAGCGGTACTGGCAGCGGTGGGATTGATCGAATCGCTGATGACACTCACGTTGATCGATGAAATCACTGAAACGCAGGGCAACAGCAATCGTGAATGCCTCGGCCAGGGAGTTGCCAATATCATCTGCGGCCTCTTCGGCGGAATGGGTGGCTGTGCCATGATTGGCCAGTCGCTGATCAACGTTGAATCGGGCGGCCGAGGAAGAATATCTGGCGCTTTCGCAGCTTGTTGTCTTCTGGCCTTTGTGATGTTCTTCTCCCAGTGGATCGAGATGATTCCCATGGCAGCACTGGTTGGTGTGATGTTCATGGTAGTCATCGGTACATTTGAATGGGCCTCGTTGAAACTTTATCGCAAGGTTCCCTTGACCGACTTCCTGGTCATGGTGATCGTGACTCTATACACGGCAGTGATGCATGACCTGGCTTCGGCAGTCATCATTGGCGTGATCGTCTCGTCGTTGGCCTTTGCTTTCAAGCATGCCAAGAATGTGAATGCGGACATCAAGTTCAACGAATACGGTGCCAAGGTCTACCAACTACACGGACCATTATTTTTTGCATCGACCTCTCAATTCAAAGAGTTGTTCGATGCTCGCAACGATCCTGACACCGTCGTCATCGACTTCTACTACACGCGCGTCTATGACCACTCCGCCATGGAAGCGATCCATGTGGTGGCTAAGAAGTATCAGCAACTAGGTAAGACCGTGCATTTGACACACCTAAGCGAAGAATGTCGTCAGATGATTCGCAAAGCGAAAGATCTAATCACGGTTTCATTCGCTGAAGAGCCGCAGTTTCACCTGACGACCGACCGGTTTCACGTAGCAGCGTCTCTCCGAGACGTTGATCAGCCTTAGCCCCAGAGTGATTGATGATGTTCTAAACGAGTCTCGGAGAGACTCGGCTACGTGGTCGCGCTTGGCTGGGTTTAGTCGAGCCTTTTTGGGCACTGGCAGTCAGCCGTGGCGACTCTCACTCCTTATCCTGTGCAGTGTGATCGTCTTTGAATGCTAACTCTGCCCCCTGGCTATTCAAAGCAAACTCTTTCTGAACTCGTCGTATCTCTTGTTGAATGAGCGTTTCATCTGCATTCAGCTCTCTCAACAGCAAGACTGCCAGGCCGATCGCGATCTCCCCTTCCTCGGAGACCATGCCGTGCGTTCCCAACTCTTCGAGCCATGTTTTTTCTTGAATGTATCGAGCTCGGGCCAAGATACGAACGTCAGGATTCATATCGGTGGCGGCGAGTATCACGGCCGTTCGCACCAGCACTTCCGGAATGGTGACCAGCAAGTAACGAGCTTTCATGATACCCGCGGCCTCCAGAATATCACGCCGAGTCGCATCTCCATAGACAGCCAGTTCCCCAGACTCGACGATCTCGCGCACGGTATCCAGATTCAGATCCACCACAATCGGCTCGACCCCAAACCGCTTGAGGATGCTAGATGCTGTACGCCCCACCGGACCATAGCCGATGATGACCGCCGTTTGCGATCCATGATCTCCAGCGTGCTGCTGATCGATCTGCGCCTTCATCGATCTGTTGTGCAATTCGCCTTGTTCTGCGGAGCGTCGTAAGAGTCGCTCCCACAATTTAGGATTGCTCTGCAGCCACTTTTCTAAAGGAACAATCGCGCGAAACATTAGCGGGTTGAGCGTTATGGAAACTAGCGCGCAGGCGACCAACAGGCTTTGACCCTCATCGCTCAGCAGATCAAGTCGATGGGCTTCTTCAGCGAGCAAAAAAGAGAATTCACCGATTTGAGCCAGGGCGATAGCTACGGTAATAGCGGTGCGCACTGAATACCTCAACAACCACACGATTGCGAAAGCTGTGATCGGCTTGACCAACAGCACCACACCCAGGAGCCCGACGAAGAGTGCTGGGTAGGCCATGACTACAAACGGGTCGAACAACATACCGACTGAGACAAAGAATAGTACGGCGAAAGCGTCACGCATCGGCAGTGCATCAGCCGCTGCCTGGTGGCTGACTTCCGTTTGCCCTACGACCATCCCCGCCAGGAAAGCTCCCAGCGCCATCGAGACGCCAAAGATGACTGCGGAACCTGTCGCCACCGCTAGTGCGATCGCCAAGATCGAAAGCGTAAACAGTTCGCGCGAACGAGTGCTCGCTACTACGCGTAGCAATTTCGGAATGACAAACCGACCGCCGCCCACTACTACAATGGCCAGCAGTGTGACTTTGGCCGCCGCCAACAGTAGTGAGTACCAAAGACTATCCGCCTCGTTGCCGTTTGGTAATTCGCCTGGAGCAAAAGCGGGAAGTGCCACCAAAACCAGCACGGTGAAGATATCTTCAACGATCAACCAACCGACTGCGATATGACCCTGCGGACTATGGATAATCTCGTTATCCATCAACATGCGGATCAACACGACTGTGCTCGCCACGGAAATGGCGATACCGATTACCATGCCCGAACGCCAGCCCATGCCGGCTGCGCCGACTAGCAGCGCACCAATCAAGGTCGCGACGAGAATTTGACCGACGGCTCCCGGCAGCGCAATGCGCCTGACGGCTAGCAGATCTCGCAAATCAAAGTGCAAGCCCACGCCAAACATCAGCAAGACCACGCCAATTTCAGCGAGCTCGGCAGCCATCTTGGGATCGGCCACCATGCCCGGAGTTTGAGGTCCGAGCATAAACCCAGCAATTAGATATCCCACGATCGGGGACAGTTTGAGTTTCTCCGTGATCAACCCGAAAATCAGAGCCAGCACGAGGCTGGCGGCCAGATTTAACAGAAGTGCGAACTCGTTATGCATGGATCAAGCCAGAGTCTCCTTTTGCTCCGCAAAAGGTTTTGTGTTGCGGTCCAAACAATCGTGCCCTCGGCTTTCGGCGGAGCGAAAGGAGAAACAACAGTTCTATCCTCCATGGCCACATGCAGGGATCCCCGTTGCCGGCGCATTCGTTTGATATCACATTGATTCGCATGTAAGCACTTTCCATACCTTGACCCGTAAGAAAAGTACGGCTACCAAGAAATGGACCAAGCGATAGCTCTATAGATTCGCGCTTGTCCCAGGTTGCCTCATGATAAAACCACATTAAAGCACCTCCACTCACGGCAGTGCTTCACCGGTTTCCGGCAGAATGCCTAAGCGAATATAAGCTGGGCGTGCCGTGCGTCGTAGTCTAGGCAGCTGCGTGGCGAAGACGATAGCAGCCAAGGCGATGATCATGGATGAACCAAATACGACTTGACGGATCGACCAGGCTTGAGTCAGCCAGCCCGTTAACAAACTGCCAAAGGGGGCCGTGCCTTGAAAGGCCATGCTGTAGTATCCCATCACACGGCCGCGTTTGTCTTCCTCCACAATCGTTTGAATGAGCGTGTTGCACGAGGCCATCACGATCATCATTCCGCACCCAGAGCCCAACATGCAAACCGCAGAGAAATTGACACTGCGCGACACCGCAAAGCCGGCCAGTGAAAGACTCAAGCACAAAGTGGCCAACACAATTACGCGACCCAAGCCTAAGACAGTGGCGCGTGACGCCAGGTACATGGCTCCCATGATCGCGCCAATTCCTGACGCTGCCGACAACAGACCTAAAGTATGCGGACCACCTTTCAGCTCGCTAGCGACGAAGACCGGTAATAAGACGCTCTGGGCCATGGTGGCAAAGCTGACGACACCCAGTAACAGCAGCAGAGCTCGAATGGGCGAATAGCTGGCCGCATAACGCAAGCCCTCGATAAACTGCTGGCTAATCGAAGTGGCCAGTCTCTGAGGACCAATGGCCGGTAGTTTCAGAGCTACCAACGCGCCGATCACAGCCACATAACTGACAGCGTCCACCACGAAACACCAAGCTTCACCGATGAAGGCGATCAGCAATCCGGCCACGGTAGGCCCCACCAATCGCGATGCGTTGACCAGCGAGGAATTTAGAGCGATGGCGTTGGGCAGATCCTCGCGATCGGTAACCATCGCCACCATTAAGGATTGCCTGGCCGGCATGTCGAAAGCGTTGATAATGCCCTGCCAACAACCCAGGCCCGCGATCATCCACACGCCTGCTGCCGGTTCAGCCAAGAAGGCAACCGCGGCCAGGCACATCGATTGTAGAAGAGAAAGAACTTGCGTAGCCAACAATACTCGGTATCTGCCCCAGCGATCAACCAAGGCTCCGGCAATGGGGCTGAGTAGAAAGATGGGTAGCAAGCTAATGAAGCTAACCAGCCCTAACATCCAAGTGGCGTCATCTCCACTCCACCTGAATACCAGCCAGCTAGCGGCCAAGCGCGACATCCAGGTGCCAATGAGCGATATGCCCTGCCCCGCAAAGAACAACCGATAGTTCCGATGCCGGAGCGCGCGTGCAAGGTTTGGCCATATCACTGCTGGTCGCCGCTCCGAGGGCTGGAAGGTTGCACATTGAGCGTAGCAACTTATACGCCCCCATGACCTGTCGTTCAGCCGGAGCGCTGAGTCACTCGCGAGATTCTAATGCATAACGTCGTTCCTTGGCAGGCTTAGCAGTCTTTGGAACCGGCTCTCCCCATGCGTGGGCTTGCAGCGTTCACCGCGTCGGCTGGCTCTGATCATCAGCCAAAGGTACGCGATGTAGCCAAATGGCGCCGCGAGAATGAGCCCTTTCGTTGCATCTTGTCCGGTGTTTCGGCAGGTCCTTTGACACCTGGCATTAGTTTGGACCCATCTTTCTCCTTGAACGCTCGACGGCAAGCGGCAGTCAATCCGTCTAGGGGATCGGATCCTTTAGCGGGCTTGCACGCTTCCTGGCTTTCTTGGATGAACGAGTCGAGCCAGACTTCGAACTACGTTTGGCTGTGGTGGATTTCTTCTTGGTGGATTTCTTCTTAGCAGCTTTCTTTTTCGGCCAGCCCTCTTTCATCTGCTCGTACGCTTCATCCGATACGGTTGTGTTCTTCTTGGAGCGACTTTTCTTGGCCTGCTTTCGTTTATTGATATTGGCGACCAATGAGTTTTTCGGAGTGGATCTTTTCGCGGATCGTTTTGATTTTGACTTTGATTTCGAACTGCTATTTGTCATTTTGCTCTACCAATTCAATAGACCTTGTCGCTTGTGCTTGGCCGCGCTTGCCATAGTGGCAAACTATGTGCCCAACGAATGTCGTAGAGTCGCTCGTTCGAACGGGAATCTCTGTACGTTGACCAAATTCTGCTTCTTGCTAGATAGTCGTGACGGAAAAGAGTATCCTGCCCGGTTCGCCCCTTCAGTCGTTCTGGTCAGAAGAGTCTAAAATGCATTCGAGAAGCACCACCCCAGTTCGTCGTTGTGTGCGTCTGTCCGTCGAACGGCTCGAACATCGTCAGCTATTGGCTGGTGACTTAGGTGATCATGACCATATGGTGGAGGACTGGTGGTACCCAGCCTCGCGTGCCCTTTCGCTGCCCCACTCTGCCGATGCTACCTTCTCAGCGAAAAACAATTGGCAAAACGTATTGACGGCCTACACCAGTGGTCTGGTTAACTCCACTCAAGATCTGCCAACTTACCGCGTAACCCATACCCATTACGATACAGATCTCCGAGCTACATTGGTCTACCTTCAACAAACAACCGCAGGTATCGATATTGTCAACGCAACTGCGAACTTGACAATCGCCGATAATGGTCAAGTCAGGGGCTATTCGTCGTTCGTTACCACCGATTCGAAAATCGACTCCAAGTTACAATTTGCCTCTCTATCACCTGAACTCGCACTTGGTTCAATCGCGGAGGAATTTGGATGGTCGAGCTTTAGTCTGCACTCCGCGCCGCGAACCGAATCGGTTATTGGCGGTAGACGCTTTGACGCGCTAACGGTACCCGGCTTGGCCCGCGAGCCAGTGGCTTACGAGAAGATCTATATTCCTTTACCTGATGGGACATTAGAACCAGGTTGGAGATTGAATGTTCAACCAGTGGCCAGCGATGCATGGCTGGATGCGTCAGTCAGTGCCATAGATGGTCAAGTAATGCACGTGGCCAATTGGAGCTCCGACGCACAATATCAAGTGTTTGCTCTACCCAAAGAGAGCCCCAGTGATGGCGGTCGAACGACCGTCGTAAATCCGCAAAACGCTACGCAATCTCCTTTTGGCTGGCACGACCTGAATGGCGTCGCCGGTTCCGAATCATTGCTGACCACTGGTAACAACACCAACGCCTATACAGATGTGGACGCAAACAATGCTCCAGATGCTGGCTCAAGTCCCTCGGGCGGCACGAACCTCATTTTCACATCCACGTTGGATTTCAGCCTGCCTCCGGCCAGCTCTGCTGCCGCCTCGACGATTAACTTGTTTTATGTCACCAATGTTCTGCACGATGTGTTTGGTAACAAGGGCTTTAACGCCGCGTCAGGCAACTTTCAGGTTAACAATTACGGGGCGGGCGGCTTGGGCAATGATCCGCTGAACGCTGAAGATTTGGATGGCTCGGGCACAAACAACGCCAATATGTCGACGCCGCCCGATGGTACCAGTCCGCGCATGCAAATGTTTCGCTGGACGGCGCCTTCTCCAGGTCACAGCGGCTCGTTCGATAACGGCGTGGTCGCTCACGAGTTCGGTCACGGAGTGACGAAGCGTTTAACCGGTGGCCCAGCCAATTCCTCGGTGCTCGTCGGCCTACAAGGCGGTGGCATGGGTGAGGGCTGGAGCGACTACTTTGCGTTGGCCTTTACACAAGGCTCCTCTGACACAGCCCTGGAGGGCCGAGGGATTGGCACTTACGCACTGGGACAACCTTCCAATGGTCTAGGCATTCGCACGCAGCGCTACAGCTATGACATGGCCGTCAATACACACGTGTTTTCGGACATTCAGAATCAGACACTCGTACACTTCGTTGGCGAAACTTGGGCGGCAACCCTGTGGGATCTGCATTGGGCACTGATCGGTGGTAATACACTGGATCCCAATCTGGCGGATGCCGGTTTGGGATTTAACACCAATCTCAATGGCACAACTGGCGGTAACAATGTAGCCCTACGATTGATTGTGCAAGCGCTCAAACTTCAACCGGTTAATCCGACCTTTCTCGACGCGCGTGATGCCATCCTAGCGGCTGACGAGTTGCTTTACGGCGGCGAGCATATGGGTACTATTTGGCAAGTCTTCGCACGCCGAGGCATGGGAGTCAGCGCGGTGTCTGGTCCTGCCACCAGTACCAACGTGGTGGCTGCGTACGATGTGCCGTTGATTGAGCGCATAGAATTTCAACGTGAAGGTTTAATAGGTAGCACGATTTCTTCGGTCGACAGAAAAATGCTGTCCATATCCACACCCGGCGGTGAGCGGCGTCTTGATTTCGCGGCCGAGACTGGCACTAAGACAAGTTTCGTTATTACCCCCGAAAATCCAGCGGCCACCTTGACCGTCCGAATCCTTCGTGAGACGGGCAGTTCCGCTCGCGGTCCCGCCAGCTCGCCAACTCCGGGCGCCGCCGTGGTGATCCCACCCTGGAGCCTGACAACTGGCGGTGGATTCACTCTTGTAGTTTCTTCAAATCAGCCCACAGGCGTGCGTGTGCAGGCCGCACGCAATGCTGCTTTGGAATCGCAGATCGGAGATTCGAACTTCGATAACGAACTGAATATTAACTTCACCAGTTCACTTTTATCAGTCGGCACTACCAATAGCGCCGTTGCCTCTTCGGCGGCAGGAGTCAGGTTCACCAAGTTAAATGATCCCAGCAAGTTTATCGATATTTCCGCCACGGGAGTTCCGCTGAATTTATCAGATGATGGGACAAACACCATTGTCACGACTGTGGGCAATTCCATGCTGCCTGCAGGTGCGGTTCGAGTTAGCAACAATGGCGGAGTCTTGGCGAGCACCTCAGGCGAATTGCCGGTAGACAATTCTCCTATCAGTTCCTTGCCATCAGTGCCCCTGGCCCTGCTGCCTTTTTGGGATGACATCGACTCCGATACTGGCAATGTCTACTGGCAAGAATTGAACGTGGCCGGCGTTCCCACGCTCGTTGTGCAGTGGCATAATCGTCCACACTACAACAACATCGGTAGCGTTACTTTTCAACTGCAAGTGCCTGCCTCGGGGCCTTACCTGGCCCGGTTCGCGTATCAAGATGTCGACTTCGGAGACGCAAACTTAAACAATGGCATTTCAGCCACGATTGGAGCCGTCACAGTAGTAGCGCCAACGCAGTTCAGCTACAACACCGTGGCGGTGAATAATGGTGACCACATCGACTTGGCCATCGTAGAAGACATAGATGAGTTTCGATTTTCGGGTGTCGCCGGCCAGCGCATCGATGTAGCCATGGACGCCATCAACACCGGTTCCATCGGTTCTACCTTCATGCGGCTACTTACCGAGACAAATGCGGTTCTGGCAACGGCATCCACCAAGCCGCTCTCGACGACGACGACGGTGTCGAATTACGATTTGGGGTTGGTCGATTACGTGTTGCCGGCGACCGGAAACTATTCAGTACGTTTGTATGGTCGTGAAAGCTTCGACTATTACCTGTCGGTCACCGAAGCCCTGGCGCTCGACACAGAGAACTCCAGTGGAAATATTACGCCCAATCACATGCTGACGTTGCCAGGAGCCATGCTGGGTCACGTCGATGCGATGGACACACGCGATTTAGACGATATTCAGTTAACAAGTGGCCAGACGATTCGAGCAACGTTAACGCTGATTGGAGAGGGAGCCAACATTCTGCCGTTGAATGATCTGTCGCCCCGATTGGCTATTCTTCGTCCGTCAGGTTCCAGCGCGATCTTCACAACGACCTTCAATTCGTCTGGCGAGATGATTCTCAATTACACAGCCGTCGAGAGTGGGCGCCATCGCATCGACGTTCGCCGTATAGCCGGAAGCGGAGAGTACCATGTCAAAGTTGAAGCCGTTGCGGCTGTTTTGGTTGGAGCGCCTGTGGTGGAGTCATTCAAACAAAGTAGCCTGCAAATCTCACCCTGGCAGAATCAGATCGATCCCTTTGATACCAGCGGCGACATGCAAGTCACTCCGCTCGATGCGCTGCTCCTGATCGATGAACTGAATAATCGTCACATCAGTTCTACAAATGGTCGCTTGCCCCAGTCTCTATTAGCCGCTGAGCGTGTTGATGAGCTCTTTGACGTCAATGGCGACGGCCTGGTAACTCCTAGCGACGCGCTGCTGGTCGTTGACCGACTTAATCAGGTCGCCGAACGCAAATGACTTTAATAAAGTATTGGGTCTTCTTCGGCCCCACCGAGCTCGTCTCGGTGGTCCGATGACTGATTGGCTAGGTCGCAGAACCCTAGCCTACCAGTCGTGCTTCCACCGACGCAAGGTCGGTGGAGAGTAGTTGGTAAATAGTTTATGCGTAAAGCATTGGCACTACCGCCATAGAGGATCCGATGATATCACTCGTGCACAAAGTCTCTTTCCTCTGGTTGATGCTCGCCGGTTGCATCTTCGCTGGGATGTTGCCCGCTGATGCGTGGGCACAGTCGCTGGAAATATGTCGATCTGCAAAGCCTGGTGCTTATCTTATCTTGCCCGATGAGCAGGGGCCGACTCGTGACTTGGTTGCTAATACGCTTAACGGCTACTTGCAGCGATCGTACAAATGGCAATTGCCCATCGCTCAGAACATCAAGCTGGTCGGCTCGTATGTCATCGTTGGCAATCAAGAGAACAATACCACTTTACGGGAGCTGGTCGCTCGTGGACTGCAGCTCGATGAAGCTCGAGTGGGCAGCGAAGGCTTTCAAATTCTTACGAATGAGCTGGATCAACGGCAGTTGATCATCCTCCATGCCAAGACGGCACTGGGACTGAAGCACGCTTGCCAGGAATTGGTTTACTATCGCATGGCGGTTACCCAAGATTCCGCCAGCGTACCTTGGCCACTGGATGTGACGATGCAACCTGCAGTAGCATATCGCGCCTGCTACATGCTGCCATGCTGGTCCGCCTACGATTCGCTCGACGCATGGCGCAGAGCTTTAGAGTTCAACTCGGAGCTGACGCTTAACCGAAACTGGTTCTGGTTGAATGGTTTTCCACTACTTCCGAAGTATGGCGGTATCTATCAAAACAGCGAGTTGGGGGACTTAAATAACGTCCGCAGCTTGATCGAACTGACGCATAGCGAAGGCATGAAGTTTTACATCGGTGGAGGATGGTTCACCTGGCATCACAAGGAGTCGGCCAGTGGATCGACGGCTGAACGTGTCGCCCGCATCGGTGCTGGCGGAGGAGAGAAGCCCATCGAACTGGATGAGCCAGGGATGGCCACTGGCATTCAGTATTACCTCGACCTCCTGGCGGCATTGCCTAACGCGGATGGACTTTACATAGAACCCACCGGTGAAGGAGCCGAGGCGGACAGACAAGTCTGGAGCAAACATGTCGCTGCGTTGGATCGCCTGCTGAAACAAGTTCAAGCTGCGCGGCCTGAGTTCGAGTCGGCCATCGCTATTGGTCGCTTCAACTCGCGTGACTATCGCCAGGCCGTTCACCAAATCGCACCTGACAGCCTGCACTGGTTTTGGGCTTGGGGTAATCCACTGGACGATAAGGCCACCTTGGAACATCCCTTGGTGTTGCGTTGGCATACGACACAAGTGATGAGTTCCTATCACGGTTCGTCGATGCCACCGGAGCCGGTGGAAGCCACGCTGACCGGCATGGTTACCAGCTGGGATCCCGGGATGGGGTTTGGCAATCCTTGGACCGGCTGGGCGAAGATTGGAGTAGATCATCCGCGCAACTTTCATCCTTATACGATGCCTTACTTTTCGCATCAGTACTGGTTTCGCGAGCGTTGTTGGAACTTGGATCTCACGCAGGAGCAGTTCGCCCAGCGGCTGGCCAAAAGACTCTTCGATGCCGACATGCCGCCGGAGAGCATCAAGCTCTACCTCTCACTGGCAGCCGCCTGCCCAAAACCTGCCAGGGCTGATTCCGACACCCTCGCCGCCACTGAGACGTTTGTTCGACGTTACGCTCAACATGGAACCATGCGCAACCGCGACACGCTTGAGCGCATGCAAGAAGCGATCGACGGAATTAAAGCCACCAAGTGAGGCAAGTCCCGGTCATCGAGCCGCCGCTGTCACCACCGAGCTTGTCTCGATGGACCGATGACTGAGCGGCTTGTTCGATGCCCAGCCCAGCTAACCAGTCATGCTCCCACCGACACAAAATCGATGGTGAGCCACGCCGCAATTAGTTTATGTGTAAAGTATTTTTGCAGCTTGCGACGATCGGTAACGAAGGTTGCTGACCTTCGATCAGGCCTGAAGGGCCGGCATAACCTCCGCCGGCGTGCGTCAGCCGCCGGCCGTTGTGCTAACGATGGGGCTGATTGTCTCGATTTGCAGCACGAATCAAAAAATAGGCAATGCACATTGCCACAATACCTAGCAGGGCAAATAGGAACAAGATTTCTAAGAGACCAAGACCAAACATTTTAGCTGACCCATAAGTTGCAGTTTTGCATATCGACGTCGAAAGTTATTCGTTTGTCGATAGACATTCTTGGATTAAATTCTATTTAATGGTTGTCTTTTTGCGTGAAAAGTCACGGCACATTGCTAATGATAGTGTGCGCAACTGTGAATCCTTGGAGCGGCGAAAGACCGCCATCCTTTGCGAGTCAGCGTGACGCGGTTTGTGCAGAAGGTCAATCTGAAACCGCTGACCGATTTCGCTTTACGCAGTCCTACTCCTACTCCTACTCCTACTCCTACTCCTACTCCTACTCCTACTCCTACTCCTACTCCTACTCGGGCATCATGCTGACAGACGAGTAGGAGTAGGAAGAAGAGCAAGCATTGGTTGACGTCTAGAGCATTTGGTGATTTGACAGGGGAGCTAATCTCAGGCGATTGCGCCTGTAAACGAAACTTTCATTGTAGTCCGTTGAGTTGGCCAAACGTGAGGTGCTACACTATGGGGCGCGACTCTCCTGAGCGTAGATGCGTGTAAAAGTGAAAGCGATATACCTACCTGGACCAATGACGATGCTGCAGCGGCTGGATCAATATTTGACTAAGATTCTTCTGACTGTAGTCCTATCGGGCGGCGCGACGCTGCCGCTCTCCAGCGTGCTGGCACAAGAACAATCGGTTGTCGAAGCTCCCGCTGGAATCCTCCTGGTTCGAATTCCCGCCGGCTCTTTCGCGATGGGAGCCAATGAGCCCGCTGAGGTTGTAGCACAAAAGAGCAGTCTGACAGCCTCGGAGTTCAAGTCCGAAGGCCCAAGCCACAGCGTCAGGATATCGCGTGAATTCTTGATGTCGCAAACGGAGATCACGCAGGGACAGTACTCGAAAATAGTGGGCAACAATCCAAGCTATTTTGCGCCTGCGGGTAAGGGTAAAGAACTGGTCTCGAGTATCGATACGGAGCAACTGCCGGTCGATACGGTCAGTTGGTTCGATGCTGTCGCCTTTTGCAATAGCTTGAGTGAAAAGGCGGGGCTCACAGCCTATTACCAGCTGGAAGACACCAAGATGAGCAACCTCAACATCATGGCTGCCAAGGTGACTGTGGTGGGGGGCCAGGGCTTTCGCTTGCCCACCGAGGCAGAATGGGAGTACGCTTGTCGTGCGGGCAGTAAAACCACGTTCAGCCTGGGTGACAATCTGAGCAGTTTGCAAGCGAACTTTGACGGCGAGCAACCTTACGGCGATGCACAGCGAGGCCCGCATCTGAGACGCACCGCTGCGGTCAAGAGCTTCGAGCCCAATGCATTCGGGCTGTACGACATGCACGGCAATCTTTGGGAACATTGCGAGGACATTTATTCGTCAAGCTATTATGGTAAGTCTCCCAAAGAAGATCCCACCGGCCCGTCGTTTGGCAAAGAGCGAGTAATCCGTGGCGGCTGTTACTACGGGCCCGCCTATCTCTGTCGCTCGGCCCACCGCTGCCGTTACGAGCCAACCTTCAAGCCCTCTAACGTGCTCGGCTTCCGCATTGTACGATCCAGTAAGTGATCACTAAGACTTGCTTGACTCGACTGTTCCTCTGCCGACAGCAACCAATCGCACGACCATTCAATTGAGCACTCCTCTTCGTTATTGTCTTCGTTGAACTTGCGGACCAGTTCTTAAAAGATGGTGCCCATGGAGTGATTGTCCATGGCCGGATGGCGAATGCTGCCGTCGGCATTGAGCACTGGTTTGGAACTGAAATTGATTTCGGGATTGCAGAATTTTTCGATCAATAAACCAAGTGCGTCGGCTTTGGACAATGTCGGGATCGGTTACGGAACTTGAAGTTCTCGAGGATGTCTTGAACGTTGGGAGAGAAACCGTCGAGGTAATCTTCGAAGTCTTGCCGCAGTTGTTGTTGGCTGTTGCGGGATTGCAGATCGCGCAATGTAAACTTCGAGGTGTTATAGAAAGCCTGTCCCGCAGCATCGCAAAGGGCTTGTCGCTGTTCCGTAATACCTGCTGTGTCGAGCAAGGCTCTGGTATCGAGAACCTTCTGGTGTGTGTCGAGCGGAACTGTATCGAGCCGCCGCAGCACGCACATAGGCAGAATGACGTCGGGATACTTGCCGCGCTTGAACAGGTCTCGCAAGACGTCGTCGGCAATCCCCCAAATGAAGGAGACGATTTTGTTGCGGGTGGCTTGATCCATCGGTAGCTGTTCCTAGCTCGGTAGCTGTTGTTGCTCGGCGCCAAAGACTGCAGCGTTTGGATCAAGCTAGCAATCAATGGTTTCGCGGTGAAATCGGAAGTGCTAAGCGTTGAGCCGGATGGTGGCAGCTACGCTAGCCTTTCGATAATGCTTGCAAGTTCACCAGTGGACCGTTCTCCAAAGGTGCAGTTTTTAACTTTGGTAACTGTTCCAGGGGCGACATCCAAGTGTCGCGCGATTTCAGCAAATGTTCGTTTAGAAGAGGGAAGTCCTTGGCTCATGCGATGAATCTCGACTGCGATTTCAAGCCTGCGATCAAGATCCTTCATTTCCGCTTCGGTAAAGAGGTCGTGAATGACGTTTTGCGCTTCCTCCACCGTGCTGACAGTGACAAAGAGCCGAGCCAGGAAGGCGACCTTTGGTTCACCTGAGTCAATTTGGTTCATTCACTTTCCTCGCGCTCGCCCCAATAATTAGCTTGCAGCATGTTGCGATGCTGCCATGGCAACTGATTGCAATCGTGCGACGTAATGGTAGATTAAATGCCCGACGGATGAAACAGGGCCTCTATGAATGCTGGGTGAAGCATGAAATCGACATTTACGTCGGGGCGGAACAAAGCTATAAGTGCTCGGACAGACTTACCAGAATCGAGTGCTTCGACCTCCGAAACGCTTGAAAAAACGCAGTCCGTGAATCAAGGTAGAGTTACTACTAGACTTTGCAGCACGAGCGATACGATGATCCTGGGCGATGTCATAGACAAATCCGGTGCGCCAGTTGGCTACATAGTGGCCAATAGACAGGGACGTATAAGTGTCCAACTGGAACTTCCATGGTCGGGACTGGCTGAGCGACTCAATCATGAAATTGAGCTGGGGAAGTCCATTTTAGACTGCGACCTGCAGGAGGTATCTTTGTCCAAGTTCGAGGGAGTGGTAGAAGCCATTGAAATGGCTGCTCGAGGAGTACTACAGGTTACCACCCGAACTAGCTAAACGTTCGTGGCACCGTTGGGATCTTGTGCCACGCCCAAAATTTGGAAGCGGCCTGCAGGGACGTGTTGCTGGCTCCACTGTATCCTGCGAATCGAATGGACAGATTCGCGAAGTCGGCAACCAGTTTAGGCTCCTCGGGAAACAGACTGTAGGCGAGGAGCTTAATGTTGTCGCGTTGATTGGGGATGCCCGCGACGGTTAGACTCGAGATCCATTTCCGCTGTTCATCCATGGAATTCTGCCACGCCAAGTTAGCAAAGATGTGACCTAACTGTGCCAAAGGTGTCGCGTCCCAGCTTACAGGTTCAATCGTTCGGTAAAGGTTAAGACGCCGTGGCAAGGCAACGACTGGTCGATTGTTGGAATTCACAAAGCAGTGCAGCGAGATGTCGCGGATTTGCGTACAGAAAAGACGCTTCAACACCAAACCGTTTGCGCCCTGCTGGGCGTAGATGGCTTGCAACATGCCAATGAGAGTTTCGTGGGCGAAGTGCCCTGCGCTTTCCTGGCCTGTCCCTTTTTGCAGTCGCACACCATGCCGCGAAAGATGCTCGCCCAATAAGCTAAACGCGAGCCTATCATCCTTCGCAATTTTGGGGACAATCTCCGCGAAATGCGACTCGTCGGACACAAGCAGTGGCGAGTGTCGCTTTACGAGCGGCCAAGAATCGACTTCTTCGAAGATCAACTTATGCGCGCTGCTGGACATAGCATTTACCCTTGACGAGGTGGGAGGGTATTTTTAATGAGGTGGGTATAGGATCGCGGGCAGCTCCCATTAATGCTATTCGCCATAACCACTTCAGACAATGTTCGCGGACCGCTCGTGTGGGACTTTTCGGCAGAGATTAGCGTTTCATCGCCAAGCGCACGGAGGCTTGCGATCCAAGAGGCCACCGAAGAGTCGAGGGCCGCGATCAAGCATTTTGCCATGAAGTATCCGCGATGAAACCCACTGATCCCAGCAAGTGGCTGACCAAAATAACAGCGACCTACGATATAGACACTTAGTTTTATGTCAAAACTCAAATCACTCAAAACTAGCGGCTAACCTAATGCTAGCAAAGGGTGCGGACATAAACCGAGGTCGTGGTTGGACACTCTGATTGGCGTAAGAAGAAATGGTTACGAACAGAGCACTCCCGGTAGGATTCGAACCTACGGCCGTCGGATTAGAAATCCGATGCTCTATCCAACTGAGCTACGGGAGCGAGTGTGTTTGGCTGCGGACGAAATGTGCGCACGCTTGAAGGGGCGGTGGATGGTAGGGCGGTTGCTGGCGGCGCGGCGAAGGCGTATTTTAGCTTGACTGGCACTTGGGAGAAAGGGATTGCCGGCGGAGAGCAACGAGGATTTGAGGTTTGAAGTGATGTAGGCGGGGGGCGAGGTGTGGATTTGAAGTTTCATACTAAAGCGAGGGTTTGATGACCATTGAATATGAGTATGCGGTAGAGGTGGAGTGCTCGCCGGAGGTGGCGTTCGCTTTTCTTGACGATCTGCCGCGGACTCCGCAGTGGCTGGGGCCCTGTACCAAACTTGAAAAAGTCGTTCCCGGTCCAAACCAGGTCGGCGATAAACTGCGCTATGAGTACTCGCAAGCCGGACAGCAGGGCACGATGCAAGGCGAGATCCTCCAGCGCGTCGAAAATCAAAAGCTCTACTGCAAATACGCCGACAAATTGATGGAAGTCGTCGTCGATTTCACCATCTCTCCCGCCGGAGCCAACACACGCCTGGTGCACCTGATCACCATGAACCCGCAGAGCTTTATGATGAAAATAATGACCCCCATGATTCGACGCGGGGTGGCTTCGCAAACTATCGATGCTATGCAGAATATTAAACGCATGATCGAAGAGGGAGCAGTCTAAGGCTAGTGGATAGACACAGGCTGGAAGCCTATGCCACAGAAGACACAGGCTGGAAGCCTATGCCACAGAAGACACAGGCTGGAAGCCTATGCCACAGTTAGGAGACGCGGTAGAAGCGGCGAGCTAGGGTTCCGCCGCCTAGGGCTTTGAGACGCAAGAAGCGATTCTTGAGCGTGAGGTTGAGCGAGTTTATAGATTCGTTGTCGATGTAGGCGCTCTCAACGGTGACCACGTTGGGCGTGTTATCACCTTTGATGATGGTGAACTCGGTGCCGTGGGGGAAGCCGTGTGACCAGGGCATGACGATCTTGACAGGACCCTTGGAGGCATCGACAAATACGTGACGCACATATTCAGGTACCGCGTAGTCCTCCGATACTTGTACGCCTACGTCGCGAGCGTCGGTGCGATGGATCACATCACCAACTTGAAAGTTGCAATTGTCGATGATGCCACCAGCTATATCGACAACTGCAAACGTCTGAACTTCCCAGAGTGGGCCAGGTGATTGCCAGTTGGGCTCTGCCTCCGAAGTGTGGTCCTTCTGGCAGCGCATGATCCAGGTCTTGGGGGCCGCAGAAGCGGTGGCCGGAAAGACGACTGCGACGGCATCGTTGGCTTTATACTTTTGGCCCTTTTGCCAAACCGGTACGGCATGACGTTGCAAACATGACATGATCTGCGGCGGTTGCGAGCCACAGCCTTTATAGAATCGCAATGACTCGGTGCGACAACCGGCGACCAGGATCGCATCCCCTACCCCGCCCGAATCGGCCACAATGTCCCAGCCATTGTTGAGAATCTGCTGATAGCCTTTGGTCGACTGGAAACCGACACCCAACACATGGAATCCGCCAAAGATGACTTGTATGCCATGCTTGTCAAAGTCTTGAAAGTTGCCCCCAATGAACTGATTGTTCAGCGCGTTGTAACCTTTCTGAAAGTAGAGAGCTTCGGTCGCACTGATAAAGTGACAATTGATGAAGCATTGCTCGCTGCCTTGCGCACCATTGCCGCCCGCTGGGCACATCGCCAAACCATAACGCGAGCGGCCACCCTTATCGACTCCCGCACCGTTGATAGACAAGTTATCGTAAGTATTGCCCTGCACGCCACGTTTGGGGCCGCCATCGATCTCAACCACGGCGCGAGTCTTCAAGCCCTCACTGACTCCAAAGCCAATGTCTTGAATGCGACTGTACCACAGGCCATCGACGCGCAGCGTCGGTTTATCGGGCGCGATACCTTTGATGATCGTGGTGTTGCGACCACTGCCCCGCAAGATCATGCCCCGCACATCCTTCAGGTCTACATTCGCCAAGTACGTTCCGGGTTTGATGAGCAGCTCGCCTCCTACTTTGACCGCAGCCTCACAGGCAGCTTGTAGCTCCTTGGTGCAGTTCTTGTTGGGAGCGACGTTGAATTCTTCGGCATGGATGAGCATGGGTTGGCCGCCTTGGGCACACGGTAGAGACTTTTAGTTCCTCTCTGAATCATAACCCAGGAGTACGAGTAGGAAACTCGCGCTTCGGTAACGAGCCCCCTCCCGCAGACTTCGGCTGAACGCCTCGTCTGCGACCTCCCCCAGCGAAGCTGGGAGAGGTGACATATTTTGGTTAGAGGGTGCGAGCGGCTGGGGATAAGCCTTACGGAAGATGCAGGGCGGCTTCGACTATTTGTTGGCCGATGCGGCTGATCTCGGGGCTCAAGGGGCCGGTGATGGGCGAGCCGGTCGATAGGCAATGGACGAAATATTGAATCGGATTCTGGTACGGAGGCAAAAGTGGGTCGACGGGGATGTCGATGCCACCTGGATGCTGCGCGTCTTGTACGCGCACGTGCGATTCATAATCGTACGACGAGATCGTACCGCGCTGGCCCACGATCACGAAGCCACACTTGGGTTGCGGTTGATGCGTCCACGGATCGGTAAACGTGCCCCAACGCGTTTCGAATTTACTCAAGCCACGCTCGTATCTCGCAATGGTGATCGAATGCTCGTCGACTTCCAGTCCAGGTGGGTTGTAGGTAACCGAGGTTACCTCCAGCGGGATCTGGCCACCGTTGAACCAGGTCCCAAGCGTGACGCCGTACCCCAGATAATCCAACCGCGATCCACCCCCGGACTGGCGCTTGTAAAACCAACTATGCGGCTTCTCGTTCTCTACCTCAGCGGCGCTGATTTCAGCTTTGCCGGCCGTGTGCCAGAGCGGGCCACGGTTGCCATCGTAGTAGTGAACTTCGTTGACCGAACCTATGCGTCCTTCCTCAATCAGTCGCATGGTCGTGCGATGCGCGGCCACCCAAGCTAAAGGCCAGTTTATGGCCCAGCGTACGTCGTGCTGCCGACAAACAGCAATCATCGCATCAGCCTGGTCGAGCGTAGCTGCCATCGGTTTTTCGATCAACAGCGGTAGACCCAACGGGGCCAATCTTTGAACCCATAACGCGTGATCGCCGGTGGATGGACAGAGCACCAGGAAGTCTGGCCGGGCATGCTGGATACAATGTTGCCAATCAGTATAGACCTGGTCAGCGGGTATCGAATGAGCGGCAATGAAGCGCTCCATCCGCCCTGGATCGCTGTCGCAGATGCCAACTAGCTGGCAATCGGGATGAGCCATAACCATAGCCAGGTTATCGCCCATATGCATGTGCTCAAACGAGATGCCTGCGACTCGATACTTCATCCGTAAATCGACCTTGGGCCTCAAAATGCGCACCGGGTAGCCACCGTCTCCAGACGGTGGGCTGGGTTGGCGGGTGGACTTTGGCTGTCGCCGAATTCCACCGCTTGGCAGCGGTGGCTACGACGCAATCCACCGCTCAGTGGCGGTGACTAAAGAGAATTCCACCGCTTGGCAGCGGTGGATACTTGCTGAATGACGCTGGCCACTTAGGCCGCCGGTTGGGCTTGTTTACGCTTGCGGAGAAGGCGACGCACTGGATAGACAACACCACCCAACGCACACAGAGCGAGTGTGCTCGGCTCTGGTACGGCAACTACGCTAATGACCACTGGTGGGCTAGCGAAGGTGTGCTGAAACTGATCAGCGGGGCCATTGGAATTAATGTACGCAAAGCCCGAAACGTTCGTGTAATCGGCGCTGAGAACCGGCGTAAAGTTGAAGGTGTAGTTACCGATGGGGGCATTAAATTGAATCGTGCCCAACAGCGTCGACAGGTTGTTGACGCTGCCAATGGTTGCGTTGGGAATTGGAATTGGGTTAACAGCGCTGGTGTTCGCAGCCCGCCATTCGATTTGTTGACCGGATATCGAAGGACTGCCCGAAGGAAACACGGCGAAGGGGGCCACACCGCTCCAAGCCGAACCGGGATTGGCTGTGTGCTGGGCGGCCAGGCCACTTACCGAACCACCGGTAATGTTGACGCGGAACTGGTAAGCACCCACGCGATTACTGTTGACGGCTGGATTGGGAATGCCGCCGCCAGTCGGGTTGCCGTCCCATCGCGCATAGAGGTTGACGGTGACGTTGGTAGAACTAGGCAATGAAGTCTGCACGGGAGTTAACACGATACCCGCTTGGGCTATCGAACTGCCAATTACCGCACAAATGCCTGTTAGAGCGAAAACTAGTGAACGTATGATCATGTTAGGGCCATAGGCTGAGGGATACGGGCCGTCACAGGGCCTTTTGAGTCTAAGTATGACGTTTTCGAATTGCAACTGAAAATTAAGAGTCTTAGGCAAAATTTTCCGTTAAGTTAAAATATCCGACAATATGCGGCATGGCTCAACCCCTGAAAGTCGGGCATCTAAGCCTTGGAACTTGACGCTGAAACGCGAATGGTCGATACCGAAGAGGTGCAACATAGTTGCGTGGAGGTCGTGGACGCTTACTATGTTCTCAACTGCGGCGTAGCCCAGTTCATCCGTTTGACCGTAACTGAGCCCGCCTTTGATAGCTCCGCCGGCCAGCCAAATCGTAAAGCCTTTATTGTGATGGTCGCGGCCGGAGCCGCCTTGGGACATGGGCGTGCGCCCAAACTCACCAGCCCAGACAATTAAAGTGTCTTGCCACAACCCGCGAGCCTTCAAGTCTTTGATCAAGGCGGCACACGGGCGATCGATCTCTTTGGCTTTCAGTTCCACGCCGTCCTTCACGCCGCCGTGATGATCCCAGTCTTTGTGATAGAGTTGAATAAAGCGTACGCCCCGCTCGGCCAGCCGACGAGCCAGCAAGCAGTTCGAAGCAAACGAACCGTCACCGACCTGGCAACCATACAAGTCGAGTGTCCCCTGCCCTTCACTGGCAGCATCCATCAGTTGTGGAACGCTCGACTGCATCTTGAACGCCATTTCATACTGAGCGATGCGCGTGGCGATCTCGGGATCAGGCGAAGCTTGTTGACGTTGTTGATTAAGGGCATTGATGGTTTCGACGAGCGACTGCTGGGCATCGCGCGAGACGCCAGGCGGACTACCCAAGTACATGACCGGTTCGCCTTTGCCGCGCAAGTGCACACCTTGATAACGCGAAGGCAAAAGCCCGCTGGACCATTGCCGAGCTGCGATCGGTTGATTCTGTCCGCCTTGTCCCAACGAAGTCAAAACTACAAAGCCAGGCAGGTCGACCGCTTCGCTACCCAATCCATACAGCACCCAAGCGCCCATCGATGGACGACCGGCAATTTGTGAACCCGTGTTCATGAACATGTGAGCCGGATCATGATTGATCGCATCGGTGGTCATCGAGCGCACAAAGCAAATATCGTCGACCACCGAACCAATCTCAGGGAACAACTCACAAATCTCGGTGCCACACTTACCGAAGCGTTTGAATTTCGTTTGCGGCCCGTAACATTTGAGCGGTTGACCTTGTAACTGAGCGATCTGCTGACCCTTGGTCATGCTCTCGGGCATCATTTGCCCATCGCGTTTGCCCAGTTCCGGTTTGTAATCAAACGTTTCCAAATGCGATGGGCCACCGGCCATCGTCAGCCAAATGACACGCTTGATCCGTGGCGTATGATGCTGAATGATCGGCTGGCCCGGCTCGTTGGCCAACAGACCATCGCGAGCTAACAGGTTCGCCAAAGCCAGCGAACCAATACCCATCGAACTATGGCGAAGAAATGTGCGGCGTAGGTGGTTCATGGGAGATTGAAGATTGAAGATTGAAGATTGAGGATTGAAGTTGTGTGGTAGCGGAAGCCGTCGAGGCTTTCGGCAGCGCGGTCTCGAAATGCTTGACGCATTCCGCTACGAGGATATTAATTCGGCAATGGGGCGACCGTGGTCGACTAGCGGCGTTGGTCGGCCGTTGAAGTCCTTGATAAAGGTATGCGCGGCATCGATACCTAAGTGATGATAGATCGTGGCCAGAAAATCTTCGGCTGAGCAAATGCGCTCGATGGCATCTTCGCCGCGTTTGTCGGTGGCCCCGATGCACTGGCCAGTTTGGATACCACCACCGGCCCACAAATTCGAAAATCCGCGCACCCAGTGGTCGCGACCGGGTTGCTGCGTGCCGGCCGGTCCACTGGCATCACCTGCGCCCGTACTCGGTGAATATTCGATTTTGGGTGTGCGGCCGAACTCGCCGGTCACCACTACTAAGACGCGTTTATCCAAGCCGCGCTCGTAGATGTCTTCGATGAGTGCAGTAACTGCTTGATCGTATGCGGCAGCTCGAAATCGCAGCGCATCGAAGATGTGGTGATTGACGGCATGATCATCCCAGTTCTGCACGCGACCACAGAGCGGACCAGAGAGACTGGTGGTCATGACCTCTACACCAGCTTCGACCAAACGCCGCGCCATGAGCAGCTGTTGGCCCCAAGCGTTGCGACCGTAGCGGTCGCGCGTGCGTTCATCTTCTTGCGTGAGATCAAACGCCTGGCGAGTTTGAGGATTGGTCAACAACGTATACGCTTGCTGTTCAAACTGATCGAGCGCACCCAGTTCGCCCAGTTGATCGAAGGAACGCGTGAGCGTATCGAGCTTTTGACGCAAGCTAGTGCGACGACCGATACGCGCGACTTCGTTTTGATCCGATAGACCAATGTTGGGGACTGAGAAAGTCGGCGAATTAGGATCGCCGTGCACGGTGAATGGCGAATACGCATCGCCCAAATAAGCCGGTCCGTTGTACTCCAGCGGTGGATTGACTCCGACATAACGTGGCAGTGGGTTCTGGTCTTGAGCTGCGCCGCTGGCGGGCACTGCCTCGCGATCGGCTTGCGAGCGCAAGTAGTTGGTCACCGTCATCCAATCCGGCAAGCGTGGCTTGGGTTTGTCGCGCGTATCGGAGTCGCCTGAAAGCATTTGCATGGAACCAGCCGGATGACCAGGAGCGGTTTGACGCATCGATCGCAAAACCGAGAACTTGTCGGCGATCTGCGCTTGGCGCGGTAGCAACTCCGTGAACTGCATCCCGGGTACTTTGGTGGCGATCGGCTTGAATGGTCCGCGATATTCCGTGGTCGCGTGGGGCTTGGGGTCATACGTATCGATATGCGAACAGCCACCTGGCTTCCACACCATGATGACCGCGGTCTTCTCTGTGTTTTTAGTGGGCTCTGCGGCCGCAGCGAGCGATTGCAAACGCAATATGTGAGGCAGCGTTAACGTGGCAAAGCCAGATAACCCCAAACGCAAGAAGTCTCGGCGCGCCGTGTAGGTTTTAGGACCTGGACAGTGGTTGTTCATGGAGGCACCTGAGGATAAAGGCTTGTCTGTGGTAGCGGAAGCCGTCAAGGCTTTCGGCAGCGCGGTCTCGAAATGCTTGACGCATTCCGCTACCACAACCGAAATGCTTGACGCATTCCGCTACGGGTTATTTGACTATGAGTTTGATGGGTTCGGAGACGACGATGTCTACGGTGTCTTGCGGGGCTGAGCGGGCTTGAGCGGCTTTTAGTTTTTCAGCAGCTTGTTGGGCGCCTGTGGTAGCCGCTGCGTGTTTGGTCTTGGCGGCGGCCAGTTGTTGCTCGAGCGACGCTTTGTTCTCGGCCGCCGCACTGGCTAGTTGAGTGGTCAAGGTTTGCACTTCGCTTTCAGCTGCGGCGACGGCCTGGTCGGCCTGCTGCTTGACACTTTCGGCAATCGTGACAGCCGCGGGATTGTCTCGGTACTTGGCCACCGCGCCACCATAGAAGGCGATGGTGTACTGGCCCGGTGGTGTCTTGAGTGCACCGGTATCGAGCACCGCCTGAGCCGTATCGGCAGTCACTGGTACATCAAACTGCGGCGTGCGCTCAAAGGTGTCGCCAAAGGTGCGCAGTTGGAACACTGACCCGGAGAACTCACTGCGCCGCGTCAAGGCCAGTGGCACCGTCACTTTTTGACCCGCCGCGACTTCGATTGGTTGCGAGTTGGAAGCACGAATGGTCAGTGGAGCTGGGTCGGCACTGGATACTGAAACAGGTACGCCGGTAATCAGGCGTGGGACAGGAATTTCACCCCACGAATCTGGAATGGGCCAGCTGAACTGGGCCAAGCGACATGGGCGAGATACAGCTTGACCATCGATGACCGCGCGGCCTACGAAGGTAGCATCAGTCAATGCGCCCTGAGCATTCTCGCTGGCGGTTATCAACATGATGCCGCGAGTCTTACCTGCGGGGATCGTAATACCTGTCGCCGTCACGCCTGCGGGTAGATTATCCATAGACAATTCAATTGGTGCATCAAAGCCGTCGCGACGCACCGTCACGACTTCTAGTGCCACCGTTTGACCGGCACGCAGGGCAAGTGGTTTAGAGAGCGCTGCGCGATCGCCGTTGCGCAACTCCATGTGCAGGCCCCAAGCGACTAAGGCAAAGTCGGGTTGAGCCCGACGCATGACCAGGCGGTACACATTGCGTGGGTCCTGGCGCGTGCCACCAAACAAGTCGCTGATCTGCAAGTGATAGATTCCGTCTTGCTTGATCTCTAGCTTGCCGAGAATATCGGTTGAGCCCGCGTTGTAGGGTGGACCGTCGTATGCATAACCATTGCTCGAGGGCCGCATCGGGCTGGCGATATCGCTTAGCTCGGCCACGTCAGTATAAGTGGCTGTGGCGGCATCGGTGGACGAAGCCAACTGGACCACGATGGCTGGATCGGTTGGTCGGCCCAAGCGTTCCGAGGCAACTTCGACCCACCATACGTCACCTTTGGTGGCTGCGAATTCGTAGGTGTCAACATCGGCGGCAGGATAGAAGTTACCGCTCATATCGCAAGGGAGAGTTATCTTCTGCGCTACCGCGTGATCGTTATTGGGTTCGATTTCACGAGCCGATGCATCAGCCGCTAGTCCCGCCGGTGGCCATGAGAAAGCACTGACGGTCTGCGTGCTCGCAAACTGGGGCAAAGCTGCATCAGCAGTCAGCTTACGCAGCGACAAGCGATAGAACCAGGCTGGTCCACCATTGAAAGTCAGGTCATGCACTTTCAAGACATACGATCCATCCGCTGGAGCAGTAAAGTCCAGCACACCACCGCGCCGCTCGGCCACCAGGTCGCGGCCCATGGCGTCACCGACGATCAAGACTGGATCCAGTTTCGAATCGATACCTCGGCCCGCGCAATGAATAACAATTCGCTGACCCTGGACCGCGCTAAAGCGATAGTGGTCGATCGATTTGCTGCTGGCTACTGCATTGCAAATGGAATCGAGTTGCAATTCCATAGCGGTGGCGAGAGTGGTATTGGGTGCATTGCGCGTGACCTCGGGCAGCGTATCGACGGTGAAGACTCGCGAAGATGAAACGCCCAGGCGTGACATGACGCGGGCTTCGTGAATGCCGGGCGGGCAATCCGCAGCGATCGATACGAGATAACGATTCGGCTCTATCGTACCGCTCGCATCACGCTTGGGTTTGGCCGTGATGCCTGGCTGCGTGAACACCAGTTCACCCAGTTCATCCAAATGATCCCCCGTTAGCGTGGCATCGACGGTTGTACCGACCTGGCCACCCATGGGCGTGATCGTCAGCAGACGTGGCAGTGGGATACAGACCGACTGGGCCCACAAATTCGGAGCCCATACGACTGAAGCCAGGCAAGCGAAAGCAACAAGGGTAAATGTGCGAAGCATTGGAGATTTTTCGATCATTAGTGATTGAACAAAAACTCTTTGGTATTCATGAGAGCCCACAGCAAGTCTTGGAACCTCTCTGTCGGAGCCACGTTGTTGGCTTCATTCAGATATTCGACAGCTGTGGCCAGTTCTTCATCGCGCGGCGGACGCGCAAACGCGACCAGGTAGATCTCCTTGATCTTGTCTGCACTTGCTCGCTCGCTTGCCGCGGCCAGCTTCATGGCTCGACCATTGCCCACGCCCAGTTTGCCACGAATATCGCCGGCGTTCATCAAGTGCAGACTTTGGGCGAGGCTGGACGATTGCACACGTTCGCATTCGCAAACGCTTTCATTCGAGGGTCGGCCGAAGACTTTCAAAAAGGGCGAAGCATTGTTGTAGCTGTTGTCGGGCAACGCGATGGCTCGAGTCCCAGCGGGCAAGTTCGGAAAATCTGTCCGCGCGCCGGTCAGATCGTCGATGGCGTCCAGCAGGACTTCTGCTGGCAAGCGACGTGGATAGTAGCGCGAATAGTTTTGGAGATCGACTTGGTTACTGGTATTCGGTATTTCGCTCAGCTGATAAACGCTCGACTGCGTGATCACGCGCACCAGTTCCTTGAGATCAAATCCGCTGGCAATGAAGTGCTTTTCCAAGGCGGCCAATAGTTCAGGATTCGACGGTGGATTGGTATCACGGATGTCATCTTCCGGTTCGATCAGTCCGCGATGCAAGAAGTGTTTCCAGTAGCGATTGACCAGGGCCTTCGCAAAAAATGGATTGTCAGGCGAACTCATCCAATCGGCTAATTTCAAACGCGGGTCTACATCAGCTGGTATAGCGGGTGTCTCAAAGCCGAGGGCGATGGGTTTGAGGCTCTTGCCAGTCTTGATATTAGTAGCCATGGCTACACCGCGTTTATGGAAGATCATGTCTTCGCCGCGCGTGGCTGTGGGTTTGCGTCCTACCTGGCTGAAGAAGGCGGCCAGGCTGTAGTAATCATCTTGGCTCCAACGCTCGAAGGGATGATGATGGCACTGAGCACATTGCATGCGCACGCCCAAGAACAACTGCGCGATGTCTTCGAGCTGCTGCTTGGGTTCCTTGACACGTTTGTACCAGGCGACGGGTGGGTTATCGATGACCGTGCCCGTGGCCGCCAAGAGTTCGCGGACAAATTGGTCGTAACGCTTATTGGCCAGCAGGCTGTCGCGTACCCAAGAGTAGAACGCAAAGTTCGATGTAATGTCGCTGGCATCATCGCGGCGGTTCTTCAGCAGCGAGGTCCACTTGTTGGCAAAGAAGTCCGCATACTCGGGGCTCGAGAGCAACGAACTGATTAGTTGATCGCGTTTATCGGGTGCCTGGTTAGCCAGAAACGCTTGCGTCTCCTCCAGCGTCGGCAATCGTCCGGCGACATCCAAACACACGCGGCGCAAGAACGTCGCATCATCACACACCGCCGACGGTGGAATGCCCAGCTGTTTAAGATTGGCAAAAACTAGTTGATCAATAAAGTTTTTCTCAGGTGGCAGCGCATCGACCGCTGCTCCCAGTGGGATAGCGGCATTAAAGACGGCGCTCTTGGTTTGATAACGCACCATGATGGCAACTTTGCCCGGTATGTTGGCCACGGTGACCAGGCCACCGGAGGTTACTTCGGCTAACGCTTTGTCGTTGGATTCGAATAGCGACAGCGAAGTAACGTCGCGCTGCGAACCGTCGCTGTAAGTGGCCAGCGCTTGCAGTTGTTGAGTTGTGCCGGGCTGCATCAAGCCCTCAGCCATATGGAGTTTTAAGCCAGATAGTTGCGGTGCCGACGTACCATCGAAGTTGGCACCTTGCCGAATCCAGTTCAGCAGTAGTTGATATTCGGGCGAGCCGTCAGTTAGACGGACACCGCCACCATGTGGCAGACCACCCGCGGCTTTGCGCAACAGCAAGCTATGTTCAGGCGCGGCCGGGGAAATGCGCCGCCCACGACCTTCACTGACCAAGTGATCGTAATCTTCTTGCGGCTCAAACCCCAAGAGCGACAAACGAAAGCCATTTTGGCCATTGCCGGCTTTGGCATGGCAGACACCCGCGTTGCAACCAGCTTTGGTGAGTACCGGTACTACATCATTAACAAAGCTAACCGGCGCTGATGCAAGGGACGCTGTTGCCACGGGCGCGGTTGGCTCAACAGCCAGTAGCGGACTGGCCAAGAGCATGACTATGGTGAGAACGATGCGAAGCATGTTTTCAATCTTTAGTTGTCAGTTGACAGGCTAGTTTCGGGTGATGACTTCGTGCAGGTTCAGGATGGCTCGACAAGCTTGAATGGTGGCCACCAGTTCGGTTGCGTTCTTTTCAGTTTGGCCCACGATGGCTTCGGCGGCAGCGCGATCAGCGGAATATTGTTGCAGGGACGATTCGTATAGCTTGACCAACAGCGATAACTCTTGCTCGGCAGGTGGTCGAGCGGTGGCCAACGTGAAGGCGTCGGTCAGACGCTGCTTGGGAGTGCTGCTTGCGTCTGCCAGGACGCGTCGAGCCAAGGCCTTGGCCGCTTCGAAGTACGTTGGATCATTGAGCAAGACTAGTGCTTGTTGTGGAATGTTGGATTGCGGGCGATCGGCTGCGCACTCTTCGCGTGTGGGGGCATCAAAGGCGAGCATGCTGGGGTGCACGAACGAACGTTGCCACCAAACGTACAGACCGCGACGATGTTGTAACGGCGCAGGATCGGCCTGGTAGTTGCGAGGTGGAAAGTTCAAGTTTTCCCAGTAGCCTTCGGGCTGATAAGGCTTTACGCTTGGGCCGCCAACTTCAGACGATAGCAACCCGCCAATGGCCAGGGCATTATCACGCACGAGTTCTGCAGGCAAGCGAAAGCGACTTTGGCGGGCGATCAATCGATTCTCTGGATCACGCGTTAGAAGTTCAGGCGACGCATCCGAGGATTGTTGATAGGCGCGCGAAGTCACAATCAGACGCACCAGGTGTTTGATATTCCAACCGGTGCTCACGAACTCGGTGGCCAGGAAGTCTAACAGTGGTCCATTGGCAGGTGCCTCGCCTTGCGCGCCGACATCGTCGAGTGTCTTTGAGAGCCCCACGCCAAAGAACTGTTTCCACAATCGGTTCACAAAGACGCGAGCCGTTAGTGGGTGCTCTGGCGAAATTAACCAGCGGGCCAGATCTAAGCGATTCAGTGGTCGATCGATGGGAGCTTGGCTGCTGGTAAGGAACGCAGGCAGTTTCGGTTGAACGATCGGACCGCTTTCGTCTTGCCAATTGCCGCGCGGCAGGATGCGCACGACGCGCGGTTGCGGCATGGACCGCGATATCAAGCAGCGTGGCAAGCTGGCGTGGAACGCGTCGAGTTGCTTTTGGGCGGCAGCGATCTGCGTGCGGAGTTCTGCTAGGGCTGGTGTCGTGGCATGAAATGCAGATCGAACTTTGTCCAGTTGCTCGGCACTCCGCTCGGCGGCCGGGACTTTTAGAATGGCGATCAGCGCCGCTTGGGCGTCGGACATGGGGGCCTCGAATGCTTGCGCATGGCTCGAAGCTGACCAGCGGAAGTGTCCTAACACATGGCCCGCGTTGCCGTGTTGCTGATGCATTTGAATGAGCAACCGGTCATCAACTTTTAGCTCGAGCGGTTGATCGAGTTTCAGTTGCAGCTCTTGGCGTTTCGCGACATCCGGCAGAATCGCCCAACCCCATTGCTTGCCGCGCGCGTCATTGTCGATGGTCGAGGCAGCGGACCACTTTTTGTCAGGATGATTCTCGGCAGCCGCTGTTTGTTCAATCGATGCTCGAGCCGCGGTGAACTTTAGCGGTGTTGAGGATCCGTCGGCGTGACGTACCGACGCGGTGACCTCGTTCAAGACAAAGTTCCCATTGCTGGCTCGACCACTGCCACCACCCGGCAGCGACTGATGGGGCAACGCTTCCAATCGCAGGGCTACGATAGCAGGTGAGCCGGCTGTCGATGGCTGGGCTGTCGATAAAATAACTTCGTAGGTTTCTAAATCACGACGTGGTCCTGAGACCAAGACCGACTGATCCGCTTGAATCTCGAAGTGCGGTGGTGCTGGTTCGACGGCACCCGTGGTGGTGCACTGAGCACACTTGAAAATTTGCCAGGCATCAGCCAAGGCCAGTTGCTGTTGTTCCCAAGCGGCCTGCTCGTCGGCCAAACGCGGATGGGGGGCGCTCAGTTCTGTTTGAAGTGTAGCCAAAGCTACTTTTTGTCGTTGCAGTTCAATCGCTTGTTCGGGCGTAGGAGTGACCTGGCCGTCTTCGCGTCGACCGATGATGGCTTCGTCGATGTCGGCAAAGAACGCGCCCATCGAGTAGAAGTCTTGCATGGTGATCGGATCGAACTTGTGATCATGGCATTGACTACAACCGATCGTTAGTCCCAGCCAGGTGGTGCCGATCGCTCGTACGCGATCGCCCAAATAACGCGCTTCATAATCTTTGGCTTGTGCTCCACCCTCTTCGGTTGTTAGCAACAAGCGATTGAAGCAAGAGGCGACCTGCTGCTCTTGGGTGGCATCGGGCAGCAAGTCGCCCGCAATCTGTTCGAGTGTAAAGAGATCAAACGGTTTATTGCTATTGAAGGAGTTGATAACGTAATCGCGATACGGATAGACATTGCGAGGTGTATCCGAGTGATAACCGATGGTGTCGGCAAAACGCACTACGTCCAACCAGCCAATCGACATGCGTTCGCCGTAGTGTGGCGACGCGAGCAACTGATCGATGTAAGCGTTGAAGCGTGCCGCTGATGGATCGGCAGTCAACCGCTGGACGTCGGACAACTCAGGTGGCAGTCCAATCAGATCTAGTGCCAGGCGACGTGCCAGCGTGGTGGGGTCGGCCGGTGGCGAGAAGGTTAATCCTTCACGCGATAGTTGAGCCTCGATGAGGTAATCGATCGGATGTTGATCCGTCGGAACAGTTGGTCGCACCGGCGGCAAGAACGCCCAATGTTGAGTATACTGTGCCCCTTGCTCCACCCACTTTCGCAGCAGTTCAATTTGAGAAGCCGACAATTGCTTGTTTGACTTGGGAGGCGGCATGACTTCGTCAGGCTTGTCGGAAGTGATGCGGGCTAACAAGCTGCTGGCAGACAGATTATTGAGATCGATCGCGCCTGCGGTCACGGCCTCGTCGCGTCGATCCAGTCGCAGGTCGGCTTGCCGCTGAGCAGCATCGGGGCCATGGCAACTGAAACAGTTGTCGGACAGCAAGGGACGAATATGCTTGTCGAAGTCAATCGACGTATCGGCCGCCTGGGCGCGAAGGGCCACAAGTGCCAGACACAATAAGAAGCATGCGCGAAGCATGGGTGGTTCTCGAGGCGGGATTTGAGGAGGGAGGCAGGAAGGATAACTGTTATCCTAACTGGAATCGGTGTGTGGGGAAACATCCATTGTCATTAAGCCACCAGTTCTGACATCTCAAAAGCTGATATTACCAAATTCAAATTTGAAGCCTGAAACCTGAGCCTGAACGAAACATGCTGGACTTGATTATCATCGGCGGAGGAGCTGCGGGCTTGTGGGCAGCGGGCACGGCTGCCGCCCGCGGTTTTTCTACGCTCGTTCTGGAAAAGAACGTCAAAGCTGGCGTCAAGATTCTCATGTCCGGTGGCAGTCGTTGCAACATTACGCACCACTGCGACATTGATGGCATCATGACAGCATTTGGGAACCAAGGCCGGTTTCTGAAGCCGGCTCTGCATAACCTGGGACCGGCCGACGTAGTGGCCGAAGTCAATCGGTGGGGAGTGGCGACCAAAGTCGAAGATACTGGCAAAGTTTTTCCAGTCAGCGACCGCGCCTTGGATGTGCGCGATGCTCTGGTGCTGCGCCTAACCGAAAGCGGGGCTCAACTGCAAACGGGTATCGCGGTGACGAATTTCACCCGCGCCGCCGACCAGACGTGGCGCGTAACTACAAGCGATCAAGAATTTTGTTCACGCTACTTGTTGCTGGCCAGTGGCGGTTTGTCGTATGCCGGTTGTGGTACGACGGGTGACGGTTATCCATGGGCTGCTGCGCTGGGGCATACCATCCAGCCGACGCATGCAGCCTTGACGCCGCTGCTGAGTCCCGCGACTTGGGTGCATCAAATGCAAGGCTTGACGCTGGAAGATGTCCGAGTCTCAGCTGCCTACGGCGATGCCAGGCCGGAGAAAGATCCACGGCACACTAGTCGTAGCAGTTTGTTATGGACGCACTTTGGATTTTCTGGTCCCGCCGCCATGAATGTATCGGGAGCCGTATCGGGCTGGCCCGAACCGCATCGTGCGAAGTTACACGTAGACTTAGTGCCTGAGCTGAGCGAAGCTGCCTGCGCTGAACTGCTTGCTGGCCAGGCGGGCAATGGTAAACGTTCGGTGCACAGCGTTTTGGTTGCGCACATGCCCAAACGCATGTCAGAATGTTTGTTAGAGCAAGCGGAAGTGCCCAGTGAGGTAACGTTGGCCGAGTTACCGAAGAAATCACGCTTGAAGTTGGTAGAGAGTTTGAAAAGATTATCGATTCCGCTGGCCGGCACGCGCGGTTATCCCAAAGCAGAAGTGACCGCCGGTGGAGTTAGTCGCAAAGAAGTCAATCCGCAAACGCTCGAGAGTCGTTTGGTACCTGGGCTGTACTTTGCTGGTGAGATACTCGATGTCGACGGTCCGATCGGCGGCTTTAATTTTCAAGCCGCCTTTGCCACTGGACATACTGCCGCGCTGAGTTTGCCACTGAGCCCTGGGCGTTAGCCTGTAGCCGAAGTCGCCAGACTTTGGATGCGTTATCGTAAGTTCAGTAACCGAGGCTAACGCCTGCGGTTTAGTTTGACCACTACGCCGAGGGCGTTAGCCTGTAGCCGAAGTCGCCAGACTTTGGAGGCGTTATCGTAAGTTCAGTAACCGAGCCTAACGCCTACGGTTTAGATGGACGTGGAACTACAGCTTTTGCACTTGTTGAATGATGACTAGCAAGTGCTGCGCACGTTCGATGGAGCCGATCTGGCGCACGAAGTTGATGGCGGCTTCTAGCTCACCGATGGCGATGGAGCCACCCGCGGCATCCTGGGCGGCGGCGGCCACGGCTTTGACGCTGGAGGCAGGAGCTGGGCTGGCGGCGGCGGCTGGTTTGCCGCGTTTGCCTGCAGGAGCGCCACCTTTGCGTTTCAGATGTGCCTTGGCGTTGGATACATCGGCAGCTGTTACACCATAAGGAGCTAACGCATCGACAATGTCGCGATTGCGAGCTTCAGGATTCTCTTCTAGATAATCACGTACGCGTTGCGATTTACTGACTTCATTCACAGTGTTGCTCATCTTGTTAGGGATATCATCCAGGCCGTAGTAGTGCGTGGGCTGTTCTGTCGTCTCGGGTACGGGCCCGAAGATCTGATCCAGTGTCATGACTGGCAGATCATTTTCATCATCATCGTCGTCATCGTAGCGTGCCAAGATTCCACCTGTTGGTCAAATACCTGGTATGGGCGTATCAGTGAAAATAGGTTCTTAGGACAGCGGTCCAGACCAGTACACGTTGCTAACTGTGAAGATTAACAATGAAAGTGCAAGCGTGTATGCGTGAGCGACAAAGGCACTGTCTGGTGAAGCACCATCGGAATAAAGCATGTCTGAAAAAGCACAATGTCTGCAAACACGGTGTTCAAAAACACAATGTTTAAAAAAACACTGTAGGGCTTTTGTTGGACCGCTCGAACTGGAGGGACAGTACGTTCGATTCATCTCTAACTCTGCTGACAGTTTATCGCGCAGAAGTTTAAATGCGAGCCTAACCATATGTTACTGGGGAAAGATTTTTTGTTGCCGTACCTATTTCTGGTGACGCCGATCGATACATCTAAAGCTTGAGATGACCGGTCATGGTGTCACAGGCAATCAGAGAAATCTCAATACTCAGGCAACTAAATTAGAAAACGCACCGCTCGCAGGCGAATTGCCCGTAGCTATTAGAACTCCGCTGGGACCTCTGCTGCCAGCAATTCGGCGGCTTGAAAGAAACTGCCCGTCGCGCAAATCAAGTCGCGTGGGGCCGCGTATTCCAAAGCTTGATGCCAGGCAGCCACTGGTGTGGGGGCGGTGGAGTATTTGGTCGTGGGATCAATTCGACGTACCAGGGCTACCAAGTCCTCGATCGGCAAGCCACGCGGGTTGTTGTGATACTGAGTTAGTATCAAGCTGGTGCAGGTGGGAATCAACATGCGGAGCATGGATTCCACGTCTTTGTCGCGGCTGGTCGCCAAGACATAGTGGGTAGGCGTGCCCGGAAAATGTTCGGATAAGGCTTTGAGCATGGCAGTGATCGAATCGGGGTTGTGAGCCGCGTCGATCAGCCTCAGCGGGTTCTGGCCAACAACTTCCAGCCTGGCGGGGGCCTGCGTTTGAGAAACCGAATCCGCCATAAGAGAATACGCCAATCCCCAGCCTTGTTGGCCTAGCAGATCCAGCGTGCATAGGGCGGCTGCCAGGTTGTCGGCATGGTGGCGTCCCAGCATCGCCAACGACCAGCGCGAAGGGCCAACGATGGACTGTTGATAGTTTGGTCGGTAGATTGCGGATGCACACGGCATGATCGCGCCGCTGGCGTTGGCCGTGGGTGTCCAGCTACAGCTGAAATCACGATCGATCACACGCAAAGGTGCAGCTGCGCGAGCCGCTCGCTCCAGGATAACAGCCTGTGCGTCCGGGTGCCGGGCTGAAGTGACGATCGGCACGCCGGGTTTAATAATGCCGGCTTTCTCGCCGGCGATTTCGGCAATGGTGTTGCCCAGTTGCGCTTGGTGGTCCATGCCGATGGTGGTGATTACGGTGACTGCCGGCTGGCAGACATTGGTACTATCAAGCCTGCCCCCGAGACCTACTTCGAGCACGACGATTTGGGCTCGTTGACTTGCAAAATGCAGAAACGCCAGAGCTGTGGTCAGTTCAAAGAACGTGGGGCGACCGACGCCTTCTAGCTCCAGTCGCTGGGCAGCGATCAACAACTGGTCCACAAATTCGGTCAGTTCGTCTTGCGGGCAGGGGACACCATCGACTTGAAAACGTTCTTCCAGATGTACCAAGTGGGGCGAAGTGTACAGTCCTGTCCGATAGCCGCAGCCACTTAGCATGCGCGAAATGAGCGTGGCGGTGGAGCCTTTGCCTTTGGTGCCCGCTATGTGAATGACCGGGCAAGCCAATTGGGGTTCGTCCAATAGCGAAAGCAATCGCCGCATTCGGTCCAGGCGATAATGGGTGTCCGAGTACGGAGCATGTCCAGTTTTTTCATAATTGATCCGCTCGTATAGCGAGCGAACCGCCGCCTGATAGGCCGTTTCCTGGGTCAATTCCGGCATGTGCCCTCTCGTCACACGTGTCAAATTTCGCTTGAGGTCCAATTATCCGAAATCGGTACCGCTGGCTTGTCAATACTTTACGGTCAATTTATAGTGCCGAGCGCTCGGCCGCCATAACATCTGCCTGTCCCGTGCCCTGAGGCGCGGGAGCTTTTTTGATCCCAACTTTTTATCAGCTTACGTCGGTTGAGGCGGGGTTGTCAGGTCCCATGGTGTATCATGGTCTACGTGGCACGAGAGTCAAACGTTTGTTGCCGCCTATGCCGTACACAGGCTGGAAGCCTATGCCGTACACAGGCTGGAAGCCTATGCCACACAGGCCTGGAAGCCTATGCCACACAGGCCTGGAAGCCTATGCCACATGGTGGGCTGACAATTAATGAACCTTTGCCCCGGTGGCGGCGTAATCGCACTAGATTGTTGCCCACCTGCGTGAGAACTTTTCTTCACAATCTTGTAAACGACGAGACCTTTTGAAAATGAGTGCAGTTGCACCGGCCGCCGCCAGTTCTACCAGTGCCAAGGTGGAATCGGACGTAATTATCGAGACTCGCAACCTGGGCAAGATTTACCGCGACTTCTGGGGCCGCCCCAAGGTTCAGGCTCTGGAAGCCCTGGACATCGAAGTCCGCCGCGGCGAAATCTTTGGTTTGCTGGGCCCCAACGGCTCGGGCAAGTCGACCACGATCAAACTGATTCAAGGTCTTCTCTTCCCCACCTCTGGACGAGCATTTGTGTTTGGCAAAGATGCTCGGGACGTTAGCAAGAACGAACGCATCGGTTACCTGCCCGAAGAATCGTATCTCTACAAATTCTTGGATGCCGAAGAGACGCTGGACTTTTATGGTCGGCTGTTCGACATGCCGGCCGATGTGCGCAAGAGTCGCACCGAGAAGTTGATCCAACTGGTGGGTCTAAAGGGAGCACGGCATCGCCAGCTCCGCGAGTATTCCAAAGGCATGACGCGACGTATTGGTTTGGCACAGGCGCTGATTAACGAGCCGGATCTGTTGATCCTGGACGAACCGACCTCGGGCCTCGACCCGATCGGCAGTCGTGAAATGAAGGACTTGATCTTGCGTTTGCGGGATGAAGGCAAGACCATTTTGATGTGCTCGCACCAGTTGGCAGACGTTCAAGACGTGTGCGATCGCATTGCGATCTTGCATCGCGGTCGCTTGCGTGAACTGGGACGCGTCAACGATTTGTTGAAGGTTCGTGAAGTGACGGAAGTTCATGCCAAGGGAATCTCAGCCGAAACACAGGCCAAGATTGCCGAGTTGATCAGGGCAGAAGGTGGCGAGGTAGTGTCGATCGACAATCCGACCACAACGATGGAGGAGCTGTTCCTGGAAATCGTGCGCGAAAGCGAAGCACGTCCAGGCATGCGTACTTCGGCCTCGGCACAAGCCTCCACCGATACCAAGTAAAGCGTGTAGGTCAGAGTGTTGGTTTTGTTCATCTTGTCACCACCCCTAGAAATTCGCTGAAACAGCTTCTGCATTATGCGCTTAGAATCGGATCAAATGTGGAGCTACTTCGAGTGGCTCTTTCCGCAACTCGCTCTGTTATGGGGCGTGGGTATTTTGGCTGGGCTGGCCCTGTTGGGCTTTGCCGTCTGTTTCGTGGTCGCCACGTTCATGCACGGCCCGGTCGAAGGTTTTCACGCCGTAACGCGGGTTATCTATGAGTTGTTTGCCCGCGATCTGCCAGGCACGACCTGGCGGCGAACCTATGCCATCGCCCGCCTGGCCTTCCAGGAAGCGTTGCGCAGAAAAGTGCTCGCCGTCGTCGCCGTGTTCATCGTTTGCTTGCTGTTTGCAGGATGGTTCCTGGATCCCAAAGCTGAGTTCCCAGCCCGCTTGTATATAGAAACGGTGCTAACTGGTACGTCTTGGATGATTCTGCTGCTGGGCCTGTTCCTCAGTTGCTTTAGCTTGCCGACCGACATCAAGAACAAGACCGTTCAAACGATCGTCACCAAACCGGTGCGGAGCACGGAGATCGTGCTTGGCCGCATTATCGGCTTTACCGGCGTCGGTACCGTGCTGTTGGTGATCATGGGTGTGCTGAGCTATTTCTTCGTGGAACGTGGCGTGCGCCACGTCCATGATGTCCGCACCTTGGCAACCGATGGCAAGTCTGGGCAAACCACGCTCGACGCATTCCATGTGCACACCTTTGAAGTTGGCGATGATGGCGAAGGCGTAACCAATGAAGTCAAAGGGCACCGCCACCGCGTGTCCGATACGGGTAAGAAAGACAAAGACGGCCAGCCGATCTTCCAGATCGATGAACCCGTGGGCATGTTGCAAGCCAAAGTGCCCGTCTTGGGTTCGCTGCGTTTCACCGACCGCGAAGGCAACACGGGTGAAGGTCTGAACGTCGGTTACGAATCGAATTACCAGAAGTACATCGAAGGCGCGTCGCTAATGTCGGCGATCTGGACCTTCGAAAACGTCAATCCAAGCACCTACGGCCAGGATGGATTGAACCTGGAGTACACGCTGAAAGCCTTCCGCACATTCAAGGGCGACATCGTTACGGGAGTTCAAGGCACAATTCAGTTGCGCAATCCCAAAGCCAAAGTCGAAAGCAATCGACTGCGTTTCATCGTGAAAGAGTTCCAAGTCGATCAAATGACCATTCCTCGCAAGATGGAAGGTTTTCGCGATCGCAAGCCCGTCGAACTGGATTTGTACGAAGACCTGGTCGACGACGAGGGCAACCTGGAAGTCGTCGTGCGCTGCGAAGATCGCAGTCAGTATCTGGGTATGTCACAGGCCGACTTGTTCGTGCGTCAAGCCGATCGTTCGTTCGTGTGGAACATGTTCAAAGCCTATGTGGGCATTTGGCTGCAGTTGTTGATCATCGTATGTTTTGGAGTGATGTTCAGCACGTTCCTGAGTGGACCGGTGGCTATGATCGCAACCATGACCTGCTTGGGCTTTGGTTTCTTTGGTGGCGTGGCCATCGAAGTGGCTTCGGGCAAAATCCCTGGTGGAGGGCCGCTGGAATCGATTATCCGCATGCCGATGCAATCTGGATCGATGACCGAGCTGGATTTGGGCAACGATGCTTTAGAGGGTGCAATTAAGACGGTCGACTACTTCATCATGTATCCGCTGAGCGCAGTGGGGTATGTGCTGCCCAACTTCGGTGCGCTCAACACATCGTCGTTCGTAGCCTACGGCGTCGATATCTTTGATGACTTGTTGCTCAGGCATATAACACAAACTGTCTGTTACTTTATGGTGACGGCGATGATTGGATACTTCTTCCTGAAGACTCGGGAGCTCGCAGCATGAACAAGCAAATTCTTGGACGACGATTGCTGTACATCGCGGCGATGGTACTACTGCTGTTTCCTATCTACTTGCTCGGTAACCCATCGGTCCGCAATCAAGCTGGCGGTGAATTGAGCAAAGGTGGGGCGCTGGCCACTATTCGTTCGCAATATGAACTGGGCCAGGCTGACTTGGGCGCCATCGATCCTGCAAGTGAATCGATGCGGCTAGCAACATTGGGTCTGCGCGGAGTGGCTGTCAGTATCCTGTGGCAACGCGCCGAATACTACAAGCGCGAACAGTTCTGGGACAACTACTCTGCGACGCTCAATCAAATTACGCGGCTAGAACCACACTTTGTGAAAGTCTGGGACTACTTGTCTTGGAACTTGTCTTACAACATATCGATTGAATTCGACGATTACCGGCAGCGGTATGCCTGGGTCAAGAAGGGTATCGATTACTTGTTGGTCGGTACCAAATACAACCGTCGCAAGACGGACTTGCCGTATGAACTTGGGTGGAAGTTCGGCAACAAGTTCGGTGTGTCGGACGAGAAGGTCCAGTTCCGCCAACTCTATCGCACCGATGCCGATTGGCATCAAGAGTTGTCGGAGAAGGCTAACGATGTCGACGTCTTGCAAGCTGAAGGCTTAGGGCCCGACCAACTCCCCGATAGCTGGCTGACCGGTCGGCTGTGGTACGAGCAGTGTTACAAGATGGTCGACGGTGGTTCGCTGCCCTGCAAAGGACCAACGAACTTCTATCGCATGGGTCCGATGTGGTTGATCAATTACGCAGCCAACATCGCCACCGACGGTCATTTGGGTGAACCCTCCAAGTTTGCTTGGATCAAAGCAGCAGATGGTTGGATGGGTTATGGCAACCAGACCATGCGTTCCACTTGGGGTGAAGACCTCAAAATGAATGACATCGATGTAGCCAATCAAAGCCTGGCTGAGGCCAAGAAGAAGTTCTACGAATTCTGTAAGGAAAAGACTGAAGAACTGCGCGAGCAACGCCGTAGCCAACTTTCGGAAGAAGAGCGAGCTGTGCTGGCGGTGCCTCCCCTGCAACGCTCGACGCAAGAAGTTTACCTGGCCATGCAGACCGAAGGCAAGCTAGAGGTTCCGGTCCGCGATGTCGCCGCCGCCATGCCGGCTAAAGATCAGTTCACCGCCAACAAGTTGGCCTTGGACGTAACCAAAGCGGAAGAGTTCGTTCAACACGTTGAGATCTATCGCAATCAAGTTAACTTCCAGTACTGGGAAATGCGCTGCAAGGCTGAGCAGAGCGACGATGCGTTGGCTGCACGGCGCAATCTATATGATGCCGAGAAGTCACTTGAGCGCGGTGAGCTGGACGATGCTATTGCCAAGTATAAACTGGCTTGGGTGAACTGGGCCAACGTCTTCAATCGCTTCCCTGCCATGATGACCGATGAATCGGCTGAAGAGGTTACCAAGGCGATCAAACGATATCGCAATATCAGCGACGAACCGCTGGGCAACGATTTTGCCTTGAGCGATTTCCTCAAGTTCCGAGACGAATACGAATCGGCCAACGCCGATCCACGCTTGCAAACCATTCTGGCTGAGTGGTCCAAGGTCGATCGCGGGGCTTATTTCAAGCGCATAGCAGAACTGCGGGCTGCGGAAGCGGCGGCTGGTTCCGGTGGCACCAGTCAGACCACCCAAGCCAGCGCAGCCATTGTGGCTCAAGAGCAGGCTGCCAAGCAAACACCGGCCGAAGAACCGAAGCCTGAGTCGACGGTTGAGGAGCCCAAGCCGGCAGAGCCCTCTGAACCTAAAGTAGAAGAACCTAAAGCTGCACTGCCAGAAAGCGGTGAGCCCCCGGCACCGACTAGTGAGCCAGCGGCCCCAGCCTCGGAGCCGGCTGCTCCGGCTGAACCGCCGGCTGCTTCTGGCACTGAGCCGCCACCTGTAGAAGATCCACCTGCACCTGAGTAGATCTCGTCGAGAGTTTCGATTTTGAATTTTTAGGCTATCGATATCGAACCATCGCATTCACATTCAGCAAGCTGCGTGGACTTTAAGACATGAGCCCGCGCAGATTTGCTGGATCATCTGCCGCATCAAGCAAAGCTTGCCTGATTTCCCAGAGTGTTAAACTGGGTATTTCTTACGGACCACAGATTGGTGGCTTAAGCACTCTATTGCGAGCGACCGATTCAACCGGCATGCCACCACAATCCCGCGTTATGCGTGGTGGTTTGTAGCAGCGTCTGTCCGCAACGGGCATTGCTACAAGATGACCCGCTGAACTCGCCTGGAAGGGCGTCGATGTTGAATAAACAGAAGCGATTGCGTAAGGCATCTGCTGCGCTGGCAGCGTTGGTGGTTGGGGTTGGTGTTCAGGCCATGTCGCCTGCTGCCTATGCCCAGTCACCAGTCTCAGCCCGACAGACCGATACTGTACGAGCCATTCGCGCTGCCGAACCGGCTGTGGTCAATATTGAGGGCAACAAGCCCAGTGGCAAAGGTGCTGGTGAACCCCAGCAAGTCAACGGTATGGGGTCGGGCGTGATCATCGATTCGCGCGGCTACATTCTGACCAATCAGCACGTCGTACAAGACGTGGCCCGCATCGAAGTAACACTGCATGACGGTACCAAGTACATTGGCAGCTCGATAGCGCATGATCCCAGCACGGATCTGGCATTGGTAAAAATCGATGCGCCGCGGTCAGTTCCAGTGATTAAGTTCGGTACATCTTCCGATTTGATGCGTGGTGAGAAGGTTGTCGCCATCGGTAATCCGTTTGGATACCAGCACACTGTTACCGAGGGCATCATCAGCGCGCTCCATCGCAATATTCCAGTCAACGGCGTGCAAGAATATGAAGATTTGATTCAGACGGATGCCAGCATCAATCCTGGAAATTCAGGCGGCCCGCTGGTAAACATAGATGGCCACATGATTGGTTTGAATGCCGCCGTACGCGTCGGTGCTCAAGGGATTGGCTTTGCCATACCGGTCGACAAAGCGTTGGATATAGCCGCAACTTTAATTCAACGTACTCATGGAGTCGATTTTCCTGTCGATGTGCGCACCATCAATCGCGATGGAAATTCAGAACTGAGAGTTTCACGAGTTCGCGGTGGAGACACCTTTGCCAATGGCGACGTGGTTAAACGGATTGGCAGGCACACGGTCAAAAACCGCTTGGAGTACGAACTAGCGCTGCTCGATCACACTCCTGGCTCAGCGATCGAGATCGAAGTTGAGCATGCTGGACAGTCGAAGGTTGAAAAGCTGGTTAGTTCACAACGTTCATCAGCGGTCAGTTTGGTTTCGGCCCGCAATCAAGAGCAAAGCGGAGCAACTTGGACCATGCTGGGCCTCAAGCTCAAGCCGGCTGATGCGCAGCAAGTCAAAACGGTTGATGCAAGTTATGGTGGTGGATTGTTGATCGAGAGCGTTCGACCCAACAGCCCAGCCCAGCTGGCTCAGTTGGAGCGTGGCGATATTCTGGTTGGGTTGCTGGATTGGCAAACACCGAACTTTAAAGATCTTGATTGGATTCTGAATTCCAGCGAACTAAAGCAAGCTCGCAAACCCAAGTTCCGCATCATTCGCGGCAACGGTGTCTTCTACGGAACGCTCGACTTGACTCGTCAATCCATACGCTGAATCGGCGAGGGGTCAGTAGCCTCAAATGCTGGGCACGTATTTCCCGGGAGGGATTGGAGTTGGGAGAGAAGCGAATCGACCCAGATTCGCTTCTCTCCCCGCAGCTGCTAGCCCGCTAGGGCCGCGTAGGGCGGGTCTCCAGGCCCGCCCGATTCTCTTGGCGTGACAGCAAATGGTTACAACTGAGCCTAACGCCGCCTAACGCCCACGGCATAGTTGTCCAACTAAACCGCAGGCGTTAGCCTCGGTTCCTAAACGCCCACGACAGCTAGGTGCAACAACCGGGGCTAACGCCCACGGCTTAGTAGACCAACTTAGCCTCGGCCGAGATTAGGAAAAACTTGGGATTCTTGGTACGATACAGTTAGTGGGCCGTGGCTAAATCTCCCTCGAAACCAGATAGGACTTCAAACTCTTTCCGAGTGGACTAGCATGTCGCGACCCGTACCCACACCGCCGGATAGGCCAGTGTCGGGCGTTTCCTGGCCGGAAAACGTCTCGGGTTCGGTGCCTGTACCTCCGCCGCCACCTTCAATTGTTCCTCCGCCCCCTATATCCGCCGCGCCTCCCGCCTCGATTAATAGGCCTGCGGCATCGCCAAGTTTGCCTGTGGCTCCGCCGGCATTTTCAACTCCTGCTAGACCACCTGTCGAAGCACCGGCGCCCGCACCGCGTTTGTCGCTGGCAGCAGGTTCGCTGGCGAAACCGGGCTCTATGGCCGGCAAGAGTGTTGCTGCCAATAGTGTGGTTGGAAGCGAGGCTCTGATTCGCAGTCGCATGCAGCAGATTAAGCGACGGCGAGCTCGCAAATGGGACTGGCTGCGTAAATTGCCAGGCTACGACCTGGTCGAGTCGATCTGGCTGCGGTTTGTGAAAGTCCGCGATGCAGGGGCTGTTGCCAGTGAAGACGAGCATAAACGTGAATTACCGGCTTGGATGATAAGTTTCTTCGTCCACGTGGGACTGCTGTTGGTGTTGGCTCTGATCCCACTGGCTCAGATGGCTTCGGAACATATTCAGATCCTTGATGGTGAATTTGTTGATGGCGGACAAGGGGCAATCGAATTCACACCGGTGCCGGCTGGTGCGGATATATCGCTCGAGGAAATCGAACTGCCCATGTCCAGCATGGTGCTGAATGCCCCGGATTTGGACTTCAATCCCAACGCGGTCAGTTCAACGCTAACCTCCAATCGCACGCAGGCCGATGGAGCCAGCGCGGCGCTGGACAATCTGAGCATCTCCAATGGCCTGGCCGGTCGAACCGGTTCACTCAAAGGAGCTTTGCTGGGGAAGTTCGGCGGTACTGGTGAAACGCAAGCTGCGGTGGCAGCTGGTCTGAAGTGGTTAGCTTATAACCAACTGCCTGATGGTGGTTGGAGTTTGGTGCGACCTTATAACGATGGCGCAGCTAACGAAGATCGAACAGCGGCCACGGCCATGGCGCTGAATGCTTTTTTGGGTGATGGACACACGCACACAACGCCCGGCGAGTATCAGCAAGTTGTGGCCAATGGTCTCAAGTTTCTATTGCGTCGACAAGACAAAGAAGGCTTCTTCGCCGGTGGCGAGCCCTCGCATAACCAAATGTATTCGCAGGCCTTGGCGACCATTACGGTCTGCGAAGCTTATGGTATGACGGGCGATTCTCAGCTGTTGAAAACGCCAGCGGCGCGGGCCATCAAGTTTGCTGAGTGGGCCCAAGGCAAACAAAAAGGTTGGCGTTATGAGCCGCGCGAAGATTCCGATTTGTCGGTGACCGGTTGGTATTTGATGGCCTTGATGACCGGGAAGATGGCTGGCCTGGAGCCAAGTGAAAAGATTATTCGCAGCGTGGGAGAATACTTGGAAGATGTGTCGCATGATTACGGTGCACGTTATTCCTATCAACGGCCCGAACCACCGACGCTCACCATGACAGCCGAAGGTTTGTTGTGCCGTCAATACTTGGGCTGGCCCGCTTCGCATCCCGCGTTGCAGCGCGCGATCGAAGTTGACCTCTTGCCCAACGCGCCGGATATCGATGCTCCACTGTTCAGCGTTTACTACTGGTACTATGCCACGCAAGTTTTGCATCACGTAGGTGGTAAAGCTTGGACGCAATGGAATGACAAAATGAAAGTTGTCTTGCCCAAGTTGCAAGACAAGAAAGGCACCGACGCAGGTAGTTGGGATCCAAGCAACGACCAGTTTGGTCCCTCTGGTGGTCGGCTGTATACGACCTGCTTTAGCATCTACTGCTTGGAAGTCTATTACCGCCACCTGGCTCTCTACGACATCAAACCCGAAGATGTCCGGCCTCCCCGCAAAGTGGAATCCGCAGAGCCCGAAGTACCCGAAGTGGAAACGCCCGAGTGACCCTCGCTCGTAGAGCAGCTGTCCTCAGCTGCTCAGAACCCTCTAACCACTGTCTCTTCCCACCGATTGACTAGCGTTACTGGTGTACGCCTTGCCGACTGCTGAGCGTAGAACAGCTGTCCTCAGCTGCTCAGAACCCTCTAACCACTGTCTCTTCCCACCGATTGACTAGCGTTACAGGTGTACGCCTTGCCGACTGCTGAGCGGCTGGGGACAGCCGCTCTACACCACCGTTTCTTCCGCCCGATTGACCAGCGTTACAGGTGAGCGATTTGCCGGGTGCTGTGCGGCTGGGGACAGCCGCTCTACTATGGGGCGGTTGGGTGCAGGCCGTCGTACCAGGGGGCTGGCTGAAAGGGCGGCACGAGTGGCCAGGCTTGACCTTGAGGATAGCCGCCAAAATTTGGATAACCACCCACTCCCGGATAACCACCCACTCCCGGATAACCACCGACACCCGGATAACCACCGACACCGGGATAACCACCGACACCAGGAACGACACCGGCTCCCGGGGCGCCTGGTGCAACACCAACCCCCGGAGCTGACCAGGGTCCAAATTGATTGCTCTGGTTAAAGTTGTTCAAGACGTTGGGTACTGGTGGGCCCCATTGTTGATAGGGAACGCCATAGGGACGAAACGGAAATCGCCAATGCTCATAGGGCATAACCGGTCGGCCCCATTCGTAAACCACATGCAGATTATCGGCCGAGGTGCTTCCCTGTATGGTGCTGCGATAGTTACGATAACCGCTGCGCACCAGATTGCCTTGGTCGGGCGCTGGAGGCTGAACAGGAGCCGCGTATTGATCAACGCGCATCCCCGTCTGATGATCGTGCGTATAAGTTGAACGCCACGTCATCCAATCATCCGCCCGGACCAAATGGGTCCAGCAGCTTGCGAAACAAACGGCCAATAAACAAGCATGTTGAAATGTGCGGTTCATACCTCCCAGCGTAATTACCGTCCAATCCACCACCAACGAAAATCAGACTTTCCATTACGGTCGGGCTCCCCGGTATGGCTTTGTAGCGATTGTTGGGGTGGCACCGTAGCCGATCTCGCCAGAGATTGGAAAGCGTTGAGGTCGTTCATCCAAAGTCTGGCGACTTCGGCTACGGGTGTAGCTGATCGCGCCCGAGATTGGAGAGTGTCGAGGTCGTTCGTCCAAAGTCTGGCGACTTCGGCTACGAGCTACCGCTGGGGAGCCAAAGGAGATAAGGCCAATACCAAGCCCACAAGGAAGCCGCCTAAGTGTGCCCAGTTGCTGAGGCCGTTGATGATGCCGGCAAAGCCCAGGACAACTATCAACAGCAGAAAACCAATCATGGCATCGGGAATGCGGAAACCCAAGTCGGGCCGCATGGATGATGTCAGCCACAGATAGCTAATTAGGCCGTACACGACACCTGAAATACCGATGGTAAACGGCGAACCGCCGAACGGGGCGCCCAGCGGAATCATGCAAGCCAACGTCATTGGCAGCACGCCCAAGATCAGAATCATTAACGCATATTTGGGCGTGCCTATTAGTCGTTCAGTCACGCGACCAATGGCGACCAAAGCCAACATGTTCATCACCAGGTGCAATGGATCACCGTGCAAAAAGATGGGCGTGATGATTCGCCAAAATTCTCCACGCTTGATGGAAGCCGCCGGATCGCCGCCGCTGATGATGAACTGTTTCTTCGATACAAAACTCAGCCGCTCGACGATCTCCAAGCCCAACTTTGAATCTGGTCGCGGTCTATAGAAGTTGGACATTAACGAGACAGCTATACACAGAATCACTAGCGTCAAAGTCAGCGGGGGCATGCGCCCGCCGGTCAGTGAAGTCGCTGAGCCACGATATTGGACTTTGCGAACATTCTTGACAGCAGTCTGGCTGGCCTCTTGCTTGTCCTTGATAATTTGTCGAGCCACTGGAATGGCCTGAGCATACTTGGGGGCATCCGGCTCAGCCATAAAAGCGTCGTACGCTTGACGCGCCAGCGGCAGCGCGTCTTCGTCGCGGATCCATATCTCCCAAACATCGGCAGCCCCTGGCGCAGCTTCGATATGAGTGGCGACCGACTGGGTGATCAGGTAAGCCACGAAGGTTTCTGCCCGCTGCTTGCCTTCAACTTCTGCCAGATATCGCATCGTTAACCAAGATTTTCAAATTGAACGGAAATGAACCGCGGGTTACTCAACTCCAGCTCGCGCTGCGCGGCTTCCACTTCCAAGTAATAGTCGCGGCGCTCCAGCCAACCGGCGGACGCCCGATCCAATAACACCGTGACCGCAGGGTGCAACTGCAGCGCCGAGGCGGTGATCTGCGCAGTAACCGGCCCTTCAATAAAGCTGCGCACGGCGCTGGCTTTGCTTTCACCAGTGGCCAACAGCAGAATACGTCGAGCTTCCAGAATTGTACCCACTCCCATCGTGACTGCTAACTTGGGAACTTCCTCAAGCGAGCCAAAGAAACGGGAATTATCGCGGCGCGTCTCTGCGGTCAGCGCCTTCAAACGCGTACGACTGGCCAGCGACGACCCCGGCTCGTTAAATGCAATGTGGCCGTCGCTGCCAATCCCCAATAACTGGAGATCAATACCCCCCGCCGCTTCGATATCGCGTTCGTACTCTCGGCCGTACTCAAAATAATCGTTAGCCAGCCCATTAGGCACGTGGCAGCGATCCGGCGCAATGTCGATGTACTGAAATAAATTCGAATGCATGAAGTAGTGATAGGACTGCGGATGCTCAGGCGCCAGGCCGACATACTCATCCAGATTGAACGAGGTAGCCTGTGCAAAGCTGATCTGTCCCGAGCGATAGAGCTCGACCAGCCGCTTGTAGGTCTCCAGTGGCGTACTGCCAGTGGCCAAACCTAATACAGTCTGGGGGCGCCGATTGAGGGTGGCTGCAAAGAGTTCAGCCGCGCGCCGACTGACTTCCTCAGCGCTATCAAGAATCACAACCCGCATGCCGACCGCTTTCCCATTGTGAAAGAAGCCGACTATAAGGCAAACGCTGCGATCCCACAACTATGGGGTGGTAGCCGATCTCGCCAGACATTGGAGGCGCGATGTAGCCGATCTCGCCAGAGATTGGAAAATGTTGAGGTAGTTCGTCCAAAGTCTGGCGACTTCGGCTACGAGGCGTGGCCGATCTCGCCAGAGATTGGAAAATGTTGTGTGAGCGTAATCCAAAGTCTGGCGACTTCGGCTACCCCAAAATCAACCGTGCGTTACCGACCAATGGTGGGTGGGTTGTTCACGAGGAAATCGCGTGGACCACGGACGGTGTAGTAAGGATAAGCGACTTGAGCGGTCGCTGGGCCAGCTTGACCCGTATCACCACCGTTGCGGACATTGGAATGCGACAGCATGTGGCCATAGTTGGTACCACCACGTTGCCAACCCATCTGGCATGGACGGCATCCAATAGGACCATTGCAATTGTTGCAGGCTCGATTGCGAGCGACACAACCAGTGCCAGCCATCATGCTCACCACTAATCCAACAACCATCAATGCGCGCTTCATCTGCGTCTTCCTTTACGCTATCGCTGGTCGATCCCCAAGTGATCGGTGCGAGTTGGGTCATGCCAGGAACTCTGTCTGCGGTTACAGAGCCCTCCTGGGCAAAATGTACGGTAGTCTTCGCAGCTATGATCGGAACAATCGATTCGCCAACTACACTACAGGCCCATCTCTCCACATAGATTCTCTGGCTTCTCCAAGTTGACAATCCGTAGCCGAATTCGCCAGACTTTGGACGAGTTACGTTAACGCCTCTGGCACCGTAACAGGTCGTCCGATTGAGAAATCCGCCTTTGGTCGGTCCCCGCGCGTATGGGTAACGCTAGCAAAAAGACCAGTGGTGTGTCCCCGCTCACACGCACGGGATCGGGGGACAGACGTCGGGCGCGAGTGACTTGATTTAGCGGGGCGGCCGGCTGGGGGACAGACACTTGACGCGCACCGGGTCTGTCCCCGCGCGCGTATGGGTAACGCTAGCAAAAAGACCAGTGGTGTGTCCCCACTCACACGCACGGGATCGGGGGACAGACGTGGGGCGCGAGTGACTTGATTTAGCGGGGCGGTCGGCTGGGGGACAGACACTTGACGCGCACCGGGTCTGTCCCCGCGCGCGTACGGGTGTCGCTAGCAAAAAGACCAGTGGTGTGTCCCCGCGCTTAGTAGTGAACGCCGTAGCCGAAGTCGCCAGACTTTGGATGAAGTACGTTGTTGCGTCCCATCTCTGGCGAGATCGGCTACAACGAAGACTTGCCAAAACCAACATTGCCCCGAACGGTCCCGACCACCTATAAATCGCTATTTGCCGTCTCACCATCTGCGGTAATGCAAGCAATTGAAAACTGACTGCGTCTTACGCGCTCGACGCGACGTTCTCTGGCAAATCGAAGCTGATGGTTGGTTGGTCTTCGACCCGCTGTCGCGCTTGAGCTATCGATGCGGTCAAGCCGAACGTTGGCTGTTCGACCAGTTTGATGGCCGTCAGTCGCTAGCCGACATTAGTCGCCAGTGGGCGATTCGTCCCGATCATCCAGCTGTTAGTTGGCCCGAATTGCAGGCGCTGGCCCAAGCACTCTTGTCGCGGGGATTGGTGCGCAAGCTGAACGATGCCCCTGAGGCTGAGTCTAAATCTCGCCCACAAACCTGGCTGCAGTGGTTCAGCCAAAGCGTCTCCTGGCGTCTACGCGGCTTCAATCCATCCCGATGGCTTGATCGCGTCGTACCTTACACCGAGATGTTTTTTTCCAAGGTCGCAGTGCGCGGCTGGATCATCACTGCCTGGCTAGTCGGTTTGCTAGTGCTCGCAGATTTTGAGCGTTTGACTGAGCAGGCCACTCTGTGGCAATGGCTGATGACGCCGGCCAGTGGCAGCACACTGTTTGTCATTTTCTTGATTACGCGAGGCATCCATGAACTGGGGCATGCACTGGTACTGACGCGCATGGGCGGTCGTTGCCCAGATATTGGCGTGATCTTTATGCTGGGAGCGCCCTGTGTTTATTGCGATGTTACCGAGAGCTGGCGCCTGCGCTCTGCCCAACAGCGAGCGGCGGTGGCCGCCGGTGGTATGTATGCCGAGATGATCGTGGCCACTTGCGCTGCAGTTCTGTGGTTATGTACAGCGCCCAGTCTAGTTAACGCGCTGGCGCTGCAAACGATGATCGTCTGTTCGATCAGTACCTGGCTGGTCAACGCGAATCCTCTGATGCGCTTCGATGGCTATTACATCCTGAGTGATTGGCTGGGCGAAACAAACCTGCGAGCTCGAGCCGACGAATGCTGCATGCGCATTGCGCGGCGCTGGCTGCTCGGCACCCGGGAATCGCGACCGCTGAAGTTATCAATAGCCCGCGAGCGAGGTCTGGCGCTGTTCAGTCTGGGTGGTTTCATCTATCGACTCAGTTTGTCGTGGATGATGGCCTCAGTGATTGTCGCTCTGTATGCTGCCTGGCATTTTGCCTGGTTGGGACGGATGATTGCTGGGCTACTGCTCCTATGTTGGTGGGGAATACCTGCGATGAAATTTGTTATGCACTTGTGGCGTTCAGCCAAGTCGATCTGGTCGCGCATGCGTTTGGGATTGTTAACCGCTTGGGTCGTACTGATGGTCTGCGCGGTGCCATTGCCTTATCGCGTTTCTACGCAGGGTTGGATCCAACCCGAACGGATGCAAGGGCTGTATGCTCCCGCGACCGTGCGTTTGCTGCGCGTGCATCAATCTGCTGGAGCACTTGTTCACGCGGGTGATGTGCTCATTCAACTCGATAGCCACCAGCCTCACCTGCGAAGTATCGAACTGAAACGCACCGCTGAAAGTGCCCAGTTGCAACTGGCTGCTTTACGTTCGCAGCAACGTCGCCGAGACGACTTGTCGCTCGACTTGCGCGCACTTGAATCAACCACTCGAACGGCTGCCAATCAATCGCGACATGCCGATCAAATTGTTTCGCAGTATCAATTAAGGGCCGAGATGACGGGTAAGTTGATCAGTTGCAAAGCCCCGCCGCTGAGCGATCTCGATCAACATGCGGTGGCCGCAGCACCTAGCCTATGGCTTGACCCGCAGCAACAAGGTCGCGTAGTAGCCGCCGCTACTATGTTGGCGGCCGTTTGCAGCGGCAAGCAGATTGCTGTGTTGCCATTACAAGACGAACAACTAGCCGATGTGGCTGTGGGCACTCCTGTACGCCTGCTGTTGCCATCGCAAAATGATCAGATCTGGAATGGCCAGGTCGCGGAGATTGTGCAACTGGACAAGATCGATACCCTCAGCCGCTTGCTCAATCAACACCCAGAGGAACTCGATAGTTCCAGCGCTACACAAGCAAGTCCAACAGCCAATGCTCCGGCTGATGCGGCCTACGCAGCGATCGTATTTCTGCCAGCAGACGATTTGCCCTTTGATGCCAGCGTCGAGGCCGTATTCAACGCACCTCCGCGAACGCTGGCCGCGCGGGCCTGCGCCTGGGCGCGCAAGAATCTGAGATGGTTGGTTCAATAACGTAATCCTCACGACACGATCAGGTACCGGTCCAGCCGTGTCAGGTAGATGCCCAGCTCTTTGACATTGGCCCCAGACAGTTGCCGCCAATACGCCCCATAGGCCTCTAACTGGCCGCGGTAATACTCCAGCAAGGCTGTCGCTCCGTCGCTCGTGACGTTGTCAGACTTATAATCGACGATCAACCAGCCATCACTTTCTTCGAACACCAGATCGATGACGCCACGCATGATTGTCGGCACGCCATTGAGATGCTCGGCTGCATCGATCGGCACTTCACTCAATCGACGCTGAGCAGCGGTGGCACGTTTCCAGATGGTTGAACTCATCACCGACCGGACAGCATTGGCTAGCTCGCTGGCTCGTTCGGCCTGGATGTCTTGTTCGATAGCAATCGAAATCGCCTGGCGATCCAAGTTAAACGTGGGCATGCGCATAGCCATATCCAGCAATTGATGTAGAGCGGTACCCCAGGTCGCGCCATGCTCATCGGTCGATGTTTGCCATTCGGGACGCCGTCGGCCTCGCACTGCTTCCTTCTTGATGCTCAAGATTTGATAAGTAGGTGACATGACTTGTTGCCATCGCTGGGCCAGTTCGGCTGAAGCGTCTGCTATATCGACTGGCTTCAGTGATGCCCCAGGATGAAAGGTTGCCGATGTGTTGTCTGGTGCACTGCATAAGTCCCAAACATCGGGCATATCGGCCAGGTGAGGCTCCAGCCCTGACCAACTGGACTTTGCTGGACTACAAGTTACGACCAGCATGTTTGCAGCGCGAGTAGTAGCGACGTACAGCAATCGATCTTCTTCGGCATCTTGAAAGCGTTTCTCCGTTTGCTGCAGCTCTTTCCAATTGCCGGGTTCGGCCAGCGCTCGTGTCTGGAAGTTTGTTTTTTCCGTAATCCACATGTGTCCTTGTGGTTCACGCTGACTGCGATCGATGTAGTACTTAGGCTCGATGTCGTTACGTTTGGAGCCATCGACCAGGAACACGATGGGCGCCTCCAGCCCTTTGGCTTTGTGCAGATTCATGATGCGCACGGCGGTGCCGGTGGGAGGCTTGGCGGCTATGCCTTCGATCTCGTCCTGCTCGAGCAACTCGGCCAGCCCGGAGATCATGTCGGCGGCACTGTCGAACTGCCAACTCCGGGCTCGCAGCATTTCAATGGCTTTCAACAGCGTGCCTAGCGCCACGTTGCCTTCGCGGCCGGCCGCGGCGCTCGCGAGTAGTCCGATGGCCGAAGCGATCTTAGTTACAGCCACCGCAGGCGGCAACGAACGTAGCCAAAGTTGACTGTCACTTAACAAACGCTTGACGTTCTCGAAGCGGCTTCTCAGCTCGACTGGCAAACCTGAGGGTAGTGGAGCGGTAAAGAGGAAGCTGCCTTGGCTGCGTTTCAGTTCATACAGTTCAGCATCACTAAAACCAAACAGTTGGTCGCGCAGCAGGGCCAGGTAAGGTACCGGGTTATAGGGATCATCGACCGCTTGCAGCACCATTTGCAGGATGCGCAGTTCCGCCAAGGCACTCAGGGCATTGCTGCCCGTCACATCGCACTCGAGTCCCAACTGCTCGACTGCAATTTTAAAACTGCTCATGTGTTTTTTGTTACGCATCAACACGAGAAAATCGCCCGCCTGGACGGGCCTTACCAGCCAATTATCCGGTTTAGCTTTATCTTCGACTTCGATCGTTAGCTGTTGATCGATGGCAGAGCGAATGAACTGAGCAACCTGCACAACTTCCCAGTCGATGGCCGGCTTTTCGTCGGCCGGTATCGTCAATTTGAATACGCCAGAAAGAGTGCCACGCTGGTTGCGGTCCTTGGCGGCCAGCATGGGCCAGTGAGGTGTGACCGCATCGCGATTCTGGTCATCGATTTTAAAGATCTGTGCGAATACCTGGTTGTTCCAGTCGATCAACGCTGGACTGGATCTGAAATTGCGCGACAGTGGTAACACGCGACCACCACTGGCCACCATGATTGACTTGACATGATTGTAGGTGACGATGTCGCCGCGCCGGAAGCGATAGATAGACTGTTTGGGATCACCCACAATGAACAGTGATCCTGGGCGCACGCGACATTCTTGCCAAGCGGATTGTGTCACACTTGCGCTAGTAAGCAATATAACAATCTCGGCTTGTATCGGATCCGTATCCTGAAACTCGTCGACCAGCAGATGAGAGAATCGCGTCTGGAAGTACTCGCGCAAATGTGGATGAGTCCGCAGGCCCCGAGCCGTCACTAACAGTAGATCTGTAAAATCGAGACTGCCGCTCGCGGCCTTCAACTTCTGATAACATTCAACCGCGCGGGTCAAAAATCGTACGGCAAACTGGTAACGATATTGCCGCCAATAGCTGAGCGCTGGAGCTGCAACGTCGCCGTGAAACGTTTTAAATCTCGCCAGCTCATCTTTAGACGCAGCCGACTTAGGCCAGCATTTCTGAGAGAGGCGTGGTGATCTTTTTTCAAATAACTCCAACAGCGCCAGCAGTGTGCGGTCGGTGGAATCTACCCGCAATCGAAAACGATCTATGAACTCATATCGCGACATCAAATCATCACGCCGTCCATCGCCGAATTGGGCGACCAGGGAGTGGATGTGGTCCAGGTATTGGCTGGTTTGCTGGCGACAGAGTTGCAGGTCCAGTCTGGCCACTTCGCCCATCGGCCAATTGGTAATATCGCGATAGTTCAAAAAATAATCAAAACATTGTCGCAACTGCTTCGTACGCAAGCCGACTTCGGCCAGTTGTCCCAAAAGCGGATCGGAAGTGGCCTTTAATTCGGCCAGGTTCTGTTCCCAAGCTGTTCGCCGCAGGTTCTCTTCAGTGCTGGCATCCAGTTCGGAAAAGGCTGCATCGACGCCGAATTCCACAGGGCGTTCACGAAGCAATCGCGCACAAAAACTATGGATCGTGTCGATGAATATTTGGCCCAGCGACTCGGCAGCTGTTTGCAAACGAGCCAGCTGCAGTTGCTCAGCCTGGCTGTTGATAACTGCTGACGATTTCAGCTGAGCGAGGCGGTGGTGGACTTCGGTGCTGAAGCGTGCTCGCAATTCGGCCGCAGCTTTGCGTGAAAAAGTCACGGCGGCCAGGTGCTGACCATCGCAGACTCCTTCAGCAATCAAGTTGAGCATTCGCTTGATGATCGACGTTGTCTTGCCGGTACCAGCGGCGGCTTCGACCATGAAGTTCTGGTCGAGTACTTCGCGAATCAGCCGCCGAGACTCTTCATCTTGTTGTTCAATGGAATTGCTCACGCGCAAAGTGCCCTAATCCCGAATTGGACGTCTCGACGTACTTACTTGTGCCGCAAGGTACGCCAGGCCGATAGTTGGTGATTAAACGCTGATTCCGATTTCATCTTGGTTATCTGCACCAGTGATTCCGCCGGTCCACAGACGCAGGCGTAATCGCACATGCCGCAATCTTCTTTGCGATCGGTGGCGATAAAGGTACCAGCGGACAATAGATCTAGGAGCAACGAGACAACCGTATCGCCTGTACTTAATGCCTGCGTTGACCACTCCAAGCGAAGGCCCTCTGCTTTGGCCGACGGAAAGAAGTAACCGAAACCTGCTACGGTCGAGTCGAGCTGACCGAGTTGGGCCAGTCGAGCTTGCAGCATGCGAATGTACAACCAGTGCTGCAAGTGTCTGCCTTGATCAAAAGGGTTTTCTAGCGCATAACCAAAAGTTGAACCAGATTTATAGTCCCATATCAGGTAGCTCGCGCCGCTGTTGGCAGGAACCTGATCTATGCGATCGACGCGACCCAGTAACTTGATCGTTCGGCCGTCTTCAAGTGTTACGGAGATGGGGTGGTCGGTATCCAGTGGGCCATCGACGACACCTGCGCGGTCGGGCTGCGCACTGCCCAAGGCCACTTCCAAATATCGGGCATGCGCCTGACGTTGATGTGCGTATAGCTCTTCGGCTTTCAAGAATATTTCGCAGGTGGTGAGCAATTCTTCGCGCGTATCAGCGTAACATTGTGGACCAGGTGCGGGTACACGCAAGCGCCAAGAGGCAAGGACATCGTCGAGTAAGGCCGTCAGTAGCGGCCAGTGTTGGTTGAAGCTAACAGGAGTACTCGCAGTTGATGGCTGGTTAATCAGCTCGCGCACAAACCCTTCCAACAGTTCGTGCAAGAGTGAGCCTAAGTGCAACGGCGACAACCATCGATCAGGATCGACGTTCCACGTTTCTGGTGCTCGAATACCCAGCGATCGTTGAAAGAAATACTTGCGTGGACAAGTTCCGAGAACTTCTAAACGACTTGGGGAAAACGCATGTTCCTCCATATGCAGGAGCGCATCGGCGCCAGCTGGTGGTACAAGTCCATCAAAGGCACCGAAACGCTCGTCGCCGATGGCTTGTCGGGCGGCGTGACGAGCGGCCAGGTGTGGATAGTAACTCATCAGCCACGCCTGACGTTGGTCGCTATCATCGGAATTCAGCAACCTATGCCAGTAGAGTTCATCGTCCGTTAGCGCATCGTGGTCGTCTCGTGCAACAAAAGCGATCGAGGAATCGCTCTGCGTTTGGCCCAATCGCGACAGGGCAGCACTTGGCGAGTTCTCGCGATCTTCGACCATGTCGCGCGTCGAGTAGCTATACGTTATCTCAGCATCAACTACCTGGCTTAAACGTTGGGTCAGGCGATCCAAAGCAGCTTGCTGATGTCGGTACTGGTCTTGTGAGGTAAGCAGATGATCGGAGATGCGCTGGCGCTCGTGATCCAAGAGTATCGGATCCATTAATTGCAGCTTGGGATGCAGGTCAGCGTTGAGTCCCAATACGAAGAGATGCTTGCGACCTGCCGCTCCGCCTTGCTCTAGCAAGGATACATGAATGGAGCCCGGTTGGGGCGACTGGGCCAAGATGCGACTGCTGGTCGGAAGTGTTTCTAGCCAATTGAAGATTTCGAGCGCATCTTGCGGCACGGTTTCAATGAGCCCCGCCATCAGGTCTATGTCATCGATCAATCGCGCGCGTGCATAACGATCAAGCTTGGATTCGGCGCGAGCATGCAAGCTGAGCAATCGCCGAGCCGCCTGCAATACTGATGTGCTCGCGGTGGTTGCATGCTCGGATGCGACAATCAGCGGCTGCATCGTGGCTTGCAGGGATTCGAGCGTGGCTGCTCCAAAGTCGCGGCCTTGCGGCTCACTGCTTTGCTCGGCATCATCGAGCGCAAGTTGACGAGCTTCTGCTAATGCCTGAGCGATGGCCGGCAGATAACGCCGTAGACCAAAGCCGATAGGCAGACGGCGCAGCGTGCCCGCCATGCGCGCATAGCCGCATTGCTCGGCCGTGCCAGGGCGATTGAGTAAACCTTCGCGAACAATTTCAATGGCTTTGCTCTGCTGGCAGTCTGCCAGGAGCCACCGCACCCAGCTACGCAACAGACGACCTGGTCGCGAATAGATGCAAGCGATTCCATCGGCAAAGGTGATGTGCGGTAATTGCGATTGCGTTGCCTCTGTTGGTTGCGGCAGGTCAGCTTCATCTTTCACCGGCTGGAAGCCCAATCCACATTCCAGAATCAGCGGAACGTAACGCTCGTAGCTGGTGACCGCGACCTCGATTGCATCCGGTGGCAGTGGGGCCTCACCCGAGCGCAAGATCTTTTGGAACAGGCCGCGGACTTCGTTGATTGGGCCAACCGCCGAGTGCACACGGACGCGCGGAGCCTGATGGGACGCATCGATCAACTTAGGCGTCGCCACGTAATGCGCGCCGCGCTCAATCAAAGCTGCCAACAGTTGTTGTTCTAGCCAGGTAACTGGGAAGAGCTCAGGCTGCAGAATGTGCAGCGGATTAGGGAGAAGCAGAGTGCCTTGGGTCAAGCCGTCGATGACTTGCTGGATACACCACGGGTAATCAACCCAGCGGGCTGCGCCCAGTTGATGTTGAACCTGCTTATAAATTTCTCGCAGGTCAATAGCTTTCGCAGCTACTTCACAGGCTGCATCTGGTATGGATGCGGGACCGACTCCTGCCAGTCGCAGATCTTGAAAGCTCTGGGCCATCAAGCGCGCCAGGTTGCCTTGGCGGGCCGGTTCAGTATGGAAGTAAGCTAACTGGCCGGCGGCGGCCAGGTCTCGCAATACTTTATGGATCAACATACTGATTGCAGCCTGGCCAACCAATACGTGATCGGTTTCAGCCAGGCTGGGACTAGCAAGTTGATGGGCGATCTGTCGAAACGTTTTCGAATGGAGATTGAGTTGACTGACGCCGGCCAGCGCCAGTCGATCCTTCCATAATTGTCCGACACGTAGTTGCTCGACCAGCAACCACTTTTCGTCGAACGATTTCAGCTTGGCGATATCGAAGTTCAATTTCGAAGCTTACTTGATCGGAGAGTAATCGGTCGCTTTCATAAATACGGACTTGATGCCGTCCTTGACAGTCAGTGGACCACCGGCTTTTTCTTCTGATTCTTTGCGAGCTGCGGACCAGGCTGGGTCAGCTCCAAAGGCGGCGAACGATTCTTTGGCTGCTGCCTGGCTCTTGTGCGAGACAATGTACATCAGCGTATCTTTGGCACCAGGCTGATCGTCCATCGGGACCCAGTAAGCAACATTGTGAATGCCATACTTCTCGAAAAGTTTACAAGTGTGATCTCGAAAGCGGGCGTTTAGGTTTGCCAGCTTGCCGCTGTCGGCAACGTAGGTTCGCATTTCGAAGACGCGCTCACCATCGGTACTCGGTTCGATCGCTGGTGAATAATCGGTGGCCTGCATGAAGACGGAGTCAACTTTATCGACCAGCTTGCCATCGACTTCACTTTCCTTATAAGCTTTTTGCCAGGCGGGGTCCGCGCCAAAGGCTTTAAAAGAACTTTCGCGAGCTTCGCGTGAAGGAAACGATATGAAATAGATTAGCTTGCGTTCTGGATTCTCTAGCGGTTCGAAGTAACCGATGTTGGTAATGCCATGTTTTTCGAACAGCTTGCAAGTATGATTGCGAAAGCGCGCATTGAGCGCATCGAGCTTGCCTTCAGCTGCGTAGTAAACGCGCATTTCATAAACACGTTTGTCAGGTTCGACGCCGCTGGCTTGTTTGACGTTGCCAAAGTACGAAACGGATAAGGCCAGCGCGAGCGTGAGTGAACTTAAGAGGCGGAGCATGGAGTTGTCCTGTGGGTGGGAGGAATTGAACGATCTACGTGAGGATTGCCGAGCGTGGTATCGGTTCTCGCACTAATGCGTCGGCGAGTTAAGAACCGATAAGACGGCGGGCCTTATTGTAACGTGATTGATGACTGGGCGAAAATGCATGTGGGCCAAGATATCGCGTTGAATATCGATTCCGGCTGCAATCTCAATCAATTCAATACCTGCGGACGAGAGTCGAAAGACGGCTCGCTCCGTCACATACAACACATCTTTTCCGCTCGCCTGGGCCAAAGGGCCGCTGAAAGAGATCTGCTCGACTTGTTCGACAAACTTGACCGCGCGGCCTTCGCTAATGATTTTCAGCTGTCCGTCATCGACGGCAACTTCGAGGCCACCTGCAGTAAACGTTCCGCAGAACACCAAACGCCGTGCGTTTTGTGAAATGTTCACAAAGCCGCCGACACCTGCAAAGCGATCCCCAAAACGCGAGACGTTGACGTTCCCAAACTGATCGACCTGGGCCGCGCCGAGGGCCGCAAAGTCGAGCCCTCCACCATCGTAAAAATCAAACTGTGCAGGTTGATCAATGACCGCATGAGGATAACTGGCTGTACCAAAGCTCAGGCCGCCCGAAGGCTGACCACCGATCGGACCACTTTCAACGGTCAGTGTAACATCGGCCAGCAGTCCACGCCGCGCAGCCACTTTCGCAATGCCTTCTGGCAAGCCAATACCCAAGTTGGCAATGGCGCCTGCGGGCAATTCATCGCAAGCCCGTTCCGCAATCAAACAGCGTACATCCAGCGTCGGCACTTCCCGACACTCCGGGCCGTGCGTCAGCGATTCCAACGCTGGAGGACTGCAGTAACTGGCATTAAACTGTTCGGCAAAGGTTTGCCAATGATCACACTCTTGCGCGATGACAATATGATTGACCAGCCGTCCCGGCACACGCACATGTTGCGGATTGGCGGGACGTTCAAGCAGGCGTTTGACTTGGGCGATCACGATACCGCCATGATTGTGAGCCGCTTGAGCGATCGGCAACACATCGCCGATGATCGCTTCTTCGTCCATGATCAGATTACCTAGCGGATCGGCCGCAGTGGCTCGCACCAGTCCAACATGAATTGGAAAGGACTCGTAGAAGAGCCAGGTGCGTCCACTGAGCTGGACGCGATGGACCAGGTCCTGCGTGGTCCGCGCGTTCAACTTGCCCCCTTCGAGTTCCGGATCGATAAACGTCCCCAAACCTACGTGCGTAATGCAGCCCGGCCGCCCAGCGGCAATATCGCGCAGCAAGTGACAGATAACTCCCTGCGGAAAGTTGTACGCTTCGATCTGATTGCTTAGCGCCAGCTGGCCTATTTTAGGACATAGTCCCCAGTGACCGCCGACGACACGCTTCAGCAGGGGCACATGGCCGAGATGATTGAGCCCGCGTGACTGAGCGTCACCCTGCCCGGCTGCGTACACCAACGTCAAATCGCGAGGCGCGCCCGTTTCAAGAAAGTTCGTTTCGATAGCCGCCGTTAAAGCTTCAGGATGCGCTGCCCCGATAAATCCGCCTACGGCAATGGTCGCGCCGTCGGGAATTAGTCGCACAACGTCTCGAGCGGTTATCAGTTTTTGTGATATCAGTTTCGGTGATAGTAGAGTGTTTGTCATGACTGCCGATTGTAGCCCCACTGTGGCATAGGCTTCCAGCCTGTGTGTCAAGTAGCCGATCTCGCCAGAGATTGGAAAAACAACAGTGACTCATCCAAAGTCTGGCGACTTCGGCTACAGTAGCCGATCTCGCCAGAGATTGGAAAACGATTGGTGGCGCGTCCGAAGTCTGGCGACTTCGGCTACAGTAGCTGATCTCGCCAGAGATTGGAAAGCGATTGGTGATGCGTCCAAAGTCTGGCGACTTCGGCTACAAAGGTTTACTCATGCACGCAATTGACCTATCCAATCAAGTGGCTATTGTCACCGGAGGTATCCAAGGCCTGGGGTTGGCTACTGCGCAGATGCTGCATGCGGCGGGTGCTAGTGTGGCTGTCAATTATTTTGATGATACCGAAGGCATCTGCCGGCAACGAGCGGACCAATTGCGCGATCAGTGGAACGATGAGCGTGTTTTGATCGAGCCGGCGGATGTGCGCTCGCGCAGCGATGTGCAACAACTGGTCGATAAAGTGATCGCCCGCTTCGGGCGCTTGGATATCTTGGTCAACAACGCCGCCATCCTGCGCGATCGTACGTTCAAGAAGATGAGCGATTCGGAATGGGATGATGTGCTCGAGACCAACTTGACAGCACTCTATCGCGCGACCCAAGTTGTACTGCCGCATCTGCAAGATGGCGGACGCATAGTCAATATGGCATCGATCTCCGGGGTCATCGGTTTCTTTGGCCAAGCCAATTATGCTTCTGCTAAGGCGGGAGTCATTGCGCTGACGAAAGTGCTCAGTCGCGAGTTGGCTGCGCGGAGCATCAATGTCAACGCAGTCGCGCCGGGCGTGATCTTGACCGAGATGGGCAAGTCGATTCCAGAGTCAGCTCGCCAGCAGATGCTCGCTCAGATTCCTCTCAATCGTTTTGGCCAGCCAGAAGAGATCGCATCGGTGATCTTGTTCCTATGCAGCCCGCTAGCGAGTTACATGACAGGCCAGACTCTACACGTCAACGGCGGCTGGTGGGGATAGTAGCGGAACGCGTCAAGCGTTTCGTAGTTCATCGAAAGCCTTGACGGCTTCCGCTACGTTTCGTAGTTCATCGAAAGCCTTCCGCGACTAGGCTTCGTGTTTGTAGCCGATGATGTTCTTGCCGTCGGCGATCATTTGCGTCAGAAAACTGGGCATGGCACCTACGTAGCATTTGCAATGCTCGCAAACATTAGCATGCACAGAAATGCCATGGTGGCAACGTGGGCAAGTTTTCTTGGCTTTGGGGGTTTCGTCTGGTGGTAGAGGAACTGGGTCCACGTCACCTAACAACTTCATAACACCCGAATCGGTTAAAGCTTGCTTAGGCGGCAAGGTCAATACAAAACTGGTGCTGCATTTAGGACAACGGACTTTTCGCCCCGCTAAATCGGCTGGTCCGGTCAATCGGTGACCATTAGGGCATTCAACCGCAATACTGTTCATGATGTGTCTCCCGAAGCTCAGATATCTGATGCTTCTCTTCTCAAACACTTGTATCGTCCAAGTGTTTCGGAGACCAGTCGGATTTCTACCTGTGGCAAATCGTCAGCCAGGTGTGACTTCAGCGTTTCTCCCACAAATCGGTGGGTAATTGCTGCGGCCAATTTCCTTGTAGCCAAGCATTGCGAATCCGCACTCGAGATTTCACTGGATCGCAATACCAGCCAAACTCGCGGCTCGTTTCGTTCGAGTGCGGTCGGCGATAAACATCCTTGTTGTTAATCGTCAAGATCAGCCACTGATCTTCGACACGCACCTTAATCGCGTTCCACTGCTGGACATTGAAGTTGACCGGCGCGAGTTGTTCACTACCAGGTGCCTGGCCGCGATGGTGTAACAGTTGATTGTGCATGTCGTAAGCTGTGGGCGTCGGTAACCAGTGCAACTCAATCTGCTGGTCATGAGCCAGCATGGCTTGATAACCGACGCACGGCCACGGTAAGCTTTCAACCGACTCGCAATAGACTTCATACTCCAGCACGTCACCTGCTTGAAGTGGGCGAGCGTAACCCAAGTAACAATGGGTAGCGGGCAGGTCTTTCGCATTGGCATTCGAGAAATCAGGCACATCGATGTTATGTTGAAGTTGATCGTCTGCAAAAAACCAATCGGCCCCTGCTTGATCTATGGTGAGTGCCACTGGTGAAGCGTCGGGTGGTTGCAGAATATCGCTAGTCGTCGGCAGCCGCGATTGGTAGCGCTGCGCGTTCCAGCCATTGAGAGTTTCATCCAACAACTCAATCTTGGCAGCCGGCGTGCCAGTTACATGGACATTGGTGAGAGTAATAGCATGGCCCGAGGCATGTAGACCCATAAAGGGAAAGCTGCGGCTGGCGAATTGGCTGCGGGCAATGGTAACTCCATCCACCGTAAGCGTTATCGTCTCTCCTTGACGATTGACTTCGAATTTTCGCAGCAGCGCGGATTCGTCGGGTTTAGTAACATCGCGCACGACCAGTTCGGTCTCGCGACCACTGCTAAGCCACGCGCTAAGTTTCAACGGTGCATCGCGCACTGCCAGATTGGTTCGGTCGCGATATTGAATGCCTAGTCCGCCGAGCATGCAGCCAAAGATGTTTTTGGGTGAAGCGGCCGCTACTTGGGCCTCAAAGCTGAGTGAGGCATCGCCTGTCAACGGTACATTTAAGTACAAACAGCGCCCACGAGCGGGCGCTCGTAGATGACCGTTACCGGAAGTAAGCCAGCTCGTGACCGTGTCTTCAGGTTCATCAGTCTGTGGGGCCAGCGCATTGGTTTGCAGCCAGTACTTGAGCGAGTCGGTCGATGTGTACCCGTCGCTCTGGCACAGATGTTGCCCGACGCTGAACAACATGCAATCGCGCCATGTTTCAGGCTGGTCGGAAAAAATCTGAGTTAGAGTTTTGAGCGTTTCACTGGGAAGTGTCTCTTTTCGAAGATGCCACTGGAACAGCTCACACTGCGCGGTCTCGGGTAGCCACAGCAGCCACTTGCTGAAATCAAATTGCGGAGGCAAGTCTGCTTCGAGTTGCGTTATCGCAGGAGTTAACGGCCCTTCGCTGCTTTCAGCCCGCATACGCAACCACTGACACAGCAGTCGCAGCGCCGCGAGCGGTGGTTCCTCGGAAGGTCTGGAAGTTCGAGTTTCCGCCAGCCCAATTTTGGCGGCGCGTTGCAACTCGGCCAGTACCGCTTCCAACTCGCCCCGTTGTTCCGCTCCACTTAATAAGACGTCTAACAAACTAATCGAGTTGGACTGCGGGTACGGTCGCATACTGGCGAGCAGTTGCGTCTGGGATTGTGGCTGTGCCCAGTCGGGAATGCCCAGGTGAGGCAAGTAATGGATGTGCATCGAGTCCACGGTCAGTCGCTGCTGGCCTAGCAACATCGCGCGGGCGATACGGTAACGCAGTTCCTCGGGCAATTGAACCAAAGTCAACACGGCCTCTTGGGATCGCAAGCCGCTGCGGTAACGCACATCGCCTTTGCCGCCACGCGACAACTCTTGCAGGCGACCTAGAGCCCAAATGGCCATGTATTGATGTTTGGCCTTGACGCACTGCGCATAAACTTCATTCAAGAAGAGGTACTCGTGATGCGAATGTTGACCTGCTGTTTGTGGATTGTTGAGCTCTCGGCAATAGTCACACATCAGATCGGTCAGCTTTACGAATCGCTCGACTTCATTCTCCTTGATCGTTTGCAAGATGAACTGTTGGCAGTAGGGAGCTGCTGACGCCAGATTCAAGGTGGTGGCCTTCTGCAACAATACATCGATAGTTGCTGGCGGCAGTGATACTGCCAGGGAACCCGGTTCCGCGAACAAAGCGGCTTGCAGTAGCATTTCAATGTGCGAATAAAACACTGCATCGGACCTAAAAAGTTCCTCGACTAACTTGCCGGCGGCCTCAGCCTGGCCGTCCACGCGGAGCGCGTAGATCATGAGAATTTGTCCCTCGATTTGGGGTTGCTTCTGCAGACGGCTGCTCACTTCATCCGTGACTTGTTGTAGTCGACCACTGCGCTTGGCCAAATCGATCAACACAAACGACAAATAGCGTATGGGTTCTATCTGCTGGAACTTCTGAATCGCACTCGCGACTCTCACGCTGTAATTAAGGTTAGCAGGGCGAGAGGTTTGCGCGGCCCGGGTAGCCCGCGACGAAATGGCCATCCACATATCTTCGGTGGCGGCGCTTACCGAATCGGGCAACGGGCGAATATCGTCGCTGACGTCCTGCGGGAGCACGCATTTCTGAAGTGTATCGACGACCAGGCTCGCATCGATTTGCTGTTCTTGCCAGCTAGCCAACAACATGAACAACTTCTGAAACACAACTTTCCTGGCCTCAGGAACCACTTGGTCTGCGGATTGGTTGGCCAGCCTGCGCATGTTCGGGGAATTCTGGTATTGGGCCACTGGGATTGGATGGCTCAAGAGAATCTGTTGCATGGCTGCGCTTTCAAATGCCTGCGCGAAAGCCGCCAGCGATATTTCACTCATCTTGGCTTGGCTGGCTAATTGGCTTAATTCAAACGTCAGTAGCAACCCTTGCATATGACTGGCACGCTCGACGTTTCGCAGTTTCTGCAAGGCATCGCGTAGATACTCCTCGGCCTGCGGGGGCTGTTCGTGTCGCAAGAATTCCCGAGCCAGGCTCAATTGTGATTGGATACCATGGACAGAATGATCACGATGAGCTGCATGGGCCGCGTCGACAAAATCTCTCACCCATGCATGTTGTTTGCGGGCCACCAGGCGATGCGCGACAATCCATAACGCGTCCCTGGTCTGGTCGATCTCCTCGGCTGGGCTGACTACTGAAGCTGGGGCGGCCGTTGCTTCGCCCAGTTCAGCCAGTTTGTCATGCAGCACTTCGGCTAACTTCAGTGCTTCCTCGTCAGCGCCTAGCCGGTCGGCTAAACAAAAGAGGGCGATCAGCGAATTAGGAGACAACGACCGAGCATTGCTGATCGCCCTGGCAAGAATTGGTTGAGCCAGCTCGAGAACTTTCGGCTCTCGTTTGATCAACGCCAACCGCTGAGTTAGCAAGCTATGACAATTGTCCGCGATAGTAAAATCCGTTGCCAGAACAGGAGTCAGCATTTCAACCGGCATGGCCAGCGGATGCTGGCGGTACTCGGGATTGGTCTCTCGGCTCAGACCCTCGAGGATCATCGACTCAGTGAGGGCTGCCTCATAGTTGGTTTGATATTCCGCCAAGTTGGCGCTAGGATTGAGCTGCGGGTTGATAATTTGAATATTGGTTCGCTCTTGCACTGTGCGAGCTTTAACGGTTGTTATCAAAGCGTCCCACATCCAACCGCCGTTAGAATACTTCACAGCCAGGTTAGCCATCACACCGTTATTAGAGCTGACAACGCTGGCTTGTTGGTCTTGGTTCAATTTTTCAAGTTCCGTCGCCAGCACCTTATCGAGCATCTCTTTGAGCTTGATCTGATTCTTGCCTAGGTCGTAACAATTCAGCAGCAGTAGTTTGAAACTGGGAACATTCATGTCGATTGGCTGCGTTTGTTTGTCTGCCAATGGAGCCAGTGTGCTGGCCGCAAGTTCGAATTGCTTGTACTCCAGGTAAAGTTCGCTGGCCAGTTCCCATGGCCACTTCGAATCGACTTCTGCCATGTTGATTAACTCAGCAACCTGCGTGCGCGCGTCCTTAGTGTTTCCCAGCTCAAGCAACATCAGAACCTGAAGGCATTTCAGGTCGACTCGCGTAGCGCTCAATGGAGAAATCGTATCCAAGACTTGCTGAGCTTGGTGGTCTTCGCTTATCAGTCGACATACGATACCCAGCGGGCCAAGCATGGTTCCGTCGGGTCGAACCTCTTGGGGAAACAGTTGATCTAACTGCTTGATCGCTGCTTGTTCCAAAATCTTGTCGAGGCACTGCTGAGCAGTATTGAGCGCAAGGGGCGGTCGACGACGATCGATCGCCCGAATCATTGGGGCAACGTATTCAATGCGATCAGCCTGCAGCATTTGAGTAATAACCTCGCCGGCCAGTCGACCAGAGGTCTTCTGCGCACAGCGCCGGAACATAGCATGCAAAGCCGCGTTTTCGCGCGGGAATGGGGACAAGTCGAGCTTGACCAGTTCCGTAATCAGCGCATCCCAACCATTGCGGTTGTCGATTTCTACCAAAAAACCGGCCATCGATTGATTCAGGTACTCTGGGTCCTGGGTGAACTTTTGCAGTTCTTCTTGGACCAAGTTTGCCAGAGCAACTTGGGGGCGAGGCGACGCTTGGGGGCGCGACTGCGCTCGTGAGGCCTGACGTTTGTCTGCGTCGAGGCGCTGCTGCAGTTGTGCAGCTTCCTTACGTTTGCCGGTGGCCTCATACAGTTCAGACAATTCATTGATGAGACTTTTGGATCGGGGAGACTTGGCCAAGCGCTCTTGTAGATCGGTAATCTGTTGTGCAACCTCGGGCGAACTGGCCAGCACGCGCAGGGCTTGCGCGCGGGCGGAAGCGTAATTGCGATCCTTCGAATCGAACGGATTGATTCCAGTAGAAAAAGTCGTGGACAAGTTTGCGAAGCGCGAGCGCAAAACACCGCGCGTATTTTGCACAATTTCACGGGCCACTTCGCGCGCCCGCTCGGTGCTGTTTTCCGTCACGAGCCGATTCATCAGTTCGACTTGCATGTCGATTGACTGGGCTCGCGAGTTTTGCGTTCGCCTCAAGGAGATCTTTTTGTCGTCACCAAATCCCAGTTGATCCAAAAAGGCAAGTATCTCGAGTTGTTTGCGGGCAGCCAGCGGCATCTTCAGCAGACGTTCCGCGGAGGCGCGAGCTTTCTCCATCGCACCCACCCGGATATTTAGTGTGAAGATGGCGCTCTCGCGGGTGAGTTGCACTTGGGAGTTCGTCGTGTCGAGACCTTCCAGGACTGCAATGGCTTCGGCTGGCTTTTCTAACGCCACCAGCAAACTGTGTTCAAGTAAGAGGGCCAGTTCTCGAGATGGGCAAATAGAGCTCAGGCCGTGTATCAATTGGCGGCACTCTTGTTCGTGTTGGTAATCTCCATACCACCACTTCCACGTAGCCAGGGCTAGAGTATCCACGCTCTGCTGGACTGCGTCGGCACCCGGAGCTTGCAATTGCTGAGTCAGTAACGCCTCGATTTCGTCTGCCAGTTGCGAATCACATTTGAGCTGGCAAGCGTACATCACCACGATCAAGTCGCCTGACATGATTGCCGAAGGTGGCGGAAAGGCCAACGTCAGCGTGTGTTGCGTACCACCATTGTATGAGTTGATGCTGATCGCAGCATCGTGATCGTATTGAACAAGTTGACCGGGGCGTAAGCTGCGCGCATGTTCGACCTGAATATGTTTTAAATCGGTCATCAGTTTCTTGAGATGCGCCTCGGTACCCCGCATAGAAACAATAGCATCGATGAAGGTCAGGATCTGTGAGGCCCTGCCCTGGTAGTTGGTCGTTGCACCAGGCGAACTAGCTGTCGCACGTAGATTGTCGCGACTGGCCGCGATCAGCACATCGCAGGCCAGGCCCACATCTACGGCCAGAATCGCCTGCGCGTCTTCGTAAGACGGATATTGCAAGGCCAGTGCCTTGAGAGTGGCATCGATGCGCGCGTCACTCTTTCCTCGATCCGTCAGTGTGCTTCTCAGAGTTATGCCATGCTCGATCAGTCGTTGGACCGGCGCGCTATTGTTGATCACATGGGGCGCCTGGGCAAAAGTATCCGCCATACGTTGCAGAGTCTCATCCGACACAGTCAAGGCTCCAGACTCAACCACCAGCCTGCCTGCCTGATTGAGCTGCCAGCCGCGAGCACTGGCGGCAGCGAGTCTGAATGTGTCCTCGGACAGTAGTACAAAGATCGCACCAGGCTGTTGCAACTGGCACAAGCGTTCGAGGACTCGCGTTTTCGCTTCCGAGTCCTTGAGCAACTGAAGATCGACATTCCAGCCAGTCGCTATCCCCGATTGACCTGACGATTGCATGATGACCACCGAACCATTGGCCATTTGCATAAGCATTGTGCCATCACTGTCACTTCCTGAAAGGGATGATAGAAACAACTCACGCCACAAGACGCTCGGATCGGTTTCCTGGGCAAGAGCTGCGGTGTTGGATGACGTGACCGGAATCTGTCCCTCGGCTATTTGCTGCTGCTTATGCAGCTGTTTTAGCCCTTCGGCCAGCCAGCGTACATCTTCAAAGCAGACTACATCACTGGTTATGGTCGACAGTGGCGGAATCGAACTGGTTTCGTCTTGGTGTTGGGCGAGGTTGACAGTGCGCAGCATGCTAATCGCCCTGGTCATACACACCAAGGGCAGAGTGGAGTTGGTAGGATTGGCCTCGCGCACATGTTCGGGCCAGTCACGAATCAATGTTTGACCAAACTGCGATCGTTGTAACTGCGAATATGAAATCGCATAGTTGGCTGGTAGGCCGCCACGGAGCCAGGTTTGTGAGTTGACGTTGGTACGAGCGGTAGTCGAGGATTGAGACTTGGGACGTTGGCTGAGCGTATCTGGAGCTAACTGAAGTCGACTCAGATGATCACAGATCTTGGTCATGTCTACATGATTTTGATTGATCGCTAGCGCAACGGCACACGTAGCCAGCTTCTCCCAATCACCCGGCGATTCGGCCAAGACCCGCCGGCTCAATTCCGCGATCCGCAGTTGATCTTTATTGGTGATCACCAACTGCAAGGCATTTTGCAATTGATCCAGACTCAGTTCGCCAGCCTTCAATTCATCCCAGGCCTGGCTGGCAAACTTGGTATCGTCACTGGCGACTAAGTAGCGAGCCAATTGCAATCGGCCATCGGTAGATGGGGCGACTTGATTTAACAAGGCCTGGTACTTGGCGGCTAGCGTAAAGTCTTCTTCGCCTTGTGCCAGGGCGACGAGGGTGCTGAGAACTTCTTCATCGCGGTTGTCGGTGTTCAGTTCCTCCAGGATTTGCCTCGCCAGACCATAGTCTTCGACCGATTGCCAGGCATGGGCCTGCAGTAGTTTGGCTGGGCGCACGCGGTTGTTCTGCCGACCGTATGCATCCAGCCGAGTCATCAACTTTTTAAGATTGCCCATGCGCTGATAGTAACTGGCCAGTGCTTGCACATTTTGACGAAGTTCATCATCGCTGCTCGCCTTCTCCAAGGCTCGCCAGGTTATTTCGATGGCCTCATCCGTTTGATAGGTCGAGGCTAGTCGCTGAGCCAGGGCCAACATGGCAGTACGGTCATTGGAATTTAGTCGCAAGTTCTTGCGCAGCGCAGCCAAACCGTCGTCGGGTTTTCCAGCGTCAAAGCAAAGATCTGCGAAGTAGCGTACGTGTTCGATACCTGCCCCAGGCAGGCCCACCAATTCTCTGGCCGTTTGCAGCGCCTCGTCGGTATTGCCATTGCGAGCTTGCAACATGGCGATCTGCATCGATAGAGAGACTTGTTGACGGCGGTCGATGACGATCAGCTTACGCAGGGAAGCGATCGCTTGGTCTGTCTGGCCAGCTTTGTCTGCAAGGTCTGCAGCGATGGCCAGCAAGCGAGACGACTGCGGCTGGAGTTTCAGGGCTTGATCGATCGCCAGGTTGGCAAGTTGCTGCTTGCCGCCGGCCGACAAGTAGAGCGCATAACGTTCCCAATGACTTGCGTCGGGACTCCCATCGGGCGCGGTCACCAGCGCCTCTTGTTCGCGCGTCTTCTGTGGTAGGCTGCCGTTGGCCAGGTAACATTTGATTTCGCGATCAAGAACCAGACTGCGTTCGTCTTCTAACGTGGCCTGTTGACTGGCTAGCTCGATTTGCCCGAGAGCCTCATCGAATTGCGAGGCAATGATCAGCTTGTCGATGTATCGCAGCCTTTGCGCGAGAGTGGGACGCAGTTGGCAGGCTTGGCTGAGCGTCTCGAGCGCTCGAGACTCGAATCCATACTTGGTTAACAACTCGGCCTTGCGAAACAGATTGTCTACGGACTCACGCGGCCCACTAGCCATGTCGTTCCAAACTTGCAACGCCTCGTCGCGACGATTGAGCTTAAACAGGTACTCGCCCAGGTATTCGTAGTACTGTAACTGCGCGGGATCTACAGCGATGGCGCGGCGCAAGAGCTCGAGCGACTGTTCGGATTGTGCAGCGCTGCGCAGCAGTTCAGCCACGCGCGCCAACATCACTTGATCCTCAGCGTGGTCGATCAGCAGTCGCTGCCATATCTCGGCTGCCACACGTTGACGTTCAGGTATCGCACGAGAATTGTCAGCCAGCACGAGTTGCCCCCACCGCACGACATGATCGACATTATGCGGCGCAAGTTCACACAGTTTCTGCATCGCCTCAGCTGAACGATCGAACTGACCATCGCGTTCCAGCGCCAGCGACAACTCGACGTAGGCATCTTCGCGACTGGGGGCCAGTTCGATTACTTTGTTGAACCACTTACAAGCCTCGGCGGTTTTATTTTGAATCGATAACAACCCGCCCACGCGCAGCATTGCATCCAGATCCTGAGGACGTTTGGCGATCCACTGGGTGTAGTAGTCGATCTGGCCTTGCGAGTCGCGACGTTGTACATAGTATTGCTCGATCCGCTGACGTATCTCTTGATGCAGCCAACTATCGGGATTCACTTGAGCTAATAGAGATTCAAAGTCGGCCAGCGCCTCGCTCGATTGATTCAGTTTCAGCTTCAGGCTGGCAGCTTGCATGGCAAACTCAATTTGCCGAAAGCGGTCTTGAGTTGACTTGGCCAGCGCGAGGTAACGCGCAAGTGCTTCGGCATCGGCACCTTCCTCGGCCATGACAACGGCGATCTGTTCTTGTACCTGGCCATCACTTGGAAAGAGCGACTCCATCTTCTTCCAGACTTCCAGTGCATCACCAGGTCGTTGGGCTCTGTGAAAGGTGCGTCCCAGTTCTTTGAGGATTTCGAGCGTTTCGGTTTTACCTGGATTTTTGTCCACTGCTCTTTGCAGGGCGGCTGTGGCGTCGTCGATGTTGCCTTGAACCAGCCAACATTTTCCCAAGTAGTAGCTGGCCAGCGGCTCGGCGGGCGAGAGTTTTTCGGCTGCTTGGAGTGTCGACTGCGCCTCCGCTTCTTGACCACGGCGCATCTGCAATAGTCCCAGCAGCAAGGCGGCCTGACCATCAGCCTGCGCCTGCTGACGCGTTTTTAATCGCTCGCACAGTTCTTCCAGCGCGCCGTGATCCACATGCCAGTTATAGACACGTTCCAGAGCCGTGCCTTCTTTCGGGCTTTTCTCTAATACTTGCAGAAATCGTTCGACAATTGCGCGTTCTTTCTGTTCATCGGCAGACTCTAATGCATCCTGCGCTCGTAATGGCAGCCAGCCAGCCAGAGCAACCAAAACGAAGGCACCTAACGTGCAGCGCAGAATCCATCGCATAACAAGGGGCTCCGAAAAAGTTTGCGAAAGCTCTCACGGGTCATTATAAAGGAGGGGCCGAATCTCTTTCTAGTAATACAACAGAGATAAAACTTATGCCGGATCTTGATCAGCATCTAAAAGATGAACTTGTTGGCTTTCGTGAAAAATTTAATAAACTGCGAGCCGAGATTGGCAAAGTAGTTGTAGGCCAAGAGAAAACAGTCGAAGGAGTCTTAACAGGTTTAATCGCTGGTGGTCACGTGCTGCTGGAAGGCGTGCCGGGATTAGGTAAGACATTACTAGTGCGAACTTTAGCTAGCGCTATGCATTCGACCTTTTCGCGTATTCAATTTACACCTGACTTGATGCCAGCTGACTTGATTGGCACCAATGTACTGATGGAAGACAAAGTTTCAGGTGCCCGACGATTTCAATTTGAGCGCGGTCCGCTGTTTGCCAATATCGTCTTAGCTGACGAAATCAACCGCGCGACACCCAAGACACAATCGGCCTTGTTGGAAGCCATGCAAGAAAAGAGTGTTACCGTCGCGGGCACATCGCACAAGCTGGAGGGGCTGTTCTTTGTGATGGCCACGCAGAACCCGCTAGAAATGGAAGGCACTTACCCACTGCCCGAAGCGCAATTGGATCGATTTTTCTTCAAACTGTTAGTTCCCTTTCCAACTACAGAAGAAATCGAAGTGATTCTCGATCGCACGACCGAATCAGAGACACCCGAAGCGTCACGCTTGATGGAACCTGGTAGTGTGCTGGAGATGAGTCGATTAGCGCGGCGGATTCCGATCAGCGATGAAGTGCGGCGATTTGCTATCCAAACTGTGATGGGATCCCATCCTGACAATGAGTTGGCGAGTCCTATGACTCGTCAGTTTGTGCGTTACGGCTCCAGTCCGCGCGGGGCACAGGCGGTGATCCTGGCGGCTAAGATTCACGCCATTCTCGATCATCGCTTCCACGTGGCTCGCGACGACATTCGCGCAGTCGCTCCCAACTGTTTGCGACATCGTATCTTGCTGAACTTCGAAGGCCAAGCCGAAGATGTCAAGACCGATGCCATCATCGATGATATCCTCAAGAGTGTCGATCGATTGCAACCGGTATAGCTGACAGGTGCCAGTGCTCGTGCTCCTACTCGTACTCGAAAAGCTTGCGAGTACGAGTACGAAGAGGAGTAGGAGTAGGAGTAGGAGTAGGAGTAGGAGTAGGAGTGCTAGTTCAGGGGCAATTGTTTAGTTGGTAGGTGAAATATCGAAACGATTGCGGCCACGGGGTTTTAACGAGCTATGTCGATATTTGATTCCGAGTTTTTGAAACGCCTGGAGTATCTCTCTCTGGTTTCCAAGCGCGTGTTCCGTGGCCAGCTATTGGCTCAGCGGCGCACTAAGCAACTTGGGGGCGGCATCGAGTTTGCCGATCACCGCGAGTACTCTCGAGGCGATGACCTGCGGTACTTGGACTGGAATATCTATGCTCGCTACGGCGATTTGTTGCTGAAACGCTTTCAAGAAGAGGAAGACCTGCACGTCTACGTCTTGCTCGATATTTCGCCGAGCATGAATACGGGCAATCCATCCAAGTTTGACTTTGCGCGGAAGATGGCCGCTGCGCTGGCTTACATCGCGTTGGCGGATCTCGATCGCGTGGCCATCCATGCGTATGCCAACGACATTGTATCGACGCTGCCCCTGACGCGCGGCAAGGATCGCATCCTTTCGGTCTTGCGCTTTCTGGACGATCTGCAGCCATCTGGGAAAAGTACCGATCTGACACGCGTGGTGCGTGGGTTCGTCAATCGTGCGCCGCGGGCAGGATTGGTTATTCTGCTGAGCGATCTATTCGATCAAAACGGGTTTCGGAAAGGCATCGACCTGCTGAGGCATCGCAAGTTTGAACCGCACGTTATCCAATTGCACACAAAAGAGGAAGCTCAGCCAACTTATTTGGGCGATATCGAATTGGTCGAGGTAGAAACCGGCGAACAACGCAAGCTGACGGTGACCGAACGCAAATTAAAACAGTATCAACAACTGTTCAAAGAGTTCCTCGAAGGCATCGATACCTACTGCCGCAACTACTCGCTCTCATGCACACGCTCAACAGTCGACATTCCCTTCGACGAACTGATTTTGCGCATGATGCGAGCCGCCGGCGGTGTTGGGTAGCGCACTAAGTTGTGATGTGCTCTTCGCGTGAAGATAGATCCAAGTCCATAGAGAGCGAATAGATGGGACTCGATACAGTGGCACTTACTTTGGAAGTCGAACGGGCGTTCGATATAACCATTCCCGATGAACGAGCCTGCGAGATGCGCACGGTAGGTGATCTGTACGCATTTGTGCTCGAGGCAACGCGAAATCACACTTGGGATTCGCATCGCTGTGTGAGTGCGGCAACTTTTTATGCCCTCCGCCGACGCTTGATGGCACACGTTGCAGGTGCTCGAACTTGGCGCCCTTCTACCGATGTAAACTGCACCTTGCCCATCTCTTCGCGTCGAATGTTATGGTCGCGATTGGCGCACGAACTTGATCTGCGATTTCCACCGCTTTGCCGACCTAGTTGGTTAACGCTGCTCGCATCCGTTGTCGTTGTGTTGGCGACTATGATGGCGTTTACGTTTTCCCAATCGGTAGTTGGCGTTGCTGGGGCTGTTTGCTTGTCGCTGTTGGTACTGGTTCTGTCGAGTTTATTCGCGAGTTTGATCACGGTGCCCTGGGCCCTTTTTCCTGCCGCGGCTCATCGAACCTACCGTGGGCTAGTGACTGAACTGGTCGCACTGAACTATACGAAGCTGTCCGAGCGATTCAACACATGGAACCCGACGGATGTGTGGACTGTGTTACAACAAATAATCGTCGAGCAACTGGGCGTTAAGCGAGAGCAAGTAAAGCCTGAAGCGAACTTTGTATTCGATCTAGGGTGCGCATAGCCACCGAAAAACTAATGAACATACTGGAGTTTGCAAATCCGATTGGCTGGTGGTGGGCGGCTTTGGCCGTGCCTCTGGCTTTGTTATACATCTTGAAAGTGCGCTTGCGCCGTCAGAATGTCAGTACCTTTCTGTTTTGGGATCAGGTCTTTCAAGAAAAGAAACCTCGCTCTTGGTGGCAGCAGTTACGACACTTGTTGTCGTTGTTATTGCAGTTGGCTTTCTTGGCACTATTGGTTTTGGCGCTGGTCGATCCGCTCTGGCAGTGGCAGAAGGCTCAGCGACGCAAGGTACTGGTCGTGATCGACAATTCGGCCAGCATGGCGGCCAGTGAAGAAGGTCAATCGCGTTTGCAGCGGGCGAAAGAGACGGCGGCGGCCTTGGTGCGCTCGCTGCGCGTCGGTGACGAGATGGCCATCCTGTCAGCCGGCGGCAAGCCTGAAGTGGCCATCGGCTTGACCGATCATTCACGCACGCTACTGGATACCGTGGACGCTATCGAACAGACCGACGCGCCGTCAGCTTTAGCCGAAACGGTAACAGCCGCCAAACGTTTGCTGGTAGGTGACACGCGTTCGATCGTCTACGTGTTGACAGATGGCTGCGATCCGTCGATTGCCGCGCTAAAGGACGATGAAGCGGTCAACCTGGTAGGCTTTGGTGGTCAACAGAACAACGTGGCGATTACCCAATTCCAAGTACGTCGCAGCTTATTGGATGCCATCGGTTACCAGATTTTGATCGAAGTCAGCAACTTCAGCGATCAAGACTACAAAGGGCGGCTTGAACTGAACCTGGAAGATCAACTAGTCGATGTCATACCGCTGGAACTGAAGCCCGAAGAACACAAGACGCTGCATATGGATCAAGCGTCCGCGACGGGCGGGCGGTTACGGGCCAGGCTCGAGTCCGATGATGCTCTCTCCACCGATAATCAAGCGCTGGCCGTCTTGCCCACGCGCCGTCCCATTAGTGTAGCCTTAGCTACACCTGGCAGTTTGTTCTTGAAAAGCGTGCTTGAGTCGATTCCGTTGGTTGATGTGAAGATCTTTGAACAGAGCTCTGCCACCGCTGAAAGCCCGAATGTTTCACGCATTCAATTACCGGCCGATGCTCTCCGACCTATCATTATCCTGGATCGTGTGCTGCCTGAAAAATTGCCACCGGGTAAGCTGCTGGTGATCAACCCTGCGTTTGATAGCGAGCTGTGGTCGTTGGGAGAACCCATTGCCCAACCGCTGGTGGCTTCGATTAGTACGGACTCGCCCGTCACCCAGCATGTCAAACTAACCAATGTCTTGTTCCCGCAGGCTCGCGGCATCACGTTCAATCAAGAGGCCGAGCTACTTATCAAGACACCGCTGGATGAACCGCTGCTGGCGCGTGTTCGGCGCCCTAGTGGCGATGTGCTGGTGCTGAACGTCAATCTCGACGAAGGTGATTTGCCACTGCGGATTGCGTTTCCCGTGCTTATGAAGAACGCGCTCGAATGGTTCGATGGCTCGCAAGGTGAACTGCAACCGGCGCTGGCTAGCGGGGGCACGACCAAAGTGCTGCTGCCTCAAGTCACCAAGACTGCCGATGAGCCGGAGCCAACCAAAGCTGCCGCCGATGCCGCTACCGATGCCGCTGCCCAACCAAGCACTGAGAACAATCAGCAACTTGCCAAACTTGAAACCAAAGACCAGTCGAATGCAACGGCGACAAATAACAATATGGACGCGACTTCTGATGCGCTTGACTACTGGGTCCGCGATCCGTTAGGTCGTTTAACGCCGCTGGCGCATGATGCGCAGTCTGCAACGCTGTCTGTAATGAAGCACAGCGGACTGTGGGCTGTGGGTACCCGAGCAAGCTTGTCTAGTGATCCCTGGCTATCTGTGGACGAAAAGGGAGCACTGCTGAAAACCGATAACGTGGCTGGAGAACCATCGCAGGATGCAACGAAGTTAGTGGGGCCGTCGGCTGTGACCCACCTGGCCTGCAATCTGTCCAATCGAGCCGAGAGTGACTTGCGGCCAAAATTTGAATTGCCGACAGCCAATCAACTGGGACTTGTAAGTCTGGGCGGACGATCGATTTGGTTCTATTGTGTGTGTGCAGCTCTCGCACTGACAGCGCTGGAGTGGTGGTTGTATCAACGCAGGATCGTCGGATGAGCCCAAGTACCAACTTGACATATGCACTCGAATTGACGAGACCGTGGATGCTCTGGCTGCTACTAGCGCTGGTGCCCATCGTATTCTATTACTGGCGCAGCCTGAGCGACTTTCCAATCTGGCAACGCCGCTGGTCAACTGTGATGCGCTCGGCGATTGTGGTGCTGTTGGTATTGGCCTTGGCTGGCCTGGCGTGGCTCAGCCCCACTCAACGTATGTTTGTGGTTATGGCCATCGATCGCAGTGAAAGCGTCGATGCTGAAGCTCGCACGCGCGTCGATGCCTTGATCGCCGAAGCCAAAGCGGTTCAAGGCCAGAATCAGCTCGCCTTTCTCGATTTCGCGTCCGAGCCAGCTAGTGTAGTATCGAATCTGGACGAGCAAGAAGAGATCGAGAAAGAAAACGTGCGCGGTACCAACCTGGCTGCAGCCATTGAAACGGCCACTGCTTCCATCTTGCCCAGCTATGTTCCGCACATCGTCGTCTTGAGTGATGGTCGACAGACGCAAGGTGACGCCGTACAAGCGGCCGCGAGCGCCAAGATTCCAGTTAGCACGATTCCTTTACCGACGCGCGATGAACCCGAAGTTCAGGTTGCCGAAGTAACTGCACCGGCGCAGGTGCGACAAGACGAACCGTTTTATGTCGAGATCACCGTGGCTTCGAACAAAGCTGGTGAAGGTTACATCGATATTTATCGCGGTGACATTCTGCACAATCAAGATAGTGCGAAAGTCAAAATCGAAGCTGGCGAAACCAAGTTCCGCATTCGTGATTCAATTACCGGCGACAAGCAGATCGAATACGTGGCCCGCGTGCGCCAGTTTAACGATACGCTGCTGGATAACAATGCAGCCTCGGCTATCGTGTTCGCCTCTGGAAAACCGAGTGTGCTGTTGATCGATTCCAATGCCGAACAGACCAACGACCTGCGCTGGGCGCTCGAGGAGCAAGGTCTGTTGGTACAGACTCGACCGGTTGAAGGTGTGCCACAATCGCTCACCGAGATGCAACGTTTTGATTGCCTCGTGTTATCCAACGTGCCGGCTACCTCGATGTCGCTGCAGCAGATGGAGATCATTCGCACCTATGTGCAGGACTTGGGTGGTGGCTTGGTGATGCTGGGCGGTGATCAATCCTTCGGTTTGGGTGGATATTACAAAACGACGCTCGAAGAGATTTTGCCGGTTCGCAGCAACTTCGAAAAGGAAAAAGAGAAACCCAGCCTGGCGATGGTGTTGGTGATTGATAAATCCGGATCGATGGGTGGACAGAAAATCGAACTGGCCAAAGACGCGGCAAAGGGGACTGTCGAGCTGTTATCGCCCAGCGATCAATTGGGCGTGGTCGCCTTTGATGGCGATGCCTACTGGGTGAGCGAATTGCATTCGGCGGCCGACAAGGCTTACATCGTCGACAACATCAGTACGATCGAGGCCAGTGGTGGCACGGCGATTTATCCAGGTTTGACCAATGCATACGAAGCCCTGATTTCGGCCACGGCCAAACTGAAGCACGTGATTCTGATGACCGACGGTCATTCATCACCAGGGGATTTTGAAGGAATTACGCGTGATATGGCCAGTGCCCGCATTACGCTCTCGAGCGTAGCCATTGGCAGCGAGTCAGATACCAAGCTGTTAGAGGAACTGGCGCAAATCGGGGGCGGCCGCTATTACTTCTGCGATGATGCGACCAATGTGCCGCAAGTCTTTGCCAAGGAAACGGTAACAGCCAGCAAGTCGGCGATCAACGAACTGCCCTTCGTGCCGCAGTTGATTCGTCCAACTCAAGTGCTCAGCGGTATAGAGTTGGAGACAGCCCCGTTTCTGTTGGGCTATGTCATCACGCGGCCCAAGCCCACCAGCGAATTCATATTAGCAACTGAAACCGGTGACCCACTTCTAGCGTGGTGGCGTTATGGATTAGGTATGACGGTGGCTTTCACTTCGGATGCTAAACGCCAATGGGCGGCTGAATGGTTATCGTGGCCGCAGTTCGGTAGTTTTTGGGCTCAGGTCATACGGCACGCGATGCGCAAGAGCGACACCAAGGGCGTGTTTGTGGAAGTGGCGCGGCAAGGCGATCGAGCGCGGGTGATCGTTGACTCTGTCGATGATGCTGGCCAGTTTATCAACGCTGCCAATACCAAGCTGACCGTTATCAATCCCAGCTTGCAGAACACGGCTCTCGAAATGCAACAGACGGCCCCGGGCCGCTACGAAGCTGAATTGCAGACCGAAAAGAGTGGCGCGTATCAATTAGAGCTCGCTCAGAGCCGCCAAGGAGTAACGACCTTCAGGCAAAGTCGGGGCTTGGTGGTTGGCTATCCCGATGAATTGCGACTAGGGCCGACCAACGAAGATCTATTGCAGCAGATCAGTCGCGTATCCAATGGCTCCTATAACCCCAGCGTTCAAGACATCTTCGAGCCTGGCCAACGCGCGGCCAGATCCGTACTACCTCTGTGGCCTTACCTGCTAGCTGCCGCAGCCTGTTTGCTACTGCTCGATGTGGCACTGCGACGCGTAGATTTTTCGTTGTGGGTAAGTTTTAAGTCGTAGATGCGCAGGGTCCACCTCTCCCCTTGGAGATCGTCAAGCTTTTAAGTCGAGCAATCGCATTGTGTTTAGGATTTGGGTGGCACTGGCAATGCGCAGCATAGCCAGTGCTCAAAACGCAGCGATTGATATTCGGGCTGCAGTTGACCAGAGCTAATGAAACCGAAGTTTCAAAGCACCCTGAGAGGGCTCATTGGCCAACGAACCAACCCCGTCACAGGCTGCAACCTGGCAGGCTGTATCCAAAACTTCGCTGCCATCGGGCCAGAAACAGGGCTCGCTAACTGCACTACTTCGTTCCATGCACTGGCTATGCTGCGCATTGCCAGTGCCACCCGATGAGTCGACCCGCCCTTTGGTCTTCTCTGCGATCCTCCGCGTCTCAGCGTTTTTAAAAGGGATGTTTGGCGCTTCGGGGCCGGGGGAAAGACATGATCCTGAAGCCTTTGATCATCAACACTTAATAGCTGTACGGTCTCTACAAGGGGCGAGGGGAGCCCCCTGCGGTCTGGCGATTACTTTATGTGTAAAGCATTGCGGCTTAATCGCGAAACAAAACATCAATCATCAGCCGAATCGCCATCCTTGATGACGAAGCGGGCTTTCAGGCGAGCCACTTCGGTGGCCAGGCCGGCGGTGGTTACGCTGCGCAGGACTTCTTCGAAGTTCTTGTACGCGGCTGGAGCTTCGTCCTTGGGATACAGCCGGCAATTGGTCAGAATGTCATGCTGCTCAAAGGATTGATCGATGGCTGTTTGGTCTAGTTCACGAATGGCACGCTTGCGGCCCAGGGTGCGGCCTGCGCCGTGATTGACGCTAAAGCAACTGAGCGATGCACCCGGATCGGCTACCATCACGCTCGAACCGGCTTGAGGATTGCCCGGCAAGAGAATGGGATGGCCTGTCTGAGCATAAAGCGTATCTTTAAGTGCATAATGGCCAGCGGGAAACGCTCGCGTGGCACCCTTGCGGTGAACCCAACTCGGCACATTGTTGACAAACTCTTTGCGGGCAATGTTGTGGCTGATGAAGTAGACGAGCTGACTCTTGATGCCAGGGAAGACTTCTTCAAAGGCTTCAGCCACCAAGGCATTGATCAACAAATGATTGAGCGTGGCAAAGTTGGCACCCAGTGCCATGTCATCCAAATAGGCATTCGCTTCGGGTGTTCCCAGCGGCGCATACACCAGTTCGCGATCTCCGCCCGGCAAGGGAATGTCCCAGTGCTTGAATTTGTCTTGCAGCGCGCGAAACTGACCCATCGCCAGGTTGTGTCCAATGCCGCGCGAGCCGCAATGCGATAGAAACGCTACGCAACCGTCCTGCAGCCCAAAAGTATCCGCCACCGATCGTGCGCGGGGCGCATCAACTACGTGGACTACTTCACACTCGCCGAAATGATTGCCACCTCCATACGATCCAAGTTGGGCTACCTTATCGGGAAACTTGCGCAGCGCATCTTGGCCGAGCAATAGTTCCAGCCGAGCAGCCAAGGCATCGGCCGTGTCATCATGGCCGAAGTGCGCACTGTCTTCGCAACGCTTGGCCCACTCCGAAGGAATGCCTAGCGCATCGCAGACCGCCTCGCTTGCCCCTTCAGCCAAGAGCCGACGTCCAATATCGGTAGACACGTGGCGAGCCTTCTTGGCATGTCGCTGACCGCGACCGGCACCGGTCGGTATGCGAGCACAAACGGCATCGATCAACTGCCGACGCACCGGACGCTCGATGATTTGATCGGCGGGCAAGTCGAACTGCAATAGGCTCATCGAACATTTAATATCGACACCCACTGGTCCGGGATAAATGTGCGTCGGTGAAACCATCACGCAACCAATCGGCGCACCGTAACCGCAGTGACCATCGGGGTTAAGCACCAGGTCAGTTACACCTGGAGCCAAGCGTGAATTGATCGCCTGCGTCAAGCACAATTCATCAAACGTCGAGCGTATAGCTTCTGTTTCAATGACCGTAATCGGCTTGGAGTCGCCCGTCGGCAGAATCGCCGTCGCTTCACCCGTAGGAATCAATTCGCGCATGAGAGGATGGGTTTCATTGTTCTAGAAAATTGGCAGATCACAGCGTTGACCAATTATAGACCCCTTGCTGCGCTGCGAGGTTCGTGAAGGTGACAGTCACCTCTCCAAGGCTTCGCCTTGGGGAGGTCGAATCGAGGCTTTGCGAGATTCGGGAGGGGTCTTGGCAGAGGAGGTGGTTATTACCGCACGAGTCTTGCCTGGCGCAGTGCCCCCTCCCGCAGACGAAGGCTAAACGCCTCGTCTGCGACCTCCCCCGCTGCGCGGGAGAGGTGACAGTCACCTCTCCAAGGCTTCGCCTTGGGGAGGTCGAATCGAGGCTTTGCGAGATTCGGGAGGGGTCTTGGCGGTGGAGTTGGTTAGTAACGCAGGAGTCTTGCCTAGCGCAGAGCCCCCTCCCGCAGACGAAGGCTAAACGCCTCGTCTGCGACCTCCCCCAGCGAAGCTGGGGGAGGTGACAGTCACCTTAGAATCCCAGCTTCTTGGCTGCAGCGACGATGTCGGCTTCTTTCGAACCGAGGATCAATTGTCGTTCTTGGGCTACAACCTCTTCAGGTTTGATCTTGCCCTCTTCGATCAATTGCAGCAGAAGTCTTTGACGCACGCTGCCGCGCGAGAGAGCTACAACTGCCAGGCGTCGATTCTCTTTGTCATAGTTGGGTAGATGCTCGATCAATAAGCCAGTGGCTTCGGGATGATCGACATCGGCCAAGCCGCTGACGCTGCCCATTTGTAACTCGGGATCGACATCTTTGCCGATGTATTTTAAGAGTTGTTCTTTGGGAGCTGGCCACTGGGCTAGAGCGATGATACGCAAGGCGTCATAACGCGTGCCGGTACGAATCTGGGGATTGTCGGCCATCGCTTGGGATTGTCCTAACAATCGTTCCCACTTAGCCGCAAGTTTCTTGTCGCTAGCCAACATTTTCTGAATGTGTTCGTTGGGCCAATCACCGCGCAGACCCAAGCCGTTGATGACGCCACCACCGATGACCACGGCTTGCCAATCTCGCAGCTCGGCTCCTTCGCGCGGCATGGCTACGTCGATGACTTTCTTGTTCAGCTTGGTATCGCCACCTTTACCGGCGGCCACGGCGACGCGCCAGATCCATGGTATGCGGCGATATTCTTCTTTTTCATCGCGCGGCAAATTGGCCGCCATCGCCGTGATGACTTCGGGCGCAGTCTTGATCGCCAGTGGCACCAAAGACAACCGCGCGTCGTCCGCGATGTCTTCGTTGAGCATATCGCGAGCCAGTTCACCAGAGGCCATCGTTTCCGGCGGAGCTTCTTGCGGCGCGGTGGCTTTGACGAATCGAATTACGTCTGCCATCTCCTGCGGCGGCAAGAGTTTTTCCAGGCCTTCAGGCATGAGACTAGCCCGCGTCGAACGCAGCTCGTCCAATTCCTCGCGATCCAGCACCTCTTCCTTGGCTTCCGCGCCGCGCAGTGTAATGGCGGTAGCTGTTTCAGCAGCCAAGAGGCCCGTCAGCGTCCGACCACTATCAGTCAGCGCCGTGTATGAAAGATAGCGGTTGTCGAGATTGCGATTCGGATCGAGGATCTCTTGCAAGAAGAAGTTGACTGGCTTGTGAGCCAGCGCCGCCAGGTCGGGACCAACAGCGTGTCCCATGTCCTGTAGTTTATGGCAGGTGCTGCAGTTCTTGCGGAACAGCTCTGCACCGCGCTGGGCGTCGCCTGTTAACTTTTCAACCGGCGCGTAGTTGGTTAAGACTTGTTGCCGGTCGGAATTCAATTTGCCTGCCAACAGTTTTTCAGCCCGCTCGCGCACATCCGTTTGCTGGTGAGCCAGCAGCTGCGCGCGCCGAGCCGCATCCAGTTCAGCCACGTCCACTTGTTTGCGTTCGATGCGATCGAGCAAAGTAGCAATCCACTGGGGTCGAGTTAGCAAGCCATCGAGAGCATCGGTTTTCAATTGAGGTGACAGCTGAGCCCAAACATTCAGCAATTCATTGGCCACGCTGGGACTAGATCCGCGAAGCAGCGCGGCGACAGCTGCCGCTTGAATGGCCGCAGGATTGCGCGGATTCAACATGCCAGCCAATAATGTTTGATCGCTATCGCTATTGGGTTTGTCCACCTTTTCACGATTGAGCAAACCAATGGCAACCGCTCGCAGCGTTTGTTCGGCCGATTCATCGCTGGCAATCGCGCGGGCTCGAGCGATGGCTTTGCGCAACATTTCTGGAGTTGTCGACGAGGCAATGGCTTTGGCTAACGCCTCATTGCGCTCGGACCGCGACAGCATGCTGGCCAGAGTTTTGAATCCCCATACACTGGGCGCCTGCGTTTGTAACTCTGCAATCTGCTGTAGTAGTTTGTTGGCCGACTCGGGGCTCATCATAGCTACAGACAGTGGCAAGATGCTGGGCGCAACTTCACCCAGCGCTGGCGAGGAACTGCTGGTCAGATGCGTGGTGAAGGCGTCGATGGTCGCGGGAGTCAAGCTGCTGCTGATAGCCGAACGCAGGTATAGATCTTGTGGATTACCCAGCGCCATCTCGGCCAAGGTCTTCGCAGCCACTGCATCGGACCAGGCACCCAGCGAGCAAGCAACTTGCAATTTCAATTGTCCATCGGCGGTCTGCGAAAGCTTTACAACTTCTTTCAAAAGCGCTTGACCACTTGATCCACTTGCAAACTGCTCGCTTAACCGAACTGCATGCCGCGCCACGCCAGCATGCTTGTCGGCTAGCGCAGCCAGTACATCTTCAGCCGTTAGTTCGCCAAGTTGATCCAGGGTCGATAATACTTGAACTCTGGTTTCTGGCCGCGGGCTACTTCGCCAGAGTTGGTGGAGAGCTGGCGAGGCATGCTCATGTTTGTTCCAGAGCAGGAGCTGCATGGCCATATCGCGTTGCCAACCATTGTCACTATCCAAGGCAGCGACTAACTGGTCCGTAGAAAGCTCAGCCAGCTTGGGCCATTTCAGCTGCGCCTGGTCCTGGGGACGGACTCGGTAGATACGACCCAAGTTGGCACCAGCCCGCGCATCGACCTGATCGAGCGACTCAGGGGGAATCCAACGTGGATGTTCGATCACAAAGCGATACATGTCGAGTACCCACAAAGTGCCGTCGGGCGCTGTGCGCACTTGTACAGGTCGGAACCATGTGTCTTGTGATGATAAGAACTCGACTTGGCTTTCATCGCTGGCCCGTTGGCCTGCAAACGAAGAACCGTTGGGCGATAGTTTGAGTCGGTGGACCAGCAGATTAACTGGTTCACAGGTAAAGAGATCGCCTAGCAAGCCTGCACCTAAAACTCGATCGCGATAGACGCCGATACCACAGGCGGCCGTAGCTATACCGCTACTGCCTGATAGTTTGAACAGCTGCAATTCGGCATTGCCCGGTATGATGCGATCATCGTCGCTGGTGGCAGGCACATGCACGGCGCCCGGCGGTGGTGGCGCGAAGCCGTTGCGCTGGGCATAGTGTGTTGAAATGGGATAGTGCCGCGCCAAATCCATGTTGTCGCAACCAAACCAATTCTGAAAGTCATCGCGCACGCGGCCTTGTTGCGTTTGACCGGTCGCAGCTTCTATCTCGCCGGTGTCGGGTCGAATGCGGAAGTCACGATTGCCCAGTTCAAAGGGTTCATCTTTGGCAAAGGACTTGATCGATCCACCGAAGAAGCCACACGAACCGTATAGCCAGCCATCGAGTCCATATTCGAGGCTGTTGACGCGGGCTTGAAAATTATCGGTACCGAATCCGGAGTAAAGTTTTTTAACGATATCGGCGCGGCCGTCACCGTCGCTGTCTTCGGCATACAGAATATCCGGGGCCGCGCATACCAGGACACCTTTACGCCAGACCGTGATCCCGGTGGGAAAGGGGATCTCGTCCAGAAAAATAGTTGATGTATCAACTAATTGTCCATCCGACGAAGTGAGCACGCGGACTCGGCCGGCTGGGGCGTAAGTGCCATCGGTGCCCGCCGGGTAATCATACATTTCGGCCACCCAGATCTTACCATCGGGTCCGAAGTCGATCGCCACCGGTGACGTAACGAGTGGTTCCGCCGCGACCAAATCGATGGCTAGCTCGCTGCGTGTCCTCATCAGCTTGACTGATTGCTCGGCCGCTCGCGGCCGAGTGCCCTGCCCTTTGCCGGGTTCCATCTGTGGCGGAAACGTGGCTGATAACTGCGCCAGTGCAGCATCGATGATGGGCTGTTCCAGTCCCGGGGCGAACTTGGATGGTTGATCGTAATAGATCATGGCTTCGCCGCCTTCGTATCCGCCTGCGGCCAATACTTTCTCGCTGGGAATGTAACATGGGCACGCGTTGGCATAGGCATTGACCCAGAGTTTTCGACCATCGAGTTCTTCTTTCAATCGCAAGCCGTACTCCGAGACAACTTCGCCTGGTAGAAAGAGCATGGCCAGCGAATCGCCGAAGGACCAGGATTGCACGCGATAATCGATCGACGTGCGCAACTTTTCGCCACGATCGAGCTTGGCCAACTGTACTCTTGCGTGATAACCAACGGGCGATTGTTCCTGGGCAGTCTTCTCCAGCTGGGCGCGCGAGCTGGGCTCGCTTAGCGGTAAGCCAAGGGTTTGGTTGTGGATAACTAGTGGGCCGGTGATGGGACGCAGTCGCGTGGCCAGCAAGCGATCGACTTCAGCCGCAATCTCTTCGCCTTGGCCCAGCGCCAGATCAGCTCGATCATTCATTACACCGGTGGTGGGATTCTGGTCGCCAGCGCAACCCACTGAGGTCATGGCGATGGCTTGCGGGAATCGCTTTTCGATTTGAGTTTGCGCAAAGCCCGCCCAATCGCCGCCGATTTGCGGCTCAGAGAGGGTGACGCAGTGGCACGCATAGCTGACATAGATCGCGCGAATCGATTGGTCCTGATCGCGCACCACTAGCATGGGCAGATCATGATCGTAAGGTCCAGCTTTATCGCGACGATTTTTAGCAAAGCTGACTAGCCCAATACCATAATGCATGGTCGATGGCCGCCGCGATTGGAGGGCTTCCATGGCTGCTTGCGTCAGCTTGTCGGTGAACTCTTGGGTGTAGCGATCGATATGGGCTTGATCAGCTGCGGGAATGGGTTCACCAAAGATATTCGGCGCGCAGCCGTTGATCATCGGCGCTGTATGCGTATGGGTAGCCGTGATCGATAATCGCTCTGGATTGAGGCCTGTCTTCTGTTGAAGTCGATCTGCAATAGTCTTGGTGATCTCTTGCGGGATGCCTAGCGCGTCGACAGTGATCAACACGGCTGCAGCGTCACTTTGGCCGATCGCCAGCGCCTTGGCCCAGATCGGCTGACGCACGCCGATCGACTCTTGTTTGCGCACCAGGAAACCATTCATGCGAATGGGATAGTCAGGCGTAATATCGACTTTGGCCACGCCGACAGCGTAAACATCGGCCCGCTCGATCATCGTCGCAGCAGCAGCCGGAGAATCGTCGGCGAGCGTTGCCTGAATAAAGAAAGTACCGATAGACAGAAACAAACAGAACTGCGCGGCGCGCAGTACGAGAGTAGTGGACATGCGCTTCGATCTCAGGAAGGTAATTCGGCTAGATCCATCGCGGGGGTTACCTGAGATTATACACGCTGCCGAGTGTTCGAGGGCAAGACCCCGCCTCCAACAACTCGTACTCGTACTCCTACTCGGCGCAATTTCGAGTAGGAGTGGGAAGGCGGCGGTCACCTCTCCCGGCGAAGAGCACTGGCAATGCTGCGCATAGCCAGTGCCACCCTAGTTTCGAGAAAAACTTTCTTCGATCGCTTTGTCCATGTTGGATGGCATATGGGTCACTTGTTCCATGACCCAGTGATTCATATCGCTGAGCATGTTATCCAGCAGGTCATCGCAGGTGGGGTATTGGCGAATCGTGGCTTGCATGCGAGCAGCGTGTAGGAGCGGCAACGTTTCGCAGATGTGATCGACGCCACACCGAGTCGATTCGCCACCAAACATCCACAGGATAGGAAGTTTGCGAGCCCCGTCGAGGTTATTTAGAGGACACTGATTGCGCGGGAACGCGCCGCAGATGGAAATCACGCCGGCGAATTGTTGAGGATAACGCAGCGCGATGCGCAGGGCTGTTGTACCACCAGAACCATAACCGGCCAAGAAGATCCGTTGCTTGGCGATGGAGAACGAGCGGGCGGCGGCAGCGATCGAGGCGAAGATCGTTTCCTCGGCTACCGCAATGGCGGCGCGAGACTGTGACCATTCGTAAGTATGACCGCAGGCTTCGGTGGCTTGAGTGCCTCGCGGCGCACAGCCGACGTAATTTTGCAAACTGAGCGCGGGCATGACCGCTTCCAGTTCACGTTCACTGCTGCGGCAGCCGTGCAGCCACACAACTAGTGGATAGTCGTAATTGGGCTCATAACGTTCGGGCCCAAACATGGCCAGCGGCTGCTCGGAGCGAACCGAGGTAACTCGCGACGGCGAAGATGTAGAAGAGACAGATTTTTTCAATAGGTCTAACTGACTACCGAGCTCCTGAGAGCGGTCAAGGCGGTTCCGCATTTTGAACAATCTTTGGTAGCAGGAATAAAGATCGGCCCAAGTTTGGCCATCGCTGCCTTATAAAAGACAGCCATCGCCGATGATCGCAGTAGACTAGCCTCAGTGAAGGCGTTTTACGACGAAGGGCCCGTCTGAGTCAACGTCAATCATGGTCAAAACAAAGCGCAGGGCCTCGAATGCTGGCATGACTGAAACGCTTTCAAAGAATGAGAACAGACTGGATGACGAGACGGGCGTTTTTAGAGTTGAGCAGCCCTGCGGACTGCTCGGTTCAACCAAAGAGCAAACGCGTAACGCGCTGAGCGCTAGCATCACTCTAAAAAGGCTTTTATGCTTGCAGCAACTTGTCCATCGAAGCTACCAAACTCTTTACAGCATCGACACTCTTCTGAAACGCTTGGGTTTCAGTTTCGTTCAGCTTCAGTTCGACAATCTTCTCAACGCCGCCGGTACCCAAGATCACTGGGACACCGACATAGTATCCGCCAACATTATATTCTTTGTCGCAGTAGGCAGCACAAGGAATCAAACGCTTCTTGTCGCGCACTACGGCTTCGACCATTTGCGCTGTAGCTGCGGCTGGCGCATAATACGCACTACCAGTCTTCAATAGTGCCACGATCTCCGCACCACCATTGCGAGTGCGCGTCACGATTTCTTCCAGTCGCTGCGAACTGATCAGTTGCGTAACTGGAATACCGCCCACGCTGGTGCAGCTAGGAATCGGTACCATGGTGTCGCCGTGACCACCCATCAAGAGAGCGGAAATGTCTTCGACACTTACACCCAGCTCCAGAGCCAAGAACGTGCGGTAGCGAGCGGTGTCGAGCACACCTGCTTGACCGATCACGCGCTGGGCAGGAAAGCCGGTTGTCTTCCAAACTTGTTGCACCATAGCGTCCAGCGGATTGCTGACGACGATGACGACTGCCTCGGGTGATGTCGCTTTGATTTCTTTGGCGACGCTGGTGACGATCTTGGCATTGGTGCTCAGCAAATCATCGCGGCTCATACCGGGCTTGCGAGCGATTCCGGCGGTGACAACTACGACATCGCTGCCGGCCGAGTCGGCATAGTTATTGGTGCCGATGACGTGGCTATCGAAACCCATGATCGGAGAAGCTTGCATCAAGTCAAGCGCTTTGCCCTTGGGCATGTCTTCGACTTGCGGAATATCCAGCAGGACAACATCGCCCAGTTCGGCAGCAGCACACCAGTGTGCACAAGTGGCTCCAACGTTCCCGGCTCCAACAATGGTAATTTTGGCTCGACGCATCTGGCAGCTGTGACCCCCTATCAAGTAGTCGCTCGTGAGTGGCGCGGACAGCCCGCTGTTGCCATCGCTCCAAAAAAGTATTCGCACGGAGGGTCCTCGTCAAGTTAGGCGCGGCCTATGTTGGCCAGGGTGCGTCAGAAAGTGTTTTGCTAGCTTAGGGACTCAAAATTGGTACAACCGGCCAGCTTTACGCAAAGAAACCAGCTTTACCACACTTCACGCCCTGCCTTGACTGACTAAACTATCGCAGTGTGTACTGTGTCGATCGGTGTCGGAGCCACTGTTATTAATTTCTGAATCTGCCCGGGTTTAGAGACGAGTTTTGTGCCGACAGGTCTGAAGTTGGCCCACCTAGAAGTTTTACCATGTCGATATCACCTGCCCTTGGCATCTTGGAAACCCCAGGTTGGACACCGGCCATGGTGGCCCTGGACGCTATGGAAAAGGCGGCTGGAGTTTCAGTCTGGCAAGTCGAATTGAACGACATGCTGGGCACGGTCCTGAAAATCGTAGGCTCTGTCGACGCGGTGCGGGCCGCGATTGATGCTGGCTACGAAATCGCTCAAGCCATGACCGGCAAAGCTCAGTGCACCGTCATTGCCCGGCCCACAGTTGCCAGTAGCCGTGCGATCAACAGCGCGGTCGAATTCAATCCTCTGATTCAACAAGCAGTCGTCAAAGAGCTGACTGCTAATCCATTTACGTCACCTGCTACCAGCGAGTCTAATACCGTGAGCAACGAACCCATCCAAGCACTCGGATTCATCGAAACCCAAGGCTTCACCGCTGTCTTCGAAGCGATCGATACGGCCTGCAAAGCGGCCCAAGTCGACGTCGTCGGCAAAGAAAAGCTTGGCGGCGGTTATGTCACCGTCGTGGTGCGTGGCGATGTGGCAGCCGTTCGCGCCGCGATCGATGCCGCGCGGCCCAAAGTAGAAGGACTCGGCAAACTGATCGCCGCCCACGTCATCGCTCGCCCCAGCCAGAGCGTGCTCGCACTCTTGCCGAAGTAAATCTGGTTACCAGGCCCATCTGGTTACCAGGCTCTGCCTGGTAACCCATTGCCTTGCAGGCTCCGCCTGCGCATCTCAACCTGAAGCGGCTGAGGACAGCCGCGGTACATCCTTCCCACGGTACTATGTCCGTGCTTCGAGGCGGTGTTTGGCTCAGGAGGACCTTCGCCCTCCCGGGCTCTTGGTCGGAAGACGCAATGGTTAGCGGGTGCTGAGCGGCTGGGGACAGCCGCTCTACATTCTTCCCCCCGGTACTATGTCCGCGCTTCAAGGTGGTGTTTGACTCAGGAGAACCTTCGCCCTCCCGGGCGCTCGGTCGGAAGACGCAATGGTTAGCGGGTGCTGAGCGGCTGGGGACAGCCGCTCTACGTTCTTTCCCCGGTACTATGTCCGCGCTTCATGGCGGTGTTTGGCTCAGGAGGACCTTCGCCCCTCCCGGGCGCTCGGTCGGAAGATGCAATGGTTAGCGGGTGCTGAGCGGCTGGGGACAGCCGCTCTACATTCTTCCCCCCGGTACTATGTCCGCGCTTCAAGGCGGTGTTTGGCTCAGGAGGACCTTCGCCCCTCCCGGGCGCTCGGTCGGAAGACGCATGGGTTAGTGGGTGCTGAGCGGCTGGGGACAGCCGCTCTACATTCTTCCCCCCGGTACTATGTCCGCGCTTCAAGGCGGTGTTTGGCTCAGGAGGACCTTCGCCCTCCCGGACGCTCGGTCGGAAGACGCAATGGTTAGCGGGTGCTGAGCGGCTGGGAACAGCCGCTCTACGTTCTTCACTGCAAGAACTTATCCAATTCTCTTAAGTATTCGTCGGTCAGCCAATCGTTGTGATCGGCGCCGGCGATTCGGATGAACTTCTTGGGTTCATTGGCGGCCTGAAAAAGTTTTTCGGCCAGAGCAAGTGGGACAGTGCGATCGTTGGTTCCATGGCTCTGCAGCAGCGGTCCACGGTATTTACCAATTGTGTCGACGGAATTCAGTTTGCTGCGCGGAATGACCCACGAGACTTTCGGATAATGCACATCGGCCACGTCGCGCATCGTCGGAAATGTGCTTTGCAGAATGAGGGCTTTCGGTGAGCTGACTGCGGCTAGTTGCACCGCAACGGCTCCGCCCAGTGACTCGCCCATCAGCATCATCTCGGAGTCTTTTATGTTGGCCAACTGGCAGAGCTTGGCGCGTGCTGCGGTTGCATCGGCCAATACGCCCGGGACTGTGGGCACGCCATCGCTGCGACCATAGCCGCGATAGTCGAAGGCGAATACTGAGACTCGAGCTCGCGATTGTAAAAATTTCAACCAATCGGCGCGCATCGCTATGTGACCAGCATTACCGTGCGCCAGCAAGATCACTGCGCGGGGGTTGTCTGCTGGACAATACCATCCGTGCAACTTCGTACCGTCCTCCGATGCGAAGTCTACATCCTGAAACTTGAGACCAGGAGGTTGCCAGTTGCCTTCTGGAAATTTCGAAGGAAAGAAGAGCAGCATCTCATCGAGCGTCGGCCCGCGAGTGTCTTGACCAAACCCCAACGGCGCCAACAGTGTGGTGACGATCGCAGCCAAGATAGATGCGCGCATGATATCTCCGGATAGTGAATGTTGATTATATCACCACCGATTTCTCTGCGGGCTCTGCGGGCTCTGCGTTAAAAAATCCAATTTTTTTATTTCCTTTGACTCACACGACTTAGCGTCATTCGGTCGCAGCTAGCATTGGTCAGTCTGGTTGACGATTTGGACTCGATCACAACACTGGGACGTCACCCATGGGCAATAGTTGCGTGCAGCAAGAATGCGAGCACGTCTTATCAGGAAGGGATTCACCATTCGATTCTAGCAATGCGGAACTGCGCAATAGTTGCGACGGAATCGCGTTGCAAAAAAGGGAGTGAGTAATGCTTCGAACCAGTCTATGGTCGGTTGTTGGTCTGTCGATGATGTTGGCAATGAGCGACATTGGCACATCCTCGGCTAGTGCATGCGATAAATGCATTGCGCAGCGCAAAGCCCAGCAACAAGCTTCTGAAGGCCGCATGCGACACGTAGGTGGATCGCTGGGCTCCGGAGGCTACGAAGGCGTAGGCTTTTCTACACGTTCCGCCGATGAGGCAATTCGTCAGAGTTGCTATTGGGGACAACGTCAACCAACTGGCATCGGCGTAGCCCGCGGTGCAAATGGTTGGTATGCAACTGTCCTATATCGATAATCGTTGACCCATATCGATAATTGTGCTGAACCTTCGCCTCCCCCGGTCGTCGGGGGAGGTCGAACTAAACCGACGGCGTTAGCCGCGGTTCTTAACTAGGCAAGTGGACACTGGCCAATGAGTAGCCACCGTCGCCAGACGGTGGATGCGTCACCAAACCGCGATGTTTGCGAGTCGACGCGCTTAGCAAAGCACAGGGCCAAGAACACAGGCTGGAAGCCTATGCCACATGAGGCCACGTTAGGCCTCGGGGTCGGTCCACTTTTCGCTTTTGAAATGTTTCTTGTAGGCACCGAAATCGTTGAATGCGTACCACTTGGCTAGTCGCACTAGCAGATTGCGTTCGGGGATCTCGGCACCAGGCACATACTGCGAGCGTCGAGGTTGCGTCGCTTGTAACTCGGCCATTACGCTATGACGCTGGGTCGTATCGTGCGCGCCGTGTTTGGTGGCTAGTTGCACGAGAATGTCGGGACGCTCCAGGACAACACAACCGCGCGTGTGCTGGGCAGTCAGTTCACGGAAGTCGCGCAGGAACTCACTTTGATTGAATACATCTTTCAATGGTCGACCATCGTTGATGTTCTCTTTGGCCAACTGAATGATCGGGCAGGGTTCGATGTCGCCGCCCGGACCAATATGATGTGTAAAGCCTGTGACGGCCGGACACAGAGCTCGACCTTCACCATCGTGATAGGCATCGATGACGATGATCGGTTTGGTCGCGCGGGTATCGACTACGAATTGACGCACGCGGCGCAGTTGTTCGGTGTCGAGCGACAAATCGGGATTGCTCTCGGGTCCTACAGGTCGATAGACGTGGAACCAACAATACATGACGCCCATCTCGATCAAACGGTCGACCCATTGGCTGGTTAGCAGGTCATCGATGTTGGTGCGACAGACGCTGGTACAAACGCCGGTGAGGACTTTGTTGTTGAGGCAGTTCTGCAAGCCCTGCATGGTCGCGCTCAGCACGCCTTCGCGTCCACGTCGCTCGTCGCTGACGAGCTGGCTACCTTCGACGCTGATCAGCGGCGTTACGTTGCCCATCTTGCGAAGTCGCTTGGCAACTTCGTCGGTGATGAAGTGGCCGTTGGTGAAGACTTGAAAGTAGACGTCCTTTTGGCCTTCCAGGAAGTCGAGCAATTCGCGATGCAGGAAAGGTTCGCCGCCCAGGATGCCGAAGAAGGCATTGCCCATCGCCTTGGCTTCGTTCACCGTCCGGTTCAGCGCAGCCAAATCGATTTTGGTCTGTTTGCCGGCCACATCGACCCAACAGCCTTGGCAACGTAGGTTGCAAGTATTGATGACCGACAGGTAGAGAAACGGTGGGAAAAACTCACCACGTTTGAGGCGACTACGGTGTTTCTGCACACTTCGCAGGCCCTTCCAGCCAGCCTGCCAGGCCAATTTCCACAGCAGTCGTTTGTCGGTTTCCAACAACAGCCGCTTGGCCATCCTCAAATACATACTGAACCTCTGGCTCGACGAGCCGACTAGAATTGCAAAAAGCGTTCGCTCATTATACAGTGCAATAATGCCCAGGGCATAGCTGCCAGTCGCTCAATTCAGCTCTCAAGAACCGCACGTGAACCGCACTTATCACCAGCATTTGCTCGAAGAATCCCTGGCGGGTAACCGTGATTCGCTGGGCAAATTATTGGAAGATTATCGAGCTTATTTAACGGTTCTGGCTCAGCGTTACCTCGATGATCGCCTCCGCGGCCGCTTGGATCCGGCCGATATTGTGCAAGTCACCTTCATGGAAGCCCAGCGCGACCTACACGCCTTTCGCGGTCATCAGATCGAAGAATTGCTGGGCTGGTTGCGAAACATATTGCGCAACAATGTCAGTTCTGCGCATCAAAAACATCTGTATACACAGAAACGCTCGGCAGGTCGCGAAGCCCGCAGTGGCGGCGGCGGTGATGACAGCGGACCTATGTTGACCGACCTGGTGCCCTCGGAAACAACGTCACCCAGTCAACGCATGATGCGCGACGAAGCGGCGGTCTACCTGGCCAACTGCCTGCAAACGTTGCCCGACACCCAACGCGAAGCCTTACGCTTGCGCTATGTCGAAGGACAGTCGCTGAAAGAAATCTCCGTCACGATGGACAAGAGCGAAATGGCCGTGGCAGGACTACTCAAACGCGGCTTGCAGTCCTTGCGCGAACGCATGCTCTCCGATAGTTCCAGCGGACAAATGCCCAGATAAGCCGATGTGGCATAGGCTTCCAGCCTGTGTGGCTCGGCTATTGTGGCATAGGCTTCCAGCCTGTGTGGCTTAGTCGTTAGCTGGAAGCCTGTGTTCTTCCTTAGTTGGCAGCCTTCAGAGATTGCTTAAGACGCACACAGGCTAGAAGCCTATGCCACACAGGCTAGAAGCCTATGCCACACAGGCTAGAAGCCTATGCCACAGGAACTGCAGGTTGGACATTGGGGATTGCGCTGGATGGTGCGTTTGCGGAACTGCATGTAGCGCAGGTCCATACTCAGCAGCGAGCCGGTTAAGGGCTGGCCGAAACCGGCGATCAGTTTGATCGCTTCCATCGCTGCCATACAGCCAACAGTACCCGAGACGGCACCGAAGACAGGAAACTCGCGGCGCCAGCCGGCCGGTGCAGTCGGCGTTAGACACGCCAAGCAAGGTGTCTGGCCAGGGATGATGACTGTTAAACTGGCTTCCAAATCGTACATAGCGCACTCGATCATCGGCTTGCGCTGAGCGACAATGGCTGCGTTCATCGCTAGTCGTTCCTCGAACAGCGGTGCACAGTCGACGACCATATCGACTTGTTCGATAATGCTGGCCGCATTGTCAGTGTTTATGTTCGCATTGATGGTTACGATCTTCATGCGCGGATTGAGTTCATGCAAGCGTCGCTCGGCTGATTCAATGCGCGGCTTGCCAATCCAATCGTGAGTCATCAACAACTGACGATTGAGATCGCTCGGTTTGACATTACCGGCGTGAGCCAAGACCAACTGGCCAATACCCGCGGCGGCAAGTTGATAGGCGACCAGGCCACCCAGTCCTCCGATGCGCGAGATGAGTACCGAGGCGGAACGCAGTTTCTCTTGGCCGGCCTGGCCAAAGTCGCTGACCCACATCTGCCACTGATATATATCGAGTTCTTCAGGCGTCATACGGTTAGCCACCCGAGACCAACGTCAAGAGAGCAACGTGGTCACCTTCCTTCAGTGGTTGATCAATGCCGCTGGGCGATTGATCGTTTACAAACACCAGCAGACCATGTCGTGGCTCGCCCTCTGTATCGATCCAAGTCGATAACGTCGGATGCAAACCAGTTAGCTGCGCAAACAAGTGTCGCAGTGAACTGCCCTCCGGCAAACTGGTCGGCTGCAGCCTGACACCACTGGCAGCGCGAACTTGAGTTCCAAACTCGACATCAACTTGCATGGTGCGTTTCAGTTTTCGGTGCGTGAATTGTTTCAATGATTTGGCCTTGGGCCAGGCGATATTGACGATCGGCCAGCGCGGCGGCATCTTCGGAGTTGTGGGTGATATGCAAGGTAGTCATACCGGTCGATTCTTTCAATTGCCGCAGCAGTGCATGCATATGGCCTCGCGTTTGCTCGTCCAGCGCGCTGAGCGGTTCATCGAGCAGCAGCACCGCAGGTCGAAATGCTATGGCTCGGCCAAGGGCTACGCGTTGTGCCTCGCCGCCGGAGAGCCCTTGAACCTGACGCGTGAGCAGATGCGTCAGACCGAGCACTTCGGCCAGTTCGTTTACACGACTTTGAATTGTCGCGGGCGATTGCCTGCGCAGTCGCAGCGCGAACGACAAGTGATCGACGACGCGCATGTGCGGAAACAGAGCCAGGTCTTGAGGCAGATAACCGATGTGTCGATCACCGGGCAACCAATCGGTAACGTCCTGGCCTTGAACGAGCACCCGGCCGGCGCTCGGCTTGCGCAGGCCGCAAATGATCTCAACCAGCGTGGTCTTGCCCTGCCCTGTTTGACCCATCAAGACCGCATATTGTCCGGTAGGTATCACCAGCGACAAATTGCTCAATTGGAACTGGCCAATCTGGTAAGCGATTTGTTTCAGTTCGATCATGCGTTGATCCCTGTTCCCAGGAAGCGCAGCACGACCAGCACAATAGCCGCCATGGCGACCATCAATAGTGACACCGCCACCGCTGAATCGAGGTTGCCAATACTCAACTCCAGAAAGACGCTAGTCGAGAGGACTTCGGTGCGCATTCGCGTTGTACCAGCAAAGACCATGATCGGTCCAAACTCTCCCAAGGCCCGCGCCCAGGAGATCGTCAAGGCGGCAACGATACCCCGCCAGGCTTGCGGCAAGGCGACTTCGGTGAACGCGCGACCACGTGTGCATCCCAGCGTACGGGCCACCGCTTCTGGACGCGGATCGATCTGTTCGAAAGTTACCCGCATCGTGCGCACCGCAAAGGCGCAGGCGACTGTGAACTGCGCCAGCACCACCGCGGGCCAATGATACGTTACAGGCAAGTTGCGATGCTTCAACCAATCTTCCAATGTTCCACTACCAAGCTGAGTGTGAAACAAGATCAACAAGCTGATACCCAGTACCAACGGTGGCAGCACGATGGGAATGTCGACTAACGTATCAACGATCCAGCGACCAGGGAAACGATAACGCGCCAGAATATAACCCAGCGGAGTTCCTACCCACACCGACATGATCGCTGATAATGTGCAGGTCAGCAGCGTCAACCTTAGGGCCGCTTGAATCTCGGCTTTTTCAAAAGCCGTTACAAAATCAGTCCAGGTGACAAACCAAATGTCGGCTGCCAAGAGCAATACGATCAACAGAATGAAGCTAGCCGATATACCGCCCGTCACTAAGAAAAAAGGCGCATCAGAGCGTCGACGAAACTTCTCCATCAATTCTGCCCTGTAGCTGCGGCACTTGCTTGCGTCTTCAAATCTTCGGACCAGCGAAAGCCCTCCAACAAGAATGACTGCTTGGAGTCCACCGATTTGATGCGCCGGAACATGCGGTCGGCCAACTGAGCATGCGGCGAGTCGACGGCTACGGCAAAAGGTTGAACGGCGACCGAACACGGCAGGCCTGTGATCCGAATAGCATCCAGTTTTTCACCCGCACCAGCTGCGTTGCTCAAGTAAACCACGGCGGCATCCAAGCTACCGGCCTGCATTTGATTGACCAACATATCGCCGGTGGGCGATTGCACTGTCACGTTGGCCATGACCTCTTGTTCTACACCTCCTTCACGCAAAGTGTTCTGCGTCAGCCAACCCATGGCGCATTGCTTTTCATGGCCTATGCCAATGCGCAGTCCAGGGTTGCCGAGGTCGCGCAGGTTTTTGATGCCGTGCGGATTGCCTTTGTGTACCAGGATTACCAATTCGTTCTGGGAGACGTCGACCGGAGCCGGAAACAGATCGGGTAAACTATTCATGAACTCCTTGTCACACGCGAAGTAAGCATCGGGATGCTGACCGGCTTTCATCTGAGCGACTAGGATTCCGCAGCCGTTATAGACTCGCGATACGCGCACACCTTCGCGCTGCTCAAATGAGATGATGGTCTTTTCGATCGCAGGCCGTAGCATCGAGCCGGCAAAGATCGAAAGCTCTGGTTGATCACTCCACAGATCTCCGGTAACTGGTTGGAAGCCGAATTCGGTATACCGTTTGAGCCCACGATCGCGGGCAGCCACATATCGCGCGAAATGCAACGCGTCTCTGGCACGTTTGGTGGATTTGACAATCGCCAGCGAAATGCTGGAAGTAGCTTGCTCCAGTTCTGGAATCGACACTGCTTCGAGCTTAGGATAGGTATGGAGCACTGCGTCATACACGATCGTTACGTCAGCCGCCCCGACCACGACATCGCTGGCGACATCGCTGATCGTGGGGCGATAGGCAGTGGTCGACTTTTCGAGTTTATCCCACAGCCCAAGCGCCGTGAGCGCTTGCTGGGTGAGTTTGCCAATAGCGGCTGAATCTGGGCGAGCTTGAATGACGCGAACGTCGGGTTTGAGCAGATCATCGAAGGACTTGATGCCCTTGGGGTTGCCTTTGACTACGGCCAGGACTGCGTGCATTTGAGCCAGAGGTAAGACTTCTTCGACCAGTCCCTTTTCCTGAGCGATGGTAATGTAACTGTCATCAGCCGGCAAAAACAGATCGCCCGTCTCACTAATACTCATCGACGAGAGCAGCGTTTGCGAGGCCCCGAATTGCAATTGCACCTGGCGACCGAATTCTTTGGCATAATCGCCGGCGATGGCTTCAATGACGGCGCGATTGCTGGCGGCGCAGTAAATCATAAGAGGATCGCTGGCCTGCGCAGCTGGTGCAGGCGCGCCGTTAGTACCAGTAGCGTTACCATTACCCAGTTGAATAGTTTGTGTTTGTCTACCCGCCTGAGTAAGTAAGACAATCAAACCGGCGGCGAGCAGGATTGATCCGACTAAGAAAGTGGCGGCGCGATTCATAGTATCGTCAGTTGAAATATGTGATAGTCACCTCTCCATGCGCTGCATAGGGAGGTCGGAGCCAGCGAAGCGCAACTCCGGGAGGGGTGAGTAGGGGAAGCAGGCGTGGCTTTCGGCATCACTTGTCAAGCTCGGCGATACGCTGTTTGGCTTTCTCGGTGGCTTCAGCGATGACTTGGGCGATTTGCACGGGAACGCCGCCTCGATCTTTGGATTGCTGGGCGGCTTCCATAAAGGCAAACAGTTCAAGCGTTTCGTCATTGCTGACCGGGGTCGGTCCGCCTTGAAAGAACTTGGCAATCTGTTCCACCAGTGGTTGATAGCCTTCGTACTTGCCGGTCAGTTCGATGGACTTTTCACCAAAGACCACGACTCCGTAGTCGGCCTTGCCCTCGCGAATGCCGCGGAAGGTACCGATGCGATCGCCGTCCCATACGCCGACCACCATGTCGAGACCCGGTGTGGCGGTACGCGTGACGCTTTGACAACCTGGCCCCATCACCGTGTAGAGAATTTCGACGCCATGCACTCCGTACCAGAACAAATCTGGATGTGTCTTTTCCAGGGAACACGGACTCCACGCCGCCGCCCCACGCGTGCTTGCGCGCAAGGCTTCATCGGTGCGATAACGATAGATGCTGGGACTGAATCGTAGCGACGAACTACTAAACCAGCGAGCGTTGTATTTCTTGGCCAGTAGATCAATGGCGATGGCATCGGCCAGCGTGCCTGCCAGTGGTTTATCGATGAATAGCGGTTTGCCACTTTTCAGTACAGGGATGGCTTGGGCCAAGTGCGGGCGACCATCAACACTCTCCAGTAAGACCGCATCGACTTGCTCGACCAACTTGTCGATCGAGTCGACCATCGTCACATCGAGTTTCTTGAGGTCTTCCGTAAAACCGGCCACGCGCGAATGACTTGATTCAATGTCCGGGCTACCACCCGGGAACGCGGCCACAACTTTCATGCCGCCAAAAGCGTTTTCATTTGGTGGACGATTAAAAAGCTTGGTGAACGCTGGAGCATGCGACGTATCCAAGCCAATCATGCCCAGCTTGGTAACGGCGGGACTCTGTCCCATTGCTGGCAGTACGATCAGCAGCGAGGCGAGGAGCGCGAGAGAAGTGCGCATGGTGGGTTAGCCTTCGGAGGTTTGAAGTTTAGTACTTGAGTTTTTCGTGCAGGAACTGATACGTGCCTTGGCCGTTAATCGTATGCGGGCCTACGAACCATTCCAACCGGGCTGAATCGGCCAGTCCCAGTTTGGCGGAATACAAGTGGCGCACCTTGGCGAACTCGGCCGCTACGCGGTCATCGGGAGCGACGCCATCAAAGTGTCCGCGTTCTACCATAAACGGTCGCGGTGCAATGAGCGTCGCCATCTCTGCATAATTGAAACGCGACCCGAGATCGAATTCAAAAATCTCATACTCCATCGTCCACACATAACTGTAGTTGGAATGAGTCGAGGCATTCTTCCACACCCAGTCGTTGAAGTCCGCTGAGCAGATCGACAAACAATACTGCGGCACCAGTGGTGGAATACGCATGGCGCTTTTCCCGCCGTAACTCAGTCCGTAAAACGCGATGCGACTAGGATCGACTTGAGGCAAGGTTCCTAGCCAATTGCAAATTTGCTGATGCTGCGGAATGATGGTCGAAAACAGCGTTTTCCCAAGCGGATTGCTCTTGCGTTGCAGCGTGCGGAACCGATCATGAAAGATATAGAGATTCTGTGGCGCAAACACCACAAAGCCTTGCTCGGCCAGCTTGGCTGCGACGTCGTGATAAGCGGGATGATCGCCTGCGATACAATCTTGCGGTCGACCTTCTAGTCCATGTTGGAATACCACGCACGGTCGCTTTTCTCCCAGTGGTTGCTCGCGTGGCAAGAGCAACACGCCGTAGGCGATGACGTCGGGAAAGACATCCAGAACCACTTCGTAGCCAACCCATTTAGGTTTTTCGTAGATCAAACGCGAACGCGGCTGGGGTGCGGCTAGCGGCATCTCCCAGCGTCCAATGACTTCGGTTGCGAATCTTTCGCGATAAGGCTCGACGGTGGTTTTGAAATTTTCGAGCGTATCGGTCTTGAGTGCTTGCCAGTACTCGGCCCGCTCGTCATCAGCCTGTTCGAGCACTTGCTGGGTAAAGCGATTCCACTTGTCGAGCATATCGAGACGTCGAGATTCGGCTGAAACAAGCTCGCGGGCGGATGCGACTTCGCCGGCCATGGGATCTGCCTGCAAGACTGACGCATCTATCTTGACCGCAGCCAGAGTTGCACTTACGGCTTCGAGGGATGCACCTGCGCGCTGGGGCATCGACGTTGGCTTTACCTCGCGAAGACTGGCTTGTAGTTGTTTCTGTTGCAAAATCTTTAGAGCTCGTGCGACTTCGGCTGAGGTTGCTTCGGTGGTCGGGCCGGCAAGTCTTCCAGGCGCACCTCCCTCGCCTGCGATATCAACGGTGGGGCCGGCCACGTTGTCGATGATCACGTGACGCGGCGCGATCATGGCCGCTAGCTCCGCATCGCCGAACTTGTTCAGCAAGCTTTGCACGTTGCGATGAATGGGTTCTTGCCACACATTCTCGCGCGCTTGAAAGTGGCCCGAAATGCACACGGCATCGATCGAATTGCTGACAGCGGCTGCATGCAGGGCAACCCAACCACCTTCGCCCCAGCCAATCACCACCAGCGGCAAGGTTTTCGTGCGCATAGCGTCGATGGCTGCTAGGGACTCATGAACTTGGTAGCCCAAGACATGTCGACCAAGCTCAAATGCGCTGCGATACAGAAACTCTTGATCGGTCATCTTGGCGCGGCCACGACGAGCTTCGCGATGCCGACTAACTGGAGTAGCGACAATAACTTCGCCGCCGATGGCAGCCAGGTTGGCTGCCCAAGCAGTAACGTTCGAGTTGTCCGGACCAACGCCGATCAGTTGTTCAGGCGTTTGGCCAGCGTCGGGAACGATAACCGCTTGAAACTTAATCGCCGCGGCGTCGAGCGGTCGCACATAGATGCCCTCGGCATCAACACCCTTGAGCACAGGCCAACGCACCAGGTCGGCCTGCCACCGCGCATGCGACTGATACGGGGTGGTCTGTTGGCGATCGCGCACGATCTGCAAGCGGGGATTGGGTACCCGTTGGTCGCGCAGACCAATGATATTGCTCAGCTCGGCCGCCAGTGGATGAGGTTGCTGGGGGGTGGCACTGACCAGGGCTGGCCAGTGTCGCTGGCGGGCTGCGGGGGCTTGGGCGATTTGGTCGAGCAAGAACTTGTCGACCCCAGCGACTAATTCCGATGTTATATCGCCGTTGGACTGGAGGGCCTGCGTGTCGGGTAAGACTTTGGCGAGCGTTGCATCCTGTGCGGACAGTGACGCACACTGAACGAGTGAGAGGCTGGTCAGCGCCGCCAGGGCCACAATCGTGGATCGCCACATAGTCATCACCCCACTGTCAAAGCTCTCCCTAGTCATTACTCCACAGATCGGTCGCTGAACAGCAAATTAATTGCTGATCAGCTTGTCGATGATAGTTTCGAGTTCAAGCTTCTCGATGCCCATTTTGGCAGCAGCCAGGGCAAAGAGTTGTTTTTCGACTTCCATCAGTTGGCCATCGGCGGCCATCATGCGCATTAGTTCTGACAGCAGGTCGATCTGTTCTTGTCGATCGCTAGGCAGTCGCAGTTTCGCTTGTCCGCTTTGAGCAAAAGCGATGGCTTTTTCAAGATCCTCTTCCTGCAAGCCCAGATGTCCACAGCGATCGATTAGCAGGGCGATCTCTTGTTCAGACAGACTACCGTCAGCGGCGGCCATAATGACCAGGTTCTTCAGATGATCCAGCGGGGACATCGCTAACGGTTCCTTCGATCTTCGAGATAGAGTGCGTGAAAAGCTTCGCTCGATAATAATCGTGCTTGCCTCTGACGACAAGCAGGAGTGCGTTGGCCGTGGGCGTTAGCCCCGGTTCCTACTCAAACATCTTGAACGTTCAGTAACCGCGGCTAACGCCGTCGGTTTAGTTCAGCAACCGCGGCTAACGCCGTCGGTTTAGGCTTTGCGGATGAAATGGGCTGCGAACGAACGGACTTCGCGGCCGTTGAGCACATGCACCATGCGCAGTTGCTGGACGAGAGCGTCATTGAATTGGCTCAGCGGAATATGGACCAGCGATTTACGAAATCTTCGCGCAATCTGACGAAAGACGGCACTTGGCGCCTGGGGGCTCAGCAGGGCGATTTGCCGCTCGCGCGCATGCAGGCACGCAGCCGCTACTAAACGTTCTTCCAGACCTTGAGCAAACTTCAAGCGCCGATCGTGCCAGATATCCGGTATGGATACTGGCGGATACAAGAACATGGCTCCACCATAGGTGGCCATGGCGATACCTGGACCCACCAACTGTTCGCGATAGTCGGTGGCAAAAAACGCGAGCGTTGATTCTTCGATGTGTTCTGCAAACCAAGTTGTGCGCCAGGGATACGCATTTGGATCGGACGGTATATCAAATAACATTACACAGCAGTCGATCGTGCCTACACTAGGCGGCATAACCTTCACATAGATGTCACCGTCGTACCAATGGCGAATCGTCTCGCGAATGTCGATGCCGTCTTTGATGCTAGTCGTAAATTTTTCGCTGCGCGCCAGGTCGGCACCGATGATCGCGCGAGCTCGATCGATGACGCGCGTGCGAAAGCTTTCGATCAGCATATCTTCGGGAGGCCACGAACATTGCGAACGTGGGTTCCACTGCGTCTTCCAACGATCCATTTCTTGCTTGGCCGGCTTGCGCTGGAGCTGCAAGCGTCGCCAGAGCACCGGAGGACCGGGAAGGCGGCTGACAATGTCGACGACTTCTTCGCCAGGCAGGCGCGCTTGATCCACTCCCAAGGTTACCGTTTGCAGGCCGAGATCTTCTTCGAAGGGATAATTGCGAGCCGTATCGATGACATGAATCGCATACTGATCGCCAAGGATCTGTTGAGCGGCGGTGACGATCGTGTACATCTCCGGAGTCAGTCGCCGCTCCATCAGCGTCAGATTGCGAATGTACTTCAAACATTGCCGCAGCAACAACGGCGTAATGCGTCTGGCCCGCTTGCCCAAGTCCTGCACATAACTGCTGCGAGCTGATATCAACAACTGTTTGACACCATCGATCGACAGGTTATCGTCTTCCTCTAGCTCCAATCGAGCCCGTTCGTAAACGCCTGTGATGAACGGCAATTCGCCAAACATAAACAGCAGCGAGTTGGGATTGACGGCGTAAGTCGTTGGCGGCTCGACCGAATCATGTTCCGGTAGTTCATCGACCGATAGTTCGTCTTCAGCCCATTGACGATAAGCATCGCGGAGCCAGGGCCATTCTTGAATCGAACAGACCACCACAATGTGATCGTATTTCTGCTCCAACTCGTGCAGCCGGTAGGCCATGTGCCGCAAACGCTGCCAGGTCTGGTTATTGTCAGGTGCCGTGACCGTCGTGAGCACTGCCGTGGCAAACCGCTCGAGCGATACCGTCTTGAGTGCGTAAGGATCGGGCATAACCGACGACTGCGGAATATATTGATTGGTCTCCAGGTCGATAAACTCAATCGGCAAATGTTCGCCCAGGCCTAAACGTAAGGCCATGATCACCGGTTGGCAAGGATCGATCGGCACATAGCTCCACTCCTCGCGTTCGTCGTCGCCCTCGTCATTCTGATAAGCGGCGTAGTCCGGCAGCACACGCTGCAAAACCATTGAAGGAGTCGGCAAATTGTTGATCGCTTCGAGCACATCCTCGCGGAAAGAGTGTGGCAAACAGACAGCTACACAATCGTACGGATGCTCCAACAACCACTGGCGCACCATCAGCGCGCAGTGTCCGCTGCCATGAACAACGGGCAAGCAAGTGATCGATTTACCTAAAGCCAGCGGTGAAAGTGGTTTCGTCATGTAGTCAAATGTGGCATAGCCTTCTGGCTTGTGTCAAGTTGCCATCAATTGCGAGTTGCGGAATGCGTCGAGCATTTCGAGTATCATGTTGACGCAGGCAATAGCTATGAATTGAAAATCCTTGACGGCTCCCGCTACGAGGTCGAAAGCACCATGATTCGCTACATATTGTGGCTGAGCTGTCTCTGGCTCGCGCCGTTGGCTCTGGCTCAAGAATGTGCCAGTTGGCCGCGTGCTTTGCCACCTGAGGGGATGGAGATTCCAGCTGAACGCCTAGCCGCGTGGAATCAGCGCCTGAATAAGCTGGACAAGTCGCTACAAACGCAGCGGCAGTCGCCCTATTGGGCCGATGTGCAAGCTTTGGTCAAGGCATGTCGCCTGGCGATTGAATTTCGCGAGTTTTATCAAGAAAAAGATTTTGCCAAGTGCGATCGCTTACTCGACCTGGCGGAATCGCGGCTGAGTTGGCTAGCCAGCAACGTCGATCCAACGGCCACTGGTCCCCTGCCCGGCCTCGAAGGTCAAAAGCGTTTGCAAGTTCGTGGCTTTGTCTCGCGCGTCGACGATTCGGCCCAGCCTATTGGACTGGTGATGCCCGAGTCGCCGCTCGATTCTGCCCAAGGTGTGCCGTTGTTTGTGTGGTTGCATGGTCGAGGTGATAAAGCCACCGATTTACATTTCTTGTGCGAACGTCTGGATCGCGTCGGCGAGGTCGCGCCGGCCAATGCGATTACCCTGCATCCCTTCGGTCGGCAGTGTGTCGGCTACAAAAGCGCCGGCACTACCGATGTGATGGAAGCCATCGATTTTGTTTGTCGCAATTATCCAATCGACCAACGCAAGATTGTGTTGATCGGTTTCTCGATGGGCGGAGCGGGTGCGTGGCATGTGGCTGCTCGAAATGGGGATCGCTTCGTGGCCGTTAGTCCTGGTGCTGGCTTTGCCGAAACGGCTCGCTACCAAAATCTAAAGCCCGATAAGTATCCGCCTGAGTACACGCAGACGTTATGGAGCATCTACGATGTTCCCAATTACACTCGCAACCTCTTTAACTTGCCCGTGATCGCTTACAGCGGTGAGAACGACAAGCAGATTCAAGCAGCTCGCGTCATGGAGGAGGCGTTTCAATCGCACGGGCGAACGTTGAAACATTTGATTGGACCGGGCATGGGACACAAATATCATCCCGAAGTCTTGAAAGAGTTGCTGAAATCGTTGAGTAGCCTTGCCGATCAGGGCCAGGCTGAATCGCCCACTGAATTGTTTCTGCAGACGCGACACTGGCGCGTGCATCGCACGCGCTGGATCAGTATGGAACGCATGGAGAAACAATACGCAGATACACAAGTTACGGCAACCAAGAGCGGTAACACCTGGCAAATCGATACCCAAAACGTAGCCGCTTTGAAACTGGATATTCCAAGCGGTGACGAACTAGTGATTGGCTCGTCCAGTTTTCCAGTTTCGCGCGGCCAGAGTTTGCTGCTGACACCAGGTAGCAAGGGTTCATGGCATGTAACTGAAGAACTCTCTTCGACTGCAAAACGACCTGGACTATCCGGTCCCATCGATGATGCCTTTTTTGATCCTTTCCTAGTTGTGTTGCCCAGTGCAAAGTCGAGCAATACCAGTTTGTCGAAGTGGGTCGAGTGTGAATCGCAATATCAGATCTCGCGCTGGAAGTCGCTGATGCGCGGTGAGCCGCGCACGAAGCGTGATGTGGAAGTAACTGAGGAAGACATACAGAAGTACCATCTAATTTTGTGGGGCGATCCTGCCAGCAATTCGCTCATCGCGCGTGTGCTGAAACAACCTACGATCCCCTTTGGGTGGAGTAGTCAAGAGATCCGACTGGCAGCGCGGCATTGGGATGCCGCAGTGACTGTTCCCAGTCTGATCATGCCCAGTCCGCTTTCGCCAAACCGTTATGTAGTGCTCAATTCCGGACCGACCTTTCGCGACGCGCACGATCGCACCAACTCGCTGCAAAATCCTCAACTACCCGATTGGGCCATGCTCGAGCTGCAGGGCACCCGCAGCAGCGAATCCGCCGCACCGGTCACCGCCGCGGGCTTCTTTGATGAGAATTGGAAATAGAGCGTGGGAGGGCGAATGCTCCAGCTGAGCCGAACACCGCTATGAAGAACGGACAAAGTTGCGGGGGAAGGTGGAGATGGACGCATCAACCTTGGTGTTGTTTGATGCCAACGGATTGTGTCCCCGGGGGCAACTGAAAATGGACCTGACCCCTTTTTATTCTCTGTGCCTCTGTGGTTAGCTCTTGAATTTGTTAACCACAGAGACACAGAGACACAGAGCATCCGACTATCCGCCGCGTTTTCTCCGCGGCCTCTGCGGGCTCTGCGGCCTCTGCGTTTCAAAAAAGAACACCGGGTGCTGAGCGGCTGAGGACAGCCGCTCTACATTCTTCCTTTATGTACTCTTAAACATCTTACCCAACAGCATGGCTGGAAAGAGCAAGAGGGCGACACCGCAGCCGAAGTAAGGACCGGCGCTTAAGGCCGCGACCGCGGCGCCTAACAGCACTAGTGTGAGAATCGCATGTTTGACAGCCAGTTGAACTTTGCGAGGCACTGGATGATACACAGCTTGGACTCCACGATTGAGCACTGTCAAACTGACCAGTCCAATTAGAAGTGGATACGCGCGCCAAGGATCGAGCTGCCAGCGCGTGTCTTCTTCGCCACTAAACCAAGGTATGCTGGCGATCAGGACCGTGCCAGCAATTTCTAAAATGATTCCCAGCATCAAACCACTCGGGACGCTCTGCCCCTCTTCACGCCGCGCAAAGACGGTGATGCCGATGATGTACACACCAATGCCCAAAGCAAAGATGAGCAGCGAGTGAGGGATGTTGGATTCGACCGGATTGACGGCCAACATGACCAAGCCGACCATAATAATGTTCAGCGAGCGGCATAGCCCCATGATCAGCGGCGCGATGGGCGTGCGCTTAATCGCCGAATCATAGGTGCGCACACATAATGATAAAGCGACTGCGGCCAAGAACGCCGCTCCCATCCACAGAGGCTGTTGACGATTGAGATTGGTGGCCAGCAGAACCACGATCGGTGCCGTGATCAGCATGCCACTGCCAACGTGGCCGGCGATGACCGGTGAGATGTGCCCGCGTACCAACGGTCGATGGCTGCGCGTGGTGCGATCTTCTTCCAGATCAACCACGTCGTTCAGAATCATGCCGCCCCAGTAGACCAGCACGGATGCCAGCACGGTCAGAACCAGGGTAAACCATGGCAGCGCCCCACCAGTGACCAGGATGGCCGCGGCTAGCGAATCGGATAAGACAGTAAATACATTTGGTAACCTGACCAGTTGAGCCCAATCGCTCAGGCGTCCCCATTGCAAATGGTCCGCCTCTATCTGGTCGTTTTCAAACGTGGGTTTTTCGGTGGCCATCCATGTCTTTCCGAATCGATTGGGCTGAATTATTACCGCCGCGTTGTCTACTGATGTTGAGTGACTGTGGCTCGTTTAGAAGCTGATCACTCGGGCGTTACCTTTTGGATCTCTTCAGCCAAAGACGGATCGCTATATCCCCGAACTCCGCGACCTTCTTCCAAGCGAATGTCGACCGACAGTTGGATGTCTTCGTTGTCGATCTCGTAGAATTTGGTAATCGTCTGATTATCTAGAGGCTTATAAGATCTGACGATTCGGAAGCCAACTGCGCGGGCGGGATCGTCGGTGTACCACCAAGGGCTCTTGGGAATATTGGGGTCGGTTTCCTTCCAGTCGTAATCCTCGCTGGCGACGCGCGCGGCACTACGCAAGGCTTCGGCGTCGTCTTGCCAACCGCCACCACGCAGCGAGCGATGCACCAACTCCTTCGGCCAATTAATGGCATCGACGACCGATATCGGCATGGATTTCCCGGCCAACGACTTGTAGCCGTCTTCGGTGTGACCGTCGATCGCCCACTCCATCACGCTGCCGTGCATATCATGCAGTCCCCAAGGATTGGGTTTCTTGCTGCCCACGGCATGTAAGACTTCTTCCGAGTTATCGGCAAACCAAGCGTAATCACCAATCGATTCAGGATCATCGCCAAAGCTGTAAGCGGTGGTCGTGCCGGCGCGGCAAGCGTATTCCCATTCGGCTTCGGTGGGCAAGCGATATTGCAGTGCAGTTAAACCAGCTAACCACTTGGTGTACTGCTTGGCAGCGTATTGAGTAACTGTGATCGCCGGCATGTCCAACTCTTCGCCAAATTCGTAGGTGAAGGTTGGTTCGTATAACTGAGTCGGCGCAGTTAGCGATAGAGGTAACTTGCCAGCGTCGACTTTTCGAATCTTCTTTTGTTCAAACGTCTTGAACATCTTGTACATCGACATGAACAGTTTGTATTCGGCCCACGAGATTTCGCACTTGGCGACCCACATGGGCTCGACTTTGATTTCCACTTGTGGACCTTCGTCGTCCTTATGGCCTTCAGCATCTGCTGGGCTGCCCATTTTGAAGACGCCGCCAGGAATCGGCAGCATCGTAAAGCTGACCTGGCTGCCAGGAATTGTAGTGGTGTAAGGAACCAGGTAGCCGCCATCGACTTCGACGATGGTTCCCGAGGTAGGCTTGGTCTTGGAGAAGCCTAATTGATTGGCTGGCTCGGCGGCCGCACAGACGGACGCTGCCATGCACAGAGAACAAACCAGAGCCAAGAATCGAAAACGTTGCATGCTTAACGAACCATTGTGGGGTGTGATATGTAAAGCGGTTGTGGATAGCCGCTGCTATGAAACCATCGCTTCACTAATAGTGTAATCGCCCAGATTTTCTCGCCTACCGGGCGAAACAGGCTCTGAGATTTGTGCTCCCCGGAATTGTGAAATCAAAAACTTAGATCGGTCTGTAAATTCCTGTTAAACTGTTCCCCAGTCTGTAGTTCTTGCCATGCCTGGAGGCCGGGTCGTGAAATTTTCATCGCAGTACGTTTCGCTAGCTTTGCTGGTCGTTTGCGGCAGCTGTTGGTCGCTGACCGCGGCTGAACCGACCCTTCGCCAAGTGGGGGCACTGACGCTGAGCGTCGACGCGGATCTGGATCTGCAATCTGCCACCGATGGTGAACTGATTAAGTGGCCAATTGTCGCAGACTGGGATCGAGCAGGCCGATTGGTGGTGGCAGAGTGTGGGGGCGTGGGCAAGCCGATTGCCGACCACAACAAACAACGGCTGCATCGCATCGTGCGGCTTGTCGACACCAACCACGATGGCAAGTTCGACCAGAGGCTGGTCGCAGCCAGCGATTTGGCCTTCCCCGAAGGTGTGCTGTGCATTGGCAATTCGATTTTGGTCAGCGCGCCGCCAGAGATCTGGAAGTTGACGGATGCTGATGACGATGGAGTCTGTGAACAGCGCGAGGTGTGGTACAACCCTGGAACGATCACCGGCTGCGCTAATGATCTCCATGGTCCATACTTGGGTCGCGATGGTTGGATCTATTGGTGCAAAGGAGCTTTCGCTCAGCAACAGCATGAACTCGTCAATGGCAAACAGCTGACGACCAAAGCCGCGCACATCTTTCGCCGCCGACTGGAGGGTGGGCCGATCGAACCGGTCATGACCGGTGGCATGGACAATCCTGTCGAACTGGCGATCAGTCACACGGGCGAGCGCTTCTTTACGAGTACCTTCTTGCAGAACCCAAGTGATGGTCTGCGCGATGGCATTGCGCATGCCGTTTATGGAGGAGTCTATGGCAAGGTCCATGGCGTAGTGGATGGTCATCCACGCACCGGCGGGCTCTTGCCGATTATGACGCACTTGGGACCAGCCGCTCCCAGTGGTTTGATATGCCTGGAGTCCGATCGACTGTTGGGGCCGGTTACCGCTGGTATCGATACGTTGATCGCAGCTCAGTTCAACTTTCATAAAGTAACGGCCCATACGCTAGTGCCACGCGGGGCCGGATTTGTTACCGAAGACCGTCAGTTGGTGGCTTCAGAGCGCATCGACTTTCATCCGACTGATGTTATCGAAGGGGGCGATGGTAGTTTGTTGGTCATCGATACTGGAGGCTGGTACAACTTGTGTTGCCCCAGTTCGCATGTCGACCAATCGATTGCCTCCGGCGGCATCTATCGTTTGACTAGTGCCAGAACTCGCACCACTGCGGCCGCCCCGCAGCAAGAGTGGAACCAAGTTTCATTGCAGGCAGCCACCACGATCGTCAGCGATGAACAAGCACCGCTGCGTGATCGTCAACAAGCATTGTGGCGCATCTGTCGACTAGCCGGGGAGCGCAGCGACCAAGCTGAAGAGGCACTGATTGCAGCACTGGGTTCCACACAAGCGCCGCTGCGTCAAATTGCGGCTCATAGTGTTTCAGTGCAACGCGTGAAGTCAGCTCGGGTGAACTTGGAACAAGCCTTGGTACGCGAAACAGAACCTGCCGTCACGCGAGCACTGGCGGAAGCCTTAGGGCGATTGGGTGACAAGAATTCCATCAAGCCGATCATCGACAAGCTGACAGAGGTTACCGATGATCGCATGCTCGAACATTCGCTAATCTATGCTTTGATGGAACTGGAACAACCGCAGGTGTTGGTGCCCTATCTGACTGCCAAGAGTCCGACGGTGCAGCGTGGCGTCATGATCGCGCTGGATCAATCGGGCCACATTGAGTTGCTGCAGAGCGAACGGGTCATTGCGGCTCTGTCAGCGGCTGACCCTGCCTACCGTCAAGCTGCCACCGATATTCTAGCGCGGCAAAGTCAGTGGGCAGACAGCAATGTCGATCATTTGGCTCAGGCCTGGCAAGCATCTCAGAATAATGAAGGCTTGCGATCGAGTCTGGCCAGCGTTATCGCCGCGTGGAGCACATCTGGGGCAGTGACTTCCATGGTGGCCGCGCGCATCGATGAGTTGGCGGGATCCCCTATTCCACCCACGCGCCAGCAGCTTGACAAGCTGCTTGGGCTGCTCGGCGGCGTTCGTAATCAAAAACTACCGTCAGCGTGGGTCGATGGCGTGTTGAAGTTGTTCGTGCGCTGCGAGGCTGAGGCCCGCGCTCCGCTGGCCGCGTGGCTTAGCAGTCTCAAGGTTGACCCGGCTGATGCTCCACGCATCAACACGGCGATCATCGATTTAGCCAAGCACACCAGCGATCCACAGGCACGGCTGCAGTTGATTGGCACTTTGAGCCCTCGCGCCAAGCTGAGCGATGCGGCCATGGAGCAAGTGGTGCTCGACCATTTTTTGGGAGTGAAAGATGCAGAACTAGTCAGCGATGCATCGAAAGCCCTGGCTCGCCTAGAAGTGGAGACTGCGAGCGCGCAGCATTTGATTGCAGAATTGAAACGCGTTCAGCCACTGGAGCTGATGGTGGCAGTGTCGAGCGTCGCGGCTCTCGGTCAAGACGGACTGGACGGGCAACTCTTGGAAAGCCTGGCCCAATTACCGGCCGCGCGAACGCTGGCCTTTGATCAAGTGACGTCGCTTTATCGAAGTCGCTCCGAAGAGTTGCGCCAGCGTGTTCAAACAGTAGTGGAATCGCTCAGCAAGCCACCGGCCGATGTCGAAGCCAAGTTGGATGAGCTGCTCGGCAAACTCAAGAGTGGCGACGCAGCCCGCGGCTTTCAAGTTTTCCGCAGTACCAAAGCGGCATGTAGTGCCTGCCATCGAATTGGATACGTAGGCGGTACGGTCGGTCCAGAGTTGACGCGTATAGGCACCACTCGCACGCGCCGCGCACTTTTGGAGGCGATTGTGTTTCCCAATGCTCGTCTGGAGCAAAGCTACACGCCTCTGCGAGTGCTGACCGTCGATGGTCGAGTCTACAACGGGTTGGTGGTGGGACAGACCGAATCTGAATTGGAATTGATCACCGGTGCCAATCAACGGGTGACGATTGCCAAAGAAGACATTCAGCAACAACTAGCCAGTCAAACGTCGATTATGCCAGCTGGACTGGAGCAGCAACTGACGCTGGACGAACTGGCCGACCTGCTAACACTACTGGAAGCGGCAGGCCGCTGACCGCTAGCCGAGTGGTCACTTGGTAACGGTCTCGACGCGTTGGGCCCCGGGTTCGGGCAAGATTCTTCGACCGTTTACGTTGGCCCAGGCTTTGCTGAATTCGGCGCCCAGCAGCATGATCATGGATGTGTAGTAGACCCAAATTAAAATCGCGGCCAGCGAGGCTGCAGCGCTGCCTAGTTGAGCGGCTGGGTTGGCGAGATTGAAATACCACTCGAGAACTGCTTTACCGAGTGAGAACAGTAGCGAAGCTAGTACTGCGGCCAAGATCACATCTCGCCATTTGACTCGTGCATCAGGCATATAGCGATATATCGCAGCCAACAAGACCGTGATTACCAGGAATGACACCAGGTAGTTGGCCACTTGAGCCAGTCCTTCGGCCATACCCAGGCGCTCACCCACAGTATGCATGACTACTTCAATGACGGTATTAACTACAAACGAGACGATCAGAATAAAACCAAACCCGAGAATCATTGTCAAGGAAACGAGGCGTTTGAGCACGAAACGCATCGCCTGGTTAGAGTCTTTGCGCGGAGCCACTTTCCATACGCGGTTGAGCGAATTTTGCAAGGCCGACAGAACGCCCGACGCTCCCACCAACACCGCCGCGATACCCAGCAATGATTTCCACCAGGTCCGCGATTCATGTTCGTTCGTCGTCAGTATGGCGCCGACTTCTTCTTGGATCGTATCGTTGCCCAGGATTGTGGCCGCGTGCCGCGTGATGATGTTCTTGGCACGTTCTTCGGCCGATTGGTCGCTGGAGAACATGGCTAGCGAGGCAGTGAGAACAGTGACTAGCAAGAACAAAAGTGGAGGTAACGAAAAGACTGTGTAATAGGCCAATGCAGCGGCTAAGGTTGGGCAATCATCCTCGATGAAATTAGAGAAGCTCTGCGTTAGCCCGCGAATTAAATGCATGATGCCGATGCCGACCTACGCACTCAAGCGAAGTGAGTTACGGAGGGTGACGATGGTCTGCTCTAGTGAACCGATCAGCACTTGAATGCGATCACGCGTAAGTGGTGAACTGCAATCGGTGGCGTCGAGTTCGAGACCTTGCGCATAAGTGCGGGCCGGTTCGGCGCCGAAGGTGGCGCACAGGCCTTTCAGGGAATGCGCCAGTCGCGAAACCGTGGGCGTATCATTGCGGAGGCAAGCTGCTTCGAGCTCGCTGATCAGCAGGGGCACATCTTCTATGAACACCGTTGCAATTTCCACTAGCAGACCTTCATCGCTACCGAAGTTCTGGCGGGCTTGCGCCAAGTCGAGAGTTACCTCCGCGGAGTCTCCTCGATCAAGATCGCCCATTGCATTCTCGCTATTTAGTACACTCGACACGCTCCACCCCACTCATCATAATCTGGAATCAACCAGCAGGTAAAACAGCCATCCGTAACTTGTTACGCTCTTTGATGCCAGCGCTTCACTTCTTCAGCGAATCTCGCAAATCGCGAACTGCATCATGTGTTTGTTTAATCGAAGCGAACTGGTCGTTGAGAATGCCAAGTATGCTACCGGACAAGTCTCGACCCGCGTCTTCGTACGCGTTTTTGATCACATCTTCGCCGCGCTCCGCCTCAGCTGCGACCGCGTAGAGGTCGGGTTCGTCTGAAGTCGTAAACATGTCGCGGATATTCATCCAGGTACGATGGAGTGAAGCAGCCCACGAGCCATCTTCCTGAGCTTCTTCCCCACTGCCTCGGAGTAGACCAGCAAGTTGTTCAGCAAATTTGGCTCGCTGGTCCGACCACTCACGGAACCGCTTGGCAATCGCGGGCGCCTGCTCGTCGATACGCTCAGCGGCGAAATCGAATCCGTCACGGCTGTCGATATTCAACTGGGCCAATTCGCGGAGTTTGGTAACCGTCCTGTGATCGAGATTCAAATTGGTAGGCATGGCCATCCTAAGTCTCCTTGGCAGATAAACAGACAGTTGCTGGTCGCTCAGCGACATTAGTTCGACTTATCCTGCGCTGCGGTGAGCGAAAATACACCAGAGACGCGTGATTGCAAGTGGCGTGCCGTCCGTCACAAGGGAGAAGCTGCGGACCCTTAGTGCCCATCACAGTCGCCTAGGGCGTCCGCAGCAGCCTAGCTGAGTAAGAAATCACGCTACCGTTACACTCACGCTGTTCGGCACACCAAATGCATATGCCTCGGGCCCGATGCTGTTATTGATTGCGCGGCGATTGCGCGAAATGTTAACTGGGTTAGATTCGATCCGATTTGGCTTCAAGAAATTGTATGCGGATATAATGTCGCGAAGTCTAACGCGTGAGTGTGGGTGTTCCATGTCGGCGAAAGTCGGTTTCCACTTCCGAGAGCAAAAGTTGTGAGCAAAGTACTCATCATCGACGATGATCGGTTGATACGCACGGCAGTTCAGCGAGGGTTGGGCGGCGAAGGATTTGAAGTGATCGAGGCTGCCAATGCAGCCGAAGGTTTGGCGGCTGTGGACGCTCATCGACCAGATGTCGCGCTCGTGGACGTCTTTATGCCGGAAATGAACGGCTTGGAGTTATTCCGCAAAATTCGTGCGCTTGACCGTAAGTTGCCGATGATTTTCGTCACTTCCGATACAAGCAGCGAAACGACGATCGAAGCCATGCGCTTGGGGGCGTTCGATTATCTGGCCAAGCCGATCAATTTGCAGCAGCTGAAGAACCTGACCGCCAGTGCGGCGGAATCGCGACGTCTGATGGATCATCCAGTAGCCCTGTCATTAACAGGTGAAGGTGAAATCGGCGAGCGTTTTGTGGGTCGTTCCAGCGTGATGCTGGAAGTATTGAAAGCCGTGGGCCGCGTGGCTGGCCAGGATGTTACCGTGCTGGTTCGGGGGGAAAGCGGGACAGGCAAGGATTTGGTGGCTCGGGCAATCGTCCAGCACAGCAATCGCAAAGATTTCCCCTTTGTCGCGGTTAACTGCGCGGCCATCCCCGATCAGTTGCTGGAAAGTGAACTCTTCGGTCACGAGAAAGGCGCGTTTACGGGCGCCGAACGACGGCGCGTCGGCAAGTTCGAACAATGCGATAACGGCAGCATTTTCCTAGATGAAGTCGGTGACATGTCGCCGTTGGTCCAAGGCAAAGTCCTTAGGTTGCTTCAGGATCAATCGTTCCAGCGTGTCGGTGGCAACGAAGAAATTCGTACCAATGTGCGTATTGTGGCTGCGACCAATCGCAACCTCGAACAAATGGTTAAAGATGGAGAGTTTCGCGAAGATTTGTTCTATCGGTTGAATGGTTTCACCATTCAACTGCCGCCACTGCGTGAACGTCAGGAGGATATTCCACTGCTACTGGAGTACTTCTTGCGACGTGCGCGCAAGGAGATGAACAAAAACAACCTTGACGGGTTAGCACCCGCCGCGCTCGAGATGCTCAAGAGTTACCATTGGCCAGGTAATGTGCGCCAATTGCAATCAGTGGTTCGTCAGGCGGTATTGAATACGACTGGTACTGTGCTGGGCGTCGAGTCCTTGCCGAGCATCGTGCGCGAGTCGCGACATGGCGCACCGCTAAGCGAAGCCACCTCGACGGTATCCACAGGCAGTGGAGCTGCAGGCATCCTGGCCGGCCCGGTGCCGGCGGTAGTCGCCAGTCGAAAAGATGTTGTTGGCGATAGTGAATCGCTAGCCAGCGAAGGCACGATACCTTTGTCTGCCGAGTCTTCGGCTCAGTCCCAAGGGATCGTTGAGTTTATCGAATCTCGACTCAACAGTTCCACCGATCTGTATGCTGAAGCCATGCGTGAACTTGAGCGTTACTTATTTACGCGCGTCTTGGAAACAACCGGTGGTAATCAATCCAGGGCTGCCGAAATTCTTGGTATTACGCGTGGTAAAGTTCGCGACCGAATAGCCGCCTTCAACATTCAATTAGATCGCACAGTAACTGTTGGTTCCAATCGTTAGACGCCAGCGGAGTTACTTGTCGCCCAAGCTGCTCAGGCTGGGTGACGCCTGACTCGCTCCTGGGCCCTAGCCGCACATTGGTCCGCCCCCCAACCTCATCACTCCAAAAGCTCGTGCCCGTATGGCTCATCGTTCAACGTTGCGAGACAGCAAGCCACGCAAACCTGTGCGTCTGTGTGTGGGTATCGCTGCGGCTCGAGCAAGCCTGGCATCTCTGCGGTCTCTATTGAATGGCCTCCCTGCAGATACCGGCATGAGCGTCATTGTTCTGATATCGGGCAGCGAAGGCGAAAGTGGTCAATCGGTGACCGGTCCCGCGGCCACGGCCGATGCCCATCAGTTTTTGAGCGAAACCAAGCTGCCACTTGGGCTGGAGTTTGTCACCGGCACAATGCGGCTGAAAGCCAACACTGTCTACTTGGTGCTGGAAGCGATGAGTTTGTCGATCAGCGGCACTACCTTACACGTCGACGCGCCTCCGCCCACCGGACTGGCTGGACCCGCGGATCACTTTCTGTCATCACTGGCCGATGACAAACATGAACTGGCCGTAGGAATTGTCTTGGCCGACGCAGGCACCGACGGATTGCTGGGACTCAAGAGCATCAATGATGCGGGCGGAATGACGATAGTTCAGCGGCCAGAGCAAGGCGCCGAGAAAACTCCGACACTGGCCCACTCACATTCCACTGGCATCGACCACGTGCTCCCGCTAGCCGATATCGCGATTGAATTATCGCGTTACGCTGTGCACGTTCACGAGTCGAATCAAGTCGATCGAGAAACAGAACTAAACAAACAAATCATCGAGGCTATTCCCACGATCGCCGATGCAGTCGAGAAGCATACGTCGCATAACTTTCGACATTACAAAGTTACGACGCTGGCGCGGCGCATCAAGCGCCGCATGCAGGTGCTCAAACAATCATCGGTAGACGCCTATGTAGATGTCGTTTCGGCATCTCGAGACGAAGCAGGCCGCCTATTTCGCGATTTGCTGATCAGTGTCACCTGCTTTTTTCGTGACGCCGATGCATTTCAGTTCCTTGAGCGCACAATCATCCCTAAACTCCTGGCACAACAACCCGATGGCGGCACGTTGCGCGTGTGGGTGGCTGGATGCGCAACGGGCGAAGAAGCATACACCTTGGCCATGGTACTGCATGAGGCCATTCAAAATTCGGAGCGCTCGATTCAGTTACAGATTTTTGCGACCGATCTGGATGAACGCGCACTGCAAATAGCGCGCAGCGGATCATACCCTGTCAGCATTGCCGAAGACGTGCCTCAAGAGTTCTTGAAAAAGTACTTTATCAAACGCGGGATGCGCTTCGTTGTCAGCAAGACGATTCGCGACTGTGTGACTTTCTCGGCCCATAATTTGATCAGCGATCCACCGTTTACCAAGTTGGACCTGATTTCGTGCCGGAATCTGCTGATCTACCTGGGTTCGCATCTACAGAAGAAACTCGTTCCACTCTTTCATTATGCGCTCCGTGCAAGTGGTTACCTGTTTCTGGGGCCTTCGGAGAGCATGTCGACTCACAAGGAATTGTTTCGACCGATCAGCGCCAAGCATCGCATCAGCCAACGCCGCGCGACTTCGATTACGCCCTTGTCGCCTCAAGGCGCCTTGCGCGGCACGCTGGCCCGCAGCCTTCAGATGAGCGAAGAATCGCGCATGCAAGTGGACTTACATCAACTAGGCCAACGCATTGCCCTGGATGAATTCTCCGCCCAATGGGCCATTATCGACGAAGATGCGCAGATCCTCTCACTGTCGGCCGATACTTCACCATATTTAAAGTTGGCGGAAGGTAGTTTTCAGAACAACGTGATCAAGATGGCGCATGAAGGCCTGCGCAGCGGCCTGCGCAGCGCCTTGGCCGAAGCCAAACGCATCAAGCGGCAAGTCGTTCATGATAATCTTTCGATCAAAACATCTGCTGGAATTCAACGCGTGGTGGTTATTGTCCAACCCATGCCCCAAGTCGGTCAGGAATCCGGACTGTACTACGTGGCCTTCCAGATGTTGGGCAAGCCGATTGTTCGCGATGTGGAAGGACAAGATGCTGAACAGTCTGCGGCGACCGGCTATAGCACCGACACGATGGCCCTGGTCGAGCAACTGGAACGCGAACTGGCGAACACGCGCGAGGATCTGGAAAGAACTGTCCAAGAACTGGAAACGGCCAACGAGGAGCTCAAGTCATCCAACGAAGAATTGTTGTCGATGAATGAAGAGTTGCACTCGGCCAACGAAGAACTCGAGACCAGCAAAGAAGAAGTGCAGGCCTCCAACGATGCCCTGGCACGTATCAACAGCGACTTGGAGAATCTGCTTCGCAGCACGGATATCGCCACGATCTTCTTGACGTCCGCCGGCAACATCCGGGGCTTCACGCCGGCCATAACCAGCATCTATGGCTTGATTGCTAGCGACGTGGGACGCCCACTATCGCAGTTGAGTCCGCTGGTGGCGGAGATGCCACGTTTGCCCGACTTGGAAGATCTCAAGAATGCGGGTGGTCCGGTCGAAGATACGATACAGACGTTGAATGGGCGTTGGTTCATTCGTCGAGTGTTACCTTACTACACAGCAGATGATGCACGCGATGGTAGCGTCATCACCTTCGTCGATGTAACACCGCTGCGAGAGAGTGAGCAGCGACTGACGGCGGCGCTGCGCGGCGGCAGCGTTTCGGCTTTCGATATCGACCTGCGCACGCGAAAGGTCTGGCGCACTCCCGAGCATGACATGCTGTTCGGCTATCCTCAGAACTTGGAAGAATGGTCCTACGAACAATTCATCCAACATGTCGTGCCCGAGCAACTGGAAGATGTCGAGCGACAATTTCAGCGTTGCTTTGAAGTAGACGACTGGACGTTGGAGTGTGAGATCATTCGCGCCGATGGACAGCGGCGGTGGCTGTTCGCCCGAGGTCAACCCGTGCGAGATCATCGCGGTGAAACGGTTCGCATGTTCGGCACCTTGGGCGACATTACCAATCGCAAGCAAGTCGAACGTGCCCTGGCCGACAGTGCCGATCATGTGCGGCGGATCATCGACAATATGCTCGGTTTCGTGGGTGTGATGAACACTGACGGTACGCTCATCGACGCCAATGCGACCGCGTTAAAAGCGGGCGGACTCTCGGCCGAAGAAGTCGTGGGCAAATTCTTCTGGGATTGCCAATGGTGGAATCACGATGAGTTCGAGGTTGAGCGTCTGAAGGAATCAATCGCCTTGGCGCGCGCCGGCCAGACCGTGCGCTACGACGCGCGCGTTCGCATGGCCGGAGATCGCATCATCGATATCGATTTCATGTTGGTGCCCGCCTTAAACGAAGAAGGTGTCATTACACATCTGATTCCCTCGGGCACGGATATAACCGAGCGCAAGACGGCCGAGAAAGCCTTGCGGGAGAGTGAAGCCTTCACTCGTTCGGTGCTGGATAACATGTCTCAGTTCGCCTGGATTGGCGATGAATCGGGATCATTGCTGTGGTACAACCAACGCTGGTATGACTATACCGGCACGACGTTCGAGCAGATGCAGGGCTGGGGTTGGCAAAACGTTCAGCATCCTGACTACGTAGATCAAGTAACGGAAAAGTATAAACACGCAGTGGAAAATGGACTCCCTTGGGAGGACACGTTTCCGCTGCGCGGCCGTGACGGCAGTTGGCGGTGGTTCTTGTCGCGGGCAGTCCCGATTCGCAATGCGGAAGGTCAGATCACCCGTTGGTTTGGAACGAACACCGATATTTCCGAACGCATCCACATCGAAAGTGAACTAGAACAGGCCCGGCGCCTGGCTGAAGCTGCCAATCAAGCCAAGAGTGACTTCCTGGCCAATATGAGCCACGAGATTCGTACACCGATGACAGCCATTCTGGGCTTTGCAGATTTGCTGGAAGCCCAGAGCGACGATGAGCGCGAGAAGGTCGAAACTATCCGTCGCAATGGTCAATTCTTGCTCGAACTGATCAATGACATTCTGGATCTATCCAAGATCGAAGCCGGCAAGATCGAGATCGATGTGCTGCGTTTCAGTCCCAGCAAGTTGGTTGAAGATGTCTGCTCCTTGATGCATGTACGGGCAGTTGAATCGAATTTGCAATTGAAAGTGGAATTCGATGGTCTGATTCCCGATGTCATCGAAAACGACCCGATTCGTGTACGCCAGATTCTGATCAACCTGGTTGGCAATGCGATTAAGTTTACTCACGAAGGCTCGATTTGCTTGAGACTCAGTTATGATGCCACGCTGAAGCTCCTCAAGTTCGATGTGGTCGATACCGGTATTGGAATTACTCCCGATCTGCAGGCCAAGCTTTTCAAGCCGTTTGAACAAGGTGACTCGTCGATTGTGCGTCGCTATGGAGGTAGCGGTCTAGGACTAGCGATCAGTCAGCGATTGGCTCAAGTGCTGGGGGGCAAAATCGAAGTGACCAGTCAGCCAGGGCTGGGGAGTACTTTTACGCTTTCGATCTCCACGGGCGAGATTGCTGGAATGAAGTTGATTTCGTATGCTTCCAGCAACGACTGGACGATGCATGAGATCGCCAAAGAATACGGCGATAACTACTTAGGTCGATCAACCGCCACCAGCGAAGTGGGTAGCGGCACATTGAATCTGCGGGTGCTGGTAGTTGACGACCGGCGCGACATCCGTTTTCTGACGCAGCATTTTGTGCGTCAAGTCGGAGGCGAAGTCTTGTTGGCCGAAAATGGCAAGCAAGCCCTCAGCATCGCCGATCAAGAACGGGCCGCGGGACGCATGCTGGATATCATCTTGATGGATGTGCAGATGCCGGAGATGGATGGCATTACCGCTACACGACACTTGCGCAGCACCAACTATACAGGGCCGATTATTGCGTTGACAGCCAATGCGATGGATAGCGATCGCCAGGCTTGCCTCAGCGCGGGATACACCGATTATTTAAGCAAGCCGATCGATGCGACGCAGTTGATCGACATGTTGCGACGCTATGCCAAAGGGGGCTTGCCGCCCACCGAAGCAGTCGCCAGTAACAGCTGAGGCCCTGCCCTGTAGAAGAGAAGATTGGTTTCGATGACGAACCGCAAGTACGGTGAGCCGACGGGTGAGAAATCCGTTGGTCAGGCTCCGCTGGAATTGATCAGAAGTCACACTGCCCAGTGCCATCGCCAGCTGGAGAGTTGTATCGATTGGCCAGCCGCATTTGGTTCGGCTTCGCAATACGCCCAGTTATTGCGACGCTTCTTGAATGTGGTGCAGCCCCTTGATGCGCGTATCGCCAGTCACTTGTCGATAACGCCCGAAGGCTATGACTTGCATCTGCGTACTGAGTCCTTGATACAAGATCTCGACGCACTTCAGGCTTGTCTGCGCAGCGACCAGGCAGCGACACAATTGCAGGCGACCGGCCAGCTGACGGCCTCGGGCAGTGATGATTTGCCTGAGCTGTCGTACATCGCGGACGAAGCGACAGCCATTGGGAGTCTATATGTCCTGGAAGGTTCGGCTCTGGGCGGCCAAATGCTGTCGCGACAAATTAGTACCAGCCAGCAACTGTGGCTGCTATCTGACTGTCATGCAACTGCAGCTCAACTGCCGCGAGTGAATACCTATTTTTTCGGTCGTGGTTCTCGCACCATGGAATATTGGCGAAGCTTTTGTGAGTGGCTGAACGAGCGACTGCGCGAGGGGAACCGCGCGGCGGCCGCTGCCGAAGCGGCCCGGCTTACGTTCAACTGTTTTCGGAATTCGCTAAGCGGAATCACCTATGCATAAGACGATGACCCCAGTGGGCCAATCGGTTGATTTGGACAATTGTGCACGCGAACCTATTCATATTCCTGGATCCATCCAGCCTCATGGTCTACTGCTGGCGGTGGACCCTCAAACGCTGCAGGTTATTCAGTGGAGTCGAAATGCGCCCCAGTGGCTCGGAATCAGCCGGGACCAGCTGAATAACCACGCATTGCAGCAGTTGGTCGATCGGAGAACTTTCACTCGCATTGAGAAACTTGTCCAGAGCGGGGTTACGGCCGTGACCACTCCGCTGATGACCATGTTCAGTACGCGCCAAGCGGATCGTGGTTTTCATCTCGGTAATGCGCACGTCTTTGAAGGTGTGTTGCTGGTCGAGTTTGAGCGCGAGTCAACCGATCAAATCCTGTTGCATACCACGGTGGACGAAGGTACCGAGTCCATTACGCGCTGCGTACAACGGGCCACTGCCCGCCTGCATGCCAGCCAGTCACAACAGGAATTGTTTCAAGTACTGGCCGATGAGGTTCGGCAACTAACCGGCTATGATCGGGTAATGGTTTATCGCTTTATGCCCGATCAACATGGAGTGGTAGAAGGCGAAGCTCTGCGCGAAGGCTTGGAGTCGTATCTCGGTCTACACTATCCAGCCAGCGATATCCCCCCGCAAGCTCGACGATTGTATGCGCTAAATCTGATTCGAGTCATCGCTGATTTAAATGCGCCCGCTGTACCACTGCAACCTCAACTTTGTCCGTTGCACGGTCGGCCTTTGGATCTAACCTACAGTTCCTTTCGCAGCGTCTCACCAATTCACATTGAATATCTGCGCAACATGGGCGTGGCAGCATCGATGTCGATCTCAATTCTGAACGAAGGACAATTGTGGGGGCTGATCGCTTGCCATCATTATCAACCGCGCAATACATCACTAGAGGTGCGCGCGGCCTGTGAATTGTTGGGTACCTTGGCGGGTAGTTACGTGGTGACGCGACAGATCAGTGATGAGATTCACATTCAGAATGAGCGTCAAGCACAGCTCTCACACGCATGGCGAATTATGGCCAATGAAGAGTCGATCGAACAAGGCTTGCGGCACGTCGCCCCGCAATTGATGGAAGTCGTCGACGCTCAAGGGATCGCAATTCAGTGGCACGGCGCGCTGATGTTACACGGTGCGACCCCGCCGACTGAGTTTGTACAGCAACTATGTGAGCATTTTTTGGCACAGCATCGGTTTCCCTTGTGGTCGACGGATAGGCTATCGAATGAATATCCGCTTGCAATAGACCACGTCGAGACCGCTAGCGGGGCTTTAGTTTCGTCGTTGGGGGTGAATGCCTCGGACATGTTGATTTTCTTTCGTCCCCAGTACGTCACCGAGGTTACCTGGGCGGGAAATCCTGACAAGTGTGCTGAAGTGACCGATGATGGTATTCGTCTGTCGCCACGCAAGTCGTTCGCGCAGTGGACTGAAACTGTGCGCAATCAGTCACGGCCGTGGTCTCGTATCGACCAAGTTCTGGCGGTTGATATTCACTCTGGTCTGCTGCGTCTGCTGGCCCAGCGTTCGGCCCACTTGCTTCGCACCAATGAAGAACTCGTTAGAGTAAATTCTGATCTCGACTCGTTTGCTTACGCTGCCTCACATGATCTGAAAGAGCCGTTGCGGACGATCAATCAGACGGTGTTTTTCCTCGAGCGAGCGTTGTCGAACAACAACGCGCAAGAGGTTCGGCAGCGCGTTGACACTATTCAGCGAACTACGCAACGCATGACGGACTTGCTGGAGGGCCTGCTGCGAGTCTCGCGCGCCGGCAGTAGTGATTTGCGTTTGGAGCTGACACAGTTGAAGGATGTGGTCGAGGAAGCGGCCGAATTGGCGCTGCCTGGCGAGCCGCTCGATGCTTCGGCCGTGGACGTCGACAACTCAGCCTCTCAATCCATCGAATTGATAGTACATCCCCTGCCAAGCGTAGAAGCAGACTTCATGTGCCTGCGCGATGTTTTTCAAAATCTATTCAGCAATGCGCGAAAGTACTCGCAGGCCACCGTCAAACGCATCGAAGTTGGTAGCGTAGTGGTATCGCCGGAGCATGATCCGCCCGATCGAGCCTTGGGCAAGACGGCCATCTACGTTCGGGATAATGGTATAGGAATTGCAAGGGAGCGACTGAAGGACGTATTTCAAGTGTTTAGAAGGCTGCATCAACCTGGAGAATACGAAGGCGGGTCAGGGGTCGGCTTGGCAATCGTTAAGAGGGTGGTTGAGCGTCACGGTGGCGTTGTTTGGGCAACATCACATGACGGACAAGGATCAACGTTTTATTTTACGCTGGAGGCAGTGTCGCCATGACCAGTAGCACCCCAACGGTAATGTTTGTCGAAGATTGCGATTCGGATTTTGAATTGGCTTGTATCGGGCTAGAACAGGTCAGAGTCGAGGCGCAGCGCGTCAGTACTGGTCGCGATCTCGAGCGTTACATGAGCCAGCAACCTAAACGCGTTGATTTATATATTCTGGATCTGAGTTTGCCTGACACATCCGGTTTTGTAATTGCTGAACAATTACGAGGCAGCCCAGAAACAGCCCATGTGCCAATTGTGATTTTTTCTTCGTCGACCAATCCACGTGATGCGGAAGCTGCCAGGATGTGCGGCGCAGATGACTATCACGTCAAGCCAGTTGTACCTAATGACTTCTTACGCGTTGTCGAAGAAATCGTCAGTCGCTGGCTCCCGCAAACAAAATAAAAACTGCTGGAGCCATAATGACGGGAGTGCCACGGCGCGACATCTTGATCGTCGATGATAGTGAATCGGATCGAGAAGCAATCGTCCATGCCCTTAAAAGTGATCGTAGTTGTCGATATCAATTCCATCATGCTGCGACCGGAAGTCAAGCGTTGGACTTGGTGCGTCAAGCTAATGGCAATATTGATCTTATCATTCTTGATTGGCACCTGCCCGATTTAACGGGAATCGAATTCGTCAGGGCGCTCCGAGGCAATGCGCAGATACCGCCCTACCCTATCGTACTGATCACCTCTAGCGCCTCCAACAGTATTGCGCAGGATGCGCTTTTGGTGGGCGTGCAGGACTTCTTTACCAAATCGATGGTCCGTGGCGATATCCTGCCCTTGGTCACTCGCAACGCCATGGAACGCTACCGCCTGATTCAGCGATTGGTGCACAGCGAGCGTGATGCGCGCGAGGCCAAGGTGCGGGCCGAAGATGCTAATCGCGCCAAGTCGATCTTCCTGACAAGCATGAGCCATGAGTTGCGCACGCCTCTGACCGCCGTACTGGGCCTGGCCGAACTGTTACTGGATGACCCAGGCGCACATGATGCTCGGCAAATGCTGGAGATGATTCAAAGCAATGGCCAGCATCTAGCCGAACTATTGAACGATATTCTCGATCTGGCCAAGATCGAAGCCGGCCATTCCGATATCAAACTCTTGCCGTGCGAACCGCTGCGCATCGTCTTCGAACTTTGCACGCTGTTGCGATTTCGGGCTGCCGACGAAGGTATCGATCTGAATCTCGAATTTCGTGGGGCCTTGCCCGCCAAGATCACTACCGATGCGGTTCGCCTGAGACAAGTGTTGATGAACCTGCTCAGCAACGCCATCAAATTCACCAAAGATGGTTCGATCAATGTCGTGGTGACGTTCGAAGAAAATGCGTATACCCAGTTGCTGCGAATCGATGTCGTCGACACGGGGATCGGGATATCCAACGCAGACTTGCGTTCCATCTTTCAGCCCTTCGTGCAAGTTGGTCCCAAAGCCAACTCTCGTAGCGGCGTGGGATTGGGGCTGGCCATCAGTCGTTCACTCGCGCGGGCCTTGGGTGGCGACCTGTGCGTCGCGTCGGAATTGGGTAAAGGCAGTCGCTTTACGCTCACTGTCCGTGCCAACGATGCCAGCAGTATCGGTATGGTCAATCCTGATTCCTACAAACGCAGTTTGAGCGAACCGGTCAACCCCACTTGCTTGGATGACTTCGATTGGCGCAGTCGCCGAATTTTAGTTGCCGAAGATACTCGCGCCAATCAATTCTTGATTCGCAGAATGTTGGAACCAAGCGGTGTTCGCCTGGAGTTCGTCGAAGACGGCCAGAAGGCTGTAGCGGAAATGGTGCGATCAACGCGGGGAGAACACCCGTACGATCTGGTACTGATGGATATGCAGATGCCAGTACAAAACGGATACGAGGCCACGCGGCAACTGCGTGCACTCGGTTTCCAAATTCCGATTGTGGCTCTGACTGCCGCGGCCATGGACGGCGACCGTGAACGCTGCTTGAGCGTCGGCTGCACCAACTATCTCAGCAAACCCATCGCCCGCGAAAAGCTGCTGGATATGGTGGCGCAGCTGTTCAGTGAAAGCCACGTCTAAGCGTCGTAGCGGAAGCCGTCAAGGCTTTCGTGAACATGCCAATGGCGAGCCCTCGAAATGCTGACGCGTTGCGCTATCAGGCACGTAGCAGTGTCTCTCCGAGACACTGATAAGCCCCGAGCCTCGGAGAGACTCGGCTACGTGGGGCACGTAGCAGTGTCTCTCCGAGACACTGAAAAGACTCCGAGACACTGAAAAGACTCCGAGACACTGAAAAGACTCCGAGACACTGAAAAGGCCCCGAGACACTGAAAAGGCCCCGAGACACTGAAAAGGCCCCGAGACACTGAAAAGGCCCCGTGAGGTGGTACCGCTTTTCCGGACAGTCCAGTCTCTTAGAATGAGCAATCTAAGGAGACGGCATGAAGCCTCAATAGAAGCTAAAGAATTCACGAAGAGTTTATCCGGAAGACCTGAAGCAAGAAGCTGTACAAATGCACCTTGATGGGCATTCAGCTTCGTCGATTTGTGAACGGCTTGGGATCCCCAGAAGGAACTTGCTGTACAAATGGAAGCAAGAATTGGTCACAGACGCAGGCCCAGTCGCTGACGCTATGGATGCCAGGCTAAAGCAGATGCAGGCGGAGCTTCACCGCGTGGAGCGTGAGCGAGACATTTTAAAAAAAGCTTTGGGTATTTTAGGCCGGAACGACTCGTAGAGCTTTACGCAGTCGTTCAGGCCATTGAACAGACGGAAGTGGCACCGATCACCCAGATCTGTGAAGTGTTGGAGTTGACCCGTAGTGCGTACTACTCGTGGCTTAATTCTGACGACACACAGCGCGATGAGGAGGATCGTATTCTCTCGCCTAAGGTGCGCGAAGCATTCAGGCATCATCGTCGTCGATATGGTAGCCGTCGAATTGCAACTGAGCTCACTGAGAAAGGCATGAAATGCGGTCGTCGCAAAGCCCGTCGGATAATGAAAATGCAGGGACTTCGTGCAATTCAACCCAAGTCATTTAAGCCTCGCAGTACTGAAAGTAAGCACCACTTAGGATACAACCCAAATCTGCTTTTAAGTGAAAGTGCAAATGGCATCGGACAGGTGTGGGTAGGAGACATTACTTACATCCCGTGTGCTGAATGTCACTACTGCTACTTGGCCGTTTTGATGGATGCATACTCGCGTCGAATTGTAGGTTGGCATCTAAGTGATGACATGACCGAGGAACTAGTGCTAACCGCACTGCGCAACGCGATCACCGCGAGACAGCCATCGCCTGGCTTGATCCATCATACCGACCGTGGTGGACAGTACGCAGGCAAAGAATATCGTCAAATCCTGAAACGAGCAGCCATGCGCCAAAGCATGTCTCGAGCAGATAACTGCTACGACAACGCAGCCATGGAATCTTGCTTTGGAACACTCAAGAGAGAGTTGGAGATAACCGAATACAGTACTACCAAGGAAGCATTCAAAGACATAGCTTCCTACATCGAATACTACAACGTCGAGAGAAGGCACTCTTCTCTTGGCTATCTCAGTCCAGTCCAGTTCGAATCAACCCAGTCCTGAAGCGCAAGAGACTGGACTGTCCAGAAAAGCGGTACCACCTCACCGAGACACTGAAAAGGCCCCGAGTCTCGGAGAGACTCGGCTACGTGTTGACGCATTCCGCTCAGGCTGCGTGACGAAGCTTGCTATGGAAGTAGCCATACGAGAAATAAATGACCAGTCCAAAAGCCAACCAGAGGATCAAGCGTAGCCAGTTTTCACTCGGCAGTGACAACATTAGCGCTACACATAGCAGGATTCCCAGCGAAGGGAATAACGGTGAAAACGGACAGCGAAATGGGCGCTCGCGATCTGGATCAACATAACGCAGGATGAGCACCGATGCACAAACCAGTGCAAAGGCGAACAAGGTACCAATGTTCGTCAAGTCGGCCAGAATATTCAGTGGCAACAAGCTGGCGGCGCTCGCGACCAGTAGACCGGTCAAGATGGTTGACTTGTATGGGGTCTTGAACTTGGGATGAATGGCCCCAAAGAAACTGTAGGGCATCAAGCCATCGCGGGCCATGGCCAAGAAAATACGGGGCTGGCCCATCATCATGACTAGCAGTACTGATGTGATCCCGGCAATGGCACCGACGGTGACCAGGAATTGCGCGGATTCGAATCCAACTTGTTGGAAAGCGACAGCCACTGGAGCATCGAGATTGATCTCTTTATAGGGAACCATGCCCGTCAGCACACCAGACACCGCGATGTACAACACGGTGCAAATGATCAGCGAGCCTATAATGCCGATCGGCAAATCACGCTTGGGATTCTTGGCTTCTTCGGCCTGAGTTGATACTGCATCAAAGCCGAGATAGGCGAAGATAATACCGGCTGCACCAGCCATCATGCCTTTGTCAGTGCCAAAGATAGGATAGCCGAAGAAAGTAATGCCGCCGTATCCGTAAGGGGCGAAGTTATCCGTCCAGTTGGAAATCTTCACAAAGCGCAAGCCCGCGAAGATCACGAAGAGCACGACGGCGATCTTGATGACAACCATGATGGCGTTGGTGAATGCGCTTTCCGATACGCCACGCACCAAAATTGCAGTCACAATAAAAGCGATCAGTACCGCCAGCAGATCAAAGTAATAACCGGTCGCGTAGAACTGGCCACTAGCTACGGTCGTTTCCAGGCCGGATGCCAAGGTAAACGCAGTTTCGGTCCCCTTGCCGTTGTAGTCAAATGGCGCATCTGCAAATCTATGCAAGACACCACCTTTGCCAAACCAGTCTATACCCAACTGCCCCAATAAGTTCTGCGTATACTTCGACCAGCCGTGCGCTACCGTCGAAGACGCGACTGCGTATTCGAGAATCAAATCCCAACCGATGACCCACGCCATCAACTCCCCGAGCGTGGCGTAAGCATAGTTGTATGCGGAGCCAGCCACCGGAGCCATCGAGGCGAACTCTGCATAACAGAGGGCTGCAAAGACGCAAGCCAGACCGGCCACCACAAATGAGAGCATGATGGCGGGCCCAGCTTGATTGGCGGCCGCTTTGCCCACCAGGACGAAGATGCCGGTACCGATAATCGCTCCTACGCCCAAAGCAGTTAGCGATATGGGCCCCAGAGTCCGCTTTAATCGATGGCTTCCCTCCATGTCGGCGACCATGGTATTCAACGACTTCGTGCGGAACAGTTGACTGGCCATTCAATCCCCAATTCTTTCTTCAAGAGGCGATGCGCTAACTTCTCGCAAAATTCTAAATGCCAGAGCTGGCACATGCTACTGCCACTTGCGAGATATTGTCCTCCAGAGAGCGCCCCGGAGTCGTGGCTCTGCGATTTGAACCTTGCCCTCCCGGCTTCAGTTTTCCTTCGTGCCTTGGAGTATGATGAAATGCGACTGGTTCATCTGTAGTCTACCAATGCCCCTCCAGCGTGCATACCTTCGCTAACATCCCGAGTTTCACCAATGCGTACACTTTGCATTCTTGGTTGTTTGATTTACCTTAGCCTTGTCCTAACAGCGCAGGCTTCCGCCCAGACCGAGCGTGAGAAGCTGTTCGCCGAGGGCGAGTTCTTTGAACTGGAAGGACATGCTGCCTTCATTCTGTGGCCCGACGAGAAGCTGCGGGCGACCCCACAACCTTGGGTCTTCTATGCCCCGACATTGCCCGGTTATCCCGATACGCATGAAGAGTGGATGCACCGCAAGTTTTTAGCCGCGGGCGTTGCAGTGGCAGGCATCGATGTCGGCGAAGCTTATGGCAGTGCGAAATCTCGCCAAGTCTTTGATCGCTTCTACGATGAATTAACCACCAAGCGCAAGATGAGTCCTAAGCCAGTGCTGTTAGGACGCAGTCGCGGTGGGTTGTGGGTGTCGAGTTGGGCCTGTGATCATCCCGAGCGATTCGCTGCACTGGCCGGCATCTACCCGGTCTACGACTGGCGAACGTATCCAGGTATCGATAAAGCGGCCGAGGCTTATGGCCTCAGTGCGGCCGAACTGACCGCGCGTCTACCGGAGCTCAATCCGATCGCGAGAGTCGACGCGCTAGCCAAAGCCCGTTTGCCGGTCTTTATCATTCACGGCGATCAAGATGTAGTGGTCCCATTGGGCCCCAACTCACAAACGCTCGCCGATCGATACCGCGCATTGGGCGCAGCCGACGCGATCGAACTAAAAGTCGTTGCTGGCCAAGGTCATAATTTTTGGGAAGGCTTTTTCCGTTGCCAAGAGCTGGTCGACTTCGTCATCAAACATGCCCACTAAACCGACGGCGTTAGCCGCGGTTATTGGATGGTTGCGGTTAGGAACCGCGGCTAACGCCGACCGCTTTGAAGCCAGCATTAGCCCCTGCTTTTGTCGAGCACACGTTGTGTTGCTAGGTGGTTACCCCGGTTTCCGCTGACTCTTGTTGGGGGCGGTTTTTGTGGGCCGCGTTTGTTCTTTCGATTGGCTTTCAAGTTAACCTTCTTTCCGAGATCGATTAGCAGTTGGATGAACTGCTCGTCGGTGAGATCGCCGTATATGGAATCAAACTCTGTGTCATTAACTGCGATGCTCAGCCCTTGCCAGGTGCCATGGATGTCCAGAGCCAAGTAGTACGTTGAGAGTTGTTCAACCAGTTCAGGCTCTTCGTGACTAGCGGCAATGGCGATCTTCAACAGGTTCAACACGTTGTACATTAAGAGCGACATTGCGAAGCTGAAGAGCGCTGCTTGGGGATAGCCCAAAGTGCTGATCTCGCTATTGAAAACACTCTCTACATGTTGAAAGGCATTTTCAATAGTCCATCTCTCACGGTAGGCACTAAGGATCGTCGCCGCTCTATGGCGCTTAGGTAGGTTGGTCAGCAAGTTGATCTCGGTTTCGCCGCTACGCAGAGGAACATCCAGCTTGAGCGTGATTCGTCGCAGCACTAACGTGCGGCCTTGATAGGTAATTTCAATCGACTGCTCGTAGATCACTCCGCCCACACCAAGGCTAACGCGCCGCTGCTTACCTTTTGCTTCCCAATTTTGAACGAATCCCATCGAGTGTCGAAAGATAAAGAAGGCTTGTTTGTCCAAGGCGATCGTCGTGAGCATTTCTTGCGTGCCGAAATTACGATCCCCTATCCAGAGCTCGCCCGGCTCGATCGTTTCTAAAAGCTGAGGAAACAGTTTGCATTCACTGGTGTGTGCGTCGGTGCAGGGAATATAGTCGACAATCATGTGTCGATCGGGATCCAGCACTACGAGGGATCTACCAGGCAAAGCTGCGGCGCCTTGGGTGCGAAGCTCTTTAATGCGGTGCTCAGTGCCTGCCAGTAAGCTGCCGTCGACAATACGAGTCTGATAGTCGCCCAGAAGTGGTTTGCGTAAGCCCTTATGCAGATGCTTTGCAGTGGAGACAAACGTGTTAGCCGTCTCGCGAACCAACGCTCGACTAACCGATGGTTCGATACCTTTGAGCTTATCGTAGATCGACTTTACTGATACCTCGATGGAGTCAATTCGATGGAGATATGCTGCATTGACACTTGGTTTGGTTTTCAATGCTACTAATGACATTAAGTCGACGACTGTGGAGAATAATAACTCGCCACACTTCTGCTTAACCCGGTGCTTGCCAAAGATCTCATCCATTCGGTCAGCGTTTAAAACACGGACCAAAGCAGCTCTCGCCATAACCGCCGCAGGAGCCGCCTTTGAAAAACGCTCCAATAGTTCGTCCAATACCATTTGATTCATTCCGTACTGATTGCCATACTTGACCCCAGCAATCGTACGGCGATCACACCGCAATGGTCAAAAAACACTAAAATGCTAGCTTCAAAGCGGTCGGCTAACGCCCGCGGTTTAGTTGGAACCGGGGCTAACGCTCGCGGCTTACTGTCCAGTGGCCGCCTTGGCCAGGCGACTGTGGCGATAGCCGTAGCAGAAGTAGATGGCCAGACCAATCACGCACCACACCAAATAGCCTTCCCAAGTCTTAACGCCCAAGCCGGCGATCAAATACAGATTGGTTAAGACACCGAGCACGGGAATAAGCGACCAACCGCGGCGAATAGCCAGCACGGTCATAATGGACAAGGCGACATAAAAGATAACGTAGGGAACTTTGGCGTAGGCCAGTTGCCGAAATACGTTGTGATTGCTGGGCAACAGAAACATCATCCCATAGGTGTACCCAGCCCATACGAGCGGCATGATATACGCGCCGTTGATGTACGGTACCCGAAACGTACCTTTACTATGATGCTCTTCCTGGTCGTCCAGCGCCAAGATACCGGCGGAGACCAGCATAAAAGCGAACAGGGTGCCGATGCTACATAGGTCGGTGACAAATGCCTGGTTCAAACACAACGTAGGAATCGCCACTAAGACACCCGTGATCACGGTCGCAAAGGCAGGCGTCTTGAAGCGTGGGTGAATCTTGGCAAAGCGAGGTGGCAGTAGACCATCGCGTGACATGGCCATCCATATGCGCGGTTGGCCAATTTGAAAGACCAGAAACACGCTGGTGATCGCGACGACAGCGCTCAGCGAAACAATCCCAGCCATTAGTCTTAGATTGTACTTTTCGAAGACGAAGGCTAGTGGATCTGCGACCGCCAATTCCTTATACGAAACCATGCCGGTGAGCACCAAGGAGATCACGATATAGAGCACCGTGCAGATGATCAGCGTGATTATGGTCGCTCGCGGCAAGTCACGCTGCGGATTCTTGCATTCCTCGGCGGTGGTCGAGATCGCATCGAAACCGATATACGCAAAGAATACTGCGGCAATACCGTTCAGCACTCCACCCACTCCACGCGGTGCAAAGGGTGACCAATTGGCTGGCTGCACGTAGAACAGACCAACTGCGATGACCGCTAGCACGACACAGACCTTCAAGATCACCATCATGTTGCTGGCGTTCTTCGACTCTTTGATGCCGATGTACACCAAAGCCGTTACTGCAACATTAATTAGAAGCGCTGGCACGTCGAGAATGATTGGGAAGTTGCCCAGTCGTGGCGCCTGGTTCCAGATGCGCAGGCACAGTTCGTGAGCTATACGCTTGTTATCTTCGATCGTCTCACCCGCTGCATCGCGAGCGGCAGCCAGCGAGCATGAGTAGTAGTCGGTCTCTAGCCAATCTGGAATGTCGATCTGAAGTCCAGCTAGCAGTGTTGAAAAGTATTCAGACCACGAAAAGGCTACCGTGCTATTGCCAATGGCGTACTCCATGATCAGCGCCCAGCCGATGATCCATGCGATCAACTCGCCAAAGGCCGCGTAGGCATACGTGTAGGCGCTACCGCTGACCGGCACGCGGGCTGCAAACTCCGCGTAGCACAACGCGGAAAATAAGCAGGTGATTGCCGTCAGTACAAACAATAAACTAACCGCGGGACCGCCTTCGGCTGCGGCACTACCGATCGTCGAAAAGATGCCTGCACCGACGATGGCAGCGATGCCAAAGCAGACCAGATCGAAGAGATTCAAACTGCGATGTAAACCATCTTCGCCAGACTGATTGTCCAACTCGGCACGTATCGCAGCCAGACTTTTGCGACGAAACAACATAGAGAAGTTTGTAGTTTGAAGTTTGAGCAAAGACATTCAAAAAAACAGCCCGGCCTTGGAAGACCGGGCTGTAGTGTAGCAGAGTCATACGTCACTGGGTGCATGACGCAAGGTGGTCATGTTGACGATTAGCCTTCGTAACCGGCTTCGCCGTGTTCGACGATATCCAAGCCGGTGTCTTCGGTCTCTGGTGATGGACGCAAACCAACGACGGCTTTGACAATCATCGCTATTACTACGGTAGCGACTACGGACAAGACCAGTGTCAGGGCCATCGCCTTGAGCTGCTCCATCCACAACATGTTGTTCTGGATGACTTCGGCCATGCCATTCTTCTTGGCAATGTCACCAACCAGATTGCCGTTGGTGTTGGGGTCGGCCAGCAAGCCTGTTAGCAGCGCGCCGAGCGTTCCGCCAACAGCGTGTACGCCGAAGGTATCCAGCGCGTCATCGTACTTGAGGGCTTTCTTGACCATCGTGCAGAATACATAAGGTACGATCCCGGCCAACACGCCGATGATCAGCGCGCCTTTGATTGTGATGAAACCGCAAGCTGGGGTTACGACGACCAATCCCGCAACTGCTCCGGAACAGAATCCCAGGATCGAAGGCTTGCCATTGCGAACATACTCAATCGCTGGCCAAACAAAACTCGCAACTGCCGCAGCCACCGTGGTGGTCGCAAAGGCGTTGGCGGCAATGCCGTCAGCAGCCAGGGCCGAACCAGCGTTAAATCCATACCAACCAACCCACAGCATGCCCGTGCCAATCGATACCAGCACCATGCTGTGCGGAGGCATAGGAACTTTACCAAAGCCTTTGCGTGGTCCGAGGATGATACACAGCACTAGAGCTGACCATCCCGAACTCATGTGCACGACCGTACCGCCAGCGAAGTCGATGGATCGGATTGCCGCGGCATCATTCCATACTCCATTCATCAATCCGGTACCGCCCCAAACCATGTGAGCCAGAGGGAAATAAACAGCAAACATCCACAACCCAATGAACAACATGATGGCTGAGTACTTCATGCGTTCAGCAATGGCACCCACAATCAGCGCCGGCGTGATGATAGCGAACATCAACTGAAACATCGCAAAGACCGCTTCGGATACCCATGCGGTAATACCGGTGTCCGGATTCAGGCTGACCCCGTCCATCATGATGTGCTTCATGCTGCCCCAGTAAGGCGAAGCGCCATCGCCTTCACCAAAGACCGACGTGTAGCCAATGACGACCCACAGGATCGTAACCAGTCCGGCACAGCCAAAGCACTGGGCGACCACGCTCAGCACGTTCTTTTCGCGGACCAAACCGCCATAGAACAACGCCAGGCCAGGCAAGGTCATAAAGAGAACTAACGCACTACAAACCATGATCCAGCCATTGTGGCCAGGACCGTTCAGCGAGTTGGTAGCCGTTTCCGCACCGGTTGTGTTGCCGAAATAGGCTTCAATGTTCGCCAGCCGTTCTTCAACAGTCAACGCGGCCGCCGCCGGTTCTGCCGCAGCTGCTGGTGCCGCCTCTGCTGGGGCCGGGTCCTGAGCTACCGCAAGAGATGACAAGGCACCACTAAGCGTGATGCTTAGTGCCACCAGCAACACACGAATCGACACATGCAACATAATTCAACTGCCCTTCTTAGCTCCACCGGAGCCGCTACGTCTGGAACATCTGGGTACACCTCGTCTATGAAGGGTTGCATGGGGGTTGTGTGCATTTTGATAAAAAATCGATGAATTGAAAGTAGGTTTCACCCCACATTCTCAAGATTGCCTTTGCCCGGCTTCGCCCTTAGACTCCAGAATCGAGGTTCAAGGGCGTTTAACTATACATAGAAGAAAAATAAAGGCGTGTACGGCGCCTTAGTGCAACCCTGAAGGGAGGGGCAAGAAAACCTGCAGACGGGAAAAATATCGCGCATTATTTTTTGCTAGCAAAACACGCGGATCAGATGACTTGGAGCGGCCCATTGCTGCCGAACGACTCGCCAAGCCGCTCGGTAAACCGGCGCAAGTAGCCGATAATGGCAGCTCTACAGCTTGAGATCCTGGCTGCCGATGGCCAGCTGTTGAGCTTCTTTCGCAATCAGCTTCATGTTGCCAGGCTGATAGCGCAGCCAGATGCCGGCGACCCTTCCTTGGCGGTCAATCAAGAACGTGCTTGGATAGGGCAACGAAGAGTCGGGCAGGAGCAGGCCAGCTTGGCTGCGAGTCAGCCCAGCCGGATCACTGTAGGTAGCGATCTTAGCCGACATTTCAGTCATGAACTCAGCAGTCAATTGCTTTAGTTGGTCAAGGTCGTATTCGGGACCTTGGCTGCTGGAAACGGCCAGTATCTGGATGCCGTCGACGCTCTTGAGCTGCTCGGCTATTTCGACGAACTCTGGAAACTCTTCCCGACAAGGCGGACACCAGGTGCCCCAGAAATGCAGTACTGTTACTTTGCCTTGAAGATCCAGCTCGGACAGCGGTTTGTCCGCGTGCAGCAGAGGTTGGAGTTCGACGCGCGACAGCGACTGACCTAACGCCGATTTTAGTCGCGGTGACCCCAGCCAAGCCAGAAAGACAATGCCGATCAGCATGCCAGCGCCCATCACCGCCAGAACGGCCAAGCCGTTGGGGCCGCGTTGGGATGAGTTCGATGTCGCAGAGCTCAAAATTGGAAGTGTCCTAAAGTAAAGTTGTGTACGACATTATACGCGAGCACCGAGCTGTAGAGCAGCTGTCCTCAGCTGCTCCGAACCCTCTAACCACAGTATCTTCCGACCCATAGACCAGCGATCCAGGCAAGCGACATGTCGGGATCAAAGCGGAGTCGCACGGTCCCATTTTGAAACGCAGAGTTCGCCGAGTGCGCAGAGAAAACGCGGACTTCTCTGCGATCCTCTGCGTCTCCGCGTTTAAAAACAGAACCCGTTAACGCGCGTATCTTCCGGCCCATAGACCAGCGTTCCAGGCAAGCGACTTGCCGGGATCAAAGCGGAGTCGCATGGTCCCATTTTGAAACGCAGAGTTCGCAGAATCCGCAGAGAAAACGCGGACTTCTCTGCGATCCTCTGCGTCTCCGCGTTTAAAAACAGAACCCGCTAACGCGCGTATCTTCCGGCCCATAGACCAGCGTTCCAGGCAAGCGACTTGCCGGGATCAAAGCGGAGTCGCATGGTCCCATTTTGAAACGCAGAGTTCGCCGAGTCCGCAGAGAAAACGCGGACTTCTCTGCGATCCTCTGCGTCTCCGCGTTTAAAAACAGAACCCGCTAACGCGCGTATCTTCCGACCCATAGACCAGCGTTCCACGCGAGTGAATTGTCGGCTGCGGAGCGGCAAGAGACCGCCGCACTCCGCAGGCAATTGGCACACTGGTTGCAAATTGTGTGACCCTTGTCAAGGGCCGGCTGTCAGAGTGACAGACGAGGCCAAATGTGGCCCAGTTTCAACTGTTTGTTACTGCACAGGAGATGAGAAAAATGTCTCGCACCCAAGTTCCCGCTCGTCGTTATGGTCCGTTTGAAGATTTCTCGACCGACATGGAACGTATGTTCGATACGGTCCTTGGTCGCACCTTTGGCACCATGCTGCGCAATGGCAGCCACGACAAATTCATGCCGACGATCGACTTGGCAGAAACGGCCGAAGGTTTTGAGGTGTCGGTGGATTTGCCCGGTATCAAGCCGGAAGACGTCAAGCTGGAAATGCATGATGGTCAATTGATCATCTCGGGCAAGCGCGATCACACCAGCGAGCGCAAGGAAAAGAACTTCCATTACACGGAACGAGCCAGCGGAAGTTTCCTGCGTTCGATTGTGTTACCCAGCGATGTTGATGCCGAAAAGATCGATGCTCAGTACGAGCATGGCGTGCTGCATGTCAAGCTGCCCAAGAGCGCCAAGGCCCAGCCGAAGAAGATCGAGATTCGTAGCAAGTAAAAAGATGGCTGAGTCCATTGTCACTGCGCGAACCAACCTCGGCGTTGGTTCGCGTAATGTGTCAGGTCTGGCCGGTGCGCCGCTACGTTGCGAACTACTTCAGCTTGTAGCACATTATCTTGTCTTGCTCGCGCAAGTACAGTTTGCCGCCTGAGATCACGGGGTAGGCCCAGGTATCGCCCTCTTGAAACTCTGGTTTGAAGCTCATCAATAGATTGAACTTCTTAGGCGTAGCTTCGATAAAATCGACATCGCCGCTTTGCCGACGGAAGACGACCACGCCATCGGCATAGGTGACGCTCGATTCTCCATTACCGGGTGCTCGGACTGGTCCCCACGCAGCTTTGCCATTGGACATCTTGATGCACAGGGGCAGGCCGTTGCCGTTGCCTGTGCCTGAATAGATGTAACCATCGACCAGTACCATGCCCCCATGTTTGTTTTGCATCTGGTTGGCTTCTAAGTAGTAAACCTCTGTCATTTTGACTTCGCCTTGGCCGGCGGGTGTCAGCTTTAGCAGTGCGCTGCCGGTGTCGTAAGCGGTGGAGCAGAAGACGAAATCTTTGTCGACGAGCACCGAAGGGATGTTGGCGACGTTGTTGGCGACGCCCGTGTAGCGCCACAATACTTTACCGTCGCTGGCTCGAACGCCGATGACACCTTTGCCAACCAGTTGTACATATTGTTTCACGCCACCACCGTTGGAGATCATAATCGATGCGTATCCGGCACCGTCATTGAGAGAGTTACCACTACGTCCTTGGTTGTTGTCGCTGGCGGCTAGCGTGGCGGACCAAACGGTTTGTCCGGTTTGCTTGTTGAGCGCGACCATGATGCCCTTGTCACCGCCGGGCGTGCAGATGACCATTTCGCCGTCGACCAGCGGTGATTCGCTGTAGCCCCAACCGCTCATCATCTTGCCGTTCCATTCGTCGAAGCTGCGCGACCAGACGAGTTTGCCATCGGCGGTCTGCAAGCAAGCGATGCTGCCGCCGGAAGAGACTGCGTACAGGTGGTCTCCGTCGATGGTGGGAGTGGTGCGTGAGCCTTGGTAGTCATGCTGGGGTGCATTGGGGGTGATGGGGCTGGACCAAATCACTTGTCCATCGGCGGCTGAGAGAGCTGTGATCGATTGACCTTGGTCGGTGTTGCCAGAGGTGTAGATGCGCTGGCCGACCACGGAGACGCTGGCGTAACCTTGTCCCACACCGGAGCCCATCCACAGCAATTCCGGTTTTTCTTTTTTCCGGATACCTGACCACAGGCCAGTTTCCGAGCTTTTGCCATCGCGCTGGGCGCCGCGGAATTGGGGTGAATCTTCCGCCAAGGCGACTTGAAGGCACGCTATGGCCCATAGGGATGCGAACGCAGCGATACGCACGGTCATAGTTTTAACTCGCTAGCAAGGGAACTTAGGCAGCTTGGAACTCATCTGGACATCATACGATGGATGCTCGCAGCCGAAAATCACGCGGATCTGTAGGCAACGGAGAGATTTCATCACGGGAGATTGTGGCTACAATAGGAACAGGATCCCGCTAGTAGCGGCTGACCATTAATGGCAGTTTATTGGCTTTTCAAGTTTGTGTCGTAGGAAAGTAACTCGATGAGTGCCACGGTTGCCGTGAGTCCGCAGAAAACCTCGCCCCAATACTTTAAAGCTTGGGACCTGTGGGTATTGATTGTTCCGATGATTGCCATGTCACCCCTGTTGCTGGTGCAGTGGCAGCGAGTGATGGGGCGCCCTGAGCGCCAATTCTTTCCAGTGCTGGTCTTGGTGGCCTTTTATTTCCCGATCCGCGCAATCCTGAACCAGCCTGCTGATGAACAGCCGATTACAAAAGGTCGAATGACCTGGAGTATTGTCGTGCTGTGTGTGTCGATTCTGGTTTCGATGCTGGGTGCCTGGGCTTTTGCGCCGTGGTTGGCTCACGTGGCCGCAATCGGGGTGTTTCTGGCGTGGGGGTTAGGGCGTTGCGGTTCGGTGCCTTGGAGTACGGTTGCCGCCTGGACTGGGTTGTTGTTGGTAACGCTACCACTGCCTTTTGGATGGGATGCTGGATTTATATCGTGGCTACAAGGCACAAGCTCGGCGGCCTGTGGCTATGCGATGGATGCGCTCGGCGTTCCTCATATGCGCATGGCAAACGTAATTGAAATTAAGGGCCAGCAACTGTTTGTCGAAGAGGCTTGTAGTGGTATCGCTAGCATGTACGCGTTGTTGGCTGCAGGTGCCCTGCTGGTGCTGGTCAACGGTCGTAGCCTCTTGTGTTCATTCTTGGTAATCGCTTCGGTGCCTATCTGGGCCATGTTCGGTAATTTCTTGCGTTTGCTGGCGATCGCGTTGGCTCAAGAGTATTACCAAAGAGACTTAAGTCACGGTTTAGACCATGAGTTGTTAGGATTGCTGACATTCTCGCTGGCGGCCTTCGGTTTATGGATGACTGAATGGCTCTTGGCTGGCTTTCTTCAGCCATTTCCTCCTGCATCGCCGGACTTCAATTTTGTATTCAAGACCCTGAATGCATTTTTATGCTGGCCTGCCACGGATCCTTTAGCGAAGCTTGAGGAAAGTGAAGACGAGACGCCTCAGGAAAGGGCTGCGAGGCTGCGGCATGAGCAAATGTTGAGAGAGCAACAAAAGTCCAAGATTTCGCGCATAGAGCCTTGGCAGCAAAAGTCGGTGCGAATTGTGACGCGCTCGATGGCAGCCATTGCACTATTGGCCGGAATTCTGCCTGCCATTGTGGTCGCCCGAGACAAGCCAGCAGGTATCTTTTCGTACGGCTTGTCCGAATACACGCCTGAACAATTGGCTAAACTCCCAAAGAAGGAAGATTTGCCTGGTTCGTTAGGCGAATGGTTACGTATCAATTTCGCAACAGAAGCTCGATCCACTGCCAGTTTCTTAGGTGCCCATTCGCTGATCTGGGAGTACCGCAAGCAGGAGCAACGCTTTCTTTTGTCAGTAGACTTCCCGTTTCGTGGTTACCATCCCTTGGAGGTTTGTTATGGCAACTCGGGCTGGGAAGTCGAGGCAGTGGAAACGTTCAGCCAGGCAAATGACGATGGCTGGGGCTGGCGCGAAATTGAAATGAGCAACGAGTTTGGTTCGCGAGGATTCGTTTGTTATGCACTCATGACAGACGACTGCGAACCCTTTGAGAACGTCATTGAGTCAGCAGCCTCACAAAACGTAACTGGTCGCTTGCGAACACTTCTCAATTCCTCGCCCACTGATGCTCCGGTGTTTCAGCCCATTTGCTATCAGATTCAGTTGGTAATCGAAAGCGGTCGGAAGCTTAACGCTGATGAGAAGGATGATTTGCGCAAGCAGTTCGCAGAGGCACGCAAAGCTCTTCGCGAAAAGGTGAAAGCAGCCAACGTTAAGTAACCCCTCGTACTTTGATCACAATACACATAGTAGTCTTTGCATTATGAACCCAGTCAATCGTGTTGTCGAAACGGACGAAGATCAGCCAACGCTTCTACAGAGTTGGATCAGAGCGTTCTCTCGGCCAGGCCTTTTGATACACGCTGCCGAGGAAGTATTCAATTCGTGTATTTCGACACGTCCCTGGCGACGTCTGTTGTTGTTTTCGCCGGCCCTGTTGTTGGTTGCTTTGGCTTTCGGGCTAGTTCTGTGGGGTAAGTCGCTTAGTCGCGACACGCTCGTTAAAAGATACGCGCAAATTGCCGAAGTAGAACAAGCAAGGTTGAAGTCGGAAACCCAAAGAACTGAAGATGAAGAGAAACGTAGCACCATCTTGATGGACGAAGAGGCCACGTCTTCGTTCAGCGATATGCTCTACCGAAGACTGCTAAAACTCAACGACGAGAGCGCTCGTACTCGCTACGTCGTAGCCTTGCAGATGGCTCGAAGTCAGCGTTTGCCCCAAGCGCGGCGCATGATGGAAGAGATCGCATCATTAGAGAATGAAAAAGGTTTTGCACCCGCACACGCCTGGTTAGCCATTGATTTACTTGGACGCCAACCTCTCAGTAAAGAAGATCAGGCAAAGTTGATTGATCACTTATCGCGAGTTCAGAACTGGGAAGGTGCTGGAAGCGGATTGCTAGCGATCTATGCAAACCTCTTGGCCAACACGGGCAAACGAGGAGAAGCTCTGGAGGTAATGAATAAAGCCGCGCGAAAAGACCCTGGGCTACAAAGTGCCTATTCGATCATGGCGCGCCGCTTTAATGTGCCGCGGGTAGCCGACGAAGCTTCTGTTTCGGCTCGTTCTACGCTGCAAGCCGCCATCAAAAAGCCCACCCCTAAACTACAAGACTTCATTCAGTTGGCTTCCTTGGAACTGACGGAAGAGAATTTTCAGGAAGCCCTTCAAGTCACCCGGGCGGGCCTCAATACGCTTGAAGGTGAAAACGAACAGTTGAAATATTTGGGTTCCGAAGCCCTGCGCCTGATGTATCGCAAATCCGTTCGAAAAACACCCAAGGGACTCGAGTTCAATTTGAGCTTGCTCGACTTGGCCATGAAGGAGTATCCGGCCAATCCTAATCTCAGTACTGAAATTGCACTGTTGGACGATATGGGCGTCAGCGCTTCCGCGGAATTGAAAGCAGTCATGGAGCAACAATTAGCCGAAGGCAAAGCGACGGCTTTGGCCCACCTCATACTAGCCAATCAATGTATCAAAGCTGGGCGTCTTATTGACTCCATTCCACACTTGGAACTGACTTTAAAGGCTGCACCCAACCACCCTGTAGCCTTAAACAACCTATCGTTAGCTCTCGCACTGACCGACGCATCCAAAGTTGAACGCTCGGAAGAGTTAATTGCCAAAGCCATTAGCGTCGATGGTCGCAATCCCGAACTGTACGATAGCCAAGGGCAGATACGCATCATAGCTGGGCGTCCATTGGATGCCGTCGAGAGCCTGGAGAAAGCCATTGGCATCGATGCCAAACGTATCAATACGCGCGAATTGATGGTCAAGGCTTATCGAGAAGCTGGCTTGGAAGATTTGGCCAAGGCTCAAGAGAAGTCGCTGGCCCAACTTAAAGAAGAAGCAGCCAAAAAGCCTCCAGCGGCCGTCGGTCCTGAGGCGGAGGCAGAAGCTGATGCCAATGCAGCTCTTACAGGGCTTATTCAACCCGGCGGAACTCCCCCCAACACACCCCCACAATCCAAAACGACGCTGCCAGTGAAAAACCCGACTGGCAATGTTGCTCCCAAGAAGTAGTTAAATTTTGCTTGCACAGTCTAGCCTGGCAAATCTTTGCAGAAAACTGAACCGGACACTTGCTTATCTTGCACATTGTGTACTTAATGCGAAATGGTGGTTCTGCGCGTTAAGGGGGACGAGACGATGATACTTCCTAATTTGAAATGGCAAGCGCTTGTAGCTTTCATGGCTTGCTGCGTGGCATGGTTTCAGTCTTCGGCGATCGCGGATCTGACGGTGCGCGGTTATGATCCAGCGAAACATAACCGTTTCGCCAATAGCAGCCAGTTCATCGGCGATCCGTTCGATTGGTCTGGCGTTGCCCGAAGTAGTGGAGGACGCTGGGCAACTATGATCAGCCCTAACTATTTCATCAGTGCAACGCACTTTCATCCAGGTGTGGGCGAAACCTTGACTCTGTACGGATCGAATTCCGTGACCGGTCCAAGTCAAATAGTGAATGTAGTTGGGGGCCAGCAGATATCAGGATCGGATGTGTGGCTGGGACGCATCGACTCACCTACCAATTTCAATACATTTGAAGTAGCCGCTTTTCCCGATCCGTTGAGCTTCCTAAATCACGAATTGTACGTCTACGGAGTCGCAGGCAATGTGGTGGTACCCACTGCCCAGATGAAGGTTGGACGAAACACGGTTGATGCCTTCCTGGCCAATTTTTCCGACCCAGCTCTCGGCCCAACCATCAGCGATACGATCATCTTTGATTACGACACGCCCACCGGGGGCGTTGGGCCCGATGAAGCGAAAGTAAACTCTGGCGACTCCGGTGCACCATCGTTCATGATTATTATGGGGCGGCCAGTTCTGGTGGGAGTGCACTGGTTTACCTATACCGGGGGCGATTTTGGCGACGCATCCGCAGGTTCGGGCGATTCCCTAATCGCTCGCTACACCAATGCAATCAATGGGGCTATGGTGGGCGGCCAGCAGCTTAGCTTGATCGTTGTACCCGAACCCACTTCGCTCGCGCTGTTTAGCCTGCCGGTTCTAGCTTGGCAGGCCCGCCGCCGGTGGAAGGCTGCTCGTGCTGCTTAATGTACTCAGCACGCACAGCTGGGGCCCGCAGCCGATGTACGTAGGCCAGTTTGTCGATCGCCGTTTGCGAGAGATGTTCGGGCAGCAGTGGCTGCAAGCCAAGGTCTAAATTGAACTCGGAAATGGCTACGGCTAAAGGCAATATCGCTGTGACCATACCGGCCGCCGAAGCGCTGGGACTGGTATCGATCTCGGCCAATTTCTGATCTCGAGCCGTCTCTGCGATGGCCAAGATGTCCAAGTACGCGTTGACCGTTTCAGCAAAATCCTCCCAAGGATGCATGGACGCATAGGCACTCACATGGCGTTGACGCCAATCCGCCGGCGCGCCTTCGGCATAGTGACGTTGCTTAGACTGTTCGTAATCGAATGCGTTGGGATCCCCGAAGAGCACGACGTATTCGTCGAGCGCCACGCGCGAAGCGTATGACCAATCTATATAGTGCCCGATTTCGTGACGCATGTGTCCAATGAGTGTTCGTTGCGGCTCGCCTAGCGCAAGCCGGGTTGCCTCCCGACGGTCACTGTCCGCCTCCTCGGCGTTGACGGTGATCACGCCTTGTGCATGACCGGTTATGACCGGTTGACTAATGCCATCAACGACAATCGGGGCACGGAATTCGAATGAGAGCGGATACTGCTCTTTAAGGCCGGATATATAAGGCGGCAATTCAAGTTGTTCAAGCGCTGCCAAGAGCCTGCGTTTGGCTGCCTCCAGCGACGCCCAGCGTAGTTGATTTGGAGCTAACGTAAGGTCAGGAATAAACGTCGTGAACTGACACCATGGACAGAGCTCAGGTTGGCCAACTTCCACGAAACTTGTACACGCCCCTTTGAATCGGTTGGCACAAGGCACTACATCGCGTAAGCATGCAGGTTGATCGCACTGCCAGCGGTCTTGGGGGGTAGGACTGTCAGTTGATTGCACGTCATTGGACCGTATGGCCAATGTACCGCCATCTTGGCTAAAGCTAGTTAAGTGCGAACAGACCTGGCAATCGCCCACTGCCCTACCACAGGCCAAACAACTATGGTTGTTAAAAAACAGTCGATTGCCACACTTGCAAAAACTAGTTTTCACGATGCACTTTCGGAAGCAAATCAACCTAGATATCCGCGGCTGGTTGATCTGTTACTCGAAGTCGAGTACTACCAGTCACAGCCACCCCAGAATAGTGCGATCAAGACAATCGGTAAAGGCAGGCCCAATAACCACATGGCCAACGCATACTTAACTTTGCCCGAGCGTTGACCGATGCATTTGAGTCCAGAGTGAATTTTTTTCATGATGTATACCGTCGAGATAGATAGAGAAACATAAAGCAGCTGCGGGCGAAACGATGCAGCGGCAGCAGCCCCGGCGCTACCGTGAACAAACCAGTTGCAAACCAGCCAGTTGCAGCAATTGCAATTGACGAATCTCCGCTCGCTGCCTCCGCTCGATTCGCTGTTGGACGGACCAACTATTGCGAACGTCAAGTTGACGAGCTCTATGTTGTGTGAAATTAGTCTTGACTGGCTTAGCTTTTGCGGCGAGGGTCTGCAACATCTTTACTTCCTTCCCATGCAATTCTAAAGTTCGCGTTCAGTAATTCTCGGGGTTGGCACAACCATTGATTTTCGATTTAAATAGCACTCGCCGTGCCAATTCAACGGTCGCGAGAAATTCGCGCAGAGCATCGCTAGCTCCAGGGGTAAATGCAAAACGGCGAACTGGTTACAGTTCGCCGTTGATTGCTATGCGGGACGCGTTTTAAATCTAGCGAGGAGTTGTAGTTCCCGGAACCGTGCTCGGGGTATTCACGTTATCGCGATTTTCAATCGTGTCGGCTTTGTTCTCGCCGGCCTGCTCGATTGCGTCGGCTTTGTTCTCGCCATGTTCTTCAATCGCATCGGCGCGATTTTCGGCGGAATTTGTACGGGCATTGCCCAGGGCGTCTTTGCCAGTTGCATCGCGGACATTGTCTGCGGCTTGGTTGTGTTGATTCCGTACGGCGTCGGCATCCGCGTTCGATTGTTCACGTACGGCATCTGCTTGATGGTCATTCACTGTTTCGTCACAACCAACCAGCCCAAATGTCGCTAGCAGCAATCCCAAACCTAAAAACCGTTTCATCATCCCATACTCCAAAAGAGTTGTCGTTCGTTTTTAACGCAGTAACACACTGCCTGAAACACACTAGAACTCGATGCACGTTGCGTGCCAGCCCCGCAGCCCTTATTGCGGCAATACCAAGCTTGTTGGCAAACGTGCCGGCTCGATGTTGATCTCGATGCTCTGTGCCGTGAACGATTCGCCATCCAGGGTGATAGGCGAAGAGTTCTCGCACTGGATCTTCAAGTGTTTAGCAGTGAAGTGCTCGACGAGATTATGCTCGGAGTGGTTGCCAGTCAGGTAGGACGTGGCCAGGTGTGCCAGTTCCGTTGTCGTACCTTGTCGAATAATCAGTACATCCATCAAAGCATCATCAATGGAGGCTTGGGGGGCAATCTGAAAACCGCCGCCACAATATTTGCCGTTGGCAACAAACACGTTCAGGATGTTTTCAACGGTCCTGGGTTCAGTCTGGCCAACAGTTAAGCGAATAGTAAACGGTTCGAGATCGGCCATTGCTCGCCATACCTGCGTCAGATAGGCCAACGCGCCCCAGCGAGCTTTTATCTCAGTGGTCACATGATGCGTATTGCGTGCGCTTGTTCCAAGCGTCAGCATGTTAGCGCTACACTGTACCCAAGGATTGTTATCTAGTTTGACTGACAGAAGATCAACTAAGATCTGTGGAGAGATCGAAGGCATGGGTTTCTCGGGCACCGGATCTTTGTCCAAAAAGCGTTCACTCAACGATCGAGCTAAGTCGTTGGCGGTGCCAGCCGGTGTTAGCCAGCAAGGGATTGATTGGCTTACTCGCAGAGCACATTGTCCAACTAGATTAATAGTTCCATCACCACCCACGATCCAGATTCGATCTGGCTGCAGCGTTTGAATTCGTTGCCAGAGTTCGCAGGCTGGGTCTGAGTCCGGCAGTTCACCGCACAGTTTGATGTTTGAACATTCTAGCAATGCGGCTGCATGCTCTGGAAACTGTTCGACTACCGCCGTTCTGCTGCCTACTAAGAGCGTGGGACTGTTGAGAGCTGAGCTGAAATTCAAGACGCTGGTCGAAAGAGGCTGAGGCAATTGAGCCATGTAGAACCGTTCCTTAATTCGACAAGCAATACGATCCGATTTTTTTCTTGCGATGCCAACGACAACAGCGACGCAACTGACATGCGTCAATGTTGCGCCGCTGTAAAAGCTGCATGTAATACGCAGGGGCTGTTAAGCCGCCGCCCGCTTGTGAATTGCTCGCTGCCAGCGTGTTCAGACCGGTGTGCGTCCACGCAGTCCGCCAGTGATCAGGCTGACAACAAACATTACCAAAAACAGAAAGAACAGAATTTGAGCAATTTGTGATGCGCCTGCAGCGATTCCACCGAATCCAAACACTGCGGCGATAATTGCCAACACCAGGAAAGTCAAAGCCCAAGAAAGCATGGTACCGCTCCTCACAACACAAGTCGTTAGTGATATTGTTTCGCGGCACTACTTGGAAACACTCCAAATCTTAGATTGGCCGCCGTCGAATCTAGCGGTGTTGCAAGGGCTGTGCCAAAGCGAGGTTAGTCAGAACATGTGCACAGCTGCGCGATTATCGATCACGTTTGACGGATTGGTACGGCGAATGCAACTGGCGTCTAATGCAAACAGCTGAAGCTGGATGCGTTCAGCGTTAGCGGCTGAGCATGAGACACTGTTGTCCAAGTTTGAGGAGCGTAAATATGTTGACTCGCGAAGATGTGCAAGGTTCTTGGAATCAAATGGTAGGCGCAGTGCAGAAGAAGTACTCGCAACTGACAGGTGATGACCTGGCTGGATTGAAGGGCGATGTCAATCAGCTGGTTGGCGTTATTCAGCGCAAGACTGGTCAGGCTCGTGAGGATATCGAATCTTATATTCGTTCTTTGAGCAATAACGCGTCCGGTACAATGAATCGTGTAGCCGAAGGTGCGAGCGAATATGCATCGATGGCAGGCGATCGAGTGCGCGAAGGGTATGACTATGCCGCTTCCGCGGCGCAAGACGGTTATCGCGTGGCCCGTCAGACGGTCAAGCAGCGACCGGTGGAGTCGATCGCGATTGCATTTGTTGCGGGTATTGCCGCGGGTTTGATTACTGGCGCTTCACTATTTGGCGGCAGCAACAATCGTCGTTGGTAGTTCCAGAGCTTAGGCTATGGATTCTAAAGTGCGTGGCGCGCGAGGATTCTGTGGGGCTTTCGCGGTCTGGGTGGAGGGGGATAGGTCAATATGCTAGATCAAGTCGCTGTATGTCAAGAAATGGCAATCGTCCGCAACCGGGGCTTGGTAAACGCCGTCGACCTTGGACATGAGGTTGAGCGGCTGAGCGATTGGCGCGAGCATGTCCGGGCTCATCCCATTCCTATAGTGGTTCTAGCGGGTGCCCTGGGCTACTGGCTGGTACCCACTCGCTCTCATGGGACAGGCGCGCGTAGCTCCGTCGCTAGCAACGCAGCGCCCAGTTCGAATGGGACTGATGCCATAAGCGACGAGCAGGCGCGGACCGCCGGCATTGCTGGTCTGGGTGGTGCGGCTATGGGATTCGTAGGCTCGCTAATTGGCAACGCCGTCCGAGGGTATGTTGCCGAGCAAATTCAATCACTTATTCACACGCGAGGAAGCAATGCCTTACCGAACCAACGGCAAACATCATCTGCCCGACCTTAAAGGGCAGGCTCGTATACCAGGCCTTAACTCTGAAGGCAATTGGACTGAGCAGATCGAGTCCACCTTTACTCAGACGCATGAAATGCTGATGGAGAAATCCACTTCGTTCATTCGCAATCGGCCAGGTACAAGTCTTTTGGTAGCCGCTGTGGTAGGGGGGGTGATCGGATGGTTGGTCAAACGTCGAGGATGAGAGACCGCTTTGCATCGGCCGAGCGGGTTGGGCCTATTCAGGGTGTAACGCACGGAGCTTCATCGGTCATAAATGACGCACTGGACTTGGCTGAACTCCAGGGAAAGTTGCTCAAAGCTGATGCTAGCAGTTGCATTCAAACGGCGAAAATTGCGTTCTTTGGGACGTTAGTTTCCGTATGTTTACTACTTGCTTCGTTGCCTGTCCTAGCACTAGGTCTCAGTTCGCTCCTTCAGTGGGGGTTGGATTGGCCCCTGTGGGTTTGCCAGCTTTTAGTAGGTGGAGGGTTTGCTGCCATCGGGGTTGGATTGGGCGCTTGGTGTGTTCAACAGCTTCGTACTTCGCTGCGATCATTTTCCACCAGTCGCCGTGAGGCCGCGGAGAACCTGCGCTGGCTTAGGCAAGCTCTCTCGCAGTCATTTTCAATCTAACCAGCATGCAGTTCACATTTTCCTACTTTCAACCCAAGAGGTAAATTATGTCCACGTCGGATTTAGAGCGCAGGCAGTCGCAATCTCACGATGAGGCAGATTCGATCGATGAATTTTGTGGCGAGGACTTTTCTAAACTGATCTCGGAGGTAACGGAATCGATCGAAGGCTATTGCCGCAGTCGCCCAGGCGTGGTCGCTGGCGCACTCTTCGGCCTCGGCTTTTTCTGCGGTTGGAAGCTCCGCCCTTGGTAGTCCACCCAGGTCTGTCCCATCTTTTTTCTGGGACAGGCACACTCGCCTTTAGAGCCTGAAGTCATCGGAGGTACCGGGTCTGACCCCTTAGCGTTTTTTTGGGACAGACCCACTAGACTTTGCTTTTGGGACAGGCCCACTAGTCTTTGGGCCATCAGTTATGGGACGGCCATCAGTTATGGGACAGACCACGTCTGATGCTGTTTGAGGTCGCGCAGAACTTTGGAGCGCATTAACTGTATGCAGGACTCGTAAGGCAGAAGAGACTGTCGTCAGCTATCCCGTAAGCGACATCGCCTGCGTTCAACCTAACGATTGCACGCCCTGTAAATTCGCCGAAGGCGGGCAAGACAAGGCACATGCTCGTCAAAAGGAAACATGCAAAACTCTCCCTAACTGGGCCACGGCCAATTCGAACAGCGGGATGCATGTGTCCACAGATTGTAAACCGTTCCGAGGTCGCCATTTCAGGAAAGTGGCAGAATCGCAAACTGCCAAAATCGGCAAAATCCTCTTCACTGACGTCGACGTTTAGGTTCTCATAAAAGTCCGATCGCCGAGTATCATGATTGCCACGTACCAGGAAAATGCCCACCTTACGATTTGCCGTCCGCCAGCTACGCAACTCGTCCTCGTAGTCTGTTCCAGCAGCCACCGAGGAATGTATGAAGTCTCCTACAATGATCAGTTGTTGCGCACACAGCCGGTCTACTTCACGTGAAATTGCGTGAAGCATGGATGTCGATGTGCCGGCCGGTATTGGCAGTCCAGCTTTGCGAAAAGTACTCGCCTTACCAAAGTGCGTATCCGCAAGAATTAGCGCACGCTGATCCGGCCACCAAACCATTTTGCTTGGAAGCAAGGTGAGACAAGTATCCTGTACGTCGATTCGGATTTCAGGCAACAGTTGCATACTAGTGAGTTTACGACTGCTGCGAAAATTGCCTAGGCGGCCGAGTAGCCGTTTAGGTTGTAGCAACGTTTGCGACCGAAGTGGGCAGCTGCTTCCTGCAGCTTCTCTTGGCTGGTCGCAAAGAACGTTCCGCGCCAGCGATCCTGCGAAAGCAGCACCTGCTGCATCAGCCACAGCTCCGGAGTCATCTTGAGTCGCTCAAAGATCGACGCGGTCTCAGGCGACAAACTCTGCTTGCCCTCGCGTTGCATGCGAGCGGTCTCATCGACCAACCAACAATATTGACCAAGCGTAAAACCTTCGATCAATCCCGCACGCTTGGCCCCAAAGCGGCGACGGTCCTCGATCGGCATGAGCCACAGATCGTCTTCCAAACCCTCGCTGGCCCGGCTGGCTGCGATGCTACCCGACTTGGCAGCCTGCAGGTCGTCCATCCGTCCCAACGACTCGACATGCAACAACCGCTCGTAGAGCGACGTGTAACGCCCCAACTCCGGCAACCTCGATAATCCCGCCGCATACCGGTTATTGTCGATGTACACCAACACCATCAACGCCGCTATTTCATCCAGCACCGCCACCGACTTGTAACGTCCTTCAAAGAACGCGCCATGGCATCCATCCTCAGCGTTGGCCAGGCGCGAGAGCGGCTGCTTCAAGTCCTTCATGAACCAACCCAAGTCCATCAGACGCAGGCGCAGTTTCTCCACCAGTTCTAAATCCAGAGCCTTCTTGGCCAACCACTCCGGGTCCAGTTCGACCATCTTCTTGCCTTTGACGTAGGGCGGATGCAGCGTATACCAGCGGCGTAGCACTTCTTCGGCCGACCAGCCGCGAGCCGTCTCGGGATCGATCCGCAACATGAAATGCAAATGATTTCCCAGAATTGCAAAGGAGATGGGCACGATAGCGTAGTACATCGCCAGTTCAACCAGGCGATCGCACACCCACTGCCGACGATCGGTCGTACCGATGTTGAGCAGCTTGAGCTTGCGTACGCAGCGCGTAACGCAGTGATAGATCTGGCAGTAATCGAGATCGACAATTTGATTACGAGGTCTGGTCATGATGGTTTCGATGCCTCCATGGGTAAATGAGAAACAGACCGCTGCCCCAACCGCAGCCAAAAACCTATGCACCATGGGCGTATGCATGCATCATGGGCCACACAAGTCACCGCTGCCGCCGAGACCGTCACGTGAGCGAGTTCACATTTACTAGGATAGGGACGCGTCAAGGGCAAAAACGCTTTTTCAGACTCGCAATGCGCGTAAATCCCTGGAGAAAACGCGTAAAAAAATTTGCGAATTTTCGAATTGTGTTAATCTGTGCACTGGGAATAGTTAGCTAACTCGCTACCTTCGTAAAGTTTTTAAGTCCTGTCCCAATGCTTTGATAAGGATTGAAGCATTCTCTCCACACGCTGCGCGAAACTCTCGCTACTTAGCCGATCACGCAGCCGATCCGCGATAAGCGGAAATGCTAGCGGAGTAGGTCGCTTGAGATTCTGAATTAAGATACGGCTGTTAGTCATTCTGCTCATAGCCGCTTGCAAACGGTCCGCTTCCAATTGATGTTGCAATACTTCTCGATTAGCCTGCTGCAATAAAAGATTTTCGAGGTCATATTGAACAAAGACATCGTAGAACAGGTTGCTGGACGCTTGCAGATGTTTGGCAAGCTTGCGTTGCCCGGGGTAACCTTGGAATAGCAGGCCAGCCACGCGTGCAATTTCGCGAAACTGTCGCCGGCTCATTTCCGATGCGTTCAAACTACACAGAATATCTTGGCCGACGTTTTCTAAGGCCAGCAAGTTGGAAATCGATTGTTCAAGGGGTGGTTCCGTGGGCGAAACCAATAAGAATCCATAGTCATTCATGGCCATGGAGAACGAAATGGGTTTAATGCGTGATAAGCGTAGCGCCCATAGAGCGGCCAGTCCTTCGTGTACCAGTCGGCCCTCAAACGGATAAACAAACAGATAGTGTCCGTCCCGATCTTTCCAGCGTTCAATGAGCAATTCGTCATGAGCGGGTAAGGTTGACCAACTGAGTTGAAGTTCCAACATGGGTCGAACAGCCTTCATGGCCTGTCCTTTGTAAACGCCAGCGATGCTCTGTTCTAGCTGTTCTCTCATCGCTTGAGACAGTTCAGTTGACAATGGCATGCGGCCGCCCATCCAGCGGGGTATGGCAGTTTCTTGTCCACGACCGCGTTTAACCCAAGCGGTATTGTCATGGACTCGTACCAATTCCAGTAGCTTGCCCGCTAGCATAAATCGATCGCCAGGGGACAGTCTCGCCACGAATGTCTCTTCGACAGTTCCTAGAGCCTTGCCGCTCATGTACCGCACCTGCATGGCCGCATCGCTGACAATTGTGCCAATGGACATGCGATGCAGGGCAGCTAATCTCTTGTTGGTCATGCAATAACGATCATTGATCAATTCAATGCGGTGGTAGTCCGGGTAGGCCGCGAGGCTGGAACCTCCCTTGGTCGCGAAGTCGATTACCCACTGCCACTCTTCGTCGCTCAGCTCTTGATAGGCGCCTGTCCCACGTACCTCAGCCAGCAATTCTGCCGAGCGAAACCCGCCGCCGAGGGCGACGGTGACCACATGTTGCGCCAAGACGTCTAGCGGTTTACTGAGCGGAATGCGTTGTTCGATATGCCCTTCGGCTAGGGCGCTCTTGAGGGCAGCGATCTCAACCAACTCCAGGGCATGTGTTGGAACAAACGTGATCTGACTGGCCTGTCCCGGCTGATGTCCGCTACGGCCAGCTCGCTGGATGAGTCGCGCACAGCCTTTGGGGCTGCCGATCTGTACTACCCGATCGACGACCGGAAAATCGACTCCTAGTTCTAAACTGGAAGTGCAAACGCAACATCGCATCCGACCATCGCGAAGGCGATCTTCGATCCACCAACGCAACTTTTGATCGAGCGAGCCATGATGAACCGCCATCTGACCCGCAAGTTCCGGTAACTGTGCTAGCAATGCACGATACCAAACCTCAGCTTGCGACCGAGTATTGGTAAAAACCAGCGCCGACTTTGATAGCCTTATAATTTCTGCGACTTGTGGAGCCAAGCGATGTCCCAGGTGGCCAGCCCAGGGAAATCGCTCCATGTTCTCTGGAATCAGCTCTTCAATCTGAATCTGTTTTGGGATCTTGCCTTTCACCAAGGTGGTCTGTCCCATCTGTGCGGGGCCGACCAGAGTCTGAATTGCCTGTCCCAAATTTCCTAAAGTTGCCGAAAGGCCCCAGATTCGCACGCCGGGGCAAAGTACTCGAAACCTTGCTAGTGCTAGCTCTGTTTGGACACCACGTTTGCTACCTAGCAATTCGTGCCATTCATCCACCACGATCAAACGCAGCTGAGAAAAGCGTTGGGGACAGTCCTCGCGCGACAACTGAACGGTCGCACTCTCTGGAGTAGTGATGAGGACCTCCGGCAGAGCGATGCTCTGCCTGGCCCGCAACGAAGCTGAAGTGTCGCTGGTTCGCTTCTCGACCTCCCAGTCCACGCCCAGGCCTGCAACCGCCGCGCGAAGGTTCGTCTCCGTGTCACCTGCCAAAGCACGTAGCGGCGTAATCCACAAAACCTTTAAAGCCCGCGAGCGTCGAGAGTTACGCTTCGTCCGTTTGACCGAGGTCGCCGCGCGCTCCGCGGGGTCTGTCCCAAAAGGAGATTGCGAAACTTGCGCGCCTGTCCCATAACTTTGGGCAATGCCAGCATTGGGGTGATCGATTGCTAGCTGTTCAATGACGGGGCCGAGGAAGGCGGCAAGAGTTTTGCCTGTCCCAGTTTGAGCGTGGATCAGACCGTGGTTGCCCTGCAGGTAGGCTCGCCAAGACTGACGCTGGAAGGCAAAGGGCTTGCGGTTTAGCAAGCTAAACCATCGTTCTACGCGATCGGTCGCCTGGGCAAGACTGGCCCGGCTTAGCTTGGGACGCGTCACGATAGCTGACCGCCCAATCCTTGATTGCCCAATCCTTGACCATCAGAATCTTGAGCCCCCAAATCTTGAGCGGCCGAATCCTGATCGACTGTAGCGCGACCACCCAACATCGTTCGAATGGTTTCGAGGGAGTCGGCTTCGGAAATTGGCTTATCCTCACGCCAACGTAAGATCCGTGGGAATCGGACAGCGATCCCCGACTTGTGCCGAGTCGACAATTGAATGTTCTCGAATGCTAGCTCAAACACTAGCTGCGGAGTCACGCTACGCACGGGGCCGAAGCGCTCCAGGGTATTCTGCCTCACGAACCGATCCACACGAGCAATCTCCTTGTCGGTCAACCCCGAGTACGCTTTGGCAAATGGGACGAGCACCTCGCAGTCCCATACGGCAAAGGTGTAGTCGGTATACAAACTGGCTCGCTTGCCATGTCCCCGCTGGGCGTAGATCAGCACAGCATCGATCGTATAAGGCTCGATCTTCCACTTCCACCAATCTCCGCGCGGCCGACCAACGCGATATGGCGAGTCAAGCCGCTTGAGCATCAGCCCCTCAGCGTGCGCTGCGCGTGCACCGCTGCGAATGTGCATCAGCTCTTCCCAGCTACCAGCCCTGACAGCCGCAGGCAGCTGAAATCCACATGTATCTCCCACCCGGCTCAATCGCCCAGCCTCATCCACGTCGCCAACCAAATTCAACCAACCATCTGAACGGGTCGATTCGGCCGCGATACGTGCCGACTGCTCAATCGCCACAGACAATTCGTTCAGCTTATCGCGCCGCTTCGACAATGGCTCCGCCCGAATATCGATCGCTTGCCACTCCAGCAAATCAAACATCAAATATGCCACGGGTACCTCGCGCAAAATCTTTTTACCCAGAGCCTTGCGGCCAATGCGACGCTGCAAATGTGCAAACGGCTGGATCACGCTATCGCGATACGCGACGATCTCGCCATCGAGCACGGTACCATCTGGCAGCCTCGCCGCTACACTTTCCAGTTCAGGAAAGCGATCTTGCATAAGCTCCTCACCCCGCGACCAAATAAACGTTTGCCCGCATCGACGCACAATCTGTGCGCGGATTCCATCCCACTTCCATTCCGCTTGCCATTGGTCGATCGCTCCTAACGATTCAGGCAAGTCCTCTAGGGGATTAGCCAAAAAGAACGGATACGGACGACTGACTACCGTGTCTTCAGCATCAGGATGAATCAGCTGTAGATAAAATTCCGCGCTAGGCTGCCATGAACCCATCAAGCGGTGCGCTAACACTTCCGCATCTATGCCGCTGGCTCGAGCCACCCCGCGCACAACCAACTTTTGCGAGACACCCACTCGAAAAGAACCGGTGAGAAGCTTGTTAAACACCAGGCAAGCCACCTGATCGAGCTCACGCCAAGCGGCCACCACCTCGCGCCGCTGTTCAGTTACCGTTAGCCTCTTTAGCGGCAATAACTTTTGCTCTACCCACTCGGCTAACGTAAACTGTTTCTCTCCTGCAACGGGCCGTGGCACGATCAAGCTGATCGTCTCGCCTAAGTCTCCTACAGCTTCATAGCATTCATCGAATAACCAGGTCTCAATCTCTGCGACTTCCATCGCCCATTGCCGAAGTAGCGAACTACTAACCAATCGCTGCAACTTCTGCCCGCTCAAGAAGTACAACCCCCAAGCCGCCGAGGCCGAATCGGTTTCACGAAAGTACTGGCCGAGCGCTTCTACCTTGTCGTTGGTCTTGTTGGTCTGATCAAGCTGGGCGAACAGTTGGGCAAAGCGTTGCATAACTTGTCCTGGTCAGCCTCCCAGTGCATCGTCATTAGACGGTGAATGAGCGTCCAGTGTCTCCTCACTAGAGAGTTCACCATTGAGTGGTTCATCGCCGCCACTTACTTCAGCCGTTTCACCTGTGAATTGAGTTACGACCACGCGCGCATCCAAGCCTCGAGATCGCAGTGTGCGTACGACTTGGTTGGTATAGCCGTGTGTAACCCAAATCTCTTGAGCGCCCGTTGCCGCTATGGCTTGCATCAAGTCTTGCCAATCAACATGGTCAGATACGACAAACCCTCGATCGACCGCTCGTCGCCGACGAATACCGCGCACGCGCATCCAACCGCTCGCCATTGCCGTCGACACGTTTCCAAACCGTCGGACCCAGGTGGAACCAAGCGCCGATGGCGGGGCTACAATCAGCGCTTGCGACCAGTCAAACCGAGCAGGCGCTTCTAACACAGACTTCAGCTCGGGAAGTTTTACTCCACATGCACGATACGCGCGTGCGGCGCTCAGGATCGCACCATGTGCAAAGATAGGACCGATAGAACTATCGACCGACGCTAGCAATCGCTGTGCCTTGCCAACGGTATAACCCAGTAGCAAACTTGCTCTGCCCTGCTCTTGATTGGTGCGCCACCACTGATCGACCTCTGCAAAAATCTTTGCTGGGCTGTCCCAGCGGTATAGCGGCAGACCAAAAGTTGATTCAGTGATGAAAGTGTGGCAACGTACGGCTTCGAAGCTAGAGCATGTTGGATCGCTCTGCAGTTTATAGTCGCCCGAAACAACGCACACTTCGCCGCCAACCTCAATACGTACTTGAGCCGCTCCGGTCATGTGTCCCGAGGGATGAAGTGACACCCTCGCTCCACCGATTGTTTGCGATTGACCAAAATTGGCCAGGCTGATGCGAGCCTGTGAGCCTAATCGCATTTGTAAAATTGCAGCACCATCGCGCGCCGCTAAATAGCTGTCGCAGCCATAACGCGCATGATCGCTATGAGCGTGCGTAATAATTGCACGACGGACCGGCCGCCACGGGTCGACGTAGAAGTCGCCGGCTGAACAATAAAGACCCTCGGGAGTTTCCTGCAGGATCGGCATCGCCCGTCCATTTTTTTCCGTGGAAGAACATTCACCGAGTCAATCGACTACGCGCGACATCGACGACACGAGATATCGACAATAAACACTGGGTGCGCAAAGCACAGTCGAGGCCAGATGAAACTACTGCGGAACTTCCAACCACAACTCCTCACCCCGCACTTCAACTGGAAAAGTGGCCAGCAGCTGCCTGCCGGTCAACATGTTCTTGCCATTGGTCACATCGTATTGCCAACCGTGCCACGGGCAAGTGACGCAACAGCCGTCCAGAGTTCCCTTGGCAATCGGCCCACCTTGATGAGCACACATGCCATCGACCGCGGAAAAGCCTTCGGGAGTCCTGAATATCGCAATCACCCTTTGGCCAATCAGCACTTCCCGGGCGCCGCCCTCCAGATCAGCTATTGTGCAAGCCAAATGCCAGTTCGTCTCAGACGCGCGCCGGTCAGTATCAGACATGGTGATAATACAATCACGACAGTGAGTATGCTGGGAGCCTGGCAGGGCCTAAGCCAGCCGGGCAATAGTCGCAGAAGCCTGGCGAGTATACCGCAAATCGGCCGCGGCGGTTAAGATGTTAGGCAGCCCAGTTGCCCACCCCGGTCAGCATCAACTCCACCCTATTGAAGCTCCAGGAACCCACCTACAGCCATGTCAACAGTCAGCGGTTCGCCACGAACCATGTTTCAAAAGATCTGGGACAATCACGTCGTTCATGCCGAGCCAGGCAAGCAAGCCATGCTGTACATCGACTTGCATCTGGTTCACGAAGTTACTAGCGCCCAAGCCTTCGAAGGCCTCAGACTAGCCGGCCGCCGGGTTCGTCGCCCAGAACGCACGATCGCTACTCCCGATCACAACGTGCCGACCAACAATCGCAACCTGCCGATCGCCGACCCCATCGCCCGACAGCAAGTGGACACTTTGCGCGAAAACTGCAAGCAGTTCGGTATTCGCCTGTACGACCTCAACGACATTCATCAAGGCATCGTGCACATCATCGGCCCGGAACTGGGATACACGCAACCTGGCATGACGATCGTCTGTGGCGATAGTCATACGGCCACCCATGGTGCCTTTGGCGCTCTGGCCTTTGGCATCGGCACCAGCGAGGTAGAGCATGTACTGGCTACGCAAACGTTGCTGCAGTATCTACCAAAAACTTATGAACTGCGAGTCAACGGCAGTTTGCTCCCAGGCGTCACGGCCAAGGACTTGATTCTGTATTTGATCGGCCAACTATCGACCGATGGAGGTACGGGGTACGTGCTTGAGTACACCGGTTCAGCCATTCGAGCCTTGTCGATGGAAGAACGCATGACTGTCTGCAACATGTCGATCGAAGCAGGTGCGCGTGCCGGCTTGATCGCTCCCGATGAAACCACCATCAAGTACATGCAGGGTCGCCCCTTTGGTCCCAAAGACTTTGATGCAGCTGTGGCCAAGTGGCGTCAGTTGCCTAGCGACCCTGGAGCTACCTACGACAAAGTTCAAGTATTCGAAGGTGCAAACATCGAACCTCAGGTGACCTGGGGCACAAACCCCGGGCAAGTCGCTTCGATTTCCTCTCGCGTTCCAAACCCGGCTGACTTTAATGACGAGACCGAACAGAAAACGACAGCTCGCTCGCTTGAGTACATGGGGCTGTCGGCTGGTACACTACTGAGCGACATCGCCATTGACCGCGTCTTTATCGGTTCATGTACAAACGCACGCATCGAAGATCTGCGAGCGGCTGCGAAAGTTGTTCAGGGCTATCGCGTGAGCTCAAAGGTCAATGCGATGGTTGTCCCAGGCAGCGGTCAGGTGAAACGGCAAGCTGAAGAGGAAGGGCTCGATCGAGTCTTTCGCGAAGCTGGCTTTGATTGGCGCGAAGCTGGATGCAGCATGTGTTTGGCTATGAACCCCGACCGACTCGAACCCGGTGAGCGCTGCGCTTCGACCAGCAACCGCAACTTCGAAGGACGTCAAGGCAAAGGGGGACGCACCCACTTGGTCTCGCCCGCCATGGCTGCCGCTGCGGCTATCGAAGGTCACTTCACTGATATTCGACAATGGAACTACAAAGCCTAAGGTGACATTGGCTCCAGCCCATGGTCGACCCCAGATACCTATGACACAACACTAGCGCTGGATCCGGCGCTCGCCAATCGACACTATTCAACCACAGTCTCTAACGACGTATCAAAATAGCAGCTAAAACATGCAAGCTTTTACCACGCACACCGGACTAGTCGCGACGATGGATCGCGCCAATGTCGACACCGATCAGATTATCCCCAAACAATTCCTCAAGCGCATTGAGCGAACAGGATTTGGACAGTTCTTGTTTTTCGACTGGCGATTTCTAGACTCTGGACAGCCCAATCCCGAATTCGAACTCAACCTGCCGCGCAACCAAGGTGCTTCGATACTTGTTACACGTCGTAACTTTGGATCGGGTTCCAGCCGCGAGCACGCTGTGTGGGCGTTGGATGACTATGGCTTCCGAGCGGTGTTGGCGCCATCGTTTGCTGACATTTTCTTCAACAACTGTTTCAAGAACGGTGTGCTGCCAATTGTGCTGAGCGAAGAGCAGATCGAAGACCTCTTCAATCGCGCAGCCGCTACCGATGGTTACCAACTGACTATCGATTTGGAGAAGTGCGAAGTAACTGACCAGCAGGGATTGAAGCTGAGTTTTGAGGTTCAAGAATCGCGTCGTCACTCGCTCTTGCATGGGCTGGATGACATCGCCATCTCGCTTGAGCAAGCCGACAAGATCACCCAGTACGAGCAACTGCACGGAATAGCGTAGGTCCATATGAACGGTTTTGGTTCACGCGGTAGTTTTCCCGGAACGCGTATGCGGCGCTTGCGACGCACGTCGTGGGTGCGCGAGTTAGTGGCCGAGAATCGACTGACGAGCAACGATCTGATTTGGCCATTATTTATTCTCGATGGTCAGAATCGCGAAGAGCCAGTAGCTAGTTTGCCGGGCGTCAATCGACTCAGCATCGATCGCATGCTTGAAGAAGTGGCTCAGGCGGTTGAGCTGGGCATTCGCTTGGTTGCGTTGTTTCCCGTAACGCCTGCGACGCTGAAGACGCCAGACGGAGAGGAAGCACTCAATAGCGATAACTTGATCTGCCGAGCGACGCGCGCGCTGAAGGCTCGCTTTGGCGACCAGGTTGGCATCATGGGTGATGTAGCCTTAGATCCCTATACCTCGCATGGTCAAGATGGTCTGCTGCGCGACAATTACGTGGTCAACGACGAAACGGTTGAGGTGTTGTGCAAACAATCGATTGTCCAGGCTCAGGCTGGGGCGGACATTATTGCTCCATCGGACATGATGGATGGCCGCATTGGAGCAATTCGACAGGCGCTCGACGGCGCGGGCTTTCAGCACGTCCTGATTATGTCTTATGCAGCCAAATACGCGTCTGCTTATTATGGACCGTTTCGCGACGCAGTTGGTTCGAAATCGAGTTTGGGTTCCGGCGACAAAAAGACTTATCAGATGCAACCATCGGCCAGTGATGAAGCTCTGCATGAAGTGGCGCTCGACTTGTCCGAGGGCGCCGATATCGTGATGGTCAAACCTGGTATGCCGTATTTGGATATCGTCTCGCGAGTGAAACGCGAGTTCCATGTGCCCACGGCCGTATACCAAGTCAGTGGCGAGTATGCCATGATCGCGGCGGCCGCACAAAATGGCTGGCTAGATCTGAACGCCTGCGTGCTCGAAAGTTTGATCGCTTTCAAGCGCGCAGGTGCGGATATGATTCTTACCTACTATGCGCCGCAGGCGGCTAAGTGGTTGTAAGACGGCTACTAATTCTCTGGAGACGGTTCGAGTACGATTGGAACTTCACGTCGCGATTGTTGACGAAAGATGGTCATTGGGATTTGCTTGCCGGAGCGCGTCAAGCCAACTGTCTTGACCAAATGCCCATCGTTTTCGATACGTGTACCATCGAAATCGAGAATGACATCCCCAACCTGAATACCAGCTTTCTCGGCTGGTGAACCAGGTAGCACAGACTTAACCAAGGCTCCTTCAGCGTTTGGCAATCCCAACTGTCGGGCCATAGCACCGGTGAAGTTGACTTCCAGCACGACGCCCAAGTAGGCCTTCTGCAATTTACCGCGGGTGATTAGCTGATCGGCGACCAGCATTACCATGTTGATGGGTATAGTGAAGCCAATGCCCTCGTTGCCGCCTGAGTTACTGGCGATCGCGGTGTTGATCCCAATTACTTCGCCGTTTAGGTTAAATAGCGGACCACCGCTGTTGCCTGGATTGATGGCTGCATCCGTTTGAAAGAAGTCTTGGATTTCGATTTCACGCGAGCCGAGTTCTAAGTTGCGTCGGCCCTTCGCGCTTAAGATGCCGGAGGTTACTGAGTGATTCAGGCCGAAGGGGCTGCCCACGGCGATCACATGATCGCCGATTTGCATTCTATCGCTATCGCCGACTTGGGCATCCAGCAAGTTGTCGCCATCGATGAGCATGACGGCGACGTCGGTCGATGGATCAACCCAAATTCGTTTGGGTCGCAGCTGTTTGCCACCGTGTAGTTGCAGACGAATGCCCGAGGTTTCCGCCGGATAGATCACGTGCCGGTTGGTTAAAACGTAGAGCTGCTCGCGGATGCGTACGATCACTCCGGCTCCGGCTTCGTCGACGCGGCTACTGGCCAAGCCGGAGTTGTTGTGTTCCGCTTTCTTGCTAGCCTCGATGTGCACGACGCTGGGCATCGCGAAGTTGACGACATCGCGAGTGAGATTATTCATCCGCTGCAGATAGCTGGCTTCTTGCTGCAGCCGCATGAACTCGCGCTGGCGATCGTTGTGCGAAACCAGAACTTCGCTAGAAGGTGCGGTACCGACCGCGCGATCAGGGTCGGCTCTCAAGACAACTTGTGCCTTGACGGGTCCCGACTGGACGGAGACGAACGCAGTCACTAGGGCGAGAGCGACCAGGCTTGTCCGTCGGTGGGAGCATACGAACGCCGGTTGGGAAACTTGCATTAGGAACCTCAGCTGGAGCGCGAAGGATAGCGAGTGTTGGGTTAAGCCGCCTCGATGTCCCACAGGGAGGTAGCTACGTTTGGTGCCCACTGGCTATCGGCATTCCGGCCGAATGCTGTCTAAACTAAACCGGCGGGTAGACCCAATGAGGTCTGCCCGCCGGTCGCAGGTGCGTTAAATTCTTATATTGCTAGCAAGTCACAATTTTCGGCTTTGCGAAACTGTGTTGTCTAGTTTGCGTGCGCGGCCGCCGATTGGGAAGCCGCTGCCGCTTAGTAGGGTTCTACGACGTTGGAATCGTACGCATGTCCAGAACGTCCAGTCCAGGTGCTCCCGCTATTTTTCTCGGCCAGTCGTTGGCAATTAATGCAGAAGCGCGCGTACGGCACAGCTTGTAGGCGAGCCAAGGGGACGGGTTTTTCACACTCGACGCATAGTCCGTAAGATTTATCTTCAAATCTCAGCAGGGCTTCTTCGATCTGCACCAGTTCACGCCCCTCGACTTCGGCCATTTGACTGGTCACTTCCTCGTGCGCGGTATCCAGAGCGGCATCGGCCAAATCTCCGGATGCCAGGCTCAGTTCGGCCAGCGCGGTCAAGTCACCCTCCAGCACGCGACGAATAGCGTCACGACGATGAATCAGTACTTGCCGCAACTTCAGTAGCGCGTCTTTTCGGCTCATGGCTTGTACCTTTTTGCATAAGGTGTTCAAAAACTGTACGGTTGCGGTTAGAAACAACTCCGCCCGGTTAGCGGAGGTCGGGGAAATCTCGGGTTGTCTGTTGCCTGTTTAACTGTCACGTTGCGGCGGTTACAACATTTAATGGTCAATTTCCCCAGTCGGGCGTACAGGGCGTAGATATAGTACGCAGCAGTACGGCAGTAAGTTGTTGAATTTTGGAGAACTCGTTTAACAGTGCCATACCATCCTGTTTACAACAGGGGCAGAGAAAACCACTCACGTAAACAACTTTTCCAATCATTCTGTTTTGGCAGTTCAATCACTCCGCCCATAACGGTTGCAAAGCCCGTACCGTGAAAACTTGCCATCCTGCGGAGGGCCAAAACGACAGTTAGTTTTGCCAACGTCCTGCTCGCCATCATCGTCCGTCTCAAGCGCGCCTGTCCCATAACTGTTTTGCCTGCAAAACCCCCTAAAACACAAATGGGACAGACCCCAAAGTTCGCCCTCGCCCCAATCCCCGCCGTAAATCTCACTTTCACCCGCGCGCCTGTCCCAAAAGGATTTTTGGGGGCAGGCGATGCTAGCAAAATGCGTCGTACCGCTCATTTGATCTCAATGGGATATCGCATCAGCTTCTCCAAACCCCAGATGGGACAGACCGCACAGTACCGCCATTACTAGCGCGCCTGTCCCAAAACACTTTGGCGGTGGGGCAGTGCTAGCAATGGGGGATTGCGTAGGCGGTTGCTAGTGAGGTGGCAGTGGCGCGCCTGTCCCAATTGAATTGGGGATTTGGGGTAGGACGAGAAGCGGGGCGCCTAGGGTAACTGGCGTTTGGCGCTCCCACGGCTGAGTGACCAGCTGCCGATTGGCTGGGACCTTGTCGTTGTAGAGCATAGTGATCAAACGTTCATATCCGGTTACCATGGCACGCAGGCTCCAGCTCTGAGCCATGTGGTCGCGACCTCGAGCTCCCATTTCATTGGCTAGCGGGGGATTATCAAGTAAGCGAATGACTGCATTAGCGGTTTCTTCGGCGCTGCCTGGGGTCGTTAAGATCCCAGTCACGCCGTCGATGACCGTTTCGTGAATGGAGCCGACGTTTACACTTACCACTGGAATGCCGCAGGCCAATGCTTCGAGAATCGAAACAGGGTTCGCTTCGTTTCGGCTAGTCAGTGCAAAGACGTCCAGCCCGGCCAGGATATCGGGCGTGTCGCTACGTGTTCCCAGTAGATGGACGAAACGCTGCAAGCACAACTCGGCAATCTGCCTCTCTATTTCTATGCGCATGGGACCATCGCCGATGATGACGAATCGCGTATCGCTGTGTGCCCTCAGAATATCGCGAGCTGCCAATATAAATTGTCGGTGATTTTTCTCCTCGCGCAGGGCGGCGACAATTCCGACCAGGGGCGCGTGGTCAGGAACCTGCAATTGTTCTCGCAGCCAAGCGCGTCGTGAAGCGTCAGGCTTGAAGCGATCGGTATCTACGCCATTGGGAATCATGAATACACGTTGCCTGGGAAACCCTTCCCAGTTGATCAAAAACTGCGCATGATCTTGAGCCACCGCAATGAATGCGTCGGTGATCGAAGTCAGCTTTCGGTTCAACTGTCCAACTCCGTCTGGCCAGCCTGTTGAATGCAATGCGCTGCAGATGACTGGCACCCCTGCCAGCTTGGCGGCTAAGCGTCCCCAGAACATTTTGTCACCTGCGCCGATGGTCACCACGGCATCGGTTTGTGAACGCCGAAAGCGGCGGACGAGTTTCCACAGTACGCGAATGTCGTATTTATGGCGGAGCACGTTGGCATGCACGGGAATCTGCTTGCTCAAATCCAATCCCAACGGCCCTGGCTCTTTCAGGCAGATCACCTCAGGATTGAGCACTCTCTTGTCCATGCGACCAATCAAGTTGACCAGCAGTGTTTCAGCGCCCCCCACTGGCATGCTGGTCAACACAAAGCTGGTATTCAGAGCATGCGTGCGATGTTCAGCCTTGACAAGTTGACCGTTTGCTTGTGGTCCAGAGTGTTGCGGACCGGAATGCGAATGCGAAGTGGATTTCATTATTGGAGGGCTCCAACCAGAAAAGGGTACCAGTAGCAACCGAAGGCTACTCAGGGGACAAGCACAGGCTTGCAGGAATCGAAGGGATCGAAACAGGCAGATCAAGTTGTTTCAAAGTTGGTGAGCTGGTAAGGCCAGACGAGCAATATTCCGGTTCGGAAAACGGCAATCGCCAGTTGTTGGTCAGCTTGCGAGGGTCGAGTGTCAGCCAGCGCTTCAATGTTTGCATCCCGGGATCAGCGTGAATACGACGCAGATGATAACCAGGCGAATCCGGCCAATTCCAAGCACCGTAGGCGGTACAAAACCCCTCCAGCCCGCATTTGATCAGTAAATCCACGGCCGCTTGTGAAGTGTTTTCAGGCAGACCAAAGGGGAACGAAAAATAACGTGTCGGCCCTAGTCCCCATTGGCTCAGTTGCTCGAGGCATCCGCAAATCTCGCTGGTTAACTCGTCAGCGTTTACCACGCGGCCCAGATCGCAATGAGTGCGCGTATGCGCGCCGATCTCGATACCAGCGCAGTGCATCTCTTGAATCTCTGACAGTGAATTGGGCACCAACGGTGTGCGTTGACGAACGTCGTGGGCAAATGGCTTGCCAGATGCAATCGCATCGGTTACTACAAAGTAAGTCGCTGGCAAACCACGTCGCACGATCTCAGGTATCGCAAACTTGCAGTTCTCTGCGTAGCCATCATCAAAAGTTAAGGCTACGGTTGGTCGCGAGTTCAGCGGACTGCGAATGCGGCGCTGAGCTTCAGACAACGACACGATGTCGAAGTTCTCTTCCAACCAGTCCAAGTGTTTGACAAAGTTGCGCGGCGATATAGTCCACGAGTTTGGCTGCACATCGGAAACCCGGTGATAGAACAGCACGGCGATCGGATAACGTCCGGCCTGACTTAGTTTCAATCGCAAGCGTCGGCGGCTGGCGGAAGTGATTTGCAGGTAGAGCCAAGCTGCCCACTGTCGACGACGGTTCGACATGATAAGTGGGTAGATACGCATGATGAAAATTACTGCGACGAAAGACGAGAGCGGCCCAAAACGCAATGCAAGTCTGTCGCGCACTTCGTTACCAAGATCGGTCAAGTTGGACTTTTCGCCTGGCATAAACTCAAGTCATTAGCCAAGCGGCATCGATTATCGCGAGAGTAGCGATTGGTGCGATTGCAGTCTGTCGGCAGAACGTGCAACTCTGCTCCGACTGTAGCGATTATGCAGCTCAGCCAGCGACCAGCCTGCGGGCACTTCCAACGGAATTGCACTTTTGGGCGACGGAATAGCCAGGCGCTTTTCGATTGATACGTGTTAGGCAAACGGTTTCATACTAGAATTCAATCGTTGTACCTGAGTGGCTACATGGCTCCGCTGGCACTAGCTTTTGCTGTTCCTGTTTGTTTGTGGATGCTCGTCGCGCTGCTGCGCGGCTCGGTTCCACTTTCTTGCGTCATTTTTTTGGCAGCCACTGCATGTTTACCGGCGGAGTTTTTTGCCATTGATGCCGCAGGCATGACGTGGACGCTGGATAGACTGTGGTTGGTAGCCCTCCTCATCCAGTTTGGTACCAAATGGTACCGAGGACAGTTGGCCACGTTCCGCCTGGAAACGACGGATGTGCTATTGGGTCTGTTTTTGATATGGTTGCTTGCCCGGACATTCAGTCAGTCGTTGGCTCCACAAACCAAAGAACAGCCGCCAACGATCATGCATTTGATCAATGGCTATCTGATCCCAGTGACCATCTTCGCAGCGCTTCGCATGTCCAAACTTGAAGCCCGCCGATTGCAGCCAGTCATGTGGTGCTTGGGACTCTTGGGACTATACCTCTCGGTGACAGCTGTACTGGAAGTGGCGCAACTCTGGCAATTTGTGTATCCCGAGTTTATTGGCGATCCAACCTTGGGTATCCACTTTGGGCGCGCACGGGGACCGATGCTGCAGTCGGTGCGATTAGGAGTTTGTTTGCTATTAGTGCTGACGTGTTTGACCATCTTTACGGTCTGGCTCAAGCCGTCCAGTAAGCCGCTGTGGTTAGTTTGTTTGTGGTTAGTGCCGCTGCATATGTTGGCTGTGTTCTTGACGTATACTCGCAGCATTTGGATGGGGGCTGCCTTGATTGTCATGTTAACCGTGATGGGGTGCCTGACAGGTTTCACGCGACGACTGGCAATTACAGGCATTCTGGCTGGCGCCATGGCGGGATTGGCCATTAAGGGGCCAGACTTGGTGGCTTTCAAGCGTGAATACTCAGCAGCGGAAACACGCGAAAGTACTTATATGCGAGCTAGTTTTGCTTATGTGTCGTGGAAGATGTTCCAAGACAAGCCACTTACCGGATTTGGGTTCAACCAGTTTCAAGTTTACAACCGCCCCTATCTGGCCGACCGTTCCACCGAACTACGCCTGGAGTCGATTCGCGGCTATGTTCATCACAACAGTTTCCTCAGTCTGTTGGTCGATTTGGGCCTGGTCGGTTTTTGTTTGTACACAGCAGTGATGACTTCATTCATGCGGCGCATGTGGCAACTTTGGAATGGAAGGGAAGTGCCCAAGTGGGCGCGAGGCATCGCTCTAGCCAGCGCCGCGATCCTGGGAGTGCACATGCTGCAAATGGCGTTTCACGAAGTCTCTTTTTCGGCGATTGAGAATACAATCCTGTTCGGATCTTGGGGACTGGTGGCTGCCTGCTGTCGTCAATTCGTTGATTCGCCCTCACCTGAAAGCGTTAATGAAAAAGGCCCCGAGTGACCTCGGGGCCTTTTGTTTCATCTGACAGAGCACAGGCCTGAAACCCGTGTCAAGCAGGTTCGTTAGTAACGGTAATGCTCAGGCTTGTAGGGGCCTTCCACTGGGATGCCCAGGTATTCGGCTTGCGAGTCAGTTAGCTTGGTCAGCTTGACACCTAGTTTCTCCAGGTGCAACCGAGCCACTTCTTCGTCGAGCTTCTTGGGCAAGACATAAACTTTCTTGGCATACTTACCGTTATCGCGTTCGATCCACAGTTCCAACTGGGCCAACACTTGGTTGGTGAAGCTGGAGCTCATAACGAAGCTGGGGTGGCCAGTTGCACAACCGAGGTTGAGCAGACGACCTTCAGCTAGAACCAAGACGCTCTTGCCGGTTTCCTGGAAGCGGAACATATCGTACTGAGGCTTGATGTTGATCCGCTCGACCTTGCCAGCTTTTTCAAGCTTGTAAAGATTGGCCATATCGATTTCATTGTCGAAGTGACCGATGTTGCCGATGATGGCGCGATCCTTCATCTTCTTCATGTGTTCGACGGTGATGATGTCTTTGTTACCGGTGGTGGTAATGAAGATATCGGCTTCGCCAATGACGTCTTCAAGCGTTTTGACTTCGTAGCCTTCCATCACAGCCTGCAGAGCGCAGATCGGATCGATTTCGGTCACGATTACGCGGCAGCCTTGGCCACGCAAGGATTGGCAGCTACCTTTGCCGACTTCGCCGAAACCGCACACCACTGCAACTTTGCCACCGATCATAACGTCGGTTGCACGGTTGAGTCCGTCGACCAATGAGTGACGGCAACCGAAGTTGTTATCGAACTTGCTCTTGGTCACTGAGTCATTGACGTTGATCGCTGGGAACAGGAGCGTGCCCTTGCGTTCCATTTCATACAGTCGTGCGACACCGGTTGTGGTTTCTTCGCTCACGCCGCGAATGTCCTTGGCCATCTGGGTCCACTTGCCGGGCTGGGAAACCAGTTCGGTTCGCAGCAGATCGAGGATAACGCCCCATTCTTCAGGTTCGTTCTCAGCATCGAAGGCAGGTACTTTGCCTGCGGCTTCATATTCAACACCTTTGTGGATCAACAGGGTTGCATCACCACCGTCGTCGACCAACATGTCGGGACCGGAACCATCTGGCCAGACAAGAGCTTCGTTGGTGCACCACCAATATTCTGGTAGAGTTTCGCCCTTCCAAGCGAATACAGGCGTGCCCTTGGGGTTATCCAGAGTGCCGCCACGACCGACGACAACTGCACCTGCGGCGGAGTCTTGAGTGGAGAAGATGTTGCAGCTGACCCAGCGCACATCGGCGCCTAGGTCGGCCAGGGTTTCGATCAGCACGGCCGTTTGCACGGTCATGTGCAGCGAACCCATGATCTTAACGCCCTTGAGCGGTTGCGAAGCCGCGTAACGGGTGCGGAGAGCCATGAGGCCAGGCATTTCGTCTTCGGCCAACATGATTTCTTTGCGACCCAGGTCGACGATGGCTTGAGCATCTTCGCGCTTGCCGGCTTCCAGCAGGTCGAAGGCAAGAACTTTGAACTTGGGACGCTCGCTGGCGGCCTTGGTGGACTTGGCTGGTTTAGGACTGGCGACAGCACTCATACTTGATGAACCTTTTTAAAGTGTGAAAAAGCTTTACGATTAAGTTGATTAAGTGGGATGACACGGGATGCAAACCTATGTCACAACTGTGCCGCAGGTGTGTTTGATAACTGCGGTAAACAATTCTGGGCCACGAGCTGCAGCATCGGGAGGTAATTTCCAGTACCGCTCGATTCTCAGCCCGCTTTGATCACACCATCCTTGGAGAAGGTCACGCTCTAACCCTAAACGCACGTGACCCATTTCTTGTCGATACAACTCGCGATCATGTGGGGACATGTCGACGATGATTAGCGGTGCATTCGGCTTGAGCACGCGCGCCGCTTCTCGCAGAATGCCAACACCTTCAGCGAAATACGGCAAGACTAACACCAGCCAGGCGGCGTCCAACTGCGCATCGTCCAGAGGCAATTGGTCCAAACTGGCAAGCTGAAGGGAGACGTTTGCCTGCCCATTGAGCTGTTGTTCGGCAGCGGCAAGCATCGCGGGTGAATTATCTATGGCAATTACCCGTTGTACGAAAGGTGCAACCAATTGCGCCAACGGAGCCGAACCACAACCTAGTTCTCCGACTACCGCCGAGGGTGGTAGCGTGGCCGCCAAAGCGGAGGCGTCAACCCGTGGGCCGAACAGCTCCACCCGCATAGCGTCCCATTGCCCAGCGGCGGATCGGAAAAAGTCCGCGCTGCGCGAGCGCTGCGACAAGACTTGTTCCAGCCGACGATCATCCAAGTTTGTAGTCGCAGCTTCGCCAGCCTGGCCGCGCACCCAGCTCCACAGCTCGCGGCGAGCGTCGTTCCAATTCTCCAGCTCGACTCGGTAGAGATGATTATTCCCGTCACGCCGACTGGCCAGCCATTCCTGACCAACGAGCAGTTTCAGGTGCCGCGATACCGTGCTTTGCGGCAACTGGAGGATCGAACAGAGCTCAGTAACTGACAACTCCTGTCGGTCCAATAGCCGAAGCAACCGCACCCGCGTCGGGTCGGCCAGCGTCTGCAACCAGTCCAAAGGAGCCAAACTGCTAATCATACATCTCCATCCATCTATCCGGATGATCGAATTTTATCTCTTTCCCAACGCTGGTCAAGTGCGCAGGGGGCGATCATAGGTGAGTTTGGCCAAACCATTTATCTTCGGAGTGGTCGGTCCCATAAGGCGGGCGGCGTTTGCTAGCATCATTGAGCGCGTAGGTTTTTGGCCCATGCTGTCTCCCCGGCTGCAGGCGCGGCCTTACCGGTCTGTCCCAAAAGCAACCGCTTGGAATTGCTGGTATTGCGTCGACTCTGGAGCTAGCTTTTCTAGTGGTCTGTCCCATAAGCGAACTGAGCTAGCTTTTTCGTGGTCTGTCCCATAGCGAACTGGGGTGTTTTGCTAGTGTTGATGAAGGAATGGGGGTATTGACCCATGTTTTCTCCCGATTCCGCGCGGGCTGAGGGGGCTGTCCCAAAAGAACGTAGTTTGGAGTTGCTAGCATTGCACTCGAGTTTCGGGACAGAGTCGATGCGGGACCGACGGGCCCACCGGGCGGAGAGGTCCCGATTGTTCGAGGTCTGTCCCATAACTAAGATGTGGGGGTTTGCTAGCATTGCGGAGAGTTTTGGGACAGACCTTATTGGCGTGCCAAGCTCAGGACTAACGATGCTAGCTTTTCGGGAGAGGCCCAACCTTGTTGGACCTGAGCCTGGTGGCGACGGGCGGCCTCCGCTGCTTGGGGGGAATGGAGGACTGTATCGAGGGCGGCTGTCAGGCGGGCTGCGGTTACGCGCGACATGGGGACTACGCTAGCACAGCCGGCGCGCTGGACGATCGAGCCGTTGTCGAACTGATCGAAAGCCATGGGACAGACAACCTGCGGCAGGCCAGCCGCCAGGGTTTGGCTGGTTGTACCAATACCGCCGTGATGGACAATCGCACAAGCGCGCTTCATCAGGTCGCGGAACGGCAAGTAACTGGCGGTGACCACCTGGGGCGGCAGGCTGGCGGGGAATTGATCGGCCACCGAACTTAAGAGCACACCCGGACGATTGAGTCTGCGGCAGGCTTCCGCCCCGGCAGCCAGAAAGTTGCGGGCGTGCGCATGGGCCGAGCCGGGAGCGAAGACGATCGGAGCCTGTCCTTGCAGTGGCGACAATGCATGCTCAATCAAATCCGATGCCGGCTCGGGAAGTAGGTCTCCCGAATCCGCCAGCGGAAAGCCAGTGCACACGAAATTGGCTGGCCAGTCCTCGCGCGGTACGGTGAACCACTCGTCAAACATTCCCAAATTCAAGTCGGGCGAAGCCCACCACTTGTCCAAAATGCGTCGCACGGGCTGCAAACCGGACGAGCGCCGCAACTCGTTAATGGTCGGCCCCAGAATCCTGTCAGCCATCACATCCGAAAAACGATAAAAGGCTCGCAACAGAAAGCGAGGAAGCTTTCTCTCCAACCCAATCGGCGTCAGTTGCGGTGGCTGCGTCAACGAGCGCAACATCACCGGTTCGGGCAACGCCGTACACAAACGAATCTCTGGATGAGCATCGCGAAAAACGCGGCCTGCAAAATCCAGTTGATGACTGACCAGCAGTGTTTCACCAGGCACATACACGCTTTCCAACCAGCGATAGTGATCCATCAGTTGTTCGATGCCTAGGGCTTGCAAAACAAGCTTTAGTCCTTTGCGCGGATGCCAGATATCCGGGTTGCCCACCACCTTGGCAAAGTGCTCTTCCGAGACCAACATGCGCGTACCTAAACCAGCCCGTTCGATCAGCGGCAAATAACGCTCGGCCGTCGCCACCGTTACTCGGCAACCGCGCGCCTGCAAACCGCGGGCGATCGCAATCATCGGATTAACGTCACCTAGGCTGCCTGGTGCGGTGACGATGGTATCTAACATAGAGGCTCACTATACTGGGCGTTCACGTGCTGGCGATGGCGTTCATCCAATCGCACTCTGGCGTCTTCAGATCGAGCAAGTTTACCAGCTATGTCGTATCGATTGGAACCTGGTAGTTATCAGTCCTACAAGGGCCTGCCTTCCCTGGCCGGTCTCGCCTCGCTCGAACAGGCTGCACAGAACGACTGGAGTGTTGAACAGAGCGTCACACGCCTCAAACGCCTGCACTATCTCCTCAGACGTTTATACGAAACATTCGCCGCGCGCATCACCTCAGAACCAATCTACGAACTGAAGGCAGCCTTCAGCCAGCATGCGTACCTGTGCGCTGAACAAGTGACGCTCATTCGCCGCCGCGTTAGCGAAATGCGCGAACCACCCCTGGGCTTGGATAAAGTTCCGCATCCCGCGCTCGAGCGACTGATGGACGAAGTTATCGCCAGCCCCTGCACCGAGTCTCTTCTGCTGGGATGCTACCAAGTCACTTTGCCCGCGATCATTCAAGCTTGCCACAAGCTACAGCAAGATGCTCATCCTCTAGCCGACGCACCAACGGTGCGGGTCGCCAAATTGATCGCCTTCGAAATGCGCGAGGTGCAAGTCTATGGCCAGCAAGCTATCGACTGTCTGCTCACGCCGGAGCTGCACACACAACATGCACAGTGGGTAACGCTGCTCCATCAGTGCCTGGCGGCCGCCGGTGGGCTCGACGGAACCGAACCTCACAATCAATCTGAAACCGACGTGCCCCCGGCCATGTATTCGGCTGAACCGTTCGTCTATCAAGCCGAGCCATGTCGCGACGAACGTTTTATCGATTCGTATAACGCGGGCGTCAATCCGGAAGCCTTCTTGTACGACGAGCAATTTCCGGCTCGAGCCAAGACGCTGATGATGTACTACAAACGTCTGCGTGAAATCGATGTGCCTGAGATGATGGCCAGTATCCTCACCGAACTAGGCGATGAGGAACCGTGGGAATTCCACATGGAGATGAGCCGACAACTGTGGGACGAAGCTCGACACGCAATGATGGGCGAGGTAGGCTTCGTCGCCCAATGCATCGATTGGCGCAAGATTCCAATCAACTTCACCTGGTCACGCAACCTCAACATGCAACTTGACGCTCGCGAACGCCACGGCGTTTTGTTCTTTATCGAACAAGGCTTGATGCCGCGCACTGGCAAACGTTACGAATGGGAAGTTGGATTGGCCAGCGGCGATGCGCTCTCAGGGTTGTTCCAAGACTTCGACTGGGCCGATGAAGTGCTGCATGCACAAATCGGTCGGCGCTGGTATGTACCGCGCTATAAATCGCTCAACGAAGCGCTAGCCTACGGCGATCGGTGCTGGACGAAAGTCCTTAGCCACTGGCGTGACTATCTCGAGAGCGGACTGACGACCCATCGCAACTGGTGGCCAGAAGTCTATCGAGACGCGTGTGCCAATTGGGGCATCGAGCCACATGCGGGCGCTCTGGCATTCAATCAGACTTACCAAGACAAGCGAGCCGACCTGCAGAAGTTGAGTTGACCAAGCGGCACATAAAGTATCGACCCACACTGTTTACCCACAGAAAGACACCCTTCCATGAACCTGGCCGATCTGCCTGGCATTAGCCAATTTCGCCTCGACGGACGTACGGCGATTGTTACAGGAGGTTCCAAGGGATTAGGACTAGCGATGGCTGCCGGCCTGGCATCGGCTGGAGCCAAAATCATGCTGGTTAGTCGACATGCCGAGGAAGCCATCGAAGCAGCCCAGCAGATCGTAGATCACTACGGCATCGATGCTTGTGGTCATGCGGCGGACGTTACAGATCCGGTTCAAGTTCAAAACCTGGTCAAGGCAGCGATGGTGCGTTGGCGCCGCGTCGATATCTTGATCAACAACGCCGGCATCAACATCCGCGGCCCGATCGATGAACTATCGGTTGATCAGTTCGATGACGTTATGCGCACCAACGTGCGCGGGGTGTGGCTGATGGCCCGCGCGGTAACTCCAGTCATGAAAGCAGCCAAGTATGGTCGCATCGTCAATCTGGCCAGCGCTTTGGGGTTGGTTGGACTGGCCAATCGTACTCCGTATACCAGTAGCAAAGGAGCTGTCGTGCAAATGACCCGCACCTTAGGTATTGAGTTGGCTCCCTTTGGTATCACGTGTAATGCCATTTGCCCGGGACCATTTTTGACGGAGATGAATATTCCGATCGCGGACACCGAGGAGGCTCGCGTCTCCATCATCGGAGCCACCGCCATGAAACGCTGGGGGCAAATGCCAGAAATTCAAGGTGCGGCGATCTTTTTGGCCAGTCAGGCTAGCAGTTACCTCACCGGTGGCGTCCTGGCCGTCGATGGCGGGTGGACTGCGCAATAAGCGCGCGCTGGGCCTCTCCCGTCCTTTGAAATGTGGCATTTGGCCTAGTTTTCAATTACTATGCGATGGACCATACTAAACGTGCCCGCAAGGCACGGGCCTATCCCACCCAATGTCCCACCTCAGTGAGTCGATCGCGATGATGATAACTCAATTGCGTTATGCGCTTGTCCTATTGGCGTTGAGCGTTGTTTCCGGCCAGGTCCAAGCCCAGGATTTGTTCCCCGATAAAGCTCTCGAAGCGGCAGTTCGCCAAGAAGTTTTCCTAAAGCGCTACAACACCGAGCCGCTGACCAAAGACGATGTCAAGAATATCTCGCAGGTCAAAGGCAAGGGCAAAGGCATCAAGAACCTGGCCGGCCTGGAGAACTGTGTAGCAGTCCAGGAGATCGATCTCGAGAATAACGAGATCACCGATTTGACCCCGATGGCCGGACTGAAATTGGTCCAATCGCTGACCCTGGCTCGCAATAAAATCGAGTCGATTGCGCCGTTAGCCGAATTGGATCGCATCCAATATTTGGAGCTGTCCAATAACGCTGTGAGCGATATCGCTCCCTTGGCCAAGATGACCAACATGCGTTCGCTGTACTTGTCCAACAACAAGATCACCAAGATCGATGTCGTTAAAGGTCTGCCCAAAGTTCAATCTTTGTACCTCGATGGCAACGCAGTTGAAGACTTCGCCCCAGTTGGACAACTGAAGTGGCTCGACCGCATCGATATCCGCGCCTGTGGCGTGGAGAAACTCGATTTCCTCAAGCCACTAACGGAGCTAACGTATTTGATGCTGGAGGATAACAAGATCAGCGATATAAGCGTACTGGTCGAGATGGCCAAGGCCGATGAACGCAAGCAGTTTGCACCGTTCTGGCGAATCTATCTTTTCGGCAATCCGCTCAGCGATGCGGCCAAGAACGAACAAGTCGCGCAGTTGAAAGCCATCGGCGGACGCATCAACTTGGAGAAAGCTTCGAAGTAAGCACCCTACGCGGCCGAGTCATGTGAATATCAATTCAGCGGTTCCAATTCAGTGATGATGCGCGCCGGCGCCTTCTAGCAGTCCGATGGCCCAGGCGATCGCGATGCCGATCAGCAAAGCCAAAGTGAGTTGCACGCGGTTATGTGAGTGAAACTCCATCTCTGGCAACAGATCGCTGAGCGAGATACACAAGAACACTCCGGCTGAAAAGGCTAGACCCCAGCCGGCCAGGCTAGCCGCGCTGCCGCTGATGTCGGCTCCAAACCAAAACAGCAACGCGCCCAACGGGCACATCAGCGCAAAGCCCAAGTTGACCAACAGCCGTCGGTTGGCCGGCGCATTGTTCATCAGTGATGTAATAGAGATTGCATCCAAGGGCTTGTGCAAGCAGACCGCCAGAAAGGTTCCCAGTCCCGCCAGGCCCGCGCCGTGTTCGTGGCCCGCATGTTGGAGCGCCTCGGCTTTTACACTCGCAGCCAGCGCCATGCCGTCCATCAGGGTATGCAGGCCCAGTCCCAACAGCACGCCCATCCAACGCGGTGACTCGTGGCTGTGACCATGTTTGTGACCATGTTCGTGACCATGATGATCGTGATTGTGTATATGCTCGTGAACATGACTGTGATGGTCACTAGTGTCGTGGGAGTCCGTGGGATCCTGTTGACGCTGGGTCGCCTGAAGTTCGCTGGAGCAAAGATGCGTATCCGCGTCAGTTTCGCCGGTTCCGAAATCGGCGGGACCGTGTTGATGAAAGTGGAAGAAGCGTAACAGAAAAAAGGTGCATAGCAGTCCCAGCATGATGCCCCAAGCGACTTGATCGATGGAATCGGCGCCTAACTGAGCGGCGGCGTGCGGGAGCATGTGAAAAACAGCGATGCCCAGCATTACTCCGCCCACCAGGCTGATCAGTATCTGCATGCCAGTATGCGTCAGTCTCAACCACCTGGGAATCATCCCGCCTACGATCGAGGCCAAGACCACTGCCGCTGAGTAAGCCAGCAGCAGACCGCCGGCCGAAAAGAAGATTTGGGCAAGCGGCGCGAACAAAGTATAGTACTTTCTAGGGGGGGTGAGTCAAATTCTGCTCCTATCTTAACAGGCCGAAAACTTGACGTAAGACCTGCTTTGGGCGAAGATAGCGTTTGACTGAGGCATTCAAACTCTGGCGAGTTCGGCTTCGGTGTCCGCAGGTCAAGCACATGAATTTAATGCAAAGAGTATGGTGGCTGTGCCTGCTAGCGATCGCTGGCGGAGGACCGCTACCGCTGTGGTTACATCACAGCGTGTGCCATTCTCATGCACATTCGCCGAACGCCCACTCGCATTGCGGACAATCCAACTGTCTAGAAGACTCGGTATTTTCCAAGCGTACGCAGCAGCTGTCCGACTTGACTGGCCGATTGACCGAGCCAGATCTGCATGAAGATTGTGCCACCTGTTTTTTGCTGGCGCAAGTTACTCATATCCAAGTGATCGACAATTCGCTAGTTAGCGAGCGATTGATCTTGGCGGCCACGATCGACTCAGAGCGTTTACCGCCTTCTAATCTCGTACTCGGTTACGCATCTCGCGGACCACCTGTGTGCTGAATGGTCGCCTTTCGCTCCGCGAAAGCGTCCGCCAAAGAGTCTCCATTCGCTCCGCGAAAGGCCCTTGGCTGGACTTTACGCAGGGCACCGCCTGAGCGCTCCACATCTCGAGCGCCCCCTCTCACCATTATCAGCATTTACATCACACAGGAAAATTGTCCCATGCGTACTTCGGGTTTCATGCGATCGCGCGCTTTTACATTAGTTGAGTTGTTGGTCGTAATTGCGATCATCGGTGTGTTAGTTGGTCTGCTATTGCCCGCAGTTCAAGCGGCCCGTGAAGCTGCGCGACGGATGCAGTGTTCCAATAACTTCAAACAAGTTGGTCTGGCGGTTCACAACTACGAATCGGCCTATGGTCGTTTGCCGTCTGGATGGGTTTCCAAAGCAGCCAATGGCGATCCTGGTTGGGGTTGGGCCAGTGCCCTGTTGCCCTTTATGGAAGGCGACAACATCTATCGCCAGATTGATTCGCGCTTTCCCATTGCTGATCCCATTCATCAGTCATTATTGATTACCACAGTCCCCAACTTCATTTGCCCGTCGGATCCCTTTCCCACCATCTTCGAAATTGCCGAAGGCGATGGACATGGTCATGGCCACGGCGGCGATGATGGTCCTGAAAATATCGACGAAGGTCATAAGCTGTTTTCGATCGCCAAGAGCAACTACATCGGTATGTTCGGAACGTTTGAATTGGAAGATGCCCCTTTTAATGGCGACGGAACTTTCTTTGGCAATAGCCGCACCAAGTTCCGCGACATCCGCGATGGACTGAGCAACACAATCATCGTCGGCGAGCGTGATAGTCGACTGGGTGGCTCTGTCTGGCATGGACTTATTTCGGACGCCAACGAGCCTGAGGCCCGCATTGTGGGCGTAGCGGACCATGCTCCTAATCACCCTGGCGGACACTTCGAAGACTTTCGCAGTTACCATCCCGGTGGTGTAAATTTCTTGCGAGCTGATGGATCGGTACGCATGTACTCAGAGACTATGGACGAAGAAATGTACAAAGCCATGTGTACGATTTCGGGTGGTGAAGTCGTCAGCGAAGATCAATAAGCTCGCAGCGTTTGACGGTAGCCACCGCTGCCAAGCGGTGGATTTCGCCGATACGAGTGTCCACCGTCTGGCGACGGTGGCTACGAGTTTGCTCAGGGTTTCATAGTGGTACGATCAGTGGCGTAGCGGTGGGTGCGTCGCTGGATATCGCCACGGCTCGCTGGACCAGCTGTCGAGCCGTCTCGAGGCGATTGTTAGCGGCACAGAAGAGATGCACGATCGGCTGGCCGCGCGTAATATGCTCGCCAGCCCGGACGAGCATCTCCAAGCCGACTCGATGGTTGATAGTCTGTCTCATCGACTTGCGTCCGCCTCCCATCTCAATTACCGCTTGACCCAATAGGCGACCATCGATCGCGTGGATGTAGCCTGAATCCGATGCAGTTAGCGTTTGAGTTTCTTCCAGCGTCAGTCGATCTTGATAGCGCCCCTTCTGCCACTGCACCATGGTTTGCAATCGATCGAGTGGTCGACCGCTATTGATCTCGGCTAGTAGTTTGTTCTCGGCCGTAACCAGGTTGGATGCGCGGCCTGTTGAGCACAGTAATTCACTACACAACCTGAGCGTAACCGTGGCCAGGGGGCTGGATGTGTGACCTTCCAGAACCTCGATCGCCTCGTTGATCTCGCAGGCGTTGCCGACCATGCGCCCCAGTGGTTGATGCATAGCGGTGAGCACGGCAGTGGTCTTCAGTTTGTCGTGTTGGCCAGCGGCGACCAGGCTCTCTGCCAACTGCAGCGCATCGCGGATGTTCTGCATAAAGGCACCGCTGCCAAACTTGACATCCAGGACAAGCGCGTCGAGCGACTCAGCCAGTTTCTTGGACATGATACTGGCGGTGATCAGCGCGATCGATTCGACCGTACCGGTCACGTCGCGCAGCGCGTACAGTTGGCGATCGGCAGGCGCGATATCGGGTGTAGTACCTGTGATCACACAACCGATGGCTGATAGTTGTTGGTTGATCTCCGCTTCCGACAGATTGGTGCGATAGCCTTCAAAGGATTCCAGTTTATCGAGCGTCCCACCGGTGATTCCCAGCCCACGGCCGCTGAGCATCGGCACGTCCAGGTCGAAGCACGCCAAGAGTGGCGCCAAGATTATCGACGGGCAGTCGCCCAGTCCACCGGTGGAGTGTTTATCAACGCGAGGTCGATCGGTGGCTCGCGCTAGCCGCGAACCGCTGGCCAGCATCGCGCTGGTGAGCACACTGGTCTCAGAGCGCGTCATGCCGCGGCAAACGATGGCCATGGCCCAAGCAGCCATCTGGTAGTCGGCCACTTCACCTGATAGAAAGCCGTCGATCATGGCTTGGATTTCGCCAGCAGAGTGTTCAAGACCATCGCGTTTTTTAGCAATGATAGCGGCGGGGACCATAGGGTTAGTCTCTGTCAACAAATTCGAGCGCCTCAGCGTTTACAAGCTGAGGACGTCGAAGCCTCGGGGTTTGACTGCACACTGGCGGCCTGTAGCGTATACAATGAACGGGTGGATTCCCAGTTGGGGTCTCTGCCCTTGGAAGATCTGTCTGCAGTCAAGTAGTTCACTATGTTAGCTTGGTTAAATCCTGACCGTATTGGTTGTCGTACGTTGGCCATCTGGTCGGTGGCTGTTGCTGCCTGTGGTGCGAGTGCGAATCTTTTACAAGTTCCTTGCCTGGCCCAAGATTCAGCCCCAACTGCGGCGGCACCTTCGCCGTCAGATGACGCTGCTGCCTCTAGCGAGGATGAGCAGAAAACGGCCGGTGCGCCGGAGTTGAATCGCGATCGCTCCAGCACGCCTGCCGAAGCTCAGCAGAACCGGGCTAGCGCCCGCGAACTCTCTCGCGCCTTTCGTGACGCGGCCGCACGCGCGGTGCCCGCAGTGGTCACGATCAAGGTCCGCACGCGTGATCGCAGCGATCGCGATGGAGGTGGCGTGCTGGATATCGTAGGCGGAGACGATTCCAGTTTCGATGGCTTCGGCTCGGGTGTTATCGTCACCAGTCAAGGACTCATTCTGACCAATAATCATGTGGTCAAAGATGGCAAACATATCGAAGTCATGCTGCAGGATGGACGCCAATTCGTTGCTCGAGATGTCAAATCCGATCCGGATAGCGATTTGGCTATTCTGCGTATTGATGTTAACGAAGACTTGCCGGTGGCAGCAATGGGCAGTGCGATCGATTTGAATGTGGGCGATTGGGTGTTGGCCATCGGCAGTCCGTTCAATCTACATTCGACGGTGAGCGCGGGTATTATCAGCGGTAAGAATCGCCCGCTGGAGGGCATGATCAAGGGGCACGTCTTGCAAACCGACGCAGCTGTTAATCCTGGCAACTCGGGTGGCCCGCTGATTGATTTGGATGGCAAAGTTATCGGTATCAATACGGCGATCTCTTCCAGCTCCGGTTCGTTTCAAGGTGTCGGCTTTGCGATTCCTGTCAATCGCGCGCTGTGGGTCAAGAACGAACTGCTCGAGCGCGGCAGAGTACGGCGAGCCAAGATGGGTGCGCAGCTGCGATCTATTCCGCCTGATGTAAAACGACAGCTCGATCTGCCCGCTGGTGGTGGTGCGTTCGTCGTCAGCACCGCGCCGGATCGACCGGCTGATCGGGCTGGGCTGTTGGCTGGCGATGTGATCGTTCGCTTTGATAATCAACGAGTGTCCAGCGGTGCAGAGCTGGCGGACATGATCGAAGTGTCATCCATTGGTGAACCAATCGAGATGATCGTGTTGCGCGCCGGCGAGCGGATGAAGCTCGAAATCAAGTTGGATCCTGCCAACTAGATTTGCACGGCCAAAAAGCTTGAGATGATCAGCCAGTATTCGCTTGGGTTCTAGTGACGGAATAAGAACAAATGGCTCGAGAAATGAAATTGCCCAGAAGTTTCGCTCTAAATGGACATTGCGGTCGGGCCCTCATGCTGGGCGGCCTAATGGCTTGTCTGGTCATTTTTCTAGCGGAACCTGCCCAGGCGCAGTTTGGCAATCGCGCCAATCGCGGCGAGGCGCTGGCTCAAGAACGCATCCTGCTCGCTCCTCGGCCGTTGACTCGGCTGCTGCGCGAAGGCAAAACGGCGATCGAAGAAATGCGCTATAGCGATGGCATCGAAGCCCTGGGCAGCCTATTGCTGGACGAGCAGCCGGACGAACTGAACGGTGATTCCATCCAGCAAGATTACTTCACCGAAGCGGCTGGTGATAGGTACTTTCGCAATAGCGTGCGCACCGAAGCCTTGCGCTTACTGGGGGAGATTCCCGAAGAAGGACGCAAGTACCTGGAGATTAAGTACGGAGTAGCTGCGCGCCAGGCACTGCAAGCCGCGGTGGCTGCTCGCGATATCGAAGCCATCGGTGAAGTCAGCCGCAAGTACTATCACACCGAAGCCGGATACGATGCCAGCATACTGCTGTCGCAGGATAAACTGATTCGCGGATTTCCCATCGCCGCTGCTGGCATTCTGCAGCGTCTGAGCGGCTTTCCGGCTGCGCGCAAACGTTTTGGGGCGCAGCTGGTCAGCGAAGTTGCCGGCGCTTGGATGCAAGCGGGGCGCTTGGAGCTGGCCGTCAAGGCTCTGCAAGACGGGGCTAACGTGTTCGCTGGCGCCTCGGTTATGCTCGGTAGCCGTCAGGTTACTTTGGACGGTAAACAAGATTGGCCCAAGCTGCTCGGTAACATTTATCCCAAGTTGCTACAGTCGGGTGAACGTCCACTAGATAACTGGATGATGACTGGCGGCCAGCCCGATCGCAACGGAACTGCCGCGGCCGGATTACCGATGCCGATGGTCGCTTGGGATATGACGCTGCATCGCGATCGCAGCGACGAAGAGACCGTCAATGCGCTAGCGCAGCGCACTGGTCCCTCCACTACAGCGCTCTTGCCCAAGCTGGAAGCACGCATGTTGGGCGACATCGTGTTGGCTAAGACCGCAACTTCCAATGTGTTCGCGATTGATCTGGAGACGGGCTTGAGGAAATGGCCCTTCTACAAAGATGCGTTGCCAGTGTCGATCGCGCCTCGCAACCAATCCTTTGGCATGGAAAGCGAAGAGTTTTTGTTGCATACCAACTTGCGCAACCGCATTTGGGGCAGTTCCGCCTTTGGTCAGTTTAGCATCGACAATTCGCAGTTGTATTACATCACCGGTACCGAAGATATGCGCACCCTGCGGCAGAATCTCGGTGGAATGCAGTTTAACGGAGCTCCGGCCACCAATACGCTGATCGGTGTGAGCTTGCAGGGCGAAGGCAAAGAGTTGTGGCAAGTTGGTGGAGAAGACAGCCTGAATGAACCCGAACTAGCGGGCGCCTACTTTCTGGGGCCACCGCTATCATTTGAAGGCGACCTCTATGCACTGGTCGAAATCAACATGGAAACGCGACTGGTCGTGCTCGATGCACGTACCGGCAAGCAGCAGTGGGCTCAACAATTAACGCTCTCGCCCGATGGCTCGATCAAGTCGGATCAACTGCGCCAGTCGCAAGCGCTCAGTCCTTCGATTTCCGACGAAGTGATCGTGTGCCCGGTCGGTAACGGAGCGATCATCGCAGTGGATTTGTTGACGCGCAGCCTTCTGTGGGCCAAGCAATACAATGCCCCTAGTCCACAATTGAGCCCCTTCGGCCTGGCTGAACCACAAGAAGCTTTTGATGCGACGGTCGAACGCTGGGCGGAACCGCAAGTTGTGATTCATCGCGGCCGTGTCCTGTTCACACCGCCTGAGTACAACCACATCCTATGCATCGATCTACTATCGGGCACAACGCATTGGGAACAAGTTCGCGATGCCCGCTATATCGCGGGTGTGCAAAACAATCGGGTCATCATGGTCTCCAATACCGATGTGCATGCCTTGAATTTAACCGATGGCATGGCCAGTTGGGGCGCTAACGTTTTGGTGGCTGCCAAGTTGCCCAATTCTCACGATCGTTATGCAAGCGCCAACACCAGCGAAACCGGCGGTATACGTCAACGCGAAGTCGTAGCTGGCAAGGGTATTCGCGATGGCAAATACCTGTATCTGCCAACCACAGCACGGCGAGTGCTCAAGATTGATTTGGATGAAGGCAAATTGGTTGACGCAGCCATTGTTGAGCAACCGCTAGGTAATCTGTTTGCTTTTAAGAACAGAATCATCTCGGTCGGCGCTACCAGGATTTCTGCGTACTACACACGCGAATCACTGGCTCAGCAAGTGCAACAACGTCTGGCCGCCAATGCCCAGGACAATTGGGCTCTCAACCAAAAGGCCTTGTTGCTATTGGCCGACAACAATGTCAGCGACGCCGTCGAACTGCTCCGCAAGTCTTTCGCCCTCAATAACGACGATGGAGAGACGCGTTACCTGTTAGTCGATGCATTGTTGACGGGGCTGGAACAAGATTTCGATCGCTACTTGCCCCTGGCGACCGAATACGAGTCGATTATCAAGTCGCAGTATTTCCGCTTTCTGGTTTTGCTGGCCAAGGGAAACATCAAGAGCGGCCAACATGAATTGGCGTTTGTACGCCTGATGCAACTGGTGCGTGAACGCACCAATTCCCGTCAACCTGGATTGCAACCCCGAGCTCAAACGATGACCGTAGCCGCCGGTCACCAGGTAGATATTGACACTTGGATTGGTGTACAGTTGGCCAGAGTCTTTGCAGCGGCTTCACCGGACGAGCGCCATCGCATGCTCAGTATCATCCAAGAGCGATTGACGGCTGCTGCTCAGAACCATCCACTTACGCGCGAATTGGAATTGCGGTTCTTGGCCTGGCTCGATCCGGCTCACGAAGCTGTGATCAATCTGGCGAGCAATCTTTTGGGTGACACCGATCAAGTGATGGGTGAACGCTTATTGCAACCAGTTCTCTTCAATAGCGATCAGGCAGTTCGGGAAAACGCGCTGGCTTTGCTCCAAGAAAATGCCAAAGCGGACGATGTCGTCACGTATTCTCAGAGCGACGAACTGATTATTGCACCCGATGGGAGGCCAGTTGAGGGCCAACCAATCTCTCTGGATACTGACGTGAAGTGGCCTGAGGGTAAGGTAGAAGTTGACATCAAACGCCGCGAAGGACCTGTTAATCATACGCAGATTCGATTGAAAGCGACTGGCACACGCTATGGTCGGCCGGATATCGAATTAGGATTTGCCAACGATCACTTAATTGTCTGCAACACTTTTGGTCAGATGATTTCGCAATGCGCCTTTCAGCGCAGTACCGGTGATCTCAACGACAGTTTCTTGCGTGCGCAATATGATGGCGGCTTGGTCTATCTTGAAACGCAGACCGAACTGTTGGCCTTCGATATATATCGCGGGTACACCTCATCTCAGGATTCATGTCTCTGGCGATATTCACTCTCCCGTGTCCCGTCCAATCCACAAAAGCCATACACATCGGCCACCTCCACGACTACGACCAACCAGTTGCGCATGAAAACGCCCAATCGGGGCAGTTCGACGCGTGAAGCTCTGGTTGGACCCATGACGCCTATGGGCATTGTGGTGCAAAAGGAAGGCGACGTCATTTTGCTCGACGCCCTGACGGGTGATCCTCTGTGGAGTCGCTCCAACTATGACGACAGCACTGCCTTGGTGGCGCATGAACTGGAAGTGGCTGTGGTGCACAAATCGGCAAAGAAGATCGATGTGCTCGATTGCCGCGATGGGGCTCTCTTGCGTCAATACGATTACGACGGCGAGTGGAGTAACAGTATCAGCTCGGGTAAGCACCTGGTCCAAACCAAAGTCAAAAAAGGCTCCGCCAAAAAGAAGGCTATTATCCAAGTCGATAATTCTGAAGCCGATCAGTGCATCTTGCGCTTGCTGGATGTCTTCAGTGGCCAGGCAGTTGTCGAAACAGAATTCGCCTCGTTATCGGCTGGCAAAGACTATGGTCGACATCTGGCTGTCGTAGAACCTGAAGGACGTCTCTGGTACTGTGACGTGCAGACTGCCAAAGTTGTGGAACACCAACTTCCGCCTCAAAAAGGACTGCGCGACGTCTGGGTTCAGTTGTTTGGCGAGCGGGTGGTTATCTGGACTAACCTGGCTGATAGCAACACGATGTCCATTCGTCCGTGGCCAGATGAGAAAGACAACGATCGTGGTCTCTTTCCGATTAATGGTAGTATCGTGGCGCTCGATGCCACCGATGGCCGCATGTTGTGGGACCAAGCGGGCATGTTGCAACTGTTCATCTTCAATAGTTCCCAGCCGCGCAACTCGCCGTTCATTGCCTTCTATCGTATCCAGCAACCCTCTGCACAGACTCGGCAGGCGGGCTTAGCAGTGATCGATTTGCGCGACGGTACGTTGGCTTATGGCAATACCGCCTTGGAGGTTCGCAGTCAGGCTGGCGAACGGGCTGAGTTTACCATGAAGATCGAACCCAACGATTTAAAGGTCAATATGGGAATCGGCTCGACACGCATCGAACTGATGGCCACTGACGGCGAGAAACCGCCGCAGCCGATTTGCTACTTCGGAGCCCTACCGAATTCGACTAAGCCGTTTCGCGATTTTCCGGCCCGCTAGTCACCTCTCCAAGGCTTCGCCTTGGGGAGGTCGAATCGAGGCTTTGCGAGATTCGGAAGGGGTCTTGGCAGTGGGTTGGTTAGTGCCGCAGAAGTCTTGCCTGGCGCAGTGCCCCCTCCCGCAGACTTCGGCTGAACGCCTCGTCTGCGACCTCCCCCGCTGCGCGGGAGAGGTGACAGTCACCTCTCCAAGGCTTCGCCTTGGGGAGGTCGAATCGAGGCTTTGCGAGATTCGGGAGGGGTCTGGGCAGTGAAGATGGTTGGTACAGCAGAAGTCTTGCCTAGTGCAGTGCCCCCTCCCGTAGACGAAGGCTGAACGCCTCGTCTGCGACCTCCCCCGCTGCGCGGGGGAGGTGACAGTCACCTCTCCAAGGCTTCGCCTTGGGGAGGTCGAATCGAGGCTTTGCGAGATTCGGGAGGGGTCTGGGCAGTGAAGATGGTTGGTACAGCAGAAGTCTTGCCTAGTGCAGTGCCCCCTCCCGTAGACTTAGGCTGAACGCCTCGTCTGCGACCTCCCCCGCTGCGCGCAACGCTGTGAAGCATTTTAACTTGCAAAAACTGGGCTTCCATAAATTGCCAAAGGATGAAAAAAGGCCAGATTCCCCCAAGCACTAACTGAAACCTATCAGTCAGAAAGGAATCTGGCCGTGAGTCGCAAGCAACGAGCAAAGAATAGATCACGAGTTATCAAACGTAGGGCCAAACTCGAGCTGGTCAAGAATCGTGCATTGTTCAAGGAGCTCGTGGAGCTCATCCTTCCCTCAGGAGCATTATTTGCCAAAGGCCAGTTCCATGGCAATGCCACTTGGCAGGGAGAACAGTTAGCCGCACAAGCTTTGATTTGGACATGGCAAGAGTGTAAGAATGTGACCGATTCATTTGCCCAGTCGATTGAGACTTGTCATGGCTTGGGACTCACGAAAATTGCCCGGTCTTACACTGGGATGATGAACGTATTGACCAACAACCAGGAAGTTCTCCGAATTGGCATTCGCGCTCGCCTTCATTTGCTGGCGAAACTGTGGGGAGATCGTTTTTACCGCACCGATGGCTGGGTACTAATGGGCTTTGACGGTTCTAGAGCGACGGTACCACGTTCGGTTTCAAATGAAGAGGCATTCTGTGCGCCTAACTACGGTAAGGGAAAAAAAGCCCGTTACAACGACAACAAAGCGCAGAGGCAGAACAAGAACTCCACGTCGATGAACAAGCCACGCAAGAGAGCCGAAAAGCCTGCACCGCCAGAACCGCAAATTTGGATGACAATGGTGTGGCACATGACTATGCGATTGCCATGGACCTGGCGGTTCGGGCCTTCTAACTCCAGTGAGCGTCACCACGTTCGCGACATAATTGAGCAAGAGGAATTTCCGACAGGCACCCTATTCACTGGCGATGCAGGTTTCGTTGGTTTTCAATTGTGGAAGTCGATTGTGGAAGCGGGGCATGACTTCCTAGTACGAGTCGGGGGCAATGTAAAATTACTCAGTCAAAACACGGATTTTAGAACGCAGGATGATGGAACGGTTCTGTGCTGGCCTAAAGACCAAATGGATAAAGGTGTTCCGCCACTGCGACTTCGCTTGGTTCGCGTAACGGTTGGAAAAACGAAAATGTGGATGCTGACCAGTGTGTTGAATGAGGACGAACTAACCATCGAACAGATTGCAAACTTCTACAAGCAACGGTGGTTGATCGAGGTCGAGTTTCGTGGGCTAAAGCAAACGGTCGACAAACAAAAACTTCGTTGCCGCAATCCCGAACGATCATTGGTTGAAGTCGAGTGGTCTTTGAACGCGATGGCATTGGCGGAACTGTTTGCAATGCGAGCCCAAATATCAGCAGCGACGAAAGAAAAGAAAAAGAAAAAAGACAAGAAGGAGAAGAATCGAGACTATACCCCCAATGACCGCAGTCTGGCAAACACGCTACGAGTATTGCGCAAATACATGCGTAACTTGAATGAGAGTAGCCAACCAAACCAGCTAACGCTGGATCTGATCAACGCAGTAGTACAACGATATAACAACACCACCGACAAACGCGCGCGCCATAGACCCAAAGACGCTGAAAAGAAATCGCTGGGTGAACCAACCATTCTCAAATTGACTTCTCGGGAACGGAAGAAATTAACGGAACTCGAACTCAAAAACGCCGCATAAAATGCTTCACAGCGTTGCGCTGCGCGGGAGAGGTGACAGCTACTTGCGCTTAAAGATTTCGCTAGCGATGAAGGCGGCTTTGAGCGTATTGGGATCGCGGAGCATGGCCAGGACGGGAGCCTGGCGCGCAAAGTCGGCGGCAGTTTGAGCAATCGGTTTGGGAGTAGCTAAGCTGCTGGATGCCGCTTTCAAATGCGTAAGTTCGTGATCGAACGTTTGATGTACGTGATCCAACATGCGTTCGTCCGTCAGGCTGATTTGCTGCGCCAATTCTGGTCGCGTGTCGATCGTGCTGAGGGGATCTGGCCCCTGCTCGCGTAGCGTTCCGACTCGATTTGAGGACGGTTCGATGACTTGAGCTGGAATCACTTCGGCGATGGGCGGACGAGCCCTGGATTGGCTGGGAAGTGATCCAGAGCCCGATGGCCTTGCTGGACCGCCCGCTCGACCAGCTGCCTTCTGTGCCAGGCGCTCGGCGGCCTGCTGCAAGAACTTTTCTAGATCGTTGGCCATGCTGTGTCCCCCAGGATATGAATTCCAAGTGACCGCATTATACCCGCAGAGGAACCGGCTGTCCGCAGGCCTTAGGCTTCCCAACGGTAACCAACGCCGTGAACGGTTTGAATGATCACGGGTTGTTTGGGGTCGCGTTCGATGCGTTTGCGCAGCTGAGAAACGTGTTGATCGAGGGTGCGGCTGGTCGGCAGGTAATCTTGGCCCCAAGCGTAGTTCATCAATTCATTGCGGTCGACAACCTGGCCGGCGCGCAGGTAGAGCAGTTGAAGGATTTTTATTTCGCGTAACGTCAATTCGATTGATTCGTCGCCGCGTGTGGCCCGCAGTTGTTTTGGGTGAACTTCCAGGTCACCCAGGGTGAACGCATCGGTCAACTTGTCAGGTTGTGAACCGGCGGTGGCCAGGCAGCGCCGCGCAATCGCACGCATGCGGGCCAGCACTTCTTTCACGCCAAAAGGCTTGACAATGTAATCATCGGCTCCGATTTCCAGGCCCACAACTTTGTCGACTTCTTCGCCTTTGGCGGTCAAAAAAATGATCGGCACTTGCGGGTCCAAGGCGCGAATGCGGCGGCAGACTTCGTAGCCATTCAACTCCGGCATCATAACATCCAAGCATACAAAGTTGGGATGATGTTGCTTGTATAAGCGAATTGCTTGTTGGCCATCAGCCGCTTGCAAGCAAATAAAGCCTTCGTTCGAGAGCACATCGACCAAGCCGCGTCGCGTGATTGCGTCATCCTCGGCCACCAGAACCAGCAATTGCATAGCCAACTCGCCAGAATCGTCGAATCCTCGTAAAATGTGCTGCAATCCTTCATCATAGCCGGCGCCTGCCAGAAACGAAATCCAATGAACGCTCCGTCTGTACGACCATCCGAGTTACCTGCTCCATCGCTGGTACCGATCCAGGGTTGGCATTGCACGCATATGTTTTATCGTATCGATCGAGCCGCCTGGCAGGCGTTGCCAGCGGAGGCTCGCCAACAAGGTCTAGCGGCCATGTCGGCAGCCCTTGATCCCGCGGCAGCCAGTGCGCCGGCGCGATTGCAAAGCTTTGTCATCAGTGGTCACAAAGCGGATTTTGGCACGATCGCTCTGGATGGTGATCCGCTGAAGATCGAAAGCGTTCATCAAGCATTAGTGGGCAGTCCCATTGGACCGGCCCTGGAAGCGGTTTATTCATTTGTTTCGTTGACTGAAATCTCGGAGTATGTGCCGAGCCCCGAACAATATGCCGACCGCTTAGTCTCCAGTGGCGAAGATCCTAATTCGCCCAATTTTGCAGCCAAGGTCGCAGCGTATGAAAAACGTCTGCCGATGATGAACGAGCAGCGAATTGCGCCTGAGTTACCCACTTGGCCTAGTCTCTGCTTCTATCCTATGAACAAGAGTCGCGTGGTTGGGGCCAACTGGTTTACGACGCCTTTCTCGCATCGCAACGCCATGATGGCCGAGCACGCGCAGAGTGGCATGAGCTTCGCCGGTCGCGTCAGCCAAGTGGTCACCGCTTCGGTCGGCCTGGACGATTGGGAGTGGGGCGTAACCTTGTGGGCTCGCAATCCGCAATACTTAAAAGAGATCGTGTATCGCATGCGATTTGACGAGGCCAGCGCTAAATACGGTGAATTCGGTGCCTTCTATGTCGGTTACGTCATGAGTGCAGCAGAGATCGCCAAACATTGTCGACTGGCAGATTGATTATGGAACAATTGGCCGGTGCCAAAAGAACTTCGCCAGATATCGTCAAGCTTGGGCCACCCTCGCCGCGTTACCTCATACCCTTTGCTCTAAAAGATCTGCCTCACTTCTTTACCGATGTGCTGATCATCGGGGGCGGATTGGCAGGCTTGCGAGCTGCCAACGAAATTGCGCCAGGATTGAAGTGCGTCGTAGTCACCAAAGATGCCATTCAAGAAAGTAACAGCACATACGCTCAAGGTGGTATCGCTAGCGTGTGGGATCCCGAAGATCGATTCGAGGATCACGTTCGAGACACATTGCTGGCCGGCGGTAGTTTGTGCGATCCGGTTATCGTCGACGTCGTGGTGCGTGAAGCTCCCAAGCGCGTGCTGGAACTAATCGAGTGGGGCACGCGTTTCGATGTGCATGAAGGTGAATTGATGCTCGGCCGCGAAGGCGGTCACTCACACCAGCGTATCGTGCATGCTCTGGGTGATGCCACGGGGCGCGAAGTCATGCGCGCAGTCATCCAACGCACCCGGGCCAGCGGTCGAGTCACCATCTGGGAGCAGACATTCACCATCGATCTGCTAACAGAAGACGGTGTCTGCCGCGGTGCACTGGTGTCGCGACCAGGCAATCAACCCATTCTGTTGTGGGCCAAGCAAACGATTTTGTGCAGCGGCGGATGTGGTCAAATCTACCGCGAATCGACCAATCCACGCGTAGCTACTGGCGACGGACACGCACTGGCGTATCGCGCCGGCGCGGAACTGCGCGATATGGAATTCATGCAATTTCATCCGACGGTTCTGTACATCGCAGGCAGTTCCCGTACGTTAGTCACTGAGGCCACACGCGGCGCCGGTGCTCATCTGCTGGATGTTCACGGCTACCGCTTTATGCAAGACTACGACAGTCGCATGGAACTGGCCCCACGCGATGTGGTCAGTCAATCGATCGTCACGCAGATGGAGAAGACTCAACACAGCTGTGTATATCTGTCGCTGCAACATCTCCAGCCGAACAAAGTGCGCGAAGAGTTTCCGGGCTTTATGGAGGCGTGCCGCAAGTTCGATCTGGACATCACCCGCGATCGTATTCCGGTGCGACCCGGCGCGCATTACATGATTGGCGGTGTGGTCGTTGACATCGATGGACGAACGACCATTGATGGTCTGTGGGCCGCGGGCGAAGTCACTAGTTCTGGTTTGCACGGTGCTAATCGCCTGGCGTCCAATAGCTTGTTAGAAGGTTTGGTCTTCGGTGCGCGCGTTGGCCAGCTGGCGAGCCAGGCCGCCGCAGACATGCCCGACGATTTTCGTGTACCCAAGCTCAGCAATCTGCCTTCGCAAGCCGATGGCGTGGCGCTGGATGTATCCGATATTCGAAATGCTCTGCAAAGTCTCATGTGGCGAATGGTTGGAGTGCAACGGCGTGCGGATCGCCTGGAGGAAGCGCTCAGCGCGATCGAATCTTATAGCCGATATGTGCTGACCTACAATTTTCACGCCGAAGAAGGTTGGGAATTGCAGAACATGATTACCGTCGCTCACTTGATGGCCCAAGCTGCATTGGCACGGACTGAATCGCGTGGCACCCATCTGCGAACTGACTATCCTAAGTTAGATGAAGCCAACTGGCATCGCCATTTGAAGTTCACTCGACCGCCCCAGAGCCGTTAACATCCAGACAAGGTCACTGATGGAAGGTATTGATTTCCAGCCCCGCACGCGACTAGTGTTCGGTCGAGGAGTAGTCACGCGCTTAGGACAACTGGCCCGAGAACTTGGCGCCAATCGAGTCTTAGTGGTCAGTGACCCAGGCGTAGTACAGGCAGGACATTTTCAACGAGGCGTAGATGCCTTGCAGGCTGCAGGTCTGCAGGTCTGTGCTTTTCATGGAGTAAGGGAGAATCCCTCAACCGTTGAAGTGGATGAAGGACTGCGCATGGCGCACGACTTCAAGCCAGATGTCTTGATCGGTCTTGGTGGCGGCAGTTCGATGGACTGTGCAAAAGGCATCAACTTTCTCTATAGTTGCGGCGGGCGCATGGAGGATTATTGGGGTGTAGGCAAAGCGACTAGCGATATGCTGCCGATGATCGCCGTCCCCACGACCTCCGGTACCGGTAGCGAAGCGCAATCTTTTGCCCTGATCAGTCAAGCTGAGACTCATATAAAGATGGCTTGCGGTGATCCCAGGGCCGCTTGTCGCATCGCCCTGCTCGACCCAGAGTTAACCGTCACGCAACCTGCCTCTGTCACTGCGCTGACGGGTATCGATGCCATCTCGCATGCGCTCGAATCGTATGTCACGCGCAAACGCAATCCGCTGAGCATCTGTTACAGTCGCGAAGCCTGGCAACTGCTCAGCGAAGGCTTTCCGAAAGTCTTGTCCGATCCGCAGGATTTGGAAGCGCGTTCGCAGATGCAACTAGGTGCGTACTTTGCCGGCTTGGCCATCGAGACCAGCATGCTCGGTGCCGCGCATGCGCTGGCCAATCCGCTCACCGCGCGTTTTTCGGTAACTCACGGCCAGGCTGTGGGATTGATGTTGCCGCATGTCATCCGTTTCAACGGTGTGGAAACGGCTAAATGGTACGCGCAGCTTTACAGCGATGTGCCCGATGCGCACAACGTCGACTCGGCTCACGAAGCGGTCCAGTTGCTGGCCGACTATGTATCCCAGATGTTGGCTCAGGCCAAGTTGGCTACGCAACTGCAACAGTTGAAGGTCGTCGAATCGCATCTCGACGATCTGGCAAACGAAGCCACTAAGCAATGGACCGGCACGTTCAACCCTCGACCGCTTAGCCAAAGTGATTTCGCCGCTCTGTACAGAGCGGCCTGGTGACCTCCCCCGCGAAGCGGGGGAGGTCGCAGACGAGGCGTTTAGCCCTTCGTCTGCGGGAGGGGGCACTGCGCCAGGCAAGACTCCTGAGGTACTAACCACCTGCACTGCCAAAGACCCCTCCCGAATCTCGCTACGGCTCGATTCGACCTCCCCAAGGCGAAGCCTTGGAGAGGTGACTGTCACCTCTCCCGCGGAGCGGGGGAGGTCGCAGACGAGGCGTTTAGCCTTCATCTGCGGGAGGGGGCACTGCGCCAGGCAAGACTCCTGCGGTACTAACCACCTCTACTGCCAAGACCCCTCCCGAATCTCGCTACGGCTCGATTCGACCTCCCCAAGGCGAAGCCTTGGAGAGGTGACAGTCACCTCTCCCGCGAAGCGGGGGAGGTCGCGGTCGAGGCGTTTAGCCTTCGTCTGCGGGAGGGGGCACTGCGCCAGGCAAGACTCCTGCGGTATCAACCAACCCACCGCCCAGACCCCTCCCGAATCTCGCAAAGCCTCGATTCGACCTCCCCAAGGCGAAGCCTTGGAGAGGTGACTGTCACCTCTCCCGCGCAGCGGGGGAGGTCGCAGACGAGGCGTTCAGCCGAAGTCTGCGGGAGGGGGCACTGCATCAGGCAAGACTCCTGCGTTACTAACCACCTCTACTGCCAAGACCCCTCCCGAATCTCGCTACGGCTCGATTCGACCTCCCCAAGGCGAAGCCTTGGAGAGGTGACAGTCACCTCTCCCGCGCAGCGCAACGCTGTGAAGCATTTTAACTTGCAAAAACTGGGCTTCCATAAATTGCCAAAGGATGAAAAAAGGCCAGATTCCCCCAAGCACTAACTGAAACCTATCAGTCAGAAAGGAATCTGGCCGTGAGTCGCAAGCAACGAGCAAAGAATAGATCACGAGTTATCAAACGTAGGGCCAAACTCGAGCTGGTCAAGAATCGTGCATTGTTCAAGGAGCTCGTGGAGCTCATCCTTCCCTCAGGAGCATTATTTGCCAAAGGCCAGTTCCATGGCAATGCCACTTGGCAGGGAGAACAGTTAGCCGCACAAGCTTTGATTTGGACATGGCAAGAGTGTAAGAATGTGACCGATTCATTTGCCCAGTCGATTGAGACTTGTCATGGCTTGGGACTCACGAAAATTGCCCGGTCTTACACTGGGATGATGAACGTATTGACCAACAACCAGGAAGTTCTCCGAATTGGCATTCGCGCTCGCCTTCATTTGCTGGCGAAACTGTGGGGAGATCGTTTTTACCGCACCGATGGCTGGGTACTAATGGGCTTTGACGGTTCTAGAGCGACGGTACCACGTTCGGTTTCAAATGAAGAGGCATTCTGTGCGCCTAACTACGGTAAGGGAAAAAAAGCCCGTTACAACGACAACAAAGCGCAGAGGCAGAACAAGAACTCCACGTCGATGAACAAGCCACGCAAGAGAGCCGAAAAGCCTGCACCGCCAGAACCGCAAATTTGGATGACAATGGTGTGGCACATGACTATGCGATTGCCATGGACCTGGCGGTTCGGGCCTTCTAACTCCAGTGAGCGTCACCACGTTCGCGACATAATTGAGCAAGAGGAATTTCCGACAGGCACCCTATTCACTGGCGATGCAGGTTTCGTTGGTTTTCAATTATGGAAGTCGATTGTGGAAGCGGGGCATGACTTCCTAGTACGAGTCGGGGGCAATGTAAAATTGCTCAGTCAAAACACGGATTCTAGAACGCAGGATGATGGAACGGTTCTGTGCTGGCCTAAAGACCAAATGGATAAAGGTGTTCCGCCACTGCGACTTCGCTTGGTTCGCGTAACGGTTGGAAAAACGAAAATGTGGATGCTGACCAGTGTGTTGAATGAGGACGAACTAACCATCGAACAGATTGCAAACTTCTACAAGCAACGGTGGTTGATCGAGGTCGAGTTTCGTGGGCTAAAGCAAACGGTCGACAAACAAAAACTTCGTTGCCGCAATCCCGAACGATCATTGGTTGAAGTCGAGTGGTCTTTAAACGCGATGGCATTGGCGGAACTGTTTGCACTGCGAGCCCAAATATCAGCAGCGACGAAAGAGAAGAAAAAGAAAAAAGACAAGAAGGAGAAGAATCGAGACTATACCCCCAATGACCGAAGTCTGGCAAACACGCTACGAGTATTGCGCAAATACATGCGTAACTTGAATGAGAGTAGCCAACCAAACCAGCTAACGCTGGATCTGATCAACGCAGTAGTACAACGATATAACAACACCACCGACAAACGCGCGCGCCATAGACCCAAAGACGCTGAAAAGAAATCGCTGGGTGAACCAACCATTCTCAAATTGACTTCTCGGGAACGGAAGAAATTAACGGAACTCGAACTCAAAAACGCCGCATAAAATGCTTCACAGCGTTGCGCGCAGCGGGGGAGGTCGCAGACGAGGCGTTTAGCCTTCGTCTGCGGGAGGGGGCACTGCGCCAGGCAAGACTCCTGCGGTACTAACCACCTGCACTGCCAAGACCCCTCCCGAATCTCGCTACGGCTCGATTCGACCTCCCCAAGGCGAAGCCTTGGAGAGGTGACCTCACGTTACTTAAAGCAGTAAATCGTACCTTTGTCAGACGCTACGATCAGCTTGTTGTCGGCGATCGCTGGCGAGGCGGTGAAACCGCCTTTGACTTCGTACAGCCACAGTTCTTTGCCGGTGGACAGTTCCAACAAGATCACTCGGCCGTCGGTAGCGGCGAGCGCAATTTTGTCTTGAGCAATTACGGGTGAACTATCGCAGCGTTTGCGCAGTGTTACATCCCAGCGCTTGATGCCATCGGCCAGGTTGAGTGCAAAGACGCGACGATTTTGACTGGCGGCAATAATCAATTCCCCTGAGATGGCAACGGAGTTTTGAAACTCTTGAGCCAGTTTCGGATCACGGAACTTCCAGGCTTGCGTGGCTGTTTCCGATTGGATGGCAAATAGTTCGCCGCTATGCGTGGGGACGATGGCAATCTCACCAGAGACAGCCGGTGTGCTGCCGGTGGGGCCATCCAGCGGAACTGGTTCCCCGACGCTCTTGCCTTGGGTTACGTCGACAATGTGCAGCTTGCCATCACAACCACCGAGAAAGGTTCGATTGCCCGATAGCGTGGCTGAGCATCTCAATTGGTCGCCGGTTTCATACTTCCAGACTTCTTTGCCGTCACTCTTGTTCAGACAATACAGAGTGCCATCTTCCGAAGTGATCAACAACTGGTCGTTGTAAAAAGTTGCACCGGCATCGATTTGAGCTTGCGTTTCGAACGACCAGATCTCGGTACCATCTTCAACCTTTAGCGCATGTAGCTTGCCGTCCAAGTCGCCGATGTACACCGTAGTGTCATCGACCGAGGCGGGAGCACCAAAGCTGGTGTCAAACTTTTTGTCCCATTTCAGTTTGCCACTATTCAAATCGACAGCCACCACGCGACCATCGACATCGCCCAAGTAAATGGTTTCCTTGGCCACGACGGGTGTACCATCAAAGCCGGTACCACCCAGCGCCAGTTCCCACTGGAGCGTTGGTTCATTAGGCAATTGATCGGTGCTGGTACCCGTGCCAGCAGCGTTACCGCGGGCAACGGGCCAGTCGCTACCCATCAGATCGCCGCAGGAGAATGCCGCTAGTGCCCACAGAGTCAACAGGCCAGGCTGCCATCCACTTTTGCGTCCCCACAGCATGTCCATCGCTCCAATTAATTGCGCGTTACGGCTTCATCGAGATTCAGAATTAGGTTGGCCAACAGCGTATACGCGGCCAATTCGGTTGGCTGCGTGGTAGCAGCTGGCTTGGACTGACCTACGTTGATCAGCTCTTGGGCTGCAGTTGGCTGCTGGACGTACTTATCCAAAAACTTATTCAGTGAAGCTGAAAGTAATTCAGCTTCGTCCGCTTTTGGTGCGCGAGCCAACGTCAATTGCACGGCGTAGTCGATACGCTGTGCAGGCGTCGTGCCACCTTCGCGCAAGATTCGTTCGGCCAAAGCTCGAGCGGCTTCAACATGCTGAACGTCGTTCATCAGTTGTAGCGCTTGCAAGGGAGTGTTACCCCGTTCTCGGCGCGTGCAAAACATCTCGCGATTGGGCGCATCAAAGTTCGACATAAATGGTGGTGGCGCAGTGCGTTTGATGAAGCTATACAAACTGCGGCGGTAGATGTCGGGACCAGAGTCTTGCAAGTAGTAACGTGTATTACTATCGCCATAACCAACCGGTTCCCAAATGTTAGGCGGCTGATATGTTAAGAAACCGGGACCACCCATGCGCGGATTCAGTAGTCCACTGACTGCCAAGGCGTTATCGCGAACTTGTTCAGCATCCAAGCGAATGCGGGGCCCTCGCGCCAATAGGCGATTCTGAGGATCTTGGCTTAGTGCTTGCGGCGTGACCGCACTGGCCTGTTTGAAGGCCGCGGTCGTTACCAGTTGCCGCATCAAGCGTTTGACGTTCCAACCGTGGGTGCGAAAATCAAATGCCAACCAATCGAGTAGTTCTGGGTGCGAAGGCGCGTCACCTTGGGTACCAAAGTCGTCGCTGGTCTTTACCAGGCCCAGGCCAAATACTTGTTGCCAAAAGCGATTGACCGTTACTCGCGCAGTCAATGGATGCTCGTCGCTGACCAGCCAGCGTGCCATATCCAAGCGGGTGGCCCGCGTTTGACCATCGGCCAGTTTCAACGGAGGCAGGAAGGCTGGCGTGGCCGGTTGCACTTCGTCGCCTGGTTGATCGTATTGTCCGCGCTTCATCAGATGAGCCTTACGCGGCTCGGGCAGGTCGCGATAGATCATCGTACCGGGGATCGATTGCTCCAGCATGATGCGTTCGTCGTTATTTCGTACCCAGGCTGCGCGCGCACTCATTAGCTCCGCTGGTACATCGCGGGCGATGAGTTTAGCGAACTGAGTCTTCAATTGGAATTTGCCACCCTCGCTGCCTTCCTCGAGTTTGCCGGCCTTCAGAATACCAGCGACTTCGTTGGGGACGACATTCAAGCTGCGGCCATTTCCATAAGCTAGCCAGTTGTTGATGGACGAGCCTGGATCGTTATCGCTGCGCTGCCCTTGCACGCGCAGGCCATCGATCCAGCAAACGCCACCAAATTGCATGAGCATTATGTCGTTGACGAAGGTGCCCGCCGGCAAGTTCAATTGACTTTCGTCGAGCGTGATCAAATGCCACTTGTTCGACTCCGGTAAGTCGCCAATCTGTCGATTGACATCGTTATTGAATTCACCTTTTCGCAGCAGCTCGCTCTTGCCCCAACCGTAACGCCGCTGACCGGCGGTGGTGTTCAGTTCGATAGCCACTGTTTGGGATGGGTTGTATGGATCGACGCGTAGCCAAAACGACAAGCGTGGTGCTTTGGGAATGACACGGGGCACAATCCCACCGTCGATCTTTTGCTGGTAGTATTCGCCAAAGGCCAGCTTCAGAGCACGCTGACCCAGCGGAATCTCCAACTCGTCGCGCGTGGTCCACACCTCACGATTGCGCGACGTGTTGCTGCCGCTGGCACCCAGTGGCAGAGAGTCATTCAGCCAAACATCATCGACCGCTTGTTCTGTCGCGGCGGTGGCCTCAGGCGTTGCGGGGCCATCTGCTAGATTCTTGGCATAAGTTTCAGCCAATTGCTGGGCGCGTTGTTCGAGAGCTTGTTCGATCGTCTTCAGGCGTTCGATCTCAGCGGTTTGTTCCAGCGTAGCCAACGAGAGATAGGGTGGCGTGTTGTTTGAATTGCCATCCATTGCTGGGTCGGCAGCGCTGTAAAAGAATGCGTAGAACGAATAGAACTCATTCATCGTCAGCGGATCGTATTTGTGATCATGACAAACCGCGCAGCCACCAGTCATGCCCAACCAGGTTTGCACGGTCGTGCTGGCGCGATCCACGGCGTAACGAAACAGAAACTCTTCGGTAATTGCGCCGCCTTCGCTGGTCGTTACATTGCAGCGATTAAAACCTGTGGCCACCAGTTGGGCTTGAGTAGGATTGGGCAGCAAGTCACCGGCCAACTGTTCGATTGTAAACTGATCAAACGGTTGATTGGAGTTGAACGCGTTGACGACCCAGTCTCGATAGGCCCAGATGTCACGCACGTTGTCCAAGTGCAACCCGTGTGTATCGCCATAACGCGCTGCATCTAACCAATGGCGAGCCATCTCTTCGCCGAAGGCCGAACTGGCCAGATAGCGATCGACCATTTGTTCGTAAGCGTTGGGTGATGCATCGGTAAGATACTGCTCGACTTCATCCAGCTTGGGCGGCAACCCGGTGAGCGTAAAGGCCACGCGTCGAATGAGTGTGTTGCGGTCGGCTGGAGGTTGGGGGGGAAGTCCGCTCGCCTCAATGCGCGGCAACAAGTAGCGGTCGATAGTATTGTCGTTCCAGGCCACATGGGTTGGGCTGGCCACCGGTACGCTGGGCTGGGTAATCGGTTCGAGCGCCCAGTGCTTTTGATACGCGCCGCCTTGATCAATCCAGCGACGGATGATCTCTTTTTCTTGATCGGTCAGTTGCCGCAAGGCATCGGGCGGCGGCATGACCTCGTCAGCATCAGCGCTGGCGATGCGTTTCCAAACCAGGCTATCATCAGCTTTGCCCGCGATGATGGCGGTCCCAGCTTCCCGAGTTTTTGACGCCTCTTCAGCTATATCCAGGCGCAAGTCCGCTTGCCGGGCTTTGGCATCAAAGCCATGGCAACGGTAGCAGGCCGCACTCAGAATCGGACGAATGTCACGATTGAACTGGAGCGGCTCCTCTGCGCGACTGGCGTTGGGCACAAGCAGTAAGCACACGCAGCCTAACACAGCTGTCAAACGGATCATCAGCGGTTTTCCGGTGGCGGGGTTTTCGTGTCGGGGCGGGAAGCGGGTCACTGTACCATTGTAAGTCAGGCTGAAGGTGGGGTCTACCTGAACGCCCACGGCTTAGGAACCGGGGCTAACGCCCACGGCTTAGGGGATGAGTACAGCAAACCGGTGCAATCGCTGTTACTATGGAGTTATCCCCAGGAAACTTATCTTGATAGTGGAACCCATGGTTAGAACTCGAAAATTATCGGCCCCAAGCGTGGTTGCGGTGGTCGCTTGGTGTCTTTGGTCGTCGGTAGCGGCGACTGGCCTGGCGATAACTCCGGAACAACGCAAGCAAATCTCAGAGATCGATAGTCAGCTCTTAGCGGCTGGCCGATTCTATGCGGCTGATAAGTTTCAGGAATCGGCGGCCAAGCTGACCACGGCTCAAGCCTCACTGTTGAAACTGCTCGAAAGCAAAGACGCGGCGATACAAAAAATTGTGCGGCCCCTGTACTCTCGGCTGGAAAAAGCTCATGCGCTGTTAGAACTGGAAGGGGCTGAACTCCAGCCGCTTCCTACCTGGGACGAACTGATCGGCGCCTCTCAACCGAAACCGGGAGATGCGGTCAGCTTCAAGTCTGATATCGCGCCGTTCTTGGTCGCACAGTGCGGTAACTGCCACATCAACAATCGCCGTGGTCAGTTTTCGATGGCCAGTTTCAATGAGCTGATGCAAGGCATCAACGGCCGCAAAGTGGTGAGTCCTGGCGGGGCCAAAGGCTCGCGCATCGTTGAAGTAATCGAATCGGGCGATATGCCGCGCGGTGGTGGCAAAGTAAGCGAAGAGAACTTTGCCAAGTTGCAGAAGTGGATCGATGCGGGGGCTGAGTTCGATGGTCCAGACCGCATGGCTCCGCTGGCCAGTTATGTGGCCGGAGCGGCTGGCATGTCGACGCCTGCGACCAGGGACGATACGATCGCTGCGCCTACTGGAAAAGAAACCGTATCGTTTGCCAAAGACATCGCCCCGGTCTTGATGGAGAATTGTGTTGGCTGCCACATCAATGGCCGCCGCGCGTCGGGTAACTTCAGCATGGATAACTTTGCGGGTCTGCGACGCGGCGGCGATAGTGGTAGTCCACTGGCACCGGGCAAAGCCGATGAAAGCCTGCTCATCAGAAAACTGAAAGGTATGTCGGGTCAACGCATGCCGCTGGGCCGCCCTGCTCTGCCTGAAGATAAGATCGCGCTGATCAGCACCTGGATCAACGAAGGCGCTGCCTTCGATGGCGCAAGCCCCACCATCGATATCGAAAACGTGATCAGTCAAGCCTGGGCGGCCTCAGCGTCACACGGTGAACTTTTGGCCAAACGCACCGATCGAGCCAAAGCGTTATGGAAAAAGGTCTTGCCCGGATCGGAACCATCGGTCGCTGCCAATGATGAATTCGTGGTGCTGGGCAATGTGACTCAAGGTCGGGCCGATGAATGGTTGGCGACGGCTCAAGTTGCACTGGCCGACGTCCGCAAACAACTACGCTTGCCACCAGGCAGTTTCGTTAAAGGTGGAGTGACAATCTTCATCTACAAAGGTCGCTACGACTACAGCGAGTTTGGCAAGATGAACGAAAGTCGTGAGTTACCTGGTACCTGGCAAGCCCATTGGCGAGCCACGCCGTTGGATGTTTATGTAGCGGTTGTGGACGATACAAAATTGGATGCCAAGCAACAGGCCGGTGTGTTATCGCAACAACTCTCAGGTGCCTACGTGGGCTCGCTGCCTCAAGTGCCCAATTGGTTTGCAGAAGGCGTCGCTCGCAACTTGGTCCTCAGCTCAGCAGCTCGCAATGATCCACGCATCGATCTATGGAAACGCGAAATGCCTCAAGCGGCGGCCCTGGTCGATAAGTCCGAGACACTCTTGGAAGGTCGTTTGGATGACGAAGCCTCGGGGCTCGTCGGCATGAAACTCGTAGGTGTCATGATGGACCGTCGCAGTCGCAAGCAGTTTGACAAACTGCTGAGTCTGATGCGCGACGGGCAAGCTTTTCCTGCTGCCTTCACTCAAACGTTTGGACCACCCGATCGCTTTGTGAAAAGTTGGATTGGCAAGTAAACAACCGGACGCAACGTAGCCACCGTCGCCAGACGGTGGAACGCAACGCCATTCATCAAATGACGGCTTATTTTTGCAGCCACTGCTGGCATTCGAGTTCCGAATAAAACATGGCCGAAGCATTGATGTTGGCCGCATGCAAGGCATCGACGTGCTCCTTCACCGCCGCTTGTCGTCCGATCCACGGCAGGATGACGAGCCACACCACAGCCATCGCGGCACAGGTTAGGCCAGCCGTCGCGTAGCGCTGCATCGTCGGGCTCCTTTTATTGGATCGCAATGGTCGATCAACGCATGAATAACAAGCACGTCGAACTGTCCAATTCCGATTTGGGTACAAACCGCAATCGAGGATAGTGTTTGGTAAGCGTGAGTCACTTCAGTAATCCAAACACGATCAGGGCCATGATCAAGGACAAAGTCAAGTTGAGCGCTTGTCCGCATAGATAAAGTGTCAAGGCTTTGCCGCTACGAAGATAGGGTAGCAACTCGCGGAAGTTGGTTTCCAGGCCAATGCTCACGAAGGCCAGGCAGAAAAGCCATGTGCGCAGTTGTTTAGTAACGCCATCGACCGCCGCACCCAGCCACATCTGACTGTAATAAGAACTAGCGAACAACCAACTGGCCAAGATCGAAGCCGCGATAAAGCCTAAAACGAATTTGGGGAAACGACGCCAAATTTCGCCAAAGCCCACGTTCACTTGTTTGGGCTCACCATTAGCGTTACTGGCCAGCGTGGGCTCAACCCAGCGAGTCCAATAGATGGCAACGCAAATCGCCGTTACGCCGATCAGGATATTTTGGATCATCTTGACGGTGACGGCAGTCTCCAAGCCTTGCGGCCCCAGGTACTTGGAATTGGCTGCGGCTGCCACAGCGCCGGTTGAGTCGATTGTACCTCCTAACCATGCGCCGCCGACCTCGGGGGACATGCCGGTGGCTTCGATGATCTTCGGCTGAACAATCATCATCAGCACAGTGAAGATCAGTGATAAGCCAATGGCCAGTGATAACTCTTCCTTCTTGGCCTTGCAGGCGGCAGCGGTGGCGATGGCTGCTGACACTCCGCATACCGACATGTCGGCTGAGATCACTAGATTGAGCGAGCGGCTTTCCATCTTGAGGATCCGCTGACCAAAGATGTACGTCGTCACCAGTACGATAGGCGTGACCAGCCACGAAACAAACACCCCGCGGGCCCCGAGTTCCAGCAGTCGTGAAAAGAGCACTTCACAGCCCAGCAAAACCAATCCGACTTTGATAAACAGTTCGCTGCGCACTGCCGGCATCATCCACCGCGGCGTACCAATCGTGTTGGCCAGAATCAATCCGACCAGCAAGGCCCACAGAGCATATTCGAGATTGGCAGCCTCCAACACTTCTTGGGCTGCCAGCACAAACGAGAATACGGCTAGTAAAAAGACTGATAGAAATGCGGGCACAAACGATATCAACTGTCGGCCCGATTGCAATTGCAACAAACATGCGCTCAAGCCGACGAGCAGCGTGGCGATCAGCGCTCCCACCACGCCACGCCATTGATAGTCGCCTGGGTTCTCGAGCTTCTTCTCCGATTCTGCTTGCTTGTTCTCCGTTGGTGCTGGGGCCGCTGGTTCAGTCGGCGCTGCAAACGCACCATCGGTGACGACGGGTTGGGAGGCGGACGATGGTTTGGATTCCGATGCGGTGGTGGGCTTGGGCTTGGATTTAGGCTTGGGACGTAGTGAGGCGGTGGGGTCGCTTTTCCAAGTCGAGAACTTGCCGATCCAACCCTTCAGTGGCGCAGCCCAAGGAGTCTCCTGTTTTTTACCCGCAGCTTTGGCTTCACTGCTCAGCGGTGCCGGCGCTGGTGTATCCCAGGTGAACTGCTCGGGGCGAGTGCCCATGGCTAGCCACAATGCGATTCCAAAAATGGCCAGGCCAATGAGTGACGCAGTCCAGTCTTCATGCAAGCCACGTTTGGGAATGAATTCGGCTTCAAGTACGGTTTCAGTATCAGAAGGCTTGGCATTGGATGACATAGCAGCTTCGCTGGCTGGAGGGCAGGAATCCCAGGGTGCCTGGGAAGCGGATGGGGTGGCGATATAATACCCCTAGCGCGATTCATGCGAAATCGGCCTATACCCTTGAGGGCTTCTATTATGTTACCGGAGATGTCGGACATGGACGCTGCCGACGAACCTGAAGAGTTGCGACGACAGTACCACGAACTGGCCGAATTGGCCGGATCGCTGGCGCATGAAATCAAAAATCCGCTCTCCGTTATTCATATGAACGCCGATCTGCTGAGCGAAGAGTTGACAGAAAGCGATTGGCCGGGCAAGCGTCGCGCCAATGCCAAAATCGATATGATTCGTCAGCAATGCCAGCGCATGGAGAACTTACTGCGTGACTTCTTACGCTTCGCCCGTATGCGCGATCTGGAAATGACTCCCGGGAGTCTCAATGAACAAGTCGAAACCGTGCTGCGACTGTTCAAACCTCAGTTTGACAAGAGCGGCGTGGAGATCATCGAATATCTCGATCCCGATCTACCTAGCATTTTGCTCCATAGTGATTCACTGCAGGCGTCACTGATCAACCTGGTCAAGAACGCGCTCGAAGCGATGCCTGATGGCGGGCAATTTGTAGTGCGTACGCATTCAACACCGCATGGGGTGGCGCTCGACTTGATCGATACGGGCTCTGGAATGGACGACACCACGGCCATCAAGATGTTCGAGCCTTTCTATTCGACTAAATCAGGTGGCTCGGGACTAGGCTTGCCGACTGCTCGCAAAATCATCGAAGCTCATGGTGGTCGCATCGGCGTGCAAAGTGATGTTGGTCATGGGACCAAGTTTATGCTCGAGTTTCCGACGCCGCCGCGACTGGGCTAACTACTTCAGCGTAGCTACCGTCGCCAGACGGTAGAAGCCCACCTAAGATGTCAAACGGTAGTAGATGAAGACGCCAGCGCCGACTGCGGCTAGCGACATTATCACCAGGCCGATGATTACTGCTATCAGTTTGCTGCGTGACTGAGGCAGTCGCACAGGTTCGACCATGCTCTTGGCGACAGGCTTGGCTATCGGCTTGGCGACAACCTGACCGGCGCGCGAAGCGTTAGCTGGCGTATTGGCGTTGGTGGCACCGCTGTTGGCAGCAGCGGATTTACCGGCGGCCGATGCCTGACCATGAGCTGTTGACTGAGCAGCCCGTCGACGGATCTCCGCTTCTAAATCTATGCGACTGGTGTCGTCTGAGTTGGCGGCTTTATTGGCGATACGCATCAGGATGCCGCTATCGCCTGGCGTTAGTTTCGAGCTGCCGGTCCCTGATCCTGTTCCAGAACCGGATCGTCCTGCTTCGGTATCGCCTGAACGATTGCTGACGGTATCCACGCTGGAGGGCGACAATCGACCGGAGCCAACTCCGTTTTCATCGCCCAAGTTCAAATGGCTATCACCACTACTGCCACCACCACCGCCTGTCTTCACTAGCCGTCGTTGCTCTGCCAAGTACTTTACGCGCCAGGCATCAAGCACTTCAGCGACCTGGTTGCCCGACGCATAGCGGAACTTGGGATCCTTCTGAATCATCTTGACGCAGATGCCTTCGAGCTCACCGGGACATTCGGGCCGCAACTTGCGAATGTCGGTAGGCATGGCCGATTGGTGTTTGGCAATGCGCTGGGCGATGGAGCCTTCGGGGAATGGTGCGTTGCCGGTCAGCATGAAATACATCGTGCATCCCAGCCCATAGATATCAACGCGATGATCGACCTTGTGACTATTTAAAGCTTGCTCAGGAGCGAGGTAGTCGGCGGTGCCCAGAACTTTGTCGTTGAAGTCCACGGTCAGCGAGGCTTGTTTATCATCGCTAAACAGAGCCAGTCCCAAGTCCAGTAATTTGACTTTGCCTTGCGAATTGACCAGCACATTAGCTGGTTTCACGTCGCGGTGAATCAGGCCCATATCGTGAGCATGTTGCAGTCCGCGTGCAGCTTGCGAAATGTAGTCAGCAACATCGGCAAACGGCAATGGTCCTTTCTTCTTGACCATTGTTTGCAAGTCTGCGCCATCGACATACTCCATTACGATGTAATGCGTATCACCTTCGTTATCAATATCGTGAGCGCGGACAATATTGGGATGGTTCAGCGAGGCGATCGCTTTGGCTTCCAATTGGAAACGCGCCAAATAGGACGAGTTACCCAGGCGGCTGCGCGGAAGGACTTTGATCGCCCGCTTGTCATGCATCTTCATATGCTCGGCCAGATACACACTGCTCATGCCGCCACTACCCAAGTGGCCCAGCAATTTGTGTTTGCCGAGAAAGAAGCCTTTGTATTTACCTTGCAGCAGCTTTTCACAGTGCCAATGCGTGACGACGTTGTGCTGCTGGAGGGCTTTGGCCAAGACCACCGGATCTTCGGGCAGCTTGCCATCATGCTCGGCTCGAATCGCCTCGACAGCCTTCTCCAGCACTTGCGGAGTCGCAAGTTGACTCTTCTGCACCAGTTCAATCAGCTTTTCCGAGGTGACTTTCGACATGTCGAGCCCATCCCACGCCTGCGAATCCTGGCCGAAAATTCTGGGCTGCCTGCCCACATAGGCCTAGCGGTTATTATCCCATAGAATTTACAGATCAGAAGCATCCGCCGCTGTTTTTCCGGCTTATTTTGAATACGAACAGTCGAGAAGATAGCAGCCGGAGGGCCATGTGCAAACAAAATCGCAGAAGTTTTTGCGTTTTTTCGCAAATGCTAACTGCACCCCATAATGAGAGATCTACCGAAAACGATGGCCCCCCGAACTGACACTTTGGTTATTGGTGGCGGAATCGTGGGTTTGTCGGTGGCTTGGGAGCTGGCCGAGCGTGGTCAGCGAGTGACGCTGCTGGAAGCCGAGCAGTGTGCGCGGGCGGCATCGTGGGCGGGCGTGGGCATTCTGCCGCCGGTTGCCCAGCAGCATTTGGACGATCCGCTGGAGCAATTGCGCACACTTTCGCACCGCTTGTTGGCCGAGTGGTCTGAAACTCTGCAGCAGATGACGGGCATCGATCCGGGCTACCGCAATTGCGGTGGCATTTACGTGGCCACCACGGCCGGTGAGGCTGCTACGCTGGCCGCCAATCGCGCTTATTGGAGCGAACTTGGTATCGAGGTTCATTCACTGAGCAGTGACCAACTTGCCGCGGACCAACCAGCTCTGGCCCCGCTGGCTCAATCGGGCCGCGTTCGAGCAGCCGTCTATTTGCCGGGGGAATGTCAACTCCGCACGCCGCATTACACCGCGGCCCTGGCTCAGGCCTGCCGACAGCGTGGAGTGACTATCGTTGAATCAGCCCGGGTTACGCAATTGGCCAGTTCCGATGGTCGCATCGAGCATGTAATCGCTGATTTTGGTCAGTCCAGCCAAACCTTCGCAGCCGAGCGATATTGTTTGACTGCCGGACCATGGACCACCCATCTTCTAAAGGAACTCGATGTACCTTGCGGCATCTTGCCTATTCGAGGTCAAGTGATTTTGTTCCGCAACTCGCAACCGCTGCTCAATCGCATTGTCAACGAAGGAAATCGGTACCTGGTGCCGCGCGAAGACGGACATATCTTGGTCGGCAGCAATGAGGAAGAAGTCGGGTTCCAGTGCCACACCACTGACGAAGTCCTGGATGAACTGCGGCAATGGGCTTACGAGTTCATGCCCGCTCTGCGCACTGCGAACATCCAGCAGAGTTGGGCCGGCCTGCGACCAGGCTCGTTTGATACGTATCCTTACATCGGTCAACTGCCCAGGCTATCCAATGTCTTCGTTGCCGCTGGTCACTACCGCGCCGGTATTCACTTGTCAGCCGGTACAGCGCGCGTACTGGGGGAACTGATCACCAAAGGCCGTTCGTCCATCGATCTGTCGCCGTTCCGCCCTGGACGCGGTTAAGCTGTTCCAACCAGCGCTGGGCTAGGTGTTTGGTTCTTATGCGCCGGCTGAACGTTGAGGTACACTGCAAATCAACAACACCACGCCGGCTGCCCAAGCAGCGGGCCAGATATGCGACCATGAGATGTGATGCGTGGCGGCCAGTGCTGGCGGAGACGTTAGATGTTCGATGCGCTCCCACCCATGACTGGTCCGGCGCCAGCCGTCATCGTGTTGAAAAGCGGGTACAGCCGAGCGTGCAGTCGATTGTCCGCGGGCCACATTGGCTTCGCCGCCCACCCAGTGAACGATCAGATGCATGCCAAGCCAATGTGCCAGCAACATCAGCGCGACGATGACATTTAATTGCCAGAATTTTAACTTTCGAATGCGCATGCCGCTTGCCTGTTGCTGGTTATTCAGAGAGTGAACCACTGAAGGATCAGCTAAAGCAGGTGTTGGGCCTTGCCGACTAAGAAGTGGCTGTCATTGGCCGTAAGTCATTGTGGCTTTGGTGTTTACGGGAAATTGCCGACAAGAGTGCGCGATGCGAATTGATGTGGAAAATCAACGCAGGCGGCAGTTGATGTCGTTGGTAGGCAACATGATGTCTTGAGGCAACATTGAAATCCAATATTCCGATCACCAGACCGCGCGCGATCGAGTTCTTTGCGGGACTAGGCGGACTGGCCTGCGCAATGGGCTCGTCGCTGGAGACAGTGGCTATCGACATCGATCAGCGAGCTCGACGCGTCTATCAGGCGAACTTCACCGGTGAGTACTTAACACGCGAGATCGAAAGTCTTTCCGGGGATGAATTGAGAACGGCCAACGCCGACCTGTGGTGGCTCTCGCCGCCCTGTCAGCCCTATTCACGCCGTGGCCTACAGCGCGACATCGATGACCCGCGGGCTCGCAGCCTATTGCACTTGACAGAGTTGATCGAACCGCTGCGGCCACAAATCATCGCCCTGGAAAATGTTCCAGGTTTTTCGAGCTCACAAGCCTGCGATCTGCTGCGTAAGCAACTCGATCGATGCGCATATTACGTCGCCGAGCGCACCCTATGTCCTACGGAGTTAGGCTGGCCCAACAAGCGTCCGCGCTTTTACATGTTGGCTAGTTTGAAACCGCTGGCCACTTGGGCTCCCCTGCCCTGCTTGGAGCGATCGCTGCGTCAAATTCTAACTGGCATTGTGTTGGATGACGCACAGATCGTCGAACTGTCGATCGCGGCTGACACCGCTGCGCGCTTTGGTACAGCGCTGGATCGAGTTCATGTGGATGATCGCCACGCCGTCACGGCTTGCTTTGGCAGCAGTTATGGCAAATCGCTCATGCACGCCGGTTCGTTTGTCCAATTGGCTCACGGCCTGCGACGCTTTCATCCACTGGAAGTCGCCCGCATCCTGGGATTTCCCGAGAGCTTTGTCTTGCCCAGCGATCTCAGCCATCGACAAGCTTGGAAGTTGTTGGGTAACAGTCTATCGATACCCGTCGTACGCTACGTGATGCAGCATTTTATTTGGAGTGCTGCGGCGCAGCCGTAGCTTTGATGTAAGCGTGGACCGTACCGCAGCCAGCGCGAACTAGGTGACTCCAAGCTTTCAGAGCGATTCAGGCTGCGGCTGGAGACTTTACTTACATCAAAGCGGTGCCAGATGGCACCGCACTCCAAAGAGTTAGGACGCTGGCGTCAAAATGTCATCAGATGGTTTGGCCTCAGCCTCAGCATCCTTGGTCTTTTCGGGTTTAACGACCTTAAAGACCAGTCGCACAGGAGTCATCTCCTCCGGGATCAATTCCGTGTTGGCGACAAACAGGAGTCCCGAATTGGCTTGCGAGCTCATGAAGGGAACATCGAGCGTGGCGGTGGTGAAGTTCGACAGGCACACCAAGTCACCCGCTTCGGCCTGGTAGCGATTCTCGCCCGTGTCCGGGTCTTTCCAAAAGCTGCTGCCGGCAAAGACCCAGTTCTGCTCGAGGGTCTTCTTGTCTTTTCCATAGTGAGCGATCCACTTGCGAGCATCGGTCACTTGCTTCTTGCCGTCTTTGTCAAACCACAAGGCGTAGATAGAGACTTCGCTGCCGGTGGGTGGTTCGAACTTGGGTTCCCAAGCAACCGGTTTGCCGCTCTTGGCACCAGCGGCTAGAAGTGCCGTGTGGACAATTTGTGCTTTGGTTAGCAGGCCTACAACCGATTCATGTTCCTTCGTTCCGGCAGGACAAGCGAACATTTCTAGTTGTCCCTGGCGCATGGCGATGTAACCATCGGCAACGACCAAGTGCTTTTTGACATCTACCCACACGCGATCTTTGGGCGAGAGCCGTTTCATGTTCGGTGGGTCGCCTAACGTTTTTTCCACCTTCTCGGCGCGTTGTTCTCGGCTCAAGTATTGTGCCGACGCGGAGGGCAGGCAGACCACCAAGGACCAGCAAATTGAAAAGCCTGCACACAAAATATGCCACGGCAACATTGATAGCTTTTGCATACAGCGACCTCCTCCGCAAATTCTCGTCTGCCATCTTTGACATTGTAAGCGCTCAGAGCACAATGGTGGCTCCCTTATCAGTTTAACAGTTCTGAAGCGCCCAAGCGATGCTGGCCCAGTGGCCAGCACGCTCCTATCCCAAGCAAGAGTGAATCAATGGACTGGATCGACCCACGTTTTGCTGACGAGATCAAAGCCGAGAGCGAAGAGGCTGGCGGCGGCACAGCAGTCAAATCAGGCAAAGCTCGCCGTAAGACACTTGTGGCGCGCGTACGCGCCGCCTTGGCCCAGCCGACCGATGTATGGTCCGCAGCCTACGATCATGCACTGGGTCGGCTCGATTGGCCGAAACATGTTTCCCCTGAATCAACCTTTCTTTGGTCATGCGTCTTGCAGGAGCAAGCCGAGATCCTGGTGCGCGCCGGTATGTCGGCTCGACAAATATCAGGCCTGGCCCAATCGCAGCCAGCTCAATCGCAACCGACCAGAAGTGACGCAGTAGTACCGACAGCTGAATCGTCGGCAGCCAATCGCGAAAGCGTTTCAGCGTTGATGAGCTGGCCAATCGAAACCATGGCAGCCAAATGGTTGGACGAAGCCGATCGCGAAGCCGATTCAGCCTTTGGCCTGATCGCTTTCGCGTGGATGTTGCCCGAGCACGCCAAACGAACTGGCAACACCTGGCTGGGCCCATGGTTGCAAGACGCCGTCGATCGCGTTGCCAAAGCCAAATGTGATCCGGATGATTCGGTGTTGTGCGAACTGGTGCTCAAATGCGAATTGCCGCTGTTGCTGGGGACGGTGACAGGCGCCGGTAAACGCAGTCTGTTTGCCGATGCCTTCGATGCGATGGATAACCTGGCACTCTTGCTGGAGCAAAGCCAAGATCATCCGGCGCGGTGGTTGGCCTATGGGGCGTCGTATTTGCGAGCTTCGCTGGGCAGCGTATTGCGTTGTCGCATTTTGGCCGACTCATTGGGCCTGCGAAAGTTTTATGCGCCTCAACGTTCAGCTCTGGAAACTCTGCTCGAACATGCCGCGCGCTGGACGCGTATGGGCGGAAGCAGTTTATTGGGCGTGCATGGCCTGGTGCCGGTTGTCGAAGCGCACTGGGAAGCACTGGCCAAGATAGCTCGACGGACCAAATCCTTGACGGCGGTCATGACGCTCAACGATCTGACCACGCGCGACATCAAACGCAAAGATGCCAAGAAGCTGGTCGATGCCAGCGATCTGCCTGCGCTGACACATTATTGCGATACGGCGCGGGCGGTCAGTATGCAGACTGATTGGCGCAAGCACAGTGGTCGCATGGCGATTGATTTTTCCGATTCACCTCTAGCTTTAGAAATTGTGGGCCCTAAGGGCACCACGTTGGTAGCGGGACGTTGGCCTGTGCAAGTCGAATTCGATGGCCAGGCGCAAATGCAATTGGATGATTGGGAAGAGGTTTGTTGGTACAGCGACGAAGAAGTCGATTATTTGGAAGTCGAAGCCAAGTTCGGTGACAAGTGCCTCATTCAACGCCAGATGGTTTTGTTTCGCGAAGAGCAATTGGTCTTGCTGGCCGACGCATTGATCAGCGAGCATCAAGGTAACTGGACGCTGCAGTCCCACTTGCCGCTAGGTGTCGGTATCGCGCACGAGACGGCTGACAAGACGCGCGAGTCTTGGTTGGTAACACCCAGTGGTGCACGTTGCTTGGTGTTGCCCCTTGCCCAGCCCGAATGGCGCAAACAGCTCTGCAACAGCAAACTTTCGGTCGATGGGCGAACGTTAACGCTCCGAGCCACCACGGATGCGTCGCGCTTGTATTCCCCGCTCCTGATCAGTCTCAAACCTTCGCATGCCGATAAACCGCTGACTTGGCGACAACTTACGGTGGCTGAAGATTTGGTGATCGTGCCGCCCAGCGTTGCGGTGGCCTATCGCATTCAAATTGGCTTGCACCAGTGGTTGTTCTATCGCACCTTGGCCGAAGCCACGCGGCGCACAGCCCTGGGCATGCATACGATCTACGACTTCTTTGCCGGTCGCTTCGATGGTGACTCGGGCGATGTCGACACGCTGGTAGAAGTTGAAGCCACATGAACCAAGCCACGAAGGCCCACCGTAGCGATGGCGATTGATCCAGTTCTGGCCAGCAATCTCAAACGTGCTCAAGCAGAAGTTGCCGAAGCAGCCATCGCCGCCGGTCGCGCCCCCGAGTCGGTTATGATGGTGGCCGTCAGCAAATACGTCGACGTGGACAAAACCTGGCAACTCGTCCAAGCCGGCGGATGCCAGCTCGGTGAGAGCCGACCACAGTCGCTGTGGGACAAGCAGCGGGAGATCGCCCAGCGGCTGAGCCAAAGCTCGACTGGCACAGTTCAGCCTCCTGCAGTTCATTGGCACATGATTGGCCACTTGCAGCGCAACAAGGCAGCCCGCACGGTGCCGGTGATCGACTGGTTGCATTCGCTCGACAGCCTGCGATTGGCAGACTCCGTTAATGCTGAAGCCATCAAGTTTCAGAAACGCTTGAAGGTTTTGCTGGAGGTCAATGTCACGCAAGATGCCACCAAGACCGGCATGCCATCTGACGCTGCGCCCTCTGCGCTCGAGCACTTGTTAACTTTACCTGGCATCGAAGTTTGCGGGTTGATGGCCATGTCGACCGATGGTTCAGCCGCTGATCAAGCCCGTCGAGAATTTGATTCGGTGCGCGAACTGCGCGACCGACTCCAACAGCAGTTTTCATCTCAGTGTGACCTGAAACAACTGTCGATGGGGATGAGCGGAGATTTTGCTGTGGCCATCGCCGCTGGGGCTACGATGGTTCGCATCGGTTCGCTGCTGTGGGAAGGCGTCGAGCAATAGTTCGGGCAGCTTCACGCAAAGGTATGCGCGGCTTTGAACGCTAGCCATCATCAAGATAATTGGATAAATCTCTAGCGTTCTCGGGCGGATTGCTGCTCTTGAAGGGCATAGAATTATTGCCCAGCGATCACCCTCTTCGTGGCCGCGCGCGTGACTATCATTTGTCCAAGGATCGCCTGCCCTTGAATCTACAGCCGGAAATCAGCATTCGATCAAAATCGCTAATGTTCTTGGGCATCGTGATCATGATGTTTCCCGCATGGTCTGTCATGTTGATGCCATGGCTGCCCATCTATGCTGGTTTGCTGGTGGCAGTTTTAGGTGTGCCGTTATTGATTTGGAGTATGCGGTTGCAAGAGCGAGAACTGGCTGCACGACCCATGGCAGAGATACCACTAGCTAAACCTTTCTTACCCACGCGTGATTCGTGGCTGACGGGGCTGGCTTGGGTGTCCTGTTTGGGAATCACCATATTGCCAGTGATTGTGGTTGGCTTGGGTCTGCTTTCGATACCCGCCGGCGATAACTGGCCGTTGGTGATCGGCAGATTGGCTTACCTGTTTACAGCCATGGCCTTTATTTTCGTGTGGATTAAACGTGTGGGCGTAGAATTCCCTCAGCGATTTCAGAACGTGTTTCCAGCCGATGCCTTGCAGCAAATTTCTCAATACTACAATCCACCCAAAGAGGTCCCGACGCTCAAGCAGACATTGTTGGCGTGTGTGCCTTGGTTGGCAGTGGCCATCTTCGCGGGCATGTTCGTGGCCGGCGTTATAGATCTGAACAATTTTCAGATGAAGAACGCGCCCAGGAAACTGCGGGGGCTGGCCATGATAATTACTTGGTGTCAAGGCAATCCGAATTTCACCAAGTCCACGATGGTGATTGCGTTGATCGCCAGCATATCGATGTGCACAAGCACCCTCTGGCAAGCATTTAAGAAAAAGCCCTAAGCCGAGGGCGTTAGCCCCGTTTTTGGATTGCTGCGGCGCAGCCGTAGCTTTGATGTAATAACCAAACCGTACCGCAGCCTGTACGAACCGTGGGTCACGGGCGTCGAGGTCGTTAGCCCCGGTGGCAACGGCTAACGGTCGTCAACGTGTAAGTAACCGAGGCTAACGCCTGCGGCTTAGTTTTTGCCTTCCCAGCCGCTCCACCATTTGCGGAACTGCTGCCATTGTTGCTCAAGAAAGGCGCGTTGCGTGGGAACGAGTGCATCGGTGCTGTTGAGTTGATGTGCGTATTCGGGGTTCCCTTCGAGCACCATCAAGTGTTTGTAGTAGAGCACCAGGTCGGGACCTTCGTCGTAGGTCGACAGAACCTTCAGGGCCTCATCCAGTTCTTGCGCCCAGCGGCGGGCTTGTGCATCGCCTTGGGCGGCCGCTTCGCATAAGGCAACCAGTCGCAGCACTTCTTTAGGCAGAGCGTTGCCCACGCCGGTGATCGCGCCCACCGCGCCGCAGCGCACAAAGCCGTGAAAGACTTGTGTATCGACACCGACCATTAGTGCCAGCTTCGGATTGCCGGTTGTAATATGTTCTGCCGCATAGGTCAGCGAACTACTGCCGCCGAACTCTTTAAAACCAACCAAGTTGGGATGTTGCTTATGAAGCGCGAAGAACAAATCAGCTTTGGTTTCAAAGCCGTAGTAAGGGCTGTTGTAAATGACTGCAGGAATTTGAGGGGCAGCTGACAAGATGCCAGAGAAATGCGCATACTGTGCAGAGGGTGAGGTGCCGCGCGAGAGTACGCGCGGAATGACCATCAAGCCAGCGGCTCCCACATCGGCGGCATGTTTAGCGTGGGCTGCCGCTAGTTTGGGATTTTGAGCACCGGTCCCGACCACGACCGGCACGCCGGCTTTGACCAGTCGACTAACTCCGTCCATGCGTTGTGCGTCGGTTAGCAGTGGCCAATCGCCCATCGAACCGCAGTAGACCACCGCCCGCATACCCGCCTGGATTAGTTCTTGGCCTTTGCGAACTAGCGCATCGTGGTCTATCTGCCCATGAGCATCGCAAGGAGTCATTAGTGCAGGCATGGTGCCACGAAAGATCTGCGACATGTCGGCCACGAGTGTTCTCCAGTTGTAGTCCAACGCGCTGCGTCGGAAAATGATGGTTGTTTATGAATGGGGCGCTGGTTAGTTTTTAGAGCCAAAGATTATGTTAGAAATTTCAGTCTGTGCCCAGGGCTCGATTCTATCTGTTCGTGCCAGTCCCGGTGCCAAACGCGATGCAGTGGCCGGTGAGCATGCTGGATCGCTAAAAGTCGCCGTGACCGCCCCGCCGGATAAAGGCAAAGCCAACGAAGCCATTGTGGCAGTGTTGGCTGACAAACTTGGGCTGGCCAAATCAGCTATCGCCCTGGTTAGTGGTCAAACGTCACGTCAAAAGAAATTTCGTATCAGCGGTTTAACGCCCGACGAAGTTCGCCAACGGCTTATGCCGACACCGTAATGGCCATGTTGTCGCGATGCACTACCTCTTCGTAGGGACATTGTCCCAAGATCTCGGCGATGCGCGGCGAACGGCACCCGCGGATCTGACGAACTTCGGCCGCGCTGTAATTGATCAGGCCGCGGGCGATCTCGCGTCCATCGGGGCCAATCACGGAGACGATGTCACCCTTTTCAAACTTGCCGCTCACATCGCGAATACCGATGGCCAGCAGGCTGCGACCTTCGTTGATGATCGCTTTGACAGCGCCGACGTCGACATGCACTTCGCCCGTGCACTGGGCGGAGAAACCGATCCAACGTTTGCGGGGTGCCATATTCCGCGATTGAGGCAGAAACAAACTGCCCAGTTGTTCTCCGGCCAGCAATCGGGTCAACACGTTATCGTCGCGACCGCAGGCGATAATCACTGGCGACCCGCTGCCAGTGACAAACTGGGCGGCGCGCAGTTTACTGCCCATACCGCCTTTGCTCAGACCGGTGCGTTTGTCACGCACCAGTTCAAATGTCGAATCATCGATTTGGGTAACCGTGCGCAGTATTTCAGCCGTTGGATCAGCTGGGTCGCGATCGTATAGACCTTGTACGTCGCTGAGAATAACCAGGAGCGGTCGTGGTAACAAACCTGCCACCATCGCGGCCAATCGATCATTATCGCCAAAGGTGGTCATCAGTTCATCGACCGCTACGGTATCGTTTTCGTTGATGACTGGAATAACACCGAAGCGCAACAGCGTCATCAATGTATTGCGGACATTCAAATAGCGGGTGCGATTATCCAAGTCATCTGCGGTCAACAGTATTTGGGCCGCGTGTCGATTGTGCTGCGTGAAGAAGTGTTCGTAGGTTTGAATCAGGTGGGCCTGACCTACAGCAGCGACGGCTTGTAGTTCCGCCAGATCGGTGGGCCGCGAAGGTAATCCGAGTTTGCCCATGCCGGAGGCGACTGCGCCGCTGCTGACCAGCACAACTTGTTTGCCGGCGTCGGACAACGCGGCCAGCTGCGCAGCTAAACGGCCTAAATGTAGCCGGTCGAGCCGGCCGTCGGGCCCGGTCAAGACACGTGAACCCACTTTGACGACCCACACATCCGTGCCCGCCATCAGCGGCAACCGATCAATTCCATTCATAATTGCACGAGTAGGATAAATGGGGTTTTGGGAGTTAGGAACCCAATAGCGGTCAGGCTATGTAGGAAATTTAAGGCTGCTCCAGACGGTTAGAAAAAATAGTATCAGATGTAAACCGGAAACTTGCTAGTAGTCTACGGTTTGCCGCTTCTGCTGGCCTAGGGTAAACTGAACGCTGCTCAGGGCGAGTCAGGACCCGGTGTCTTTCGCTGCGCATTTTCTGGGCCAGGCTAACGCTGCTTTTGAAGGAGCGATTCTCCACGATGAGCGAACTAAACCACGAATGTGGTGTCGCGGCGATCTATCATCTCCCAGGTACGCAGTTGAGCCCTCTGGCTCCTGAGGAGGGGGCACATGAGACTTCTCGACTCTTGCCTCGCATGTTGCAAGACATTCAGAATCGCGGCCAATTGGCCGCCGGGATGACGACCTACAATCCCGATCGGCCACAACTGCTGTCGACCCTGAAGGATATCGGGACGGTAGCCGAAGTGTTTCGCCTCTCCCATCGCGGCAAGTGCGAATCGATCATGCGCGATTACGCCGGCATGGCCGCCATCGGACATGTGCGTTACGCGACATGCGGCAAAGATGACCGCAATTATGCGCAGCCTTTTGAGCGCGAGCATATTCACAAGCACAAGTGGTTCAGTTTCTGTTTCAATGGCCAGTTGGCCAACTACGCGCAGTTACGCGCCAAACTGTTGCACGAAGGCGAGCATCATTTGGCTCGCGATACCGATACCGAAATCATCATGCACGAGTTGGGACGCGAACTATCGACGGCCGGTTCGGCCAGTCGCCCGCTGCCCGAGATTTTCGCCAAGGTGGGGGCGCTGTTCGATGGCGCGTATAGTTTGGCGTTCTTGAACGCGCGGGGCGAAATGCTGGTGGCTCGCGATCCGCTGGGCATCAAACCGATGTGTTATGCGGTCGAGGGCCCGCTGTTTGGTGCGGCCAGCGAAAGTGTGGCCCTGCTGAATCTTGGCTTCTCGCCAGCCAATATTCACTCGTTGGCTCCAGGCCATTGTGCACTGGTCACTCCAGAAGAGGGCCTGCGCATTACGAAGTTTGCCGAAAGTCCACGTCGCGCGCATTGCTTCTTTGAGTGGATCTACTTTGCCAACGTGGCTAGCACACTGGACGATCGCAGCGTCTATCTGTCGCGAACGCGACTCGGCGAAGAGTTGGCTCGCATGGAGATCGCTGAAAACAAAGTAGTGCGCGATAAAGACACGATCGTCGTGCCCGTACCCGATACCAGTAAAGCGGCCGCCGATGCCATGGCTTTCGAACTGGGCATTCCCAGTCGCGAAGGTCTCATTCGCAATCGCTATAGCGGTCGAACATTTATCGAAGGTGGACGCGCGCGGCGCATGAAAGCGGCCAGTAAGTACACGCCGCTGCGCGAAGTGCTGGAAGGCAAACGCGTTTTTCTAGTTGAAGATTCGATCGTACGATCGACCACGATGAAAGTGCTGCTGGATCGCATTCGCGAACAAGGTGGAGCCAAAGAGATCCACGTGCGCGTGGCTTGCCCACCCATCGTGTCGCCCTGTTTCTATGGCATCGATATGTCGACGATCGATGAACTCTTTGCGCCCAAGTATTTGGAGGGTGGTCCACTGAGCGATGAAGCTCAGGATCGCATGGCCAAAGCGCTTGGCTGTGATTCGTTGCGTTATTTGCCGGTCAGCGCCATTGCTCGCGCCATCGATTTACCGCGTAGCGATTTATGCCAGGCGTGTATTACTGGTGAGTACCCAACCGAGCACGGTCAGGCACTCTACAACATCGCTCTGAAGAACATCGGTCAGGCCTCGCTGGCCGATTCTCGCACCTACGAACAAGCAGCTGTGCCCACCTAATCGGACAATTCTCCGTAGCCACCGCCGCCCAGGCGGTGGATCGCGCCACGCGAAGAGTCCACCGCTTGGCAGCGGTGGCCACCTAAAGTGAAACTTCAAACTTCGAACTTCAAACTTCCTAGTTCGTCGTGTTGGTCGTGCTGGACATGAAGAGGCGTTTGCTAAAGACGCGTTGTTCAGCGAAGTTGTTGCCGTCTGAGTTCGTGTTGGTCAGTGGGATAGCGTTGATTACATTGCTGCCGGTGGTGTTAGGCGCGGTTCCGCCGGTAGTACCAGCCGTTTCGCCACCATCTATGTAGCTGGCCGGTTGCGTTTGCGAAACCGAGTAGGTGCCAGGTGGTACATCGCTGAAGGTGTACAGGCCTGTGTCGTTGGAAGTTGCCGTGAGGTTCACGGCCGCTCCCGCGGTTGAAGTACCTGTCAAAGCGAACAGCACTCCACCGATGCCAGGTTCATTGGCATCGCGGACGCCGTTGCGATTGATGTCGATGTAGGCAAACCCGCTGAGCGCTCGATTGGTATTGACGGTGGTCGTATCGCTGCTGGTAGCAGCCGCGGCCTGGCCGCTAGCGGTGGCTGTAACTGGGTTGGTAATCACGGTACCGTTGGGAACGTCGTTGCGTACGGTGGCAGTCAGGGTAATCGTCGCCGTAGCGCCGCTGGCCAGCGACGCAATCGTGCCCGTCACCACGCCGTTGTTGTTGGTGAAGGTGCCAGCCGCACTGGTAGCAGAGACAAACGTCAACTGTGACGTCGGCAGCGTGTCTGTTACTAGAATGTTGGTTGCTGGTGATGGTCCAGCGTTGGTGACCACGATCGTATATACCAGGTTTTGGCCAACCGTCGCCGAGGTCGCATTGTCGGTCTTGTTGATTGTCAGGTTAAAGTTGGGATTGACGGTGATCGTCGCTGCAGAGGAGACACCGTTGGCATTGTCGGGGCCAGAAATCGTGGCTGTGTTAACGAGTGATCCGCTGGCCGTAGCCGCAGCCGTAACATTGAGCGTAATAGTCGCGTGATTGAGCGTTGATGAACCACCGGCCAATAGCGTACCCAGATTAGCTTCTAATCGGTTGGTGGTGCTATTGAAGGTAACACTGCCCGTTGTTCCTGTGCCGTTGACAGTAAAGGTGCCGTTGTTGAACGTCACGCCTGCAGGTAGCGGGTCGGAGAACAGGACGTTGGGTGCGTCGGCTGTACCGCTGTTGAAAGCAATCACGGTGTAAGTAAAGGCTGTGTTGGCAAGTACTGCAGCCGTCGGACCGGTCTTGGTGACGTTATAAGTTACTGCACGGGTCAGTGTGTTGGTGTCGGTGGCCGAGTTCGCACGAGTGCCTGTTTCTTGAGTGGCGGCGTTATCGGCAGTAACGGTGGCCGTGTTAACGATGCTCGTTCCAGTGGCGCTAGCTAGAGCTCGCACAGTGAGCGTAATGGTTCGAGTTTCACCAGAAGCCAGTGAGGCAATGGTCGCTGAATAGTTCTGACCAGTGGCCGATCCGATGCTAGTGCTGTTGCTGGTCGCACTGACAAATTGCAGACCTGTAGGCAAGACGTCAGTGATAACCACGTTGCTGGCGGCGCTGGGCCCAGCATTATTGACGGTAATGGTATAAGCGTACTGCTGGCCGGCGGCTACCGTGGTGAGAGTATCGTCTTTGGTGATCAACAAATCATACCGCGGCTCGACGGTCACTGCGGCAGTAGCGGTGTTGTTGTCGATCAAATCAGTGAATCCAACCAAGCGATCGACGGCAATGGTGGCGGAGTTGACAATGTTACTGGCTGGCGTAAAGGTTGGCGATACATCGACGATTACATTGACCGTGGCCGTCTGACCGTTGGTCAAGTTGCCGACATTCCAAATGAAGTCGCGAGTAGCGGTTACGTTGGAAACGATGCTAGCTGGATTGCCTGTAGTGGCCAGCGTAAATCCGACTGGCAAATTATCATCGACTTCGACACCGGTGACATCCAGTGGTCCATCATTGGTGACGGACAAGGTGTACGTCAATCTGCCACCGACGCCTACAGTACTGGCCCCGACGGTCTTGGCGATTCGCAGGTCAATATTGCGAACGATGTTGTTGGTATCGCTAGCAGTAATCGGCGCTGAGTCGTCGGAATCGGCTGTGGCAGTATTGACGATTGTCGTGCCGGCAATTGTAGCGGCTACGGCAACGTTCACTCCAACGGTCATAGTAGCGCCCACGGCCAGCGAGGCTACGCCCGCGCTGATTTGATCCAGACTACCCACTACGGTTCGCACTGGAGAACCTTGACTGGTGCCAGTAAAGCTGACAAAGGTATAACCCGCTGGCAATGTATCCACGAGCGTGACATTGTTGGCTGTCGACAAACCAGTGTTGGTTACAATCAGCGTGTAAGTGAACGTGTCGCCCGGGCTGACCGTCGTACGTGTGCCGTCGCTCTTGGTTATTTGTAATACGGCGTTACGTGTGATCGTGGTATCTGCGTCATCTTCGTTGTCGAGAGGCGTTTCTTCCAGACCATCGCTGGCGACAGTCACTACGTTATTAAGCGTACCGGCAACCAAAGCGGGATTGGTCGAAACAACTACGGTGTAGTTCTGAGTCGCCCCAGCGGCTAGTGAAGCGATCGTGGCGAGTAGTTCTCCTGCTGGATTGGCTTGCACTGTCCATTCGACTGATGAGGTGCTGCCGTTGGTGCCGTTGGGAATAAAGGTCGCGCCGTCTGGCAAGTTATCGGTGACTCGCACGTTGGTGGCTGCGATCGGTGAATTGTTCGTTACTGCAATCGTGTAGGTGACGTTACCGCCAGCATCGATGGTAGCGGTACCCGACTTGATCACTGACAAGTCGATACTTGGTGTAAATCCAAAGTCGAGTGTCAAGTTGGAATTGGTGTCAGTATCGGTATCGTTGGTCGGTTCTCCACCGGCAACCAGCGTGATGGCGCTGGTGGCCACTACGGTACCAACCAAGGCACCGTTGTCGTCGTTATCAATGTCATTGTCAGGGTCGGGAGAACCCGTAGCGGTGACCAGGCCAAACAGTGGAGCAGCTGCCAGAAACTGCGAAGCCGGTACAACGGCGATGTAATCGCCGGGAAACAAATCCTCAAACAGGTAGTTACCATTGGTATCGGTGGTTTGCGTACCGATTAGTGTGTCGGTACCACTATCGAACGAGCCGTTGCCATTGGTGTCGGCGTAGAGTTCTACGGAAACGTTGGCAATGCCTGGCTCACCTGCATCGCGGGTGCCATCGTTATCATTGTCGCGGAAGATTAAGTTACCGATCGACAGCGGATTGAGGTTGGCTGCGTTGGAGGTAATTAACGTGCGCCCAACAGATTCGATCAAGTCGAGCTGGCCGTCGGAAGCCGCAACATCGAACTCAACTTGCAATGCATTGATGTTGGTAAAGACGGCCCCAGTTCCGCCCCCAGTGACGAAATCAGTGAATCGAGCCACCGCAGTGGCACTGGCAGCACCCCCAGTATCTTCGATGGGGATGGTGATTTGCGAAAAATCAGCCGCCGACGAGTAAGCGCGAATGATCAAGTTTCCGCCCGCTTGGTCAGCTCCTAGGGCAAAACGAAAGGCCAAGATCGATCCGGCGTTGGTCAAGTCGAGTCCACCCAGGCCAGTGCCATCGACAACGTTGGCGTCGCTTTCTGCCAAACCATCATAGGTAATGATACGGGTACCGGTCCCGGTGGGACTGGTATTAAATTCCAGTATGCCTGGCGTACCGGCGTTGGAATTCAGGTCGATCGACGCGCCGGCAGTGAGATTAGCAAACATCTCTCGCTGGCCGCCCAGAGCTTCAGCTGCCGCGACCGCACTGTTGACAGGCGTGCCGATCACGTTGGCAATGACAGTTTGATTGGTTGTGAAGCTGTCGATGGTCGTGCCCGAGGAGCCAGCGGCTTGAGCTGGCGTAACTGTGACGGTCTTTACTGTTTCGCTTGGGCGCTGCAGCGTACCGGCCACGGCCGACTGCTGAACAAAGTAGGTACCGGCCAATAGATCGTTGAAGGTATACACACCGCTGGCGTTGGTCGTGGTTGTGCCGATCAGCGTGTCGTCGGCGCCACCGTTATCGAAGTTGGTATTGCCACCGTCGCGATAGAGACGCACGGTGACGTTGTTCAGCCGCGTATCGTCGGCGGTCAGTCCGTTATCGGTCAAGTCGGTATAGACTGTACCGGTGATGGTTGCCAGATCGCTGGCCATCAATTGACGACGCTCGAGTGCTTCGACTCGCAGCTTGCGGGCATTGACCGTGCGTTTGCGTGAGGATTGTAAACGGCCAAACAGTTTATCGAAGAAACTACCCATTGCGGCTTGCCCTTCCCTGAGCGGACACCAAAAAACGAGAGCTCGACCATTTCGGTAGTCGAATGGCCGAGCTCTGTATTGTTTTTGTTATGCTTGCAAACGCTGTTGCAACGTGTCGGTCGCAGTTACCAGCGCATCTCCGCACCTAAGCTCAGGCCATGTACCCAATAATCGGACGAAACGAACTGAAACTGCGGTCGTAATGCACCAGTAAATGGATCTGCTTGGGGCGGGAACAGGTTGGGATTAACGTCTAGGTCGACTTGATCGCCTGGACGGACCACATTGCCCCAGTAGATCAAGCTGTAACCGGCTGTCAGTCGCACGTTGCGAGTGAATTGATAGCCTAGGGTTGCGCCTAGCTCTGGGATCATGCTGAAGACATCCCGATCATGAGTGCCGATGTTGGATCGCTGTGTCAGGATGCCATTTTCGAACGGTGTGGTCAAATTATTTTGCGTAACTTGTGTATTGCCCCGAATGGTTACCGTTTGATGCGTGTTGCCGATGCCCACTCGCATGAGTCCATCGAGGCTCCACAGCCCGCGACGGCCTTGCCACATCATGCCAATTTCGGCGCCATTGAACTGATTGCGGGTATCGAAGTGGTCCAGAATATTGAAGCTGCCTGGGTCGTTGCCTGTAGTTGTCAAGCGTTCGCGAATGTCGAGCGATTCCTTGAGTTCGAAGTAGCGGTAGCCTAAAGTGCCATCGATGCGCGAGGAGGTCGGTACGCTCATGCAACCCAGGATGGCAGTGTCGCAGCTGGTCGAGCAGCACAGCGACTTGCGCAAGCGTGCCGCTGCGCCATTGAATTGAGTGGAAACATCCACGCCAACTGAACCGCTGAGGACGCCTGGGAACGAGACTAATTCGGCATCTGGCTGGCCAGTGACGATGTTAAAGAACGGTCGAGCCAGGACCGGTGAGCCGTTCGATAGCTGAAAAAAGCTCTCGGTGGCTTGACCCAAACCCACGTATTCGCCCTCTAGCCCAAGGCCTGGAAAGCGATCGAACCAGGTTCCAAAGCGGATGCGGCCGCCGTTGCGAATCCCATCTAGAACGTTGTCATTGCCACCGAAGAGAATTGGTGCGTTGGGCAAAACGCCGGCTGTGGTGCGGTCAAGGGCTGAGCCGGAGGTGACCAGCGGCGGCAGGTTCATACCGTTTTGCCACCACATCAAATATTCAGCATGGACCCAGCCGTGCGATGGCAAGCAGATGCAGAAGCGTCGAGGCGATTGGCAAGTGCTGCAGTAGCTATCGTGTGAGCAACTGTCGCAGTCGCCGCCGCAGTGGCCATTGCAGCTGTCGCAACTGGCCAGGGGCTCGCCTTCGACCATCATGTGGTCGTGGCCCATGTCAGGGACCGGCTCAGGTTGAACGATTTCGCCATCCTGTACCATCATGTCGGCGCTGGCTGGTCTGACATTGGAACGCCTGGGGCTGCCCAGTGGCTTCTCGGTACGTTCCATCAATCGCGAACCAGTGCGATTGCTCGTGCGGGAGCGCCCAGTCGGTTCTTGAGCCATTGCTGGCAAAAGACTGGTTGCTAGCACAACAAGGAGCGTCGCAAAAAGTGATTTCTGTCTTGTCACGAGTAGTTCGCCTTCCGTAGCGGACTGTAGCAAATTCCGACAGGCCCAAGCCGAGTACACCCCACCCACCGGGCCGTATAAAAGTCATCCCAAGTTCTCTACCCTGGGCGTCAGTCACTCTTTATCGGCGCAAATCGCCCGCAACTTTTGCTCTTATGGAAAATTTTGACCAATCAAAAAAGTCTACGCAGCCGTCAAACTCAGCTGCCGCGTAGGCGATCTCGCCAGAGATTGGAGGCGTAGAGCAGCTGTCCTCAGCAGCTCAGCACCCTCTAACCAAAGTCTCGTCCGACCAAGTTACCCCGCGGCCTGTCCCCCCGCTCGAATCTCTGGGCGCTCGGATCTCTGGGGACAGACCAGTTGTTTGAAGATGCCGACTTGCCGGGTGCGGCGCGGCTGGGGACAGCCGCTCTACGGACCCATGGTCTGTCCCCGGGCCCGGATCCGGGGACAGAGCACGGGCGACCCGTGGTTCGGCATGGTGTCTGTCCCCGTGTTTGGATCATGAATGTGATGCTAGCAAATGTACAGCCTGTCGCTGGGGAGGACAGACCTGTGGTCGGAGGATGCATGTTCAGCGGGTGCAGAGCGGCTGGGGACAGCCGCTCTACGGACCCGTGGTTCAGCATGGTGTCTGTCCCCGTGTTTGGATCTGAAGGCGATGCTAGCAAATGTACAGCCTGATGCTGGGGGGTCTGTCCCAATACCGTTCGGCCCTCGAATTGCCTTGCTGTCGAGTGTGGAAATGCTAGCGTTTTTTCAGGGTGAATCGAATTGCTAGCGTTCACAGATAGAGTGTGCAGTTGTTGCGTTTTCTGGATCGGCGCGCACCGGTAGCCCAGTTGAGTGCTAGCATTAGAGACTAGTTGGCTTGGGCTTGGGACTTAGGGAGGTCGCTCCTTCAGGCGTTCGAGATGCCGCTCCACTTCCTCCAGACTGGCCCAGCCATTGATGTAGTGGCAAAGCATCTCGAAAGTGCGTTTGGTCGGAGTGCGTCCGGTGTAAATCAGGATCAACATGCAGGCTATCAACGCACAGTAGACCTGGATCTCAACGCCCTCTTGCTTGTGGCTCAGCAAGTGACGACAGCCCAACAACTGCTTGAGCATTCTAAAAAATAGCTCAATACTCCACCTGAGCATATATAAATAAGCGATCAACTCAGCCGGCAGATCAAGCATGTCGGTGACGATTCGTAGGACGCCATCGCTGCTGGGACCAGTGCTGGAGAAGTTTCTCCCCCGAGTTCGACCGCGACTGGTGTGAGGCGAACATCGCACGCAAATCATGCGAACCGGATGGTCGGGACGATTGTTCTCACTGGCCCCCACTTGAACGAGTTGATCACTCAACACGCCGGCTTGCCGGTCCTGTTCCGTTAGCGGGCGATCCTCAAGCACTTCAAACTGGATCTTGTCGCTAACGCGACAAACATAGTTACTGTCCTGAGCATGAATCCTGTTCCAAAGTTGGTACTTGGCATACCCTCGATCCATCATATAGCAGTGGTCAGGCGCAATAGTTCGTTCGAGAACTGCTGTTTCTGAGTCTCGGCCCTTGGGATTTGCCCCGGTTACATCTATACGCTTGGGCAGACCCCGCAGAACTTCGAAGTGGGTATGCAACCTGTAACCACAGCAAGACTCATTGATCCAAGCCAGTTCGGCCACTTGCATTAAGATCTTGACGACAGTGCCATCGACGGCCATTAGCGTCTTGCTTAACTGAGAAAGCCTCTCAGGCACTTTGGGCTCGGGCAGGAGCTTCGCTAGCTCATACATGATCTCCTTGACCGCCTCGGGGTCAAACACCCTGACCGACTCCGACAGCGAGCCCATAGAGGCTCGAGAGATGCCGAACTTCTTTTGGATCTTCTTGAGTTCGGTCACTTGCTGAAGGCCCCGCAGAGAGTCGACCGTAGGGGAGAAGAGCCACAGCAGGATCAGCATGCAGTACTGGTCCATGAACAATTTGCGCTGGCGGCCCTGATCACGCTTCGTTCCCACCTTATGCAAGCGTTCTAGAAATGGACGAAGCGCCTTTAAGTACCTCAATCCTTTGATGTCTTTAGACCTAATATGCTTGCCATTACCCTCAGAATCTGACGCAGACATCCTCCACCTCCGTCAAATGCTAGCAAGAATAACCCCAATCTCACCCAACAATGTCAGCATTTTACGCCCCGACGCCCCTCAGCAAGAAGAGTACCGAACGGTATTGGGACAGACCTGTGGTCGGAAGATGCCGACTTGCCGGGTGCGGAGCGGCTGGGGACAGCCGCTCTACGAACCCGCTGCAAACACTTCCACTTCGGTAACGAGCCCCCTCCCGGAGCCTAGCTTAACGCTGGCTCCGACCTAGTATATAGCGGCCAACTAAGATGTTCATGTTCGACGTCGTTGCAACGGTGTCGGACTCAGCTACCCAGACAGTTTATCGACCCCGAACGAATGTACACATTTGTAGCTCGTGGGGGAGCGAAGTCGGGCAGCTGATTGTTTTCTATCCGAACGGTCGCTGAGTGCTCTTCGCCAAGTGCGAGGAAGCCTGAATTTACTAGGTAGGAGTTTACAATGACAACATATGATCGCGTGATCGGCATTGATGTAGCTTCCAAGAAGCTAGACATTTCCGATTCCCAGGGCAAGCTGCCTTCAACGATTAGCAACACGGTCTCGTCCATTGGCAAGTTGATCGAGCGCATCCAAGAGCCTGAAAAGACACTTGTGGTTTGCGAGAGCAGCGGTGGTTATGAGAATATCATGGTTGACCTGCTACACGAGGCGAAGGTCAACGTGGCGGTGGTCAACCCGCGCAAGACTCACTACTACGCCAAGGCACACGGGTATCTAGAAAAGACGGATACCATTGATGCCAAAGTAATTCGGCATTTTGGTGAGCAGGTCAAAGTCCATTTGACCAAGCCGCTTACCGAGCGAGAGAAGAAGCTTCGGTCGCTTACGCGTCGTCGAGTACAGGTCATGACGATGATCAACCAAGAGAAGAATCGCTTGCGTTTTGAGGATGAGACGGTCAAGCAATTCGTTGAAGAGAGCTTGAAAATGCTGAAAAACCAGCTAAAAGCTCTGAACGAGCAGCTCAAGGAGCAAGGCAAGGAGATGAGCAAAGAGACACCTAACGTAAGGATCATCTCCAGCGCGCCAGGCGTGGGTCTCATCACGACAGTCACACTGTGTGCTGAACTTCCTGAACTTGGAAAAATCTCTCGTACGGAAATTGCCAAGCTTGTTGGTGTGGCTCCGATGGCCAACCAAACCGGTCAGAGCGATGGCAAGAGACGCATTCGCGGAGGTCGATCAACGGTGCGTCGTACACTATACATGGCGGCCTTAGTGGCAACCAAAAAGAATCCAGTGGTCGAGAAATTCTATTCGAGGTTATTAAGCCGAGGAAAACCGAAGAAGCTGGCGTTGATCGCGAGCATGCGAAAGCTGCTCCTGATCCTTCACGAGATGGTACGTACGCAAACGATGTGGGACCCCGAGAAGAAGGCACGTGACCAAGCTGTCGCCAGCCTGGCCACGGGCGCTACGTGCTCGGCGGGTCATTGACTCACCGGCGACTAAGTTATCCCTTACAAAGTTGCGTCCCCGCAGAGCTTTGCTATGTTTCACTTAGCACAGTTCATAGTAATGCTGCGCCTGTAGGAAATCAAACATTGAGTTACCGGCGCCATGCCTTGAAAAATCCCGGGGGTTTGGGGGCTGGCCCCCAAGATGCCCAAGCGAAGGGAAGAAATTTAAGATTCTTCCTTGACTACCAACTAGACGGTCGCTCCCCCAAGCAAAGCTTGGGAGAGGTGACATAAAGCCCTCCGTACAAATGACTTAAAAGCTGTACGATCTCAAAGGGACAGAGGGGACAGACGTTTTATAGGGTTGCGTCGGCGATTACGGCTTTGACCGATGCTGCGCACGAATGGAAGGCGGCGACTTCCGCTGCGCTGAAATGCGGGACCAAATGCCGCGCAACGCCTTGCCGACCCAATACGACCGGCACCGACAAACACACGTCTTCGACGCCCTGAAATCCTTGGATCAAGGTCGAAACCGGTAGCGTGCGATGACTGTCCAGCAAAATCGACTCGATGATCATTACGCTAGCTAAAGCAATCGCGTAGTTGGTGTAGCCTTTGATAGCAAACACTTCATGGCCACTGGTAACCGTGCGCTCAAAGAGCCGATTGATCACCGGGTCGTTATCCAAGCGCTCGCCGCCAGTGGCAGCGACGCTCATCGCCGGAAACTGTGTGTCCCCGTGCTCACCCAGCACGTAAGCGCGAATGTCGTCCGGATGGATGTGCATGTGCTGCGAGAGATAAGATCGAAAACGCGCACTATCGATGAGCGTGCCAGTACCAATGACTCTCTGCGCGGGCAATCCGGAGGCTCGCCACGCCAAGTAGGTCAAGGCATCCACCGGATTGGAGACCACCAAGAAGATGGCACTTGAACTCAGTTGAACCAACTCCGGCAGCACTTGTCTAATCAGGTGATGGTTCCCGCGCACCTGCGACTTACGGGCACTATCGGCGGCAATCGTTGAATCACGCGGAGCACTCATCGCCAATACGACCACATCGCTGTGAGCTGTTTGTGCCAGTTCGCCAGCGCTGATACGCATGGCGCGAGAACTAAAAGCGGCCGCATGTTGCAAGTCGGCCGCTTCCCCTTCGGCTTTGCGCCGAGTCCGATTGACCAATACCAAGTCCTGACACAGGCCTTTAGTAACCAGCGCAAAAGCGATCGCGGTCCCTACATGTCCAGTTCCAATTATCGAAACTTTCACGTGATTGGTCCTCGAGCATTCGCAGAGACATGACTATCGACTGAATGAACCGACACCCAGGCGTTTCAGCACTCCAGCGACGATCAAGTGTACGCGACGCGGCGACACAAACACAATATTGGCCACAATCATCATGCATCCAAAGGTTGGCATGCCCAGCGCAATCGCAATGCCGCCGTGGACCAGCACGGCCATCGCCAGCGTAAATGGCCGCGTTAGCCGAGGCCAAATGATCGCCGGATAAAATGTTTCCCAGAAGAGTGTCACATGTGTAAGCAAGGCGATCGTCAGAGGCGAGAAGCCCAACCAGGTTATATCAACCGACTGATATTCATAGTTGACCACCGACCACCACATGGCTGTCCCTTCCCACCACAGGTCGCCTCGCATCTTGCTCAGTCCGCCGAACAGATAAATGATGCACAAGTGCAGTTGCAACAGGCGCATAGCCACTGTGTTCGATACGTGACTAATCGGCTCCCTAGCCTCCGCGCGTCGGCGGAAAGCATCCAGGCTATAAACGTCTCCGCAACGACTGATCATCAAATACATCGACAGCATCATGACGACCTGGTCGAGCCCAAAGAGCGCGCCTGTTTGCCGATGGCAAACCATCAAGGTCATCGCCCACGCAAGTGGCGTAACTACTCGCGTCATGAACCCGATTGCCATCATGAAACTAACGCTCATGGCCACGACTTGATGCAAGCCAATTACCAGCGGACTACTAACGAACATCAAGTAACTGGCAATGTAGTCGAACTGATGTAGTTGTCGCGAAGTTTGCCTATCGATCCAAGCATCTGGACCAAAGAAGTCGCCGGCCATGCTCAGCCAGATACCATGTACATAAACGAGCATCAATCCGCAGCAAATGCGTATGATCGCTAGCGTGTGCGGCTGGGAAGGTGAAAACCAAAATCGATTCCAGCCATCAAGCGCTTCGGTAAACCAGTTGGAGGAGACAGGGCTGTCAGCGCTCACGGTTTGACCTCTTCGCTGGACTTGTTGGGGACAAGCGGAGAAGGCACGTTGGGCGAAATTGGAAGTGGTGATAGTCCAGGCATAGCGGCACTGCCCGGAGCGCGCGAGGTGCTTGAGGGGCCAACCGCCGATGCAGATGTTGGTGGTGGCAAGCCGTCGTCGGTGGGCACGTCGGGCAGCAGGATGTACAACTTCTCGTCGTCCAGCCGCATTTTGTTCTCGAATACTTCCACGGCGTTTGGCAAGCGATGTTCCATCAGTTGAATCTCGGCTCGTTGAGCAGCATAACGTTTGGCCAGGTGCTTTTCCATCGAACCACGCACCTGTTCAAAGAGTGCTCGCTCACGTCGCCAATCGATGATCGCCGGATCGTCACTGGGGCCAATGCCCGTCAGAGGCGGTGTATACAACTGATACAAAAACTCGGACAGCATAAAGTGCCGGTGATAAAGCAACCTGGGCCACTGCGCGCGATGATCGGGCAACCGCAAGTGTCGCTGCGAGCCATCGGCATCCAGCAACGTAATGTCCATCAAATGGCTAGGACCTGGATTGGGTGCGAAAAAGAAATATCCGTGATGCAAATAAGCGAAATCGATGTACGGGCCCAACGATCTCCGGACTAGTCCAGCATCGGGCGCGGCGGGCTGACGACCTTGCGTGAACATGCGCATCGGTTCGCCCAGCACTGCTAGCAGGTGCAGCGTCACCAGGATACTGATAATGACTCGCGTTTTGACGCTGGGCAAGTATAGAGCACCCGCGATGTTCGATTCTCTCGGCGTTATCTGTGCAGCCCTCTGCGTGATGAGCCTGAATACAAATCGGAAGTCTATTCACCAATCACACAGGCCGCAAGCCTATGCAGCATTATGGCTCGCGAATACTAATTTCGTGCAGCTGGTTTCCGCGTTGCACCAGCATCAGCAGCTCATCGCCACGATCGATCGTCTGCAATTCTTGTCGCAGGGCAGCTTGTGAAGTGATGCGCACTGAGTTGACATTTAGAATCAAGTCGTCGTTCTTCAAGCCCGCCCGCGCTGCCGCCGAACCTGGCTTGACAAAGTCGACATAGGCAGGCGTTTTGGCTAGTACATCGGGTACCATCACAATGCCCAACGCATTAAAGGTATGCGGTCGATCAACAGGCGGTTTGTCGCCATCCACTTTGGCAATCGATTTGCCCTCGAGGATGTTCGATACAGACTCCTTGACCTGACCGATCGGGATGGCGTAGTTCAGCCACACATTGGCGCGGGCATCTCGCAACTCTTTGCCCAAGATCCCCAGCAGACGCCCATTAAAGTCGGTCAAGGCTCCGCCCGCAGCCCCCGGGTTGTTGGTCATCGCATCCACCACGTAAATCGGTCCCTGGTATACAGACGCAAAGGTGCCGCGCCGCGCATCCAGTCGCGTGCGGGCCATGATGACGCCCTTCTGAACGCTGGCCATCTCTCGACCAGTGGCAATTCCAAACAGATTGCTCAAGGCCAGCACCCGCTGGCCCACGCTGGCTTCAGTCGTCTCGGCTAACGAGAAATACTCGCTGGTCGCTTTACCGGTATCCAACACCGCAATCTCCAGGTTGGGATCGATTCCAACCACGGTCGATTCCAAGCGGCGACCATCGCTGGTAATTGCGATTACCTTGTCCACATCCAGCACCGTGCTCCACACCGTCAGCACATGGCCGGCTTCGTCGATGAAGAAACCGCTTTGATACGTATCCAACCCGGCAATGCCTCCTGCACCGTACAGCTTGACCGTCTTCAGTTCGGCACTGACCGCAGCTTGATTGACCGAACCGATCGATGTGCGTGATTGTGCCCAGCCAACACGGCCTGAAACCAGTCCAATTAGAATGATGCACAAGCAGCATAAAGTTCGTTTGATCATTGGCTAAGCGTTCAACGAGGCTACTTGGTTATCGTTTCAATAGTCATTACAAACATCGGTTCAGTCCCGTACTGTAAGCGGGCGCGGGCGGGCCACTTCAAACCATCGACCTCGTGATACTGGTCGAGGTACAGCTCCACTGGATCATTGCCCGGTTCACCAAACACTTCAACGCAACTTATCTCGGTTGAACCCACGGGCACATAGAAGCGGACCATGGCATCGTACCAAGTGGTTTGCAAACAATCGCAGATCTGCATACCCGCTCCGCTCTTATCGAGCGTCGGATAAATCGGTGCAGTGCCCAAATAAATAGTCGATCCGATCTTGTCGGGGCCTTCTTGTAGCAGTTGTTGCCAGGCCCGCAGCGCCACCAGCATTCCATCTTCCTGATTCTTGTCAACAACGGCAGCCATCGCATCACTGATTGGCATTTCCACTGAACGGCGGCCGATGGCCAAGGTCGCTTTGTCCGCAGCCAGGTCTATTTCAACCGGCGTCGGTTCAGTGGCCAGTTTGCCAGCCAACTTCCATGCCACTTGGGTCTTGGCAAAGTCACCAAGAGTTTGCACACGCGTCCAGACCTGCTGGCGTTCTAAACGATTGAAATAGTAGTTGGCAAAGCCCGGACGCGGTTCGAGCATCGACTTGACGAGCTTGAAGTCTGGTCGACCTGGTGCCAATGCATCCTCTCCGTCGACTTGCGCGGCTTGCTCCGCCTCGCGATCCAGTTTGTCGCCTTCGTCGTGCGGGTGGTCCTTGTCTTCGGGTTGATCAGGTTGGTCACCGGGTCGTTTGGGTTTGGGTAGCTCGGATGATTCGCCCGCCACCAAACGACTCAGTTGTCCTTCGGTATGCACGCCCACCAATCGTACCAACTGCGTTTGCTCTTGGCCTTCGCGGCGGATGACCATCGGTACGCGCCAATCTTTCGGCAGTGTACCTAGGACGTTCTTGAAATCATTGGTGGTTTGGATGTTGCGACCAGCGAAACTGATAACTTCATCACCATAGCGCAAGCCGCGGCGATAGGCGTCACTATCGTTCAGGATATTGCTGATAAGGACTTTGCCTGACTCATCGGTGGCGACCGTTGCGCCCAAGGTGGCGTGATCAACCAAGCGACCGCTGCGCAGCATACCCAGAAAATTCTTGATCTGGTTGATGCTGATGGCATAACCGACACCTACATTCACTCGCCCACGTTTCTCGAACGAGCAACGGCCGTTGATGCCGATGACTTCGGCGTCCAAGTTGAACAGTGGTCCACCCGAATTGCCTGGATTAATGGCGGCATCGGTCTGAATGCAGTCGGAGTATTCGAGAATCGTATTGGCCGGGTATTGGTAGCGACCTACGCCGCTGACCACGCCCAAAGAAACCGTAGGTTGCAAGTTGGTGGCCAGTCCAAACGGATTGCCAGCCGCAAAGCACCATTGTCCCACGCGCACTTGCGAGCTATCGGCCATCGGCGAAGTTGGAAAGTTGTCATCGCCCAAGAGTTTGATCAGCGATACATCACCGGTCGCATCGATTCCGACAATCACCGCATCAACCATGCGACCATCGGCCAGCCCGACCCGCATGTGGTCGCCGCAGGCACTCGTGACGTGAAAGTTGGTCAGCGCATAACCATCGGGCGTAATAATCACTCCGCTGCCACCGCCGCCGCCGTCGAGTCCAAACACTGCAATCGTTGCTTCACTGGCCGAATGCATGCTGGCTTGGCGTGCACGCTGGGCTGCGAGTACCGATGAAGGTGGCTCAGTTGCGGACGCAGTTCGCGCTGATAGAGTGACGCCGATCATCAGCACAAAGGCGGTTACCCGTAACATGCATGGCGGCCGCAGAATGCTCGATCCATACCTGGTTTGATGGGTGGTCATTGGTTGAACAATTTCAAAGGTCATCCATTTACTTTACGAAACGCAGTTGACGCCAGTTAACAAGATCGCCGATGGGTTGTTTCGAATCAGCTTGCACAACTATTCGCAAGCGACGTCCGGCGTCAACTTCCAGTTCGACCTTGTAGGGCTCGTGGGGTTGATCCAGCGTCTTTTCCCAAAGTACCTTGTCTTCTTGAAATACTTGGACCTTGCAAGGAACAAACTGCGGGCCCTCGGGCGCCAGGACGACGCTGCCGTGCAAGCGTTTGAAATCATTGGGCACGCGATAGGTGATTGAGCCGGAGCCCATGAACTGAATGCCAGGTCCTGCGGCCAGTCCACGCGAGGTCTCAGCTACGCTGGGACGCGGGCCAAAGAGTTGCTCGGCTTCGGGCAGGGGCACTGCTAGCGACAGGCGTGGTTGCACTTTGCGTTCTAATGGCTCGATGTCGGCCAAGAAACGCATGCTGCCGAATGAGAAGTCAATCTCAGCCAGTGCCTGCAGTGGCATGGCGATCTTGGTACCGCCCACCAAGGTCAGTTCGGCTGCTTCGTCCGTCGTCCAGTTGACTGCCAAATTACTGACCATCCAACTCGAGCCCGAGTTATCGCGAACTACCGCCAGCAACTTGGACTTGGATGAACCCGCGGGTGAAAAAAATCTCCAGCCCGCCAACTTCGTGCGTTGCACATCGATATCTTGTCCATCGAACTGAAACTTTACTACCGCGTCGGTAATGCTGCTGATGACACCTTCGATCTTATCGAGAGCTTCAGCGGAGCGATTTAGTATCAGCACGTCGCTGGTGATACGCGACTCAACCATGGTCTCCCACTGGCGAGCCAGTTCGGAATTCAACGGTTGTTGCAGGCAGCTGGCAATCTGCCGGGCTGCAATAGACAGTGACCTACCATCGGCGAGTTCGAGCTGAACATTTTTTCCGTCGGAAGTAATTTGCCGACAATAAATTTGGGAACCGTCGTTCAGTTCCACCAACATCTTGGCCTTGGCCACCGGCTCGCTGGCGTCTGGCAGACGCACTCTTAGCAACTGGTCCAGGGGCAGGACTCGCGATTGCCCGGACAATTTTATCGTCAATCCGTCTCGGTCGAGTTTGACGACTTCAGCCGTGTAGGTGGGAAGTTTGGTTTCGACAATTTCGACCACGCTTTCTTGGCAGTAGCCGCCGCGGAGCATTGCTGTCCAATAAAACAGCCCCAAAGCCGTGATCTGTAAGTACTTGTGCATTGAGCCATTCCGTAGATGCAGTAGACGAACCACTTCTATCATAGCCGATCGGGCTACGCAGAGCAGCTCTCTGCGACGACGAATCCTTGTGTAGAAAATCCGAAAGCGAACTTGACGAGATGCAGTCTTGTCAGGAAACTGTGTGCATGACCGGAGAGGTGGCTGAGTGGTCGAAAGCACCGGTTTGCTAAATCGGCGAAGGGGTAACACCCTTCCGCAGGTTCGAATCCTGTCCTCTCCGCTAGAAAACCCTGGTTAACGCCAGGGTTTTTTATTTCCCGTAGCCGATCTCGCCAGAGATTGGACGCGTGGTAGGTTGTTCATCCAAAGTCTGGCGACTTCGGCTACGGAGTTTTGCTGTAGCCGATCTCGCCAGAGATTGGAAGCGTAGTTGGTAGTTCATCCAAAGTCTGGCGACTTCGGCTACGGGGTTAGGGTGGCTGAGAACAGGTCGATCTTGCCGCTCCAATTGGGCACGGCCAGGTGTCGGCCATCTGGACTGAAGTAAACGCCACAAGCGTAATCGGTAGGAGTCAGTGTCAGCATTTCCGTGCCCGACGTCGGCTCCCATATTCTGATTTTGTCGTTGCGAGCGCAGGAGACCAAGCGCTGGCCGTCGGCAGAAACGGATAATCCATGCACTAATTGCGTATGACCGCGCAGCACACGCAAGAGTTTGCCTGAAGGTAGTTCCCACACAAATATTTCACCCGATTTGTATTTGAGCGGGTTGAGCACATCGCCGGTTCCACCAGCTATCCACTGGCCCGCCGGGTCCATGGCCAGGCACAGAATGGGTTCCTGGGGATCGGACATGACCTGCAAGCACTCGCCCGTTTGGCTATCCCATATACGCACAGTCCGATCGGCACCGGCGGTGGCAATCTGGCGACCATCCGCGCTGTAAATCACGGAACTGATCGCGGCCGTGTGACCTTTCAGCACCAGGCGCTGCGTCATGTCGCGGGTGTCCCAGATGATGGCTTCGCCTGGCAACATCGAAAAAGCCAAAGAACCAGAGGCCGAGACCAATTCATGGCCATTTGGATGCCAGGCCAATGAAGTCAGCGCGCTGGAATGCCCCTCCAAGATTTGCGGCTGGTCGTTGTGCTCATCGAAGATGCGAACCTTGGCATCGCCACCGCCGACGGCCACGCGGTGACTGACTGGATCGAACTTGACGGCCGCACAACCACAGGGCAGTTGCAAGACTCGGGTACAACTTTGGTTGGCCATGTCCCAGAAGCGAACGCTACTGGCTGCCCCACCCATGAATAGGTTGCCGTCTCCGGTAGCCAACACTTTTCCATCGGATTGAAACCCAGCCGACAACACGCTGCGCGTGTGACCTTTGAGTGTATGGCTGTCAGCGCGATCGCTGGCGGGCCATTGCCGAATCGTGCCATCGCGGCTGGAAGAGATGACATTCTGATTCTGGTCAAAGCACAAGTTGGTGATGCGCTTGGTATGCCCTTGATGTGAGGCCAACGCTTCGCCGGTAGGTAGATGCACAACATGAATCACGTCGACCGTAGAGGTCATCGCTAACTGTTGATGGTCAGTTGAAAATCGAAGATTGACGATCAGATCATCCGCCGGCTTGAAAACATAACTCAGTTTTTTGTTGTCCATATTCCAAATACGGACTTGGCCATCGACCATACCCGCCGCCAGCAGTTTTTCATCATCGCTGAACGCCAAGCAGCTGACGCCCCACTCGACGAGTTCTTGTGTCTTGCCAAAGAGCGATACCACTGAAAGTGATCTGTCGATGTTCGTGGGGCGCGGCGGGGACGCTTCGAGAGTTTCAATTACTTGATGCGTATCGGCGTCAACGAGATAGATCAGTGAGTTACCACCACCGACAGCTAGAAACCTTCCGCTGGGAGCAAAAGCGAGAACTCGGCATTCTTCGCCGGGCATTTCAAAATCGGACGTTTCTGGTGGTGGTGACTGGCTGGTATCGAACAGCTTGATGGTTCCACGCTCGGTCAGAGATCTGGATCGCAGCAAGGCCACAGCTAATTGTTTGGTGGCTTCGCACACAACCATGTCCGACATGCGATATGCGTTGGGTGCTTTCCAAACAAAGGGTTTCTCTGATGGATCGCTGGTGCTGATGACGCTAAATTGCTCGCGAGTCGCTTGCAGAACGAACTGGGACTCGATCGTCTCGCCGAATATCAGTTGCTGACCTTCATTGAGAAAATTCAATTTGGCTCGTATATAGGGTTCAAATTTTCGTTCGAAGATTTTTTGGGCAGATTTGTAATCGTAAATCGTCACCTGGCCTTCCAGATTCGCGGAAGCCAACCATTGCTTTTGAGGCTGAAAGGCTATGGAAGTGACAGAGGCGGCTTCGGTTTGCCAGGCCTGAAGGCGATGTTCGCTCAGCCCGTTAAGAAAACCCCATTCCCAATTCCGCAGTTCACGCGGACAGTTTTGCAAGAAGTCATCCATACTGGCGATATTCAGACCAGCCCAAGCGTTAGCCGCTTGCGCAATGTTGGCGGAGTAGAGACTTTTGTTGGCTGCCAGCAGTGCATCGGCGGTTTTCTCTTTCTCGACCAGCGTTCGTTGCTGCTCTTGTTGGATCAGCACCTGCTGCGCACGCAAATCCTCAATACTTTGCCGCGCCTGGGCGATGTTGCGCCACGTCAACAAGGCTGCGACCCAGATCAACATGACCACCGCAGCGGCGGCCGCGGACCAGCCTGGATTTCGCAGGGACCAACGATAACTTTTTTCGAACCCAGATATGGGGCGCGCCTTGACCGGTTGGCCCGCCAGAAATCGCTCCAAGTCAGTAGCTAGTTCCAGCGCGGTTTCGTACCGCCGGCTGGGATCTTTATGCAGAGCTTTCAGGCAAATCGTATCGATGTCTTTGGGCAAGCTACGCACAAGCTGCCGCGGCGCGACCGGTTCGTCGCTGAGAACTTGATGCACCGTCTCTAAAATCGACGTGGCTTTGAATGGCGGGCGGCCTGTCAGCAGTTCATACAGAATTGCACCCAACGAATAGATATCAGATTGCCCAGTTACCGCCGAGGGACTGCGTGCTTGCTCTGGCGACATGTAGCTGGGCGTACCGACTACGCCGTCGATCGTTTGTCCCGCCTCCTCCGCAGTGCGCGCCAGTCCAAAGTCCGTTACCTTGGGAATGGCCTCGCGCAGAACTTGTTCTGAATCGGTGAGTTCTTGTTCTTGTGGCAGATACAACACCACGTTGGCGGGTTTGAGATCGCGATGAATGATGCCGCGTTCATGCGCATGGTGAATCGCCAGGCTGATCGCTCGACAAAGTTCGGCGGATTGTTTGGCCGGCAACGGTGTACCATTGAGATGCCTGGCCAGGCTCCCGCCAGCGCAATACTCGATCGACAAAAACATTTGATCTAAGTATTCACCGACTTCGTAGATCTGCACAATGTTGGGTTGGTTCAAACGTGCAATTGCGCGTCCTTCGGCCTCGAAACGCTGCCGCACTGCCGGTTCGCCCAGCACGCTTGATTTGATGACCTTCACCGCTACGTGGCGCTTAAGCTTTTCATGCCAGGCCAGAAACACGATGCCCATCCCACCGTGCCCCAAGATCTTGATCAAGCGATAACCGGGCAAGTTCGGAAAGACTGGCTGCTTGTCCGACGAAGTTTGCTCAGATGGCAATGCGCCGGCAACCGTGAGGCTACTGGCACTGGCGTCGGAACTGGCATCTGTATGGGCATTGGTATTGCCGTCTGGATTGTCATCCACTGTCCCGCGGATCGTGGCGACAGAAGAGTTCTCTGAGAGGTCCGGTGTGCAGTCCTCGATCAAACGATGGATCTCGAACTGGATCTTGATTTCGTTGGCCAGCTCTGGGAACCGCTGCATGTACTCTTGGTCAGCGATGATCAATCCCAGCTCTTCTCGGAGATGCAATTCGTTATAGATCAAGTCGAGAGCGGAGCTGGTATCGGCCTGGACGGCTGGATAATCGCGAAAGTACTGCTCAGCCAGAACATGTTGGCCGCTGCGCCATTGTCGATTTTGGTCAACACATAAGATCGAGACCAATTGACCGGTGGACAAGCCTGGATAACGGGAGAGAAAATCTTGGAGGCTAACATTCACGCCACTACGCCAAAGATTGCTTAATTCGGTAGCTGGCTGGTTATCGCCGGGAGGACTCGGGCCTTGCGACATGCAGTATTCCTATTTCAAATTTTCAACTTCGCGAACCAGTGCCCCTGGCGGCCACGGCAATGTTGACACTGGTTGCTCCGGCTTTCAACAGGCAGCGCGTGAGCTCAGCGGCGGTCGCACCGCTGGTCAGCACATCATCGACCAACAAGACTCGCCTCTGGGCAATGAACTGGCTGCGCCGAATTCGAAACGCTTGTTTAACGTTATCTGGTCGGTTGCTCCAGGCCAGCATACCTTGTTTCAATGTCCGGCGCCGACGCACGGCGGCCGTCAGTACCAGCGGCCGCTTGGAACGGGCAGCAATCGCGCCGGCTAGCGTTTCTGCGGCGGATGTTTTATGAGCCAGGCGGCGCGACCAATGATTGGGTACAGGCACAATCACATCGAACTGGAGTTGCTCACGCTCGAGCTTCTCTGCCAACAATTCTCCCGCGGCCATCGTTAGCGATTCGAAGACGGGACGTTTCATCAAGATGATGGCTTCGCGCAGTCGACCTCGGTAGGGGCCCAACGCCACGGCCCGTTCGAATCGCCACTTTTGATCACGGCAGCGAATGCAAGAGCTACGGTCCACTACCTCCGGCACGGGCATCGAACAGCGCTGGCAACAACTGATTTGGGTGGTGAAGACTGCTTGACACGCAACGCACAAACGCTGGTCATCGTCGACCGGTTCCTGACACCATGCGCATTCTGGAGGCAGGAGCAGATTGAGTGCCCACGTTAGTGGTTGAAGCAGCATGATCTCACGAATGCGTTCCAGAGCTATGGGAACGAATCGTGTCTTCGCACTTGGCAAACAGCATGCGACCGGCTTGAGTTTGCAACGTACTGGTTACGACCACTGGAAAGGTTTGACCGATGCGATCACGGCCACCTTCGACGACTACCATCGTGCCATCATCCAGATAACCAATGCCTTGTTCAGGCCCTTCGCCGGTCTTGACGATGCGCACATCAAAGCTCTCGCCAGGCAAAAACTGCGGCCGCAAGGCAGCGGCGATCTCGTTCAGATTAATGACCGGTACGTTATGAACTTTGGCGACCTTGTTCAAATTGAAATCGCCCGTCACCACCTTGCCTTCCAGGTGCTTGGCCAAGATCACCAGCTTCATATCCACCGTCTGTCCGGCAAACTCGGGCAGTTCGCGTTCGTAGATTTGAAAATCGATCTTCTTCAGCGTGCGGAGCTTGTTCAGAATGTCCAGTCCGCGACGTCCGCGAGCTCGCCGCAAACGATCGCTACTGTCGGCAATGCCTTGCAACTCCGAAAGCACAAAGGCGGGCATCACCACCTGACTGTCGATGATGTTGGTCTCAGCCAACTCCGCCAATCGCCCGTCAATGATCGAACTGGTGTCGAGCACCAAGGGACGAATGCCTTTCAAGTCGCGCGCAAATTCGACGTACGGTATGACAAAACGAAAATCATCTTTCGTCTGCAGTAGCAAACTCGTACAACCATAACACATCGTGGCCGCAATCATCAACTGAGCCGGTGGCCCCAGTGGACTCTGACCTACCAACGGCGAAATGGCGACCCACAGCATATGGGTAATTAGAAAACCTACTATCAAACCGAAGTATATCGCACTGACAACTTCAATACGTTTGCGAGGTGTAAAAATATCAATGGCAATCACGCCCAAAGCCAACAGAACCATACCCGAGATGATCAGATAAGGCAGCAAAGGCGAACCATTGATCTCCAATTGAAAAAAGTATGTCGCTGCGCCCGCAGCCACGCATATAAATAAAACACGCAATATCAACAGTGCCATCGATCGGCTTTCATGGATTAAACATCAATGGGGCACAGAAAGCTTCTCCGCTGAAGTTTCAGGTGGTGATCACGTGCCCATATCTTCTAGTTTACACGAATTTTCGAGGCCCTGAACCCGAAAATCCCCCCGTAGCCGAACTCCCGTAGCCGAACTCGCCAGAGTTTGGATTTCGGCTTTCGTAGCGGAAGCCGTCAAGGCTTTCGGGTCGCGCCAACCAAACTCGGGCGAGTTCGGCTACGAAGTCCAAACTCTGGCGAGTTCGGCTACGAGAGGAAAAATCGCTACGTTAGATACTGTTGCCGCAGCTTGGCAATTTGTGACAGGAAAAGCTTGGGTTTTCCCGTTGGGTCCCACAAACCAGAGTGTGGGAATTCGTGCGGCAGCTGGTCGGTGGTTTGGCCGAGCACCACGGCATGCACGGCTTGTTTGGCGACGAGTAGTTTCAGTACGGTATCGGCCAGGTTTTCGCTGCTGGCATCGTTATCCGGATTTCGCCAACTGGTTACCGGCTGCCGATTGCCGCTGACCGAAGCATCCAGTGAGTCATCCGAAGGCAAGGTCAAGATAATCATCAACGGCAGACCGAGCATCGACCAGCGATCGATCATGCGACTGATTTCCAGCGCGTCACGCGGCAGGGTTCCATCGGGCCAGGCGTTCAAATTCAATTCCAGCGCCAGACCCGAGAGTCCCAAATCTGCGCGGATCAGTGCATCGGCAAAGTGCAACGGCGATATGCCATCGACGCTTCGGCTGAGATATTCGCTCCAGGGTTGATCGATCGACAGCAGCACCGGCGCTTTGGGATCACTGCGCCGCACCGTTTGAATCAGCGACACGGCCAAACGCAAGACTTGTTCGTCATTCCAGTCCAATTCGCCGGGCACATTCAAGCTGCTGCCGCAGTTCCACAGATGAACTTTGCCACGATAGCGATTGACGGTCTCTTCAGCATGAGAGAGTGCAGTCGATAAAATCGACTCGAAACTTTCGCCCAAGAGCACCATCCAACTGGGCAGCGCGCCGGGACGAAAACGCATGAGCGGTCCACAGCAAATACGCAAGTTACAGTTGCGCGCCCATTCGATCTGGCGGTCCAGCGAAGAGAAATCGCGTTTGCCCGAGCTCGATTCAACCGCAGCCAGATCAGCTGGCACGCACACAATATTAAACGCTGTACAGATCGCATCCGATACGCTGGGTAGCGACAGAGCAGGCGCCAGAGTCACGCCCAGTAGCGTTGACAGGCGATCTTCGTTCTGTTTGCGAACATCTAACATTTGTGTGCTGAAAGCATTGCACAGTTCGTTCATCGATCGCAGGGCCAGCTCAATCGCATCTTGAGCCAGGCGGGCCTTTGCTTCGGGATTAGCGGTGGTAATGGCATTGATAAAGCAATCCAGAGCTTGTTCGCTCAACTGCAGCGTGCTGGCGGCCACACGCAAACCAATGCGCTGCCACTCGAAGATCTGGTTGCGCAGCCTAATTATCGTGCCGCGGCATAATTCCAGCGGCAAGCTATAAACGCCTGAATCCACTTTCAGACTAGTAGTCATCAGCGTGACGTTGCCAAAGCTGCGCGTGGGCCACACGATGTGCAGCTTGCCCGATTCGTCGATATCACGCTGGATGATCAACTGGTCACCGCGGCGCGTGCTAATGCATGGCCAAGGGATTCCCTCAATGCCAGTCACATAGGCGGTCTGAAAAACCTGCGGATCTAATTGTTCGGCGTTCGGTACGTGAAAGCACATGACGCCCATCGAGTGGCGGCTTTCGTGACTTGGGATTGTGGAATGGCCATCAAAGCAGCGAATCTAACGCAAGACGCCATTACTTTCAATTGGCCGTTTTTCGTCCGATTCCGCGGAATTAGCTGGGCGGCTACACTTACCGGCTGGAGACAGCGGTAGTTCTAAGCACGTGAACAGTGTCCAATTCGCGCCTGACAGAGATGTGATTAGCTGGGTATGCCCGTCTAAGTTGGGCCTGGCCTGCCAAAGATTATTTTAGAGATAGCTGCATGACGAATTTGCGAAAGACGTTTGATTCCCCCAGCCAGGCATTTTGCCAGAGCGATTTGCCCTGGCCACGCCGGCAGGGGAAAGTTCGCGATGTGTACGACTTGGGTGACCAACTGCTCATCGTCAGCACCGATCGCATCAGCGCCTTTGACTGGATCCTGCCCACTGGAATTCCCGACAAAGGTCGCGTGTTAACGGCGATGAGCTTGTTTTGGTTCGAGCAATTAGGGGTGCCGCATCACTTCCTGGGTGTCGATTTACCACCGGTGCCAGCCGGCCAGCCCGCGATCACCGAGTCACAACAAACTCAATTGCAAGGCCGAATCATGCGCACCCGAAAGGCACAAGTTGTGCCTTTCGAATGCGTCGTGCGCGGTTACCTGGAAGGCTCGGGATGGAAAGAGTATCAACAAACCGGCTCAGTTTGTGGCATCCCGCTACCCGCTGGGCTCAAACAATGCGATCGTTTGCCTGAGCCAATCTTCACACCAGCCACCAAAGCGGAAACTGGTCACGACGAAAACGTTTCCTTCGAATTTATGGCCAATGCGATCGGCATGGAAACCGCCCAGCGACTCCGCGAACTGACCCTGACGGTCTTCGAACGAGGGAGCCGGCTGGCTGAACAGCGTGGCATCATCATTGCCGACACCAAACTGGAATGGGGCTGGTGCGATGACCAGCTAATTTTGATCGATGAAGTACTGACTCCGGATAGTTCGCGTTTTTGGCCCAGCGATCGCTACGAGCCTGGTCACAGTCAACCATCGTTCGACAAGCAGTTCGTGCGCGAGTGGCTGATGGCTAGCGAGTGGGATCGCAACAGCCCACCCCCTGCTCTGCCGCCCGATGTTATCCAGCAAACTCGCTCCCGTTACATCGAAGCCTACCAGTTGCTCACGCAAGATGCCTGATCAGTTAAGGCAGTTTCTCGTACTGTACTGACTGAGCTCGAACCCGAGAAACTTGAAATTTGAAACTTGAAACTTGAAATTTGAAACTTAAAACCATGCAGCCCTTTCGTCATATCCTGGTTGCCATCGACACCTTGCAAGCAGGTGAACGAGCGGAATTGGATCGCGCCGCTGCCTTGGCGGAACATTACGGAGCCTCGCTGCATATCGTTGATGTGCTGCGCGAATTGAATTTTGCGGCGAGGCTGATGCCCCAGTGGCAAGCTGAGCATGAGCAAGTGGCACAAGATAAATTGCAGCGACTTGCGTTGCTGGTCCAGAAATTTCAAGCTAAGTCGTTGCAGTGTTCCTGTGAACTCTTGCGGGGCAACTTTTCTGCGTCATTGATCAAGATTGTGCAGGACCGAGAAATCGACTTGCTGGTGCGTTCAGCCAAAGGGGCCCACAGCCACGAATCGGGAACGATCGGGGCCACGTCCAATCAGCTTTTGCGCCGCGCTGGTTGCGCGTTATGGTTGACGCAAGGGGATCGCGCCGGTGAGTGTGGACGTATACTGGCCGCTGTGGATGCCACACCTAATGACGACGCACATCGCGAGCTCAATCGCATCATCCTTGGTCGATCGCTGGAATTGGCGGAGCGCCAAGCATGCAGTGTTGACGTTGTGTATGTGTGGGATGTCTACGATGCGCAACTGCTGGAAGGTAGAATGGCGCAAAGTGAATTCGACGAGATGATCGACCAAAACCGGTTGTGCCATCAAACAGCCTTGGATGGTGTACTGAGTGAATTCGGATTGCAAGCTAGCGACAAACGCGTGCATTTGCTGCGCGGAGCGCCGGCCCAAGAGATCCCGAGTTTTTGCCGGGCTCAAGAAATCGATCTGCTGGTCTGCGGCACCGTGGCTCGCACCGGCATCAGCGGACTGATGATCGGCAACACGGCTACACGCATGCTCAGCAAAGTCCCCTGTTCCATCCTGGCCCTGCGCCCAACCTGAGTTATCCGAGTCACGTAGCAGCGTCTCTCCGAGACGCTGATTGATTCACGTCCGCAGTTTGCAGTAGCAGTTATACGAGTCTCGGAGAGACTCGGCTACGTATCACGTAGCAGCGTCTCTCTGAGACGCTGATTGTTTCACGTCCGCATTTTGCAGTGGGAGTTATACGAGTCTCGGAGAGACTCGGCTACGTGTCACGAAGCAGCGTCTCTCTGAGACGCTGATTGATTCACGTCCGCAGTTTGCAGTGGGAGTTATACGAGTCTCGGAGAGACTCGGCTACGTGTCACGAAGCAGCGTCTCTCTGAGACGCTGATTGATTCACGTCCGCAGTTTGCAGTAGGAGTTATGCGAGTCTCGGAGAGACTCGGCTACGTGTCACGTAGTAGCGTCTCTCTGAGACGCTGATTGATTCGCGGGCCTCAGTTTGCAGTGGGAGTTATACGAGTCTCGGAGAGACTCGGCTACGTGGGCGTTGGATTTTCTGAATGACTCGTGAGGCTACCAGGTTAGTCTTAGGTATGCTGATCGCTGCAGGCAGGTCGTACTTTTCGGCACGGCTCAAATCGACGGTATAACCCAAGTCGGCCAGGCTAGCGACAGTGATAACGCTGAGTGGATTCGGGGCGGCGGCTACAAAGCCACTCATTAGTTCGTTGCCAAAGATGGATTCACGCCAGTGACTATTGCGTGTGCCGGCACCGCCGAGGTTTTCAACTGGTACCGCACGAGGATCGGTGCCAAGCAGTTGACCATAGGCCACGCGGGCTTGGCGACCTCGAAAGGTTGGATCATTGCTGCGGGCGGCCACCAGCAAGCGTTTGCGAGCCCAGATCGTACCGATGCCCAGCACGTGTCCCATTTCGTGCGAGATCACGTCGACCAGGGTGCCTTCGCGCTGTAGGGCTTGAAGGTCGGCGACATCAAAAGACATTTGGCCCTTGGCCGGTAGAAACGCATACGCACCCGCAGCCTTGGGACGCAAGACGGTTGGACCGGATTCACCCAACACTTCGTCCGGGCCATCGATCTCCAGTCCTTCGGCTTCGATCAGCAGATCATCGATCTCTTCGTTATCGACTTGCATGGATGGCAAGTCACCGACGATGACGCGCGTCCAGCGATCCGCTGCTTGTTTGAAGGCTCGGATATCAGCGGGGCTGAGTCCACCAGCGAAACGCACTTCGATTTTGAAGGCGCTGCGAACTGTCTCTTGACTTGCAGAACGTGAGACACTGGCATGAGCGATATATGGGGGCGCGAGCATATTCGGTCACAGCAAGCTTTGTCTTACTGCATCAGGCGTGGTTTCTTGGGCGCGTTGGGGTCCGCGGGTTTGGTGGACGGTGGAGTCGCTGGAGTTGGCGGCGTCTTTGACTTGGCATTATTGGGAACTGGCGGAACGGGAGTCGCTGGCGCTGCGGTTCCGGTTGAGGTGGCCGGCACCGGCCGAGCAAAGGGCTGCGCGATTTGCGTGCCCATGATCAACGCCAAGACAAGCGTGATGGCAAAGTAGAGCAAATAATGCAACACACCTTGCATCGTCTCCAATTCCATGGCCAACACGCTGGCGGCTGATCCTAGCACGATCATGACCGGCACGATGAAACCGACTGAAACGATATCAATCTCCGCCATCGATTTGTAGGAGCCAACATACATCGGTATCACAGCATACAGCGCCCACGTAACCATAAAGACTGCCGAGACGATGGCGGTGCGGGCTACCAGTTCTTTGCCCTGAAAACCTTCCAGTTCGTCATCGCGCAAGAACCAATAACCCAGCAGCACCAGTGGCGGAGCCAACAAGATACTGCCCAGGGCCAAGATGGCTGTGGGCGGTTCGGGTGACGTAAAACGCACGCCGATAGCAATGATTAGCGAGACCACGCTGACCCCGGCAGCGGTCAGGGCGACCGGCAGCGAGACTTTGACTTCTTGCCGTTTGATTGGCATGAAGACCGGGCGGCCCTTGGAATCCTTGGGGCCGGCATCGGCCGGAGCGTGAATGACAACTTGCTCGGATGCTGCCGGAATCGTGATTGGCTTGCTGCAATTGGGGCACGGGCCAGTCTTGCCAGCAAATTTGTCGTTGACTTGAAAGCGCTTCAGGCAGCCGGGACAGGTAACTGGGATTGGCATAGAATGACAAGACAAGGAGGGATAGCAGTGGTTCGATCCTTCACCGCCGCGCGGCAGCGCGCGGCAGCGAAATAAAGTTACATACCTCTAACTTAACTGTTCCCCAAGAGTCACGCTATGCATGCAGACCCCAGCCGCTCAACAGAGTCTGCCTCACGACCTTGGCTGCATGTGGTCCTCTACCAGCCTGAAATCCCGCAAAACACTGGCAATATTGGGCGGACCTGCGTGGCCCTGAACGCGAAACTTTGGATCGTGCGTCCCACAGGTTTTCGGCTCGATCAAGCCAATTTGCGGCGCGCTGGACTGGACTACTGGCAACATTTGGAATGGCAAGTGGTCGATCATTGGCAGGAGCTGGCGGAACACTTGCCGCTGATCAACGCTTGGCTGCTGACCAAGTTTGGTACGGTCAACTACACGCGGGCTACTTTTGAGCGCGGCGATGTTATCGTGATTGGTCGCGAGACCAATGGCCTGCCCGACACGCTGCGCGCCACCCACAACCCTGATCGTCAGATCATGATCCCCATGCCTGGACCTGTGCGCAGCCTCAATCAAGCTACCTCGGCGGGCATCGTCATGTACGAAGCCTATCGACAGATCAACGCGTAAGTGTTGCATAGACTTGCAAAGTGCGACCTCTCTATGCGTGAGGACGATAACTCTATTTCAATCGTGCGTGGTACACTGGGAACTTAATCTGTTAACTGACCTACTAGTGCATTGATTCGATGAACCAATTGCTGGGATTTGCAATTGAAAATGCCGTGAGCCGGCGACGATGGTCGCGAACTTGGCTACCGTGGTTATGCGGTGCCGTGGTGGCTACTTGCGCGATCAGCGCCAGGGCTGTGCCTCCCGACTACATCGATCATTCGCTGCGCAAGGTGTGCGAGCGTGGGGCGGCCAGTAGTGCGGCCCAGTATTGCCGCGCGCAGATCTTTGTGAATATCGAAAACGCACCCGAGCGCGCTCGTTGGGCCATGCGGCATCTGGAATGTTTGAGCCAATTGGCTTTGCAGAACAAGTCCAACAGTCAGCCGAGTTGGCAGGCAATTCTCGAGGCCGAAAGCGAATATCGACGCGATCACCCCGAAGATCCTCGCTTGCCGTGGTTGGCCTGGCAATTGGCCCGAGCCGATCTGCTGCGGGCTCAACAGTCCTTGGCCAAGTGGTTGGCTACGCCCGCCGCCCAGAGTGAACGCGAGCAGGCTCTGCAAGCAGTGCGCCGCGTGCAATCGCAAATGGATGCGGTTGAAAAAGACATTAAAGAACGCTTGCCGCTCTCGCAACCCCGAGGCACCAGCGCCAGTCAGCAATCGCCTAGTCGCGAACTGCAGGAACTGCAAATCGATTGCACGGCCCTGCGCTGCGAAGCCCTCTTGGTGCGTGCGCGCTGTTACAGCGCCGATGCGCCGGATCACCTGGCCGCTCTGGCCGATGTCGATCGCACTGCCACCGCCGTGTTAACGCAGTCGGCTCAAGATTGGTCTGCACGCAATGAGCTCATCGTTGCCCAAGCGACCGCCGGACTGGAACTAGGCAAACGCCAGGCATCGATCGAAACACTCGCTTCCATCTTGCGAGGGCAAGCCGCCCCAGGGCTTCCATCCGCCGATGGCAGCGCCGCCCTGGCAGTGTCTCAATTGGCCCGCCTCCGCGCTGGCAGCGCATTGGTCGAGGCTCTGTGCAGCGATGGACAGGTCGATCAGGCTCAGCAGCACTTAGAAACGTTGCGTCAGAATTTCGATGATCCCGAAGTGGAACTGAGCGCCCTCCGCGTAGGACTAGCGCGGCTCACTAAACTTGAACCAGGTCAACGCACCGAACGATTGAAAGCCGCGGTTGAGCAAGCCCGGATGTTGGGCGAGCGTTATGGCAACTACTGGCGCAATCGAGGCGAAGCGCTCTTGGTGGCTGCTGCCAGCAGTTCCAGCACCGGCGCGGCTAGCACATCCGACACTACACCGCTGTCGGCTCCTATGTCGGAACTAGTCGCCGTCGAAGTTCGACAATTGCTATCCGGTGGCCAGACTGCTGCCGCGATCGCGCGATTGAAACAAGCGGTTATCGAAGCCCGCAATTCACAGCAATTTGGCGAAGCTCTGGGCTACGCGGTAGAAGCCGCCAAGCTGATGCAAAAAGAAAAGCAGTGGCAAGCTGCGGCCCAGCTGTTGGTACCACTAACTACCGAACACCCGGACCTGACCGCGGCGCCAGCCGCTCATGTCTTGGCCGCCTGGTGCCTGGCTCAAGCTATTGCCGTCGATACCGAATCCAACGATCTGAAAACGCAATATGAAGATGTCTTGCAGCAACAACTGGCGCTGTGGCCGGATGCCGACGAGACATTCAAGGCCGAAGAGTACTTGGCCAAATGGTTCACTATGCAAAAACGCTTCTCCGATTTAGCGGGCATGTGGATTCATCGGGCAGCGGCCAGCGGTGATGCGACTCGTCAGCAGGCGGCCCTCAGCAATTGGTTGGATACGGTAGTGGCCCGATTGCCCAAAAATCAAACCTTGCCCGAAGCTCAGCGACTGGCCAAACATATTCGTGATGGCAAGCTGGAAAGTTGTCGCCAATCCGCCACGATCACAACCTTGGCAGCTGCACTGCTGACCTCGCCGCTGACGCAAGAAGAAGCTGAAGAACTGGTCGGCCTGAAACTGCCCGGTCAACAGCTGGATCAAGCGGCCGATGCCCGTAATTTGCTGGCCGTACTGCTGACGCTGGCTGCTGCCCGCCGGCAGGATGCCAGCGATGCCCACAATTCAGTAGGCCTGCTCGATCACAATCGATTATCCACAATTGTAAACCTGGCCTGGTGTCGCAGCCTGGTTGAATCGCTGGATGAAATTGCGGTTGGGCAAGTCAGTAGTTGGCAAAAAGTCGCGGAACTGGTTCGCATGCCTCGAGAACAAACCAAGTTAACGCCCGTACTGCACATGGCTGACTTGCGATTGAAACAGCTGAGCGCTGGCGACGCTAGTTCGCGAAGCGCTGCCTTGCAAGCTATTCGTGAGTTAGCCCAACAAAACTCAAGCGATCCAAACCTGCAACTCAGCCTGGCCGCGGCGCTGGTCCAGAGCGGAACTGAGGCTGCGCAGTCCGAAGCGATTCGCTTGGTAAAACGCGTCGCCGCGGGCACCAAGCAAGAGAGCGAAGCCTATCTGAGATCGCGCTGGCTAGAGATCCAGTGGAGCTTGGGCCGCGGTGAGCAATCGTCGGCTGCTGATATTGCCCGACTAACGCTGGCCAAAGGACAAATTGAACCAGAATGGTGGCGAAAACGGTTCGAGGCCGTCGCCGCACTGAAGTAAATTTGAAATTGCTTTATAATCCGGTGTGGATCCTACACGCCAAATCAAGACTTGGATTCGAACCTTAACGAAGGACACGCTCTTGGAATCGTTGACCCGGCTATCGCACACGCGCTCGGAAGCCGCCTATGCTCGCGCTTGTCAACTCATGCCTGGCGGTGTGAACAGTCCGGCGCGCGCCTTTCACGCGGTAGGCGGTAAACCGCTGTTCATCCAACAAGCGGCTGGTCCATACCTGTTCGATATCGACGGCCATCGATACCTCGATTACATCGGTTCGTGGGGACCGATGATTCTCGGTCACGCGCATCCGCTGGTGATCGAAGCCATCGTGCATGCTGCTGAGCGAGGCACCAGTTACGGTGCGCCCACGGAAGCCGAAAGTGAACTTTCGGAGCTGATCATCAGCGCCGTGCCGAGCGTCGACAAGGTGCGTTTGGTCAGCAGCGGCACCGAAGCCACGATGAGTGCAATTCGTCTGGCCCGCGGCGCTACGGGCAGGGACAAGATCATCAAGTTTGCCGGCAACTATCACGGTCATGTCGATAGTTTGCTGGTGGCCGCCGGTAGTTCGGCTGCCAACCTGGGCGTCCCCGATTCGCCGGGAGTTACCGCTGGGACTTCACGCGATACCGTGGTGCTCGAATACAACGATATCGAAGCGCTTACTGAGGCGTTTCAGGAGTTAGGTCAGCAGATCGCTGCCATCATTTTGGAACCGGTTGTGGGCAACATGGGTTGCGTACCACCGCGGCCCGGATTTTTGGAAACGGCCCGTGAACTGTGCAACAAGTACAGCACGGTCTTGATCTTCGATGAAGTCATGACCGGCTTTCGGGTGGCATACGGTGGCGCCCAAGCGCTGTATGGCGTTACGCCCGATCTGACCACGATGGGCAAGATTGTGGGCGGCGGTATGCCACTGGGGGCATATGGTGGCCGCATCGATTTAATGGATCAAGTTTTGCCGAGTGGCAAAGTCTTCCAAGCCGGCACACTCAGCGGCAATCCGCTGGCCACGGCAGCCGGCACAGCCACGTTGAAATTGCTACGCGACCACTCGCCATATCCGCAACTAGAGCAATATGGTGCCATGCTAGGTGATGGCCTGGCCCAGGCGGCCACCAAGGCGGGAGTGCCCCATCGCCTGCAACGCGTGGGCAGCATGATGACGCTCTTCTTTGCCGACATGGATGTTTACGGTTGGAACGAAGCCCAACACTGCGATCGGGCCAAGTTTGCCAAGTATTTCTGGGGCTTGATTGACCAAGGTGTTTATATGCCTTGTAGTCAATTTGAAGCGCTCTTTTTCTCCCAAACGCATACCGCCGAACATATTCAGCAAACGATCGATGCTGCTGAGAAAGTGCTGGCGGGCTTTTAAGTTATTCGCAGTTCACACCTGCGGTTTGAGGAGATAGAAAGGCGTTGGCATGACATTCCGCATTGGGGCAGTTTCTTACTTGAACACTAAACCCCTGATCCACCAATTGGATCGGGCCTTGCCCCAGTCGCAATTGACCTTGGATCTTCCCAGTCGGTTGGCCGCGCAACTGCATGCCGGCCAACTCGATGTAGCTCTGATTCCGTCGATCGAACTGTTTCGATCTCCGTTGGAAGATTTGTCGATCGTGTCGGATGCCTGTATCGCTTGCCGCGGCCCGGTTTGGAGTGTGCAATTGCTCTTTCGCCAGCCGCCCCACTTGGTGCAATCACTTGCCCTGGATGAAGGCTCGCGCACCAGCGCCGCGCTAGCGCAGATTTTGCTACTGGATCGTTGTGGTATTCGACCTCGGCTGGAACCGCTGCCGATCGGTCGACCAGCGGAAACGGCTCCGACCGATGCAGTGCTAGTCATCGGCGATCGCGCTTTGCGGGGTTGGGGCGATGAGTTTTGCGAAGTTTGGGATTTGGGCGAGCAATGGTTTAAGACGACGCAGCTACCATTTGTGTTTGCGATGTGGGTGGCACGACCTAATCGCGATATGGCTGGACTGGCAGCCGGTCTAGAAGTGGCCCGCGATCGAGGCTTGGCCGCCGCGCGTCAGATTGCCGCTGAGCAGGCAAGCAAGTACGGCCTGACGACCCAAGCCTGCATCGATTACTTTGAGAAGTTCTTGTACTTCAAGTTAGAGCCCAGTCAACAACAAGGGCTCGAACTGTTCTACCATCGAGCCGTCGAAGTCGGTCTGGCTCCGGCCGGTCGTGATCACCTCCTCCTTACACAATCGCCATCATGAGTCAAACAGTACTAAAGCCGACAACCGCATCACCTGTTTCTGGCCCGGAGGTGGCCGCAGCCAAGTCGATTCGCGCCATCTTAGACAAAGCCATCGCCGGCCAGCGGATCACCAACGCTGAATGCCTTGAGCTCTTGCAAACGCACGATTTAACGGCCATTGGTGCGGCAGCCGACGCTGTAACTCGGCGCTTGCACCCAGAGCCTTATCGCACCTACAACATCGATCGCAATATCAACTACAGCAACATCTGCACGGCTGTCTGCGACTTTTGTGCGTTTTATCGCACACCTAAAAGCGATGAAGGTTACGTGTTGCCTCGCGATGTGCTGCTGAAGAAAGTGGAAGAGACCGTCGCTCTGGGCGGCAATCAGATCTTGATGCAAGGTGGACTGCATCCCACCTTCAAGCTCGAATGGTACGAGGAATTGCTCTCGGACATCCGAACGAATTTTCCGCAAGTCAATATTCACGGCTTTAGCCCGCCAGAGATCTATCACTTCACCAAAGTGAACAAAATGACTCTGCAGGAAGTGCTCAGTCGTTTAAAAGCGGCAGGCCTGGGCAGTTTACCTGGTGGTGGTGCCGAGATCTTGGTCGACCGCGTCCGCAAAGAGATTACGCGTGGCAAGGTGCTGACCGACGATTGGTTGGATGTCATGCGCGTGTGGCATTCGCTGGGCGGGATCAGCTCGGCCACGATGATGTTTGGCCATGTGGAAACGCTGGAGGAACGCGTTGAGCACTTGGATCGATTGCGACAACTGCAAGACGAAACGCACGGATTCAGCGCCTTTATTTGTTGGACATTCCAACCCGAGCATACGGATCTTTCGAAGCTGCCCAAGTTGGGTGCTTACTCATACTTGCACACGCAAGCTGTGGCTCGCTTGTATTTGGATAACTTCCCCAACATTCAAAGCAGTTGGGTTACACAAGGTCTAAAGATCGGCCAGCTTGCTCTGCTGTATGGTGCCAACGATATGGGCAGCCTGATGATCGAAGAGAACGTGGTGGCCGAAGCGGGTACGGTACATTTTTTGACGCTCGATCAAATTCGAGCGGCCATCACCGAAATTGGTTATGTGCCCAGACAACGCGACGTCTGGTACAAGCTGGTCGATGAGCAATTAGAGAAGCGCGCGATCGAAGCGAACCGAGGCAATGGACGTCCAAAAGAAACTCAGCATTCTGGCTGATGCTGCCAAGTACGATGCATCCTGTGCCAGCAGCGGATCGAAAGGTACGCGCGAGGGCAGCCGCATAGGTTCCACCGAAGGCATGGGCATTTGCCACAGCTATACGCCCGATGGTCGCTGCGTTAGCCTGCTGAAAATTCTGCTGACCAACTACTGCATCTTCGATTGTCAGTATTGTGTCAATCGTGTCACTAGCGACACGCCCAGAGCACGATTCACCAATGACGAAGTCATTTGGTTGACGATGGAGTTTTACAAGCGGAACTACATCGAAGGTCTGTTTCTTAGTTCGGGGATCATTCAAAACTCCGATTACACGATGGAACAGCTCGTCGATGTCGCCAAACGTTTGCGGCAGGAACAGCACTTCGGAGGCTATATCCATCTGAAGACCATTCCGGGTGCTGATCCCAAACTGATCGATGAAGCTGGATTGTGGGCGGATCGATTGAGCGTCAATATAGAACTGCCCACTGAAGCCGATTTGGCTAAGTTGGCTCCGGAGAAGAAGAAGCCCGAGATCGTGTCCACGATGAACGATATTCGAGGCCGCATCGATGATGCCAAGGCCGAGCGCGATCGAGGGTTTCGCGCGCCGCGTTATGCGCCGGCCGGTCAAAGTACGCAAATGATCGTCGGCGCGACGGCTACGACCGATCAAGAAATCTTGCGCACGGCCAGCCACCTCTACAGCGGCCAACGCTTGCGCCGCGTTTATTATTCGGCTTACAGTCCGATTCCCCATGCCGATGCGCGTTTGCCCGGCCAGGCACCGCCTTTGGTCCGCGAGCATCGTCTGTATCAAGCCGACTGGCTATTGCGTTACTATGAATTCGATGTCGACGAGATCACCGCAGGCACCGACGGAAATTTGGACCTGCAAATTGATCCCAAGCTGGCTTGGGCACTCATGCATCGCGAGTTCTTTCCGATCGATGTCAACCGCGCCGAGCGCCGTGATCTGCTTCGCATTCCTGGTGTCGGTGCGCGAAGCGTCGATCGCATGTTGCAGATCCGGCAGCACTCCCCTTTGACCACTGGCGATCTTAAAAAACTGCGCGTCGCTTGGTCGCGAGCGCGTTACTTTGTCATTACAGCCGACACCAATACCTATGCCGGCCAAATCGACTCGCCAACCTTGCGCGAACTGGTAGCCGATAAACCGCAGCAGTTAATGTTGTTTTAAACGCCAGCGTAGCGGAAGCCGTCAAGGCTTTCGATGGAGAGTCAGATACTCGAAATTCTTGACGCATTCCGCTACGGGAATACTCGAAATGCTTGACGCATTCCGCTACGGGAATGGCGAATGGGTGAGCCATGGATATTGCGATTACGGACTTTGAACATTGGCGAGTGACCTGCCGGGCTTTGTTGGCCCGGCGAGTCGCGCCGGATCGAGTGCGGTTGAGTGAACTGAGTGCGACTGGGACGCTATTTGCAGAAGACACATTTATTGTCGAGGGCACTTCCCAGGTTCAGCGAGTGCCAAGAGAGTTTGTGGAACTGGCCGAGGCGGTGGCCTGTCATCGTTCGCCTCAGCGCTGGCAGCTGATGTATCGGGTACTGTATCGATTGACTGGCGACGAGCCGCAACTCTTGCAGATTACGACCGACGATGATGTGCATCAACTGTTGATGATGGAAAAGCAGATCAGGCGCGATTGCCACAAGATGAAAGCCTTCGTGCGATTTCGACGTGTGGTTAACGAAGGCGGCGAGCATTATGTGGCCTGGCATCGGCCCGATCATGTGATTCTGCGACGGGTCGCCCCGTTCTTCTCTCGACGATTTACCGGCATGCACTGGACCATTCTGACGCCCGATGAGTCGGTTACCTGGGATGGTCAGAGTCTCGAGTACGGACCGGGCATGCCACGTTCGGCCGCGCCAGAGGGTGATGAGCTGGAAGCTTTGTGGAAGACCTATTACGGATCAACCTTTAACCCTGCCCGCATCAAGCTGGCCATGATGCGCAAAGAGATGCCGGTGCGGCATTGGTCGACGTTGCCAGAGACGACCGAGATCGACCGATTGCTGCAGGAAGCTCCCGAGCGCGTGCAGCGTATGGTCAGCTACACCGAAGGTTTGTCGGTTTCGGCTGCCGATTTTGTCCCCAACGCTGCTAAGGCGGATTGGTCGACACTGCAGCTAGCGGCTGCAGGCTGTCGTGGCTGCGAGTTGTGCCAGTCGGCGACACAAACTGTCTTTGGTGTGGGACCGACTAAGGCTGCGATCATGATTGTGGGCGAGCAGCCGGGAGATGTCGAAGATCGAATGGGGCAACCGTTCGTAGGACCTGCTGGGCAGTTGCTCAGCGAGGCGCTGGCTGAAAGTGGTCTAGCCCGCGCGGATGTTTACTTGACCAATGCCGTTAAACATTTTCACTTTCAGGAGCGTGGCAAACAACGTCTGCACAAGACTCCATCCAGTCGTCACATCAACGCCTGTCGACCTTGGCTAGCAGCGGAAGTCGAACTGGTGCAGCCTAAGATGTTGGTGTGCTTGGGAGCGACCGCGTTGCATGCAGTTGTGGGCCGGCACGTGAAGCTCACAGACTTGCGCGGACGGATTATAGAATCACCCTTGTGCCCACAGACGATGGCTACCTGGCATCCCGCCGCCATCCTGAGAGCCCTGCCCGAGCAGCAGAGTGCTAAACGCCGCGAACTGATTGAAGATTTGAGGCAGAGTCTCCTTTCGCTCCGCGAAAGGAACGGCCTTTCGCGGAGCGAAAGGAGACACTACTCCGCGAAGGAACAGCCTTTCGCGGAGTGAGAGGTTCAGCTGTGCCTTTCGCGGAGCGAAAGGAGACAATTACTAGCGTGGTACTGGTGCATTGGGCATTGGCGGCAATGCGATCTGAGCAGCAGGTTGAGTTGGCTGAGCAGGCTGTGCTGGTTGGCCGTTGGCGTTTTCGAGAGCTGTTTGCAGCGAGCTGGCATTTTCGAAGTCGAGCACAAAGGTCTCTTCGGTACCGGCCATCTTCACGGCCAGACCACTGATGCGCCAGCCGGCTGGTTCTTTGTGAACTTCGCAGACCAGTTCCATTTCGATCGGTGGCTTGCCAGCTTCTGGGCTGGGTTCGCTCCACATGCATTCGACCAGGCCGGTGACTTTTTCGTTGTCCACATAGCCCACGCGGCCGATGGTGTATTTGCCTTCGGGCGTGCCGAGTGGTTCGATGACGTAGTCGGTCTTGGCCAATTCGGTTTGAGCTTGCGTGGTCAAGACGCTATTGGCGGTTGTCTCATCGCCGCGGCGGAGGCTATCCAGAAACAGCGCGACGACTTCGCCTGGTTCGGTGCCCGCACCGTTGGTGACGACGGCATTGGAGGAGGCTTGTCCACTAGCGCCGGCTGGTGCGGAGCCAGTTTGACCAGCAACTTGTGCGGATTGATCTTCGGTCTTGCCACCACATCCGATGGTTGCTGCCAGCAGCAAGCCACACAGCGGCAGAACACAGCAGCTAAGTTTCTTCATTCCTTTGGGTCCTATGGTTAGGTGTCAACTTTTAGGTCAGGTGGTCAACTTTGAACCGACATTAGCGAAGGGAACAGATTCGGGTCAATGCCGAATGCGCGGCACCACTACTCTTGCAGCACATCTAGCAGTGATTTGCTGCCGGGGATATCGTCGGGCCAGCGAGTCCAGACGGCGGTTCGCGCCATGACTTTCTTGCGATACTCTTCGGCCATTTCCTGACGTTTGCGATCGATGATGGCATCGCGCATTTGGTCGTGAACTTCTTCGAAGGTGGTCACGCGCGCGTCTTCACGTTCCAATACTTCGATGATGTGAAAGCCGACATCATCTTCGATCACTTGGCTGAGGCGGCGTGGGGTGATGGAGAAGATGGCTGTATCAAGCACCTGGCTTTTCAGCCCCCCTTGGGAGGTCCAATCGTGATTGCCGCCGTCTTTGGCGGTGTACCCTTGCGAACTGGACTTGGCCACCGCTTCGAATGGTTTGCCGCCTAAGAAGATCTCGTTACCCATGGCTTCAATGGCCGCCTGAGCAGCCGCTTTGGTGGGATAGCGATCGAAGCGGGCGGTCAGTTGTCGCCAGCGAGCTCGGCCTGGGTTCTGCCACTCCTCTTCGTGCTCTTGGTAATACGCCAGCAGTTCCTCGCGTAGCACTTCCACTTTTTCCGGCACGTTCTTGCGCTCAGCTTCACCTGCCAGCACTGTTTCTACGAATTGTTGTTGCAGTTGCATCAGCGAAGAGGACTTGGATCGCAGCTTCTCTTCCAAAGCCAGCACATCGGCGACTTCGTTTTGTTTGAGCAAGCGCGGGACTTGCTTCTCGTAGAACATCTTGACGGCTTTAGTGGAAACCTGTTTGCGTTTCTCTTTGGCTTCCGAGGGAGCAGCGACGCCGATGATGTCGCGGAGGAAATCTTGATATTGCGCTTTAATCATGACGTATTGAACAAGCATGCGGCGCAAAAGTTGGCGGCGAATGGCGTCCTCTTGTCCGGGGGCAATCTTGTCGCGATTGTCTTCGATTTTGTTATCGATGTAGGCGAAGACATCGGCAGCCAGAACATGGTCGCCGCCGACAACGCATATCAGGTCGGTGGCCACAATTTTCGACGTGCCATCGTCCTCTGGTTGAGCCTCGGCTCGCGATTTGCCGGAGGTTAGTTGCCCGGGTGTTTGGGCCACTGCGGCTGACATGCTGGTGGCCAAGATTATGGCAGCCAGCCAATAACGCTGATGCATCACGCCCTTGGGCCTCCATGCTCAAAAAACTCTAGGTGCGGTCCAGGGCTGCAAGGCCCTGGTCCGGATCGCCGCAACTATTGACCAGCCAAAGGTTTGTATCCGCGTTGCGGCCTAAGCGATGTAGCTTGGGCTGCGACGGGCTGAAACAGAGGCTGGATACCTTGGTGACACTCATGAACGATTTGCCCGGAAAAATCAAGTCCAAAGTGTCTGGAAAACTCTACCAACATTTTTTGCACCTCCAAGCCATTAAACCGATGCGTGACACCCATTAGGGGGTGTTTGGAGGGTGGTTTGGACGATAGATTAATGGACATCGAGAGTCGGACGCTCAAGGAAATGAGACGCCTGGAAGGGGCGAATCAACTTGAAACCTTCGGCTGTGGCAAGTTCGCTACCTCTTGAAAGAAATTGCAACCAATGTGTTTGTTGGCCGTCCTCTACCGTTTGGTTCCGGAGAGCCCAATTCTTGTAGCTGCGAATAGAGAGGAGTATTACGACAGGCCCGCCCATTCCCCGTCCATACAGTCCGGCAAACCTCGCGTATTATGTGGTCTTGACCAACGCGTAGGCGGTACTTGGTTAGGGGTCAATCAACATGGTTTATTCGTTGGCATGAGCATGCGTCGTGCCCCGGTAGACCCGCTAGGCTTGAGAAGCCGTGGTTTGCTAGCACGCGAAGTGCTACGCGCGTCGTCCGCCCGCAAGGGTGTCGACAAAGCCATGGAAGAGTTGACTAGCAATCGTTATGAGCCGCTGAACTTGATCGTCTGTGACGGTGAAAGCGGCTGGGTTGTGCATAGCGATACCGAGCAGGAAGTGCTGCCACTAGAAGATGGTTTGAACATCATTGGCAACCAGGATTTGAACGATCCGACAGACGAGCGAGTCCGCTTGGCTCATCGTTTGTTGACGCTGCAGATGCTGGATTCACCGGTGAAGTTTCTGGCCGTCGCCAGCAAGGTCTTTGCCAGAACGCCCACCCCTGGTGGTCGGCCGAGCATGATCATGCGTGGCCCGGACTATGGTACCGTCAGCAGCACGCTGATTGCCCTTAGTCCCAAGCCTCGCGATGCGATTTTCCAATACGCATCGGGAGCACCCGACGAAGCCAAGTATGAAGATTTCTCGCCGTTGTTGCGAGACATCCTCAGCCGCGGCTTGCGTGAAGCCCGCAGCAAATCCAAAGCGAATTAGCAGGTAGTAGAGCGGTCGAGATCAGCCGCTCTGAACCCGGCAAGGCAAATAATTGTAACGCTAGTCAATCGGTCGGAAGACACATTGGTTAGCAAGTTCTGAGCAGCTGGGGACAGTTGCTCTACAACGTGGTAAAACAAAAACGGCGAACCTTGCGGTTCGCCGTTTTGCATTTGGAGAGGCGCCGGTGGGAGTCGAACCCACGCGTGGTGGATTTGCAATCCACTGCCTTAGCCACTTGGCTACAGCGCCACGGTTACTCACGCGGCCAGGAGTCCTATCGAGGGACAACTGTCACGTTCTGCTTTTCTATCGGCATTGAGACTAAGCGTCAAGGTGAGCAGATCGATTGTATCGGCTGGGCGATTGGGGGAACTTTTGAAGATCTAGCGTTTGAAATCTGAAAATTGAGAATTGTCCCCCGTTTCCATTGGCGCCACTTACCATAAACTGGCACGTTTGTCGGATCGCCATCTCCCGAGCGACCACCAAACTCAAAATTTACGCGAGAAACTTCGTTATGAGCGCAGACTGCGACTTTGGCCTGATTGGCTTGGCGGTGATGGGCGAAAATCTGGCCTTGAACGTGGAAAGCCGAGGCTTTCGCATCGCTGTTTATAACCGTACGGTCGAAAAAGTTGACGAACTGATCGCCGACAGAGCCAAAGGCAAAAATTTTGTGGGCTGCCACACGATCCAAGAACTGGTGGCCGCCCTCAAGCGTCCGCGCAAAGTGATGATGCTGGTCAAAGCTGGGCCAGCGGTCGATGATTTGATTGAACAACTGTTGCCTCACCTGGAGCCAGGCGACTGCATCATCGATGGTGGCAACGAATTCTATGAAAACACCGAACGTCGCACCAAGTATATCGAAGGCAAAGGTCTGCTGTTCGTCGGCACCGGTGTCTCGGGCGGTGAAGAGGGCGCTTTGAAGGGACCCAGCATGATGCCTGGTGGTTCACCTGCCGCCTGGCCGCTAGTGAAGCCTATCTTCCAAGCGATTGCTGCCAAGGTTGGACCCAATCACGATATCCCATGTTGCGAATGGGTTGGACCCCGCGGTGCCGGTCATTATGTCAAGATGGTCCATAACGGCATTGAATACGGCGACATGCAGCTGATCTGCGAAGCCTATCAACTGCTCAAAGATGTGGCGGGCCTGGACAACGATGAAATTTACGAAGTGTTTGCAGAGTGGAATCGTGGCGAACTGCAGAGCTACTTGATTGAAATCACCCGCGATATTTTCTCGGCCAAAGATGACCAGCCCGATGGCAGTGGGTACTTGGTCGATAAGATTCTCGACGTGGCCGGGGCCAAAGGCACTGGCAAGTGGATGAGCCAATTGGCGCTGGACCTGGGCGTGCCGAGCACGCTGGTAACCACCGCAGTTTACGCCCGCGCTCTGTCGGCTGCCAAAGAAGCCCGCGTGCGCGCTAGCAAGGTCCTGTCGGCTCCCAAGAGCGGCGACAATCCGACGCTGGCCGGTCCGATCAAGGATTTGATCGGTAGCAAGAAAGAGTTCATCGAGGCGGTGCGTTTGGCGCTTTATGCGTCGAAGATCTGCAGTTACGCACAGGGCTTTGTGCAATTGCAAGCCGCCAGCGCCGAACACAAGTGGGATTTGAACTATGGCGATTGTGCGCTTTTGTGGCGTGGTGGCTGCATCATTCGCGCTCAGTTCCTCGATCGCATCAAAGAAGCGTTCGACAAAGAACCGAACCTCGAGAACTTGCTATTGTTCCCTTACTTCAAAGAGATCATCGACAAGAGCCAGGCGGCTTGGCGGCGCGTATTGATTGCGGCGACGCACCTGGGTGTACCTGCTCCCGCTTTTTCGACCGCGCTGGCTTACTACGACAGCTATCGACGCGAACGACTGCCCGCCAACTTGTTGCAAGCTCAGCGCGATTACTTCGGTGCTCATACGTATCAGCGCGTCGATCGTGCTGGCACCTACCACAGCGAATGGTTGGACATTCGCAAACAGCCCAGCTAATGGAGAATGTGGCATAGGCTTCTAGCCTGTGTCCAGAGTTATAGGCTTGCAGCCTGTGTTGTATACTCAGAAGGCCGCCAGCACAGGCCACATGTCAGAGACACAGGTTACAGGCCACATGCCACACAGGCTGGAAGCCTATGCCACAGCACAGGCTGGAAGCCTATGCCACAGACACAGGCTAGAAGCCTATGCCACACTGGGCCGCATAACCATATACGAAAAGAGTTCGGGCAAGGTAGGAAACTATGTCGCATACCATGGTGATCTTCGGCGCGTCGGGAGACTTGACGAGCCGCAAATTGATACCGGCTTTGTATCGACTCTTTCAACGCAAGCGTTTACCTCCGGAGACTCGCATTCTGGGGGTCGCCCGCAGCCAGTTCACCGACGATGAATGGCGCGCGCAACTGCGCGAGTCGACCGCCAAGTTCACCAAGGGTTTTGAGGCTGAAGTCTGGGACGAGTTTGCCCAGTACATTCACTATTTGGCTGGCGATGTCAATTCTGGCGAAGACTTTCACAAGTTGGCCGCGCGCTGCAACGAGATCGAACTGAACAAGCCAACCGAAAGGATTTACTATCTAGCGACCATGCCGCAGTTGTACGAAGCCGCCATCGCTCAACTGGGTGCCGCGGACCTGGCCAAGGGCGACGAAGCCGCCCGGCGCATCGTGGTGGAGAAGCCGATTGGTACCGATCTGAAGACGGCCAAGCAGTTGAACAGTTGCCTGGCCAAAGTCTTTAATGAAGATCAGGTTTATCGTATCGATCATTACCTGGGTAAGGAGACCGTCCAGAACATCCTGGTGCTGCGCTTTGGTAACTCGATATTCGAACCGTTATGGAATCGAAACTTTATCGATCACGTGCAGATTACAGTGGCTGAGGAAGTGGCGGTCGGTAGGCGGGCCGGTTACTACGACGGCTCGGGCGTTTTGCGCGATATGTTTCAGAACCATCTGCTGCAGTTGATGATGGTTACCGCCATGGAAGGGCCAGTGCGGTTTAATGCCCAGTTTGTGCGCGATGAAAAAGTGAAAGTCTTGCAGGCTGTGCGTCCCATGCGGGGCGGGGACTTTGCCGACTGCGGGATTCGCGGACAGTATGAAGGTTACTTAAAAGAACAAGGTGTCCAAGCGGACAGTCAAACGGAAACTTTTGCCGCGCTAAAGTTGCATATCGACAATTGGCGTTGGAAGGGAGTGCCCTTCTACCTGCGCAGCGGCAAAGCCATGGGCTGTCGCACTACGCAAATCGTGATTCAGTTTCGTGAACCGCCGCAAGTGCTCTTTGGGGAAGTTGGTCGCAGTCGCCCGCAAGCCAATCGACTGGTCATCCAGATCCAACCTGCGGAAGGTTTGCAGCTATACTTCCAGTCGAAAGTTCCTGACGAGGAAATGAAACTCAAGCTGAGCCAACTCGATTTCCGATTTGCATCCGATGCTGGTGAAATGCCCGATTCCTATCAACGACTTTTGCAAGACGCCATCACTGGCGATGCCAGTTTGTTTGCGCGCAGCGACGAAGTCGAACTGGCTTGGAAAATTATTGACCCGATCATTGCTGCGTGGCGCAGTCCGGCCGCGCCGTCGATGAACAGTTACCCAGTGGGTGGTTGGGGGCCAGAATCGTCGACCGCTTGGATGCACCAGCAGGGCCGCGAGTGGTTTGATGTTTGTCCGGTAATCCATTAGAGACTTCGATGCCAGAATTGAGCGATATCGTCATCACCGGTGTGGGCGTGGTGTCCCCAATTGGCATCGGGCGCAATGAGTTTTGGTCGAGCCTGGAGGTCGGACGCTGTGGCATCGTCCAGTTGAACGAACCCAGTCAACCTGATGCGCCATTGCTGGTTGGCGCTCGGCTGAAAGACTTCGATGCCAAGCAATACGTCACGCCGCGCAAAGCGCTGAAGGTCATGGCGCCTGAATTGCAAACTGCCTTTTCCGCTTCGCGACTGGCTTGGCAAGATGCTGGACTGGTCGATGGATCGGTTGATCCCAACCGCGTCGGCGTCGTTTTCGGTGCTGAAACTTTTAGCGGAGACTTGGATGACCTGGTCGATGCGGTGAAAGCTTGCAGCGAAAATGGTCAAGTGCATTACGAGCGTTGGGGAACGACGTTTCTAAAGGCCATTCAACCGCTGTGGATGCTCAAGAGTTTGCCCAACATGCCAGCTTGTCATGTTGGTATCGCCGTCGATGCGCGTGGCCCCAACAATACAATCGTGATGGACGAAGTCAGCGGTCTTCATGCTCTGCAAGAAGCCGCCATGATTATTCAGCGCGGGTCGGCAGATATGATGGTTGTGGGTTCAACTGGTAGTCGTATCTCGCCTAGTCGCTTGATGTATCGACACTTTCCGCTGTTTGATACTGGTCAAGATCAAGAGCCTCCCTACTGCCTGCCGTACGATCAGCGTCGGCGTGGCATCGTGCCGGGAGAAGGTGCTGGAGCAATCATCATAGAAAGTCGCGATCACGCGGCACGCCGCGGTGCCAAGCCGATTGCTCGACTGGCTGGTTGGTCGAATCGCTTCGCGGCGGCATCGCAACCTTACTGTGGCAGCGCTACTTCGATCGCCGCAGTGGCAAACGCGGCCATGGACGATGCGCGCATTAGGTCGTCGGAACTGGCACACGTGGCGACGCAAGCGTTCTCGCATCAGATCTTGGATGCGACCGAGGCTCAAGCTTTGGCGCCATTGATCGGCGATGTGCCCGTGGTGGGCTTCTCCAGTTACTTTGGGCAACTCGGTGGTGGCGGTGGCATCGTGGAGTTGGTTGCCAGTATATTGTCGTTAGCCCATGGTACGACTTTGCCGACGCTCGGCTTTGGCCAGCGCGATTCGGCTTGCCCGGTACATGTGCTGACCCAAGCACAACCGATCGACGAACGTCGCTACGCCCTCAAGCTGAATTTTACCACTCACGGTGCCGCTTCGGCGGTCGTCATTGAATGCTTCAACTGACCAAGGTCATTGACGAGCCCAGCATTTGTCCTTACTTGGACGCCCGCACGGCTCGCATGCCTTTGGAAATTCCGGCCGCGCACATAACGGCTCAGCAGCTCGATCACTTGCTGGACTTGGGCTATCGTCGTAGCGGTTGGTTCTACTATCGCACGGCTTGTCCTGGCTGTCAGGCGTGCGAGCCGCTGAGGGTCGATGTTCACAGCTTTCATGAAAGCCGTTCGCTGCGGCGCGTGCTTAAGAAGGGCGACCAGCAACTACGCATTGAACTGCGCACGCCAATCTGTGACGAAGTGCGACTGCGTTTATTCAACCAGCATCGCATGCAGCGCGATATGGATCGAGGCGATGGACCAGCTCGTACCGATGATTACTCCGCGTTCTTGATTTCATCGTGGAATTCGACTTCGGAGATATCGTATTGGCTGGATGATCGCCTGGCTGCGGTGGCCATTATCGATGTGGGCGAGACGGCTCTGTCGGCTGTCTACTGTTACTTTGATCCGCAACTGGACTATCTCAGCCTGGGTACGTATTCGATTCTGACGCAGATTCGTCTGGCCCGCGCTAATGCGATGCGTTGGGTATATCTAGGCATGTATGTAGCCGAGAATCGACACCTGCGTTACAAAGCACGCTATTATCCACACGAGCGATTTCAAGCCGGCTCATGGCGAAGGTATGAGGTCGAAGCAGAGTAGGTTGGAATTGCCGCGGACCAGCAACAGCCCGTGCGACAAGACAGGCGCGGCCCAGCACGGATCATCTAGCAATGGCAAACCGTCATTGCCCTTGATGCGGCTCAAGTCGACTTGCTTCACCCGTTCATACTCTTTCGTATTGGGTTTGATCAATTCCAGCTCGCCATTCTCATACAGCACGATCAAATGACCATCGACAGCCAGCACGCTGGCCCGTTCGTGTCGTCGATCGGTCCACATGACCTTGGCATCCGACAAGCGTACACAGCGAAAGTCGGCATCGGGTTGATTGCGGCCGCTGCAACCGTACAGGTAACCATCGATCACCACTGGTGTAGACCAGTGGGCGCGAAAAGCTTGGGTGCCGCGCGTCTTGCCGTCTTGCCACACGACTTTGGGTTTGTCTTGACGGACCTCCAGCAGCGTACTGCCGATCGCATAGGTCTCCGAGATGAAGATTTGATTGTCGACGACAACTGGCTGGGCTGCATTGACGCTTTCCAGCATAGCCGCGCGCCACGGGAAGCTGAATAGTTCTTGACCGCTGCGAACGTCCCAGGCCAAAAGCCCGCTCCGGGCCAGCGCCAGCCCCGTGTCTTTGTCGGCAATTCTGCGGACGATCGGCGTGGAATAACTGGCCAGGTCATTGCCCACGCGATACTTCAACTGGCCTGTACGTTTATCCAGGGCGACGACCGCCGAACCGTTGGGTATGGCCATATCCAGTCGACCATTCGCTATGTTTTTGGATTCTGATGGACTGCCGCCCACCATGACCAGTACGTCATCGTTCCACACGCACGGCGCGCTGGCGACCCCAAAGAAGTTTTGGATCACACCGAACTCGGTATTCATATCGCGTTGCCAAATCGTTTGGCCATCATGCAGCGTTACGCAGCTTAGCTTGCCAGAAACGCCGTAGAGATAAACCAAGTCGTTATCGACGATGGGCATGCAGCGGGGTCCGTTGTTGTAGCCATACATGTCTGAGTATTCGACTTTGTCTTTCCAGCTCCAGAGTTCTTCGCCGGTCTCCGCATTCAAGGCGCGCAGGCGTTCGGAATCCCCCGCGCGATCGAACTGCAGCACGCGACCTTTCACAACAGCCGGTCCGCCATAGCTCATCCCCAGCGGCAGTTGCCACAGCAGTTTGGGATGCGGCTGCCATAAATCGGGTTGCACTCCTGTTTCGCCGGAGGTCCCATCACCGCGTGGACCCAGGAAATTGGGCCAGTCCTCCCCCTGTGCCCGCTGCCACAGATTGGCGGCGGGCTGAGCGGGTAGCGGATTAAACTGTGGATCGGGAATCGAAGTGCTGTCGGATTTCGTATTCTGTGAAGCCGACTGCGCAGGCAGCCTCGACTGGCAGGCCACCAGGCAACTCACACAAACCAACAGCAACCCAGAAGATCGAAGACAGCGCATCATCAGTAAGCACTCAATTGGCGGTTGGGTAAATGGGTAGGGAAGTTGATTTTACCAGCTTTGGCACTCCTTGGAGTGCTGCGGCGCAGCCGTAGCTTTGATGTGATAACCCAACTGTTCCGCAGCCTGCACGAACTAGGTGATTCAAGCGTTCAGGGTGACTCAGGCTGCGGCAAGAGACTTCTCTTACATCAAAGCGGTGCCAGATGGCACCGCACTCCAAAGGAGTGCTAACCCAGCGTAAATCGACTATAATTCAGGACACCCACCGGTTTCCTTCCCACCCATTGCGACGAACATGCGAACATCTGCATTCTGGTTTGGTCTGCTCTACCTGGCTTGCGGTTCCAGCCTGGCTGACGAGGGTTTGAGTTCCCAGCAGTTGCAGCAACTGCGTTCAGTCCTTTCGAATCGTTGTTTCGCCTGCCACGGTCCCGATAAAGAGGAACGCGAAGGCGGATTTCGGCTTGATCAAGGCGATGGTGTCTATCGCGCCGCCGACTCGGGCAAGATACCTGTCGTGGCCGGCAAACTGGCTGAGAGCGAACTGTTCCTGCGCATCACTTCCCAGGACGATAGTGATCGCATGCCGCCGCCAGAATTCGGCAAAGCCCTGGAGCCCGCCGAGATCGAACTAGTCAGACAGTGGATTCGCTCAGGCGCTCCAGCCCTCAAGCATTGGTCGTTCGTTGCGCCGGTGACACCTGAACTGCCCCAGCTGAGCGATCAACTGTCCAAGCTCAAATCTGCCGAGCAAGCCAGGCTGGGCGATTGGTTGCACAATCCTATCGATCGCTTTGTACTGGCCAAGCAACTCCAACGCCATATGCTGCCTTCAGAACCGGCGTCGCGCGCGGTGTTGCTGCGACGTTTGTCGCTCGATCTGGTCGGACTGCCTCCCTCGAGCGAACTGATGGACAGCTTCGTCAATGATGCTCGGCCCGATGCAGTTGAACGCATGGTTGATCGCTTGCTCGCTTCGCCCGCCTACGGCGAGCATTGGGCGCGCAAGTGGCTCGACTTGGCTCGTTATGCCGACTCCGCTGGATATGCAGATGACCCAGCCCGTACCATCTGGGCTTATCGCGATTGGGTTGTGCGAGCGATGAATGCCGATATGCCGCTGGATGAATTCACCGTCAAGCAACTCGCCGGCGACTTGCTGCCCAATCCAACCGAAGATGATTTGATCGCTACTGCGTTTCATCGCAATACGTTGACCAACAACGAAGGCGGCACCAACGACGAAGAATTTCGCAATGTGGCCATCGTCGATCGCGTCAATACGACCATGGCCGTTTGGATGGGACTAACGTTCAGCTGTGCTCAGTGCCATACGCACAAGTACGATCCGCTCACACAAGAAGAATACTTCAAAGTATTTGACATCTTCAATCAATCGCAAGATGCTGATCGTCAAGACGAATCACCGCGCGTCGAGCTCTTCACCGATGCACAATTACATCAGCGCAAAGAGTGGCAACAACGACTCGACCAATTGCATGCGCAACTGGGAACCGTCTCGCCTGCAGTGCAACAAGAATACGAACAATGGACCAGCCAGTTGACTGCGGCCCAGTGGAATATTCTCGACCCCGTGTCTTTCGGTGCTAAAACGAACACCGAAGCTAGCTGGGACGATCAGGGACGCGTGCGCGTGCGGCCGATGCAGGATAAGATTGTCGCCGACACGTTCACGCTAGAGTTTGACGTGAGCGATACCTGTGCCGGCCAGGTCCAAGCGATTGGTCTGCGTACGCTTCCTTTAGCTGATCTGCCTGGCGGAGGCGCAGGACTTGGCGGAGGCAATTTTGTGCTGACCGATGTGCGCGTCAGTCTCATCCCACCTCAATCGCAAGCTAAACAGGCGCGCTTTGTGCGTTTCGAACTGCCTGGCAAAGAACGCATTCTCTCGTTGGCTGAAGTCCAAGTGCAAGCACAAGGATCCAACGTGGCTCAGCGAGGCAAAGCGACCCAGAGCACCACGGACTACGGCGGCGAAGCCAATCGAGCGATCGACGGCAAGACATCCGGCGACTATACGAAGAACTCCGTCACGCATACTGCCATCTCGGATGATCCATGGTGGGAAGTCGATCTCGGTTCAGTGCTGCCCATTGATCGAGTTACGTTCTTCAATCGCACCGATGGTGACGTGCAATCGCGACTCAATGGCGTTATCGTCTCGCTGCTCGATGAAAATCGGCAGGCGGTCTTCACTCAAACGTTTGTTGAAGCGCCTAAAGATAGTAAAGCGATCGATATCTCGGGTATCACCCCGCTAAAGTTGGCGGCGGCCTTTGCCGACTTCTCACAGCCCGACTTTGCTGCTGCCAACGTAATCGATCCTGAAAAGACGACCGGTTGGGCAGTAGGTGGGCAAATCGACAAGTCACATCTGCTGACGCTCATTCCTGCCGAACCGATTCAGCTGTCCGCTGGCAGTCGAATGCGCGTTGAACTGGCGCACGAATCGGCGCATCGCGATCATTTGCTCGGCAGTTTCGAAGTGCTCACCAGTCGCGATGTCTCTGCGGGCCACTGGGCACAAATGGATGCCGCGCTGACCACAATTGCGCAGAAAGCGGCGACCGAGCGCACAGCTGCTGAGAGCCAAGCGCTGCGTGAGTTTTTTGCCCAACATCTGGCCACTGTCAATCAACCCGCGCGCATCGAATTGGCCGACTTGGAAAAGCGGCTGGCGAGTATGAAGCCAGAAACCAGCGTACCTGTGATGCGCGAAATGTTGGCCGGTCAAGAGCGGAAGACCTTTGTGCAACTGCGCGGCAACTACAAATCGCTGGGTGATCAAGTTCAGGCAGGCGTGCCAGCCGTTTTTCATGCGCCACGTGCCGAGAATTTGAACCGTCTATCGTTGGCTCACTGGCTGATCTCGCCTGAGAATCCGCTGACGGCGCGGGTGATGGCCAATCGTACTTGGGAAGCCCTCTACGGGCTGGGCATTGTCCGCACCAGCGAAGAGTTTGGTTCGCAAGGCGATCTGCCTACACATCCAGAATTGCTCGACTGGCTGGCCATGGATTTGATGCACGGTCAGTGGGGCACTAAGCGTTTCTTGCGCAGGTTAGTGTTGTCAAGAACCTATCAGCAAACCAGCGAAGTATCGCCCGCCGCCTTAGAGGCCGATGCCGACAATGCCTGGTTAGCTCGCGGACCACGCGTGCGTTTGAGTGCCGAGTCGGTGCGCGATCAAGCGCTGGCCGCCTCGGGGTTACTGAGCCATAAAATGTTTGGACCACCGGTACGTCCCCCGCAGCCATCGCTCGGTCTGTCGGCGGCCTTTGGTAGCAAGACTGACTGGGAAGCCAGCCAAGGCGAAGATCGATATCGACGCGGGCTATACACCACCTGGCGTCGTTCTAACCCCTACCCATCGATGGCGACCTTCGATGCCCCCAGTCGCGAAGTCTGCACCTTGCGACGCGATAGTACCAATACACCGCTACAAGCTCTCGTGACGCTGAACGATCCTGGCTTTGTCGAAGCGGCCCAGGCATTGGCTCGACGCGTCCTGCTGGTCGAGGGTCGCGACAAGACAACGCAACAACGTTTGCAGTTGGCCTTTCAAGCCTGCACCTCGCGCAGCGCCACTGAACAAGAATTGGTGGCCCTCCAGCGCTTGCTACAATCAGCCACGCAGCAGTTGACCTCGCAAGTCGAGTCAGCCACGAAACTAGCCACCGAACCTCTCGGCCCGCTGCCACCGGAGGCTAATGCAGTGGAGTGCGCAGCCTGGACCGCCGTTGGCAACGTCCTGCTCAACCTCGACGAAGTTCTGATGAAACGCTAAACCGTGGGCGTTAGCCTCGGTTCTACTACCGTTAGCCTCGGTTCCTACCTCAACACCCGTGAACGTTCGTTAAACGGGGCTAACGCCCATGGTTTAGTACGCCCAGATGATAATTACTTCACCTATAAAGTATTTTGTACCTCTCTTGCTTTTGTGCGCCAGCCCGCACCTAATGGCTCAGGGTTTTCCACCGCAAGCAGCGGTCAAGCAGATGCAGGTGGCCGAAGGACTGAAGGTCGAACTGGTCGCCTGTGAACCGCTGGTCAGGCAACCGGTGTGCATCGAATTTGATGATCGCGGTCGGTTATGGGTTGTACAGTACCTTCAATATCCCAATCCCGAAGGGCTTAAACGTACGCAGGTCGATCGCTACTCGCGCACCGAGTACGACCGAGTGCCGCCGCCACCACCACATGGACCGCGTGGATCGGATCGCATCACAATTCTTACAGATACCGATGGCGATGGTCGAGTGGATGCAAGTCGCGATTTTGTTAGCGGCTTGAATCTCGCGTCCGGGATCGCCTTTGGGCACGGTGGCGTGTTTGTGCTGAACGTCCCCTATCTTCTGTTTTATCCTGATCGCAATCGCGATGACGTGCCCGACGGCGATCCCGAAGTCTTGTTGACAGGTTTTGGCATGCAAGACGCGCATAGCGTAGCCAACTCGTTGACCTGGGGGCCGGATGGATGGTTGTATGGTTGCCAGGGCAGCACGGTGACTGCCAAAATCCGCGGTATCGAATTTCAGCAAGGAGTATGGCGTTATCACCCGCGCACCCAAGCGTTTGAATTGTTTTGTGAGGGAGGCGGCAACTCATGGGGACTCGATTTTGATGCCGATGGCCATCTGCTCTACAGCACCAACTATGGCGGCTATGTTCTGTTGCATGGCGTGCAAGGTGGTAACTATGTCAAGTCGTTTGCCAAGCATGGTCAATTGCACAATCCTTACAGCTACGGTTACTTTGAACATGCACAACACGCAGAGTTTCGTGGCGGGCATGTGACTGTCGGCGGCATGGTGTATCAAGCTGATGCCTTGCCGCCTGAGTATCGCAATCGATATTTGGCTGGAGATCTCTTGGGGCATGCCGCCTATCGGCATGCCATCGAACCGTTGGGTTCAACCTTTAAAACGCACACGCTGGGACAACTGCTCGACAGTCGTGACAGTTGGTTTGCGCCGACGGACGTTACCACGGGCCCCGATGGTTGTGTCTATATTTCCGATTGGCATGATGCCCGTACAGCCCACCCGGATCCCGATGCCCAGTGGGACCGCACCAACGGTCGCATCTATGCCATCAAGCCTGCGGAGCGCGATTCAACTTCCTCCGCAGCAGCCGGCGACCTGAGCCAGCTTTCCACTGGTCAACTATTGGAACTGCATACCCATCGCAATCAATGGCTTGTCCGTCGAGCTCGTCAGGAACTTGCCAGACGCAATGCTCAAGAAGTTGGATCTCAGCTTTTGCAACAAGCAATCGCTGCGGGCGATGCACGTGAGGCTATTGAATCACTGTGGAGCTGGATGACTCTGCACGACCCGACGCTCGAGTCCAGCACTGACCTCTATAGTGCTGCCCCGCAGTTACTGGCCAGTCCACACGCACCGGTTCGCTATTGGACCATTCGTTGGTTAGGAGATTGTGGTCAATTACCAGGAAATTTGGCCCATGTGCTCGATAGCCTGGCTGAGCAAGAGCCCGACGTACATGTGCGCAGTCAACTGGCTTCCACCGCTGCTAGATTGCCTGCGCATCAAGCCCTGCCGATTATCAACGCCAACATCAATCGCGACATCGATTTCGATGATCCGTTCTTGCCGCTGCAGTGGTGGTGGGCGGTTGAGAGACATAGTGTCTCTGGTCGTAGCGAAGTGATGAGTCGTTTCGTGCGTCCCACATTGTGGAAAAGTCGCCTTGGACAGCAAGTCTTGTGGCCGCGACTGGTTCGCCGCTACGCGGCCGAAGGAACTGATGAAGGGCTCGACTCAATCGCGCAACTCATCCACGTGGCACCGGAAGATAAGTTGGTCGACATCTGGGCACCTATTTTGGCTGGCTGGCAAGAAGTTCCAAAAGAGCTCCGCGCCCAGCGCGATCAGCTCGCCACTGCGCACAGCTTGAGCGGCATCGTGCAATCGCACTGGTCCAAGCTGCCGCAGCACGTCGCGCTGTCGCGCTTGGCAATATTGATGGGCAACCCACAACCTCAGTTCGATGCCATTAAAGTGTTGGAGTCAGCAGATGCAGTCGAGAGCGATCGACTGCGAGCGCTTGGACTGCTGACCGAACATCCTCATGCAGAGGCTTTGAAACCCTTAAGAGCCATGTTGCTCCACCAGAGTTCCAGTGACACCTTGACTCTGGCTGCGCTGGATGTGCTGGCCAAGATGGATAGCGCGGAAGTGACTGACATGCTGATGTCTTGCTTATCACACTCGCAGGCCAAACCGATTGGTTCACGCATTCACGCGATACTCATCTCACGCATATCGTCTGCGCGGGCCTGGCTCGATCAGGTTGAGTCGGGCGCAATTGCGCGAGACTCGGTATCGCTCGACCAAGTGCGCACCTTGGCCGTGCACAACGACATCGAGATCGACCGGTTAGTTCTCAAGCATTGGGGAAAACTGAATGTAGCCTCTCCCGAAGACAAACTGGCCGAAGTGCGTCGCTTGAACAACGACTTGCGGGCTGCCGAGGGACACGCCGCCAGTGGGCGACCCTTGTTCGAAAAACATTGCGCCAACTGCCATAAACTCCATGGCCAAGGCGGCGCCGTGGGACCTGATCTAACCAGTGCCAATCGCACGGATCGCGATTTTCTGCTAGTCAGCCTGGTGGATCCCAGTTCCGTCATTCGCAAAGAGTACATGAGCTCGATCGTACGGACTCAAGATGATCGCGTGCTGACGGGTATCGTTACCGAACAACCCGACGGTAGTGTGAAACTGATCAACGCTAAAAGTGAAACGCAGACAATTGCAGCTGATGAAATAGCCGAAGTGCGTCCCGCGCCTAGCTCGATTATGCCGGAAGACTTGATAAAACAATTAACGCCGCAAGAGCTTCGAGATTTGTTTGCCTACTTGAGATCCTAACGCACATTCACGCAGTCCCAGGATGACAACTATGATGCGCATCACAATAGCCCTTATTGGTTTCAGCCTGGCCACTCAAGTCTGTGCACAGTCGCCGCGGACTTATTCCAACCAGCTCAAGCGCATCGAGAATCCTAAACCGCTGCTGGCCGATCATCCCAAGTTCTTCCAGCCGATCATCGAACAGGCGCACTTCGAAGCTCCAGCCATTGTTGACGAGCCCGAAGCCGATCTGCATGTGCGGGCCTGGCGATTTTCTTACAACGCGCGGGGCATTATCGAAATGCCCAATCACCTGCAAGCGGCCCATACCGCCGTGATCATGGTGCATCCCTGGGGAATTGATGACGGTCAAGGTTGGAACACTCCAGAGCCCAATGGCGTAGCCGACTTCTGCACGCCAGAAAAGAACCACCTGGCCGCCGAACATACGCGCACGATTGTCAAACCGCTAATCAATCGCTTGCGACCTCACGTAGGCATGGTGCTGTACAGTTTGCCGGGCGCGTGCGATCCAATTCGCCGCCAGCTCTATCGCTCCTTTCAACACACGCCCACCGCCAGCGAGCGTGCTCAAGGAGCGCGAGAACTCGATAGAGTTCTGCGCGAGTTCAACTACCAAGGTCAACCCTTGATTAGTGAACTAAAGCTTTCAAGCGAGACACCGGTAATCGACTATTTCAAACAGTTTCCGGGGCTTGATTCCGGAGATCGCTTCAACAACGCCGGCTTTTGGAAGCTGCCGATTCCGGTGACCACGGATGTCGATGTGGCAGAGCAAGATGTGGTGATCTACGATGCGGAAGGTTACCAACCGCTGCGTGAGTTTTTGAAAGCGAACCACATTCGCCATGTGCTATTGACCGGTTATGCAACTGACATGTGCTTTTGCAAAACGACGGCCGGTTACGAGAATTTATCGCAAGACTTTAATGTGTTCTTGGTAGCCGATGCATCGCTGGCCACTTTTCCATCGAATACTTCGCCGCGCTATGCGGTCAATGCCGCCATATCGTATGCGGCGCTCAATCAATTGATCACTCAAGTATCGTGGGTTGAGATAGCCGGAGGTGCCAAGTGAACACGCTCGGCCATCTTAAGCGTCGTTCTGCGTTGCAATTGGGCATGGCACTGGCTGGTTCGGTCATATTAACTGGGCGGTCGTCAGCCGCAGTCAGTGAAACGCTTTCGACCGAGGCCCTGCCAACCGAAGTCAATTCGCCGGACTCACCGTCGGTGGCCCGGGTGGCGATCACGCTGGACTTGGAGATGAGTCGCAATTTTCCCACCTGGGAAACTACGCACTGGGATTACGAGAAGGGAAACCTCGATGAGGCGGCTAAGCAATATGCACTAGGCGCCGCGCGACGAGTGACGGAGGCTGGCGGGCGCGTGCACTTTTTTGTCGTTGGCCGCGTGCTGGAGCAAGCCAACGTCGATTGGCTAACGGAACTGAAAACGGCTGGCCATCCGCTAGGCAATCACACCTATGATCACGTTAACGTCACCGCCAAGACCCTGGCAGATGTTCAGTATCGCTTCGCTCGTTCACCGTGGCTGGCCGGTGGAGCCGAACCGTTTGACGTGATTCGTCAAAACATACGTTTATGCTCTCAGGCCATGAAAGAGCGACTGGCCATCGAGAAACCCGCTGGCTTTCGCACGCCCGGTGGATTTGCGGATGGATTGCGCAACCACCCCGAAGTGCGAGCTGAATTGATGGAGCAAGGTTTTACTTGGGTAAGCAGTCTCTACCCGGCTCATCCAAATACGCAGTCGCATCAGCAGCCCAGTGCGCAAGTTATCGACGGCATCACCGCTGCCCAAACGGCGGCCCAACCCTTTCGCTACGACGATGGCTTGATTGAATTGCCCATGAGTCCGATCAGCGATATCGGAGCTTTTCGCACCGGGCGTTGGAAGGTCGACTGGTTTGTCGATGTGATTCGCCAGTCCCTACTGCGTTGCATCGATCAAGGTCTGGCGTTTGACTTTCTGGCCCATCCTTCTTGCCTGGGAGTTGTCGATCCCGATTTCAAAACGCTCGACATGATTTTAGACGTGGTGCGATCGGCCGGTGCTAAGGCCAAATTGGTGACGCTCGATGAACTGGCAGCAGGGGTGTAAGCACGTCACCTCTCCCGCGTAGCGGGGGAGCGACCGTCTAGTTGGTAGTCAAGGAAGAATCTTAAATTTCTTCCCTTCGCTTGGGCATCTTGGGGGCCAGCCCCCAAACCCCCGGGATTTTTCAAGGCATGGCGCCGGTAACTCAATGTTTGATTTCCTACAGGCGCAGCATTACTATGAACTGTGCTAAGTGAAACATAGCAAAGCTCTGCGGGGACGCAACTTTGTAAGGGATAACTTAGTCGCCGGTGAGTCAATGACCCGCCGAGCACGTAGCGCCCGTGGCCAGGCTGGCGACAGCTTGGTCACGTGCCTTCTTCTCGGGGTCCCACATCGTTTGCGTACGTACCATCTCGTGAAGGATCAGGAGCAGCTTTCGCATGCTCGCGATCAACGCCAGCTTCTTCGGTTTTCCTCGGCTTAATAACCTCGAATAGAATTTCTCGACCACTGGATTCTTTTTGGTTGCCACTAAGGCCGCCATGTATAGTGTACGACGCACCGTTGATCGACCTCCGCGAATGCGTCTCTTGCCATCGCTCTGACCGGTTTGGTTGGCCATCGGAGCTACACCAACAAGCTTGGAAATTTCCGTACGAGAGATTTTTCCAAGTTCAGGAAGTTCAGCACACAGAGTGACTGTCGTGATGAGACCCACGCCTGGCGCGCTGGAGATGATCCTTACGTTAGGTGTCTCTTTGCTCATCTCCTTGGCTTGCTCCTTGAGCTGCTCGTTCAGAGCTTTTAGCTGGTTTTTCAGCATTTTCAAGCTCTCTTCAACGAATTGCTTGACCGTCTCATCCTCAAAACGCAAGCGATTCTTCTCTTGGTTGATCATCGTCATGACCTGTACTCGACGACGCGTAAGCGACCGAAGCTTCTTCTCTCGCTCGGTAAGCGGCTTGGTCAAATGGACTTTGACCTGCTCACCAAAATGCCGAATTACTTTGGCATCAATGGTATCCGTCTTTTCTAGATACCCGTGTGCCTTGGCGTAGTAGTGAGTCTTGCGCGGGTTGACCACCGCCACGTTGACCTTCGCCTCGTGTAGCAGGTCAACCATGATATTCTCATAACCACCGCTGCTCTCGCAAACCACAAGTGTCTTTTCAGGCTCTTGGATGCGCTCGATCAACTTGCCAATGGACGAGACCGTGTTGCTAATCGTTGAAGGCAGCTTGCCCTGGGAATCGGAAATGTCTAGCTTCTTGGAAGCTACATCAATGCCGATCACGCGATCATATGTTGTCATTGTAAACTCCTACCTAGTAAATTCAGGCTTCCTCGCACTTGGCGAAGAGCACTCAGCGACCGTTCGGATAGAAAACAATCAGCTGCCCGACTTCGCTCCCCCACGAGCTACAAATGTGTACATTCGTTCGGGGTCGATAAACTGTCTGGGTAGCTGAGTCCGACACCGTTGCAACGACGTCGAACATGAACATCTTAGTTGGCCGCTATATACTAGGTCGCAGACGCGGCGTTTAGCCGTCGTCTGCGGGAGGGGGCAACTGCGTTAGGCAAGACACCTGCGGTACTAACTACTCGCACTGCCGAAGACCCCTCCCGAATCTCGCAAAGCCTCGATTCGACCTCCCCAAGGCGAAGCCTTGGAGAGGTGACGTCACCTCTCCCGCGCAGCGGGGGAGGTCGCAGACGCGGCGTTTAGCCGTCGTCTGCGGGAGGGGGCAACTGCGCTAGGCAAGACACCTGCGGTACTAACTACTCGCACTGCCGAAGACCCCTCCCGAATCTCGCAAAGCCTCGATTCGACCTCCCCAAGGCGAAGCCTTGGAGAGGTGACGTCACCTCTCCCGCGCAGCGGGGGAGCGACCGTCTAGTTGGTAGTCAAGGAAGAATCTTAAATTTCTTCCCTTCGCTTGGGCATCTTGGGGGCCAGCCCCCAAACCCCCGGGATTTTTCAAGGCATGGCGCCGGTAACTCAATGTTTGATTTCCTACAGGCGCAGCATTACTATGAACTGTGCTAAGTGAAACATAGCAAAGCTCTGCGGGGACGCAACTTTGTAAGGGATAACTTAGTCGCCGGTGAGTCAATGACCCGCCGAGCACGTAGCGCCCGTGGCCAGGCTGGCGACAGCTTGGTCACGTGCCTTCTTCTCGGGGTCCCACATCGTTTGCGTACGTACCATCTCGTGAAGGATCAGGAGCAGCTTTCGCATGCTCGCGATCAACGCCAGCTTCTTCGGTTTTCCTCGGCTTAATAACCTCGAATAGAATTTCTCGACCACTGGATTCTTTTTGGTTGCCACTAAGGCCGCCATGTATAGTGTACGACGCACCGTTGATCGACCTCCGCGAATGCGTCTCTTGCCATCGCTCTGACCGGTTTGGTTGGCCATCGGAGCTACACCAACAAGCTTGCCAATTTCCGTACGAGAGATTTTTCCAAGTTCAGGAAGTTCAGCACACAGAGTGACTGTCGTGATGAGACCCACGCCTGGCGCGCTGGAGATGATCCTTACGTTAGGTGTCTCTTTGCTCATCTCCTTGGCTTGCTCCTTGAGCTGCTCGTTCAGAGCTTTTAGCTGGTTTTTCAGCATTTTCAAGCTCTCTTCAACGAATTGCTTGACCGTCTCATCCTCAAAACGCAAGCGATTCTTCTCTTGGTTGATCATCGTCATGACCTGTACTCGACGACGCGTAAGCGACCGAAGCTTCTTCTCTCGCTCGGTAAGCGGCTTGGTCAAATGGACTTTGACCTGCTCACCAAAATGCCGAATTACTTTGGCATCAATGGTATCCGTCTTTTCTAGATACCCGTGTGCCTTGGCGTAGTAGTGAGTCTTGCGCGGGTTGACCACCGCCACGTTGACCTTCGCCTCGTGTAGCAGGTCAACCATGATATTCTCATAACCACCGCTGCTCTCGCAAACCACAAGTGTCTTTTCAGGCTCTTGGATGCGCTCGATCAACTTGCCAATGGACGAGACCGTGTTGCTAATCGTTGAAGGCAGCTTGCCCTGGGAATCGGAAATGTCTAGCTTCTTGGAAGCTACATCAATGCCGATCACGCGATCATATGTTGTCATTGTAAACTCCTACCTAGTAAATTCAGGCTTCCTCGCACTTGGCGAAGAGCACTCAGCGACCGTTCGGATAGAAAACAATCAGCTGCCCGACTTCGCTCCCCCACGAGCTACAAATGTGTACATTCGTTCGGGGTCGATAAACTGTCTGGGTAGCTGAGTCCGACACCGTTGCAACGACGTCGAACATGAACATCTTAGTTGGCCGCTATATACTAGGTCGCAGACGCGGCGTTTAGCCGTCGTCTGCGGGAGGGGGCAACTGCGCTAGGCAAGACACCTGCGGTACTAACTACTCGCACTGCCGAAGACCCCTCCCGAATCTCGCTACGACTCGATTCGACCTCCCCAAGGCGAAGCCTTGGAGAGGTGACCTCTCTCTGATATCTATGTCTATAATACGACTCCTGCGTTCTCTTTGATTTCAACTTTGCAAGATGCTGGTTGGTGACGATGGTTATCAAGGCTGTTCCGCTTGGCCTGCTCTGTTGTTGGTTCTGTTGTTGGCCTGGGTTTGCCACTGGCTTTACAGTTTATGCAGCTGATGTTTCTGCGCACGTCATAGGTTTTGAACGTTTTGCCAGGCACGGCGAACTGGAAGAAGTCGAAGCAGGCCGCTTGCTTCTGGCAGAGCTGAGTTGCACGTCGTGCCATGCCGCGGGCGACGCCAGTCTTGAATCCAAGGGTGGTCCCAAACTGGAATCGGTCGGTCGTCGATTGAAAGCTCAGTGGCTCGCGCGGTTTTTGAATGATCCCAGCAGCATCGATCTGGGCACGACGATGCCCGATGTATTAAACAGTGTTGATGCGGCCCAAAAGCCGCGGGTGATCGAAGCCCTGGTCGCTTTTCTCACCGGTCAACAAACACCTTTTCCGGAGCTGAAAGCATCGGGCGCCAATCCAGTGCTGCATGAGTTTTGGAACAAAGGCAACGCTGCCACCGGCAAACAGCTCTATCATCAGTCGGGCTGCGTCGCTTGTCATGCACCGGCTCAAGATCAAGTCGGCAATGCCAAGACCGATCCCGCGCTGGAGAAAATGCTGGAAGAACTCGAGCCAGAAGACTTAGCCAAGATGGGCTTGGCGCATGTGGCTCGTACGATTCCGTCGATTCCGTTGCCCGATATGCGCAGCAAGTACACCGCGCAAGGGCTGGCCATGTTCTTGCTCGATCCAGGTACAGTTCGTGCTTCGGGACGTATGCCGAACATGAAACTCCGCACGGCGGATGCGGCCGACTTGGTGGCCTGGTTGCAATCGATCTCCACAGACCCGGTTGATCCGCCACGGCTCGCGATCAACCGTGCTCTGCAGGAAGAAGGTCGTAAACTATTTACAAGTTTGGGATGTGCCAATTGTCACTCGGCCAATGGAGTGAAAGCCACGCCGCGCGGCAAGGCTCTGCGAAGTTTGAATCCGAAAGCCGAACGCGGTTGTCTGTCCGCGCAGCCGGTGAAGTCGCTGCCGCATTACGCGCTCGATGACGCGCAGCGCGCGAGCATCGCGGCCGCACTAGAGGCTATGAAGAAACCGGCTAGCGATCGACGCACCGCTGGGTCGCAAGTGGCCACGACCATGCTCCAACTGAATTGTTATGCCTGCCATGTGCGCGATGGTCTGGGAGGTGTTGCGCGTGGTCGCGATGGATATTTTGAAACGAAGGGTCAGGTCGATATTGGCGATGAAGGTCGCTTGCCTCCACCCCTGACCGGTGTGGGGCGCAAACTAGTGACACCGCATTTGAAAGCGGTATTGGTGGGCAATGGCGAAGTGCGTCCACACTTACAAATACGCATGCCCAAGTATCCAGGCAGCGAAGTGGATCCGCTGGTCGATCAATTAGCGCAAGCCGATGGCGTCGGGCCCGCGCCCGCGTCCAAGAAGCTTGATCCAGTGGATCCAACACTAGTCAAAGCAGGTCGGGTGCTCTTCAATCTCGGTTGCGTTCAATGTCATCCACTGAAGGGCGAATCCTTGCCGGGGGTCGTGGGTGTTGAGGTGGGCCGCATCGGGCAGCGCGTGCGTCGCGAGTGGTTTCATGATTTCTTGCTCAATCCCGCTTCGCTGAAACCACGCACACGTATGCCCACCTTCTTTGCTCCCGGCAGTGTCAATCAAGAAGTTCTAGGGGGCGACGTTGAAAAACAAGTGGCTGCCTTGTGGACCTACTTGGAAGATATCGATCGCCAGGCATTGCCCGACAAGATCGAACAAATACGCCGGCAGAACTTCGAGCTAATCCCGCGCGAGAAACCAATCGTACTGCGCACGTTTATGCAACTGGCTGGCACACATGCGATTGCCGTTGGTTTTCCGAGCCGTGTGCATTATGCCTTTGATGCTGAATCGGTTCGCCTGGGCGAGTTGTGGGGGGATCGATTTATCGATGCCCAAGGCACTTGGAATGATCGCATGGCGCCGATGGCTGTGCCGCTGACAACTATGCGCATCCCGTTACCTCAGGGGCCGGACCTGGCGCTGCTACCGAATAAGAACGCGCCTTGGCCTGAACTGAAATTGGATTCGCCCTTGGAACCGCCCGCTGCGCAGGCAAAGTTTGGGGGATATCGGCTGGATAAAGAGGGCGTGCCCGAGTTTCATTATGCAGTGGGGCCCTACGAAGTCTTTGATCGCCTGGTGCCCGCTACCCCAGAGCGTCTGGAAGCCAATCCCGCGTGGAAGAACAAGTTGACGTCCAGTCCGTCGGCGACCAAGAAGGGTATCATTCGCGAACTGACCATTAAATTAAAACCCGATGCGCCCAAGTTGGCTGAAGGCCTGTGGTACCGCGCCGTCGGCAGTGGCAAACAGCTCCAACATGCCGGCAGTAGCTGGACGTATGCGTCCAGTTTGACCGTCACCTTGCCGGATAAGATGTTGCCCTCGGCTTTCAGTCGCAATGTGAGTGGTCAATCGCAAGTGTTAGTGCCGATTGCGGCCGCTCCCGAAACCAAATTCAGCGTACTCTACAGTTGGTAAGGACTCCTAGCATGAAGCTCATCAAGACGCTGCTGATTTGGTTGTGGGCACTACCACTGCTGGCCGACGAAAACGATTACTATCGACTGATCTCCATTACGGCACCGCAGTCGCCAACCGATTCACGCTCGCCCAATTGGAAAGCCGGCGAAGGTGTGGTGTTGGAAGTCAGCGGTTTGACCGCGCTACCGGATCGTCGCCTGGCCGTGGCCACGCGACGCGGCGAAGTCTGGTTGCTCAGCGGCATTTACGATGAACCGCCGGCCAATGTTACCTACCATCAATTTGCTAGTGCGCTCCATGAACCATTAGGGTTGCTGTACCACGATGGTCAGTTGTTTACTGCCCAGCGATCGGAACTGACTGCCCTGCGCGATAGCGACGGCGACGATGTGGCCGACGAGTATCGCACGGTGGCCAAAGGCTGGGGTGTAACTGGTCACTATCATGAATATGCGTACGGACCAAAGCTGGATGGACAAGGCAATCTATGGCTGACGCTCAATCTGGGACTTGGCCTGCGCGGTGACCAACTGAAGCGGGCGCTGCGCGAACCCACGCTCAAGTTTGATCAAGGTCGTTGGCGGGGCTGGGGAATGAAAGTTACGCCCGATGGTCAGTTGCAACCGGTGTGCGCTGGGATGCGTTCACCCAGTGGACTGGGGGCCAACCTGGACGGTGATATGTTTTACACCGACCAACAAGGCAATTGGGTACCGACCAATACCTTGCATCACATGCGGCCCGGTATCTTCACGCATCAACCGGAATCGCTAGCCTCGCAGAACATTCCAGGCGCACCAGTCAAAGGCATTCGTGCGCTGCCCGATGGACTGTCATATCCGGAGGCGCTGAAGCGCATGCCGCAGATGACTCCACCGGCCGTGTGGTTGCCGTACAAAAAAGTGGGCCAGTCGAGCACCGATATCGTGTGTGATACCAGTGGAGGCAAGTTTGGTCCGTTTGCTGGTCAACTGTTTATCGGCGAATTCACGCTGGCAGGAATGAATCGAGTGTTTCTGGAAAAGGTAGACGGCCAATACCAAGGCGCCGCCATTCCATTCCGCCAGGGATTTGGTTCGGCCGTATTGCGACTGTGTCAGGGCGACGATGGCAGCATGTTTGCAGGGCTGACCAATCGTGGTTGGAGCAGCTTGGGTACGGCTGCCTACGGACTGCAACGCCTGGTGTGGACTGGAAAAATACCTTTCGAAATCAAGCAAATGCGGGCCGCTGCCGATGGTTTTATCCTTGATTTTACCGAAGAAGTTGATCCAGCCACCGCGACCAATGTAGCTTCGTATTCGCTGTCGAGTTATACCTATCTGTATCATGCGACTTATGGCAGTGACGAGATCCAGACTCAGACGCTAAAAGTTACGTCGGCCCACGTTTCCGATGATGGTAAGAGCGTTAAACTGGTGGTCGAAGGGCTGCGACCTTTGTATGTGCACGAGTTAGTCGCAAGTGGAGTTCGCAATCGGCAGGGACAAGCTTTACTGCATGCTGACGCATATTACACGCTGAATCGGATTCCGAAGTGAGTGATCGACGCGTTCTACTACTGGCCGCCGCGTTCTTGGCTTGGATGTTTGCGGGCTTAGAGAACTCTCTGTTCATTCTGATTCATCGCCAGATGATGCTCGAACTGCTCGGGGCGGATATATCCGAGAAAGTTATTACGACGTGGTTCGCCTGGTTTCAAGCGGCATTCTTGTTGGGCGCCGCCTGTGGTGGTTGGTTGTTCGGTGCGTTGGGAGATCGCATCGGGCGCACGCGCGCCATGGGGTTGAGCGTGTTGTGTTACTCAGGCTTGACCCTGGTGTGTTGGTTTGTGCATGAACCGCATCTGATGTGGACAATGCGCTTTCTGGCCTGTTTAGGATTTGGGGGTGCATGGCCAAACGCAGTCGCGCTGGTGTCCGAGGCCTGGCCCTCGGCATCGCGCCCACTGATGGCAGGTGTGATGGGGACAGCGGCGAATTTTGGTTTCGTGCTGCTCGGCATTATCGGCTACAACTTTGCAATCACCAGCGATAGTTGGCGTTGGACGTTTTTCATCGGAGCATCACCAATTTTGATTGGTGTCGGGATCTTGATTTGGGTGCCAGAGTCAGCCAAGTGGTTAGCCGCCCGCCAGGCCCCGCAACTAGCGAACAAATCTTCGGCACCGATCGTAGAAGTGTTTCGCCCTCCCCTGCTCTATCGCACGCTGTTAGGCATCAGTTTAGGCGCCATTCCAGTTGTGGGTACGGCAGCCAATGCGAATTGGGTTATACCTTGGCGCGATCAATATGAGTCGCGCACTCAAGCAGAGTCAAAAGCCGCTACCAAGCCCAAAGGAGATCCGCGCCAAAAAGCTTGGACGCAAATCACGCGTTCATCAGGCGCGATCATCGGCAGTTTAATGGGCGGTTACCTGGCCAGTCTGTGTGGACGCAGACTTTCATACTTTATGATCAGCCTGGCAACGTTTGCGGTTAGTTCGACTATGTTCAGTCAGATGACACCCGATCAGCCTTACTTTGATTGGATGGTGTTCTTGTTAGGCTTTTTTGGTGTGACCTACTTTGGCTGGTTACCGCTCTTCCTACCCGAGTTGTTTCCGACGCATGTGCGCTCGACGGGTACGGGCATTTCGTTTAACACTGGTCGCGTGGTCGCGGCCATGGTCGTTTTGGGCATCGCTATCTTGCCGATCCAACAGATCGCAGGAGATTATGGTCAAATTGGATTTTGGACCAGCATGATCTACGTGGTAGGTATGGTGATCATCTGGTTTGCACCGAAAGAAAAAGGTTTCGATCCGTAGCTTGGGCCGAGCGGTTCGAAGGTGTCAATGTTCACACAGGCTGGAAGCCTATGCCACAGTTCACACAGGCTGGAAGCCTATGCCACAGTTCACACAGGCTGGAAGCAGTTTGAATTTGAGAATCCACGGTATTTATGCAGTCAACCATACTTGGTCGTACCAATCTATCAGTATCGCGGATTGCACTAGGAGCGGGACCGGTCTCTGGTTTGATGACTGGTAGTGATCGCCAACGGCAGATTGCCACGCTGACTCGGGCGCTGGAAGTTGGGATCAATTGGATCGACACTGCGGCTGGATACGGTGAAGGCAAAAGCGAAACCAACTTGGGGGCGGCGCTGAAACAAATTGGCACTGCCGCTGCGGACGAGATCCATATTGCCACCAAGGTTCGCATCGATCCTCAGGCGACAGAAGACGCCGCCAGCCAGGTGCTGCGCAGTATCGAACGCAGCCTGGCTCGACTGCAACGTTCGCAAGTTACGCTGTTGCAGTTGCATAACGGACTGACTGCGCGGCGTGGCGATGAACCTGCATCGCTATCGCCCGAGGATGTACTGGCTCCAGGCGGAGTGCTTGAGGCGATGCGCGCGGTGCAGTCGCAGGGTCTGGCGCGTTTCATCGGCTTGACGGGCACCGGCCAGGCCGAAGCGATGCGCGCGGTCATTCGAAGCGGCCAGTTCGATACCATTCAGTTGCCCTATAACATGCTCAATCCCAGTGCTGGCCTCGCAATGCCGCCCGAGATTACCGATCGCAATTACGGCAACATTTTGGCCGACTGCCAGCAGCAACAAATGGGCGCGATGGCCATTCGCGTCCTGGCGGCCGGCGCGATTTTGGGCGCACCGCCCAGTGCTCATACGCTCAAGACGCCGTACTTTCCCCTGTCGCTCTATCAGCAAGATGTGGCTGCGGCTAGTCAACGGCAGATTGGTGTGACGCAGGCCATCGAGTTTGCGCTTGCGCATCCGGCCATTCACATGGCCATCATCGGCTTCGGTCAGCCTGGCCATGTAATTGAACTGAGTTAGACACGTGGACGCGTCCAATTCGGGATTAAGGGGTTAGACGCGGCTGGGCTTCTGGTTTTAACCATGTTTCCAGCCTCGCAGCGCCCAACTATACTTGCTAGCTCCCCACGTTTATCACCCACCCTCCTCACGATACAAGGTTCGCCCATGCGAGTCTGGCTTCGCAATTCTCTGTTGACGCTAACTGCCCTCGGATTCATTGGTAGTCCAGCATTTGCGCAGAAATCGGATCCGGCGATGAAGACGGCTGAAGAGCTGCTCAAGCGACCGGCTCGTCCCAAGCGTGCGGAACTGCCGCCCAGTGCGACTCCGCTGAAATTTCTCAAAGGTGAACGCATCGCCCTGATCGGAAACTCTACCGCCGAACGTATGAATCTGTTCGGTCATTTCGAAACGCTGTTACATTTGCGTTTCCCCAGCGAGCAGCTGATCTTTCGCAACTTTGGTCGGCCGGCCGATGAAGTCGCTAATCGCCAGCGTGGCAACGACTATTACAAACTAGATGATCCACTGACCGCCTTTGGTCCCGACACTTTCTTCTGTTTCTTCGGCTTCAACGAATCGTTCGAAGGTCCCAACGGTGTTGAAAAGTTCAAGAACGATTACGAGAACATGCTCGATGAGTATGCGACCAAGTATGCACGCGATGACGAAGGCAGCCAACCTCGGTTCGTAATTGTGTCGCCGATCGCGGTCGAGGTTAGCGCAGATCCGCTAATGCCCAACGCCAGCGCTCAAAACGAAAACCTCAGGCTGTATCGCGATGCAGCCAAGGCGGTGGCCGACAAGCGAAAACTGGCCTTTGTTGATTTGTTCGAAAAATCCGCCGTGCTGTTCAATTCCGAGAGCGGACTGCAATTGACCATCAATGGTTGCCACTTGAATGAGACCGGCGATCGTTTGATCGGCGAGTTGTTAGACTCGGCCCTCTTCGGCTCACCCCATCCGGCCGGCGGCAGTAGCGATCGCTTGGAAAAACTGCGAGCCGCTGTCAACGACAAATCTTGGGTTCACATGCAAGACTATCGCATGCTGAACGGTTGGTATGTCTATGGCGGTCGGCGCACCTGGGATACGGAAACGTTCCCGCGCGAGTATGTCAAGATTCGAAACATGGCCGCCGTGCGCGATAGCTATGTATGGGATATTGCTCAAGGCAAACAAGTCCCAACCCAACCTGACGACAGTCAAACTGGCGATCTGTATCTGCCCGAGACACGCTTCGGTGTGCCGCAGCAGAAGTACAGCGAAAACCCTGAAGGCGGGCCAACCATTCAAGCTCCGGCCGACCTGATCAAGTCGGTCAATGTTCCGCCTGGGTTTGAAATGAAACTGTTTGCCGATGAAAGCAAATTTCCGGAAATCGCCAAGCCAGTTCAGATTGCTTTCGATAACAAAGGGCGACTGTGGGTTTCGACCATGCCCAGCTATCCACAGTGGCAGCCGGGCACTCCACCGCCTAGCGATAAACTGGTCATCCTGGAAGATACCGACGGCGATGGTCAAGCCGACAAGAGCACGATTTTTTATGAAAAGCTGCACTGCCCCACTGGTTTTCAATTTTACAACGGTGGCGTCTTAGTCGTCGATCAGCCGCGATTGATCTGGTTGAAGGATACCGACGGAGATGACAAGGCCGACCAGATCGTTCATGCGCTCGATGGTTGGGCAACCGAAGATACTCACCATACGATTGGCGCATTCGAAGCCAGTCCCGCAGGCCGACTGGAGATGATGGAAGGTGTGGCCATGAGTACCACGGTGGAAACACCTTGGGGACCATTCCGCAATTTCGGTTCATCAGGATACTACACGCTCGATCCACGCACTTGGAAAGTTTCGCATACCGTCACGCCTGGTTACGGTAACCCTTGGTGTTTCCTGTTCGACCAATGGGGCCAAGGATTTCCGGGTGATGGAACAGGCGCCAATCATCATTGGGACACCGCGCTTTCAGGCAAACAATATCGAGGACGCAAAGGTCTAAACGCGGTATTTGATACCGAAGGCATGCGACCGGTCGTCGGCAGTGACTTCCTGGTCACTCGCCAGTTCCCGGACGATGTTCAAGGCCAATTTATTTACGCGTGCGTGATTAACATGAACGGTCTGCCACGCTGGACGTTCTCCGACGATGGAGCGGGATTCAAGGGCGTGCGCGTGCGTCATGATGCTAATGACAAGAACACGCCGTTTGATTTGTTGAGCAGCCCGGACAAGCACTTCCGCCCCGTCGATCCACAGATTGGTCCCGATGGTGCGCTGTGGTTCGGCGATTGGGCTAATCCTCTGATCGGCCACATGCAGTACAGCCAACGCGATCCTAATCGCGATCACGTTCACGGCCGCGTCTATCGTTTGGTCTACAAAGATAAACCGCTGTTGACTCCAGTGACTCAGTACGGCAAAGCAGTTCCCGAACTGCTCAATCAACTGAAGGAATATGAATGGCGTACCCGTTATCGCGCTCGGGCGGAACTGCAATCGCGTCCGGTAGCCGAAGTGCTGGCGGCGCTTGGGCCCTGGCTCAAGCAAAATGCGCAAGAGTCTGAGCGTGATCGACTGGGCTGTGAAGCCCTGTGGCTACAAGCCTCGTTCCACGCCGTGGATCCAGCGCTACTGACCGACTTGCTGGCTGCAAAAACGCCTGAGGCGCGGGCAGCGGCTACACGGGTGTTGGCCGATGAGAGCGAACACATCGAATCGGCGTTGGCTCTGCTGAGCAAGAAAGCTGTCGATGAACATCCACGCGTCCGCGCCGAAGCGGTCCGCGGCTTGAGTTTCTTTCCACAGCTAGAAGCGATGAATGCAGTGATCGCGGCGACCAACGTATCGCCAGACAACTATGTGAATTACATCGCCGATGCCGCTTTGGGGGCTAACTTTGGTGTGTGGCAAGCGGCCCATCTGCGCGGGGATTTGGCTAAGAGCGACACCAACAAAACGATGCTCGACGCCATCATCGCAACCGACAAGAAAGCTGCAGAAGTGATTCCCTACCTGCAGATTTTGTTGGGTAAAGATCCACAGCCCGAAGAAGCACGCAACAAAGCAGTGCAAGCTATTGCGGATATGCCTGGTGGTAATCCCGATAACGGCAAGACCGTGTTTCGCCGCAGTTGTATCGCTTGCCATAAGGTCTATGGTGAAGGGGCTGATTTTGGTCCCGATATGATGAAAGTGGGCACGCGTCTAAATGGATTCAAGATCGTGCAATCGATCATCGACCCCAACGCCGAAATCGATGCCAAGTATCTGTCGACCAATGTGCTGACCTCCGATGGTACGGTCATCACTGGTTTGCTGGTCAGCGAGGACAAAGAGCAAGTGGTGATCTTCGACGGCAAACAGAAACGCACGATCAAGACCGACGACATCGAGGCTCGCCAACAGGTCAAGCAAAGCAGCATGCCTGAGGGCCTGGGCGCAACCCTGTCCCCCACGGAGTTCTTGGACGTCATCGCCTTTCTGAAGTCGCTTAAGTAAGTTGGCGGGCTCGTTCACTGTACCAGTGGCAGCGAAGTGATGGATACACCATCGCTGGGTGCTACCAGTGACGGGTTTCCTTCATTGCCAAAAAACCAGTGCGGGATGTATTGAAACTTCGATGTCATTAGACTGGTCAACCGCAGCTCGAATATCAACTACTTCGTTTTGAGCACTGGCTATGCTGCGCATTGCCAGTGCCACCCAAAACGCACTCGTGAACGAATGAACCGCGGCTAACGCCGTCGGCTTAGTTGACGATTAGCTCTCCGTTCATGACCATCCAGTGGCCGGGGAAGGTGCAGAGGAATGGATAGCGACCCGGTGTCTCGGGGACCTTGAAATAGATGACGGCTTCTTCTTGTGGATCGACGATGTCGGTGTAGCAAATCACATCGTCGGTCTGCGGAACGTATTGGCGAATGACGGCTTCGGGGTCTGCGACCAGCTTGTTAGCTTCATTGCCGACCGTCTGCAGCGAGCCCGGCTTGATTAGCGCCCAGTTGTGGGGCACGACGTCTGGATTGACGAAGGTCAAAGCCACTGACTCGCCTGCCTTAGCCTGGAGCTGCCTGGTTGAATATGACAGGTTCTTACCGGCTTCGATGCGCATCGCCCGGGCATCTTTGATCTGCTTGCGCCAAGGATTGGGCAAACGCCGCGCGGCCATGGCCATGTCGGTATCGAGCGGATGGGGAGTAAGCGTCTTGGCTTCGGAGTTTACACCAGGCACGCCTGCCATTGGTGCATCCAACGCATTACAAGTGGCGAACAGTTCATGACGCTGTTCAGGGCCCGTGGCAACTTGCAGGTGCAGTTGATTGCAGCGTTGCAAGGCTGGCAGTTCCAAAAACAAGGTGCGGCCATCTTCCAGTACATGCGCCGAAGCAATTTTCAGTTGATCATGGCCACGCATCCCATAGTGCATCGCAGAGTACTCGCTCGAGCCATAGGCTGTGCTGTAACGATAGTTCCAGGCCTGCGCAAAATGTTCGGTGGCCCGCTCGCAAAATGCACGCTCCAGTGGCTGCGTGAACTTAATGGCCACTCCATTTTCATGCAGGTGAAAGCCGGTCGGTAGTTGTACGCTCTGCCCGGTGTAACGCACGCGCTGGAAGCAGCCTCGCTCGGTCGTATAGCTGCCCCAACCTGCCATGCCTGACACGTACAGCTGACCATCATGCGGTGAGAAGCGACCGCGATGCACGCCTGATAGAAACTGACCCGGCAGCGGTACGACTGCGCCTTGCAATTGACCTTGGACTTCATCGCGCAACAGCAAGAAGTGCGAACCTGTGCCGAAGGACAAGTGAATCATCTGGCCGGCCACTGGTCCCCAGGCATCGCTGTCGATATACACCTGGCCACCGGCTGAATTATCCACGCCGCGCGGCAGAAACACCAGCGGCAATTCGGGACGCGCCAATGGCAACTTGACATACTGCGAACCGCGATAGCCATAAAACGGCAGCTTGGTCAGATCGACGGGCTGACCAAGCAGGTCGATCCACTTCTGCTGAGGCACCGCGCAGATCATCGATGCCGGAGTCCATTCACCTTCGCTACACGGAACGGTGAGCGTGCCATCAGGATAAATGCCCAGTCCATCTGGATTGCGAAATCCACCAGCGATCGTTTGCGCCTGCTGGCCATCGCGCGAGATACGCACAAGACCTTGATTACCCGAAGCGGTATAGAAATTGCCTTCGCTATCGCGCTGCAGTCCACAAATGTAGTCGTGCCCGGCGGGCGAAGTTTCAAAAGCGTTGGAATAACATTCGTACCAGTCGGCTCGGCCATCGCCGTCGGTATCGTGCAGCCGAGTTAATTGATCGCGGCACAACACAAAGATACCATCGTCGCTCACTCTCAGACCAAGCGCATGATGCAGACCAGTGGCAAAGCGTCGCCACTGAGCAGTTTCGGGAAGCTGGCCATCGCGACAACTAAAACCGCTCACATGCCAAACGTCGCCTTGCATTGTGCAGACTAGTGCCGAGCCATCGGGCAGGAAATCATGATCGCCACAGTACAGCAGTGCTTTGTCCGGGTTGTCCCAGGGCAATTCAATGGTATCGATGACATACGGTCCACCCTGCCCTAAGCGAACCTTGGTCGTGAGCGTGTCGCTGGTTTGGCTGTGACCGATACGCACGGGATCAACACTCCCAGCACTCGGATTGCCGATCTGGCTATGGAGAGAGTGCTGTTGACGCGGCGCAACCTCGCGCGTGAACTGACCGTTGGTATACCAGGGCGAATCCAGGTATTCAACGGAACCGATGCGATAGGCAAAGGCAATACGCTTGCCCACGCGATGGTAACCCAGGTATTGTGCCGGCCCTTGAGCCGCAATCCGCGCCGCCGATTCGGGCAGGTCCAGCATGACACCATCGGCGAACATGCCATCGATAAAGCCATGCCGTACTTTAGAGAAATTAACGAAACCGCCTTGCCACAAGGCGCGATAGCTGAGCGTATCAGGGTCGAAGCACACCGCCTGCTCGCCGTGTTCACCCAGACGCACGCAGACGGCGCGGCCCAGCATCAACTTGTCGCCCTTGAACACACCGGCTTGAACATTGCTGAGAATACTCAAGTTCCAAGCGTCGCTCTCCCATGTGCCTTCGTTCTGATTACCCCAGTGGCCTTGCGCGCCACCATCGATGCCTGGGTACTCAGCCAGCAATGGTTCAAATTGTTTTTGTTTACGAAAGTGATTGGCTTCTTTGGTATAGAAGTCGTACAGTCGATCGCGGTTGATATAGGCCTGCCAGTCGTAGCGTGATTGTTTATCAAGCGGTTGGCGCGTCAATGGAAAGCTGGCAGGTTCGTGCGGTTGTGCATGTTCCAAAACAGATTCCGCAATTTCGAAGCGTAGCGCTTGATGATGACCGAGGTCAGCCAGGAATGCAATCAGGTCTTGTTGTTGCTCGCGGGACATGGCCGCTGCCAGGCCTTCGGGCATAACCGACAGCATGTTGCGAACCGCTTCCAAATCATCTTTATCGAGATGTGTTTCTTTGGCCGTTGACGGATCGCGCAGAAAAAGTTCTTGATCATTCTCCAGCGACTTATAACCGGTGACGATTTGTCCATCGCTGGTTAACGCTTGATAGACTTTGTATTTGTCTTCGACATGTTGGTTGGGCCACAGAATGGACTCGGCTAGATGTTCGGGCGTGCGCACCTTGCCGATTTGAGTCAGATCGGGGCCGACGCTGCCGCCTTGTTTACCGATCTTGTGACATGACAAACAAGCGGTGCGGGCCGACGCGAAAACGGCCACTCCGCGTTCTGCTTTACCTGACGCGATGGCAGCGCTAGCTAGTGACTTGACCACAGCAGCGTCGTAGGGAGCAGATGCGGAAGCGGTGGTCGGCTTGTCCGACTGGCTGCTGCTGCCTTCAGCTGAGGCGTCGACAAAGTTCCAATCGTTGATCAGTTTCAGTGAACTATTGGATGTGGCCGATAGGGCTTGAGTTGGATCCAGCGAACCACTCAAGATGCGCACCGAGTGAATCGTACCAGAGCACTGCAGACCATCTTCAACCAGTCGACCGACTGCAATTTGGTCACCAGTGGCGCTCTCCGATTGGCGGCGGGTGGACTCATCGGCTACGACGCGGCCATCGACGAAGAGTTTTACCCGGCCTGCTTGGAGAACGCATCCCAGTTGATGCACTTGACCATCGCATACGTTGACATTGGAGGCGATCAGGCTTGGTTCAAAGCCTGGCATATAGAGCGACAATAGTCCATTGCCGGCTTGTGTAAACAGTTCCCAGTGAGCTCCACTGGCCTTGGTGTGGTGCGCGACCAAAATGTTGTATGGTTCGGCGGTGGTCAGTTCAGCTCGACAGATGACTGACAGCGGAAACGTAGCGTGCGCAGCCGTGGCTGCGTATAGTTTGCCTCCACCCACCGCCGGCAGGGCGACCCCTTTCCAAGTGCGATACTTGGGTGCAGCCCCTGCTGGCTGGCCATCGAGCTGAGGCAGCAACCAGTCCAGGCCGTTGAGATTATCTTCCAGTCGTTGCTGGGCATCGTGGTCGGTGTGATTAAGGATGCCGATGGGCCCTTGAAAACCACTTTCACGAATCGTTTTGAGCAGTTGGACATCCAATTGGCCAGCACCCAAGGGAACGATCTTTTGCCCCTTGGCTTCGCCATCGGGCACCATGCCGTTTAGATTGAGCGCCATCAAGTAGGGTTGCATCTTGGCGAGCAACTCCTTGAAACGCGATAGGTGGGCATGACCGTGATGCAAGTTGTAGACGATGCCCACGTTAGTGATCTGGTCTTGCTGGAGTCGCTGGATGATCTCGATTTGATTTTCAGGTTCGCCAAACCAACTGCCATGGTTATAGAGGGCTACCTGACAACCTTGCGCTGCGGCGGCTTGCGCTATGGGGCGGATGCGGGCCGCTTCGGCTTCGACGCGAGCCTTTTGTTCGGCAGTGTCTTTCGTAGGAGCACCGCCCCCGGTGACCCAGAGCTGTGTTTTAACGTTATGCCGCTTGAGCACATCGAGAATCAGTTTGGCTTCATCGTTGAGTTCGGTTGGAAACCACCAGGCGGTCAGCTGAATATGGTGTTTGGCCAACTGGTCCAGCTCTTCATCAAACGACTGAATGTGTTCAGCCCGATAGTCATAGGCTAGAGCTTTGATGCCAAGTTTCTCCAGCATCTCCGCACGCTCGGCGGGCGATCGTTTCTGACTGTCGAAGGGCACGATGCACCAGGCAACCAGGTTATCTCGGCGAAACGGGTCGGCCGCGCGAGCCGGCCTGGCAACTACAGCCACTACGGCCAACAGCGACCAAAAGAGCAATGCGATCACGGTGCGTCGGAAGTTCATGAATGACCTGCGCCAGGTGAGAAGTATTGAGGTGGGTTCCTTTCGCGGAGCGAAAGGGGACATTATAGGCGGATTCGATTGCCAAGATTCTCAAATTGCATCGGCATGACGGTAGAATTAATGGCTCACCAATCAAGTAGAGTGATTTATGCCCACAGCCATCCAATGTCCGAACTGCGGTGCGCGCTTGGTGTTGAAAGACGATTCCGTACTGGGCAGGAAAATCGCTTGCCCTAAGTGTCAGAACCAGTTTCGCACTCAGCCCAAGCCCGCTCAACCTCAGGTGGTCAAGCCGGAAGCGGCTCGTCGACCAGTTGTAAAGTCCAAGCCGATTCAGCCAGCCAATCCGGCAGGCACAAGCGGAACTTGGAATTCATTATCGCTGGATGACGAGGCAAGCTCGTCTACGAACAACCTCAATAACTTTGGTGATCTCGACAACTTCGATGATCCGTTGGCAACGCCGCTGGCTCAAGCTCCTCAGGTTGATCCCTCGGCAGCTTCGGCCTGGGCTGCACCGACGCGCGAAGTGCCGATCGTGAAGACGGTCAGTCGCGAAGAGATTCTGGCCAAAGAGAAGCGACGCACCACCACGTTTTTTCTGGTGGGCTTGGTGGTCGGTTCGACGGTGCTGTTGGCATTGATGGGTTTAGGATCCTGGGCCGTCTATCGCTCGGTAAGTTCAAATTTGGAAATGGCCGCCGCTCAAGCGCCAGGCCCAATGCAAGAAAGCGGCCAGCTCAGTCGCGCACTGACCAAGATGCTGGCGCGGCCCGACTCGGATCCTAGTTACAACTTTGTGCGTGATGTCGATCATCTGCTCAATGTTTATCCTAAGTTGTTGGGCACCACCGCTCAGCAAGAAACGATGCTGGAAACCGACAAAGCGATACGCGATATCCAACGTGTCGAAGGCTATCAAGAGGATGCGATCAAGCACTGGGTGCGTCCCAGCCCCATGCCTGGTTTCGATCCGCAGAACCAGGTGCATCGTGAAATGCGAGCTCGGCTGTATGCTGCGTACTTGCGCGACGCGGTAGCTGACGCCCCACATGAAGCGCCCACCCCAGAACGCTGGCAAGCATTTGTGCTGGCGGAACAAGCTATGTTCGGCAATGAAGCTTTGACCAGGCAAGGTATTCGCACCGATGAACATTATCGATTGAAGCAAGTTGTCGAGAAGATGGAAGGCTGGAGTTCTGTGTTGAACTTTGAAATGCCCAAGCGGGCGCGGCCCAGTTCCAGTTCATTGACCGATGCTGCCGAGGCAGGTGATGAAGAGACGATTGGTCGAGCCAACTTGCCGACCATCTTTGGCTTCACCGCCAACAAACGCGCCCTGATGGTCGACTACTTGAAAGAGCATGGCAACAGCAACGCCAAAGCACGCTTGACGGTAGCTCAACTGTGCGCTGCCATCGGCAAGTTCGCTGACGAATTCGGCATACCCCGTAGCGAACAATATCCAGATGAACTGGAAGCCCTACGTGAAGCCGTCCAGAGCCATGCCATCCCCCGCGACACACTGCTCAAGGCCAAGATTCCTACGATCTTCAGCCGGCTAATCTTGGACTACCAGAACGAAAAACTAAAACCCGAAGAAGAAGAGTTGGTGTTGTACGTGGTCATGGCGTTCGTGGGGACGCAGATGTGATGACAGTCACCTCTCCAAGGCTTTGCCTTGGGGAGGTCGAATCGAGGCTTTGCGAGATTCGGGAGGGGTCTTGGGCGTGTAGCCGATCTCGCCAGAGATTGGAAGTCGATTGGTGACGCGTCCAAAGTCTGGCGACTTCGGCTACAGCAAAAGTCTTACCTTCCCAGCTGTGCGCGCGCTGCGCGGCGGAGGTGCCCTAGATCTTATCTCCGCTGCCCTTGGTAAAGGCCATGAAGGCGGCTTCGAGGTCAGGTTCTTGTTCGGCGAAGCGTTTGATTCGGTAGCCGGCGGACGTTAAATCGGTCGCTAGGGGTGAGTAGTCTTCGACACCGACGCCTAGAGTTACCAGCAGTCGATGGCGATCGCGATCGACGCGGCTGACGAGCGCATGCGTCTCGAGCGTCTTGGCGGCTTCATCATGGCGTTCGGGAGTGGCCAGTTCGATCGCCAGCATAATTTGCGGTCGCACCAATTTCATCAAATCGCTAATCGACGAATTGAAACTCATCTCGCCGCGATTGATGATGCCGACTTTGTTACAGATGTCGGCCAACTCGGGCAGAATATGGCTGCTGACGATGATCGTCTTGCCCATTTGCCCTAAACGTTTTAGCAAGTTTCGCATTTCAATGCGGGCACGCGGATCCAACCCGCTGAGCGGTTCGTCCAACAGCAAGACCGCTGGGTCATGCAGCAGCACGCGAGCCAGTCCGAGTCGTTGAGTCTGTCCGCGCGAGAGCGTGTTGGCGTAAGCATCACGCTTGAAGTTCAAATCGACGATCTCGAGCATCTCATCGCAGCGCTTGCGGCGCTGGGCACCATGGATGCGGTAGGCGGCTGCGAAGAATTCGAGATATTCGATGACGGTCATGTCATCGTAGACTCCGAAGAAGTCGGGCATGTAACCGACCAGGCGTCGAATCTCTTCGGGCTGGGTATAAATCGAGTTGCCGCACACGTAGGCTTCGCCCCAAGTTGGCGTCAGCAACGTAGCCACGATGCGCATGGTCGTCGTTTTGCCAGCTCCGTTGGGGCCGATGAAGCCAAACAGGTCACCCTTCTCGAGCTCGAGATTGATGTCGCGAATTGCATACATCTCGCCATATTTTTTGGTCAGATTCTGCGTCTTGATCAACGAAGGCTACTCCTCGGCACGAGCGACTGGCAGCAAGACTCGACACCATGTGCTACCAGACTCACGTTTAACCTGGTCTTCGGGCAAGTTGGAAATGTTCACTTGTCCCATCGGTTCGACCAACTGGCCGTACAAAACAGCCTGATCGAGCGCTAAAGCGTTACTGATATCGGTGCGTGGCTGGAAGCGGTGTTTCAGTTTGGTGTAATCGGCACCGCCGCTGGCCTTGTAAAACATCATGATCTCGAGCAAGCGATCGAGCGACTGCCGATCGTCGGGCTCCCAACGCGTCAGAATTTCGTCGGTTTTCTGCACTTGCCGACGATTCAAACGCCTCATCAAATCCTTGGGTACCGTGTCATAAGTAATCGTCAGCTCTTCACCGGCCCGCAGGCGCGAGGGCAAGGTATATGCCCAGTTGTGATACACCAGCACCGGACGCTGGATCTCATACGGTAGAGGATTAACCAACAAGCCTTGAATTTGATCGATACCCTTCAGTTCCGTCAGCTGACTGGTCGCTGTCGGTTCGAATTTGCCACTCCAGTTAGCGTACAAACACCTGGTGCCGGAGGCAGGAATACCCAGTCCCGTCATGGAGACATCGGAAGTGAAATTCGGATCACCAGTTACTGCCAAAGTGATCGTGTAGTTGGGCATGTTCTGATCGGTCAGCAGGTTGGACTCCATGCCACCCAGCCCTTTGCCCGGCAAGCCTTGCCAGTCCAATCGCGGTTCGCTCGAGTCAACCTGGCTATTCAAGTTAACGTCGACTGTTCGCGCACGACTGGAATAAACGTGCGTCCAGGCATCGACCAGAAAAGTCTTTTGACCAGGCAAGAAGTCAACGATTTGGGCGCTGTTGAGCAAGAGTTGTTTGGGTCGCGAGACATCTTCCAGCCAGATTAAACCCAGCGATGAAGCTGCGATTACCGCACCACTAAAGATCCAACTGAGCGACGGTCGGCGGAGCCAGCGCACGGAAATCACATAATCGAGCGGACCGATAATCAGTAGCAGCACAACCACGATAGCCGCGATGCTAACGAAGCTGAAAACGCGGGTGGCTGGAAAGTAATCCAACGTTGCTCGCAGCTGGCCAGTCAAATCATCGTAGCCCAAATAGCCAGAACCGCTTTCGCCTTGGTTAGCGCTGCTGGCTTTTTCCAAGGTTTGCTCGCGCAGCCAAAACCCGGCCAGCAGCTTGTCCCACAGCAATCGTCGATCTTTCCATTGAAGCAGGACTGGATGATCTAAGTCGCTGCCCAAGTAATGCAGCACTCCTTTGCCCAGCGTATGACGCACCCACCACGGCATGCGCTTGGATCCAATATCCAGCAGCGAAAGTTCCACTCGACCACGAACCTCATGCAGTCGCGTGGCGGAGATCGTGGCTAGCTGATAATTGGTGGCGGTCGCCGCTTCCAAGGGCGATGCATCCACATTGCCGACAAAATCAACGATCTCACCGGGCACCAGTCGTCGCACAGGCGATTCCGCTGGTATCTGCTGGGAGAACTCACCCAACGACAGAATAGTCGTGCCGCCATGAATCACAAACTGTTCGATCGCGATCCACTGGAGGTCCGACACCTTGGCAATCAGCGGTTTCGTCTGGCCACTAGAGACAATCAAGAGATCGCAACCCGAGTAGCCTCGCCAGGTAGATGGCAATTGTTCTGCTGCAGTCAGAACCGTGGTCGTGAAGTTGGACAAACCGGTGTCGGTTAAGGTGTAGCTGGTGGCATCGACCCCCATGGCACTGCCGATCGCGACCATCCAAGTTTGCGTCGTTGGCAAGGCCCGACCGAGGTCGGATCCGCTGAGTTCGATGGCTTGGATCTGGTCGCCGCGGCGGTCGAGCGCCCGGATCTTCATTGGTCGATCGGTGCGACCAATGGTTACCGTGCACCATACATATCGCGGCGGAGGATCGCCGCTGGTACTGGTCGTCGATTGTGCAGCGGACTGACCTGCAGGTGCAGTGGTGGGATCTGTGGGCGTCTCGGTGGACGAAGCGGTCGCGGGTGCAGGACTAGCCGGCGGCCACATCAGGGGCTGCCAATAGGTCACTGGCACGCCATCGCCGTCGACGGTGGTTATCTCGAGCGCGTCAGGAATCGTGCCCCATTGGCTCGGCAGCTCCACCCGCAGCGGCGTGGGATGGCCCAGCTTCCACACGCCACCCAAACCCAGTTCGGCCTTCATCGGTGCCCCAGTCAGGTTGGCGGTCGAGCCCAACAGGGCGCCGCCGATTCCTGAACGTGCTTCGGCTACACACGCACAGCCAACCAAGATGATGGCTAACAGCGTGGCACAGACCTCTAGCCTGTGCCCAGTCCGATGGAGTCCACGGCCCACTACAGCCCCGCGGCTTTCGCAGACGCGAAAGGCATAATGATCAGGGCGTAGCACCAAGGGGATTACTCCGCGGCTAAGGCAAGCGTTTAACGTAAATGTTCTTGAAGTAGACCAGACTCTCTGGATCGTGCGCTTGAAGGGCAAACGTCCCTTCATCCAAGCGTCTTTCAAACTCATTGGAATAGGCGGCCTTGTTCTCAGGCTCAGTGTAGTCGGTCAGCGTCTTGCCATTGATCTTCAGCACGATGTGTCGACCAGTCACAATGATCTCCTGAGTGTACCACTGGTCGTCTTGGACCCCGGGGTCAGTTACGTCGGCTGTTGCGTACAAGCCGCTGGATTTCTTGGGATCAGTGTGGCTGACGTTGACCTGGCATTCGTAACCATACCGCGGCCAACCAGTTTCCTGATATTTGGTATGGAAGTAAATGCCGGCATTGCTGCCCTTGGTGGTTTTTACGTCGGCTTTGAAGTGAAAGTTCTTAAAAGCCTTGTCATCACCCACATAAAACAGGTGACTTCGAGGACCATTGCAGACCAGGCAGCCATCTTGAACCTTCCAGCTATCCGGGTTTTCGTTAGCTTTCCAGCCTTCCAGCGACTTGCCATCAAAGATCTTCTTCAGCTCAGCATCCTGAGCCATCAAGCCAGTAGTCAAAAGTGCGATCGCCAATAAAGGAAGCCATACAGATTTCATTCGTTTTCTCACTAAGCCGAGGGACATTAGCCCCGGTTCTACACTAAGCCGAAAGCATTAGCCCCGGTTTTTGGAGTGCTGCGGCGTTAGCCGCAGCTTTGATGTCCTAACCCAATATTACCGTAGTCTGCGCGAACCAGCGTTAGCCAAAAAAACAGCCAAGCATCTTAGCGACACTTGGCTGTAAATGTTGTCAGAGCGTGACCGGGATCCTCGATTTACTCGAGGCCTTTACCGTCCTTGTCACCGCCAGGCAGTTCGCCAGCTTTCATGCGGTCAGCAAAGGTCTTGTCGGTCTTGAGAACCTTTTGCTCGGTGGCTTTCTTGAAGATCGCTTTGAGCTCTTCGGTATATTTCTCAGCCTTCGGTTCTTTCTTGTAGGCGGCCAGATCGAACTTGGCTGCCTTCAGCTCGTCATGAACAGCTTTGCCGAACGGATTGCGCTTTTTCTTGTCTGGACCGACGTGGCACAGATTGCACTTCGATTCCTTCAATAGAGGCTTGAGTGCATCTGGAGTATCTTTGTCGGCTTCGTAAATTTCAACGAACTTGTCGTTCAGTGGCTTGATGGCATAGGCGGGCATGCTCAGGCTGGTAACCAGGCCAAGCACCATGAGCATGGCAATCGTCTTCTTCATTCGTCAATCTCCATAGCTGTTCAACGATCAGTCGCAAAAATTGAATCGGCGGATTTCCACCGTATCGTGAAAGTGTGCGCATAAGCTCGCGCAAAATCAAGCTGCGGACCAAAAGTAGCCTAATTTCTCTTTTGTTTAACCTGGGTAAGCCCTGCCGGTTGGCTAGTTTGCGCCGCGCCGTTGGGGTTGGTCGCTTTTAGCGGTAGCCGGGCATAAACATGCTATCGCGCAGGCGATATTGGGTGGGCAATTGCTCATGCATAGGCTGCTCGGGGGGGACGTTCTCGAGCCAACGCAGTTCGTGTTCGTTGCCCAGTTCACGATACCATTCGCCCGTCACTTCAGCCAAACTGAAGTCGATATTTTGGCCGTCCGCTAGCCGGCACTGACAGAGCGTCTCGATGTTCTGGTCGTAAGCATTCTCTTCGCCGCGCAGCAACAACACCTTTTCGAAAAGTTCTTCACTGTCCAAACCATCGATAGCAATATGAGGTACCGTGATCGGGGACCAGAAAGCACACAAACGGGCGGTGCGCATGAGCGTCAGTGGGGCTCGCGAACTGGCTCCAGACATCACTGCCAAGAATCCGAGATGAGTCGCGAAGGTCGATTGCTGCAAGCTCATGCGAATGACCGGTGGGATGCGATCGTCCTCTGAGCTGCGAATTGTCAGCACGCGGCCCTCCAACATCGCACAGACTTTCTCGATGGTTACTTCGGCTCGAGTTACGCTGCGCATGGTAATCAGCGACATGGCACCGCGAATGATCGATTCTCGCATCACCAGCGATATCGGCTCGTCATCGGCGACTGCCGTTGTCGTGGGCGTGGTGGCTGGTTCGCCGGCAGGCGATTCACTTTGCCCAGGCATGATCGTCGGCGTGACTGTGGTGGCTGAGGTGGTGGGCATCAGCATGGGCGGCATGGCGGTAGAGGTAGCGCTCGGAATGTTGCTGAGGACGCTGGTTTTAGCGCGAACCGGTTCCTTCACGGCAATGCAACTGCCCAGTTGCGAATCCCGGGAGCTGAGCATCGTCACTTCGCAATTTTCTAGTTCGATGCGGCCGCCATTGCGCATGGTGAAGATGGCCTGCGGCTGGCGCATGTCATTGAGGCACTTGATGCGCAGCGACTGACACCGAAGGAATTTGCGATCGACATCGATCCAGGCTTCCCAACCAAAGCCGAAGGTGTTGGCACCCGAGAGCACGATTTCGGCTTTGATACCCGGCGCGGAACGCAGGGTCAGTCCGCTGCGTGGCAGGGTGATGGACGAGGTCAGTTCGATCGATTCGTTCAGTTCGATGATGCGAATGTCTGGCTGCATGGCCGCCTGCATTAAGGCCGCCGGCAGGTTGGGTGCCCACCGCGAGAGGTTGCCCAGCGATTCTGTGGCTGAGCCACCCACGCGAATGACATCTGGGGTTGGGATAGTGCTCGGTGAGCGCCGCGCGTTTTCGGTTGGTGCAGTGGGTTTGGATGTGTCCACCGTGGGACTTGGAGTGACGGGCACATCGCCGGCAAGCGTATTGGTCGGCGGCAAGCTAGGTATGACGTTGCTGGGGGTTTCACGGTTCTTAACTGGCGCCAGTGAAACTAATGGCGATTCTGCGCTTTTGGTCTCGGACTTGGTGTCGCTGGTGGCGACGTTTTCTGGTGCAGGCCGAGGTTCCAAGGCAGGTGGCTGAGTGGTTCGTTTGGGCTCGGCGCTTGGCAGACTGTTCATCGACTCGCCGACAGGTAGCGCGCCGGTGCGTGGGTCACTGGGTGCAGCCGATAAAGTCGGCATCGCATTGGGAGGTGCTGCTTGATATCGCAGACTCTGAGTCGGCAACAAACTCGGTTGCGGTATTTCGAGCGGCATGGTCCACGAGTCGGCACTTTGCAGCCAAACGGCCGATCCGATTAGCACGCACAGCGGAATGATCCAGGGTAGATGTGTTTCCAGTAGCGAACGCCGCGCGATGGTCGGCCGCATCATGATCGTGCCAGCCGATCGACTCCGGGGCAGGCTCTCCAGCTGCGCGATCAGCAGCAGATCGTTGATCAATTCAATAGGTTTCTGATACCTATCAAGCGGTCGCTTCGCCATTAACTTGGACAGTACCGCAGCCAATTGATCGCTGATATCGTCGCGCCATTGTCGCGGATCAGGCGGAGGTTGGCTGCCGTGATTGAGCAGCTTTTGCAAAGCGGTGCCTTCCGGGAATGGAGGCTGGCCGGTTAGCATAAAAAACAGGGTGCATCCCAGCGAATAGAGATCGCTACGCACATCGGCGTCCCGCGGATCGCGGGCTTGTTCGGGCGATATGTAATCAAAAGTGCCCAAGGTTACGCCGCTAGCGGTTTGATCGGCGGTCGAGCGATCGTTGGCCGTATTGCGAGCCAAGCCCATGTCGACGACTTTGGCGATACCGGTGGGCGTGATGATCACGTTGGATGGTTTGATATCACGGTGAACGACATCGCGATCATGTGCATGTTGAAGCGCCTCGGCCACTTGTCGCGTGGTAAAGACCGCGTCATCGATGCTCATCGGACCGTTGCTTTGCACCAAGTCGCGCAAGTTGATGCCATCGATAAACTCAAAGACGATGTAGTTCCAGGCTTCGTCTTCGCCGATATCGTAGACGCGCGCGATGTTGGGATGATCTAGACGTGCAGCGCTTTGGGCTTCCATGCGGAAGCGGCGGAGAGTTTCCGGATCGCGTCGAGATTCCGGAATAACTTTGATAGCTACTTCGCGATCCAGCCTTTGATCGCGACCGCGAAAGACGGCCCCCATCCCACCGCCGCCGATCATGCGGTCGACCGAAAAGTGGTGCAGGCTGCGGCCTTCGAGCGACTTGGACAGTTCGACAAGCGAGAGCGACCGCACAAAGTCGGCGGGAAGCGCCACCGGCCGCTGGCTGATTACAGTCTGATCTTGATCCTGCGGCTGATCCGTAGCTGAACTCGCCAGAGTTTGGCCCGTCCCCGTAGCTGAACTGGCCAGAGTTTGGCCCGTTCCCGCACCCGACGCTGAACTGGCCAGAGTTTGGTGCAGCGAAGTAGAGCCTTCCATGGCAGGCAGCGAATGGCCGCCCGATTCCGCGGCGCGCGCATGCGAACTGCTGTCGTCGGACAGTAGGCTTTTCATCCGTGCCACGCTCAAAATGAGTTGATAAGACGAGAAACGGCCCTATTGGAGAGGTGCTCTCCCTGATCCTTTATTATAGTCCGGGACCTTGCCCGCTTCTGCATATTGTACGCGGTGGGCGGGTGCAATATTGGCAATCCAGGTAGAATTTTCCGGCGACCAGCCGACTTTCTTGGCCAGCGACCGCCGTCAGAAAAGCTTGTGGACTTTAGGCCAGTCGGCTTACAATGGCTGGCATGTCCACCACGCAATCGCCTTTTCAGAAGCCGCAAAACCGCCTGACCTTTGGGATGGACTGGGTGTTGTTGGTCATGTTGGTGGCGGCGACTGCGGCGGCTTTGTTGGGATACGCGATGTTTCTGCCGTCGGTCACTGGCGAGCTGAACGCTTGGCTGGGCCGCACCGTAGACGTGGGCGAGGCCGGTCAGAACCGCAAAGCCCAAATCGTGTTCCTGGTCGCCTGCTATTCAGCGCCGCTCGTGCTCAGCGTTGTGGCCCGGGGCATCTACTTGGTTGCCCAGCTTCTCATTCGACCACCGCGAATCGACCAAAGCGAAGACGAATTCCGCATGGAATAAAGGTGTCACCTCCCCCGCGTCGCGGGGGAGGTCGCAGACGAGGCGTTCAGCCTTCGTCTGCGGGAGGGGGCACAGCGGTAGGCAAGACTCCCGCGGTACTAACCACCTGCACTTCCCCGACCCCTCCCGAATCTTGCACGGCTCGATTCGACCTCCCCAAGGCGAAGAGCCTTGGGAAGGTGACACCTTGGAGTGCTGCGGCGCAGCCGTAGCTTTGATGTCCTAATCAAACTGTGCCGCAGCCTGCACGAACCGGATGATTCGGGCGTCCAGGGTGACTCAGGCTGCGTTTCGAGACTTCGCTTACATCAAAGCGGTGCCAGATGGCACCGCACTCCAAGGGGGCTTCAAAAATTCTTCGGTCCCACTTTCTTTTTTGGCGTTGACGGTTGGTCGGGCGCAACTTAAACTCGCTCGCTTCCAATTCGCCTGTCGGCTTATTGGTATTGGTAGTTATTGCCGATACGAACAGTCTCATCAAAAGGGCTAACCTGTGTCCGGTGGATCGCACGAAGTAATACGAATCCGTATGGAAGCCTACGACCATTCTGTGCTTGATCAAAGCGCGGCGGAAATCGTGGAAACCGCCAAGCGGACGCATTCGGAAGTGCACGGGCCGATACCCTTGCCAACGCGCATCGAACGATACACGGTTCTTTCGGGACCGCACATCGATAAGAAGGCGCGTCAGCAATTTGAGATTCGTACTCACAAGCGCTTGATTGACATCAAGCAGGCAACTGCCCGCACGATCGAAGCTCTCAATAAATTGAGTCTTCCGGCCGGTGTGGACATCAAGATCAAGGCAACTGCTGGCCGCTAGTCGGTCTGGAGTTGGTGTGTCGCTCGCCTTGGGGTGGGTGGTGCAAGTCTGGTGAGGGTGGCGGGCTCGCATTGGAGTTCGGTCGCCGCAGTGTGTTGTGGTTGGTTGTTGGCGGCTATTTGGAAAAGTTTATGAAACGGAGGCATTCAAGGTAACGGTAGCCTGTGGTGCGAGTCTTTGGCTCGTTTGGGAGTTTGGTCTCCTGCTGCAGATATAGTTGCTAGTCCTTGAGTGCAAGCGTATCGACGGGAAATGAGAGCAATGGCAAAGGGTATACTCGGCCGTAAGGTCGGCATGACGCAGATTTTCCAGGAAGATGGCACCGCCGTATCGGTGACTGTCCTTGAGGTTGGTCCTTGTCGTGTATTGCAGTTGCGAACTGTCGATCGCGATGGTTATGAAGCGGTACAGCTAGGATTTCTTGACAAGCCTCGGCGACTCTCTAGTCGCAGTGAGCGCGGGCATGTGGCTTCCATCGGAAGCGTGCGAGCTAAGCGATTGGCTCAGGCTGGTGTGGCTCCTGTTCAGAAGCCTGATTGTGAGCCCCAGCGATTTGTGCGCGAGTTGCGTGGTCCGGTCGAAGGCGTTGAAGTTGGCGCCACGGTCAAGGTGGATGTGCTCGACGGCGTGAAGGCTGTTGATGTGACGGGCATTACCAAGGGTTGTGGTTATGCCGGTACGATGAAGCGGCACAATTTCAAAGGTCAGCGTGCGACTCACGGTGTTAAGAAGGTGCATCGCCATCCTGGTGGTACGAGCATGAACACCTATCCCGGTCGTACTTTCCGTGGCAAGAAGATGGCTGGTCGATATGGCAATGATAAGATGACTGCCCGCAACTTGCAGGTAGCTCGGGTCGATGTGGAAAATAATCTCGTGTTAGTGCATGGTTCAGTGCCTGGTCCAACCGGCGGCTATGTAGTAGTGCGTGAAACGAACAAAGTTGGTTAAGGCTGTGCCTGGCGAGCGTGTCGGGTTGTGGTTTGGCTGTCCCTCGCTTACGCGTCGGGTTGTGATTGGAACAAGATGATGGTTACTCTTCCTGTTTATGATCGTAGTGGTGCCGAGGTCGGTAAAGTTGATATCGATCCGGCGGCTATAGCGCCCAAGATCAGCAAGCAGCTGTTGCATGATGCTGTGGTGATGTACCAGGCAAATTTGCGTCAGGGCAGCAAGAAGACTAAGGGTCGCGGCGAAGTGTCGGGCTCTACCAAAAAGATGTATCGGCAAAAAGGTACCGGTAATGCGCGTATGGGTTCCAAGCGAGCTCCGCAGCGCCGTGGTGGTGGTCATGCGATGCAGTTGCGTCCGCGATCCTACTATTATCGGATGCCTAAGAAAGCGATTCGTGCAGCTACTCGCATGGCGATAGCGACGCGATTGATCGGTGGTCAAGTGGTGGTTGTTGACAAGCTCGATATGGCTGCTCCTAAGACCAAGGAGCTGGCCACGGTGCTCAAGGCGTTGGGGCTGGCTGGCCAGACGACGCTGGTGGCAACTGCTGCTCATGCACCCAATGTGTATATGAGTGGTCGCAATATTCCTGGGTTGACGGTCAGTCCGGTGTCGGATCTGAATGCCCTGGTCTTGCTTAAGCCTCGTCGCGTGCTCCTGACTAAGGATGCTGTCGAGGCGATCAAGACGACCATGGAAACCAAGACAATTACAGCGGCTTAGTGAGAATTGAAATGAGTCAAGAAGCCAGTGCTCCTGTCAGCGGCGTGCAGCTCGAATCGCATCAAGTGATCCTGCGTCCGTTGGTGACTGAAAAAGGTGTGCATCGCGCCACCAGGCACAATGCCTATGCGTTTGAGGTTCATCCGCAAGCTAACAAGCTGGATGTGCGTCGCGCGGTGGAAGAGTTGTTCAATGTAAAGGTTGTGGACGTGCGAACTCAGAATCGTCTGGGTAAGACTCGTCGCTTCCGTAATCGACAAGGCGTCACGCGCACTTGGAAGAAGGCGATCGTCAAGCTCGGGGCTGATCATCGTATTGACTTCTTCTAAGGAAGTAGTCGGTTGCGGGTCCTTAAGTGGACAAGCGTAAGTTTGGAATAGCAGTTTGGTGCACGCTGGGAAATGGCTGACAAGCCAAGGCGTGATTTTAAGGTTACAAGCGATGGGTATTCGACAGTACCGACCAACTTCGCCAGGGCGTCGCAATGCGTCGGTTAGCGATTTTGCGGAGCTGACACCTGGTGCCAAGCCTGTCAAGGCTTTGCTGGTTCGCCAAAAGAAAAAGGGTGGCCGCAATAACCAAGGCAAGATCACTGCGCGGCATCGTGGTGGTGGTCACAAGCAACAGTATCGCATTATTGACTTCAAGCGTGATAAAGACGGTATTCCGGCCAAGATCGATTCGATTCAGTACGATCCGATTCGTTCCAGCCGCATTGCCCTGTTGGTGTACGCTGACGGTGAGAAGCGGTATGTGATTGCGGCTGATGGTCAAAAGGCTGGCGATACAGTAGAGAATGGTCCGGATGCGACGCCGAAAGTTGGCAACTGCATGCCGCTGAAGAATATTCCGCCGGCGACGCAAGTGTTCTGCATTGAGTTGCAGCCCGGTCGTGGTGGTGTGTTGTGCCGTGGTGCAGGTACGCTAGCGACGTTGATGGCTCGCGAAGCTGATTGGGCTCAGTTGGCTTTGCCAAGCGGTGAAATTCGCCGTGTGCCAGGTAACTGTCGAGCTACCATCGGTCGAACCAGCAATCCTGATCATAGTGCAGTGGTAATTGGTAAAGCTGGACGTAATCGCTGGAAAGGCATTCGGCCTTATGTCCGCGGTACGGCTATGAACCCGATCGATCACCCGCACGGTGGTGGTGAAGGTCGGACCAAGGGTGGTCGCCATCCGGTCAGTCCGCAAGGCAAGTCGGCCAAGGGTGGAGGAACTCGTCGTCCTCGCAAGCCAGGCAACAGTTCGATCATTCGTCGCCGCAAGTCGCGTCGTTATGGTCAACTGAAGCTGCGATAGGATTTTAAGTAACTGAGACCCGTGCGTGGTTTCAGTCGGTAGTGGTGGCAGGCTGCTAAAGCGGGCCATTGCGTTAGATGTAAGACAACAACAGGCTAGAAGCCTATTCCACACACAGGTTGGAAGCCCTATGGGTCGTTCATCGAGAAAAGGTCCGTTTGTTGATCCGAAGTTGTACACCAAGGTGGTCAAGGTCCAGGAAGCTGGATCTGGCGCGGCCATCACCACTTGGGCTCGTCGTTGTACGATTGTGCCTGAGTTTGTGGGTGTGACCTTCATGGTTCATAACGGCAAGCAGCATACAAAGGTCTTTGTGACTGAAGACATGGTGGGTCATAAGCTGGGTGAGTTCGCTCCGACCCGCACCTTCCGTAGTCATGGTGGCAAGGGCGGCAAGAAGTAGCGTGCGGCCAAAGTGGTGTGGTATGCAGTTCGGCTGTTTACCGTGCGACTGCCGATTGCAGACAGTTTGACAAGAACAAAATTCGTACTTGGAGAGAGGACGCATTATGGCGTTCCGAGCAACACATAAATACGCACGCATCAGCGCCCGGAAAGTTCGGCCGCTGGCCGACCTGGTCCGCGGTAAGTTTGCGGATGAGGCTCTGGATATTTTGAAATACCAGCCTCATCGCGGCGCACGCATGCTTGAAAAGGTATTGCAAAGCGCTGTTGGTAACGCTCAAGATCCCGATCAGAACAAGGGTCAGCGCACCACGCCAGCTGAAGAGCTAGTAGTGGCTGATGCTCGAATTGATGGTGGTCCGATGTTCAAGCGAATTCGTCCACGTGCACGCGGTATGGCTTACGGCATTTTGCGGCGCACCGCGCATATCACGGTTGTGCTCAAGTCGCTGGCAGAAATGTAAGAGCAGGATATCCATATGGGACAGAAAGTTAATCCAGTAGGCTTTCGCACCGGTGTGGTCATCGGCTGGAAGAGTCGCTGGTACGCATCCAAGCAAGAGTTTGCGGATCTGTTGGTCGAAGACCATAAGATTCGGAACTTCATTAAGAATCACCCCAAAAAGGGTCAGCAGTATCGTAGTGCGGGGATCGATCGCATCGAAATCGAGCGAACGCGTGATGAAGTCCGCGTGATGCTCTTCGTGGCTCGACCTGGCTACATCATCGGTAAGAAGGGTCAGGATGTCGAAGCTCTACAAGAAGAGCTGCAATCGCTGATCGGACGCCGAGTGAATTTGAAGATTGAAGAAGTATCGCGTCCGGAAATTATGGCGCAGCTGGTGGCTGAGGATATTGCTCAGCAACTTGCCAAGCGAGCTAACTTCCGCCGCACGATGAAGCGGGCCATCGAAACGACGATGGACGCAGGGGCCAAGGGTATCAAGGTGCAGCTGGCAGGTCGACTCGGGGGAGCTGAAATGGCTCGCCGTGAAAAAGCCAACGCCGGTTCGCTACCGCTGAGTACGCTGCAGGCCAAGATCGATTATGGTTTTGCCGAAGCGTCAACACCGCAAGGCAATATTGGGGTTCAAGTCTGGGTAAATCAAGGTTCTTACGCGGGAGACTCGAGCGATGGCGCTGATGCCCAAGCGGGTCAAGCATCGAAAAAGCCAAAGAGGTCGTATAAAAGGTAATGCGACTCGAGGAAACAAAGTCGTCTTTGGCGACTTTGGCCTGCAGGCCACCCAAGGCGGGTGGATCAAAGCCAGGACGATCGAGGCAGGACGTATCGCAGCGCAACAATATGTTCGCGGTGAAGGACGACTGTACATTCGCATTTTTCCGAGCAAGCCGATTTCATCCAAGCCCCTCGAAACTCGAATGGGTAAGGGTAAAGGCGAGCCGGAGCATTGGGTAGCGGTGATTAAGCCCGGTACCGTGCTGTACGAACTTGCTGGTGTGACCGAACAACAAGCCAAGGTTTGCTTTGCACGTCTGGCTGCCAAAATGCCGATCCCGGTACGCTTGTGCCGTCGTCGGCCAGCGTAGTCACCAGCACAGGCCGTAAGGTTTAAGTGATAGCAAGGTGAAGCTCGTTTAACCCGTAGCCGCAGGCGAGGGACGAGTTGCACACAAAGGCACGAGCGAAAACGATGAAAGCATCCGAACTACGAGAAATGAGTGACGAACAGCTGGAGCTGACCGCCAAAGAAGCGGCTACCCAACTGTTCCGCATGCGAGTCCAGTCTCAGACCGAGAAACTGGACGCGCCCAGCGAGCTGCGACGCAATCGCCGCTTGATCGCCCAAGTGCGTACGCTGCAAACTCAGCGTGCCAAGGGTAAAAAGTAAGTCAGACTCCGAGTCAGGCTCCAGGTATCAGACTTCAGGCTTCAGTTAGAACGAAGAATTAGTAGGCTAGTTGTATGGCAGCGCGAATACTGATTGGTGTGGTCACCGGCGACAAGTGCGCCAAGACGCGACGAGTGGAAATTAACCGCTTGGTCAAACATACCAAGTACGGCAAGTATGTGCGTCGACGCACCGTTTGCCACGTGCACGACGAGAACAATGAATCGGCCGTCGGTGACACGGTCGAGATCCAGGAAAGTCGTCCGCTGAGCGCCCTGAAGCGTTGGAAGCTGGTACGCATCGTCGAGAAGAGCAAGGAAGTCGATATGGCTGCCCTGCGATCGGCTCGACGAGCAGTTGGTGGTGAAGAAATCAATCAAACCTTGGAAGAGCTCCAAGGCGAGTAAGAGTGTCTCCTTTCGCTCCGCGAAAGGAAACGAGAGACAGTTAGCAACAGTTAGCAACAGTTAGTAATTCCCGATCATTCGTTTGCGAAATCGATAAGCCATGATCCAACAGGAAACCCGATTGGCCGTAGCCGACAACACCGGTGCACGCGAAGTGATGTGTATCAAGGTGCTGGGCGGGTCGCGCCGACGTTACGCCGGACTGGGCGATATTATTATCTGCTCGGTCAAGAGCGTGATCGCTGGCAGTGAAATCAAGAAGAAGTCGGTGGTACGAGCCGTCGTAGTTCGCACCAAGCAACCCACCCGTCGCATCGATGGCAGTTACATCCGCTTCGATAGCAACGCAGTTGTGTTGATCGACAAGGACTCCAATCCACGTGGCACGCGTATCTTCGGTGCGGTGGCTCGCGAATTGCGAGATCGCAACTTCATGAAGATCGTCAGCCTGGCCAGTGAGGTGGTCTAGAAATGCATATCCGAGTTGATGACGAAGTTATTGTTACTGCCGGTGCCAACAAAGGCCGCCGCGGTAAGGTGCTGAAGGTTGACCATGAAGGCCAGCGCGTGCTGGTCGAAGGTATCAATCGAGTTTACAAGCACGTCAAGAAAAGCGGCAAGAACCCACAAGGTGGCCGGCTCTCCAAAGAGTCCGCGATCCCGATGGCCAACGTCGCCCTGATCGACCCCAAGAGCCAAAAGCCTACCCGCGTCGGTGTACGCTACCTGGCCGACGGCAGCAAAGAACGCTTCGCCAAAAAGAGTGGCGCCAGCCTCGGGACGCTCTCACCAGCCAATCCCAAATACGCCAAAAAGTAATTGTGGCATAGGCTTCCAGCCTGTGCGAAAAGACAGAATGTGGCATAGGCTTCCAGCCTGTGTAAGAAAAATAGAATGTGGCATAGGCTTCCAGCCTGTGTAAGAAAAATAGAGTTCACCCGCTTCGAACGGTGATCACGCGAAAGTCAGATCACTCACGAAGACCAGGACAGTAGAGTTATGAGCATTCCACGACTGAGAGAACGCTACGAAACCGAGATCCGGCCAGCTTTGGCGCAGGAACTGGGAATTGCCAATCCGATGGCCCTGCCCCGCGTGACCAAGATTGTGGTCAACATGGGTGTGGGATCGGCCGTAGCTGACAAAAAGAATCTTGAGATCGCTGTCGATGCTATGACGGACATCACAGGCCAGAAGCCGGTGATTACGTTATCGAAGCATTCGATTGCTGGTTTCCGTTTGCGTGAAGGCATGCCGATCGGTTGCAAAGTGACTCTGCGGCGTCAGCGCATGTATGAGTTCCTGGACCGCGTGATCAGCATTGTACTGCCTCGAGTTCGCGACTTTCGCGGGATCAGCCGTACGGCTTTTGACGGCCATGGCAATTACAGCCTGGGCTTGTCCGAGAGCCTGGTGTTCCCGGAGCTGAACCCGGACAAGTACACCAAGCCGCAAGGCATGAACATTACGATCTGCACGTCGGCTGCCACCAACGAGCAGGCTTTCCTGCTGTTGGAAATGATGGGCATGCCTTTCCGTGCGGCTCGCAAACCCAAGACCGCAAGCTAAAAGGTTTTCAAGTTTCGAATCGTAGGATTTGAAGTTTGAAATCACTGATTGAAATTTAATTCGTAGTTCCCAAGACACAACCATCAGCGGGGAAACCAGCCCGTGGCGAGCAAAAGCAAAATAGCTAAAGCCAAAAGAACTCCCAAGTTCTCATCGCGGCGAGAGAATCGCTGCAAGCTGTGCGGGCGTCCCCGCGCGGTGTATCGTAAGTTCGGCATCTGCCGTATCTGCTTCCGCAAGTTGGCAGATCAAGGTTTGATTCCGGGTGTTCGTAAGGCTAGCTGGTAAGAGTAAAGAGGATACAGAACACCATGATGACTGATCCTATCGCCGACATGCTAACACGCATTCGCAACGCTGTACGCGTGGAACGACGTTACGTCGAAGTTCCACTCTCGCAGCTTAAACGAGGCGTGGCTGAAGTGCTGAAGCGCGAAGGCTATATTTGGGACTTCGAAGAACATCAAGTCGAAGGTCAACCAGCCAAGTCGTTGCGCATCGAACTGAAGTACGGCCCCAATGGCGAACGCGTCATTCAAGAGATCAAGCGCGTCAGCAAACCTGGCAGACGTGTATATTCCAAGAGCCGCGATTTGCGTCCCGTGCTCAACGGCCTCGGCATTTGCATAATTAGCACCAGCCGTGGCGTTTTCAGCGATCGCGAAGCCCGTCAGCATAAGCTGGGTGGCGAAGTCCTGTGCGAAATTTGCTAAGAGGTAGGCCCTAACCGTGTCACGAATTGGAAAGAAACCGGTTGATGTGCTCGACGGCGTTAAAGTCAACGTCGCCGATGGCGCAGTTAACGTGGAAGGCCCCAAAGGCAAGCTCCAGTGGCAGCTCCATCCCGAGATCAGCATCAGCGTTGACGATGGCGGCAAGAAGCTGAGCGTGGCTCGTCGCGACGACGAACGCACCAGTCGAGCTTTGCACGGCCTGACCCGCGCGGTGATCAACAACATGATCTTCGGCGTCAAGAACGGCTACGAAAAACGCTTGGAAGTCCAAGGCGTCGGTTACGTCTGCTCGATCAAGGACAAAAAGCTGAACCTTCGCGTGGGTTTCGCTAATGAACTGAAGCAGGACATTCCCGAAGGCCTGGATGTGTCCTGCCCCGATCAAACACACATCGTGATCAAGGGGTGCGATAAACAACTGGTTGGCCAGTTTGCAGCTCAAATTCGATCACTCCGCAAGCCCGAGCCCTACAAGGGTAAAGGTATTCGATACCAAGGTGAAGTTGTCAAACTCAAACCTGGTAAGTCCGCAACTTAATAGGCGGCCAGTGGATTTCCACCGCTGCCGTTTTCCAACGTTCAATTTTCTGATCTTACTTATCAGATCCTAGTGCACCATGAAACTCAAGAAGATCATCAACACTCAGCGTCAGCGTCGTACCTGGCGTGTTCGCAAAGCCGTGCGTGGCACCGCCGAGCGACCGCGTTTGTGTGTGCAACGTACGCTCAAGCATGTGGCTTGTCAGTTGATTGACGACGAAGCTGGCAAAACGCTGGTTTCAGCCAGCAGCCGCGATAAAAGCATTCGCGGACAGCTCAAGTCGGGTGACAACTGCGACGCAGCTACGGCCATCGGCAAACTAGTGGCTGAAAAGGCTGTGGCCGCTGGAATTACCAAAGCTTGCTTCGACCGCGGTGCTTGCAAGTACCATGGTCGCGTGGCCGCTTTGGCCAACGCTGCTCGTGAAGGCGGCCTGCAGTTCTAATGAAATAAGGCCTCCAGGCCAATTCAGATACGATAACGGGAGTAGGTTGTGGCAAACAATGTAGACTACGGACAAGGCGGCGGATCCCAAGGTGGAGAAGGCTCGGTCGAGCGCGTATTGAAGATCAAACGCTGCGCCGCCGTGGTCAAAGGTGGTCGTCGCTTCAGCTTTGCAGCTTTGGTGGTCGTGGGTGACGGCAAAGGCAGTTGCGGCTTTGGCTATGGCAAAGCCAACGAAGTTCCGCCCAGCGTTACCAAAGCGCAAAAACAAGCCAATCGGGATAACCTGACCGTACCAGTGGTCAACGGCTCGATCCCGCATCAAGTCATCGGTCGTTACGGCGCTGCTAAAGTTATCTTGCTGCCAGCCAGCCCCGGTACCGGTATCATCGCTGGTCCCGCCGTGCGGGCTGTGTGTGAAGCAGCCGGTATCAAAGACATTCTGACCAAAAGCTTCCGCTCCAATAACCCATCGGTTCTGGTCAAAGCCACGTTCAACGCTCTGAAGAAACTTCGCACGCGTGAAGATGTCGAGCGACTGCGAGGAGTTTCCCTGTCATGAACATTAGTGAAGTCAACGAAGGTATAACCAAGAATCGCTTGCGTCGCCGCTTGGGCCGAGGCTCCGGTAGCGGTCAAGGCAAAACGGCCGGTCGTGGTCACAACGGTCATAAGTCGCGTTCTGGTTACTCACGCCATCCCACGTTCCAAGGTGGTGACCTGCCACTGGTACGCCGGATCCCCAAACGTGGATTCAACAACAAGTTCGCGCTGAACGTCGTGTCGATCAACTTGGGACAAGTGGCCCAAGTATTCGATGCGGGTGACGAGATCAATCCCAAGACTCTGCAAGAGCGCGGTGTGATCAAGCGACGATTCGATGAGATCAAGATTCTGGGCGACGGTGAAGTCACCAAGCCTTTGAAGATCTCTGCTCATCGCTTCAGCCAATCGGCTTTGGAGAAGTTGAAAGCTGCCGGTGGAACTGCTACCGTAATCAAAGCCCGACGCACTCCCAAACAGCGCGTTGCCGAGCTAGCTGCCAAGAAATAAACGCGTAGTACAGTGCACCTCGATCGAGCCGCTCGCATCTGACTCTGCGAGGGCTCCTGACCCCGAAACGGAGTTATCCCCATGTGGGAAAAGCTGCGAATTGTTTTCACAATTCCTGAGCTCAGGCAGAAGATTCTGCTGACGTTGTTGCTGCTAGCCGTGTACCGCGTCGGCTATCAAATCCGTTTGCCAATGGTTCCGAGCAGCTTCGATCAGAATAGCCAACTGAGCGGCTTTCTGGACAAAGTCTCGGTGTTTGCGGCAACTGACCTGCGCCAAATTACGATCTTCGGCTTGGGCATCATGCCCTATATTTCAGCCTCGATCGTTTTCCAGCTGCTGGGCAGCGTCTGGAAGCCCATCGAAAACTTGCGCAAAGAAGGCCAAACGGGCATGCGCAAGATCAATGAATACACGCGTTACTTGACGGTGTTCTTGTGCATCCTGCAAAGCTGGATTTACCTGCGCACCTACATCATGGGTAGTGGCGGGCCAAATTCCTGGGTCTCAGAAGACTTCTTTGGACTGACCTCGACCCAGTTGCACTTCGGGTGGCAGGTCACGGCCATCGCCATCATGACTTGCGGCACCATGTTCTTGATGTGGTTGGGCGAGCAGATCGACGAATACGGGATCGGCAACGGTATTAGCTTGCTCATCATGGCTAGCATTCTGGCTCAGATGCCCAAAGCCTTCCTGGATCTGAAGGAAGACATGACCTACCAACTCAGCGGTTCCTCGGGACAGATCGGTCCTGATACGCTGATCGTGATGGCCTGCTTGTTCGTAGCAGTTGTGTTCGGCGTGGTGTTCATCACGTTGGGGCAGCGACGCATTCCCACGCAGAGTGCCAAACATGTTCGCGGTCGCCGCGTCTATGGCGGCACCAAGCAGTACTTGCCGCTCCGCATCAATCAAGCGGGTGTGATGCCGATCATTTTCGCCAGCAGCTTGATCATGCTGCCAGGTCTGTTGTTCACGGTGATGGCCAGCGGCTTCAGTGGCGAGACTGCCCTCAGTCGATCGTTTGCCAACTTCTTCAATATGATGGGCAACAATCTTTCGAGCGGTCAGTCGTACACCTATATCGTGCTGTACGTCATCCTCATCTTCTTCTTCTGTTACTTCTGGACTTCGATTACCTTCAACCCGAAGGAAATGTCGGAGAACCTGCGTGATCACGGTACGTTTATTCCTGGGTATCGTCCGGGCAAGCGTACAGCTGATTACCTGGAGAAGGTTATGTTGCGCATCACGTACGTGGGTGCGGCATTTTTGTCCTTAGTAGCCATTGTGCCCATCTTGGTCAATCAACAGCTGGTAAACTCCTTCGCAGTAGCCAATTTCTACGGTGGTACCGGACTGTTGATCGCTGTTAGCGTTGCGTTCGATTTGATTCAAAAGATCGACAACCACTTACTGATGAGGAATTACCGCGGCTTGCTGGAGTCGTAGGTTGCCAGGAGGCAGATTGGCAGCGTTTACTGGTCCGGTTGAGGGTCAAACCGGACCGTTCCTTTCCCAAGGGTCATTGCCATGCGGATAGTCTTCATCGGGCCGCCTGGCGTGGGCAAGGGCACCCAGTGTAAACGTTTAACCGAATATTTGCGGATTCCTCACCTCTCAACCGGTGAGATGCTGCGCGAAGTCAAGCGTCAAGACACGGCTCTGTCGCGTTGGGTTTCTTCCTACGTCGATGCGGGCAAGTTGGCGCCGGATCATTTGGTCATGCGCATCGTCGCCCAACGACTGTCCAATTCTGATTGCGAAGCGGGCTGCCTATTCGATGGTTTTCCACGAACGCTCGTCCAAGCTCAGCTGCTCGACGAACACTTTACGAAAGTCGGCCGCCAGTTGGATTTGGTGATCGACCTGAAGGCCGAAGACGAAGAGCTGGTGGGCAGGTTGTTGAAACGAGCTCAACTGGAAAACCGCGCCGACGATACGTATGAGACGATTCGCGCGCGATTGAACGTGTTCAACACTCAGACCGCACCGCTGCTGGAGTATTATTCGCGCCGCGGATTGTTGGCTTCGATCGACGGCATGCAGTCACCGGATACGGTCTTTGAGAACATCAAGGCCGTCGTCGACCAAGGCCGCCACTAAGCCGAGGGCATCAGCCCCGGTTGCGCTTAACCACGCTCAACGAGCGGCAGTAGCCCCGAGTTGCATTTAGTCAACGAAGTTAACCGGGATTGGTTCCTGATCTAACGACATTCGTCGAGGCTTGTGGGGTAAATGCGGTTGTTTTTGGGGTGACTTGGAAAACGTTTACCTTTCGCGGAGCGAAAGGAGACAATTACGGCTTGCGGATTTTAAATTCGTCGGGCTATACTATCTCGCTTCCGAATCGAGAAAGTGCAATTATTGCGCCGGGTAGAATGAAGTAAGTTCTTATCAATTCAGTAGTTAAGTAGTTTGCAGGAGTTCGTCGCGTGCCGCGTTTACTTGGTGTGGATATCCCCAACGAAAAGAAAGTGGCCATTTCGCTCACGTATTTGTACGGTGTCGGCAGTTTTGTCGCCCGTCAGGTATGTGTTAGGACGAACATTGACCCCGACAAAGCTGCTCGTGAGTTGACCGAAGACGAGTTGAGTCGTTTGGCGACGATGCTCGAGCGTGACTACACGGTCGAAGGCCCGTTGCGTCGTCAGATTGGTCAGAACATTCACCGCCTGCGTGAAATTAAGTGTTATCGTGGCATGCGCCACCGTTTGAACCTGCCGGTTCGCGGGCAACGCACGCGTACCAATGCTCGCACCCGCAAAGGTCCTCGTAAGACAGTTGCCGGTAAGAAGGGCGTTAAAGACTTGCGCTAATCCGCGCTGGTTGGATTGGCGGCCGCTGGCTGCTGATCCATTACAGAGCTCGGGTTGGCTTGGAATACATTTGTCATCTAACGTTGTTCGTATCAGATATTGAGGTCCAGGACTGTGGCAAAGGCCAAACGTCGTAAGCAGCGTCGAAATGTAACGGTGGCGATTGCCCACATTCGCGCCACCTTCAACAACACCACGGTGACGATAACCGACACCAAGGGTGATACGTTGTGTTGGGCGAGTGCTGGCACTTGTGGTTTCAAGGGTTCTCGCAAGAGCACTCCGTTCGCCGGCCAGGTCGCCGCTCAGCAAGCCGCTGAGAAGGCTGCCAAGTTTGGTGTGCGCGAGATCGATGTCCGCGTCAAGGGACCGGGCTCGGGACGCGAAAGCGCGATCACTGCTCTGCAGACCGCTGGTATGTCGGTCAAGCAGATCGAAGACGTCACGCCAATTCCGCACAACGGTTGCCGACCTCGCAAGCGCCGCCGCGTCTAATCGACCGCCGCATGCAGTACGTACAACTTTTGCATTTCCTAACAGAGCACAATTTTCCAGTACGAGGCTAACGACTAATGCACATCAAATGGCGCGGTTTGGAATTGCCAAGCGCAGTGCACGTTGACAAGAGCACGCTCTCAGGCACCTACGGCAAATTCGTGGCAGAGCCATTTGAACGTGGCTTTGGTACCACCATCGGCAACAGTCTGCGTCGCATCCTGCTTTCCAGTCTGGAAGGTAGTGCGATCACGCAAATCAAAGTTCGCGGCGCTCAGCACGAATTCACCACGATTCCCGGCATCCTCGAAGATGTCACCGATATCGTGTTGAACGTTAAAAGCCTGATCGTCAAGAATCACAGCGATTCAACGCGAGTGATCACTGTCGAACGCAACAAAGCCGGCATTATCTCCGGCGCTGATGTTGAAACCGATGGCGATGTCGAAGTGATCAACAAGCATCATGTGTTGGCTACGTTGACCGACGATGTGCCGTTTGTGATGGAAATGGTGGTTGAAAACGGTCGTGGCTATGTGCCCGCATCGGAACACACCGCTCGCGATCACGAAATCGGCATCATCTTCGTCGACGCCGTGTTCAGCCCCGTAACCCGTGTGCGCTACGAAGTTGAAGAAACTCGCGTTGGACAAAAGACCAACTACGACCGCTTGACGCTGGAGATTTGGACCGACGGTTCGATTGATCCTGAACTGGCTCTGACCGAGTCCGCCAAGATTTTGCGCAAGCACCTCAACCCGTTTGTGCAATACACCGAACTGGGCAAGCAAGTCCATGCGACCGCACGCGGCGGACCTGGTTCAGCCGAAGCCCAGTTAGAGGGCAAGCTGAACATGCTGGTCAGCGAACTGCGCCTGAGCGTTCGAGCTGGCAATTGTTTGGAGAGCGAAGGCATTCGCACGATTCGCGAACTGGTCCAACGCACCGAAGATCAACTGCTCGAGATTCGTAACTTCGGCGACACCACGCTCAACGAAGTGCGCGACAAGCTATCCACGCTGGGTTTGCACTTAGGAATGCGCTTGCCGTCGAGCCAAACATTCCGCTGAGAGGTGTAAGCAGTAAGCGGTAAGGTGTAAGCAGCAAGGTGTAAGCAATACACCTCGCAACAAATGCCTTATCCCATACGACAGACACCCGACTGCTTGCGACTTACACCTTAATCCTTACACCTTACACCTTAATCCTTACAGCTAAAATCATGCGTCACCGTCGACACGGAAGAGTCTTGGGCCGTGCCCCAAGTCACCGAAAAGCTCTGCTTCGCAACATGGTTTCCGCCCTGTTCTTGACCGAACGGCCTGATTCGGAGCTAGATATGAACAAGCCCAAGGTGAAGGGTCGTATTATCACGACCGTTGCCAAGGCTAAGGAAATTCGACCATTGGTCGAAAAGTGCGTTACGCTGGCCAAGCGAATTCGCGTCGCCGAGATTGCTTCAGCAGAGTTCGGCACCACAGCGGAACGCAATTCGTCGGAATGGAAAGCTTGGCGCGAGAGCGACAACTATGCCAAGTGGGTTGCGGCTCGTAGTCCCGTGGTCAATGGTCGTCGCAAGCTGTTTGCTACCTTGCGCGACAAGAAAGCGGTCGAAGTTGTGGTCGAGGTCATCGCCGATCGTTTCACCGATCGTCCAGGCGGTTACACGCGGATCCTAAAGTTGGCCAAGCCTCGCTTGGGTGACAATGGCCCACGAGCTATCCTCGAGTTCACCGGCAAGAACGATCGCACCCGCAAGAAAGCTGAGAAGCCCGACTTTGGTAGCCAACCTGCCGAACCAGTTGGCGCCGAATAGACCTGACAATCCACTCGCACTTCAAACGATAAAACTCAATCATGGCCAAGAAAAAGAAAAAAGAAGTCGTCTTTCTCGTCTGTGAAGAAACCGGCGATCACAACTACACGCTTCGCCGTCGAACCGGCGGTGAAAAGCTCAAGCTGAGCAAATTCTGCCCCCGCTTGCGCAAACACACCACGCACGTCGAGAAGAAGAAGTAACTCTGTAAGTCGATTACGCAGAGAGTCAAAAAATTAACACAGAGGTCGCGGAGTATCAAACTCCGCGACCTCTGTTCTTATAACTAAGCCGAGGGCCGTTAGGCCTGGTTACCAGGCTCTGCCTGGTAACCCACTGCCTTGCAGGCTCCGCCTGCGCCGCTCAAAAGCGGGCGACTTTAAAATCCGCATCTGGTCTGTCCCTCTATACATAGGTGACGCCAGCAAAAAGATCAGTGGTGTGTCCCCGCACTAACGCGCTCAAGAAGCGGGGGACAGACGTCAGGTGTGAGTGACTTGAGCTGGTCGGGCGGATCGGGTGGGGACAGACACCGGACGAGCACCGGTCTGTCCCCCTATACATAGGTGACGCTAGCAAAAAGATCAGTGGTGTGTCCCCGCGCTCACGCGCTCAAGACGCGGGGGATAGACGTCGGGCGTGAGTGACTTGAGCTGGTCGGGCGGATCGGCCTGGGGGACAGACACCGGACGAGCACCGGGTCTGTCCCTCGTACGTGTATGGGTGACGCTAGCAAAAAGATCAGTGGTGTGTCCCCGCACTAACGCGCTCAAGACGCGGGGGACAGACGTCGGGCGTGAGTGACTTGAGCTGGTCGGGCGGATCGGCTGGGGGACAGACACCGGACGAGCACCGGGTCTGCCCCTCGCACGTGTATAGGTGACGCCAGCAAAAAGATCAGTGGTGTGTCCCCGCGCTCACGCGCTCAAGACGCGGGGGACAGACGTCGGGCGTGAGTGACTTGAGCTGGTCGGGCGGATCGGCTGGGGGACAGACACCGGACGAGCACCGGGTCTGTCCCTCGCGCGTGTATGGATGACGCTAGCAAAAAGATCTGTGGTGAGCGGAACGAGCTGAAGACTACTTGCAATAATCTCGGTGCCCTACCATTTCGCCACGGTCATTTTTGCTAGCATTTGCCCCAGCAAACGAATATAAATTCGGACGATCGATCATCCGCGTTCGATAACCGAGGCTAACGCCTACGGTTTAGTTCGAATCCCGCCTGCGACTGAGGGCATAATCGCGAAGGTCTTGCGCCGTCGGTAAACGCTTTTGTGCGATCGCTTCTTGGATATACGCGTCCAACTCATATCTATCTAGTTCGAGATCAAGCCATTCACGTTGGTCATCGGTAATGAATAGGATATTGGCTGTCTTTTCAGATAACCATCTTTCCGCCTGGTCAAAAGTAGGTCGTCGTGGTGCCAGAGTGAAGCTGGGGGAAGGTTGCGAAGGACGCGCCGAGACCGTGATCAAGTGTTGTATTTGGTATCCCCACGGTAAACGCCGCTGCAACGATGTACGGTGCACCTCGAATTGTAATAAAACGAACGAACTCCGACTTCGAGCACTGCCAAACGGATGGCGTCGCATATCCAGATGGTAGGTGTTAAAGATAGCCGCCAATATTACCGTGGCGCTAAATAAGCCGGCCAGGCTGATGCGCAATTTCGATGGTGGCTGCGCGAGAAAGAGGATCGTCGAGCGTCGCGTCAATTCTCGCTTGGCCCAACAACAGAAAAGGCAGTCGCAGACTATCAATAGCCAGAAAGGAATATTTAATAGCGGGCTCTCGTAGTTGATGAGATACCAAGTTCCGGGCTCTGGCCAGCAGCAACACATCGGCCCAGAACAGAACGATAAACCACCCGATGGCTTCTTCGGCAATGCCGGTCGCGCGACGGTAGAGCTTGATGGCCACGATGATCGAGTACACTCCCACAATGAAATTCAGCTGGAGACGTCCATGCTGAAAAGTCAACACTGCGTCCACTACCGCCATTGTCCCGAACAGCCACAGTCGGCTAATGACTCAAAATAAGGACCATGGCAGGCGAGCAATGAGATTGACGTGTTGGGACGGCATGAAATAAAGGGGGTAGGTTTCATTTCCTGAATCGGAGTAGGGACGATTGCACGTAGTTCGTTTCCGGAGCGGAAATGAGACCTGCCCCTTGGTTTCAAAAACTGAGGCTAACTCACCGCTGACCAGTATTCGATCACCTTGTGCGTTTTGCCAGTAAGTTCTAGTTCGCTAAAGACCAGCGACGAAGGTCTTTCAAGCAACTCGGCCAGTTCCATGCGCAGAGCGTCATCGTCGACGTGCCCGCGATAAGCAAACTCGAAATGGTCGAGGGTAGGTTGATGCAAGCGATATTGCATCAAGGGATGTCGTCGCAGTAGACGCGTGACTTCCATGCTATGTACCACGCGCCCAGATTTCAATGGAAAATGAACTGGCAAACGACCTTCATAGTCCAGCAGGATAGTTCGTGATCCTTGTCGGCATATGGCTGCGAAGTCACCGGTGCGATAACGCAGCAGAGGCATCAGTGGGTTGCGGGCGCAAGTAACGGTGACTTCGCCGCGCCCGCCTGCGGGCAGTACTTGATCATGCTCGTCCAAAATCTCGACGTAAACATCGTGAGGCAAAACTATGTGGCCCTCGTCTGTCTTCATCGCCAGCAACCCAACTTCGGTCATGGCGATGATATCGATGATCGGGCAGCCATACCTAGACTGCAGGCTCTCGGACAGCTTTTCCGGCATGCGCATGATGCTCGACAGAATGGCTTGCGGCGCGCGATCGATACCCACTGTCAGCATCTGCTCAAAAGCGATCGGGTCACCTAACCAAATGGGTGCTTGCCAGTAGTTGATGAACTTGCTGCGATCATCCACTTTGCGCCAGGACGATGGATGCAAGTTTACTCGCAAGCAACCGGCTTCCTTCAGCCAGGCAACGACGATGGCCGTTGTAAACGCATCGCGGTAAGCGGCCACGTTGGTTATCGCCACCGATTCGGGCCCGCGCGAGAACTCTAGGCCCTGTTGCATGAGGGCGTGCTCCAGCAGCGGCACACCGCAGGCGGCCGTGGCTGGATGCGAAAGCATCTTGGTGGGATGCCCCGTCGTACCGCTGGTTGAAAAGACAATCAACTGGTCGATCGACTGGCTGTCGGGCACGAAATCCCAGACTCGCGGCGCCAGATCTTCGCGCGAACAACTTGGTAGCGACTCAAACGCGATGGAATTGCTCAAAGCCAAGCGCGAATGGCGGTCGCGATAGAAGGGCACCTCTGTCACGCAGAACTGGGCGAACTCATCTAACCAGTTGGGCTTGCCTGCGGGAGCGCCCGCACGCAGTTGCTGCGCGAACTGCTCAACGGAGTTTAGTCCCGCAGCATCCAGCTGTTCGCCATTGGGCCAATTCCAAAGCGGCGCGCTCGGATGTTGACGCATGGCATGCAAGAGTCGGCGACCAGCGGATGTAAGCAGCGGAAAGCGTTCGACTTCGCTAATTTCGGGGTAGTGAGTCTGCGCTGAGCCACCTGAGTCTTCTTCAACTTTGATGGACGTGTCCACGTGCTTATTCTCCGTAACGGCTGGCCGACTCTTGGGCTTTGGCACGGGCCATCGCTTCGCGAACTTCGCGGGCCCGTTTCTCGGCGGCCAGCGTGGCAGCGAGGATGCGTTTGCGTTCGACGGAATCGAGAGTATTGAATCGATCGGTAGCCTGCGCGAGCGTCTCTCCGGCTGGTCGCAGGTCCAAGGCCGATAGCGTCAGACGCACGAGTTCCTCGCGTCGATCTGGATCGCTGACTAAAAGAGCCGCCGGGATCATTTCGCTGAGTGCCACTAGCCGCGGATCGATCAACAGCTGGCGCATCTGCGGCACCAACTCGTGTCGCGCTAGAAACCACGGATCGTTGAGTAGCCAAACGACAATGGCCGCCACGCTACACTGTTTCACGGAACGCTTCCGCCACGCATGAGCCAATTGCGTGGCATCATACTGTGGATCATGTTGCCGAAAATAATCGCACACCAGGGCCAGCGTCAGCTGGGGTGACTGCCCACAATGCTCGAACATGTCGGGCGGACACTGTGTCAGCCGATGCAATAACGTTTCAAGCGGTGGACCTGCGTGTTTCATGGTGCGATGTTTTATCAGTAGTGGAATGCGTCGAGCATTTCGAGCATATCAAACTCCCGAAAACCTTGACGGCTTCCGCTACGAGTTTCGTCAATATCCGAAAGCCTTGACGGCTTCCGCTACGTGGGCCCATTTCTGGCGACTGAACTGTCGAGCAAACTCTAGCAGCTCTTCCATGGAGTCTACCAAATGTACACCCCAGCCATCAGCGTGCATGCGTTCCAGTTCGCGGGCACCGTGGCTGCGATACGAAGTAGGGATCTGCAGCACGTAGGTAGCACCACCGCCACAGCGCTGGACGGCTTGTCGAGCGACATCCCAACCCAATTTCTCACTGCCTTGTTCATCCAGCATACGGAACATATCGCTGTCGCTAATGATTAGGACATGCACCGGTCGATCGCTACGAAATTCTTCGTTGAAGGTTTCGGACAAGCGATGGATACCAAAAGCATAACCAGTGCCTAGATAGTTGGTCATCAAGTTCAGCAGTGCACGTTCTTGACGAATAAAGCCGTCGGTCGAAATACTATTGCCTGGTTCGCCGCTGAGCACCACTTTGACACGCGCTCCCACGCGGAGCGCGGACAAGACCATGATCGCGCCGGCCAGGATGGGGTACGAAATGAAGTGGGCTGGATCGCGCATCGAGCCTGAGCAATCCACACCCAAATAGAGATCCAACGGCTGACGCTCCGGTGAAGTGCCTGGTGAATCGCCATACAGACGTTGGCGAGTCGTTATACCCGGAATGACTTCGGAGCCGCCAAGAAGTGTGGCCAGCCAATCGATCTGCTCGAGCGGTTCGGAGATCTCCCAGCCTTCGAGCCCTTCGGGCAGTGGATCACTAACCTGCTGCGTGGTCCGAGTTGGAAAGGGGATCAAATGCGGCAACGCACGCTCTTTGTAATATCGAGCAGTTATCTCGCGCAGGCTTAATTCGACCCCGGCCGCTTGCAGGATCTCGCTGTACTCGAATGGGCTGCGCCCGGTCTTGATTGTCTTGACGCCTGAATCTTGGCCCCGCACTCGGCCCTGGTTGCCGCCGCTGACATCGATTTCTCCCAAGCCCGATAGGATCGGATCTTCGGCCGGATGTAGAACTCCGTCTTGTTCGTCTTCCTCTTCTTCGCACAGCCCATTGGGAAAGCCACCGGCCCCGGCTTTCACGGCATCGCACCAATGTCGGCAGGCTTTTTCCGCGGCTTCTTTATCGCGCTCAACATAGGGAAAACACAGACAAGCAAAGCGACCGCCGCCGCCCATCCAATCGCGGGCATAACTACGCACCAGGCGTGCGCCCAGCTGTGCGTCTTGATTCAAGCGGGGTTCAATCGAGCCAATGGCCAGCGTCTGGGGCGGCAATCGCCACAACAACTCATAAATGCGCATGTACAGCAGCCACAACTGCGAATCGTTGGTGGTGCCCATCTGCTTGTACACACCGGCCATGTCGAGCTGGTCATGTCGAGCCAGGCGGTCGTTGATCAGCAAGTCCGAATATAGATTGCTGATCATCGGTGCGTACTGAGTAACTCCGGGCAAGCCCAATCGAATGCGCGACAGCAGTCGTGCGTTATCCGTCAGATCGGCTGGACACAGGACATGATGACCAATTTCATGCGCCAAGATCTCGCGACTGAAACCCTCGAGCCCCAGTTCGGCGATTTGACGCAAACTGATGACGACCGAATGATCGACCAGGCGAATCATGGCGAAGCTACCGGTCAGCCCCGCAGCTTTCTCCGCAGCCCGTGTCGTACACCATATCGGTTCATGCAGTTGCACAAACTGGCTCCATAAGCGCAAGGCCTCTGGCCAATCGGCTTGCCATTTGTCTTTCAACTCAGCATGCATGCGTCTACTGATACTTTCTATGTCGAAACTTGGCGATGTAACAGGTAGACGTGAAATGAGTTATCGAGCGTCAGAGCTAAAGTCTGACCATCTGTCGCGTGACTGCAGCAGGTCACTAAATAAGGGAACGGCTGTTCCATCTCATCCCAGTAAACCGTGCCTTCAATATCGATTGCAGGCGTGCGCGGTTTGGCCGCTTTGCCTTTCAGAGGTGCCTGGGGTGCTAACTGCAGAATACACCCGAATCGATCCACTTCGATTCGCCATACGGACGTTTGGTCCGTGACGTATAGTTGCTTTTCATGTTCAAAGACTTTCGGCAAATCACTAAAGCCACCACCCAGTCCGCGATAGTTGCCTACTCGACCCGCTTCGCAGATCGTCGCCGTCGCCTGCTCGTCATTGGCCTGCGTTGGCTCGTACCAGCGATTGCGTTTGAGCCGCTCGACGATGGCCGACCAGGCTTGATCGTCAAGCGTTTCCGCCAGTCCGATTGGCAATCCGAGTGCCGGCCCTGCGACCTTACGCGGTAGTTGCAACAAAGTTTCCAGAGCACTATGGCGCAGCAACGTTTGCCCTGCTCTCCAGGCAAGCACCTGTCCACATTGCAGAAGTTCCAAAACCGATTCGCACTGAGGCCCGACACACGCCAGTTCGTCCAGCCACTGCCGTGTGCGCACTGCGTATTTGGCGAGATTGATCAGCGCGTTACTCAGCGAGCCACTAACTCTTTCCGGCTCGCGGGCAACGAGATGGGCTAGTTTCGGCAGCACGCTTTCCCAAAGCTCGTTAAGCTCGAGCAGTCGCGATTCGGTTCCCCAGTAGCTGGCTCGAAAAAGTTCGAGCGATACCAGGTACAGTTCTTTGGTAACCAGCCGAGTGCGTTCAGGAAATTGCTGAGCCACTGCTGCCACAATGGGCTGCACACGCTGAATTAGATGCTCTTTAAACGCGGCCCCATCCAAGGCCGCTCCTTGCGCGCTGCAGAGTTTGAAACGTTGGTTCAGCTCCGAGCGATCCGCTTCCAAAGCAGCTATAAACGCAGCATCGGCAGCTATCTGCAAGTCGCGAGGGGATCGGTTATCTGCATCTACTGTCATATTAAATCTCGCCCAAACTATCGTAGCGGAATGCGTCAGGCATTTCGAAGTCTTTCGTAGCGGAATGCGTCAAGCATTTCGAAGGATCAACAACCGAAAGCCTTGACGGCTTCCGCTACGAGACTACGCCTTCCACTTCAGCCAGCGCAAGTAGTTAGTATAACGCTGGTGCAAGTACTTCAGTTTCAAAACGTCGTCGTACATATGTCCATAGAACTTGCGCGAGCCGCTCCAGGATTTGAGGATGCGTTCGATCTCGGTCAGTCGTTTACGAACTTCGCGTTGATCGACGCCTTCGAGGCCTTGATCAAACTGCTCGCTGAGTTGTCGGACTGGATCGTCTTGGTCTAACTGCAAACGATCGAATTCGGCGCAAGCCATATCGAACATGCGACGGATCCAACCGATCTTGTCGCTCCTGAGCGGCGCATTTCCGGGAGCCTCAAAGAACGGGCAGTCTGGGTCTTGCACGAGTTTATCATGCAGGACGAAGGGGATCACTTGCCGTACGTCTTCCATATCAACTTGTCGCGCGCCGCGGAAATACGCCATGGCTTTGATGAAGGTCAGGGTGGTCATCAAGGCTCGTACCGACATGCCGTTTTTGGTCTGTGCACCGATCTCTTTCAGCTTGTCCTTGCCAGTTTCGGCACCCGAGATTTGATGCCAATCGATACCGGCGAGTTTAACGGTGTCTTTGGTCTTGTATTCAAACTGAGTGGCCGCCGATTCAATATATTCAAACTGACTGGCAAAGAACTCGAGCCGACGCAGAATCGGCTTGGGAACTTCGACGGCGCGAATTTCGGCTTCCATGCGATTTAGTTCGGATTCGGTAAAGACAATCTGCGCTGGGACGATCTCTTCGGGCCTGACCCCGGATTCAATTCGTGACAAGAGATCGCCCAGGAACCGCGAGTTGAAGTGCAACGCCTTGACGACGATGTCGATCCGGTCGCGCAAGGCTTCGATGACTTGATACGTACCGCCGCCCGCATCGTCATTGGCCGTCAGATACCAGGCCGATGGCGGACATTCGAAAGTCTGATCAAATAATTCGGCGTAGTTATCTGCCATCAACGTTAGCAAGGCCGATTGAGTTCGCGTGGGAATGCGATTGTATTCATCGATGATTTTGACTCGCATGCCCAACCATCTGCGCCAAGCAATACCGATTTGATCGAGGCTTTGCGCTTTGACGATGTCGGCCGGCAGCGGACTACCGATCAGGTCAGCGATGGTCATCTGCGGTTGGCCCTTTTGGATGGCACGACGAACTTCGCGGATCGGGTAGCCGGCCAGAATGCCCATCAAGATAGCACTGGTGGTCTTGCCCCGCCCGGGGCCACCTACCAACAAACATTTGGCGCGGACAGAGAAGGTCAACAGCGGCAACAGAATGAAACTGCAGTAACTCTGGCCGCTGGGTAAGATCACCTGGTCGCGGTGGTCGCCCAATTCAAATATCTGCGAAGGTCCGTCTTGATATTCAATATCGTAGAACGGGCTGATCACCGCATGATTGACGATCCAAAAGTAAGCTTGACGCAGCTTTTCATCCAGCGGCAACTCTTGTTGCAGGGCATCGCTACTGATCGTAACCGGCCCGCGGTAGAGATCGGCTACATCAAAGTCGCGGGCCGCAGGAGCTGCTTGTGGATTGGTGGGTGCTTGCGAAACGCGTTGCAGGAATTGTTTGAACATCGTGTGCGTTTGGTTGTGTTGGTCTATGGTTTGGTGATGGTGTTAGTTGTAGGACACTCTGGATGGAAGACTATGACACACAGGCTGGAAGCCTATGCCACATGCACACAGGCTGGAAGCCTATGTCACATGCACGCAGGCTGGAAGCCTATGCCACATTGTGCTATGCCACATTGATGGGACGGAACTTGTCGAACCAATGCGTGGCATGGCAGTCAGCGCAGGCCTGGCAGCGAGTGTGTTGTCTTAAGGTCTTTAGCCGGTCGGGAATTTGCAACAGCTGTTCTGTCGTAGTCAGTTCATCGATGGGTATGGAGTAAGCATGGCTAGTGTAGCTGCAAGGACTTAGTCGGCCCACTTCATCGATGAACCAGAATTCTTGTCCTGGCGTGCAATCAGCGACTGGAATGGCGTGGCCCATGGTGGTCGCTTGCAGTCGATCGAGGTAGGCTTCTGAGCCTGCGATAACGACTCCGCTGGTGGAGAGCGCCGTACGCAAGGTCGGCAACTGTTCCCGAAAGCTTAGCCACTGGGCGGGCAAGATGCGGTTGTCGGGATAGAATTCGGGGCGATCGAGGCCGCCGAGTTGATTAAAGGTCAGCTCGTCAAAACCCCACGTCGCCAATTCGTGGCATATCGCGGCAAATCGGTCGATGTTGGAACGCATGAGCACCAAATTGGCACGTAAAATCGGTGAAAAATCGGCGCGGATTCGGGCCAGTTTTTGAACCGTCTGTCGCAGTCGTGGCCAGCTGCCAGGTGATTGCCGCGCCCACTCGTGATGAGCCGCCAGGCCGTCGACGCTGATGGTCAGCTCGTCAATCCAGCGCAGCGTATTTTGTTGGATCGCCAGGGTGTCTAGATTTACTGCTGACGTAGTCACGCCGATGGGTAAGTTATACTCGTCGCGATACAGCTGGGTGACTGGCCACAGATCAGGCCAAAGATACGGCTCACCACCCAACCAACAGACCAGGATGCTGCGGCCCGTGGCCGACTGGTATTGGTGAAGCGCTTGCCCAAACTGCGCCAGGGTGGCTGCGGATAAAGAGCTGCGGTCTCGCGTAACGTGGCGGCTATAGCCACAATACTGACACGCCATTGGGCAGAGCGTAGTGACGCGCACGACCACCACCAAAGAATAACGCTGATTGCCTTGAGGAGCCGACGGCTTGAGCATCCTGGAAGTCCTAGCAGCAGTGTGTGGTCTACTGGCCGTCGCGTTAACCATTATGCGCAGCGTCTGGTGTTGGCCAATTGGACTGATGCAAGTGTTGTTGTACACCAAGGTGTTCTACGATGCGCGGCTGTACTCGCAAACGGGGCTACAAATTGTCTTTGCCCTCCTGCAAGTGCATGGCTGGTTGCAGTGGAAAAAGTCGCTCGCCGCTGCCCAGCACGGGGCGGCGCACAATCTTGGGGAAAGCCAACACCACGATGGCCAACATCATGCCAACGGCCTCAGCGAGCGAATTGAAGTTCAACAACTCAGCTGGCCTCACAGGACCATAGCCCTGCTAGCTGCTGTCGCTATCTCGCTGGTCCTCGGGTGGTTCATGCAGCGATTCACTCACGCGACCTGGCCGCTGGCCGACGCGACCCTCACTGGATTCAGTCTGGTAGCTCAGTGGCTGCTCATTCACAGGCAGCTCGAGAATTGGTGGCTGTGGATTGCCGTTAATATCTTGAGCATCATCGTATTCAGTGCTCAAGGCCTGTGGCCGACCGTAGGATTGTACGTGGCGTTTTTGGGCATGGCCACGCAGGGTTGGATTACCTGGCGGCGAGAATTGCGGGTTCGCTAAGTATGTCGACTCGTCCAATTCGGACTCTGCGTTAATCAATCGAATGTTGAGAATATGAAAACGGGTTTGATCCTGGGCAAATTCGCTCCTTTGCATCGCGGACATCAGTTGCTGATCGAAACCGCGCTGGCGGAAATGGATCGCGTCGTGGTGCTGATTTACGACGTTCCGCTGGTGACCGAGATACCGCTGCCTACACGCGTTCATTGGATTCGGCAGTTGTATCCGCAAGTCGAAGTGCTGGAGGCTTGGGATGGACCGCTGGAGGTTAGCGATGATCCGGCCATCACGGCTGAACATGATGCGTATTTGCGGAAGCGATTGAAAGAGTATTTGCCGGGAGGCTCGCGCTGGCCACTAACTCATTTTTATAGCAGCGAATTTTATGGCCAGCATGTCAGTCAAGCTCTAGGCGTTATCGACCGCCGCGTCGATGAAACCCGCAGCCAGGTGGCGATCAGTGGTACAGCCGTTCGCCAAGACCCGTTCGCGCAGCGCCATCATCTTGCCCAGCTCGTCTATCGTGACTTAGTAAAACATGTCGTGTTCGTCGGAGCGCCTTCGACCGGTAAGACGACGCTCTGCGAGACCTTGGCTGCGAAACATGACACCGTGTGGGTACCCGAATACGGTCGCGAGTATTGGCAAGAGCATCAAGTCGATCGCCGCTTAACCTTGGAGCAACTCTACGAGATTGGCATCGGGCATCGCGAACGTGAAGATGTTGCTGCCAAGTCCGCGCGGCGGTTTTTGTTTGTCGATACCGAAGCCATCATCACGCGATGTTTCTCGATGTACTATCACGATGCCTGCGATGCTCGTTTGGAGAAGCTGGCAGATGAAGCGCCCCGGAGATACGATCACTACTTTCTATGTTTGCCCGACATTCCCTACGATGACACTTGGGATCGTTCGGGCGCGGTGTTTCGCGAAGCCTTTCAGCGTCAGATCGAAGCTGAGTTGCAACATCGCCATGTGTCCTACACCCGCGTAGGCGGCCCGCTCGATCAACGCCTGGCAATCGTAGAGCAGACACTGTCACTAAGTCGAGGGCGTTAGCCGGCGTTAGCCCCGGTTGTCCTGGCCTGGTTACCAGGCTCTGCCTGGTAACCCACTGCCTTGCAGGCTCCGCCTGCGCCGCTCAACTGCGGGCAACTTCAGAAAACTGCACCGGGTCTGTCCCCGGTCGTAGAGCGGCTGTCCTCAGCCGCTCGGCACCCTATAACCCAAGTCGCCTCAAACCCAACAGCCGCTCTACTATCGGGGACAGACCCCGGTTTGATTTGCTGGCATTGGTTTCTGGTTATGCGGGTGCTCTGTCCCTGGTCGCGCCCGGGGGGACAGACGTCTGGTTTGAAGTGGCTTGGGTTAGAGGGTGCCGAGCGGCTGGGGACAGCCGCTCTACTATCGGGGACAGACGCTTGACGCGCACCGGGTCTGTCCCCGCGCGCGTATGCGTGACGCTAGCAAAAAGACCAGTGGCGTGTCCCCGCGCTTACGCGCTCAAGATCTGGGGACAGACGTCGGGTGTAAGACTTGAGTTCGCTCAAGATCTGGGGACAGACGTCGGGTGTAAGACTTGAGTTAGCGGAGCGGATCGACCGGGGGACAGACACTTGACGCGCACCGGGTCTGTCGCCGCGCGTGTGGGTGACGCTAGCAAAAAGACAAGTGGTGTGTCCTCGCTTAAGATCGGGGGAGACATCGGGTGTAAGTGACTTGGTTCAGGCCACTTGGCGTTGGTTGTGGCGCAGCAGTTCTAGCTCACCTAACAACTCGCCGGTCAGGACGCGTTCGAACATGTTGAGCGCTTCGGCGGCGGCGACGCCGTCGATGACGCGATGGTCGCACTGCAAGGTAACCCACATGCGTCCATCCGCTTGCACCGGACCGTAGGCCAGCGTCGACGTCAAAATGCAAGGATGCAGGCGATTGTAAACGCCCTGCCCTGCCAGTACCGAAATACTACCCGTGCCCAAACGTCGGGCTCGTTTTTGTGGTTCGAAGTTCATGCGCCACCACCAGAAGAAACGGCGCATGATCGTCGGGAACTTGGCGGCCAACATCTGACGCTTGAACACCTCGTAGACATCACCCTGACAATACAGATCCAGCTCCGCTTGTAGATCGACCAGTCGCAAGTTTTCGGGTTGATAGAAACGACCCCAAAACAATCGATCTTGTCCTTCGTAGAAGCGATTGATCGAAACGCTCACAACGCTCCCAGGCGCTTGATAGTAGTGAGCAATCGGGTACTTCAGAAAGTGGGTGCGCAATTGGGGCATCTGACGGCTGACCAGTCCGTAAGCTTTGACGAACAGGGTCACCCAAGAAATGCGCGGCGCAGCTTGCGAGCGGGCTGCGGCCACGGCTCCCATATCGAACCAACGTTCGACCGGAAAGGCCGGCACTTGTTTGGCAATATGCGCGATGTCGAGCACCAGAGCTCGAGAACTTGTCAAGCGAAACTTACGGCCCTGCATGGTCCCAGCCATCCTAGCTCACCAGCTAATAAACAGTACTTTCGTCCGCAATTTCCTGGCGGATTTTCGACACCATCTTACCCTTAATCGGCTCTCCAAGGGGATGGCACTTCAATGCACTCTGGAATTTTAACTGTTGCTAGCATTGGTTTCGTAGCCGATCTCGCCAGAGATTGGATGAACCCGAGCTCGACGCGTCCAAAGTCTGGCGACTTCGGCTACTGGTCTGTCCAAAGTCTGGCGACTTCGGCTACTTATCGAAGGGGCGGCTTGCCAACGGCCAGGCGTTGATTGTTTAACACAGCCAGTGCGGGCGGATGCATGCGCAGTAGTCCGACTAGCTGTGACGAACTGAGCTTGAGATCCGCCGCCGCATCGCTGGCCACGTATTGATGAGCAGCCAGCACATCGAGGGCTTCGGCCAAGAGACTCGGCAAGTCAGTATGGTCTGCGGCAACCGAAATGCGACCGTTGGCCGTGCGTTGCGACCACAGAGCCGAGCGCTCAGGCAGAGGCGACTGCCGGTGCTCGACAGCCAATTTCAATCGCAAGCGCGTGATGGCCTGGCGACGGTTTTCAGCTTGCGAACGCTCCTCAGCAGCTTGAGCGATCAGACCAGTGGGCCGATGCGTCAGCACAACGGCCGTTTCTACTTTGTTGCGATTCTGCCCGCCAGGACCACTGCGGCGCGTGAACTGAATGTCACACGCCGCCAAGAGTTGGTCTGGATCAAGTGCGGCTGGATGCACCTCAGTGCCCCGACGAAGGCTCGCCTTCAATCGTAACGCGTTTATAACCGCCAATCGACTTGAAGTAGATGAGCATCAGCAAATAAATGACTGCCATGGTCAGTGGGATGAACGAATCGGCTCGCAACGTCTGTCGGTCGCCTTCGATGCTGGCCTGGTAGACCTTTTGATCTGCAGGTTCCAGTTGCGAGGGAGCGGTTGACACGTCGCCCTTCTCTTCTGCGATCTTCGTACGAATGGCCTCAAGTTTCTTATTGATATCGCCTAGCTTGGCGTTATCTAGCCCGTAGGTTTCTTCGAAGACCAAGAACTGGCTGGGTTTGTCAGCCTTGTATTCTTGATATAGGGCGGCATCGCTCTTCTGCAGTGCGGCACCAGCAAAACGATCTTTGGCATAGCCCAAGCCCACTGACCCCAAGAGACCGGCACTCATCATGCCCAGGCCACCCATAATCGAGATGGCTACAGCGCCAGTGCGCGGAAAGCGGTCAGAGGCGACGGCCAGCATCGTGGGCCAGAAGAATGTCTTGCCAATACCGTAAATCGTAAGGGCCAGTAGGGCACCTGCGAAAGACGTGATTCCACTAACCATGTTCAGACCGATACAGGCCAAAATTGCACAGATTAATAGCAATGCTACTGGTGTAATCTTCAATTTCTTCTCAATGAAGTCAGCGCAGAATCGCAACAAGAACATTGTTAGCGAGGTGAATGCGAACAAGATCTTGCCTTGTTCGCTGCTGAGAATATTTCCGGTGATGTTCTGAATCCAACCGTCGGTACCTAATTCAACCGCGCCGACCAAGATGTGAGTCAAGAACAAGACAACCAATAATCCTGCCCCAATCGACCAGTTGGCCAGCCCACTGAAGCCTAAGAACACCGCGCCCCCGACTGCAATCGAGATGTACATCCAAGTCGCGCCAGCGAAGAAGTCGGAACCCGTCAGTCCGGAAAGCAATGGTCCCAATGAGTTGTTAACGAACAAGCCGATAAAGAGACCGATGATCGCTGAACCAAGCACGCCCACATCGCGGAACATTTCACCCAAGCTCAGACCTTTGGCTGAGGCTTCGCTCTTGGGATATTTCTGTCCGAGGAACATCAAACCGTAAATGATGGTGGGTATTAGGAATAACGCTAACTGATACTTCCAATGAATCTTGTACTGGTCGTCCAGGATCCAACCAGCCACGCTACCCAGCACCAAGCCCAATGGCCAGGATGCGTGCAGAATGTTCAGATAATGCGTGCGATTGTTGGGGAAGATAGTAGCCACCAGTGGATTGGCCACAGCTTCTAACGTTCCATTGGCAAGGGCGAACAAGAACGTACCGATGAATAGATAATTGAAGGCGGTTTCGGTCGACATGCCGGCTGTTGCACCGAAGGCGACCAAGGCAGACAAGAGGTGAAAGCCAAACGCCGCAAACACCAGCTTGCCGTAGCCGAGCTTGTCGACGACGATCCCGCCGATGATGATTCCAAAGCAGAACCCGGTGAATCCCGCACCGTTGATCAGGCCCAGTTCCGTAGATGTAAAATTAAAGTCGGCAGCCCAGTTATCCAGGATGCCGCCACGGATAGCAAAGCCTACGCCCGCCGCCAAGATAGCCAGAAAGCCGCCCAGCAACAGGCGAAGCGCATTGGGTACGGCTCCCGAGTCAGTTGTACTGGTCATAGTGTGATTGAGAGTTTCTGTGTGAGTTGGTAAAGGGTCACGATTTCAAATCGGTGCTAGCATACACAGAACGCATCGCCGCCGCTACGTTTGCCCAGTGCAATGTTCGGTTCTTGCCCCCAGATAGGCAGTTTGTGACTATTCGCGAAACCTTGTGGCGCAGGCTTCCATCCCAGTTTTTCATTCGGCTTGCTGAATTAACGAGTTGGCCGTTTCATTGTTCCGGAGCAAGCGGATGCTGAGGTAAACGCGAACATGTGTTAGAGGGTGCGCCTAGCCTGTCGGCTACGGGTTAAACGAAGACAACTAGCCTCTCAAAACAATATCCACTCAACACAAAATCCAAACAACATCCATTCAAAACAACTCACCGATTGGCTCGCCTTGTTCTACAACATTGCGAGGTCGGCCGCGGTGGTCGATGTATTGGGTGTTCAGTGGGACGCCAAAGTATTTGTATAGGGTGGCAGCCAGGTCGCCTGGGCGGACGGGGCGTTCTTTGATTGAGCCGCCGTCACGCTCGCTGGCTCCAATCACCTGGCCGTGCCGCAGGCCACCACCGGCCAGGCACATCGACATAATATTCGGCCAATGGTCGCGACCGTCAGTGCTGCCTTGCGTGCCCATGTTGGGCGTGCGCCCAAACTCACCCATTGCAATCACTAGCACATCATCCAGCTGGCCACAGGCTTCTAAATCGCTGACCAGCGTCGTAAGCAAATGATCAAATAGCGGCAGAAGTGGCTTTAGTCCGCGCGAAATGCCACCGTATGGCGGAATGTTGTCGCCATGATTGTCCCACGTGCCACTGGCCGGATGATAACTCAGGTCCAGCGTGACAAAGGCCACCCCGGCCTGGACCAATCGCCGAGCCAACAAGGCTTGCTGGCACCACAGATGCTGGCCGTAACGCTGACGCACTTCGTCGGGTTCACGCGACAAATCAAAGGCTTGTCGAGCTTTTTCGCCGAGCAACAAATCGACGGCCTGCTGCTGAAAAACATCGGTCGCTTCCATCGTGCCGGACGCATCGATTTGGCGGCGCATCGAATCCAGGTCCAGCAGCAAGCGACGCCGGTCTTGCAAGCGATCAAAGTTCAGGCCACCTGGGAATTGAAACATCTCAGCCGACGACTTCTTGCCTGAATCGTTACCCACCGTGTCATAGATCGGTAGCTGAGCAGCGGAATTGCCTTGGAAGGGATCGTACTGCTGACCAATCGAGCCACCAAAAGCGATATGCGAACGCGACCTGTAAAAGCCTACATAGGGCGGTAAACCACTCGTCCCGCTACCGCGCTGCTGCGCGATGATCGAAGCGATGGCCGGGTAGGTTTCCGCTTCGGCGTTGGTTCGAGGTTCAGCGTCGAGGTTCCCAGTTTGGAAAACCATGTTGGGTTCATGGTTGCTGAACTTGGCATCCACCGAACGTATGAGCGTAAACTTGTCCAGCATGGCGGCCTGCTTGGGCAAGTGCTGGCAGATCTGCACGCCCGGCAATTTGGTCGATATCACACCAAAAGGGCCGCGATTTTGATAAGGCCGATCGGGCTTAGGATCCCAAGTGTCTATATGACTTGGGCCACCTGCCATCCATAACAGAATGACACTTTTCGCTTTACCCTCGCGGGCCGGGCCTGCCACAGCGCGCTGGGCCAGCAGTCCAGGCAGCGTGATCCCAGCCATACCCCCCAGGCCAGCTTTGAGCATATTGCGCCGCGACGACACCACCAAACCCTCACGCCTACGCGCCCCCAGAGACTCGAATGCATGGCGATGTCCAGTTGAAAACATGGCGTATTGGCTTTCGAAGAGCAACAACTGTAGAGCCGCATCGTAGAGCAGCTGTCCTCAGCGGCTTAGCACCCTCTAATTCAATATTCTACCGGCTGTCACCACTCCCGGCTTCGCCTCCACCGCCCAGACCCCTCCCGAATCTCGCTACGGCTCGATTCGACCTCCCCAAGGCAAAGCCTTGGAGAGGTGACTGTCACCTCCCCCGCGCAGCGGGGGAGGTCGCAGACGAGGCGTTTAGCCGAAGTCTGCGGGAGGGGGCACTGCATATCGCCTCGGGGTCTGTCCCCGCTCTCCCGTAGAGCGGCTCTCCAGGGCCGCTCCGTCATTTCCACCGTAGCCGAAGTCGCCAGACCTTCGGACCGCAAGCCTGACGTCTGTCCCCGATCAAGTCTGGGGACAGAGCACACGCACGGTCTGTACGCAATGCCAGCATATTGCCTCGGGGTCTGTCCCCGCTCTCCCGTAGAGCGGCTCTCCAGGGCCGCTCCGTCATTTCCACTGTAGCCGGAAGTCGCCAGACCTTCTGATCGCAGGCCTGGCGTCTGTCCCCGATCGAGTCTGGGGACAGAGCAAGCGCACGGGAATCCGCACGCAATGCCAGCATATCGACTGGGGCTCTGTCCCCACTCTCAGCCAGACTTCGGACACTTCACGCATCGGCCTCCAATCTCCGGCGAGATCGGCAACAACCCCAGACCCCTCCCGAATCTCGCTAAGGCTCGATTCGACCTCCCCACGGCAAAGCCTTGGAGAGGTGGCAAAGCCCTGGAGAGGTGACCCCAAGGCAAAGCCTTGGGGAGGTGGCGAGGGGATAAAGGATTTGGCTTAACTGGGCAATTTGGCATGGCAACTTGGCGGGGCTTTTGTCAAAATTGCGTATACTTACGGCAGCCCAAAATTCGATACAATCGAAAATCTTTGCCAAAACCCCCAACTAACTCTCCAACGGATCCACGTGAATGTCTCAGGACATCTCCTCACCGACGAGTGAGGGCAAGCAAGTCGAGACCGTGAGTGGTATCACGGTCCGCCTCGTAGGCGACTCTGGCGACGGAATGCAACTTCTCGGAACACAGCTGACCAATACCTCAGCCTTGCTCGGAAACGACGTCGCCACCTTTCCCGACTTCCCGGCTGAAATTCGTGCCCCACGCGGCACGCGCGCCGGTGTGAGCGGTTTTCAAGTTCAATTCGCAGCCCACGAAGTCCACACGCCCGGCGATACGCTCGATGCACTCGTAGCGATGAACCCGGCGGCGCTGGTGACCAATATCAACGATCTGCGTCCAGGTGGACTGCTGATCGTTAACGAAGATAGCTTTGAAGACAAAGATTTGAAGCTCGCTAACCTGGCGACCAATCCGCTGGATGAACCAGCGATGGAAAAGTATCGCTTGGTTAAAGTGCCGATGACCAAGCTGACGCGCGAAGCGGTCAGTTCGTTGGGACTGAGCGTCAAAGAATCCGATCGCTGCCGTAACTTCTTTGCGATGGGATTGGTCTATTGGCTCTACGGTCGCGATATGGAAGCAACGCTGCGGTTCATTCGCGGCAAGTTCTCCAAGACCGAACAAATCGCAGCCGCTAACGAACGCGCGCTCAACGTGGGTTGGGCTTATGGTGAAACCACCGAAGCACTCGGTATTTCGTATCGCGTCGAAGCAGCCCATCTGACTCCCGGCAAGTATCGCAACATCATGGGCAACCAGGCATTGGCTTGGGGTCTCATGGCCGCTGCTCAACTGAGCGGCAAGAAATTGGTGTACGGCTCGTACCCGATTACGCCGGCCAGCGATATTTTGCATGAACTGTGCAAGTACAAGAACTTTGGCATCTGCACGTTCCAGGCAGAAGACGAGATCGCTGCCATTTGTTCGGCACTGGGTGCCTCCTATGGTGGTGCGATGGGTGTGACGACCAGCAGCGGACCTGGTATCGCGCTAAAAGCTGAAGCGATGGGCCTGGCCGTGATGCTCGAGTTGCCACTGTTGGTCATTGACGTCCAACGCGGTGGTCCAAGCACTGGTCTGCCAACCAAGACCGAACAAGCCGACTTGTTGCAAGTCTTATTCGGCCGCAACGGCGAAGCCCCCGTGCCTGTTTTGGCCGCGCGCAGTCCTGGCGATTGCTTCAACACGGCCGTAGAAGCTTGGCGCATTGCTACGCGTTACATGGTCCCTGTGGTTGTGTTGTCGGATGGATACATCGCCAATGGTGCCGAACCTTGGTTGATTCCAGACGTCAGCAAACTGCCGCCCATTACGATTCGCCATCCAGTGGATACGGGTGACGGTTCGTTCAAGCCGTATTCGCGCGATGAAATGCTGGCTCGACCTTGGGCCATCCCTGGTACCAAGGGACTCATGCATCGCGTCGGTGGTCTGGAAAAGCAGGATGGCACTGGCAACGTTAGCTATGACGCCGAGAATCATCAGAAGATGACCAACATTCGCGCGCAAAAAGTTGCCAACGTCGCCGAAATGATTCCGCCGCAGCAAGTCGTCGGCCCCGAGCAAGGTGAACTACTTGTCTTGTCATGGGGTGGTACGCATGGTGCATGTTACACGGCCGTGCAAAAAGCCATCGAATCGGGACGCAGTGTCGCTCATTGCCACCTGCGACACATGAATCCTTTCCCAAGTAACCTCGGACAGATTTTGGGTCGCTACGACTCGGTGCTCATCCCGGAACTCAACAATGGCCAGCTGCGCATGTTGATTCGCAGCAAGTACCTGGTCGATGCCATCGGCTTTAATAAAGTCAAAGGCAAGCCGTTTACGGTCACCGAGTTGGTGGAAAAGATCTTCGAGATGACGAGCGCCGAAGGCGCCGCCGACGTGTTGGTCCAAAGCCGCGCCGGTTAATCTCAAGTTTCGAATCGCAACTATTAACAACTCAAAAATTCAAATTTCAAATACTGCAATGAGTACAGCACTACCAGTTCTGACTGCCAACGACTTCGCCAGCGATCAAGATATTCGTTGGTGCCCAGGTTGCGGTGACTATTCCATTTTGGCGCAGATGAAGAAGATGCTGCCAGAGTTGGGATTGCCCCCTGAGCAAATCGTATTCGTCTCCGGCATTGGTTGCTCGAGCCGTTTTCCTTACTACATGAATACCTATGGCGTGCACTCCATTCACGGTCGCGCGCCAGCGGTGGCCACGGGTTTGCGCCTGGCGCGACCTGATTTGAAGGTGTTTGTTATCAGCGGTGACGGTGATTCGTTGTCGATTGGTGGCAATCACTTCATTCACTTGCTGCGCCGCAATGTGAACATCACCTTGGTGTTATTCAACAATCGCATCTATGGATTGACCAAGGGCCAATATTCGCCGACCAGTCCCACAGGTGCGATTACCAAGAGCACGCCGATGGGCGCGATCGACCATCCACTGAATCCTATCATGGTGGCTCTGGGTGCCGAAGCGACGTTTATTGCTCGCTCGGTTGATACCCACATCAAGCACTTGGGTGAAACGCTGCGTCGCGCTGCTCTGCATCAAGGTACCGCGGTCGTCGAAGTTTATCAGAACTGCAACGTCTTCAACGATGGTGCCTTCAACTACGCTCAAGATCGTGGCACTCGCGAAGACACGACAGTGGAACTTGCCCATGGCAAGCCGCTGATCTTCGGCAAGAATCGCGACAAGGGAATTCGCTTGAACGGACTCCGCCCGGAAATAGTCAGCTTGGGCAATGGCATAGCCGAAGATGATTTGCTGTTCCATGACGAGCAAGCTGATCCGACGCTGGTGTACCTGCTGGCTCGCATGCGTCAGCCCGACTTCCCTGAGCCGATCGGCGTGTTCCGCGATGTCCAGTCGCCGACCTTTGAAACGCAGATGCAAGCTCAGATCGACAGTGCCATCGCCGCTCGCGGCGCAGGTGACCTGAATAAACTATTCAATAGTGGCGACACTTGGGTCGTAAGCTAATCGAGCCAGCGAACACTGGACTGGCGAACACTGGACTGGCCCCCAATCGTTTAACCCGTAGCCGCAGGCAAGGCGCACCCTCTAACCCACCATGCAACACCTGAATGCCTAGCCTGCCGATGGTCACAATTTGCGAGTTGGGTTGGATATGAAACGTCGCGCGACGCCTCATGCCGAACCACTAACGCTGTCGAGCGTCTGGAGCATGCCCAGCCTGGACGCTGCCCAGCGTGGAATGCAAGGTGATGACTTCGTCTATCGCCGAGATGCTCATCCCAATGCCCAGTCGCTAGCCAATCGCTTAGCGGACTTGCACGGTGCAGCGGGCTGTGTGCTCACTGCCCAAGGCATGAGTGCCATCGCTGCGGTTGCGTGGTCCATCCTGAAACCGCACAGCGAAGTTTGGCTGGCTCGCGACCTGTACGGCAAGACGCGATCTCTCTTTCAAAGTGGACTTGGTCCCTGGCATGTCTTCTCACGCACCTTTGATCCCAACTGCGACGAAGACTTGCAGCGGTTGGCCAGCAGTCGAGCGGCACTGGTCGTCATTGAAACGATCAGCAATCCACGTGTGAGGGTTAGCGACATTCGCGAGATCGCCGAGGTGACGCACCGCGTCGGTGGTCGATTGCTAGTCGATAACACCTTTGCGTCGCATTTGATTGCTCGGCCGCTCGATCTTGGTGCGGACTATTGCATGGAGAGCCTCACCAAGATCGTCTCTGGTCACAGCGATGCCATGGTGGGCATGGTGGCTGCCCGCGAGCCGCAGTTGATTGAGCGACTGGCTGAAGTGATCAGCCTATATGGCATGACTTCCAGTCCGCTGGACTGTTACCTGACCTCGCGCGGGTTGGCTAGTCTACCGTTGCGTCTGGCAGCCGCCTCACACAGTGCGTTCGCCCTGGCGCAGCGCATGGAGCAATTGCCCGAAGTGCTGGGTGTGGACTATCCACTGCTGCCATCGCATCCACAGTATGAACTAGCCCAGCGACAATTAAAGACAGGCGGTTGGATGTTGTGTATCCATGTCGCTGGTGGCCGCGCAAAAATTGAGCAAGTTCTGCAGGCGCTCGCTCCCGAAATTCCCTTTTGTCCCTCTCTGGGTGACATTCAGACGACAGTCTCTTATCCTGTCTCCACTAGTCATCGCGGTTTAAGCGCTCAAGAGCAAGCTGAGTTGGGTATCAACGACGGCACGCTGCGCATCTCTGTGGGCGCCGAACCGACTGCTTGGTTATGCGACAAGTTTGCCAGCGCCCTCGCGTCATTGCCGGGCGGCAGTGTGTAACATCTCCAGTTGCTTCTCAGCCAGCAGAGCGCGGTACTGACCGAGCTCTACAGCGTTGTTGCCTTGTTCATGTTTGCGGAAGAGCAGCAGATACGTTTCGTTCTCGGGACGATGCATGTCGAAGAATAAGCGTTGTGACTGGCTGGCTAGCGTATACAGCTGTTGTTCCTGAGTGCGTGAACGCAAGGTCGCGTCGGGTATGTCTGTATAAAAACCCTCTACAACGTTGGTGCCCCAAGTTCGATAACCTTGGATGCTCAAGTACGTGCCCGATTCGAATTGACTGGACGATACGGGCGGTAACTCAACAATTGGCAATTCATGTTTGCTGGCCATGGATCGAAGCATATCCAGCATGGCTGGTCGATGCTGTTGATAGTGGGCGCTGGTCGCGCGGTAGAGCGGAACGGCAGCGGAACCCTCGATGTCATCGATAAAGTTGGGTGGCAGACAAATCACGCTGCGAAGGCTTTCGGCCTTCAAACTGCCGATGAATTCATCGAGCTGGCTGGCGTATAGTTTTAATCGCTGGGCATTAAAACCTTCGTCCAGCAGTTCGCTCATGCCATAGGCAATCGCAACTAAGCTGGCCCCGGAATTTTTGATGTCGGTCAGGCGTCTGGCTGTGCCTTCGGCTTCCGCTCCAAATACCGCCCGGGCTCGACCTGTAAAATCATCGCCGCTCCAACCAAGATTGACGAAGGTCAGCCCAGCCAGTGGTGACCGCAACAAGACTTCGGTCTCTAGGGCTCCACTGCCGGCGGCGCGTTCGATCAGTGTGCCGCCTACCCAGGCAATTCGATCTCCAGTTTTGATCCAAGTCGGCAACTGCGAGCCCGCCTTCACCTCTGCGCTTGTCAGTTCACCCAAGTAGTTGGCGGTGACAAAGTACGCGCCGCGCACCGTGCCATCGCTGGAGGTTAACTCCGTGGTAAGTTTGTTCACGCCGGCAGATAGTTGCATGGTTACGGGCGCGACTACCGCTGAAGGATCAAGCGTCACTTCGGCCGATTGATCGCCGACTTGAACTTTGGCACGCACCGCTTGAATCGGAGCCGGGGCATCCAGTGGTCGACGCGATAGCAGGAATTGATAAGTGCCAGGTCGGGCAACTTCCACAGCCCAAAATCCATTGGTGACCGGATCCTTTTCAGCAAAGCCCTGGGACCAAATGGGCTGCGGACCATGCCAATCGTGACCCGTCAAGCGCACGCGCGGGGCAGCAACTGTGCCTAAGGGAATGTTGGAGTACTCTCTGGGGTCGACCTGCATCCGCTGCCACCAGGCGTCGTAGTCGGCTCGCAGCTTGGCGATCGTTTCTACATGCTGGCTGGCCTCGAGCGGATGTTGTTGGGCGGGATCAGCTTGCATGTCGAATAGTTCTTCACCGTCGACCAATCGCCAACGATCGGTCAAGATCGCGCACTTGCGATACTTGACTGGCTCAGCAACGCGATGGGATTGAACGAAGTGTGTGCGTTCGACCCAAGGCTGCTTGTCATTGACGTAATCGACCAGGTCCCGTCCGTCTAACGGCTGCGCGGATTTGGTCTGCAAGTTACACAGGCGCGCGAGCGTCGGCACCAGGTCAATATGCGCGCACAGTTTGTCAAACTCGCGGTCGGTGGGTAAGGCTTTGGCGTAACGAATGAAACAGGGCACACGGTGGCCACCGTCATATTGGCTGCCTTTGGTCGCACGCATGCCGGCGTTAAAGCCTCGCGGTTGACCTTCTTGGTTGGGACGCTGGACAAAGCCCGCCGCCGAACCATTATCTGTCATAAAGATGACGATCGTATCCTGGGCGATGCCACGTTGGTCAAGCTGTGCCAATAACTTGGCCAGGTTGTCATCGATGTTGGTGATCATGCCATAGAAACTGGCGCGAGGCTCTTCGATACCTTGGTCGAGGTACGGTTTCTTGTAGTGCTCGGCTACGTTATACGGAGAATGCGGCGCGTTGGTTGCCAAATAACAAAAGAACGGCTGGTCGCTTGCAGCAGCTATGAACTGCTTGGCCGCATCGAAGAAGACATCGGTGCAATAGCCGCGCGTGGGCTTCAATTCGCTGCTCGACCAATAGACATCATCGAAGTAATCATTACCCCAAACATCCGGCGTCTGCGATACTCCCCCGCCACCATGGTGTAACGTCACATCGAAGCCACGATCCTGCGGGCGATAGGGATAGTTGTCTCCCAAATGCCACTTGCCGAACATGCCGGTACGATAGCCTGCTTGTTTGAACAACTGGGCCAGCGTCGTTGATTGACTGCTGAGAATGCTGCGACCCATGATCGTATGCCACACGCGACCGCGCAGTGGATATTGACCGGTCAGCAGGGCTGCCCGCGTTTCAGCGCAGGTGGGTTCGACATGAAAGTTGGTCAACCTCAAACTCGAGCGTGCCAGTGCGTCGATCGTAGGAGTATGTATCTCCTGGTTGCCATGAAAACCGATATCGCCATAACCCTGATCATCGGTCATGACCAAAACCACATTAGGCGGGGCTGCGACAAGTTGGCAGGTAATGAGCGCGCACACGAGGCACGTGAGAGATTTCAGTGTAGTCATAGTAGCCGATCTCGCCAGAGATTCTGGTGGTAGCCAATCTCGCCAGAGATTGGACGCGTCAAGTGTAGCCGATCTCGCCGAAGATTTCTGGTTTTAGCCGATCTCGCCAGAGATTGGATGCGTCCAATGTAGCGATTCCAAAGTCTGGCGACTTCGGCTACGGATTGGATGGGTTAGTGAGTGCGTCCAAAGTCTGGCGACTTCGGCTACGGCATAACCGTTACAGGTTGTACTTAACATGTCGTTTTGCACACCAATGTGCCTGTGAGCGGTTGGACATCCGCAACTCCGACCTAATCTTGCGTAGCCGAAGTACCAGCCATTCAGCGTGGAGGCTGGTTTTCGTGAAGTGGAACGTACTCCCCCGGACGTCCTGGGCCGCGACATTATGATTCGTACAACTGTCATCGCAATCCTGGTCGTAATGACCACGGTTGACTTACTGGCTGCACAACAGCCGGGAGCGATGGGACTGGGCTCGACCAGTACATCGCCCGATGGCATTTTGCGCCCGTGGAAAGAAGCCGACGCAGCGACTGCTGAGACCGGACTTGTTCAACAGTTTTATGTAAAAGTCGGCGACTATGTAAAAACCGGCGATCCGCTGGCTTTGTTGGACTCCAGATCACTGGAGATTCAACTAGAAACCGCTCGTGCGCAAGCCTCTGCTGAGGGTCGCCTGACAACGGCCAAAGGTGAGGTGGCCTTTTATAAACGCAAACTTGAGATGCTCTCGAAAATGCGCCAGAAGAACCAGGCCAATGAACTAGAAGAAGAACGGGCACGCGTGGATTTGCAGATGGCCGAAGGGCGCATGCAGAGTGAGCTGGATGAAAAGCGTGTGTTAGAACTGCAAGTTCGCAAGCTGGAGGAGCAGTTGTCCGAGCGCACCATTCGCGCGCCCATCGATGGCGTCATCATCAAGCTCCATAAAGAAGTCGGTGAGTTTGTGGCGGCGAACACTCCGCAGTTGGCACGCATCGCGGATGCATCGCGCATGAAGGCCATGTTCTATCTGACCGATGAAGAAGTGCGGCGTTTGCCCAACCAAAAGCAAATTCAAGTTCGTATATCCAACGGTCAGGCTGTGGGGGCCACCTTCGATTACGTTCTGCCGTTTGCTAACGACGAAAGCGGGCTGATCGAGATGCAAGTCATCGTCGAGAATCCCAAGTCGGAAGTGTTGGGTTCGCGATGCCAACTCATTTGGCAATCGTCGCCGACGTTATAGCTGGTGAGTCGCCTTCGCGGGGTGAAGGCAGCGCCTACTAACTCTTTCGCCTAAGCGAAAGACGACCTTAAACCATCAATCGGGCAGGATTGTGGATAACTCTCTATTAACTAGTGCTGATCTTCAGCTCCAGGCTGATGATCTAAACGGATGTCTCGACCGACTGGACAAGTTGGTGGACACGACTGAGGGCGTATTTTCGTCTAGTGGCGGCTGTTGCACGTTGGATCGCTTCGTCGATTGGAATCGACTTCAGCCCGATGGCACGCAAGAAGCGATGGACTCGCTCCTCAAGTCACTATCGGCGCGCTTTGGCGCTACGCTCTTCATTGGTCACCTAAGTAGGATGGGGCACGCCAAAGATATACACTCCAGCGATCCTGCCTGGTCCACACTCAAACGCAAGCCCCTGTGGCTGCGCAATATGCTGGTCGAAGCGGCACATAGCGCCTGTGTCATTGGTTCTACGCAAGCGTTCGGTACACTAACAGCCGTGATGGTTCAGGCCAAGCGAGAGTTGTCGAGCACGGCGGTGATGGGCGTGGGACTGGAACTGGATGCAGGCCAACCTCGCTTTGGCTGCGTACTCTCGTTTCGCGAATCGTTGACTCTAGACGATGCGGATGCTCTGGCGGGCGCTGGACAGTTGTTAGCGGATGAGCTACGTCCCTGGATGCGCGCCTGGCATCACAACTATGTGGCTCGCCATTGGATTCGTCGCTGGTCGCAAGTGTTTGGATTTTGGCAAGCCAATCCCAAGCGATTGATGTTAGCCTGTGCTGGCCTGGCAATCATCCTGGCTGTGCCCATTCCATACTGGCCGCGCCGCGCCTGCGTGATTGAACCGACCGTGCGCCGTTATGTGTCATCGCCCATGGATGGACGGATGATGGAATCGTTGGTCAAGCCCGGTGAGACGGTTAATCAAGGTCAAGTGCTGGCGCGCTTGAATGAAGATGACCTGCGCTGGAGTCTAGAGTCGGCTCAAGCCGAATATGAAGCGACCGCCAAGAAACGCGATATGGGGATGGCCAGCAAGTCGTCGGGCAACATGCGCGTGGCCCAACTCGAGCTGCAACAGATCGCAGTGCGGATCGATGCCATCAAAGCTAACCTCGAGCGCTTGACCGTGCGCAGTCCCATCGACGGAATTGTACTGCAAGGCGATTGGTATCGCAGTCAAGGTGCACCCGTCTCCCGCGGCGATACGCTCTTTGAAGTTGCACCGCTGGAACGCATGACGGTCGAAGTTCACCTGGCCACCGAAGATTTGCCTGAGATCCACGTGGGAGATCTGGCTACCCTGCGAGTGGACTCGGATTCCAATCGGTTGTGGAGCGGAGCGATTGAACGCATCGACCCACGGGCCCGCGTGATCGACGACCAGATTGTCTTTGTGGGTGAATTGGAGATTGAAGGTGGAGCTGGCGAGCTCAAGCCGGGCATGAAAGGCACGGTCACCATGTCGAGCGGTCAACGTTCGATCGGTTGGCTACTGTTTCATCGTCCCTGGCAGTGGCTGCTGAAGAAAATGTTCTGGTAAGCGATCCGCATGATGAACCCAACCACCAATTCAATGACAAGTTCAGCCGCAAGTCCGAGCGCCAGCCCTAGCGCAGGTCCTAGCGCAAGTCCAACGGCTTTTCGCTTGCTGCCAAGTTTGCAATTCACGCCACATCTCAGCGGTGGTCGCTTGTGGTATGCAGTCGAAGATCCGCAGAGCGGCCGCTTTATCAAACTGGGTGAAGCCGAATATCTGGTGGCCAGTGGTTTGCAGAACGGCATTACTCCACAGCAAATCGTCCATGTCTTGGCTCAGCATAAGTTCGAAGAGCCCAAAGAGCGCGTCAGCGCTACGATTGCCTGGTTGGCCAAGCAAGGCCTGCTGATTACCGAAGCGGTTGAACGTCAAGAGTCGACCGGCGATGCGCCACCAAGCCCGCGGCCGGTCAAGCCGATGCTGCCGACTCAGACCCTCGATCCATTCTTTATTCGCTTGCCATTGTTCTCCGGTCAATTGACTGAACGACTGGCCAAGCCACTGTTGTGGTTGGTTAGCTGGCCGGCAGGTATAGCCATGGCCGGTTTGTGGCTGACGGCCGTTGTGGTCTTGATCAGCAGCTCGCAGCGCTTTTGGTCGCTAAACGAAAAGTTGTTTGTAGAAGACGGTCGGCTGTGGTGGCTGTTTGCCTGGTTTGTGCTGAAGTGTTGCCACGAGTTGGGGCACGCGGTGGCTGCGGTGAGCACGGGTAGTCGCATACGCTCAGCTGGGTTGCACTTCATCTTCTTGGCGCCCGTGCCTTATGTCGATGTGACAGATCTGTGGCGCGTAACCAACGGTCGCCAGCGCGTACTCGTTTCCGCAGCCGGTATGTTGGCCGAGATGGCCGTGGCTGCCATCGCTGTGCTGGTCGCCCTGGGTAGTTCGAATCTGCAAATTCAATATATGTGCGCGGCTGTGGCCACGCTAGGCACGGTTACGACGTTGGCATTCAACGGTAACCCGCTGATGAAGTTCGATGGCTATTACATCCTGAGCGACTATTTGTCTCGGCCTAACTTGTGGACCGAGGCTCAAGCGGCTGCCAAAGAAGTGATAGGTCGGGTCATCAATCCGTTCGGTTTGCGAGCCAGTCGCATGCATAGCGCCAGCGGACTCAACACGCATGGAGCCCAAGTGGGACTAGCCATGTTTGGCTTGACCACCATGTTCTATCGCATGTTGATGCTGGTGGGCATGGCCTGGTGGCTACTGAGCGTGTGGCATGGTGTGGGAGCATTAGTGATCGCGTGGGCCGTCTGGGGTTGGTTCGTGAGACCCATGTGGCTCAAACGCAATAGCATGTTGGCCGCCGTCGCTGCGGGACTGGTACCTCCTGAGGCCTTGCGACAAGCGGCAGCTAAACGCCGCGTGCAGTGGATGTATGCCGGAGCCCTGTCGGTCGTGTTAGCTGGGGTCGGGATGTTGCCGAGCCCCCAAGGTTTGAGCGCACCAGGCGTGGTGGGTTACGGCGATCCGACCACCGTTCGCGCGGCTGCCGAAGGAGTGTTGATCTCCGTGCCAATGGCCGACCGGCAAATGGTCGAAGAGGGCGACTTGATTGCCCGGCTGGAGAACCACGAACTGCTTGTGGAACTGGCCGACGCGGAATTGAAGTTTCAAGCTTCGCAGGAGCAGGCCAATGCTCTGCGCGCACGAGGAGAGCTAGCATTGCTGCAAGCTGAGCAGGCCAAGACCGAATCGCTGGCCTCGCACGTCGAGCAACTCAAGTCACGGGCGGCAGGTTTGGAAGTACGCGCACCCTGCGCGGGCATGTTACTGATGAGCCTGGCGGACAAGATTGAGGGACGCTTTGTGAAATCGGGCACACCACTGTGCACCATTGTGGCCCCGGACCAACTGGAGGTAGTGGCCTCGGCCAGCCAGCGCGACGCGGCTCTGTTCGCTCGTTATATCCACGCGGGTGTTACCGTAGCCAAGACCGGTGGACGAGGTAGCATGGGCAGCCTGGAAGAAGTCGATACCCGCGGCTCTGACATCTGCGATCAAGATTCGCTAGCTGCTCGTTATGGCGGTCCGCTAGCGGTCGAGTTTGCTAGCGATGAGAGTGGCGATTCCAAGTTGAAGTACCCGACTCCGCGTTTTGCTATCAAAGCCTCGCTCCAGGGACAGACCCCAGGTCTGTCCCCAGCGCAGGTGCGGGGACAGACCCCGTGGTATCCGGGTCAGCTAGTTTGGGTGCATTTAAACGCACATCCGCAGCGCATCTGGGAATGGATCTGGAACAGCCTAGTCTAGCCAAGTAGCCGAGTTTGGCCTGGCTTCCTCGTTTAACCCGTAGCCGCCAGGCGAGGCGAACCCTCTAACCAACTTGGCAAGACGTCAGGTACCCAATCGAGTAGGAGTAGGAGTAGGAGTAGGAAGAAGCGCAAGCACAGAGGCTGCGCAAACGGTGACAGACCCCAGGTCTGTCCGGTCTGTCCCCGCGCATGAGTGACGCTAGCAAAAAGACCAGTGGTCTGTCCCCGCGCTCACGAGTAGGAGTAGGAAGAAGAGCCAGCATTGCGGCGGCGCAAACGGTGACAGACCCCAGGTGTGTCCCCTGCGGATCCCGAGTGTGTCCCCGGGCGCGACGGGGGACAGACCCAGCACACCTGGGAATGGATGTGGATTGGGCTAGTTTATCCAAGCAGCCAAGTTTGACCTGGCTTCCTCGTTTAACCCGTAGCCGCCAGGCGAGGCGAACCCTCTAACCAATCCTGCCTAGGAGTAGGAGTAGGAGTAGGAGTAGGAGTAGGAGTAGGAGTAGGAGTAGGAGTAGGAGTAGGAGTAGGAAGAAGAGCAAGCATCGCAGCGACGCAAACGGTGATAGATTCAATCTCTGGCGAGATCGGATACGGATCGCTCTTGAGCAGATTTGGTCAGATGGAAATTATTTCCCGATTCTGTGTAAAGCTGTAACGATTGCCCAAAGTTTGCGGGCGCGGGCGTCGATACCCATACTGTTGATAAGTGTCGGCGGACACGTCTATGAATTGCTTGCAATTCGTAGATCAACACACAGGGGGGTTCACAATCAAGCATCTGTCGCCGCGAGGCGCGTTCTTGCTGGCATTAGCCATCCTTGGAGGGCGGCGCGGCCAGGCAGAGAACTGGCGCGCCAAAGCTTTAACGACTGACTTGGCAGGGAACCTTGGCTCCATGAGTCGATCAATTGTTCGCTTCACGGCCTATTTGCAAATCGCTTTGGTACTGCTGACCGGCTGTGCTCCAACGCAACCGTTCTTCATTCCCAAAGACAATTCAATGGCCCATTACCTCGATCAAGCTTTGGCTATCGAGTATGCCGACGTCCAGGTAGAGTCCCTACCGGAAGCCAGCCAGGCTCACCAACCGTTGGGTCCAGCCAACTCGGAAAAAGAGTTCGTTGACCTCACGCTGGAAGATTGCATCTCGATGGCGCTGGCCAATGCCAAGATCATGCCAGTATCCAATGGTGCCAACGCGCAAACCGGATCAGTCTCCGCCTTGCAACTTAGTGCTCAACCCGGTCAGCTCCCGAGTATCTATGATGTTGCCCTGGTCTCGACGCTGGCCAGCACGCAACAAGTGCAAATCGATAGCCAAGGCAATCGCGTGCCCTTCCGAGGCGCCGTGCGATCCAATCAAGTTGCCGGTGTCGAAGATGCCCTCAGCGAATTCGATGCTCAGTATTCGTCGCTGTTCGGTTACAACACCACCGATCGACCTCGAAACGTTGGACCCAACAACCCGTTTAACCCACAGCAGTTCCAAGCCGTTGATGCCAACTACCAGTCGGCTATCAGCAAGCGTTTGGCCACCGGTGGTGTCGCCACCCTGCGTGGAACCACGGTCTACTCCTACAACAACGTCGAAGCCGGTGGAGTTGGTCGTGCAGTACCTACCGACTACACGCAAGCCATCGAAATGCAGATCAGCCATCCACTGCTCCGCGGTCGTGGCACCTTGATCAATCGTATTCCCGTCGTTCTGGCTCGCATCAATGAAGACATTGCGCTCCACGACTTCGAAGCCAACGTGCGCAACTTGGTGAAAGCGACCGAAGATGCGTATTGGGACCTATACTGCGGTTACCGCCTGGTCGAGTCCGCTCAACAGTCGCTCGACACCGCCACGTACCTGTGGCGCGTGGCCGCCGATCGTGCTCGAGCCGGCGGTGCACCGGAAGCTGAAGCTCAAGCTCGTGGTCAGCTGGGCACCTTCCAAAGTCAAATGTATAGCGCCAAACACGGGGCACGCTTCAACGGCAGCATCGATCAGTTGGGTCTATATGGCCGCGAACAAGTTCTTCGCGAGAAGATTGGTTGGGCCCCAACCGACGGCCGCTTGATCCGCCCAGTCGATACGCCAACCGATGCCTACGTCGACTTTGATTGGTGCAGCGTTCAAGCAGAAGCCCTGGTGCGAAACGTCGAACTACGCAAGCAGAAGTGGGCGATCAAGAGCGTCGAGATGGAAATCATGTCCGCCAAAAACCAACTCTTGCCTCAGTTGGACTTGACCGGCATTTACCGCTGGGTAGGCGTGGGCGATGTTCTGGCCAAGACTGACCGCACCGGTCTGCGTTTCCCAGACGCCGGTTCTAGTGCTTGGGAATCCTTGACCGACGGTGAATATCAAGAACTGGGTGCACGGATTGAACTGACTCCAGCACCTATGGGCAAACGCCGGGCGTTGGCCGGCATTAAAAACCGGGAGATGGGGCTGAATAAAGCGCAAGTCGAACTGCAGCAAAAAGAAGTGTGGCTCATGCATGAGATCACTACATCCGAACGCAGTATGCGGTCAAGCTTTGAACAGATGCGTGTGCTTCGCGATCAGTGGGCTGCCAACTCAGAAGAAATCAAAGTCTATCGCGACAAGATCGAAAACAATACCGGTGAACTGCCTCAACTACTCGACTTGTTGTTGCGAGCTGAACAAAATCGCGCACAATCCCAACGCAGCTACTATCAGTCACTATGCGACTACAACAAAGCCATTGTCAGTATCCACTACTGGAAAGGTTCGTTGCTGGACCTGAACTCGATTGCCTTGGAAGAAGGTCAATGGGCCAACAAAGCTTACTGGGACGCAGATGAACTGGCCAAGCAACGGGCCGCTGGCCACTACTTCGACTACGGTTATACTCGTCCAGGTGTTATCAGTCGCGGTCCAGTTGAATCGGGTTTGCCAACCGAAGGCAACCAACCATCACTTGGCCAAGTCAATCGCGACAACCGGGGCGAACCCACACCAGCCGATGACGAATCGAAGAACGACAAGTCGCAAGACTCCAAGCCCGACTCCGAGTTCCCCGATCTGGACAAGCTAGAAAAACCACGCACGCCAGAAGCGATCGAGCCCAAGAGCGACACGCCACGAGCATCGGCACCACGTCGCCCTGCCGTGCCGACTCAACGGGTAACCAATCGTCAAGACAAGAGTGCCATGACTCCGGCTCGACCAGCTAACACTAAACCCGTGGCTCAAGCCAGCAACTTTGAATGGGGTGACCTGGAAACCAAACCAGCTCCAGTGGTCACCGCCAGCGGCAACCGCCCTGCTCTACCTGCTCAGCAAACCAAAGCAGGTACCAATTCTCCTCAGTGGCGAAGCAAAGCCAACAACTAATACAACGCGTACAGCAATGCTGTGAACGAGAGCAGGGGGAACTGCCGAACGGGTGCGATGGTTAGCCATCGCTACCCGTTTTCGGCATTTGCGTAGAGCGGCTGTCCCCAGCCGCTCAGCACCCTCTAATCAAATTGTCTACCGACCGCACGCCCTCCCGATCACTTGGTCGGTCGAGAATTGGTTAGAGGGTGCTGAGCGGCTGGGGACAGCCGCTCTACATTCATCCGCTCTTCAAGGCGGTGTTTGGCTCAGGAGCACCTTCGCCCTCCCGGGCACTTGGTCGGTCGAGGATTGGTTAGAGGGTTCTGAGCGGCTGGGGACAGCCGCTCTACATGCATCCGCTCTTCAAGGCGGTTGTTGGCTCAGGAGGACCTTCGCCCTCCCGGGCACTCGGTCGGTCGAGGATTTGGTTAGAGGGTGCTGAGCGGCTGGGGACAGCCGCCCTACCATTGGGGGTGCATCTTCGAGGAAGGAATCCAGTTACGATTGAGAATATTGTCCGAAACTCACGGACTCATACTTTTCAATCCGCAGCCAAAGAGGTCGTCATGAATTTCAAACACTCTAACGCTTGTATGATCGTCGGAATGTTGTGCTTGCTGTCCACCGCAGCGGAGGCACAAACGGAAGTCTTGACGGTCCAAGGTTCGCTACCGCGTCTTAACTATCGCGACAACGGCGGCAATCTTTTATGGTCCCTACCAGCTAACAACGTGCTCTGGAAACTCGATGGACCATTCAATGCTGGAGTAATCGTCTGTACCGCCGCAGCGCCTAGTGGCAGTCTTTCTATGAATGAAGGCGGCGTTAGTATTCGCGGTGGTGGTTTTCCAAGTGCCAAGCTGCACGTAGGCACCATTCAATCGGCCACCGAGCCGGGAGAAGTGCGCGTCGATCCAGGCAATCCGAATGCGACTGCCACCATCCATGCGCTTAATGCCAATCTGCCGACCAGCCTGATTCTTGAAACTCAATCACCTACCAGTACATCCACGCTGCAAATGAAAACAACCGTTTCCAGTTTCTCGCAATCGGTCGCTACTAACTTCGCGATTCGTGATAACAACAACGCAGTCAATCCACTGATCATCGTTCCGAGCAACAAGAACATCAACTCTATCGTGATCAAGAACGGCAACATCGGCATGGGGATCACCAATCCCACTAGTCCCTTAGCACTGGCCAGCGGTGCCAAGTGTTCCGCGGGTGGCGTGTGGACCAACGCCAGTAGTCGCAAATTGAAAGAAGACATCGAGTCGCTGCCGTTGAAGCAAGCCCAGCAAGCTCTTACCCAGCTCCAGCCGGTGACCTATCGCTACAAAGCCGAACCTGATGAGCAGCAAGTGGGCTTTATCGCCGAAGACGTGCCCGACCTGGTGGCGACCAAGTCCCGCACCGAACTCTCTCCGATGGATGTCGTGGCCGTACTGACGAAAGTTGTCCAAGATCAACAAAGTCGCCTGGATGTCCAGGCCGAGCAGATCAAGCAACAAGCGGAACAACTTCGGCAACAGCAGGATCTACTGAAGAAATTGGCCGAGAAAATAGAGTAAATGTCTCCTTTCGCTCCGCGAAAGGCAGTTCATCTCATTTCATCACCACCTTTCGGAAACCCTGATGAATCTGCGGTAAAGCCATGCAGTGCTGGGAATTCGAGTCTCGGAGAGACTCGGCTACGTGGCCGCGTAGCACCGCCTTTCGCGGAGCGAAAGGAGACTAGGGTGCCGGGTACAGGGAAGTCGCACTTGTGGTTACACTATGGCCCAGTTAAGCGTTCCCAAATACGACACAGGCGAAAAGCCTAGGCCACAATTTGAGAGTGGATATGAGTACGAATGAAGGTGCCGGCGGCCAACAAGGTCCTGCGGAGACTGGCACCAGCCATTCACGAGCGTCCCACCATCCTGCCAAGAGCCTATTCACTCGCATTCGCGAAGCGGCTGGCACCGTCTATGGCGATATCGGTACGTCGGTACTGTATACCGTCATGGAGATCACTCGCGAAACGATTCGGCTCAAGCACGAACATTTGCCACATGAAACCGTCGAGGCCATGTTGGCTGCAGGCGGAACTGGGCTGGTGGAACGCAATGATCTCCTGGGCAGTTTAAGTCTCATCTTCTGGGCCTTGGTCGTTTTAACGGTCAAGTATGATTTCTTGGTCATGCGGGCTGACGATCGCGGCGAAGGCGGTGACTTTGCATTGTGGAGTCTGCTGAAGAGCCACACGGGTAAAGTCTTTGGTGTCACCTTCCTTGGCTACCTGGTCGTCACGGCGGCAGGATTGCTGGCAGCTGATGGAATCATTACACCACCCATTAGTTTGCTCGGTGCCTTTGATCCACTGGGCGAATTTTGGGCCATCACGATCACCATTATCTGTCTGTTCGCGATGTTCAAAGCGCAGTGGCGCGGTACGAGCAAAGTTGGTGGCTTCTTTGGCTGGTTCATGATGCTCGTGTGGTTTCCCTGGATTGCCCTCAAAGGCCTGCCTTGGGTTATCGCTCATCCCGAAGTCTTTGAGGCTGTCAATCCTGCATACGGTATTCAGTTCCTCATGAACTTCCCAGGCGCGGGAGCCTTTATTGTGTTGGGCGTCGTGGTCTTGGCCATTACAGGCGGCGAAGCCAAATACGCGGACATCGGACACTTTGCTGTCTCGAGCGGAGAACCAGTCCCCGAAGGTGAAAGCATCAAGCCAGAAAACTCAGGCCGCCGACCAGTGATGATCGCGTGGTTTTCGCTGGTCGTGCCATGCCTGCTGCTGAACTATGGTGGTCAAGTTGGATATATGCTCGAGAAAGGAGTGCCACCGCGCGCCAATTCGTTTTACGCGCTGACTCCTCAAACCGGTAGAGAGACGCTCGATGCCATCATCTTAGGTGCCGACCTAACGATCTCGGCCATGGCCGCCTTCATTGCTTCGCAAGCTCTGATCACCGGTATCTTCTCTATAACCAAACAAGCCATCACGCTGGGCTTCATGCCGCGATTCGAAGTCAAGTACACTTCGCGCGAAGCTGAGGGCCAGGTCTATCTGCCGGGCATCAACTGGTTGATGTTCTTCGGTTGCTTGTTGGTCACGCTGATGTTTCGCAATTCCGGTAACTTGGCTGCGGCCTATGGCATCGCGGTCACGGGTACGATGGGTGTGACGACGTTGATGTTCGGCAACGTAGCCTATTATCGTTGGCGCTGGCCGCTGGCTTTAGTGCTACTGGTGTGCACACCTATATTGTTCGTCGATTTGATTTTCTTTGCGAGCAACTTGTTGAAACTGGGCAGCGGTGGCTATTTCCCCGTCATGGTTGCTACCGTCTTGATCACGATCATGCTGACCTGGCAATGGGGACGAACACAGATGGGCGCTGCCTTCTATCGCTTCGGCGTGCGCGAAGGTAAGAAGATCGATTGGTTGGTCGCTCTGCGCGATATGCTGGATGATATGGAGATCGCTCTACAGGAAAATTTGCCGCATGCACGCATGTTGGTGCAAGGTCGAAGACGGCTGGTCGAGAGCGATCGAGCAGCGGTCTTTTTGTGCTCGCGCCCCATCCGCTCTGACGATGATTACGTGCCTGTTGTCTTACGTGTCTTCCTCAAGAAGTATGGAGTCCTGCCATCGCATATTGTGTTCCTGCACGTTAATCAAGTTTCGCAGCCTTACTATTCGTCGCGTAGTCGTTATGAAGTCATCAGCTTGGGTCACGATATCGATTCAGTGATTGCCAACTATGGTTACCTGGAGCAACCCGATGTGCGCGGTGCGCTGCGCGATCTGCAGTCGCACCACAAAATCAAAATTTCAGCCGACCGCTGGATCGTCGAAGTGGGCGAAGAGGATATCATCTCCGACAAGAACCTGAATATTCTGCAGAAATTCCGCATCCTGATCTTCCGCTGGACCTTGCGACTCTCGACTCCCGCTCATAAGTATTTGGGACTGATCTACGACGCGGCCTTGTCCAAACAGATTATCCCCGTGGTGTTTGGCCCGACCGAAGCGAAGGTCGATTTGCCAGAACTGGAGATCGAGGCCGGCGATAAAGCACCCCTCCCGAATCTCGCTGCGCCGGATTCGACTTCTCCAATACCAAGTCCTTAGGGTGACACCCAGACCTCCACTTCCCAGACCCCTCCCGAATCTCGCTGCGGCTCGATTCGACCTCCCCAAGGCAAAGCCTTGGAGAGGTGACAGTCACCTCTCCCGCGCAGCGGGGGAGGTCGCAGACGAGGCGTTCAGCCTTCGTCTGCGGGAGGGGGCACAGCGCTAGGCAAGACTCCCGCGGTACCAACCGCCTCCACTTCCCAGACCCCTCCCGAATCTCGCTGCGGCTCGATTCGACCTCCCCAAGGCAAAGCCTTGGAGAGGTGACAGTCACCTCTCCCGCGCAGCGGGGGAGGTCGCAGACGAGGCGTTCAGCCTTCGTCTGCGGGAGGGGGCACAGCGCTAAGCAAGACGCTTGAGGTAGCCGAAGTCGCCAGACTTTGGACGCGTCACCAATTGACGTCCAATCTCTGGCGAGATCGGCTACACACCCAGACCCCTCCCGAATCTCGCTGCGGCTCGATTCGACCTCCCCAAGGCAAAGCCTTGGAGATGTGACTACATGCTGGCGATTATCTTTTCGCACAGGTCGCGGACCTGGCGAGGGTCGGCGTTGGGGTTCTTTTTCTTAGCCAGGCCGAGTAGCGAGCCGAGGGCTTTGGAGTTGCCTTCTTGAACTTGTTTGACGATGTGTGGGTTCTCGGCCAAGAGTTCTCGGCAGAGGGCTTCGATTTCGCTGTGATCGACGGCAGTGATACCGAGAGCTTTGCGGGCGGTAGACAGGTCATCGGCAGGATGTTCGAGCCAATATTGAAATACATCTTTGCCGCGCGAAGTATCGAGCTGGCCGGTTTCAATTTCGATCAACAACTCTGCTAACTTCGGCGCAGGTACGGGTAGCTGCGTGATGGTCCAATCGCGTTCCTTCAGGGTGCGCAGGATGTCTTGTTGCAACCAACTGCTGACACGCTTGGCTGGGGCAGCAGCGGCGATGGCTGCCATGAAGTAATCAACTAGCTCGGGACCTTGGCTAACAATCACATCAGCATCGTACAGTTTTAAACCATGCTGCGTTTGCAAGTTGTCACGCAGTTGCGCTGGCAACAGGCCAAGTTCCGCGCGAGCTGCTTCGATAGTACAGGCTGCAATCTTCAAAGGCACAAGATCTGGATCCGGGAAGTAGCGATAATCGGCGGACTCTTCTTTCTCGCGCTGCACGACTGTCACGCCGGCCTGGTCATCCCAGCCTACCGTGGTCTTGGGTGCTTGACCTATTTGAATCGGCGCACGCTGCCAACTATTCCACTGCCGCTGGGCTTCATATTCCAGTGCGCGCTCGACCGCGCGGAAGCTGTTCATGTTCTTAATTTCGACGATCGGGGTGGCCAACGTCTCACTGCCTTCGGTGATATGCAAGTTGATGTTGGCATCGACGCGCAGGCTGCCTTCTTGCATATTGCAGTCCGATACGCCCAGATAACCCAGCAGCAGTTTCAGTTCGGTCAGGTAGCTCTTGGCTTCCTCGGAAGAGCTCATATCTGGGTACGAGACAATTTCCAGCAGCGGTGTGCCGGTGCGATTGAGATCGATACGGCTATCCGCTTTGCCAGCCGTTTCATCGTGCATGCTCTTGCCAGCGTCCTCTTCCAGATGCGCTCGTATGATGCGCACGCGTTTGCTGGTAGTCAGCTCGGAGGGCAAGTCGAGATGCCCTTCAAAGCAAATCGGCATATCGTATTGACTGATCTGGTACCCTTTGGGCAAGTCGGGATAGAAGTAATTCTTGCGATCCCACTTCGTGGTCTCGGCAATTTGACAATTGAGGGCCAGGCCCGTGCGAATGGCCAGTTCCACGGCGCGCTGATTCATCACCGGTAGCGAACCGGGCATGCCCAGACATACGGGACAAACTTGAGTATTAGGTGGCGCGCCGAACTTGGTGCTGCAACTACAGAACAACTTGCTGTCGGTCGCTAGTTGAACGTGGACTTCCAGGCCAATCACAACGGTGTAAGGAGTATCGCTCATGATCAATTCGTTCAACGCTTATTTCGTGACTTGGGCCAGGCGGGGACTAGAGAACCCATGTTGTTGCAGTTGATGAGCCGTGCTGAGCAAACGTGATTCGCTCAGAGGTGGTCCCTGCAACTGCACGCCCACCGGCAAGCCCTCGTCGGTAACACCGGCGGGTATCGATAGTGCGGGAATGCCTGCCAGATTCGCCCCAACGGTGAACAGATCTTCAAGGTACATCTGGATTGGATCGTTCAGTTTCTCGCCGAGTTTGAACGCGCAGGCTGGAGTGGTCGGACCCAACACGCAATCCACATTTTCAAAGGCCGCTTGATAGTCGTTGTAAATCAGTCGCCGAACTTCCAGACCTTTACGATAGTAGGCATCGTAGTATCCTGAACTGAGGGCGAAGGTGCCGAGCATAATGCGACGTTTAACCTCGGCACCAAAGCCTGCGCTGCGCGTTTGGCAGTACATGGCTTCCAGGCTGGCTTGGCGAGCAGCCAGTGGTGCGCGATAGCCATAATGCGCACCATCGTAACGTGCCAGGTTACTGCAGGCTTCGCTGGGCGCTATCAGATAATACGTGGGCACCGAATACTTCGAGTGCGGCAGTTCGACGTCGACCACGGTAGCCCCGAGATCTTGCAAGGCTTGCGCGGCAGTCTGCACGCTCGCACGTACCGTGTCATGCAATCCAGGTGAGTCCAGTTGCTCGCGCAATAAACCGACGCGGAGCCCTTCGAGCCCTTGAGTCAATTCGCGTTGATACGCCGCCACCGGTGCATTAAGCGATGTGCTGTCACGTGGATCGTGACCTGCGATGACTTCCATCAGCAATGCCAGATCTTCCGCATGATGGGCAAACGGACCGACTTGATCCAGGCTGGAAGCAAATGCGATCAAGCCGTACCGGCTGATGCGGCCATAAGTTGGCTTCATGCCCAGGATGCCGCAAAACGATGCGGGCTGTCGCACAGAGCCACCGGTATCGGTGCCAATGGCTAGTGGAGCCAGTCCGGCAGCGACCGCAGCTGCCGAACCGCCGCTACTGCCACCTGCGGTTCTCGCTAGGTCCCAGGGATTCTTGGTCGAACCAAAAATGCTGGTCTCGGTGCTACCGCCCATGGCGAATTCATCGAGGTTGGTTTTGCCCAGGATGACGAGGCCCGCGTTCTGCAAGCGCTCGACGACCCCCGCATCGTAGGGCGGTCGAAAGTTCTCAAGAATCTTCGAACCGCAGGTGGTCGGGCTATTGCGCACGCATAAGATATCCTTCAAGGCCACGGGCACGCCGGCCAGCGGACTTAAATTTGGGTCGCGCTGCGAAACGCGAAGATCGACCGCTTCGGCCTCGGAAAGCGTCCGTTGGCGATCGACATGCACGAACGCATTCACGCGACCATCGAGTGCTTCAATGCGGTCGAGAAAATACTGGGTGACTTGGCGACTGGAAAGCTGGCCACCTGCAATCTTGCGGCCGAGCTCCGCGGCGGATAATTCTTCGAGTTTCATACCGCAAGAGCTTATAGTCACGCTCCGCAGAGCGAAAGTCCCCCGCGTTCCCTGTAGCCGAAGTCGCCAGACTTTGGACGCGTGGCCGATCGATTTCCAATCTCTGGCGAGATCGGCCACCCAGACCCCTCCCGAATCTCGCTATGGCTCGATTCGACCTCCCCAAGGCGAAGCCTTGGAGAGGTGACGCTTAGCGCCGGCGGCTGACGGCTTGTTGGGCGACTTGAATGAGCGCTTGTCGCGCTGGCGAATCAGGCAGAATGCTCAGCGATTCACACGCAGCTTGAGCGAAGCTGCGAGCCATATCCAGCGTGGTCGACGAGGCATCGCTACGATCGAGCGCTTCGCGTAATGGCTCACTAATCGATCCGCTGTTAAGCAAGTCCACAATCACTGGGCGAGCCTCAGGCTCGCAAGTGGCCAGCAACCGCAATGTCGGCAATGTCGGCTTGCGGTTGGCGATGTCGTTACCCAGTGGTTTGCCTATGGCCGGTGTGCCCCAAACGTCCAACCAGTCATCAAAGATTTGGAAGGCAATGCCCAACTGCAGGCCGTAGGCCCCGAGAGCTTTCTGCCAACGGCCACCTGCCCCAGCGCTCCAACCACCCAGCAAACTGCTGGCGGCGCACAGGTCACCGGTCTTTTGACCAAGGATATCGATATACTCTTCGATCGATAACGACCAGTTGCCAATCGTGGCCTGCTGACGCAATTCGCCTTCGCATAGTGCCTGCCCGGCTTGCCCGACGCGCTCGGCTGCGAAACAAGATCCGGCCGAGGCGGCCAGGATGTAGGCTTTTGAAAACAGCAGGTCACCCAGCAGAATACTGGCTCGATTACCCCAGCGCACGTGCGAGGCTGGAGCGCCGCGGCGCGTATCGGCATCATCCAGTACATCATCGTGCACCAGCGTAGCTGCGTGTACCATTTCGACCACTGCAGCCACGCGCCGCGTATTGGGAGAGATGGCACCGCAAGCCAATGCACTGAGCATCACCAGTCGCGGTCGCAAACGCTTGCCTTGCAGCGCGGCGGCCGATTCCATTAGTCGACTAACTTCTGGGTAATGGCTGTCGAGTTGGTGGGCCAGCAGTTCCTCGAAGTGAACCAACTCTTGCTCAACGGCCAATTCGACGTAACGCGCGTCTCGCAGGGTGTCACCACTGGCGCTAATGCGCGAAGCCTGATCTTCCACGGCGGATGCGTTGGCCAGGCGATTCCACGGCCGGCCGGATGAATCGTCACTGAGCATGGGTGCTTGCGTCTGTTGGTTGGCTAGTTGATCCATCTGCGTTCTCCACCGCTCGTTGGTAGCTCCCCGACGCCCCGCCGGTTTTACTAACGAGCTGTATGTTTTCCACCACGATGCTCTTGTCGAGGGCTTTGCACATGTCGACCACGGTCAAGGCGGCCAGTGAGGCGCCCACCAAGGCTTCCATCTCAACTCCCGTGCGGGCCGTCGCCGCCGCTTCGACTTGGATCAGCAGGCTCGTTGGATTGGGCCAACTGAACTGGACCGTAACATGGTCCAGCGGCAAACTGTGGCATAGCGGAATCAGCTGGTCAGTGCGTTTGGCCGCTCCAATGGCAGCGATGCGCGCCACCTGAAGAACGTCACCTTTGGGCATCTGCCCCGCCTGCAGTCGACTAGCCACGTGTTCTCTTAGCCTCACTGTCGCTTCGGCCACAGCCACCCGCCGGGTTACCGGCTTGTGACCCACGTCGACCATGCGGGCATTTCCCTCGGCGTCCAGATGAGAAAAGGTCGGCAAAGTCATACTGTTTCCGCTCACCAGTGAGCTAACCGTAATTGGCAGAAGGGAGATAACACTCGTCCAGCGTAGTGGAATGCGTCAAGCTTTTCGTGCGTAACTCGTTTTCCGGCTAGCCGGCGGAAAAGCTCGAAAGCCTTGACGGCTTCCGCTACAGGTCCGCTACAAATAATCGAATAGCGACAGTTGAGACGAAGTGCCCATCAGTTGCAAGCTGGCTTCGTAGGCAGCCTGGCGGGTAGAAAGCTCGGAAATAACGCTGGCCAGGTCGGCGTCGATTTCGTTGGATTCGACTTCCTTCAGCTGAATCTGCTGTTCTTCGGTCCGCGATTGGATTTGGTCGATCGATTGCTGACGCGATCCCACGATGCCCCGAGACATACTGACGCGTCGGATATCTTCATCCAGAGCGTCCACCAGGCGTTCCATGTCGATGGTATTGCCATCGCGAATGGCCGATTCCAGTCGCAGCAGCGTCGTATAGGTGCCTTCGACTTCAATTCCGCTGATATCAATTCCGCTGATAACGCTATCCGTGCCTATGTCGGTGCCGGTAACGCTGCTCTGATCGGCTGGTACCAGGCCCAGGCCTGTAGCTGCTTCGCTGCCGCCGCCTTTGATCAGCTGAATGGGTTGCCCGCCGGCGGGAGCTGTCAGGACCAGGCCGTTACCGGTGGTCGACAGGCTGGCCACGATGCGGGTGGCGGGTGTAAAGTTATCGACATGATTGTTGATGCGCGTAATTACATCACCGACCGTTTGCACGCCGTCCAAATCGATCTGCAACTCAGTGCCGTCGGTTCGCACCAGTTTCAAGTCATTGGCGACGTCGCTGGTGAAAATTCCTTGACCGAAGTTCAATCGCGCGACAGGAGTCGACAGGTCGAAGGTGCGAATGCCCAAACGCGATGCCAGGTTGCCGCCGGCTTCGCCGATCGACAGCGTCGTGCCGCTTTCCGTGCTGCGCACTGTGAAGTAACGTCCGCTGGAATCCAGTCCTGCATCCACATATGCGCCACTGGTTTCAATGCCATTGATTAGATCTTCGACCGTTTCCATGCCTGCGGTGTTAACCTGGAAGTCTCTATCGTTTTGACGGATCGTAAAGAACGATCCATTGGGTATGCCGGTACCGCCGAAGAGTTGCGTGAGTTTCGTTTGAGTGGTCGTCAACAAATTCAAATCAGTGCCGACGATAGGCGACGTCGAAGTAACTCCACTGGATCGAATACCCAGATCTCCGGCCGCCAATCCAGATCCCACTTCGTCGATACGCAGGACACCACCCAGACCATCTTGATAGTCAACAGTGATACCATTTTGATTAATGGTCACGTCGATGGCTCGCGAACCGAGCGTCTGCGCCTCGATAGCATCAGCGACATCTTCGATCGTAAACGCGCCGGTTAAGTCAATCTCAACGCGACTGGTGCCATCGGACAAGGCGATCGAACCGCGTCGGACTCCGTCTCCGGAATTCAGGTTGGCCAGGGGTGTATCGAGCGCGAGGCTGGGATCGAGATCGACATTGCCCAGGATGTTGTTGGAACGCGTGCCAAACGTTTCATCGGCGGTGACGTTGGCCGCCAGCGTCGCTCCCAGGTCAGTAATCGTATTGAGCAGATTATCAGTGCCTGAGAATCGTACTGTGTTACCGACGATTTCCAGCGGCGGCTTGTTCAAGTTGGAGCCACCAAATATGTACTGATCGCGAAACTTGGAGTTGCCCAGTTCAATTAAGTTACGAACCGCTTCGCGCACGGAGTTAGCATTGGCATCGCGTTCGGCTTCTGAGAGCGTATTGCCGGCGGACTCGACCGCCACTCCCCGCATCTCGTTAAGAATCGATTGCACTTGCGAGAGAATCGATTCACTGGCTCCCAGAACTGTGTTGGCACTCTTGAGATTGTTGACCATCTGGCCTTTGAATTCGAGTGAACGTTGAGCGGCCAGGGCCCGGATGGCGGCGGCGGGATCTTCACTGGCTCGTTCAATGCGGCGACCAGTGCTCAACTGAATCTGCAGCTTTTGAATCGCACTTTGGTCGGTGTGAACCTGGAACAACAACCGACTAATCGATTGCGACGAAGAAGTGCGTCCCACGGTAGCTGGATAAAAACTGGAGGACATGGCCAAAAGCCTCTATGTAAGCCGCGATCGTGTCAACTGCGGACTTCAATGATTCGGTTAGCGATTCGGTCAATGATTCGATGGTTACAAATTGACGAGCGTATCGAGCATTTCGCTGGAGGTCTGAATGACTCGGCTGCTGGCTTGGAAGGCTCGTTGATAAAAGATCATCTTGATGGCTTCTTCATCCAGGTTGACACCTGTGACGGCCATGTTCTTGCTCTCGAGAGTCTTATAGAAATTGCGCAGTCCGTCGGTGGTGCCTTGCTGGACGTTGATATCTTGAGTTACGCGCACTACCAGGTCTTCAAAGTCTTGTTTGATCGAACGACCGCCAAGCGCGGCTAGTGGTTGATCGAAGGCCTGGGCGAGCTTGACCGCGTTCTCCGTACCGCCGCCGATACCGCTCAGGCTGGCTCCCATCAAACGCGGGTTCTGAATGATCTGTGCGTTCACCTGTAGCGTGGCCGCCGAACTACCGGTGAAGAAAGTATTCAAGCCTGCGGCAGTCAGAAAGCCGGCATTGTCGTTTTGGAAAGCGAATCGCAATTTGGGGTTCGAGGTGCCCAGCTTCAATCCACCTTCGGGAGTGATCGTAGCAGTTAAGCCCGAAACGGCATTGATCTGGTCACGCACATCTTCCAGCGAAGTATCATCAGCCCCACCGGTCAGCTTGATACGAATAGTCGCGGTGGTATCGCGGCCCGATTCCAAGTCGTGCACAATCAGTTCGAAACTGCCATTGGTAATTTTAGAATCGAAACCAGCTAGATCGAGCGGGGCGGATGTGTCATCGGCAGCATTGGTCGATTGCAGCGCTGCATAGCCTTCCAAGCCCTGCCCTTGGGTATGAATGCGATTGAATTGTTCAATCAGAGTCCGCGCGAACCCATCGAGGTCGGCACTGGCTTTGGAGGCAGCTCCATCGCGTGCATCGTACAAGCCTTTTAGTCGGCCTGAGTTGACCTGTAGCGGAGAATCGGTATCGATCAGTCGAACTTCTGGACGCGTTTCGTTACCATCCTGCTTCAAGGCATAGGCCACCGGTCGCTGAATGCCTTCGGCCACCAGGTATTCGCCACCAACATAAACGGTGACGCTGCCACTAGCTTGTTCCACCGCGCGAATATCAACGTAGCTAGCCAGTTCATTGAGCACCTGCAAACGTTCGTCGCGGAGTCCCACCGCATCGCTACCACTGGTGCGGCCACCTTCCATCTGAACGATGCGCTGATTAAGTGAAGCCATACGCTCCGTTAAACGATTGATCTCGTTGGCCGAACTTTGAATCTCAGAGTTCAGGTTTCCTTTGAGCGAATCCAAGGTACCGCTCAGCGAGTTGACCTGACCGGTGAGTGTCTTGGCCCGTTCAATGACCAGTCGCCGCAGCGAATCATTGCCGGGCTGGTTCAGCATATCTTGAATGCTGTTGGAAAAGTTCGAGAGCTGCGAGCTCAAATCGTTATCGCCCAGCTCGGCAAAGGCAGATTCGATTTGATCGTAGACTTCACCCAGCGCTTCGCTGCTGGCCAGGTTGCTACCGGTCTCGCGCAATCGCTCGGACAAAAAGTTGTCGATCTTTTGCTGAACGCCAACTGCCCGCACACCAAAGCCCAGGATCACATCGCCATAACGATATCCAGCGCCGGTGGATTGAATCAGTTCCTGGCGAATGTAGCCAGGCGTATTGGCATTAGCGATATTGTTACCGGCGACGTTCAGACCCAATTGGGCCACCGTCAGTGCATTAGCCGATTGTTGTATCGAAGCGAATAGCGACATAGCCGGTTACTATATTTCCGTATCGAAGAACTGGCCGCCCGACGTATCCGCTTGGGGCACTGTGATATACGCGCCCACGGTCGTATGCCCGCAGGTCATCAGCAGCAGGGTCTCGTCGACAGCACGGCAACACTGACTGACCAGTAACCAGGCGGCCGTGTTGAGCCTGCGCAAGTTCGTCATCTGGCGCTCGACATGGGCGACCTGGTCGCGCAAGCTGCGATCCGCTTTCCACTGGGGCAGCGCCATTGCTAGCTGTTTCAAGTTTTCGCAGACCAACCCGGCTGAATGAGCTTCGGCCAAAAGTGCTGCGCGGCTCTGTCGAAGGTTCGCCAAATCCTGATGCAGCTTCTCAGCCCCTAACGTGTGGGCTTCCAGTCCCACCACATCGCCCAGAATCAGCAGTTGTTCATGTTCGTTTAGCCATCTCCCCCAGGTTTCCAGCGTGGTTGAAGCCCGGGATAGATATTGTTTTAGAGCATCGAGCATGAACTTCGCTCCTTCGTAGCGGAAGCCGTCAAGGCTTTCGTCCTGCACTTCAATCCAATGACGCCAGCCTTGGCGGCTTACGCTACGGATTCAACCTGCCGGTGGTATGTCGCTGCCGACTCGTCTCCTTCCATATCGGCACAGTGTACGCACGGTCGTTAGACTTTATCCGACCCGTAAAGCCAGCGCGGTACCGCTGGGCGAAGAGTGGGTTAGAATATTGAGTCATCACCCATGATCGACTTGACCCGTAGGATCGCAGAACCATGAGCACCGATAGACCACTAGCCAGCTTGGATGAATGGGAAGACGATTTGCTTAGGCGTTATCCTTCGCCGGGTACTTTGGCGACTGCGACCGATACCGAGCGATTTCGCAACTACGCGGCGGAAGCTCGGCCCAGTGTAAAAGAGTTCTATCGCCTCAATCATCGCCATCAAACGCTCGAGTTTGTGCGCCGCAAGCGCGAAGAGTATTTGGGTCTTGGCAAGCGTCGGATGGGAATCTGGGAAGCGATGGAGTATCTCAATCAGTTGGTCGACGACAGCGACCCTGATATCGACTTGCCGCAGATCGAGCACCTGCTGCAAACGGCGGAAGCGATTCGAGCCGATGGCCGACCTCGCTGGTACATTCTCGCTGGGCTGATTCATGACTTGGGAAAGATTCTGTGTTTGTGGGACGAACCGCAGTGGGCAGTCGTTGGCGATACCTTTCCTGTCGGCTGCCGGTACTCGGAAAAGATCGTCTTCTACGATGCGTTTCGCGATAATCCCGACTACCAAGATCCGAAGCTGCAGACCGAGCTGGGCATCTATTCATCTGGGTGTGGATTAGAGAACGTCATGATGTCATGGGGACATGACGAGTACCTGTATCATGTCGTCAAAGACTTTATGCCAGCCCCGGCGCTGTACATGATTCGTTATCACTCGTGTTATCCAATTCATCGCGAGCAGGCGTATGGTTACCTGATGAACGACCGTGATCGCGAACTGTTCATTTGGGTGAACGATTTCAATCAATACGATCTCTACACCAAACGCAGCGAGCGCATGGACGTAGCCGGCTTGCGGCCATTCTATGAAGAGCTCATTAGCGAGTATTTTCCTGAGAAGATAGATTGGTGACGTCACCTCCACCGCGCAGCGGGGGAGGTCGCAGACGCGGCGTTTAGCCGTCGTCTGCGGGAGGGGGCACAGCGCTAGGCAAGACTTTTGCCGTAGCCGAAGTCGCCAGACTTTGGACGCGGCACCAATCTACGTCCGATCTCTGGAGAGATCGCTACACGCCAAGACCCCTCCCGAATCTCGCTAAGGCTCGATTCGACCTCCCCAAGGCAAAGCCTTGGAGAGGTGACGCATCACCTCGCTGATCGTTGACGCAGTTGGTCTAGCGTCACAGCGGCGATGATGATCAGGCCGATCATGATGTCTTGAGTTGCGTTGCTGACGCCCAACTGGGCACAGCCGCTGACCATCACGCCCATGATGGTGGCACCCGCCAGTGTGCCGATCACGGTACCGCGGCCGCCGGAGAGGCTGCCGCCGCCGATGACCACTGCGGCGATGTACTGCAGCTCTTTACCAATACCTTCGGTAGGATTGGCCATACGTAACTGAGCAAACGAATAGATCCCAGTGACACCGAAGAGCGCTCCGGCCAGTGCGTACACGCAGAGTTTGGTCTTGAGCACATTGACGCCGCACAACCTGGCGGTAGCTTCGTTGGAACCAACGGCTTTCAAGTGCCGTCCAAAAATTGTTAGCGATAAGACGATGGCCACCACCGTGGCGATACCGAGGGCAACGTAAACGCCGGGTGGTATGTTCGGTATCCAGCCCAGCCAATGTGGCGGCGCCGTGGAAACGAACTTGCTCAACCACTCGGGCACTAGTTCTGGGCCGACGAAGACCGTCGTGCTACCGGCTAAGTGTTTACCGATGCCCAGAAAAATTGTCATTGAACCCAAGGTCACGATAAAAGGCGCGATCCGTAGCGTGCCGATCAAGAGTCCATTGATTGCGCCGCAAGCCGAACCGGTCCCGACGGCCATCAGAATGGCCAACCACACAGGCACTTTGGCATTGAGAGCCAGGGCCAGTACGGTCGCGCATAAAACGCTTGAGGTACCAGCTGATAGATCGATGCCACCGGTAATGATGATCAGGGTCATGCCCAGGGCAGCCACGGCTACCGGCGCGGTTGAAGCCAGGACCACGCGCACATTGCGAAACTCGACAAATTTGCCGCGCCCCCACACTTGATCAGCGATGGCAAAGCCCAAGGTGACGATGACCAAGGCCAGTAGAGGCCCCAAACGTTCCAGCCAAACTTTCCAGTTGGCCGATCGCGGCGAGGCAGTAGATTCAGTTTGGCTGGGTAAGGTACTCACAGGGCTGTCGTTTCTGCTTGATCGTCGATTACGGTGTCGGTTGAAATGGCCACCGACAATACTTCGTTCTCCGTCCACTGTTTGGTGGGCCGCGTCTCGCGCAATACGCCTCGCGACATAACACCTAGTGTATCGCACACTGCCAGCAATTCGGGCAAATACGAGCTGACAAAGATAATGCTCTTGCCCTCCCCCGCCAACTCACCCATCAACCGGTAGATATCGGCTTTGGTGCCCACATCGATTCCGCGCGTCGGTTCGTCCAGCAGCAGAATATCGGCGCCTTGATGCAGCACGCGTGCGATAGCCACTTTCTGTTGATTGCCGCCGGACAGTTCGCCAATGGTCTGTTCAGAGCTGTTGGCTTTCACGGACAGTTCTTGCATCCAATGGGCCACTGATTTTTGTCGCTGGCCCAAACGCAACAGTCCACCGGTGCTGTAGCGGCCCAGCGAACTCAACGTGAGGTTGTCAGCGATCGACAGTTGCTGCGCTAAACCTTCCGTCTTGCGATCCTCGGAAACCAGACCCAGCCCGGCGCGCATGCGCGCACTTGGTCGCGCAGCACTGGAGCGACCAGCGATGAGGACTTGCCCAGCGGGCGCTGGATCCAGACCCAGCAAACATCGCAGCGTCTCAGTGCGACCTGCACCGATCAGTCCGAACAGTCCCAGAATCTCACCGCGCCGCAAATTCAGGCTTAGTCCTCGTGGCGACTTGGAACCGGACAGCTGTTGTACTTCCAGCACGGGTTCACCCATCGCGTGCGGCACATGAGGAAACAAATTGTCCACGCTGCGACCAATCATCAACGCCACTAACTGTTCATCGCTTTGGTCAGCCAGTTGTCCCTGGCCGACCGTTTGACCGTCACGGAGCACGACATAGTTGTCTGCCACTTGCCGCACCTCTTCCAAGAAGTGGCTGATATAGATGATGGCCATCCCCTGCTCTTTCAGTCGAGCCAAGATGGTGAATAGCCGCTGGACATCATGTCGTGATAAGGAGCTGGTTGGTTCGTCAAAGATCATCACCCGCGCATCGCTGACTAGTGCGCGGGCGATCTCAACCACTTGCTGCGCCCCGATCGATAGCGAACTGACGCGTCGATCGGGCGAAAGATCAGCATGGCCGAGAGTCGTTAAGGCTTGTCGTACCTGGTCGCGCTGCGCGCGAGAGCGGACCAGACCCCAGCGGCTGGTCTCCATGCCCAACATGATGTTCTCTTCGACCGTCAGATCAGGCGCCAGGTTCAGCTCCTGGTAGATCATGGCAATTCCATGGCGCCGCGCATCCACTGGTCGCTGCGGTTGAAATCTTTGACCGCCCATCAGCATCGATCCCGCGTCAGGCTGATGAGCGCCGCTGAGTACTTTCATTAGTGTACTCTTACCGGCCCCATTCTCGCCGATGAGGGCCAGAGTCTCGCCCTGCGCAACCGACAGCGATACGTTGCTGAGCGCTTGCGTCGCACCAAATCGCTTGGAGATACTTCGCATTTCAAGTAACGATGGCATGCGCTGCTTTCATATCGGTACTCCTACTCCTACTCCTACTCCTACTCCTACTCCTACTCCTACTCGCAGAATTTTCGAGTAGGAGTACGAGTACGAGGATTACGAGTACGACGTCAAACGTTAATGGCTGGCCATCTCGGGCTTTAGCAGGCGATCGTACGGGGCTTGCGATTGATTCTCGGCCGTGGCTACATATTCACCGGTTGAGACGACCGGTTCTACTTTTTCGCCTTTGATATGTTTCACTAGAGCCATTACGGATTGTCGGCCCATTTCAAAAGGATCTTGCAGCACGATGCCGGTGACCGTCTGCTGCTCCAGTCCTTGAATCAGTGTATCACTGGGATCGAAAGCCACGAACTTCACTTTGCCAGCCAGGCCAGTTTGTTTCAGTGCTTCCAGCACGCCATTGCAGTTCGGTTCGCACACCGCAAAGATGCCGTTGACTTCGTCACGATACTTGTTCAGCAATTGTGTGGCCATGTTCATGGCTTCTTCGGTTTTCGTACCGGCGTATTGATCGGAAGAGAGAATTTGGATGCCGGTCTCTTTGTTCATGGCTTCCAGGAATCCATTTTCGCGCTGTTCGGTACTCTCGCTGCCGGGTTTGTAGCGCAGCAGGATGACTTTGCCCTTGTGATCGAGGGCCTTGGCCATGGTTTCGGCGGCCAGCATGCCTCCGCGATGATTGTCGGTGGCCACATAACTGACGATCTCGGGGCCAGTGCCCAGTCCGCTATCGAAGATTACCACGGGGACCTTCTCAGCGTTGGCTTCGGCCACTACATCCATCAGCGACTGCGAGTGATTGGGTGCCAAGACGATGCCATCGACACCGTTGGTAATGAAATTGCGGACCACGTTGATTTGGCCAGCTGTATCAGCTTCGGTCTCAGGGCCTTTCCAAATAATCTCGATGCCGCCCAGTTCTTTCGCCGCTGCTTCCGCGCCAGCGTGAACCGAGCGCCAGAATTGATGACTGGTGCCTTTGGGAATCACCGCAAAACGTAGCGTTTTTCCTTGACCGCCGGCACTGGAACTACTCGAGTTGGAGGCGGTGTCGTTAGACGAACTCGTACAGGCTGAAAGCGTTAGCGATAAAATGGAAATCAACAACCAGGCACAGCGACGCATGATTATTCTTCCTAGCGGGGATTGAAGAAGAGGATGAGTTTAGTGGGACTACTATCATAACCGGATCGCAGTGGATCTGTTGACATCGGCTACGACTTTGTAGCCGAAGTCGCCAGACTTTGGATGCGCCACCAATGGTCTTAGCGATGAAGTTGAGCGAGCCTCGGAGCGACTCGGCTACGTGTCACGTAGCAGCGTCTCTCCGAGACGCTGAAAGATTCAGCCCCGAGTCTCGGAGAGACTCGGCTACGTGAGACTCGGCTACGTGGCGTTTACCAACCGGAGCGAGAGAAGCCGGAGCCGGAGGCACCACTCGAGGAGCTAGACGAGCTTGAAGAACTGGACGAGCTGCTGGATGAACTACCGAAGGAGCCCGATCCAGAGGTGAAGATGCTACCGCTATCGAATGTGGGAGATGATTGTCGGCGGGTGGCGGCCTCGCGCGCTCGGCGTTCGGCTTCGCGCTGGCGTTCTTCTTCCAGTCGGCGCCGAGCGACTTCGCGCTCGGCTTGTTGTAGAGCTGTATGGGCGGCCATTAATGCAATCTGGCTGACTTGCAAAACAATATCGTAATTGCCACTCTGCAAACTGTGTCGTGCTCGTTCCAGTTCTGAGACGCCTGGCGAGCCTGATACGCGAATGCCCCACGGGCCAGCCCATTGACCGGCTTGTAGCACCGTCTGCGAAGCCTTTTGGAAGGCAGCCAGGGCTTGACCAGCGGCAGTTAATTCGCTGCTGAGAGCCTGGGTGGCCGATGCGAGGTTGGATTGAACTTGCGCGGCTCGTTGATCCACCAACCGCCAATCGCCATGGGATACTTCCAGTTCGCGTTCGGTATCGTTGAGTTCCTGAGTTAACTGACTGATGCGTGAATTGGTTTGAATAATTTGCGGGCTGTCGGGGATGCCGTCGGATTGAGATTGGCGGACGAGGTGGTTGGCTTGTTGAAGTTGTTGGCGAGCCCCTTGCACTGCACGACGAGCTTCGGCATGCGCTTGTTCGTCACCCACAACTTGTGACTGCAATTGATCCATCTGATGTTGAGTTTTTAGCAGAGAGTTGGCTGTTTCAAACGGATTGGGAGCGGCTGTGCGTGCCAAGACCAATTGACGATTGGAGTCGACGACGTTTTGCACTTGATCGATGAGGCCCAGGGTGGAATTGGTCACGAGCGGATTGCGTTTGGCCAGTTGCAGTCGTTCTAGTTGAGCTTCGTTGCGCTGCTGTTGCGTGACGTTGGCTTCGGTTTGCTGTTGAAGTAGCTGCAGGTGATCGGCAACCTGCGACAGTTGCCCTTGGATGGTTTTCAGGAGGGAATCGGTTTGATCCAGATCGCTGGCGGCGGCCAGTATCTGGCCGCTTGTATGGCGACTGCCAGCAGACTGCAGCAGTCGGTCCATCTCGGAATGTCCTTGTTCAGCTTGGTCCAGATACCAATCGACGGACTTGGTGGCCGTACGCTTGGCCGCGGCTGCAGCGGCCGGTGTCTCGGAATCACTCGATACAACTTGAGCGGTAACGATCGGTCCACCGATTAATTCTGCCTGCGGTGCGACCAGAAGTGCCGAAGCCGCGTAAGCTCGGCGAGCCGATTCGATTCCACTGCGCAGCTCGGGCACGCGCGCTTGCCCGTCTCGCAATTGTTGCGCTAGTCGCTGCGAGCGAGCTTCGTAGTTCTTGACGGCCTCTTTAGAAGCGGCCAGTATTTGCAGAGCTTGTTGGTTCGCGGATGTGAAGGTCGCGATGGCTTCTTCAATGGCCGACACACGGCCGTCCAGCAGCATGGCTCTGGCGGCCTCTAGACTGCTACGAGCGCGCGACAGTGAGTCATCGGGATCCAAGTCGAGTTCATGCAGCACGGCATCGACTGAGAGTTTGAGACTGCCAGCCAGATCGCGGCGCGTCTCGGCGATCGCAGCGGCTAGTTGCGTTTGTGCGGGCAGCCACGTTTCATGGATCTGCTTGGCCAACTCGACCACGCGTTGACTTCGCTTTTCAATGTCACTCACAGCGGCGGCGATGGTTTGGTTACCGTCGCTGATCGACTGCTGTACAGCTTGCTCACAGAGTTGGTTGGCTTGGACTGTGATGGCGCTCAGCGTCGTGCCGATCCAGTTCGATGTGTAACCCAGTTGTTTAAGTGTCTGGGAATTGGTTTGCAGTTTGGGAAAGAGCTGCTGACGAGTTTGCAGAAGCAGGCGGCCGAGGTCCATCGCTTCGCTCAGTTGCCGCTCGGCCACTGCCAAGGGGCCCTGCACTGCTTGTACTGCGTCGAAAGCCGCCAAATCATCCGCTTGCTTAAGGTTGCTTTGGATGGATGGTATGAGCGCCGAAAAGTAAGCCGGTACGTCGAAGATGCCATCGGCTGTCGATTGGGCATCCAACTCTTTCTCTTGCTTGGCAGCGGCATCAAGCTGCTGTTGCTTTTGCGTTAATAGATCTTGGACACTGGAGAGACAATGTTCGATGGTACCCAGAGCTTGTTGGGCTTCCAGGCCGCGTTTTTGAAACGCGGTGAAGATCTCTTCAAAGGTTAGCTGTACTTCATCAGGCAACTCTGCGGATTGACCTCCCGTGGCCTTGCCAATACTCATATCGCGAATGATCAGCGGAATGCCAGTCGAGCGCTGGAACTTTAGCGGACTGCCCGTAATGTGATTGATGGCATCTTGATAGTGGCCGCTGCTGAAGAAGTTAACCAGCTGATTCCAGGGATCGCCTGGATAGATTAACTGCTTGGCTTCCACCAGCACGCGTTTAACTTCTTTCGACATGATGAACAAATCGTCAACATAGTCGAGGGCTTTGAGAGCCAGCGTGCGCGTAGCACCTTCATAGCCACGTTGTTCTATTTGGTCGCGCGACCCCAGCACGTCGTCGTTGCGTTGAAAGAGTTGATCGAGTTGATCTGTTTCTTTAACGACCGAGGCGTTGCGTTGTGCCCATTGTTCGATCGCCTTGCGCATGGTGGTAGCGCGACGGCGATTGGCCCACCACAGAATGACCGCGATGATGGCGGCCAAGATCCAGAGCATGGTGATCACGGTGCCACGAATCCAGACGCGACGTTGGTGGGCCAGAGCTTGTTGCTGTCGATCGATTTCAGCTGCGGCTTGGGCCTGATGCAACTGTTCTTCAGTTTTAGAAAGCGCATCAATAAACTCGATTTCGCCTGCTTGTAGCTGACTTTGAGCGGTGTCGATTTCTTGGCGTAGGAATTGGCCATGTTCCTTGACATTGGGATTGGACGAGCCGGTGAAATATGCAGCCTGGGTTTTGGTGGATTCGATATGTTGCTGGAAACCAGCTTGAGCTGCGAAGGCGTTGGCGTAGCGATCGATTTCCGAATTGAGTTTGGATACTTGTTGCTCGACAATCGAACTTGTTTCGGTGGATAGTTGGCTTTCCAATTCGGCAACTTTATCCAACCACTTGTCCACGGGCGGCTTGGCCATTTCGCCCGTAGCTTGCGGAAACTCTTTTACAAAAGCCTGGCTGCTGGCTGTAATTTGGCCGATGCTGGTCTTCAGATCGGCCAACTTGCTTTGCACTTGGACCAGTTCGCGTTGCCGCTGTTCTTCGATGCGGAGCTTGGCATTCTTTTCAGCATCAATAGCGTTTGCCAGACGAGAATTAATCGATTTGACGGTGTCTTTGACTGCATCCAAGATCCGCCCGCCATTGCGCATGGCGCGGAAGGCAGATTGATCGAGTTGGCCCACCCAGTGGGCTTCGCCCAGATTGCGCGCATCTTGCGCATCGGATGCGTAGTAGCTGAACTTGCGCTCGCGCAAGAATAGCACGAACACAGCTCCATCAGATTCTTTGGTCTCTGGATGAACCAGCGTACCAAAGCTAGTGCGGTTGTTCAGACCGAGTCCCAACGCGGCTTCGACGGCGTCTAAGCCGCGATACGTGCGCCCATCTTGAGCGGAAAATGTCTGGTCACCAGCTTGTTCCATAAGCACGATGGTCCAGTGCGGCCCGTTCTCGCGCAGCCACGCAGCTAGCTCCGATAATTGCCGAGCGGCGACTCCCAAATTGCCCCGGACGTATACTTGATTTTCGGGCGTCCACTTGTCGATGACTTCGTCGATGTTCTTGAAGGCTACGACGCTAGACGCTTGGCGCTGAGCCCAGCAGGCGGCGTTGGCTGCAACCAGTGCAAGTATCAGTACAAGACAATTTGGTTTCATTGGAGCATTACTCAAGGCAAGTGAACCTCGTAGCCGATCTCGCCAGAGATTGGATGAGCGAATGGTAACGCTTCCAAAGTCTGGCGACTTCGGCTACGAGGAGACGTGAGCCGCCGGCCGCGGCGGCTGTCGTATATTGGTCACCAGTTTATTCTAGCCCTTTAGCTTCTTGGCGATCTCGGCGACATGTTTCCCCTGAAAACGACCGATGGCCAGTTCGTTCTCCGACGGTTGACGCGATCCGTCGCTGCCGGCCAGCGTACCAGCTCCGTAGGGTGAGCCACCAGTGATTTCGTTCATATTCGTCAGTTCTTGGCAGGCATAAGGCACGCCCACGATGATCATGCCGTGGTGGAGCAACGTAGTATGAAAGCTGGTGATGGTTGTTTCATGTCCACCATGCTGCGTGCCGGTGCTGGTGAAAACGCTACCGACTTTGCCGATCAACGCTCCCTTGGCCCACAGCCCGCCGGTTTGATCCAGGAAATTGCGCATCTGGGCACACATGTTTCCAAAGCGCGTGGGCGTACCAAAGATGATGGCATCGGCGTCGACCAAATCGCTGGTCTTGGCCATCGGCACATGGCTGAACGCCGACCGCGCCGCGGACGCTCCTGTGCGCTCCAACGCTTCCGACGGCACGAGCTCGGGTACCTGCAGCACTTTAACTTCGGTACCCTCCAGCGACCGAGCGCCTTCGGCCACCGCTTCGCTGAGCTTATAAATGTGCCCATACATGCTGTAAAAAATGACATGGATTTTCGTAGTCATGCGCGCGAGTCCTAAAAGAAATTCAACGGAAGCCGGCCCAAGCTTACTTCTACCGGAGATAAGGCCAGTAGGAAAGGTGCCTTTGGAGTGCTGCCTTTGGAGCTGCTATGTAGGAGCGATTGCGCAGAGGGGATTTTAGGCGAGTACGTAATTCTAGCGGTCCCGCCGCTGGCAGGAAAAAAATTTTTGAGTAGAGACGGTTTGCTTCTCAAAATTGGTGAGCCAAATCGTTCTCGGTCGTTCTTTGATCAGGTATCGCCATACTGGTAATCATAAGAGGGACGGCCTCAAACTGCCTTATCAGGCGGTGGTGATCCGACAGAGCGCCAAGCTCCAAGAAGGCAGCGAGTGCCATAGTGCTCGAAGGCGGTGTGGATTTGACTCACCTGGATGAGAATCAGCTTGAAGCCGTCTGTTCCTCGTTTGTAAGTGTACTCTCAGCTTTTAGTCGTGCGAGAATCGTTGTCAGTAATTCTCCTATTCGCTTAGGACCGCGTCGGGTACTTCCTTGCTCGAGCGATTGAGCAACGAGTTCCGCTTCACACCCACGCGTCTTTAGTGGAAGTTGCGCTACAGCGTTTTCCATGTCGATCAAGGTTTGATCGAGAGGAGTTGCATGATGGTCATGGAATATCCGGAGTTTAACAAGAATCGAATTGGGATCACGGCAACACTCGTGCTTTAGCGGAGCGTCGCCAGCCACGCAAGCGAATGCAATTCTGCTGAAACGCTTAGCGATTTTGACTCGAGTTGCGCGCTTGTCGATATTCTGTATCGCATCGCTTGCAGCAACCACTCTGAAGTGGCCATTGAGCTTGGCAAGATTATCAGCGATGCGCATTAGGGACGCTCGCAGGCGACGATTGGCGTTTTTGATGATTGAACCAGAGTTGTCGGTTTGGTCACTCTGGTAACGTGAGGGAAAGATTCCGCTACGGCCCGTAATTGCATTGGCATTGGCGTAATGAGAGATGGGGCCCATCTCTCCTGCAAAATCAGCGGCCGAAACGACGTTGATTGCAGGAATTGCCAACAGTCGCACGTAAGGAGTTTTCACAAGATTCCCTGCAATTTTCACTTCCAAACGCGCAATCTGCTTTTCAAGCATCTGATACAAGTCATGTAGTTCTGTCCACATAGAATGATGCAGGATTGGTGATTCAACTTCCAGCTTGACGGCTTGCTGTGCCCAGCCAATGACCTTATCGATCGTTGATTGCTGAAAACGAATTTTCTGTTTAGCCAAGTGCTCGCCCAGGCCTTTGGGACCGAGTGCTAAAACCGCTTGGGCCGAATCGGCTTTCCTTGCAATTTCTATCGCTGGCGGATGACTAAAGAAGTCACTAAAGACACCTGCGTAACCAGGCATGCTTAAGTGTAAGTGCTCGCGAATCTGGCAAGCTATGGCTGTCGACTTTTCCACCAAGTCGCGTCGATGACGGACACGCAGTCTCAACTGCTCGTAGACATCGGGGAGCTTAAGTTCGCATAAACCGAAACCAGCTATGGCTGCTCGATGATGTGCTGCAAGATCGGTCTGATCTGTCTTGTTCTCTGGATCGGCTGGTACTCTGTATTGCTTGGTTGCCAGCGGATGAATTATCCGTACTTCAAAACCCGCACGATCAAAGGCATGCTTCAGAATGAGATGGTAGTTCCCGGTCCGCTCGACTGTTACGATCAGATCCTTGATACAATGCTTTTCCGCTTGATCCTTGACCAGTTGAATTGCATTTCCGATCGAATTGGGTTGATGCTCTACCGTCGTGGAATCGATCAGGATGTTGCCCATATAGTCGGCCATCATCAACTCCGACCGCAGCTTGGCCGGATCAATACAGACGATCGCAAAGTGCTCTGCGCCGACAGCCTTGACGCGTGGGGCGATGACCCCGCTGGGCTTGTGAAGAGATTGACGATTCTTGGAACGACGCTTCGAGGGTACGGAATTCTTAACCGACATCTGACTACTCCTTAAGTAGGGAAAACCTCTACTCAACTGTCCAGATAGCAGTTCCCGTATGTTATTGGGATTTCTGACCAACATACCAGTGCTGCGGCGCAGCCGTAGCTTTGATGTAATAACCCAACTGTACCGCAGCCTGCACGAACTAGGTGACTCCAAACGCTCAGGGTGACTCAGGCTGCGGCGAAGGACTTTTCTTACATCAAAGCGGTGCCCGAGGGCACCGCACTCCAAGGGTGCCAAATGGCACCGCACTCCAAGGGCATGCTAGAATACTCTCCTCGCCCCAGTCCTGCCCCGACTCTTCAGTGCCCTGTATGCGCCAGCCCGATCAGCCGAAAATCAAGTCTACCGTTGCGTCGGATTCCAAGGAGGAGTCGATCCCAACGCATCTGTACGACGAATTGCATGCCCAAGCGGAGTCGATGCCGCCTCAAGCGGTAATTGGTCGATATGAATTGATCGATCGACTCGGTGCCGGATCGTATGGCGTGGTCTATAGCGCTTCGGACAGTACACTGCGTCGACTGGTGGCCATCAAACTGCTAACTCGCTTCGAAAGCGAACAAGAGATCGATAGTTGGTTGGGCGAAGCTCGCGTGTTGGCTGGTCTGGATCACCCATCGATCGTGCCGGTCTACGACATTGGACGCACTTCGATTGGTCAGCCATACATCGTCTCCAAATTTATCGGCGGCGGCACGCTATCTAGTCGCTTGGCGAAAGAACGCGTAGAGACCAAGCCAGCGATCGCCTGGATTATTCAGCTGGCTGAGGCGCTTGACTATTTGCATCATCGCCATGTTATGCATCGAGACATCAAACCCGGCAATATCTTGCTGACTGAAGATGATTTAGCGGTACTCGCCGATTTCGGTTTGGCTCTGTCCGAAGAACGGTATGGCAAGGGTGCCAAGTTCGTAGGCACTCCCGCTTATATGAGTCCCGAACAAGCTCGGCGCGAAGGGCATCGCGTCGATGGTCGCAGCGACATCTATAGTCTCGGCGTCGTGCTGTATGAACTCCTGACCGGTCAGCGGCCGTTTCGTGCCAATAATCAAGAAGAGTTATTGGAGTGCATTCGCACGGTCGAAGTGCGACCGTTGCGACAACTCAACGCCGATGTGCCCCGCGAACTGGAACGCATCTGCTTGAAAGCCTTGGCCAAGAAGGTTGTCGATCGTTATGCCACTGCCGGTGACATGGCTGAAGAGCTACGAAGTTGGTCACAGTCATCGATTACATCGGGAGTTGCCTCCCGGGCAACGCTGGCCGACACGGTGGGCGCGGCCGGTGATAGTGCGGTGCGCTCAGCAGAGCTGAGCAATATTGTCGTGGTACCGCATGGACTGCGCCCCTTCGATGCTCACGATGCGGACTTCTTCAAGTTTCTGCTGCCTGGTGCGAGGGATCGATATGGGGTCCCCGACAGTATCAACTTCTGGAGCTCCCGCATTCTTTCACGCCAGACAAGTGATGCGTTTCGCGTGGGAGTGCTATTGGGCCCCAGTGGCAGTGGCAAATCATCGCTTGTTCGGGCTGGCGTTTTGCCACTGGTAGGCGAAAGTGTGCACTCGGTTTTTGTCGAAGCCAAACCCGATGGTCTGGAATCGGCCTTGCTCAAACAAATCGCCCAACGTCTGCCTCAATTGAAGATGGAAGGTAACCTGGTCGATTCGCTGATTCGCTTTCGTCAAACGCCCGGCGATAGTCAGGGTATGAAGTTGTTGATCGTCATCGATCAGTTCGAACAATGGCTCAATACTCATCGTGATGGCAAGGTCACTCCACTGCATGAAGCCCTGCGGCAATGCGATGGTACACATCTGCAAGCCATGTTGTTGGTGCGCGATGATTTCATGTTGGGTCTAACAAACTTCATGGATGAAATCGAAGAGCCGATTCTACAAAACAAAAACTTCGCCACGATGGAACGCTTTGGGCCGGCGCATGCGCGGAGTGTGCTGTCTGCTTTCGGTCGTGCTTATGGCGCACTGCAAGATATTACTAGTGGTGAGCAAGAAGCCTTTCTGGATTTGGTTGTCAACGAGCTCAGTCGCGCGGGTAACTTCGAACCGGTGCATTTGGCTTTGTTGTCGGAGATGATCAAAGACAAACCATGGAATCGCGCTACGTTTCGAGCGCTTGGTGGTTTGCAGGGGCTGGGCGTGAGTTTCTTGGAGGATCGACTAGCCGGCCCCGGGGCGCATCCGCTATTGCGATCGGAAATTCAAACCGTGCGCCGCGTGTTGGGTGAACTCTTGCCACCTGATGATACGGTGATTAAACCTCAACCTTGCACCGAACAAATGCTCGTCGAACGCCTAAGTGGCTTAGCTTCGCCCGAAACGATCGATAAAGTTTTGAATTTGCTGGATACCGAAGTGCGTTTGATCACTCCGACCAGCGGTGCCATGACTCTGACAGGCAGTGCGTATGGTTCGACGGGTTCTACTGGCTCGGTTGTGCCCGCCTATCAATTGACGCACGACTACCTGGTACCCACGATTCGTAAGTGGTTGGCTGCGGCTGAAGAAGGTACGCGAGCCGGGCGCGTGCGGGTGCTGCTCCGCGACCTGGCGGCCTCGTGGAATGCCTCACCTTCAATCAAACGCTTGCCGTCGCTGGGTGAGTGGGTCTCCATACGTTGGTTCACCAGGGGGGCACATTGGAGTCAAGCCGAACGACGCATGATGCGCGTACTCGAAAAGCGGTTGGGCATGTTTGCTCTCGGCCTCTCAGGAGTATTGGGCGCGGGTTGGCTTGCCTATCGGCAAGCTGATTGGCGCATGCAAGTGAACAGCTATTGCACCCGCTTGCTGGAAGCAGACACCAGCCGAGTGGCAGAAGTATTAGAAGAGATGGGCAAGTATGGTCCAAGCGTCGCCCAAAAACTAAATAGTAGTCAGGGCTCGTCTGAGGATTCGTTGGCTCCTCAGCAGCAATTTCACCTGGCCTTGCTGCGATTGAATGAACCCTCGGCACAGCAACAAATAATCGATAATCTCAAACTGGTCGAAGATGCTTATCTAGCGCCAATTATTGAGTACGTTACGCGCCGGTACAAACAAGAAGAACTGGTCGGCCTCGAACAACTGTTAACCACTTCCTTGATCAATCAGTCTGCGACAGGCCAAGGGCATGTGTTGCCTCTGACGGCGCTTTTAGCCAGTTTGAATGCAGAGTCTGCTAGTCGGCCATCTATTCTGCAGCAACTGGGCCCCTTGCTGGCTTCTAAGAATCACTTGGATGTCGCTCATTGGACGGGCTTGCTCAAACCCATCAAGCATCAATTGATAGCAGAGTTGATAGAGATCGGTGCCACCGGCCAATTGACCGCGGAAGGTGCTGACAACTACGTGTCGATCATTATGGCGCTGGCCGCCGAAGATTCGGAAATCTTAGCCAGTGCCATGTGCTGGGCGCCCATTGAGCGCCTCAAACGCATGGTCGAGCAATCGCGAAATAGTTCGCGGCTGGCCATCAACGTCCGCCAGAAACTCAATCAACTTCGCAGTCCCGGGACATTTGGGGATCATCAGTCGGCGGTTGAGCCCGCAGCTGAACAAGTATTGGCCCAGTTCGGCGGTGTAGTTAAATCCAATTGTGCGTGGTCAGAAGCTATACCTTGGGATCGTTTGGATCAGTGCGTTGCCGATCTACAAAAATTTGGATACAGCCCGATAAGTGTGCGGCCCTTGGCGACCGACAGCGGCTCCAGCCCTGCGCAGCTGGAGGTGTGTGTCGTCTGGCACAGAACCGATCATCCACCGCTGATCCAACGCGACATGAGCTTCGAGCAACTCAAGCAGCAGTTTGACAAGTTGTCATTGGAACGAAAGTTATTGGTCGACCTGGCGCGATACCAAATCGACGGCCAGTCACGCTGGTTGGGCGTGTGGCATCAGTTGCCCCACCAGGCAGAGGTGCCACCCCAACGACTGGAGATGCAGAGCCTGCAGCGCGGCGACGATGATGTCCAGTTGAGCGGCGAAGAGCAAAAGTTTCAGATCGTCCGTTCGGTCGATTGGTTGGATGATAAGAGCGATGTTCAGGTCCTGAACCTGTACCAACGTCACGCAACTCCCTTGCGTTCGGTCAACTGGTCGAGGATCGCGCGGGCCAATGGTGACATCTATCCAAGTTGCCGTAACAACGACATTCGCGGTCAGTGGACCTTTGATCAATTGGATCGCGGCAAGTTGTGGCGCGACATTCACTATTACCTCGAAGATTGGCAGGCCGGTAAAGAACTGTCGCTGGCCAGTGTGGCCAGCACGGCGCGACGTTTATTGGCAGTCAACCAACCCGAACTGGCCGAACCACTGATTGCCGCACTATCGGACGAACAAATCGCCAAAGAATCGGCGGGCACGCAGGCCGAACTACAAAAACTGCGCGCCGGTTTGCGGATCCAAATGGCGATCCAAAGCAAGCGGCCGGAGATGGCCGAATCGCAATTGGAGACGCTGCAGAGTTTGGAAAACCTCTCGGACTCTGAACTCGCGTACTGGCAGCTTCGCGTGGCCCTGGCGACGCGTGGTGTTCCTGCACTCGATGCGGCACAACTGGATAAGCTCGCGCTAGCGGCTCAAAAGCGAAAGGACGACGAGCTGCGTTATCTGAAGATGTTGGCGCTGGTGGCGGCTCAGGTTCCCGATGCGGCCACGGCAGAGAAGCTAGGACTGCCAGTGGATGCGCCACTAACAAAAAAGTGTCTAGGCGCGATGAACGAACTGCTCGCCGCAGCTCAAAATGCATTGAATCAAGATCGATTGGGACAGGAGTTTTTAGAAATTGAGTTTGACGGACTGCGGGCACAACCGCAGTGGCGAAGTCTGATGCATGCTCAGCAACTAACGCAGCGCTGGTCGGTGGCCGCCGTACCCGCTACGGATACAACCGCGTATTGCCTCCAGCCAGAATCGAGTCAAGCACATGGGGCTAAAGCCAACAATCTTCATGCGCGGGGATACATGCCTATCGCCTGGCACGTAATGCCCAGTCAATCGCAGCGCAAGTCGATGTCGGTCTGGCGACAACCCGAGCACGGAAGCCATGACTTAGCCAGCCGGGCCGAGAGTCGAGCCAAGCTGGTGCTGGCCTTGGCGCACTTAGGTGAAGATGACGCGCTGCAAGATGTGCTCGCAGAAAAAGATGGACGCGGTCAAGCGATCTACGTCGCCCTCAATGCTTGGCGTACGGTACCCGCCGAAGTATTCGTCAAGCTTTTGAAAAAGTCCGACCTGTTGCCCGTTCAGATTAATTCGATCATTGCACTGGGCAACTATCCAGTCAGCAACTTAAGCTCTGAGGCACGTGACTATGTGCTCCTGCGGCTCAGAGAATGGGCAGCTGGAACAACTCAGGCCACTTTGATGAATCATGCTCGGTGGTGCTTGTCGAAATGGAACGAGGGCCTGCCCGAGGTGGCCGGTTCGCTGGATGCGGCTACGTTTATGGTCAACCAAGCTAATGACAAGTCGCAGGCTAACTGGTTTGTCAACTCGCTGGGACAACAGTTGGTCGTGATCGACGCCAACGAGCAAGTCGGATTGGGTAACGATTATAAACGGGTATGGATAAGAATCCGCCGCAAGTTTGCCATCGGAGCAACCGAAGTTACGGGCCAGCAGATGCAAGCCTTTATTGAGGATCCTCGCGTTCAGCGTTGGATGCTTCGCCAGAAATCGGATCGCCGCTTGGGCGCCGACGAAGGACCACTGCCGCAGGCCAAGGTTAGTTGGCTGATGGCCATCATGTACACACAGTGGCTGAACGAACGCGAAAACGTGCCAGCCGATCAATGGTGTTATCGCAACGTCTTCAATGAAGATGATTCGTTGCCCATCGCCGAGCCAAACTATCTGCAGCGCACCGGTTATCGTTTGCCCACTTACGCGGAATGGGTTGTGGCTTGCCAGGCAAACTCAACTGAGAATTGGCACTTCGGTAGTGACGTTCAGGCGGCCAATCATTTTGAATGGTCGCAAACGAATGCCGAGGAAGAACCGCACCCCGTTGGCGGCTTGTTGCCCAATCATTTTGGACTGTACGATATGGGCGGCAACCTGGTCGAGTGGACCGATTCGCTATACCGCCCGCCAATGCGCGATGGTGATCATTACTGGCTGGAGGACAGCGCGAATCAGGAAGTGCGCGTCACTTCTTACGCATACCAACTCGGCGGACGATTTACACTATCGCCCGCCTCGATGAGTCATCGCAACTATAAGGTCAACGTGCTCAATTACATGTCGACAACTTCTGGGATACGACTGGCGCGAACGATTAAGGCTTCAAGCTCAGGGATGGGCCAGGTGTCAGAGGGGCCCCGGCAGTAATATCTTCTTCTTCGCCCATGTCATCGACCGGTGGACCATCGCATGGGTCACCGCCATTGGCAGCGCCAGCCCCGGCAGGAGCTGCCAGCGGCAAGTTGCCACCAAGTGCTTGCTGAATCTTTTTTTGGAAACGAAAGATGGCATCGGACGAGGCGCGGCCGTTCTTGCCGCCAGCAAACTTGGCCCAACCGACCATGACGCGCGGATCTTTACCCGTTCCGTTGGTATTGAAGCCACTTGGATAATAGGCCATCTCGTAGTAGCGCAAACGACCGAGGCTGTCTTCAACCTTTTCTAGCCGGACATTCAACACAGCCACGTCATAGTTTTGTGTATTCCCATTGGCCAAGGGTTCCTTAAATGAAATCTGCTTGGCTACAAAACCATTACCGGCCAATTGGTACAGTCGAATGTTGGCCATGGGAACTTGAAAGCTCGGATCGCTGTAAATGCAAGCGGCCAATGCATAGTCGATGTTGCGACTGACCCAGCATTTCACCTTCTGAGGATCAGCACTTGGCGAAGAGATAATGGTGCCCGTATCCGGCGCGGTGGTACCACCGACCGGCGAGATAGGTCCACCAGGAGTTGAGATCTGGGCCAACAGCGAAGTACTAGTCAAGCCGACGGCCAGGGCCGTGCAGAAGAACGAAAGCAAGAAGCGGGGCGACATGATGGAGCCTCTGTAAGAAGGGGGCAGAACGGATGCGTACATTGTAGTCAGACGAGAATTGCAATTAGAAACGCCTAATTACAGATTTTGTGGCACCCTGCTTTTTTTACCCATAGCGATTCGCCATAATCCTCCCAAAGCACTGGTACGATCAAGTCTAGACGCATAGGTAGGGCATCCTAGATGATTGATATCGATCTCTCTTTTGTCGAGTCGGCCGCGATCAATGCGGCGGCACTGGCCAACGGTCGGGGGCTGATCGTCAAAGGCAAGTTTGTGGCCTTGAAACACAGCGAAGACAAGACCGTTCTGTTTGGCCAGTGCAAGGGGAGCGGCGCTTCGCCGTACCAGTGTTCGTGTGACTTCATCGAACCCAGCAAACCGGTATACCGCTGTACCTGCCCCAGTCGCCAGTTTCCTTGCAAACATTCCATTGCGCTGATGTTGGCCTGGGTCGATGGCAAGAAATTTTCAGTGGCTGACGTCCCCGAAGATCTGTTGGCCAAACGCGACAAGATTGAAAAGAAGGTCGAGAAGAAAAAGGCTGACGCGGATAAACCCGTGAAGGTCAACAAGTCGGCGCTAGCCAAAAAGATCAGAGCTCAACTGGACGGGCTCGACCTGCTGGAACAACTAACGCTCGACCTGGTGCGCACCGGCATGGGTAACACCAGTGCCAAGACTGCCAAGCAGATCGAAGAACAGGCCAAACAGTTGGGCAATGCGTTTCTACCCGGCGCGCAAGCTGCCTTGCACAACTACACGAAGCTATTCGCTAGCGAAGACGGACACGTTGAAGGTGAAGTGAATTCGCAGAAACGCGAACGCATCTACAGCCAGGCTCTCGACCAACTCACCCGACTCAACGCCCTCGTTAAACAGGGCCGCAAGTATTTGCAAGCTCGACTGGATGATCCAGAACTGGCACCGGAAACCGAGTCAGCCATTGCCGCCTGGCTGGGACACGCCTGGCAACTCCGCGAACTGCGCGATGCGGGACTGATTGAAAAAGATGTCGAACTGGTACAACTGGCATTTAACTCGTACGACGATGTGGCCAGACGTGAATTGGTCGACACAGGCGTGTGGATGAATTTGGGTGACGGCAAAATCTATTTGACTCAGAACTATCGACCCTACCAAGCGCTCAAGTTTGTTAAAGGCGAAGACAGTTGCTTTCGCATTGCCAAGATTCCCGAACTGTGCATCTATCCGGGTGATTTGAATCGACGCGTGCGCTGGGACGGATTGACATACCGATCGATCGAACCACTTGACCTGCAAGCCATTCGCAAACATGCGGCCAGCGATTTTGCGGCGTTGATCAAAGAAATCAAAACGCATCTGAAAAGTCCCTTAGCGGACCGCCATCCCGTGGTCGCTATCAACTACGCCAAGATCAGCCAGGTGGGCGAAGATACGCTGATTGTCGAAGACAAAAAAGGCGAACGCATCGTCTTCACCGAAACCGGCCTGGCCGAAGAGCCGGCCAGCTGCCACTTGCTGTGGCTCCTGCCCAAGACCATGTTCGAAAATCAAACCCTCATCGCACGTTTCCACCACGACATCGATGGCGGATCGCTTCGCGTCAAACCACTGAGCATCGTTACCCCAAGTCAGATCTTTCGATTGACACTGTGAGGTTCCTTATGAGTATCGCGGTCCTCAACCAGGTCTACACGGAAGCGCGTCGCTTGTCGATTGCTGGCAGTAACCTGGCAGCGGGTGATTTTCGGCTCAAGAAACTGGTCGAGCCATTAGAGAAGTCTGCCCAGAAGGCGCCAGTCTTTGGAACCGTTGCCAAAGCGATTGACAAACTTGTCTCAGGTCCAGAAAAAGAGACGGCGCAATCGCTCTTGGATCTATCGTCTCTGGTCTTGGCGATTCTCTATACACAAGGGCAGACGTCGCTCGAGGGAAAGCCTGAACCGATAAAGTCTAAAGAGTTGTCGTTGAGCACGACGCAGGTGCCAGCCAGGTTGATCAAGCCACTAATCGAAGCCTTGACCTCCACCGGTAGCGGTCGCTTGGAGACCATCAAAGAAGGATTTGAACGCGGAGCATTTGATGATATTCGGTTAGTCAACCCAGCCATCCGGGCGCTCGACGATAGTTACAGCGAGATCGCCGACTTTGTGACCGACAAGATCTTGCCCAAGTATGGCAGCTCAATTGTGGCCGAGATCAAAGACAAAATCGATATTAAGGGTCGAGCCGGCAATGTGCGACGTCTGCGGTTGTTACATGAACTGGAACCAACCCTGGCGCGGCCCATTGTGTTGGATGCTTTCGAGAATGGTTCCAAGGAGATGAAGATCGCGGCTTTGGGTTGTCTGGGCGATTCACCAGAAGACTTGCCGCATTTGTTGGAACAGGCCGAAGCGAAATCGAAAGATGTCCGTCGCGTTGCCCTCGGTCGGCTGGGGAAATTCAACGAAGAGGTCAGTATTAATCTCCTGATCAAAGCTCTCGGCAGTGCGGATCGAGAACTGGTGACTAAATCGATTCGCGAGAGTCAAAATAAACCGCTGTGGACAACGGTGCTCGAGACCACCCGGAAAGAGTTTGAAGAACTCTTTAAGCTCAAAGACAAGGCCAAGCTCGACAAGGCGCTGGCTCGCTTCGATGAACTGCTGGCCTGCTATCAAGAAAGATCCGACAAGGATGCGATCGCTCAGTTGGCCGCCCTTCATGATCGGCGCGAAGAACTTAAGAAACTAAAAGGTACGCCAGTCAGTGGCTTTGATGTATTGTCTACCGTGTGCGAAACCATGCTGTGCACAGGTGAGAAATCGATGCACGAGCGTTTGGTCGCCGATCGCGAGCAGATGGTTGACGATCGTTTCATTTGCACCGCGATGGCCGGCATGCTGACGCTCTCGCCGACCAAGTTCTTTGATCAGTATTCGAAGTTCTATGAGCAGAAGCCCGCCAAGAACAAAGCCGCTCGCTCGGAGTCACCGCGGGACGCGCTCAATTCACTGATGCCCACAGAGGAAGGCGGCCGCCGTGGTGGTTGGTACTATTTCCATCGACACATCTCAACGCCTCAGAGCTTGATCGAGCAAATCGAGAAAAAGAGTCTGGACCCACGTTGGTTAGAAGTGGCGATCGCCGCCGACGAATTGACCGCCGCAATTGCCTTGGGCAATGCCAAACACGCTGGCCTGAAGAAGTATCTGCTCGAGCGTTTCGCCAGTGGACTAAAGAAGAGCGACATTGACTACGATGCCTATTGGGCGCTGCAAGCGATCGTCAAATTCAACTATCCCGAAGCGACCCAGTGTTGGATCGATACCTTGAAGAAACTAGTTAAGGTGAAGACACGTTACTACTATTCGTCCTACTTCTTAGCTCCTCTGGTCGCCAAGCTACCCAAGAGCAGCGTCGCAACGATCGAAGCCGCCTTACAAGGCGTACCCGACTCACTCATCGACGAGATCATGCCGCACCTGGTCGAATTAAAGAAGTGACTCGTTGGAGTGCTGCGGCGCAGCCGTAGCTTTGATGTCAGCGTGGACTGTTCCGCAGCCTGCACGAAACAGGTGAGTCCAAACTTTCAGAGTGACTCAGGCTGCGGCATGAGACTCTACTTACATCAAAGCGGTGCCCGAGGGCCCCGCACTCCAAGGTGCCTGCACTCCAGGTACACGGCTGCGATTGGTTGTTATATATTGGTCGCATACTTTGGGTTCCAGGGTTCAGGCAGCTCTACGCAAAGGACAGAGTTCATGGCCAAGAAAGCCGCGGCTGATACGGCTGCTACTAGTGCATCAAACGGCTCGGCGGGGGCGGTATTGCGGCAACCGGCCGAAGAACTATTTGCTAACGAAATCGACGAGCTGATCAAAGCGGATAAGCATGCCAAACCGACGGGTTGGCGCATGTCTCCGCGTTCGGTGTACACGTATATCGTGGGCGGCAAATGTGGCAGCTTGAACATCACGCCCAAATACGTCGGACACAATCGACTGGTTGAGATCGCTATCTCAACGCTAGTCACCGATCGTGCACTACTGCTAATCGGCGAGCCGGGTACAGCCAAGAGTTGGTTATCGGAGCATTTAACGGCTGCCATTAACGGAGACTCGACCAAAGTCGTGCAGGGTACCGCCGGTACGACCGAAGAGCAAATTCGTTACACCTGGAACTATGCCATGTTGATCGCCCATGGCCCAAGTCATCAAGCGCTGATCAAGAGCCCGATATTTCGTGCCATGGAGGCCGGGGCAATCGCGCGCTTCGAAGAAATCACCCGCTGTGCATCGGAAGTTCAAGATGCCATGATTTCGCTATTGAGCGAAAAACGGATTTCTGTTCCCGAACTGGCTACAGAAGTTCCGGCCGCCAAAGGTTTCTCGGTGATCGCAACAGCTAATACGCGCGATCGTGGCGTCAATGATATGTCGGCCGCTTTGAAACGGCGTTTCAATTTGATCGTATTGCCGACTCCCGCAAAAATTGAAACGGAAATTGAGATCGTCAACAACCGTGTGCGCGAGCTGGCCAGCAATCTCGATCTGAACGCTGAAATGCCCTCGGCCGATGTGGTTGAAAAAGTGGTGACGATCTTCCGCGAACTGCGCACAGGTCAAACGCTCGATGGCAAGAACAAACTGAAGACACCTTCGGGCGTGCTGTCGACCGCCGAAGCTATCTCGCTATTGGCCAACAGCATGGCGCTGGCTGGCAACTTTGGTTCGGGCAAGATCACCGATCACGATGTGGCTGCCGGTCTTCAAGGCTCGATCGTCAAAGACGAAGAGAAAGATAAAGTCGTCTGGGGCGAGTACCTGAGCAACATCATGAAGAAACGCGGCGCAGAGTGGCGCGAGCTATTCAAATCCTGCTCCGAACACAACGCCTAATCATATATCTAGCCCAGCGCTACGAACTCACTGCTGGCTGATGCCTCGGCGCAGCAGTTCCGAATCAGGCACCCAACGTTATGTCAAACGCACAACCTCTCGCCAAAATCTTTGGAGTTCGGCACCTCTCGCCGATGGGTGCGTGGCATCTGCGTCGGTTTCTGGATGAAGTGAAGCCGACCGCGGTGTTGATCGAAGGTCTAGCGGACGCGCGCGATTTGATTGGCGACATGACGCGTCGCGATACCAAGCTGCCCATTGCCATTTTGGCTTATACGCAACAACCGCCAGTCCGCACGCTGGTGTATCCGCTAGCTCGCTATAGTCCCGAGTATCAGGCGCTGTGCTGGGCCAAGGAACACAAGGTCGAAGTTGATTTCATTGACCTGCCTTCGGATGTCTTTTTAGCTCTGCAGTTGTTGGTGGTGCATCGCCATACTCAAGCGGACGCCGACGAGGCTGCACCGGACCTCGACGAAGTGGATGACGAAGAAGATCTGCCCGACCCGGCAGCCGAAGATCCACAGAAGTCACCTCCCAAGAAACGCTTGGACGAACAGCGTGTTGAGCAGTTGGGACCTGAGAATCGAGGCCAATTGTATCATCGCATCGCCACGGAGAACGGCGAAGCGGACTATGACAGTTACTGGGAACGCAACTTCGAACACAACCGGCAACCGCACAGCTATCGCTTGGGTGCATATGAGCTAGGCCGCGGTCTGCGCGAGCTCGATATTGATACGCCCCTGGGCGTGGCCGAGAACCTGGTGCGCGAAGCCTTCATGCGTCGCCGCATTCTTGAAACGATCCAGGCAGGTCACGATCCCGACAAGATCGTCGCCGTCGTGGGCGCCTACCATGCCTCGGCTTTAACGCATGCGCTGCCAGCGATGACCGATGAAGAGTTGGCGGGTCTCAAACGCTTGCCTAGCAAGTTGACATTGATGCCTTATTCGTACTTCAAGCTCTCGTCGCAATCCGGTTACGGCGCAGGCAACGAAGCTCCCGCCTATTACGAACTGATATGGGACGCACTAGAGGCTGAGCAGCCGGCACATGTCGCCCTCCGCTACTTGACGATGGTCGCGCGTGATCTGCGGCGCACCGGTACACACCGTTCGACCGCTGAAGTGATCGAAGGCGTTCGTCTGGCGCGCACTTTGTCGGCGCTCAAGAGTGGCAGTGCTCCCACGCTGCGCGATCTGCAAGACGCGGCTATTACCGTAATCGGACACGGAGAACGCTCCAGCATCCAAGAGTCCCTCAGTCGGGTTGAAGTGGGAACCGAAATCGGTAGCTTGCCCGCCGGGGTGAGCAAGACATCCATTCAAGACGACTTCGATCGTGAACTGGATCGATTGAAATTGACCAAGTATCGCACAGCGGTCAAACAAGATTTAGCGCTCGACCTTCGCGAGAATCGACAAGCCAAGACCGAGGCCGCCGCCTTTCTCGACTTGCATCGCTCGTCTTTCTTGCATCGACTGTCGCTGTTGGGGGTCAACTTCGGAGTGCCAGCCAAAACGCGACAGGATGCAGCTACTTGGGCTGAAAACTGGCAGGTTCAATGGACGCCTGAAATAGAAATCGCACTGGTCGAAGCCGTCCTGTTGGGAGAGACGATCGATCTGGCCAGCAGTTTCAAATTTAAGACGATGCTCGACGATTGCGCTTCGATCGATGCGGCAGCCGAAGCGGTGGCGCTGGCCTGCAAATGCGGCATGTGGGATTCGCTGGAACTAGCTCGCGCGCGACTCCAGGAATTGTCAGCGGGCAGTACAGCCTTTGTCCCAGTCGCGCACGCGGCTAATCAGCTGGCATTGGTTATTCGCTATGGCGATGTTCGTCGATTCGATCCGGCACCGCTGGTACCGCTGGTTGAGCAACTATTCGTGCAAGGATGTTTGGCCTTGTTTGCTGCGGCCAATTGCGACAATGCCGCGGCGATCCCTGTCATGGTCGGGATCGAGGAACTCAATCGCGTGGCCCAGGAGTATCACGACCTGGTCGATGAAAGCATGTGGATTGATCAACTGAGCAAGCTATCCGACAGCGATGATCGCAATCCGGTGCTTTCAGGTTATGCGTGTTCCATTCTACTGGAGCGCTCGCTGATCGATTCCACACAATTGGCCCGCGAAGTCTCACGCCGCCTCTCGCCAGGTATACCAGCCGACTTGGGAGCTGGTTGGTTTGAAGGTATGTCCAAACGCAATCGCTACGCCCTGCTGGCTCGGCAAGCATTGTGGGAACAGTTAGGTCAATACATCTCGTCGCTGGATGACGATCAATTCAAACGCGCTCTGGTCTTTCTGCGTCGGGCATTCGGGAACTTTAGCCCGCAAGAGAAACGTTCGATCGTCGAAAACCTCAGTCAATACTGGGGCGTCGGCGGTGATCAGTTGAGCGAACTAATTGAACAACCGCTCAGCGAGAAAGAGGAAGAAGCCCTCAGCGAACTAAACGATTTCGACTTCGGCGAGTTTTGATCGTAGCGGAATGCGTCAAGCATTTCGAGAATCGTATTTAATTATCGGAACCACTTTCGAAAGCCTTGACGGCTTCCGCTACAACGAGACACATTCGAAAGCCTTGACGGCTTCCGCTACGATACCTGGGAGATAGGCGATGACGCTGGATCAAGAGCAACTCAAACGCTGGCGTTTGGTCCTGGGCGCTTCGACGCAAGATCAACTGGCGGGCTTGGGTGGTGGGCAGCTCGATTTGTCTTCGGACCAGTGCATGATGGACGAAGCCCTGGCTGCAATCTACGACGAGACCGAAGACGGGGAAAAGAGTAAATCGCGAAGCGCAGGGCTGGGGGCCAGTTCCCCGCGGCTGGCCAAGTGGTTGGGAGATATTCGCACCTACTTCACCGAAGACGTCGTGACGGTCATTCAGCAGGATGCCATCGATCGTAAAGGCATGAAACAGTTGCTGTTCGAACCTGAGATGCTCAAGAATGTGCAACCCAACGTGCAACTGGTTGGGACGTTGATGAGTCTGAAAGGTCAAATTCCGGAACGCACCAAAGAAACGGCTCGCATGGTTGTGCGAGCTGTGGTCGAAAAAATCAAACTTGCCCTGGAGCAAAAGATTCGGCAAGCCGTTATGGGTGCGCTCAATCGACGCGAACACTCGCCGATACCCAATGCCGCATCGATTGATTGGAAGTGGACCATTGGTCGCAACTTGAAGAACTACAATCAAGAATTGCAGAAGCTGATTCCGGAACGTGTTTACTTCTACTCACGCGCGCAGCGTCAAAACAACTGGACCGTGATTCTGGATATGGACCAAAGTGGTTCGATGGCCGATTCAGTTGTGTATGGGGCGGTGGTGGGTTCGATCTTTGCCAGTCTGCCGGCACTGGATACCCATGTGATGGCCTTCGATACGGAAGTCGTAGATTTGACGGAGCAATGCGGTGACGATCCCGTCGATATGCTTTTCGGTGTGCAATTGGGCGGAGGCACCGATATCAACAAATCGGTGGCCTACTGCGAGAAGTTTATCCAAGAACCTGCCCGCACGTTGTTTATACTACTGACTGACCTGTACGAAGGTGGCAACGAGTCGCAGTTGGTGCGTCGCTTGCGTGAGATGGTTGAGTCTGGAGTTCGCGTAATGTGCTTGCTGGCTCTCAACGACAGTGGTCAGCCGAGTTATGATGAAGGACTGGCCAAGAAGTTGGCTGCTATGGGAATTCCATGTTTTGGCTGTACGCCGCAACATCTGCCCGAACTGATCGAAGGGGCCCTGCGTGGCAATGATTTGAAGGCCATCGCGCAGCGCATAACCAGCAAGAAAAAGAGTTGAGTACCATGGACCGACGCACCTTCCTGGTGGCCTCGACCTCTGCTGCCGCAGCCATGACCTATGGGTCAGCGCGTTCGCTGGCGCAATCGCCGGTTACCACCACGACTGCCAACGCAGGGGGCGGCCGAGCCAAATCAACCATTCTGTTCTTTCTCAGCGGTGGCGCTTCGCACGTCGACATGTGGGACATGAAACCCCAAGCACCGCTGGAGTATCGCGGTCCATTTCAGCCGATCATTACTTCCTCACCCGAGGTGCGTTTATGCGAACACTTGCCGTTGCTGGCTAAACAGGCGCATCATTTGGCTCTGATCAATTCGGTGGGCGCGACGGTCAACACGAACGATCATCACGCCGGTTACTATCACAATTTAACGGGTCACGTTCCCGATCAGACGTTTCTGAGTCTGGGCAACAATCGCACGCCCTACCCAGACGATTGGCCCTATATGGGTGCCGTGGTGGCGGCCAAGCGTCCTGCACATCCCCATTTGACCAACGCTATTACGTTGCCTCATGTCGAAGGTGCACCTACCTACACGCGGCCCGGCCAGTTCGCGGCTCGCATCGGTACCCAGTTTGATCCACTGGTCGTCAATGGCTCGCGCGAACATCCGCTTAAGTTCCAAGCACCGGCTCTTACACTAGAAGCCGGCATGACGGTGCAGCGCCTGCAGCAGCGCCATCAACTTCTCGATGCCGTTGATATGGCTCGCAGAAGTTTTGATCAAACTTTGCAAGGCACTACCTGGCATCAACAGCAACAGCGAGCTCTCACCCTGCTGATGTCTTCCAGCACGGCTGATGCCTTCAACATCGAACAAGAACCTGCGGCCATTCGCGAGCGATATGGCGAAGGCATCAACAGTACGAGTTTATTGTTGGCGCGACGCCTGGTCGAAGCAGGTGTGCCATTTATAACCCTCTTCTGGATGGGCGATCTACAAGCGGCCGACAAACGCAAGTGTGCTAGCGGTGGCGGCTGGGATACACACGGCAATAATTTTGGGTGTCTCAAGGAGGATCTGTTACCGCAATTCGATCAGGGCTTCTCAGCTTTGGTAGAGGACTTGGCCAGCCGCGGTTTGTTGGATCAGACCTTGCTGCTAGTGACCAGCGAAATGGGCCGCAAGCCAAAAATCGGTGATCCACGCTCCGGTGGTGTCAGCGGTGCAGGTCGCGATCACTGGACCCACTGCCTGACCGACGTGATGGCGGGCGGCGGCATTCGCGGTGGTCAGACCTATGGTTCCAGCGACCGACTCGGTGAGTATCCCGCTCTCAATCCCGTTACTCCGGCTGATGTTACCAAAACGGTTTATCATGCCATGGGCATCACCGACCTCTCGGCTCAAGATACGCAAGGCCGACCTTATCAATTGCTCGACGAAGGCAAACCCATTTTGGAGCTGATGTAACTCTAATCCCGAATTGGACGAGTCCACGTGCTTATGTCGCTTCGAGCAATAGTCTTCCTGGTGATGTTGCTGTCCACGCAACTCTGCGTTCAGGCTAAACCGCGCAACGTGGTGTTCATCTTGGCCGACGATCTGGGGTGGTCGGATTTGCAGTGTTATGGCTCGGATCTGCACGAAACACCCCACTTGGATCGTCTCGCGGCCAGCGGTATGCGGTTTACTCAGGCCTATGTGCCGGCGCCAGTATGTACGCCCACGCGTGCGTCGATTTTGACGGGCAAGCATCCCGCGCGGTTGCATTTGACTATCTGGTCCGAAGGTTCGCTGAAGGGACCCACCGATCGTACGCTGCTGCAAGCCGATTCACTACATGATCTGCCGCTTAGCGAAGTGACTTTGGCTGAGCATTTTCAGTCAGCAGGTTATCTGACGGCACTCGTCGGCAAGTGGCATTTGGGAGACGCCAATCACGCGGCCGAGACGCAAGGCTTTGACATCAACATTGGAGGCACGCATTGGGGAGCGCCGCAAACCTTCTGGTGGCCCTATCGCGGTGCAGGCCGTTTTGGCAGCGAGTTTCGCTACGTGCCGCATCTCGAATTCGGCCAGCCTGGCGAATACCTGACCGATCGTTTGACCGACGAAGCTTTGAAGGTCATCGATCATGCGCATCAAGTTCAAAAGCCGTTCTTCCTTTTCCTGACTCATCACGCGCCGCACACTCCCATCGAAGCCCAAGCCGACGATGTCGCGTACTTCGAAGGCAAGCTCAAGCCGACTTTACATCACCAGCACCCCGTCTACGCGGCCATGGTTCGCTCGCTGGACGAAAGCGTAGGGCGAGTGGTCGAGCGCTTGCGACAATTGAATATTGAAGACGACACGTTGGTGATCTTCACTAGTGATAATGGCGGCTATATCGGTACTTCCAAACACAATGGACAGGTCTTGCCTATCACGAACAACTGGCCACTGCGATCGGGCAAAGGTTCACTCTACGAAGGCGGGCTGCGCGTGCCTTTGATTGTCAACTGGCCCGGCAAAACACCGGCCGGTAGTCGCAGTGACACGCCCGTCGTCTTGACCGATTTGTTTCCCACCCTGCTCCGCCAAGTCCAATCGGAACTACCTGAACCACTGGACGGCGTGGACATCAGCCAGACTCTGGGCGACCCGCAGTTGGCACCTGTGCGCGATGAATTCTACTTTCACTATCCGCACTACTATCACGCGCCTGCCACCACTCCTTGCGCCGCGGTGCGTTACGGAAGTCACAAGCTGATCGAATGGTTCGAAGACGGACATGTTGAGTTGTACGACCTGGACAACGACCCTGGTGAAGAACAAAACCTCGCCCAGGACCAACCGGAGTTGGTCAATAAACTGCGAGATAAGTTGAGCAAATGGCGACAAGCAGTTGGCGCACAAATGCCCAAACGCAGAACTTGATTAACGCAGAAATTGATTTACGACCCACCAGTCAGGTATGGTGAATCCGAAATCGCGACTCGCAAAATGCAAATCAGGAATTGCAAATCAAGAATTGCAGTACATGAATTGCAGTTCTTAAGAAAAGATCGGTCGTCCCTTGGTCAAGATCTCGAGCACATTCTTCGGCAGGCCACCAGTCACCCGAGCTACGTCGACGTCGACCAGCGTATGCATAATGGTGGCGATCAGATCGGGGATCGTAATGGGATTGGAGGCAGGTGTGCCTCCATCGCGAGCTGATTGACCGATAACGTGGCCACGCGGAACGCCTGCACCATACAGTAGTAACGGAGCCAGGTTGCCCCAGTGATCGCGGCCACCAGCCTGGTTAATCGTCGGAGTGCGTCCCATTTCGCCGCAGCAGACCAACAAGATCTTGTCGGCTAGGCCTCTCGATTGGACATCATCCAAGAACGTGGAAACGGCATGGTCGAACGGCGCGCCCACATAGTCCATGCCTTCGGTCATGGTGGCATTGTTGACGTCCGCATGCATGTCCCACACAAAGCTGGTCGTTACCGTTACAAAGCCACAACCGCGCTCGCACAGTCGTCGCGCCATCAATAGCAACTTACCGATCGATGTGCCATGGTCGGTATAGTGTGGATAGTTATTCCATTTCTTATCGATGCGCGAAACTGCGAAGCGCGAACGTGTATCGTATTGAGCGACCAGCTTGGGATCTTCTTTCGACAGATCAAATGCATCGGCTACGTTGCTGGTCAGGGCATCAAAGGCCAATTGCTGTAGCGCGCTGGTGCTCTCCGATGCCGTTAGCGCCGCGGCCGAGCGTTTCCAATGATCCAAAGCATCCAGCAGGGCTCGGCGGTCCTCCAGGCGATCGGGCGGCAGATTCAATTGCAAATCTTGTTGCAAGTCGCCGCCCGCTCCAGGGACAAACGGCGCAAAGGCATTGCCCAGCGGACCAGCCGATTCGAAGTTACCAAAGCTGTTGATGGCTGGACCAGCCTCGGGTTCAACCGCGCGGGGAAATAGGGCCACGTTGGTGGGCATGGCCGTCGCTGGGCGAATCGGTCCCGCCATGCGAGCGTAGAGCGATCCGAGATTCGCATTGAGCGTCTCTGGGCTCAGAATGGGCTTGATGTCGTGGTTGCCGTTGCCCGTAACAAACGAGCGAACCACGCTTAATCGATCGGCGCGACTAGCCAATCCGCGAAAGGTACTGCCAAACGTCACGCCGGGAATGCTGGTGGAAACTTCACCCGTGGCCGAGCGAATGCTCGACGGCGCGTCCATCTTGGGATCAAAGGTTTCAAACTGCGATGGACCGCCGTGCATAAACAAAAAGACAACCGAACGATCCTTCAACAACGGCTTATCAGCGGCGCATGCCAGCTGTGGTGCCAGTCCCAGTGCCGCCAGGCCAGAGCCCACGCGCAAGAACTCGCGACGATGATGCGAAAATCGTAACATGCAATCCGCCCTTTCAGCACACTATTGTAGCTGAGTCCCAGGCGGCCTAGGGTAAGGTCTCTGCTCCATTCTCGCAATTTGCGGCGTTGGTCAGACTGATGATTGGACCGCGGAACAAATTGTGCTTTTTGCGAGCGCAGTGCGTTCCCTAGGCCCAGTTGCCGTTCTAAAATCTACGCACTATAGCCACCGTCGCCAGACGGTGGACACCGGGTAGCCACCGTCGCCAGACGGTGGACAATCATGCCGGCGAAATCCACCGCCTGGCTGCAGTGGCTACCTGAAGCGGTGCTGTCCCTAACCCTGCTTAGCTGAGTGCCCCACCATGTTGCGTAACCTATGTGCTGTGTTGATTGCTCTTGTCGCCTGGCCATCAACTATCTGGGCTCAGCCCGAAGCTACGAAGGTCACCCAAGTTGCACCGGGCGTGTACTTTCGCAAAGCTCAAACGGCCCCTGTCTTTACCGGTTGCAACCAAGGCTGGGTCGTTTTTCGCGATTACGTGCTAGTGATCGACGCCAACTTTCCTGGTCAAGCCGATGAAGTGATGGCAGCTATACGCGAGACGACTGACAAGCCCATTCGTTTTGTCTTTGATACCCACTATCACGGTGATCATGCCGACGGCAACATGCAGTATGTCAAGCTGGGCGCGACCATCATCGCTCAGGAGCGCAGCCAACCCCTGTTCATGACCAAAGGCATTGCTGGATTCGAGAATGCCAAGCGGGATCGCGCGGAAGAATATGCCGAGCTATCGTACGAAGTGCCCTCTATGTACTTCTCGCACAAGCTGATCTTTGATGACGGTCAGCAGCGAGTGGAGCTGATGTTCTTTGGTCATGCGCACACGGCGGGCGATGCGGCGGCTTGGTTACCGAAACATGGCGTGCTGTTTACGGGTGATGCTTGCGTTAACGGCGCCTTCAATTACACCGGCGACAGCAGCACCGAGAGTTGGATCGCGGCCTTGGCCGGCATGGAAGAATTGGGTGTTAAGAAACTCTGTCCAGGCCACGGAGAGATGGGGGGACCAGAGATCGTAGCCAATCAGAAACGCTACTTCACCGAACTGCGTAGTGAAGTGGGCAAGTTGATCGCCGCCGGCAAAGGACTCGACGAGATCAAAACATCAATCGAAATTCCCTTCTACAAAGAATGGACGGGTATGGAAGCCCAAAGCCGTACAGAGAACATTGAACATGTCTTCAGCGAATTGTCGGCACCCAAAAAACCACTCAAGGAGACCACTTATTTTCGTCAGTGGAATTCGTTGCCAGGTCAAGATGGTTATCGGGGCCTGGGGCCTTGGGAGAATCTGGGACAAGCTGATACCGATGTGTGTCTGGATAAGTTGGCCGACTTGTACCTGGCTTCCGACTCGCACCGCCGCAAAGAGCTCCGCGATTACTTCACAGGCCATCGCGAGATGCTCGATACGATGTGGTTGTACGTCCGCCGCGCAGCAGGGCGATTGATGAACGATGGTGACGCACAGTGCATTCGGCGTGGTCTGGCGATAGCCGCCATCGAAGGCGGCCGTGGCGATTATCGCGATACGACCGTATCGCTGGTGCTACTGCGGTACGCCGCCGAACAGCAGCAGCTGGACATCGCCACTCCCTTGCGCGAAATTCAAGATATGATCGCGCCGGAAAATCGCCCCATGTTTGAAAACGTGCGCACGCATTCGACCTCGGCTGTAGCAGCGACCGTGAGCGCCTTTGGGCCCCGGAACTGGTCGGGCAGCTGATGATTCTGCACATCGATATGGATGCATTTTATGCATCCATCGAAATCCGCGATAATCCCGCGCTGGCGACATTGCCTGTGGTCATCGGCGGCACACCCCAAGGTCGTGGCGTGGTCTCGACCGCCAACTACATCGCGCGCAAGTATGGCATCCACAGTGCGATGCCTGCGGCCCAAGCTGTGCGACTCTGTCCTCATGCGACTTTCATTCGGCCACGGATGGATTACTACGCTTCGATCGCTCAGCAATTGCGCGCGATCTTTCACGACTTCACCGATTTGGTCGAGCCGCTGTCGTTGGATGAAGCGTTCATCGACGTTACGGGCAGTCAGAAACTGTTCGGCGATGCCGTCTCGATTGCTCGACAGATCAAGCAACGCATTCGCGATGAAGTAAATCTGACAGCCAGCGCAGGTGTGGCTCCCAATAAATTCCTGGCCAAGGTAGCCAGTGATTTGCAAAAGCCAGATGGACTGGTCGTGGTTCAGCCTGACAAGATTCAAGAGTTTCTGGATCCTCTGCCGGTCTCACGTGTCTGGGGTGTAGGCGCTCAAACGCAAAAACGGCTGGCCGGCTATGGCGTCAAGACGATTGGTGACCTGCGCGGACTATCGCTCGAATTGCTCAAGACCGTCGTCGGCGTGAACTGCCAGCATTTTTACGAACTCGCTCGCGGCCTGGATACGCGACTGGTGGTGCCTGATCGTGACGCGAAATCTATCTCGCATGAAACCACTTTTCATCATGACATTGGTGATCGCGAGTCGCTGGTCGCCTGGCTGTTAGAACTGACCGATCAAGTCGCGCGGCGCATGCGTCGCTATGATTTGGTGGGCCGCACAATTCACTTGAAATTGCGTTATTCAAATTTCGAGACCATCACCCGCAGTCGCACCTTGGATGAGCCTACGCACGCGACCGACCGCCTGGCCGAAGCCGTCGTGAGTATCTTTCAAGCCAGTGGTTTAGATCTGTCGCGTGGCATTCGCCTGGTGGGTATGGGCGTATCGCAGTTGTCCATCGGCCGCCCAGTTCAATTGACTCTGTTCGATCAAGAGCAGCGTGATCGTTCCGACCGCATCGACCGCGCCACCGACGCTATCCGCGACAAGTTCGGTAAACTCGCCATTCAACGCGGACTCGGCAGGTTTGAATCGCACTAAACGTAGCCACCGCTGCCAAGCGGTGGATGGTCAAACGTGACGCGTCCACCGTCTGGCGACGGTGGCTACGGTAAAGGTGGCTACGGCGACGGTGGTTGCGTTTCAGGGGTTACTGATTTCTTACTGCCAGCGTACAGTTCGAACTCGAGCAAGCGACCATCCAACTGCGCGGTCGCTAATTCGATGCGGCGTTTCGATTTCAAACCGATGCGTTTGGAGAGCAGCATGTTGCCGGTGAAAACATAGCCCCAATAACCACCGCATTGGTGTTTCATAAAATCGCCGATGCTGGCGTAGGTACTGATCAGCTCTTCTTCTTCGCCCAGACGTTGACCATATTCGGGATTGAAGATAATCACGCCTGGTGGCGGTGGTAAGCGTGTTTCGCGGAAGTCGCAAACTTGAGTTTCGATCAAGTTACCGACGCCGGCGGCATCGGCGTTGGCTTTGGTAATATCGATCGCGCCTCGCGATATGTCGCTGGCGATGATGGTCAGAGGTGTCCCACTGCTGGCCGGATCGATGATGGCCGCTTTTAACTGTTGAACCTGGTGGCGGTACGCTTTGGGATCGTAACCCAGCAAATGCTGAAATGCATAACTGGTGCGCAGCAAACCTGGTCGACGGTTGGTGGCGGCCAGGGCCGCTTCGATCGCCAGCGTTCCGGAACCACACATCGGATTGACCAGCGGCATTTGCCGATCCCAATGGCCAGCGATCAACATCCCCGCGGCCAGTGCTTCCACCAGTGGGGCTGGTCCAGGGCGTTTGCGATACCCATGTTTGGCCAGCGTATCACCCGACGTATCTAAAAAGATTTCAGCCTTGTCGTTGCGCCAGAATAGATAGACGACTGCACCACGCAGTTCGGAACCCGTATCGGGCCGTTTGCCGGTTTGGCGACGCATGCGGTCGACGATGGCATCTTTGACTTTGACGTTGGCAAACATCCCCGAGCGGATCGACGGATGAAACACATTGCCATGGACGGTGAAATACCCGTCAGCTGGGATGAGTTTTTCCCAAGCGATGGAACTTACGACCTCGTACAGTTGCTCAGGAGACAGACAGGTAAAGCTACGGACGGAGTACATGACCTGGCTGGCACAGCGCAGCCACAAATTCATCCGCATGCAATCGATCAAATCGCCATATACAGCCACCGCCGTATTGAGCATTTCGTCCGCATCGTAGCCCAACTCTTTCAGCTCTTGCGCCAGAAAGGGAGCCAAGCCACTGTTGCACGTTACCAATATTCGACTGGGGGTGTTGAAGACCATGAGGAGCATTATAGTCGCATTTCATAGCCACGTAGCAGCGTCTCTCCGCGGGCGCTGAATAGAACGAGTCTCGGAGAGACTCGGCTACGTGGGACACGTAGCTGCGTCTCTCCGAGACGCAGCTTAGCTGCCGCTAGAGTCTTGCGAGTTGTAGAGATTCGAGTCTCGGAGAGACTCGGCTACGTGGGGCTCGGGCCACCCAAGTGGGATGCTTTCCGGTTATGATGGTAGGCCGGAGCGAAGTCTATGAGTCACTCAGCCATCAACCGTCGATCGCTACTGCAACTGGGCGCGACCAGCTATTTGGGTTTGTCACTAGGTTCGTTGTGGCGAGCTCAACTGGCCTGCGGTAGTGATACGCTGCCCTCGATAACGCCCAAGCCGATACGAGCGTGCATACTGGTCTTCTATTACGGTGGTCCCAGTCATCTCGATACTTGGGACATGAAGCCGCAAGCACCTGCCGAGATTCGTGGCTCGTTTCGTTCGATCGGTACTAGTGTGCCGGGACTGCAGATCTGCGAGCACTTGCCGATGATGGCCAAGTGGATGCACAAGACGGCGGTGATTCGCTCGGTGCACCATCAAGCGACGTTGCACGATTCCGCGTCGATTCATGCACTGACGGGTCGTCCATTGGAAGGCCCCGATCGCGAACTGTTTGCTCCGCTGCCGCAATTCTATCCTAGCTACGGCAGCACGGTCGCCTGGGCCAAACGTCAGCAACCTTCCGACGTCCCCTTTGCTGCCCTGCCCTACGTGTTTCAAAATGTTGTACCGACACCATGCCAAGGCGGTGGTATTCTGGGCACTAGCTTTGATCCACTGTGTATCGACGTCGATGTGTCCAACAAGCATTATCGCATCGATGCGCTTGGTCAGCGCGAAGGCATGGACCCATCGCGGCATCGTCAACGGCTCGACTTGTTAGCGTCGCTGAGCGAAGCCAACTTGCCAGGTTCGCTCAGTCGCTTCTATGGCAAAGCCGTACAGCTATTGGAAAGCCAAGCGCTGCGCACGGCGCTGGACATCACACAAGAGAGCGAGGCAACGCGGAATCGTTACGGCTACTATGCAGCACCCACGGGTGCTGGCGAGGTCAATGGCGGCGGTGGCGAAATGGGCGTGGCTCGCGAAATGCGCGGCCAGAATCTGCTGGTCGCGCGACGTTTGGTCGAAGCTGGTGTACCGTTTGTAAATGTCTACGACTACAAACAACAAGGCCAGAACTGGGACGCACATGTCAACTGCGAAAGTCAACATAAGAACCACTTGTTGCCACCCGCGGATCAATCGCTGTCTGCCTTGATCGAAGATCTCGACCAACGCGGCTTGCTCGATTCGACACTCGTGGTGGCCATGGGCGAATTCGGTCGCACTCCCAAGATCAACGCTCAAGCTGGTCGTGATCACTGGCCACACTGCTACTCGATTCTCATGGCCGGTGGCGGTATTCAAGGCGGCGCAATTTGGGGCGCTAGCGACCAGCATGGTGCTTATCCCAGTCGCGATCCCGTAACTCCCGGTGACCTTGCCGCCACCATCTATTGGCGTTTTGGCATCGATCACACGCAGCACATCTACGATCACCTGCAGCGCCCACATCGCTTGACCATCGGCGAACCGATCACCGGCATCTTCTCCTAACCCGTAGCGGAATGCGTCAAGCATTTCGGGTTTGCCGGTAGCGGATTGCGTCAAGCATTTCGGGTTTGCGGGAACGAAAGCCTTGACGGCTTCCGCTACAATTTGTGCTGAACAATCAATCCTTAAGAAGAGAAAATCGAATGACAACATCCATTCTGCTGGCACTGAGTTTGATTTTGGCCGAAGGCTCCAGCTGGCCAGCTTTTTTGGGAGCTGGCGCATCCAAGCAGTCCGCCGCTACCCTACCCATAAGATGGTCGCCTAAAGAGAACATCGCGTGGCGAGCGGATATTCGGGGCCACGGTCAATCGAGCCCCGTTATCTCAGGTTCGCACGTCTATCTGACCAGCGTCGATGGACCGAAGAAAGACGAATATCACACCACTTGCCTGGACCTGGCTAGTGGCCAAGAACTGTGGCACAAAACGCTTAAGAACTCCAGTCCGGTCGATAACAGCGTCTATGTCAGTCGCGCGGCACCCACACCTGTGCTGGACGACCAGCGAATCATCTGTCAATTCGAAAGTGGTGATATAGTCGCTTACTCACATGCAGGCGAAGAGTTGTGGAAACGCAACGTGACTGAAGAACTGGCTCCGCTGGTATCGGAGTTTGGATTGGGCGCTTCACCCTGTCAAACTGCTGCTCATGTACTTGTGTTGATTGAACATGACGGTCCTAGTGGACTTATCGCACTGGAAAAAGCCAGTGGCAAGACGGCTTGGAAAGCTGAACGCAAGTCGCGCCGCAGTTGGAGTTCACCAGCGATCATCACCGTCGAAGGCGAACCTCAAGTCGTCGTCAGTTCAGCTGGCAGCATCGATGGTTACGATCCTGCCAGCGGCAAATTGTTGTGGAGCTTTACGGAAGTAGGTGGCAACACGGGGGTGACGCCCATCGATACCGGTGACGGTAAGTTTCTAGTAGGTGCATCAGCTGGTCGACAGGGAGAGAATGCGGCGGAAGCTAAGAAATCAAACTGCCTGATGCAAATCAAACGCAAGGGTACTGAATGGACCGCCGAGCGAGTTTGGGTCGCCGAAGAAGCCAATGTCAGTTGGGCTTCGCCAATCGTCCATCAAGGTTATGCATACTGGATCAATCGCGTGGGTGTCGTTAATTGCTTGGACGTCACTACAGGCAAGACTGTTTACACCCAGCGCACCAAGCAATCCTGTTGGGCCACGCCATACGCAGTGGAAGATCGCATTTATCTGTTCGGCAAAGAAGGCGTTTGCACCGTGCTGGCTGCCGGGCCAGAATTTAAAGTCTTGACGGAAAATGAAACCTGGGACGCCAGTCAGCTCAAGCCCGAGACGAATTACGCAGCCAGTGAATCAACTCCCGATCGTCAGCGCGGAGCTGCTATGTTCAGCGGACCCACCTTGTATGGCCTGGCCGTAGCCCCAGACCGCTTCGTCATCCGCATCGGCAACCAAGCCATGTGTATCGCCACTGGTCGCTGAAGCGCTGTCACCTCTCCCAAGCTTTGAAATCGTCCAGCTCTTAAGTCAGTTGTACGGAGGGCATTATGTCACCTCTCCCAAGCTTTGCTTGGGGGAGCGACCGTCTAGTTGGTAGTCAAGGAAGAATCTTAAATTTCTTCCCTTCGCTTGGGCATCTTGGGGGCCAGCCCCCAAACCCCCGGGATTTTTCAAGGCATGGCGCCGGTAACTCAATGTTTGATTTCCTACAGGCGCAGCATTACTATGAACTGTGCTAAGTGAAACATAGCAAAGCTCTGCGGGGACGCAACTTTGTAAGGGATAACTTAGTCGCCGGTGAGTCAATGACCCGCCGAGCACGTAGCGCCCGTGGCCAGGCTGGCGACAGCTTGGTCACGTGCCTTCTTCTCGGGGTCCCACATCGTTTGCGTACGTACCATCTCGTGAAGGATCAGGAGCAGCTTTCGCATGCTCGCGATCAACGCCAGCTTCTTCGGTTTTCCTCGGCTTAATAACCTCGAATAGAATTTCTCGACCACTGGATTCTTTTTGGTTGCCACTAAGGCCGCCATGTATAGTGTACGACGCACCGTTGATCGACCTCCGCGAATGCGTCTCTTGCCATCGCTCTGACCGGTTTGGTTGGCCATCGGAGCTACACCAACAAGCTTGGAAATTTCCGTACGAGAGATTTTTCCAAGTTCAGGAAGTTCAGCACACAGAGTGACTGTCGTGATGAGACCCACGCCTGGCGCGCTGGAGATGATCCTTACGTTAGGTGTCTCTTTGCTCATCTCCTTGGCTTGCTCCTTGAGCTGCTCGTTCAGAGCTTTTAGCTGGTTTTTCAGCATTTTCAAGCTCTCTTCAACGAATTGCTTGACCGTCTCATCCTCAAAACGCAAGCGATTCTTCTCTTGGTTGATCATCGTCATGACCTGTACTCGACGACGCGTAAGCGACCGAAGCTTCTTCTCTCGCTCGGTAAGCGGCTTGGTCAAATGGACTTTGACCTGCTCACCAAAATGCCGAATTACTTTGGCATCAATGGTATCCGTCTTTTCTAGATACCCGTGTGCCTTGGCGTAGTAGTGAGTCTTGCGCGGGTTGACCACCGCCACGTTGACCTTCGCCTCGTGTAGCAGGTCAACCATGATATTCTCATAACCACCGCTGCTCTCGCAAACCACAAGTGTCTTTTCAGGCTCTTGGATGCGCTCGATCAACTTGCCAATGGACGAGACCGTGTTGCTAATCGTTGAAGGCAGCTTGCCCTGGGAATCGGAAATGTCTAGCTTCTTGGAAGCTACATCAATGCCGATCACGCGATCATATGTTGTCATTGTAAACTCCTACCTAGTAAATTCAGGCTTCCTCGCACTTGGCGAAGAGCACTCAGCGACCGTTCGGATAGAAAACAATCAGCTGCCCGACTTCGCTCCCCCACGAGCTACAAATGTGTACATTCGTTCGGGGTCGATAAACTGTCTGGGTAGCTGAGTCCGACACCGTTGCAACGACGTCGAACATGAACATCTTAGTTGGCCGCTATATACTAGGTCGGAGCCAGCGTTTAGCTAGGCTCCGGGAGGGGGCGGCATGCCGAAGTAGTCGAGTCGGCAGCACGAACGGCCGGGTCTGTCCCCCCGCGCACATGGGTAACGCTAGCAAAAAGACCAGTGGTGTGTCCGATCTGTCCCCGATCTTCCGAGCCGCTCCCTCGTAGAGCGGCTCTCCAGGGCCGCTCATTGATTAGCACCATAGCCGGAGTGGCCAGACTTCCGGATCGCAGCCTGGTGTCTGTCCCCAATCGCGTCTGGGGACAGAGCACGCGCACAGGTAGCCCGCATGCAATGCCAGCATATCGACACGAGGTCTGTCCCCGATCTTCCGATCTGCTCCCCCCGTAGAGCGGCTCTCCAGGGCCGCTCATTGATTAGCACCATAGCCGGAGTCGCCAGACTTCCGGATCGCAGCCTGGTGTCTGTCCCCAATCGCGTCTGGGGACAGAGCACGCGCACAGGTAGCCCGCATGCAATGCCAGTATATCGACACGAGGTCTGTCCCCGATCTTCCGATCTGCTCCCCCCGTAGAGCGGCTCTCCAGGGCCGCTCATTGATTAGCACCATAGCCGGAGTCGCCAAACTTCCGGATCGCAGCCTGGTGTCTGTCCCCGATCGCGTCTGGGGACAGAGCACGCGCACAGGTAGCCCGCATGCAATGCCAGCATATCGACACGGTGTCTGTCCCCCGTTCGTCCGAGCCCGCAGTGGAAGATCGCATTTATCTGTTCGGCAAAGAAGGCGTTTGCACCGTGCTGGCTGCCGGGCCAGAATTTAAAGTCTTGACGGAAAATGAAACCTGGGACGCCAGTCAGCTCAAGCCCGAGACGAATTACGCAGCCAGTGAATCAACTCCCGATCGTCAGCGCGGAGCTGCTATGTTCAGCGGACCCACCTTGTATGGCCTGGCCGTAGCCCCAGACCGCTTCGTCATCCGCATCGGCAACCAAGCCATATGTATCGCCACTCCCACCGAGCTTTGAGATCGTACAGCTTTTAACTATCGAGATACAAAGGCCTTAGGGTGGCACTGGCTATGCGCAGCATTGCCAGTGCATGGTTTATGCAACCGAAAGACCGAATATCAAACGCTTCGTTTGGAGCACTGGCAAGCCAGTGCCACCCAGAACCCTTAACGCTACATGCACGATTTGCGCTTCCCCCAGGCGAAGCCTGGGAGAGGTGGCTACAATCAGCGTTCCTCCCTTACGAGCAACTCAATGCCGCACTCAATGCCAGTGGAGAGTCCGCGTGTCGCAAAGCCTACCTGTTTCTCCTGCCCTGGATAGTGCGCGCCGCAAGGTCTACTGGCGAGCACTGCCGCTGCTGTTCTTGTGCTACATCATTGCGTACATCGATCGAAACAACGTCAGCGTCGTAGCCCTGCGCATTCGAGAATCACTACCGGCTTTTGATGAAGCGGTGATTGGTTATGGTGCGGGAGTCTTCTTTTTTGGCTACTTCCTACTCGAGATACCCGGCACCATCTTGGTTGAACGGTGGAGTGCGCGGAAGTGGATTTGTCGGATCATGGTCACGTGGGGGATCGTGGCGGCCCTGACTGCCTTTATTAAAACTCCCACTCACTTCTATGGCATTCGTTTCTTGCTAGGCCTGGCCGAAGCAGGGTTCTTTCCAGGTGTTATCGTATATCTGACACACTGGTTTCCTCAGCGTGACCGAGCCAAGGCACTGTCGATCTTTCTAGTTGCCTCTCCAATTGCGATGATCGTTGGCAACTTCATATCGGGTTTTATGCTCGATATCGGCGAAAATGGCAATCCGCCTTTCTTGGGACTGAAGGGCTGGCAGTGGGTCTTTATCTTTTGGGGTATACCTGCCGTGCTGCTGGGGATCTACGTGTTGTTTGGATTGACCGATCGGCCGCAGCAGGCCAAGTGGTTGACCGATGATGAACGCGATGCATTGACTACGCGCCTGTCCGAAGAGAAAGCCCAACATAAATCGTCGGGACACATGTCGATCTGGCAAGGACTCAGCAATCCCAACGTGCTCATGTTGGCTTTGGCTTACTTTGGCGTGGTGACGGGCAACTATGGGGTCGAGATATTCTTGCCCAGCATTCTGGAAGACTGGTATGGTCTGGGATCATCGACCGTGACCAAACTGGCTATGATTCCATCTTTTCTGGTAATCGCTGGACAACTAGCGATTGGATGGAGTTCGGATCATTTTCATGAGCGACGTTGGCATGCGATTGTGCCGATTGTGGTGGGTGCTTGTGGACTGATAGGCGCGACATTGACTCAAGGCAACCTGGTCTTGACCATGATTTGCTTTACGCTCGCGGCTACGGGTATGAAATCGTACATGCCAGCCTTTTGGTCGTTGCCCAATGTGTATCTCACCGCTGCCGCCGCGGCCAGCAGTATTGGCCTGATCAATTCTGTGGGGAACCTCGGAGGTTACTTGGGACCAGCCATTGTGGGCAAGGTAAAGACGCTGACTGGTTCGTACGATATCGGCATCTATTTCCTGGCGACGACTTGCCTGATTTCCTCAGGTGTAATTTTCGCGATGCCCTATATCTATAAACGGCTTGCCAATTTGAAGAGCACAAGTTCCAAACTACAAGCCGTAGGCGTAGTGGGGTTGATTGCCTTGGCCGTGTATTTGGGCATCAGCAGTTGGATCAGTTATCAACTGCGGCCGTGGGGACCGGCTCGTCCCGAAGTGATTGCCTCGACAGCCAGCGACAGCGCTTACGCGCAGCAGTTAGCCCAATCGCTGGACGACTGGTTTGCGCGTCGGCCGACGATTCGCGACGCCTTGAAATTCCGCTTGGAAACGCTGCAGACAGCCTGCGAAAAGCTCGCTGCCTCACCGCCAGCGCAGTTGAGCCCAACGCATCGACCGCCCCTCGTGACCACGCTACAAACGTACGCCGCCAAAATGAAAGACTTGAGGACGTTGATTGGCGAGAAGTTCAAAGATGAATCCAACAACATGCGTTTCAGGAAGACCGTCCTGCAAGGCTTGGCCGAGGCAGACCAACTGGTCAAAGAATTGCAAACCAAACTCAATACGATTTGAGAATTCAGACAGTTAATTTTGAGATCAACTCTGCGACCGCTTGGGCTGGTTCTGGTGCATGGTGCACTGCACCCGAGACTGCCACGCCGCGCACGCCGGTGGCCATGACTTGCTGAATATTGTCTCGCCCGATACCGCCGATGGCCAGCGCGGGCAGGCGGATCTCGCCAGCGACTTGTTTCAGAAACTCTAGTCCAGCGAAGCTTTGAAAGCTCTTGGTCTGGCTAGGAAAAGTTGGACCGCAACCAATATAGTCAGCTCCATCGCTAACGGCCTGGCGAGCCTGGTCGATATCGTGAGTAGATACGCCCACGCACAATCGATTGGCGGCTATGCGACGCACATCGCGGATGTGCATATCCTCTTGGCCTACATGCACACCGGCAGCATTGCTGGCCAAGGCGACATCGAGGCGATCGTTAACGATCACATGCCCACCGCATTGGGCCATAATTTGGACTGCGCAGCGCGCGTACTCCACCAACTCGCGACCGTCGAGCGTTTTATCGCGTAGTTGCAAACAGTTTGCACCGGCGGTCGCCAAGGACTGGACGTACCCGGCAAACTGGTCCAGTGGTCGCGTGGCGTCGATCAAAATGCACAGCCTCATATCCACTAGCCAGGCATGAGTTGTCCAAGCCAATTCGATTTCGGCCAACTCGTCATACGCGCGATAGCGCAGTTGTTTGAGAGCAGCGCTCGCCTGGTCGTCGATCAACTTGGCGAACTCTTCCAGTACGCGCAGGGCTTCACCGACGCGGCTGACTTCGGCGCTGATCAGGCTGGTCATTGAAGTGCGCTGAGCCTCGGTGAGGCAGGTGATGCGCGTACCTACATCTGCGGCCGTCGAGCGGGCTGCGAGTCGCTGGCCTCGATCCAGGCCAGCAGTAGCGGCCGCCAAATCATGGCGCAAGGCCTTCAGTCGAGCGGCCCGTGGTGCATCTTCGCGCACCAGTCTCGCGACCTCCTCAAGAACCCGCAAACCTTCGGCCGCTCGATTGGCATTGGCATCCAGCACTCGCCAAACCTGCATCTCAACTGCTGTCATTGAACTCTTTCTAAAATAGTCTGCTTTCGCTCCGCAAAAGGCAAAGCACCATCCAAAATACCACGCCCACCACATACTATAGAGATGGTACAGCTTTTAAGTCATCAGTGCGAAGGACTGTATGTTACTTCACCCTGCGAACAGTTCGTCCGCCTATCTATTTCCGCGGACGCGCCCCTCCCGAATCTCGCAAAGCCTCGATTCGACCTCCCCATGCTGCGCATGGAGAGGTGACTGGCCGCGAAGGTGATAGACTTTCGAATCTCTGCCTGCGGTGGTAGACTGGGGCAGTCCGTTTGGCGATACACTTTTGCCCTCGTAGTTCAACGGATAGAACGGGGCTTTCCTAAAGCTCAGATGGAGGTTCGATTCCTCCCGGGGGTACCTCGCTGGTTTAGTTACTTTCAAGGTGCATCCAGCACTTCGCGGACTTTTTGCGTTAGGCTCACTGGGGTGAACGGTTTGGCCAGGAAGGCTTCGGCAGCGGTAGCAACGCCGCTGCGGACGAGCGTGTCGTTGGTGTAGCCGCTGATGTATAAGACACGCAGATTCGGTCGCAACTGTCGCACTTTATCGGCCAGTTCTTGGCCAGACAAATCGGGCATGACGACGTCGGAAACTAGCAGACCGATTTGCCCATCATGCATCTGCGCAGCCGCTAATGCTTCGGCGCCGCAGCTGGCCGCGATCACTCGATAGCCTTGCATCTCCAGTATCAACTTGGCTAACTGCCGAACCGCTTGCTCGTCTTCGACCAGCAGGATTGTTTCGTTTCCCCGCATCACCGCTGGGTCAGCAATAACTTCTCCGGCAGGTTGCGCGGCAACGACCGCCGGTAACGCAATCCGAAACGTGGCACCTTGACCGAGTTGGCTATCGACACCGATCACACCTCCAGCTTGATGCACGATACCGTAGACGGTGGCTAACCCAAGTCCGGTTCCTTTACCGGCTCCTTTAGTGGTGTAGAACGGTTCAAACAAATGGCGTTTGACTTCGTCGCTCATGCCGTAACCGTCGTCGGCAAATGTCAACAGTACGTAAGGGCCGGGGCTGCATAAGTTGGTCTCCGGCCAATTGACATCGGGCAATTCCACGTTGGCAGTGCTGATCGATAAAGTGCCTCCGCGGGGCATGGCATCGCGCGCGTTTACGGCCAGGTTCATGAGCGTTTGTTCCAGCTGCACTGGATCGATCTTGGTCTTCCACAGATTAGGTGCCAAGCGGGTGATCAGCTGGATATCTTCGCCGATCAACCTCCCCAGCAAACGGGCCGCAGATTCAACTGACGTATTCAAGTCGATCACTTTCGGTTCGATGATCGCTTTACGACTGAAAGCCAAGAGTTGGGCGGTCAGGCCTGCCGCCCGCTCGGCCGCATCGCGTATGGCGATGATCTGTTCAGCGGTTTCATCGAGTGTTGGATAACGAGCCAGTAGCAGATCGCTGTAACTGCGAATCACGGTTAGCAAGTTATTGAAGTCATGCGCAACGCCACCGGCCAATTGACCGATGGCTTCCATTTTCTGTGCCTGTTGAAATTTCTCTTCCAAGATTTTTTGCTCAGTGACGTCGCGAGTAGCCGACAGCGAACAATTCTCACCGAGCATGGGAATGCGGCGCATACGAACTTCGACGGGGAAAACGTGACCGTCGCGCCGGCGATGCGTGGTTTCGAAGTAAACCGGTTTACCTACGTTTCGCGGGGCAGAAATGAGGCTCAGCTTCAGACGTGAAAATTCTGGATCGAAGAGATCTGGATATTGGCCGATCAGTTCATGCCGCTCGTAGCCTAATTGTTTGCACATCTGCGAGTTGACATCGATGATCTCGCCGTCAGCATCGTGAATTGCCAAGCCGTCGAACAGCCCTTCAAATAGGATTCGATAGCGGTCTTCGCTTTCCTTCAAGGCTTGCTCGGCTAGTTTGCGTTCGGTGATGTCTTGATCGGTTCCTTCAACACGGACAATGTTGCCAGCGGCGTCTCGTGTCGCTCGAGAACGGCTGTGAATCCAAATCATGGTTCCGTCAGGCCGAATTAATCGAAGGTCATGTGCAATCGTCTCGGTGCCTGCATGTACCGCCTTGGCACGCTCCATTGCGAACGGTCGATCCTCCGGGTGCAACAAGTCTAGAAACGCTTCGAAGCTCGGTTGCACTTCACCTTTGCTGACTCCAAACAAGTCATACAGTCCGTCGGACCACCAGACCTGTTGGGTGTGCGGCTCCCAAATCCAGCTGGCCAGCCGCGCAATGCGCTGGGCCTCGTCGAGCCGTCGTTGGCTTTCGAGCAGTTGCGTTTCCGTCTGTTTGCGCGTAGAGATATCGCGAGAAATGCCCAGAATGGCAATCGGCTGGCCTAGTCCATTCAGGATGCGACTGACCGAGGAATGGATCCAAACGCGGCTACCGTCGCGACGATAGTCCTCGAATTCTCCTTCCCAATCATTCCCCGCCGCTCGTTTGGAGATCTCCTGCGCGATCCAACTGCGCATCGGTTCAGCATATCGCTGACCATAGGACTGGCCGACCATCTCCTGCGCGGTCCAACCAAACAGGCGTGTAGCGCTGTCATTCCAGTACACCACAACGCCAGCTGTATCAGTCAGTATGGATGCATCCGGTAGTGAATCGAGCAGGCGTGTGTCCAGTCCGTGGACGTGGGTACTATCGATCCTTAGACGTGCAGGCGAATCGTTCGCGGTGTGTGACATTGAGGGCAACTTCAGCTCAAGCGACGGTGAGGCCGTCCGATCGGGGGGCGCTGATTTGTCCTAAGTGTAGCAGGCTCCGCCCAGGCTGTGACAAGCCCTCTCGGCCAATCGCGATTTATTGGATGTTTTGTCCCGTAGATTCCAAAACCGTCATCCATAAATCGCCATGGGGATCAACTGAGTTTCGTTCGCGTATCGACAACTCCATGGGGATGTGCACAAATCTCATGTGCATGCGACTAACGATCATCTCAGTCCGACCACACATGGCCGCATGCACGGCATTATGTGCCAGTCGCATACACAAAACACTATCGTAAGGATTGGCTGGCACGCTGCGAATAACGTAACTGGGATCAATGTATTTGAGATTCAGTTCTACATGATTCTCTTGGAAATAGTGGGTAATCCGATCTCGCAGGAAAACTCCGATATCGACTAGTTTCTTGTTGCCCGAGGCATCGGTGCCTTGACTGGGTGGCACCAGGTCTTGGCCTGCACCTTCAGCTACCACGATCACAGCGTGGCCGCGACGTTCCAGTCTACGACGCAACGACAGCAACAAACCGTTTTCACTATCCAGTTGAAACGGGACTTCAGGGATCAGTACAAAGTTCGCATCGCTCATGGCCAACGAAGCATAACAAGCGATAAAGCCACTGTGCCGCCCCATCAGCCGCACCAGGCCAACGCCATTAGGCGCGCCTTGCGCTTCTACGTGCGCCGCCCGAATGGCTTTGGCCGCTTCGCTGAAAGCCGTCTGAAATCCAAAGCTCTGATCGATGTACTTGATGTCGTTATCAATCGTCTTGGGTACACCCACCACTGCGATCTTGGCACCGCGGGCTTCGATCTCTTGGGCTATCGTCATCGCTCCGCGAATGCTGCCGTCACCGCCGATCACAAAGAGCATGTTGATACCCATGCGTTCCAGGCAATCGACGATTTCAGCCGGGTCCTGCTTGCCTCGGGAGGATCCCAGGATCGTACCGCCATGCTCGTTGATCGTATCGACCAATTCTGGCGTTAGCTGAATTACCGGACGACTATAACTGGCAATGAAGCCCTGAAAGCCATTGCAGAATCCGTACACGGTGCGCACGCCATATAGCCTGGTCAGTTCCAATACCAGGGCTCGTATGACGTCATTCAAGCCCGGGCACAATCCACCACAGGTCACGATGCCCGCGCGCGTCTTCGATGGATCAAAGTAGATCTTCTTGCGGGCGCCGGCTGGTTCCATACCAGGCCACTGGTCCAGCGGTTGGCCCAGTTGGCTAACCGCCGAGAGCGTCGTATCGATCAGCACGCGATCGGACTCGTCTGCATAGTTGATCGAGTGCTGCCGCTTGGCCAAGAGCGGCATGAGCGGCGAATCCACACGGCAAGGCCCCAACGTCTTGATCTTGAGATCGTCGACAGTCAGCAAGATACCATTCCTTCCAGTCAAATAGAAACGCGAGTCTATCTGCACTGTCGATACCCGCCCGTACCTGTGCGAGCCTCTAGGATATAGTCTCCGCCACGTTAGCGAAATCTAGTTGGACAGAAATCTTCGTTTGCTCGAATGTTGATTGCAGTGCCTTACTGGCAGTGAGACAGCGCCAACAGGGCAAACGTCGTGGCCAGGTTGGGATCACCTTCCATCCATTTGTTGTTCTTATTGGTGAAGGAACCGTCTTCGGCTTGCAACGATGCCAGGTGCGCTACCAGTTCGCTGCGCCAATTGTGCTCCTGTCCTTGAGCATCGGTTAATTTATCCATGCCCGCCACCTGCAGCGCCTTGGCAAACAAACCGTAGTAATAGTACAACCCCGCATCGCCCATTCCTGGATTGTTTTCCACGGAGTAGTTTTTGGTAATCCACTCGCGCGCGGCTTTGACGCGTGGGTCATCGGGTTTCAGCCCCGCGTAGATCATGCTTTTGAAACCGGCGTAGGTCATCGATCCGTAGCTGCGCAAACCGCCCTCGGAAGTTTCGCCCGCCGGTGATGCGCCGCCTTCGGATACCGTGTAGTAAAATCCACCGTCATTGATTTTGGCCGCTTCGGCACTGGTGTTGTACGGCGATTCCAAGTTTTGGCAGCGCGATACGAAGAGCAATGCTCGTTCGATGGCTTCATCGTTTTCGGGCGACTGCAAGCCTTGCAGTGTTTCGACCATAAAGGCGGTATTGGAAAGGTCCGGTCGCGATTTTCCGCCATAGCCTGCACCACCGTAGTCGACATCGCTGGGCGTTTTACCTTCGCCTTCGTCAAACTGCTGGCCGCGCACAAACTTGGCCGCCTTGTCGATGATCTCTTTGTACTTGCCTGCGTCATTGGCCGTCTGCAAACAAGTGATGGCGACGCAAGTCTCGTACATGATCAGGCGCGAATTGTCAGCGTAGATTCCACCATCGGGCTTGGCGGCTGCGACCACTAGTTTCAGAGCCTGGCTGACCGTCGGATCAGAGGCCGGTACGCCGCTACGCATTAGCGCCGTGGCAGCCAGCGCCGTCACACCAATCCCCACGCGTGGACTAAAGGCACCCTCTGGCGATTGACCCCGGGTTTTCAAATAATCAATGGCCTTGCTGCGGACGGAGGCCAACTGCTGCTGGTAATCTTGCGCATGAGCCAGGGAAGTGCAGCAAGCCAGGCAACTCAGCCAGAGGAGCGTGAAGGTTCGCATGTTTGGAGCCTCGTCTACGGAGCCGTTTATGTTTACGGTTCTGATTGGGATTAGAGAATTGAACTAAGCACGTGAACACATCCAATTCGGGATTAGGGCAATCTTCGTGTCAGGGCAAATTAAGCCCCGAACGAACTAAGGATTCTTAAGAAAGAAAATATGGGAAGCTCTGCGGACAGATTTGCGTTGGTGCGGGACTACCGCCAGGCCGCAAGTCATCCTCCTCTCCAACCAAACCTGCAATCAGGGCCCCTTTTTTCCAGCCAAAAGTCTACGATCATGACAACATTACCGACTAGCAGCCCCACCAACGGTAGCAGCTGCGAACTCCATTCACCAATGCTCCAAGCTTTATTGGAATTGTTAAGCTCACCACGTGTTATTCACTCGGAAATGGTCTGTGCCAACCACTATCCTCGATTCCTGTTTGTGCCCTAATCCCGAATTGGATGTGTCCACGTGCTTACCAGATCGAAATCGCTGCAAATTCGGCACCGAATTCATAGTACAATGTTTCGCGCCCCGTTGCTCTAGCCCCACCTTCAGATCACAGGAATATTGACCATGTCTCACCTGCCTGCCGATCGCTCGAGTTCTTCGATCACTCCCAATCGTCGCCGCTTTGTTCAGACCGCTTCGATGGTTGGCATCGCCACCGCCGCCCTGGGCTCGACCCCGACTAAAGCTTCCCCCAATGAACGAGTGAATGTGTGTGTGATCGGCGTGCGCGGGCGTGGTCAGGGTGTGGGCAAAAACTTCGCCGCGTTACCCGAAGCCCAAGTAACGCATATCTGCGATGTCAACGAACCACTGATGGGTGACTTCGGCAAACAGATCACCGAGATTCAAAAGTCCTCTCCCAAAGCCGTTCAAGACTTGCGACGCGTGCTGGATGACAAGAGCGTCGATGCCATCGTCGTCACAACTCCCGATCATTGGCATGCGCTGGCTACGATCTGGGGATGCCAGGCAGGCAAACATGTCTACGTGGAGAAGCCGATCTCCAACAACATCTATGAAGGTCGGCAGATGATTGCTGCGGCGCGTAAATACAATCGCGTGGTGCAAGTTGGCACACAGAGTCGCAGCGCCGATCACTATATCGAGATCATGAAACAACTAGCCGCCGGCCGCATCGGCAAAGTTCATATGGCTAAAGCTTGGAACAGTCAACTGCGACGCAAGGTGCCTGCCAAGCCGGATGCGGCTGTGCCAGAGGGACTCGATTGGAATATCTGGCAAGGACCAGCGCCGGAGCGTGCTTTTAACGAGAACCGTTACACCTACGGCTGGCGCTGGTTGTGGGACTACGGTACCGGCGACATGGGCAATGATGGCGTGCATGACCTGGACATCGCTCGCTGGGGCCTCGGCGTCGACTATCCAACCAACATCAATTGCACGGCCGACAAACTGGTGTTCGCCGGCGACATACAAGAGACGCCCGACTCTCAAATCGTGGCCTTCACTTTTCCCGAAAAACAATCGATGCTGGTTTACGAACAACGCCTCTGGTCACCTTACTTCGTGGAAGGTTACGAAAATGGTGTAGCATTCTATGGCACCGATGGATACATCATCGCCGGCCGTCAAGGTTGGAAGGTCGTCGAGAAACGCAACAAAGTCGCTCAGGAGGAAAAGGCGAGCTTTTCGGAAGTTCCGCACCTGAAGAATTTCGTGAGCTGCATCAAGGAAGGCAAGACACCGAACTGCGATATCGAAGAAGGTTACAAGTCCACCTTGCTGGCTCACCTGGGCAATCTCTCATTCCGCGTAGGCCGCTCACTGCAGTTTGATTCCAAGTCGCAGCAGTGTGTCGGCGACGACGAAGTCAACGCTCTCTTCAAACGCGAAGGTCGCAAAGAGTTTCGTATCCCAGAGTCGGTGTAGCGACACTCAGCAATTACAATGCGGACTCCCGAATTGGATGTGTCGACGCGCTTACCCTGCTGGATGAGAAATAATGATAGGTACACACAGGTTTAGACTGCTAGTGATTTTTAGCCTCATGGTTTTCGCTCGACTGGCGCATAGTCAGAACTTTGACGAACACTATAAACTTGGTCCAGATTCACTGCCCCAAGAAGGTGTCCCGCACGGTACGCTCTCGGACGCGGAGGTTATTCAAAGTCAAGCCTATCCAGGGACGCAGCACACTTACTGGGTCTATGTTCCAGCTCAATATACGGCGGACAAGCCCGCGGCCCTGATGAACTTCAACGATGGCCAGGCCTTCAAGCAAGAAGATGGGGCCATCCGCGCTCAGCATGTCATGGACAATCTGATTCATCGTCGCGAAATTCCGGTCATGATCGGCGTCTTCATCAATCCGGGGCGCACGCCAGATCAACCTGAACCAACGCCCAAGAACTGGGGTGACAGTAACACCAATCGGCCGACTGAATACAATTCGCTCGATGATCGCTATGCACGCGTGATCGTGGACGAGTTAATGCCGGCTCTGCATGCCAAGTACAATATTTCGAAAGAAGCCAAGGACCATGGCATCGGCGGTGCCAGCTCAGGTGCGATCGCAGCCTTTACCGTTGCCTGGCATCGTCCGGAACAGTTCTCCAAGGTCGTTAGCATGATTGGCAGTTTCACGAATTTGCGCGGTGGTCATGTTTATCCCGAGATGATTCGCGACAACCCAGCCAAACCAATTCGTGTGTATTTTCAGGATGGGCGCAACGACAATCGTGGCCAGCGCCGCGGCCAGTATGATGAAACTCGCGACTGGTTCCTGCAGAATGTTCGGCTGGTAAGTGCCATGCAAGAGAAAAACTACGACATCAATTATTGTTGGGGTATTGGCGGTCATAGTTCACAGCACGGTGGAGCCATCATGCCCGACATGATGCGCTGGCTGTGGCGTGATCATGGGGTCTCCACCGATCCAAACGATCAAGTCGAGCGTTCGTTCTCCAAACCGTAAACTCCTCACACAGCTCTAGATACACACTTTTAAATTCATGGGTTTTGCAGCAGCCTTATCGATTTTCCTCAGCGCCTGCTTGTTGTTTCTGGTGCAGCCCATGTTGGGCAAAATGATTCTGCCCTGGTTCGGCGGTACGCCGGCGGTGTGGACGACTTGCCTATTGTTCTTTCAAGTCTTATTGCTGGGTGGCTATGCCTACGCCGCAGCCATAACCCGCTGGTTGAAAACGAAACATCAAGCCTGGTTGCACTTGAGTTTGCTTGTCGGTGCGATGTGCCTCTTACCGGTAACGCCCAGCGCCACATGGAAGCCGCTAGATGGTGAACAACCCGTGCAGCGCATTTTGATCATGCTGCTGGTATGCGTCGGCATGCCCTACTTTTTGTTGTCGGCTAATTCGCCCCTTGTCCAGCGCTGGTTTGCGCAAGTACATCCCGATCGATCGCCCTACCGGCTGTATGCGCTATCCAATATCGGTTCGCTCGGAGCGCTACTGGCGTATCCATTTCTGGTCGAACCGGCTCTGCGGACCTCGCAGCAAGGTTGGATCTGGAGCGGAGCTTTTGTGCTCTACGTACTCGTCTCGGCAGTGATTGCTTGGAAACTGGCAGCCGGGAGTTGGGAGTCGGGCACCACTGCCCCAACAACGGGCAATACAGCTTCCAGCCGCAGCCAGAGCACAGATTTAGAAGTGGTGACTTGGCAGAGGCGGCTCAGTTGGTTGCTACTGCCCGCGCTCAGTTCGATGATGCTGATGGCGGTGACCAACCACCTTTGTCAGGACGTGGCAGTGGTACCATTCCTGTGGATTGTACCTTTGAGCATCTATCTGATTACGCTCATCATCTGCTTTGATCGCGAGCAGTGGTATCGACCGCTGTGGTTTGGCGTCGGTTCGATTATCACGATTCTGGCTGCGACCGATTTGGCATATGTCTATTATCTTTCGACCAAGGCTGAAGAACCGCTATCGCGACTGATGTTCCTGCTGCGTTACGATGTCCGCATTTTGATCGGCGTGTATCTTTCAGTATTCTTTTTCGCTTGCATGCTCTGTCATGGCGAAGTTTATCGTTGTCGCCCCAAGGCTTCGAAGTTGACCGAGTACTATTTAACGCTTGCCGCTGGCGGAGCCTTAGGCGGGCTGGTCGTGGCGATTGTTTGCCCAGCCGTGTTCTCGACTTTTATGGAGATCCGCATCGGGTTAGTGCTGTGCCTGTGTTTAGCGCTGGCCGTCACCTGTCGAGAATTGTCCCGGCTACGCTGGGGTGCCTCAAGTGAAACCCGAGCGCCGGTGGCGGTCAAAGCGTCCAAAAAGCGGGCCGCGACTACCGCCCAAAAATCACCGGCCGATCTGCGCTCGCGCGTTTCGCCCTGGTTGTTGGGGCTGCTTTCCAGCGTGATACTAGTGATCGTCATCTTGACCCAATGGTTAGCCATGGAGAATTCGCCCTATGCCCAGCACTATCGAAACTTTTATGGCGCTCTGACCGTGCGCAACTGGTATCCAGATGATCATCCACTGCGCGGCGTTGGACTTTACCACGGGGCGATCTTGCACGGCTATCAATTCCTCAGCCCGGGGGAAGAGCAAACGCCGACTACGTATTACACGGAAGATAGCGGAGTGGGCAAGCTGCTGTTAACCAAACGCGGCTCCGGTCCTCTGAAAGTGGGCGTGGTTGGTCTGGGTATCGGTACGCTGGCCAGCTACGCACAGCCTGGTGATACGTATCGCATGTACGAGATTAATCCACTGATCATTCAGTTGGCTCAGAGTGATTTCACGTTCTTGAGAGCTTGCCAGGGACAAGTAGAGATCGTTCCTGGTGATGCTCGATTGTCACTGGAGCGCGAAACGGATCAGCAGTTTGATGTGCTGGTGCTCGACGCCTTCAGTGGCGATTCCATTCCCGTGCACTTGTTGACTCGCGAAGCCATGGAGGTTTATTTGCGTCACATGAAACCCGACGGTGTCATCGCGGTTCACGTCAGCAATCGTTATGTGGAGCTATTGCCAGTGGTAGCCGGCCTGGCCGAAGAATTCCACTTACAAGCGGCGCACATAAGCCAGGACAGATCTGAGGGCATCCATATAGCATCCTGCGAATGGATGTTGGTCACTCGAAGCTCATCACTGCTCGATCACCCGGATTTAGTAAACTATCGCTTCGAGCCCCACGCGCGGCCCAACTTTCGCAACTGGACCGACGACTTCAACAATTTGCTCGAAATCATGCGCGCACCTTGACCTCCCGGGGCCCGTTCTCTGATTAATTACTTTATGCATAAAGTAAAAGTCGACCGCAGGGGAGAACCTGCGGTTATTGCTCGCCAAACGGATAGTCGACGGGTGAATATGGGATGGCCAGTTCCGGCGTCATCAAGCGCACGCCACCTTTAGCGCGAGACGTTAACAAGCGGTCGAGCATGCCGGCTGCGAGTAGCGTGCGTTCAACCGGGTATGCTGGCCGCCCGGAGAGCATCATCTTTTCGATGCCCTTTAGCAAACAGGCGAAGTGCGGATAGCGAGGTTCGACGCGTTCCTCGGCGCGAAAGGCTTCTACCTGGCGATCCGATTTGCGATAAGCCATCGATATCGCCTGGGCACTGTTGTCAAGCATCAGCACCGGTGCCAGCCAACCATCGAGATACTTGATCAAAAAGAGAGCGCCCGCTTCGGGTGGCGACTGCAGCACGGCGGCCCGCGTCGTTTGACTGCTCTTGAGAGCCGCATCGAGTACCTCACCGTCGATCGTACCAGCATCGATCAGCGACTGTAGTTTGCTGAGTGGTAAACTTTCAACCCACTCGACCCCGCGCTCGCGCGGTGTAGCTCCAGGCGTGCTGGCCCGGCGCTCCAGAATACTCTGCATAACATCCAGCGTATGAAAACCGTATACATCCAGCCCTGAGTAGCCGACGGCCACGCTCGAAAGTAGTTTGTCGCCCCATGGCAAGGTTACTTGTGGATCGCGATAACCCACCGGTAACGATGAACCTGCCATCCAAGGCACTTGCAACTGCTTGGTTCGCTGTGCCATCCACAACATGTCCTGGAGTTCTGGACCAGGATGTTTATCGTGGAAGACTGGGACAACCTGGCCACACTTCTCGAAGGTGGACAAGATGCCTTCAAAGAAGCGACGTCGCGGATACAGATGCTGACCGATCGCGTTGTGTGGATAGTCTCCGTGCTCGCCAATACAGATCACTCCATCGATCGCCAGCTTGTCACTGCCTAACGTCAGCGACTCAGCAATCGAAGGGTAGATGCGAAACCCATGCTGCTTGGCCAGGTCACGGGCTAGATCGTCCTCCGGAAATTGATCGACATACAGGGATACGAGTTCTAACTGCGGTCCAGCACCACCGTCGTGTTTCCAACCTGAAAGAATCTTGCTCAAGATCACATCGGCATGTGAATTCTTGCGATAGATGGTGATGACGCCAGCCATACGCTTCTTGGGCAACTGAGGCACAGCCAGAGGCAGGAAAGCCAAGGAACTAACTGCGGCTGATTGGCGAATGAAATCGCGGCGATTGGTGGACATGGTGTTTACCTTGTTGACCCAGTGAGCAGAATTTATAGGATGCCATACTTCTGGAACGCGGCAGTGGCTTTCATGCCCTGCCCTATTGCCTCGCGCACGACGTTCTCGCCTTGGACTTTTTCCAGTGCCAATTCGAGAGCTTGATCTTCGACCGCTTGTGGAATCACTACGATGCCGTCGCGGTCGGCGATCACCAGGTCACCAGGATTGAACGTGACACCCTCGATTTCCACTGGCACATCGATATCAACCACACGTTGGCGATTCAGGCTGTCATAAACGCAGGTGCCACGAGCCCAAACAGGAAAATTCATCGAAGTTATTTTTACCAGGTCGCGGATCGCGCCATCGATAATCGCGCCGACACAGCCGCTATTGAGGGCAGCGGTCGTGAGCAGTTCCCCCCAAATGCCCGAACGCATGGAACCGCCAGCCGCTGCGATTAGCACATCGTCCGTTTGACATTCGTCCACTGCGCGGAGCTCCAGTTCATAGGGTTTGGGGTCCACATGAGCCATATCAGCCCACAAGGTGGTCTTGCAACGACCAATCAGAACCGCCTCAGGCCTGGTCAGAGGTGGCAACGGAATGCGCGGCGACTGATGCGTCAAGCCAAGTTTATCGAGCGCGTCGGCCACCACGGCCGAGTAAAGTTGTGATCGTAGCTGGTCCAACGAACGAGTCATGTGTGCTATGCCTTGCTGGTGCCATAGTGTTTAATCTGCCATACTTGCCCCGCCTATTGTTCCCCAAACTCTTGCCCAATTCCAGACTATGCGTATCGGCATCATCGCCCTGCTCCACGAGTCCAATACCTTTGTACTCCAACCCACAACGCTGGATCGCTTTCGCGAGGATCTCTATCTGGAAGGTGAGTCGATTCGGCAAAAACTGGCGGGCAGTCACCACGAAATAGGTGGCTTTTTCGCAGGTTTAGAGGCCGCCGGTGTCGAAGCGGTACCTATTCTAGCCGCCCGCGCCACGCCGGCTGGCATCATTACAGCAGACGCCTGGCAACAACTGACCGAACGCATCCTGACGCTCGTGCAGGCTTGTCCAGAATTGGATGGAATTTTAGTGGCACCCCATGGCGCGGCGGTCAGTCAAGTGGCGGCCGATGCGGATGGTTATTGGTTGAGCAAGCTTCGCGAACAAGTTGGACCACAATTGCCGATCATCGGCACGCTCGATGCGCATGCCAATCTCTCTACACATATGGTGGCCGCCTGCAATGCCTGGGTCGCATATCGCACGAATCCTCATTTGGATCAACGTGAACGCGGCATCGAAGCCGCCAACTTGATGGTGCGAACCGTGCATGGCGAAATTCATCCAACCATGGCGGCCAGTTTCGCGGATCTGGTGATTAACATCGAGCGTCAATGCACCAGCGAGCCACACTTAAAACCAATCTACGATTACGCGGATGCACAATTACAACAGGCCGAGGTGCTTTCTAACAGCATCTTGCTGGGCTTTCCGTATGCGGATGTGGCTGAGATGGGTTCAGCCACGCTCGTGGTCACCGATAACAATCCCGCCTTGGCTCAGAAGTTGGCCGACGAACTGGCTGACCAACTTTGGCAACAGCGCCAGGAACTAGTTGGCAAACTGGTTTCAATTGAAGAAGCCCTCGCGCAATGTCGCGCTGATCCGCAAACTCGCTATTGTTTGCTCGACATGGGGGACAACGTCGGCGGAGGCTCAGCCGCCGATGGCACGGCGCTGGCCACTGCGTTACTGGCTAAGCGCCTTGGTCCGAGCTTTGTGTGTATCTACGATCCTGATGCTGTTGAGACTTGCATTGCGGCCGGCGCCGAATCACGCTTGACGATCACCGTGGGTGGCAAGGTCGATGATCAACATGGCAAGCCATTGAAGTTTGATGCGCGGTTGTTGTCGTTGCACTCGGGACGCTTTCGCGAAGACGAGCCACGGCACGGTGGTATCGTAGAGTTCGATCAGGGTGCGACGGCTGTGGTCGAATCCGTCGATGGACATCTGACGGTCATGTTGACCAGTCGGCGCATGGTGCCATTCAGTCTGAAACAGTTAACCAGTTGTCAGGTCGAGCCCAAGGATTTTCGAATCCTGGTGGCCAAAGGAGTCAACGCGCCGATTGCCGCATATCGCGACGTGTGCGACAAGTTCATACGTGTTAATACTATTGGATCGACTTGTGCCGATCTGGATGAGCTGGATTTCAAGCATCGCAGAAAACCCCTGTTTCCATTTGAAATTTGAAACTTGATATCTCAAAGTCTCAATTTTGACTTGCCCAAAGTTTGAATTTTGAGATTTCAAATCTAGAATCTTATCTTCGGACTAACTCTCACGTACTTCCCCCCAAAGGAACTCATCGCATGCGTTTGCGAAAAATTCTCCCGGCTCTTTTAGGGCTACTAACTGCGGCGGTTTCTGTTCCAGCTCAAGAGTATCAGAACGGCATTGAGTGGAAGAAGCCTGCGATGGTTACACCAGGAGCCAACAATTCGGATCCACCTTCGGATGCGACTGTCCTCTTCGACGGCAAAGACCTTTCGCACTGGAACGGTGCAGAGAAATGGAAACTGGTCGACGGAGCGATGGTTGTGGGCGGCGGCCAGATCACCAGCAAAGAGAGCTTTGGTGATTGTCAGGTCCACATTGAATGGTCTGCTCCGACGCCAGCTCGCGGCAGTGGACAAGGTCGTGGCAACAGCGGTCTGTTTTTGATGGGCCGTTATGAATTGCAGATTTTGGATTCCTACGATAATGAAACGTACTTCGATGGCCAGGCCGGCGCGATCTACAAACAAACGCCACCCATGGCCAACGCCACGCGTCCGCCAGGCGAATGGAATACCTATGACGTCTTCTGGACTGCGCCGCGTTTCAAGGCGGATGGTTCCCTGGAATCGCCTGCTTATATCACCGCGGTCCACAACGGCGTGCTGATCCTCAATCACTTTCAGCTCAAAGGCGACACACCATTTGTGCGGCCACCCAAGTATGAAGCGCACGAGCCTAAGGGCCCCTTGGCTTTGCAAGATCACGGCAATCCTATGCGCTTCCGCAACATTTGGGTACGCGAGCTAGTGCCGGTTGAGGGCAAGCAAGTCAAACCTCCGTACATCAAGAAGGGCGATGTGGAAACGCCTATTGAGTAGAGCCGCTTGACTGCAGCCGCCTTAGAGCAGGTCTTTGGGTGGCACTGGCTATGCGCAGCATTGCCAGTGCATGGAACGAAGTGGTGCCGTTGGCGAGCCAGTTGAGCAGCCAATGTATGCGAAGTTGTGCTCGCATCCCTTGGGGGACAACTTAACGCCATGCAATTGCACTACATAAAAGCTGTACGGTCTCGATAGCCGCGCTCAACAATGAACGAGTACGATGTTAGTGCCGATCTTGAGGGCTGCGCATTGCCGTAGCACACATCACTTCTTTGCTATCGATGCGCTAGAGCGACTGGGCACCGAAAGCGGGCGACGTCTGGGCGAGCTTCTGCTCAAACACTACGCCCGCTATTTAAAAGGTGCGAAGGATCCGGACGACTCCTTCAAAGACTTTCAGAATCATGTCATTCATGTCACCCAAAACAACTGGGGCGGCGCCCCGCGCGCATGTCAGCAGTGGCTCGACAAAGCCATGCAGCATCTGCGAAGCGGCGAATGGTCCGAGGCAGCTTATGCTTGCGGGGTGCTGAGCCATTACTTCACCGATCCCATTATGCCGCTGCATACCGGTCAAACTCCTAAAGAATCGGTGGTGCATCGTCCGCTGGAATGGAGTGTTTGTAAAGCGTACGAAGAAATCTATGCTACGTGCCAATTCAAACAGGCCGCGTACCAACTCAAGTTGCAAGAGGACGATAACTGGGTCGCTGCTGCCGTGTTGGACTGTGCACGCATCGCTAACAGTCACTACGAACGCTTGATCGAGATCTACAACTTGGCGCGGGGCGTAGCAGATCCTCCGCGCGGTCTGACGAAAGAAGCTCGCCAGATCCTGGCGGACCTGTTCGACCTGGCCATGGGCGGCTGGGCAGCGATTCTGATGCGCATGGCAGCCGACATGCCCACCATGCCGCCCGATTGTTCACTGACGCTGTCAACGGTCATCGCTGGCCTCGACATGCCTCGGGCGATGGTAATCCGCAAATTCACCGACGCAGCCCAGCGCGCCGAAGTGCAGCGGATCTTTGATGAATTCACCGAGACCGGCAAGGTCGTGGATAACTTGCCTGCCGAGCAGAAAGTTGTCCGCCGCGAGTTCGCCAAGCATCTCCAAGAATTACAGGCACCGCTCGCGCCGGCACCAGCCGCGGCGCTCGTACCAGCTCGACCGAAAGCCGCTGAGCTACCGCTGGTTGCTCCGGTGGCTCCGGTAATTGAAGAAGACGATGATGAACTTGCCACTGACGATTTTCCGCATCCGCTGACCACCGACGAAGCTGATGACAATCGCGACGATGATGACGAATCAGAATCGGATGAAGGCGACGAAGACGACGAAGACGATTCAGCAGCTGAAGTGGAGGAGGAAGATGACGACGATGTAGTCAACGATGAAGATGTAGCCGACGATGAAGATGTAGCCGACGATGAAGATGTAACCGACGATGAAGATGTAACCGACGATGAAGATGTAACCGACGATGAAGATGAAGTCGTTGATGAAGATGAAGTCGATCACAAGGAGAAGCGTCGAGCTCCGAGAGCCACCTCATCGCGAGAAGCTAGTGGGGCCAGGGTGAGTTACGAGTCGCCGCTGGTGGATGCGCCTTCGATTGGGCCGAAGACGGCCGATCGATTTACGGCTATCGGCGTCCATACGATAGGCGAGTTCCTGGATAACGATGCGTCGGCGATGGCCGAGGCGCTGGCAGCAGATTGGATAACGCCGGAATTGATTGAAGACTGGCAAGACCAGGCGGCTTTGGTTTGCGAGTTAGATATACTGTGTGGATATAAGTCGCAGTTATTGGTGGCGGTCGATTGCCGAACGGTCGACGATTTGGCCAGCGCCAATGCGGCTCATTTGCATGCGAAGATTGCTAAGTTTGCTGGCAGTAAAGAAGGCCAACGCATTCTGCGGAAAACAGCTGTTCCTAAACGCGAAGATGTAGCAGCATGGGTGGAGGCAGCCAAAGCAGCGGAATAGTCTTCGATCGCCCTGGTTGGCTCTGGGTCGCACGCGGTTTGCAACTGAAACTCGTGGCGATGTGGATTCTGCTGAGCGTCCCGCTGGTGATGGGAGTCGTCTGGTATCGAGCGGGTAATCCAATCTGGGTGGCAGCCGGAGTTTTAGCGCTGTCGCTGTTGGTCGATAGTGTCGGGCGCATATGCTGTATGGCCGGCGGTGTTGTTGGCAGCCACCGCTTGATCGCATCCACCATCGCTCAAATGACTGCCATCATCGTGGCCCTGTTGCTGAGTATCGATCTGTATGAGCGGCCCATGTTGAGCGGACCGATCCTGGGCGTTTTGTGTTTGGGGCAGTTGATTGCTGCCAGCACCTTTGTAGGCTATCTCTGGAGTTTGATGGAGCGTGTGGATCGGCCTGACTTGCGGCCTTATGCGGTGACCTTGAGCGGCGCGATGATCGGTGGCTTGATATCGTTTGGCACTTTCCTAGTGGTGGTCTGCCTGAGTTTGGCAGCGGCCATGGTAATGGGGGTCTTTTGGATTCCATTGCATTTCACGTTGATGTTCAGCTCGGTCGTCTGGTTACCGTTGGCGTTGGTCTGTCTGGCCATGACATTCCGGCTGTTTACCTCTTATGGGATCTTGATTGCGCGCTTGCGGGCTGCCATCTTAATTGAGGCTCAACGGAAAGAGGTTTCCCCCTAACGCCCGATCTCGTCATTATCCCCTCTCGGTGACACTCATGCCCATTCGCTTTCCCTGCCCAGGTTGCGGTGCGCAACTAAACGCACCCGATGAATACGTAGGTAAGAACGCCAACTGCAAAAAGTGTGGCGGTCGCTTCACCATTGCTGGCCCTACCCAGACTACTCCTACTCCTACTCCTACTCCTACTCCTACTCCTGTCGCGCGAGCGGTGCAAGTAGTTGCAGCCCCAGCCAGTGTGCCGGTGGTAGCTCGCATGGCCGCGCCAGCCGTGCCCGAAGTCATCCAACCTACTCCAGTGCTTGCCGGCCCAGCCGCACCGCTGGCTGCCGTCAAACCAGCTGCCAAGCCTCAGCGAATATCGGCCGCAGCGGTCGCACCCACGGCGGCTTCGCAACTGACGCCTGAACAAATGGCGTTGGCCTTTACCGGTGGCATCGCCAAGGTGCCGGTATCGATCGGCTACAAATTATCGTTGACCGCGGTGTCACTGTTGATGGTCCTCTTGCCGCTGATCTACATCGGTCTGATCTGTTTGATTATCTATGGGGCAGCGCTGTACAGCGTAGCCGGGCTATCGATCTTCCAAGGCGCACAGAGTGGCTCTGGCCGACGGGGTGGTGGCTTGATCTTGATCTACCTTACGCCCCTGGTCATTGCAACCATTACCGTCATCTTCATGGTCAAGCCGTTTTTTGCTCGTATGCCCAAGGCCGCCAAGCCGCGTTCGGTCACGCGCGAAGAGCAACCTATCTTGTTTGATTTCGTGGCGCGCATTTGTCAAGCGGTTGGGGCTCCGATGCCCAAACGCATCGATATCGATACCGATGTCAATGCGTCTGCCTCTTTTCGCAATGGTTGGCTCAGTCTGCTCCAGCCCAATGATTTGGTGCTGACGATCGGCATGCCGTTAGTGAAGGGACTATCGGTTCGCGAACTGGGCGGAATTTTTGCTCACGAGTTCGGGCACTTCTCGCAGGGCGTCGGCATGCGACTGACCTACATCATTCGCTCAATTAACATGTGGTTTGCCCGCGTGGTCTACCAGCGCGACCGGGCTGACGAGTGGTTGGCAGGTGCGGCCAAGAACAGTGACTTTCGCCTGGCCATTGTTTTGTACCTGGCGATGGCGGTTGTTTGGCTGACGCGCCGCGTGTTGTGGCTGCTCATGATGCTCGGGCATCTAGTCTCTTGCATGTTGATGCGTCAGATGGAATACGACGCCGATAGCTACGAGATTCAGTTCGCCGGCACCAAGGAGTTTGGAGGTACCTTTAGCAAGCTGCAACGCTTGGGATTGGCTTATCAACAATCCATTGCTGAAGCGCAAGAGTTTTATGTCGATGGCAAACTGGTGGACGATCTACCCAACCTGGTGCGTATCAATCGCAATACGCAAACCGCTGAATTGATCAAGAAATTGGAAGAGCAAGTTGCTGAGAACAAAGGCAATTGGCTGGATACTCACCCAACCGATGCGCAGCGAATTGCGGCGGCGGAGCGGATTAACGCTCCGGGCGTCTTCAACCTCGAAGCCCCAGCCGAGGCGCTGTTTGTTAACGTCGATCAGTTGTCCAAACGCGTCACGCGGGACTTCTTCGAATCCATCTTTGAAGATCAATTCAAAGAGAGCATGCTGGCCAGCGTGCAACAGCTAACGTCATTTAAGCAGGCTGCTAAGGAAGCTGAAGAAGCTCGCAAACGCATGTTCAGCGAAGCCTTTACCAATCCACGCGCCATGCATCTGGGATTGCCCAGCGATCGCGGTCAACCACCTGCCCACTCCATGACCCTGCTCAAACTGGCCCAAGAAAAGATGTCAGCTAACCTGGCCCAATATGCACAGCACAGTAAACAGTTCGACGAGATCGACAGTCGTTGGTTGCATGCGCACCAGGCCAGTGCCTTACTGCAGTGCGGTATGAAACTGAAGCCCGCCGACTGGAAAGATTTGCCCGTTCAATCGCCACCTATGTTGGACCAAACCATCCAACAAACGCAGATGGAATTGGCTCACATGCACGAGCAACTCTTGGCTTTCGAACAGTCATTTGCCGAGCGCGTCGACGCGGCTTTGCAAGGGCTCTTTGCGCAAGTTCGTCACGATCCGAACTCGGAGTCGGCCTCCGTTCTGAATCAAGCTCAAGCGGTCTTGAAGGTCTTGTCTGCCATGGATCAAATGCACCGTCCCCTGGTTGATCTACGCAATGATTTCGTGTCGACCATGACCATCTTCGGTGCGGTTGGCGACAAGATGACTGAGAAGCACGTAGAACGCGTGAAGTACTACGGCGATCGCATCAAGGGCACCATTGCCCAGCTGAATCAGCACTTTGCCCATGTGCCCTATCCGTTTGAGCACGCGGGCGGACCAATGTCGATGTCGCAATATTTAGCACCAGACGCCGACAAAGTACAGGACTACAGCGATGCCCTGCAAGCAACCGATGGTTTACTGAAGAACTATCAGTACGCCTACTTTCGTTCGATCGGAACACTCGCCGCAATCATCGAGCAGCAGGAAAAGAGTGCCGGTCTATTTTAAGCTCGATTCGGTAGGTCCACCTGCATAGTCTCACGCCAAGGCGCGAAGGCGCCAAGAGGGAACTGCGTAGCTTTGCGTCTTAGCGCCTTGGCGTGAGACCGTATTTTAAACTCGCTACGAAGTGACCATGCCGCACTACGTCCGACAGTCGTTGCCCCGGAATTTCTCTGTGTCTCCGTGTCTCTGTGGTTAGTAAATCGAATCTAACCACAGAGGCACAGAGACACAGAGAGACGTTCACAGATCGCCCGCCAAGGCGCGAAGGCGCCAAGAGGGAACTACGTAGCGTTGCGTCTTAGCGCCTTGGCGTGAGACCGTATTTTAAACTCGCTACGAAGTCTAGACCATGCCGCACTACTTCCGACAGCCAGATGCCCCGGAATTTCTCTGTGCCTCCGTGTCTCTGTGGTTAGTAAATCGAATCTAACCACAGAGGCACAGAGACACAGAGAGACGTTCACAGATCTCACGCCAAGGCGCGAAGGCGCCAAGAGGGAACTACGTAGCTTTGCGTCTTAGCGCCATGGCGTGAGCGCAATTTAAACTCGCTACGAAATGACCATGCCGCACTACTTCCGACAGCCAGTGGCATCGGAATTTCTCTGTGCCTCTGTGTCTCTGTGGCTAGTCAATCGAATCTAACCACAGAGGCACAGAGACACAGAGAGACGTTCACAGATCTCACGCCAAGGCGCGAAGGCGCCAAGAGGGAACTACGTCGCTTTGCGCCTTTGCGTGAGCCCGTATTTTAAACTCGCTACGAAGTGACCATGCCCCGCTACTTCCGACAGCCAGTTGCATCGGAATTTCTCTGTGCCTCTGTGTCTCTGTGGTTAATTGAGGTGGTACCGCTTTTCTGGACAGTCCAGTCTCTTGCGCTTCAGGACTGGGTTGATTCGAACTGGACTGGACTGAGATAGCCAAGAGAAGAGTGCCTTCTCTCGACGTTGTAGTATTCGATGTAGGAAGCTATGTCTTTGAATGCTTCCTTGGTAGTACTGTATTCGGTTATCTCCAACTCTCTCTTGAGTGTTCCAAAGCAAGATTCCATGGCTGCGTTGTCGTAGCAGTTATCTGCTCGAGACATGCTTTGGCGCATGGCTGCTCGTTTCAGGATTTGACGATATTCTTTGCCTGCGTACTGTCCACCACGGTCGGTATGATGGATCAAGCCAGGCGATGGCTGTCTCGCGGTGATCGCGTTGCGCAGTGCGGTTAGCACTAGTTCCTCGGTCATGTCATCACTTAGATGCCAACCTACAATTCGACGCGAATATGCATCCATCAAAACGGCTAAGTAGCAGTAGTGACATTCAGCACACGGTATGTAAGTAATGTCTCCTACCCACACCTGTCCGATGCCATTTGCGCTTTCACTTAAAAGCAGATTTGGGTTGTATCCTAAGCGGTGCTTACTTTCAGTACTGCGAGGCTTAAATGACTTGGGTTGAATTGCACGAAGTCCCTGCATTTTCATTATCCGACGGGCTTTGCGCCGACCGCATTTCATGCCTTTCTCAGTGAGCTCAGTTGCAATTCGACGGCTACCATATCGACGACGATGATGCCTGAATGCTTCGCGCACTTTAGGCGAGAGAATACGATCCTCCTCATCGCGCTGTGTGTCGTCAGAATTAAGCCACGAGTAGTACGCACTACGGGTCAACTCCAACACTTCACAGATCTGGGTGATCGGTGCCACTTCCATCTGTTCAATGGCCTGAACGACTGCGTAAAGCTCTACGAGTCGTTCCGGCCTAAAATACCCAAAGCTTTTTTTAAAATGTCTCGCTCACGCTCCACGCGGTGAAGCTCCGCCTGCATCTGCTTTAGCCTGGCATCCATTGCGTCAGCGACTGGGCCTGCGTCTGTGACCAATTCTTGCTTCCATTTGTACAGCAAGTTCCTTCGAGGGATCCCAAGCCGTTCACAAATCGACGAAGCTGAATGCCCATCAAGGTGCATTTGTACAGCTTCTTGCTTCAGGTCTTCCGGATAAACTCTTCGTGAATTCTTTAGCTTCTTTTGAGGCTTCATGCCGTCTCCTTAGATTGCTCATTCTAAGAGACTGGACTGTCCGGAAAAGCGGTACCACCTCAAATCAATCGAAGCTAACCACAGAGGCACAGAGACACAGAGAGACGTGCACAGATCTCACGCCAAGGCGCGAAGGCGCCAAGAGGGAACTACGTCGCTTTGCGCCTTTGCGTGAGCCCGTATTTTAAACTCGCTACGAAGTGACCATGCCCCGCTACTTCCGACAGCCAGTTGCATCGGAATTTCTCTGTGCCTCTGTGTCTCTGTGGTTAATCAATCGAAGCTAACCACAGAGGCACAGAGACACAGAGAGACGTGCACAGATCTCACGCCAAGGCGCCAAGATGGAACTACGTAGCTTTGCGTCTTAGCGCCTTTGCGTGAGCCCGTATTTTAAACTCGCTACGAAGTGAGCATGCCCCACTACTTCCGACAGACCGTTGCCCCGGAATTTCTCTGTGCCTCTGTGTCTCTGTGGCTAGTCAATCGAATCTAACCACAGAGGCACAGAGACACAGAGAGACGTTCACAGATCTCACGCCAAGGCGCGAAGGCGCCAAGAGGGAACTACGTCGCTTTGCGCCTTTGCGTGAGCCCGTATTTTAAACTCGCTACGAAGTGACCATGCCCCGCTACTTCCGACAGCCAGTTGCATCGGAATTTCTCTGTGCCTCTGTGTCTCTGTGGTTAATCAATCGAAGCTAACCACAGAGGCACAGAGACACAGAGAGACGTGCACAGATCTCACGCCAAGGCGCCAAGATGGAACTACGTAGCTTTGCGTCTTAGCGCCTTTGCGTGAGCCCGTATTTTAAACTCGCTACGAAGTGAGCATGCCCCACTACTTCCGACAGACCGTTGCCCCGGAATTTCTCTGTGCCTCTGTGTCTCTGTGGTTAATCAATCGAAGCTAACCACAGAGGCACAGAGACACAGAGAGACGTGCACAGATCTCACGCCAAGGCGCGAAGGCGCCAAGAGGGAACTACGTCGCTTTGCGCCTTTGCGTGAGCCCGTATTTTAAACTCGCTACGAAGTGACCATGCCCCGCTACTTCCGACAGCCAGTTGCATCGGAATTTCTCTGTGCCTCTGTGTCTCTGTGGTTAATCAATCGAAGCTAACCACAGAGGCACAGAGACACAGAGAGACGTGCACAGATCTCACGCCAAGGCGCCAAGATGGAACTACGTAGCTTTGCGTCTTAGCGCCTTTGCGTGAGCCCGTATTTTAAACTCGCTACGAAGTGAGCATGCCCCACTACTTCCGACAGTCGTTGCCCCGGAATTTCTCTGTGTCTCCGTGTCTCTGTGGTTAGTAAATCGAAGCTAACCACAGAGGCACAGAGACACAGAGAGACGTGCACAGATCGCACGCCAAGGCGCGAAGGCGCCAAGAGGGAACTACGTAGCTTTGCGTCTTAGCGCCTTGGCGTGAGCCCGTATTTTAAACTCGCTACGAAATGACCATGCCGCACTACTTCCGACAGCCAGATGCCCCGGAATTTCTCTGTGCCTCTGTGTCTTTGTGGTTAGTAAATCGAAGCTAACCACAGAGGCACAGAGACACAGAGAGACGTGCACAGATCGCACGCCAAGGCGCGAAGGCGCCAAGAGGGAACTACGTAGCTTTGCGTCTTAGCGCCATGGCGTGAGCGCAATTTAAACTCGCTACGAAATGACCATGCCGCACTACTTCCGACAGCCAGTTGCATCGGAATTTCTCTGTGCCTCTGTGTCTCTGTGGTTAGTAAATCGAAGCTAACCACAGAGGCACAGAGACAGGCGCCAAGAGGCGACTGGCAGCTTATTGGCGGCGTTTGTTTTTGAAGTCGACTTCGATGACGTTGTTAGTTTGAGGACTGGAAACGCTAGGAGCGATCCCAGACTTGTCGCGGCTCTGCGGCGTGTGGGTATTGGCGAAGTCGATTTTCTGAGTGGGTTTGCGACGCCCATCAGGCGTGATCTCGTCCCATTCTACCTGCCGCATGAATGGACGATCTTCGCCTTTGCGCGTGACGTCGGTTATGCGGACTTCGATACCCGTACCTTCCTTGAGTTTCTTGGCCCATTTATCTTCCAAGTCATGGTAAGTGCCAGCTGAATTGGCTTTCCAATTTTGCCGCGACAGATTATCTGCACCGCCAGAGGCACCAAAGCGGTCACCTACCAAATGGCCCGCGTGATCACCAGTGCCGGATGATACTTTGGACTGCGCGGACTTGCTGCGGTGTCTCATGACCGTATCGGGAACACCCAAGCGACCGCTGACTTGCTTGTAAGCTCGATCGCCCGTTTCCCAACTGCGATATTCGAAGCGTTTGCTGATATCCGGCAATACCTTGGCCAGCGGCTTGGCAGCATGACGTTGCAGAAAGCCCTCCACTACGCCACGCATATGATCAATGGACTTGTTAGCGCCGGCCGGCAACAAATCCAGCACGGCTTTCAGTTTCTGCAACCCGGGCAACAAGGCTTGGGCTGCCTTGGTTGATTTCTCAGCTAGTTCGACCGCTCTCTCAAGCGTCTTCAAATACTTAGGCAACTTGCCGGCTTTGGCCAAGTCACCGACATACGGTACCATGCTGACGCCGGATATGACCGCATCGAACCATTGTCCCCGCGCTAGCGCCAACAAACAGCTCGCCCCATCCGAAGTGGGTGTGGGATCAAAGATGCCCGCCAGATCAAAGGCCATTTGCAGCAGATCCAATCCCAGCTCACGCAACTGCTGCGTTTCTAAATCCGGGTGGTCTGGATGCGTTGTACCTACTCCGTGAGTTCCCGGAGCAGGCGATGTCGTTCGCGCCAGCGTACCGGCGTCCATCGTTGGAGTCGTCGAAGTACCGATCGCACCAGGAAAACGCGTCGGAGCCATATTCTCTCTCCCAGGCAAACAGAACGGGAAAAGGGGCAGGTCTATTTGTTGCAGTCTAGTATAACCCGCCGACCACTCGTACTCCTACTCCTACTCCTACTCCTACTCCTACTCCTACTCCTACTCCTACTCCTACTCGTGCAACCAACGAGTACGACCGGCACCACCGAGCTTGTCTCGGTGGACCGCTGACTGACTTGGCTAGATCGCTGAGAAAGACAAATCATTGATGAAGCGTGATTGGCTTTTCCATTTCAAAGCGATCCAAAGATTGGTCGCCAATCTCCACAGTCTCCTTCTTCGTAATTGCAAACCCCAGGGCACTAAAAGCGGGCTGAGCCATCAGGCTGGCATGCACCCAGAGCCGTGTCTCTCCAGTCTTTTGAGCCAGCTTCTCAATCGACTGATAGAGCAGCCTAAAGATTCCAGTCCCCTGAGCAGATGGGCGAACGTACGCGAAGTCGATGTAACCATTGGCAGCCAGGCTCATGAATCCCACAGTTTTCCCGGCTAAAATCGCAACCAAAATCGTCTGTGATTCCAAACGCTTGTTCCACTCCGATCCGCTACGTGGCTGCGGAACCCACGCCCGTCTTTGCTCTTCCGTATACTGGCTGCGACCGTTCCGGACGGCGTCGAACATGACAAGCGCAAGCGCGTCGTAGTCGTTGGCAGTTGCCTCGCGTATGTCAATTGCAGTCGCCATTGGCGAGCAGTTCTTTCATCTTGAGAGACTGACAGTTTCGGCGACATCGATCCACCGCGTGGTTATCCGCTCTTCGTCTTCGATCGCATTCGATTGTCACGTGCGTTGTGTTCAACCTCAACGAGACCAAGGTGCTCCATCATGGGTGGTACGTACATCGCAAAGCGGCCACGGAAATTCTTCTTTAAGCCGTACCAGCCACCAATTGGATTATCCTTGGAACGAGCCCAATGTTCGACCGTTCCCTCATTTGTTTCTTGTTTCTCGTCTTTACTACCCAACAGCATCCAATCGCCGTGGCGTTTTAACATGGCCGCAAGATCATCAATGCATCGCAGGTCGTAGTGCAAAATGGTTGTTCCAACCGTGCATACGAGAATGTCGGTCCCGTCCTTTTCGTCGATGTGCATTGTGTAACTGGCGGTACCGGGCGGAGTTTTCAGCTCCAGCGGCTTGTCCTTGGTTCCGATCTTCTTGCGGTAGTCCGGCATCAAGTGGTCTCCTCAGCGGCTTTCTTGAGATCGGCAGCAAATTGATTGAACGAATCATCAAAGGGCGGGATCATTCTAGCAAAGAGCGGAAAGATCGGCCCACCGATTGTCTCGGACATTGAGAACCGCGTTTCACCACTGGATTTCGGGATCAGAGTGAAAATGCGCGTCCCCATCGCATCGCCCCATTTGAGCCGCTTGTTGGGATCGAATTCCTTGACCTTCAGTTTAAACCGCCGGTCGGGGGCGAGCGTTGATCGCAATACAATCTTTTCACCAGGAGCAATCTTCCCGGCCAGTTCCACGATGGTACTGTTCCAACAAGGAAACGACTCCGCGTTGGTCAACAGCTTCCAGATCGTCTCGGGGGACGCGGCAATGTCGATCGCCACGGACGTCTGGCGACTGAAGAACTTCTTGATGGTCGCGGCTTTGCCAGTCGTTTGGCTATCGGTATTTGACATTGCATCGCCTGATCTCAGATGTCTTCGCACACATTTATATGGACCGAATTATAGCCCCTATGCACGCGCGGCCGCAACTATTTTCCATGTTTAGCTGACCGCCTCTTGCTGGGCAAAAAGATTAGCCATACCGCATTTACTTGATGCGGAAAGTAGTACAGCCGGAATCCAATTGATGTCGCAACCGAAACTTAATTATTTAAGATTAGCGCTTAATACTGTTCCAAAATTTGATCGGAGGAGAGAACACTAGTTGGCTCACTTGCGTCACGACTCTAGACCAACGCAATTGTCATCTAGGCCCATAAGTTCTCGACAGCGGCACTTGCACTCAGTAAAAGTCCGGGCTCAGCCACTCCATAGCATATGCAACAGCGATGACCGCCAACACGGAAAAGCCGACCAGGGAGCTCAGCCCGGACATGACAGTCAATGCGATCGGCCTAACGCGGTACGTTGCAACCCCGGCTATTCCCAAAACCGCTGCAGCGAGACCAAACCCTGTTCCACCGTACACTTGGACTAACGAAGAGAAGGCTCCAAAAGTCGAGTAAAATACCGGACCAAACGGAATGGCGATCACCGCCAAAATCGCAAAAAACAGACAGAGCCATGGAATCCAAGCCAGTAGTCGAGTCATATAAGGCACATTACCTTCTGTCAGCACCCGAGTCTTTAGCACCAAAATCATCCCACAAATTAAAAGGTGGATGGTCTTTACCCCTTCGCGCCTTTGCGTGAGATATGCGGTCCAGTCGGATCGCCGGGCCCCCGAGCACTGGGGATGGGCTTGCATCAGGTGGCGAGGAGCCAAAGTAAAGGCAACACAAACGGAAAGGCAAACATTCCGAATATCGCTGCCGCGAAGTTGATACCAGGATCTGCCCAGAGGTCGTCTGCAACGCTCGCAGCCGTTAACATAAACGTCGCAGCAAATAATACTATTGCGACAATGGCAACCGGCGGAGTAAAGAATTGAGCTGCCGTCGACGCAGCGGTGGCGAAAGCGCATGCAAACGCAACCGTCATGACTACGAGCAATATTGACCTCAACGAAATATGCAGAGTAGCTTTTGCATTTGAGTATCTCAACGAGTTCTCCTCATTTGCGTTCTGTCAAATTTCCGAGAATTCCGACCATTGGATCGAGTATAGCCCGGCTGCGGTCAATTTGGCAACCATGTCCCTGGTAGCAAATGGAGTTTCGAAATCTTCTCTTCGTTACTTCCGAACCGAGCTGCGATGCGTCAGACTCCGATGCACGGCATGGTTCCCCGCTCCTGAGGATCATCGAAGTGACATCCACCAGTTCACAGCAAATGCTGACGCAACCGAACACCCCATCACCGTGAGCAAAACCGCGTACCGCCTGGATGTCGGCGCATTGCAAGCAGTGACGATTGGTCGCCAAAGCAGAACGGAAAGACCGCAGATCGCCAGCACTGCGGTAAAACTCATTGCGCGGTATAGCATGGGGGGATCGTGGTGCACGGGGACACGCCAACCAAGAGTCGCACCAGTGCCGACAACGACGATCTCGCACGCCACGTACCAACACCAATGAACAAGTGCCAACCACCAACCAAGTTTGTGGTGTGCCAGCAGCATCACCCCTCCGATCAACGCGGAAGTCCCGTAGATCGCATCTTTGGCAAGAATCGCAGCGTGGAAATGCGAGTCAAGCTGGAATCCAAAAGACAGTTGCATCGCCCATGAGAAGAGCATGAAGCCGCCCCGTATGAGAAGCACAATCGCCAGAATCGCCAAGAGAGCAGATGGCAATCTCGTCAAAACGGAATGCGTTGCATCGCTCGGAAGCGATGCTGGATCATACGGATTCTCGGTCGTTGTATCGGTCATTTGTTGAAAGCATTCGATTTTGATCGGGGAACGCTAGTCGTCACTGCCAGTTCTTTTCTAGTGTCTATGTCGGTAGTTGATATGCTGCAGTGGGATGGAGAGGCAGGATACCTCGGCTAAGGCATAGCTTCAACGTCTACCAAGATTTTTCACGTTGCAGTTGTTCCAATTCTCGGGCTGCCATCTCGCGATCCTTTGGCTCTTTAGCCCGCGCTGATAAAGTCGCGGCGATGTTATTGGATGCGATCCAACCCAAGTTCCGCACTTCTGCGTCACCGTCATTCCGAAGTTCGCGAAGTTTCGGCAGCGAGAGTTTTACCCGCTCCAAACAATCATCCGACCAGGTAGCGAAGTCGCCCAATCCGGCACAAGCGAAGTACCGAACTTGGGAATCTTTGCAGGTGAGCGCGCGCTCCAGAAGCGGGATGCTCAATTCAACAAGCGTTTGGGGAGCGATCGATTTAAGGTCTCGCGTGACATGCGTGCGGCCCACGAGAATAACGCAGGAGCGTTGAACGTCCTCGTCGGCGTCATTGATTAGCTCCCAAAGTGGTTCTTCCGCAGCTTTACCGCACTGAATCAGCTTCAACATGAAAGGGAAAGCAGCCTCTCTTTGCCTTCGTCCACGAAGGCCATCATCAGCCGTGCGCCCCTGATCCAATTGCACCAGCGAAGGCTCCGTCATTGCTTCTCGAACTTTCTTCGCGAGCTCAGCAGCTCGATCCTTGGACACAGTGGTATCCGGCGCAGGCTTAGAATTACATCCGACAGCAATCGCAAGAGTAAGAGTAAGGCTAATCAGGCAAATATCTGTCCGTCGCATTAACCGTCTCCCAAAAAACCGAACGGCAATCGCTTGATACCGGCGTTTTCAAAGCACTCATTATAGGAGTATTACGGCACTGGAATGTCAGCAAGCATTATATACAGCAGCAGTGATACTGTTAACGCAGTCGTTGAAAAGCCCAGGACTAGCCGTTTCATCCACAACAATCGAGCACCAGAAGCTATTGCAGATCCGAACATTCCTAATGAAAAAGCGCATTTGTAAAAGTTGATGTCTGCAAACGGCCAATCGGTCATTAACCCGCCTCCCACGCTTGCGATCCCGAATCCAATAGCTGCACTTACTAGCAAGTTGCGCCCAGTCAGGCTGACTTGAACGAATAATATTGAAAACGGACAAAAAGCAATCCAACCAAAGGGAGTGCCGAGCCAATTTGCGAGGGACAATGCGGATGCGATGGCAGTTGTGGAATAGAACAGATTTCGCAAGGCGAATTGATGAGATTTGGTATGATGCGACGATGCGTTAACTGTCATCCCAGGGGTCTCGGTTGTCACTGAACTTCAAGCCGGTAGCGCTGGCGAACAGCCCGCCGCGAGGGATTGGTTGACCATTAAAAAATCAGCACCCATCGCGGCTGGGTTGCATCGCATTGTTCCGATGTTAGTTAAACCCGGTAACACGTTATTTGGCTCTGTTTTGCAAGCATCCGAGTCAAGAACCGTCATAGGATGCCGCGAGTCGATTGTTTGGCCCATACCAATCAGCCAGCAGCGGAAGTAGTAGAAGCCATCACCCGAAGCGCCACCGTTTATGAGGTAGGCGGCAGCCCACAGGTCTGCGCGATACGCTTGTTGGGCAAGTTCATCGAAGATGTGATTCCATTCGATGATTCATGGGCGGGGAACTTTGTCAGCGCTTCTGTGAGTTTGGTATCCCACTCTTCGGCTGAATGCGGATCAGAGCGGCAACTATCAGCGATGATCTGCCAGAATTGCGCGTGGTTCATGAGTGTGCCGAATAACGTGTGCGATCAGCCGGTTCGAGGCGCTTGTTGATTAGTAAGGAGGATACGATCGAGACCTCGGTTGCATCGCTTTGTTCCCGCTGTCTTTTGAACTCAGCAACACGGTTTGGAGTATAGCCGGTATGCGATAGAGCCTGCAACTACATTGTCCCGACCACTGGCCTCATCGGCATGATTGCACTAGCAAACCGACGTAGCGGTTCGCCAGCCTCAGCAGCTTGATCAAACCCAGCAATCAAGTTTGGCGGCACGCTAGGATTAGTGAAGTTCAGCGCGGCTGGGGTGCGTCGTTTGTGTATTCAGCCCACAGCCACCTCTCGCTCGAAGGCCACAGGCTCCGACGAGCTCCTACTCGAAAGCTTTATCATGTAGAAAACAAAATTGCAGAAAACAGTGGCTAAGCCACTTGCCAACCACCTTTGCCGATCGCGCGTGCCGGTGCCTGACGGCGACCGGCAGAGATTCTACCGGCCCTTCAGGCCTGGACGTTCGCTGATGAGCGTTTACTCCTTCGATTTCAGACCAGCGGTCTGTGCAGCTAAGTTTCAATGCTCGGAGCGTTGGAGTCGAGCCAACTCAGTGTCCAGGCCTGAAAGGCCGATAGAACCTCTGCCGGTCGCCGTAAGGCACCGGCAGGCCGACAGCGCAACTGCCGGTACGACCAAGCCTAAGCATTAATTGATGCATAAAGTATTGCGAGTATCTGATATCGGGAACGTCCGCAATCACCCAGCCGCCGGAGTAGATTTACCATCGAGCAATGGGCTGATCGGCGGCTTGGGTGCATCGCATTGTTCCGCCTTGCCCGGCGCGACAATTTTGTCGGCGTGCTGGTCTCGCAACCGGTTTATTGTAGCGATTAGTTTATTTACATCATGACCAGCAGCAGCCGACATTTCATGCCGCACCCGGCGGATTTCATCGTAGTTGCTAGGTGTCATAGGACGGGTTCTCGTTCAGCAGTTCCAGGGGCGTCACCAGAGTTGGGTTTCCTATTCCCAGTATATCATTGACCTGACGAATGTGTCCAAATTTGTTCGCGTTTGCCAGGTGTTTACAGTTCCAGGTAACGAGAAAATCACATCTGTGAAACGAAGCCACTGCCAGATGAAGTGCATCACCGCCAGGATCCTTGGGCATCAGTTGCCTGTCAATGTAGGCGTTTACTATGGCATTGATGTCGATTGTCAAATCCAGCAGCGGCAATTCTGCAAAAAGCTTCAAGGCGTCTTGTTTGCCAGGAAATTCCCCGGCCTCCAATTCAGCAATGGTCGCAAGGCTTGTGACTACATTATGAGAGTTCGATATCGCGGACTCGAACCATCGACGCGTCCAATCTCGTCGTGCGACCATGTCGGGCTCCGTGCGGACTTCGAAATAGAAGCTCGCAATCGAAGTTTCAACATAGATTCGCGCCATGTGGTAGTCACCTTTGGATTGGCGGAACGACTGGCGATCACCGCGGCCGCGGCGATTGATCTTGTTAGTAAGTTGGAGACCGCCCGCGGCTCCGGTGCATTGCCTGGTTCCCGATGTTTCGGCACCCAGGCAATCCTGCAGTATAGCCGGTCGACAATTGAAGCCGCAACTTCGCTTGGCTGCTTTGCCAGTTTCATAGGCGTGTCTGCATCAGCCAAAACCTATTAAACCACAGAGACACAGAGAACACAGAGAGTTACCACCACGGTTTATCGATTGTCCGTTCCGCAGGATGTCTTGAACTTGCCAACCACCTTTGCCGATCGCACGTGCCGGTGCCTGACGGCGACCGGCAAAGATTCTACCGGCCCTTCAGGCCTGGGCTCTGGCTGATGAGCGTTTACCCGCTTCGATCCCAGACCACCATGCAGCGCGGCTAAGTTTCAATGCTCGGAGCGTTGGAGTCAAGCAAACTCAGTGTCCAGGCCTGAAGGGCCGACACAACCTCTGCCGGTCGCCGTAAGGCACCGGCAGGCCGGCGGCGCAAGTGCCGGTACGAACAAGAGCAAGCATTAGTTTATACGTAAAGTATGCGAGCATCTGACATCGGGAACGGCTGACGTCACCAAGCACGCGCGGTGATGTCACCATTGAAGAATCGTCCGTTCGCGTGCTTTGGTGGACGTCTTTGTTACCCATTTGTTTCAGCATTGTACGTTTATCGGTCCATCCGATTCCGGTGCGTTGCGTGAAGCCTGAGCGGCTGGGCCATCGTGTACTATCGTCGCCAAGTTGACGACCGCAGTAAGCATCCGTGAAATTAAATACGCGTCTCCGATCGTGGATGGTTGCCAGTCACTGACGTCTTGATTGCCAATTTTGCGCAGAAAGATTTGCATCGAGACCTCCCGAAAGCACCGTGCCCAGAATCGCTTTTCCTCAACGGTGGGAAATCGCTCCTGCATATCAAACGGACACCCCGGATAGTGTTCATCGTCATACCAGTTCGCCAGCCTTTCAATGTATCCAGTTTCGTGGTCAGCGTGGACTGTAGTTCTGGCGACGTCCAGCAAGAACGAGAGTAGAGTGTTAAAGCGCTGGTTCGAAACGCTTATGAATTGACCGTTCAACTCAATGTTGATTGTCATGAACAAGCACTGTTTGGCCGATGGGTAACGTTTGGGTTCAGCGAGCCCGAGCAGTTGACTCTGGCGCAAGTCAAAGTGGCTGATCGAGGGCTTTGTCTGCAACCCTTTGTTCGCCTCGATCACTCCCAACGTCGTTCAAATTCTCGAATCTCACGAGGTGTCAATCCAATATCAAGACGAGGCTGTAAATTGTAAACGCTCAAGTCACAACCAGCATCAAAAGGGAATTTGCCGTTCGAATCTGGCCAGAATGCTTGCATCGCGTTCAGTTCGCCCATTCGGCCGACGTTCGTCAGAAATCCCATAGCGAATCCAAGATACAACGGATGCTGGGTTGGATGAACGCGACGAAAGGCAACCTGATGCTTGTCGCCCCCCAGCTCAATCGTGCGAACGCCGTTAACCGAATACGACGCTCCATTTCGAATTTCTGCGATTAGTCCAGCAAAAAGGGCGAAAGCGTTGTCTGCGTCGAGTCCAAAGATAATGAATTCAGGATGGCGGCACGTTTCCATCAAGCCAATGGTATAAAGAAACGGCGGATCAGCATCGTTTACATTGGCAGCATACCATCCGTGATTGCGCACGATCTCGGCGATCTCTTCGTCCATCGTACCTCCGAGGCGAACGCTAGCGATCAGCCCGCCGCGAGGGATTGGTTGACCCTTGAAAATCGGCACCCATCGCGGCTGGGTTGCATCGCTTGGTTATCGGATTCATCACGGTGTAGTGTCGCCGTGCCGTTTCTCAGTTCCAACAATGCTGGCGATGGCACGAAGTACATATTGACGGTCAAGGCGATCGACCATTGGAACAATGTAGCGGAGATGACCAGATCCCAGTTGGAATCCGTCCAATTGAAAACTCAGCTTGTATTCAGCCTGTGATTGCTCGTTCTTGCGAAATGTAAAGCGTACCCATTTTCGCGAAGGCATTCGGTAATCGCCATCGATCTGGTTGTTGTCTTCACCAATTTGTGTCTCGAATCGAACCTCGCAAACGGGTTGGCTTGCGGCGCTCTCCGAAGCCAAGGGGGAATCATTCAATGCCTCGGTAGCAAAGAAATCAATGGAAGCGACATCCACTTGGCGGCGCAGGCATGGAATGGATACACGATAGATCCAGCGTTCAGGATTACTAGGATGTTGACGATGGCTGGTCGCATGAAGTCGCACGATAGTCCCGTGGTAGCCCAACGTGTCACCGGACATAAGGTCGGCTTGAAATACGATCACGCGTTGGTGCGGTAAGTAGGGCACGGCGAGCGAAGAAACGTCTACCATTTCATGCCAGTATCCGATAACGACGGCGATGACCGCGGTCGCCGTGAGAGATTAACCATTGGTGGTTGGGACTGTCGGCGACTCCGGTCCATCGCTTGGTTCTGTGCGGCTTACCCCAGGGTCTGTCGTCGAGAGTTCGCCCGCAAGTGTTTCGTAATAAAGGCGTCCATTGATTGAATAGACGTTGGGCACGCCTAATCGTCGGCTCTCATCTTGAGCATCATTCACTGCGATGCTCCCTAGTCGCACAAGTTCGTCAATCGCCGCGTATCTTTCGGCGGTCAAAGCGGGTTTTCTAATCATCGAACAATTCAACCAATGACATAAAGGCGGTGTGAAGCGACGTATCTCGAACCGTTAACTCATGCCGCGACCCAACCGAAACATCCTGGACCCGGTTCCCACCATTGTACAACACGACCCAGGCATCAGCCAACTCACGGTAGAGTGACCAGAAATTCGAGACACTTCGGCCGAACCGACGTCGGATGTCAGCTTCCGGTACATGGTGCCCGCCCTTGCGAACTCGCTCAGAAACGCGTGCCACGCATGCCTCGGCAGAGTCCAGGTAAACGAAGACAATCGTGACATCATATCCAGAGTCGCGAGCTTCAAGTACTCGATTGCGAAAACTTCGCCCCGACAACGTAGACTCGACCACACAAGAAGTTCGGTTCGCGATGGCAGCATCGAGAGCACTAATGAACTGCCGGCCAGCTTCAATTCTCGCGTCGGCAGGGCTTGCGGGATTTAGCGCCGCAGCAATGGCATCGGCGCCAATGTATGGGATCGCTTCGGTGGACGCGTACTGCAATGCAACCGTTGTTTTGCCGGAACCGTTAGGTCCTCCGACTATCAGGAGACGTGGTTTCTCAGCCAAGCCAAGTTCCATTCACCAAATTCGCCACGTCACAGAACGACTGCGGTAACCCAGTCGCCGCGTTTGATGTTGATGTAATTAATGACGCTATCGGCGACTTGGGTTCACCGCTTTGTTAGGTGGCACTTGTAATTGTTGGAGAAAGATCTCGGTCCGCACTATAGCCATTTTCCAGATTTGCTCAGGGAAAGCTCGAATGCGCAAAGAAGGAACACCGGTGTCGCGATCGTAATCATCGACCAGAATACTGTGCGTAGGTCTAATCGGGCAATTCCCCAAATGCTGTAAACCAATGCCGCCAGCGACAAAAGTATATGTCCAATCACAACAATGGACAGCAGGTTTTCGACGAGCAACGTCGGTTGGTCATACGGAAATGGCCCCGGTGCCGGTGTCGGAAATGAAATCCAAATCACGGCAAGTAATAACGGTCCGAGCAATGGGGAAAGCAGAATGAAGCGCCGAAGTGCTTTGGTCAATGTTTCCTTTCGAAATTCGTCATCGCGTCTGGAGCAGACGTCAACTGACTCGATGATCTCGCGTTGAGAGGCTTCGTAGGGATTCATATTTCCCACCTAACTTCTTCTTATCCCGGTTTGGCGTTTCGATAACCGGATTTTGGGGTCTTATCCCTGGTTTGTCAACTTAATTATCCCCGGTTGAGCGGCACTTATCCCAGTCTGCGCGAAACCGGGATAAGTACTTATCCCAGTTTCAACGTATGAGGGATAAGTACTTATCCCAGTTTGCGGCAATAGAATCGGCAGTCTGGGTGGCCTGGGAGGGACGAGGGGTGGGCGCTTGCCAGCAGTGAACAGCTGGAGCAATCAGCCAGATGCGGCACTACGGTACAAAGAACCAGACGACCGTTAGCACCGAACAGACCAGCGCAGCGGCTGTGGCCGACCAGGCTTTGGGCATCGCTTCGGGATTGATCGGCACTGCCGCGGTCAACTCACCCGTCGCGGGCGCTTGGAACAACCGGCCCAGAATGCCCAAGTAATAGATGGCGCCAATCGCGGCATTGAGCGCCATAAGGATGGCCACTACCAACACAGGTGTGCTCTCCGCATTAACCGTGGCAATAAAGATCTGCAGCTTGGCCCAGAATCCAGCTGTTAGCGGAATACCTGTCAGGCTCAGCAGCGCAATGGTCATGGCAATCGCGGCCAGTAAGTTCTTGGAGTAGAGCGCATTGAAAATGCTCAAGTCCTCGGCCGCTTCGCCAGCCGGGCGGATGCTGGCCGCCACGGCAAACACGCCAACGGTCATGACCACATAAGCGGCCAGGTAATTGAAAATCGGGGCCACGTGTCCACCATAGGTCACAATCGCTGCCAGCCCTAACAACAAATAACCCGAATGCGCCACGCTGGAATATGCCATCAAACGCCGCAAGTTCGTTTGGGCCAGGGCGGCACAATTACCGATCGTCATCGTGATCGCAGCTATGATCAGCAACAGCGTCACAATCATGGGCGGCAAGTCATTGGTCAAATGAGCGCCCCCAAGTAAACGCACCATCGCCAAAAATCCGGCCAGCTTGGGGATGAAGGATAGCGCGGCGGCCATGGGCAAAGTCGTGCCCGAGAAAACATCAGGCGCATAAAAGTGAAAGGGTACCGCGGTCACACGAAAGGACAAACCCACCAGCGCCAAGGCCAAAGCGACCGAACAAAACGCGGTGCGTTGCTGCACAATGGCATTGTGAATCGTATCGATCGTGGTGCTGCCAGTGGTGCCATAGAGATACGAGCAACCTAGCAAAAAGAACCCGGAAGCAAACGCGGCCAGCGTAAAGTACTTCAAAGTCGACTCGCGGCCCGAGTCGTCGGTGCGCGATATGCCCAAAAGTACCGTGGTGGGCAAGCTGACCAGTTCCAGGCTCAAAAACAGCGAGGTCAGATCGCGCGAACCGGCTGTGTAAATCAGTCCGGCCAGAATCAGCAGCAACCAACCGTAATACTCAGAGGCTCGTTTGGCGACGACGTTTTCCCAACCCACCAGCACGATCAGCACGCCCGCCAGGAGCGACAACCAAACACCGCGACTGGTGACTTCGTCGGCGATAAAGAGCGACAAGTTGGCGGTTGGGTCGAGTCGATCGGCTGCAGCGGTGGGCGATTGAATCAGAGCCAACGAGGCAGCCATACCCAAACTGAACAGCGCCATCGCGCCCCAGAGATTGCGGCGGGCCAAAGGACCGGCACTGGTGGGAATCAGCCCAAGAGCCAGGATGACCATGCCAGCCAAGAGCAACACATTGCCCGGCGTAACAGCGGCGATCTGGTCGATGACTTGTTCGACGGATATGTCCATAGGTGGTGAACTCTGATTACTGTTTGGGCCGGTGCGTTGCTGAGATGAATTGTGAAGTGCTCAAGTAACGTGAATTGATCAGCGAGCCAGCTGAACAAGGGATTCGACAGTGGCTGGTTGTGCGGGTTGAATAACGGTCACGGGAATCGCTTGCGTTTGTTCGCGCTGAATTTCGGCCGTCACGGCGACCAGGCGATCAACGTCGCTGCGGAAAATATTGATGGCGCTCAGCGGTACCACGCCGATCGCAATCGAAAGAATCGCCAGCGGAGCAAACACAGCTTTTTCATCGAACGATAAATCGTCCGATTGCAATTGACCTGGATACTCGGTGCGCCGGCCGGCATCGTATTTACCAAAGAGCACATTCTGCGTCATACGGAAAGCATACCAGGCACCCAGTACAACACCCAAGACACCGATGGCCGTCAGCACCGGGTAGACGCTGATCATGGCCGAAAGTGCCAATAGTTCACCCACAAAGTTATTCAGTCCCGGCGTACCAGCACCAGCCACTACAAAGAACACCAAGAAGAATGCCAGGCGTGGATATTGACTGGCGACGCCACGACTACCGTCATCCCAGCGCATGCTACCGCGTCGTGCGAACAGGCATGCCATCAACAAGAACATGGCCGCAGTCGTTAAACCGTGATTGAACATCTGTAAGGTCGCGCCGGCCAAACCCTCTTGATTGAGGGCGAACATGCCCAGCGTAATGAAGCCCACGTGGGACAAACTGCTGTAGGCCATCAGCAGCCGCAGATCTTTCTGAGCCAAGGCGGCCAAAGCACCATACACGATGGCGATGGCACCGAGCGTGCCTAACACAACCGGTCCAAAGGCATAGACAGCTTGTGGAACCATTGGCAGAGCCAGCCGCAAGAAACCGAACAGGCCGAGCTTCAGTACGACAGCCGCCAGGAACGCACTGCAAGTAGGATGAGCGGCGCCATAAGTTGTCGGCAACCAGGTGTGCAGTGGCAAGACCGCTGTCTTGATCCCCAGGCCCAGCACCAACAACCAGAATACCCAATTCTGCAAGTAAGCGCGTTCGGGTATCTGCACATCCATGGCCGCTTGCAGCGATAGTTCGCTGAAGCCGATCACCCAGCGGGCATTGTTGAATTCCGAGGTCGCATAGATCGAAGCAATGCCCAGGAGCGCCAAGACCATTGGAATGGAACCAGCCAACGTGTAGAGCACAAAACGTTTGGCAGCTGTGGTCGCGTCCTTGTCGCCCCATTTAGCAATCAGCATGAACAGCGGAATCAGCACTAGTTCAAAGCCGATATAAAACAGCAACATATCCATCGACATGAACACCAACAGCATGCAGCCTGATGCAATCAAGAGCCAGGCCGCGAAATCGCTGCGGTTGTGTGCGACCGTGGTGCGTGCAATCACCAGGACGCAGCTAGTTACCAGCGTCGTTAACAGGACCATGATCGCGCCGATGCCATCCAGGCCCAAGCGCAATTGCCAACCGTCGTTGGTTATCGTGGCGTTGGCTGGAATGCGGATGCGGAACCATGAAGGAGCGAACTCGAGGCGCGGAACGATGGTCGATTGAGCTTGATAATGCGGCACATTGGCATCCACGGGCGGGGCACCGGCCAGCTGCTCGCTATCGGCCATAATGGGCGCGGGAGTCGTTCGAGCCACGCTGATCACCAGCAATACACTCAGCGCCAAAGCCCCCAGCGACAACAGCATCGCCACGTTTTCACCAACGGCATCCGTTACGGAACCACGCCGCGCAAAGAGCAAGACCAATCCGCCCAAAAGCGGAATCAAGATCAGCAGTGGAAGTAACGTGCTCATGCAAACGCTCGAATCGTTGAGTATGTGTTTGGTGGTTTAGGTTAAAAGTTGAATGGAATAGGGATGCAATCGCGCGGGTTGTCAGTAGCGTATCACGACTACAATCAAACAAATCACCAAGCCAATCGCCATCACCGCGGCATAGTTGGTAACCGCGCCGGATTGCACGTGACGCATTTGAGTACCAAGCAACTTGGGGATGCCGACGACACTGCGCCAGAATTGATCGACCAGGCTAAGATCCAAAAACGCGACCAGTCGACTGATGCCCTCGATAGGTTTGACAATCAAGGCAGCGTAGAGCTCATCCAAGTAGAACCGGTTCACGCCCGCCTGCGCTATGGCTTCCACTGGCGCACCCAAAGCCGACGACTTCAGGCGAATGGCGACAGACCAGTAGGCGAATATCAAGCCGGCGATGGCTACTCCGCTGCTGACAAACAGCATGAATAGGCCATGCTCTTCATGATGTGGTTCTGGCAAGTAAGGTATATGCGCGAAGTAATGTTCCAATTTTCCGGTCGGTCCCAGCAGGGCGCCTAGGACTAGGCTGCCAACTGCCAAGACGGCCATCGGCCAGAGCATGCCGAAAGTTGCTTCGTGAGGATGAGCTCCGGCAGCTTTGGGAAATCGCTCTGGACCGTGGAAGGTGCGGAAGTAGGAGCGGAAAGTGTAAACGGCAGTGAAGAACGCAGTTACCAAACCGATGATCAACAGCACGCTGAAAGAACCAGAATAAGCCGACTCGTGTGAGGCACGCTCCACCAGGGCCAGGATGTTGTCCTTGCTCCAGAAACCAGCCAGCAAGGGCAGTCCACCCAAGGCGGCCGCACCGATCGCAAACAGCACATGAGTTCGTGGCAATACACGTTTCAGCCCACTGAACTCGCGCATGTCGATCACATCACCCATCGCATGCATGACGTTACCGGCACTCAGGAACAGCAAGGCCTTGAAGAACGCATGCGTGGCCAGGTGGAACATGGCGGCCATCACCGCCAGAGTCATCACATCGGCCCCGGTCGCTCCGCAACCGACACCCATGAACATGTAACCCAATTGACTAACGGTCGAATAAGCCAGTACGCGTTTGAGATCGTCCTGAAACAGCGCGATCGTCGCAGCTAGAAGCGCCGTAATGCCCCCGATCCAAGCCGTGACCACGAGCACGATCGGAGCTTCAACAATTAGCGGCGACATGCGACACAGCAGAAAGACGCCCGCAGTCACCATCGTGGCGGCGTGAATGAGCGCGCTGACCGGCGTGGGACCTTCCATCGCATCAGGTAACCAAACGTGAAGCGGGAACTGAGCAGATTTACCGATGGCACCAACTAGTAGCAATGCCGATACCGTAATCAGGAGTGTGGGTTGCGTCTCAACTAGCCTTGAGATGATGTGGTTGTCGGGGTTGAACAGCACCATGTAGTCCAAGCGACTGATCACTCCGGCACCGTCATAGACTAAGCCCACGCCGTACCACAGTAGCAAGATGCCCAGCAAGAATCCGCAATCCGCGACGCGGTTAACCAAGAATGCCTTGGTGGCCGCCTTGGCTGCGGCCGGTCGTTGATACCAATAGCCAATCAACAAATAACTGCACAAACCGACGCCTTCCCAGAAGGCGTACAGGACCAGCAGGTTACTGGCTAGGACCAGCATCGACATGCAAAACACGAATGCGCTGAAGACGGCAAAGTAGCGCGCGTAACCAGCGTCGCCATGCATGTAACCCGGCGAGTACATAACGACCAACCAAGCCACCACGGTCACGACGCAGATTTGCATCAGGCTGATCGAATCAATTTGAAGTCCGACGGGCACATTCACATGGCCGACGTTTAGCCAGTCGTATGCAAACACCACCGTCGATACCGTGGACTCGGTGTCAAAGGTCAAGAGCAATAGGACCGACGCCACGGCCGAAGCACCCAAGCCCAACCATGCGGGAAAGTGGGCCGTATGTTTGCCCGCACCCGCAAATGACATCGCAGTGCACACGATGCACGCCAGCAACGGTGCCAGCGGAATGATCCAAGCCAATGTTTCAGTCATTTTCTTAGGTGTTTAGGTGGTAGGTGTTTTAGGCTGTCGGATTTTAAAGTGGATCGTCAACAAACGGTGATCAGGCTTTGGGCGTGAAATCTCGACTGTTGGTTTCCAAAGCTGATGGATATTGGACTGGATCGCGACCGGCTGGGGTCAGCTTGGGCAAGTCACCATAAGATGTGGTGGCTTCGGCATCGTCCAGTTCGCCGGCCATCAGATCGGCGCGTTCGCGATCGCCGAGCGTTGACTCTCGCAGCGAGGTCCACACATTGATATCCAGTGTTCCCCGACTGCGATAGAGAGCTACGATGATCGACAGAGCCAGGGCGGCTTCGCAGGCTGCGACTGTCAAAATCAACAGCACGAATACCTGGCCTCCCATGTCGCCATATTGATGTCCGAAGGCAATAAAGTTCAGCGAGACGCCAGCCAGCATCATCTCGAGCGACAAGAACATCAGAATCAAATTGCGACGCGTGAGAAAGCCGAGCATGCCCAGGCAAAATACAATCGCGCCGACGGTCAACAGTATGTTGGTCATTATGCAGAGACTCCGGAGCTGGAACTGCTGGTGTCGCGCTGAGCAATCGCAATCGCGCCGCAAGCCGCGACCAGCAACAGCGTGCCCGCCAATTCAATCGTCCACAAGTAGCGGGTGTACATAACACGCCCTAACACAGCGACCGACGTATCTTTGTCGGGCAAGGGCGCGGGCCTGAATGATTCGGTGGCAGAAGACGTAGCCGGTAACGTGGCTGGGTCTTGAGGTGCTGGATCTCGAGGTGGCTGAGCAGGAGTAGTTGGTGCGGCTTGAATCGGCATCGGCTGAGGTGGCATCGGCAAGTTGGCGATGCCGTACTTGCCCTCCTCACGCGTGTTGACGGCGTAGCCTAACAGCAATCCCAAGGCGATCGAGGCAACCAGGGCCGATCCGAGATTGGAATACTTGAGTTCGTACAAGTGTAGGTTCGAATGCTGCGCAAACATCAGCACGAACAGGAAGATGATGATCGTCGCTCCAGCGTAGATGACCATGGTGGCTGCCGCCACGTAGGCAGCCCCGAGCAGTATATAGAGCGTGGCGGCCGCCAGGACCGTCGCTGTAAAACTGAGCGCTGCATAGACCGGCGTTCGAAAGACAACGAAGCCGATGCCAGCCAATACGATCAGCCCGCAGAACAAAATGATCAGAATGGATTCGATTGTGTCGATCATGGATGGATTGCCGATTTTTCGATTGCCGATTTTCGATTGCTGGTTGCTGATTGCTGAAGCCTGAAGCCTGAAGCCTGACTAGCCTCCGATTTGGCCGCGGCCTGGAGGCGGTGGTGCTGTGGCCGACTCTGGAGATTTCACCGAAGCGGGGCTGAGCGGGCCACGATTGGTGCGCACCGGATCGTTGCCGCTGCCGACCGTTTCGTCAAAGACGCTGAGCAGTTTGTCTTTGTCAAAAATCATCTCTTCGCGTGTCATGCCAGTCAGGTCATAAATGCTGGTCAGTTCGATGGCATCGACCGGGCAGGCTTCTTCGCACATGCCGCAGTAGATGCAACGCAGTTCATCGATCACAAACGAAGCGGGATACTTGTCGCGATCGTTCCAGTTGGGATCATCTTTGTCAGTACCAGTCGCTTCGATCGCGATGCAATTAGCCGGGCAGGCCGTTTGGCAGAGGAAACAAGCTACGCATTTGACGCGGCCTTTCTCATCGCGATTAAGTCGATGGACGCCGCGATAGTTGGGCGGGATCTCTGGTTCGACTTCCGGATACTGACGTGTCATCGACTTGCCAGCAAACAAGTGCTTGACCGTCGTGGCGATGCCTTGAGCAATCGCTGGCAAATAAAGTGCTTCGGCAAAGCCAATCTTAGGAGGCTCGGCCCATTGCACTTTCTTTTCGCGTTTGGTGGTTGTGGTCATATGTTTCGGTCCCTCGCTGACGCGTCGGGTAGTGATTGTGTTGGTTTTTGGGGTTGCGTTTCGAAATGCTTGACGCATTCCGCTACTCAGTTTGAAATGCTTGACGCATTCCGCTACGACGGTGATTTTGGATTACGAAGTGAATGACGGTTTGGCGGCTAGTTGGCGGCTGCGCTGCGAAACGGCTTTGGCGTTCAGCCCAGCGGCGGCTAGCAGGAAAAATATGGTTACAGGTGCTAATGTCCAACGGGGTATATCAAGGGAAAGTACAACGATCACTGCGGCCAGGTTCAGTACTCCCAGCGGGATCATGCCGCGCCAGGCCAAGCCCATCAGTTGGTCGAAGCGAAAGCGTGGCAGAGTCCAACGCAGTTGAATGATCACGGCGACCACGCAGCCAACTTTGGCCAGCAGCACGGCCCAGCGCACCAAGTATCCAACCAATGTTCCATCGGCCGGTCCGGTCAGTCCTGGGAAATGCCAGCCACCAAAAAACAACAGGACCGTCAGAAAACTGACAGTTACCAAATGGGTGTACTCAGCCAAAAAGAAGAGCACGAACTTGATACCGCTGTACTCGGTATGAAAACCACCGACCAATTCCTGTTCGCATTCTGGCAAGTCGAAAGGCAAGCGGTTGGTTTCGGCCAACGCGGCGATGAAGAACAGCAAAGCGGCTAATGGTTGCCACCATACATTCCAATAAATCAGTCCCGGACCCTGTGCGGCCACCAATTGCTCGATGTTCAGCGAGCCGGCGATCATGACGATGCCCAGAATCGACAAACCCAAGGGAATTTCGTAGCTGATGAACTGGGCACAAGAACGAATTGCACCGAACAAACTGTACTTGTTGTTGGACGCCCAACCTCCCAAGATGATGCCGTAAGCCGACAAGCTCGAGATGGCCAACAGGAACAGCAAGCCTATATCGACTCCCGGTGCAATGATCGCGCGGAAGCCCGATTGTTGATCGGGATCGGCTGGGCCAAACGGTACTACTGCAATCGACAACATCGCACACATCAGGCCGATGGTGGGCGCAAAGAAGTAAACGACTTTGTTGACGTGCCCAGGAATAATTTGTTCTTTGAGGAAGATCTTGATGCCGTCGGCAATGGCTTGAAACAAGCCCAGCGGTCCAACGCGGTTGGGACCGACTCGGTCTTGAATCCAGGCAGCGATCTTGCGTTCGACGAACGTCATGTACAGACCGACGATCGGCACCACCGCCAGGACGATGCCAATCGCGACCAGCAAAGGCCATAAGTTTTGCCACTCGAACATTGCGTTATGCCGTTACAGGTTGAGGTTGCTTGGTAATGAACGTGCCCAGCGGTCCCAGTTCGCCACTAGCCAGCGCCGAGAGCGAAAAGATTTCCATTGCCATCTCGCGGCGAATGGCGGTTGAATTGAACAGGCCCTTGCGACCACTCAGATCAAAGAGAATGCGACCATCGGGACGAATGTCGCCTTCGGCTCGCAGTACTGCGCGAATCAACTGGGCCAGTCCCGCATGATTGATGAACGCGCCTTCACGTTCGGCAAAGCTGCCGCTGGCCAGCAGCACGGTGGCTGCATCGGTTAAGGGTGAGCGCAGTAAGTCTTGAACGACCAGTGTCGCTAACTTGCTCAGGGCGGCGGTTGACTTGGCACAATAGCCAAGCTCGGTGGTGGGATAACCACCGACCACATAAGCACCGGCAAAGTCACCGCGTTCGACTCGCTCGAGAGCTTTATCAAAGGTGATCAGCTCACCTTGGAAATGTTTCAGGATCATCTCGACGCCGCGGCGGTTCGGGCACTTCTCGGCACGAATCGTGAACTTGGTTTGTTCGGGCGCAGGCGGTTCACCTTTGTGATTCTTGGGATAGCGATCGTCCACGCCCACAATCGGTACCGGTCCCATGGCCAGGACAGCCTTGGAGCCCAAGCCCTTGATGAACTTGGCCAGCAAGTAAGCTTCCTCGAGCGTCATCATGGGCGAGAGAATCGCGATCAGCTTGGCTGCGTCTTTGCCGCCGGCTTCAACCAGTTGCGTGCGAGCTGCATCAAGGGCAGTTGGCCATGGATCAACTACGGCCAGGTCCGTCGGCACTTGGCTATCGGAAATAGCCGCCTGGCCATTGCCAGGACGTGCGCTAACCGCGTGACCGTTGCCTGAATGACCATTGCCTGCGTGACCATTACCTGCGTGACCATTGCCTGCGTGACCATTGCCATCAGTGGTCACTGGGGTCACACGGCCTACGCGGGGTGCCAGGATGCGCGAGTCGCTGTGAATATATTTCCAACCGAAGCGACCTTCGTCGCACATGAACGAGCCTTGGGCCTGTTCATTTTCGCGAGGTCGCAGACGATAGAGTCTGTTCTCGTTCTGATCAGCGTGAATGCTGCAGCCAGTGCTACACAGATTGCATACGCTATCTTGACTCTTGAGCCACCAGACACGTTTCTTGTATAGAAAATCTTTACTGCACAGTGCGCCCACTGGGCAGAGGTCGACGACATTGCCGGCCAGTTTATTGTTGCAAGGCTCGCCGGGAAAGACTTCGATCTCTTCGACGCTACCGCGACTAATGACGTGCAGTTCGCTGGTGCCGCTGACTTCGCGAGTAAAGCGTACGCAGCGCGTGCACATGACGCAGCGGTCGGTGAACAGGGCGATCTGCTCGCCAATGTGGTATTTGTCGGCGCGTTGCACTTTGGGTTCTTGCAAGCGGCTATGCGCGTTGCCGAACTTGAAGGTGTAATCTTGCAAGTAGCATTCACCGGCTTGATCGCAGATGGAACAATCCAGTGGATGGTTCAGCAGCAAGTACTCGAGCGTCTGGGCTTGCGAAGCTTTGACCTTTTCGCTGTCGGTGCGAATGACTGTACCGGGCTTGGCGATCGTCTGGCAACCCGGAATGAGTTTGGGTTGCATGACGATGGTGCCATCGGGTTTCTTCTCACCGACTTCCACCAGGCACATACGGCAGCTAGCCACGACGGATAGATCGGGGTGCCAACAGTAGTGTGGAATTTCGACGCCGGCCTTGCGGGCAGCCAGGATTAAATTGTCCTTGGGGCCGCATTCGACTTCGATATCATTTACGTATACATTGCCCACGTGTGGGTTCCCCTCCGCTTGCGTTTAGTGCGCTGCTACTGCTTCGCGCGCAGTCGATTTGCGACCGCTCTTGATGTACTCTTCGAACTCTGGTCGGAACTTCTTCATGCAGTTCTTGATCGGCCAGGCGGCGCCATCGGCCAGGCCGCAAATGGTTGTGCCCGGCATGATGCCGATCGTGTTGCTGATGTCGGTTAATGTATCGAGATCTTTCAACGTGCCCTCCCCTGCTCGGATGCGAGCCAGGATTTTTGTCGACCAGGCGGTGCCTTCGCGACAGGGTGTACACTGACCACATGATTCGTGAGCGAAGAAGCGGCAGGTGTTATACAGCACATCGACCATGCTGGTCTGATCATCGATCACGATTACAGCGGCAGTACCCAATCCCAAGCAGCCCACTTTGCCAGGGCCGTTGAAGTCCAGCGGCGTATCGAGTTCCGAAGCCGATAGAAAGCCCATGCTGATACCGCCGGGTACAACCGCTTTGGCTTGTCGGCCTTTCCAGACACCGCCGGCATGTTTATCGATCAGGTCGCGAGCTGTGATACCCAGCGGCAACTCCACCAAGCCAGGTTGATTCACGTGACCGCTGATGCAATACAGCTTGGGTCCGTAGCTACCGCCATCGCGAGGATTGCTAGGGTCTTTGGGGACGCCGATCGACAAGAACCAATCAGCACCGCGATCGAGTATCTGCGTTACGCAAGCCATGGTCTCAACATTGTTGACCACCGTGGGACGACGGAAGGCACCTTCGATAGCTGGGAACGGAGGTTTGATGCGTGGCCAGGCGCGTTTACCTTCCAGACTTTCGATCAGCCCAGTTTCCTCGCCACAAATGTAAGCGCACGCCCCGCGATGCAAGTGCACATCGAGGCTGTAATTGGAACCGAGAATGTTTTTGCCCAGCAGATTGTTGGCGTACATCTCGTCGATCGCTTTTTTCAGCGTGCGATAACATTCACCGTATTCGTATCGCAAATAGAAGTAAGCGGTCGTCGACTGGGTGGCATAACCGGTGATGACGATGCCTTCCAGCACTTGATGTGGATCGGTCTCGATCAACACGCGGTTGTTGAAGGTTCCCGGTTCGCTTTCGTCGCCGTTGATGCACAGGTAGACCGGACCTTGGAGATCTTTGGGCAAAAATGTCCACTTGGTACCAGTAGAGAAGCCAGCTCCACCGCGACCGCGCAGGCCGCTTTTGATCACGGTGTCGATAACTTCCTTGCGTTCCATCTTCAAGGTTTTGCGCAGGGCTTCATAACCACCGGTGGCCTGGTAAGTTTTTAGGCTTTGGCTGTCCGGCATATTGCGCCGAGCCAGTAGTACGGGCTGGAATGGTTCACTCATGAGCGTCCCTCGGCAATCGCGACTACATCGTCGGCTGTAACGTTCAGTTGCAATTCATCGTCGATCAAGATGCAGGGTGCGCCATCGCAGGCGCCCAGGCATTCGGCCAGTTCGATCGTGGCTCCGCCGCCAGCCGTGTTTTCTCCCGGGCTGACGTGCAATCGCTCGCAAACTTCGGCCAGCAATTCGTCACCGCCGCGGAGGGCACAGGCCAGTGAGCGGCAAACCCAAATGCGTCGCTTGCCCAGCGGATGTTTTTCGTCTTTGAAGAAACCATAAAAGCTGAGCGTATCGACGATCTGAGCGGGAGACAGTTCCAGCAGATCGGCGATCTCGGCAATGGCCGCGCGTGAAACGCAGCCCTGCTCTTCTTGCACGATGTGCAGCGCAGGCAGAGTGACGGCTTGTTTGTTGGGGTAACGTGAAAAGTGATCGCGAATTTGTTGCTTCGCGCTTTCGCTCAAGGCGCTCATCGATCTAACTCCGCTGCAATAATGTTCAGACTGCCCAGCACTGCTACGACATCGCTCAGCATGCAACCGCGAATCAGCCGCGGGAAGAGGGCGAAGTGAATCAGCGATGGTGGTCGAGTTCGAGCGCGGTACGCGCGGAACGTACCGTCGGAAACGATATAAAAGCCCAACTCGCCGTTAGGTGACTCCGTTGCCGCGTATAGGCTTTCCTTGGGCGGCTGCAATTGCCGATTGGGCATGATCGATTCGAAGTGATGGATCAAGCCTTCGATGCTGGTGTAGACTTCGCGTTTCTCAGGCAGAGCTTCTTTGCCTGTGCCTTCGGCAAAGATTGGACCTGTGGGCATCTTGTCCAATGCCTGCTTGACGATCTTGACGCTCTCGTCCATTTCGAGCATCCGCACATGGAAACGTGAAAAGCAATCGCCAGCGGTGGCACAGACCACATCGAAATCAAAGTCGTCGTAAGCCAGGTAAGGTTCATCGCGACGCAGGTCGCGAGTTACGCCGCTCGCTCGCGCCACCGGGCCGGTCGAACCGGTGTTGATCGCCTCTTCTTTTGAGAGGATGCCCACGCCCTGTGTCCGCTCGATGAAGATGCGGTTCTTCATCAGCATGCGATTGACGTCGTTCATCGTCTTGTGAAAGTTGGTGATGAAGTCCTTGACGTTGGCCAGCCACTTGTCGGTGACGTCGTACAGCAAGCCGCCCACGCGCGTAAAGCTAGTGTGGAAACGCTGACCAGAGGCCTCTTCACAAAGTTCGTAGATCTTCTCGCGTTCGTTGAACATGTACATAAACGCCGAGATACCACCCAAATCCAGCACGCAAGCGCCGACACACAGCAAGTGATCGTGGATCCGCATCAGTTCGGCTAGTACCACGCGCAAGTACTTGCAGCGCGGCGTCAGTTCAATGTCGAGCAACTTCTCGCAGGTATGATGCCAGGCGATCTCGTTGGCCAAAGGCGAAATGTAATTCATGCGGTCGACGATGGTCACATACTGGTTGAAGTCCAGCACTTCACCCAGCTTTTCGAAACCGCTGTGCAGGTAGCCGATGTCTGGTTGGGCGTCGAGGACCGTTTCGCCGTCGAGTGTCAGCACCAAGCGCAAGGTCGTGTGCGTGGCCGGGTGCTGCGGACCGAAGTTCAATGTCCACAAGCCTTCGCGCTGCGAAAGTTCTTGGCCCGGGGCATCCAATAATTCCAGAGGCATAGTTTGATTAACTCTCCGCTCGAGTGATGACCGGGAAATTGTGTCGTTCGCCGCGACCTTTCACGGGATAGTCTTTGCGCAGTGGAAAAGCCGCGAATTCTTGTGGTAATAATAAGCGTTTGAAATTCGGATGGCCGTCAAAGATGATGCCGTACATGTCGTACGTTTCGCGCTCGATCCAATCGGCTGCATTCCACAAACTGTAGACACTGGTCAGCGTAGGTTTGGGATCGTTGACATGCGTGTTGACTTCCAGTCGCTCGCTGGTCTCGGTGCACAGCAGCAGGTAGACCACGCGAAAGCGATCGGTCGCACCTTCGTATTCCAGCAAGTCAACGGCTGTGATATCGACCAGCATGTCCATCCCCGCGGCTTTCAACTTTTCCAGCACCGCAAAGGTGCTGGCGGCGGGCACGACCAGTTTCAGCGAGCCGCGAAACTCGGCCCACTGCAGTTCGAACGCAAAACGCTCGAGCACCTTAGCCAGGCGCGACTGAAGTTCAGAAGTCTGCGGAAAAGTATTGGTGGACATTTCAGATTCCAAATCTCAAATTTCAGAGTGCAAACTTCAATCAGTGTTTGGGATCGTAGTTGATATCGTACAGCTTCAGCGGTTGCCGCTCGCGCATCCGCACCAGCTCGTCATCTTCGAAGCGACCAGGACCTTCGGGCGTGTTGCGCTTGTAGAACTCGCCACCGGTAAGTGTGCCGGTGTTCATGATCTTTTCTTGCAGGTCGATAATCGCACGAATCAGTTGCTCGGGTCGCGGTGGACAACCGGGGATGTAGATATCGACTGGGATGAAGCGATCGATGCCTTGCACCACGGCGTACGTGTCGAAGACACCGCCGCTGCAAGCGCACGCGCCCATCGAGATGCACCATTTCGGTTCGGGCATCTGCAACCAGATGCGCTGCATGACCGGTAACATCTTCATCACGACTCGGCCAGCGACGATCATCAAATCGCATTGGCGCGGCGTGAAGCGCATGACCTCGCTGCCGAAGCGCGACAGATCGTGTCGGCTAGCCGACGTGCTCATCAGTTCAATACCGCAGCACGCGGTAGCAAACGGCATGGGCCACAGACTGTTCGAGCGGGCCCAATTGGCCGCCGCATCGATACTGGTCCAGATAATACCTTCGCCCAAGGAACTTGTTGTTACAGTTTCTCGCGGTGACGTTGTCGCCATTGAAAGACACCACTTCGCCAAGCCACGACGTAGGCTAGCGCCAAAGTGCCGAGCAGAAGCGCCATAACACCCAGTACAACTGGGCGAAAAGCGACGGGTAAACCGTTATCAGCTCGCAGAGCTACTGCGTACGGCAGTACAAGCAGCAACTCGACGTCAAACACCAAAAACAGGATGGCCAGCAAGTAGAACTGAACGTCCAGCGGTTTGCGGGCGTCATCGACCGGATCCATACCCGATTCGTAGGGCATGTCCTTAACAACGGTCTTCTTGCGGGGTGCGACAATATGCGGCAGCAAAAGACTTACTGCGGCAAAGCCAATTACGGCCACAAGATAAAACAGAATCGGTCCAAACTGGCTCATCTTCCACCTCGAAAGTGCCGCTTGTGAAATTCTTCACAAAGTCAACAGGCGTTATTTTGCACTTTATTTGGCAGTGGGACAAGCCCAGGGTTGGGAATTCGCCTCCCCTGGCGAAGGCTCGCCAATGGCTGTGTGCCAATGATAAAAGTCGCGACAAAAAGTCACGGGCGGACTTCGGAATGATAAACGCGTTTAGGGGCGCTGAATGTGGCCTAGCAGTCGCAGCGGAATGCGTCAAGCAAGTCGTGAGTTTGTGATCCGGTAGCGGAATGCGTCAAGCATTTCGTAAGTTTGTGGGCAGGTAGCGGAATGCGTCAAGCATTTCGTAAGTTTGTTTGAGTTTGTTCTGAGTGTCGAAAGCCTTGACGGCTTCCGCTACAACTAGCGCACAGTCGAAAGCCTTGACGGCTTCCGCTACAACTACAAAACAGCTTGTGAGTTGCAACTCTTTGGAAAGGACTGATGTGGCTGGTGCAAGTCTATTCGCGCTGATTGACGATATCGCGACGCTCTTGGATGACGTGGCGGTGCTGAGCAAAGTGGCGGTGCAGAAAACGGCCGGCGTGCTTGGCGATGATTTGGCGCTGAACGCTCAACAACTCACCGGAGTTAACGCCAATCGTGAGTTGCCCGTGGTGTGGGCCGTGGCCAAAGGCTCGGCAATTAACAAAGCCATCTTGGTACCCGCGGCGTTGGTCCTGAGCGCACTGTTGCCCTGGTTAGTGACACCGCTGCTGATGATTGGCGGCGCGTATTTGTGTTTTGAAGGCTGCGAAAAGCTGGTGCACAAGTTCTTACATGCGCCGGATGAAGACGAGCATGGTCATAAAGAATTGGCGGCCGCTACGCTCGATCCTGCTATCGATATGGTTGCATTTGAGAAAGACAAGATCGCCGGTGCCGTACGCACCGACTTTGTACTCTCGGCCGAGATCATCGTCATTGCGCTGGGAACCGTCAAAGACGTGCCCTTCGGACAGCGCATCGCTGTCTTAATCGCGATTGCGATTGTGATGACCGTCGGCGTATACGGCTTGGTGGCCAGCATTATCAAGCTGGATGATCTCGGCCTGGCTTTGTGCCAGCGCACCAGTTGGGTATCTAGAAAGCTCGGTAGAGCGATCCTAGCGTTTGCGCCGTGGTTGCTGAAGTTCTTGTCAATCGCTGGCACGGCCGCGATGTTCATCGTGGGCGGTGGAATTCTGACACATGGAATTCACCCCGTGCATGAACTGTTACATCACTGGAGCGAAATGGTGCACGCGGTGCCTGGTGTGGGCGGCGTGTTGAGCATCATTGTGGCCATGTTGCTCGATGCAGTTGCAGGTATTCTGGTTGGCTTGGCGCTGGTGATGGTGTGGTTTGTTATTCAGCGTGTTTTTCGACTAAACCGTGGGCATTAGCCCCGGTTCCACTAAGCCGCGAGCGTTAGCTCCGGTTTCCCAACAACCGCCCGTGAACGTTCAATAACCGAGGCTTACGCCTACGGTTTAGTTCAACCGAGGCTAACGCCACTCAAACAAACCTGCACTTGGGCCAGGTGTTCTGGTATAATGGGGGTGCCCACCTACCTACCTTTCCCGCCTGAGTTTGACACGTGAAAAGTCGTCGATTGCATCTCGGAAATGTCCTAGCTCGGGCGTTTACGTTCGCCCTCTTCGTCTGCCCAATGGGTTTAGCTAACGCACAGTCTGCGCCGAAGCCCGACGATAAGCAGTTCTGGGATGAAAAACTGAAACCGTTTTTTAAAGCCCACTGTGTCGAGTGCCATACGGGTGAACACGCTGAAGCGGCCATTGATTTGTCGATCGTTGATGCAGCGACCCCGCTGGATAAAGAGCGGGCCAAGTGGAACCAAATTCGCGGTCTGATCGAAATTGGGGCCATGCCGCCGCCGGATCATCACACGTTGCCATCGATGGAACTGCGTGAAGAGATCGCTCAGTGGATTGATCATCGTATCAATACGGTGGATTGCAACCTGGTAACCGATCCCGGCCGCGTAACGCTCAGGCGATTAAACAATCGCGAGTATGACAACACGATTCGCGACCTCTTTGGCCTCGACGATTTCTCGCCGTCGAGCCTCGTGGCTTTCCCATCCGATGGAGTCGGCAACGGTTTTGATAATCAAGGTGATGTGCTGACTCTGTCGCCTTTGCAACTTGAAAAATATCTGCATGCCGCCAAGACCGTGGCTGAACGCGTAATTGTGCTGGACCGCGAATCCCTGCGCAGGCAGCGGGGTGATGGCGGTCAAGTCATGGTCAATGACCAACGTGCCGCCAAGTTCTTGTTTGCAGAGGGCGAATATGAAGTCTGGTCGCGCATGAAGTTTGGTGACAAACCAGATCAAACCGCCACCGTGAATCTACTGATCGATGGTGAAGTCATCGATACCTATGAGGTCGGTTCTGAGCAGCAGAAGTTTGGAAAGACATTGCCACTGAAAGCCGGTTGGCATGAGGTGGCTTTCAAGTTTGTCGAAGATAAGCAAGCTGAAGACAAAGAGCGTCCAGACTTTCGACGGCGAGTCGAAGTGGAATACATTTCGATGGAAGGCCCTAAAGATGGTCTGCCAGCGCTGCCGGCTGAACACGAACGCCTGTTTGTGGCCATGCCTGGCAATGACGTTACAGTTGAGCAAGCGTCTGAGCAGATTTTTACTCCGCTCGTGCGTCGAGCCTTCCGCAGGCAGCCGACAGAATTAGAGATTTCGCGCGTGGTCAATCTGGTTAAGCTGGCCAGTACTCAAGGTGAGTCATTTGAAAGTGCGGTTGGTATTGGACTGCAGTCGGTGCTAGTCTCGCCACACTTTCTATTCCGCGTCGAAAGTGAGCCGAGCGAATCGAAGTCGGTTCAAGAACCGTTGAGCGATGCGGCGTTGGCTTCGCGGCTGTCGTATTTCTTGTGGGCCAGCGCCCCGGACGATCTACTACTGGATACCGCAGCCGCTGGCGAGTTGCATGAGCCCGAGCAACTTGAGGCAGCTGCCAAGCGCATGATTGCCGATGCTCGCAGTCAATCGCTCGTCAGTGAGTTCTTCTTGCAGACGTTGGGCATCGGTGGCTTGCGCGAAGTCTCACCCGATGGCGATCGCTTTCTGATGTGGAATGATCTGTTGCGCGATGCGATGCGCAAAGAAACGGAATTGGTCTGTGGTGAGATTCTGAAGTCGGACCGCAGTTTGATGGACTTGTTGCGAGCCGATTTTACTTACATCAATCCGCGTCTGGCTGAGTTCTATGGCTTGGAGTTTGATGGCGTGTCGGGGGCTGACCTTTACCGTCAAGGTCGGGGCGGCTTTGGTCGCGGGGGCGATGCACCTCGCAACCGCCGCGATCGCAAGTATCCGCGCGAGGATGAATGGATTCGCGTGAGTTTGCCGGCTGAGCGACAAGGCGTGTTGACTCATGCGTCGGTGCTGACGCTGACCAGCAATCCGCGTGAAACCAGCCCGGTTAAGCGAGGAAAATGGATTCTAGAAAATATTCTGGGTGATCCACCGCCGGCCGCGCCGCCAAATGTTCCCAGCTTCGAAGAAACCAAAGCCAAGCACGAGGGTTTAACTCTACGGCGACAACTGGAAATTCACCGTGAAAACGCCAGTTGTGCTAGTTGCCATCGCGTTATGGACCCATTGGGACTAGGATTTGAGAACTTTGACCCACTGGGCCGTTGGCGCGAGACCGATCGAGATCAACCCATCGATGCCTCGGGCGAACTGGCCACGGGCGAGAAGTTTAGTGGCGCCAAGGAATTGGCTAACATACTGAGCACGCGTGAGCGACAGATCGCGCGTCATTTTGTTTCCAAGATGTTAACTTATGCTCTGGGACGAGGTCTGGAACCGTACGATAACTGTACGGTCGACAAGATCCTGGCCCGAGCCGAGCAAGACAACTATCGACTTTCGACGATTATCCAAGCGATCGTTTCGAGCGATCCCTTCCGATTACGACGTGGCACTCAGGAGAACGCACTGTGAACAATTGGCCTCTTAGCTACAAGAACGTTTCACGTCGTAGTGTGCTCCGCGGATTGGGTGTCGCTATGGGCTTGCCCATGTTAGAAGCGATGGCTCCGCGCACCTCCCTCCTGCGGGCCGCAGAGCAAGTGGGTAAGACACCGGTGCGGTTGGCTTGGATCTTCTTCCCCAACGGTACCAATCCGCGCGAGTGGGAACCGACGATCGAGGGCCCGGATTGGGATGTCAAACCGTCGCTCGAGCCTTTAGCCGAGCATCGTAAAGACTTCTCGATCATCAGCGGTCTGGCTCAGGTGAATGCTCGATCGCTGGGTGATGGTCCTGGCGACCACGCGCGCAGCGCGGCAGCCTTCTTAACGGGAGCTCATCCGCTGAAGACAGCGGGTGCCAACATGCGCGTCGGCAAGAGTGCCGATCAATATGCGGCGGAACAATATGGTCGCGATACGCGATTGTCTTCCATCGAGTTGGGAACCGAGCGCGGCCGCGCGGCTGGATCGTGCGATAGCGGATACGCTTGTGCGTATAGCAACAACATCTCGTGGAAGACTGCTTCGCAGCCCATGGCCAAAGAGATTCATCCACGCCTGGCCTTCGAACGTCTGTTTGGCAATGGCGCCACCGGTGCAACCGCTGAAGGCAAAACGCTGTTGTATCAACGTTCTATCTTGGACATGGTGGCCGACGATGCAGCTCAACTGAAGAAGTCGTTAGGTGTTAACGATCGTCAAAAGTTGGACGAGTACTTCACCAGCGTCCGTGATGTAGAGAACCGTATCGATCGTATGAGCCAACCTGTCGGCTTTGATGTGACGCCGCATCTGCCGCCCGAAGAGCAGCCTGATGAGATCGAACAACATATTCGATTGATGTACGACTTGATGGTCTTGGCCTTCAAAACCGATACGACGCGCGTGGCTACGTTCATGCTGGCCAATGAAGGTTCCAATCGATCCTTCCCAACCATTGGTGTCAAAGAAGGCCATCACGAACTCTCGCACCATCAAGATGATCCCGAGAAGATGACCAAGATCGCTTCGATCGACAAGTTCTTTGCGACGCAGTTTGCTTACTTCTTGAAGAAGATGAAAGAGACGAGCGAAGGCGAAGGTAACTTGCTGGATAACTCGATGATTGTGTACGGCGGTGCTATTCGCGATGGAAACCGACACGATCACCACGACCTGCCATTGATCTTGGCTGGTCGGGCTGGCGGTCGCTTCACCACGGGCGTGCATCGTCGTTACCCCATGGAAACGCCGCTGAACAATTTGTTCTTGACGATGTTGGATACCGTCGGCGTGAATCTAAAAGAGTTCGGCGACAGCACCGGTCGACTGGAGCTGTAGCGTCACCTCCCCCGCGCAGCGCAACGCTGTGAAGCATTTTATGCGGCGTTTTTGAGTTCGAGTTCCGTTAATTTCTTCCGTTCCCGAGAAGTCAATTTGAGAATGGTTGGTTCACCCAGCGATTTCTTTTCAGCGTCTTTGGGTCTATGGCGCGCGCGTTTGTCGGTGGTGTTGTTATATCGTTGTACTACTGCGTTGATCAGATCCAGCGTTAGCTGGTTTGGTTGGCTACTCTCATTCAAGTTACGCATGTATTTGCGCAATACTCGTAGCGTGTTTGCCAGACTGCGGTCATTGGGGGTATAGTCTCGATTCTTCTCCTTCTTGTCTTTTTTCTTTTTCTTTTCTTTCGTCGCTGCTGATATTTGGGCTCGCATTGCAAACAGTTCCGCCAATGCCATCGCGTTTAAAGACCACTCGACTTCAACCAATGATCGTTCGGGATTGCGGCAACGAAGTTTTTGTTTGTCGACCGTTTGCTTCAGCCCACGAAACTCGACCTCGATCAACCACCGTTGCTTGTAGAAGTTTGCAATCTGTTCGATGGTTAGTTCGTCCTCATTCAACACACTGGTCAGCATCCACATTTTCGTTTTTCCAACCGTTACGCGAACCAAGCGAAGTCGCAGTGGCGGAACTCCTTTATCCATTTGGTCTTTAGGCCAGCACAGAACCGTTCCATCATCCTGCGTTCTAAAATCCGTGTTTTGACTGAGCAATTTTACATTGCCCCCGACTCGTACTAGGAAGTCATGCCCCGCTTCCACAATCGACTTCCACAATTGAAAACCAACGAAACCTGCATCGCCAGTGAATAGGGTGCCTGTCGGAAATTCCTCTTGCTCAACTATGTCGCGAACGTGGTGACGCTCACTGGAGTTAGAAGGCCCGAACCGCCAGGTCCATGGCAATCGCATAGTCATGTGCCACACCATTGTCATCCAAATTTGCGGTTCTGGCGGTGCAGGCTTTTCGGCTCTCTTGCGTGGCTTGTTCTTCGACGTGGAGTTCTTGTTCTGCCTCTGCGCTTTGTTGTCGTTGTAACGGGCTTTTTTTCCCTTACCGTAGTTAGGCGCACAGAATGCCTCTTCATTTGAAACCGAACGTGGTACCGTCGCTCTAGAACCGTCAAAGCCCATTAGTACCCAGCCATCGGTGCGGTAAAAACGATCTCCCCACAGTTTCGCCAGCAAATGAAGGCGAGCGCGAATGCCAATTCGGAGAACTTCCTGGTTGTTGGTCAATACGTTCATCATCCCAGTGTAAGACCGGGCAATTTTCGTGAGTCCCAAGCCATGACAAGTCTCAATCGACTGGGCAAATGAATCGGTCACATTCTTACACTCTTGCCATGTCCAAATCAAAGCTTGTGCGGCTAACTGTTCTCCCTGCCAAGTGGCATTGCCATGGAACTGGCCTTTGGCAAATAATGCTCCTGAGGGAAGGATGAGCTCCACGAGCTCCTTGAACAATGCACGATTCTTGACCAGCTCGAGTTTGGCCCTACGTTTGATAACTCGTGATCTATTCTTTGCTCGTTGCTTGCGACTCACGGCCAGATTCCTTTCTGACTGATAGGTTTCAGTTAGTGCTTGGGGGAATCTGGCCTTTTTTCATCCTTTGGCAATTTATGGAAGCCCAGTTTTTGCAAGTTAAAATGCTTCACAGCGTTGCGCGCAGCGGGGGAGGTCGCAGACGAGGCGTTTAGCCTTCGTCTGCGGGAGGGGGCACTGTGCCAGGCAAGCCAGCTGCGGTGCGAATCACCTTTAGCGCCCGGACCCCTCCCGAATCTCGCAAAGCCTCGATTCGACCTCCCCAAGGCGAAGCCTTGGAGAGGTGACTGTCACCTCCACCGCGCAGCGGGGAGGTCGCAGACGAGGCGTTCCGCCTTCGTCTGCGGGAGGGGGCACTGTGCCAGGCAAGCCAGCTGCGGTGCGAATCACCTTTAGCGCCCGGACCCCTCCCGAATCTCGCAAAGCCTCGATTCGACCTCCCCAAGGCGAAGCCTTGGAGAGGTGACTGTCACCTCCACCGCGCAGCGGGGAGGTCGCAGACGAGGCGTTTAGCCTTCGTCTGCGGGAGGGGGCACTGTGCCAGGCAAGCCAGCTGCGGTGCGAATTACCTTTACTTCCCAGACCCCTCCCGAATCTCGCAAAGCCTCGATTCGACCTCCCCAAGGCGAAGCCTTGGAGAGGTGACGGCTTAGGAGTGCATCGCACCCAGGATTTGCTTGATTTCTTCGATGCCTTGCTCTTGCAACATTTGGCATAGGGCCTCGATCTGCTCGGGATCGTGCTTGAGTAGTTTGATGGCTTCCAGTCCCATGGCGATCGTCGAAAGCGGTGACCGCAGGTCATGTTCAAGCTGACGCAAGATTTGATCCAGCGACTTTTCCGAGTCTGGCATTCGAGGTAAGTCCAAAGAATTTTTATTTATTGATTGATGCCCTTGGTAAATCCAACCAGGTATGCCAGCGAGGGCATCAGGCAGCAAGGCACAATCGCGGCGATGGGTGCTACGTTGAATGCATAAGCCATTCCGCACGTTAGGGCGAGAACAACTACGGCATATGCAATCGCTTGTGCGATGGGATTCAGTCCATCATACGCAGGACATCGCACACATACCACTGCGAGGGCCGTCAAGACAAACCAGTACAGGCCGGCGAACTGATAGATCATGATCGCCAGCGCACAGCCGGCTGTCAGTAGAAACAAATGTCCTACGCTCAACTGCCAACCGGAACGAGTAAGTTCGTGGGTTGAGTCGAGTAGGAAATCAGGCGTCGACGGTTCTAGCTTGCGCTCAGTTAGCATGCAGGCTTAACGCTGAATGTTTGTGTATAGATCTAAATCTGTTCGCCCACCAATGAGTGCAAAGGCTTGACGGATTTGGCGATGACCTTGTGCAAGTGTAAAGCGATCATGGGCCAATCCAAAACTCTTGCTTCCCAATACATAATAGTGAGGTTCCGGGGTCAAGATGCTATCAGCCCCATCGATGACGTGATTTTCGATCAAACTTGTTTCGGATAGTGGTTGCCAGGCTGGGCGTGCTAACCAGGTACTTTGGCCAACTCGCAGGGCTTGAGTATGATCCCAATTAGGGGTGCGGCCAGTGCTGGCTAAAATGCGGTCGCATACTATGTCGACCGTGTTGTCTTCGCTGGATTGGATGCAGACGTTCAAACCGCTGGCCGATGCGGTCATGCGCTCTATGCCCAGGGCGGGCAAGGTCGCGACACTTGGTAACTGTCCAGCCAGCGCCATGCGAATTTCTTCGCGCTGACAGAGTTCCGCACCCAGGGGGCTAATGGTCGACAAACGCTCGAGCCAATCCGCAGGTTCGTTCTGACCGTAGTCCAATGGCACCAACCAAAAAATGCGTGTCAGCGGAGCTTCGCCGACGAGTTTAATTAGTGAGCTTAAATTCTGTAACGCAGCCAGACTGGTGCCGACCAACAGGATGCGTTGGTCAGCGTAATCGGTGCGCTGCTTGCCCAACATGTCGGGCAAACCGGCATCGATCAAGTGAGTCTGCTCTAACTGGCCGCAGGCCAGGCCACCGCCTGGTCCCAACCAGCGTTCATCACCACTGCCGGTGCAGTCCAGTACGATATCAGCTCGCTCGGTGTACCAACCGCGGTTCTTGGAATGGACGGCCAGGCGGTATTCGATATCGGCGCGATCTTGAATGTCACCTGGCGATTCGCGTCGCGTTTCCACACGCGAGACCGACATGACGCGCGAATGAACTTGCACCGATTCGATCAACAGATCGGTGCGCGCCAGCGGTACCAAATACTGCTCAGCAAACTCCAGACCCGTCAATCGCTCGGCCGGATCCGGTAGAGCTACTTCTGGTCGATGAGCTTCCAAGGCGGCAACGCCGAGCGTTGAAGCCGCCTGGCCAAACGGTTCGTGCATCGTCAAATGAGCCCCCTCGCGCCACGACTGGGCCATTTTGGCTCCTTCGATCAGCAGCACGTAGTATCCCAAGAAGCGGGCATACAGCGCGGCTTCGATTCCAATCACGCCACCTCCCAGTACCGCCACGGTGGCAGGTGTGTCGATTTCCGTTTCCCAATTGAGCTCTGTAGTCATCGAATGTTCCGGCTAAACGTTCATGATTGGTATCCGAAGGGCCCTATTGTGATTGAATTGCCTCGGTTGCGTAAGGCTCCAATCAACTGCTCCCGCATGGTAGAATAGGGGCGTCCCTCGCGTATGCATCCAGTAGCGATCATGCGTAACGTCACAACCTGAGACTGCGAGTTTAACCGTCTGCAGTCGACTGCGGCTGTGAGTGAAGATGAGCCCCTGCGGCTCGCTGGTATTGGCTAATGGAGAACTCAATGAGTACCGAAGCGACAAAGACTGACGTTGGCAGCTATTTCATCTCCAACTATCCACCGTTCTCCCAGTGGAAGAAAGAGTTGCTGCCGGAGGTTGTCGAGGCGATGGCTCGGCCACCGCGGCCCGATGTGCCGCTTGGACTCTATCTGCACATTCCGTTCTGTCGCAAGCGCTGCAAGTTCTGCTATTTCAAAGTCTTCACCGGCGTTAATGCAGAAGACATCGAACGTTATGTGCAAGCCCTTTGTCGCGAAATCGAATTGGTGGCTGCTTTGCCGGTGATGGGTGGTCGTCCGTTTCGTTTTGTGTACTTCGGCGGTGGCACGCCTAGTTTCCTCTCGCCCAAACAATTGACCAGCCTGGCTGATCGACTGCGAGCGAACATCAACTGGGACAAAGCCGAAGAAGTGACCTTTGAATGCGAACCCGGGACGCTCAGCGAAACCAAGGTCATGACCTTGAAGGAAATCGGCGTCACGCGCTTGAGTTTAGGTGTCGAGAATTTTGCGGACTCGATTCTAGAAGAGAACGGCCGCGCTCATTTATCCAAAGAAGTCTATCGAGCTTGGGAATGGATCCAAGCGGCGCAGTTTGATAACGTCAACATCGACCTGATCGCCGGTATGGTGGGCGAGACATGGGATAACTGGAAAGAGAATGTGCGCCTAACGCTCGAACTGTCGCCCGAGAGTATCACCATCTATCAAATGGAATTGCCCTTCAACACCGTTATCTCGCAAGGCATATTGAACGAGCATCAGCAGTCGCCGGTCGCGGATTGGCAAACCAAACGCGACTGGGTGCAATACGCCTTCGAAGCTTTTGCGGCCGCCGGCTATGCGCAGAGCAGCGGTTATACGATGCTGAAGAATCCGAACAAAGTAGGCTTCAGCTATCGCGATAACTTATGGAAAGGCTCCGATCTGCTGGCCACGGGCATCGCCTCCTTTGGCCATGTGTCGGGCGTGCATTATCAGAACTTGCCCGAGTGGTCGCAGTACTTGGGTGAACTGGATAACAATCGCTTGCCGCTGGGCCGCGCCTTTGTGCCCACACAGCATCAAGCTATGATTCGCGAAACGATTCTACTGCTGAAACGAGGTTATCTGGAGATCGATTACTTCCAACAGAAGTTTGGCGTTGATATCTGGGATCACTTCAGCGAAGTCTGGCAGAATTACGTCGAGGAAGGCCTGGTCGTGCCCTACAAGCCCGGCGCGCCGCGCATTGAACTGACCACCGAAGGTCTGCTGCGGGTCGACGGGCTGTTGCCTGCCTTCTTTGAACCAGAACATCAAGGAGTGCGTTACACATGAGCGCCGAACTGGTGTTCATGATGGGCAATTTCGAAGCCAGGTTTCCAACGGATCGACTGTATTCCAAGAACCACATGTGGGCTCAGGCTGTTGGTCCAGACAGCTTTCGTTTGGGGCTGAGCGCCTACGCCGTTCGCTTGTTGCAAGATGTGTACTTTCTGGATCTGACGATCGAACCAGAAATGGAACTGCGCAGCAAACAAGAAATCGGCTCGATCGAAAGCAAGAAGGCGGAGAGCAGTCTGTATACGCCGCTGGCCGGCACCGTAACGGCGATCAATCAACAATTGATCGACGATCCGACGGCCATCAATTTAGACAAGTATGGCGCGGGTTGGCTTTTCGAACTGACAACCAGTGGCACAGAGTTTCTGTCGCCGCCACAATACATCGACCATCTCTCAGCAGCTTGGGAGGTCGCTCAAAGAACCATCAAGGGACAGGTCAATGCCTGATAGACGTGTTACGGTTGTTGTCTCACAAGGGCAAAGTCGCTCACCCGAGAAACGCCAGTTGGAAAACGACATCGCCGAAGCGTGCGCTGCGCTGCCAGGCGTAGATGTGTTGGTCGTGCCGCATCTGTACGATTTGACGCGCGATGGTGAATCCTACAAGCGTTTGCGCTTGATCGCAGGGCCAATCGTCTTGTGTGCGTGGCTGTTCGACCGCGCGGCCCACTGGGTGTTGGATCGCAACGGCGTGCGCGGTCAGCCCGGTGAGAATCTGATGAAGCCTGCAGAAGAGTCCGAAGAAGATGAAGTTGCCAGTGCTGTGGCAGAGTCTGAGGAGAGCGAAGAATCCCAGCGCGTTACGGACGCTCATCCCCGACCCGATCGCAGCATCTACTGCCTCGACCTGCGCGATGCCACGCAGGCATCGGAATTTATGAAAGAGATTCGCCGCATAGTAGAACTAGAATCCTCTAGGAGTTTTCTCGCTGGTCAAGCCCCGGCGGAACTGACGACTCACTTTGAAAACCCTCGCAACAGCACTTATGTTGGCGGTCTGGCCTCTGGTTCGGAACCGGTGATCGCTGCCAGCGTGACTGCGGCCGAACCCACGCTGCTGGGTACTGCCGGTATTATGACGGTCGATGAACATCCAGCACGCCGTTGGTATCCAGTGATCGACTTCAGTCGTTGCACCAACTGCATGGAGTGCATCGACTTCTGCTTGTTTGGTGTCTATGGAGTCGATAACGTCGAAACGATTCTGGTGGAGCAGCCTGACAACTGTCGCAAAGGTTGCCCAGCCTGCAGTCGCGTCTGTCCTCAGAACGCCATTATTTTTCCACAGCACAAGACACCCGCCATCGCCGGCGCTCCGATGGATGCCAGTGGTTTTAAGATTGATCTATCGAAACTGTTTGGTGCCCCCGATGAAGGTGCCGATGCCATCGAAGTCGCCGCCCGTGAACGCGATGAACAACTTATCCTAGCCGGCCGCCATGCAGTGGGTTTGACCGAAGACCTGCAAGCCCGTTTAAGTCAGAACGCTGACCAACCTCGCGATGAACTGGATAAGTTGATCGATCAACTAGATGAGTTGGAGTTGTAGAGCGGCCAGTGTCACCTCTCCAAGGCTTTGCCTTGGGGAGGTCGAATCGAGGCTTTGCGAGATTCGGGAGGGGTCCGGGAAGTGAAGGTGGTTAGTACCGCAGGAGTCTTGCCTGGCGCTATGCCCCCTCCCGCAGACGAAGGCTGAACGCCTCGTCTGCGACCTCCCCCGCTGCGCGGTGGAGGTGACAGTCACCTCTCCATGCGCAGCATGGGGAGGTCGAATCGAGGCTTTGCGAGATTCGGGAGGGGTCCGGGAAGTGAAGGTGGTTAGTACCGCAGGAGTCTTGCTTGGCGCTATGCCCCCTCCCGCAGACGAAGGCTGAACGCCTCGTCTGCGACCTCCCCCGCTGCGCGGTGGAGGTGACAGTCACCTCTCCATGCGCAGCATGGGGAGGTCGAATCGAGGCTTTGCGAGATTCGGGAGGGGTCTTCGGCGGTGAAGGTGGCTAGTACCGCAGGAGTCTTGCCTGGCGCTATGCCCCCTCCCGCAGACGAAGGCTGAACGCCTCGTCTGCGACCTCCCCCGCTGCGCGGTGGAGGTGGCTCTACTTCTTCGAAGCTTCCATTTCGATCATGGTGCCGATGATGTCGTTTAGATTCATCGATAGATCCCAATCGGGATAGTGGTTCTTCAGCTTGCGCAGATCGCTGATGTAGCAGATGTGATCGCCGACGCGATTGGTATCGCTGAGCGTATAGCGGACTCGATAGGGACTCAGCCGTTCGATCAGTTCGATGCACTCCAGTACGCTGGCGGCGTTATCGCGGCCGCCACCAATGTTGTAGACTTCGCCCGGTCGCGGCTTTTTGGCAAAGGCTTCGAAAGCACGAATAACATCTGTGCTTTCGATTTGGTCGCGAACTTGTTTGCCTTTATAACCAAAGATCGTGTAGGGCTTGTCGTGAACGGCTACGTGTACCAGGTAGGACAAGAACCCGTGTAGCTCGACGCCCGAATGCGAAGCACCGGTCAAGCAACCGCCACGGAAGATCCCGACCTTCATATCAAAGTAGCGACCATATTCCTGGGCGATCACATCAGCGGCCGTCTTCGAAGCCCCGAAGAGCGAGTGCGTGGTTTGATCGATTCGGCAAGCTTCACTGATGCCATGCCAATCTTCGGTCCGGGCATATTCCCAGCGGGAATCGAGTTCTTTTAGTGGAACTTCGTTGGGTGCGTCGCCGTATACTTTATTGGTGCTCATGTGACAGAAGACGGCCTCAGGCGCGTACCGTCGAGTCGCTTCTAGCATGTTCATGGTGCCGCCAGCGTTGACGTCAAAGTCGAGATAGGGAATCTCCTTGGCTTTGTCGTGCGACGGCTGGGCGGCGCAGTGAATGATGAGCTCAAATTTATGCTGCTGATATAATGCCGCCACCTGCTCGCGGTCGCAGATATCGATGGCATGATGATTGAAATGACGCGTGTCTTTTAGCAAACGTTCCAGGTTCCAGTGGGTGCTGCCCTGCGGTCCAAAGAAGGTTTGCCGCATGTTGTTATCGATACCCACTACGTCGGCTCCCAGGGCGTCCCAGTGGCGAACCGCAGCCGAACCAATCAAACCACTCGAGCCGGTGACCAGAACCTGCATGAAAGACTCATTGTAAAAATTGTTGCTGCTAGGGGTGCCTTTCGCGGAGCGAAAGGAGACATTGAAGTGCCCATCGCGGAGCGAAAGGGAGGACACTTTTATGCTAATCCATCGATTCCACGCCTAGAATAATAATAAGTGGATTTGTGGCTAGGGCACTTGGGGCCGCGGCTGCAAAATCCCCCCAAGCCGTCGAAACGAAGTCTCGAAATGCCGCCAACTGCTCATAAAGTCAAACGCAAACGCTGGTCGCTGCGGTTGTTGGCGCTGGGACTAGGGTGCTTGCCTGTTGTTTTGATGGAGATTGTGCTGCGTCTGGCCGCCTGGCCGAGTCAACCGCCGGCGATCGATCCCCTCGTGGATCTGCATCACCTGCTGCCGCTATTTTCTCGCAGCCCCGATGGCCAACGAATGTACATCGGACCGGAACGTATGGACCTCTTTCGGCCAGCTAGTTTTGCTGTCGACAAGCCGGCAAATATGTATCGCATTTTTGCTCTGGGCGAATCCACAACCCAGGGCGAACCCTACAGCACTCCCACCGCCTTCCCCGCCTGGCTGGGCATTTATCTGCGTCAGGCCACCGGTCGCGACATTGAAGTCATCAACTGTGGTGGCCTGTCGTATGCCAGCTACCGGATTCGAGCTATTCTCGACGAAGTGCTCGCCTATGAACCGGACTTGATTGTGCTGTACGTTGGTCACAACGAGTTTTTGGAACGACGATCGTACACTGGTTGGCGCGACGTGCCGTTGCCCATTGCTAAGGCCAGTGGCCTAATCAGTTCTCTGAAGATCGCGCAGGCCCTGCGCTACCTGGCGGGTGGCCAGGCAGATCGTGCCACCAAACCCATACCAACTGCAACCACGCTGGCCCGCGAAGTCGATGCACTGCTGGATTATCAAGGCGGCCTGGATGAGTATCATCGCGATGACCCGTGGCGTGAACCCGTGGTTGAACATTTTCGCTTCAATATGGCGCAAATGGTTGAGCGCGCGCAAAGTGCCGGCGTGCCGATCATTCTCATGCGGCCAGTCGTGAACGTGCTCGATTGCCCGCCGATGAAATTTGAATCACGCAGCGATCTCAGCCCGCCCGATCGTCAACGTTTCGAAGCCGCCTGGCAGTCGGCTCAAGACAATGCGCAGCATGTGCCTCAGGCCAAAGAACAATTGCAGATTGCCTATCAGCTCGATCCCGAGCATGCTGGGGTGAACTACTTTCTCGGTCGACTCGCCTACGAAGCAGAGCATTATGCTGAGGCAACCCAATACCTGCGGGCTGCCAAAGACAACGACGTGTGTCCGTTGCGGGCATTGTCATCCATTCAAGATGCAGTCACGGAACTAGCAACGCGTTACGATGTACCGCAGCTCGATGCAGACCAACTGTTCATCGATCGCAGCCCTCATGGACTGGTCGGTCATAAGTGGTTAGTCGATCATGTGCACCCGACCATCGAAGGTCATCAATTGTTGGGTGCGGAGCTGTGCCAACGGATCTTGCAACAACAGTGGCTACCCATGGCCGATCCCAATTGGCAGACCACCAGTCAGACACCTGTTCTAGCTCATCTGAAATCATTAGGTGAAGACTACTTTCAGCGCGGCAAGCAGCGGCTAGAAGGACTGATGCTTTGGACACAAGGACGCGCCAAGAAGGTCAGGCCCTAAGCAGTCACCTCTCCAAGGCTTCGCCTTGGGGAGGTCGAATCGAGGCTTTGCGAGATTCGGGAGGGGTCTGGGGGAGTAGAGGTGGTTAGTACCGCAGGAGTCTTGCGTAGCGCTATGCCCCCTCCCGCAGACATCGGCTGAACGCCTCGTCTGCGACCTCCCCCGCTGCGCGGTGGAGGTGACAGTCACCTCTTCAAGGCTTCGCCTTGGGGAGGTCGAATCGAGGCTTTGCGAGATTCGGGAGGGGTCTGGGAAGTGCAGGTGGTTAGTACCGCAGGAGTCTTGCGTAGCGCTATGCCCCCTCCCGCAGACGAAGGCTGAACGCCTCGTCTGCGACCTCCCCCGCTGCGCGGTGGAGGTGACGGCTGATCCTGCCAATATCACTTGCCCCGTGACTATGTCCGGACTGCATAACGGTGTTTGGCTCAGCAGGAGCATTCGCCCTCCCGGACGAGCGGTCGCTGCGTGGGAGAGGTGACTAGGAGGCCAGGTTGCGTGAGACGTCGGTGCGATAGGCGGCCATGGCTGGAATCAAGCCAGCGATGGTGGCCAGCACGATCAAACCAGGAATGACCATCAACTCAACAGACGTGACCGAGGTCAGCAAGCCCAGTTGAATGCCGGTGCGATACTCAACCATGGGACTGCAAGCCATGCCGATCAAGTGAGCAGCGATCCAGCCTACGCCACCACCGATGATGGCAATCAAGAGCGACTCGATCAACACCACCGCCATCACTACATCACGCCGCGCGCCCAACGCGCGCATGACAGCGATGTCGCGGCGGCGTTCGTTCATCGAATTGTAAATGCTAACCAGAATGCTAATGGCACTTACCAGGCAAACGACCGCGGTCAGGGCCAAGAGCGCGGAGTTGATGGGCTTTACAAATTGCGTGAGCATCGTTTCGATCTCGCGAATCGGAGAAGCGGCTACGGCCCGCAAACTTTTGTTGATGTTCGTTTCCATCATCATCGCTGCCATGCCACTGGATGGCTTGACTAGCACTGCCGTCAAGTCGCGTTTTTCCAGAGGCAAGCGTCCCAGTTTGGCTTCTTCCGGATCGGCCTCGACCATCGTTCGCGTTTGACTGGCAATCTCGCGAGGTTCAATCGCCCGCGCGTGGCCCTCCATCAAATAAAAGCCTTCGAGGTTAATAAAGGCCGCGCGATCGTTGGGTGTACCTGTGCTCTTGAGAATGCCGACGACTTTGAATCCTTGGCCGTGCCCCTCGCCCTCCGGATCGCCATGCGTAGTCTTGATTTCATCGCCCAGTTTGACATGCATCTCGGCCGCCACATGGGCTCCGATGACCGCTTCGTAAAAGCCGTTCTCAGGTGAGTGATCTACGAAGTTGCGCCCTTGGGCGAATTCGTATTCCATATCGGAGCCTTCGCCGTAGCGCAAGTTCTCGAAGAAGGCGGGCTTGGTACCCACCACTCGAAATGGTCCGAAGTAGTCGCCCAAGCATACGGGCACGGCGAAGCCACCCTTCATATAACCATCGCCATAGATACTCGGCCGATCAGGTTCGGCGATCATGCCACCGATGCGTTTCATCTCGGCCTTGCGCTCTTCGGTTGGCAGCAGATCGAGGTACTCGTCATAGGGCAGCACTTCGATGGGACGACTGAGATAATAAACCGTGTTAAGCGTCAACTGCAGCGGGCTGCCCTTGGCGCCTACGATCAAGTTGTAGCCGACGTTGCTATTGCGACTGAAGGACGTTTGAATGATCCAGCCGATGCTCAATACCAGAACAACCAGGCAGACTCCCAAAGCCATACTGAACATCGTCAGGAAGGTGGCCAGGCCACGCTGTTGCATGTTGCGCCAGGCAATTAGGAATAGGCTCATGCTGGGTCTTTAGGGTGGGAGCTTAGGAAAGTGGGCTCAGGAAACTGGGCTCAAGACTTTGTTGATCGCTTCGAGTCGTTCAACTCTCTGGAATTGATCGGCCACTTGCATCGAATGCGTAACCATTAGCAAAGCTACGTTTTCTTCTTGGCAGTTTTGTCGAATCAAGTCGATGATCATCTGTTGATTTTGAGGATCGATGTTGGCAGTCGGCTCGTCGGCCAAAAGTAATTTAGGTCGATTGGCCAAAGCTCTGGCGACGGCGACGCGCTGCTGTTGGCCGACGGACAGCTGGGCAGGCTTGTGGCCCAATCGATCACCCAGTCCAACACGTTCCAGGAGCATTTTGGCTCGCTGCAGATCATGTCGACCACTGAAGGTCATGCCCAAACGCACGTTTTCCAACGCAGTGAAGCCGGGCAATAGATTGAACGTTTGAAAGACATAACCGATTCGCGCCGCTCGCACTCGATCGCGACCTGATTCGCTCAGTTTGGTAAGTTCGATGTTGTCTAGCTTGATTACGCCCGAGGTGGGTTGCATGATCCCGGCGATACAGTGCAAGAGCGTGGTCTTGCCGCCGCCGCTTTCGCCCAAGAGGACGACTTGTTCACCGGCGCCGATTAGAAAATGTTCCACCTGCAGCACGGTCAGTTGCGTGCCATCGGGCATGCGAAAACTCTTGACGAGGTTGGTCAGTTCCAGCATCCGTTGTTCAACCTCGCTTTCGACTGGCTCGCTGCATGTCGCGTTGTGCATCGGCCTTCTTCAGTTTTTCCCGCTTGTCCTGTAGTTTACGTCCCTTGCCCAAAGCGAGTTCACATTTGGCGATGCCACGTTCGTTGAAATACATTCGCAGCGGGATGAGGGACAGGCCTTTTTCTTTGGCTCGCGAGACAAACTTGGAGAATTCGCTCGCATGCACCAGCAGTTTGCGGGGCCGTTTGGGTTCGTGATTCCAGAGCGTGGCTTGCGGGTATTCAGCAATATCGCAGCCGATCAGAAACAAGGCGTCTCCCTTGACCCTTCCGTAAGCTTCATCGAGCTGACATTTGCCGTTGCGCAGGCTTTTAACTTCGCTGCCTTGCAGCATGATGCCACATTCGAGCGAATCGAGGATCTCAAACCGGTGGCGGGCCTTGCGATTCTCGGCCACGATGCGGGCGATCGGCATCCCAGTCGATTTCGACTTGGCCGCGGCCGCTGGCTTGGCCTTGCCGTTAGCATTCTTCCCGCTCGGCGGTTGTGTAGGCTTGGGTTTGTTATTCAAGGCAAATCGCTGCCAGCTGGGTCGGGGGTTCATGGCGGGAATGACCGCCAATGACTAAAATTTTTCTGTACGCTCAAGTTTAACACAAATGCAGGGGTGGCATAGGCTTCTAGCCTGTGTGAAGCAACTGTGGCATAGGCTTCTAGCCTGTGTGAAGCAACCTTGGCATAGGCTTCTAGCCTGTGTTCAGGGTGCTAGATCCAGACACAGGCTGGAAGCCTATGCCACAGAAGAACACAGGCTGGAAGCCTATGCCACACAGAGACACAGGCTGGAAGCCTATGCCACAGCCATGAGGTTGATTGATGACATTTGAATTGCCGGTGATATCGGGTGACACGGCCGATGGTGAACAAGGCGGTAGCTGCGGAGGCGGGGCGGCGTTGTTTGAACCTTCCAAGCGCTTGCCACCTTGGCTCAAGCGGGAACTGCCTAAGGGCAACTTCAGTAACTTCACCGCCGGCTTGCTCGACGAGCTGCGACTGGAGACGGTTTGCGACAATGCCAAGTGTCCCAATCGCATGGAGTGTTACTCGCAGAAAACTGCCACCTTCATGATTTTGGGCAACGTGTGCACGCGACCTTGCGGATTTTGCGCGGTGTCGCGAGGCAAACCCGAACAACTCGAAGGCGACGAACCGGCGCGCGTGGCCGAAGCTGCGGCTCGCTTGGGATTGGCCCACGTCGTTATCACTTCGGTGACGCGCGATGATCTGCCCGATGGCGGGGCCGAACACTTTTATGAGACCATCTTGGCCGTGCGCAATCGCACTGGAGCCACGATCGAGGTACTGACGCCGGACTTCGTGATGCACAAGTCGGCTTTGGAACGCGTGGTGGCCGCCAAGCCGGAAGTCTTCAATCACAACATGGAGACCGTGCCACGGTTGTACAAGCGCGTGCGCGGACCCAAGAGCGATTATCGCTGGACATTGGAACTGCTGCGGCAAATCAAACAGCTCGATCCCGACATCAAGACCAAAAGCGGTTTGATGCTGGGGTTAGGTGAAACACGCGATGAGTTGCTGGAGTGTCTAGCGGATCTACGAGGTGTGGATTGCGATTTTCTGACGCTCGGGCAATACTTGCAACCCGGTCCTCGATACCTGCCGGTCGTGCGCTATGTGCCCCCGTCTGAGTTTGATGAACTGGGACAAATCGCCAAACAATTGGGCTTCAGCAAAGTAGCCAGCGGTCCATTTGTGCGTTCGAGCTACCATGCTCGCGAAATGGCTGACGAATAAATCCAGGCCCGTAAGGCGTGACGCGTCCGCACTCTGGCGAGTGCAGCTACGTCGCGAAATGGCTGACGAGTAAATCCAGTCCCGTAAGCGGAGTAGGCAGCGATGATTCGACGTGCGGTGGTTGTCTTGGCCCTAGTAATGTGTTCGGGTCTCAACAGTTGGGCTCAAGAGGCTCAGGAGAAGGTAGTGGAAGATCCGAAGGTGCTGTTTGAACCGCGGCAGTATACCGGGACCAGCGGTCAAACGTTGAACTATCGTTTGCTGAAACCCACGCCCTACAATGCCGACTTGAAGTATCCGCTGGTTATCTTTCTGCACGGAGCAGGCGAGCGCGGTTCGGACAATACGGCCCAACTGGTGCATGGCATGGCAGAATTCTGCAAGGCCAAGTGGCGAACCAAATATCCGTGTTACGTGATCGCTCCGCAGTGTCCCGAAGGTAAGAAGTGGGTAGAAGTCGATTGGTCGGCCGATTCACATGACATGCCCGCTGAACCGAGCCAGTCGATGCAATTGATCTTCGAATTGATCGATACGATGGTTAAAGATTCCGCAGTCAATGATAAACGCATCGTCATGACGGGATTGTCGATGGGCGGCTACGGCACTTGGGATGCGATTGCCAGAAGGCCTGACTTTTTTGCGGCCGGTTTGCCGATATGTGGTGGCGGCGATCCCAAGACAGCCGATCGACTGACGAAGACTCCTATATGGTGTTTTCATGGTGCCGATGATCCGGTGGTCAAAGCCTCGCGCTCGCGCGACATGATCGAGGCCATTAAGGCAGCCGGCGGCGAGCCGAAGTACACTGAGTATCCGGGTGTGCAGCACAATAGCTGGACCCAAACTTATGCTGATCCAACGGTCATTGAGTGGATCTTCACCCAGTTGCGTCGCGATGTAGAGCCCAACCCAGCCCCAGAGTAAATCAGCGTGTCTCCAGCGTCATCCCAGTCCAACCGAGCTCGCGATGAACGCACGACGCTGTTTCCATCGCTAGGCTACTACGACTTGCGACGCGGTGGTTGGCGAGCGGTGGTGCAGGGACGCGTGTACGATCTCAGTCGCATTCCCATTTCGACCCGAATCATCTTGCGCGGTCTGAAGCGAGCGTTGAAGGCTACGGAAGATGATCTGGCTGGCGAGATCTTTCGCAACCGCATTCAAGGTTTTACGGCCAAGCCGCTGGGCGGTAAACAAATCAGTGTTGAACTGGCTGGCCAACAATTTACACTGCGCCGCAAATCCAAACGCAACGGCGCGTTTTTGAGCGTATTAAAACTGCCTGCCGATTGGGACATCGAAGCACGCATGCGGGGCAGCCGTAGCGAGCGCATCCTGGACCTGCGCTTGCCATCGGCCACAAACGGGAACTCTACATCCCTGTCGGCCAATTCTTTCGGTACCGAAACAACTTTGCATTTGCTTGCACCACGCGGCGTAAGTATCGTCAGCGATATCGACGATACGATTAAAGCCACCGATGTGGCCAGCCGCCACTCGATGCTGACCAATACGTTTCTAAAACCCTTTGCCGCCGTCGATGGGATGGCTGAGCTGTATCAGCAGCTACATGACGCGGGGGCTGACTTTCATTACGTTTCCAGCAGCCCTTGGCAGTTGTTTCAACCGATCGCCGAGCTGTGCCAGTTGGGCAGCTTTCCCTCGGGCAGTATGCACTTGCGGTACTTTCGTATCCGCGATGAAATGTTCAAACGCTGGCGACCCCAACGCCGCAAAGGCAAAGCTGGAATCATCGCCGGCTTGATCAAGAAGATGCCGCAGCGAACTTTCATCTTGGTTGGTGATAGCGGCGAGCGCGACTCGGAGATCTATCGCTTTCTGGCGCGCAAGTTTCCACGGCAAGTTCGAGCGATATGGATTCGTCAGCTCGACAATAAACCGCTCGCACCACGTCGCATCAAACGCCTGTTCGATATCCCGACCAGCGTGCAAGTCCGCTTGTTCAGCCAACCGGCCGAACTGGCTGGCGCAGCCGACCTGGCCGGCGACTGGCAAGCTGATCCCACGTAGCCGATCTCGCCAGAGATTGGACCTTCGTAGCCGATCTCGCCAGAGATTGGATGAATCAAATGTTACGCGGCCAAAGTCTGGCGACTTCAGCTACGAGATAGCGGCCAAAGTCTGGCGACTTCAGCTACGAGATAGCGGCCAAAGTCTGGCGACTTCAGCTACGGCAGAGGCCCGAACGCGCGGGCTGTGCGAGCTTCCGGTGCTTGAGGACCAGGCAACCACTGGACCAGGCGTTTAACGGTGGGCGATTGAAGGATTTCGCTATCCGTGTTCTGGCTATCCGGATTCTTGAGAGACAAGAATACCACCACGTAGTTCAACGGTATCGCATAGTTCTCCGCGAGTGTGTACTGCGCCAGCGGGCCAACTTCATCCACGGCCATGGCCGATTCGCGATAGAGCGGCGCGAGCACCAGGCCACGGGCATCGAGCGAGAACTTACAACCCAACTTGGTAAAGGCGAGTACATCTCGGCCAGTTGGATTGAGCATGTTATGTTGGACTTGGGCAGTCGGATGAATGCCAATGTAAGCGGCCGACTTGAGCGCGTCGGTATGGATCTGACCATTTTGAACCAGCAAGCTACCTGCGACTTCGTTCAAGTTGCGATTGGTCATACCAAAGTTGGTGATCTCTACGTCGGCCAATCCCGCCAGCACTGGTCGATCAAACCAACTGGAAGCATCCACACGCTGCACGCGACATGCGCCGCGCAGCGACCAACCTGATTGATTCGTATCGAACGCAAATTTGCCGCGAACAGTCGCCTCGGCACCGGGTACGGAAAACTGTGGTGAAAACTGATTGACCCAGTGGCCAGGCAGATATTGACCCACTGTGGTCTCGGTATCGCCCGTATTGAGCGTTACTTGCGACGTCGGCATCACGTCGGTGTGTTGGCGAACAAACGTAATTTCGGCAGGATTACCTGCGACGCCGGCACGTTCAAAGGCGCAGCGTGCGCTGGTCGTTGTGGACGAGCGGCGCAGTTCGCAGCGCAGTTGCTTGAACTCAAATTGTCTTTCCTGAGCACCGCTGAGAGTTAAACCGTCCATCCAGAGAACAACCGCATGGCCTTGGCTGGTCGGGCGACAGAGCACATGCTGGTGAATTATTTCCAGCCAGTCTTGCATATGATCGGATTCGATTTGAGGCATCTGGGCTTTGATCGCGCAGCCACCGGGCGTTTCCGAGATCCACAAAGCAGATACTCGTCCGATCGACTCGCCGGTCTCAGGATGCCGAAACTCGAGGCCATGCAACAAGCGTTTGGACGGGGTCAACAGTTCGACGCGCTCAATCGAGACCACCAGTCCCGTGATCTGGTTCAACTGCTGCTCATAGCGACTGGCGCGCAGCTGCTGATACAGCGGTACGTATTCCAGCGAACATGCCAGTAGCGTTACGAGAACCGGCAGTGCTCCACAAATCACGAACGCCATGCGACACCAAGCGCGACGCGTCGCTTCGTGTACCGTGCGTTGTCGACCGAAGAAATTCCACCGCCCCAGTCCCATGACTTGTACGCGTCACTCTCGAAAGAATAGACAAATTGCCTACTTGTACCCTAGCGGCGAGAGTACAAGAATTCCGAGAGTGGAGTCAATGTCTCCTTTCGCTCCGCGAAAGGCAAGGAGTATTGAGTAAGGAGTAAGGAGTAAGCCGAAAGGCTGGTGTGGCCAAGTTCTGCTGCCTTTCGCGGAGCGAAAGGAGACTATGCGGCCCGCCTAGTAGCTACTTCTGCGGTTGGTGCTTGACTCTTTCGATAAGCGGCCAGGCGATCTGCCACTTGGTCTTCGAGGCGATTGCTAGCCAAACCTATACCCCAGGCGATCGCAGGGGCCCACTGACTTGGGTTGACCATGCTAGCTAACATTCGGCCGGTGGCTCCCTTGATGCCAGCCAGTACTCCACTGTCGAGCTGCTGGTGGGCGGCAAGAACGCTAGCTATATCTCCCGCCAAAGCGGCGCGGTTATTGGTTTGCAGAATCGAAGCTGGCGCTGTCACCAAGCTATGCGCATCGACTTCGCAACTCTGATCCAAATCAGCTAGCGTTAGAGCCAGATCGACATCGGCCGCTTGTGCATCAACCGATTCCAGCAGGCCACCTAATGCTAGCAACCATTTCCTGGAATAAAAACCGGCCGCTAGCATTGGAGCTGCGCAATGCTGCGGGGTCTGTCCCCGTTTCGTTTTTTGGAGACCGCGGGTGGCCAGGCGGCTGGGGTCTAACCCGGCGTGTGTCCCCCGCCCTTCAATTTCGATCAACGGGGACACAGCTACGCATCCATGTCGTATGATCCAGTGGCTAGCATTCTCACACCAGCCATCGGTGACCTGAACACCTTCGCCCAGGATGTGGACCACAGGCGAACAGGCTGCGTACAGACCTTCGTTCAGCTTATTGGTCACTGAGCAGCTAGCATTGGTCTCGACGAACAGGACTTCGTCGGCTAACTCGTAGGGGTCGGTGTAGGAACCGTCGTGGGCTACGATGATTTCGCATTCCCGTGGACGGTTTTCTAAAACCGAGAGAAGGGTATCTTCCAGTCGCTGATCTTGTTGATGAGCGACGATGATCGAGACACGTGGCACGTCACCTCTCCTTCCCTGGTCGGTAGCGTCAACCGCATTCGCTACGCGGTGGGCTGCTTGTTATTGAAAGCGTTGCCCTGGGGTGTACATCGGCACAGCTTTGCCAATAACTCCAATCCGGTCCGCGCGCATAACTCAAGGGCCGGTTAGCGAAACTTTAACGACTAGGCGCGAGCGTGCTTCTGCCAGAGGTCGGCAAGTGCGACCAGATGCTCCACCGCAGCCACCATTTCATCCAACGAGACGAACTCGAGCAGGCTGTGGAGATTGTGTTGCCCTACCGATAGATTGGGGGTAGGCAAGCCACGCTCGCTGAACATCGCACCGTCGGAGCCGCCACGAATGGAACCGCGCGCACAAGTTCGGCCAAGTATCTCAAAGGCGCGCTCGGCCAGGTCCATCATCAATGGCTGACGTTTCAGCGAGTCGGCCATGTTGCGATACTGGGCCGCGCGCGTGATCTCGAAGGTCAGCCCAGGTAAATCCTTTTCAACCTTGTTCGCTAGCTCGCGCACCAACTGCGCGTAGTCGTCCAAACGCTGCGTGTCGAAGTCGCGTAGCAGAATGCGAGCTTCAGCGGACCCCACTCCACCGGAAATTGTATATGGATGCAGGAAGCCTTCGCGCCCCTCGGTCGATTCCGGCGAAAGTCTATCCAGCGGCATGCGGCTGACCAGTTGGCTGATCCCGCGCACCGCGTTGACCATGCGGCCCTTGCCTATCGAGGGATGGATGTTGTGGCCTACAGCTTTGACGATTAGAAAGTCGGCCGAAAAATTTTCGTCTTCTAACTCCCCTGCTCCACTGCCGTCGAGCGTATAACCGCCCACGGCGCATATTTGATCGACGGGCACTTTCGATACGCCTTGGCCGATTTCTTCATCGCAGGTGAACAGGATCTGAATCGGACCGTGAGGCAAGTGTGGATGTTCGAGCAGATGCTCGGCCAGTTCCATAATCGCGGCTACACCCGCTTTGTCATCTCCGCCTAGTAGCGTGTGACCATCGGTAGTCACCAACGTGTGACCAACCAGCCCCTCCAGTGCCGGACAACCGCTGACGCGAATGACTTGTCCCGAGTTGCCTAGAGGAATATCACCGCCAGCGTAATTTTCGACAATGCGCGGCTTGACGTTATCGCCCGGCGCTTCGGGCGACGTATCCAAGTGCGCGTTGAGCATAATTGCGGCGGCGCCTTCGACATTACCGGGCAGCAGTGCCCATACCAAACCATTGGAGTCCTGGCGGGCTTCGCTCAGCCCCATGGCCTGCAGCTCTTCGACTAGCAGGTTGCCCAGAACCAATTGGCCCTCCGAGCTCGGATAAGTCAGCGATTCTGGATCGGCAGAAGTGCCAACTTGCACATACTTCAAGAAGCGATCGAGCAGTCGTTGGCGGTTGATCATCGGGTGCATGGGATGTTTCAAGTAAATAGTTCAGGAAGCGGACCACGGATTTCGCCAATCTCCCCACTGCTCCAAGTACTGCGCGTAAGCCGGATGTTTTTCCACATCGGCTTCCAGCATCGTCTTGGTTTGCTTGACCAGTTCTTGCTCACGTTCCAAAGTGATCTGTCCCATGAGCAAGGCCACGCGCAGAAACACGAAGTAGGTATCCAAGACGTCACAGCGGCAATATTCATTGATCTCGGAAAGTTTGCCGGCTGCATACAAATCATGCACCATATCGCCTTGCACCATCATCTTGCCGGGTTTGCCCAGCAATTGAGCTGCCAGGTTCAAACCACCACGAAACCAGGTGCTGCCAAAGTTGGTCAAGAACTCGTGGAGATCCAAATGAGCTTGGATGTTGTACCGGTTGCGATACTGTTGATACGAGCGTTCGCTGAGATTGAACCAATTGGGCACGCTGACGCCATATCGAAAGGCCGATTGTTCCATCAGGGGCAGATCGAAGCCGCGGCCGTTGAAGGTTACCCACGTTGGTCGTTGATAGCCTTCCCAGCCGGTCCAGAAATGTTTGGTCATCACATGCGGACGATGTTGCGGCTGGTCGAGCGAAACGATTTCTATCAGCGAGAAGTCCGAGCGAATCTTGGCGATAACGATCGCTACCGGAAAGTGATAGGTGTACGGAATAAAGTCTTTGCCGCTGGAAATGACTAGTTCTTGGCGAAACTTGGCCAGCGCCTCTTCAGGGGATAGCTTGTCGCTGGGATAACGCGAACCCGCCACCAGCGCCCCATCCGCGACGCTTTCGACATCGAACAGCAAGTATTGAACTTCACGTGTGACTGTGGCCATTAACCTTCTCTAGATTCGCTCAAAGTCCATCAGCGAATGTCCATAAAAACACTGTCTCATTCTTGGTATCCCAGTGGTCGCCCAAAATAGGCTGGTAGTGTATACCACAGGCAGCCTGGAAGAAACGAGGCAATCAAATTTCAAAGGCCCAGTCGTCTGTCGCGCCAGCGGTAACACTGGCCCGGGGGCAATGGGCACAGCGGTTTTCGCCGATCTGCTCATAAGCATATTGGATTGCCTTGGAAGTGCTCGACCAAAGTTGTGGCACTTCGCGGAATATATGCTGTTCACCCAGTTGATCGACCAGTCCCACATTCTTCAAGGCGGTGTACGCTTCGTTGCGCACGCCGCTGAGCAGAACCATGCGCTGCTCGGCTTGCATGCGTTCGATGAATTCGTGCAGCACGTGCAGGCAGACGGCATCCCAATTGCGCACATAACGCAGGCGCAGAATGATGATCTGCTGAGCGCTGGTCTCTTCTTCGATGAGCTCCAGTGCCTCTTCGAAAATAGGTGAGGCACCAAAGAACAGTTCGCCTTCGAAGTTGACGATATGCAGGCGCTGACAAGGCACATCCTCCTGACGTCGCTCGCGAACCATGCCCTGTTTGTTGACCGACAGTTGAGTGACTTCCAATCGCGCGGCCTTGGGAACATAAAACATAAACGACAACAGCACGCCCACCAGGATGCAGAACTCAACCGAGACCACAATCGCCGCCAGCGCGGTAGCTGACACGATCATCGCATCGAAACGCGTGGCTTTGAAATGGTAACGCAGGGCTTCGGGGTCAGTCATGCGAATGGCCGTCAGCATCAACACACCGGCCAGCGCGGGCCGCGGGATGTATTGAGCCAAAGGTGCGAACAGCAGTACAGTGAGCGCCACGGCACCGGCCGCAAAAATCCCCGACCATTCGGTAGCCGCGCCGGCTTGATAGTTGATATAGGATCGAGTCAAGGAACCTGATCCAGGAAAACATCGAAAGAAACTGCCTGCCAGATTCGCCAAGCCTTCGCTGAGGCATTGTTGATTGATATCCAGTTTCTGTCGGGTCTTGATCGCAATGGACTTGGCCATCGCAATCGCTTCCAGCAAACCTAATAGCGCGATAGCCAGCGCCGACGGAGCCAGTTCACGCACAAGCGACCAATCCCAATACGGTGTTTGAAACGTCGGTAGCGTGCGTGGGATCTTCTCTACTAACTTTACACCCCACGCCTGATTGCCCAGGTCCAGCCACCAAGTCGCCAGCCCGGCCGCAACGATAGCCATCAGCAATTCGGGTAACCGGATCTCCAAACGTTTGCTGAGCAGTCGTACCAATATGGCGACAATTACTGTGCCCACGGCCACCGCAATTGTTGGCCAGTGAAGTGGTCCACCTTCGGTTAGTGTCAGATAGAAACGCGTCAAGAAATGATCGTGATGACTGCCAACGGCTTTGAGTCCCAACACATTTTTGAGTTGATCGAGCACCAGCAAGATGCTGGCGCCCACCGTAAAGCCCACCACCACCGCGTGCGAAATGAATCGCGATAGATCTCCCAATCGCAAGAGGGTGATACCAGTTTGAATGATACCGATGAGTGCCGCCATCATGATCGCGGCATTGATGCGCAGCTCGGCCGGTACCGAGGCCAGGGCGCTGAGCATGGCAATTGATATGGCATTGGTCGGGCCGTTGATCAACTGCTTGCTCGAAGCGAACAAAGCACCCACGGCGGTCATCACGATCGCGGTATACAGCCCCAGTTCGACGGGCATGCCGAAGATGCTGGCGTAGGCCATGGCCTGCGGTACGGCTACCGCCGCCACGGTTAGTCCAGCCAACAAGTCGCGACGGAAAAACTCTGGCGAGTAATGGAGCAGAGAATGAAACGCTGGAACCAATCTCAATACGCGTGCCAGCCCGGGTCGCTTGTCGCTGGAATCGGCTGGTGAACTAAGCACGTCGACACGTCCAATTCGGGATGAGGGCAACACACGAATCGAGAATAGTTGTGTTTGGCATTGAGTCTTAGAGCGTGATCAATCGAGGGGCTGAACTAGTGCCCAGTCGGCGGGCCTTCAAGCGAATATATGGAGCAATATAGTAACATCGATGGCCAAAGCTACCGGGCAGCGCATCGGGCTTGGCATGATCCGGTTCGGAAACATCTTCGATAACGAAGCCCGCTCGACAAATTCCGCCCAGAAGGTCAGTCCAACTATGGACAAATTCTTGCGTCCCAGGTTCGCGGAGCAAACTAGGCGTAGCCGCCGGCGGCACCGGCCGCGCATCGTAATAAGCATGCTCAATCGTGTAGTGCCCAGTAAAACTGTCCAGCGACGCTTGTAAATTGATCGGCTGCTTGTGCTGACTGATGTATAAACCTTGCGGTTTGGTGACGCGAGCCACGGCTGGAAAGAGCTTTGCCAGACTGGGCAGATAACAAGTGCTAACTGGGTGTACCACTAAATCAAAGTGCCCCTCGGGCAACATGTCGAGTTGGTCCATGCTGGTTTGCAAGGTATGCACCTGCAAGCCGTATTGAGCAGCCACTTCGCGATCGCGCTCAAGCATCGCCGGACTCAAGTCGACCACTGTTACCGAAGCACCTGCGGCGGCATACAGCGGACCATGCCGCCCGCCACCGGCAGCCAGGCACAGTACCTTCCAACCGCGAATGCCCCCGGCCAGCCAGCCCGATGAATCAATCACCTTCAGCGAATTCTCCAACTCGCGAGCCGTCGCTGGCTGAGTCAGCTTGTGACCAGACCGAGCCATGCGATCCCAGGCTTGTTGATTGTTCTGTCGAACTGTATCCAGCGGTTGGCCAGGTGATTCGTAATCCATAGGTAACCTCTCTTAGCCGATCTCGCCAGAGCTTGGATGAGTCGAAAGTTGCGCGTCCAAAGTCTGGCGACTTCGGCTACAAAGCCATCGTCCAAAGTCTGGCGACTTCGGCTACAAAGCCATCGTCCAAAGTCTGGCGACTTCGGCTACGGTCCAGGTTGGGCAGCGGCCTGCAGCCACTGGCCATCGACGACTTGATTTTTAGTCAGATCCTCAACGCTGATGCTATCCCAATTGCTCTGAAAACAGATCAGGAGACGCGACCAGTTAGCTTGGCTGCAATTGCCAACTAATTCAACTCTCCGCACAAATTGACCGGCGTCGAAGACTGTGCCCTCCAGTTGCCAAGGGCCAGCGACCGGATCGTCGCCGCTCCACAAGAACGAGCCATCCGGCTCGGCGTACATGCGTGGCAAGCGTTCCAGCTGTTCAAAAGCCGCCTCCCAGGAAACGGGCAATGGCACCCCAGCCTCCGGCCCTCGTCCTGTCTGACGTCCATAAAGTCGCATTCGAAGTTGCTGCATGATGGGATCCAAACTGGTAACGGAATGCGTCAAGCATTTCGTGAATTTCGTAGTAGCGGAATGCGTCAAGCATTTCGTGGAGTTCGCGCGTTCGAAAGCCTTGACAGCTTCCGCTACGCTCGAAAGCCTTGACGGCTTCCGCTACAGGCGCTCGTGCGGTAGGGGCTGTGACAATTATTCAGGCATATTTTCCCTCTAGCGCGCACGGGACGTGACCTATGATTTCTATAGCCAAAGATTGTTTTTTGCTATGTCCCATTGCGTCAGAGGTTATCAGCAGTCATGTCGGATCATGCAGCGCCAGCTCCAGCCGCCGATGCTCATGGCAACGAAGCTCCCAAGAGTTCGATGCTGCCCAAGATATTGGTCAGCGGGTTCATTGCTTCCGTGATTATCGTAGAAACCGTGCTCTTTTTCTTGTTTGTGCCTTCGGCCGACGATGTGGCGGCACTGGCCGAGGCCAACTTGATCAAGAAGGTCCAGGCCAACATGGAGGAAGAGGGCGAACCGACGGTCGAAGACGAAAACAAGGCGGTCGAATTTCCCTTGGGTGATCACTCGGCCACCTTTACACCGCCGGGTGCCGATCGCACGTATCGCGTGGAATTTCGGCTCTTCGGTACCGTCAAAGCCAAGGACCTGGAACTCTTGGAAGGACTGTTCGCCGAACGTGAAATGCGATTCCGTAATCGGATGATGCTCGAAATTCGCAATGCTACTATGGACGAACTGAACGAAAACCAGTTGGGCTTGATTCAGCGGCGCATTCTTGCGACAAGTAACGAAATTCTGGAAGAACCTATTCTGCTGGCAGTCGGTTTCCAGGATTACCAGGTTATTGAAGAGTAGTCGCAGGATTCCGAAGATGAGTGATCCAAGCACGGATGCAATTGGACAAGCCAGTACCGCTAGTGGAGCAACCGAAGCCAATGCGGCTCGTCTGCTCGATGAAGCCGAAAAGGCATTGCACGGTCTGGATCGGCCACAGCCCAAGCCCTTTCAGCTGGAAGAGCTAGTCGGTTCAGGCGGCCCGCCCGAGAAGTGTTCGATCGATCTGCTAAGCGATGTGGATCTGGATCTGAAGATCGAACTGGGGCGCACGCACATGCAACTGGAAGAAGTGCTCAAGCTGCGTCGCGGATCGGTTATCACGCTCGACAAACTTGCCGGCGATCCGGTTGATATCTACGTCAATGGTCGCATGGTCGCCCGGGGTGAAGTCTTGGTGCTGAACGATAACTTCTGCGTACGCGTGGCTCAACTGCTGGGATCGGATGCCCTCAATGAAAAAACTTAGTTCGCCATGATTTAGATATCACCCCTTCCGCACGTGGCTGATGAAAACCCGCTCAACAGCCGCGAGCCAAAAGGCTCTCGCAGCCGATTGGGGGTAAACGACAAGGACGTCGGTTCATGAGACCCAAATTTCTTCCCGTCATCATGCTGGCACTGGCCAGCGTTTTGAGCTCGCGCGCCCATGCTCAAGTTGGTCAACGCGCAGCGCAGCTACGCGACTCTCAAACCAGTACTGCGCAACCTGGCTTGATCACGCGAGCCACTTCGCCAAACGTCGAGTCCGACGTCAATGCCAGTCGTCTGCCAGCCTCTGGCGCCGGCCTGGGCGATGCAGCCTGGACCAGCACCCCCAGCAACTCGCAATTGCGCGGTCAATCACCCCAACCATCGTTCAATCAGTCAGCGCCTCAGTCCAATCCCAGCCCTGCCCGACTGCCTCAAGCACAAAGTCGATTAAGCGATCCATCAGCGCCTGTAGTTCAAGCTCAATACACGAGCAGCGAGCCTCCTGGACCTTCGGTTGCGTTAACGCCCAATTCCAATGGTTCAACTTCAACTCAGCCTCGGCCTTTGAAGCCTCCCACGGCGGCCGTCGATCCAGCCTCGCGCAAAGGTGGCACGGGCACCTTGCAGATGTTGATCAGCGTGATCTCCAGCTTGAGCATCGTCATCGCCTTAATCGTGGGCGCTGGCTGGTGTTATCGAAAGGCTGCTCCCAAGTTGACCGGGTCGCTTCCCAAACAAGTCATCAACATCTTGGGACGCACTCAATTGGCACCGCGTCAACAACTGGTGCTGATTCGCTTTGGTTCCAAGTTGATTCTCGTCAGTAACTTGCAAGGCGAAGTGCGTACGATCAGCGAGATGACCGATCCGCTGGAAGTTGATCAAATCGCCGGCCTGTGTGAGAGTGCTCAACCGGGCAGCATCTCCGAATCGTTTCGTTCCGTGCTCCACAACATGGGCAGGAGCGGAACATGAACACCAGCCAATTAATCTGTCGAATCAGTTTGTGCATCGTAGCCCTGGCCCTTTCATCCCAGCAGGCGTCAGCACAAAACTCCCCCACCAATCAATCTCAGGATTCACCGGGCAATTCGCTTGATCGCGGTATGCGGGATCTCTTGTCCGGGGTGGCAGGTGCCAATACCAGTGCCAGTACTAGTACGCCAGCCGATACTGCCAGCGGACAAGCAACTGAGGGCGGCAATTCTCCGCAGAATTTTCTTTTGTCCGGACCTGAAAAGTGGACCAGTCGCGAAGGCTTGTCCAGCAGTTTACAGATCATTCTGTTGTTGACCGTCATCAGTCTGGCGCCAGCCATTCTGCTCATGACGACCTGCTATGTACGGATCATCGTAGTCTTTGGTTTGCTGCGTCAGGCGCTCGGTACAGGACAGTTGCCTCCTAGCCAGGTGGTGACCTCGATCGCGCTGTTCATGACCATGTTTGTGATGGCGCCGGTCTGGAACGAAGTTTATACGACGGCCATCGTGCCTTACACGGCGCCAGGCTCGCAGATGCCTCTGGAAGACGCATGGAACATCGGCGTCAAACCTATTCGTGAATTTATGAGTCGCCAGATCGATATGGCTGGCAATCACGACGATGTGTACTTGTTCTACCGCTACTATGCGCCCGATGCATCGCAGCCACAGTTCTTCGATGATGTGCCGCTGCGCGTGCTCTTGCCTGCGTATATGTTGAGTGAACTGAAGACTTCGTTCTTGATGGGCTTTCAGATTTTTCTGCCGTTCTTGTTGATCGATTTAGTTGTGGCTGCGATCACGATCTCGATGGGCATGATGATGCTGCCGCCGGCCATGATCTCGTTGCCTTTTAAACTACTGCTATTTGTACTGATCGATGGATGGCACCTGGTAGTTGAGATGTTGTTGGCCAGTTTCGGAACTGTGACTTAAAAAGAGAGAACTCGTATGCAACCGGACGACGCAGTGGAACTGGTTCGAAACGCAGTGCTGACCGCCACCTTGATCGGCGCGCCCTTGTTACTGGTCGGCATGGTCGTGGGACTAGTGGTAAGTCTGATTCAAGCCTTGACGCAGATCCAAGATCAAACGCTCAATGCTGTGCCCAAGATCATTGCTATGGTGGTGGCGTTGGTCTTTTGTCTGCCATGGATTGCCGATCGCATGATCAATTATTCCCGCGGTGTGTATGAAAACATTCCGGTGGTGGTTAGTCGCTAGTCGGACAGCGCCGCTGGGTAGCCACCGCTGGGTAGCCACCGCTGCCAAGCGGTGGAAGCAACGACCAGGCAATTCCACCGTCTGGCGACGGTGGCTACGGGATCAAAAAAGAACTGTATATTTGTAGCGAGAGTCGAACATTGTTATGGATGCCTTAACCGGTTTGCTGACTGCGCCGCTGTGGGTATTCATGGCGATTTTGGCTCGAATCAGCCCGGTCCTCATGTTAGCGCCACCGACGCGCTCCAGCGGCGTGCCGGCTCGAGTGCGGGCTGGTCTGGCCATTGCGATAGCAGCCATGCTGACGCCCATCGCCATGCCATACGCAACGGCCATGCCCGGCGATATGCTTAACATCATTATTCGTTTAGCCGCCGAAGCCCTGCTGGGTTTAGTCATCGGTAGCGTGGTTTTGCTGGCCGTCAGTGCGCTTCAGTTGGCAGGTCAAGCCATCGGTCACTTGGCGGGATTCGATGTAGCTGAAGCGGTGGATCCGTCGACCGAAGAGAACATGTCGATCCTGGCCAGTATCATGGGTTGGTTGGCTATTGCGATAGTGTTGACCATGGGCGGACATCGACAAGTGATCGATAGTTGCCTTGAAAGCTGTACGGTCTATCCGGCTGGCGGTGTCCAGCCAGATGAGCATTGGCTATCCGAGCTCGATGATCTGATGCAGCACACCTTGCGGGTAGGTGTGCGAGCAGCGGCTCCGGTGGGCACCGCGCTGCTGATGGCCAACTTACTCACGGCGCTGATTGCCCGAACGCTACCGCAGTTGAGCGTGTTGGCTGTGGGGTTCAATATCAATGCGTTTGTGATGTTGATGCTGATGATCCTGTCGATAGGCGGGATGGCTTGGGTGTTTCAAGACGAACTGGCGATCTGGCTGGACAGTTGTCGGCAGATTGCAGGACACGGATGATCCATCAGGATTGCTTGACCTCGATTCATACTGGTAACGTTCAGGGATCGATGTCCAGTCATTTGTTTTTTGCGGTTCCATAAAGAAGTTCGATGGCTGAAGGTGGCGAGAAGAAACACGACGCGACGCCCCATCGCCGCCAAAAAGCGCGCGAGGAGGGGAACCTTGCGCGCAGCCAGGATTTGGGTTCTGCGGTTGTGCTCTTGGGCGCGATCGGAACGCTGATGACCTGGGGGCCTGATGTCTTCGGTTTTCTCTCAGGGTTCATGACGCGTAGTTTTACAGGCACTGACTACTGGGACCATTCGACGCAAAAATCGGTCAGCTGGGTAGCCGGCGCTTTATGGAGTGGCATACTCGTGATGATGCCAATCTTTATGGCTGCGGTAGCCATAGCCTGGCTGGGCAGCTTTGCTCAAATTGGTTTCTTGTGGCTGCCTAACAAACTGCAAGTCAATTGGTCGTATGTCAATCCGCTCTCCGGCTTGCAACGCATATTCTCGATTAAGAACGTAACGCGTCTGGCTTTTGGGATTGCCAAGATTGCATTGGTTACGGTGGTAGTTTGCATAGGATTGTGGGGCCGCTGGGATACGATCATGAACGCGGCCGGGTTGGAAGCTGTCGAAGTGGGTAGCCTCGTCTGGTCAACCACCATTGACATGTGTTTTCGTACCGCGCTGGTGCTGTTGGTCTTGGCAGTGCTCGACTACGGTTTCCAACGCTGGCGCTTCGAGCAAGACTTGCGCATGACCGATGAAGAGATGCGCGAAGAGATGAAGATGATGAATGGCGATCCGCAGATTGCTGCTCGACGCAAAGCCGTGCATCGACAATTGCTGGCCAATCGCATGGTGGCCGAGATTCCCAAAGCCGACGTGGTCATTACCAACCCAACTGAACTGGCCATTGCCATTCGCTTTGATCCGCAAACCATGCCTGCGCCAATTGTGGTTGCCAAAGGTTCGGGCAACGTGGCAGCACGCATTCGTAAAATTGCACTCGAACATGGCGTGCCGGTGCTCGAACGCAAACCTTTGGCTCAAGCTCTCTACAAGCTAGTCGAAATTGGACAGGTCATTCCGCTGGACCAATATGCGGCCGTGGCCGAAGTGCTGCGATATGTCTATCAGTTGCAAGGCAAGAAGATACCCGACGCTGCGTGATGAACTGCGCCGTAGCGGAACGCGTCAAGCGTTTCGAGTCGGTCATTGAGTCGCGTGATGGGCGCGTTCGGAATGCTTGACGCATTCCGCTACCTAAAAATGCTCGAGATGCTTGATGCATTCCGCTACTGCAGCCCCACACTCCAAAAGCAGCTGCGATTGGACTATCATGGGCGCTCTCGTACGGTCTCGGCAACGCTCCTCCCCACTAGAATGCCTGCCCCCAATCATGAGTTCATCATCACCGGATTCGCCTTATCGCTCGCCCAACACCTCAGGCTCCGACTCTGGCCTGAATAAGAAGCAGGCCTGGTACAGTGATTTGACTTCGTACCACTGGTTTGTCTTTGGTATGGCAGCGTTGGCCTGGTTGTTTGATTGCTTTGATCAGCAGATATTCATTCTGTTTCGCGAAAGCGCGCTCAAGCAGTTGAAACTGCCCGAAGGTGCAGATGCCAAACAGTACGCCGGTTATGCTACAGCCATCTTTATCGCTGGCTGGGCGACGGGTGGTTTGATCTTTGGTTCGGTTGGTGACCGAATTGGACGCGCGAAAACGCTGACCATCACTGTGTTGCTCTACTCGCTCTTTACTGGGCTGTCGGCCCTAGCCACCTCCTGGCTCGATTTTGCCATCTATCGATTCATTACGGGCCTGGGTGTTGGAGGCGTGTTCGGTTTGGCCGTGGCGTTGATTGCTGATACTCTGCCCGATCGATCTCGGCCTGGAGCGCTGGGCATGTTGCAAGCTCTTTCGGCCGTTGGCAATATCTCGGCCGGGTTGGTCAGCATGTATATGGCGAGGTTGATTGATTTGAAGACAATCGAAGCGGGTGGTGCCTGGCGTTATGCATTCATGATCGGTGCCATTCCCGCTTTCCTTTGCGTCTTTATTCAATTGAAGTTGAAAGAACCCGAGAAGTGGGTGCGAGCCAAAGAGGCTGGGCTGATAACTGGCACCAAGCTGGGATCGTATGTCGAACTGTTGGGGCCAGGTCGCTGGCGCAAGCCTGCTCTACTGGGCATGATGTTATCGATTACGGGTGTCGTGGGTTTGTGGGGCATCGGTTTCTTTGCGCCAGAACTGGTGGGAGCAGTGATCAATCAATCGCTCAAGGCCCGCGGAGTGGGTGAAGCGGAGATTGCCAGCCAGGCCGCGTTCTACCGAGGACTAAATGGAATCATTCAAAACGCAGGTGCTTTCTTTGGCATGTTGGCTTTTGCCTGGATGGCGCAGCGCACCGGTCGCCGCCCCGCGTTTGTGGTTGCATTTTTGGGAGCCTTTTGCACGACGGCCATGTTCTTCGGCATGTTTGATCGCATGGATGAAATGTGGATGAGCGGCCTGATGGGCTTTTTCCAATTAGCCCTCTTTGCCGGCTTTGCCATTTATTTGCCGGAGCTGTTTCCCACGCGACTGCGCAGTACGGGTACCAGTTTCTGTTACAACGTCGGACGGTTTCTGGCGGCGACCGGCCCGTTTACGCTGGGCATGCTGCAAAAGAATTTGAGCGATGCAGCCACGGCCAATATCCCCAAAACCGACGTGGTTGCCCAGACAGCGGCCAAGCTGGAAGCCTTTCGCAGCGCGGCCCTGTGGATGACGCTGATCTTTCTAGTCGGCATCGTCGTGGTGATCTTCATTCCTGAAACCAAGGGCAAACCACTACCCGACGACGAGTGAAAACCGCACTCGACACGATCTGCCTATCTTTGCTATATCCCCTTGTGGCTCCAAGTGGCATAGGCTTCCAGCCTGTATGTGGCATAGGCTTCCAGCCTGTGACTGGTACAGCCTTGCAGCCTGTTTGGACTAGACTTCTGAGGCATTGGCTATGGTTGCCTATGCCTCAGTTATATTGGGTTGATAACGCGACGAGGTGCGGTGGTGACGATCGGCGGCAGTAGCGACAAAGTTCGGCGCATTGCCATACTGGTAACCAGTTTGGATGCGACAGCTGGTCGCCAATTGCTTTCGGCCATGCCTATGGAATTGGCGCGACAAGTGCGCCGAGCGATGACGCAGTTGGGTTCGATCGATCCGGCCGAGCAGCGGCAGATCCTGGCCGAGTTTCGCACGCAGGCGATGATCGCGGACCAACCGGAGCCAACCAAGCTGGCCACGCCCAGCGGTGGTGGTGGCACACTCGATCAGACCACGCGCCAGGCAAACGTTCAGGACTCGCGAGCCGATGACCATCCGGACGCGGTGCTGTCGCAGGTGCGGCCCAGCGCCCATAACAATCAAGACGGCCAATTCACTCAACATCAACATCATCATCAACAACAAGGTCACGAGCGACCGTGGCACCGCTTGGATATTGATGGTCTGTTTGAATTGCTGCGCGCCGAGCGCGCCCCGGTTATTGCGGTAGTGCTCAGCCAACTCGAACCGCAGCGCGCAGCCCGACTACTGGAACAACTCTCGCGCGAGCAGCAGCGCGAAGTCATCGCCACGCTTTCGAAACTGGGCAGCATCGATCCCGAAGCCATGACGGCTATCGATGAACATCTGGCAGGTCGCATCGCCGACTATCATCATCGCCGAGAGAGTGAATCTGAATCCTTGGGACGCATGCAAAGCCTGATCTCGGCGGCTTCACCTGAATCTCGCAGCCAGTGGCAATCGATCATTCATCAAACCGACCTTCAGATGGCCCAGCGCATGGGCATTCAAGCGCCGCCCCCTGCTCCGCCAACTCGCAAAACCACAACTGCTCAGCCTGCACCGAGCCAGCCTGCGATCAGTCAACGTGCTGCCACTAAGATTACTCAGCCCGCCGATGGTGCAGCTAATCTGCTCGAGTTGCTCAGTAGTAATATTGTCACCACGGTAGATACACACAACTCGCAGGTCGCTGGTTCGCCCCCTGCCAATGCGCGAGGCACAACCTTGTCGGCGGCGCAGGCACAAGCATCGGCTAGCGATGAGGAGTTTGATCAATCACCCACAATACTGCCATTTCCAGGCGCTAAGAAATCTGCGGCTGCGCAGCCAGCCATGCGCTTCGATGACATCCTGGATTTGCCTGCCGAGCAAATCGGACAGGTCCTGGCCGCAGCCCCGACCGAAGTGATTCTGTTGGCCCTGGCTGGCGCATCGCCATCGTTCATGAAACGTTTTATCGCCATGCTGGAGAAACGCGACGCACGGGCTTTGGAAAGTCGGCTGCGCGAAATGCGATCGATTAACTTGCAAGATGTCGACGAAGCTCAGCGGCGTCTCTGCCAACTAGCGACCAACCTGATCAGGAATGAAAGCCCTCAACCGCAAACCGCCGCCGCCTAACTAAGCATGCAGCTAAACTGATGGCCACGATCCTCAAAGAATCTGAACTCAAGCAATCAGGGCAAGCATCGCAGCTAGTCGCCTTCAACATCGATGATGTGCAGGTACGCGCGCAAGCATATTTAGAAGAAGTTCGTCGCCAGGCCGCAGAGGTGGTTGCCAAAGCACACAGCGAAGCTGATGTGATTCGTCAGGCTGCTCATGCAAGTGGCCTGAGCCAGGCGCAAAAAGAATTTGAAAACCAGGTCGAGCAGCGAACTCGGCAACTGACCGAAGAGCGTATCAAGCTGGCCGTGGCCGCCTCGCAACAAGCTGTCGAGAGCTTGTCAAAAGATACGACGCAGTGGTTGCAAGAGTGGCGCGACGTGACGATCGACCTGGCAATTGCCATGGCAGAAAAGTTGATGCGTCAATCGATGGAGCAAGGTCTCGAACCACTTCGTGTGTGGTTGGAAGAAGCACTCATGATGATGCGCGAAGCTCGCGATGTGCATATCTTGGTGCATCCCGATGATTTCACGATCGCTGGTAGATACTTGCAGCAAATGGCCAAACACGTTCCCCATGCGGGTACCGCCGAGATCCTGCCTGACCCAGAAGTCAGCCGCGGTGGTTGTATTGTTCGCTGCCAGCATGGCGAGATCGATAAACAACTGGAGACGCAATTGGCTCGTCTGGGAGAACAGTTGCGATGAATTCAAAGTTTCCGACGCTCCCTGATCGAATCAGTTTGAGTAAGTCGCTCGCGCGGGCTGCCACGGCGGGAGTGACGGGCACAATTTACTCGGTCGGACGCAACGCGCTGGAAGCGGTATGCTTGCCGGTTCCTATGGGATCGGTATGTCGAATACAACGGCGATATGGTGAACCGCTAGTGGCTGAAGTCATCGGCTTTGAAGGTTCGAAGACTTTGCTGGCTCCACTGGATGGTGCGGATGGGATTTCGCCTGGCGATCAAGTGCGTCTGATTCACAGCGCCGCGCAGGCCATGGTTGGTCCTGAGATCATTGGCCGCGTCATGGACGCAGCCGCTCGGCCCATGGATGATTTGGGACCAATCGTCGGTACAGCTCGCGTGCCTTTAGACAATGATCCCGTACCGGCCATGCAGCGGCCACCTATCGATCACGTTCTGACCACCGGCATTCGTACCATTGATTCGCTCCTGACACTTGGTCGTGGTCAACGGATGGGCATCTTTGCCGGTAGCGGTGTAGGCAAGAGCACTTTGTTGGCCATGATGGCGCGGGGCACCGATGCCGAAGTCGTGGTCATCGGACTGATCGGCGAACGCGGTCGTGAAGTACAAGAGTTCTTGCAGCGTGAACTGGGTGAAGAGGGACGTCGCAAGTGTATCACGGTTGTCGCCACCAGCGATCAGCCCGCTCTCCGTCGCGTGCAAGCGGCCATGACGGCCACAGCGATTGCCGAATACTTTCGCGACAGCGGCAAACATGTGTTGCTGATGATGGACTCCGTAACCCGCTTTGCCATGGCGCAGCGCGAGATTGGCCTGGCTGCCGGCGAAGCGCCGACGACGCGCGGTTATCCACCCAGTGTCTTCTCGATGTTGCCACGCCTGGTTGAGCGAGCGGGCAATAGCACCACGGGCTCGATCACTGGTATCTATACCGTGCTGGTGGAAGGCGATGACACCAATGAACCCATCAGCGATACGCTGCGGGGTTTGTTAGATGGCCACATTGTGCTCAATCGCAAGATCGCCCAGCAAGGTCGCTACCCGGCCATCGATGTGCTGGTCAGCCTAAGTCGCTTGCAGAATCACTTGGCTGCTCAAGATCATCAAACTGCGGCATCCAAAGTCCGGGCGCTACTGGCCACCTATAAAGAGAATGAAGATCTGATCGCAATTGGTGCGTATCAGCGTGGCGTCAACCCGCAGATCGATCATGCGATCGCTGCCAAGCCGGCCATCGATAGCTTTCTGTCTCAAAACCGAGATAAGATCGCACCTTGGGCTGAAGCCATTGAAGGCATCAAGAAATTAGCTTTGTGAACCGCCATCGGCCATCGAACAAATTAGTTCATTGAATACTTGCATTGGTCCCAGCGCTCAAGCAGCCCTTTTATGAGTTATCGATTTCGACTACAGAGCATTCTCACGATGCGCATGCGCGAGCGTGACAAGGCAACTCAGTCGCTGCAGCAAGCGCAACTGGCTCGGCAGAAGTTGGTCGATCAGTTGACGGAACTGGAAGCCGAGGGAAATCGGCTGGTGCAGATGCGGGCGGCAGCCAGCCATGGTCAGGTCGATGTGCGGCAGGTCCTGGACGCTCAGCGTTACCAGCTGAACTTGCTCGAAACGATCCGCGGTACAGAAGTTAATATCGCTGTAATCGATCAAGAGATTGAGAAACGGCGAGCTAAGCTTGTCGTATGTGAACAGGGCGTCAAGGTGTTGGAAAAACTGCAAGATCAGCAGCGTGAAGCCTGGAATGCCGACCAGGCCACCCGCAGCCAATCGCGACTGGACGAGTGGGCCAGCTACCAGCACTTCCAGCGTCACACGGAGTCTTAATCGATGCGTTTCTTAATCCGAATGTTCGCGGCCTTCTGCGTAGCTACCGTGATTGCTCAGTTGCTGATTCTGGGCCTAGTGGCGGCCAAGGGAAACTTGCATGCCCAATCGATTACCAAAGTCATCGCCTTGTTTAATGGCATCGATATTTCCGGCGTGCAGTTGCAAAAAGCTTTTGATAATGCTCGCAATGTACCGACGCCCACGTACGACGAAGTGCTAGCAGAGCGCGCTCAAATGAATCTCAACCTTGAGATGCGCGAACGCTCGATTCAACGCTTCAACGAGCAACTTGAAACCATGCAAGCCGAGCTCAAGCGGCAGCAAGCCGATTTCGATCGTCGCAAGGAAGCATTTTATGGCTTGCTGGATGAAATGTCGAAAAAGGGTAAGACTGAAAACCTGGGTGAGATACAACGAACGTTAGAAGCGTTGGCCCCCGAACAGGCTAAGGCTTTGCTAATTAAGATGCTGGAAGCCCAACAAATGCCCGATGTGGTGGCAATCATTAAAGGCATGGCCCTGGATAAACGAAAGAAGATACTGGGAGAGTTTACCAGCGAGAAAGAGATTACCCAGGTCGCCGAAGTTTTCAATCAACTGCGTTTGGGTGAACCACAAGCTAGCGTCATAGACGAAGCGCGTACTGGATCGCAGCCGACCTCCCCGTAAAATTTCGTTACGACGCCGAAGCTACATTCGCATCCGAGGGGGGACGCGCGATGGATGGTTCGATTGCCGATTCGACCATGCTGCGCATGCGCAGTGGGCTAACGCGAGCTTATCAGCCTGCCGCTAGCTCAACAGCCAACGATTTCTTTGAAGAACTCTTACGTCTGCCCGTCGCCTCGACGGTGGATGTCGAAGATCAGGATGCCTCTGCGCAGGCAGAGCCTTCCGACTTGTTCGGTTTGGACACGCAAACCTCCGGCTCCGCTACTGACCAATCTACCGCCGATGAAGTGGTCGATGACGAACCGGTAGCCGATCAGCCTGCGCAGCCGCTAGTTGCTGCTTGCTATGCGCCGGGGACGCCAGTACAAAACGTACCTCCTCCGACCGACCCGTTGCCCGATGAGCCGGTGCCATCGGTTCCGATTCCTCAAGGGGCAAATTCGGAGGCCCATGCACAGCCATCCAGTGCTAACGATGTGTTTGTGCAACCCGAAGTAACAGCCCCTACTCAAGAGGCTCTTCGCGAACCAGAAGCAAATGCGCCTGCCCCCGAGCCGATTGAGCCAATTGGTGCTCAGGCAGGCAACGATCTCAATCAAATGACCATCGCCCGGGACCCGCGTCGCTCCCGGCCTCGCGACGAGAAGTCCAGCCAACCAATCGCTCCTCCGCAACATCAACTGCAAAGTGATCCATCACCTGCGAGCCAAGATAAATCGCAGTCACCAGAGTCAGTAAGCCAGCCCGAGCAAGCTGCGCCGGTAGAACAGGTAGCCTACGATCAACCACTTGTGAGCGATGAGGCTCCACGCGAGGCCAATGACGATCATCGTAATCCACAGCGAGAAAAATGGTATCAAGCCAAAGATGGTGATGCGCGGACACAGATCAACGACCTGCTGGCTGCGGATCAAGATGCCAACTCGCAATCCAATGATGGGCAGTTGGCAGATCAGCCAGACTTTCAGGAGTTGATCGACCAAAATCAGGCGACGGTTGCAGATGCAAGTACAAGCTTGGATGCGCAAACGGTGGCCCTCGATGCTAACGCTGTAACTCAAGGAGTGTCGGTGCTCGATTCGACCAGCGTTGCCTCGGCAGCTAGTGCCCCAAACGCGAGTGCCACTGGTGACACCAGCGGTTCTGTCGACCGGGGCGCGAATGGTCGGACAGGCCAAGTATCATCGGTTGGTGGGCAATCAGGCGTTACGCCCTCGCGCTCCCTCAGTAACGGAACATCGACGAGCGCTAGTTCAACTTCGTCGACGGCAGGCACGCGCGAAGATATCGAGTCGAATCAGCTATCGCAACAAGAGCGTGTGCGATTGGTCCAACGAGTGGCACGCAGTTTTTCGCGACTGGGGCCTGACGGCGGTCAGGTGACTTTGAAACTAAGTCCACCGCAACTGGGAGTGCTGACCGTTTCGATCAAGATCGAAGGTCAAACGATGACCGCCCGCATGCAGACCGAGACCAGCGCTGCACGCGATACGATTCTCGATAACCTGCCCGTGCTGCGCGAGCGCTTAAGCGAGCAAGGTATTGAGGTTGAGAAGTTTCAAGTCGAAGTGGCTGATAGTCAAGAATCTTCTTCGAGCCAACAAGGTCAATGGAACGATGCTTCCAGTGGTGGCCCCAACGGCGGACGCCACGATTCATCTACCGATCCAATCGACTATCGACGCCTCCGTCGCGACCCGATATCCCAACCGCTTCCGGAACGTAGCCTCATTGAACAGGCCCGACTAACCGGCTGGCCCGATAAGTCGCTGGATGTTAAAGCGTAAGTCGGTACTTTGGAGTGCGGTGCCATCTGGCACCGCTTTGATGTAAGCGTAGTCTCCAGCCGCAGCCTGAGTCGCCCTGAAAGTTTGGTGTCACCTAGTTCGCGCAGGCTGCGGAACAGTTGGGTTATCACATCAAAGCTACGGCTGCGCCGCAGCACTCCAAGGGGTCGAAGCTACGGCTATGGCCGCCGCACTCCAAGGTGCTACAATGGCGAGCGTTGTGCGTTGTGGGCCGGATTCCTGATTCCTGATTTCTGTTTGCTGACTAGATTGATTCATGCCGACCCCGTTAAACGTCTCCGACCAGCCGGCAACATCCGCTGCCAAAAAGACTAAGCAATCGAATCAGTATCCACTGCGGGCTCCTCGGTTTTGGCATGGTATGCGAGCCGGATTGTGGTGGTCCATGTTGGCTCGCAACGGGTTTCGCGTTTCACCCAGTCGACTGCATTTGGCCTTTGGATGCAGCGTGTTTACGCCATTCAATGACTTGCTGGGGCTGGTTCAACATGTGGCCTACGGCAGTCGCATTGAACGTACTGAGCTGGCGGCGGACCCGGTATTTGTCCTGGGTCATTGGCGTAGTGGCACGACGCTCATGCATGAGCTTTTGGTGCTGGACGATCAATTCGCCTCGCCGTCGACTTACGCCTGTTTCGCGCCTTGGCATTTCCTGGTTAGCGAAGCGATGATGGTCAAGTTCGGTAGTTGGTTGATACCCGATAAACGGCCGATGGACAACATGCGCGCCGGGTGGCAATTGCCGCAAGAGGACGAATTCGCGCTGATGAACCTCGGAGCCCCCACGCCGTATTTGTTGATCGCCTTTCCGCAAGCGGAACCGCCATGGGCCAACTTCATCGACATGCGGGGTGTAGAACCGAAAGACTTGGCTCGATGGCAGCGGGCTTTCAACTGGTTTATCAAAGCGTTGACTTTCAAGCACCAGAAACAGCTGGTGTTGAAAAGTCCGCCGCACACCGGCCGACTAGAAGAGATTCTAAAAATGTTTCCCCGCGACAAGTTCATTCATATGGTGCGCGATCCCCGTAAGCTGTTCGCCTCGACCTTGAAGCTATGGCTGTCGCTGGCCGACGTTCAAGGTATGCAACCTTTGGAAGATAATGCCAAACTGCGAGCCTACATCTGGGATTGTTTGCAGCGCATGTACGCCTCGTTCGAAGCGGCCCGCTCACAAGTGCCTGCCGGACATTTGATTGACGTGCACTATGAACAGTTGATCGCTCAGCCTGACCAGACCATGTCACAAGTCTATCAGCAACTGCAGTTAGGCGACTATGCGAAAGTTCGGCCACTAATTACCGAGCGCTTCGCCAATGATAAAGAGTACAAAGTAAACGAGCACCGCATCGATCCAGAACTGGAAGCTGCGGTGCTCGCGCATTGGGGTGACTACGCCACCAAGTACGGCTATGGCGAAGATTGAAGATTGAAGGGCGTGGTTGGAAGTTGGTTGACGGACGACTTCTATTTGTCTTTGCCTTTACCTTCTTTGCCTCGGTTCTCTCGGCCTCCAGCCCCTACTCGTGGCGTGTTTGGCGCCGGAGCCCGGGCGGCTGGCTGCGGTGTGCGGCTGGCTTCAGGTCGTCTGGCGGTTTGACGCTGAGACATGTCGCGCATCTTATTTAGGTCCGCTTGAATCGGATTACCGCCTCCAACTTTAGGCAGAATTCGCGGCGTTCTACTATCGTTGGCCTTGGGCACATCCACCTTGGGAGCATTGGTTCTGGGGGCAGGAACCCTGGGTGCAATATCGTTCTTGGGAACGTTCACATTCGGATTGCTCCTGGGCACGTTCACGTTGGGATTGCTCCTCGGTACGTTTACCCCGGGCACGTTCAATTTTGGCGCCCCATTCTGAGGTGCATTGAGGCCAGGCGTTTTCACTCCAGGTAAGATCTTGGGCGTATTGGAATTGGGCGTATTTGGAAAGCCCGTGTTGGGATCGAAGTTCGGGATTGTCGGTCGCTTGACATTGCCAGGTATCGCTCCCGGAGTGGAAGGACCAGGTTGAGCATCTCGCCCTCTACCTCCCGATCGATTGCCAGGAACGTTCATGTCGCGATCTGTGCCTGATCGATTGGGAGCTGACCGATCGGTAGGTAAACGATCGGTAGGTAAACGATCGGTAGGTAAACGATCGCGTTGGCGATTGGTGTCGGGTTTTCGATCGGTATCTGTTTGATTGTCCAGCGGATTAGCCAATCCAGGTAGCCTGTTGCTCCGAGGTTGTATATCGCGACGGAAATCGGAATTGCCTGGTTCACGGCCGCCGGTTTGTCCAGGCTTGTTGTCTGGATTGCTGCCGGCACTGTTACGGTTACCGGCTGATCCACCCCGACTGCCTGAGGATTTGTTTTGGTCGACAGCCGATTTGTTCTGATCAGCAGCTGCTTGTTTGTTTTGCTTACCAGACGTTACAGAACCTAACCTGGTACTCAAGTCAGTTTGCGGCAACTTCCAAGCACGATTGGGTTGCCCGCTACCTGGTCGATCATCATTGGGCTGGCCCTCTCGATCGCGGTTGCCATCGTCACGATTTCCATCACGGCTTCCATCACGGTTGCCATCACGGTTGCTATCGCCACGATTGCTATCGTCACGATTGCCGTCACGATTGCCGTCACGATTGCCGTCACGATTTCCATCACGATTTCCATCACGGCTTCCGTCTGGGATACTGTCTCGATCGCGATTGCCGTTGTTGCGATTGCCATCGTTGCGATCACGATCACGATCACGATCACGGCCGACGTTGTCAGGGCCGTTACCGTTGCGGTCTCCGGGCCATCCTCCGCCGGGTCGTTTGCCCGATTCGATGTCAGCCCGATCGCGGCGCAGTTGACGCGCAGGGTCCAGTCCCTTTTGCAGGCGCTCACGCTCGTTATCTTGCAAGCGAATTAGCTGGTAAGATTGATTGTGGAATTGGTTGTTCTTGACCAGCGCGGACAGTCCCAAAGCCTGCACGGCGATGTTGTCACGGTTGCGATGCTGTTGGCGATTCCAGTTTTTCTGCTGCAAAGCCAGGGTGCGTGGCGGCTGGAAGTCGGGATTGCTCGCGTAGTAGCTGTGCATACGCGACAGTCGATTCAAGTAATCTGCATCGCGTCGCTGCGTACGATAGTAACCATACAGCGGATCATACAGTCGCGATTGCTGGGTAAAGGTCACCCACGGATACATCGATCGACCGAGAAATCGGCTGCTGTAGTAGTTCCCGTAGTAGTAGTGGTTATAGCGCGGGTATACGAACAGGCTGGCCAGCAGACTAGGTCCTGTGGATACCACGTACCAGGGGCGGAATCGATAGCTGGGTGCCGGTCGCGACCAATAGACTGGACAAAAGACTGTGCCACGATCGGCAATCTGGTAGTCCCAATAACCAGCGCGGTAGATACAGCCCCGTGGGGTCCATACATAACGTTCGGCCACCCACACCCAGTCAGGATACGATACCGCCCAATAGCCGGCTCGCCATTGATAATCATTGTTGGCGTAGTTCCATTGCCCAGGGATCCAGAAGTAATCGTCACCTGGCGCCGGTGTGCTCGGTTGTGCGTTGAGTGGTTCTGGGGGGACGGGCAGGTAGGCAATCTCGTTACTGGCAGTCAGTGCCCAGAAGCCTGAAATCCACTGAAAGCCTTCGGGTACTTGAGCCCAATAGCCTGGAATCCAATTGCGATCAGGCGGAGCTTGGCGCCAGATGCCCGTGATCCATATGAAGTCATCGCGATCCGGATCCCAACCCCAATAACCTGGGATCCACATGATATCGTAGCCATCAGGCCGATACTCGGGTGGTACCTCGTCGATTGCTTCTGGTGGAGCTTGGGTAACGATCAGGCCAGCAGTTGCTTCACCCGTAAACTGTTCTGCATAAGCTTCGTGCAGAGGACCGGTTACCAATACTTCAGCCCCATCAGGCAAGCGATCGGCTTCCGGTGGCAAATCATCCATGATTGCAGCTTGCGGTACTGGTGGCAGATTGGGACCACTCAATTCCAGCTGCTGAGCTTGAGCAACACCCACCCAGCCACACAGGCTGAACATAAAAAAGGCGGATAAGCTAAGGCGAGTCATGGCAGTTCCCCCGGCAAACGACGAGCAGCGTATTCTAGCGATCAGAAAATACTGACCAAAGATACGAACGCAAATGTTATACCGAAAGTCACCTCTCCAAGGCTTCGCCTCGGGGAGGTCGAATCGAGGCTTTGCGAGATTCGGGAGGGACGAGTCCATGACGCTTGAGTCCAACGTAGCGCTGGGCCCCCTCCCGCCGACGACGGCTGAACGCCGCGTCGGCGACCTCCCCCGCTGCGCGCAACGCTGTGAAGCATTTTAACTTGCAAAAACTGGGCTTCCATAAATTGCCAAAGGATGAAAAAAGGCCAGATTCCCCCAAGCACTAACTGAAACCTATCAGTCAGAAAGGAATCTGGCCGTGAGTCGCAAGCAACGAGCAAAGAATAGATCACGAGTTATCAAACGTAGGGCCAAACTCGAGCTGGTCAAGAATCGTGCATTGTTCAAGGAGCTCGTGGAGCTCATCCTTCCCTCAGGAGCATTATTTGCCAAAGGCCAGTTCCATGGCAATGCCACTTGGCAGGGAGAACAGTTAGCCGCACAAGCTTTGATTTGGACATGGCAAGAGTGTAAGAATGTGACCGATTCATTTGCCCAGTCGATTGAGACTTGTCATGGCTTGGGACTCACGAAAATTGCCCGGTCTTACACTGGGATGATGAACGTATTGACCAACAACCAGGAAGTTCTCCGAATTGGCATTCGCGCTCGCCTTCATTTGCTGGCGAAACTGTGGGGAGATCGTTTTTACCGCACCGATGGCTGGGTACTAATGGGCTTTGACGGTTCTAGAGCGACGGTACCACGTTCGGTTTCAAATGAAGAGGCATTCTGTGCGCCTAACTACGGTAAGGGAAAAAAAGCCCGTTACAACGACAACAAAGCGCAGAGGCAGAACAAGAACTCCACGTCGAAGAACAAGCCACGCAAGAGAGCCGAAAAGCCTGCACCGCCAGAACCGCAAATTTGGATGACAATGGTGTGGCACATGACTATGCGATTGCCATGGACCTGGCGGTTCGGGCCTTCTAACTCCAGTGAGCGTCACCACGTTCGCGACATAGTTGAGCAAGAGGAATTTCCGACAGGCACCCTATTCACTGGCGATGCAGGTTTCGTTGGTTTTCAATTGTGGAAGTCGATTGTGGAAGCGGGGCATGACTTCCTAGTACGAGTCGGGGGCAATGTAAAATTGCTCAGTCAAAACACGGATTTTAGAACGCAGGATGATGGAACGGTTCTGTGCTGGCCTAAAGACCAAATGGATAAAGGAGTTCCGCCACTGCGACTTCGCTTGGTTCGCGTAACGGTTGGAAAAACGAAAATGTGGATGCTGACCAGTGTGTTGAATGAGGACGAACTAACCATCGAACAGATTGCAAACTTCTACAAGCAACGGTGGTTGATCGAGGTCGAGTTTCGTGGGCTGAAGCAAACGGTCGACAAACAAAAACTTCGTTGCCGCAATCCCGAACGATCATTGGTTGAAGTCGAGTGGTCTTTAAACGCGATGGCATTGGCGGAACTGTTTGCAATGCGAGCCCAAATATCAGCAGCGACGAAAGAAAAGAAAAAGAAAAAAGACAAGAAGGAGAAGAATCGAGACTATACCCCCAATGACCGCAGTCTGGCAAACACGCTACGAGTATTGCGCAAATACATGCGTAACTTGAATGAGAGTAGCCAACCAAACCAGCTAACGCTGGATCTGATCAACGCAGTAGTACAACGATATAACAACACCACCGACAAACGCGCGCGCCATAGACCCAAAGACGCTGAAAAGAAATCGCTGGGTGAACCAACCATTCTCAAATTGACTTCTCGGGAACGGAAGAAATTAACGGAACTCGAACTCAAAAACGCCGCATAAAATGCTTCACAGCGTTGCGCTGCGCGGGGGAGGTGACTGTCACCTCTCCAAGGCTTCGCCTTGGGGAGGTCGAATCGAGGCTTTGCGAGATTCGGGAGGGGCCTGGGCGATGGAGGTGGTTAGCACCGCAGGAGTATTGCCTGGTGCCTTGCCCCCTCCCGCAGACTTCGGCTAACGCCTCGTCTGCGACCTCCCCCGCTGCGCGGTGGAGGTGGCTGCGCGGTGGAGGTGAATACCGTCTCAAATCCACGACAAACGTATCAATTTGACTCGCTATTAAACGCCGAACTTTCGCAGTTTGCCTTGCAGACGATAGGGTAGACCCTGGATCCGAATGAAGCCTTCGGCGTCGGTTTGGTTGTAACTGCCGCCCGCTTCCATGGTGGCGATACCTTCGTCGTACAAGCTGTTGGGACTCTTGCGGCTAACGACCATCACGTTGCCCTTGTACAGTCTCAATCCAACTTCGCCCGTGACGACTTGATGGGAATTGCGAATGAAGGCCATCAAGGCATCGAACTTGGCCGAGTACCAAAAGCCGTAGTAGACCATCTCGGCGACAATCGGGCTGAGCGTATTGCGGAGGTGAACCAGGTCGCGATCGAGCGTCAATTGTTCCAGCTGCGCGGCAGCTTCATACAGCAGCGTCATCCCAGGCGCTTCATAAACACCACGGCTCTTCATGCCTACAAAGCGATTCTCGATCATGTCGATGCGGCCCACGCCGTTGCGGCCGCCGATTTCGTTTAGCTGCTCAACGATCGCCAGTGCACTGGCGCGCTGGCCATTGACCGAGACGGGTACGCCTTTTTCGAATCCGATGGTGACGTCTTCAGGTTTATCGGGTGCCTCTTTGGGACTGACCGTCATTTCGAATTCGACCAGTTCAACACCGCACACGTCCAAGCGTTCCAGTTCGCCAGCTTCGTAGCTGATATGCAATACGTTCTCATCCGAGCTATACGGCTTCTTGGCAGTGGCTTTGATCGGGATGCCTTTGGATTGGCAGTAGTCGATCATTTCCGTGCGACCACCGAAGGCATCTCGCCACTCGGAGGTGCGCCACGGAGCGTAGACTTCGATATCCGGTCGCAGGGCTTCGGCGGCCAATTGAAAGCGGCATTGATCATTGCCTTTGCCAGTTGCCCCGTGGACATACATGTTGGCCCCAACCTCCTTGGCCACGTCCAGGCAAACTTTGGAGATGAGTGGTCGAGCGATACTGGTGCCCATCAAGTATGGGCCTTCATACTTGGCTTGCCACATCAAGACGGGAAAAGCGAAATCGCGGCAGAGTTCTTCGCGGGCATCGATCATGTGTACCGACTTGGCCCCGAGCTTGACGGCCTTGTCCTTCATGACTTTCCGGTCTTCGCCTGGTTGACCCAGGTCAACGTACACGGCATGGACTTCCAGCCCTCGGTCGATGAGCCAACCGAGCATGGTCGAAGTGTCCAAACCGCCCGAATAAGCCAACACACATACCGTCATAGCCTGTTCAACCTTCAGTTTCATCGAAAAAATAAGCGTGATGTAGCCGCCCAGCCCGCGGTGGCAGAGGCGGCTAGCCTGTGTCAATATAGTAGCCGGACTTGCCGAAGTTCAGAAGGCCTTAGGCAAAATGACCACCCGTCCATGACGAAAGCAGATGTCTCGGTGACCGACCCCATTTTGGAAGAGATCAAGAATCGCTGGCTCCCGGAGCTCGAGGCGGGCCGAACTTCGTATTCCGCTTTGGCCGAACGCATTTTGCAGCTGCAGCATCCAGGCGGCCAAGCCTACGAGGCCGACACCGACCGACAGCGGCGCTGCGGCCACGGAGAAGTCATCTTCGGACAAGGTAAATCGGCCGAACTGATCGCCAAGATCGCCGATCGACTGCTGCACTCTGGCCAACCAGAGGTTTTGGTTACACGTGTCGAGCCCACTGCGGTTCGTGCGGTCTGCAAGAATTTCGCGTTCTCGCGGTACGACATGCTGGGACGAACTCTGCGTTTGCGGCGCGATGAGTTTCAAACCCCGAGGCCAGTCGATACGCGGGTGGCGGTGGTTTGTGCCGGCAGTACCGACTTACCGGTAGCTCGTGAAGCGCTCGAAACATTGGCCTGGATGGGCATCGCTGCAACCAGCATCGTCGACGTCGGTGTGGCGGGGCCTTATCGACTCCTGGCGCATATCGATCAGCTGCGTCGATGCGTAGCCATCGTCGTAGTTGCCGGCATGGAAGGTGCTTTGGCCAGTGTGATGGGTGGCCTCGTGCCTTGTGCGGTCATCGCTGTTCCCACAAGCGTAGGCTACGGCGCCAACTTGCAAGGCATCACCACTTTGCTGAGCATGCTCAGCAGTTGTGCCGCCGGCGTTACCGTCGTTAACATCGACGCGGGTTTCAAAGGCGGTTACGTAGCCGGCTTGATCGCGCAAGCCTCTAGTAAGGAGTAGGAGTAAGGAGTAAGGGGAGTAGGAGTTCTCACACTGCGTAGCCACCGTCGCCAGACGGTGGACTCGGGGTTGGCAGCGAAAGCCACTGTTTGGCGGCGGTGGTTACGATCGCACTAGGTCAATCTGAACGCGCTGACCGATTTCGCTGTACGATGTCGTACTCGTACTCCTACTCGTACTCGAGCATCACGAGGACAGTCGAGTAGGAGTAGGAGTAGGAGTAGGAGTAGGAGTAGGAGTAGGAGTAGGAGTAGGAGTAGGAGTAGGAGTAGGAGTAGGAGCGGAATGCGTCAAGCATTTCGAAGACAATAATAGTTTATGTATAAAGTAATTCAGCTGCACCAGTTTATGTGATAGCCCTCGCCAGCGCTTCTGGTGGACGTCACCTGTGTTCCCACTTCAGAAACGTTTTGCATGTCAACAACCTTGGGTCTGCCTACACATCCGTTACCGAGCCTACCGCCCAGAGCGGCTGATGGGCACAAGGGTTCGTATGGTCATGCCTTGGTCGTGGGCGGTTCGCGAGGCATGGCCGGTTCCATTTCACTGACTGCGCGAGCTGCACTGCAAACCGGTGCAGGCCTGGTAACTCAAGCAGTACCCGATCGCATTGTCGACACTGTGGCTGTCCTCAATCCATGTGCCATGACTTTGTCTTTGGCCGAAGATAAAGATGGTCGCATCGTGGATGCAGCTTATTGGCAACTGGCTGAACGCTTTAGTCGTACTACCGCTATCGCCCTGGGGCCTGGACTGGGGCGCAGTCAACTCTTGCAACTGTTCACGCGGCAGTTAATTGAAGATGCACCGTTGCCGATGGTGGTCGATGCCGACGGGCTGAACAACCTGGTCGATAGCGGTGCATGGCCAGCCACGACTGCCGCTGTAAGGATCATTACGCCTCATCCTGGCGAATGGGCGCGACTATCGCAAGTCGCCGTCAAAGACACCGACGCGCAGCGCCGTGCGGCCATTGAATTTGCCAGGCAGCATAACGTTATCGTAGTGCTCAAAGGCCATCAAACGCTGGTGACGGATGGCCGCAGCGCCCACTTAAATGCAACCGGCACGCCCGCCATGGCCACCGGCGGCAGTGGTGATGTGCTGACCGGTATGATCACGGCGCTTTTGTGCCAAGGTCTCTCGCCACTGGATGCCGCTCACTTGGGTGTTCATGCGCATGGCCAAGCCGGTCAAAGAGCAGAAGCCGCTACCGGGCAGCGCGTGGTCTTGGCAGAGAGATTGATTGAGTTTATCCAAGTCTGAAAGTCGTAGCCACCGCTGCCAAGCGGTGGATTTTGTCGCCTACGAAGAGTCCACCGTCTGGCGACGGTGGCTACGAAGAGTTCACCGTCTGGCGACGATGGCTACGAAGGGTCCACCGTCTGGCGACGATGGCTACGAAGAGTTCACCGTCTGGCGACGATGGCTGCCTATCGTGCGTGGCTCTTCAGCATGGCCACCAACTCTTCGCTGGCGCGATCGATCGTGACAGTCGTCTCATGGCCACTGGCATCGCGAATGACGCAGTGCACTTGAGCGGCAGCGGCTGGCGCTCGTGGCTGTAGTGCGGCGGACTGTGGTGCGGCTGACTGTGGCCCCTGAGCAAACTTTTGATCGGGCCAGTAATCATTTGATGCTGAACGTGGTTGATTGGCCGATGCCAGTTGGACTTGAGCAGTCTGTGGGGATTGTTGTGAAGGTGAATCAGCCGGATCGCGTGGCAGCGAATCTAGCTTGAGGGCCGCCACATGTTGATGGATCACGGGCAGCGATGCATAGATGCCTTCATCGTCTTCGTTGTCGGCTGCGTTGCATACTCCGATCAATTGTCCACGAGCATTGAACAGCCCGCCGCCACTGCGTCCCAACACCGGCGCGCCGGCGATTTCGATATTAGCTGGTCCGAGATAGCGGTTGATACGTTTGATCTGCGTGTCGCGGCGCGTGGGATCGGCTCCTTGGTCGCAACCAAAGCTGAAGGCTTGAGCGCCGATTTCCGGAATGTTATTGGCATCCGCGATCGGCACCGGTTCGATGGCGATTGGGCATCGAAACTCAATTAGACCGATGTCTCCTTGTTCCGTCGTATGCGACACAGCCAATGCGGGCACGTTCAGCGTGCGACCGCGATCGAAAACATCGACCGTCAGCTGGGCGTCCTGACCGATACCACGAAAGATGTGACCGCATGTCAGCACCAGAGCTTGATCGCCATGCACATTGATCACCGTTCCGGTGCCATAAGCGATGGAGTTGGCATCTTCGATCTTAATGCGTACAGTAGCTCGTTGGGCTCGCTCATCGGTCGATAGTCCCGAGCGCACGGGAGCCTTGGATGACATGCTGGCCAGCGTTGCAGATACCGATGGCTGCGGTGCACCGCGACCAGTTGCAGCCCGCGCAGCTGGCGCATCGAACTCCGTCATCTCCAGCGTGGATCCACGCGCGTCGTTAATCGCCAGCGCACCACTATCTGCGGTGGGCGATTGGCCGCGCACAGCCATCGGTTCAGCTGTTCGCAGCCGATCGTTGTGGGCGCTGCGCTCGTTACGTTCGGGGGCCGAGCCCGCCATGGCCAGCAGTTCTTGCGAATTGGCCGGTTTGATCGGGCTGGTCTGGTTTTGTGAGACTTGTTGCAGTTGCGCAACCAGCTTGGCATGGCCCAGTGTACCGACGATGCGATGGACGATGCGCCGGTCCTGAAGCACAACCAGTGTCGGCAAGGAAGTTACGCCGAACGGCTTGACTAGCTCGGGATGCTGCTGCACATCGACTTGTTGAAGCTGCCAACCTTCACTGGCCAACTGTTCCAGCACCGGTTGCATGCTCTTGCACGGTTGGCAACTGGCCGAAGTGAAACTAACGATCTGCAACCGACTGTCGGCCGTTTGGGCTGAACAATCACACGCTGCGAGAACGCCCATCGATAAGGCTACAAAAGTAGCCATGCGAATCTGAGCCATGGTATCCCTTCCGATGGCAGCATGAGCACGCGAGCGGCTCGATGCTTGATCTGTACTATATCTCAACAAGTGCTAGCATTGACAATCCATTGTCATGCTGTGCCGACGGCGCGGTAGCCACCGTCGCCAGACGGTGGACTCGGCTGAGTAACCTAACGCTAGCATCCGGGCGACTGCGCGCTTGTCGGCCGGAGTGTGTCAGGACTTGTGAGATACTACAAGATCAATGTTCCGATCAACGCGGTGACGGAAAGCAGATGACGACTTGCGCAAACCACTCCATGCCGATTGGACCAAACGCAAACAAGATATCGTCAACCGTCACGGGTGGATCTAATCGAAGGGTCTCCCCTTCTCCCCCAATGAGTACATTGAGAGAGAAGGGGGGCCCTACGGTTAGCCATTACTTTATGTGTAAGTAACGCGACTTGCGATCGCATCGAATCTCGGCTTCGAAGATGCATTTTCCGCGTCCTATCGCAGGCACCCTTCAAAATAGCCCCATCTGCGCCCTACTTCTTTAGTGTGGAGCTAGGTTCGGCGCAGCGTTCTCAGGCTGCGCGTCAGTTCATCGTCTTGATGAGCAATATCGAGAATTTCGTCGGTGCTTTCGGGATCTACTCCGCGACAGCAATCGGTCAACTTGGCAATCAAATCATCCAGCCGATCTTCCCATTCTTCGGGTGTGCTCTCGATCGGCGGGATCGCTGCCATCTCTTCTAGGAGCAAGATCAATCGCAACAAGTGTCGCAGCAAAATGCCTTCTTGCTTTTGAAGCCCGTAGGCCAAAATGTACTTGTTGAAGTTGCCGTCGAACAGCAGCACTTCGCCCGCGATCCAAACCGGTTGCGTAAAGACATCGTGCACACGAGGGAAGTCGTAGTTGAACAGGCGACGAAGTTTTTCACCGATCGTCAGGATGCGCGGTGGCAGGGGAGCGAAACCGCCGCGGCGGCGCTCCTCCTCTTCATCATCGGGATTGACCCCAACCAATTCTTCTTGCGTGGCCAATCCCAATTCCAAGAGTTGATTGTCCAGCCGCGTGGTGGCTAGTGGACCAGCCGGCAGTTCTTCCAGCGGTGGCACGCGCACTAGTCGAGCAACATTGCCGGGGACCTCCAGCGCGCTCTCGAGAGCGGCCAGGCGTTCGGCATCATCCGCAATCGCCAGGTGCCCAGCCAAGAAGACGCCATACAAAGGATTGATCGTGCGCAGATGTACGAGCAAGTCGAGTCGTTCGGTGGGTGTGGCTAGTTCCGGGCGATAGTCATCCAGATCGTATCCACGACTGGCTTCCTCTTCGCGCTCACGCAGTTTGGCCAGCGACTCCGTGCCGCTATCGTGAGCTTCATCATCGCTGTCATCTGGACTAATGTCTCCAGAGTTAGCGCTGGCATCGGCAGCCGAGCCTTTCGATTCTTGAGCGCGAGCCGCGGCTGCGCCACTGACCAAGTCGCCTAACCCGGCCGAGGCCAATAGACCGCGCGGAGCTGGCGGAGGTAACGTTGCCCCCTGCCCTGCCGAATTTTGCCCTGACGCTCCTTGTCCTGCCGATGGATTCGTATTGGATGCGGGCTCACGGCGCTTGGGAACCGGTTTAGGAGATAGTTCGACGTAGCCGGCGGTCCAGAGCGTAATCAACATTTGATTGAGCTGCTTATGAGCTTGAATCATCATCGGACCATCTAGCAGTCGACGGCCAACCAGTTGTCGAAGTGGCTCGACTTGCGGCGACTTGAGCAGCAGGTAGGCCAACAAGCGCCAGGGCAATTGACCACGGCTGGCCAACTTCGCCGAAGGTGCGGCTCGCAGTTTGTTGAATTGATCTTCGGTCCAATAGGTTTCGCCGTCGCGGCGTTTGGGCATCTTCTTCTTGAGTGCCTTCTTGGCTTTCATCAGTCCGGGATCTTTGGTGTCTTCCGGGATCGAATCATATTTCTCGCGCCATCTGAGCAGTTTGACGTCGTCTTCGTGGGCCAGCGCGTAGACGAAACCTTCTTTGTCGAACTGGGGCCGGCCAGCGCGGCCGAAGATTTGATGCGCCGCGCTGGGTTCGATGACTTTACGTTTATCGCGCGGGCCTTTGAGAATGGTCGGCAGCACGACCGAGCGGGCTGGCAAGTTAATACCTGCCGAGAGTGTTTCGGTGCAGACGCACACGCTCAGCAACTTGGCTTGAAATAGTTGTTCAACGATGCGTCGATATTTGGGTAAAACGCCAGCGTGATGCACGCCGACGCCACGCTGCAAGATTTGTTTCAGCTTCGGTCCAGCGCCTTGAGACCAATCGTACTTCTCCAACTCGGTGGCCAAGGCGGCCTGCTGAGCTTTGTCGACGACCTTCTTGCCTTTGAGCAGTTCGGCAACTTGCCAACACTCATCACGATTGAAACAGAAGATCAGGGCCGGTGTGCGTCGAGCTTCCAGGCTGCCTTCGACCATCTTCTCGATCCACTCGTCGAGCGTATGGTCACCGACCCATTGAAAACTCAGCGGCACTTTGCGATCGGTGCTTTGCACCAGTTGCAGACGGCGATTGCAACTACGTGTCAGCCAGGAGGTGAACTCGACGCTATTGCCAACGGTCGCGCTTAGCAGCAGGGTTCTAACATGCGAGGGCAACAGACCTAAAGACAACTCCCACACGATGCCCCGCTCAGGATCGTTGAAGCTGTGAAATTCATCCATGACCACCGAGGCCACATCCGCAAAGTCGAACGATTCGGGTTGGAGCAAACGATTGAGCAAGATTTCAGCGACCACGACCAGCACTGGGGCATCGCCATTGACTCGGCGATTGCCAGTTACCAACCCGACATCGTTTTCAGAGTAACCCCACCGCACGGCGGTTTGTTTCAGTTCATCGAACTTCTGATCGGTCAAAGCGATCAGAGGTGTCGTGTAGTACGTACGTTTGCCAGTTTTCAGCGCTTCATAGATGGCTGCTTCGGCGATCAGTGTCTTGCCGGTCCCGGTCGGAGCGCACACCAGTACACCTTGCTCGGCGGAGAACCAGGCGACGATGGCTTCCTCCTGTACCGGATACGGAGGAAATGGCAGTTGTTCAAAATACTCGTAGGCGATTTCGTCGCGGCTGGCCATTGGGGACGGTAGTTTCTTCAAAGTTGGGAAAGTTTGAGTCAATCTGAAATTTGCTAGCCCAAGGCGAATTGGCGTTCACTCTAGGGTGTCCGGCCAGCGATTTCCTGGAATATACGCGTGTTTTGCCGCGGTTTTTCCAAGCGATTTATCGGTGCGGTCCATAATAGAGGTAGATGCCCAAATGGCATGTGAGCAGTTTGGCACTGCGTTTGCAAACACCTGCTGCAGACAGTTTACAGGATTCTCGCTAGCACGGAGGTGCCCAACATGCGAGCTCGCAAACGCCGTAGCGTTTTCAATACCATCTCGGCCGCAATGCTCGAAGTCTCCATCATGGGACTATTCGTAATCCTGGCACAACCCCAGCTTCGCGATGCGCTGTTCGAATTGATCAACCCAGGCTCGGTGCCCACCACGACCGCGGTTAAAGGCGAGGCCTTGCCGACAGCCTTGAGCGTCAACAACCTCGAACGCACTGTACACGCAGTACTTAATAGCCCAGTAGGCCAAGCGTTCGGTAAAGCCGTCGAAGAACAATTGGCTGACGAAAATCTAAATCAGATCGCCAACGTGGTCGGACTGCCCTTGCCCAGCACCTCAGCCCAGTTGACCTCAGCCCAGATGACCTCAGCCCAGATGACCTCAGCCCAGATGACCTCAGCCCAGTTACCACCCCAAGTCGATGCTAGTCAACGCGTCACACGCTATGCGCCGCTGGAGCAGTACGAGTCATTTCGCATTAGCGTGCCTTCGACTTCGCCACAACCAGTTCACTCACAGCCAACTCGAACTGAACCAGTTCAACCGGTGTCGACCTACTCAATGCCCACTTACCAACTATCCCCAGTGCGTAGCCACCCAGCAGTTCCATCGCTCCAACATGCAGCAACACGGGACCAATTAACGCAGGAGCCATCAACCCAGTTAGCGCCCAATCAGTGGAACATTGCTTCAGCCAATCAATCGCCTGTGCCACCGCTGAATTACAACAACTGGGCCCCCATTCATTCCGCGCAAACCAGCTATCGCGATATCTATCCACCACCTTACGGAACTCAGAGTCAATGGAAGTGATCGCGTTTACTGAATATTCTTCAGCAGTGGTTGCCTGAGCGCAACTACGACGGCGATCAGACTGGCGGTGGAGCCCACGGCCAGGACGATCGCGAGCATGATTAGCGGCTGGCCGATACTGGCCGAGCCACTATTGCTAAGCATGTACGGCACCAGTGCCACTAAAGCTGCGCCCACACCGATGATCAAACCGCCGATTAGCAACAAGCTGGATTCGGTCATCAACAGCGCAGCCAACCGCCAGCGCGAAAAACCGATGGCTTGCATCAGGGCTAATTCGCGTCGACGTTCAATGACACTGCGAATCTGCACGATGGCCAGTCCCATCGTGCCCAGTAGCAAGCCCAACGCGCCGATGGCTTGAAAGGCTGAGATGTAGGTGTTCTGCACGGCCAACAGCTTCGTGAGGACCTCGGCTGATGAGGTTACGTCCAACCCTTGGTCGCTCCAACCGTTCTCGATGGCGGTAGCCACGGGCTGTTGATCCTGCTGGTCATCTTGAATTAAAAAGTATCGGAAGCCGCTGATTTCAGGAAACACAAGCGAGAAGTTGTAATCGCTGATCAGCAGTTTGCCTTGCATGATGCTGTTGGATAACAGGCCTACTGTGCGGAAATGCAGTACGCGATCATCCAACTGAATACGTGTGATGGCATCCAGCGATGCACCTTGATGCAAACTCCACGCAGCCGTGTTCATATCGAGAATCACGGGAATCGGGTCGGTCTCTGAACCAGTGCCTACTTGATTGAGGGCTTGCCAGGGACTTTCGTAGGTCGTGTTGGCAGCAGCCCATTGGAACCGCTGACTCTCAGGCAATATAAGTTGATGTTGATGTAGCGCATTTGGCACGCCCAGGATCGTAGGTTGGCCAACTTGGAACAAGTTGTTGCAACTGGCGTCTTCGCCCGGACGCTCGCGAAACGACAAGATTGTGGCCGTGCGCAAGGTGTTAAAGTCATTTGCACTGAGAACCTCTTCGCGGGCTACTACCGCACCCGGGTCGCGATAGATGGGCAGCGAACTTTCGCCAATCAATTGAAATCCACCGCTGCCTTGGAGCGTCGGGGCGATCTGAAAGACACTCATCGAAGCAATCAAGAAACTAGCGACTGCCAGAAGTCCAATCGTCAAGATGCTGCGCCACAAATTGCGACGCAGGGCCGACCAGGCCAGGGACCATAAGCCTGCATGAAACGGGAGTCGAGCTGCCTGGGCGGACGAAGAATGATCAGCAGAAGAGCTCGCAGGCGACAATTTGGGTTCGGGAATTTTCAGCAGAAAAACGGTGGCCGCCAAGGCCGCGCAAACCATCAACATCCCGCAGCCAAAGAACGCGCCGGCTTGCGCCATGCCAGTTAAAGTAAAGCCCAGGGCTAACAGTCCAAACGCGCCGAAGAACAAGAATCCAGCCAGCGCCATCGCTGCTTTGGCCGTCGCATCGTTGGATAGACTTAAGGCATCCCACTGTCCACGCAACAGGCCTAGAGGCGTCGAGCTTTTTAGTCGGCGCAGGCTCCACCAAATCGTCGCTAGCGATGTCGCGCCGCCAATGGCCGCTCCCAGCAATAGACTCTTGATCGTCACATGATAAGTCAAGAAGGAACCGCTGATGGCCCCCGCCCACCAACTCTGCAGACCGGCAATCATTAGCCAGGCGTAACCCAATCCGCCCATGGCGCCCAGCACAAGACCCAGGGCCATAACCCAACCCGATTCAATCAGTAAGAGCTCTCTGACTCGCGATTGTTCAAACCCCACCGCCAACAACAAACCCCATTGGTTCGAACGCTGCTCGATGCTTAAGCGAAACAGCAGCGCCACCAGCATTAGCGCCGATACGATTACGAAGAAGCTTAGAGCAAGAAACAAACCATCAAACGGAGTTGTGCCCGACGCGGCTTTCAGTTGCATGGCCCGCATCGGCAACAGTTGCATGCCTAGTCCGGCCTTGGCCCGCAACATGGAGTATTGAATGATCTTGCGCAGTTCGGCTTCGTCCAATCCACTGGCGGCCAACTGATCGACTTCCAAGCGAATACCGGTGGCGTTTCCGAACCGACTACCAAAGCTTCTTACGGCCTGCGGGTAACGCATGAAAATTTTGGGAGTCAGTCGATAGTCACGCCAGTAATCGTCATCCGCTTTGGGAATCTCGCGCGTGAGTTTAAACGGCAGGTCCCAATCGGAAATCGTATCTTGGTCCGTGATACCAGGCACGATCGGCGTAAAGCCAGGATCATTTGTCTTGGTGGGCGCTCGGGCGAAGGTTGCCGGACGATTGCGCACGTAACCTTTGTCAGGCGCGGTCATGTCGACAATGGCGTTGACGGTCAAGTCAACGCTGGTTTCGATTTCGCGACCTTCGACTGTTTCGGGTTCAAAGAATTTCAGCCGAATTGTGCTACCGGGTTTGATATCTAGTTGTTCGGCCAGCCAAGGACTGACGGCGCATGCGTTGGGCATCTCTTTCCAGAATTCGCTCACATGATCGACCACGGGCAATGTACGTTCCCAGTCTTCCAGGCCCGTGACGATCGAATAGGTAACCATCTTGGAAGACTCGGCATTCTGTCCAACTACGGTTCGAATTTCATTGACCAGGTAGCTCAACACTCGAGCCGGATTGAGATTGTACGAAGGCATCTGCAATTCGCGCATTAACACGGACATCGTCAAGTTGTCCATGATCAATTGATCGCTCGAGATCTGGTAATGATCAAAGATCGTTTGCGGTTTGGGATCTGCGCCGGGTGCAAAAGTTTCGCCGATGGATTCGTCGGGAAAGACTCGCGTATGTCGCGTCAGTTTGAGGCCATAGTCGCTAATGCTGGGCGTGATGCGCGCGTTCAGTTGATCGCACACGCGATGGGCATCGCTAACCGATTGCCTGCTGAGCCGTGATAGATTTTCGGTGGCGACCAGCAAACCAGCGTTGACGCGCTCAGGTTGTTCGAGCGCATCTTGCAAACTAGGGATATGTACAAAGATATTACGCGTCGGTTGCTGACTGGCGCGGAAATCGAGGTCAGCCACTGTCTGGGCAGGCAGAATAGAGGCCACGCGTTGTCGAGGCAGACTGGCCGAGGCATCGTCGCGACGGCCAAGTGGACTATCGGCTGGTACACCCGTGCCTTTGGGTAAGCGAATGGTTAGTTCGTCGCCGACCTTGGCATCCAACTCACCGGCCAACGCCGCACTCAGGGCCACTTCGTCGGGCCCGAGTTTTATGGATTTGAGCTGCTGGTCGTTGCCTACCAATTGCCAGAACTGGTCGGTAACGCCCAAGACCTGAACATTGGCTGCGCGGCGCATGCCGCTAGCATGTTTCAATTCGGCAGCCGAACTGGGTAGAATAATCGCAGGCAGTAATTGGTAGCCAGGTAGCGGTTTGGTTGACTCCGGTGCGAGCAATTGATCGGAGAAGAATCGTTGTGCCAGCATGACGCTATGAAGATTGCCCCAGCGCTGGACGATGATGTCTTGCAAACTGCCGCGCACCGAATCGCCCACAACCAGCGCACCGAGAATCACTGCCGTCGCCGCCGCTATGCCTAAGGCCAGTGCCAAATGCAACGCGCGAAAAGCGGAGAGCGATCTCCATACCAACGTTTGCAAGTCCGGCAGTGATCGCAAACTTGCGACTTGTCTCTTAGTATCGTCAGACGAAATGGTACTCACCCTGCGTATCTTCCCTTTTACGGATTCGTCAAGCGACGGTGGCCAGGCGATGGTCGACTAATTTCAAACAACGTGCTGCGCGCGACGAGAGCGACTCACTGTGGGTCACCATGATCAGAGCTGCACCTTCGCGGCGCGGCAGATCCAAGAGCAGATCTGCAATGCGATCGGCCGTGTCGGCATCCAGGTTGCCTGTGGGCTCATCAGCCAGTAAGAGTTTCGGTTGATGGAGCAATGCGCGGGCTACTGCCACGCGTTGTCGTTCGCCGCCACTGAGACGACCAGGAACGTGGCTAATGCGTCCGCTGAGCCCAACTTCATCGATCAAGCGTTCGGCTCGCTGCGCCAGTTCCTGACTGGGACGACCTTGAGCGATCGCTGGCAGCAAAACATTTTCAAACACGCTCAGTTGAGGTAGCAGGTGATGATCCTGAAAGACAAACCCAATCGATCGATTGCGAAAATCTGCCAGCCCGGCAGCGCTCAATGCAAAAGGATTGACGTTATCGATTTCAACTAACCCGCTGGTCGGCGTGTCGAGCGTTCCCAAGATGTATAGCAGCGTCGACTTGCCCGATCCACTGGCCCCTACGATCGCCAGGTTCTCACCCGCGTCGAGTGTCAAGTTCACTCCATCCAGCACGTCCAACGTTTCCGCTTCGGTTACGAATTGTTTCTTCAAGTCCTGTACAACCAGACGTGGCATGTTTGTTCCTAAGTAGTAGTCGGTGTAGAGCCGACCTTTCCGAATTCGATAGGGCGATGACTTGACCGCAGCGGTTCACGTGGGTGACGAGGGCAACTGCTGCGCCACCTTCGCCGCTGAGAGTTAGCCAGCCTGCGTGTCGATTTCAGAAAAACCGAGCTACGCTATTTTCACCCTTTACGGCTGTTCAAACAACCACTGGTAAAGAAGGCCCAGCCATTTGGCGTGCGGCGCAGTGGGCGTGCGTTCAGGACGCTCGAAAGCAGCATTGCGCAAGCGAATTGCATCTGGGATCAGCACAAGCGTCCCATGTCCCGAAGTTAATTGCCAATGGTTAAGCGGCTGGTTTCGCCAAAGCACTTGCTGCTCTGCGTCGATATTCAACTGTTGTAAACATCGATCGCGCCAGGCAATTTGAACCTCCGTAGGCTCGGTTGATGGGCTGGATTGATCCACGGAAGGCAGCAAAATTATTTTGCCACCGCTGGAGAGAATCTCGCGTTGCCGCTGGATCAGGCGGGGATCTTGTATGTCGTTGTCTGCAGCAAGCAGCAATTGGCGACCCATCGGTTCTGGGTGCGAAGCTTCTTCATGCGCGCTGATCCAAGTCCAACGATTCAGCCAGCACCAGAAGTAATAATATTGAATTGCGTCAGTACCACCCCAATGAAATTGACCACGCGTTAATGGTTCCCAGCACTGAACTTGCCAGGTGCCCGGTGGCAGCTGGGGCTGTGCATTGCGATCGGGCTGCTGGGAAGTGATCTGATCAAAGATGGATTGCTGGTCGAGGGCAACTGTGGAGGCAGTGGTTGTGCGGGGTAAGCGCGATGTGAGCACGTGATCCAGCTTTATTCCGCCTGCCCAACTACAAGCGTTCAACCACAGTCGCCAATTGTCAGCGTAGCTGATTAGCAGATCGCCCATCGCATTTTGATCGCTGATGATCACCACGCGACCTTGTCCAACTTGCTTGGCCAGTACGATTCCTTGCGCGCCTTGTTCTTCGCTGGCTGAATACTTCATATCACCGAATAGTCCGATGGGGCCTTCGGCATACATGGGCGTTGCGCCCGCATCGGCCCAGGCTTGCGGGCTCGTTCGCGCCACGATCGATGGCCCAACGACGCGACCTCCGGTTTGAATGGCCAGATATTTGACCGACTCGGTTACTGGATGCGGCTCGAAATGACGGACCAACAACCAACCCTCACCACTAGGAGTCAGCAGGCTATTGGGCTCGCGTTCACACACCGTTTCGAAGGTAGGGATCAGCCCCAGTCGTTCCCACAGCGGCAACAAGTGATACTGGTGGTAGTAACAATTCGAATGGTCGGTGATGAAAATGATTCCGCCACCCTGACGCACGAAGTCGACGACCGCTTCAATCTCGCTGACCAACCAGGGCGGACGATCGGCACTGGGCAAGTTTAAGATGACCAGCTTGACACCGCTCAGCCGCTGAGGCGTGATCGGTCCGATGATCAGCTCTCCAACTGGCACCTGGCGATCGCGCAGGAGTTGCGCCGCGCGCTTCAGGCCGGTCAGATGGTGGTAGCTGTGCTCACCGGGGATAACGCCGCGATCGAGAAAGTTGTGGGCGTGATAGCTATCGAACAGTACAGTTGGGTTGGGCGGGTTGGCAATCGCCGGCTCTTGAGCTTGCGCTAAGATGGCACCAGTCGCATAGACCAGCAGTGCCATGGTTGTACAAGAGGTCAGCTTACGCGTAGATGACGTCAGCGACTTTGAAGAGCGTTTCGATGCGGCGAAAGCCCATGCGTTCATATAATCGTACAGCCGCCGTATTTTGAACGGTTACTTCTAATTGAACATGAGTGCAGCCTACCGAGCGAAAGCCGAGCAAGGCGTTAATCAGCAGCGCTCGCCCCAAGCCGCGATCGCGAAACTCCGGATGCACACCCAAGTTTTGGATCGCACCTTCGCGTGGCGAGAGCATCAAACCTTGAACAGTTCCACAAGCTTGCCATGATGTCGGCGTTTGGTAGCAGGCCAGCCAAGTTGCTTCGGGCACAAAGTTGGAACGCGAAGAAATTTCGCGCATCAGCCGCGCACAGCCTTCGCGTTCGCCAAGACAGGGAAAGACGTGAGAATCGATTTCTGAGCGAAAGCTTTCCCACTTTACCAGCGCATGCTCGCCGGTCAGGCTCTCTGACCAAGGCTTTAACTCAAAACCTTCGGCCAACACAGGTTGGTCTAGCTCAACCTGCCCCAAGCGGGCTTCCATTTTATAACGTTTAAAGTAGGTCAATCCCATGCCGTAACTCTACACGCCAAACAGCCCCTGGGCAAGTTTTGTGGGCTCTGGATCTTCGTTTGCACTCTGGGCAGAGCGGATGCTCAGCCCGGGCCACCCCAAAAACGAGTCAACCAGGGCGAGGTCCACGGATTCTGCCAAGGCACATTGGCTGAATAGATACTGATGACCAAACACAGGACCACGATGATCTGCGCCAGGCTGATCCGCGGTTGGAGTCTCATCAGGCCATGAGCCACCAACCAGCACCATAGCGGCGCGAACCAATGCATCCAGCGGAATCCACAGCTTACTCCGCCGTAGTTGCGATCCTCCAACGGCCTGGCCATGTAGAACGCAAAACAAACAAGGCTGGTCGCGACGATGGCCAACATCACTTGAATGCGCAAATCAAAAAGTCGTCGCCAAAACGGCAGAGCGGAAGTTTTCCAAATGGCCACGACGCCCAGCGGAATGAACAGCCACATGGGCGTCAGCGAAAACAAACCGTGATGGCCGAAGGTTGCATGCAATAGATACATCCCACGACTGGGCTCGCCCAGGTCGACACCCTTTTTATTTTCTGGGTACCAGTAGGAATTAGGATAATCGTACCAATCATCCCAGTGGTGGATGTTGATCGACTGGTCCGCAATGGTCAGCGCGAATCGGAATTGAGTCGCGCTGTCCCATAGCTCGTAAACTCCCGCGGTCCGCGACGCTTTCAACTCAGCCTGCGGACTCAAGTTGAAATCCTTCGTCTGCAGCATGCTAACGATCTGCGAACGTTGCTGCGCGACTCGCTCCATCTCGGACAAGCCATTAACAGAATCATCCAGTGGCAATTGCGTTACCAATGGTCCGACTGTGCGATGGGCATATGGTGGCCGCAGATCGCCATGCGCCCAGTAATTGACGAGCGCAAAAGCCACGGCCAGCGGTACCATGCCCACGGTTATGCCCATGAGCGTTTTGCGCCAATCAACTTGGATCAGCAGCGCGCCGACGGCCGCAGCCCAGGCCAAGGCAGGCAATTCGCAGACCGCGCACATGCCGGCGGCAAAGAGAGCCAGAACGAAGTAGCGGGCGCTGGTTTGGCCCTCATAGATGATCTGCAACACAGCCCACAGCGATACGCCGGCAGCTAGTGCACCGGGCAAATGATTGTTCAGCGTATTGGCAAAGGTACTGACGAAAGTGCCCCACAGCATCAGCAGCATGACGACGGTTAAGGTCCACCAATGCATGGATTGTCGCTGCCAATACCTGGCCCACATCCACCAAAACAGGCCCAGTGGCAACCAGTTGACCAGCAACAAGACGATGCGTGCCACTGTAAATGGGTAGTTGAGAATATTCAGACCGGTCGCCAAACGCACCACACCATAGACGCTGGCGTGCATGGCCAGCAGTAGTGGCGGCTTGCTACTGTAATAGTGTTGCCGACCATCGCGGCCTCGATGTCGTACCTTGTCGATGGTCCCCCAAGTTCTTCTGCCCGTCTTGGGATCTTTGCGATCGGTAATATTGTCGATCTCAAAGCGACCATAGTTGCCCAAGGCTGCTACACCGCACCAACGACTGCGATCGTTTGCGCTATGAAAAGGAGTCTCGCCCGTGGACGAGCGCGTCGTGAGAATGCGCTCGGCTTGAGCCACCAGGGCTACCACAACCAGCAGGCCTATCCACCAGGTTGAAGTTGTGGAGGATTGTTCGGACATGGGCTTCGGAACCGTAAAAAAATAAATGACCGGGCTTATCGTAACAGGTTAGTTTGATCTCAATCCTACAAAATCGAACGTTCACGGCTAACGCAAATAGTTATCCGAAAAAATACTCTTCAAGCCGGAGTTGTGAAGCGATCGATTAAATCGCGACTCATTTTACTACAAGCTCATCAGGCCTACAGTTCCTTCAATCGTCTCGCCCTGATCCGATACGGTCCATACTAGCGATGAAAATTCGCTCTTGGTGAGCACTGTTAGTCCGGTCATTTATTTTTTACGGTTCCGTACTCGCGTTTGGTTGACTCAGCCAAACTGTACGGCTTGGTGTGGGGACGGTTCTGAGCAGTGATCAACTCGGCGATGAAACCCACCGAGAGCAGTTGGGCGCCCAACAGCAGAGCCAGGATGCAATAGTAGAAGATCGCGCGCTCGTGCAGATGCAGATCATCTTCGGGCAAGTTATTGACGATCCGCGTCCAAGCCCACAAGATGGTCAGTACTAGGATCCCCAGCGAACCAAAACTCAGCGCTGCTAGCCCCAGCGATCCGAGTAGATGCTGCGGGCGGTTACGAAATCCAGTCAGAAAGTAGACTGTAAACAGATCCAGCAGCCCTTTGATGAAACGCTCGAATCCATACTTGGATACTCCATGCTTGCGGGCTTGATGTTTGACGGGAATTTCGGCCACGCGGAACCCGCGGGCCGCGGCTAGCACGGGCACGAAGCGATGCATCTCGCCGTACAACTTGACTTCATCGATAACTTCGCGGCGATAAGCTTTCAAGCCGCAGTTGTGATCGTGCAGATGCACGCCGGTTAGCCAACTGATCAAGCGATTGAAAATTCGACTTGGGCCAACCTTGTGCCAGGGATCATGCCGGACTTGCTTCCAACCGGTGACCACATCATAGCCTTCGTCCAGTTTGCTCAGCAGGGCAGGAATTTCAGCTGGGTCATCTTGCAGATCCGCATCCAGCGTGATCAGTCGCTGGCCTTGCGCATGATCAAACCCAGCCGACAGCGCGGCGGCTTTGCCAAAATTGCGCCGCAGTTTCAGGCCTGATACATAGTTGTGGGCGGCGGACAAAGCTTGGATTTGCTCCCACGAGCCGTCCCGCGAGCCATCGTCGACCAGCCAGACTTCGAATGAATACTGTTGCTCTTGGGCAACCGACGCAATGCGGTTGATCAGTTCCTGCAACGAATCGCGCTCGTTGTATACCGGGACGATGATCGACAATAACATTTAGCCCGACTTATTCACGAGGAGCACAATAGTGAAAAACAGATTTTGGTGACCTTCAGGAAGTAAAAGGGTAACACGTTTGAGCCCGATTTCAACCGCGAGGCCGCTCCTGGCGTTGCTGCAATTGCTTTATATGTAAAGTATTCCGTCTTGAAAGTTGATCTATTTACGTGGCATAGGCGTCTAGCCTGTATGTGGCATAGGCTTCTAGCCTGTGTATCGAAAAGCTTTCTAGCCCAGTGGAGATGGCACACAGGCTGGAAGCCTATGCCACACAAGCCTATGCCACAGACGGGCCGCAGCATTTAATCTTCCCAGGCTAGCGCCGGCGGCCGGGGGATCGACTAGAATATAGCGATTGACCCTTTTCGATCGATTCCCACCATAAACTCCCCGCCTGCAATGAAATATCTACTCACCTCCACCGCGATTGGCTTGGTTGGCTGGTGCCTGCTGGCTGTCGCCGGCGCGGCTGAGCCCGATGTTGACGAGTGGTTCGAGCGCGAAGTGCGTCCGCTGCTGGCCGAACGCTGCTTAAGTTGCCATAGTTCGACGCTCGAAGCCCCCAAAGCCAGTCTGAAACTCGACAAACGCGAATTGGCTTTGGCCGGCGGTGATAGTGGCCCCGCGATGGAACCGGGTAAACCGGCCGACAGCTTGTTGATTATGGCTGTGCGCGGTGACGGCATGAACCGCATGCCGCCGGACAGACCGTTGAGCAAACCAGAGATTGCGACACTGGAACGTTGGATCGCCATCGGTGCACCCTGGCCGCAGCGCCAAGGGACATCACCTGCGGTTGGTCCCGATTGGTTAAAGGAGCGGGCTCAATCGCATTGGGCCTGGCAGAGTATGCGGCCAGCTACTCCGCCCGCGGTCCGTCAAGCCGATTGGCCAGCGCGACCGCTGGATGCATTCATACTAAGCAAGCTGGAAAGTCTCCAGTTGCAGCCGGCAGATGATGCTACGCCCACGCAACTGCTGCGACGAGTGGCCTATGATTTGACCGGGCTGCCACCGTCGCAAGAGCAATGGCAACAGTTCAGCCAGGCACCCAAGGTCGGCTCGCCTCAGTTTGACGCGCTCTATGCGCAAGTCTTGGAAGATATGTTGGCTTCGCCTGAGTTCGGAGTCACCTGGGGACGCAACTGGTTCGACCTGGTGCGGTACTGCGAAACGTTGGGCCATGAATTCGATTACCCAGTTCGATACGCCTGGCGTTATCGCGATGCGGTCATCGATGCGCTCAACGATGATCTGCCTTACGATCGCTTCGTAATGGAACACTTGGCCGGCGATGTACTGGTCGATCCTCGCCGTCATCGCGTCAGTGACATTAATCAATCGATGGCCATGACCAGTTGGTGGTGGATGGGCGAAGGGCTGCACGCGCCGGTGGACGTGTGGGGCGACGAAGCGACACGTTTGGATAATCAGATCGACGTATATTCCAAAACGTTCTTGGGACTGACGGTCGCCTGTGCGCGTTGTCACGATCACAAATTCGATCCGCTCAGCGCCGCTGATTACACTAGCCTGATGGGCGTGCTGCAGAGTTCACGTCGAACTTACACGCTCGATGATCCGCATGGCCGCATAGCCCAGCACAATCAGCAACTCGCCGCACAATTGCAGCGCTCCCTCAGCACCGCTGTGCAGGGGCAATCCACGACGCTAACGCAAGACCAACTGGCAGCGTGGTTGTTGCAACTGGTCGAGCAATGGAAAGCCAAGCCCGAGGAAACTCGCAAGGAAATTACTAGCGCTCATCCGTTGTATCCGCTGCTATTAATGCTGGATGCCAGCAGCGACCAAGAGTTCGCTGCCAAACAAGCGGTGATGGTTCAAGCACTGCGCGAGGCGCGATCGGCCTGGTTGAAGTGGGAGTCCGAGAGCGTGCTGCTCGCGGATTTTGCGAACGGGCTTCCGCCGGGCTGGTACGTTGAAAGCGCCGACGAGGCGCTCGGCGAGCGTGGTACGCAACCTGGGCAACTGATGGCACTGGATCCGCTAGGCGTGCTGCCTGCGCGACCTGGACAGTTTGCATCGCACGTGTTGGGCAAGCAGCAACAACTCGCCTTGCGTTCTCCGACTTTCGACGTCACGCATCCCGTAGTCGCCCTGCGCATGCGTGGCAAAGGCGGTCAATCGACGATCCTGGTAGATAACTATTTCATGATCGAGTTTCACACGTTGCTCTTTGGCGACTTGAAGAAGCCAATTGATCAACCGCTGGATGCTGGCTGGGTCACGCACGGCGGTGACTTGAAGAAGTACTTGGGTCACCCAGCCTATATCTCCCTCGAAGATGATGAGAACAGTTGGTTTGAGCTGAGCCAAGTACGATTGGCCGGCTCGGGGCCACCGGCCGAAATTGGTCCAGTCGTGCTAGAGTGGACCGAGACTGCCAAGTCGGGCGGTGAACTGATTAACAATCTGGCCAGGCTGCTGCTCGAGCAACGGGAGCAACCCGCTGGGCAACGATTGGAACTAATGCGCAGTGCGATTGCAGAATCGACGCGCTGTCAGTTGGCTTTGCCTCAAGGACTAGTGCCGACCGTGGATCGAAGCCCACTCGAAGCCATGGCGGCCAGTACGCCGGCTCCAACGCGACTGTTGGGGATTCATGAAGGTACACCGCGCGACGCGGTGCAATTTATGCGGGGTAACCCACACAAACGCGGCACCGCTGTTCAGCGCGGCGACCTGCAAGCGCTGGGTGGTCAGTGCGTAACCGACCAGGCCTCGAGCGGGCGAGTAGAGCTGGCTGGCTGGTTAACTTCCGCCAACCATCCGCTGACGGCCCGGGTGATGGTCAATCGCGTGTGGATGCAACTGTTTGGTCAAGGCCTGGTCGAATCACCGGATAACTTTGGTCTGCTGGGTGGTGCGCCGAGCAACTTGGAGTTGCTGGACTATCTCGCGCTGCAGTTTATTGAGCACGATTGGTCGCTGAAGTGGTTGGTTGGCGAGATCTGCAGCAGTCGCGCCTATCGACTATCGAGTAGACCATCGGAGTCGCACCAGCAATTGGATCCGACCTCGCGTTACTTGAGTCATCGCCAGGTCCGCCGTCTAAGCGGCGAGAAGTTGCGTGATGCGTTGCTGGCGATCAGTGGTTCGCTGGATCACGCACAGGGCGGCGAGAGTGTGCCGGTTTACTTGACCGATCAAATGACTGGCCGCGGTCGGCCCGGCAAGAGTGGCCCACTGGATGGTAACGGTCGCCGCGCCGTCTATGTGGAAGTGCGTCGTAACTTTCTCGATCCGTTTCTGGTCGCCTTCGATCAACCACCACCTGCGACCACAGTTGGTAAACGCAACATGTCGAACGTGCCCGCGCAAGCTCTCAGCTTGCTGAACGCGCCGCTGGTGCACGAGATGGCTAAGCGTTGGAGTCAACGTCTGTGGACGGAGCATTCAACCAATGAAGATCGCATTCGCGCGATGTATGTAGCGGCCCTGGCACGCCAGCCCGACGCTGACGAGTTAGCGGAGTGTGCGGAACTGGTTAGCGATGGCACGATAGAGAAGTTCAAAGAGCTCGCCCATGTGCTGGTGTGTACCAAAGAGTTTCAATATCTGCAGTGAGATGTGAAATGAATTATCCGTGTGGTCGCACTCGCGCATGTATCTCGCGCCGTCAATGGCTCAGCCAGGCTGCATGCGGCTTTGGTTCATTAGGGCTGGCTGCGCTGTTGCACAAGACCGGCTATGCGAAACATGCAGGACTGCTAACAGAATTGCATCATCCGGCCAAAGCCAAACGCGTGATTTTTTTGTACATGGATGGCGGTCCGGCACAGATGGACACCTTCGACCCCAAGCCCATGTTATCGAAGTATCATGGTCAACCCTTTCCGATGAAAGCTGAGCCGACGCAATTCGATAACAACGGACTTACGCTGCAATCGCCGTGGACCTTTTCGCGCTTTGGCGATAGTGGTTTGTGGATTAGTTCATTGTTCCCTTACTTGTCACGGCATGCAGATCGGCTAGCGGTGGTCAAAAGCATGACTAGTCAATTTTCCGAACACACCAGCGCCAACTACTTCTTGCATACGGGACTGGGTATCGCTGGCCGACCGAGCATGGGTGCGTGGTTGTCGTATGGTTTAGGTAGCGAGAGCGATAACCTGCCCGACTACGTCGTGATCAATGGTGGCCTGACCCCGCCCGGTGGGCTCGATAACTTTGGCAGTGGGTTCTTGCCGGCTGCGCATCAGGCCAGTCTCTTCTCGCCCACCGCGACGCCAATTGCCAATTTGGCTCCGCCGCACAGCGTTTCGGCCGAGCAAGCATTGCAAAAGCGCAGGCTGCTTAGTCGGCTCGATGCGCAGTATCTAGCCAGCACTGGCGGTGCCGATCAAGTCGAAGGCGCGATCGCGAATTTTGAGCTCGCCTATGCGATGCAAGCCAGCGTGCCCGAAGCGGCTGACTTTGCCAGCGAAAGTCACAACACGTTGGCGCTCTACGGTATCGATAGTCCCAACGGAGCGACGGCTACCTTCGGCCGCGAATGTTTGATGGCCCGGCGACTGATCGAACGTGGTGTTCGCATGATCGAATTAACTTGTCCGTCGGTGGGTCATGACCGTTGGGACCAGCACAGCAACTTGCGCAAGGGTCACCAGGACAACGCGGTGGCGGTCGATCAACCGATCGCCGGCTTGATCTCAGATTTATCCGCGCGAGGTTTGCTGGATGAAACGCTAGTTGTATGGGCCGGTGAGTTTGGGCGCACTCCGTTTGCGCAAGGTGCCGACGGCCGCGATCACAATCCGTTTGCCTTTTCGATTTGGATGGCAGGCGGCGGCGTGCGTGGCGGAACAACTTATGGTGAGACCGATGAATTCGGTTACAAGGTGGTTGATAAACCGCTGGAGATGCATGACCTGCATGCCACCATCTTACATCTGCTGGGCATCGATCATGAACGCTTGACGTTTCGCTTCGGCGGCCGCGATCATCGCTTGACCGATGTCCATGGACATGTTGTGCACGATGTGATTGCGTAGTTGGACAGCGTTACTGTGTAGCCACCGTCGCCAGACGGTGGAATCAGCTGGCAGCGGTGGCAGTTCAATCTGAACCCGCTGACCGATTTCGCTGTACGCAGTCCTACTCGTACTCGCATTGGTTTTGGAGTAGGAGTAGGAGTAGGAGTAGGAGTAGGAGTTCTCACACTGTGTAGCCACGGTCGCCAGACGGTGGACTCCGTTGGCAGCGAAAGCCACCGCTTGGCGGCGGTGGTTACGATCGCACAAGGTCAATCTGAACCCGCTGACCGATTTCGCAGTACGCAGTCGTACTCGTACTCCTACTCGTACTCGAGCATCACGAGGACCGTCGCGTAGGAGTAGGAGTAGGAGTAGGAGTAGGAGTAGGAGTTCTCACACTGTGTAGCCACGGTCGCCAGACGGTAGACTCGGTTGGCAGCGAAAGCCACCGCTTGGCGGCGGTGGTTACGATCGCACAAGGTCAATCTGAACCCGCTGACCGATTTCGCAGTACGCAGTCGTACTCGTACTCCTACTCGTACTCGAGCATCACGAGGACAGTCGCGTAGGAATAGGAGTAGGAATAGGAGTAGGAGTAGGAGTAGGAGTAGGAGACACACAGGCTGGAAGCCTATGCCACAGGCAGCGTGATTTCGATTACAATCGCTGGCGGCGAGCACTTCTACCTATCCCACCCAGAACGACATATCCATGAACTCTTCCGCCAAATTTTCCATGCAGACTTGGTTGATCATCGCGATCGCCAGTATCGGTTTTTTGTTCGACACCTACGAACTGCTGATGACTCCGCTGGTGGCTCCGCCGGCGATCGCGGAACTGCTAAAAGTGCCGATTAGCCATCCATCGGTGGCGACCTGGACGGGTAATCTGCTGTGGATCTCGGCGCTGTGCGGTGGGGTGTTCGGTTTGTGGGGTGGTTGGCTGATCGATCGCTTGGGTCGTAAGACAGTGATGGCGGCGAGTATTTTTCTGTATTCGTTTTCGCCATTCCTGGCAGCCTTCAGCACGACGTTGCCGTGGTTTATCTTTTTTCGCAGCACAACCTTTATTGGAGTGTGCGTCGAGTTCATCGCGGCCATCACCTGGCTAGCCGAAGTCTTTGAAGACAAGAAGCAGCGCGAGAAGTGGTTAGGTATTACGCAAGCCTTTGCCTCGTTGGGAGGCGTTTTGGTTACGCTGGTAGCATATTACATCGGCAGAAACCGTGGACTGTTGCCTGACATCGGTTTTCCGAAAGCCACCGATGGCGAAGTTGGCACCTGGCGATACATCCTGGCCACTGGACTGTTTCCGGCGATTCCCATTGCGCTGATGTTACCTTTCGTGCCTGAGTCACGTGTGTGGAAAGAACGACGGGCGGCTGGAACGCTCAAACGCCCCAAGATCAGTGCGCTCTTTGCACCTGAGTACATTCGCGTGACGATCGTCACCGCGCTGCTATCGGCTTGCGCTTACGGCATCGCTTTTGGTGCCTTGCAATTGACACCGCGCCTGGTGACTCCTGGCCTGCCGGAAATGAAACATGCGTCGGATGAACTGCGACCACTGCGAGTTGAAGCCAAGAAACTGAACGAACAGTTCGACAAGGCTGCGTCTAAAGAAGAGAAGGCCGCAGTCGTCACGCAGTTGAAAGCCTTGGCGGCCAAGCAAAAAGGTCCGGATAGTGAAATCAAAGAGAAAGGCGAAGCCGTCCAGTTGTTCCAGGAAATGGGTGGTTTGATCGGTCGTATTCTGCTGGCCATCTTTATCATTGTGGGCATTAGTCGTGTTACGCTGCTCAAGCTTTTTCAAGTGCCGGCGCTTATCATGTTGCCACTCACTTACTTTATGCTCTACAACCAAGGCGGCCCCGTCTTTATGTTTGCCTATGGCGTGTGTGGGCTGGTGACGGTGGCCCAGTTCAGTTACTTCGGTGAATACTTGCCCAAGGTCTTTCCGTTGCACCTGCGTGGTACGGGCGGCAGTTTCGCAACAAATGTCGGAGGACGCATGATCGGGACGAGCATGTCGGTAGTGACCACTAGCGCGGTGGCGCCGCTGCTGGCGGGTGATAAACCCATAACGCCCGATATCGTGGCTCAAGCGGCAGGTATTGTGGCTACTGCGATGGCGGTGATTGCCTTGGCCGTGGGCATGTTTTTGCCTGAGCCGAAAGCGGAGACCACCGAATAGTGAGCAGTTTGCGACTGGCGGGCGAGTTGTGGCGTGCGACGACCGAATCACCGTCGGTCGCTTCGTTGCGTTCGAGTGTCGTTGAGTTACTCATGCGACACTTTCCACAGGGGCGCATTGCCTGGCTCAGTCAAAATGGTTCGCAGTGGGGACTAGCCGGTACAACTGCTGCCCTGGCTCGCGTGCCCGTTGACCTGGCGGCCACGGCTTGCGATCGCGGGCAAGTTGTCAGTCAAGGTGAATGGTGTGCTGCTCCGCTGAGCAGTGATCGCTTAGAAGCCCTGCCTGGCGCCGAGCAAGCCGAAGCATTGGTCATTAGTCCTCGCGATCTGATGAACGAAGACGATTTGAGCATGCTGGTGCGCATGCTCCAGACTTGCGTGATAGTGACGCGGCGGCATCACCGCGCCAGCCTCAGGCTGGAGCAATTGCAGACGCTGTTGGAACTGGCCATCACCTGGCACCGCACGCAAGATCTGCCAGAGCTCCTGAATAACATCGCCAAGGCTGCGGCCCGCGTATTGCATGCCGATCGCGCGAGTATCTTTCTGTGGGATCGAGCCGCCAAGGAATTGGTTGGCCATCCAGCGCTGGGCGTCGAAGGTCAACCATTGCGGATACCTGATGATCAAGGCATCGCTGGCCAAGTCTTGAAGCATGGTCAACCGCTGCGTTGGGATTCGAGCGATGATCCCAACGCGATCAACATCAAAGTTGGCAAGCAGCTCGGCTATCTCACGCGCTCGCTGATGGCTGTGCAACTGGTGGACAATCGTGGTCGCGCGATGGGTGTGTTCGAAGTGCTCAATCATCGCGACGGTCGCTTCTCCATCGACGATGAAGTGTTCCTCGCTGAACTAGGGCGACACGCTGCGGCGGCTTTAGAAAACACACAGCGCATCGATGACCTGGTTCGCACACGTGATCGCTTAGTTCAATCTGCTTCGGCGGGACTGTCGCTGGTGGGTCAATGCCCGGCAGTGGAAACAATGCGGCAGACCATCGCTCGTGTTGCGCCCACGGATCTGGCGGTCTTGATACTCGGTGAAAATGGCACGGGCAAAGAGGTCGTCAGCCGGAGCTTGCACCTGCAAAGCAAGCGCAACGCTCAACCATTTGTGGCGGTTAACTGTGCAGCGATTGCCGAGACGCTGCTGGAGAGTGAGCTCTTTGGTCACGAGAAAGGCGCTTTCACCGACGCCATTGCAGCCCGCGCTGGCAAGTTCGAATTGGCAAGCAGCGGTACACTGTTCCTGGATGAAATCGGCGAGATGAGTCCTGGTGGGCAAGCCAAACTGTTGCGGGTGCTTGAAGAAAAGATTGTAGTTCGCGTGGGAGGATCGGTGCCAATTCGCACCGACGTGCGCGTGATTGCGGCAACCAATCAGAACCTGGCCGAACTCGTGCGACAAAAGAAGTTTCGTGAGGATTTGTACTTTCGATTAAATGTAGTCACGTTGCATCTGCCACCCTTGCGCGAGCGCGGGGATGATGTCTTGGTACTAGCTGAACATTTCCTGCAACAGTTCGGTTCCCAGATTGGCCGCAGAGCAATGAGCTTGAGTAAGAAGGCCAAGGAGAGCTTGCGCGTGCATGCCTGGCCGGGCAACGTGCGCGAGTTGCGCAACATGATGGAACGTGTGGCCTACCTGGCTGCCGAATCGGAGGTCGAAGAAAGCGATCTGGCTTTTGTATTGGCCCCGACTCGCACGGTGGATCCCAAGAATTTGCCGAGCGAAATGACGCTCGGCGATGCGACCGACATGTTTCAGTCCGAGTACATTCGCCGCCACCTCGAAGCCGCCGGCGGCAACATCGCGCACGCCGCAGAGCGCCTCGGACTACACCGATCCAATCTCTATCGCAAGATGCGCCAGCTAGGGATGACACCCGAAGAAGACTAAACCGAGGGCGTTAGCCTCGGTTGCCCCAGCCTGGTTACCAGGCTCTGCCTGGCGCGTGCTAGATCATGGTGGGGCGGTCGACACCTTCGGTAATGCCCGGCCAGCGCAGGGTGAACTTGGTGCCCTGCCCTTGTTCGCTTTCCACTAAGACATCGCCGCCGTGTTCGCGCAAGATCTTGCGGCTAACGGGTAGACCCAGGCCGGTACCACGCGCGCCTTTCTTAGATTCAAACACCGAGAAGATGCGTTCGAGATTCTCTGGCGCGATGCCTTCGCCGTTGTCTTCGATGGCCAGTTCGATTAGCTGTGACGCAGGCGCAATTTGCAAATGCAAGCGGACCTGGCCGGCGTCACGTGATTCGACCGCATCGATGGCGTTGGTGACGACGTTCAGAATCGCGCGGTGCAGCGCGTCGGGATCGAAACGTACCGCAGGAAAGTGTGTGGGAGGTTCCCAGACCAGGCGAGCATGAACTTCCTCGGCGCGACTCTGCATCAGTTCAACCACTTCGGTAATCGTGTGGCGAACGTCGCCTTCGCGCAGTTCGGGTACGCGTTCTTTGCTGAACGAGAGCATGTCCATCACCAGGTTACTAATGCGTTCCTGGTTGCGCTCGACCATTCGCCAGCCCTTGCGAGCCACCTCGAAGTCTTGATTGTTCAAACCGGTTTCGATTAAGTAACTGCCGCCGCGCACGCCTTGCAAAATATTCTTGACGTGATGGGAAAGGTTGGCAATCGTTTGTCCCATCGCCGCCATGCGTTCAGCTTGGAGTGTTGCGCGGTAGAACTGGGTATCTTCGATGGCCAGAGCAGCCTGGTTGGCGATGGCCGTTAGTAGTTTCAAGTTTTCATCGGTAAACGATTCAATCGGTGCGCGGTCTTGCAATCGTTCGGCGGCCATGCCGGGGCTGGTTGTCGTGTCGACGTAGATGGCGCCGACGACTCCGTAACGACCTTGCATCGGTACACACATCGCTTCGTGAATTCCCAGCGATACGATACTACCGGCTCCCGACCAACGTTCGTCATCTTGAGCGTTGCTGGTTAGTACGCCTTCGCGATGGGAGACGACGTAATCGACAATGGTCTTGCTGATTTCCAGTGGCCGCTGGGGACTGGACGAGTTCTTGCGATTGCGACGATACGCGGGAGTGAGGTGGCTGGTGACTTCATCGATCAGCAGCACGCAAGCATTGTCGCACTGAGTCCATTGAAAGACCATGTCGAGCACTTGGCGCATCATCTCGTCGATATCCAGCGTGCGCGTGATTGCCTGGCCCACGCGATAGATCACGTCCCAGCCGCTGAAGGCTGGCGTGGTTTCGCAGTCCAATTCGAGTTCTGCTTTCGTGGGCACCAATGGGGGCGCGGGCATCGATTCGGGGGCAAAGGTGTGGCGAATGTGCGAGAGGTCATCGCGATCATCGTTGCGTACGATGGCCACATCATGGGCTCCGCCGTGATGCGTAGCCGGTTGCGTACTGGTCATGGCATCGCTAGTGGCACTGAAGATCATCAGTGTGCTGCCCAGTTGTACCCGATCGCCACTGGTCAGCGGGTGCAAGTTAATGCGTTGGCTGTTGATAAAGCTGCCGTTGCTGCTGCCCAGATCGACCAACGTCCAACTACCGTCGGTGCCGCGGTCGACGCGCGCGTGATGACGCGATACTTCGGTATCGTGCAGTTGGATCTGGTTGGTAGATTCGCGTCCCAGCGTCGTCGAAACGCTCAGCAGTTCATAGTGCTGCCCGCTATCTCGACCACGAATGACGAACAACGATGCCATGGAAGTGAAGTTTGAAGTTTGAAGTTGGAAGTTGGAAAGAGTGTGTGCGTATTGTCAACTGCCCCGAGGCGGTTGGCCAGCCCAGGGTTTGGCCTGAGGTTTGCTGGGTTAGTCCTCCACCAATCATAGTCACCTGAAAGGAACAATCATGCGCAATCGATACGATACAGGCCAGCAGTTCTGGTGTGCCAGTGCCGCTACTGCTGCCGCCTGTTTTTTGGCTCCCCGACCGTTTCGCGTTTTGATTCCACTGGGTGTAGGCTATCTAGTCTACCGCATGGCCCAACACGGTTTCCCATGGGGACAATGTGACCCAGATGACCCCAATTGTATGTGGCAAGAGATGGATGAATATCATCCAGCCGGCACACGCGACGCTATCGATGAATCCATCGATGAATCATTCCCTGCCAGCGACCCTCCCAGTTATTCGCCCGGCACAGCCACGCCAGCCATCTAAGCCGAGGGCGTTAGTAGCCCCGGTTATTTAAATCAACGGTCGCAAACGTTCGAAAACCGAATGGACCCAACGCCGAGAGCGTTAGTTAGCCCCGGTTCCTACGTCGAGCGGCCATGAACGTCACAAACCGAGGCTAACGCCTACGGTTTAGACCAGGTCCCTTACGTATTGTTTGAAATCGCGCATGTCGGTCGGTGGTGAGGGGCCGATGATCAGCGGGCCATCTTCCGGCGATGGATACAAACCATGGCTACCGCGTACCAGCGTGGCATCCAGAGGAATGACGTCCATGCGATATCGGAAACCTAGCTTCTTTTGAGCCAGCCGCAGCATGGCTTTGGGCATCGACGTCATAAACAGCTCAACCGGGTCATAGCCGGGTTTGCGGTGTATGTCGACCGTCGGGGCGAAGTCGGGCGCACGAGTCGCGTCGAGCCAATAGTAATAAGTGAACCATGCATCGGGGGCAGCCAGCGCAATCAGCTCACCGCTTCGCGGATGATCCAACTCCAATTCGGCTGGATCAACTACGCGGGCGACGCCTTCGATACTCTCGAGCAATGCAGCAACTTCGCCAATCATGGCTCGATCGCGGACGTAGATATGAGCCACTTGGTGATCGGCCACGGCGAAGGCGGCTGAATCGCCCGGTAAGAGCTGTTCTCCAAACGGTCCATCACGCACGGCCAACCAACCGGCTTTGCGCAAGTGCACGTTCAGCGATACCGGATTCGATACCGGCACCAAGCCATATTCAGATACCACAATCGTACGGGCGCCAACCTCTTCGGCTGCGTCGATCACGTGCCCCGCACATTCGTCAACTTCGGCGACCCGTTGGGCGTCGTGTTCGGTGAAGCGTTGGAAGTCGTAATCCAGGTGCGGCAGATAGACGAGTGTTAGTTGCGGTCTGTTTTGACGCAGGACTCTGGCGGCCGCTTTGGCAATCCACTGGCTGGAAGGCAGCCCAGCTTTAGGACCCCAAAACGCATGGAAAGGAAACGCGCCCAGTCGTTCCTCTAACTGGCAGTCGGTCTGATCGAGAATACCAAAAACCTTGGAGCCGTCGCAGCCGTAATGGGGTTTAGGAGTGGCACTCCATTTCACGGGTGCATGCTGATTAAACCACCAGAACAACTTGGCGGTTTCAATGCCTTCGTAAAATTTTTCACCTTGGATCAGCGAATTGGATTGTTGCCAAAAGCGAATCTCGGCAGTGTCGCGGTAGTACCAGCCATTGGCGACAATGCCGTGGTCTTTGGGAGCCAAACCTGTGAGCATGGTGGCTTGGGAAGTGCAAGTGACCGCCGGCAATGGACTGCGCCAAGCCTGCGCTTGTCCGAGGCTTGCCAGGCGCGGGGCATGAGCGAGAAGTTTTGGGGTCAAGCCCACCACATTGAGAACGCACAGCATACCAATTCCTTACTTACCAGCTGGAGCAGTGCCGAGTATAATCATGTGCACCGTTGCCCCCCAGTCCTGGGAGGGAACAATCCTACCTGATACGGCGATGTGCCGAGGCAGATCTATGGCTGCCTGCGGTTGTGGACATCCCCCATCCTGGAGAGACAGTTTCTATGAAAACGTTTGTAAATCTGACTGCTATCGCTGTAGCGTTGATCGCCAGCAGCTTCACCTCTTCGGCCAGCGCTGATTTCGCTGATCTGAAGTTGACGTTTGTGTATAAAGGCAAAGCACCGGCTGCCAAACCCATTGGCGCAGTTGCCGACCCATTTTGCGCGGCTTTGAAGATTGAATCCGATTCTTTGGTGATCAATCCAAAGAACAACGGCATCCGCGACGTGATCATGTTCCCGGATCCCAAAAAATTCGATGCCAAGGCAGCCGATCCGGCCGTCAAGGTCGCCAACGAAAACCCAGTCCTGGACAACAAGAACTGCCAATTTTCGCCACACGTCGTGGTGCTTCAGACCGGTCAAACTCTGACCGTCACCAATAGTGACAAGACTGGCCACAACGCCGCCTTCTCGTTCTTCAATAACGATGCTCAAAACCAGCAGATCCCTGCCGGTGGCTCGCAGAAATTCACTGTAAAGAAGTCCGAGCCCAGCGCCATTCCGGTTTCATGTGGCAGCCACACATGGATGAAAGCCTTTGTGGTTGTGCAAGACCATCCTTTCGTGGGTGTGAGCAACGAAGATGGTGTGCTGGAGATTAAAGGTCTGCCCGTAGGCACGATCACGTTGAAGATCAATCATGAAGCGGCCAAGTTCAAAGAACTGACCATCGGTGGCAAAGCCTATCCGGTCAAGAAGGGTGCCATCGAACTTGAACTGAAAGCCGGGGCCAATGATCTGGGCACGGTCGAACTGGGAAGCGATGTGTTGAAGCCCTAGTTGGGACCGAGCCACTTTCCACACTAAGTAGCCACCGTCGCCAGACGGTGGACACTCGCGACGGCAAAATCCACCGCTTGGCAGCGTTGGCTACTTGAAATACATCGGTTGATTTTCAATTTCACCAATTTCCAACTTGTTCAATTTCACTTTCCAAATTTCAGAGTCGCATGAACGCTACTATCGCTGCTGAACCGTATTTTCAGGAATTGTTTGCGGAACGCATTGGCGGAGCCGGATACGGCAAAGGCACCGAGATCTACAAGTTCGAAAGGATCAAACGCGCCAAGCGTAAAGCGTTGGCAGATTATCCTGATCGTGCTTTGGTCGATTTCGGTATCGGCGAAAACGACAGCATGGCTGACGAGCTGGTTCGCGAACGCATGGCTCGCGAAATCAATCGTCCTGAAAATCGAGGATACGCCGACAACGGTATCGCCGATTTCAAGCAAGCGGTCGCGCGTTTTATGGATCGTCAGTTTGGTGTGACGCTCGATCCCAACTCTGAAATTAATCACTGCATCGGCAGCAAGACCGCCTTGGCCATGCTGCCGGCTTGCTTTATCAATCCTGGCGACATCACCATGATGACCGTTCCCGGTTATCCAGTGGCCGGTACGCATACGAAATACTACGGAGGCAGCGTGCATCGCTTGCCGCTGTTGGCTGAAAACGACTTCTATCCCGATTGGGATGCGATCTCCCCGGATGTGTGGCGCAAGACCAAGATGGTGGTGCTGAACTATCCCAACAGTCCGACGGGCAAAGTAGCCGATGTCGATTTTTACTTGCGCGTCATTGAACTAGCGCACGAGCATAAGTTCATTGTGGTGCAAGATGCTGCTCATATTCTGCTGACCTATGATCGTCAGCCGTTGAGTTTTCTGTCGGTGCCTGGGGCCCGCGATGTGGGTGTCGAAGTCCATTCGCTCAGCAAGGGCTTTGACATGATCGGCTGGCGCATCGGCTGGGTCTGCGGCAATGCCAAGCTAGTGCAAGCTTTTGCAGATGTAAAAGACAATTGTGACAGCGGTCAGTTCTCAGCCGTTCAACAAGCGGCGGTTACGGCGCTTGATACGCCCGCGATTCCCGAGAAGATTCGCACCAAGTATCAACGACGTTTGAAGAAACTAGTGGCGACGCTCAAGCAGTGCGGCTTTGAATGTGAAATGCCGGGTGGGACCTATTTCTTGTATGCTCGTTCGCCTAAAGGCATTCAGGGTGGTCCACGCTTTGAGAATGCCGAGCAGGCCAGCCAATATTTCATCACGGAGAAATCGATCGTCACCGTGCCTTGGGACGATGCCGGTTCATTCCTGCGATTCTCTGTGACCTACGTTGCGGATGACGAAGCGGCTGAGGACGCGTTGATGACTGAGACTGCCAAACGCTTGGGTTCGCTGTCGCTTGAGTTCTAACCGGATTTGAATTTTCAGATTTGAAATTTGAGATCATGCCCCAAATTCAAATCGCCCAGACGATTGCCAATACCAGTGCCGAAGGGCCAGGTCGGCGCATGGCGGTTTGGTTCCAAGGCTGTCCGCTGCGGTGCCCTGGTTGTTGCAATCCGGAGATGCTCAGCTTTCAAGGCGGCCACTCCATTGAACTGGCAGAGTTAGTCCAGCAGATGACGGTCGCTCGGGATGACGATCACATCGAAGGTCTGACACTGCTCGGAGGCGAACCGTTTGCGCATTTGGAGGGCACGCTCGGCTTAGCGCACGCAGCCCGCTCGCTGGGGCTGAGCGTGATGATCTTCAGCGGTTTTTGGATGGAACAGCTGTGCGCGCGCACCGAGCCACAAATCGAGCTGATCTTGGCACTGACGGATATCTTGGTAGATGGTCCGTATGACCGACAGCAGCCCGATACCCAGCGGCGCTGGATCGGTTCGACCAATCAGCGAATTCACTTTCTAAGCGCGCGTTATCGCGCCGAAGATGCATGTTGGCAGCAGCCTAATACACTGGAGCTGCGACTCGGTCCCGAGGGCCTGACCGTCAACGGATTTCCCTCACCTGCGACCAAGAGCTTTTGGAGAAGAGGTTAATCCGCCCAGATCCAGAGGTTGGCAGCGTGAATCTGCTGCGGGCATCTATTGGGATTCGATAATTTTGATTGAGATTTGAGAAACGAAGTTCTACAATGCAACTATGCGATTTCTCATCTTACTTATCTTGGCCTTGATCTGTCTGCCTTCGTCGGCTGCGTGGGCGCAGCGTGGCCGCAAGCCATCGCGGGCCATGCCGCCCAAATTCTCAGGCAAAGAATTTGAAGGCGCATTCTTTACCGATGTTCGCAGCGTGCTGCAGGGGGACAGACCTTCAGCCGACGATCCCGCGAACGTCGCTGGATCCACAGGTATGCAACCTGCGATGAACGGGGCCGCGGCCACAGGTTCCTCGAGCTCAAGCGATCCTTGGAACAAACTGATCAGTGCGAGCACCATCGAAGACGCTGTCAAGAATTCAAAGTTGCGACTGGAGCCGTTGGTTGCCAATCCGACTAAGTTCGCAGGCTCTTTTAAAGAGGTGCGGCGCGAGTACTCGTTGCAAGCACTCATGTTTGCGATCATCGAAGAGTATCCGGGCGATGTGCGCTGGAAGAAGAGCGCCGCTCTGGCCCGCGCGGCCTTTGTCGCCAGTCCTCAAGTAGCTGCGGCCAAAGCCCATCAAAACGCCAAGGAACGTGTGCAAGATCTGTCGGACTTGTTGAGCGGCAATACGCTTGAAGGCTCTGCCCCATCGAAGCTGGACTGGGCTAATGTCATCGAACGCGTGCCCTTGATGCAGTTGCTCGGCTGGGCTCAGGATGACTACATCAACCCGCACAGTGCGAGTAAAGAGAAGTTCGCTCAGAACAAAGAGGAACTACTGCGGGCGGCTGAACTGGTGACCGTGCTAGGCAAAGCGGCTATGATGGAAGGTATGCGAGATGCAGACGATCCCGAGTACATGAAACTCGCTCGGCAAATGGTCGAGCAGGCCCAGCAGATTGCCTTAGCGGTCCAAACCGATAACGCCGACATGGCTCGAGCGGCGGCTGGTCAGCTTGGTCAGTCTTGTACGAAATGTCACGACAGTTATCGCTAGTGTCTGCTTTCGCTCCGCGAAAGTCGAGTGAAAAAACCTTTCGCGGAGCGAAAGGAGACAATATCTTTCGCGGAGCGAGGGAAGACAGTTCGAAAACCTTCAGCAATTGGGGAAGAGACGTGGGGATACGTTTCCGTTGCCATCACTGCGAACACGAATTGAACTTGAAAGAGTTTCAAGGCGGGCGGCGTGCGCGCTGTCCGGCATGTAGCGGCAAGTTTCGTGTGCCCACCGAAACGGCAGATTTCTCGGTGCCGCTGGAAGACGCGGAAGCGGCGATGGCCGGTAGTCTCTCTCAGGCGTCGGGTCGGCAATCAAGCGGCTCGGGAACCTTCGACTTGAAACCCGCCAGCCACGATGCCGAGGCAGGTCGATTGGCGGAAGTTCAACCACGCTTGCGCCGATCAACCCAGACATCGAACCAGAAATCGACCCACACATCCAGCAAAGGGGGCGACAGTCACACGGCGCCTGTGCCTGGAGTTCAGGGAACAACATCAAAAATGCCAGCCGCCATTGCCGAAGCTCCCGAGGCGATCTGGTACGTGCGACCGCCAACGGGTGGCCAGTATGGACCGGCCGATGCGCAGATCTTTTTGACTTGGCTGCAAGACTATCGAGTCAGCGCCGATTCGCTAGTTTGGCGGGACGGCTGGCCGCAATGGATGGTGGCGGGCGAAGCCTTCGAAGATTTCTTTGGATCAGCTTGGCGGTTGGCCGACAGTGCACCAGAGGTACCCGCTGACGATGCCACGGAGGTTGACGAACCGGTGACCGCGGGCCACGAGGAGTCCTCTGTGACGACACCAGCCAATCCCATTCAGACTCGCCGCAAGAGACAGCAATCCACTTACGCCATCTTTATTGCCGTGCTGGTGATTTTGGCTATTGCCCTGGCCGTGGTCCTGGCCAGGGTCCTCTTGAAGTAATAGACTGTGTCTGTGCTTTTGAGTTGGGAAGCTTCGAAATTTCCCATCTCGAACGTCGCATCTTCAAATGGTCAAAATGAAACCTAACTTTCAAGGAGTTCGTGCATGCACTCTCGATTTAATGGGCTTGCTCTGAGCCTGGTCGCTCTGGCCGGCGCGTTCTGTGCAGCTACCGCTATCGCCCAAGACAAACAAGACAAAGGCGCTGATGGCAAGATCGAAATGGCTGGCGGCAAGATCGTGTTGAAGGCACCGGCCCAGTGGAAATCTGTGCCCAAGAAAAACAACATGATCTCCTACGAGTTCACCGGTCCGGCTGATGCCGACAAGGCCAAGCAGGCCCGGATCACCGTCAGCACCAGCGGCGGTGGCCTGGATGCCAACATCGAACGTTGGTACGGACAGTTTGAACAACCCGACGGCAGCAAGACGGCCGACAAAGCGAAGGTAGAGAAGATCGAAGTTGCTGGCCAAACGGTTCACATCATCGAGATTCCCGGCACGTTCTTGGACAAGGGAGGTGCAGGTCCTTTCCAACAAGCACCCGCAGTGAAGAAGGAGAATCATGAGATGCTCGGCGGCATCATCGAGACCAAAGAGATGGGCATGCATTTCTTCAAGATCACTGGCCCGGCTGAATCGGTCGACAAGCTGAAAGAGGGCTTTCGCAAGATGTTGGAAGGCATGGAAGTAAAGAAGTAATGTCGCAGGCGTCCCAGCCTGTGGCATAAATTTGTAATCTCGACGGCGAGATTTCAAATTCAACATCAGGAAACAACATGCCGACATCGCAACCGATCGTGCCGCTCAGCCAGGCCAAAGCCCCTTATTTCTTAGGCGTGGATGTTGGCGGCACGAATATCAAAATTGGCCTCGTGGATGACCAGGGCCAAACGCTGGCTTTTGAAGAAATTGATACGCACGAGCCCGACGGACCACAACAAGCCGTCGAACGCGTGGCCCAGTGCGCGCAGCGATTAACCAGCAGTTCGGGAATTGCCCAGGGAAGCCTGGTGCGCATTGGACTGGGAACTCCCGGCACAATGGATATACCCCGAGGCTATTTTCTTCAGCCGCCCAACTTGCCGAACTGGCACAACTTTCCGATCCGCGATGCCGTCAGCGCGGCGTGCAAGTTGCCTGTGTCATTTATCAACGATGCTAATGCTGCTTCTTTTGGCGAGTTCTGGGTGGGGACCGGCGCCAGGGTCAATAGCCTGATCCTGCTGACGCTCGGCACGGGGGTGGGCGGTGGCATCATTGTCGACGGTCATCTGATCAACGGCGTCAACAGCTTTGGCAGTGAATGCGGTCACATCATTGTCGATAGCCACGCAGATGCCAGGCTGTGCGTTTGGGGAGGCGGACGGGGCCAATTGGAGGCGTATGCCAGCGCCAGCGCCGTGGCTCAGATTGCCGAAGAAGGATTGCGCGGGGGCAAGGTCAGCACGCTGAACCGGCTGCTAATGAACGGGAAAGCGGTCACGGCCAAGCGAATTTACGAAGCAGCTGTATTGGGCGATGAATATTCTCTGTCGATAATTGATGAAACAGCCTATTATTTAGGTATCGGGATTACCACACTGGTTCACACGATCGATCCGGGTTTAGTGGTGCTGGGCGGCGCCATGAACTTTGGCGGTCCTAAATCGCCGATCGGTCAGCGCTTCTTGGAGAAGATTCGTTCGGTCTTCGCCGAACGAACCTTTCCTAACGTGCTGGCTGGAACAACCATCGATTTCGCAACTCTCGGGGGTGATGCTGGTTACATCGGCGCCGCCGGGTTTGCGCGCAAAGAGTTTATGTCAGCCTGATTTTGTGGTGCCCATGTCGAAAATTGATATCGCCAACATTCGCAACTTTTGCATCATCGCCCATATCGACCACGGCAAGAGTACTCTAGCCGATCGCTTATTGGAAAAAACTGGCACCGTCAGTTCTCGCGATATGCGTGAGCAGATGTTGGACGACATGGAATTGGAACGCCAGCGGGGTATCACCATCAAGGCCCGCGCCGTCGCGCTGCGAACGATGCATAAAGGCCAACAGTACGAACTGAACTTGATCGACACCCCAGGACACGTCGACTTCCATTACGAAGTCTCGCGCAGCCTGACCTGCTGCGAAGGCGCGCTGCTGCTGGTCGATGCTTTCCAAGGCGTCGAAGCTCAAACGATGGCCAATGCTTATGCGGCCATGGAGCACGATCTGAAGATCATTCCCGTGATCAACAAGATCGACTTGGTGCATGCTCGCGTCGACGAAGTTTTGCAAGAGATGGAACAATCGCTGGGCATTGATCCCGACGACGTTGTCTTGTGCAGTGGTAAGACCGGTTTAGGTGTGCCTGAATTGATCCAAGCCATTATCGAACGCATCCCGGCTCCAGGTGGCGACCCCTCTGCCCCACTGCAAGCCATGGTGTTCGACTCGCATTATGACGATTACCGCGGCGCAATTACCTACGTGCGGCTGATGGCCGGCACTGTCAAGAAAAACGACAAGCTCAGATTCTTGCGAGCCGATTCTCAGCACGATGTAATCGAGATCGGTCAATTCGTGCCGCAACGCAAAGCAGTCGAGACCTTACAAGCTGGGCAAGTGGGATACCTGATCTGCAACATCAAGTCGCTGAAGGACGTGCACATTGGGGACACGGTCACTAGTGCCGGTAACAATCCCGCCCCGGCGTTGCCCGGTTATGAGCAACCCAAGCGCATGGTCTATTGCGGACTTTATCCCAGCGATGGCCAAGACTTCAGTGAGCTGCGCGATGCCCTGGAGAAGCTCAGCATCAACGATCCGAGTTTTGAGTTTCAACCTGAGTCCAGCGAAGCCCTCGGCTTTGGTTTCCGCTGTGGTTTCCTGGGCTTGTTGCACATGGAGATTGTGCAGCAACGTCTGGAAGGCGAGTGCGACGTCGACTTGGTGCAAACGGCACCCAACGTTACATACGAGATCATTACCAAGAATGGTACCAAGCTGGAGATCCATCGTCCTCAAGAAGTGCCCGATTCCGGCGACATCGAAGAGTTTCGTCAGCCGATTGTGCGCGTCAATTTCGTCGTGCCCAACGATCAAATCGGGCAAGTCATGAAACTGTGCCAAGATCGACGTGGCGTCCAGCGCACGACCGAGTATCTTTCTACGACTCGGGCGATGATCACGTACGATTTGCCGCTGGCTGAAGTGATCTATGACTTGCACGACAAGCTCAAGAGTGCCACGCGAGGTTACGGCACCATGGATTATGAGATCATTGGTTACGAAGCGGCTGAGCTGGTGCGGATGGACATCTTGGTCAACGGCAAACGCGTGGACGCCTTGAGCGTGATCTGCGATCGGCGTGACGCGGATCGACGCGGGCGGGCAGTGGTAAAGAAGCTGAAAGCCGAACTCGACCGCCATATGTTTGAGATCGCTGTCCAAGCCGCCATTGGTGCCCGCGTCATCGCGCGGGAAACAGTGCCCGCCGTGCGCAAGAATGTGACGGCCAAGTGCTATGGTGGCGATATCTCGCGCAAGCGGAAGCTGTTGGCCAAGCAAAAGGAAGGCAAGAAGCGGATGAAGTCGATCGGCTCGGTCGACATCCCTCAAAAAGCGTTTATGGCTGTTCTGGAAAGCGGCAATCCAGAGTGAACCGATTACGTGCACGTAGCCGAGTCTCTCCGAGACTCGGATCATTCAGCGTCTCGGAGAGACGCTGCTACGTGTCTACCGAAACCATTCTCTGAAAGCCATGACTTGCGGGTCGGTCAGGTAGTAGATCAAGGCTAGCACGGCCCAAGTGATGGCCAGTCCGAGCGCGATTTCCATATAGAAGACAAGGTGCCAACGCACCGATTTGCGCTCACGCGATTTGCGAGAGTCGGAGTAGTAATTGCGAGACGAAGCCCCTGAATGTTCAGGCGACTTCGTCCTACGTCGCTGGCGACCTGATTGGATCATGCTCGGGTGGTTTTCTGAGGGGCCGGCCCAAGGATTTTGAATTTCAAAGTATAGGACATAAAGTCGCGTGTGTCTAATTTTTGCGAAAATAGTTAAACACGCGCGTTTAGAGTCTTGTCGGAACGCGTCAAGCGTTTCGAGAATCGCCGAAAGACCGAATGGGTTCTGGGTGGCACTGGCAATGCTGCGCATAGCCAGTGCCACCCTAAAGCCTTTGTATCGCTGAGAGGCCGAAAGCCTTGACGGCTTCCGCTACGGTATGGGGACAGTCTGCGATCAATACTTTACATGTAAAGTATCTTGGCGTATTTGCGCCATTTCTTTTACACAGTTTCTTATGCGTTTACTGCCAAATCGCCAGCCAATTTCAACAGTTCAAATTGTGTTAAACGCCAATAAAAACAAGGCGTTTTGTTTATAAATCAACAAAGCGCAAGTGCGACAATTCGTCCTGTCGCCAAATAGCCGAATAGGGATCATGAGTAAAGCAGAGAGAATTCGATAACCAATATCGCACAGTGTGACAATTTGAGCGTCGCCCGTCGGGAAGGTGCGACGCTTTTTCCACTAGACACACATCGCCCAAATGCTCAAGTTTGTCTATATGTCACATGCGCGCCGACGGCAAAACAGAGTTTGCTGTCGGTAAAGCGACTTAGATCTACCAGGGACAAAAAGCGATCATGGCCACCATCAGCCAGCCCGGCTCCGGGCATTCTCCCCAACATCCCCCTCAGGGACATGCTGCCCATGAAACCAGTGGTGCAGCGGTATTGGAATCATTTATTTACGACGATGCGATCGTGCGAAAGTTCGCACTCGCGACGATGGTGTGGGCCATCGTAGCGTTTTTAGTTGGGTTGATCGTGGCGCTGCTGCTGGTGGTGCCATGGTTAAACTTTGAGATTCCGTATCTCACCCTCGGACGACTGCGGCCGCTGCATACTAATGCGGCGATCTTTGCGTTTGCGGGCAATGCGATCTTTGCGGCCGTCTATTACTCGACGCAACGTCTATGCAAGGCACGCATGTGGAGCGACTTTCTCAGCAACGCTCACTTCTGGGGTTGGCAGCTGGTCATCCTCTGTGCCGCACTAACGCTGCCGCTGGGGATTACGCAGAGCAAAGAGTACGCCGAGCTGGAATGGCCCATCGATTTGTTGATCGCGGTTGTATGGTTGGGATTCTTTGGTACCAACTTCTTCATGACGCTGGTCAAGCGTCGTGAGCGTCATATGTACGTCGCCTTGTGGTTCTACATCGCCACGATTGTTACGGTGACCGTGCTACATGTGTTCAACAACCTGGTCGTACCAGTGATTGGTCAAGGTCTGACCGAAGGGCAAACACTGACGATCAAGAGCTACTCAGCCTATGCAGGTGTGCAAGACGCCTTCATGCAGTGGTGGTATGGTCACAATGCTGTGGCCTTCTTTTTGACGACGCCATTCTTGGGCTTGATGTACTACTTCCTGCCGAAGGCGGCAGACCGGCCGGTGTTCTCTTACAAGTTGAGCATTATTCACTTTTGGTCTTTGGTGTTTATTTACATCTGGGCTGGTCCTCACCATTTGCATTACACGGCTTTGCCTGAATGGGCATCCAGCTTGGGTATGATTTTTTCCGTGATGCTGTGGATGCCCAGCTGGGGTGGGATGATCAATGGCTTGTTAACTCTGCGGGGTGCATGGAGCCGCGTATCGACCGACCCGGTGCTCAAGTTCTTCGTGGTAGGTGTGACCTTCTACGGGATGAGCACGTTCGAGGGACCGCTGTTGAGCGTCAAGAGTGTTAACGCGCTATCGCACTATACCGACTGGACGATCGCCCACGTACACGCTGGTGCACTGGGTTGGAACGGCTTTATGACCTTCGGGATGTTGTACTGGCTCTTGCCACGCATCTTCCAGACCAAGCTGTACAGTACCAAGCTGGCCACGTGGCACTTTTGGATCGCGACGATCGGTATTCTGGGATACATCATGCCCATTTACGTCGCAGGTCTGACCCAAGGTCTGATGTGGCGTGCCCTGGATGACAAGGGCGGGTTGCAATACACCTTCCTGGAAACCGTCCAAGCCATCCTGCCCATGTACTGGTTGCGTGTAGTTGGAGGATTGTTGTACATGGCCGGTGCCTTGTTGATGGTCTACAACTACGCGATGACTTGGATGACGCGTCCAGCCAAGTATGAAGAGCCGGTCTACCAGGCAGCTCCTCTTTCCAAGCAGTATGTCGATCCACCTCAAGCACCCAGCCAGCTGACTGGCGTGCTGGAGTTTGGCAAGAAGTTGGATGTATGGGCTCGTATGGATTGGCATCGCCGCTGGGAACATCTGCCGATGCTGTTCACCGTCTGGGTGGTGATTGCAGTTGTCGTAGCTTCGCTGTTCGAGATTGTGCCCACGTTCTTGATCCGAGCCAACGTGCCCACAATTTCCAAAGTAACACCGTACACGCCGCTAGAGCTGGCTGGTCGCGATCTATACGTGGCTGAAGGTTGTTATGGTTGTCACTCGCAGATGATTCGTCCGATTCTGGCCGAGATCAAACGCTATGGCGAGTACTCCAAGCCAGGTGAGTTTGTGTATGACCGACCATTCCAGTGGGGTTCACGCCGCGTAGGCCCTGACCTGGCTCGCGAGGGCGGTCGTCAATCGCACTTGTGGCACTATCAGCACTTGGAGCGACCGCAGCAGTCCTCGCCTGGTTCGACCATGCCTAACTATGTACACCTGCTGAGCACCAAGTTGAATTTCAATGCTCTGCCGGAGCGTGTCAAAGCGGCTTCGTTTCTCGGGGCCAAGTACAGCTTTGAACCCAGTGAAGCTGGCGATGTGGCTCGCGTGCAAGCGGCCGAGATTTCGGAAGCGTTGGTTCGTCAGGGTGGCCCCAAGGGTAAGGAGGACATGCAAGTCATCGCCCTGATTGCTTATTTGCAACGCTTGGGTACCGACATCAGTAAACCTGACCCGGCACCAACCGATAGCGGAGCCAAACCACCAGAGAAGGTTGTTAAAGACAAGGCCGAAGCCTCGGGAGGTGCACAATGATCCGCGATGTTGTTTCCTTTTTAGATTATTCTGCCTGTGCGGAAATCTCGCTGACCATCTTTGTGATGGTGTTTGTGGCGGTTAGCCTGCGAGCCTTGCTGACCAGCCGCTCCGCTGCATCACGCATGGCATCGATCCCCTTGGACGATGCCCCTCGAGCCACCGTCCAACTGGAGAAAGCAGAATGAGCACTAACGACCCACTGACAGACCATGCCTACGACGGCATTCAAGAATACGACAATCCGCTGCCCGGTTGGTGGAAGTGGTTCTTTGTGATTTCGATTGTCTTCAGCGTGTTCTACTGGGTGTTCTTCCATTTCGGAGCCACCGGTCGATCGATGTTTGATCTGCTCAGCGCTAGCGAAGCGTCGCTGGCACAAAAGCAGTACGGCACGCTCGGCACGTTGAACCAGGATCGCGCCACCCTGGTTCGCTTTATGAAAGAGCCCGACTGGGTCTCGTACGGCCGATCGATTTACAAGACAAACTGCCAATCGTGCCATGGTCCCGATGGCGGTGGCCTGGTCGGCTTGAACTTGTGCGACAACAAGTGGAAAAACGTCAAGCATGTCGAAGACATCATTAGCGTGATCAATAACGGAGCCAACAACAATGCGATGCCGGCTTGGAAGCAACGCTTCTCGGACCCGCGCGACGTGATCATGGTCTCCGCGTATGTGGCCACCTTACTAGGCACCAAACCGGCGGCTCCTAAAGCTGACGACGTTAGTCGCATCGTGATTGACAACTGGAACGCAGATATCGCTGAGTTACCAGCTGCTGAATCAACTGCTAAACCGGCCGCAGAACCAGCCAAGAAACCGTAACTCGATTCCATTTAACACCAGGTCGACTGCGGATGAGTCGACCTACAGAAAGAAGAAAATGAGCGCACCGAAAGTGGCGCGGCCTCCTAGCGCCACCAGTGAAGGTCAATACGCCGGCCAGGCATTGCTGCGACCTGAAGAGCATGTTCTGGCGACCCTTGAGGCAGATGGTTCCAGGCGTTGGTTGTTTCCCAGGTTAGCCAAAGGCGAGTTCTGGAAAGCTCGGCGCGGCGTGGCCTATGCGTTGATTGCTTTCTTCACGATCCTGCCGCACCTGCGCATCAGTGGCAAGCCGCCCGTGTTGTTGGATATTCCAACGCGACGTTTTACGATCCTGGGCTACACATTTTTGCCAACCGATACACTGCTGCTGGCTTTGTTGATGGTCAGCGCGTTCATTACCGTGTTCCTGATAACAGCCATGTTTGGACGGGTGTGGTGCGGCTGGGGTTGTCCACAAACGGTTTACATGGAATACCTGTTCCGGCCGATCGACCGCTTGTTTCAAGGCAACGTCGGCAAGGGCGGACGTCCGAGTAAACCACTCAGCGGTTGGAAATGGTGGGCGCGAGCCGGCGTGTATCTGGTCGTTTGCAGTTTCTTAACCCACACCTTCTTGGCTTACTTTGTAGGCACCGATCGGCTTGGCCAGTGGGTGACCCAGTCACCGTTGGAACATCCCATTCCCTTTATGGTGATGGCCATCGCCACGATTCTGCTTATGTTCGACTTCCTCTACTTCCGCGAGCAAACGTGTTTGATCGCTTGTCCCTATGGGCGCTTTCAGTCGGTGATGCTGGATCGTCGCAGTTTGATTGTGACTTACGATCATCATCGTGGTGAACCACGCGGTCGCGGCAAGCCATTGATCATTGATGATTCGCAAACCAAAAGCAAAGGTGACTGCGTCGATTGCGGCGTGTGTGTTCAAGTTTGTCCGACGGGCATCGATATTCGCAACGGTTTGCAGATGGAGTGCATTCATTGTGCGCAGTGCATCGATGCGTGTCACGACGTCATGGCCAAACTGCAAATGCCGGTCAATCTGATTCGCTATAGCAATCAAGATTCGATGGAACACAAACCCAGTTCCGTATGGCGACCGCGGTTGATCATCTACCCGGTGGTACTGACCTTTACCCTGGGGTTGTTCACGTTCATCTTTTTGACCAAACATGATTTCGACGCCAAACTGTTGCGGAACTTGGGGAACACTTTCAGTGTCGGAGCGGACGGCCTGATCGATAACTCTCTCAAGCTCAGTTTGACCAATCGCACCGAACAAAGTCGCATGTATGTGCTCAGTGTTGTTTCGCCTGGCAATGCTCATGTGCGTTCGATCGAAGCGGAAGAAGTTCAGCTGGAGGGCGGTGTCCACAACTTTGTTCCGGTCCTGGTGTCTGCTCCTTTCGAAGAGTTCGACAACGGTCGGTGCGAAGTACAACTGCAAATCACCGATAGCGCGGGTGATAAGCGTATCTTGAAGTACATGCTCTTGGGGCCCTACCAGAAACCATAGTTTATTTACGAATCGTCGGAGAGTGTGATGCTGCGATTCATTGCTTCCGACGCGCAAAGCGAGATTATAATGAATGTGCAACTGACTGCTGATGATACACGGCGAGCCGTCCGGGCCGAACGGCTCGCCTGTTTACAATGGAGTTCGTTTATCCTGCTGCTGCTGGGCGGTAGTGTGGGCATGTGGATCTATGCCGCCTACCTGGCCGTATCCGATCCTACGATGGCAGTTGTGCCTGACTACCACGAGAAGGCATTGCAGTGGGATAAACATCTCGAAGTCGCGCGGGCGAGCAAAGCTGTTGGGTGGACGATTGCCGTGGTACCTGCTCCAGCCACGGATGTTACTGGTTCGCGCGAGTTAATCTTGTTTCTGCGTGATCGCGATGCTCGTCCAGTTGCCGGGGCGCGCGGCCAACTGCGTCTCTACCACCACACGCGTGGCAAAGAAGTGCATACTGTGCCTTTGGAAGAGAGAGACAGCGGATCGTATATTGCCCAGGTCCAAATGGCTCGCGCCGGTACCTGGCAATTAGAAATCACCTTGGATCGCGAAGATCAGCATGTTGAAGAAACCATTGAGTTCGAATTAGCCCGGTAACCCCAGGTGCATCCATGCTACCGCTAGTTGGTACCGTATTTATCGCCAGCCTGTTTGGCTCGTTGCATTGCGTCGGCATGTGTGGGCCTCTAGCCATGCTGGCCAGCAGTCATGCCACTGGTCGCAAAAATCAGCGCAGCGTGAACATTGCCGCAGTCACTGCGTATCATGGCAGTCGTGTACTGGCTTATGCCTTGGCCGGAGCGTTAGTGGGGCTGATCGGGGCTGGTATTCAAGAGACTGGTTCGCTACTGGGGTTGCAACGCCTGGCTGCTCGACTGGCCGGTGGCAGCATGTTGGTGATTGGATTGCTGTCGATCACGCGCCTGGCCAGTGGCACCATGCACAGCGCCTGGCTACCCGCCTGGTTACAGAAACGCCTGGCGCATGGACATCAATGGGCGCGCAAACAATCGCCGCTGGTGCGAGCTTCGGTCATTGGTCTGCTGACTGCTATCTTGCCGTGTGGTTGGTTAATGGCATTTTTGATTGTGGCTGCCGGTACCGCTTCGCCGCTTAGCGGCGCGACGGTGATGGCTGTGTTTGCCTTGGGATCGGTGCCCGCCTTGGCCGGACTGGCGTTCAGCATGACGTTGCTGATCGGTCGCCATCGCAATTTGATTCCCTGGTGTTCAGCCATATTGGTAACCATCGTAGGCTCGGTCACCTTGCTGGATCGCGCTGCGATCGACCTGGCACCGATGATGACGGCTGCCAAACCTGCGACGGAAGTTCAACTGACGGCCCAAGTCCAAGATATCGAGCACGAAAAACTACCGTGTTGCCTGGCGAGGGAAGAAGCGCTGAAGAACAAACAAGCCGAGCCCACCAATCCAACTGCGGGCGTCGACATCCAAGATGCGACCTCGGGCGAGATTGAGAACTGAAGCATGTCAGCCACCATCGTGCCCCAATCGCCCATTTCCACATCATTCGCGCCAGCGAGCGCGCATGAGTGTTTGCACTGTGGTTTACCGGTATCGGCCCAGTCGCACGATGCCGACCAGCGTTTTTGTTGCAGCGGTTGCCATGCCGCTTACAACTTAATCGCCGGTGAAGGTCTCGACGAATACTATGAAATGCGCCGCCGGTTCAGCACGCAACCCGAATCAGCTATCGATCCCGAGCTGGCCAGTCACAGCTTTGTCGACTTGGACGCGCCGCGGTTTAGCGAGCAGCATGTACAACAGTTGGCTGGTGGTCGATCGCAAACCACCCTGCGACTGCACGGCATTCATTGTGCCGCTTGCGTTTGGTTGCTAGAGCGTTTGCCACAGTTACAGGCTGGCCTGGTCGATGCGCGGGTCAATCTGGCGAAAGCCACGATTGAATTAGTGTGGCTGCCGGACCATGTAAAGCTGTCGCAAATCGCGCAGCAGATTGCCAAGCTGGGTTATCGCGCGATGCCGCTGATCAGCTCGCGCAAAGCGATCGAGCAAAAGCAACTCGTGCGTCAGCAGCTGATTCAAATTGCCATCGCCGGCGCGTGTTCGGGCAACGTAATGTTGATCGCCTTGGGAATTTACTTGGGCGAGTGGACCGGCATGGCCGCCGAGCATCTGCAGTTGCTGCGTTTCGCTTGCACGGCCATAGGGCTGGTATCACTGCTGGGGCCTGGAGCAGTTTTCTTTCGCGGGGCTTGGTTTGCCATCAAGACGCGCACGCCTCATATGGATCTGCCGGTGGCCCTGGGCTTGGGTGTGGGGGCAGGCAGCGGCGTGTGGAATACTTTGGCAGGCCATGGCGAACTGTATTATGACTCGCTGTCGATGTTGGTCTTTTTGTTGTTGATCGGCCGCGCTTTGCAAGCCTGGCAACAACGATCGGCCTGCGAAGCGGTTGACCTCTTGCAGCAACTGACTCCCGGCACCGCGCTCCGCGTGCGCAACGGCTTGGTCGAAACGGTTTCGATCGAAACGATCCAACCCGGCGATACAGTCGAAGTTCGCGCCGGTCAAACCCTGCCCGTCGATGGTGTGATCGTCATGGGCAAGAGCGAAATCGATGCATCACTATTGACCGGCGAGTCGCTACCCCAGGCGGTCGAAGTTGGCCAGCGCGTTACGGCCGGAACGCTCAATCGCACAAGTACCTTGCGCATTGCGGCCGAGCAAGTCGGCCCTGAAACTCGTCTGGCTCAACTCTTAACAGCCGTAGAGCGAGCTGGCATTCACAAGACACCTATCGTCGAATGGGCTAACCGCATTAGCGGAATTTTCGTGAGCGTGGTCTTATGCCTGGCGGTTGTCATCGGCGTCACATGGTGGTTCATCGATCGCCAGGTTTGGAGCGATCGCGTGATTGCGGTATTGATCGTGGCCTGCCCATGTGCCTTGGGATTGGCTACGCCGCTGGCCGTCGCTGTTGCGCTTGGCCGCTCGGCCCGCAAGAATGTGCTCATCAAAGGCGGCAGCCCACTGCAACGACTTGCCAAGCCCGGTATTCTGGTCTTGGACAAAACCGGCACGTTAACTACCGGTAAGTTATCGATTATCAGTTGGAACGGCGATCAACGCTCGCTGGCTTTGGCTGCTGCAGCCGAAGGCACGGTACACCACCCAATTGCCGATGCGCTTCGGCAGTTTGCCAGTGACCAACAGTTGACTACTGAACTGGATATCCAGAATGCTCAAAGCCATTTGGGCAGCGGTGTCACGGCCTTGGTGGATGGAGTGCAAATTGCCGTGGGCAATACGCAATTGATTCTGGAGCATCACGGTTCTATTGCGGCCGAAGTTGATAACGAAGTCAAGTCGATCGTAGCTGCCGGTCAAAGTCCCTTGCTCGTGTGCATCGATGGAAAGGTCGCGGCGGTTGCGGCGATTGGCGATACCTTGCGACCCGAAGCCAAGTCTGTGCTCGAACGTTTGACCAGGCAGGGCTGGCAAGTTCATTTGCTCAGCGGTGATCATCCGCGCGTGGCCCTGCATGTGGGCCAGCAGTTGGGTTTTAGCGCTGAAGCGATTCATGGTGGAGTGTCGCCGGAAGGCAAACTGCAATTTATTCGCCAATGCCAACAGTCCGGCCAGCCGGTGGTAATGGTCGGCGACGGTGTGAACGATGCAGCTGCATTAGCTGCGGCCGATGTGGGCATCGCTGTGCGTGGTGGTGCCGAAGCTAGTTTGCAAGCGGCTGATGTGTACCTGGCCAGCGGTTCTCTATTGGGTATCGAAGAGATCATCCGTTCTTCGCAGCGGACACTGAATATCATTCGCCGCAACTCAGTGGCTTCGCTGATGTATAATTTTGTAAGCGTCTCGCTAGCGGCTATCGGTTGGCTCCATCCACTGGTGGCTGCGTTGCTGATGCCAGTCAGCAGTTTGACCGTGGTAGCCGTAACACTGATTAGTCACATGGGCAGTTCAGCGCTTCCAGAATCGAATCCTGTATCGAATCCAGAGAAAGCCGTTGAGGCAATACGATGAGCGTCTTGTTTGTAGCCCTGCCAGTCGCATTACTGCTGGGCGGTAGTGCAGTGGCGGCATTTATTTGGGCGACGCGTGGCGGTCAGTTCGATGATATGGAGACGCCCAAGTGGCGTGTGCTGACCGACGACCAGGCTACCTCTGGCAACTCGCGCAGTAAAACGTAGCTCGTTGCGCCTGCACGATGCGCACGATCACGCCCCGCCCGCAAGTTGGGCATGCTTGACCAGCGCGATCATAGACTTTGTGCTCGTTCTGGTAACCGCCGGCTTGATTGAGTGCGTTGCGATAAGTGCCATCGCTAAGGGTCGATCCTTCATAGCGAATCGCCTCGTTGAGTATTCTGAGCATATGCTGATGGAGCACTTTGTAGCGACGCGCATCAATGTGTGCTGCACTTGTTTGAGGATCAATGCCAGCGGCGTGCAACATCTCCGAAGCATATAAATTGCCGACGCCAGCTAGTATCTTCTGATCGAGCAGAGCGACTTTGATTGGTCGCTTACTGGCGGACAATCGCCCGGTGAAATCCGCTGCGGTGATCACCAAGGCATCGGGGCCGAGTTTGCCCTCGACCAGTCGCGTTGTAACATCCGACAAAGGCAGCAACTGGATAGTGCCCAAGCCGCGACGATCCCAGAAGGTTAACTTGGGGGCGGCGCAGTTCTCGAGCTCTAAGATCAATCGCACATGTTCCCTGCCCGGTGGTTGGTCGATCGCCACCAGGCCGGTCATCTTGGGTTGCAAGACGAGTGCCCAGGGGTCGGCTTCGATGATCACGCGTTTGCCGATGCGCGAGATGCCCGTGATGGTCTGGCCACGCAAGCGCATCGAGATCGATCGCAGCGAGGGATCGCAAGCGATGGGTCGATAGCTGCACTTGGGATCCACCACGCGCACGATGCGTCCACCGATCGTCGGATACGCACCGCGGCACATCGTTTCAACTTCGGGCAGCTCAGGCATGAGACTTTAAATTTCGGACTTAGGTACGTCGACCTGGGCTGGCGGATCAACGGCCAGGGCTGGAGTTTCCACGGCAGGAACGTCACTGACTTTGGGTTCACGCAACTTGCGACGACGCCGCAACCGAAAGCGGCGTGAATCTTCCTTGCGCAAGCCAGATAAGAATCCATGATCTTCGAAATGAACCATCTCGCGCTGCAAGATGCTGAGCGAGGTTTGCAGCAATACAACCGCCATCGGTCCCACTACGATACCGATGGGACCAAGAGCTTGGACACCACCCAAGACGCTCAGCAAAGCCAGCAGTGGATGCAACTGCGATTGGCCGTGCAAGACGCCGGCTTTGACAAAGTTATCGACGGTACCAACGACTAACACACCCCATAGGGCCAACGATCCAGCCGCGATGATGCGATTTTCATAGAACGCCAGGTACAAACAAGCTGGTACCCACACAATGGCTGGTCCCACAAAGGGGATCATCGCGAACATGGTGGTGAGCATGATCAACAAAACCAAGCTAGGCAGCCCAGCTACATAATAACCCAGGCCCGCAGCGGCCCCCTGCGAGATAGCCGAGAAGACCGTTGCCAAGACCACCGCCCGGCTGACGCGATCAAACTCCATCAGCAGTTCGGCTTCGTATCGATCGTCCAGTGGGATCAGCGCCATGATCGTCGTGACCATGCCCGGTCCATCATAGAGAAAGAAGAACACGCACACGATCAGAATCGCTGTACCAATAATGAGGCGTACGGTGAAACCCACCGTGGCACTGGTCAACGACAGCAAACGCGGTTGGATGTAGTCCTTGACCTGTTGGCTGACAGCGGCCAGTTGCTCTTTGGTCGGGTTGGCCAGATCTTTGAGAGCTGTCAAATAGATACCACCCAGAATCTCTTCGCGCAGCAAGCGGAATCGCGAAGCGAGGCGTTTGGCCGAATCGAGGTAACTGGTATCTTCGTCTTCGCTATGCTGACCGAACGTGCGAGCGTCGGTCGCCAGTGCCGTCAGTTTTTCAGCCCAGAGTGGTTTCTGACCGAGGGTCTTGTCTTCTTCGATCGTGGTGCGCAGAGCGTCGAAGGCATCGGCCAGTTTGTTTCCCAAGCGAGCCACATCGCGCGGCACGGGCGGAGGTTGATCGACATCCTCCACCAGGATCGGGCCAGATACGCGAAAGGCACCCACATCGACTTCGGTTGCATGCAGTAGGTTTTCCAGATCCGTCTGGATGCGATCCATCTGCGGTTTGTAGTCGACTTCTAAACCGAGATGATGCTGCAGCTTGACCAAAGCCACACGCACGCTGCCTTCGTTGAGGTCTTGGACCAGACCCACGCCTTGCAGGGCAGCTGCACTGCCGATCAGGGCAAACGGCAAGAGTACCGACAGCATGATCAAGCAGGTGGTGGCCGCGGCGGCAACCTTGGGTCTGTCGCCAGTCCGCTTGAGCATGTACAAATGCAGCGGTCGAAAGACCACGACTAAGACTGCCGCCAAAAAGACGGGCACAAAGAAGCCCACCATAACCTTGTAGAACAGCAGCCCAATCACCACGATGACCGCAATCAGCGCGATCAGCGACATCAATCTCGACATAAGTTTTCCTGCGAATTCCCCGCCCAATGTTTAATTTAGCCACTTAGTTTATAACCGATATTCCGCCGGAGGTCGATTTGCCCTCCCCATCCCGAATTTCGTAGCCGATCTCGCCAGAGATTGGAAGCCTGTAGCCGATCTCGCCAGAGATTGGAGGAGTTGATAGTAGCGCGTCCAAAGTCTGGCGACTTCGGCTACGGTGAGATTGGAATGATTTGTGGTAGTGCGTCCAAAGTCTGGCGACTTCGGCTACGGGGAGATTGATACGGGGAGTTAGAAGGTCTTGAACAAGCGTGTGATTCGTTGGACAGCTCAAGTGGTCGCACTGCTGCTAGTCGTTTGGGGAATCAGTCATACCGCCCAGAAAGCAGCCAGCCAACTCGGTCAACAGCAGACTCAGCTGGAGCAAGAAGCGGAAGCGTTGCAGGCACAAGCTACTGAATCAACGAGCCAGTTAGAGCGACAACAATTACTGCAGCAGGCTGAGGAGACTCGGCGTCGCGCACGAAATTTCTGGCAGGCTTCACCTCTGTGGTTGTTGGCAGCTGGGCTGGTATATGCTGCGGGCATGTTGCCGGCCGGTTGGTTCTGGCGTGAAAGTCTGCTCCGCCTTTCGCAGCCTGTTCCGCGCGGACGCACCCTGTATGCCTATTGCCTGGGACATTTGGGCAAGTACTTTCCCGGGAAAGCCATGGTGATTATCTTGCGCGTGGGCGTGTTGGCGCCCTGGGGCGTGTTGAAGGTCGCGACGACGTTGACCATCTTTCTGGAAACTCTCACCATGATGGCCGTCGGCAGTGCCTTGGCGGCGCTGTGCTTGTTGGTGTTGCAACTGGACTACCGCTGGACGCTCCTGGCTCTGGCACTGATGGTGGTCACTTTTGTACCGACGCTGCCGCCGATTCTGCGACAGGTGCTGCGCAAAACACAGCGTGGGATCGAGCCACATATGATGGATGATTGGTTGGCCAGGATTGATTGGAGCATGCTCGTTCAAGGTTGGCTGGCCATGATCGTGACATGGTTGGCCAATGGAGCCAGTCTCTACTTCATTCTGCGAGGCCTGGCCACAACTGAGTTTGCTGAAGTGTCTTGGATGGCGCTGGCCCTGAGTTCGCTAGGAGCCTGCGCGATGGCTGTGGTGCTCGGCTTTGTTTCGTTCTTGCCCGGTGGTGCGGGTGTGCGCGAAGTCGTTTTGTCCACCATGCTCACACCGATAGTCGGACCAGTAGCTGCCCTCGCCGCAGCCATCTGGATTCGCATCGTGTGGTTGCTAGCCGAGTTGTTGATGGCAGTTGGACTCTGGTCGCGCTACGGCCGCCGCTCCAACCCGTAGCGGAATGCGTCAAGCATTTCGAGTTGGGTTGTAGCGGAATGCGTCAAGCATTTCGATTCGGCGCGTTCAATCACTTTCGAAAGCCTTGACGGCTTCCGCTACCAAACCTCCGAACATCGAAAGCCTTGACGGCTTCCGCTACGCTGAACACTTATTTGGCATCGGCCATGGCGGCCAATTGCACGACGGAGCGGTTCTGTTCTTTGACCAGGTAATCGCGGCCGTATTTGACGTTGACGTGGTCCCAAGGCAACTTGGCCATGACTTCGTAGGGTTCGTGCAATTGACGTTCGATGTCGATGTTGCAGTCAGCCAGGGCTTGCCACCAACGATCGGGCTTGAGCATTTCATTCCAACCGTCCATGCGTGCTCCTCTTCGCCAGGCTAGTTCGATCGCATCGCAAGTGCGGCGGTCGCCACGACTGATGACACCTTCCAGCAAGCTAGTCTCGATGTCATGGCACTTGATGTTGATGGCGCGAATTTGTCGGCACTTCCAGAGATAGCTGTGTGCCCATTGGAAATACTCGCGGCGCTGCATGCCGTTCCATTGATAGGGTGTATGCGCTTTGGGCACAAAGTTTGAAACGCTGGCCGTGACTTTCGGATAGCGGCCCTTCTCTTCTTTGCCGATCCGCGCGATCGTCTCGGCCATATGCACGATGCCTTCGAGATCCACGGGCCGCTCGCCAGGCAAGCCGCAGAGGAAGTACAGTTTCACGCTTTCATAGTTGTTGCGGAAGGCAACGCGGCAGCCTTCGTACAAGTCATCGTTCTTAATCTTCTTGCGAATTTGCTCGCGCATATCATCGCGAGCCACTTCGGGAGCCAGCGTCAAACCGGCGCGACGATCATTGCCAATCAATTCGGCAATCGACCGCAGCTGTTCATTGACACGCAGGCTCGGGATCGAGATGTTCACGCCCAGCGGATTGAAGGTCTCTTTCATCCGGGTGATGAGTTCCGGAAAGTGTGGATAATCGCTGGTCGACAACGACAGCAAGCTGATCTCGTTGAAACCGGTGGAGCGATAACTTTCCATCGCCGCATTGATAATGGTGTCAACAGAACGGAAACGCAGGGGCCGCTTGATGACCGTGCTTTGACAGAAGCGACATTGCCATGGGCACCCGCGCATGATCTCGATGGCGATGCGATCATGGACGCATTCAACATACGGCACGACCGGACTGGTTGGCAGCGGAATCGCTTCCAGGTCTTGGATGACCGAAGGCTGAATCGTTTCGGGCACATCGCTGCGCAAGCGATTGAGAGCCACGATGCGGCCATTGGCATATTCAGGCTGATAGAAACGTGGTACGTATGCGTATGGCAATTGTTTGGCCAGCTCAGCCAGCGCTTGATCTCGCTGCTGTTTGCCCGCTTCACCTTGTAAGAATCCATGCCCTTCGCGAGCAGCATTGCGCAGCGCTAACCAGGTATCGCAGATAACCGGTAACGCTGGCTCGCCATCGCCCATGACGAACACGTCAACAAACTCAGCCATCGTTTCTGGGTTCTGAGTGCATGGACCACCGGCTAGGACCAGCGGATCGGCCATGGTCCGCGCATGACCGCGCAGCGGGATACCGCCCAGATCGAGCATGGTCAAGACGTTGGGCGAAGAGATTTCGTATTGCAGCGAAAATCCGATGACATCGAAATCGCATAGCGGCGTGTAGGTCTCCAGACTATACAGCGGCACTCGATACTCGCGCAGCAACTCCTCCATGTCGGGCCACGGCGTAAAGGCTCGCTCGGCCAGCCAGTCTGGACGACTGTTCATGAGTGAATACAACACCTGCAGTCCATGGTGACTCATACCGATCGTGTATGCATCGGGAAAAGCCAGGCACAGTTTGCCAAGAACTTCGTGATGGTTCTTGCGCACAATATTTCGCTCGCCGCCCACATACTGACCGGGCATTTTGACCTTCGCCAGGATATGGCGTTCTAGGACTTCCTTGATGGAATTATTCATTGCGAGTTGAAATCTCCGAAGTAAATTGGCTGTGGCATAGGCTTCCAGCCTGTGTAGTCTGTGGCATAGGCTGTGGTACAGGCTTCCAGCCTGTGTATCCCACAATTGGCTGCTTCCAACCAGTGTAAGCTATAGGGTGAAAACCCAGGCCGCACCTGCCAATACTAACATAACCCACTGTGTAAATTCGAGCGAGTAGCTCCATGCTGAACGAATCGGGGCCAGGCAAGCTGAAATTACTGACGTCGTTTACGACATCGTTCGAAGCTGAGCACCTCAAGTTGCTGTTGGAGGCCGAAGGGATTGCGGTAGCACTGGATGGTATTCACGCCTCGAATAACTTTGCTTTCAACACCTCGATGGGGGCTGTGCAGGTCCGCGTGCCTGAGGAGCAATTGGCCCAGGCTCGGCAGGTTATGGACGAAATGGATTCGTCGCAGCAGACCGCCTGGACATGTGCCCAGTGTCGTGAGGAAAACGAGCCGAGTTTTGATTTTTGTTGGAAATGTGGCAGCCCGCGGAGCGATTGGCGCCCTGAACCGCCCGAGAATCAGCCAATACCAGCATACACCAGCGAAGATTTCAAACGCACTGAGGCGATTGCCAGCAGCGACTCTCCAAATCCCTATGCGCCGCCGCTATCGCCGTTGGCTGCGCCCACCAACAATAGCGACGCTCAAGCTGATGCACTGGAAGAAACTGAAGATTCCATACGAAGAGCCTTCCGAGCCAGCATCGTCGGATTGCTGTTCCTCCCCCCGCTACTGCATACCTATTCCCTGCTCATTTTGCTGGGCACCCTGGGACAAACCAACCAACTATCGCAGCGAGCCAAGTTCCAATGGTGGATAAGCATGTTCATCAATGTGAGCGCCCTAATAATCGCCGGCATCATATGGCTGCGCTTCGCCACCTAAACCGAGAGCGTTAGCCCCGGTTATTAAACAATCGACATAAACACGCCCACGTCTTCTACAGACATAAAACGTAACTGCAACTGACGCTCTCCACGAAATTTCCGAGAACAATATGCATGCGCTTGAACTGACCGGCGTCACCAAACGCTTTGGTGCACAGACGGCCGTCAATCGACTCGACTTGGCTGTGCCCAGTGGCTCGATCTATGGCTTTATCGGTCCCAATGGATCTGGCAAGACCACCACGATGCGCATGATCTTGCGCATCTATCAACCCGACGCAGGACAGGTGGTTGTCTTGGGCGAGCCTGCGGGCAAAGTGGCTGATCGACGCATCGGTTACTTGCCGGAAGAGCGCGGCCTATATCGACGCATGACGGTGCGCCAGGTCTTGCGTTACTTTGCCCGCTTGAAAGGTGTTGCCAAACCCGATGCTGTTATCGATCAACAACTGGAATCGTTGGGCGCGGCGGAGTGGGCTCGAAAACGCATCGAACAATTATCCAAAGGCATGGCTCAGAAGATTCAGTTTATCGTCGCGGTCATCGCCCAGCCGGAATTGGTGATTTTAGATGAGCCATTTAGTGGCCTGGATCCGGTGAACATGGAGGTCTTGCGTGATTGCGTGTTGGCTCTGCGAAATCGCGGCACGACGGTCATCTTCAGCACGCACGATATGGATATGGCTGAGCAAATGTGCGATCGCGTGGTAATGATTTATCGTGGCAAAAAAGTGCTCGATGGAACGCTGGAAGAGATCAAGTCGGGTTATGGCGGCGACATCGTACGGGTCCGGGCCGCGGGCGGACAGGCTCTGCCTGCAGCGATCTCGGGAGTCAAGTCGGTCGTAACGCACGGCGTCTACCAAGACTTGCAGTTAGAAGACATCGGTCGTCGCCGCGACGTGCTGCGGCAATTGTCTCAGGCAGTTGATGTGGAGCACTTCGAAACGGTGCGACCGTCGCTGCATGACATCTTCGTACGCATTGTCAAAGACGAACCTGAAAACTAAACATTGAAAACTGAAATATGAACATGTACAAATTGCTGGTTATTGCTCATCGCGAGTATGCAGCCATGGTGGCCACGCGCGCGTTCTTGGTCACGCTGATCATGATGCCGATACTCATGTTCGGTGGTTTGCTCCTGATGCCCAAACTCAGTCAAATGGGCGGCGGACAAACACAGCGGATCGTGATCGCCGATGGCACGGGACAAATGCTGCCGGTGCTGAAAGCGGCTGCCGAAGGTCGCAACGCAGTTATGCGCAAGACAACCGAGGAAGCCTCTGGGACGGCATCCAAGAGCGAAGTCGAGCAAGCGGCCGATAAGGCGCGCGATCGTATGACGGGCGCTGAGAACTTCTATGAGATCGAGGCTGCTCCGGCCGCCGAGTTGACCAATCAACAACGTTTGGCTCTTAGCGACGAAATTCGCGCTGGCAAGCTGTATGCTTTCGTGGAAATACCAGCTGAGGTCATGGATGGACAAGCTATTTCCGACAAACCGGCCAAGTTCTTCAGCCAAGATGCACTGCTCAGTTCCGCTCGGCAGTGGATTGCGGCGGTCGTCAGCGAACAAGTTCGTGTGACACGCCTCAGTCAACTAGGCTTGGATCCTGCAGTTATAGGTCAGGCCAGTCGGCCGATCGAGTTTGCCGCTAATGCGCCAGTGAAGGTCGAATCGGAAGGCAAGAGCAAGAGTCAGTCGGACATGCTGGTCGCGCTGTTCTTGCCGTTCGGGATCATGATGCTGATGTTCATGGTGATCTTTTTGGCTGCGCAGCCCATGTTGGAAAGCGGCATGGAAGAAAAAAGTCATCGCATCGCTGAAGTGCTGCTGGGTTCGGTCAGTCCGACTGAATTGATGGCGGGCAAGCTGCTGGGCAATGTGGCTGGTTCGCTGATGATCTTTGCGATCTATGGTATCGGTGGCTGGGTAGTCATGCAGCGCAACGGCTGGGGCGCGGAGTTGCCGATGTCGATTGTGCCTTGGTTCATCGCGTTTCAACTCCTGGGCGTGCTGTTCTTCAGCTCGATCTTCCTGACCGTGGGTGCATCGATCAGCGAGTTGAAAGAGGCGCAAAGTGTGCTGATGCCCATTTGGTTGGTGATGCTGGCACCGTTGATGATTTGGATCGTCGTGTTGCGCGAACCCAATGGTGCGGTGGCTACGGGGATGAGCATGTTTCCTCCGTCGGCCCCGCTGATGATGATGCTGAGGCTGGCCAGCGGTCAAACGATACCCTGGTGGCAGCCGTACCTGTCGGCAGGCCTGCTGGTAGCAGCCACGTGTATCGTGGTCATGTGTGCTGGCAGAATCTATCGAGCTAGTTTGCTTCGCACCGATTCTGCCCGAACGCTGACACAGTTCTTGGCCAGACTTCGCTAAGCACGTCGACACGTCCAATTCAGCCTGCCAGGGTGCCGCCTGTGACGGGTTGGTTCGATGGTCAATGAGCCATCTCAGGGTGTTTTGAAACTTCGGTTTCATTAGCCCGGGTCAACTACAACCCGAATATCAACCGCTTCGTTTTGAGCACTGGGACGTGTGGAGGTGCTTAGCGCGTTGTAACTCGTCGAACGCTGTGCCTTCCGTTCTTTGGCGGTTATCAAACGAAAACGCGGCAGTCGATTTGACTGCCGCGTTTGGTTGTTTTTCGAATTCGCATTTTCGAAGTTCGTAGTTCGAACTTCAAACTTCACTTGCGATTTCAGTATCAGTCGATGGCGATCGAGCTGGCAACCGGCAAGCCGTTGAAGGGGCAAGCCGAAGCTGAGGTGTAGGCGCCCATGGTTGGGACCAGCAGGATTTCGCCGACTTCCAGGTCAGGCATCATTTGATCGCGCGACACCACGTCGCTCGAATCGCAGGTGGGTCCTGCCAGGACGCATTCGAACAGTTCGCGTCGGTCAGCGTTTTCGGCCAGGATGGAGTAGTCGATATGATCGAACACTTTTCCTGAGAACGATCCGTACAAGCCGTCATCGATGATGTACCAGGTCAGTCCACCGCGCGTGTTCTTGCCGAGCACGCGTGTGATCAGCGAGACGCTTTCGGCGCACATGCCGCGACCAGGTTCAGCGATCAAGCGAATGGGCAGATCGCCGAAAACATCTTCCAGTCCACTGTGAATGGATTGGCAGAAGCTCTCGATTGAAGGAGCGTCGGTACGATACGGAGCGGGGAAGCCGCCACCGATATCGAGCACTTCCAGTTCGATACCGTCATCAGCGCAGCGATCCCAAACTTCGCGAATGCGCCGCAGGGCGATGCGATAGTCTTCAGGATTGAGGCACTGCGATCCGACGTGGAACGAGAAGCCGCGAACGCGCATGCCGCGCCGCACAGCGGAACGGACCAGGCCGACTGCATCAGGCAGGGCTGCGCCGAACTTGGCTGAGAGGTTGATCATGCTGGAGGAAGCCGACACAGCCAGACGCAGGAGCAGGTTGACGTCGGGAGTTAGCCGAGCCATCTTGTCCAGTTCGAACATGTTGTCGTACACGAACCAACGTACACCGTACTCGTAGCAATCCAAGAGATTGCTCTCTGTTTTGCATGGGTGCGTGTGGAGCATGCGGTCTGGCGAAAAGCCAGCGCGAACCGCAGCTTGGAGCTCACCGAACGAGCAGACGTCAACTGAGCAGCCTTGCTCGCATAGGGTCGAAAGTATGTGGTGATCAGGATTGGCCTTCGCGGCGTAGAACATTTCTACGCCCGGTAGGTGCTCCCTCATCTTGTTGTAGGTCTCGATGAGTTTCGGACGGGACACGACAAGCAGCGGCGTTCCGAAGCGCGCGCCCAACTCACGTGCCAACTCGAAAGACAACACAGGTTGAGCTTGCCGCGTCGTGTGCGGCACCATAGTTTCGGTGAGCATACAGGTGGATTGCACCCCTTTCGTAGATAAACGACAACCAACGTGAAACCGTCAGCCGACGCTCTTTGGCAATTCTTCGCCGCATTCATGCAGCAATACCGCACTTGATCGAAGGCGACCTGGCAGGTTTTTTAGTTGACCACGCTGTGGCTTACAGGGCTTGGGCGGGACCGCTTTTATTAGAAGGTCCACTTGCGCCTTTGGCTACTTGTCGCGTGATCCCTGCATTCAGGACCGCTTGCGGGCTTTTGGCATGTTTGAGGGGAGGATACACCCAGTGTCGTCCAGCCCATTAACCATTCGCCGCGTGCATCGCTGCACGCACAAATACTTAGACTCCGGTTAGTACTGACAGTTCCACAAAAACACTTTCGAGAATCATTTTTCGTCCGCTCCGGCTCCCGACAAGAGGAATTCCGTTGCGTGAAGGGAAATGTTTACTGAAAAAGTTTCAAACCCACTAGTCCTAAGCGACCAGTGATCGCCCATTTTTTCCAAATTCGTTTCACGCAGCCTCACTTCCAGCCCTGCGCATCCGGGGCCGGACAGGCATATTGGCTACGTCCTCGGCCACTAAAGGCGCTGATTCGCTCGAAATTTGTGGAATTGATTCAGCAGCCAGGTGCAATTGCATTTGGGGGAACGGAATCTCGATTCCAGCTCGACTTAACGCCAACTTAATTTCCTGGGTCAGACGCTCGCGGGTAACAAAAACATTTTCGGTAGCCGTCCAAAAGCGAATCGTCCAGTCAACGCTGCTGGGACCTAACTGTCCAAGGAGTACTTGGAAGCCGCGCTTGTCCCCCGCAATCATGAGATCGGCCAGCTTGCCAACCGCATCGGTCAGGGCCGCTCGAGTCGCATCCAAATTGGCTGCGTAAGCCACGCCGACCGTCACGTCGACACGCCGATGAGCATGGAAGGTCATGTTCTCGATCGTGCCCGATGAGATCGCACTGTTGGGTACGATCAACCGGCGATTGTCCGGGGTATCGAAGGTCGTGGTGAACAAATCGATTTCATTAATCTTGCCCGTCACGCCGGCTGCCACCACCATGTCACCAACCTTGAACGGCCGGAACACCAGCAGTAGTACGCCGGAAGCAAAATTGCTGAGCGTGCCTTGAAACGCCAAACCGATGGCGAACCCAGCCGCTGTCAGCACCGCCATCGCGCCGGCAACGTTGATTTTGAACGTAGCCAGAATCCCCAACATGCCGGCTACCAGTATCGTGTAGTAGCTAAGTCGGCCGACGAACTTGCCGAGCGTTTCGTCCACTCGGCGGCAAATGGCGGCCGCAACCGACCGCGATACCATCTTGGCTACGAAGTATGTGCCCAGCAACAGACCCAGCGCTTGCAGACCGTTGAACAACTGCTGGATCAAATGCGAACTGACATCTGGATCCTTGATCCAACTGCCCAGTTGATCGACCAACCCTTGGAGCCATTCCATGCTCGTACCAGTGCCTCCATTGCAAGCTTCAGCGTTCCAGCAGACCGGGCGTCAAAATAGCGTCCTGCAGCATTCAAGCAAATATCAATTCCGGTAGCCGAAGTCGCCAGACTTTGGAGGCGTCAGCTTTAATTCATCCAATCTCCGGCGAGATCGGCTACGGCCTTGCAGTAGGGTCTGTCCCCGGCCCCTCCGCCAATGTTAGCTCTCGGCGCCGGCGCGCGAAGCGGGACAGACCCGGCGCGCGAAAAGAGACAGACCCGGCGCGCGAAAAGGGACAGATCCCGCGGCACCCACCCCCCAGCACCGCAGGCGCTTTCTGGTTTGGAGCTTTGGTTGGAATGTGTATGTCCCGGGTTAAGCCGACGCTTTCTGGTTTGGTGATTTGGTAGGAGTGTGTCTGTCCTGTCTGTCCCCGATCAAGCCTGGGGACAGAGCCCGCGCAAGCCGCCGTAACGCAATGCAGGCAAATCAGCCAGGTGTCTGTCCCCGTGCGAAAGAATCCGCCCGGGGTCTGTCCCCAGCCATTCGTCTCCTGCAATGCATGCAACTTCAAACCTGGATAGAATCTGTTAAGTCTGCATGCTGCACTATTCGATTGGCCACGATGATCATGATCGATGAAATCAACTCCGCCGTTCGCCAGGCACTGATAGGACTGTCCCCAAACGTTGGATGGCGGACCTATACAGGTGTTCAGCAGCAGACGCTGGTCGACGCTCTGTGTGAACTGCTGGGGACACAGCACGTGGAACTAGCCTGCAGCGGTACCGCTGCACTGGAAATGCTGCTGCGGGCCTGCCGCTTGCGCAGTGGCGAGGAAGTACTGCTGGCCGGCTACGATTATCCTGGCAACTTCGCTGCCATTGAACGCGTGGGCGCCCTGCCAGCCTTGGTCGATGTGTCCCCAAACAGTTGGCGATTGGATTGGGACAGTCTCGAAGCGACCTACACTCCCCAGTGTCGCGTACTCATCGCTTCCCATTTGCATGGGCAACTGCAAGAAATGGAGAGACTTCAACGCTGGTGCCGCTCAAAGGGAGTATGGCTCATCCAAGACGCCTGTCAGGCGCTTGGTGCTAGCATTGGCGGAACGAAACTGGGACAGGCTAGTGACGCGACATTCATCAGTTTTGGCGGCAGTAAAACAATTTCAGCCGGTCGAGGTGGAGCTTGGGCAACCAATGACGATTGCCTGGCTCAGCATGCGAGACTTGCTGCCGGTGTGGGCAGCGGCGCATTTCAAATGAGCGAACTTCAAGCCGCAGTTGTGCTGGCGCAATTACCATTTCTGGATCGCATTACGGCTCGAACAAGAGAGTTCTTTTTCTCAATGCTAGCGGAGATGTCGCGAAGATTCCCCGGATCAATAGCGCCATGGGCAGACACAATCGCAACCACAGCTTTTTATCAAGCGGGTTGGATCTTTAAAGATGATCAAGCGATACTCGACCAAGTCGGCGACGTGCCGATCAAGCTAGGTAAAGGTTTCGATGGTTTCCACCGACGATCGACACGCCGTTGCCGAGTAGTCGGTTCGCTCATCCACACGGCGTCGGTAGCGCAGCGGACATGTACCCTTCACCATCAGCTTGCGTTAGGCAGTGGCATAGGCTTCCAGCCTGGGGCGATTTCCGAGCGCACAGGCTAGGAGACAATGCCACTGCCCCATTTACGTCCCCCACATGGCTGATAACGCTCTAACCAGATTGCTCGGTCGCGAATCAGCCTGACTGTGGGGGAATCGTTATTCATTATTGGCGGTGCAGGGTTGATTTTATCCACACTGCAGCTTGTGAGTCGCGAGCTAGGCCGCGACAACGGGTTTGGTTTGGGCGATGCTTGCATTCGAAACAGACCACCTTACATGGCCTGTTTATCAAGAGCCAAGCTTTCCACATCGATCGTCACGGTAGCGGCCCGACGCATGGGCACCACCTTGTGGACATCTTTCTCGTGAGTCTTCAACTCACCGCGAATTATGCGAACGTCGGCAGGTGCCTCAATTCCCAAAGTTACGCGGTTGCCCGAAACTCGCGAAACCACCACGGTGATGTTCTCGCCAATAACCAGCTTTTCACCTTCTTTGCGGCTTAGTACTAACATGGCTGCTTACTCCTCCATGAAGATTGGATCTAGAGACTGTGAACTATTCGCAAACAGGGACACCAAATTTGGCAGAAAAGTTCAAGTTTGCCCAAACTGTTGCAAGTTGCGTTCCGAGCTCGTCAAGGTTTGCCATTTCAGTCAAACTCGAGCTTGCGGACCCTTAAGTCTTGGGACTTTTTCTTGTTTTGTTCTGCCCTCTGATCATCCATGGTCTCACTGTGAGACTACGCGTCTCAAACTAATACAGTTCAACCTCTTGGATGACCATCACAAGCAATGCTGTTCGATTGGTAGCCCAACAGTACGTTGCTTGTCTGCTTATATTTACGGCCCGTTTCGGACACCAATGGTCACGCAGACAGCAAATATTTTTATTCAGGCAAACAATCGCAGTCCACGATCGTTTTCCCGCACCCTTTATTGTAGGGACGTGTCAAGGGTCAAAATGAACGATCGCTCGCAGGCCAGATGTTGAGATGCATTGCTAGCATAATCGCCAGCTATCCTATAGAGCGGCTGGGGATGGTCGCCCGTCCTATCGTACTCGTACTCGTACTCGAAATGGTTTCGAGTACGAGTAGGAGTAGGAGTAGGAGTAGGAGTAGGAGTAGGAGTACGAGTAGGAGTAGGAGTACGAGTAGGAGTAGGAGTGGACAGACCAGCGGTTTGCAGATGCGTGCTTAGCGGGTGCGGAGCGGCTGGGGACAGCCGCTCTACAAAGCCACGACTGGGGACAGACCAATCACGCGCGCTCGATCGGGAACGATATTACTTCATCAATAGCGTTGAGCCCTAGAGCTATCATCACTAAGCGGTCAACTCCCAGTGCGCAGCCACACGAATCCGGTAGTCCAGTCCGCATGGCTGCTAGCAATCGATTGTCCAGTGGCAGATCTTCTTTGCCGTCGCTGCGTCGCTCGGCCAATACTTGAGAACTTCGCCGAGCCAATTCATCGGCATCCAGCAACTCGTGATAACCGTTGGCGATTTCTACGCCCCGCACAAACAGCTCGTAACGTTCGGCTGTGCGCGGATCGCCCAAACTGACCGCAGCCAGAGCAGCTTGGGTGGCCGGATAGTGCGTCACCAACATTGGTCTGTCCCATCCCAAGTTCGGTTGTATGCACTCGGCAAAAATCAAATTCAACCAATCATCGCGAGACTGCCCCTCCCATGAGCTGCCCAACTGTAAACCCTGCGCTTCCGCAATTGCTGGCAAAGCATCGTCGCGGCACGTTAGCGGATCTTGGCCTGTCCCCGTTTGAAACACGCTTTGATAGGTCGCTATCTCAGTCTTCGCAGCAGTCATGCTAGCACTGGCCAGCACGTGGTCGACCAAGTCGGCGAGAAACTGCAATGCTTGCTCTAAGGGCTCACCGACCCGGTACCACTCGAGCATCGTAAACTCGGGATTGTGGTGTGTCCCCCGCTCTCCGGCGCGGTAGGCAGGGCCAAGTTGATAGATGGCGGTCATACCAGCCGCCACTAGCCGCTTCATACAGAACTCAGGTGACGTTTGCAGATAATACCGCCCAGCCGAAGCCTGCGAGCAGCCCAAGGCTGCACCAGGCAAAACAACCGGGTCGATGTAGCGATCGACGACCGTGTCGGCACTGATCGTGGGAGTCTGCACCTCCACATAGCCTGCCTCGTGAAAGAACTTCCGAATGGACCAGACAATCTCTCCCCGCCGCTCCAATGCTTGCACGCTTGCCAGCGGTCGCCAATCCTCGTCATTCATCAGAAACTCTCTTGTCTTGCCCCAGCCCAGCTTAGTACAAGCTTTTCTGCGAGCGTCTGCAACTTGTCGAAACTGTTCATGCCCACGGCGTCGAAAGAATACTACTGGACGCTTCGGTCACTCTGCACGAAGCATGCTAGCAATACAGGATGATGGCAAAACGGGCAAGGGATGCATACTCAAAGTTCTACTATCGATCTTCGATTCAACCCGGACTGTCCAGCAGCCGCCCAGCCGCTGCTCTGTTCCCGAGCGACGCGTTCCCGAGCGACGCGTCTGGGTGCGACTCTATGGGTGATCACCGTGGCTTTAGGCCTGTGGCCAGGCTCTCGGTCCCAAGTCGCCGCGGATGAGCCGCCTGTAGCTGATCAAGTCCCCGATCAAGCCAACCACAACTTGACCGATCGCGAACTCTACAGCCGAGCGGCCAGCGCGCTGTTGGCTAAAAACCTCGATCAAGCGACGATCGAATTGCAGCAGCTGATCGACTCCCATCCCACCAGCGAACTGGCACCGTTGGCCGCTATTCGCCTGGCCGAATGCCATTTGGCGACCAGCAAGTGGACCGATGCCATTGCGGTGTTGGATCATTGGTTGCCCGAATTATCCAAATCAACGCAAGCCCGCACCCTCGAACCAGCCGCCCTGCTGCGCGCCCAGGCGCTGCTCGGTCGAGCCTACCTGATGAATGGCCAATACACGCAACTTAGCGAGCTGTGCCAGGCTCAGAAAGCAATTTATCCAGACCGTACCAAGGTGACCGAAGCCGAACTAAAGGCACTCAATCAGCTCGATGCCTTGGTAACGCAAGCCAAACAGAAACAAGAAGAAGCTCAAGCCGTCGCGCTACGAGCGGCAGCGGCAGCGGTCAAAGACAAGCAATTCGCACTGGCCCAATCGCAACTTGATCAAGTCGACGAGAAGCTCCTCAGCCCAAACTGGTTGTGGCGCTATCAAGTGCTGCGAGCACAATGTGCTCTCGGCCAGAATGATCCTCAAGCCGCATTGGATGTTATCACCGCCATCAAAGTCAGCGAACTGGCGACCAACGAACAAGCGGCAGTTCACATCGTTCGCTTGGACGCAGCCATTGCCCTAGGCAAACTGATCATTGCCCAAGAGTCCATCGACATACTCGCTCCAATGACCGGCGACGATGCTCGCCAAGGCGCAGCGGTCGCGCTGCGGGCAGTCGAGCTGGCCATGCTCAAGAAAGATCGACAAACGGCTGATCAGTTAGCCATCGCCGCCAAAGCCAAGTATGCCAAGTTTGAATCATTGCACGAATTCGATCTGCTGTTGGCTCGCAATGCGCTGGCACGCATCGAGTTTGATCAAGCGCGCACGATCTTGAACTCGATCCTGCAAACTCCACCGGCCAGCGATATCACGGCGGTGCCGCGCGCCCACTGGTTGCTGGGCGAATCGTACTTGCTTTCGCAAGATTATCCTCCAGCCATCGAACAGTACTCGCAAGTGATCGATACCAATCAACCCTCGGCTTGGATGGAATCATCCTTGATGCAACGCGGCAAGTGTTACCAGCGCACTGGCCAGATAGATAAAGCCATCGCCGACTATCGCCGGCTCGCACGCCAGTTTCCTCGCTCGGTATTGCGAGTCGAAGCCCTCGTGCAATTACAAGAACTAGGTGCGCCGGAGTCGGTTCAACTGAATTCCAGTGCCACGGAGTCGTCCGATGCACTGCCACTGAAGGAAGCATCCACGGTTCAACCAACTTTGAAATAGGGTCGCTCGACGCGACGCGCCTTGCCACTATTAGGGTTCATCATGTTAGCTCGGTCACCTCAACGACAATGGAAACTGCCCGCCCGGCTCATGGTCAGTTTGGGCGTGTTGGGCGTGCTCTGGGTTGGTCAAGTTCGGCTCAATGCACAGCCTCCGATGCAACCCAGCGGCTTCAACATGCCGCAGCCAATGTCCAATGCCCCGCCAGGCAACGGCAATCAATTCAACGCCCCAGGCACAAACTCCGCGACCAATGCGATCGCAGCATCCGAGACAGCGGCACCCACCGCGGGCAAAATTCCAATGACCAGCCTCTTCGGTGCGATTCGTGAAGGCGGCGTGATGATGATTCCAATCATCGGCTGCTCCTTTGGCTTGATGGTCTTTGTATTCGAACGACTCCTGTTCCTGCGCCGCGCGCGGGTGATCCCGCGTTCATTCGTGCGCGGCGTGATCGAACAACTCGAACAGCAACAACTCGACCGCGAAGAAGCCATCGCACTGTGCGAAGAGAATGGCAGTCCAACCGCCGAGTTGTTTCTCGCAGCTTTGAAACGCTACGGTCGGCCAGCAGTAGAAGTGGAACAAGCAGTAGTCGATGCCGGCGACCGAGTCTGCAACTCACTACGCGCCTACTTGCGACTGTTCAACGCCATCAGCAACGTCACACCACTGCTAGGCCTGCTAGGTACCGTCCTGGGTATGATCGAAGCCTTCAACTCGATTGCTCAAAGTGGTTCGATGGGACGACCTGAACTATTAGCAGGCGGTATTGGCCAAGCCCTGCTAACGACTGCCGCCGGACTATTCGTGGCGATTCCGGCTTACGGCGCATATGCCTATTTCGTCGGACGCGTTGACAAGTTGATTATCGAAATGGATACCCAGGTTCAACGCGTGATCGAACTGATTTGCGCCGAAGGCTTGCAAGAAGCTGGTCGTTCGCGACGTTCGCGACGCGCAGCCTAACGCATATCGAGACAGTGAAACCATTCGGGTAGATCGAACCTTCCATGGCTCTCAAAACAACTCAACACGAAGAACTACCCGGATTGAATTTGACCTCGATGATCGATGTCGTGTTCTTGCTGCTGATCTTCTTCATGGTCGCGACCAACTTCGCACAGACCGGCCAGCAAATCGATGTCAAGCTGACCAACAGCGCTAGTCCGCAGTCGATGTTGCCGATGCCTGACAAGTTAGACGTGACGGTTGCGCGCGATGGAAGTTTGTTAGTCGATAATCGTCCACTTGCAGTGAATGAGCTGGCCAATCTGATTCGCACCAAACGCGCCCAGTTTCCAGGGCTGGTCGTGGGCATTAACGGCGCTCGCGATGCCAGTTGGGGAACGCTCCATTCCACCATGGAGACCGTTCGCATGGCAGCCGGCGCCGTGGAGATGCGTGTGGGTCTGACACGATGAACCTCTGGGCTCGCTTGAGCGAGAATCTGCAGTACGCTTGGGCGTATCTGATGAGCGGTCGCACGCTGGCGATCGTGCTAGGGATTCTGTTCGCTCTGCTGGCCATTGCCCTGCTCATCGCTTCGCGCACTCGATGGGGCAGAGCCAAACCGTTGACCAAGTGCGTCGTGGTCAGCATCGTAGCGCACTTGTGGCTGCTGCTGTACGCCAGTGGCTCGCGTGTCGTCCTGCCTCAAGGCGATCCTAATGGGGCGATGGATTCGATGGCAGTATCGCTCGATGCTACTCGGCTAGAACCAGCCGGACCGACTGCCTCGTTAGAGTTGCCCAGCGATAGCGAAAACGCGGCCGACGAAGCGGCCATGGCCCGTCCACTGACGACTTGGGAGAAGCCGCTCGACACAAGCACTCTGGAAATGCCCGATGTCATGGAAGACGCTCCGGCGGCGATCGCACCGCTTACGGCCAACGATTTGCTGAGCAGCTTTGAACCCGAACCGTTGCCCGAGCTGCCGCCGTTACCCGACGATTTGCCCAGCAGCACACCGACCGCCGCTGCTGAACCAGCGACACCCATATTGCCTCCGCCTCTGGAAGCAACTCAGCCCGGACCGCCGACGTTGCAAACGGTCAGCGCCAAGTCACGCCCAACCAACCTGGATCAAGTACCCGCTGAATATCAATTGCGACTAGCGTCCGATCGATTAGAACTCGCGCGCCCGTTCGGCGCCGATCAAGATACAGAAGCGGCCGTCAACGCGGCGCTCGGCTGGTTGGCTCGCAATCAGAGCCCCAGCGGCGGCTGGATCGCCAGGCAACATGGCGGTGGTACAGAAACGTATGCCCTGGGTGAAAATCGCGGTGGCACAGGCGACCGCGCCGATACGGGAGTAACGGGACTGGCGCTCTTAGCCTTTCTGTCCGGCGGACATACTCATCGCGACGGTGATCATCAAGAAACAGTCGAGCGCGGGCTGGTATATTTGATTCGCGCCCAGATGCCATCAGGTGATCTATCGGGACAGATTGGTCGCGATGCTTCGGCGACCTATGCTCGCATGTACTGCCATGGCATCGCCATGTTGGCCTTGGCCGAAGCTTATGCCATGACACGTGATCCCATGATTGCTCAACCGTTGCGTGATGCAGTGGAATATACGTGGAATGCCCAAGATGCACGCAGTGGTGGTTGGCGTTATCTGCCCGGTCATCCGGGCGACTTGAGTCAGTTTGGTTGGCAAGCCATGGCGCTCCGCAGTGCCGAGCGCTCAGGCATCGCGATCCAGCCCGATGATCGCCGACGAATGTTGGCGTTCTTGGACAGTTGTGCCACAGGCAATGCCGGTGGACTGGCCCGTTACCGACCTCGCGAAGGAGCACCCTCGCCCACGATGACAGCTGAAGCACTTGCCTGCCGCATGCTGCTGAATCATCGTGGCACAGCCGCGTCCATGATGGAAGGTCGCGATTATCTGATGAACAACTTGCCCGGCACCAGCGAAGAGAATGTGTACTACTGGTACTACGCGACTATGGCTTTGTTTCAGTTGCAGGATGAAAGCTGGCGAAGATGGAATGTGGCCATGAAGACACAGTTGGTCAGTACGCAACAGCCAGCTTACGCCGAACAAGCCGGTAGTTGGGACCCCGATAAACTCTGGGGCGGCTACGGCGGCCGCGTGTACTCGACCGCCATGTCCTGCATGTGCCTGGAAGTTTACTATCGTTACTTACCGCTCTATCGGTAGGCTACTCCTACTCCTACTCCTACTCCTACTCCTACTCCTACTCCTACTCCTACTCCTACTCCTACTCCTACTCCTACTCCTACTCCTACTCGCCGCCATTTCGAGTACGAGTAGGAGTACGAGTAGGAAATCTAACGCTCGCGCTGCGGGCTCGTCTCCTTCGGCAATCGGCCCCCTCCCGGAGCCTGGCTAAACGCCGGCTCCGACCTCCCCCAACAAAGCTTGGGAGAGGTGACAGTCACCTCCCCCGGCGCAGCTGGGGGAGCGACCGTCTAGTTGGTAGTCAAGGAAGAATCTTAAATTTCTTCCCTTCGCTTGGGCATCTTGGGGGCCAGCCCCCAAACCCCCGGGATTTTTCAAGGCATGGCGCCGGTAACTCAATGTTTGATTTCCTACAGGCGCAGCATTACTATGAACTGTGCTAAGTGAAACATAGCAAAGCTCTGCGGGGACGCAACTTTGTAAGGGATAACTTAGTCGCCGGTGAGTCAATGACCCGCCGAGCACGTAGCGCCCGTGGCCAGGCTGGCGACAGCTTGGTCACGTGCCTTCTTCTCGGGGTCCCACATCGTTTGCGTACGTACCATCTCGTGAAGGATCAGGAGCAGCTTTCGCATGCTCGCGATCAACGCCAGCTTCTTCGGTTTTCCTCGGCTTAATAACCTCGAATAGAATTTCTCGACCACTGGATTCTTTTTGGTTGCCACTAAGGCCGCCATGTATAGTGTACGACGCACCGTTGATCGACCTCCGCGAATGCGTCTCTTGCCATCGCTCTGACCGGTTTGGTTGGCCATCGGAGCTACACCAACAAGCTTGGAAATTTCCGTACGAGAGATTTTTCCAAGTTCAGGAAGTTCAGCACACAGAGTGACTGTCGTGATGAGACCCACGCCTGGCGCGCTGGAGATGATCCTTACGTTAGGTGTCTCTTTGCTCATCTCCTTGGCTTGCTCCTTGAGCTGCTCGTTCAGAGCTTTTAGCTGGTTTTTCAGCATTTTCAAGCTCTCTTCAACGAATTGCTTGACCGTCTCATCCTCAAAACGCAAGCGATTCTTCTCTTGGTTGATCATCGTCATGACCTGTACTCGACGACGCGTAAGCGACCGAAGCTTCTTCTCTCGCTCGGTAAGCGGCTTGGTCAAATGGACTTTGACCTGCTCACCAAAATGCCGAATTACTTTGGCATCAATGGTATCCGTCTTTTCTAGATACCCGTGTGCCTTGGCGTAGTAGTGAGTCTTGCGCGGGTTGACCACCGCCACGTTGACCTTCGCCTCGTGTAGCAGGTCAACCATGATATTCTCATAACCACCGCTGCTCTCGCAAACCACAAGTGTCTTTTCAGGCTCTTGGATGCGCTCGATCAACTTGCCAATGGACGAGACCGTGTTGCTAATCGTTGAAGGCAGCTTGCCCTGGGAATCGGAAATGTCTAGCTTCTTGGAAGCTACATCAATGCCGATCACGCGATCATATGTTGTCATTGTAAACTCCTACCTAGTAAATTCAGGCTTCCTCGCACTTGGCGAAGAGCACTCAGCGACCGTTCGGATAGAAAACAATCAGCTGCCCGACTTCGCTCCCCCACGAGCTACAAATGTGTACATTCGTTCGGGGTCGATAAACTGTCTGGGTAGCTGAGTCCGACACCGTTGCAACGACGTCGAACATGAACATCTTAGTTGGCCGCTATATACTAGGTCGCAGACGAGGCGTTCAGCCGAAGTCTGCGGGAGGGGGCTCGTTACCGAAGCGAAGTGTTTTGCAGCGGAATGCGCCACACACACACAAGTTGTCTCGGAGTAGCAGCACGATTCGGGAGGGGCATATTGCCCTTCGCACTCCTCTCCTTCGGCATGCGGCCCCCTCCCGGAGCCTAGCTAAACGCTGGCTCCGACCTCCCCCAAGCTAAGCTTGGGAGAGGTGACAGAGGTGACTCTCACACTTTTTCAAGTTTAGTAATGCGGCCGGTGGCGACCCATTCGGCGATGTAGATATTGCCGGCTGGGTCAAAGCAGGCGTCGTGTGGATGAACAAACTTGCCGTCTTGCCATAGTTCAGGTTTACCGCGCAAGTTTTCGGTAGCTTTCAAGCGTTCCACGTCATCGCCCAAGTGAGCCAGAACCTGATTGTCTTTACCTAAGAGCGAGATGCGCGCGTGCAGTTCAGGCACGAGCATGACGTCGCCGAGAATATCGATGTTGGCGGGCAATCCAAAACCAGAGATCGTATCGATGTAAGTGCCGTCCATCTTAAAGCGTTGCAGAGTATGGTGCGCGCGGTCGGTGACCACGATCGTCGGTTCGCTGCCGCGACGATCGATCCACAGGCCATGAGCCGTGCTGAAAGTGCCCTGCCCTTCACCCACGCCACCGAAACACTTTTGCCACTTGCCAGCGGCATCGTAAAAGTGAATCAAGTTCGCGCCGTAACCGTCCACCAGCAAAAATCCGCCATCGTCTAAGAACGCAAAGTTGGTGGGCAAGAACCGATCTTTGCCCCATGCTTTCTTCATGTCGACCTTGTGTTCACGAGCGACCGTGTCTTCGTTTTCAGCGTACTTGCCGCTTTCCATCGGAGCATATTGCTGCCACACGGTCTCGCCGGTGAGCGTCAGCTTGGCGAACGATTTGATGTTCTGATAAGCACAAACGTATAGAAACTCTTCGTTGCCCTCAGCGTGCACTTCGATGCCATGACCGCCGCCTTGAAATTGCGAGCCAAACGAACGTACATACTTGCCGCTGGAATCAAAAACGAAGATCGATGGGTGATCGGTCTGATCGGCGCGTCCCTCGTGAATCACGTACAGATTGCGGGCTTTGTCCACCGCGACATTGTGCGTGGTCTGCCATGTGAACTTGTCAGGCAACTGCGCCCAATTGTGATGAACTCGATACTTGTAGTCCCCCTGGCCAATGACGACTTCAGCATTGGTCTTACTGGCAGTGGCAATGCGTGGGGCTACCAGGGCAGCCGCGGTGGCCGCGGCGCTAATGGTTAGAAAACTTCGACGATTTTTCATAGTTAGTCCCATATCGAGTGTTAGTTGCGAAAGTTGGAATCAGTTAGCCAACGCTGCAGTTGGGAAAGTGCCGTCAGCTCGACGCGATTATAACTCGCCAATCGCTTTGTGGGGCGGATGTGCGCGGTGCGACTACCTTTGGGGAGTCGTCCGACGCGTTGAGGGCCGAGCAGGTGCCAGAAGGCTAACAACCGAGCACAACCAGACGGCAGCTAGGCACTATGCGCCTCCCTCGCCGGAATGCTAGCAATAATCGATTCATACTAGCCGTTCCCCAATATTGTCGCATTGACATGACTGGTCAGCTCGTTAGACTTGCATCTGCCTTTTTGATAGCGGAAAGTGCTGTATTAGTTTTGTTAATAGTTGTGGCCAGTGGGTGTGGCATAGGCTTCCAGCCTGTGTAGCAGTGGGTAACGCGTGAATGCGGCTACCACACAGGCTGGAAGCCTATGCCACAAGACAGGCTGGAAGCCTATGCCACAGACAGGCCACCTACAGCACTACCTTTGGGCACATGACAGGCGGATGTGATGCATATTCGAAATTTAAAAGTCTTTTGTGACGTTGTCGCCCGAAACAGCTTTTCGAAAGCTGCGGAGGACAACGGCATGACGCAGAGCGGTGCTAGCCAGGCGGTGCAGCAGCTGGAGGACTTCTTGCAAGTTCAGTTGCTCGATCGCTCCAAGCGTCCGTTTGTCGTCACCGATGAAGGCGAAGTCTTCTATTCGGGTTGCTGTAAACTGGTTCGACAGTTCGACAATTTGACCGAAGAGGTGCGCTCGCTGGGTCAAGAAATTAGCGGCCGCGTTACCGTGGCAGCCATTTATTCGATTGGCCTCAGCTACATGCCCGCCTTGCAGAAGAAGCTCAAGGCGCGCTTTCCCAAAGCGGAATTTCGTTTTCAGTTTTGTCATCCCGACGAAGTCTATCGCGCGGTGGAGCAAGGTTCGGTCGATTTTGGACTAGTCAGTTATCCGCAGCAATCCAAGACAATTTCAGCTACGCACTGGTTAGATGAACCGATGGTGCTGGCAGCACCATCTGGACATGCGCTGGCCAAACGCGAGCGTGTGACGCCAGAAGATTTGGGATTGGAATCGCTGATTGCGTTTGCCTCCAACTTGCGCATTCGCCACGAGATCGATCGATATTTGCGAACCATTGGGATCACGATGCCCATCACCGCCGAGTTCGACAATGTCGATACGCTCAAGCATGCTTTGGATTTGCATAACGCCGTCGCATTTCTTCCTCGTCCGACCATAGCCGAGGAGTTAGAAAGTGGTACACTGGTCGCGTTGACATGTGACTGGTTAGACTTGCAACGACCGCTAGGGATTATCTTGCGGCGTGACACGGCCCTGGGGCGTACGGCCCGGGCATTCTATGAGTTGTTAATTCAGCGCGAGCCTTGCGGCCAAGAAGATGCGGTTGCGGGAAGCTCTGAAGTTGAACAGGCAGTGGCAAATGGCAGTGCCACTCAAACGGACGCGGAGTCGTCCAGCGCTGCGGCCCCTCGGCCGGAGCGATCCTTCGGCAGTTCGAGTGCCGCAGGCGCGCGGGTGCCCGTCCCGATCGCCGCCGGCAAGAATTCATCGCGGCGCGCAACGAGAGTTAACAAGAAACGCTAGGTCTCATTCCCCCAACGACCTGGCGCGGCCTCGCTCTCCCCGAAAAGCGCTTCTTTGCCCCAGTAAGATTTTGATCAGTTTGAGAGAGGATATCGAAAAAGATGAAACCACTTGAGCATTTACCTGCCAAGCAAGGTCTATACGATCCGGCTCTAGAGAAGGATAGTTGCGGCGTCGGCTTTATTGCGCACATCAAAGGTGTGGCTAGCCACCAAAACGTTCTGGATGCCGACCATATATTGCGAGCCATGGATCACCGCGGCGCATGCGGCTGCGAAGCCAACACCGGCGACGGCGCTGGCATGCTGACGGCGCTGCCGCATAAGTTCCTGGCCAAAGTTGCGCGCGTCGATTTGAAAACTGAATTGCCTGCGCCCGGAGAATTTGCAGCTGGCCTGGTGTTCTTGCCCCAAGATCCCAAAGAGCGCGAATTCTGCAAAGCCAAAGTAGCTGAGATCATTGCGGCAGAGAATCAACGTTTGGTCGGTTGGCGTCATGTCGAGACCCAAGCCAAGATCGCCAATATTGGACCGACGGCCCTGGCGGCGGAACCTGTCATCGAACAACTGTTCGTCGCCGCTGCGCCGGGACTGGATAGCGAAGCGTTCGAACGCGAACTGTACAAGATTCGCAAGCAAGCCAGCGAGCAACTGCGCGGTGAATTGTGTTCGCTCAAGCAGAAGCTGATGTTCTACATCTGCAGCTTGTCGACGAAAGTGATCGTCTACAAAGGTATGCTGACACCGAGCCAGGTGCTGCCGTATTACCCAGATCTGAACGATACCGACTTTGAAACGCACCTGGCGATGGTGCACAGTCGCTTCTCGACCAATACGTTCCCCAGTTGGGATCGCGCTCAGCCGCTGCGCTTCATGAGCCACAACGGCGAAATCAATACGCTGCGCGGCAATGTGAACTGGATGCGTGCTCGGCGTGGAGCTGCACAGAGCAAGCTCTTTGGTGATCAGCTGAAGAAGCTCTTCCCAGTGGTTGAGCCCCACTGTTCAGACTCAGGCTCGTTTGATAACGTGCTCGAGTTCTTGCTGATGAACGGCCGCACGCTGCAAGAAGCCATCATGATGATGGTGCCCGAAGCCTGGCAGGCTCATGAGTCGATGCCTGAGCAAAAACGCGCGTTCTACGAGTTCTTCAGCTGCATGATGGAACCCTGGGATGGGCCAGCATCGATTGTGTTTACCGATGGCAAATACATCGGCGCGACGCTCGACCGCAACGGTCTGCGGCCCAGCCGTTACTACTTGACGCACGATGATCGCGTCATCATGGCAAGCGAAGTCGGCGTGTTGCCGGTTAAGCCCGAACTGGTCAAATTCAAAGGTCGCTTGCAACCCGGCCGCATGTTCTTGATCGACTTTGCCAAGGGCGAACTCATTCCCGATGAAGTCATCAAACAGACATTTGCAGCTGAGCGACCCTACGGTCAATGGCTGCGCGAGCAGCGTATTACGCTCGACGAATTGCAAGCTTCTACGGAGAGCCACGGCTTTTATCCTGATACTCTGCTGCCCCGCATGCAGGCATTTGGTTTCACCTTCGAAACCATGCAGTTCATGTTGCTGCCGATGATCAAAGAAGCTCGCGATCCGATTGGATCGATGGGCAATGATTCGGCGCTGGCTTGCCTCAGCGATCAACCTCGCTTGATCTATGATTACTTCAAGCAGCTGTTTGCCCAGGTGACCAACCCCGCGATCGATTCGATTCGCGAAGAGGTCATCATGTCGCTGGAATGTTACATTGGCCCCGAGCAAAATTTGCTGGACGTCACTCCGGAACATTGCCATCGCTTGCTGTTGCCGCATCCAATTCTGACCAACGAAGAATTGGCTGCCCTGGCACACATGGATCATCGCAACTGGAAGAGCCAGATGATCGACATCACCTACGATCGCAAACTTGGCAAGCCGGGCTTGGTCCAAACGATCGAGCGCGTGTGTGCGGAAGCCGAAGCGGCCATCGATGCCGGTTATCAACTGATCATCCTATCGGACCGCGCCATCAGTGCCGATCGCGTGCCGATCAGCGCCTTGCTGGCTACCGGTGCCGTGCACCATCACTTGGTGCGCGAAGCCAAGCGGACGCGCGTCGGCATTGTGCTCGAGACCGGTGAGGCTCGCGAAGTGCATCACTTCTGCCTGCTGACCGGTTATGGGGCCGATGCCATCAATCCGTACCTGGCCTTTGAATCGCTGTGGAAGGCTAGTCGCGATGGTCTGCTGCCGGGCGAGAAATTTGATACCGATGAAAAGATCGTATCGTCCTATCGCAAAGCGGTCGCCAAGGGCATGCTGAAAGTGATGGCCAAGATGGGCATCAGCACGCTGCAAAGTTACAAGGGTGCGCAGATCTTTGAAGCGCTCGGTTTGCATGACGAAGTCATTGGCAAGTGCTTCATCGGCACGGCCAGTCGCATTCAAGGTGTGAACTTCGAAGTGCTGGCCGAAGAGTCGCTGCGTCGACATCGCTTGGGGTACCCCGAAGATCCGACTCGGCTCCTACCAACGCTGCCCAACCCAGGCGAGTTTCACTGGCGGGCCGAAGGCGAACGTCACGGTTGGGATCCACAAGCGATCGCCGACCTGCAAATGGCCGCGCGGGCTGGTGACAAGAACGCCTACTGGCGCTTTGCCGAGCACATCAATCGCAGTAACAAAATGCAGTATGCGCTGCGTGGCCTGCTAGATTTCAAAGTTGATCCCCAACGGGTTGCAGTACCGCTGGAGGAAGTTGAAGAAGCCAAGGACATCGTCAAACGCTTCTGCACCGGTGCCATGAGTTTTGGCTCGATCTCGGCCGAAGCTCACGAGACGTTGGCCATTGCCATGAATCGACTGGGTGGCAAGAGCAACACCGGTGAAGGTGGTGAAGATCCCGTGCGTTTCCAACCACTGGCCAACGGCGATTCCAAGCGCTCGGCGATCAAGCAAGTGGCATCGGGACGCTTCGGTGTGACGATCGAATACTTGACCAATGCTGACGAACTGCAGATCAAGATCTCGCAAGGTGCCAAGCCTGGCGAAGGCGGCGAGCTGCCTGGCAAAAAGGTCGATCGCAACATCGCCCGAATTCGCTACAGCACGCCTGGCGTGGGGCTGATCAGTCCTCCGCCACACCATGATATTTATTCGATCGAAGATTTGGCTCAGCTAATTCACGATTTGAAGAACGCCAATCCCAGCGCGCGCATCAGTGTAAAACTGGTCAGCGAAGTTGGCGTCGGTGTGGTGGCCAGCGGTGTTAGCAAGGCACATGCCGAGCACATTGTTATTGCGGGTGATACCGGTGGTACGGGAGCGTCGCCTTTGACCAGCATCAAACATGCTGGCCTGCCCTGGGAGCTTGGTATCGCCGAGGCTCATCAAACGCTCGTGCTCAACGACTTGCGTTCGCGCGTGACGTTGCAGACCGACGGTGGATTGAAGACTGGTCGCGACGTAGTCATCGCGGCACTACTTGGCGCGGAAGAGTTTGGCTTTGCCACCGCGCCGTTGATAACGCTGGGTTGCATCATGATGCGCAAGTGTCACTTGAACACTTGTCCAGTCGGTGTGGCCACTCAAGACCCTGAATTGCGTAAGAAGTTCCAGGGCAAGCCTGAACATGTAGTCAATTACTTGTTCATGGTGGCCGAAGATGTACGCCAGATTATGGCTTCGCTCGGCTTCAAGAAACTGGATGACATGGTCGGTCGCGTCGATGTGCTCGACTCTCGCGAAGCGATCAATCACTGGAAAGCTGATGGACTGGATTTGACGCACTTGCTGCATCCTGCTCAAGGTGTTCGTCCTGGCACGGGCACGCGTTGCACTCAAAAGCAAGATCACGGCTTGGAGAAGTCGCTGGATCAAACCGAGTTGGTACCGCGATCCAAGGATGCGCTCGAGCATCAAAAGCCAGTCCGCTTTGAACTGCCGATCATCAATATCAATCGTACGGTTGGTACGATCCTCAGTCATAACGTGGCCAAGCGTTTTGGTCAGGCAGGCCTGCCTGACGATACGATTCACGTCAAGCTGAACGGTTCGGCCGGCCAAAGTCTCGGCGCATTCTTGGCTCATGGGATTACGCTGGAATTGGAAGGCGATGCGAATGACTACGTCGGCAAAGGTTTGTCCGGTGGTCGCGTAATTGTCTATCCACCTAAGAACAGTAGCTTCAAACCCGAAGAGAACATGTTGGTGGGCAACGTTTGCCTATACGGTGCAACCAGCGGCGAAGTCTTCTTGCGTGGTTATGCTGCGGAACGTTTCAGCGTTCGCAACAGTGGCGCCAGCGCAGTGGTCGAGGGCGTAGGTGATCACGGGTGCGAATACATGACCGGTGGTCGTGTGGTGATCTTGGGCAAGACAGGTCGCAACTTTGCGGCCGGCATGTCGGGTGGCATCGCTTACGTCATGGACAACTTGGACGAGTTTCGCATCAAGTGCAACTTGGGCACCATTGGCCTGGAGCGCATTGATTCCGACGAAGAAGAGCAGCTAGTGAAAGATCTGATTGCTCGCCACTTTGAGTACACCGGTAGCACGGTAGCCGAGCGCGTCTTGGCCAACTGGAAAGAGTTTGTGGCCAGCTGTGTGAAAGTTATGCCGACCGATTACAAACGCGTTCTGCAATTGATGAAAGACAACAAAGAGCTCGTCTTTGCAGACGACTAGTTCGCAGCTCGTTCCCAGGCTCTGCCTGGGAACGCACTGTCCAGCAGGCTCCGCCTGCTCCGTGGAAATCCCTGACTTGAGTAGTTCGTATCACTTTGACGGAGGCAGAGCCTCCAGTGCAGTGCGTTCCCAGGCAGCGCCTGGGAACGAGACACCTTACACCTTACACCTTGGACCTTACACCTTACACCTTGGACATCAGCAATGGGAAAGCCGACTGGATTCAAAGAGTATGATCGCAAGAAGGTGCCTTGGCGCGTACCGTTGGAGCGTTTGAAGGACTACGGCGAAGTTTACACAGAACCGGATGAAGCTCAGCTGCGCGAGCAAGGTGCGCGTTGCATGGATTGCGGTATTCCGTTTTGCCAATCGGCTACGGGTTGTCCTATCGACAACTTGATACCCGAGTGGAACGATCTTGTTTATCAAGGTCGCTGGCAGGACGCGAGCGAACGGTTGCACAAGACGAACAACTTTCCTGAGTTCACTGGTCGAGTTTGTCCGGCGCCGTGCGAAGGTGCATGCGTGCTGGGCATTACCAATCCGCCGGTGACGATCAAGAACATTGAAAACGCTATTGCAGATCGTGCGTTTGCGGAAGGCTGGATTACCGCTCACCCACCTACTTCTCAGACAGGCAAACGCGTAGCCATTGTCGGCAGCGGTCCGGCTGGCCTGGCCGCGGCTGATCAACTGAATAAAGTTGGTCACGACGTGACGGTTTATGAACGAGCCGACCGCATCGGCGGATTGCTGATGTACGGCATTCCGAATATGAAGCTCGACAAAGGCGTGGTCGAGCGTCGCTTGGATTTGATGCGAGCTGAAGGCGTCAAGTTTGTGACCGGAGCCGATATTGGTCGCACGCACCAGCTGGCCGATCTGCAAGCGGACTACGACGCGGTGTTGTTATCAACCGGCGCGACCAAGCCACGTGACTTAGAGATTCCCGGTCGCAGCTTGAATGGTATCTACTTCGCGATGCAGTTCTTGACTGCCAATACTAAGAGCTTGCTCGACACCCAACATGCCGATGGCAAGTTCATTTCCGCTAAAGGCAAGAAGGTTGTAGTTATCGGTGGTGGCGATACGGGTACCGACTGTATTGGGACCAGCATGCGTCATGGCTGTACGAGCCTGGTGAACTTTGAGTTGCTCGACAAGCCACCAGAGGATCGAGCCGTCGACAACCCCTGGCCGCAATGGCCGCGCATCTTCCGCGTGGATTATGGTCACGAAGAAGTCGAAGCCAAGTTCGGCAAAGACCCGCGCGAGTATTGCATCCTCAGCGAAGAATTTTTGGACGACGGTAAAGGCAACGTGCGCGGTATTCGGGCTGTGCATGTCAAGTGGAGCAAAGTCAACGGTCGCATGCAGATGGAAAAGGTAGCCGGTTCAGAGCACGTTGTCGAAGCCGACTTGGTCCTCTTGGCCATGGGCTTCCTAGGACCGGAGCATTACGCCATCGAAGGCAGCGGGCTAACTCAGGATGCGCGTTCGAACTATCAAGCCGAGTATGGCAAGTACGAAACGAATGTGCCGGGACTGTTTGCCGCCGGCGACTGTCGCCGCGGTCAATCGCTGGTGGTGTGGGCGATCAGCGAAGGCCGTGGTGCAGCTCGCGCGATCGACGTGTACTTGCAAGGCAGCAGCCTTCTGCCTGCTCCCGATGTAACCATGGGTACCGCCGCCGCAGTCCCAGTGTAGCATGGCCGTATTGTAGAGCGGCTGTCCGCAGCCGCTCAGCACCTGGCAAGTCGTTTGCCTGTTACGCGAGTCTTCAGGTTGGAAGAAACAGTGGTTAGAGGGTGCTGAGCAGCTGAGGACAGCTGCTCTACGCTCAGCACCCGGAACGTCGCTTGCCTGTTACGCGAGTCTCCAGGTCGGAAGAGACACTGGTTAGCAGGTTCAGAGCAGCTGAGGACAGCTGCTCTACGTTCCGCACCCGGCAAGTCGCTTGCCTGTTACGCGAGTCCCCAGGTCGGAAGAAGCATTGGTTAGAGGGTGCTGAGCAGCTGAGGACAGCTGCTCTACGCTCTGCACCTGGCAAGTCGCTTGCCTGTCACGCGAATCTCCAGGTCGGAAGAAGCATTGGTTAGAGGGTGCTGAGCAGCTGAGGACAGCTGCTCTACGTTCCGCACCTGGCAAGTCGCTTGCCTGTTACGCGAGTCTTCAGGTTGGAAGAAACATTGGTTAGAGGGTTCAGAGCAGCTGAGGACAGCTGCTCTACGCTCAGCACCCGGAACGTCGCTTGCCTGTTACGCGAGTCTTCAGGTTGGAAGAAGCATTGGTTAGAGGGTGCTGAGCAGCTGAGGACAGCTGCTCTACATGTCGTTTTGCGGCAGGAAACGATTTACAATGGGCGTGCACCCTCATTCTTAATCTCTGTATTAGGGAACTAGCCAATGACGCCCTGCGCTCGGCTCTTCCGCTTGCTTCCGCTGGCCACTCTGTGCATGTCAATGCACATGGTACTGCTGCATCGTGCGGCGGCCGATGAGTTGGTGTTCGGCAATCAGACAGAGCGCGTTCACCCCGACGAAGTGGAATTGGTCAAGTATCTGCGCAAGTTGGGCATCGGCTACAACTTGAACAACATGACGAGCAACCCGGATGGCCGAGGCATCGAGCAGACGGAAAATGGGCGCGTGATTGTCCTGTACATGCATATCGACAAACGCTTGACCACCGAGCAAATGCAACCACTGGCGGCAGCCAAAGAACTTTCGAGCTTTGACTGCCCGGGTTGGGCTGATGATGAGTATCTCGCTTTTTTTACCAAACCCGGTAGGTTTCCTAAGATAAGCCTGCTCCAAATTGGAGATTCAAAAATCACTGATAAGGGTTTGGTTGGTTTGAAGAACCTGCCCAGGCTCTCTGGAATCAATCTGAAGTCCAGCTTCATTTCAGACGAAGGCATCCAGTACTTAGCGCAGGCTCGTACCATCTCGTTCCTGCGTTTGCATGCCAGTCGGGTCACCGATAACGGCCTGTTCTATTTGACTCAGTTGCCGGACCTATATCACCTCGAGTTAAACAATACGAAGGTAACCGATGAAGGTCTGAAGTTCCTTGGCAAAATTCCTAAACTCAAACTCCTCTACCTGGATCATACGCTCGTCAATGGTAGTGGGTTTGGCGCGTTGGCATCGCTGACGGAACTGACCGATCTCGGTTTGAATAACACGCCCTTTGACGATCGTGGCATGGCTCATCTGGCTGAAGGTGCAAACTTCCGCAACCTCACTTGCCTCTACTTGTCGAACACCAAGATCACCGATAAAGGCTGCGTCGCGTTTGAAAACCTCAATGCACTAAAAGTGTTGAGCTTCGATGGAACCCAAGTCACCGACGCTGGCATTCGACATATTATCAACATGCCGAACCTCTATAACCTGAGCTTGAGTAGCCATGTGACCAAGGCGGGCCAAGCATGGTTAGGGGCGAACGCCAAACTCGCTCCTGATCTGCAACGGGCGTACGCCAAGAAAGTCCAACCGCCGGCAAGTATGCCGAACAAAAAACCGGCTACGAAACCACCGGCTCCACCTGTACCCGCAACTGTGAATCCATCGCTTGAAGAAGCCAAGCAGACTGCATCGCGCCGTAGTAAACTGCTCGAGCTTATCGCCCGAGCGGAGGCCAAGGAGATGATGCTGCCGCGTGCGTTTATACGGCATAATTCACTCAAGTTGCCGGCGGGCTTGCGCGATACGATCTATGAGTATTTGACCGATAAAGACTCACAGGTCCAATACTTGGCTTGCTCAGTCATTCTAGCGATGGAAGACAAGCTCGAAACGAAGTGCGCTGCGCTGACGCGGGTGTTGCTGCAGGTTAAGGCTGAAGAGACTGTGTTCTATGCGGCCAACGATGCGCTGTACCAACTGGCCGATCGCATGCCAGTCCATAGCCCGGAGATCCCTGTGGTATTGGATGCCCTGATGCGCGCGGCCCAACAGGTCGATGATCCAAAGGCAGCAGGTGCGATCATCGCGAACTTCGGACGTTTGGGTGGCAAGTCGCTCAGCGCACGCCCATTTCTAGTAACGTTGGCCAGCAAAGATGACCAGCTTTCACCAATCGCACAAAACAATCTCGAGGCGATCGACAAGTGTTGCCTGACTCGCATGGAGAAGTCTGGGGTTCCTCAAAACGTGCAGACGCTGGTCTATTCCCTGCTGGTATCTCCCGACCCGAAAGCTATCGAAAAGGCAAAGGCTCAATTAACAAAGCTTGGTCCTAGCGCGATTCCCGCGTTGATTCTGGCTGGAGATGACGAGCGTGAATCGTATTATTCTAATAACGCTGCAGATGTTCTCTCCCAATACCCCAAGTCCGATGTGTTAGAAGCTCTTTCGCCGCAATTCAGTTCACCCAGCGCCAACCTGCGCAACCTGTGCCTGGCTTGGATCGCTCGAGTCAAATGGGATACACTGCCACCGGTCGTCGCTGAGTCACTGGATAGCCTCGACGTCAAAATTCGATCTCAAGCCAAGCAGTTGCTATCCACGATAGCCAAGAACTGCGCTGGCGAGGCCGCTGGTCAAGTGAGGCCACTGCTGATCGCGGAACTGAAGGTTCGCCGCTCCGATTGGTCCAACGCCCATGATTTGATTAGAGCCTTGGAAGTCGTAACACCGGTTCCGTCCGAGCTAGCCAAGCTGATGTTGGAATTGGTTGAAGAAGATGTAGGCCATGCGTCGGCCTACGCTGCAGAAGGATTGTGGAGTGTCATTTTTCAGAATGGTCGACAGTTCACGGTCGAAGAGCAGCAAGCATACTTCGATCGACTGGTGAGTGTGCTCAAGAACACCGCGGACGAGAACACCCAAGCTGCTTGCATCACAGCCTTGCCCGCCTTCGTCTCCCAAGACGAGAAGACGATCAACTTGTTACGCGAGCAAGAAGAAGCATCGCAATCGCCGGTTATAAAACGCGCCGTGCAAAACGCACGCGACCGGCTCAAATCAAAACGAAGCTCCCCCTGAACCGGAGAGCAATCGACTTAGAGCGCAGAGAAGTGTTCGACATCAACCCCTAACCCATATTAATCGCCATGAGTTACCAGGCCTTAGTAACCGCAGCCGAACATATTCCTGAGATTGACGTCGACGAACTGCGTCAGCCGCAGCATGACGCTAGGGCCAGAGCGTTGCTTCAAGACTGTCGCCGTGCGCTGGAAGCAGCCCGAGCGGCCATCGCTGCTCGTCCGCAAGTTCCGACAGAGTTTGCCAGCGAGTATTTCGGCAAGCATGCATCGGACCTTCAACCACAGCGGAAACTCGCGCGAGCTTTTCAGCTGGAGTCTATTTTGGCTGATCGGGATGCAAATCACGAGCACGCCATGGCTTGCGGTCTCGATATTGTGCACCTGGCACATTGCCAACGGCGCAACGGGTTGATAACCGACATGCTAGTAGGCATCGCAACTTGGGTTACAGGCATCTGCACGTTGGCCGAATTGCGGAGTCGGCTGAGTCCGGACCGGCGTGCCAAGCTGATCCAACTGCTGATTGAGAGCGAAGCGGAATGCGAACCTAGTACGACGGTCATTGCCCGAGATGCGCGCTGGACAGCGACGGTCGAAATGCCTCCGTTCGATGAACAGGAATATCGTTCGGGTTTTGGAGACGAGTTTACCGCTGAAGAGATCGATGCGTTTGTTGAACAGGAGCGAGCCGCGGAAAACGCACCTCCCTCGAACAACCAGCAGAGTTTCTATGACTTAAGCGATCGAGCATTAGCCTATCAGCGACTGCTGACCATTGAGCTGGCCATCCATAACTACCATGCTGACAATGGAGGGCCACCTCCCGATCTCCGTGCACTGGTGCCTTCGTTCTTACTGGCCCGCTTACCAGACCCGTTCACTAATTCCGACTTTATCTATCGAGTCGAAAATGGCCAGCATCTCTTATATAGCGTTGGAGCTAAGCGGCGCGACTTGGGCGGAGTGCGGGGTGATTGGGTTGAGGTGTCAATGAATAGGGCGGATATGTTTTTGGAGTGACAATTCCAAGTTACGAAAAAAGCCCCGTGCCTGCGGGCACGGGGCTTCAAACTTCAAACTTCCGACTTCAAACTTCACTTAGTCCATGTCGTAGTCGTCGTGGCTGTGTCCGCCTTTGCCGCCCTTGTCCGCCTTGGGCTTTTCAGCGATCAGAGCATCGCTGGTTAGCAGCAGGATGGCTACGCTGGCTGCGTTGGACAGAGCGGTACGCGTTACCTTGGTTGGGTCGATCACGCCGGCTTTGACCATGTCTTCGTAGACGTCGGTCAGAGCGTTGTAACCAAAGTTGGCTTTGCCGTCGGCTACCTTCTCGCAGACGATGCCGCCATCTTTGCCAGCGTTTTCGCTGATCATCATCAGCGGAGCGCGGCAAGCACGCAGGATGATGTTGTAACCGACGACTTCGTCGTGGCTCAGGCCTTCAGGTGCCTTCAGGCTGCTGCTGGCGCGAAGCAGAGCGACGCCGCCACCTGGCAGGATGCCTTCTTCGACTGCAGCGCGGGTGGCATGCAGAGCGTCTTCAACGCGAGCCTTCTTTTCCTTCATTTCGCTTTCGGTAGCTGCACCGACATTGACCTTGGCGACACCGCCGGCCAGTTTGGCCAAACGTTCGTCCAGCTTTTCGCGATCGTAATCGCTGGTGGTGTTCTCGGCTTCGCGACGAATTTGATCGATGCGGGCCTTGATATCGCTGCTCTTACCAGCACCTTCGATGATGGTGGTGTTGTCTTTGTCGACGATGACCTTCTTGGCGCGACCCAGTTGAGGCAGGCCGACGCTTTCCAGCTTGGTGCCCAGAGCTTCGAAGATCGCTTCGCCACCGGTCAGGATAGCGATGTCTTCCATCATGGCCTTGCGACGATCGCCGTAACCAGGAGCTTTCACCGCGCAGATGTTCAGCGTGCCACGCAGGCGATTGATCACTAGCGTTGCCAGGGCTTCGCCATCGACGTCTTCGGCGACGATCAGCAGTGGCTTGCCTTGTTGGACAACTTGTTCCAGCAGTGGAACCAGGTCCTTGATGTTCGAGATCTTCTTTTCGAAGACCAGGATGTACGGTTCTTCCAGTACGGCTTCCATGCTGGTCATGTCGGTTACGAAGTAAGGCGACAGGTAGCCGCGATCGAACTGCATACCTTCAACGAATTCCAGTTCGGTGTGCAGGCTCTTGCCTTCGTCGACGGTCACTACGCCGTCTTTGCCAACCTTTTCCATGGCATCGGCCAGGAGGTTACCGATTTCGCGATCGTTGTTGGCAGCGATGGTGGCGACATTGGCCATTTCGCTCTTGTCGCGAATCTTGATCATCATCTTGTGCAGTTTTTCGGTGATATCGGCAACTGCCTTTTCGATACCCATCTTCATTTGAATGGGATTAACGCCGGCCACTACTGCTTTGAGGCCTTCGTTGAAGATGGCTTCGGCCATCACGGTCGCGGTGGTGGTGCCGTCACCAGCGACGTCGCTGGTCTTGCTGGCCACTTCGCGAACCATACGAGCGCCCATGTTTTCATAGACGTCTTCCAGTTCGATTTCCTTGGCGACAGTCACACCGTCTTTGGTAACGGTTGGGCTGCCAAAGCTCTTTTGAAGAATGACGTTACGGCCTTTGGGACCGAGGGTGACTTTGACGGCGCGAGCCAGTTTCGATACGCCGCGGCGAATCGCTTCGCGGGCTTCCTGATCGAAAGCAATGATCTTGGGCATGGATTAGACACTCCAGTAAAGTATGTGTGAATGTGCTTGCGTAGGTAGGACGGGTCTCCAGGCCCGTCCAGCGTGTTGTTTGTGCGTTGAGGCTACATTTGTGAACGGGCCTGGAGTCCCGTTCTACGGCGTCTACTCTAGTACTGCGAGAACTTCAGTTTCGCTCATCAGTACGTATTCTTCGTCGCTGATCTCGATGTTCTCACCAGCGTAGCTGGTAAAGAGAACGCGATCGCCGACCTTGACTTGCATTGCGCCGCGGCTGCCGTCGTCCAGCAACTTGCCATCGCCGATAGCGACAACCGTGCCTCGAGTTGGCTTGTCCTTGGCTGAATCGGGCAGCACGATACCGCCCGCAGTCTTACTTTCGGACTCTTCACGCTTGACCACAAGTCGGTCGCCGATGGGTTGTAGTTTCACAGTGGTTTTGTCCTTGCTCTTCGTCGCCGTCGCCATGAGCGGCACTCCTCCCAAAAGGATGATCTAAAAGTTAGGGTAATTCTCGGCCGGGTTTCGCAAGTGGGACTTGCGGAGCAGACCGCCGACTTGGGGAAAGCGGCTGGAGCCTGCAGGCCGTCAAAAAGGCATGCAAATTTGTACGCCCGCCACCTAAGCAAACCCTGTGCCACGGTCTGTTTTGAGGCTGAGTCAATCGCGTTTCACTAGGGAAAACGCGGTCAAAATTGATGTCGAGAATTTCACGAAAAGCCGCTCAGCCAATTTGACAGGCCAGCCCAGCGGCTGGGACACCCAGAGAGCAGGAGGGCGAAGGTCCTCCTGAGCCAAACACCGTCACGCAGTACGGACATAGTCCCGGGGGAAGGTGGGCAGCAAGATGATTGGGCAGAAAGATGATTGGGTACCGGTGGTCTGTCCCCCAACAACTGAGCAGGAAGGTTCCGTTTTTGAAACGCTGAGACGCAGAGAATCGCAGAGAAGAGCTTTTTCTCGGCGGACTCCGCGGCCTCTGCGTTTTAAACAGGGAACCGCACGTAGGTAGCCGAAGTCGCCAGACTTTGGACGCGTCAGGCTTGATTCATCCAATCTCTGGCGAGATCGGCTACGAACACTCTGTCGCTCTACTTGCTGGCCAGGTTGTACAGGGAAGCCAACATGTAGATGGGAATGACGAAGGCTAAGCCAAGGGTGGGAATCGCTAAAAAGATAGTGATCAGGCCCGCCAAGAAAGAGATCGCTAGGGTTCTGCCGAGATTGCCCAACACTAGCGACATCGACATTTGCAGAGCCTCGGTCGGCTCGTAGCCGTCGGCCCCGGCAAAAAGCGTTAGGCAGCTTCCTAGGCCAAACAAAAGCATGATCACCGCGATCAGCAACAGCCAGATGCCTACCAGCGTAATAAACTCAGGGCTCTGCAGGCTACCGTTGGTCATCCAATTGATCAAACGCGGTAGATAAATCAGCGACGATAGCATTATCGAAATAACGCTCTGCAAAATCGAAGCGCCGAACGCGCCGCCGGGATTGAGCGAATCTCCGAAGTTGAATGGCTTACCGCGCACGGCGTTGAGCGCGGTACGGCTGAGCGATCCAAAAACCCAAGCCGCCAGAGTGATAACAAATGGCATGGCGCACAGACTGATGACTAAGCTCACGGTGGCAGCAGTCTCAGGTGGTGAGCGCATGATCGCGATCAGCGCCCCGGTGAATACGCCCAGTAGCACATTGCAGCCGATCCAGATCAGAATCAGTGGAATGGCCACCAGGCACGATGGAAACAGCCCTTCAAAGCCTTGTTGAAGAACGTTGCCAACAGTCAATGCGTTCGAGCGCCGAATCGGGTTGGTCGTGGGCGCGGACCATGCGCCGGCCGGTGCGGCATATGGGTTATCTACGCCGCCCGAGCCGGCCTGGCTGCCCGCAAGCGGGTGACTAAAGTCCGCATGCTCCAGCTGCGAACCGAAACTGCTAGTGCTCTGGGGAGTCGGAACAGGCGTCGCGGGGCGCAGTGAAATGGTCGAACGATTGGGGATGGTCAATACGACTTGGCAATAGGGACATTCGGTTTCCAAGCCCGCCGTCGAGCCAGGTACTTCCATCACTCCTTGGCAATGCGAACATTCAAAACGAATCGGTTGGCTGGATACAGCGGTTGATCTGGCGTTTGTCGCCGCAGAGTCCTTGACGCGAGACCTTTCAGCCCTGCTTTGCTCTGTCCCGTCGTCGGCCAAGGTCAGTTCATCATTTACATTGGCTGCCAAAGTCGACTGCCGCAAAGTTGGCTCCGCAGCCCGAGGTGCGGGCTCTACCGAGCGCGCTGCAGGCTCTGGTGCCCGCGGCGCAGGTTCGAGCGGCGCAGGTTCCGCAGCAGGTGTCGGTCGGGTCGCTGCTCGCGAGTCGGACTGCGCGGGCGTTGTTGGACTGGTCGGTGCGGCGGCTGCAAGTTCCAGTTCGATGGCGAAGACGGCCTGGCAGACGTGGCATTTGCCCTTGCGTCCGCGCATGTCTTCGCGACCTTCGAACAGTTGCTGGCATTTGGGACAGTGAAATACCAGGGCCGGAGCCGCATCGTCCGCTGGTCCAGGCTCTTTGGATATCGTAAAGATGTGCGAGCACTTCTTACATTGACCACGAGTCCCTAACAGTTCTGGTTCGCAGACCAGATGATGTTGGCACTTGGGGCATGGTATGCTCAGCTTTCCCGACGCTGCGATTGAGTCGGCGCTGTCGACTACGAAGGGAATTTCTTGCTCGTGTTTGCAAGCAGGGCAGCGCGAGCGTTTGCCACTGGACCCATCGGGCACGCGCAGCACACTTCCACATTCTTCACAGGCGAATTCAATAGGCATGACCAGACCGATGTTAATTCCCAATTCCAGAAGCTGGGCTAGTATAAGCTCGACACTTGTCGTACTGCAAACTTGGTGCGCAGTAATCTGCGTAGGCTGGTTTTGCGAAAGCCGCGCCACTGCGCAATCGCTGGAACAATTGCCGTATAACCACCCTGGACTGGTGGTAGATTTGGGAGTCGGATTGTGGGCCTGGCCAGTTCCCTACGATGTCGATAGTGATGGCGATTTCGATTTGCTAGTTTCCTGTCCAGACAAACCATCCAATGGTGTGTGGTTGTTCGAGAATCGCAGCCAGCCCCACGAAAAATTCCCGATCTTCGAACGCGGATTCCGCCTCAGTCGCACCGTGCATTACATCACGCCCAGCTACGTACCGGACTTGCGCGTGATGTCGCCCGGATTCGAATACATCGACTTCGCAACTCAAGGCACAACCGAAAAAATCGAACTGCCAATCAAGGGCAACTTCTACCAACCCCAAGGCAACCAGCCTAAAGGCCCCAAGGTTCGGCACAATCAATGGCGTTATGTCGACTTCGATGGCGATGGTGCGCTCGACCTGGTGGTCGGCATCGAAGACTGGAGCGACTACGGCTGGGACGATGCATGGGACAGCCAAGGCAAGTGGACCAATGGTCCGCTCCATGGCTTCATCTTTGTCATGCGCAATCGTGCCACCACAGCTGCACCCGACTATGCCCAGCCAGTCAAACTGACGCTCGACGAGCCGTTCTCGGCCACGACTGCGCAATCGCCAGCCCAACCCAACGCAGCCGAAAATCGTCGAATACTCGAAGTATTCGGTTGCCCATCGCCGAATTTTGTTGACTTTGATTTCGATGGTGATCTCGATTTGTTGTGCGGCGAGTTTCTGGACAGCTTTACCTACTTTCAAAACGTGGGCTCGCGCACCGATCCTCAATATACCGCCGGCACAAAGTTGACCACTCCGGACGGCCTACCCCTGCGCATGGATCTCGAGATGATCGTACCGGTAGCCTTCGATTGGGATCGGGATGGCGATCATGACTTGATCGTGGGCGATGAGGATGGTCGCGTGGCTTGGGTCGAGAACGTCACGGTCAAAGGCAGCCAGTTGCCGCATTTCTTGCCGCCACGCTACTTTCAACAGCACGCCGATACGCTCAAGTGCGGCGCGCTGGCGACGCCTGTGGGTGTCGATTGGGACAGCGATGGCGATACCGACATCGTGTCCGGCAATACAGCCGGCTACATCGAATGGTTTGAAAATCTAGGTGCCGCTAGCGATAGTCCACTGCCCAAATGGGCAGCCCCCAAGCGCTTGCAAGTCGATGGTCGTCCGTTTCGTATCATGGCGGGCCAGAACCTCAGCATTCAAGGACCGGCCGAAGCCAAGTGGGGCTATACAACGCTCAGCGTAGCGGATTGGGATGCAGATGGACTACACGACATCATCTTTAACTCGATCGTCGGTCGCGTCATGTGGCTGAAGAATATCGGTTCGCGCAGCGCACCACAGTTGGCTGCGCCACGAGCGATCGAGGTGGAGTGGGACAAGGCTGATGCGTTGCCGCGCAAACCCAAATGGACATGGTGGCAGCCCGAAGGCAACGAACTGGTTACACAGTGGCGCACGACTCCCGTAGCACGCGATGTAACCGGTGATGGCCTGGTCGATTTAGTCATGCTCGACCCCGAAGGCTATCTGGCGCTCTACCAGCGTGCTAAGCGTGACGATCAACTAGTTTTGCAACCACCGCAGCGCGTCTTTCAAGATGCAGCCGGCAATCCGCTGCGATTCAATGAACGCTCTGCAGGTGGTAGTGGTCGTCGCAAGTTGAGCATTGTCGATTGGGATGGCGATGGTCACTGGGACATCCTGCTCAACTCCAGCAATGCCGATCTCTATCGCGGACTTGGTCAGCAGGCTGGCGCATGGCGCTTCGAAAAGTCAGGCTCGCTGGCCACGCAAAATATCGAAGGGCACGATGTCAGTCCCACGACCGTCGATTTCAATCAAGACGGTGTGCCCGATTTTCTCGGTGGCGCAGAGGATGGCAGATTCTACTATCTGAAAAATCCACGCGAAGATTGAAGATTGAAGATTGAAGATTGAAGATTGAAGATTGAAGATTGAAGATTGAAGATTGAAGATTGAAGATTGAAGATTGAAGATTGAAGATTGAAGATTGAAGATTGAAGATTGAAGTTTGAAGTTTGAAGATTGAAGTTTGAAGTTTGAAGATTGAAGTTTGAATTGGAATAACATCATGATGACCCGCAGGTTTGTGCTGTTGCTGGTATGCACTTTCTTCTCCGACCAACTTCGCGCCGACAATCCCATTGAGATCGAGAATCGCCATGTCGGTTCGACCGATTGGCAACTGACCCGCGTGCGACTGGACAGCGGTCAGTTTCGTTCTACGCAGATCGAAGGTTACTGCTCCAAGCAGAGCGTGGTTGTGGGCGAGTCGATCGAGATCATGGTCGCCAGCAATCCCGTGCGGGCATTCAAGCTCGAGATCTTTCGCATGGGTTACTACGGCGGTCGCGGCGCACGTTTGATGCGGACCTTTGAGCGCATCGAAGGCACGCAGCAACCCGAGCCTACGATTGGTGAAAAGAACTTGCATGAGTGCCAGTGGAAGTCATCGCTATCGCTCACGATACCGGCGGATTGGCTGAGCGGTGTCTATCTGGGTCGCATGACCACCATTCCCGAAGGCAACGAGGCGTACTGGCAAAGCTATGTCGTGTTCATCGTCCGCGACTCACGACCGGTCGATATCCTGTTTCAATGCAGTGACAACACCTGGCAAGCCTATAACGTGTGGCCGAGCAAGTACTCGGTGTACACGCATCCCAAAGGTGGACAAGGTCCTTGGGCCGATGTCAGCTTTGATCGACCATACGGTCGCGAAGCTCAATACAACAGCGTGGTCAATGATCCACTGACCGTCGGTTCAGGTGAGTTTTTGCCGTACGAATTTCCGCTAGCCTACTGGCTCGAACAGCATGGCTACGATGTGGCCTATTGCTGCAACAGCGATATGCTCACGCCCGACCGCGGACTAAAGGCCAAAGCGTTCGTCAGTGTAGGGCACGATGAGTATTGGGACTTGGCGCAGTTTCATAGCGTCGAAAAGATGCGCGACGCTGGAGTGGATCTGCTCTTCCTCAGCGGCAATAGCGTATGTTGGGTTACGCCCATGCGCCCCAGCAGTGACGGCAGGCCTAATCGCATCATGTTTCGTGGTGGTCCCTATGGCGCCGACAACCAGTACGCTGTCGAGCGCGAGCGCGATCATGGACCGTTTCCACATCGAGGTCCCGACGAAGGTCTGCTGATGGGCGTGCGGAACATCGAACCGGTCAACGGTGGTGGCGACTGGATCGTTACCGACGCCGAGCATTGGATCTTTGAAGGCACAGGTATCAAAAATGGTGATTCGATTCCAGGTTTGATTGGCTGGGAATATCACGGCCAGCCCGCGGATATCCCAGGTTTAAAAGTCGTTGCCAGCGGCACAGCCTGGCAGGGCGGAGTCAATCCACAGCAATGGATGGCGGTGGTCTATCCTGGGCCCAAAGACAATTTTGTCTTCAATGCGTCGACCATCTTTTGGGCTCAAGCCCTCAGCGATCCGCCGGGCCACACCCTGCCCTGGTCCCACTGGAGTCGCCCACACGGCCCCGACCAGCGCGTGCAGCAGATCACTCACAACTTGCTCAAACGGGCACTGAGGTAAGTGTGGCATAGGCTTCCAGCCTGTGTGTAATGTGGCATAGGCTTCCAGCCTGTGAATCTTGTGGTATAGGCTTCCAGCCTGTGTGTAATGTGGCATAGGCTTCCAGCCTGTGTGCTTGGCATGTAGTAGGGGAACGTACAGCGTTTAACTCGTGGCAGCGAGAGAATTTGTGTGGTGCATTCTGCTGCGAACACTTCCACTTCGGTAACCAGCCCCCTCCCGGAGCCTAGCTTAACGCTGGCTCCGACCTCCCCCAAGCAAAGCTTGGGAGAGGTGACATACACACAGGCTGGAAGCCTATGCCACACACAGGCTAGAAGCCTATGCCACATTCAGAGGCTAGAAGCCTTTACCGCAGGCGTTACAATACGAGGGTAGATTTCTGAGCCCCTGGTACTGCCATCCCGAGCGAGCACGCGAACATGCGAATGGAAGGTCGTCGCGAGAGCGACAATGTCGAAGATATTCGAGCCTCTGGTGGTCGTCGTATGATGATCGGTGGCGGAGGCGGCATGATCACGTTGGTGATCTTGCTGGCCGCGTGGTTTCTGGGCGTCGATCCACGGCCGCTGCTGCAGAACATGCCGCAAGGTGGGCCGGCTGTGGTGCAAGATGAGCAGCCGCTCGATCCGGCCAATGATCCCCATGCACCGCTGAAAAAATTCAGCAGCCAAGTACTGGCCGACACCGAAGATACGTGGACGAAGCTATTTTCTGCCGTGGGCAAGCAGTATCGTGCTCCCACGCTAGTCTTGTTCCGCGACGATGTTCAGTCGGCGTGCGGCGGAGCTACCGCGGCGGTTGGGCCCTTCTATTGCCCGGGCGATCAAAAAGTTTATCTGGATATGAGTTTCTTCCAAGAGATGCGCGACAAGTTAAAAGCCCCTGGCGATTTTGCCATGGCCTATGTAATCGCTCATGAAGTTGGACATCATATTCAGAACGAACTGGGCCTGTCGATGCAAGTTCAGCGGGCTCAACAACAACTGACTGCTAAGGGCCAAAAGGCTGAAGCCAACCGAATGAGTGTGCGGTTGGAGTTGCAAGCCGACTACCTGGCGGGCGTGTGGGCTCATCATGCTGAAAAGCGGCAACCGTTCCTGGATCGCGGTGATGTCGATGAAGCCCTCAACGCGGCGGAACAAATTGGTGACGATACGTTGCAGCGGCGTGCCCAGGGCCGTGTCGTTCCCGACGCCTTTACCCACGGCACCTCCGCCCAACGCAAACGCTGGTTCAAAGCCGGCTTCCAAAGCGGCGACTTTGAACAGCTAAATCAATTGTTCGAGGTCGAATACGACGAATTATAGGATAGCGCTGCACGTACCCCACGTAGCCGAGTCTCTCCGAGACTCGGCCGCTGCGCTACGATCGACTGTCCATCGTGACTAAGCTCGGCAAAGCATAGGTGCAACCGGATCGTTGGTGATCTCGACAGGTCCGTCATAAGCGAGTCTCGGAGAGACTCGGCTACGTGAGACACGTAGCAGCGTCTCTCCGAGACGCTGAATGATCCGAGTCTCGGAGAGACTCGGCTACGTGGGGGCTGTAGTGAAATTACTTCACCTTTTCGCCCTTGCTGGAATAGGATTGCTGTTGGGCGTCTTGGTTTTGCAGGGATCGCATCTTCTTGCGATTAGCATTCCATTCTTTGTCGGAGAGTTTGCCGGCTTGCGCTTTGTTGTCGGTAGCCCGCGAGCGCAACTCTTCGACGCCCAGCAGTGAGTAGTTGGTATCCAGAAACTCACCGTTCATCTTCAGCAGTTTTTCAGCCCCTTCGATATCGCCGCGGTCGCGAATCATGGTTGCTTGCTGATTGCGTTCGTTGGCGATCTGCAGGACGCAGCAAGCCAAGACACCTTTGTCAATCGACTTGTCGGCCGCTTCTGGCGTGTCGGTAAAGCGAGTCTCGACGCTGCTGGTCAGTTTGTCGGTGGTTTCGCGAATGGCATTGCGATAGGTCGTGGTTACTTCGGCCAGTGGTCGAACTGTACCGGAATCGCCTTTAGGAATCTCCAACTCCAGCACGAAGTAACGTTCTTGGTTGGCATAGAGCTGTCCAAGCTCGATCGTGACTAGCTGGCCTTCGATATTGGCTGGGTAGTTCAGCACCTTTACTGGGCGAATGCCTTCGGCCAATTTGGTTTGAATTACGATTTGCTGCGCTACGACGCTCATCACGTCGTCGAACTCGCGTTGGAAGACGGCGATCAGGTCTTGAGCTTGTTCGATGAAAGTGTGGTTGCCGCTGCTTTCGATTGCCAGCTTGCTCATCAGGTCTTCGTTATATCCTAACCCCAAACCCATCGTGCTGACGCTGATGCCTTCTTTGATCAGGGAGCGCCCCAGTTGTCCCAGTTCCATGGGGCTGGCCGGGCCCACGTTGGCCAGGCCGTCGGAGAGCAGGATTACGCGATTGACGCGTTTGGGATCGAGGAATTTGCGAACTTCGGCGGCACCTTTGCTGACACCCGCAAAGAGAGCGGTATTGCCATCGGCTTTGATCGAGCCGATGCGCTGCTTGATCCACTCGCGATCCGAGGCGCGGGTGGCGGGTATCAAGACTTCGACGCCCGTATCGTACGTTACGACCGAAACGATATCGTCATCGCCCAGGCGATCGATCGCTTGCATTGCAGCCCGCCGCGCGTTTTCGATCTTCTCGCCTTGCATAGACCCCGAGCGATCGATGACGATGGCCACGTTGACGGGCGAACGTTTCGCCTGATTGGGTAGCGGAAAGCCTTCAATGGCGATGCGCAAATGATTCTCGCATTTGGGAGAATCGCAGATTAACATCGTCGGATGCGCCAGTGCCACATTCAGCTTGACCTGCTGGGCATGTGCCCATGATCCCCACTGACTAGACAAACCAAGCGCGAGCCCTATAGCACAAGTAAGTAACGTTCGCATAGCATGTTCTCCTACAAACCAAAGCTTCGGAAGAATTGTCGGTGGCCATTCCATCAACTCTCCATTAGACGCGCCCTGGCTGCGGTAGAGTTCTGAAAATTGCAAATGCCTTGTAAAAGAAATGTAAAAGTGTAACTATGACCCACATCCCCGCGACTTCTGCATCTACTTTTGTCGCCCTGTGCGCCAAAGCGATTGCCCTCGTCATGCTGCTGACCAATGCGGTCACAGCCGAAGATGTCTTGCATCGTATCCTATGCGCCGACTCGTCAAAATCTCGCATCGCGATCATTGATGAAGCAGGCAAGACCGAATGGGAAACCAAGATTGGTCCGTTGCACGATTTGCACCTGCTACCCAGTGGCAATGTGTTGTTGCAAACCAGTTGGACAGAGTTGGTCGAGATCGAACCATCGTCGGGCAAGCAAGTGTGGCAGTACAACTCCGGCGAACAAAATGGCAACGCGGGCAAGCCGGTGGAAGTGCATGCTTTCCAACGCTTGGATAACGGTCATACGATGATCGCCGAAAGCGGACCAGCGCGCGTCATCGAAGTTGATGCCGACGGGAAGATCGTTCATAAGGTAGCACTGAAAGTATCCAATCCCCATCCTCACCGCGATACACGCTTGGTGCGCAAGCTGGCCACCGGCAACTACCTGGTTTGTCACGAAGGCGATGGCATGGTGCGCGAGTATGCGGCCGATGGCCAGATCGTTTGGGAATACGCGGTACCGCTCTTCGACAAAAAACCGGCCGACGGCCATGGAGTCGAAGCTTGGGGCAATCAATGTTACTGCGCGCTGCGACTGGCCAGTGGCAACACGCTGATCTCGACCGGCAATGGTCATGCAGTGATCGAAGTCACACCTGACAAGAAGGTTGTTTGGCATCTGAAGCAAAACGATTTGCCGGGCATCAAGTTAGCTTGGGTGACCACTTTGCAAGTGCTGCCATCGGGCAACATCGTGCTGGGCAACTGTCACGCTGGCCAGGCCAATCCACAAGTGATCGAAGTCACGCGTGACAAGCAAGTCGTCTGGAAGTTCCACGACTTCCAACGCTTCGGCGACTCGCTGACCAACACGCAGGTGTTGAGTGTCAACGGGGCAGCGCTAACGAGCAAATTAGGTAGCGAACGATAGATTAACTCGTTTAACCCGTAGCCGTCAGGCGAGGCAATCGCAGGCGTGCGGTTGGCAGCGAGAGGGTTCGTGTTGAGCATGAGGACTCGTTTAACCCGTAGCCGCCAGGCTAGGCAATCGCAGGCGTGCGGTTGGCAGCGAGAGGGTTCGTGTTGAGCATGAGGATGCTTAGGTAAACGCAAGCTTGATTAGCAGGTGCACCTCGCCTGGCGGCTACGGGTTAAACGAGGATGCTTAGGTAAACGCAAGCTTGATTAGCAGGTGCACCTCGCCTGGCGGCTACGGGTTAAACGAGGATGCTTAGGTAAACGCAGGGGCGCTACGCTGGGTGCACCTCGCCTGGCGGCTGCGGGTTAAACGATTGGGGCAGGCTCTAACTTGATGCGGTTGCTTACTAAATCGGGCTGTGCGATAATAGCAATCAGCTCTTTAAATCCCCTTTAATATTTAGAATTTTTCACCATGCAGATATGGCCCGCGATCGACTTGCTGGGCGGCAAATGTGTGCGGCTGCAGCAAGGCGATTACAACCGCGAGACAGTGTTCGCTGAAGACCCGGTACAGATGGCGCATCAGTGGGTCAAAGCTGGGGCTCGATGTCTGCACCTGGTCGATCTCGACGGGGCCAAGAGCGGCAGTCAGATCAATCAACCGGCGATTCGCGGTATCGTGGCGGAAACCGGTGTGCCCTGCCAGGTTGGCGGTGGTGTGCGCGACGAGCGAGTCATTGAACAACTGCTGGATCTCGGGCTGGCGCGAGTGATCATCGGCACGCGCGCTTTGCGTGAACCGGAGTGGTTTGCCAAGATGACGCAGCAATATCCCAAGCAACTTGTGCTGGGCATCGATGCTCGCGATGGGATGGTGGCCACCGATGGTTGGCTGGAGACTTCGAAGACATCGGCCATTGAGCTGGCGCAGCAAATTGCCGCTCTGACCGATCAAATACCGGCGATAGTGTATACAGATATCGCCAAGGACGGCATGCTGGCCGGTCCCAACTTCGAGCAACTGGAACAAATGCAACGTGCCACGCGCATCCCGGTGATTGCCTCCGGTGGCGTGACCACTCTGGAAGATATTGATCGACTGGTCGCGATGAAGACGCACGCCTGTATTGTGGGGCGGGCGCTTTACGAGGGCCGGCTGGATTTGGCGGAGACCCTGAGCAGAGCGCGGCGCGAAGTTGCCGCCGGTCCGCCGTAACGAACGGGCTGCCGACCGGAGCGAAGCGCCTTCTCGCCTTCTTGGATCGCCCGGTTTGCAGCAACAAGGCGATTAGTGGCGAGACACACAGAGCCTGGCACGCTCGCGACTCCACCTGGAGAAGGCCTGGAGTTTCGTCGCGGGCCGGGACTAGCAGTGGAAGGTGCAAGATCATGAGCAAGGCAGTATCGGTAGGCCAACGTCGCAACATTGCGTTGTGCGGACATGGCTCCTGCGGCAAGACCAGTCTCATCGATTCCTTACTGGTGGCCACGGGGGCGGTGTCCGGCGAGCACAGCGTCGATAACGGGACCAGCATCTGCGATTTCGATCCCGAAGAAAGAACTCATCATCACACCGTCGAAGCCAAAATCACGCACTGCGAACATCAAGGTTTGCACTTCTCGCTGCTAGATACACCCGGCTATCCCGACTTCATCGGTCAGACGATCGGTGCCATGGCCGGAGTCGACTGCGCAGCTGTCTGCGTTCACGCGCATGCGGGAGTCGAAGTCAACACGCGCCGCGTCTTTCACGCAGCCCGTCAAGCGGGCCTGCCCTGTGCACTGGTCATCACGCGCATGGATGGCGATGCGATCGACTTTAAAGAGCTCGTGCATCAGTTGATTGCCGCCTTTGGTGATGCCTGCGCCTTGATCAACGTGCCTGACAATGTTTCGGGGCGTTTCACTAAAGTCATCGATGTGCTCGAAGGCGGTCAAACCATGGCCAGTGAAGTCATCGACGTCGCACAAGCTCGCGAACATTTGATCGAATGCCTGGTCGAAGCCGACGACGCCGCGATGGAGCAGTATCTGGAAGGTACCTTGCCCGACCTGGGGACCTTGCGCACGCTTTTGCCCAAAGCTGTGCTCAAGGGGACGCTCATTCCGATCTTCTGCGTGTCCTCCAAACAGCGGGTGGGGCTGGCCGAACTCTTGACCGGTCTAGGATTATGTGCACCTTCGCCGGACATGTTGTGTCGTCATGGTATAGGCCCTGACGGTGAGTCGATCGATCTGTGCGCCGATAATGATGCGCCGTTGGTGGCTCGCGTCTTTGAAACGCACATCGATCCCTTCGTGCAGAAATTGAGCTACATTCGAGTTATCTCCGGCACCGTAACCAAAGATCAAGTGGTTCACATCGCAGGCACGCGCAAGAATCTCAAGATGCCGCAGATCCTGGAGATGCAAGGCAACCAAACTGCCCCCATCGACTGCGCCGAAGCTGGCCAGATCGTAGCTGTGGCTAAGCAAGATGATTTGCATACCGGCAGCATCTTGGGCGACGTCGAATTGCCACCCATTCCATTTCCTAAGCCCATGGTCGGACTGGCCCTGGCCCCCAAGAGTCGCGGCGATGAAAACAAACTAGCCAATGCCCTCCACAAGTTGGTTGAAGAAGATGCCACGCTGCGTCTGGATCGCGATTCGCAAACCAGCGAACTGGTGATCACCGGTATGAGCGAGTTTCATCTGAAGATGATTCTGGAACGCTTGCACTTCCGCGATAAGTTGGACGTCGAGACCAAAGACCCGAAGATTCCGTTTCGCGAAACCATTCAAGTGGAAGCTGAAGGTTCGTATCGCCATCGCAAACAGAGCGGTGGTCGCGGACAGTTTGGCGAAGTGCACATCCGCATGTACCCACTGCCCATGGGTACCGACATCGAATCCTTTGTGCGTCGCGAACGATTCCCGAATATGAAAGAGCATCATTACGATTCGAGCTGCAATTTTTTGTGGATCAACTCGGTCGTGGGTGGCACGATTCCGACGAACTTTTTGCCAGCTGTCGAAAAGGGTTTCAAAGAGCGGATGACGCGCGGCGTGATCGCTGGTTACCAGGTCCAGGATGTGGCTGTTGAAGTTCACTTCGGCAAATACCACGATGTTGATTCGAGTGAAGCGGCATTCAAGATCGCCGGCTCCATGGCCTTCCGCGACGTCTTCTTGCAGGCCAAGCCATGTTTGCTCGAACCAGTAGTCAAGCTGGATGTCACTACGCCCGAAGCCAGTGTGGGTGACATCTACAGCGACATGAGCACCCGCGGCGGCCGCGTGCTGGGTAACGATGCGATCGGCGGTGGATTCCAAGTGATCCACTGCGAAATTCCGATGCGCGAAGTGCTGCACTATAACCGCACGCTCAGCAGCATGACGGCCGGCCAAGGTAGCTACCTGGTCGAATTCAGCCATTACGAAGTCATGCCTGCCAATATCCAACAGCAGATCATGTCCCACAGCAAGGTCGTCGAAGAAGAGGAAGTCCACGCGTAAGCGTTTTGTGGCATAGGCTTCCAGCCTGTGTTATTAAACCAACAATTCACCACAGAGTTACCCAGTGCCTTGGCGCCAGTGCCTTGGCGCTAGTGCCTTGGCGCCAAGCAACCGGCTTTAGCGACCGAACGCACGGGAGACAGAGTTCGATTTTGTGTTCCTGTGTGTCCGGTTCACAGGTTGGAAGCCTATGCCACAGACACAGGCTGGAAGCCTATGCCACATTCAGGATTACTGGTACATTTTGTCCCAGTGTTTTTCTACATTGCCGACAACTTTAGCCAGTTAATGCCTGACCATGAAAGCCGTTGCCATTCGACCGGGTACTCCCCATAGTATTCACAGTCGCGATATCCCCGAACCACGTCTGGACTCCGTTCCCAATGGTAAAGGCATTCGCGTCAAAGTCTTGAAGGTGGGGGTCGATGCGACCGACCGCGAAATCAACGATGCCCTCTATGGCAATGCGCCTCCGGGTGATGATTACCTGGTCCTGGGCCATGAGTGTTTCGGCGTCGTCATGGAAGTTGGCCCTAATGTCACTAGTGTCAAACCCGGCGATTACGTGACGGCGACCGTGCGTCGTCCGGGTGGTTCGATCTATGATCAGATCGGTACCTATGACATGACTAGTGAAGAAACCTATTACGAGCGCGGCATCAATCTACTGCACGGTTATTTGACCGAGCAGTTTGTCGATGGCGAAGAGTACATCGTCAAGGTGCCCAAGGGCCTCAAACATTTGCACGTGCTAATGGAACCGATGAGCTGTGCTGCCAAGGCAGTCGCTCAAGCCTACGAAGCACAGCGGCGCATGCGCGTATGGCGACCCAAGCGCGCCTTCGTTTTGGGCGCTGGTCAAATCGGCTTGCTGTCCACCTTGCTCCTGAAGTTGCGGGGACTAGAAGTTTTTACCTTAGCCCGTGCGCCCGGCCCTCATTTGAAAAGCGAAATTGTCGAAGGCATGGAAGCGACCTATGTCAGTACGAAAGAAACCAGCCTACAAGACCTGGTGGCCAAAGTGGGCAAGGCCGACTTGATTGTCGATGCAACTGGCAGCAGTCAAATTGCCTTCGAAGCTATGACCGCGCTGGGACATAGCGGTGCCTTGGTGTGGACCAGCATCACTGGTGGCAAGAAAACTACCGAAGTGCCATCGGACAAAATCAATATCGAATGGGTGCTGGGTAACAAACTGCTCTTGGGTTCGGTCAACGCCAACCGCGAATACTTCGAGTCGGGTATTAAAGACATGGCCCTGGGCGAAGTCATGTACCCAGGAGTGCTCCAACGCATATTGACCAACCCGGTCGAGGGCTTGGACAACTACAATGAGATGATGCGTCTGCTGGTTGAAGACAATTCGGCGCTGAAGGTTTATGTGAACGTGGCTGATGAGTGACTGTAGCCGAAGTCGCCAGACTTTGGATGCGTTACCAATTAACGTCCAATCTCTGGCGAGATCGGCTACGGAGAAACCCCTCCCGAATCTCGCTAGGGCTCGATTCGACCTCCCCAAGGCAAAGCCTTGGAGAGGTGACTGTAGCCGAAGTCGCCAGACTTTGGACGCGTTACTAGTCAACGTCCAATCTCTAGCGAGATCGGCTACGGAGGCGCCCCTCCCGAATCTCGCTAGGGCTCGATTCGACCTCCCCAAGGCAAAGCCTTGGAGAGGTGACCGTAGCCGAAGTCGCCAGACTTTGGACGCGTGACTAATCAACGTCCAATCTCTAGCGAGATCGGCTACAGGAGGGAGCACCCAATCATGGCCCACAGATTCTTGCTGCCCATCATTCTTCTGAGTGTTTGCCTGGCAGCTTGTCAGAAAAATGTGCCTCCCTCTGCAGCGCCACCACCATTACGCCCCGAAGAATCGTTTGCTCGACAAGTTCAGCAGGTCAAAGCGGGACAGCGCGACGAGATACGGCTCTTGGATTCGAAGGTCGGTGCCGAAGAACTTATATCGCTGCTCAATCTGGGCACACTGCGGACATTGATCTTGGATCAGGGCGTTGTGACGGATAAGGAGGTGAAGTACTTCGCAGATCTGCATGTGCTGACGCACTTGCGTTTGCGCAAGAGTCCGTTGACCGATGTGGGATTGAAGGATCTAGCCCAGCATCGCCTGGCCGAATTGCAGGTCTTGAACTTGCCTCAAGCTAAAATCACGGCTGCGGGTCTGCGAGAGCTGGCTGTGTTGCCGAAGCTCAAACAACTTCGGATCGCAGGTCGTGAGATTGACGATGCAGCCGTAGTGGAACTGAGCCACTGGCCAGCTTTGGAGAGTTTGCATCTTATTCAACCGGGCATCACCGAAGCAGCACTCGAGACACTGGCTGCGATGACCGAGTTGTCGACGTTGTATGTCGATGGCGCGCAGGTCAGTCCGGAGGCTTGGGACAAGCTACAATCGGCTCGTCCTCAGTTGCACTTGCATTTGGATCAAGTGCATGACGATCTCTAACAGTTTGCACTGAGAAGTGAGCAGTGAAAGTTCTGAAGTTGAACTACAAACTTCAGCACTCAAATCTCGGGTTCAATCGACGCGGACATGCTGCCTTTACAGTTGCGGCTGCGTTCGTCTTTGCCGAAGGCGTGAATTTGATCACGCTTGAGTTCTGCATGTTCTCGGGTGGTGGTCAGGCAGATAGCCTTGCCAGCGGTATCAACCGTTTTGGCCAATTCAAACGCTTGCTGTTCAGAGTGGCCGAACAGTGACCGCAGCATCTCGATGACGTAGTCATAAGTGTGGTTGGGGTCGTCCCACAAAATGACGTGGTACCGAGGCTGGCGTTTGGGTGGTGGGGTCTGAGGCCTGGTTCTTCGCAAGCGTACTGGTTCCGCGACGTCAGGTTCCATGACGGCTGCATCAGATTGAGCCATGCGATGCGTCTCCTACGAAAAGCAAACATAACTGGGGCGATGAACGAATCGGTGTCACAAGCTATATTGTAAACCCCGAACGGGGTGTCCTTACAAGTATTTTTGATACGATCCGCACCAGAAAAGTTCACACATGTCGCCCTTGGCTACGCTCGATCGTTATCTTCAGCAAAGTCAACCAAGTCACCTTGAACAACTTAAACAGTGGCTGCGCATTCCCAGCGTCAGCGCCGATCCGGCCTTCAGTGGGGATATCCGGCGCTCGGCCGAGTGGGTGCTGAATGCTTTCGCTTTGCAAGGTTTTACCTGTGAATTGATCGAAACCGACGGTCCGCCACTTGTCTACGCCGAGAGCCCAGCGGTGCCTGGCAAGCCGGTGGCGCTAGTTTACGGGCACTACGATGTCCAACCGCCTGATCCACTGGACAAGTGGTTGACTCCGGCCTTTGAGCCCACTGAGCGCGACGGCAATTTGTACGCCCGCGGTGCTACCGACGACAAGGGCCAGGCACTGACCCACATCTTAGGCGCCGCCGCGTGGACCGCCACCGACCAGCCGCTGCCATTGCAGGTCAAGTTTTTAATCGAAGGCGAAGAAGAGGTCGGCAGTTCGCAATTGGCCAAGACACTTCCCAAAATCAAGGACCGCCTGGCCGCCGATGTGATCGTCATCAGCGACTCGTCGCAATATGCCGCAGGTCAGCCTGCCGTGACTTACGGTCTGCGCGGAATCGCTTACTACGAAGTGCGTTTGCATGGACCCAAACAGGATTTGCATTCGGGCAGTTTCGGCGGCGCCGTTCATAATCCGGCGATTGCCCTGTCGCGTCTGGTCAGCCAAATCATTGATGAAAATGGTCGTATCCAATTGCCGGGCTTTTATGATTCGGTTAAGCCGTTGGCTGAAGGCGAGCGGCAAATGTGGCGGTCGCTGAACTTCGATGATCAGAAGTTTGCTCAACAACTGGGCGTCAGCGGACTGGTGGGCGAAGCGGGTTACTCGACGCTGGAGCGCCGCTGGGCTCGTCCGACCTTCGATGTGCATGGCTTGATGGGCGGCTACCAGGGTGAAGGCGGCAAGACGATCATTCCCAGTTGGGCTGGTGCCAAGATCAGTTTTCGCCTGGTCCCCAACCAATCGCCCGCCGAGGTCACAGCTCAATTGAAACAGTTCCTGGCCCAGCATGCACCTGCTGGCGTGCGCGTGGAGCTGATCGAAATGCATGGAGGTCAAGGAGTGGTGGTCGATCCCGAAAGCCCCTACATGGCAGCGGCTACCCAGGCGATAACCGACGCCTTTGGCACTCCGCCGGTCTTGATTCGCGAAGGCGGTTCCATTCCAATCGTGGCCGCCATGGTCGAAGCACTCGGAGCTGAAGTCCTGCTGCTGGGCTGGGGCTTGGAAGATGACGGTGCCCATAGCCCCAACGAAAAGTTCTGCATTGCAGACTTTTATCGTGGCATTCGCGCCAGTGCACATTTATGGCACCATTTGGCGAACTAATGTGGCCTAGGCTTCCGGCCCGGGGGAGCCTGGGGCACAACAGAGCGACAGAGGCTGGAAGCGTAGGGCACATTAGAACCACACAGGCTGGAAGCCTATGCCACAACACAGGCTGGAAGCCTATGCCACAACACAGGCTGGAAGCCTATGCCACAACACAGGCTAGAAGCCTATGCCACACTAAGCAGTACAAGAAGGAAGAGATTCGATGCTGGATCGAAAGACGATTGTCGAGAATGTCGAACTGATCAAGGAGAATTGCCGGCGCCGCGGCGTGCAGTGCGAAGTGGATCGACTGGTCGAGATCGAGGCTAGTCGTCGCGTCAAACTGCAAGAAGCCCAAGAACTCAATCGCCAGGCTAACGAAGTCAGCAAACAAATTGGTGGCGCCAAGACGCCAGAAGACCGCGAGAAGCTGAAAGAGCAAGGTCGCCTGCTGCGCGAACAAAAAGATGCTGCGCAGGCCGAGTATGATCGACTGGATGGCGAAGCCCATGCCTTGCAAGTTCACATACCGAACCTGACGCATCCCTCGGCGCCGATCGGTGGCGATGATACCGCGAACACTGAAATCGCCCGCGGTAAGACGCCGATTCCCCAATTCGATTTCAAAGCCAAGGATCACTTGGAACTTGGCAAGCTGCATGACTTGATCGACTTCGAAGGCGGCGCGCGTGTGGCAGGGGCGGGATTCTACTTCCTTAAAAATGATGCTGTGTTGTTGGAACTGGCCCTGCAACAGTTTGCCGTGCATACGTTGCTCAAGCATGGCTTTGCCCCGATCTCGACTCCCGACGTGGCGCATACGGGTATTCTGCAAGGCATCGGATTCATGCCGCGTGGACCCGAGACACAAATCTATTCGATCGAAAATACGGACTTGAACCTGGTGGCCACTGCTGAGATTACGCTCGGCGGAATGTTAGCCGATCAGACGCTCGAAGCCGAACAGATGCCGATCAAGTTGTGTGGCATTAGTCACTGCTTCCGCACCGAAGCAGGCGCAGCGGGCCGCGCGTCCAAGGGTCTGTATCGCGTGCATCAGTTTACGAAGATCGAGATGTTCGCTTTCACGCTGCCTGATCAGAGTGACGCGATGCACGAAGAGATTCGTCAGCTGGAATGCGATTTGTTTGACTTGCTCGAAATTCCCTATCGAGTGGTCGATACAGCCACTGGAGATCTCGGTGGGCCAGCTTATCGCAAGTATGACCTCGAGGCCTGGATGCCAGGTCGTGGTGAAAATGGCGAATGGGGCGAAGTGACCAGCACCTCCAATTGCACCGACTATCAAGCTCGACGATTGAACATTCGCTATCGCACCAAAGGTGAAAAGGGTACTCACCTGGTGCACACCTTAAACGGTACGGCCATCGCGATCAGTCGCGCCATCATCGCCATCCTCGAGAACCACCAACTAGCCGACGGCCGCATCCGCGTCCCCAAGGTCTTGCAACCATGGGTCGGTAAAGAAGTTATGGGCTCGTAGAGCGGCTGTCCGGGAGGGCGAAGGTCCTCCTGAGCCAAACACCGTCCTCCCCTCGCGCACCGTCCGACACCCAAACCGATCGCGCGCCCCGAGTCACGCCGAGTTGCTTCTCGACTCAAATTTAAATAGACTTTAGGGTTCCTTCGACTGCTTCCCACCGTTACCCTTCCCACCTCCTACTTGCGCGGTATGCCTGGATATGTCGCAGATATTGCGCTTAGTCCGTGTGTGTTTACTCTTGGCGCTAGCCGGTGTCGTCTGCGACTTGCAGGCCGCTGAGCCGCTTAAGTTTGAACTGGATATACAACCGATACTCACGGCGCGTGGCTGCAACTCAGGGCCCTGCCATGGCAAAGCTCGGGGGCAGAACGGTTTTGCCCTGTCTCTGTTGGCCTTTGATCCCGATTTTGATTACCAGTCGATCGTGGTCGATGCGCGTGGTCGCCGGCTGTTTCCGGCAGCGCCTGAGAAGAGTTTGCTGTTGCAGAAAGCTGCTGCCATCATGCCACATGGCGGCGGCGTCAAGATTGCGCCGGGCAGCGAAGATTATCAGAAGATCGTGGCCTGGATTCGCGATGGTATGCCACGTGCCAGCCAGGCAGATCCGAAACTTGTCCGCATCCAGATCGAACCAGAACCGCATTCTCTGCAACCAAGTCAACAAGAGCAATTGAAAGTCATCGCTCATTACAGCAACGACACTCAGCGCGAAGTGACGACCACTTGCGCGTACCAATCGAACGAACCTGCGATCGTTGCTGTCGATGCCAGTGGACTTCTCAAGGCCGGTACGATTCCTGGCGAAGCGACGATCATGGCGCGTTACATGGGTGTGATTGCGACCTGGAGCACGGCTATTCCCCGCGCTGGAACGACGACGCCCGAACAATACGCGGCACTGCCTCGAAACAACTTTATCGATGACCTGGTGTATCGCAAATTGCAGAGCTTGAACGTACTGCCCAGCGCAGGCTGTGGAGATGAAACATTCTTGCGCCGTGCAATGCTGGATACGATTGGACGATTGCCCACACCCGGCGAAGCCAAAGCGTTTCTGGATGATTCAGTCGAAGGCAAACGCGAACGCTTGATCGATGCGCTGCTGGCCCGCGAAGAGTATGCTGATTTTTGGGCCAACAAGTGGGCTGACCTGCTGCGTCCTAATCCCTACCGAGTCGGCATCAAAGCCACGATGAGCCTCGATGGTTGGTTGCGTGAAAAGTTTCGCCACAATACGCCGTACGATCAATTTGTGCGCGAACTGCTCACCGCGCAAGGCAGCACGTGGCGCAACGGCGCGGTGACACTCTTTCGCGATCGACGCGGGGTCGATGAACTGACGACGATCGTCTCGCAGCTATTCTTGGGCGTGCGTTTAGAATGTGCCAAGTGTCATCAACATCCTTTTGAAGTCTACTCGCAAGCTGACTTCTATAGCTTTGGTGCATACTTCGCTCGAGTCGATCATAAGGGCACGGGACTTTCGCCACCGATTTCAGGTGGCGAAGAAATGGTGTTGGTCTCTCGTCGTCAAGCAGAGGTGCATCATCCGTTGACCAAGCAGGTCTTGCCCCCCAAGCCGCTCAAAGGCGAAGTAGCCACGATCGCCGAAGGCAGCGACCCGCGCGTCGCGCTGGTCGATTGGATGACCGCGCCTGACAATCCGTATTTCGCCAAAGTTGCGGTCAATCGCATCTGGGCCGAGTTATTCGGCAAAGGGCTAGTCGATCCGGTCGATGATTTGCGAGCGACCAATCCGGCCAGTAACCCCGAGTTGTTGGATGCGCTAGCCGATGAATTTCGCCGACTGGCATACGACCAAAAGAAGTTTCTCAAGACGCTGATGAGCTCGCATGTTTACGCGCTCTCGTCCTTGCCCAATGAAACCAATGCGGCTGACATCCGCAACTTTTCGCGTCACTATCGCAAACGCATGCGGGCCGAAGTTTTGGCTGATGCCATCGTCGACATTACCGAAGTCCCCGATCACTACGAAGGGGCGGCGCCCGATTCGCGGGCGATTCAATTGTGGACGGTACGCAGCGCCAGCGATCTGCTGGACGCCTTCGGCCGGCCCGACCCGAATCAAGATCCACCTTGCGAGCGGACACCGGACGCCACCATGGTGCAAGCTTTGCACCTGATGAATGCCAACACCATTCAAGGGAAATTGGCTAGCGATGAAGGTCGAGTCAGCCGCTTGAACGCTAGCAACGCTCCCATAACCGAAATTATCGAAGAGCTCTATCTGGCCTGTTACAGCCGGCGGCCAACCCCCGCCGAGTTGCAGGCTCTGTTAGAATCTTCTCCACAACCCAATCCAACTCGCCGACAATGGATCGAAGATGTATTGTGGTCGCTGGTCAATTCGCCTGAGTTTTTGTACATCGACTGAGGGCGAGCCTGGGGGGGCGAGCCTTGGGGTGACTCGAAGAAAAGAGAAATACACAGGCTGGAAGCCTATGCCACAAACACAGGCTGGAAGCCTATGCCACAGAGGACACAGGCTGGAAGCCTATGCCACAGAAGACACAGGCTGGAAGCCTATGCCACAATCTACCCACCTAATTTGAGGCCATCGAATATGGCGCCTGCCTATCCCAAAACGCTTGAACTGCTGCAACCAGTTTTTGATCGACGCTCGGCAATTCGCTTGGGTGTGGGTGGACTGGCTGGAGGAAGTTTCTTTAACTTGCTGGGACTGTCGCGGGCTGCTCAGGCTGCTCAGGGCGGCAAGAAACCAGCCAGTTGCATTTTGATTTGGATGGACGGGGGACCGACTCACTTCGAAACGTTTGATCCCAAGCCTGATGCACCGGTGGAGATTCGCGGTGAGTTCCGACCGATTGCCACCAATGTGGCTGGCATTCAAATTGGTCAGCACCTGCCCAAGTTGGCGGCGATGGCTGACAAGTACGCTATCATTCGCTCGGTATGCCATAACCAAGGCAATCACGGTGCGGGCAACCATTACATGATGACGGGGGCTCCTCCGCGGATTCCAGTCGGTTGCGGCGCGTTTGTCAGCTTTCACCCAAGCATGGGTTCGGTGGCCAGTTACGAGCGCACGGCTCCGCATGGTCTGCCCGCCTATTTTTCGATGCCCAGCATGTCGCGCAGTGGTGGGCCCAATTTCCTGGGCGCCAAGTACGCTCCGTTTGTTGTCTCAGACGATCCGAATCGCAAGGAGTTTCGCGTTCGCGATGTTGCTCTGCCGCGGGGACTGGATGATCAGCGATTTGCACAGCGGCAGCAGATGCGCCAGCTGGTCGATCGCATTGCCCGCATCGAAGACCCGGCTGCTGGCGATCCGGTCCGCACCATCGATGAATATTATCAACAGGGTTACGATCTGATCACGACTCCCGAAGCTCAAAAGGCCTTTGACATTGCGAGTGAACCGGACAGCGTTCGCGATGCGTATGGCCGCAACGGCTTTGGACAGCGAGCGCTGTTGGCCAGACGCCTGGTCGAAGCTGGGGTGCCATTTGTGACTTTGTATGATGGTGGTTGGGATCATCACTCCAACCTCTTTGGGGCGCTTGAAAAACGCTTGCCCGATTGGGACAACACGGTGGCGACCTTGATCAAAGATCTGGATCAACGCGGGCTGTTAGAAACCACCATGGTGATTGCACTGGGTGAATTTGGGCGCACGCCCAAGATCAGTACCTTGGCAGGCGAATCAAAAGCCGGCCGCGATCACTGGGCAAATGCCATGTCGATTCTCTTCGCTGGTGGTGGCACGCCTGGTGGTCAAGTGATCGGTGCCACCGACCGCCAAGGACATTCGGCAGTAGAGCGCGTGCTGAGCCCCGAGAATTTCGTTTCGACTGTTTATACTAAGATGGGTATCGATCCGAACAAGTACTATCACATGCCTGATGGTCGCCCAGTCCACCTGGTCAGCGATCCAGAGCCAATCTCCGAACTGATGGGCTAGTGGTTTGAATTCAAAAGTAGTTAATAGCTGGCGCCGTACTGTTCTAGCTAGCCTTCTTGGCTTGACGATTACTGGTTCCCTTGGCAGTGCCGCCTCTGCCGATGGTCCCACGCTTAAACGCTTGTTTCCGGCTGGCGCCGCCCGCGGTACAACTGTCGATGTCGCGTCGCTGGGCGATGCGCCCATTTGGCCTGTAGAAGTTTGGTGCGATGATCCGGGCATCAAATGGAAACCGCAAACCGACAAAGGCAAGTTCAAAGTCGAGGTTGAATCGACCGCCATCTTGGGTGTGCATCATGTGCGCTTCATGGACAAAGATAATGCCAGTGAAGCTCTGCGCTTCATGGTTGGGCCGATCGAAGAGCAGAATGAGGTCGAGCCCAATGATTCATTGGCCAAGCTCCAGCCGATCGTCGGCTTGCCCAAGTTGATTAATGGAGTGCTGAGTAAACGCGGCGAAGTTGATACCTACGCAGTCGATTTGGAAGATCAGCAAACATTGGTCGCCGCCGTCGAGGCCAACGCGAACCTCAAGTCACCAGTGGATATGACGTTGCAGATATTGTCCTCCGGTGGTGCGGTGCTGGCGCAGAACATGGATACCTATGGATTGGATCCGATGATCGATTTTCTGTCGCCCAAGAAAGGACGCTACTATGTCAGAGTGTTTGGACAACCCTCGACGCCTGACAGTACGATTGCGTTTGCAGGTGCCGATAACTTTGTGTATCGGCTGACGCTGGCCCATGGCGGTTGGTTGAAGGCGGCTCGGCCGCTGGGGCTGGATCCAAAAGCGGAGACAAGTTTGAAGCTGCATGGCATCAATGTGCCCACCGAGCCTGTTGTAGTGCGCGTACCACCTAGAACCGGGCGCACTAGTTGGGCACTCGATTTGCCTGGACTGGCTCATGCGCCACTGATTGACCTGGTGGACTTGCAACAGATTGTCGAAGAAATTCGCCCGGCTAGTGGGGTCATGCCCGAACTGAAGATACCGATTGCAATCACCGGTGGTTTGACTCAAGTAAAAGAGCATGACTTTTACAGCTTCAGGGCCAATCAGGGCCGAAAAGTACTATTCACGTTGACCAGTCGCAAAATGGGCTTGCCGCTCGATTGCATTTTGCGGGTCATGGATCTCTCGAGCAAGGAACTGGCTCGCGACGATGATTCCAATCAAGGCAGCGATGCACGACTTGTCTTCGATCCGCCGGCCGACGGACAGTACGTACTGGAAGTCAGCGACGCCTACGACAACGGCGGCCCTGATTGGCTCTATCGTATCGATGCCACTTATCTGGTTCCTGATGTGGCAATCAGCGTCAAAGAAGATCACTTCTATGCCAAGGTCAACGAACAGATCGAGATTCCAGTGACCATCGATCGCCGAGATGGCTTCGATGGAACAATTCAAATCACGGCCGTCTTGCCAACTGGACAGACGATTACTCCACAATTGGTTTCAACGCCTACCGAAAACACCAAAGAAGGCAAGGTCGTCATCAAGTCCAACAAGCCTCACGCTGGCCCGATTCGCATCATCGCCAAAACGCGGGGCGACAGCGATTGGCTGCGCACGGCCACCGCCGGCGGCGATGAGTTGCTGAAGGATTTGTGGTTGACGATCAATTAATTGGACGGTGCCTCGTCTTTGTCGTAGCCACCGCTGCCAAGCGGTGGCTACGAACTCAAAATGCCTTCAAACGTTTGATGGCCACGTTGCGAAACTCGACTGGGTCGCTGTGGCCAGCGAAACCAAAGTAGCCTTCGGTCAAATCTTTGCCGGGGTGGGGCAAGTCATCTTTGAATTCTGTCACTTGGCTAACATCGCCATCAACGATCACGTTTCCGTTTAGCTCGACGATGATGCGCGATTCTTGAACAGTGACTTGTTGATAGTTCCATTGACCCACCGGTCGTAGGTGTCCGCGTTTGGGCGCGATCATGCCATAGATGGCGCCGTGGTATTGTCGGGGGTCGAGGTCCTTATACTTTTCGGCATCGTCGTCCAAGATTTGCAATTCGCACATCGCGTCGTAGGATGCGCGGCCTTTGCCTGGGTAACGAATCGCCAAGCCGTTGTTGCCGCCCGGTGGTAACTTGAATTCACAACGGACGATGAAGTCGTCGTACTTCTCTTTGGTAAACAGCACTCCGCCTTTGCCGGGCTTGCACACGATCACCCCGTCACGCACTTCGTAATCATCGACCGCGCCTTGCCAGCCATCTAGATTCTGACCATTGAAGATAGAGACAAAGCCCTGCGCGGCATCGTCACCACGCAACTTGCGCAGCGCGGCATCGGAGACATCCTGGGTAACGAGGCAGGTCAGGCAGAGTAGGAGGAGTTTCGCGCTCATTCTTAATTCTCAGTTTCTTGGAATTCGAGTTCAAGTTTGGTCTTGCTTTGGTCGTGGCGGACTTTGTACCGTTGGCCCCGATGGTCACTTTCTGACTTGAAGTATTCGGGCACCACTATGAGCTTGCACAGCAATTCAATTCGTCACCTGCGATTGATGCTATTGGCTCTATGTTTGGTGACAGCAGCGGGTGGCTGTCGTTGGGCGAGCTCGGGTCAAAATACTATGGGCGTGAGGCTGTATCAACAGGGCCGCTACGCGGAAGCCTTGCAGCAGTTTCAGACTTCGCAAACGACCGACCCTGGCAATCCAGACACTTACTACAATCTCGCATCAACCTACCACAAGCTGGGCGTAACGCAAAAGAATCAGCAGCTTATCGATCAAGCTGAAAGCTACTACAACCAGTGTTTAGACCTGGCGCCCAATCATGTTGATTGTCACCGCGGGCTAGCCGTGATGCTGGTGGAATCGGGCCGACCTGACAAGGGTTTTGCATTGCTGAAAAACTGGTCGACCAGCAATCCGAACATGCCGGATGCCAAGGTGGAATTGAGCCGCTTGCATCAGGAGTTTGGTGAGACCAAGACGGCCGAGCGTTACCTGGATGAAGTCTTGGCAATGGATCCCAATCATTATCGCGCGTGGACAGCCCGCGGACAGATGCGCGAAGCGTCGGGCGATTTGAATCAGGCTCTGCAAAACTACCAGCAGAGCCTGGCCATCAACAACATGCAGCCCGAGCTATTCCAACGAGTCGCGACTTTAAATGTCCGCATTGCGCAGAACACGCTGACCGGTGGTGCCAGCGGACAGCCCGCTGGCGGTTGGACAGTGCAGAACCCGCAACCTTCGGGTGCTGCTCGCTACTAGTGGCGACTACTTGACTTCCAGAAGTTCCACTTCGAAAACCAAGGCGGAATTGGGTGCAATGCGGGGTGCACGGCCTTGTTCACCGTAAGCCAGGTTGGGCGGGATGGTCAGCTTCCACTTGTCGCCCACTTTCATGCGCATGAGGGCTTCGGTCCAGCCGGGAATGACTCCATTGATAGGAAATTCTGCTGGCTCACCCTTCATCGAGCTGTCGAAGATAGTGCCGTCGATCAGCTTGCCCTCGTAGTGAACTTTGACGGTGCTGTCTGCCTTGGGCGCTGCTCCGGTACCGATCTTGATGACTTGGTACTGTAGCCCGCTAGGCAATTCGCGAACCCCTTGCGTGGCCTTATTTTGGGCCAAGAAGGCGGTGGCTTTGGCCAGGTTGTCTTTAGCTTTTTGATCCAAGCGAGCTTGAACTTTCTTGCTTAGTTCTTCGACGGCAGCTTTCACCTCGTCTTCGGTAACGCGGGGGTCTGTGCCCTTAAGGGCGTCGGTTAGACCGGCAATGAAGTCTTCGGTCGAGATATCACCGGCTTCCAGGCCGCCATTGTGCAGGTTGAAACCGAAGCCGAACCCCATTTGATAGGCGGCGACGTTCTTGGGTTTCGGACCAGTTTCAGCTACTTGAACTTTCAATTTTTCTTGTCCTAGTCCATTGCTTGCCAACAGGCATGAGAGGCACAGGGCCACGAAGAGGCGCATACGATTTTTTCCTTTGAGCGGAGTAATCCAGGAATGGAAGGCTAGGGCAAACAAACCATTATATCGCCTAGCGCACCCGTAGTATAGGCTTCCAGTGTTCGTAGCCGATCTCGCCAGAGATTGGGCGAATCAAGCCTTGTTCGTAGCCGATCTCGCCAGAGATTGGATGAATCAAACCTGGCGCCTCCAAAGTCTGGCGACTTCGGCTACCAACTTGCCTCCAAAGTCTGGCGACTTCGGGTACTTACTTGCCGACTGTGCAGCGGACGGGGCGATGATCGCTGGTTTGATCGGTGTCAGGGAAGTCGCCCTCGCGGACGACAATCTCACACTCGATGGGCCACTGCTGGGCTGCGCCGGTTACAAAGACATAATCCAACATCGAGTCAGGGTAATCGTCCTGGCCATCTCGATTGCGATCGGACCAATTGCTATCGACCCAAGTTTTGGGTTTGATCCATTTCCAAGTATCGCCCGCAGTAAAGGCCGTGAACGATTCGTTGCCTTGATGTTTGATAAAGTCATAATCGAAGTTGAATCCGCCTATGGCTACTACCGGCAATGACTGACCTTTGGCCCAGTCGGTCATCAACAGGGCCTGTTTCTTGCGGAGTTCTGCACTGCCGCGGGCCAAGTGGGTCATGATCAACACGAACTCTTGTTGAGTGTCGTTGTGTTTCAACTGAATGGACAGCGGCGACATCTGCAGGCCCGGCGCAAACTCTTGTTCGCCCACACGCTTGATCTCATCAGCTTTGACACGCGTAAAGACAGCTGGATTCCAGGCCACGACCAAGCGGGCTGGCCCACCGCTGGTACCGACCATGGAACTTTCCTTTGACCAGAGAGCCGCGAATTGCTCGGCCGAAGCGGTCGGCACTTCGCTCAGCGCCACTAGATCGAACGGTTCTAGCTCGGCGAGCTGTTTAGTGATGGTCGCCACATCGCTACCGCCGGCTTCGATGTTCCACTCGATCAGGCTGAACTTGGGAAACGCTGGCTCTTGCGCGGCTGCGCTTGAGGCCAACAGCACCAATAACAAAGTTGTTCGAATCATATCCGCCTCTAAACAAAACGTACTCGATTCACTGGTGAACTTGCACCCACAAAATCATACTCAGTCCGCTCGGCAGAGTGTGAAACGGCGCGCTTCCGGGCTCTGCCTATTTTTTCCTAAAATTAACCAACAAAGCGGGCAGCAGAAAAATATCGCCGAAGAGGGCGGCCACCAGAGTTAGTGCTCCCATCGAACAGAACACGCGGTGATCGCGAACTTCACTCATCAAGACGCTGCTGAACCCAGCCACCAGCACTACGGTCGTCATGATCATGCCAGTTCCCACCCCGATGAAGGCTTGGCGCACCGCGGTAACTTCATCCAGTCCAGTCGCTAGTTCTTCTTTATAGCGCGTCAAGAAGTGAATCGTATCATCGACTGCGATACCCAAACAAACCGTAAAGGCACACACACTGACAAGTTCCAGCGGCTGGCCCAGGACGGCTAGCGTGGCCCCGGTGACCGCCAACGGAAAAATGTTGGGAACAAAGGCGATCAAGCCCAGGCGCCACGATCGATACGCAATCCCCAGCAAGATCAAGATGATGATCGCTTCACCACCCAAGCTGCTGGCCAGATCGACGACGATTTGATACAGCGTACGCCATCGCCCCACGGCACGCCCGGCCAACTCAAGCTTGAAATCCGGATGCGCTTTCTGCAGCCGCTCCAGTTGAAGGTCGATCGACTTGAATGCTGGACCGTAAGCCGCGATGCCACGATCTTGGACGCGAAACGTCAACTTGGCTTCACGATTCTCCGGCGCATAGTAATTGCTTTTCAGTGGCGGAGGCAACAGTTCGATGGTGGAGATACGATCGAGGATTGGTCCGTCACCAGGCAGCGCTTCGATCAAACGCGTAATGGAAAGCGGATGACCGATCATGTCCTCTTGCCGCAACATCTGATCGATGGATGCAATCACACTGAAGATTTCCGGGGCATCTTCAGATATTGTATCTTTCCAGGTGACGCGAACTTCGGACATCTGCAAACCCCCCAAGGCCTGGTCCAGATGAGCCATGGCGCGCTGTGGTTCGCTGCCAGCTGGCAAGGCATTGGCCAGACGATCATCGGGGCGCAAGGTGAGCGCGATGCCAGCGAGTGTTAAAGTGCCGAAAATGCCTAGCCAGCTAACCAGCCGTGCATGACGAATGACCAGGTCGATCGCCAGGCCAATTTTGCTCAAGTTGCGGTCGACGATGCTGCGATCGTGTCCGATGTGCAAGTTACGCCCCAGCCGACTGGCTGACAGCAGCGGGATGACGCCTATCACTGCCATGAACAGTATGCAAATGCCCAGCACGCAACACCAACCAAACTCGCGCACGATTTGATGGTTGGCCCAGCCTAAGGAAGCGAAACCCAGCGAGGTCGTAAACAGGGTCAACAAACAGGCCTGACCTACATCATGCAGTCCCTTTTTAGTAGCTGCAATTGGCGACAGGCCCAGAGCGCGCTGCTTGCGAATCTGAACCATCATGTGCACACCGTCGGTGAACCCGATCAGGCTGATCATGATCGGCAAGACCACATCGTTAAACGGATTGTCTTGCAAGTTCAAATAGCGCAGCACACCCAACGTCCAGAAGACGCCCATGGCTGGTCCGGCCGCGGTGATGATCACAGCTGATATGCCGCGAAACAGCACGATGGCCAAAATGACAATCATGCCGTAGCCCAGCATCTGATACTTGAACTGATTGGACCGGCGCGTCGATAGAATCGACAGGTTCATCGGCACATCGCCGGTCAGTTGGAATTGAAGCTGAGCACCGCTGTGCCTGCCTGCGGCTGTCTGGCAGATCTGTTTGATGTTGGTAGTGCAATCCTCGTCGGATCGCACATACAACCAATTCAATCGCACTAGCAGTAGGAGCGTCTTGGCATCAGCTGACATGAGCTGGCCAACGATCAGTGGGTGCTCTTGGGCTTTCTGCTTGGCAGCCAGAAACCGCTGAGCCGATGCATCGGTGCGTGGCAAGATCGGCTCAGGCAGCCCAAACACGTTCAGCGGTGGAGCTCGATCGAGCCACAGGATATTATCGACCGTGGGTTCAGCCTCTAACGACTCGACCACATCGCGAATGGCCGCAGCTCCAGCCGGTGTGAAGAAGTCTTCGCTAGTGGCGACTACGACGACATCGGCTTGATTGATCGCCACTGCCCGGCGGCTCTGCTGCGAAGAGCGTGGACGGCTGGCGGCGTTGGTACCTGCTGATGTCGAAGGACTATTGGTTGCCGGATCGACTTCGCGCGGCCACAGCCAGGCTGGGTTGTAGTAACCCATGGCTGAAAACGCTGTGGCGACGATCAGGAAGAGTATGTTCCACTTCGGATGATCAACGATCCAGTCGGCAATGCGCGTGATGAGATTCAATTCACTTACCAATGCACACGAGCTTCTCTTGTCGGCCGTCTGCGCTTTGGTAAGCAATGCGCATAAAGATTTGCCCGCCAACGAGTGTCGGGGTAGCAAAGACTTCATCGCCCAGCTTGTTGGCTGCGACGCGTTGGCAACCTGCAGGTGACACCTTTAGCAAGAAGGTCTCGCCAGCTTCGCTGGTGACGTAGATCGTATCACCGACCAGCACCGGTGAAGAGCTGAAATCGCCTTTCAAGCGTTCTTTCCACATTTCTTTGCCCGTGGCTGCTTCCCAGCACATGGCGATGCCCGCATCCAGCACACCGTACAAATACTTGTCTTTGATCAACAACGAAGGCACATAAACGCGCTCTTTGTTTTCCCACACAATGGTGTTGGAACCATCAGCCCGAACGGCTGACATATGATTCTTCGGATAGCCACCGGATGAATAGATGTGAGTGCCATCGGTTACCGTGCTGGTGACGCATTCGGTAGTGGCCCCTGCCACCTCCCAGTTCGTTTGTCCCGTTAATGGATCGAGGCTGGTCACCAGATCGCAACCGGTCATCAGCAGTTGATCTTTGCCAAAGATGTTTAGCACGATCGGTGACGGATAGTTCGGATTAGATGGCCGCTCGCGTTTCCAGACGACTTGGCCATTATCTCGCTTCAGGGCGGCAATGGCACCGCCACCTTTTGTATCAGCGGCGACGAGCACCAGGTCGCGGTAGAGCGCGGGCGAAGCGCCATAGCCTTGATGAATTTGGTACTGGGTGAACGATTGTTGCCAGACTTGTTCGCCTTGCATCGTGACCGCACTGGCGACCACGGTGTCATGATTGGCGAAAGTGATGTAGATCTGCTGGCCATCGCAGGCCGGAGTACTGGAAGCGCCGGTCGACCGCGCGTTCTTGCGCATGGCGCCATCAGCATGCAGCACGGTCTGCCAGCGTTGTTGACCCGATTTTCGGTCCAGCGCAATCAAGCTCTGACTGCCCGACTGCTCATCGCAGGTTGCCAGAACGACTTGATCTCCAACCACAATGGGCGAGCCATTGCCGCGTCCCGGAATGTCCACGCTCCAAGCGATGTTCTCAGTCTGGCTCCACTTTTGCGGATAGTTTGCCTGGCTGTGAACCACCCCATCCCGAGCCGGTCCACGCCACCAGGGCCAGTCGTCGCTGCCCAGCTTCGGATACTCGCTCGTTTGAGCCAGCGAAACGGTTGCCAGCCCAACTGTCGTCAGGGCGAACCAACATAACTTAGGCAGGAGTGAGTGGCAGGACACAGATAGTTCCTTCAGTGTAGCGGAATGCGTCAAGCATTTCGAAAATTGTTCTGGTAGCGGAATGCGTCAAGCATTTCGAACTGTCCCGTCACGAAATGCGTCGTCACGGAATGCGTCAAGCATTTCGAAAGCCTTGACGGCTTCCGTTACCGAGTCTCACCAGTAGAACGGTTTACCCACTCTAATTCCAGGGGCTATTTTGGCGCAGTGGTTCGTGGAAGCCGAACCCTGGCGAGTCGAGCAGCTGGGAGAGTATAATGAGAACGTTCGATCTCCCACCGTACCGTTCCCCGCCTTTGGATCACTTGATGCTGATGGGTTGTATGCAAATAACGTCCGGTCGCTGCTGGAGTTTGTGGCTGGCTGGGCTTGTATGGCTGGCCGGTACAGGTTTGGCCAGTCCAGTATTGGTTAGCCGACTGTTGGCTGAGGAGGTGGACTTTGCCACCACGATCCAGCCTATGTTGGCCAAACGCTGTTTCTCTTGTCATGGCCCCGACAAACAAGAAGGGGGGCTGCGTCTGGACATGCGCGAGGGCGCGATTGTCAAAGGCGACAGCGAGCAAATGGCGATCGTGCCCGGCGATAGTGCCAAGAGCGAGTTGATTCGACGCGTATTGAGCGAAGATGAGTCGGAACGCATGCCACCGGAAGGCGCAGCGCTCAAGAAAGATCAAGTGTCAGCGCTAAGTGCCTGGATCGATCAAGGCGCGATCTATACCGAGCACTGGGCCTTTCAACCCATTCAACGTCTCAGCCCGCCGCAAGTTGATCATGATGAACAAATGCGTTTGCCCCTGGACGCTTTTGTGCTTCACCGTCTTGAAGCCAAACGTTTGACGCTCTCCGACGAAGCCCGCCCTGCTGAACTCATTCGCCGAGCCTATTTGGATATCACCGGACTGCCTCCAGAACCGGAAGTGGTCACCGAACTGTCCGCAGACTGGAGCGATGATACCTACGCACAGTTAATCGAACGTCTCTTGGCCGACCCTGCCTTCGGTGATCGTTGGGCCCGCAACTGGTTGGATGTCGTGCGATTTGCTGAGACCAACAGCTATGAGCGCGATGGTATCAAACCCAACGCGTGGAAATATCGCGATTATGTAGTGGCAGCGATGAACGCTGATAAACCTTATGACCAATTCATTCGTGAACAGATTGCCGGCGATGAACTAGAGCAAGTGACGACCGAAACGCTCACCGCTACGGGTTATTATCGCTTGGGCATCTGGGACGATGAACCCGCTGATCCCCTGCAAGCCCAGTTCGATGAATATGACGACATTGTCTCAACCACGGGCCAGGCGTTCCTGGCACTAACTATCAATTGCGCACGCTGTCACGATCACAAGATCGACCCGATTTCTCAAGGCGACTATTACAGCCTGGTAGCCTTTGTACGCGACGTCACGCCTTACGGTACGCGCGGCGATCAGAGCGGCAACAATCAAATCGAAGTCTCCGGCCACGAGTTGGCTGAGAAGTACAAAGTGCTGAACAATCGTATCAAGCACTTAGACAAACAGCTCAACAAAATCGAACAAGACGCGATCGTCAAAATGCCGGCACCGGATCAGCGCGCCACCGAAGGGCCAGAGCGTGAGCAAGTGCTGAACGAAAAGTTGAAGAACTTTCTCAGCGAAGACGAAGCGCAACGCTACGACGAACTGAAAGCCAAGAAGTCGAGCGCTCAACAAGATCTCGCAGCGCTACCGCCACGCGAAGCCGTTTTAGGTTTGGCCAAGAGCGAACCCAAGCCACCCGTAACATATATTCTGCGGCGCGGCAGTCCACAGAACGAAGGGCCGGCGGTGGAACCTGCGTTTCCTAAACTACTCGGCAGTCCAGAGCCGAAAATTGCTGCCCCAGCCGATTCCGCCACGACCGCCGGTCGCCGCAAAGTGCTAGCCGATTGGTTGGCGTCCAAAGATAACTGGCTGACCGCGCGCGTCATCGTCAATCGCATCTGGCAACATTATTTCGGTCGCGGTATATCCAAGTCTCCGAACAACTTCGGATTGATGGGCGAACGACCAACGCATCCAGAACTCATCGATTTCCTGGCGGTGCAGTTGATGGAGCATGATTGGAATTTGAAGGCCATTCATCGCCAGATCTTGCTCTCGGCCACGTATCGTCAGTCGAGTGCGCCTAACCCAGAGGCAGCTGATATCGATCCCGATAATCAACTGTTCTGGCGACAAGCAGTGCGACGTTTGAGCGCCGAGCAAGTTCGCGATTCTGTGTTGGCAGTTACTGGCCAACTGAATGAGCAGCAGTATGGCCCCAGCATTTTTCAAACGCTGTCGCAAGAAGTCTTGGCCAGCCAATCTCAACCCGGCAGTGGTTGGGGCGAGTCGAGTCCCGATCAACAAGCCCGACGCAGCATTTACATTCGCGTAAAACGCTCGTTACCCGTGCCCATGTTGTCGGTCTTTGACTTTCCGGAAACGGATATCAGTTGCGAAGCTCGATTTTTGACAACGCAACCCGGACAAGCATTAGGCATGCTCAATAGCGACTGGATGCAACAGCAAGCTGGGCACCTGTTCCAGCGCGTCGAGCGCGAAGTGGGCAGCGATATGCAACAACAAGCCAGGCGGGCATTACAGTTGACTATCAGTCAAGCACCAGCCCAGCAGGATGTGGACGAGTTGGTCGCGCTGGTTGGGCGACTCAAGAGCAAACACAATTTCAGCGACCTTCAAGCCCGCCAGGCCATGTGCCTGGCGGCGCTAAATGTCAATCAGTTCCTGTACATCGACTAATATCGATGGATATCGAGTAACAATGGATCGTTTACGCGACAAACACGAAATGCTTGACGCATTCCGCTACGCTACGCGACGAAAGATCCCATGGGCCCGCAGTGGCTAAACGGAAGAGAGAGAACTTCATCATGCGACACGGAACATTTTGCGGTCGGACTCGACGAGAATTTTTATGGCAGACCGGAGCCGGTTTTGGTTCGGTAGCGCTCGCCGACTTGCTCAGTCGCGATGGCTTCTTTTCCAGTTCGGCTGCAGCCGCCGATGCAAGCGCGAATCCGTTGGCTGCCAAGCCTCCGCATTTCGCAGCCAAGGCCAAGAGCATTATCTTTCTATTCATGTATGGCGGGCCCAGCCATATCGACACGTTCGATTACAAGCCGAACATGGTCGGTATGGATGGCAAGACAATCGCGGTCAAGACATTCGGTCGCGGTGGACATCGCAATGAAGGTCGTATCGTCGAACCGCGTTGGAAATTCAATCAATATGGCCAATGTGGCAAGTGGGTCAGCGACCTGTTTCCAAACCTGGCTGGGTGCGTTGATGATATCGCGTTTCTGCATTCGATGACGGCCGATTCGCCGATCCACGGCTCGGCCATGTTGATGATGAACTCGGGCAAGATCCTTAGCGGCTCGCCGGCGCTGGGTTCGTGGGTCAACTATGGCTTGGGATCGGTCAATGAAAATTTGCCGGGCTTTGTAGTCATGCTTGATCCAACCGGTGGCCCGATTAGCGGTGCCAAGAACTGGTCCAGTGGGTACATGCCAGCGACCTATCAAGGGAACGTGCTGCGTAGCAAAGGCACACCGATCCTGGATCTGCAGCCACCCCAGCAAATGGGACGTCCCGCGCAGCGCGAGATCCTCGATGCGCTGGCCAACATTAACCAACGGCATCTCGACCAGCGTGGCGGCAATAGTGACTTGGCTGCGCGCATCGCCAGTTACGAGTTGGCCTACAAGATGCAAGAGCACGCGCCCGAGGCTGTAGATTTTTCCAAAGAAGAAGCCGAGACACTCGAGCTATACGGAGTGAACAATCCCAAGACAGCGGACTTCGGTCGTCGTTGCTTGTTGGCTCGCCGCTTGGTCGAGCGTGGAGTACGTTGCATTCAGTTATATTCGGGCGGCGCGCACAATGATGACAACTGGGATGCACACGGCGATCTGGAAAACAATCACAACAAACACGCTGGCGAAACCGACCAGCCGATCGCTGCCCTGCTGAAAGATCTGAAGCGCCGCGGGCTGCTCGATTCGACTTTGGTCGTATGGGGCGGTGAGTTCGGTCGCCAACCTACGGCTGAATACGCCAACGGATCAGGCCGTGACCATAATGCATATGGATTCACCATGTGGATGGCGGGTGGCGGCATCAAAGGTGGCGTGAGCATCGGCACGACTGATGAACTAGGTTCCGCAGCTGTTGAGAAACCTCTGCACGTCAAGAACTTGCACGCCACGATCCTGCATCAACTCGGCCTTGACCCCAATCGCCTGAGTTACTTCTACAGCGGCCTGGATCAAAAGCTAGTCGGCGTGGAACACGTCGAACCCATCCACGAAGCTATTGCTTGAAGCCTTTGGAGTGCGGTGCCATCTGGCACCGCTTTGATGTAAGTAAAGACTTTAGCCGCAGCCTGAGTCGCTCTGGAAGCGTGGAGAAACCTGGTTCGAGCTGGCTGCGGTACAGTTGGGTTAGGACATCAAAGCTACGGCTAGGGCCGCAGCACTCCAAGGATCGCATTATTCTCTACGGAGGCCGAAGGACATGTAGTGCAGGCCGGTTTCTTCTTCGACTAAAAAACCACCGCTGGGAGCGAGGTATTTAGCGATGACTGAGAAGGGTGGCAATTTGTGCTTCTCGAGCGCACCCAGTAGGGCTTTGAAGAATCCGTTGTTCGAAGACATTTCGCGCAGTCGATCGCGGTTGGCGGGGTCTTGTGCCAGTTCGTAGAACAACTGCAATGACTCTTCAGGTCTCACAAACTGCAAGGCTGAACATTCCTTGTCCTGTAATTGGCCTTTGATGCGGTCAGAGATTATCTGGAAGTCCAGTGCTTCGGAGAGTTTCTCTTCGTTGCCGGCCAAACAACTGCTGATCTCGGTCATCATGAATCGACTATCGGACATGACGACGTAATCATCGATCATGGTGATACAGATTTCAGGCACGCGTAAAGACGAATTTTCACGCCGTGATTCAGGCAGGAAGACGTAAGCCTGCAGCTTGCCGAACTGTTCCGTCTTAACCTCTTGTCGCTTTTCTACCAGCTTCATCAGTTCGGGCAGAACCGACTTGTTGAAGACCTCAGGGTTCTTCAACCGAATGGCATAGACATTCGAGCCGCTATTGATTTGCACGGGCCGCGTAAAGCCTTGCAGCAGTGTAAATCGTCCTTCGAGATTTTCGAGGATGTCCTTTTTAAAGTCGACGTTCAAACGTTCCGAGGCGCGCTTGAAGACTTCATTTTCCATGGCGTCTTCGCCGCGGAATTGATCGTACAGTTGTTGAATGCCTTTGAGCGTAGATTGGGCATCCCAGTTGATCGTACTATAGCTACCAACGCTGGCTGGCACCCAGTTCTCGGGAGTGATCGAACCGGTCTTGGGACGCATAAGTGCTAAAATGGCTCGGCGTGGGCTTCCTAAGAGTACATGGAAGTGCGAGATTGCATCGAAATCAGGTGGGGCCACGATCCAACTGCCGCCGATGGCTTGAATGTCGTTTAAACCCAACGCTGGTAACACGGCGAAGACCATCGTGGAGGTGGCATTGCGAGGCGAGACATTACGAATTAAGGCCAGAGGATCCACAAAGAACGACACGTGGGGGCGTTCACCCTGAGTGCCCACACAACGTCCCATGATGGAGGTGAACTTGCGATTTTCGGCCAGCGTGGGCCAATCGACCTGTTGTCCCGTCCAACGCTTGGCCAGTCGCTCGAGGGCTGTCAGGTTACTGCAAGCCACAAAAACTCCTTGATCGATAAAGTAACCAAACTGTTGATCGGCTCGATCGGGATTGGCATAGTGATGCAAGGTTAGCGTGCCGAGTTTGATTTCTTCATGGACCATCGACTCAGCTACGGCCGTTTGCACGCGTTCCAGCAAAACTTGCACACCGGCGATTTCTTCACCAGCGTCCATCATCACCGCCACGCTCGGTTGGCTCACTTCGACGCGTACCTCTGCCCCGTCGTCACCATTGCGGCGCGCTTCAGCTCGGGCCTGGGTTTGGTCGCTAGGCAGCAAGGCAACTGCCAGTTCCCCCGTCGGAATCGAAAGTATTTCCTCTAGGTTCAAACCGGTGTACTCGCGCATGGCTTCAGTGCTGTTGATCAGCGACCCGTAGAACTCAGCCAAAATGGGTTTGAGTTCTTCATCTTGGGATAGCTTGCCCATGGACGAGCGGCCCATGGCTTCTTTCAGTTCCTTAACATTATCGACCCGCAGATAGGCCAATGTCTTTTCCGGAAACAATGCCGGTGCGGTCAACTTGGTTGACACGGCGGCAGTTTCCTGGCCCCAAGCCAGCGACAAAATCGCAAAGAACGAAAGGGCGCTTAGACATATTGGTTTCAGCATGAAGTTCACTACCCAAGTTAAAGAGACACATCCGGCGGTCTGAATATCTTCCCACAATGCGGCCACATTTCAATTTTCAAACCATCGATTTCAACGTTCAAACTCAATTTTGAAAGGGTTGGAATGACGAATTGCTAGCATTTCATCCGATAAAGGGACAGTCGCGTGGGGGAGTTTCAGCCAGCTATTCGCTATAGAGGCTGACAAACTTGGAAAACTGGTCGCTTTCGGGTGACTTTAGCTTTAAAATGAGCGTGAGAAGATCTTGTGTCGAAACTCCACCCCAAGTTTGGGGTTGGTTTGCAATATAGGGCTGCCGCAGCGTAGGGGACACAAACCCCACACCAAACCTCCAACTGACGTTGGCTAACTGGAGAACAAAGATGAAGTGCCATTTGCTGGCGTTGTGTTTAGCGATCGGACTCGCCAATATTGGTTGGGCACAGCGAGGCGGTGGCGGCGGTGGTGGTGGAGGTGGAGCCTTTGGAGGCGCGGCCGCACCAATTGGTGGCGGCATTCAAGCCGGTGGCATTCAGGGCGGCCAGACGGGCGGCTTCGGTGGCACAGGCAGTGGCGGCCAAGGTGGCTTTGGTGGCGGTTTTGGTTCAAGCTCGGCCGGTGGCTTCGGTAACGCCGGTGGCTTTGGAACCGGCGGCTTCAGCAATGGAGCAACTAGTTCGAGCTTTGGATCAGGATCGTTTGGTTCCACATCGACGGGACTAGGCTCGACCGGTACTGGTGGTTCGGCCCTGGGTCAAAGTGGGTTGGGCTTAAGTAGCGGCACATCAGCTGGCTTCGGCAACTTCTCACCCATGGGCGGTGGCATGGGCGGTGGCATGGGCGGTGGCATGGGTGGCATGGGCGGCATGTCATCCATGGGCATGGGAGGCATGTCACGCATGGGTGGTATGGGCATGGGCGGCATGGGCATGGGAGGCATGGGTGGTCGAGGCGGCATGAACGGTATGAACCAGTTCGGCAACAACCAAAATCAGAACAAGTCCAAGCTGCGCACTCAAGTGCGAGTTGGATTTACTCCTAACCCAGCCATTGCTACTGCACGCTCAGCCCAAATACAAACCCGTCTCGGTCGCATTCCAACCAGCGTGGGTACTAGTGGTGTGCAAGTAGTCATGGACGGTCGCACCGCTGTGCTTCGCGGTAGCGTCGGATCGCAAGCCGATGACAAGCTGCTGCAGCGTTTGATCTCGCTCGAACCCGGTGTTAGCAATGTTAAGAGCGAGCTGACCTACCCAGGCAAAGCTGCCGAACAAGTGCCAGCGGCTGCAGCTACATCTTCCAGCGCAGGCGCGGGCAATACTGTACCCAGTCCGCAGTAGATCACCGCGGACCTACATGATATTGGCGGCGAATGATCGCTACCACAAAGAGCACGAAGTTATATTACAACCAGCGTGCCGATCGTGTAGTCGTTTGAGTCGGGCCACCAAGAGTGGCCTTGGTTACCAGCGGCCTTACCAGGCGGTAGCCTGGGGACTGAACTGAAAGCCGGGCGGTAATTGACCAGGGTATTGATCGGTGCGTGATGGACCGCTGGTGAATTGCGATGGAACGTGCGGCGAACTGGCCGACGGCACCATGCCCATCTGTTGCGTATTAGGCTGGGCTTGCGTCGTGTAAGGTGTATTGGATGGCAGAGCACCTGGCGGCGCGATGTTGTTGGCATTGATCGATAGACTACTAGCCAGCGGCACCGTGTTGGGAGTCCAGGCACTCGATGCCTGATTCTGCATGACAGGTTGCAGTGGTCGTTGCGGCATAGGTTCTGGATTGCGGAACGCATCTGCCAGGGCTTGAGCGCGAGCCTGATCGACCATCGATAACACTTGTTGCGTTTGTGGAAACGCCGGTGCAGCTTGAGACTGTTTGTCGAGCGACGGAGCGGCTCCACGTCGACGCGGTGGCACGTTGATGGTCGTCGTCCGCATGCTGCTCTCGGAACGTTGGCCGCTCATCAGCTTGTCGGTGTCTTTCACAGGCAGCGACAGTTGTGGCAGCTTGCCTTCGACCGTGGGTATGGTTGATTGTTCATACGCAACCGTTTGCACAGGCTGTGTGTTGGCGGCTTGTCCAGGAATGGTTGGTCCTTGAGGTTGTGCGCGACCAGGCAACATGACCTTGGCAGGGGCTCCCTGAACCGTTTCGCCTTTGCTGCTGACAAAGGTTGGAATGAGCGTGATTTCTTTCTGAACACCGTCGACGGCATCCCAAGGAATCCACACGCTATACGAGGCACCTAAGTCTGACTGACTGAAGTGCTCGGTGAATTGTTCAGAGGTAAAACGGAAGCGCTTATCAGCTTGCGTTTCATTGTTGCCGGTGACTTTGCGTTTGGTCTCATCAAAGCCATGCACTACCAACTCGCCGTCGACTGGAATCGTTTGCGATTTGACATTGTAGAAGTAGATGCGACCACCGAAACCGCGCGTGGGCGGTTGACCGGCCACGGTCAAGATGTCATGGCTCCAGAGTACCGCCATCTTGACTGGCTGTTGATACTCTTTTTTCCAGAACTGCATGGCGCTCCATGGCGAGTCCTTCTTGGTGCCTTTCTCTTTGGTCAACGTACTGCATCCGCTGCTGTGTACCAGACCAAATAAAGCCAGGGCTACGAGAATCCTTCTCGTCATGGTGCGCAACTCCAACTGAAGCCAATGAAATCTTGAGGGGTTTGTTACCGTCGCAGACCTTGACCGACAGGCGGCGCCAGCGATTGGACCGCGGTTGTCGGTGGTTGGGTCGTATTAGCTCCACGCTGTGGAGGAGCGGCTACAGGACCCGTGGCCGATGTCGGTACGACTGGACTGAAGGTTGTGGATGGCGGAGCCGCGCGATATCCGGCCGAGACTGGCCCGGGCATCGGGAAGCTAATCGGTTGCATGGGCGGAGCCGACTGAACCGTAGGCGCAGGTTGCACGTTGGGGTCAAGTTGCATGTTGGGATCCACTGGAACACCGTCCATCATTTGTGGTGCATAAGGTCCATCGATAATCGATTCACCAGGAGCCAGGTTCTCGATGGCCGAAGGTTGCATGTCAGGATAAATGATCGGACCACGGGCTGGTCCCCACAATCCATGACCACCACTTAGACCAACATCGCCGTGCATCTCCAGGATGTCAGCCAGGCAGTAGCTCATACGCGATGATTCCACTTGCTTGATGATCTCGTAGTCCTCATCGGTCTGCACTATGCGCGGTGTCAGGATCACCATCAACTCGTTACGAGTTTCAGTTTCATTGTCAAAGCGGAAGAGTGCTCCGAGGTAGGGAATGTCACCCAGCCAAGGAATCTTGCGCGACACGCTGGTGCGTTGCTTCTGAATCAGACCGGCAAAGACTACCGTCTGTCCCGAGTAAGCACTGATCGTCGTTTGGGCATTGGTCTTGTTGATGACCGGGGAGCGAATCACTTCGCCGTTGGCTCCGAAACCAACAGGCGTACCGGTCGCTTCTGGTCCCAGTGAAGATCGTTCCGCAATCACTTGCATCACGATCAAACCGTCTTCGTTGACGCGGGGCCACACTTGCAGGATCAAACCAATGTTCACGTCAGCCACGTTCACTTGCTGACCGAAGGTCGAGGCCGTCGTGCCTTGTACACGCGAGACCTGGGCACCCACGGTGACCGAAGCGGGGCGGTTTTCCATGGTCATGATTTGCGGCCGGCTGAGAATCTGCAGGCGATTGGCATCTTGCAGAGCTCGAATCAGAATTCCTACCGATTCACTAGCTGCAGTCAGTACCAGACCACCATAACCCAAAGTCGAACTGGATCGACCGGTGCCGAAGGTGCTGAGGCCTTGACCACCCACGTTCTGCCTGATTGTGGTGTTATTAATAGCGTTGGTGAGCACGGTGCCTTGGTTGAATACTGGCGAACTGAGCGTGCCACCGGTTGAACTGCCGCGGTCAAACAGCAGCGAGTCTTGCAGGCCGAACTCAGCTCCGAGTTCGAAGGCATCGGACAGTTGAACTTCGGCGATCACTGCTTGAATCGCCACGAGTGGTGGACGCCTGTCAAGCTTGGCAATCACTTTGCGAATCGATTCGAAGTAGCGAGGTGTGGCACTGACGATCAAGCTGTTGGTTGTTTGTTCGGCCACGATGAAAATTTCGCGGTCGACTTGTTCGAAGATGCTGATCGCGTTGCTGATCAACAACTGTTGCTGAATAACCTGGCGTTGAGTTTGCAAGAACGACGTCAGCGCGCCGGCTACGTCTGCAGCGTTGGCATTGCGTAGCCAGAACACTTCGCTGGTCCGTGTTTCGACCCCCTCTTCGTCCAATCGCAGCAGCAGGACTTCGATGACTTCCAAGTCCGAAGGCGAACCGCTAACGATAATACTGTTGGTCCGTGTGTCGACCGAGACACGCAATTGCACCAAGCCGCCATCGCCACCGGCGGTCAGACCAGCCAGGGCCACCTGGTTGTTGAATCCACCGAACAGACCACCGGTCGTGTTGCCTTGACCGGCAGTGGCTGGCAAGCCAAACAATTGTTGGACCATTTGAGCCAGCGTGGTCGCGCTACCATTTTTGATGGGGAAGACCTTGATTTGGGCTTCGGCATCGGGCAGTCGATCCAATTCGGCGATTAATTCGGCAACCAGCGCCATGCTCTTGGCCGGTGCCCGTACGACCAATGAGTTCTGAGCGACATCGGCGGTAATGACCACGCCAGCCAGAATGCCCGAGTCGACGCGTCCGCCTTGCGAACCGGCCATCGAGATCTTGGTGCTGGGTGGAGTGACCTGTCCATTGCCAGCGTTCGCCTGGCCACCACCACCTCCACCACCACCACCTTGTTGTCCTTGGCCACCACCGTTGCTGCTGGTGCCACTAATGACATTTTGCAGCACGGTTTGCAGGGTACCAGCTTCGGTGTATTTGAGGCGGAAGATGCGAACTTCGTTTTGAGCGGTCGTGCCTTCGACATCGATCTGTTCGATCAGCTTGGCAACTTCCGCCATATCGCGCGGTGCAGCTTGAATGATCAGCGAGTTGGTTCGATAGTCGGCGATCAGTTTCACGCGAGTCCCCAAGCCTTCGCGCACTTCGGTACCAGCGCCAGGCGCGTTGGAGAAGAAATCTCGAATGGTGGATTCGGCATCGACGGCCGAAGCGTGTAACAAGCGGAACACTCGCAGTTGATTGGCTGGATCGAGTGGCTGATCGAGTTTGTCGATCAGTTCGACGATCGCTTCGACCGCTTCTTTGCGGCCGATTAGCAGCAGGGCGTTGGGTTGACCAAGCGAAGTGATGCTAACAGCACCTTGACGAGGTTTGAGAACTTCGTCGTATAGTTCGTCGATCAGCTTGGCCACGGCACTGCTGTCGACGTGTTTCAGTTGCAGGACCTTGATCAGAGGCTGAGTCTCTTGACTCTTCTTCTTGATTTGTTCGATGACTTCCAAGGTGCGTTGCACGTCGCGCTTGGCACCTTTGATGATGACCAGGTCAAGGTCTTCGATAAATTCGATCTGCACATCACCAAAGAGTCCGGTGTCGGCGCCTAGCGTTTCCATCGAACCCATGGCCATGGCCCGATCATCTGGATTGGCGGGATCACCGGGTTGGGGTTCACGGCCGCCGGGAACTTGCGCAGTGACTTCTTGATTGTCGTCTTGTTGATATACGGCTCGCACGAGTTGAACGGCTTGGCGGACGCGTTGGGGATCAGCGGGAGCCAGTGGCATGACGTGGGTTGCGCGGTACGGATCGCTTTGCCCCATATCCAACGCATGCACGATTTGAATCCAACCAGCTACAGCGGCACCACCGCCCAGCAGCGTGATTTGCCCGGTGTTGCGATCGACCTGCATGACGTCTTGCATGCCGGTGGAGCTGACCAAACGGTAGGTCGCGACTTCACCATTGCGTTCGGTATTGGCGGTCAAACGTGGACCGGCCAAGCGCTGAATGGCATTTTCGAGTTCTTGCGGTCGCAAGTTCTTTAGTACATAAGATTGCTGTTTGGTCGAAGCGACCGACATGCCTTTGTCATCGGTGATCAGGCCCGAAGTGCGGGCTTCGTAGATCAGGCTTTGCATCTTCTGATTGATGTCGCGCTGAATCGACTCGGGCGCCATAACCATCAACTGGCCCGTCTTCGGTTCGGTAGCTACACGCACGCGGGGGTTGCCATGATAGGCAACTTGCAGGCGGGCACCGACGGCACCGATCAGGTCAGAAGGGACTTCGTAGACCTTTAGTTGAGCGGGATCGGCTTGTTGCTGAGCCAGGCTGATCTGCGGCACGCCTGGGGCAGGCATGACACCGGGCAGCGCGGTAACTTGGCTGGTCGAGTTCGCTCCAGCTGCACCAGGTTGTGGCGCATTGGGAAACGACTGCTGTGCGATCAATTCGATCGACGCGCCGCATACCAAGGCACATACTAGTGCAGCCTGTTTCAAGTGCATTGCCATACTGATGATCTCCGCCGGCTGATAAGGCCAACTCTGCTGTTTGATATCATTGAGCGATTACGGGGCAGCGCGCAACGGTTGCTGTTGATTGGCACTACTTCCTTCGTAGGCACAATCGGCAATTGCGGAGGATCTTTTCCAGTAAACAATCTCAGAAGTAATCCTCCCGTTAGGTAAATTGGGAGGATCTTGCCCAGGCTGTGTATCTTCCAGTCACCTCTCCAAGGCTTCGCCTTGGGAAGGTCGAATCGGGCCGTAGCGAGATTCGGGAGGGCCCCGTGCACGTCGCCGATCTTGCCAGAGATTGGACGTTGGACCCGGGCGCGTAGAGCGGCTGTCCCCAGCCGCTCCGCACCCGCTAAGCATGGATCTTCAAACCGCAGGTCTGTCCCCCGATCTCAGCCGATAGCGCGGGGACAGACCACGGATTGTTTTGGACCACGGGTTGTTTTGCTAGCGTCACCAGCTAACTCACGTTACTCACGCCCGATGTCTGTCCCCCGATCTTGAAGCCTGCCTAGCGCTGGCCCCCTCCCGCAGACTTCGGCTGAACGCCTCGTCTGCGACCTCCCCCGCTGCGCGGGGGAGGTGACCGCGCGACAGGATAGCGCGGGGACAGACCACGGGTTGTTTTGCTAGCGTCACCGGCTAACTCACGTTACTCACGCCCGATGTCTGTCCCCGATCTCGAGCCCTGCCTAGCGTTGTGCCCCCTCCCGCCAACGACGGCTGAACGCCTCGTCTGCGACCTAGTATATAGCGGCCAACTAAGATGTTCATGTTCGACGTCGTTGCAACGGTGTCGGACTCAGCTACCCAGACAGTTTATCGACCCCGAACGAATGTACACATTTGTAGCTCGTGGGGGAGCGAAGTCGGGCAGCTGATTGTTTTCTATCCGAACGGTCGCTGAGTGCTCTTCGCCAAGTGCGAGGAAGCCTGAATTTACTAGGTAGGAGTTTACAATGACAACATATGATCGCGTGATCGGCATTGATGTAGCTTCCAAGAAGCTAGACATTTCCGATTCCCAGGGCAAGCTGCCTTCAACGATTAGCAACACGGTCTCGTCCATTGGCAAGTTGATCGAGCGCATCCAAGAGCCTGAAAAGACACTTGTGGTTTGCGAGAGCAGCGGTGGTTATGAGAATATCATGGTTGACCTGCTACACGAGGCGAAGGTCAACGTGGCGGTGGTCAACCCGCGCAAGACTCACTACTACGCCAAGGCACACGGGTATCTAGAAAAGACGGATACCATTGATGCCAAAGTAATTCGGCATTTTGGTGAGCAGGTCAAAGTCCATTTGACCAAGCCGCTTACCGAGCGAGAGAAGAAGCTTCGGTCGCTTACGCGTCGTCGAGTACAGGTCATGACGATGATCAACCAAGAGAAGAATCGCTTGCGTTTTGAGGATGAGACGGTCAAGCAATTCGTTGAAGAGAGCTTGAAAATGCTGAAAAACCAGCTAAAAGCTCTGAACGAGCAGCTCAAGGAGCAAGGCAAGGAGATGAGCAAAGAGACACCTAACGTAAGGATCATCTCCAGCGCGCCAGGCGTGGGTCTCATCACGACAGTCACACTGTGTGCTGAACTTCCTGAACTTGGAAAAATCTCTCGTACGGAAATTGCCAAGCTTGTTGGTGTGGCTCCGATGGCCAACCAAACCGGTCAGAGCGATGGCAAGAGACGCATTCGCGGAGGTCGATCAACGGTGCGTCGTACACTATACATGGCGGCCTTAGTGGCAACCAAAAAGAATCCAGTGGTCGAGAAATTCTATTCGAGGTTATTAAGCCGAGGAAAACCGAAGAAGCTGGCGTTGATCGCGAGCATGCGAAAGCTGCTCCTGATCCTTCACGAGATGGTACGTACGCAAACGATGTGGGACCCCGAGAAGAAGGCACGTGACCAAGCTGTCGCCAGCCTGGCCACGGGCGCTACGTGCTCGGCGGGTCATTGACTCACCGGCGACTAAGTTATCCCTTACAAAGTTGCGTCCCCGCAGAGCTTTGCTATGTTTCACTTAGCACAGTTCATAGTAATGCTGCGCCTGTAGGAAATCAAACATTGAGTTACCGGCGCCATGCCTTGAAAAATCCCGGGGGTTTGGGGGCTGGCCCCCAAGATGCCCAAGCGAAGGGAAGAAATTTAAGATTCTTCCTTGACTACCAACTAGACGGTCGCTCCCCCGCTGCGCGGGGGAGGTGACAGCGCGAGGGGAGCATTTCTTCTCTTCGCGCCGCGCAGGGCATTTGGTAGGAGTTGGGGTGGTCGCAGATAACCTTAGACTTCCCCGAGGATGGAGATATACAGAGATGACGGAACGTCACTGGAAACGCAGCATCATTGCTCGGTCGTTGAGTGCCTTGCTTGTTTCGGTCGGTGTGACTAGTCCCGCCTGGGCTGGGCCTCCATCGATCCTGAGCATGTTTCAAGAACGACCCGCCGCGGCATCAGAAGAACAGTTGCTGCTCAAAGACGAGCATGGTCCGTGGCTGATCTTGGCTTATACGGCTAACGGCGATGACGCGGAAGAGAAGGCAATTGCGCTGGCTAAGGAGCTTAGGCAAACACTGCGCACTGAGACTTACGTGCACCGCAAAGAGTTCGACCATTCTCAGCCGCTGGTACAAGAGAGTCGTCGACTGAACTATGGCAATAGAGAAACCATGTACACCAAGAAAGTGCGCAATGCCAATGCATCGCGTGATAAAGTCTTCGCTGTGCTGGTCGGTAACTATGGTTCGCCCGATGACCCGCGCGTTAAAGACACGATGGACAAGATTAAGACTGCCCAGCCCAAGTGCCTGGCCCCGAAAGCTGAAGATGCTCCCACCAAAGAGAATGTCGAATCCAAAGATACCAACTGGCTGATCTCAACCAAACGCAAACTGCTGTGGCAAAAATCGGAACGCAATGCCCAGAAGGGGCCGATGGGTGGCGCGTTTATTACGCGCAACCCGCTGCTGCCCGATGACTACTTCCAAAGTGCAGTCGATGATTTCGTGGTGAAACTCAACGAAAACATCGATCCACCTCAATATTCGTTGCTGAAGTGCACCAAGCGTTACACGGTGCGGGTGGCTTCGTTTAACGGACGGGTAGTAACCGAATTGGCCGGTGGGTCTTTGGTTCCTAAGAGCAACGAAGAGGAGATCAGCGATTCGTTGGTCCAGGCGGCCGAGAATGCGCATAAGCTAACCGACGCTCTGCGCAAGAAAGGTGTCGAAGCCTACGAGTTTCATGATCGCAACGCCAGCTATGTGTGCATCGGTGGCTTTGACACTCTAGGCGAAGAAACCGCAGGCGGCGGGCCCTTCGTTTATAATCCCGAGATGGTATCGATCATGCAGCAGTATTGTGGCTACACGATACGTTCGTTCAAAGATGCTGCCACGGGTCGCGTTACCAACACGCCAACCTGTAAGATGTTGGAGAACATCCCCTTCGATGTCGAAGGCAAGTTTATTTCGATCCCCAAAGCTTCCACAAGCAAACTCTATCAAGGATCCTTGCTCGGCAAACCGCGCATTGGTGAATGAAGCTCATGATTTCAGAACTCTCCAGCGGCATCGTAGTTGGCACGCACAATCGCAAGAAATTGATCGAAATGCGTGATCTGCTCGAGCCGCTGGGGTTGAAGCTGCAATCGTTAGCGGAGACGCCGGGCGCGATCGAAGTCGAAGAGACGGGCACAACCTTTATCGAAAATGCCAGGCTGAAAGCCGCCGTGCAAGCCCGGCATCTACAGCGCTGGACTATCGGCGAAGACAGCGGTCTATGTGTTCCCGCTCTAGGTGGTGAACCAGGCGTCTATTCGGCTCGTTATTCAGGCCCAGGCGCGACCGACGAGAGCAACAATCGAAAACTGCTCGAGCGCATGAGACAACTGGCCGGCGATGATCGCAGTGCATATTATGTTTCCACGATCGCACTGGCTGACCCCAGCGGCCAGATCCGCGCCGAAGCTCAAGGCCAATGCTGGGGCTGCATCTTGACCGAATACCGCGGTAGCGGCGGCTTCGGCTATGACCCGCTGTTCGAAATCCGCGAGTACCATCGCACGTTTGCAGAACTAGGGCTAGTCGTCAAGTCCGCGCTCTCTCACCGCGCTCGCTCCTTGCGCGCATTCCTGCGCCAGTTGCACTGAGTTCAGATCATTGCGGAGCAATCGCTCTTCTCCAAGAATTTTTAAACGCAGAGATGTGGAGAGTCGCAGAGAAGACCGAAAGTTCAATCGTCTGCCTGTTCTCTGCGGACTCTGCGGTCTCTGCGTTTTAAAAAAGGATCCTAATCGTGTAACATGCCCAAGAATCCACCAGGGTCAAGATGCGCGTGCCGCAAATCACCGGGGAAACGTTTGGCCGATGGATCGATGGCCACACAGTGATTCTGCAGCGCGTGCGCACGAGCCGTGCGGACATCGTAGCAGTAGTAGACCAGTCGCTGACATTGGCTGCACATGCGGACATCCGGCGTCTCCTCGATCGCTTGCAGATTCTCCCAACGCAGCGGGCAGCGGAATTCGATTTGCAATTCTTCCGCTTGCGTTGGATTTGCATCCAAGACATCCGCCATGTAGCGAGTCGTATTGGGACACAACTCGATGTCCCCCAAACCTACCAGGCTCACCCAGACCAGATCGACTTTGCGCAGCAGACGCTCGCGAACTTTACGCAACTCTTCGTGCTTATCAGAATCAAATTCGGAACTGAGTGCCGCTTCGAACATCTGCACATCATTGCGCAACAGTTGTGCACGCGGGTCTTGACGTTCTTCTAGCCAATCGGCGTAGATTAATCTCGACGACAAGTCATCTGGTTGAAACCAGATTTCGCGAATAAAGGCTTGTTCTTGGCGGTATTTGTCGGGCGTGTTGTTGTACATCGCAGGCTTGATCCAATCGTTCTTAAGTTGCGCTAACAGGACTCACCCCGCCCGGAGCCTAGCTAACGCTGGCTCCGACCTCCCCATGCTGCGCATGGAGGGGTGACAGTCACCTCCCCCGGCGCAGCTGGGGGAGGTCGCAGACGAGGCGTTTAGCCGAAGTCTGCGGGAGGGGGCTGAGCGCTAGGTTTGACGCGTCCAAAGTCTGGCGACTTCGGCTACAATTTTCACTACGGACTCAGTAAGTTGGCAAATACTTTATGTGTAAACTAATTTGTGTTAACGCTCAATCGTTTCGAATCGAATCTCCTCGATATCTTGCACGCGATGCTGGGCGAGCAATCGCCGGGCGCAGTGATGATGAAGGTCTTGCAACCGCTGCGCTATCCAGGCTGTCTCAGTGAACCAGCTGTGCGCGCGGTTGAGCGTTCGCTGGCTAAGGGCATGACCGCCTGGTTGGCTCGGTCGGGCGGTTGGCAGCAGGCTCGATTCATGCGCGGCGGTGCGGCAGTAACCGGCACGCTCTGGCAACGCACTCCACCTGAGCAACTCGGACTGACGTTCACCAAACGCACACTTCAGTTTCTGATTTGGATCACTCGCGGTCAACTGCTCGATGCCCAAAATGGCACTCATTCAGGTCTTCGTGATTTGAGCTTGGGCGATCAACTGGTTGTGTTTCGCACGCTAGCCTGGCTGCGTTTGACACCGGTGGGCGAAAAGTGGTTTAGCAATTCAGGTTTTGCGCAGTTACCGCTGGTCGCCCTGCATTTTCCACATGAAATAAATTGCCAGCGCTGGCAAGCACCTGACTTCACGCCCTGGCTGGCTAGCCCGGCAGCGACTGCGGTGCTCGAGAGTTTGCAAATCAACCTGGCTGAAGTCTGGGCCGCGGTCGAGCGTGGTAAGAGTTGGATTACCGACGTGGCGCGCATGCAGCGGCTCGGCAGCTTGCAGCGCGATATTCTGGCCGCCTATCTCGACGCTGTAGACTCGGCGGGCCGCCGCGATCTGGCTCGTTTCTTGCTCGTCGCTCTCCAAAGGGTGGTCGGACGCGATGATGATCCAGTAGCGGCCGCTGGTGCCTGGGTCCGCAGCTTGCAGGTTGGATCCATGCGGCTGGCAGACCGAACTCAAGTCTATCATTCTGCGTCTACATTCTTGGCGGTCGCCGCCCGGCTGCGGCAGTGGACTGACGAAAGTCGTCAGACTGGATATTTCGACGAAGGATATGCCGCGGCGCAGTTGTGGATGGCCGACTGGGAGCAGTACGATGGTGATAGAGTCACTCTGCGAGCCTTGGCGATGGTTCGCCGCTTGACCGCTAATCTAACCAGTTAGAAACGGACATTGGGCCGCTGATCACAACGCTAGCCGCTGTTGTTCGACTGGCCGATAACCTGGGCCCACGCAACGAAAGGGAGCAAACGATGAGTCGCGCTTACCGCGTTCATGTAGAAGAGTCGTTACGACGCGTGGTGCATGCCGAAGATCACGTTCGTTGCCAGCTGGAAATCCTGGAAATCTTGCCGTGCGAACAATTGGCGCAGCTGCTGGCCAGCGAACTGGCCAAACTTGGTTTCGACGTTCAAGGCGATACGGCCAAACGCCAAGATGGAAAGGTTCTAATTGAAGTTGATTTACCATCGGCCACCGTTTCCGTGCGAGCCACTGGCACCCAGACGGTCGAAGTCAAAGGCAACAAGAGCAAAGTCATCTACGATGAACAGCGATTGGAAAAAGATGACGTCGAAAAGCAACTAAAAGCCGCGCTAGTGGAAGACTTGGGCGTTCAAGCTTCGGGGCATCAAATCCAACTGCAGCGCAAAGTCACGGATCAACTCGAAGCCGCCCTGGGCGACATCCGTCGCGAGTTGGATGGCGCTGTCAATCGCGTCACTGCCGAAGCTCTCAAGCAGCGAGCAGCGCAACTGGGACAAATCAAATCGATCAGCGAAGATCCTCAAGCCGGCTCGTTGACGATTGTCGTTGAAGTGTGATTCAGTTTGTGCCCTAATCCCGAATTGGACGCATCTACGTGCTTAGGAAAGCGCCGCCCCGATGAGTACGCCCGTTGCCCAGCTATCACTGGCTCAAGAATTGTCCGTCGAGCAATCCGTGGAATTGGCTTACAGCGATCCACTGGCAGATACAGCCAATGACCTGCAGCGCAACTTGCCGGTGCTCATCGAATGCGACAAAGACCTGGCACCATACGTCTACACCAATATGCGTTCTCGGCTGAAGCAAGCGGGAATTCAATGCGTGTACCTGGATGGTCGTCCGCGACAGGGACAAACGGCCGACCTGACTTGCGGGTTAGTGGGTACGATGATTGCCCAGTTGCGCGATGCGGTGCGTGGGGTAGTTGAAAAACGTGTCGCAGTTCTTCCGCATCTCGATTTGTTAACAACCTCTCAAGGTGGTCTGACCAGCGAAGCCCGCGAAGTGATTCCACTGCTGTACGAAAACCCGGAACTGGTTTGGCTGGGTTTCAAAGATCCCAGCTTTCCGTTGCCCGAAGTCATCGAGAATCTTTTCCCGCGCCGTCGCAGTATGCTGGGCATTCCTCGTCAACGGCTCAAAGCGTTGGTAACGCAGCGCGAAGCCCGCAAGTTTGGACGCGAGTTCAATCCTTGGGCGCTCTACAAATATGTCTCGGGCATGAATGCCGTGCGGCTGCGCAAACTATTGTCGACGCTCGACGGCGAAGATTATCCGGCGGATCCACGTCGCGCATACGCTCAAGTTCGAGCGATGACCGCTAGTGGCAATCTCGAACTGCCCAATATCGACTTGGACAAAGACATCGGAGGTTATGCCAGGGTCAAAAGTCGCTTGAAGGCCGAGATCTTGGACATCTTGCAACGCAAAGAACAGTTGACCAATCCGGAGGAGATCGCGCGAGTAGAACAATTGATTCCGCGCGGCATGATTTTTTCCGGACCGCCTGGAACCGGCAAGACGTTGTTTGCCAAAGCCATGGCCACGGTCATCGGAGCGGCTATTACAATCGTCTCCGGTCCTGAACTCAAGAGCCGCTGGGTGGGTGAAAGCGAAGAGCGACTGAGGCAAGTGTTTCATCGCGCGCGACAAGCGGCTCCTTCGATCATTGTGTTTGATGAATTGGACTCGTTTGCCGCAGCCCGCGGCACTTATACCGGCTCGGGTGTCGAACATTCGATGGTCAATCAGCTCTTAACCGAGATGGATGGCTTCCATAGTGATGAACTGGTATTTGTGGTGGGAACAACGAACTTTGTCGAAGTTCTTGACCCCGCCCTGCTCCGCCCCGGCCGCTTTGAGTTTCAATTGCACATTCCGCACCCGGACGCCCATGATCGCGGCGAGATTCTGCAGATTTACAATCGCAAGATGAATTTGCAACTGGATGACGCGGCTCTTGAATTCACGATCAAACGCACGGGAGAGTTTGTGGAAGGGGCCGCCGCCGGAACTCGCTTCACCGGCGATCATATCAACGCCCTGTGCCGCGCGATCGGCAGATTGCGTTTGCGTGAGAACATCAGTGGACCGACCACGAGTTTGTTGGTGGATCGCGCGCTAACCGAGTGGTGCGAGCGGCCGAAGATGACGGCCAAGGAACAGCACGTTGTGGCTACGCACGAAGCGGGGCATGCCGTGTGTGCCATGTTCTGTGAACACTCGCCCTCAATCGATCGGATTTCGATTCGCGGTGATATGGCCGGCGCGCTTGGCTTTGTGCGTTACCAGGATCCAACTCGCAAGTACGTAGTCACACGCGGTGAACTGCTGGACGATCTGTGTGTACTGATGGGCGGTCGCGAAGCCGAGCAGTTGCTGCTGGCAGATTTGTCGATCGGATCCGCAGGCGATCTGGAGCGAGCCACTCAAATTGCTAGGGCGTTGGTGGAAGAGTTCGGTATGGGTGGAGATGCCGTAGGGCTAGGACACAATATAACGGCCCCCAGTCGCCACGAACCCCAGCGTCAGTTTTCGCCCGCTCAATTGGAAGCCATCGATCGCCAAGTGCGTCAACTGCTCGAGGAAGCGCGTTCGCGCGCCGCAAAAATTTTGAGCGAACAACAACCTCTGGTCCAGACGCTACGCGATATGCTGGTCGAACACCAAGTTATCGACGCTCAGTTGCTAAAGTCATTGATACCACCAACTCCGTAGCGGAATGCGTCAAGCATTTCGTGAATCACGCTTTACTATGAACACCATAACGCACGAAAGCCTTGACGGCTTCCGCTACGATGAATAAACCTCCTGGCTGAAAGAGTTGACCTTATGGCGGAGATGATCATTCGTTTGCGCGTCAATCCCGAGACGGGCAAGAAGGACATCCTAATCGACTTGCACAGCGACGATGATTCGTTGCCGCATGAGCACGAACAGCTGCATCGTCAACTGGTCGAGAAGTTGATCGCCGGTGGCGTGCTGCAAGAATCGGAAACCGGTAACGTCATTGTTCAGCGAGTAGCAGAAGAATCGGCTGGCCAGTCGACAACTCAGAGTCAGCCCGAACGCCGAAAACTTTCAGAGTAATTGTCGCCTTTTGCTCCGCAAAAGGAACGCGCGTGCTGTAGCGGAATGCGTCAAGCATTTCGGGAATCACGCATAAGTTAGGTAGCCACCGCAGCCAAGCGGTGGATTGCGCCGGCGGGCGTGTCCACCGTCAGGCGACGATGGCTACAAGGTGCAAGAGAATTTGCCTTTCGCGGAGCGAAAGGAGACTACGTGAATCGCATTCTATGAAGTATGTGCACTTTCCGACGCTCGATCACTTAAAGCTAGCGCTTAACGGCTGCGCTGTGCCAGCCGAAGTGCAGGCGGCCCCTTGTCGATCGGCGAGCGATGGAGCGGGCATTTGGGTGGCTGCCGATGCATGGCTGAATAGCCTACCTGAACAATCGCTGAATGCACTGGGCGCATCGATAGAGTCGGAACTGCCCTCTGATAAAAGACTGCGGGAGCACAGTTGTTGGTACGAACTGGTGCCGCTGGTGGCTGAACCGCACCTCCGCCGCGTGGATGCCCAAGGCCTCCATGAAAATCTCAGCAGCGGGATCATTGTCTTTCGCATCGCGTCGACCGAGCGCTTCGTACAATTGGCTAGTGAGATGCTGCGCTTAGGTAACGATCGACAAGCCTACCGACGGGTGACAAGCCAGCAGCAAGAGTGGACGCTACTGAAGGTCAACGATCCACCATACTACTCGTTGATTAGTGCCCTGGAGGATCATTCAACCTCGCCGCAGCTGATTGCATATCGCGAGGTCAAACCGCGGGTGTGGATGCAGCTAGGCTATGTGCATCCACTTCTAGAGCGTTTATCGCCACCGCCCGGTTTCTGGTTGCTGATCGATGGGGCCAGTGGGTTTCACTTTATAGTTGAAGAAGCCTTCCAAGATATCTACCAGGCGATCGATGCGCGGCTAACCATTCCGACTAGGACCTGGCAAGAGCAGGCATCACCTATCAACTTTCAGGTTCCGCTCCGACTGAGCGTTGGCTCGTCACAGGCAGAAGCTGAGTTTTGGGTGGTGCGGATGTCGGCCATGCAGCAATTGGAACAGCTGGTCTTGCGCAGCGATGAAGAACTGATCTCAAGGTTAGCCTTTGCGGTGGTTGAAGAACCTGACGGTCCAGTTGTCCTATTGCGCGCCCGTCCCTCGCGCAGCGCGCCACCGATTCTGGTCATCGACGCCGAAGCGTATAGTTCGTATTTGCGATTACCAAATTTGTTTGTCCCTGTGGGCATGCGCGTAACTCCGCCGTTGCGGCGCGATGCGATTAGCAAGTTGTTGGCTGCGGATAATCGGCAGGTGACTTGGCTGTGTCCGGTGCGTGGCGACGATGATGGGCCGATCCAGTCCCATCGTAACCAATCAACGTCGTATGCAATTGCGGCGCTGAGCGTACCGGATAACGCGTTTCGTCCGCTGTCGGATTGGGTCGAGTATGTGCTCGATCATCATCAGCCCGCTTTGAAGGCTTGGACTCAGTCGCATCAGTTTCAGTTTGATGACTACATCTGCCGCGACGACATCCAGCCCGATCAGCGTCCCGAATTGCCGGCTCGACCAGCGCCCGCTACCAAGAGCGATGGCCGGAAGTCACCACAGCCTGCCAAAAGTGACAAGCATTCACCGGTTGGCCCTGACAAGTTCGAAGCTGCAGCTGAAGCCTTGCTGGGTGACTCGCCCGAGGCGGCCGCGCTGGCCAAAGTAAAGCCCAACCAGTTGGTGCAGCGCCTGCGTGAATTAGAGCAAGCGTTTATTAACTGTCAGGAGTCCTGCGAAGGTCGGCAGCGGCGCCAATTGTGGCAACAAATGGGGGCGTTAAATAGTCAACTGAAGCAGGCCATGGACTGTACGCTGTGTTGGTGCAACTATGTGTGGTCTGCACCTAATGAAGAAGTTGCAGTGACCGCGCGGCAATGGCTGATGGCGGAGTTGCGCATCAATGGCAAGACGCGTATCGATATCGAAACAGTCAGAGCCATCCTGAAGCAACGCCTGGCCAAGCCCGAGGAGGCCAGTTTGCTGGCGGTGTACGTCATCCATGCGGTGGCGGCCAAGCGAGGTCGCACGGAACTGAAGCCGCACCTGGCCGAACTCGCACAATTCTTTACGAAATACGAACGAGTATTGCCCATTCGCGTGGTCTGGATGTCGGCTTTAGCTATGAACCAGCTAACAGGTGGTGATCTGCTGGGACTGGCGCGCGTGCGCGATCGCTTGCTGCAGCGGCTGCACGAGAACGGTATGCGCAGCGAGTTTGATCTGGTCAGTTTCCTGCACGGCCATGGCAGCAATCAGAGCGATCAACAACGCGTGCTGCGTTTGCGACTGCCGGAGCTCTTCAGCGCCTTTGAGCGTTGGATCGACGATGCGCTGGGTGGTCGAACGAAGATTTACGTCCAGCTGATATGTGCTTATGGCCTGGTCAAGATTGGCGAAACTGCTACCGGTCGCGCTCTAATGCAAGAGGCACTGACGGAGCTGCCTGCAAAAGATCGAATTCATCGTTGGATGGGTAAAGCGTTTGAATTCCGCATTCAACAGGCGGCCAAAGGCGTATCCAGTCGTGAGCCGCTGGGCAATCGACTTTTAAACCAGCTGGAAAGCATGGATCGGCTGGAGCGATACAAAGCGGATCGCATGCGTCAGCACTCGCGGATTTTGGAACCTCATGATCGGATTGATGCGTATCGACGGTGGCATGGACGGTACCGCGACGAGATCCAGCAAGCCATGGCTCAGCTGAAAGACGAACGCAACCTGGACGAAGTACGCAAACAACTGCAGCCCATGCTCACTGCACATGCGTCGGGCGAGCGTGGATTGCGAGTTCTGGCATATGCGCTCGAGTTTGCTCCGCGTTTGGGAGACGAGTTTGCGCAGCGGTTACTCCAACGCGTACCTGCACTGTTGGCAGAAGGCACCGACGCGATCGAGCGCGCACTGTTGTTACAACGAGCTGTATATGTGGCCGCCCACTTCGGGCACGATCAAATGGTCGAAAGTCTCATCGGTGCGCTGACCGAAGCTCTACCATCGATCGTCCAGGAATATTTGCGTTTGGATAATCAATATGGACCAGCTGACAAAGAGCAGATCGAAACCGTCGAGTCGCTGCTGTTGCAATCCTTCAAAGGCATGCGCAAACTTGGCATGCGTGAAGCGATGGCGGCGCTTTACGGTTCAATCGAAACCTTAGTCGAAGCCCATCGCGTCCAGACAGGGCGCGAAGTCCGCAAGTCGACGACCGGCAAAGTAGACCGGGCGGTGGCGCAGCGCTTACACTTGCTGCTGTGCGTGGCCAGCGGCTGGTATCACTTTGGCCAGGTCGAACAGGCGACTCAGATCATCAATCGAGTCTATAAAACACTAATCGATGGTACGTTATCCACGATCGAGCAGCGAAGACTGGCTGTGGCCTACGCACAAGCCGTGGCTCAGGCCCCTATCGATACGGCGCTCAGCCGCTTGTTGCAGCTTTTTAGAGTAGACGCATCCGGTAAGCGTTTGTTACCAAAGATCGAGGATACGATGACGACTTCGTCGCACTTTTCAGTTTCGCAATTCGACTTGATCGAGACCACCGTGCTATCGCTGCTGAGCGACGAATCGAGCTGGGACGCAGCTAGCCAGGTATGGTTGGATCAAGACGAATTTGCACTGCGCAAACGGATCCACGCAGACATGCAGGCGGCCGTCCACTTATCGCGTTAGGCAACGAACAACACACTTTCTACTGCAATTGGCTTAGGATTGGAATTAATGAAGCCCGAAGAACTGCCGTTGGAACAACTCGAGGCCGAAGCCGAAACGGTGCGCACTCGCATCAATCGACTGCGTCAATCGCTAGGCAGATTTTTTGTCGATAAACAACATCTGATCGATTTGATGGTCATCGCCGCAGTGGCTCAAGAACCCCTGCTACTAGTGGGACCGCCGGGCACTGCTAAAAGCGATCTGATTCTCAAGTTCAAAGACGCTGTCGGGGTGCGCGATGAAGACTATTTTGAGTACATGCTAACACGTTTCACTGAACCGTCAGAGATCATCGGGCCGATCGACATCAATCAACTGCGTGAAGGGCGTTACATCCGCTGCGAGCAAGGAAAGCTACCGACTGCCCGGTTGGCGTTCTTGGATGAAATCTTCAAATCGAACTCGGCGATCCTGAACATCCTGCTGACGATCGTCAATGAAAAGAAGTTCTATCAAGACGGGGTACCGCAACCCGTGCAACTGCGGGTGCTGTTTGCGGCCACCAATGAAGTGCCTGAACATGGCGAGTTGAGCGCGCTAAAAGATCGCTTTGTGCTCAAAGCGGAAAGTTTACCTGTGCAGCATGACCACTTTACCGAGTTGATCGACGCGGGATTGCAAGCCGAAGTGTATCGGAGCTTGAATCAAAAGCCTTGGGCTGAAGGGCATGCGTCGCTGGATGATTTTATCAAAGCTCATCGATATTTGACGTTTCAGTTCGGCCGAAGTGGTAGCTCTGGCGGCCGTCAAAGTGCTTCTCTGGCTGACGTGCCGGCTAATGAAAACGATCGACAACGCTTTTTCCCGGATGATGTATTCCGGGAATTCCAGCGTTTGGTAAAAACAATTGTGCGTGAGCAGCGGGTGTTTATCAGCGATCGCAAGCTTGTCAAACTATACAAACTCTTGCGAGTGCGTTCGTGGCTGCTCAGCGGTGGTACGGTGACACGCGACGATCTGCGCATGCTCATGTACTTGGGTGACACGCCCGAAGAGATGGCGCTGCTGCGCGAGAAAGTCCCAATCCTGTTAGGTGATGCATAAACTATTTTCAATGCATTTGCAGATGAAGCTTCAACGCGTATCAATCGAACTGACCAATCAATGTCCGAAGGCATGTTCGTTTTGCTACAACCACAGTCATGCTGCAGGCGATACGGTTTGGTCTGTCGACGAACTGGATCAACTGGTCAGCGACTGCGCGCTGCACGGAGTGCAGGCCGTTTCCTTTGGTGGCGGTGAGCCGTTAGTCTATCCCGGGTTGGTCGAAGTGCTGACCAGGTTGCAAGGCAAACTGTTTCGATCGTTGACGACCAGCGGATGGCGATTGGATAGTCAGCTCGAAAGCTTGCGGGAGGCTCGACCGGATAAGGTGCATGTGTCGATTCACTTTCCGCAAAACGAGAAAGAGGTGGACTACGCGGTGCACTGTGTGCAGTTGCTCGAGTCGGTTGGATTGCGCAGCGGCATCAATCTGTTGGTGGATAGTCATCAACTACCCGCTGCCGCGCGGGCTGCCCAGAGAGTGCGCGAGGCGGGCATTAGCAACGAACGTATCGTTTATCTGCCGATGCGAACGATCAATACACCCTCGCCTGACCAGGTGGGCGCGGTGGCTGGCAGTCAAGCGTTCCAATCGACCAGTTGCTTGCGTGGTTGTGCGCGCAGTCCCAGGTTTTGTAGCATAAGCTGGGATCGGCAAGTTGCGTGGTGTTCGTACACCGCCACGCGCCGGCCGTTGCATCACCTCAGTTATGATAGTTTGATAGACTCGCTAGACGGCTTGGGTTTGCAGTTCTGTGGCACAGACCTCTAGCCTGTGTCCACCTCCGCACTTCTGTGGCATAGGCGTCCAGCCTGTGTCCAAAAGCGCAGTTCTGTGGCATAGGCTTCTAGCCTGTGTCCACCTGCCAATGTACAAAACACAAAACACAAAACGCCGGGTAACTCCCACGGCTCGAGAGGAGAGTTCGGAAACAGCATGGGTCCCAACGACAAACAAGACTTTCCGGCTGCCCACAGTATGGATACTGAGTGGTACGCGGTCGATGCTGATGGTCACGTAGCGCACTTCTCGACCGGGGAAGCGGGTCGAGCGCCCCATACAGCGCTCGAGGGTCGCGAGATGGAAGATGATACGCACAACATTGAGGACATCATTACGAATCTGCCGGCCGACAGTGGCATCGAATACTATGTCGATGATCTAGTTGATGCTGCAGGTGGTCCGGTCTTTGATTATGCGTGGGAGTCTGGCCAGTTTGAATCGGTAGCGTTTTCGGATGTCAATTCGTGCTACTATGCTCTACTGTTGCTGCGTGATGAATCCTTATTCACTACTCAGGCTCCGCCACCACGCCTAGGCTTGCTCACGCGCCTGCGACGTGCTGCCGCGCCTGTGCCGCATGTGCAGCGCATTGGAAACTCGAAACACATTCTGGGCTTTGTCCGCGAGGCTTTGCCGGTCAGCCAGCTACAATCGTGGGTCAACTCTGGAGTCGTGATCAAAGCGTGGGTCAATCACGGTTTGTCACCCAACCGCGTGGGCATCTTCAGCTACGAACATGGCAGTGCGTTTGAGAACTGGATATCCGGACCCTATTTTCGTGGCGAGCGCCCGGCTCAGCCATTGAAGTTGGAGCAGTTGCCTGAACAACTTCGACCAGTGTTTGCCCATACGCGTTTCCCCAAGGCACGCTTTGCACGCGATGTGGCAGTTGATCCGGGGGAAGTGGGGCCGTGCGCCGGTTGGGATAGCAGTTGGGTCTCGCTGGACGGTATTGTTCACCGCAACGAAGAGGAACCAGGCTAACCTGAGTTTTTCTTGGAACAACCGATAGCCATGTCATGAACCTTGTTTCACGAATACTTTTTCTTGAATACTTTTTCTTGAATACTTGCTTCACGAAGTTTAATGCGGTGCTCGAATATGCAGCCTTTCGCCGAATTGATTTGTGCGTACCTGGATGGAATGCCGCATGCCGATGGTATTTTGAATGATGCTTTAGAGGAGGCCGGTCGCCAGCGCGTGGCTGTGCCCGGTACGGCCAGTGAGCGATTGGCGATTGTGCTGGAAAACCTGGTCAGCATTAGCATGTCGCGTCGATTGTCGGTCGACTACGCGCGGCATGTGATGAAGTACTTGGACAGTCATCGAGCTCAGGTGCTCTTGTCACTCAAGGAGAATGCCGTGGCGATCGACCCCGATGGCCACGAGTTACATACTGAGCAGCCCTTGTTCGAGGGTGACTTACATTCGTATGCGTATGGACATTTGCATGAACTAGGTTGGGAGGAGCAGCCAACGCCAAAGTCGAGCGCCGCCTGGGCGCTGTGGAGTGCCCTGCTGGTACCCGTTCAGCATGTGGCATCGGCTGCCCAGCGCACGCTGCAGGCTGAAGTGCAATGGCAGATTGAACACGTCAAAACTTTGATGATGGAGTAAACACACTTCGGGCGATGCCTACGCATTTTGAAATACAAGATCCCGATGCCGCTCGACGTTATCTGTGGCAAGGGCTCGGAATGGCGCGAGTGCCGGTTAATGATGCCGAGGCGGTCTTGCAAGTACTGCGCGTTGTACAAGAGATGGCCAGCGAAGGGTGGCCGGTACCGCTGCTCGGTTTTGTTCACGACATCTTAAGCGTGCTGTGCCCAAGCCGGATAACTTCGAAAGCGCCTGTGGATGCCGTCCTCGCTCTAGCCGGCGTTCCCCTGGATCGTACGCTGGGTCGGCGCTACGACGACTATGTGCTGGGCAAGCTGGCTGCCGACCTCAGCCTGGAGCGCGCCGCTGACGAGATGCATAAGTATTCGATGGGCCAGTTGGATCGCGCCTTGGCCTTCACGCTTGCCCAAATCGCTCAGCGTGCTGGACTGGATGGAGCAACGTTCAGTCCATCGATCATGAAAGCTTGTTTCGCGCTGGACGCGCAGTCGCTGGTGGCTGCGTTCCATCAAGCCAACGCGACCGGCGTACCTGCTGAATTGTTACAGCAGTTGGACGAGTTAATCCAACGGGTTCGCAATACCGGCGAGTTGCTGGGCGCTGAAGATATCTTTGAACTGGCCAGCGGTACTGCGCTGACTCCTTTTGCGCAGCGGATCGCGCTCCGCCAGACACTGCAAGCCACCGAGTACCTGACGGCCGTATTGCCTAAGCTCAAGCCACGCAGTAGCGCCAGGCAGCAATCGGTGGCCACCAACATACAAGCCGAGGATCATTATCCGGTTGGAGGTTTCTCGTCGATTTCCAATCGCGGCACCATCGAGAGCTTGTTGCGCTCCGAGCTGGCGTACATGGATAGCGAAGGTCGTCCTGACTTGTTCGATATCCGTTTTGCCCGCGACGAACTGCTGTATTACTCGCGCGACGAGAATCAGTTCTTTCGTCGGCGCCTGGCCTACGTCTTTATTCTCGATTCCAGTCTTATCAGTGCACGCGTCAAAGACGCCGCCATGGATTGGCAACGCATCATCTACACGTTGGCCTGCGTGGTGGCCGCGATTCGCAAGCTGACCGAATGGCTCAGCAGCGACGCCTTGCAGTTTCAGATATTGTTTCCCAGTACGGCCACGACGCTCGAACTCAATGAGGAGTCTGCGTTATTGGAGATCGTCTTCAAGGAAGACATACGCGCAGGGTTGGTCCAACTGCAGGCAATCGCACCGGCTGAGTTGGACTGGCGAATCGAAGGGTTGGCCAGGCGCAGTTTGTGCCATTGCATTTGGCTACGTGGTGCAGTGGGTGATCAGGTCATCAGTTTATCACCTGCTCTGATGCAACGTTTGCCACCAGCGGTCACGCTCTACTGTGATGAGCGCCTGCCCTACATTGAATGCGATGGTCAGCTGATGACTTACGACGACACCGATCATCCCTGGCGCGAGGCGCTTGCTAAGCTGTTGGAATTGTAGAGCGGCTGTCCCCAGCCGCTCGGCACCCGGCAAGTCGCATGCCTATCACGCTGGTCGCTCGGTCGGACGCTACTTTGGTTAGAGGGTGCTGAGCAGCTGAGGACAGCTGCTCTACAACGTGTCCATGGGGTCGATATCGATTACGTACTGAATGTCTTTAGGTGGTTTGATATCGGCGATCGTTCGGACTAACAACCGATTGAGTGGTTCGGGCTGGTGGGTGTGTAGCAAGATGTGATAGCGATACTTGCCACGTAGTTTGGCTAGGGGCGGTGGTGCTGGACCGAGCATGCGGGCGTCGATGCCATGCAGCGTGCGGGTCGCTTGCAGGCGACCAGCAAAGGAATCGGCAAAGCTCTCCGTTTGCGCTTGATCGGGGCCGCGCATGATGATGCGCGCCAAGTAGCCGTAGGGTGGATAGCCAAACTGCTCGCGTTTCTTAAGTTCTTCGGATGCGAAGCTCAGAAAGTCGTGTTTGCTGGCGGCGACGATTGAAGGATGTTCAGGCGAATACGATTGGACGAGCACTCGGCCAGCCTTCTCACCGCGACCCGTGCGGCCTGCGACTTGAGTTACCAACTGGAACGTGCGTTCGGCAGCGCGAAAGTCGGGGAAGTGCAACGCTGAATCAGCATTGATAACGCCGACCAGCAAGACGTTGGGAAAGTCGAGCCCTTTGGCAATCATTTGCGTGCCCAGCAGTATCTGCAATTCGCCAGTGCGAAATTGGCTCAGCACGCGTTCATGACTGCCTGGCCGGCGCATCGTATCGCTATCCATGCGGGCGATCTTGGCTTGAGGGAAGCGATTCTGAACTTCGACTTCCAAGCGTTGCGTGCCCAGACCACCGTAATGAATGCCATCGAACTTGCAGCTCGGACACACCGGTGGCGTCGGAATCTGGTAGTCGCAGTAATGACAGACTGCTTTGGCGCCGTCGCGATGATGGGTCAGCGGTAAATCGCAATCGGGGCAGGCCACCACGTGACCACAACTGGGACATTGAATGGTGGTAGCAAAGCCGCGGCGGTTCAGCAGGAGGATCACTTGACCTTTGTCGTCCAGAGTTTGATGGATCGCTTGGTACAGCGGTCGACTGATCGCGCCGCGATTGGGTTCGGTATGCTGCAGTCGCAGATCGATCGTGGTGACTTCGGGCAATGGTCGATTGTGGATGCGTCTGGGCAAGCTGGCCAGGCGATAGACGCCGGTCCGTGCTCGTTGCCAGGTTTCCAGTGAGGGGGTGGCTGATCCGAGAACGACGGGGATCTGCTCCAAGTATGAACGATGCAAAGCTACATCGCGGGCGTGATATCGCGGCTGATTGTCTTGTTTGAACGAGCCATCGTGTTCTTCGTCGATCACGATCAAACCCAAACGTGGCACCGGCGCAAAGATGGCGCTACGTGGCCCGATGATCACCGATGCTTCGCCGGCGGCGATGCGTCGCCACTGGTGATGGCGCTCGACGGGGCTCATGTGACTGTGCAAACAGGCTACGTTGCCAAAACGTTCCATAAAGCGATAGCGCGTTTGCGGAGTCAAGCTGATCTCGGGCACCAGCACAATGGCGCTGCGACCATACGAGAGCACTTCATGGATGGCTTGCATGTACACTTCGGTCTTGCCGCTGCCGGTGATGCCGTGCAAGAGAATTGTTTCTTGCTTGCCCGAAGCCAAAGCGGTCAGGATTTCGCGCAGCGCTTGCCGTTGATCGATGCTCAGGGCGAGCGGCAAGTTTTTGGGTTCAGGAGCCGGCGGAGCCAGATTTTCGATGACGCGTTCGGTGCGGGCTTCGATGAACTCGGCATTGCGCAGCAGCGCCAGCGGACCGGCCGAGCAGTGGGCGGCGGCGCGCAGTTGATCGCTGGTCAGCGGTCGACCTTGGGCAATAAGTGCTCGAATGATCTCTTGCTGCTTGGTCGAAAGTTTACCGAGCTGCTCGGGATCGTGAGCTTTATCGGTGGGATACAGCATGACGCGTTGTCGGCTGCCAGCTGATGAACGCACCGAGGCGGGTACGGCTGTTTCGAAGACCTGGCCCAGTGGAGCGATGTAGTAACGGCTCATCCACTGCATCAATTCCAGCACTTTGCCGGTACACAGCGGTTCGGCATCGAGAATTTCAGTAATCGGTTTGTAAGCTTCGGGCGATTGTTGGACCTGCAAGACTTCGATGCAGTAACCGAGCATCTCGCGATTGGATTTGCCCAATGGAACTTTCACCCGCACGCCGGGCACCGCCAGCTCGAGCATATCGGCAGGCACACGGTAATCCAGCGGCCCGTGAGGGGCTTCGGAAAAAACGATGCGGGCCACCGTCGAGGTGACTTGTGCATCGAGTTCCCAGAGAGGAACATCTTGAGGAAACAATTGTGGTTGGTGGCCGGTCATCATCCAATATCCTACGGCAAAGCGGTCGACTGTACATTATGGGCACCAGCCAGGACACGAAAGGTCCAACCAACCCCGCCTCTCGGCTGCGGCGCGTGGGGATTATGGGAGGCACCTTCGATCCCGTACATCTTGGACACTTAATTGCCGCCGAACAATGCCGCGAACAACTACAGCTTGACGAGCTGCGTTTTTTGCCAGCGGCGGTGTCGCCGTTTAAGTTGGATAAACAGTCCGCTGACGCTCGTCATCGCGTCGAGATGCTCAAACTGGCCACCGGCGGTAACTCGAGTTTTGTGGTCGATGACCGCGAAATTCAACGCGGTGGCACTTCCTTTACTGTCGACACTCTGCGGGAACTCGGGCAAGAGTTGGCCGGCGCTCAACTGGTCTTTCTGATGGGGGCTGACTCGCTGGTCGATTTCGACAAGTGGCGGGAGCCAACGCAGATCTGCCAGCTGGCTCACGTTGTCGTTGTCGCCCGCGGTGGTTATGCACCACCCGATATGCAGATTTTAGCCAAGTACTTGCCAGTGGGTGCCGATCTGTCGCAGCATGCGATCTCCATGCCTGAGTGTGAAATCAGCAGTAGTTCGTTGCGCGCCGCTGTCGCCCAGACTCGCAGTATTCGATACCAAGTGCCCGCCGCCGTCATGGCTTACATTGAGCAACATGCCCTGTATCGAAATCCCTCGTAGCGGAATGCTCAAGCATTTCGGGCTGTGGCCCTCGTAGCGGATTGCGTCAAGCATTTCGTGCTGTGCAGATAACGGCAGTGAAGAACGAAAGCCTTGACGGCTTCCGCTACGAGAAAGCCCTTGTAGCGGAATGCGTCAAGCATTTCGTGCTTCCGCTACGAGAAGGGGAATGGCGGGCTGGGGTCGGCGGTGGCCAGGTCGATCAGGCAGGGGGCGATTCTGGCGACGATAGCCTCGGTCAGTTGCGAACCCTTGTCGGCGGTGGCGGCGTGAGGATTGCCCGAACCGGAGTTGGTGGTCAGCAAGTGCCAAGGCCGAGTGAGGCTGACCCAGCCTTTCTCCAGGGCTTCGTTGCGCAAGGTCCGGACCGCGCCGGCGTCGGCTCGCAAGCCGCCGTCGTTTAGCGTAGCGACCAGCTCTGGCCGGAAGTGCATAATCAGGGAAGTTTCCATTTCGCCCGCATGGTCGTCGGGAAGTTGGCAGATTTCGTGGGCCACGTCGCGAATCATCTGGTACCAGTTGCACAGGAACAGATGAACACTGGTTTGGGAGACCAGTTCGCGCATGATCGGTTTGATTTCGTTGCCACCGTGGCTATTGAATATCAGCAGTTTGTCGATGCCACTGACTTGAATTGAACGGGTCAAGTCGCGAATAATTGCCAACATGGTGCTGGGCATGATATTCATGGCCAACGGGAATTCTTGCATGTTGGTTTCGGTGCCGTAGGGAATTGTCGGCAATTGCACGACACTTGCGCCCGATTCCCAAGCAGCCTGGCAGCAGCGCGAGACAAGTTCGGTGGCCTCGATCGTGTCGGTTCCATAAGGCAAATGCAGGTTATGCGGTTCGGTTGCACCCAGGGGCAGCACGGCTAGTGTGGGAGGTCGCTGCCGCACGTCGGCCAGTGTGATTTCATCCAGCCGCCAGGGTCGTGGTTGTGTCATCTGAAAATTCCAGCTTGGTAAACTCGGACGCTTGTAGTAAAAATCCAACCTGCCTTGGGAACGGAAAGCCGATACAGCCGATACCGCTTAGGAGTGCCTTGTCTGGTTCTCGCTCAAAGCGGGTCAACGCAGCTGTTTAATTTCACTCAATACAAAAACTTTAGCGATTGTGTGAACTTAAACACTCGAATTCCTTCCAAGGTAAGGTATCCTTGAAGAGTTCGCATGGGTTGATCTGTGACTATCGGTTTTTATAGATCAAGCGAAAGAGTCTAACGACTGGAGTCGTTAAGCAAAGCGATGATTGCACAGTATTCACAGATGGTGAAACAGCGTCAGGAAAACAATATCCTGAGGGCCCGCCAACGACTTGGCAAATACCGCATCGAGCGTCGCCTGGCTCAAGGCGGATTTGCTTACGTTTATGCGGCTATGGATACAATCGAAGGCGTTCGCGTCGCCTTGAAAATGCCGCATCAAGATGTGGTGACTCCTTCCATGCTCGAGTGTTTCCAGCGTGAAGCTCGACTGGTGGCGAGGCTTGATCATCCCAACATTCTTCCGCTGAAAGATGCCAGCTTTATCGATGGCCGTTTCGTCATCGCGTCTCGGCTGGGCGAACGGTCGCTCAACGATCGCTTGCGCAAACGCATGTCCTTCGAGACGGCCTTGGAACTTTCGCTGCAAATGGTCTCGGCGGTCGCATATGCTCACCAGCAGAAGATCATCCACTGCGACATCAAGCCCGAGAACATGATCTTGTTGCCTGACGGCCGGCTGCAGTTGGCTGACTTTGGGATCGCCAAAGTGGCGCAGCGCACGGTGTTTGGTTCCGGATCGGGCACCGTCGGTTATATGGCTCCTGAACAGGCCATGGGTCGGCCCAGTACCAAAAGCGATGTGTTTTCGCTGGGCCTGATCATGTTTCGGATGTTTACTGGCCATCTACCAACCTATCCATTCCAGTGGCCCTTCAAAGGTCATGCTTCGCTGCGCCGCCGGGCTCATCCAGAGCTGATCACTATTCTGCGCCGTTCGATGGAGCATCAAGCCAATCGGCGATATCACGATGCCGAAGAAATGCTCAGCGCTCTTCAGAAAGTGCGTCGCAAAGCACTACTGTTCCACCAAAAGGCCAAGAAGTAGAGCGGCTAGGGCCGCTGGGACCCCTCTCTGAACGATTGCATCGTGGAACGGGAGGGCGAAGGTCCTCCTGAGCCAACACCGCCATGAACAACGGACATAGTCACCGGGGAAACTGGCGGCCAGCATCATCAAACGCTAATACTTCCATCACCTTCTCCCCCGGGCCTATGTCCGCGCTTCAGTGCGGTGATTGGCTCAGGAGGACCTTCGCCCTCCCGGGGTCGCTCGGTCGGACGATACTCTGGTTAGAGGGTGCAGAGCAGCTGTGGACAGCTGCTCTACGCTCAGCCCTCCCGTTCAGCAATTTTGGGCTGAAACTTCGCATTCGGGGCAGGTGGCGTTGATGGCGTCGATCAGCTGACGGAGGCGACCGAGGCGCCGGCGGTCGAAGTGCAACCGCAAACGGGGCAAGTGTCCCAGTTCGGGCTCGTTGCTCTCTTCGGGCATGGCTTCCAGCTGCTCGATATCGCCGCTGACGACGATATCGGCAAACGCTTCATTGATCTGCGCCAACTGCGCCGGCGTCAACTTTTGGCAGATGCGCAGCACCAAGTAATTATTGACGTAGCGCATGCTGTGATAGACACGATAGAAATTGAGCGTGTGTTCGACAGCTTCCTCAACATTGTCGGTAATCGTAAAGAGGGCGAGATCTTCGGGGCTGATCAAGGCGGCCTTTAGCAAGTTGGCTTCGACAAACTTGCCGAAATGTTCCCAGTAATTTCCACCCGGTTCATCCAGTAGCACCATGGGGATCATGGTCTGTTTGCCGGTTTGCAACAGGGTTAGTACTTCCAGGGCTTCATCCAGCGTGCCGAAACCACCTGGCAGACAGATGACCGCGCTGCACTCTTTGACGAACATCAGTTTCCGCGTGAAGAAGTATTTCAGTGTGACCAGTTTGGGATCGCCATCGATGATGGGGTTGGCACTCTGTTCGAACGGCAGCAAGATGTTCAGACCCATCGACAGTTCGCGACCTGCGCCCAAGTGCCCGGCTTCCATGATCCCGCCACCGGCGCCGGTGATCACCATCCAGCCGTGGCCCGCCATGGCTCGGCCCAGCGCGACGGCTTGTTGATAAGCTGGATGCGTGGGCGCAGTGCGGGCTGAACCAAACACGGTAACTTTGCGGCGGCGCCGAAAAGGCTGAAAAACTTTGAACGCATACCGCAATTCGCGCAAAGTGCGGTTGAGGATCTTGAGATCACCGCGAGTTGTACCATCGCGTTCTAAGCGCGCAATAGTCTGCTGCATCATGCTCAGCAGATCGCCATGATCGGCCGATGCCGGACCAGCCACTTCGTCAGCCGGCTGGGGCCGCTCTTTCTCGTCTTCGCCTTGCGCCTCGGGGAACTTCTGCAAATCGAGATCTTCTTCGCTTGCCATTAGCACTTACCAGCCATGTTGGGGAATTCGGGACCACTTCAATCATAACCGATACTCGGCGAAGGTATCACGGCAGGTTACAATGGTCTGCTCGCGATCGCTTCCTCCCGCCTAGACCTGGAGTCCTGCCTGTTATGAGCAATTCACAGAAATCACCTGCTCCGACTAACCAAACTTCTCGCCGCAGTTTCTTTAAATCTTCCGCCACCCTCGCCGGCGCCGTCGCTGCCACTAGCTTGGTTATCCCCAAGGTCCATGCCCAAGGGTCCGAAACGATTAAGGTCGGCCTGGTAGGTTGTGGTGGTCGTGGACGTGGTGCGATCGAAAATGCGATGAAAGCAGACTACCGGGCCAAGGTCACCGCGCTGGCCGATGCGTTCCCCGATGCACTCGAGTTCGCCAAGAAGACCATGGCTGCGGGCTTGAAGGACCAATTCGCGGTCGATGACGACCACTGCTTTTCAGGGATCGATGCGTATAAGCAACTGATCCCCGAAGTCGATGTGGTGCTGTTGTGCTCGCCACCTCATTTCCGTCCCGCTCACTTAGAAGCCGCCATCGAGGCTGGCAAACACGTCTTCTGCGAAAAGCCGGTGGCCGTTGACCCGGCCGGTGTGCGCAAAGTCCTGGAAGTGGCTCGCAAAGCTCAAGAGAAGAAACTGAACCTCGTTTCGGGTTTGTGTTGGCGTTACGACGTGGGCGTCAAAGAGACGATCAAACGCATCAAAGATGGGGCGATCGGCGAGATCATCAACACCCAAGAAAATTATTTGACCGGCACCCTCTGGCAAAAAACGCGTAAGCCCGATTGGTCCGATATGGAATATCAACTGCGCAACTGGCTGTACTATCGTTGGCTTAGCGGCGACCATATCAACGAACAGTTCATTCACAGTCTCGACAAATCCCTGTGGCTGCACGATGACACCCCGCCTAAATACGCTTACGGCTTGGGCGGTCGCCAGGTCCGAACCGGCGAAGAATACGGTGATGTGTACGACCACTTTTCCGTGGTCTATGAATGGGAGAACGGTTCACGTACCTTTGCACACACCCGTCAAATGGCCGGCTGCATGACCGAGACCGAAGACTATATCTACGGTACGAAAGGCACCGCCAAGGTACTGGCGCATTCGATTTCGGGACCGAACTCGTGGAAATGGGATGGGGGCGACAAACCCAGCATGTATGACGAAGAACATCGCGAACTGTTCGCTGCGATTCGCGATGGCCGCACGATCAACAATGGCGTGTATATGAGCTACAGCACGCTGATGGCCATCATGGGTCGCGAAGCGTGTTACAGCGGACAGCGCATCGAATGGGACAAGCTGATGAATTCGCCGATGGATTTGACTCCACCTAGTTATGACATGGGCCAAGCACCCGCGGTCGAAGTTCCGATGCCCGGCACTTACAAGACGGTCTGATGCGCAAACGGTTAGTGCACATTATTCCGACGCTCGATCAGGGCGGCGCAGAAAAGCAACTTTGCTTGCTGTGCGCCCATTTGGATCGCACCAAATTCGATGTGCATGTGATCGTCCTGACACGGTCCGGCCCGCGTCGCAGTTTTCTGGACCAGGCCGGCATACCCGTGCACGAGATAAATAAACGGCACAAGCTCGACCCCTGGGCCATCGGACGCTTGCGGTCCAAGCTGGCGGAACTCAAGCCCGACATCGTGCATACCTGGCTGTTTGCAGCCAATAGCTACGGTCGCTGGATCGCGCAAGGTCAGAACATTCCTGTCGTTATCGCTGGCGAGCGCTCGGTCGACCCTTGGAAAACCTGGTGGCACCTGGCCATCGATCGCTGGCTGCTCCGAAAAACGACCGCGGTTATCACCAATACTTCCGCGGTCACAGAGTTCTACCGCTCACGTGGACTGACAACCGACAAGTTTCATGTGATCCCCAACGCAGTCGAACCCTATGCGGGCAAACGCATCACCAAAGCCGAAGCGTTCCAGCGCTTGGGCATGGAACCTCGCGACAAGTTGGTTATTGCCGTGGGGCGACTGTGGCCGCAAAAGGGTTATCGCGATTTGGTTTGGTCAGGCGAATTGCTGCACGTCGCCTACCCGGGTGTGTGGGTGGTGATTGTTGGCGATGGTCCCGAACGTGAACGCTTGATGGAGTTTCGAGATCACGTGCGCTCCGATGATGCGGTGAAGTTCGTCGGTGCGCGCACCGATGCCTTGGAGTTGATGAGCGCTGCCGACGTTCTGTGGAACGGCAGCTTATACGAAGGTCAATCCAATACGATTCTGGAAGCCATGTCGCTGGGCTTGCCCGTGGTCGCCTCGGATATTCCGGGCAATCGCGATTTAGTCATCCACGACGAAACCGGCTATCTATTTCAACTCGGTGACGTTGCCCATCTCACACGCTGGACCAATCGTTTACTTCGTGACCCAGAACTAGCTAGTCGCCTGGGTCAAGCCGGTCTGGCCCGCACGCTGGACGAGTTCTCGCTCCAGAAGATGGTCGAGCGACATGAAACGTTCTATGCCAACCTGCAAACTATTTGATCGCAGCCGCTAGGGCGAAACACAGCAAGCTGATCCAGCCCGAAAGCGCCAGGCTGGCTTGACCGGTTGTTGCCTTTTGCCTGGCCAGAACCTGCATGCGCCTGGGAATACACCACGCGATGTAACTCAGCAGCAACATCCCGAAGCTATAAATTACCGGTACCATCGTTTCGATTGGCGTTTCGGCCGGTTTCAGGCGAGCTATGACCAGCATCCCCAGGCCAATCTGGATCAGAAAGGCGATCCCGGAGGGTAACGACAGATACTGCCAGGGCAAGGCCAGTAGTTCTGGGCCTGTTTCACCAGCGGTTAACTCCAAGGTGCTCGCGATCGTAATCCCAAACATGACCGCCACCACGGCGAGGTTCAACCAGGCGGCCGCCGGTGGTAAGGCGGCCAGGATTTGAGAAGCCTGCGATTGACCAAGGGCGGCCAGCGATAGCGCGATGCCGGTGACCGCGATGGTCATCGGAATGATAAAACCGGTGGCTTGGCGACTGCCGGCTTTGTGGCTATTACGCGTAGGAGTCGAGCCTTGACCGATCCAACGACTGACCATGACCACCAACATGATGGCGGCCAACAGGCCAGCGATCAGCCAACAAGTTTGCCAACCACGGTCGAGCGATTTTGCTTGCCAGGCAATAGTGCTGGTGATCATGGTCAGCAGTGCGATCAGGGCATGACCGGCAACAGCGGGCTTTTCGGCTCGCAGCAGGGCGATGAAAACCTGACTGCTCCACAGTGCTAGCGAGATCTGCGCAGCGGCCAGTGGACTACTTAGCGACAAGACCGCGGGCTCCTGCATGAACGACTCCTAGAAAAGTGGCCGAGGCCTGTTGGGCCTGTGTCAGCGACTCAGACCGATAGCCTGAGTCTAATCTAGGAGTTTTATAATGCACAGTTCGCGGATGCGGAACGCAGCGATCCGCTTAACGTTGTTGCCCCATGATCAAACCCAGAATCTCAGCCCGCGACGAACTATTGGCGCGGAACAGTCCTCTCATAGCGGAGGTCATGCACAAGCTGCCTGGTTTGCGAATGCCGCGAATCGTCATGCACGAATGCGACGCTTCTAACACGACAGCTACGCCGCGGGCGGAGAGTTCCGATTCGACCAGGTCTGCGATATCTTCCGTCATGCGTTCTTGAACTTGGGGGCGACGAGCCACTTCTTCGACCACGCGCGCCAGTTTGCTCAGGCCGACCACTTTGCCATTGGGCATGTAACCCACATGTGCTTTGCCGGTAAACGGCAGCAAATGATGTTCGCACATACTGCAGAAATCGATATCGCGAATGAGTACGACCTCGTCATACTTCTCTGTAAAAACTTTTTGCAGATGCACGCGCGGATCGCGTTTGAGGCCTGAAAACATCTCGGCGTACATGCGAGCCACGCGAGCGGGGGTTTCCAGCAAGCCTTCGCGATCGGGATCTTCGCCAACAGCGATTAAAATCTCACGCACCGCTGCTTGGATGCGTGCATGATCGACACTGGTGGCCACCGCTACGGTGCTGGCTTGGCTGGGGGCTTCTTCGGCCGCATCTTCCTCATCATGAGAATGTCCGACGCAAGCACTGGTTATCGGATGGACTGCGGTTGGGATATCGGTCGATTTCTTTGTCATTAGACTCGTCATGTCTTAGGAGTTCCGGATTGCCTGCCATAAAAGCCCACCCGAGGGGGCCGCTCCCTGTTTCGCGCTGAAACACCTTTATGATAGGGAGGCTGACAAGGGGCAAACCGGCGCAAAACGCCGTAATTCACGGCGCAACTTGAGTTTGGAATCTTTTATTTTACCAGATTGTCGCCCGCGCGCCCTCTATAGAGTGCGGTGCTATCCATTCGTAGAGCGGCTCTCCAGGGCAGCTCGTGCCGAAACATTCGTAGTGCGGCTCTCCAGGGCCGCCTCACTAGTGTTATCGCCAAGCAAAGGAGCGGCCCTGGAGAGCCGCTCTACGAACAAGAGCGGCCCTGGAGAGCCACTCTACAAATGGTTCGGCCAAATTGGTTCGGCAAAGAGCGGCCCTGGAGAGCCGCTCTACGGTAACTGTCCCTTGTGAAAATCTGGCTTTTCGACGATACTCTTGCGTTCTTATAGCTTCCGAAATTGGCTCAACCCTCCCGTTCTTGGTGAACGGATGAACCTGGGATTGAGCCCGTCGCCAGAGATTGCGATTGCCTGGAAAGCTCGTAAAGTGTTGGTTTTTTTGCGTTTGGAGTAACTCGGTATGGCACGTTATTCAGGTCCTAAGGCTCGCGTTAATCGTCGTTTGAGCATGCTGGTGTACGAAAGCGCCGGCGCAGCTCGCGCTCTGGAACGACGCGATAATCCCCCAGGTATGCACCCCCGCGGTCGCCGCAAGAGCAACTACGGTACTGCTTTGACCGAGAAGCAAAAGATCAAGCACTATTACGGATTGGGCGAACGCCAACTGCGACGTTACTTCGATCACGCTGTGCGTGGTATCGGTAACACGGGACAAACTTTGCTGCTAACCTGCGAACGTCGATTGGACAATGTCGTGCGCCGCGCCGGTTTCACCAAGACTCGCCCCCAAGCTCGTCAAGGCATCGTTCACGGTCACTTCCGCGTCAATGGCGTCAAGGTAACCAAGCCCAGCTACCAGCTGCGCGCCGGTGATGTTATCGAAGTCAAAGGTCGCGAGAACCTCAAGAATGTGTATCGTGGCGTGATCGCCAACAATTCTCCTCAAGGTTTGGATTGGGTCGCCTTCGACTCGGAAAACCTCAAGGCAACCGTGCTCAGCTTGCCCACTGCCGCCGATATCAGCTTGCCAGTGGATGCTAACACGGTGGTTGAATTCCTGTCGCGTTAATCGCGAAGTCCATGATTCACTTTTTGGGTGGCTCGGCGCGCTGCGATCGAGCTGCCTGATGTTGCTAACGCACCATCAACCACGGTACGGGCAAAGCCGGCAGTGGATCATGTGAAAGCCATTCGATAGTCATTCGAAGCCATTCGTCCGAGGCAATTCCTTGCATCGCTGGTTGATGCTGCACGCGCCCAGCCACATTTTGGAGATCGCAGACTATATGCATACTCAAGTGTTAGTTCTAGGTGGCGGTCCCGGCGGATATGCAGCGGCTTTTCTGGCGGCCGATGAAGGCTTAGAGGTTACGCTGGTCGAAGCTGAAAGCCGACTGGGCGGTACATGTTTGCTGCGTGGATGTATTCCATCCAAAGCGTTGCTACACGTGGCTCGAGTTATCTCCGAAGTCGACGAGCTGCGTGAGGATTGGGGCGTTACCTATTCTCAGCCCACGATCGATATAGACAAAGTCCGGGCGCGCAAAGAGAAGGTCATCAGTACGCTCAGCGGTGGCCTGGCGCAGTTGGCCAAGCAGCGCAAGGTCCGCGTCATTCAAGCTCGCGGTATCTTCGAAAATAGCACAACAGTTCGCTTGGAAGGCGAGCATGAATCGATCCCAGAAGATCGGCAAGTGACATTCGATCATTGCATCCTGGCTACTGGCAGTGTGCCGGCTATGCCACCTGCTTTCAACATTGGAACCGATCGCGTTATGGATTCGACCGGGGCGTTGAACCTGGCCGATGTCCCCAAGAGTCTGTTGATCGTCGGTGGTGGTTACATCGGGCTGGAAATGGGTTCGGTCTATGCCCAACTCGGTTCCAAGGTAACGGTGGTTGAACTGCTCGACGGTCTTCTGATGGGAGCCGATCGCGATCTGGTCCGCCCGCTGCAAAAGCGCCTGGAAAAACTGTTCGAGAACCGCATCTATCTGAACACCAAAGTCGGCTCGATGGCCGAGATCGACAATCAAATCGAAGTCACCTTCGAAGGTCCTGGCAAATACGGCCATGAACGATTTGATCGCGTTCTGGTCAGCGTCGGCAGGCGCCCCGTCTCGGCTGGTATCGGGCTGGAGAACACGCAAGTTCAGCTCGATAAACGCGGCTTTGCCGTGATCAATACTCAGCAACGTACGCATGATCCTCACATCTTCGCCATCGGTGATGTAGCCGGCGAACCCATGTTGGCTCACAAAGCGTCGCACGAAGCTAAAGTGGCGATCGAAGTTATCTTGGGCGAGCCAGTGGTATTCGAGAAAGCGGCGATTCCGGCCGTGGTCTTCACCGACCCCGAAATCGCCTGGGCTGGATTGACGGAAGAACAAGCCAAACGCGAAGGTCGTACAGTCGATATCGAAGTCTATCCATGGAAAGCCAGCGGTCGCGCACAAGCACTCGGCCGCACCGAAGGCCTGACCAAGTGGCTGATCGATCCTGCTACGCATCGCGTGTTGGGCTGCGGCATCGTGGGTGCCGGCGCCGGTGAGTTGATCGCTGAAGCCGTGTTGGCGATTGAAATGGGTTGCGAAGTGCGCGACTTGACCGAGTCGATCCATCCGCACCCAACGCTTAGCGAAACGCTGATGAATGCCGGCGAAGTTCACTTCGGCACCGCCACAGAAATCTACAAGCCCAAACGGCACGCCACCAGCTAAATGTAAGTCTGACCTTAGCGCTCGCGCTGTCCGCGATAAAAAGAACATAACTATGAAAGCCATGTTGCTCAGCCAATACAAACATCTCGAACTGGTCGAGATGCCCAAACCAGAAGTCGGCGAAAACGACTTGCTGGTCGAGGTGAAGGCTTGCGGAATTTGCGGCAGCGATATTCACGGCTGGGATGGTAGTAGCGGTCGACGAATTCCACCGCTAGTGATGGGCCATGAAGCGGCCGGCGTGGTGGCAGCTGTTGGTGCCAGCGTGCAAGATTTCCAGATCGGCGATCGCGTGACCTTCGATTCAACCGTCTCCTGCGGACACTGTCCCGCCTGTCGCCAAGGTCGCATCAATCTTTGTCAGAACCGACAAGTGTTGGGTGTGTCCTGCAACGAATTTCGTCGTCACGGTGCCTTTGCAGAATACGTAGTGGTGCCGCAGCATATTTCTTACAAGCTGCCCGATGAATTGGCTTTTGAACATGCAGCTCTGATCGAAGCGGTTTCGATCGCGGTGCACGCAGCCAATCGCACGCCGGTAAAGCTGGGCGATACAGCCGTGGTCGTGGGCAGCGGCATGATTGGACTGTTGGTCATTCAAGCGATTCGACTGGCCGGCGCTGCTCGCGTGATCGCTATCGACATCGATGATTCGAAGTTGAGCATCGCTAAGTCGCTGGGCGCCGATTACACGCTGAACGCCAAACAAGTGAAAGTGCCTGCCGAAGTTGCTGCCTTGACCGGTGGTCGCGGAGCGGATGTCGGTTTGGAAGTCGTGGGCGCGACCGAAACGATTCAATCGACGATCGAATCCGTTAAACGCGGTGGTGCCGTAACGCTGGTCGGCAATCTCTCACCCAAAATCGAATTGCCACTTCAAGCCGTCGTGACGCGCGAGCTGTCGATCTTTGGTAGCTGTGCATCCAACGGCGAGTATCCCGAGTGTATTGAATATCTGCGACGCGGCGCGATCAAGGTCGAACCTCTGATCACTGCCACCGCCAAACTCGAAGACGGCCCCCAGTGGTTCGAAAAACTTTACGCCGGCCTGCCCGGTGCCATGAAGGTTATCCTGCAACCCACGTAAGCTCTCAGCGCCGTAGAGCGGCTGTCCCCAGCCGCTCAGCACCCGGCAAGTCGCTCGGCTGTAACACTGGTCCATCGGTCGGACGATACTTTGGTTAGAGGGTTCTGAGCAGCTGAGGACAGCTGCTCTACGCTTGTTGTAGAGCGGCTGTCCCCAGCCGCTCCGCACCCGGCAAGTCGTTCAGCTGTAACACTGGTCCATCGATCGGACGATACTTTAGTTAGAGGGTTCTGAGCAGCTGAGGACAGCTGTTCTACGCTTGTTGTAGAGCGGCTGTCCCCAGCCGCTCCGCACCCGGCAAGTCGTTCAGCTGTAACACTGGTCCATCGGTCGGACGATACTTTGGTTAGAGGGTTCTGAGCAGCTGAGGACAGCTGTTCTACGCTTGTTGTAGAGCGGCTGTCCCCAGCCGCTCCGCACCCGGCAAGTCGTTCAGCTGTAACACTGGTCCATCGGTCGGACGATACTTTGGTTAGAGGGTTCCGAGCAGCTGAGGACAGCTGCTCTACGCTTAGCTCAACCACACGCGCAAATTCTCTTCGGCAACCGAACTGGCGGTCGGTGATAATTCGAGCTGCCAGGTGACTGCCGGTTTATTGCCGAGGCAGATAGGCAATTCGATCAACTTGCCGCGTCGAGCAACAACCAGCGCGAGTTCATCGCCCGGCTGATAAAGTCCCAAACGATCGGGCCAGCTGGCCGGATCGACTCGATAGCCGTCCAGCGCGATCAGTTCATCATCGACATTTAAACCGGCGCGATCCGATGGTGAGCCACGCAAAACGCGGCGCACCCACAATCGCCCTTCGGTAGCGGCCGATTCCGATCCAATCCAGACTTCGCCCGTCTTATCACCACCGTCTCTGGGCAACGCTTTGAATCGTAAACCCAACCATTCAAGGGCACGCTCAAAGTCCAATTCATCGTTGCCAGTGACGTTATGCTCGAGCCACTCGGCCAGCGAATGCCCAGCCATGTCCGCCACGATTTGGTTGAAGTCATCCAAGGTGTAACCACTGGCTAAATGCTTCTGCCACAAGATGCGCATGACTTCATCCAGGTTACGCTGGCCATCGGTGGCTCGCTGGATCTCAACATCCAGCAGCCAGGCGACCAACAATCCTTTGACGTAATAACTGATGCGCGCATTTTGACTGTTCTCGTCGGGGCGATAAAGCTTGATCCATGTATCCCATGAGGATTCCTCCAAGGATTGAACTAAACGCCCAGGAGCTTGTTGGACGGTCGCAATGTTCTTGCTCAGCCGTGACAGATACTCTTCGCGCGAACACAAACCGGATCGTACTAATGCCAGGTCATCGAAGTAGCTGGTCACTCCTTCAGCGATCCACAGTTCGCGAACGTATTGCTCGCGCTCGTAGTCATACTGCATCAATTCGCGCGGTCGCAGACGCCGCACATTCCACGTATGAAAGAACTCGTGGCTGACCAGCGCCAGCCAATTCAGATAACTCTCGCGGCGGCGCATGGCCCAGCGGCTGGCCATCAACACGCAGGAGTTGTCGTGCTCCAGACCACCACCGCTTTCGGTGATGAGATTCAGGAAGTAATAGCGCTGGTACGGCACAGTACGCCAAAAACGCTGGTGTTCAGCCACAATCTTTTCGATGTCGGTCACCGCCCGACCATTGTTCCACAGCTCATCGGCACCCACGTTGACCAGGTAATGTTCGCATCCACCCACTTCAAATGGAGTGATGTCCAGCTTGCCACAAACGATTGGTGAATCGACCAGGCAATCATAATTGTCGGCCCACAATTCAACTTGTCGTGCGCTTTGGCTCGACTTGCGTACCAGTGACGAGGCCACACAGCTCCAAGCCTCTGGCAGGTGCAATCGAACCATGATCGGTCGCTGCTCGCGGCCACGTACAAAGGGAAACGCGGCTGCACCGGTTAAGAAGCCATAGTCGCGTTCGACCCAATTGGTGCGCACGCTCATCTCGCGTGCATACAACTGATAGTGCACGCAGATCCAGGTAGTTTGATCGCAGTGAACTAGCCAGCGATGTTTGTCCAGATGTTCGACGGCTAGTTGTCGGTCGCCGGAGGCTGGGTCGAAGGTGCCATCTGCTTCGGCGTACGAGGCGGCTGAGATGGATTCCACGTTTCGCGCATACTCGCGGACCATGTAGCTGCCGGGCGTCCAGACCGGAAAGACCAACTCGATGCTCGAGGCGCCTTGAGTGCGCAGCCAGAGTTGGACATGCGCCACATGATGGTCGGCTTCGGCAAACGAAACCACGAATCGACTGGCACTACTGATGGCTTGGGGGTTACTGAGCAATACGCTCTGTTCTCGAGGCACCTGGTTATCGTCCTTGTGTCAACGCTGAAAATTCCAATCGCGATTTCCATACCGCTGAGCAACTAATTCTTGCACCAGCGACTCGGGCAGCGGCGGCTGCGATTGCGTGTTGGCCTGCCAGGCTGAAATGATTTCTGGGATCAACGCATCGATGGGTACATCAAGGTTGGCCACAAAGTCAGCATGGGACCTATTTTGCCTATACTCCGGTTCGCGAGGTGGATGCAAGAGGAATTGCTCGATGGCCAGCAAATCCATGGCTAGCAAAATCGTTCCGTGATACAGCATCCAGTTGCGGCGGCAACGCAAACTGTTGCCACTAACCTTGCGAGCGCGACCGTCAGGCCCCGGAATAACTAAATCGCATGTGCCTTGCCACTGCAGCGTGGGTGCAAGGGGTGTTAGCGCGGCTAACAACGTTTGCATGACCTCGCGATGCGCCTGATCGATCGATCGCAAATGTGGGCGCCTGTCATACGACAGCAGCACCGCATACATCAGGCAACCAACCCCAGCCACAATGGCCGCACCGCCGCTGGAGCGACGCAACAACGGAACGTCGGCCGCGTTTATGGCAGCCAGGTTGGCCTCTTCGGCCGCGCGACTGCCGCGACCGATGACCACAAAGTTGTTGGCAGGTTGCCAAAGTCGCAGAATTTCATGGGACCACTGTCCACTTTCGGCCATTTCCAGCCAAGCTTCTTCGAGAGCCAAGTTTTCGGCGGGAGTGGGCAGTAGCAAATTTGAGTAGTGCATGCGACTAAATCGTACTTGCCCATGAAAGAATTGGCTATTCCGGGAATACCTGGGATGGGACCAGTCGATGTTCTGAGAAACGCTCTTGCAGAGTACTTGGAGTGGCCAAACTGCCCGCCGGAACTTTTACAATAACGCAGTGTTCACCAGTTAGTCAAAATGAACTTATCGCGCCGAGGGCCATCATGCGCTTGTCAACACTGACCATCTGGGTGATCGCCGCTGGTGGCTGGATCCTATCTGCTTGCACCCCAGTGGCTCAGGCTCAATCGAAGCGGGCTGAGGCAGAGCAACTGAAATTTTTCGAAGAGAAAATTCGGCCGGTCCTGGTCGAGCAATGTTACGCGTGTCACAGCGGGGATAGCCGTGACTTGGGGGGCAGTTTGCAACTGGATAGCCGCCAGGGCTTGCTCTCCGGGGGCGATAGTGGCCCGGCTGTTGTACCCGGCAAACCCGACAAGAGCTTGCTGCTGCTGGCGATCAAGCACACCGATCGCAATATGATCATGCCCCCCAAGGACTCGGGAAAGAAGCTATCCGATAATGTCATAGCGGACTTTGAAAAGTGGATTCGTTCCGGAGCTTATGACCCGCGCACCGAACAGATCAAAGCGGCTAAGAAGAAGTACGATGCGGAAGCGGCTAAGTCCTGGTGGTCATGGCAACCTCGTCGCCCGGTCACAATACCGACCGTCTCCAATGAGAGCTGGGTGCGCGATCCCATCGATCGCTTTGTGTTGGCAACTCTGGAGCGTGAAGGTTTAACGCCCAATGGAGATGCGGAGCGCGTGACCTTGGTGCGGCGTATGGCCTTTGACTTGACAGGTTTGCCGCCCACTGTACCGGAGATTTATGACTTTGCCTTGCAGCCCGAGCCAAGGCCGTTGGCGGAACTAGTCGATCGTTACCTGGCCTCGGATGCTTATGGGGAACGATTTGGACGCCGGTGGTTGGATGTAGCGCGTTATGCCGAGTCGGCCGGTAAAGATCTGAACGGCATGTATCCCCATGCTTGGCGGTATCGCGATTACGTGATCGATGCTTTTAACGCAGATATGTCATTCCGCAACTTCATCATCGAACAACTGGCCGGTGACTTGTTGCCTTCCAAACAACCTGCGGATAAAGGTCGCCGCCTGATTGCCACAGGATTCTTGGCAATAGGTCCCAAGAGCCTCAATGACATGAAGGCTCGTCAATTCGCAGTTGATGTAGCGGATGAACAGATCGATACGCTCTCGCAAGCGTTTCTGGGTGTCACTATCGCGTGTGCCCGTTGTCATGATCACAAGTTTGATCCCATCTCGCAGATAGACTATACGGCAATGGCCGGCATCTTCTTGTCGACCGAAACGCACTTCGGGACACAAGGCGGTGTGGGAGGACGCAATCGTTCTACCTTGATCGCGCTACCGGATAGATTCAGCGCACCGACAGCTTATTCGCAGCGCGACCCTGAAGAGTTGGAGGCGATGCGCCAGCGGGCCGAAAAACTGCGAGTCGAACAGCGCGAGATGCTGGCTGAACGGCTGAAGGAGCGGGCCAGTGGCGGAACAGCTGGTAATCCAGGACCCGAGTTTCTGCGCGTACAACAACAGTTGGTGAGCGTCGAAACCGATCTGGCTCAGTACAACGAAGATGGTTCGCTGAAACCGCTGGCGATGGGCGTGGTCGATAAACCTCGCACGCCGGAGCCCACGCAAATGGCTGGTCGTTTCCGCGGTGCGAACCGACCTGGTGGCCGTCCGCCACGCGCGCCGCAACGGCCCGGTGCTTTACCACCTGAGATGACGATGATTAACGATAGTCCGCTATTTGAACGCGGCGAGATCGACCAGCCTGGCGAGCGCGTGCCGCGCGGACTGCCTGTGTTTTTTGCCAAAGGCAGTAAAGCTGTGGTGCCTGCCGGTTCGAGCGGTCGACTGGAATTGGCTCGCTGGATTGCCAACGACAATAACCCGCTCACCACCCGTGTCATCGTCAATCGCATTTGGGGTTGGACCATGGGTAATGCTCTGGTCGGCAGCGTGGACAACTTTGGATCGACTGGCGATCTGCCTTCGCATCCCGAGTTGCTCGACTACCTGGCCGAAGAGTTCGTCCAGCACAACTGGTCAACCAAATACCTCGTGCGGCGCATCGTCCTCAGTCATGCCTACGCGCTGGCCAGCGATCACCATGAATCGAGTTTCGCACATGACCCCGACAACAAGTTCCTGTGGCGGGCCAACGTAAAGACGCTAGAAGCAGAAGCGGTACGCGATGCCGTTTTAGCGGCGTCAGGCACGCTAGACTCGCAACGACCAGTCGGTTCCTTGATTTCGTTGGCTGGCGATGGTGTGGTGGGTGGCCGACCCAATGCACCCCGCGCAGCCGGCATTACCGAAGAGCAGATCGCTAAAGCGGAATCCAAACATCGCTCGATCTATCTGCCGATGCCGCGCAACTTACTACCCGATTCGATGGAGCTGTTTGACTTTCCCGATAACTCGATGGTACACGGCGCGCGTGAGACAACTTTGGTGCCCGGTCAGTCGCTGTACTGGATGAACAGCCGCGCGGTGGAACAAGCTGCCCAGTCGATCGCGCAGCGCGCACTACCTGGCATCGAAATCTTTCCACCCAAGCGACGCGTAGTCAAAGGACAATCCGACCAGGCCCAGCCAGTCGCCGAAATTGATGTAGCTGCGCGCTTCAGTGATGTGTGCTTGTTGACGCTCTCACGCTTGCCACTAGAGGCCGAATCGCAAGCCGTCGCAGCCTTCGTGGCGGAACAAAAGAAAGCCGGCGCCAGCGACGGACAAATCTGGACCAGCGTATGTCGAGCCATCTTGAGCAGCGCCGATTTCCGACGGCTGCGTTAACTTCAGGCTTCAGGCTTCAGATTTCAGGCTTCAGATTTCAGGCTTCAAACATGTGCAATTCACGTTATCCGCTGTTCACGCGTCGCGATGTTTTGAAGACGACTTCGTTGGGCTTTGGTTGGTTGGCTTTGCAAAATTTGCTGGCCAAACAAGGCGTGGCTAGCGACGGTCAGGCCAAGCCAGAGCCGCATTTTCCAGCGTCGGCCAAGCGGGTTATCTTTTTGTGTATGCGCGGGGCGCCTTCGCACGTGGATACGTTTGACTACAAACCCAAACTGCAAAGCGACAGCGGCAAACCTGGACGCAGGCCGAGGACGAAATTGCTTGGCTCACCGTGGAAGTTCGCCCAACATGGCCAAAGTGGGTTGTGGATTTCTGAGCTCTTTCCAGAGGTTGCTCGCCAAGCCGATAAACTGTGCTTGCTGCGCGGCATGCACACCGACTTACCGGCCCACCCGCAAGCCTTCCTGCGGTTGCACACTGGGACGTCGCAGTTTGTCCGGCCATCGCTGGGGGCATGGACGTTATACGGACTGGGATCGGAGAACGAAAACCTGCCAGGCTTTGTGACCATTACGCCGCCCAACGGTTTTGGTGGCGCGCAAAACTACGGTTCGGGTTTCTTGCCAGCTATCCATCAAGCCACGCGACTCGGGAGCGACAATCGACCCGTGGCTTCTGCCGCGTTGCCCTACCTCGAACCTCGGGTTAGTCGCAGTCAGCAGCAAGCCGATCTAGGTTTGATCGACAGTTTCAATCGCGCGCAGCAAGCGGCTCATCCGGAAGACACGGCGATCGAAGGCGTCATCGAAAGTTATGAACTGGCCTTCAAGATGCAATCAGAACTGCCCGGTGTCTTGAATCTGCAAAGCGAATCCAATGCAACCAAATCGCTATATGGAATCGGTGATCGACAAACCGATGATTTTGGACGCAAATGCCTGATGGCTCGCCGCCTGGTTGAAGCTGGTGTGCGATTCGTCGAAATCACGCACGGCAACTGGGATCAGCATTTCAATTTGCAGCAAGCGCTCGGCAACAATTGTGCCTCCGTCGATAAACCGATTGCGGGCTTGTTGAGCGATCTCGAGTCGCGAGGTTTACTGAAGGATACGCTGGTCGTGTGGTCAGGCGAATTTGGTCGCACTCCGCATGCTCAAGGCGATGACGGTCGCGATCATAACAACGAAGCCTTTACGACTTGGATGGCCGGTGGCGGCGTGAAAGGCGGTTACTCACACGGCAGTAGCGACGAATATGGTTACGAAGCCATCGACAACCCGATGTCGATCCATGACTTGCACGCCACCGTTTTGCACTTGCTGGGTCTCGATCACAAACGTCTCACCTTCCGCTACGCCGGTCGCGATTTCCGCTTAACCGATGTCTACGGCAACGTTGCCAAAGAGATTATGACCTCCACGTAGCCGAGTCTCTCCGAGACTCGGGGGCTGAGTCAATCAGCGTCTCGGAGAGACGCTGCTACGTGTCACACAGCCGAGTCTCTGTCACGTAGCCGAGTCTCTCCGAGACTCTGGGGCTGAGTCAATCAACGTCTCGGAGAGACGCTGTTACGTGTCTTCCTTCGCCGAATCAATCGTGCGATACTAATCCGCTTTTGCGGAGAGCTTATGAAGATTGTGGTTATGGGCACTGGCCCTTTTGCAGTGCCAAGTTGTCAACAGTTATTGCAAGATGGACACGAGATCCTGGAAGTGGTCGTGCGACCGCCGGCTAACAGCAAGGCGCCGCCTGCTCCGGTGGCCACTTGGGCTCAAGCCGCTGGATTGACGATCTATCAACCGGCCAGTATTAATCTGCCGGAATCGCTCGAGCACTTGCGCGTCCTCAAACCTGAGCTGTATTTTGTATGCGACTATGGTCAAATCCTCTCGCGCGATTGTTTGAGTATTCCAGAGTTAGGCGGTATTAACTTGCACGGTTCGCTCTTGCCCAGGCATCGTGGCGCGGCGCCGGTGCAATGGTCGATCCTGGCCGGCGATCCGTTGGCTGGGGTCAGCGTGATTCACATGACGCCGGGACTGGATGCCGGGCCCGTTCTCACTGTACGCTCTACGCCGATCGAGCGCGATGAAGATGCCGGTGGACTGGAAGGGCGTCTATCGCAACTGGGCGCGTCGGCCAGTAGTGAAGCTGTTCAGTTGCTCAGTCGGTGGGATCGAACGTCGCCTATTGGGCAAACGCAAGATAAAACACTAGCCACCAAGGCCCCGCGATTTTCCAAGAGCGATGGTCAGCTCGATTTCAATTTGCCAGCCATCGAGTGCGAGCGACGTGTGCGCGGACTGCAACCGTGGCCAGGCACATTCGGCGAGCTTGTTTATTCTGCTGCGAAAAGCCTATCGCTGCACATCCGCGCGGCTCGAGCTATTGAGCAATCGACCTCGCGAGCCAGCGGTGCCGCCTGGTCCGCGTCGGCGGCTTCGCTGGGACTGCAAGGTCCAGAGTGGCAATCGCCCTGGGATCAATTGATCTTGGTCCAAACAGCCGCCGGCGTCCTGGCGATCAGCAAAGTACAACCCGCTGGCAAGCGAGCCATGAGCACCGCGGAGTTTCTAAGAGGCCATCCTCTAACACCGGATGCAAGATTTGCGTAGTATCTCCTACTCGTACTAACGCTGCGTAGCCACCGTCGCCAGACGGTGGACTCGGTTGGCAGCGAAAGGCACCGCTTGGCGACGGTGGTTACGATCGCCCTAGGGCAATCTGAACCGTTGACCGATTTCGCTGTACGCAGTCCTACTCGTACTCGTCTTGCATTGTCAGTGCATCTATCGAGTAGGAGTAGGAGAAGGAGAAGGAGTAGGAGTAGGAGTAGGAGTAGGAGTAGGAGTAAACACCAATTTTAGTTGATGTGTAAGGTATTGGTTGTTTCGCAGCAGGATCTAGTCAGACTTGCCTTTCGCGGCAATAAACACCAACTGTTGATAGAGCATTTCAATGCGGGGCACTGCCAGGCCGGCTGCTTGGGCTGCACGCAAGGGATTACCGAAGATGGCCTCGATCTCCATCGGTCTGCGTTGCTGATAGTCCAGCAGCATGCTGCTGGCATACGGCACCATCTTGCGTGTATCGTCTAGCAGTTTGGTGATGACGGCTTCGTCAATCAGGCTACCACAGGCTGCGGCCGCGTCACGGACTTCACGCATCAGGCTCTCGGCCAGCGCGGCCGTTTGGGGCTCAGCCATGATTTGATCGGTCAGCGAGTTGAGTACGACCGATAAGCCGTTGAACGGGATGTTCCACATCAACTTGGACCAGCGCGTATGCCGCAGGTCGTCGATGGCGGTCATGTCGATACCCGCGCTGCGGAAATCGCTTTCGATTTGCCGCATGCGCGGTGTGATCGAGCCGCTCAGCAGCGGAGCATACTCGCCGAAAGTGATGCGACCATAATCGAGATGATGAACGTGGCCCGGCCCGACTTTGTTGCTGCACAGAAAACAGCATCCGCCCAAGACTCTCTCCGCGCCGACGATATCGGCAGCGCTGCGTTCGACGTCCCAACCGTTTTGAAGGACCAGAACACAGCCATCGTCTCTAACTAAATGAGGCAGTGAGTCTGCTAAAGCTGCATTGGCCGTCGACTTCCAGGCGACGATCGCTACATCCACGCGCGGCATATCAGCGCCGCTCTGATAGGCGTTGATTTGAGGTAAGTGGAAATCACCCAGCGGAGTATCGACACGCAGGCCATGCTGGCGAACGTGGTCATAGTCGTTGTGCAGCAAGAAATGCACATCGCCACCGGCGCGAGCTAGCAGCCCGCCATATAATCCACCGAGCGCACCAACACCTAATACAGCGTATGAGTTCATATGTGGAGGGCGGCGGCCGAAGCCGCCGCTGCAAGTTGCTTATCCATCAGGTAGCCACCGTCGCCAGGGCGGTGGACGCAGCACGGGGTAGCCACCGTCGCCAGACGGTGGACGCAGCACGGGTGGCTAGTTGCTTGCCTTTCGCGGAGCGAAAGGAGACATTTACAGACCGGGGGCGATCTTCTCGAGCTTGCCTTTTTTCTCTTCACCGATGCTGGTAACGTATAACGCCCCTTCGGCGTCGAAGACCATTGCCGTCGGTTTATCCAGCTTGGCAATCAACTTGGTCTTGATGCTGTCTTTGCCATCGGCCAGCAGTTGGAACAGACCGCCTTGCGTGGTGTCTGCCCAAGCGAAGTCGAGCACGTACAACTGACCACGTGGACTGTACGCCACTGCAGTAATGTCATGCAAATTGGTCTTGAAGTTCTTGAGCATCTTCTTGGAATTTGGTTCGTAGAAAGTCAACAAACTGTCGTTGGGTACAGTGATTTCACCCATTTGACCGACGACCAGTTCACCGCGCTGGCTGACCGTGATGCCTACAGGTGCATCGACTTCGGTCGCAGGTTTGGTTTCCAGATAACGTTCGTAACCGGTTACGTCCGTGCCTTTATAGGCGGCTTTTGACACCCAGCCCTTGGTGTCATCGCCATTGCAAGTGATGTAGATCGCGTCATCAGTCTTGGCCAGCGCGTAGAAATTGCCTTCGCCCTTAATGTCGTCGGCAGCAGCCAGCTTGAAGCTCGACTTCATCTTGTCGGCCTTGAGCGGCTCTTTCATATCCTTCAAGTCGTAGACGCGTAGCAGTTCTTCGCCGTCCAGTAGACCGCCACCGCCGACGACGAGCGTGTTCTGATCCAGGAACAGCAATCCCAAAGGTCCGATGCTGTACTTGGGGCCTTTGCCATAAACATCGATCGGGAAATCGGTGATGACCGGTTCGGCTTTGCCATCGACGACTTTGATCACCTTGGCTGCGCCGCTATCGGCCACAAAGACCACGCCGGTTTCCGGCTGAATGGCGATGCCACAGGGGTTATCAAGTTCTGAGAGAATCGTTTCGACCTTCAGCCCCTCTTGCGCCGTGGCAGGCAAGGCCAACACACTGACACCCAGTGCCGGCAGGCAAACAGCTAGAAATCTTAGCTTACAAACCATATGCGAAATTTTCACAGTCAGGATGCTCCTACAAGAGTGATGTTTCCGTAGGTCGATTTCTCCGAAATCGACCCGGGGAGTGGTTGTCGCGTATCGAACATCGATTTCTCCGAAACCGACTTTGGCTTACCCTACGTTGATTTTTCGAAAATCGACCCGGGTGTGGTCATTGCTTGTCGACTTACTCTATAAAACTTGCACACAGGCTGGAAGCCTATGCCACACAGGCTGGAAGCCTATGCCACACACAGGCTGGACGCCTATGCTACACACAGGCTGGAAGCCTATGCCACATCCGTTAGGGCAGCTCGGGGGCGGTTACGTCCGGGTAACTCGAGCTGGCCAGGCCTTCCTTGAGAAACGTGACCACAGCTTTTTTCTCAGCGTCAGTCAACTTCAGGGGATAGATCTCTTCATCGAGGTAATCGTTTTTGGTGCCGCCTTGGTTGTAGTAGTCGACAACTTCCTCAAGCGATTTGAGGCTACCGTCGTGCATATAAGGTGCCGTGCGTCCGATTTCTCGGAGGGTGGGCGTACGGAAAGAACCATGGTCGCCTTCGATACCCGAAATCTTGCGCCGGCCTTGATCGACTTCGGAAGCCGAGCTGCCGACGCCGACATTGTGAAAGGCCGAATCGCTGAAGTGGGGACCGCTATGACAAGCTGAACAGTTGGCTTTGCCGTGGAACAGCTTCATGCCCAGTTGGGCTTCTTCGCTTAACGCACTCTTGTCACCGCCTTTGAATTGATCGTACGGAGCGTTACCGGAAACGATGGTCCGTTCGAAAGCTGCCAAGGCTCTGGCGAGATTATCGGCGGTGACCCCGCTGCCAAACACTTCCTGGAAGCGTTTCTGATAGCCTTCGATGGCAGACAATTTCTTGACTGCTTCTTCAATCGGCAGATTCATTTCGATGGGGTTAGCAATAGGACCCAGCGCCTGTTCTTCGAGCGAACCGGCGCGACCGTCCCAGAATTGAAACTTCGCATAAGCCGAATTGATAATCGAGGGTGCGCTGCGACCCCCGCGCTGACCACCAACTCCCACCGCGGTGGCATCGTTATTGGACCAGCCCTGTTTAGGATCATGACAACTGGCGCAGGAGACAGTGTTGTCTGCCGAAAGACGCTTGTCGAAATACAACATGCGACCCAGTTCGACTTTGGCCTCGGTGTGCGGGTTGTCTTTCGGGAACGTTAATTCCGGTAGCCCTAGCGGGACTTGCGCCGTCAAACGCTCGGCCGCTGCCATCAAACCGACACCACAGCACACCGTCGCCACTAGCCAACGTGGGGACAAAGATATCTTCATTGGAAATACTCCCAGCGAAATTGAATCGGAAGTGGGCGTGTGGCATAGGCTTCCAGCCTGTGTCTAATGTGGCATAGGCTTCTAGCCTGTGTTTGAACAAGTACGTCCACTTGCTTGGCTGCGTTTCGGGGACGCACCCATGCAAACACAGGCTGGAAGCCTATGCCACATACAGGCTGGAAGCCTATGCCACACAAGCCTAGGCCACATGTCATTATTGTCGGTTGTGAGGTGCGCGATGACAACCGGGCAGATCGGGGGCTGCCATCTCAGTCGCAAGACCGCTCTTCGAGGATTTTCTCGAAGCATTTCAGCGTATTCTTGCTGACATGATGTTCGATACCCTCCGCATCGACGGCGGCTGTTTTGGCATCGACGCCGATGGCCAGCAGAAACTTGTAGACCAAGTCATGCCGCTGCTGCGATTGCTGCGCCAATTTCTTGCCCTGCACGGTCAGCGTGATTGGCCCGTAGGGTTCGGATTGCAGCAAGCCTTCCTCTTTCAACCGGGTCACGATGCGTGTGACCGTTACATGGCTGACGGCGAAGGTGCGGGCCAAATCGATCACACGGCAAGAACCCCGCGCAGTGACAATTTCGGCCACCGCTTCGACGTAATCTTGGGCTGTCTCTGAGGAGTGATCTCGACGTGTGCGACGATGGGGTTCCGCGTCTTTAGGGCGACCAGTCATAAAGCTCGGTATCGGGGGCTGGAAGGAGATAAGTGGGTTTCCACCCAGTTTATCAAATTCCTCTCCATCGCAGAGGCCGGGACTTACCTCACCTGGTCACGGGCGAACTGCAAGCTCGACTTTTGAGCGGTTTCCCAATCACCGCTGGCCGCCGTATCCATGATACGAGTGAACGATGCCTGTTCAGCTTCGCTGAGCGCACCTTTCTCAACCAACTCAGCATACTCTTGCCGGCACTTCTCCAAGCGTTGGCTGTTGCGCGTGTTGCACGCGGTGTAGACCTGTTTGATCAGGTCCAGCGATTGGCGACTGGTCACCGTTGGATGTTCGCGGCAGCCACTTAATGCACAAATCGCGATCAGCGGGATCAGGCATCTATAGAGAGCCAAGCGTTTAATCGGCATGTTGCACGACCTCGCCCTTGTTCATGGAAGACATGGCGGCCCAGGTGTCGAGATTCACTTCGGTCGCGATATATCGCACGCTACCGTCGCCCAGCAACACATAACCACCACCGGCCGACCAAGGGGCATACATTTGGCAGACATGGCAAGTGGGAAACGAAGGAGGATGAACAATGCCCGGTTCGTCGGCTGCTGGCCCAGAATGGCAGAGCACAAAGGTGGCTGCTTGATCGCAGGTGGTGAACGGAAAACGCTGTGGGTCGCGCGGACAGGATTGCGTACCCGGCACAACACCCACCCAAGTTTTATCGCTGATCGTTACATGTTCACCTAAGAACACGGTGTTGCTCAGCCCATCGATCACATCACCCAGTCGCACGTTGGAGTTGCGATAGAAAGGTCCCGAGGCTACCGACTGCCAATTGGCCAATGGCGGTGAGTAACCCCACGGTTCATCTTGTCCAACATTGGCCACATAGTGGGACTTGCCCAGCCGTGCCAAGACATCGCCGCTACTAGTCTTGGCTTCCGTCAAACCTTCGTAGTTTACAGCGGCCGGGTTCATGAAGGTGGGCACGCGCGTTTCGACTGCGGCTTGATTACTTGCATGCCATAGCGGCAACGACCAATTGATCTCATTGGCTAATGGTTGCTGCTCAATATACGGCAGGATGAGAGCTCCCCAACCCCAGCCGGGCGCGGCATCCAGCGTCTCCGGAAAAGCGCTGGGGTCGTTGACGCGTGAGATGTACCCCGAAGGCAGACGCCTGAGAGCGCTCTCATAGTTGAGTATGCCCAGTCCCAGTTGCTTCAAGTTGTTTTGGCTTTGCGTGCGCCGCGCCGCTTCGCGAGCCGCCTGCACCGCAGGCAACAACAGCCCCACCAAGATGCCAATAATGGCAATCACCACCAGCAGTTCCACCAGCGTAAAAGCTCTACTGCGTTTCATAGTCGTTCTCTCCATAGTCTCCTTTCGCTCCGCGAAAGGCAATTTGCGTATCTCGCGAAAGGCAGTCTGCGTCTATCCGCGGAACGTAACCAGAGAATTTGCCTTTCGCGGAGCGAAAGCAGACTTTCATTGCAGGAAAAGTGTAGCATAGGCTACACCTTAACTAAAAGTGTAGCCTATGCTACACTTTGGTCAATGCCTTACTTTCAGACTCGTCGCTCAAACGGGTAAATTTACGTTTGCGACTTCAGAGGAAAACCGCATAGCGGTTTGCGGTGCAGCGGTACGTTGATCAGATCAGCGACGGTCGTGTCGCCAAAGGTGCGCTCGACTGCTTGAGCCGCATCGTCCAGGCTGCGATGCAGTGGGCAGAGGTTGATTCCGTGTAGTCCCAGGGGACACTCGTGAAAGCGGCGAATGGGGTCGACGGCGTTGATGACCGCCAGCACGGTGACTTTGTCGGCCGGGGCTGCTAGCGTAAAGCCCCCATGCAGTCCCCGCTGAGCGTTGACCATACCGTTGCGGCTGAGGCTCTGCATGACCTTCGCCAAGTAACCGGTGGGTACCTGCGTGGCTTTGGCAATCGCCTCGTTGGTCTTGGGCTGAGTTTGATCGGCCAGGTATACCATGGCCCGCAGCGCATATTCGGCAGTCTGTGAGATCATAGACTTCACGATAAAGAAGCCCCAAACGGTCGTCAATGATCTGTAGGCTGTGATATGATAAGAAGTGGGGAGTACGCAGCAGAAGGACGGTTTATGCACTCATGGCGATTGACGCTCGGATTGACACTAGCGCTGGCGGTAGGCTGTCCCGATAGCCCTTGGCGTGGAACTGCCTTTGGCGACGAGCCGATTCGGGCCAATGTAAAAACAGTCAAGATCGAATTCAAATCCGAAGGTGAACAGCGTGACGAAATCGGTGAAGTCCTGATCGAAGGCCAGGATGGCAGCTTGCTGCTGCAAACCGCCGAAGGACGACTCTGGGGACTGCAGCCTAGCGAGATTCTCAATCGCACCGATGCCGAGCAAGCCTTGCAACCGCTTACCAAGAGCGAAGTGGCCGCGCAAATAAAAGAGAAGCTGCCCGACGGTTTCTCGGTGCATGAGACCGCGCACTTCGTGATCGTCTACAACACCAGCAAACCCTACGCTCAGTGGGTTGGCGATATCTACGAACGCTTGTTCAAAGCCTTTTATGGCTTCTGGGATGACACGGTTCTCGAGCTGCACGAACCTCGTTTCCCAATGGTGGCGGTGGTCTTCGAGAACCAAGGTGCTTACCTGGAATTTGCCAAACCCGAAGTTGGCGAAATGGCGGCCGCCATGATTGGTTATTACAACATGCAGACCAATCGCATCGTCTCCTTCGACATCACCGGCATCCAAGGCATGATCCAGCCCGGCCAGCGAGTTTCCTCGCGCGAAATGCTCGCCGCGCTGTTCACGCAGCCACAAGCGGAACGCACCGTGGCCACGGTCGTTCACGAAGCGGTGCATCAAATTTCGTACAACTGTGGCCTGCAAGTTCGCCTGGCAGACAACCCCAAGTGGGTCAGTGAAGGCATGGCCATGTTCTTTGAAGTGCCCGACGGGCGCAACACGCGTCTGTGGGGTTCGATCGGCCGCGTCAATCCCTATCAACTGGTCCAGTTCGGTCAGTACCTGCGAACGCGGCCGGCCGATTCGCTAACCACGCTCGTTTCCGATGATGAACGCTTTGCTGGCGACAAAGACCGGTACACGGCCGCTTATGCCGAGAGCTGGGCACTGACTTACTTTCTGATCAAGAAACATAAAAAAGATTACGCAGCTTATTTGAAAGATCTGGCCACCTTGGAACCTCTGGGCCAACCCGACGCGCGTCGCCGCCTCGAGACCTTTAAAACCCACTTCGGCCAGGACCTCAAGAAACTCGACCTGGAGTTTTTAAGGTTCATCCGTAACTTGAAGTAGTTCGCCCCGGGAGGGCGAAGGTCCTCCTGAGCCAAACACCGCTCAGAACAACGGACATAGTCCCGGGGGACAAAACTGCTGGCGTCACAAGACCAACGCTAATCCTTCCAGCACCACTTTCCCCCGATTCTATGTCCGTGCTTCGTAAAGGTGTTTGGCTCAGCAGGAGCCTTCGCCCTCCCCCGGACCTATATCCGTTCTTCAAGAAGCTCAACCAGCTTCCAGGCGCTCGGTCGGTCGAGAAATTGGTTAGAGGGTGCTGAGCAGCTGGGGACAGCTGCTCTACGTCGCAATGCTAGCATCGAACTTTTTCTCCTCGGACCCCTCAGGTTGTGGCGAACAGTCTTTACGAGCAAAAGCCAAATGCTGTAATCTAATAGGAACGTTTCTCACCAGAGGCTGAACTATGAATGGATGCATGCTATTGGCGCTGCTTGTTTTGGCGGGCCAAGTAGGGCAAGGATTGCCGACGGGACAACTCCCTATGGAGGATAATGTCTCGTTTCGTTCCACCGAGTACGGTTGGAAGATCAATCCGGAAAGCAACGAACTGGAATACATCGTGCAGATTTCGCCTGAGAAGGCGAATTTCATGGTGGAGCAGGATAAAGAATTCGCCAGCGAAATGCATCCTGAGGTAGCGGTGCGCATTCGTAAGATCGTGGTGCGCATCGGTTCGGATACGATTGAATCGTTACCGCTGAGCGCCGTGCGACGCTTGCCCCCGGTGGCCGCGCCGATCGAAACCAATGTTCAATCCGAAGTTGGTAAGGGGCGATTTGCACAGCTGGAGTCGGGTATCCCAGCGGAGTTAAAAAACGTGGCCGGTGGCCCTCCGCCACTTTCGCTGCCTGCCGGTGGCGTCGCGTCGAACTTGAATGATACTCTGGCACCACCAGACAATCTGTCCGATGGTTTTAAGGGGCCGGACAACCTGATCGCCCAAAATACCATCGATAGTTTTCTGGATAAGACTCGCGGCGGAGTACCCAATTCAAGCGCTGGTAGCAAGTTCTCCAATACCGGTACAGCGCCTGCCGCGACCGGTAACTTTGGCGGTAATAGTGCAGCCAATCCACTGCCGGGTGCAAATAGTAATTTCCCCACTCCCCCACCGAGCAATTTGCCAGGCACGCCGCCCGTGGGAAACTTTGGTGGTACCGGTGCCGGCCAGCAACCCCTGGGTGGCACACCTGGCTTCGGTCAATCCACCACGCCTTTGGGTGCGCCCGCCTCTGCCAGCACTCCGAATTACGCCACCACACCGGCCTACAACGCCCCGGGCTATGCGACAGGACCTGCCAACACTACGGGAAACTTTGGTGCGCCCCCACGCAGTACAGCCATGCAACCGCCCAGCTTTGGCCAAGGCCAAACCGGCTCGCCGTATGTTCAACCGAACGATCCTCCCAGCTATTTGCCATCGACACGTATCGCTGACAATCGCGGACTGCCGACAACCTCCTCTGGTGGCCTCAATGGCAATATGGCCACCAGCAGCTTTGGACCGGGCACACTATCTGGCAGCGCCTCGGATATGCATTCCGTCGACCAGCGCAACTTTCCTGCGGGCACCGGCGGACGTGGAGCGGGCACAGGCGGTAACTCCACTCAGCCCAACATGAACGATTATCAACGCACCGGTATGGAGAACATCGTGCCGGTGATGTTCGTGCTCTCACTGGTCGTCAACTTCTACCTCGGGATGCTCATCCGCAAACTGCTGGGCCGCTATCGCACGTTATTGGCTAGCGTTCGCAGTCAGACAATCTAAAGTCCTCTCTGCGAACCTCCGCGCCTCTCTGCGTTTTAAAATCGGCCCTGCTAACCAGAGCAACCATCACGATTACTCAGTCCTAATGGCCACCGTTTGTATATTGGCCATCTCTTCGATGGCAAAGCGTACACCTTCGCGGCCCAGGCCACTTTGTTTATTGCCACCGTAAGGCATGTGATCGACGCGGAAGCCCGGCATATCGTTGATGATGACTCCCCCAAAATCCAGCTGCTTGATCGCCGTGAGCACGCGATTAATGTTGTTGGTGAATACCGAAGCTTGCAGTCCATAGCTGGTCGCATTGGCGGCGCTTAATGCAGCACTGAAATCAGGCACGACATTCAACGTGGCCACCGGTGCAAAGACTTCCTGTGCGTTGACTTTCATCTCGGGGGTCGTGGCGTCGAGCAACGTAGGATAATAAACGGCTCGCTCGCGCTGTCCACCGGTCAATAGTTTCGCCCCGCCCTGCTCAGCTTCGTTCACCCACTGTTCGATGCGTTCGGCTTCCTTCTCTGCGATCATGGGACCTACATCGATGTTCTCGTCCAATGGATCACCGACTTTGATGGCTTGCGTGGCTTTTATCAGCAGTTCACGAAACTCGTCAGCAATCGTGGACTCGACATAGATGCGCTGGACGCTGATACACACTTGTCCTGAATGCGCGAACGCGCCTATGGCACACCGCTGCGCCGCAAACGCCAGGTTGGCGTCCGCTGCTATGATTACCGGTGAACTGTTGCCGAGTTCGAGTGTGACTTTCTTGATACCCGCGGTTGCCAGGATTTGTTTGCCCACTTCGGCACTGCCGGTGAAGGTTACTTTGGCGACGCGCGGATCTTGAACGATGGCGCTGCCAATGGTCTTTCCGCTGCCGGGTAATAATTGAGCAGCTTCTGGCGGCAGGCCGGCTTCGAGCAGGATCTCCATCAGGGCTACGGCTGTCAGCGGCGTGTATTCAGCGGGCTTGTGCAGATAGGCGTTGCCGGCCGCAATCGCCGGAGCCAGTTTATGCGCGACCAGGTTTAGTGGGAAATTGAACGGTGTGATCGCGGCCACCACGCCCACCGGTTTGCGCCACCAGAAACCAAAGAAGTTTTCACCTGCAGGCACTGCATCCAAGGCTAGCGTCTCGCCATGCAAACGTCGCGCTTCTTCGGCAGCTAGTTGAAAAGTATTGGCAGCTCGATCGACTTCGACCCGCGCAAACTTGAGCGGCTTGCCAGCTTCGGCCGCCAGCGTGACTGCGATCGCCTCTTTCCTTGCGGCTATGAGCTGAGAAGTGCGACTGAGGATGTCGTAGCGTCGATGAGCCGGCAGTGCAGCCATCTCACGCGCTCCGCGCACGGCACTGCTGAGCGCCCGCTCGATATTTTCATCGCCCGGCGTGGCAACTTGGCCGATGACCTCTCCGGAATATTTGTTCCTGACTTCCGTTTGCCCTACACCCGGCTGCCACTTGCCCGCAATGAAGAGGCCGCTACTCATGGGTTGGCTCCAATGTTTTTTGTATTGGTAGCGGAAGCCGTCAAGGCTTTCGTCTTTGATCATTGCTCAACGAACGACGAAACGCTTGACGCATTCCGCTACCAAGGATCGAAATGCTTGACGCATTCCGCTACGTACCTTTTTTCCATTGGCAGTCGATCATGCGCCAAGTTTCTGCGGTTGGTCCGGCATCTCGCAACAATTTTGGCAAGCGATGCTCGCGAACGTTGTCGTAGCAGGTCAACTTACCAAAACGTATCAAGCTGGCGGGGATGCCAACGGCCGTGAAGCCTGGATGACCGGTGGCTGGATAAGGGCCGCCGTGATTCATGGCCGAACTGACCGCGACACCTGTAGGCATCTTGTCGTTGAGCAAGCGACCCACGCGAGCAGCCAGTTCCGGTGCCACGGTCTCATAAGCTGCATCATCTGCGCCATTCTTAGCGGAATAAACGCAGCCTGTTAGATTTCCCTCCAGCGATCGCAGCGCGGCGACGACTTCATCCAGCGAATCAGCCATCACCATCAACGTGGCATTGCCAAAAGCTTCGGTTTGAAACACGTGCGGGTCGTTTAAGAACTTTTTCGCTGAGACCGTTAGTAGCGTGTTGCTGACACTACAACGACCTTCGATGGGTGTTCCGCCAGCATCCAACTTGGCCCCGGCTTTGGTCAGCACATCGATGGCCTTGGTCAGTGCCGTGCGCACACCGCTCGATAGCAACGTACCAGCTGCGGCTGCATTGTATTTCTCCGCGACACCCGCAACAAAAGCAGTAGTCTCAGCCGAGGCGACCAACAGCACCAGCCCGGGGTTGGTGCAGAATTGGCCCGCGCCCATCAGTGCGCTGCCGACGAATTCATCGACCAGTTCCGCACCGCGTTCTTGCAGCGCTCCAGGTAATACGACAACTGGATTGACGCTGGATAGTTCCAGGTAGATTGGCTTGCCGGCTTTGTCGGCAGCCGCTTTCAGTGTCAAGCCTGCGTGGCGTGAGCCCGTATAGCCAGTGGCTCCTACGCGCGAATCACTAACCAACTTGGCACCATCTTCATGGCTCGTTCGATAAATCAGTTGCACTGTGGCTGGTGGCAAACCAGCGGCTTCCACTGCTGCCAGCGCCAGTTCAGCCAGTTTACGTGTGGTCGCTGGATGCGACGTGTTGGCTTTGCCAATCACGGGATTGCCCGCTGCGATGGCCGCCGCGAAATCGCCGCCCGATACGCTGTTAAAAGCAAACGGAAAGTTGTTGGGACCGAACACGCAGATTGGACCTAGCGGTTCATAACACGAGCGAATGTTCAGCTTGGTATCGATCGTCGGCAGCGCCCAGGAACCGGCGCGCGCAGCGGCAGCCGCTTGACGTAGTTGTCCCGACGTACGCGGCAATTCCACTTTCGCCAGTCGTGGGTCCAGTGGCAGAGCGGTTTCCGCATGGGCGATCGCTGTCAATTCATCGACCGCGGCATCGATGCGGTTGGCATACTCTTCCAAGAACTTGGCAATCGGTTCTGGGCCCAGAGCTCGCAGTTTCTCGGCTGCTTGCTGTGCAGCGGTCAAAGCTTTATCACAGTCGGCCCAAGGGCTCACTGGAAACTTGTCAGGCAACGGTTGCCCAGTGGCGGGGTTATTCGACTGAAACGATTCCGTTCCAGCTGACGCTTGCCAACGTCCATCGATCAGTACAGGTACTAAAGTCATATTGAAGCTCAATTTATGGTTGAAAGTAGTGTGGCATAGGCTTCCAGCCTGTAGTCCATGTGGCATAGGCTTCCAGCCTGTGTGTCGCGGGCTAACGCCATCGGCTCAGAAAGCCGAGTGGGCCTTGGGTGCTTAACCTTGCACCACGTCATTGACCAGCGTGCCAATCCCAGCGATGGTGATCGATACACGATCCTTGGGTGCCAAAGTGAACGGACTGTCCGGCACAATGCCAGTGCCTGTTAATAAGAAGGCGCCGTTAGGAAAATCATTATCGCGTGCGAGCCACTCGATCAGGCTCTCGAACTCGCGAGCCATCTGATCGGCGGTCGTCGACTGTTCGAAAACGCACTGTCCGTCGCGCTGGATCTTCAACGAGATCGTCATATCGGGCTTGGCGGGCATGTCTTCTGCCAAAGTGATCCAAGGGCCGAGGCCACAGCACTGGTTGTAGACTTTGGCTTGAGGCAAATAGAGTGGATTATCGCCTTCGATGTCGCGGCTGCTCATGTCGTTTCCGACGGTAAAGCCCACCAGCTTCATCTTCGGTGATAACACCAAGGTCACCTCTGGTTCGGGCACATTCCACTTGGCATCCACGCGAATGCGCACCGGTTGGCCGGAACCCGAGCAGCGGTTGGGGGTGGCTTTGAAAAATAGTTCAGGCCGGGGCGACACATAGACTCGGTCGTAACACGAGGCGGCGGTTTCCGATTCTTCCATGCGGGCCGTCTGGCTGCGTTTGTACGTTACACCAGCTGCCCAAACTTCTTGATTGTCGATCGGGGCTAATAGCTTGGCACTTGCGACGGCAACTTTTTCACCGGTCGGTTTCAAGCTGCCTACGACACTCGCAGGAGCTTCGGCGGCGAGAATATCTGCCAGCTGGGACAAGCCCGCACTTGCCAAATCGAGAACGATCAAAGTATCGCCGTCAACGCGAGCCACAGCCGGCTGGCCATTGGCACCAATCAATTTTGCTAGTTGCATGGAGTTGAATCGTAGGGTTGGAATCGTGAGTGAATGAAAGCCAAAGCGAACAGGAATATGCGTGGGATATGATAGCAGGTTCTCTAGTTAAACGCATACCACGTAGCCGAGTCTCTCCGAGACTCGAATGCCTACAAAATCGCAAGACTCATGCGACAGCTAATCTGCGTCTCGGAGAGACGCAGCTACGTGCCAGACTACGCAGACAGCGATTTGAACTGTTCGCTGATTTCGAGCAACTTCTCGTTGCCCATGCGTGCACAGAAGTCACCGAACGATTCGCTCCCGCTGCGCATCGATTTGAACGCGGTGAACAGTGGGACTAATGTCGGTACGATGTCTTCGAAGGTGACTAGGTCTTTGTGAATGAAGGCCAAACGTGTTCCGAGCAGTTTACCTCCGACGTAGAGGGTGTACTTGCCCTTGGTCTTGCCGACCAAGCCGATCTCGGCGTTGTATGGTCGAGCACAGCCATTGGGACAACCAGTCATACGCACGGTGAACTGTTCTTTAGCCAACCCCAAGCGCGCCAGCTCTTTTTCCATCTCGTCCATCAAGCTAGGCATGACCCGTTCGCTTTCGGTCACAGCCAGGCCGCATGTAGGCAGCGCCACACAAGCCATCGACCAGCGGCGCACTTCGGAGATCTCATTTGACAGTGGCAACTTGTTCTTGGTGATGATCGCTTCCAACGTTTGCCGATCTTCAGCATTGATATCGGTGAACAAGATGCTCTGATGAGCGGTAAGTCGGATGCCTGGATTGAGCGTAGCACAGATCTCGCGGATAGCCGACTTCCATCGGCGATCTTCGCTATCGTACAAGCGACCGTTCTCGACGTTCCAGCCGTAGAACCACTTGCCGTCGCCCTGCTCGAACCAGCCCATGTGGTCATCGACGCCATGTACGTCGTCGTCCGTACAATCTGGAATCGGCTGGCCAAAGTACTTTTCGACTTCCGCCTTGAACCACTCCATGCCCTTGTCGGCAATCAGGTACTTCATGCGGGCAACTTTGCGGTCCGAGCGATTGCCGTTGTCGCGCTGCACTTTGACGATGGCTTCAGCCACTGCACAGGCTTGTTCAGGCTGGACGAAACCGAGTCGTTTGGCCAGCGCGGGAAAAGTCTTCTTGGCGCTGGGAGTCATGCCTAATCCGCCGCCAACGGTGACGTTGTATCCGATGACCTGGCCATCCCGCACTACAGCGATGAAGCCGAGATCATTGGTATAGACATCGACGCAATTATCTTCGGGCAGCGCAATGGCCGCTTTGAACTTGCGCGGCAAGTAAGTCTTGCCGTAAATTGGTTCTTGTTCTTCTTGTGAGGAGTGGGCCAGCGTTTCTTCGCCGTTGGAATCGTCTTTCAGCCAAATTTCGTAGTAGGCCTTGGTGTTCGGTTCCAAGTGTACGGCCAGGTCGTCGGCCAGTTTTTGCATGGCGGTGTGCACTGCATCCTTGTAAGGCGCAGGGCAGCACATCACGTTACGATTGACGTCACCGCAGGCAGCGATGGTCGACAGGTTGACTTTGGCGATGCGCTGCATGACTTCTTTGATGCGATTCTTGGGAATCACATGCAACTGCAGAGCTTGCCGCGTGGTGCACTTGAGCGTGGCATTGCCGATTTCATCGCACATATCGAGATGTTCGATCAACTGGGCCGCCGTCAGCTTGCCGCCCGGGATGCGCGTACGCGTCATCAGCGAATAGACTTTGCCGTCGGTGCGGCTATCGCGATCATCTTGCTGATAAGTGCCGTGAAACTTCAGCAGAAGTTGGTTTTCTTTATCAAACTGATCGCTATCGGATGCCAGGTCGGCGGCGATGGTGCCTCGCAAGTAATTGCCGTTGATCTTTGCCAGTTCGGCCGCCGTAAGGGTTTTGTCTTCCGACATCGTGAAACTGCGTCTCTCTTGTTTGTAGTTTTTGGTAGTTTGGGCAAACTCTCCTAAGCCACATTGTACGTGAATCGCCAAATCGGTTGTAGAGCAAGTAATAAAGGGGTCAGGTCCATTTTTAGTGGGGCATCCCGCGCGCGAGCGCGTAGGTTAGATGGTGAGGGCGAGCGAAAAAGAGACCTGACCCCTTTTTACTGGCTCTTGACTGGGGGCGATCCTAACCACCACAATGCTGGTGATATGTTAATAGAGCGGAACGACGGCGGCTTGAAGATACGCACGCCAGCAAAAGTGAATCTCTTCCTGGAAGTGCTCGGCAAGCGGGCGGATGGATATCATGAAATTGATACTGTCATGTGTCCCGTTTCGTTGGTCGATGAGCTAACTGTCCACAAGACGGATCGTCGGGGCATCGAATTGTCGTTGCGAGTGCCAGCGGCCGGGCCAGAGGATCCGGCGTGGCAAATACCAGCCGATCACAGCAATCTCATCGCCCGGGCGTTAGATTGTGTAAACTCCGTAGTCGGCCAGGATCAGGGTTGGTCGGTTACAGTTGAGAAACGGATTCCCTCGGCCGCAGGGATGGGTGGTGGTAGCTCTGACGCTGCTGCTGCAATTGTGGCTGGCTTGATTCTGACCAATCGCTGGGATCGGAGCCAAGCTGTGGAGATTGCGAGTCGTTTAGGGAGTGACATTCCTCTTTTTTTAGGAGATCAACAAAACGGCATCGGATTAGCAAGAGCAACTGGCCGAGGAGAAGTTGTCGAGATTTTGTCGGGCCAGCCCCCACTGTGTTTTGTGATTTCACATCCGCCAATAGGTTCTTCAACGGCTGAAGTCTACAAACAGTGGCAACCTGGACAGCCAGTTCGCTCGTGTAATCAGATGCTCACACTTTGCAAAGACGCCCGATGCCATACCAGCATGCAAGCAGCGATGGCTTGTTTTGAAACGCAACTTGTCAACGCACTTCAAGCCCCCGCCAGTCGATTGACCTCGTGGATTGATCGACAGTTGGAAGCTTTGGCTAGTCTAGGCAAATCTCGGGCGATAATGACTGGCAGTGGCTCAGCCTGCTTTGCAATAGTGGAAAGCCCGCAGCAAGGGCACATCATCGCCAACAAATTGATCGAACTTGGACTGCCCAGAGCTTACGTCGCGCCAGCCTGGTATGCAGCACCTATTGAGCAACAACTTGATCGCATAACTTGATGACCAAATTCATCTCGCGACGGACAGTTACCTAACGCGCAGAGCCGAGTGGATCCACGTTAAATGCATAAGGGAGCAGAGACGGTGGAGATTACCGAGGTTCGAGTAAAGCTGATGGAGGAGTCGGAGGACCGACTACGCGCCTTCTGCTCAATCACGTTCGACAATTGCTTTGTCGTGCGGGATCTGAAGATTATCGAAGGCAGCCAAGGGCCCTTCGTAGCCATGCCCAGTCGCAAGCTGACCTTCCGCTGCAATCGCTGTGGCAACAAGAATCACTTGCGCAGCAACTACTGCAACCAGTGTGGTGCACGACTGCGCGAGTCGCGCGAAGCCCGCGACGACGACATGCCCAACAAACTCTACGCCGATGTGGCTCACCCCATCAATCAAGCCTGCCGCGACTTGATTCAAACTCGCGTCGTCGAAGAGTACTCATTGGAACTAGAGCGGGCCAAGCAACCAGGCTACGTATCGCGTTACGATGACGCTTACGAAACTCACGAGCCTTCATCTGCTCCAATCCCGCCGCCGCACATGATCTCGCGGCCTCCGCAAACCGAAGACGCTAATAAAGCGGCAGATAAGAAAACGGAGTAGCCCCTCGTTCCCAGGCTCTGCCTGGGAACGCCCTGCCCCGCAGGCTCTGCCTGCGCCTTTGGAGTGCGGTGCCATCAGGCACCGCTTTGATGTAAGCGAAGTCTCCAACCGCAGCCTGAGACGCTCTGAAAGTCTGGAGTCACCTGGTTTGCAGGCTGCGGTATGGTGGGGTTAGGACATCAAAGCTACGGCTGCGCCGCAGCACTCCAAGGTTCAAACTGGTGTAAATTAGTGCTTCACTGATTTACACAATTCCTTTAGCGAACCGCTCTACGATGCGCATCGAAAGAATCGAAACGTTTGTTTGTCATGCGCGCATGCGCAATTGGATCTTTGTCAAAGTTATTACCGACACGCCTGGACTGTTTGGCTGGGGCGAAGCCACTTTGGAGTGGCACACGCGCAGCGTTGTGGGCGCGATCGAAGATATTTCGCAATTGATCCTGGGCGAAGATCCGACCAGGCCTGAACATTTGTGGCAGATGATGTGGCGACAACACTTCTGGCATGGTGGCGACATCGTGCGTTCCACGGCCATCTCAGGAATCGATATTGCTTTGTGGGATATCGTAGGTAAAAGCTTAGGGGTTCCTTGTCACAAACTGTGGGGCGGACCGGTTCGCGATTACGTTCGGCTGTATTGTCATCTGGGCGGTGGTAATCTGGAGAGCTTCTATGAAACGCCGGTGGACAATGCCAAGCAGTTTGCCGACTTGGCTCGCCAGGCTGTCGAACATGGCTTCACTGCCTTCAAATCGATGGCCGTGCCACCGACGATGCCCATCGAAGGACTGAAACCGGTTCAAGCTGCTGAAGCTTGTGTGGCTGCGATGCGCGACGCTGTGGGCGACCGCATCGATATCATGGTCGATTGTCACGCTCGGCCATCTCCTGCGATGGGTATGCGATTTGCCAAGGCGCTGGATCCGTACGGCTTGTATTTCTTCGAGGAACCATGTTGGCCTGAGAACGTTGAAGGGCTGGCTGCGATTAACGCCGCGGTTACCACCCCGATTGCCACCGGCGAACGCATGACGCACCTGGCACAGTTTCGCGATCTCTTCGCGGCCCGCGGCTGCGAAATTTGTCAGATGGACTTAACACATTGCGGCGGTTTCACAGAAGCTCGACGTATCGCTGCTCTGGCCGAGGCGCATCGCATCGCACTTGCACCTCATAACCCGCAAGGTCCTGTCAGTACAGCCGCTTCGCTCGAGTTCGGATTCTCGCAGCCCAGCTATATTATCTGCGAATCCGTGCACGCCGATGTACCGTGGCGCAGCGACGTGGTTCAAGAAGGATTTACCGTCGAACCTATCGGCCGCATCGTGCGACCCAACACCAAACCAGGACTGGGCATCGAAATCAACGAAGCTGAAGTCAAGAAACATCCGTTTGAACAAGAAGTCCTCCAACGAGTCTTCTACGCCGACGGCGCCGTAGGTGACTGGTAAGCGCCCCGCAGCGCACGGATTCATCGTTTAACCCGTAGCCGCTAGGCGAGGTGAACCCTCTAATCACTGCTCGTGTTCACCTAACTCATCGCCCGGGGCAGTGCGCTGGTCAGTGCGCTGGTCAGTGCGCTGGTCAGTGCGCTGGTCCGGCCGCGTACACTGGGTGCGCCTCGCCTGGCGGCTACGGGTTAAACGAGGTCCTCCCACCACCACTCCCACTCCCACCGAAAACTTATGGCCACACCAACTCTTCAGCATTCAACTCTCCGAGCACGCATTGGTATTTCACGCGTCGACATCACGCCACCGATTGGAATTTATGCGCGCAACTGGGGCGCGGCCTTGCACGATGTCGCCAGTTCGATTCATCGTCCGTTAACGCTAACGGCGCTTACGATCTCCAGTATCGATAGCCTGGATGCGCCCATCGTACTAATCGATGCGGACCTGGGTTGGTGGAAGACTCCGCAAGCCTTCGAGCGAGTTCAGCATGAACTGCTCATGCGCCACCAGCTTGATGCCAGCAAGTTTGGGTTCGCTCTGTCGCACACGCACGCTGGTCCACCTTTGATGGAAACGGATGCAACCTTACCAGGCAGCGAATTCATTTCAGCCTGGATGGACCGCATTATCTCAGGGGCCAGCTATGCCATTGAATCGGCCTTGGCCACAGCCGCCGAGTCTTTGCTCGAGTGGCACACGGGGCGTTGTCATTTGGCTGCCTATCGAGACTTTCCTGATCCGGATGCCAGTCGAGCTCGCATCTTATGTGGTTACAACCCGACGGGTATTGGCGATGACACGTTGGTTGTGGGACGCGTCAGTGACCTCGAAGGCCGTTTGCGCGGTACGCTGGTCAATTATGCTTGCCACCCCACGACGCTTGCCTGGGACAACCAATCAATCTCTCCTGACTTCTTGGGTGCTATGCGACAGACAATGCAAGACATCACCGGCGTGCCGGCTTTGTTTCTGCAAGGTGCTTCCGGTGAACTTGCGCCACGTCATCAATACACAGGTGATACCGCGGTTGCCGATCGACATGGTCGGCAACTAGCCTACGCTGCGTTAGCCACCCTGGAAGACATGGAACCGCCTGGATGCCAACTGAAGTATGATCGAACCGTGGAGTCAGGCGCACCGCTGGCAGTGTGGAGCCAGGCTGAGCGTTCGTCGATCGATCAGACGTTGAGCATTGAATCGACGACCGTCGAGCTACCATTGAAGAACTGGCCCACAGCCGCCGAACTCGAAGCGGAACGCGCGGCCACCAGCGATCGAGCGCTGGAGGAACGCTTGCGCCGCAAACGCGATATTCGTCGAGCCCTGGGAGATGGCACTTCCTACAAATTACCAATTGTCGCCTGGCGAGTGGGCGAAGCGGCCATAGTCGGCAGTTGCTGCGAAGCCTACTCCATCTATCAGACTGAGCTGCGCCGTCGATTCGCGACGCGTGCGTTAGTGTGCCTGAACCTGATCAATGGTTCGATGGGCTACTTGCCCCCACGCCAATTATATGACTTAGACATCTATCAAGTCTGGCAAACACCTTTTGATCGTGGCTCCTTCGAACTCTACCTGGAAGCCAGCAGCCAGGCATTAGAGAAGTTGTTTAAATCGTCAAACCCGTAGCCGCCATGCAATCGTTTAACCCGTAGCCGAAGGCGAGGCGCACCCTCTAACCAGACTCTGCTTCAATGAATTAAGCAGGCTTGGGTTAGCAGGTTCACCTAGCCTGTAAATTCGTTTAACCCGTAGCCGAAGGCGAGGCGCACCCTCTAACCAGACTCTGCTTCAATGAATTAAGCAGGCTTGGGTTAGCAGGTTCACCTAGCCTGTAAATTCGTTTAACCCGTAGCCGAAGGCGAGGCGCACCCTCTAACCAGACTCTGCTTCAATGAATTAAGCAGGCTTGGGTTAGCAGGTTCACCTAGCCTGTAAATTCGTTTAACCCGTAGCCGAAGGCGAGGCGCACCCTCTAACCAGACTCTGCTTCAATGAATTAAGCAGGCTTGGGTTAGCAGGTTCACCTAGCCTGTAAATTCGTTTAACCCGTAGCCGAAGGCGAGGCGCACCCTCTAACCAGACTCTGCTTCAATGAATTAAGCAGGCTTGGATTAGCAGGTTCACCTAGCCTGTAAATTCGTTTAACCCGTAGCCGAAGGCGAGGCGCACCCTCTAACCAGACTCTGCTTCAATGAATTAAGCAGGCTTGGATTAGCAGGTTCACCTAGCCTGTAAATTCGTTTAACCCGTAGCCGAAGGCGAGGCGCACCCTCTAACCAACATTGCTTCAATGAATTAAGCAGGCTTGGATTAGCAGGTTCACCTAGCCTGTAAATTCGTTTATCCCGTAGCCGAAGGCGAGGCGCACCCTCTAACCAGACTCTGCTTCAATGGATTGTGTAGAGATTGGTTAGCAGGTTCACCTAGCCTGGCGGCCACGGGTTAAACGAGATGGCGAGACGCAAATTCGTTCAAGCTGTAGCGAAAGTCGCTACACTGTGGACAAACTATCGAGGTCAGTCATTAGCAGTCCCTACTCACCACCGACAGATTTGCCTACGGCGACCAGCGATTCGTCGCATGTCAGGCACTATGTGCTGACACTATTAACCTTGGCTGCGGCCCTCAGCTACTTGGTGCGCAACGCGGTCAGTGTGGCTGAGAGCACGATTCGCGCCGAACTGAACTTGACGCTCACGCAGTCCGCCATGTTCATGGCGGCGTTTTATTGGAGTTATGCACTGTTGCAAGTGCCCAGTGGTTGGCTGGCGCAGCAATTCGGGACGCGTTTGACGCTTAGTCTGTTTGCAATTGGTTGGTCGTTGGCTTCGATACTGATCGGCGCAGCCCCGGAGTTAGGTCTACTAATTGTGGCCCAGTTGATAATGGGCAGCGCTCAGGCCGGCGTGTTCCCCGCTGCGTGCAATTCGGTAGCCAAGTGGATGCCCATTGCGCGACGCTCAACTTCGTGCGCGATAATGGCCTCGGGTATGCAACTCGGTGCGATTCTCAGCAGCTACATCACGGGACCGCTGCTAGGGCCTATCGGTTGGCGCGGACTGTTCTTGCTGTATTCCATCCCGGGACTGTTGTGGGCCGTGTGGTTCTGGCTCAGTTTTCGTAATACGCCTGGGCAGGATCCGCGAGTCAGCCAGGCTGAATTACAAGTCATTACGTTGGGGGCGGATCCAACGGACGACGTAAAGCCAGCCGAAGGCAGCAAGCTGGTAATCGAGCCTACGCCTTGGTGGGCGCTGGCCAGCAGTGTGACCCTGTGGTGTTTGTGCGGGCAACAGATGGCGCGAGCCGCTGGCTACATGTTCTTTGCCAGTTGGTTTCCGACCTTCATGCAGCAGACGCGTGGCGTTTCGATCAACCAGTCGGGCTACTTGCAAGCGTTTGTGTTTATGGGCACGTTGCTAGGCAGTTTGTGTGGTGGCGTGCTGACCGATTGGATCTTCCGCCGCAGTGGAAATTTAAGGCTCAGTCGCAGTTTAGTAGGTGGTGCATCGCTGTGGGCTTGTGGCTTGTTAATCTTGGCATCCTGGTTTGTGGAGCATGTCATGCTGGGCGTCTTGCTGATGGCGGCAGGTTCGGTATGCGCGGCATTTGCTGGACCTTGTGCGTTTTCGGCCACCATTGATGTCGGAGGCAAACATGTGCCGCAAGTGTTTGGGGTTATGAACATGGCTGGCAACATAGCCGCAGCTCTGTGCCCGATTTTGGTGGCCATGTTGTTTCAGTGGACATCCAACTGGAATTTAGTCCTGCTGTTGTTTGCGGCGCTCTACGCGGTAGGCGGCATGTGCTGGTTGGCGATTGACCCCAGAAAGAAGATCTGAGAACTCACCGTTCCATTTTCAAATCGCTTCCAGGCAGAGATCGAACAAGCGATCGACTTCTTCGCGAGTTTCTGGATCAAGTCGATAACCGACTGGTCCGCGAATGATCTGGTTCTTGAAGATTCCTTGTCGCACCAACAGATGTTTCTCGACAGCCAGAAATGCGTCAAGGCTGTTTTGAATGGCGATCAAGGACGATAGCGGCAACGAGATCGCGTAGGCGCGCCGCTCGTCACCTACCTTCAAGGCTTGCCATAGTGCCACGATCACCCGGATGCAATCGGCGCCCGGCATCGTGCCTACGATCCCGCGTCGGAAACTATCCAACAGCGCGATTCCGCCGGTACCTTCGAATACCAGAGCGCGACCTTCGGTGTAAGTTCGCATTTGGCTCAAGCGTTGCCCGATCGGCACTGCTTCGGGTTTAAAGAGGACGCGCTGTGGTCCAAACTCACTGAGCAATTTGGCTTGCAGACTAAGTGACATGGGCCGGCCGACATAGCCGCTGGCGTCTTGAACGATAACTGGAATCGAGCAGGCTTGGACGATGCGCGTGTAGTACTCTTCTAGTGCTGCTTCATCGACGGCGATGGAAACAGGAGGAATGGCCATCACGCCGCTGGCACCGATGGAATCGGCATGAGCAGCAAACTCTTGGGCCACGCGTGAACTCTCGGCGCCGACGCTGATGATTGTCGCCTTGGATGCACCTGTCCACTGCACGATGTGCTCGGCCATTTGGCGGCGTTCGGTTTGACTTAGACGCAAGAGTTCGGAGACCATGGCCATCACCACGCCATCGGCTCCGCATTGGATGAGCCAATGAATCTCTTTCTCGAGCGTTTCCCAATCGATCGATTCATCATCGTGATAGGGCGTCTGGAACACCGGCAAAACGCCATGCAGGTTCATGGTGTAGTTGGTCTTTCGGGTATACCGCTGGATTGGTTGGACTAGGAATTGAAACGCAGAGACGCAGAGTTCGTTAGAGGATAACCTCTACGATTCTCTGCGCCTCTGCGTTTTACATTTTATGAGCGAAGTATGTAGGGCCTACTTCTTGGTGATCTCGTCGATCGCGGCAGGCAGTTCGCTAAAGTGGATACCGCTCTTGGACACAATGCCTTTGCTATCGACGACTACATTGACGGGCAAGTTGAAGACGCCGAGCTGGACGGCCAGGCTGCCATCGAGGCCACCGGCTTCATAGATGTGTTCCCAGCTATAATCATTTTGCTTAAGGAATTCTTTGGCCAGGTTGACGTCAGTATCAACATTTATGCCCACGATTTTCAATTTCTCTTTGGCAAATTGACTGCGTAATTCTTTAAGAGCTCGCATTTCTTGTTTGCAGGGTTCACACCAGCTGGCCCAGTAGTGATAGACGACTGGGCTGCCCGTGTATTCTTTCGAGCTGAATTCCTTACCGTTGATCGTTTTGCCGACCAAGCCGAACTTTTTGCCCTTGAGATCGAGGCGGTTCAGAGCCCCTAGAGCTTTTTTGCCAGAGATGACGGTGGGGAAGTCTTGCGAAGCACGGGTGTACCAGCGTGTGGCTTCGATGCTATCCCCGACGAGCTCAGCGCCTTTAGCAATTTCAATCATGGCTTCTACAGAGTCATCGCTCTTGGGAAATTTCTTAACGAATTGCTCGAGCATATCGTGGTAGGCTTTTTGAGCTTCTGGGAAATTTACATTGGGAGCTTGAATCTTTTGGAAGTAGTCGGCGGTGATACTACGGAATGATACGTAGGCCAAATCGTTTTCGTTGTTGGTGACGGTGACCAGTTTGGTTCGCATATCGGAGAGACGTTCGACACCAGCTGGATATTCGCCGCTCTGAGTGGCGGCGGTGATGATGTCAGCGAATTGTCGAATCCAGTTGGTGCGATCTTCTTCGGAGTCGCTAGCTGAGATGAGTTTTTCGAGCACATCGGCGCGCATTGCGTGCCACTTGGGCTTTTGATCGCTGGGTGCGCTTTGCAGTTTGTCGTCGGCTTCTTGAAGATCGGTCAGCAAGCGTTCGGTCGCTTTGTTGATGCCAGAGGGCATGTTGGCAGCGGCAGCAGCGGCGGCGGCTTGACCACGATTGGAGAACGACGCGTTGAAGAACACGCCAGCGTCGGACAGTTCGGCGCCTTCGGTGACCGCGCGGGGCAGATCGACAGCCCGCCAAGCGTCGCCGACTTGAATCAACGTACCGACCAGCAACTGCTGAGGCTTGTCGTTGGTTTCGAGCAAGGCAACCACGTTTTCATAGACGGTGACATCGTTTTTCGCGCCCTCGGTACCGGCTGGAACGATGCCGGGTTTTTCGGCTCCGAAGTGGGTCCAGCGGCTGGATTTGGAAACAACGTTTTGGCCGGCGGCCCAAGCTTCAAACTGCAGTTTGGCATCTTTGGTCTTTTGGATGAGCGTCGAGGTTTTATTTGTCCCCAACTTGAGATCGTTGATTTCCTTTTCGGTAGCGACCAGTGTGGCGAAGCGGTCGCCATCGCGGGCGGCGGATGCTTTGACAATTTCGGCCGTTAATTCTTCGGCCGAGATGCGTTGCCAAAGATCGATCTTGCCATCTTTGTTTTCATCGATGCCCCAGCGCGTGCCGCCGGTGCCCAGCCAACGGAACTGGTCAGCAACGCGATCGAAATCGGAATCGATTTCGCGATAAGTTTCGACGCCTTGGGAGAAGTAGCACCAGCGATCGAGTTTGTTGTCGTTGTTAGTGTCGACGAACCAGCGGAGTGTTTGTCCGCTTTCGCCGGTGACGAGAAAGCCTTTGCCATCGTCGCGGGTAGTTTCTTCGAGTTCGCACTGATCGATTTTGTCGGCAGCGACGGTATCGAAGGGCACGTCATCTTGGAGTGGCTTTTGAGCGAGAGCTTTGGCAAGTTTCTCGTTATTTTGAGCCTGGGCGAGCACGGGAAAGTTGGCCAGGCTGGTGCAAGCCAGGGCAAGCGCGAGCGTCCAGCGCAGGCGACTTTGAAGAGTCGAGTTGTGAAAACTCGCATTTTGGGAACACTGTGAAACAAACATCCGCGGCAGCTCCTTGCGCGTAAAACGTGACCAGTGAATCTGGATTTCCTTAAATTTTGAGCTCTCGGGGAGCCGAAAACAATCGCTCCGGAGCCAAGGCAAGGGGATTCGGCAGAGCGTTAGTGCGATGCTGAATTGGTATCCATCGATCGGCGAAACTTTGCCGGTTGACAGGACCGAACCTTTGGCTAGGATTTTGCAGTCTAGCTTATTGGCACCGCGCAAACCAAGAGCGACTTGCTGAAGGCTAGGTCAGTCCGATCTTAAAAAGTTCGGGCGCGTAGCTCAGTTGGTTAGAGCGCGTCGCTGATAACGACGAGGTCCCAGATTCGAATTCTGGCGCGCCCACTAGCAAATGTGGCATAGGTTTCCAGCCTGTGAAACGGATGTGGCATAGGCTTCCAGCCTGTGTAGCAAATGCGGACCAGGCTTCCAGCCTGTGAAACAAATGCGTGGTAAGTAAGGGTTGAACCCGCCAGCGGGTTCAGCGGTCACCGCCGCCCCAAGCAGCGGTGATTGGAGTTGTTCGGGGGTGTAGCTCAGTTGGGAGAGCATCTGCTTTGCAAGCAGAGGGTCGTCGGTTCAAGTCCGTCCACCTCCATTTTTGGTGTGTTTTCCAGGGTTTTTTGCAACTTTCAAAAAACTTTCGCGGAAATGCAAAACGGGCCTTGCGGCGTGGGGAAAAATCTCGATGATTCCTCTCTCTCGCAAGCCACTTCCGGTCGCTGCGACGAGCAAAGCTGAATCCAAGCGATTCAAAATTTGCAGTTGACGACCAGAAGCCGCAAGCGTAAATTACTGAGCTCCTCGCAAACGAAAGTTTGCAGGGAATTCACACTGATCTTTGGAAATTTGGTTGATTGGTAGTAGGCATCTTAAGCGTGCAAGCTTAGGGCTCCGAGAGGAGTTCGGCTTGTGCGACACGATAGCTGGTTGAGCTGACGCTATTTGCTTCGAAAGAAGCGATGGATAGTCAGAGCAAGAAAGCGAGCGCTGAGAATGAAATATCAAAGCAGAACCGACGAGAGTCGGGTTTGCGAAAGAAGTTCAGGTCGATCAAACCTGGACGCCATATGATGTTTCGAGATGCTTCCGAATTGCACTTGTTTTGCTGCAAATGACTGCGAGTCCGGGGCGAAAGCCTTGGTTAGTGGTCTGTAGTATAAGGAGGTGTGGTTTTGGGAGAGTTCGAAATTTCGGTGGTCAAGTTACTAAGGGCGCATGGGGGATGTCTTGGCGTTAGAAGGCTTTGAAGGGCGTGGAAGTCTGCGAAAAGCTTGGGGGAGTTGACAAACGAATGGTGATCCCGAGATACCCGAACAGACGCATACTGAATACATAGGTATGCGTAGCCAACCCAGGGAAGTGAAACATCTAAGTACCTGGTGGAAAAGAAAGAAAAATCGATTCCGTCAGTAGCGGCGAGCGACAGCGGAATAGCCCAAACCGCGAGGGTTTTCCCTCACGGGGTTGTAGGGTCTTTCACATGAGAGTTACCAAACAGTCAACTAGTGGAACAGCTTGGAAAGGCTGACCATAGACGGTGACAGTCCGGTACGCGAAAGTTGTATTGTCTCTCGAAAGATACCTGAGTAGGTCGGTGCACGTGAAACTCCGACTGAATCTACGGGGACCATCCCGTAAGGCTAAATACTCTCTAACGACCGATAGTGAACTAAGTAGAGCGATCGAAAGGTGAGAAGAACCCCGGCTAGGGGAGGACAGTGAACCTGAAACCATGCGCTTACAAGCTGTCGGAGCACTATGCCTTCGGGAAAGTGTGACGGCGTGCCTTTTGCATAATGATCCGGCGAGTTACCGTTCGTGGCTCGGTTAAGACCTTACGGGTCGGAGCCATAGGGAAACCAAGTCTTAATAGGGCGACAATTGTCGCGGGCGGTAGACGCGAAACTGCGTGATCTACCCATGGGCAGGTTGAAGCGCGGGTTAAACTGCGTGGAGGACCGAACTCACTTGGGTTGAAAACCGAGGGGATGACCTGTGGGGAGGAGTGAAAGTCTAATCAAACGCAGAGATAGCTCGTTCTCTCCGAAATAACTTTAGGGTTAGCCTCGAGCAACTATGATACGGGGGTAGAGAGACTGAATCGGATGGGGGCCCATTCCAGGGTACCTCACTGAACCAAACTCCGAATACCGTATTAACTATCTCGGGAGTTAGTCTACGGGGGATAAGCTCCGTGGTCGAGAGGGAAACAACCCAGATCGTCAGCTAAGGTCCCAAAGTAATACTCAGTCACTAAGGAAGTTGAATCTCTGTGACAGCCAGGATGTTGGCTTAGAAGCAGCCACCATTTAAAAAGTGCGTAACAGCTTACTGGTCGAGAGATTCTGCGCCGATAATGAACGGGAGTAAGTATTACACCGAAGCTACGGGATCCGTAAGGATCGGTAGGAGAGCGCTGTACAGGAGATACAAGCCATACGGTAACGAGTGGTGTCGGCCTGTACAGGTGATTATGCCGGAATGAGTAACGATAAAACAGGTGAGAATCCTGTTCGCCGAAAGCCTAAGGTTTCCTGGGGAAGGTAAATCCGCCCAGGGTTAGCCGGTGCCTTAGTCGAGGCCGAAAGGCGTAGACGATGGATAGCGGGTTAATATTCCTGCGCCATGTGTGTGGAGCGATGGAGGGACGGCATCCGAAGAGCATGGGGACGAGTAGAAACGTCCCTTGCTCCGGTCTAAGAATGGTGGTAGGCAAATCCGCCACAATAGGTTCAAGGACCGGAGCTAACAGCATTTATGATCTGGATGATGTTGGAAGGATGTCCAAGAAAAGCTTCTAAGCTTTGAAGCACACGTGACCGTACTAAAACTGACACAGGTAGGCGAGATGAGTAGTCTCAGGCGCTCGGGAGAACGGTGGTTAAGGAACTCTGCAAAATGGCTCCGTAAGTTCGCGATAAGGGGCGCCTACGTAAGTAGGCCACAGAAAATCGGCACCAGCGACTGTTTATCAAAAACACAGGTCTCTGCCAACTCGTAAGAGGATGTATAGAGACTGACGCCTGCCCGGTGCTGGTAGGTTAAGGAAGAGAGTTAGCATCTTCGGATGCGAAGCCCGCGACCGAAGCCCCAGTAAACGGCGGCCCTAACTATGAACCCATAATATCGTAGTTGTAAAATCTGGCTAAATGCTGGAAAGCCTGGTGTATCCGACGGTACTCGTCCCAATTGAGACTGTGACAACAATGTGTTGATCAAAGCTCCGGGGCAGTGACAATCCGCTCGGTGCAGGTAATCAGCAGGAAAGACAGGTCAAGATGCTTTCTGTAGAACGAATCGATCCTGCAATCGGCTACTATTTAGCAGGCTTCGTGGATGGCGAAGGCAGCTTCATCTTGAAGTTTCGCCCTCGTCCCGACTTCCTCACTGGTTGGAAGGTTTCGCTGACGTTCAATGTCTCCCAAAAAGACGAGGTCATCCTCGCCCTGATTAAGCGACACTTGAACTGCGGTACGATCTTCGATAAAGGTGGTGGAGTGTGGATGTTCGAGGTGAATAACCTCGAAGCGATTCGTGATAACGTTGTTCCCTTCTTCGACAGGTTCGGCTTTTTGTCGGCCAAGAAGAAGCGAGACTTTGCGACGTTCAAGCTAATGACAGCGATGGTTCTGGAAGGCAAGCATCTGCATGCTGATGGAATCAAAGAGTTGTTAGTCTTGAGAAGAGCGATGAATGACGGTGGAAAGCGAAAGTACAGCGAAGAAGAAATTCTAGCTGCTCTGAAATTGATCTGAATCCTCAGAGACTATACGCCGGACCCGCATGTTCGAACGACATGAACGGGATGATATAGTCCGAGCTGCATGGCGACATGCAGAATCAGAGTCTCTCCGACTCTGATGCTGTCGGTCAAGTATGATCGAGAGATAACAAAACTGGAGGGTCCTAAGGTAGCGAAGTTCCTTGTCGGGTAAGTTCCGACCTGCATGAAAGGCGTAACGACTGGTGCACTGTCTCAACCACCGACCCGGTGAAATTGTAGTCGTGGTGAAGATGCCACGTACCCGCGGTTAGACGGAAAGACCCCATGAACCTTCACTGTAGGCTGATATTGGGCTGAGGTATGTTTTGTGTAGTATAGCTGGGAGACTGTGAAAAGGTGGCGCCAGCCATCTTGGAGTCAACGTTGAAATACCAGCCTGAATATGCTTTAGTTCTAACCTTGTCCCGTGAAACCGGGCAGGGAACAGTGTCAGTTGGGCAGTTTGACTGGGGCGGTCTCCTCCTAAAGAGTAACGGAGGAGTGCAAAGGTACCCTCAGCCTGGTCGGCAATCAGGCGAAGAGCGTAAAGGTATAAGGGTGCTTAACTGCGAGAGTCATAACTCGAGCAGATACGAAAGTAGGTCTTAGTGATCCGGTGATTCCGAATGGAAGGGTCATCGCTCATCAGATAAAAGGTACTCTGGGGATAACAGGCTTATCGCATCCGAGCGTCCACAGCGGCGATGCGGTTTGGCACCTCGATGTCGGCTCATCACATCCTGGGGGTGTAGAAGCTCCCAAGGGTTTGGCTGTTCGCCAATGAAAGTGGTACGTGAGCTGGGTTCAGACCGTCGTGAGACAGGTCGGTCCCTATCTGCCGTGGGCGTTCGAAACTTGAGGAGGTTCTTCATTAGTACGAGAGGATTTTGAAGGACGTAGCTCTGGTGTACCAGTTGTCACGCTAGTGGCACGGCTGGATAGCTAACTACGGAAAGGATAAACGCTGAAAGCATCTAAGCGTGAAGCCCTCTCCAAGATTAGGTTTCGTAGAGCATTTGCTCGAGAGTCCCCTGATAGACGATCAGGTTAATAGGCTGGACGTGTAAGCACCGTAAGGTGTTCAGCTTACCAGTACTAACGGACGAAAGCTTGACCACCGATATTTCGCACTCTCTCTAGCGCCGCTTCTGCGGCCAGCAGATGAGTGTCACGCATAAAGATCAAACCTGCTACCAATCAACATTTTAAGCCGTTACGGGCGAAATATCTCGTAACGTCTTTTTCCGGTGACCATATTGGAAAGGTCATACCTGTTCCCATCCCGAACACAGAAGTCAAGCTTTCCAAGCCGATGATAGTGCATACCAGCGTGAAAGTAGGTATCGCCGGATTTTTATAAAAGCAAAAAGGCCATGTCAGTCAAATGACATGGCCTTTTTTCGTTTCTTTCCAGCTCTAAACTACGGGAATCGATTAACTAAGCCCATAAGCGGACCTTTAACTGCCTTAAAAATTGGCAAACAATGTGCCCTTGGACCCGCAAAAAACAGGGTCAGGTCTTTTTTCGAAAAAACAGGGTCAGGTCTTTTTTCGCGAGGGCTATTCCGCGACCTGGATTCCAAAATGGACCTAAGGCCTCTGTGCAAACTTCGTATATTTGCGTTTTAACAGGGAATCCCCAAAGGCTCGACGAACTGAGTTCGTGCAGATGAGTATCAAAGCGTGCTCAGTGATCATCACAATGATTGCGATCCTGCTGGCAGCGACTTCATACTACGTGAGTCAGTTGCCATCGGGACCAGCCCAGGCGGTTCATCAAACGACCTGGTCATGGCTTGGTGGTTGGCTGACAGCTTTGGTCCTGAGCGTTCTTAAGAGTCGTTGGCGGCCAGGAAAGCTCCGGCCAATCCGTTTGGAGACCCGAATTCAAAAAATAGCAGCCGGAATCTGGTTTATCGGCGCGATAATTTTGCTCATTGCGTTCATTCGCATAGCGGCGCAATCCGGTAAGCCGCAGAGTGGAATCATGTTCGTCTTTGGAATTGGCTCCGGGCTCGTCTGTTTGCCCAGTCTTCTACGCGCGAAGTGACCCCACGTAGCCGAGTCTCTCCGAGACTCGTTCCCATCAGCCCGGTCATAAGCGTTTGCGGATCGCAAAGCCTGCGAGTCTCGGAAGAGACTCGCCTACGTAGACCAGACCCCATGGTAGAATATGTGGATCGCTGATCGAACAATTTTCGCCGAGTCAACAAGCGATGAGCACAACTGCAAAATTGTCTGGAGCTGAGTTTGACGCCATGGTCGAGCGCGGAGCGTTCGACGTAGTCGGGCCTAAAAAGATCGAACTTATCCGTGGTGAGTTGAGATTCATGAATCCCGCCGGACCGATCCATGATGATTTGATCGATTACCTTACTCGTTGGTCGGTAAATATGACTGCCGGCGGCGTGGCTAACGTGCGCGTCCAGTGCGGTTTTGTGTGCCGTGAGAATCGCCCGGAGCCCAACATTCTGTGGTTACAGCCACGCAGGTACGGCAAGGTGAAACCGACCGCCGAGAACGTGCTGTTGCTGATCGTGGTGGCAGACAGTAGTTTGAAAGGTGATCTCACCGAAAAAGCGGAAATCTACGCAGAGGCGGGCGTGCTCGAATATTGGGTGGTGGATATCCATTCTGCACGCATTCACGTGATGACCGACAGCGACGGCGCGACTTTTCGCAAAATTGAGCTCGTCGTTCCTCCCCAGACTCTGAGTCCACGCTGTCGACCGGAGGCAATTCTGAAAACGGCCGAGCTTTTTGAAGTCGTCGATTGAGCAAACCGAGTCTCTCCGAGACTCGCCATCTTTGCCCTACGCAACGCGACAGTGACTGGTTGGATCCGAGTCTCGGAGAGACTCGGCTACGTGTAGGTTATACTCGCTTCTTCCCAATTCCCACCATTATTTTCGGGGGACAGACAACTATGAACTGCGTTTCACGGTCCGACGTGCGAGTGTTCTTTTTTCTAGGCTGTAGCCTGCTCGCCTGTAATTCGGCCGGGCTGGCGCAAACACCACGATCGGGAACTCTTCGCTTTGGCTTCGCCACCGAAAGCATTATGCCGGGGCAGCCGGTGGCTATCGGCGGTCAATATCACACGCGTATCTCCGGCGAAGTTCACGATCCACTTACCGTGACCGCTGTGGCGATTGAGTCGACCGACGATCAGGGGTCGATCGACCAGGTTGTGTGGGTTTCGTGTGACTTGGTGGCCATTCGTCGCAGTACCATTGAACGAGCGCGACAATTGGTGGCCAAAGTCGCACCCGAGCTGGATACAGCCAAGATTATTGTCTCGGCGACGCACACGCATACTGCACCGGCGCTCGTGGATACTTCAGAGACGGATTTGCATCCATACGAATTCGTGCGCAGTTGGGCCTACCGGATACCGGCCGACCAAACCAACGTCATGCGCCCGCTGGAGTATATGCAGCTAGTCGAACGACAATTGGCCCAAGCCATCGTTCGCGCCTGGGAAGCTCGACAACCTGGTGAGTTCAGTTTCGCACTCGCGCACGCCTCGATCGCCCGCAATCGACGGGCAGTCTACTTCGATGGCACTACGCGTATGTATGGCGACCCGAAAGATCCGAACTTCTCGCACACCGAAGGCACCAGCGATGATTCGCTCGATGCGCTGTTCTTCTATCGTGACGACCGCGTGGTCGGTATCGCGCTCACCCTCTACTGTCCCAGTCAGTCGGTTGAAGGTGAGAGCCGACTATCAGCCGACTTTTGGTACGACGCTCGGACCGCCTTGCGTGAGAAATATGGCGCCGATCTGTTTGTCGTGCCCCTGACCGGAGCCAGTGGCGATCAGTCGCCGCACATCCAAGTCGGCAAGCCATCTGAAGAACGGATGCTCAATCAGAAACAGATTGCCTATCGCGTCGAAATTGCCAACCGTATTGTTGCGGCTGTTGAATCAGTTGAGCCCCAAGCGCGCCAGCAGAAGAAGTCCACGCTGGCTCTGGGCCACAAAACCCAGCTCGTTCCGCTGCCGGTCTGGCGTGTGCCCGACCAGCGCTACGCTCAAGCCCAAGCCGAGGTCGAGCGCGGGCGCGACAAGTTAGATGCTCTTAGCGCACCAGAGTACATTCAGTGGCGCGTGCAAAGCACCATGCTTGCCAGATTCGAATTGCAGGACCGTGAACCTACCTATCCGTGTGAACTGCACGCGGTCCGCTTGGATGATTTGGCACTGGTCAGCAATCCGTTTGAACTTTTCACCGACTATGGTCTGCGCATCAAAGCTCGCAGTCCCGCCGTGCAGACATCTGTGGTGCAACTGACCTCCGACTGCGCAGCCTACTTGCCAACCGAGCGTGCTGTGGCCGGCGGTGGCTACAGTGCCCGTATCGACGACGGTGTCATCGGCCCCGAAGGTGGCCGAGAACTCGTCGAACAAAGCGTACGTATGCTCAAGCAGTTATGGTGAGGGCCGGTCCTGCGTAGTTGAATAGTCAAAAGGGGGCAGGTCTGGCTCAGCGAGCAGAAATGTAGGACGGGTCTCCAGGCCCGTCCGGTTGCGCAGCGACGAAGAGAGCGGACGGGCCTGGAGACCCGTCCTACCAAGTGGATCTTTTTGAGTCTGGTGAACAGTCTCGGTATGACAGCGGCTGATTGTTGCACGATATACATCCGAGCGATCGAGCTTTTGGATGACTACGTGCAGTACCCCAGAGTACTAGCGGCGACCGATCTAGAGGCTGGTAGGTAGTTATTATTCGATGACCAGTGGGACGTGGTAGAGGGACACTGTCACTTGTCGTTTCGTCAAGCCTGTGAAGCGATGATGCGCGCGATCCAGATCGCGGTGCTTGAATCGATCCTGCGTAGTTGAATAGCCAACAGGAGTTAGGTCTGGGGCAACGAGCAGAAATGTAGGACGGGTCTCCAGGCCCGTCCGCGATTTAGGTTTACTAGATGTTGGTTGCCAGAACATTCAGGATGCGGACGGGCCTGGAGACCCGTCCTACTTATTCTCGTTGCCTTACAATCCTTTTCTAGTCAACGATCGAACGACGAAACTCATGGCGTGGAATCAAAAGGACGACTAGATGTTGGTTGCCTGAGCATTCAGGATGCGGACGGGCCTGGAGGCCCGTCCTACCTGAACCCCCTCCATTTACCGTTTCAACTTGCTGGACGATGAATCACGACGGGCCGATTGAGTTGTTGAAGGCTCAACACTGACCGGCTTATCCGAGAAATCCAAGTTGGTTGGTTGGTCCAGCAATTTGCGACCAGGGATCTGCATGAGATTGCGCGGCAAACTGGCAAGTTCCATTTCGGCCTGGCTACTGGTAGCTGGGCCAACGACTTCAAACTTCATGTTGCGCACCTGAACTTCTCCAGCGGCCAGGTAGACGCCGAAGGAGAGTGCGTCAGTATTATCGGGCACGTTCCACTCGACGGTCTGCGTGCGCCACACCACAGTTTTGTCGATGGGTTGGCTCCATAGTGTGAGAACCTTTTGAGTATCGACCGGTTGGCCGATGGTCTTGCCGCTGGTCGTGTTGCCCACCGTGCGAAGTTGATCATCGCTGCCCCAGATAATGGTACCGCAGCGCGAGTGGACATCTTCACTGCCACCGATCTCCGCGGAAATTCGTACGCGTTGGCCGCGATAGCTTTTCGCTTGGAGCGTTTGAGCCAGGAAGCCAGTCAGCGCAAATTCATCTCTACACGACAGCTTGACTGTACCATGGGCATCCGACGATTCGACCGTCGCCATAATGTCCGTCCAGCCGGTAATCTTCTCTGGCAAAATGCTTTGGCAAAAACTGTCCATGAGTATTGCATCGGCAAATTGAACGCGAACTTCATTGCCGACTGTCTGCAACTGCAGGCCATTGAGGAACTTTAGAGCAATTGGTTCTGTCGGCTCCGAGGATTCTGCCACTTTGGCCAGACCGATAAGCGCTTCGACGCCTTCAGCACCGGCCTTAGCCGCAGACTCTTCGCTCAAGAGTTCTTCCAGCAACGCTTTCTTCCGCGCGGAGAGCTCTTGCTTACCAAGCACTTGAACGAGCAGTTGTTCGCGCGAGCCTTGAAAGAGTTGTTGGATCAAGTCGCGAACGATATGTCCGGAGACTTCATCAAACGTCTTAACCGAACGAAAGCTGAATGGTCGCAGCTTGCCCACACGCTCGAGAAAGCCTTTCTCCCACAGGATTCGGCAGAGCGTGGCGACGGTTGTGTAGGTGAGCGATCGGCCCCAGCGTTCGAGGTGATCGCGAGCCGTTTGAGCCGTCATTTCACCATGGGCCGTCGGCGTATTTTCAGCGTAGGACGGGTCTCCAGGCCCGTCCGGTTGCGCAGCTAAAAAGAGAGCGGACGGGCCTGGAGACCCGTCCTACATGCTCAGCCGAGCTTTCAGGGCAACAATTGGCGCAGCCGTTGCTCCAAGTCACGATGGTCGGAGGTAAGTGGTCGCACGCCTATCTCCACCACTCGCCCTTCTTCATCAGTGAGAAATGCAGTGGGAACGGCTTGGACTCCAAATTGATTCATGAGCCGAAAGTTACACTCCTCGGCGGCGCTCTCGTCGTCGCACAATTGAATCCACGGTAGCTGATGTTCCGTCGCGAACTGCTTGATCCGAGCCGGTGCCGCGTGCAAACATACCGCCACGATTTCAAAGCCACGCTCTTTGTAGCTGGCATAGATCCTCCTCAGCGCGGGCAGATCGTCTATGCATGGGCGACAGTGAGTGCCCCAAAATTCTAGCAACGTGACTTTGCCACGCAACGATTCAGAGTTAAAGGCAAGGCCATCTAGCGTGTGCGTCTGTATGTCCAGTTTCTGCCCAAGAATATTCAATCGGTTCAAGGCGCTCTCAATCGCCTTGGTCAGCTCCAGCACCGTCCCAGTGGCAGCTATGTCCGTTGAAGCATCTGGGCGCTGCGCAAGTTGTGCCTGCATCCACAGTACGAATGTGCGTTCGTGGTCCAACAGTGCCAGGCAGTCGAGCAAAAAGATTGTCTCGACAGCTATTTGCTTTTCGCGTGTGCCGTAGCGCATAGACGAGGCAAGATACTTACGCGTATCGCTCAACAATTGATCGATAGCTTGTTCTGTAGGCGCAGTGAGTCCTTGCATCATTGCGCCCGCCGCGTAACGCAGTTGATAAAAGTCGGCTTCGCGCTGTTCGGTCTCGCTTAAACTCTCCCTGTCTTGATCCAGGTGCCCATGGGCATCCTGGATCGCCTGGCAGACTTCTTTAAAATTTGAGGATTCGAAAAAGCTATCTTTCGACTGCAGTGATCCATCTAACTTGCGCATGAATTGCAGCATGGCTCGAGCGCTGCGATCAGTCGGTATCGCGTACTCCAGTAGCTGAGTGCTGCGCAAACGCAGGCCATCCAGCAGCAAGAATCCCAAGGCCGCAGTGAGAATCACAGCGGGTATGGCGATCGTTCGGATACGTCGCCAGTCAGAACGGATAGTCATGGTTCGCTCCGCGTTAGATACCAGTAACAACCGCAGACACCGAGCGCCACTCCCAGCACCAGCATGCTTAACAGGATACGCAGGCGAAAGGCATCGCCCGACAAAGGAATGTCCAGCGACCAAATCAAAGTTCGCATGAGCAGCAGGATAAACACTGGCGTTAACAAGCCGCTCAGGATGGGCACCCCATTGGATTTTGCCAGGGCCGACGCGGCCAGCGCGCCACCTACCATAGCCACCACGACAGCGACAAACATGAGTGCGCCCAGCGCGTCCTGGAGAGGTGTCTCGATAAGCAAGATGCCTTGCTTCAGGACAAACGGCACCAATTGCAATGCAACGAGGTAGGCGGCCTGGTGAATCACGACCATTGCCAGAATGGCGCCCAGAGCCACCGTGAGTTTACTGATAAGATTCTGCTGGCGAGTCGGGGGCAAGCAAGCCAGGAACTCGGCCGAGCGGTCACTACGTTCGAGAGTGAAGATACTGCCCGCCAACATGGCTGCGAAAAAACAGGTGAAAGCGTAGCCGCAGTTGCTACCGCCTTGCAGAGTTCTTAGTGTCCGATGCATCAACCCCTGAGCAGCGGCATCTTGGTATTGTGTCACAACGTAGACCATGATTCCACTGGCCAGGTAGCAGCTAACGGTTGTGGCCACTGCGCATCGCAGGTAAGTGCGAAGTAGTCCCGCATCTTTTCTAATGAGAGCTGACAGCATGTGGCACCTCCTGCCCTTGGGCTAGCTGGCCGCGTACGACATCTTTAAAAATCTCTTCCAGGTTAAGGTCGAATACATCCGCGCTGACTGCGTCGTTTTCGAATCGCAGTTCGTCGAGCAGCTCTGGGCAGTAGCCATCGACGGTCACGGTCCATTCACGACGCGCAAGTTTCTGGAGGATGACTTGCGCAGGCACTCGCACCGGTAGCTTTCCATCGGGTAGCACAATTCGAACGCGCTTGAAGCGACTGCGCAGTTCGTCGACCGTGCCTCGAGCTGCAAAACGTCCCCCCACCAGAATGCCAACATCGTCGGCAACTCGTTCGACATCGTCGACATGATGGCTGGAAAAGAGAATCGTTCGGCCGTGACAGCTATGGTTTTGAAGAACGCTCTCCAAAAAGTCTTCGCGAATGATTGGGTCAAGTCCCGACGTTGGTTCGTCCAATATCAAGAGATCTGGACGATGCGCGATCGCGATCAGCAAACCAAGTTTAGCGGTCATGCCTTTCGAAAGAGTAGACACGCGTTTACCTGGCGGCAAATCAAACTTGCTGAGTAGGTCGCTGGCCAGGTCATCATCCCAATGCGCGTAGAGTTTGCTGACGAAGTCAATGACCTCTCGCACCTTCATCCAACGATAAATGAAATGCAACTCTGGAACATAACCGATGCGGTCACGTAACTGCGCGGATGGCCTGATGCCGTTCTCGCCGAGCAGTTCAATTTCACCGCCATCGATCGCTGTCAGACCCATCAGCATGCGGATGAGGGTGCTTTTGCCGGCACCGTTTGGGCCGAGCAGCCCGAAGGTGGTGCCACTGGGGACGCTTAGGTTGATTGAATCACACGCCAGGTTGTCACCATAGCGTTTGGTGAGGTTGCGAACGTTGATGGCGGCCTCGGCGCGTGCGGTCATTTCTTGGCCTCGTCCAGCATGTGCCGCATGGCCGTCTCGAAGGTGGCACGCACTGCGTCCACGGTTAGCCCTGCCCTGAAACCTTGCCGAATGGTGACTTGAAAGCGATCCTGCAAGCGCTCCTCGGCCGCATTCATGCGCTGGCGACTATTCTTCATGACGAAGATGCCGATGCCCCGTCGCGTCTCGACTATCCCTTCACGTTCGAGTGTTTCGTAGGCCCGCTGAACCGTGTTAGGATTAACTCGAATATCAACTGCCAGGTTGCGCAGCGAAGGCAACATCTCGCCAGGCTTGTACACGCCCGCATCAATCGCCTGGCGCAACTGGTCGGCGATTTGGCGAAAGATAGGCACCAGGCTCTTCGGGTCGATATGCATCGAAACTGACTCCGCGTTAGTGGATTAGTGCACTAATGCAGTGTAGTTCAATCGGCTGATGCCGTCAAGTTCGCGAAGCAGGAATGTGCGTAGGACGGGTCTCCAGGCCCGTCCGATCATAGCCGCAGGCATTAGCCTCGGTTCCTACCAACTTGCAATCGAAGAAACCGGGACTAACGTCCACGGCTCAGGTGAACTAAACGATATGGACGGGCCTGGAGACCCGTCCTACGGAACATCATGCAATTGTCAGCGCCCTGCCCTGGCTGTCTAACTGGTCAGGCTCCATGGGCGAAAGAAACTCCGGCACGATCGATTTGGCAGCTTCCGTATTGGCTGGATCGTCCCAAGCTTTCGCAAGATCGATCTTGGCGTAGACTGCGCGCGCAAAGTCGTTGACTGAGCTTTTTCGGCCGCTGGAGTCCGCGCCCAAGTAAGGCAGCAGGAGTACAAAACCGCTGAGTCGTTTCTCTGCAGGTAGATCCGCGTTTGGTACTTCGGCTGGCCGAAACTCAGCCGACGGCGTTAGCCGCGTTTCCTACGTCTTTGCACTTTCACAGGCTGGAAGCCTATGCCACACTCAGCCGACGGCGCTGGGCGCGGTTCCCTCAGTCGTCACGAGAATTGGACGGGCCTGGAGACCCGTCCTACTGACTCGCCCTACGGCAAAGACTTGCCGGCTGCGTGGCGGTGAAGGATGATGGTGTTCAGACGGAGATCGCTATGAGCCTAAAAGTTATGCTGATAACGCTGTCCTTAGCAGCCGTGACGCTGGCGGCTGATACGTTGGCTGCTCAGTGGTTTCCTGCAGAGAATCGAGCGGTGGCGCATCAAACTACGTGGTTGTGGATAGCGGGTTGGCTGATCACGGCCATGGTGCAGCTAACGAGGCCGGCGATCAAGAAACGCTTTCCAGAGTTGGCCGGTTCAGATGTGCCGATAAATATTTGGCAAAAGAGTATTGTTGTACTCATCACGGTGCTGGTCGGTACAGTCATGGTGGCGCTCGCTGGCTTTACCGGCAAGCGAATGTTTCTTGCTTTCATTTGTTCGGCGGTATTCAGTCAGGCCGTCTGGCAGGGAATCATTGGGACGAGACCAGTGCCTAGTGAGGCGTCCGCAACTGAGCCGTAGTCGTTAGCCTCGGTTCCTACTATATCTACACTGCAATAACCGCGGCTAACGCCGTCGGCTTAGCACAGCCGCGGCCAACGCCGTCGGCGTAGGTGCCGAGGCGTTAGCTTTGGATTTCTATACAGCCATGCAATCGCAGTGCTAAACCTTGAAGGCTTCCAGCTTGCTCATCAGCGCATCGATGGCTGGTTTGAGAACTGCTTCGACGCCGGGAATGGCTAGTACTTTTTCAAGCATGGGCTTGAGCTGTTCGATCGAGCTCTTGAATACGCCCGAGACTGCCGACTTGGCTGCGTCGGGCATTTTGCCAAACATGTCGGTCATACCGCCGAAGCCTTCGGTCAGCTTGCTGATTTCCGGCAAAGCTGCGTTGGCGGTGTCGGCATCGGTAACGGTGCCTAGTGTGCTGGTCACTTTACCAAACATTTCGGAGACTTGCTTGAGCATTTCCGAGCCACCTTCAACACCGGATAAGGCTTCGGTAGCTTTGCCCATCAAGTCACCAGCGCCGGCTGTCGCATCTGCGGCCATGTTGCCGGCTGCAGTGCTGGCTTGATCGGCCATCTGCTTGGTAGCAGCCGAATCACAACCGATGGACATGAACAAAGCAGCAGCCAAAGTGACTGCGAGGGTCGAGCGAACCATGGAATGGTCTCCTCTAAGAGCAAACAAGAAAGATCGTAATTGCGCATCGCGCTGATACTATTCTGATTGTTGTAGAGGGATTGAGTAAAAACACAAGGTAGAGCCGCAAATCTCTACCCCCTATGCCTACCCCGAACCTCATGTTTATCTAACCCTCAATCTGACGTTCTGTAATCTGAGTTGCCAATTTGCTAAGCTCTACCGCTCCAGTCCACCGAATTCATGCATCTTGGAAGGTTACCGCTCGATGAAGTTCTCTGTAGTGTTTACGCTTGTCTGGTCGCTATTTTGTTCATGTGCTCAAGCTCAAGAGTTCCGCTTGCTGGCCTGGAATGTTGAAAGTAACCGTCCCGGTTCGCCGCCGGTGAGCGATTCCACGGTAATTGCTCGGCAACTTACTGAGTTGCTGTCGGCGGCGGACACAAAGTCGCAGATTGTGGCGCTCAGCGAAGTTGATCCGAAGACGTTTTTTGCTTATCGAGATGCTGTTCGCGTCGGGATGGGAACCGAAGTTGATTTTGTGACTTCGGCCAGCGGTGGGTTTCAAGACTCGGATTCGTTGATGTTGATCGTGGACAAAGCACGTTTTGAGATCGATCAGGCAGTTGAGCTGCATCGTTTCGGTGGTATTGCGGCTAACTTCAATGTTAGCGAACCGGGCTCGCCGGAGGTGGGCACCCTACGAGCGCGATCACCGCTGACCGTGCGTTTACTGGACAAGACGACGACGAAACATTTTTGGGTAGTCGTCAATCACTTAGCACGAGGCGAAGCGGACTTGCGAGCCGACCAGGCTCGCATGCTGGTGCGCTGGGCAACGGCGATTAACGAGCCCGCCATTTCTGCTGGCGATCATAACTTCGATTACGATTTCAAAACTACGCAGGGTAACGCCGGTTATCAAGCGATGCAGGCAGGCGATGTGTGGCAATGGCTAAAGCCTGACCCCCTGATCGATTCCAACTGGTCAGATGATCGTAGCATTCGCGACCGCCGCGTTGATCGCTACCCCGAATCGATTTTGGATTTCATCTGGGTTGCCAACGCTGCCAAGAGCTGGCGAGGTGATTCAGATGTGATTGTTCGCGACGGTGACTTTCCCGACAGCGAATCGACCAGCGATCACCGCCCGCTAATTGCACGTTTCCATCCGTGATTGGATTCACGTCCCCCCAAGTGTAGAGCGGCTGTCCCCAGCCGCTCCGCACCCGGCAAGTCGCTCAGCTGCATCAGCCGTCCCGCGGCAGCCCACCCGTGCTCTGTCCCCGTTCTCGCCCCCGTTGGCGCCTGGGGACAGACACGCGCGCGGGGCAAGTACCCAACTGCTCGACAAATCAAACCACCGCATTTGCAAACCTGAGGTCTTCTTCTCTGCGATCCTCCGCGTCTCTGCGTTTTAAAGATGAAGCGCGTGCTCTATCCCAGTCCTGACGCGCAAGAGACTGGACTGTCCAGAAAAGCGGTACCACCTCACTCTGTCCCCGTTCGCGCCTGGGGACAGAGCACGCGCATAGCACTCAGGCAATGCCAGCAAATCAGGGCTAGGAATGCAACATGTCTGTCCCCAGCCGCTCTGTAGGCGCCTGGGGACAGAGCACGCGCAGGGCACTCGTGTAATGCCAGCAAATCATTGCTAGGAAGGTAGAGAGTCTGTCCCCAGCCGCACCGAACCCGGCAAGTCGCCCAACTGCATCAGCCGTCCCGCGGCAGCCCACCCGTGCTCTGTCCCCGTTCGCGCCCCCGTTGGCGCCTGGGGACAGAGCACGCGCGCGGGGCAAGTAGACTGTCTCCAATCTTGGGAAAGTCGAATGCCAGCAAATCAATCGCGAATGCTGCAAGTAACTTGAACTCGCCGGCTACTTGGCGGACTGCCAATCGCGTAGCAGGTTCACTGCGGCTTCAAGACAAAGGTCGCGACCCTGCAGGAGGCTTGTACGATTCAGCTCGACTGCAATATCAGGTAGCGTTCCAAGACCTTCGATTTGCCGGCCGCTCGGCGAATAGACGCGCGAGATACAAAACTGTACCCGTGTCCCACTATGCGACAAAGTATCAACGATTGTGGGTTCGCCAGTACCGCCATGAGTCGCTTGACCGACGAACGCAGTATGCAGACGAACGTCCTTGAGAAAGGCGCACAGGTTATCCGTCGTGCTAAAGCAACGTTCATTGATCAAAACAACTAGCGGGCCGTCAAAAACAGGACCTACGTAGTGGCTAAATCCCTGCCACCTTCGCGGATATTGAGGTATTCGCGTCTCAGAGGAGTGTTTTTCCAACTCGTAGTACAAAAAATCGCCTGCGAAGAGATGTTCAGCTACATAAGTAGACAACAACTCAAGACCTCCCTCATTATCCCGTAGGTCTAGGATCAGGCCACTGGCGTCAGCAGCGGTCGTGAACGCTTGGTCGATTTCGGCTCGTGCCTGAGCAAGTGCCTCATCTCGTTGTTGGTCGTTTTGGGCCGCAATGAAATTCTGGTTGTTCCAGGTGAACGAGCGGATACTGATGCACGGGAAGTCTCCCGCTGAGCGCATTTCACAGAACTTGCCTGAGACGTTAGCCCTAAAATTCAATCTCTCCGGTAGGCAGCCGAGCGCAGCCTCGAACTCCGAACCATCTTGCTTCTTAAGTCTCAGTCTAACTAGCGGGTGCTCGGACCAGTGCAGTCGGTCAATCGCTAGGACTCGCCGAGCATGATCACTGGACGCCGAGGTAATGGCCAAGCGTGATTGGAGGTACTCTTCAGTTGGCCGGCCATCGACAGCAATCAACAAATCACCCAGCGATATGCCGGGATTGTCAGCCAGCCAATTCAGATTTGCCACCATCACGCCCTCGCGAACTTCGACAAAGCCGATCGGCCATGAATAAGTATGCGCCTCCGGAGTCGTCTTCAGAAACACCTCCGAATGCCCATCTTTGAGCGAGGCAGCAAACTCTCGCAACATCAACGAGAAGTTCTGTTCCGTCGTCTCCGGTGTAATCTGGGCTGTGATACGATCGAGCGCGTCCCGGAGTTCCGTCGAGTGATCAGTCTTTTGAGATTCCCGGTAAGCCCACGCCCTTAACGCGGTCTTGTAGTATTGAACGAGGTCTTCTCGCATCTGCTCCGCAGTGAGTCTGGCCGGCGTTTGCTGAGGCCTGGTGGAAATGTCGTTACGGCTGCAGCCTGTGGCCACTGCCAATGCAAACATAAGTAAGCGACAAAAAAGTGAATTCAACATGCTCCGATCTTCCTGGCGAAGGTCGCAAGTAGCCTGACTGGCCTGCGAGTACTTGGTTACGTCGTGCGAGGATTCCCAACGGGGGCTTAAAATCCCCTCACGTGGATTGTTTCGACAGGGGTTTGGTGGGTGCGGCGCAAAAATTTCAATGGCTTAAGGTACTCTAGTGGAGTTGCTGGTGGTCATCGCCATCATTGACATCCTAGTCGGATTGCTGTTGCCAGCAGTTCAAGCAGCGCGTGAAGCTGCCCGACGCATGCAGTGTACGAACAATCTCAAGCAGGAGGGGCTTGCGCTGCACAATGCTCACGATACCATGCGTGAGTTTCCACCACTGATTATCAATGGTTGGCTGAATGTTTTGACCAACCGCGGCGCGAACACCGTGCCGTACCGTGGTAAGTACCTGGCGTACAATGAAGTTACCGATAACGGACAGAAGACCAGCTTCTTCTACGCTCCTCCGTTCCTGATATGCCCAAGCGATGCCTCACCGGCCAAAGAAGTTCAAGCCGGTGGATATAGCTGGATCAATAGCGGCATACCTGCGCCCATGGGTTTGACCAGCTACGTACCCAGTGCTCAGGCTTTCGGTCGGCCAACGCCAGCCGGTATGAGCGTATGGAACATGGCTTGGGACAATGCCAGCGGCGAAAAGAAGATGGCTGACCCCAACACGTCCGGCATCACTTTAAACCTATCTGTTGCCAAAGGCGACAACAATCAAGACATCGTAATCGAATAGATTCAGTTATGAACAACAAGAATGTGCAACAAGGAATTTTGGCGACGGCGTTACTCTTGTGCGCAGGTTTTCTGCTTTACAGATTTGCCACCTTCACCGAAGAACAGCGGATGGTTCTGTCCGACGCTTCGATGACAGGCAAGATCACCTATAAGGGCAAGCCCGTTCCCTACGCACTCGTCATCGTGGTTAACGCGTCGAGTTCCATGACAGGACCTGCTGACGCGCATGGAAATTACACCGTCGAGCATGCTCCGGTCGGCGAGGTTCAGATCGGTGTCAACACTGCAGCCGGTCGCGGTATGATGATGAGCTCATCGGTTGGACTCCTTTTTTGATTTGGCTTTGGAATTGGCTTTGGTTTCCGCCTGCTCGATCAGTGCTTTCAGCTCGGCATATTCTCCCGGCTTGAGAGTTCGCGATTGGATCAGCTGAGCCACTAGCGGAACGATAGTCCCCTGCCCCACCCGCTTGACTAAGAGTTTGAGGTCAGCCGCAGAGGCGGTTTGGCGATCCATGGCGGCGGTGTACTTGCTGGGACGCGTTTTAGATCGATTCAGCAAGTCCTTGTCACACATGCGATTGAGCCGCGTCTGCACCGTCGTATAACCTACGCCTGCCGGCATGTGCCTTTGGACCTCGACGATCGACAGCGGACCATGTTGCCACAGAATGTCCAGAATCTCTAATTCGCTTGCAAGCAATCTGCGCTGAACCACGATCAATCTCTGCGTTATGAAGGCATGTACTACAGGTGTAGTTGGTTGTACTACGAATGTAGTAGATGTGTCAATATGCCTTGTTTACTTCGCGGAAGGTTAGTTTGTCGTCTTTTGTCGGTCGGTAGGAAGTTCGCCGAGGTCGCTGCATCTTTCCTAAGTTGCGTCCTCTGTTTTTTTCTTCGTTGAAACTTCGCTGAGCGTTCATCGATGCCACACAATCGGTGGTTCTAATCCCTTTGGTGATTTGGCAGCGAATGTTCTTTGTCTTTTTGAAGGAGGGGCTGTGATGCATCTGAAGCGAGGAAGTGGTTTTACGCTGGTAGAACTGCTGGTAGTGATTGCGATTATTGGGATTTTGGTTGGTCTATTGTTGCCGGCCGTACAAGCTGCGCGTGAAGCCGCACGACGCATGCAGTGTTCAAACAATCTAAAGCAAATTGGGCTGGCGTTTTTGAATCATGAATCGGCCTATAAGTATCTGCCCAAGGGGCCATACGATGGTGACCCGACCTTGCCGGGCATGGTCTATAACGAGCCGATTGGTGACTATGAAAGCGGCACCACTTGTTGTAACGCGGCTCATCCAAATGGTTGGAGCCATTGGTTCCACATTTTGCCGTTTATTGAGCAATCGAATGTGTATAACCAGGCTCGCTTTGATCTGCCGCCGATTCATTCGGGCCGCCCGGCCGACTACAACGGTGAAAATACGGTTGCTCGATCTTTGATTTCTACGTACTACTGTCCTTCGCGACGTGCACCTACGGGTTACGGCACGGCGTTATTCGGACGCTGTGATTACGCCGGCTGTGCTGGATACTATCAAGGCGAAGTCCATGAGAACTGGGGAGATATTCCCGCAGCACCGCTGGGTATGTCACCGCGTCGCAACGAACGTACGCCCGAGAACTTTGGCAACACCAGTGGGCGCAAGGGATACATCACCTGGTCAGCACAGGGAGCCAAGCGTCGACTGGCTGACGTGATCGACGGCACCTCCAATTCGATCGTAGCCGCGGAGAAGTGTTTACCGCCGTCGCGTCAGGGGACTGATGGTGGTGACAACGAACGCTGGAACAACGCTGGCTGGGATGAGTGCGTAGTGCGATACCACTTTCCTCCAAAGAGCGACTTGGACAAGACAATCATTGTCATTGGCCAACCTGGCAATGACACCGCTAATACTTGGCGGCGTTATTTTGGTTCCAGTCACCCCGGCGGACTGAATGTAGCGTACGGCGATGGTTCGGTACGTTTTGCATCATTCACCGTCGATGCCACGGCTTGGATGTATCAATGCGTCATCGATGATGGTCAAGTCAGTCAGGTCATTGAATAAGGCTTTAACGATGCAGTTATCTGGCAAATGCTTGTTGATGGTTGCGCTGGCTGCGGCCTTGCCGTGCCAGTTGGGTTGTGGTCCTGCTGAGACGGTTCATCCTACTTCGGAACTGACCGAGGAACAAAAGGCTGCTATCAAGGCAGAGGATGAAAAGGTTGCCCAGGAAGAGAGTTACGGAACGTACAACAAGAAACCTAAGAAGCGATAGAAATCTTTCAGTGGGGCTGCTTATGACCATTCGATTCTTGATGGGTTTACTGGTGATGGTAACGATCGGTTGTGGAGCGGCCAAAACTGTACCGCCCGCTGCTGAAGTTCAAGCGACTTCGGCAGCGGTGCTCAAGCCAGAGATGGTTCCGCGAGCTGAATTTGTCAACTGGAGCCGCTTTCCGGCAGGCACCGCTGTGACCAGAGTTCGCACGACGACCAATCAGCATGGGACCGTGTTGGTAACGACTCGAACGAAGTTACTGGAGAAGGCGGCTGACAAAGTTGTGGTTGAGTCGCAGATCGATGTACAGCGGCCCAACCAAGCGTTGGAAAAGAACGATGCGATGACGCACGATTATCTGGCCGAGTTTGCCTTGCCGCCAGGTATGACAGCCGAGCAGTTCTCGTTGCCGTCGATGAAAGCTCTGCGGACATCGACCGAGAAGATCGTGGTGGGTGACCGGGAGTATCAAGCAGAAGTTTATGAGTGGGACGATTCGTCTGAGGCTGGCCCGATCAAATGTAAGCTTTGGTCCAGCGACACATTTCCTGGCCGGACGCTTAAGCAAGAGCAGCGCAGCACGGGGGCCGGGTTTACTAGTGAAGAGCTTGTTACTGAAGTGGATTTGGCGGCCGAATCGGTGGAAGCGGCCTCACGGCAGCCGTAGGCGTGACCTTTCCGTGAAGACGGGCGGAGGAATTTGTCTGCCTGAAAGCTGTACGCGCTTTGCAAATTTTCGATACGTAACTAGACGAAACGACTCTTACGGCCGGAATAATCACTCTGTGCTGGTGCTCGCACCCGGGCTGAGAACTTGTGCATTCGTTCCTGTTTTTGCAATCTTGGGCTACCATGGAGTATCTATCCGCCCACGTATCCGATCGACACAAGCAGAATTCAATGGTCCGTTGCCTTTTGGTTTACCCAGAATTTACGATGAAGTCATTCTGGAACTTCAAGGCGACCTGCGATCTTCAAGATGCCAAGTATCCCGCCACGCCGCTGGGCTTGATTACGGTGGCCGCGATGCTGCCTGCCGAGTGGGAAGTGCGATTGGTCGATTGCAATATTGAACAGCTCACGGACGAGGATCTCGCTTGGGCAGATGTGGTCATGACTGGTGGCATGTTACCTCAACAGCCTTCGGCGCTCGAGATTATCAGTCGCAGTCGGGCTGCTGGAAAGATGACGGTTGTCGGAGGCCCCGACGCCACGTCCAGTCCGCATATCTACGCGCAGGCTAGTTGCTTGGTGCTGGGCGAAGCTGAAGTAACGTTGCCGCAGTGGTTGATTGACTACAACTATCAGTCGACTAAGCCGCTCTATGCTGCCGGTGAGTTGAAAGCTGATGTCACGCAAACGCCCACGCCCCGCTTTGATCTGCTGAAACTCAGCAAATACCTTTTTCCCGGCGTTCAGTTCGCGCGGGGCTGTCCCTTCAATTGCGAATTCTGCGACATCATTGAGCTCTTCGGTAGAGTGCCGCGATTGAAGAAGCCCGAACAATTGCTGCGCGAGCTTGACGCGTTGCTGGCGCTTGGTCATCGCGGTTTGGTAGATATTGTTGATGACAATTTCATTGGCAACAAGCGCGACGTGAAAAAGTTTTTGCCTCACTTGATAGCCTGGCAAGAAAAGCACGGTTATCCATTTGAGTTTGCGACGGAAGCCTCGGTTAATTTATCGAGTGATGATGAGTTATTGGCCCTGATGCAGCGCGCGAATTTCGCTACTGTGTTTATGGGTATTGAATCCCCTGACGAAGAAACTCTGCGTCAAACGCAGAAGGGGCAGAATACTAAACGCGAATTGGCGAGCAGTTTACAGAAGATTTACTCGTACGGCATGTGGGTGTCGTGCGGTTACATCATCGGCTTTGACGGTGAGCGCGGCAGTGTGGCTGCTGGTGTTCGCGATCTGATTTCGGCGAGCGCAACGCCCATCGCGATGGTTGGGCTGCTGTATGCACTGCCGGGTACGCAATTGACTCGCCGACTTGAACGCGAGGGTCGATTGTTCGATCAGTTCGATCACGTGAAAGATGATGGTAGCGGACGCGGCGATCAATGCACTGCCGGCATCAACTTTGAACCGCTTCGGCCGCGGTTGGACATCCTGAACGATTATCGAGACGTTGTCAGTGACATCTACGCTCCAGAAGCTTATTTCGATCGTGTTCAACGGGTTGTCGCCCAGCTCGATTGTTCGCAAAAGCGCTTGCGGCTTTCTTGGCGGCATTACTATCGCGATTTGAAAGCCTTGTCGCGCATCCTGGTCAAACAAGGCATTCGATCGAATTACCGTCGCTTGTTCTGGCAAACGCTCTTCGGCATCCTGCGCCGCAATCCCAAAGCATTGCGTTATGGAGTGAACTTGATGGCCTTCTACCTGCACTTCGGCCCGTTCAGCGCCTATCTGCTCGAGCGTATCGACGAGAACCTCGCCGCCGAAAAGTCGAAGGTGGCCCTCGACTTGCAAGTAAGCACCTGAGGTATAAGTGACGCGAGCCCAACACCCCTGAATCCAATACCCGGGTCTGTCCCCCGTTCGTATTTCCAGAGCTTTCAATACCCGGGGTCTGTCCCCGTTCATATTCGCAGGCATTTTGAGGCTCAAGCGGTGGTGGGCGCGCGGTGGTGAGAGCGGTTTGGCCCCGGGTGCGCGTCGTTGGAGCGGCGGGGAAACGCTGTTTGGGAGTGGCGCGCGGGTGTGGGAGGCGATTTTTGAGGGCGTTGGCGGGTGTTGTGTGGCCGCTGGGGAGAGACCGGGATAGACCGGTAGCGAGACTCACCCGGTAGGTGAGTTTTTAGAATGGCCGAAATTGCCTGGTTTGAAGCTGTCCGGCTAAGCTAGCAGAGTTTGTCGTGTGCCCGTCGGCCCTAGGCCGACGAACTAGACATGTCTGCCGCTTGCTCCGGCGCAGTTGGTTCGATCGGTTGCTGGGAGAGCGGTTGGATGGTCAACATCTCACGCGTGGCTTTGGGCATGTAGAAACGCTCATTGCGCGACGTGCTATGCGCATCGACGCTGTCGGGCATGCCAGCCACTGTGCTGAAGAGCTCATTGAAGCTGGTGACCAGCTTCATCCACACCTCCGGGGGAATCCCCAAACGCTCGAGGATCGGCGGAGTGTCGCTGGGCATCACGCCGCGTTTGCCAGGGCGAATCTGCCGCGCACACCATTCGAGCAACTCGATGTACTTGCCAATGGTCATCGTCAAATAGCCGCGATCACTACAGCGCTGACAACTGCGACTGAGCCGTGGTCCGATCGGATCCAGTGCTTCGTTGATCTCCAGCGGTGCCAGGTAGCCGCTCGGTCGCCAGGGCTCAGGTGGCAACTTGCGCAGCTCGGCCATCTCCGGCGACTCCTCTTCGCCCTCCTCAGGCTCGTAGGCCATCGCCGATCCAAACCGAAGGATCTGATCGGCCAGTGTCTCAGCCAGCGAACGCCGCCGGTCGGGCGCGGCCGCATTGGTGGAGAGGCTAGACGCCAAGATGTCCTGCGGCGGCGAGGCCTCCCTGCGATTGCTGGCAGCCACCTCCAGCGGCTGCACCTTGGTATCGCTAACCACTTGATCGCTGCCTAAGTGATCGCTGCCCAGTTGATCGTCCAGCAGGCTGTCGCTGGCCAGCGGCTGCGCTGCGCTTGAGCCGGATACTGGCTCCGTACCAGGATCGGAGATGGCTTCAGGTATGGCCTTGTTCTCGTCAGCAGGCATGACCATCAACAGATCTTGCAGTCTCCGCTGGATCGAGGTGTACTGGCTGTCTTCGAAGGTGTAGGCCATGACGGCGCGGATGGGATTGAGATTGATGTAAATCGAGCAAGCCAACACGGCTTCTTCATCCAGCAGGCGTACGCCGTGGAAGCGACCGTTCCAGAAGCTGCCAGTGGGCTTATTGGCTGCTTTGGCTTGGGCGTTGGCCCGCTGAGCCACGTGTTGGCAGATCTTGCGTATAAACCACGAGATGTCGCTGAGACGTTTGCGCAGCTCGGCGATAAACTCCGGCTGCCCGGTCAGGGCTCGAATCTGAGCTTTGGTAGGTCCGGTGGGCAGGGGAGCTCTGTCTTTATTCTTGCCTTTGCGTTTGCCAGAGCTGGGCGGGCAGAGGGTCAGCCAGCGGCGAGCTACCTCGGCATCGCTCCAGCACAGGACCACATCGGGCCGGGCTCTGCCCAGAACATGAAAGTGATTTTCCATAATAGCTTGATCCAGCACGTCGAAGGCGAAGTGCCCGGCACAGAACTGCATGTAGGTTTGAAACCACTCGCGTCGTTCGGAATGGTCTTCGCCGGTGGTCTCGTCCAGTCCCATCAGGTACTGGCCGCGGACACAGCGATTGGAGATATGCACGGTGGCGACTTCGTCTGGACTGAACAAACTTCTCCGAGGTTTTCGAGCCATGATCTTGCACTCCTTTTTCTTGTGCTAGCAAACAGCAGTAGCCATCGGTAGCCCGGTGGCCGGCAACAAACGAAACGTCACCCTATATAGATAGTGATGCGTCAAGGGCGCGCCGCCCCGCTGGCTGAATGCATACCCTGTAAACACCAGGGTTTTTCAAGATTGAGGTAGCCGAAAATAATCTGAAATATTTTTTAGGATTCTAAAACCACAGCCTCAATTCGCGTCCATCCATTTGCTAGCAACTGTACGAACATGGTGTGTGTCCCCAGACACGAACGCGGGTGTCTGTCCCCGGGCGCGCACCACTGGGGACAGACCCGGGGGTGATTTGCTGGCATTGCATGAGAACCACGTGCACGTGCTCGTGCTCTGTCCCCGGGCGCGGAACAATGCGCGTGCTCTGTCCCCCGTTTGGCGCGTGACGCGGGGGCTGGGATTGAGTCCGATGAGCGAAAGCGTTACAAGTTGGAATCGTTAAAGCGTCTCCCGCATTCAGGAATGCATTCATCATGAATTGGAATGCTAGCAACCTTACTCTGGCCGCAATGACTGCATTGGTAGCGGCAACAAACTGCGGCTGCGAGTCGCTGTTGAAGTCGCGGTACGCTATGGATGATCCGGTCTACGCGGAAAAGTATGCTGAAGGTGCTGACAAAGATGACTTGGTCGGCAAAGCCAAACAGGCCGTCGATGCACGATTCGTCGAAGATCTCGGCGGATGGTACCTCAGCGGCGGAATGCAGAAACCAGCCAACCTTAACGACCCCATGAGTGGTGCAGAAGTTGGATTTGAATACTATCCAACCCACTGGTTCTCACATCGCCTGGCAGGAGCCGCTTATTGGGGAGGCGACCAAGGGTATCTGGGCGCAGACACAGGTGTCCGACTTCAATTACCTGCACGCCTGACGCCATTTGTCGGTCTAGGTGGTACCACCGGCCTCTCGCGTACTGTGCGCGATGCCAATGACGACCACCAAGACAATGATGATGACCACTTCATCGATGAAGGCGACGAGAAAACGTCCGAAATCGACCAGTGGTTCGTGGCCGCCTATCCCGAAGTCGGCGCTCACTTCTGGCTAAATGGAAATGTGCGTCTGACAGCCTCCGGCAAATACTGGGTCAACTCATTCGGAAGAGAATACGACGATTGGCTGATCGGTGGTCAACTTACCTTCTTTACCAGACCAAAGTAACGCCCACGATCGCTACGAATATTTGATCGATGGCATGCTCCCCAGCTACGAACAGCTCGGGCACTTGTTTTTTATGGATCCCCAACATCATGCCAGTCGACGCGTCCCAAGACCCACAGAAAGTCTGCTGCAGCCAGTATCGCAGCGCCAACTGGGCAGCGACGCTTCTAATCATCTTGGCCACCTGCGCAGCCTATTCAAATTCGCTAAGTGGTCCCTTTCTGTTCGATGACGTCCCACGTATTGCCAACGATCCAAAGATTCGTTCAGCCTGGCCACCTTGGCCCGTGATCAACAGTTCGAATCGACCCTTCGCGCACTATACGTTTGCTCTCAACTACGCAGTTCATAAGTACGAAGTAGTCGGTTACCATGTCACTAACCTCACCATCCATATCCTGGCGGCGCTGACTCTGTTTGGCCTTGTCCGCCGCAGTTGGCTGCTACTGTATCCAGACAAGACCACGCAAGCACTGGGGCTGAGTCTTTCCGTCGCGCTTATTTGGGCCGTGCATCCACTCAACACACAAGCGGTCACCTACATCGTCCAGCGTCTTGAGTCGATGATGGCTCTGTTCTACTTGCTAACACTATATTGTTTTAGCCGCGCGCAAACCTCTTGCCACCGCTGGGCTTGGTATACATGCTCCATCACGAGCTGCGCTATCGGCATGGGGTGCAAGGAAGTTATGGTCACTGCACCAGTGATGGTCTTCTGGTATGGACAAGTGTTCGCCAAGCGAGCGAAGGTTGGTGGTTTGTGGCCTTTAGGGGAGCGAAAGGAGACGCTGGGGTGGGCTTTGACTTGGGGAGTGTTGGCGTGGGCCATGCTGCATTATCAAGCGGACTATCGGGGCGGCGGTTTGCTGAACGTTGAAGGGCTTGGACCGTGGACTTACCTTACTAACCAGTCAGCGGTCATCACGCACTACTTGCAACTTGCGTTCTGGCCCTCGGGTCAATGCGCTTACTATGCATGGCCGATCGAGGACTCGATCGCAAAACTCCTTCCCTATCTGGTCATTATGGTCGCGTTGTTCGCAACATCCGTATGGCTCAGCTACGCTCGGCCTGCCTTGGGCTTCGTTGCCATGAGCTTCTTCATCATCTTAGCACCAACCTCCAGCCTCGCACCTATCATTGATCTGGCCTTCGAACATCGCATGTACTTGCCATTGGCAGCAGTGATCACGATGGGTTGCGTACTGGTGGGACAGTGCTTGGGCTTGCTCGGATCGTCGATAACTCAAATCCATCGCGGTGCCGCAACAGTTGCTTTGATATTGCTCGCCTTAATATGCGTATCGCTCGGCAGCGTCACCTATGCGCGAAATCGTGTGTACACAAGCGAAGAAGCCTTCTGGCTCGACATAACACAAAAGGCTCCTCACAACTTCAATGCCTGGTTGGGATTGGGCAGCGCGTATGCCAAGCAGCGCAACGACGCGGCGGCCGAAGAGTGTTATCGCCGTGCACTGGAAATTGCCCCCGATGAAGCCCGCCCCCAAGCAGCCTACGCTGGGCTCCTCATCCCACGCGGCCAATTTGAAGATGCCTTAGCCTTGCTCGACAAGGCCAGCCAGACCGAACCGAACTTGCCCGAAGTTGTCGTCAACCGAGGATTGTTGCTGTCGCTAACGGGCAACTTTGCCGAAGCTCAACCATACCTGGAAGCGGGCGTCCAAGCGACGCCAACAGATGAAGAACTGCAAACCAATCTTATCGCCAACATGTGTTACATGCAGCAGTTCGACAAAGCTCTGGAAGTGGCCCAAACCAACTTGCAGCGCCGACCCAATTCAGCTCGCGCCACTAACGATGTGGCCGCCTGCATGCTGGCCCGTGGTGATGTGCCTGGCGCTGAGACGTACGCTCGCAAGGCCATTGAACTCGATGCAAGTTTAGCTCGAGCCCACGCCACGCTGGGCATGGCCCTCTCACACCTATCGGCCGGCCAAGCCATACCGCACCTGGAAAAAGCTAGCCAACTCGATCCACAATCGTACGAGTTCGTCTCCGCCCTCGCAACACTAACTATGCAGACCGATCCGGCTGCAGCTATCAGTCTCTATCAACAAGCTCTCAACCTGCGCCCCAAGGATGTGGAGATGATGTTGCGGCTAGCGATGGCCTACGACGCCAGCGGCCAACCACAAGAAGCGATTCCGCTGCTAGAGGAAGCCCTCCGGTTGCAACCCGAACTCCATCCAGTCAAGAACTACTTGAAGTCGCTGCAACTTCGCACGCAACGCCTGTAGCCGAAGTCGCCAGACTTTGGATTGAGTTCCAATCTCTGGCGAGATCAGCTACGAAGAAACCCAATCTCTGGCGAGATCAGCTACGAACATTCCAATCTCTGGCGAGATCGGCTACGAAAAGGGCGAGATCACGGGCTACGCGCTGCGTGGGGTAGCCGACGTGTGGGCTGCGCCGCTGAGGGTATCAACCAGTTGCTGCACGTGGCACTGGGTCTGAGCGGTTATGTCTGCCACCGCAGTTCGCGACTTGATAGCGGGTACCGGTTGAGGTTCGCCAAAGTGCACCGTGACCTCACGCCGACCACGTATGGAAGCGGTCTTCTTTTGCAGCAGATCTTCTTCCAGCTTGTCGACCGTCTCTGCGATACGCTCAATCGTCGGCTGTTCAACTCGCAAGTAGTCACCGGGGTAACTGAATAGCTGCATCACTACAAACAAATCATCCAAGTCACGGCGCAAATGCGCTTGCGTCTCTCTGTCCGTTTGACGATCGTTGGACTTGGTCAGTATCGTACGACGCAGCTCCTTGACGCGCACCGGATGGCAAGCATCATCACAGGCGCCATGGCGATCCTCGAGCCGCCTCAAAATCTCTTCGCCCAGATCGCGCAAACGCATACTTAAACTACCGGTCCGCACGCTCTTGAGATACTCGAGCTCTTTCAGTCCCAGGACAGCTTCAGCGATGTTGTAAAGCCGTTCAATGATCGGTCGATCCGCTTGGACTCGCCACAGGATGCGAGTTTCAATGTCAGCGAGCACCTGTAAAATGTGCGGTGTCGGATCATCCAAGTAACGATACTTGATTCCTGTCGGCACAATAGCCACGGGACGCTCTGCCTTGCGAGCCGCACCCAGGGCAATGGCCGCCGCACCTTCGCGAAAAGGTGTAACGCGATCATTGCAGTGGTAGATCTCGCCTTCAGGAAAAATCACTAGCGGCTCAGGACGCTTGCACAGTACATCAATGGCATGGCGAAACGCGCTAATATCATTAGCTTCGCGATCGATACTGAAACAGCCATGCCATTGCAGGCAGCGTTGCATCCAGTTGGAGTGCTTCAGAAAGACATGCCAAGCCGCCATGATATGGCAGGGCGTGCGCACCTGGTCGCAAGCAGCATAGATCGAAAAGGGATCCGCGTGACTAGGATGGTTCGGTGTGATCATCAGACGTTGACCCGTCGCCAGCGATTGACCAACGGCTTCATGCCCCTTTACATGCACGCGCACCACAGCGACCGTGCGATGCTGTTGTATGCGTCGAATTGGTGCCATCAGTCTCACAAATAGCGGCTGCATCGCCGGAGCCCATGACCGCGGGGCGAACGTCATCTGGTACCGGTTCATGATCGATTGTCGGCTCCAAGTTGTTGTAGCAGAGGAGAGTTGGTGAGGGTGCCTGGTGGGTTGTTTCGAGTCTCGGAGAGACTCGGCTACGCGGGTCACGTAGCAGCGTCTCTCCGAGACGCTGATTGGCTTAGAGTTGAGTGTAGTTATGTGAACGATACGAGTCTCGGAGTGACTCGGTTACGTGGGGAGGCCGGGCCGCAGGTAGGCTAGACGTGATGCGAAATCACTCCAGAAGGCGTGGTCACGCTGATACTGAGAGGCAGGCATCTGATTCTGGAAGGCCTCCAAATAATCGAGCCACCCCCGAGCGGCAGCGTGGTACGAAAAGCTGCTTGAGTCCATCGGATTGATCCAATCAGGATCGCCAGGGTCGCGAAAGCCGATAACTTGCCCTTGGCCATCGACGCGCACATTGGCCAGCAACGTCGATGACTTCATCTGAAACACATGGTGCATGACTTCGTCCACCGGCAGGTCGGCCGTAGACTCTTCCCACGCGTCACGCACATCGCGAGGCGTGGTGCTGTCGGGAAAGCCAAACATAAAAGCTTTGCCAATCGCGTTCAGACCATCATGGTTCAAATCTACCGCGGCCGCCGGTGGCAGCAAGAGATTCAGAGCTCCCTCTTCGGATAGCTGCGATGCATCGATCGGTTCTGCCAGACGATGAACGAGTTGGACGCTGCGCAATGCTTCGCGATCGAGCTGCCGCAAGTACTCGCGCGGAGTGGCATATCCACCTTGGCTGTAAGCATCGACCAGTACGCGCGCGTAGGTGTCTCGGAATTCAGTCGCCGTAGGCTTAGAAGAAGTCGCCCCAGTAACTTGTGCACTGGCCAGATAGTCGGAGTAACCCGATTGCCCAAATTGATCAAACCAGCTCGACCAGCTGCTCTCCACTTGCTTCACCAGCGGTCGATCCGATGTGACTTCGCTGGCCGAACGATAGCCTTCTCGCCCAGCTTCACGCAATACGGCTGTGAAGACATCTTGGAGCGACTGTCGAGCAGCGACGCTAGCATTCTTGGCTGAAGTTGGTTCTGGGGTATTTGTCGACAGCTTGATGGAATTTGAGATGTGCATGCTAAATACCTTTTCAGCATTCCATCGGCAATGTCAGGCAGCGCACATTCGACCGGAGCTTCAGAAAAGTGGAATAAATTGCCGGTGGTTGGTCTCTCTCTCTGTGTCAGCACTGGTCGGATAAAAGTTTTCTCTTTTCGGATGCCTGGGCGTGTTCCACCACAGTCTCTAATTTTCAGGACGCAGATCATGTCAAATGCGCTGAGGTCAATTGGATGGGCAGCAATTTTACTCGTGGGTTGTGATGGTGCGCATCGAGGTGCGCTGCCGCCGGCGATCGATCGCTCGCTGACCGATGCGTCTGTCAGTCAATCGCGTGGCGAATCTTATGACGCGATCGCTGAAAATCCTTTTGTGGTCGCCTTGCAACAGCCACAATCCACTTTTGCCATCGATGTAGATACGGCGTCTTACTCCAATATTCGACGCATGTTGCACAGTAGTCAGCTGCCACCCAAAGGCGCAGTACGCTTGGAAGAGTGCATTAACTATTTTTCTTACAACTACCCTGAGCCAAACGACGAACATCCGTTCTCAGTCATGGTCGATCGAGCAGAGTGTCCGTGGCAGCCTGGGCATCAACTGGTGCGAGTCGCCCTACGCGGTAAGTCGGTTACCAGTCAAACACGGCCACCCTGTAACCTCGTATTTCTGGTCGATGTCTCTGGTTCGATGGCTAGCGATACCAAGTTACCGCTGGTGCAGTGGTCGCTAAAGTTGCTGGCTCGTCAACTCGATGCACGCGATCGAATTGGCATCGTGGCCTATGCGGGAAACGCTGGAGTTGTGTTGTCACCGACGCGGGCTGATCAGCTCGGCAAAATCGTTGGCGCGATCGATGAGTTGTCAGCGGGTGGATCAACCAATGGCGCTGGGGGAATTCGAGGTGCTTACCAGCTAGCCAAAGATCACTTCGATGCCGATGCAACCAATCGCGTTATCCTATGCACCGATGGCGACTTTAACGTAGGCATCAGTAATCAAAGCGACTTGATCGATCTGATTACCGAACAGGCCAAGTCGAATATCTTTTTGTCGGTGCTGGGGTTCGGCATGGGCAATCTCCAGGACTCGACGCTCGAGAAACTGGCTGATCATGGCAATGGAAACTACGCGTATATCGACAACCAGGCCGAAGCCCGTAAAGTGTTCCAACAGGAGATGGGCGGAACGCTGGTGACGATCGCCAAAGATGTAAAAATCCAAGTCGACTTCAATCCCCGGCTTGTCAAAGCCTACCGGTTGCTTGGTTACGAAAATCGCGCGATGGCCAACGAAGAGTTTCGCAATGATGAAAAAGATGCCGGTGAAATCGGAGCGGGACATACAGTGACTGCCTTCTATGAAGTTGCACCGGTGGGCAGCCAAGAGGTTCAAGTGGTGTCGCCAACTTCGGAGTTCGTCCAACCTCAAGTTACGGAAGATCAAGACACTCTGTTAACAGTGAACGTCCGTTACAAACATCCGCTCGATAGCCAGGCTCATGAACTGCAGCAACGCTTGCCCGAGCGATCACCCACAGCCACTGATGGTGACTTCCGATTTGCCAGCGCAGTCCTGGCCTTTGGTATGCTGCTGCGAGACAGTTCGTATAAAGGTAACGTGAGCTGGGACTGGATCATCGAAACAGCTCAGTCAGTCAAAACCAGTGAGCAGCGCGCGGAGTTTATCGAATTGGTCAACTTGGCCAAGCGGTTGAGCAAGTAGTCCCAGTCTCGTTCATTACTACGCACGTCGACGCGTCCACGTGCTTAGCGATGTTGCCGGTCGTTAATCCCGACGCTGCCACACCGACATCAGGAATAGAGGTGCCAGCGGTGGCAGCGAGTGGATAGATAGTGGCGTTAGCGATGGCTCAAGCGCCGCGTGTACGTCATAGATGGTTTGATGATGATAGTCACCGCTAAAGCCCACCAGGCGGCGGCCCAGTCGATACAGTCGTGATTCGGTCGGGCCGCTGACGAGCATCCGGCCGGTGGGACTGAGCAAACTGGTAAGTGTGCTGACGATTTCCGTCAGCGAATGAAAGTGCTCCAAGACATCGAGTGCCACAATTAGGTCGAGCGAGCCCGGTTGGATGTGTGCCGCCTCCAGCGATGAAACAATACTCAGCTGATGCGCCGGCCCCGAATCTGCGTACCAGCGAGCGACGAATTCTGTGGCCAATTCCGGTACCACATCCACGGCAATCGTAGTCTGAAACTGCTCGCGCAGGTGGGGCAGCAGTAAACCAAAGCCGCAGCCAAAGTCTAAGGCTCGCTCGCCTTGGCATTTGGGAAGCTGATGGGCGGCCCATTTCAGCCGCTGCCAAAACAGCCAGCGACTGAGGCTGAGGCCGGCGAAGTAAGCAGGACCAGCTTGTTCGTCTACATTGGCCAGTTGCGTATCACGAAAAACGCTCCTGCCGATCTGAAAGGCTCGCTGCCAATCATTGGTATGCATGCGGCTGGCTCTACGAATCATCGCGGTCGATCGAGCGAAGTTGCAATGGGCGCTTAGGGACATTGCCTACATCGAATGCCAAGAAACTCAGTAGTGCTTGCCAACCCAGAATAATTGGCAGGGCTGCGAACATGACCGTACCGGCCGAGGCGAATTGGTTCAGTTGGTAACCTTGGACCCAATGGTATAGCCCGAAGATCGCGCCAAAAGCGATCAGTACAATTCCCAGCACCAGGTTCAGCGAAGCAATGTGGAACTCGCGCAGGAAATAGCAATAGAAGATGCGTTTGAGAAAATTGATCCAATGCCGGAACGGAAACTCGATGAGCGTTTGGGAGACGATCAAATTGCTCTTTTCGTTGGCATAACGTGCCGGCAGTGGCACATCGGCTACTACCCCCCGAATGATCGACAGTCGAAACAACACGTCCGATTCAAAGAACCAGCGACGCGCAACCTTGTTCCAATCGATCTGTTGGGCAGCCGTACGGTGAATGGCAACGAAACCGTTGGTTGGATCCAGCACATTCCAGTAGCCCGATGAGAGCTTGGAGCAGAACGACAACCCGGCGTTTCCTAACAGTCGCACCCAGGGCATGCCTTGGAGGTGTTGCAAATGGAAGAAGCGATTGCCCTTGGCGTAATCGGCTTCGCCACGCACTAGCGGCGCGATGATGGTAGGAATATCTTGAGGATCCATCTGGCCATCACCGTCGACCTTGACAATGATATCGCACTTATCAGCTAGCGCTCGTTGCAAGCCTGCACAGAACGCGCCGCCGACTCCTTGATTGATTGCCAAGTCGATGACTTCAATACGCTGGTCCAACTGCTGGGCAGTTAATGCAACTCCGCGAGAATTATCCGGGCTGGCGTCGATGACGCAGTAGATCTTGGAGACCTGTGGGCCGATGGCACTGAGGACTTCCGCCAGATGGTCTGCGACCCGATAACAGGGAACGACAACCGCCAGTCGATGATTGTCCGCAGTAACCATGGAATGGCTCGGATGTCAGTCCGACGTGCTTTGTCGGAAAAGTGGGATCGACGCACCTTCGCAGGGCACAAATAGTCACAGAGCACAAAAAGAATGTGCCCCGAACTATAGGTCCGGGGCACGAGGCTTGCGCGTTGAGTTGTTCGCAAAGCTCGGCTTTACTTGACTTCGCCGCAGTCAGCGATAGCGATTATGGCGCGTGTTCGGCCACTTTCGCTGCCCATGCCTTCGATTTTCTTGACGACATCCATGCCTTCGACGACTTTACCGAAGACGACGTGTTTGCCGTTCAGCCATGGGGTTTCAATGGTGGTGATGAAGAACTGCGACCCGTTGGTGTTGGGGCCGGCATTGGCCATGCTAAGGATGCCTTCGCCTTCGTGCTTGAATTTGAAGTTCTCATCAGCAAACTTTTCGCCGTAGATGCTTTCGCCGCCCGTGCCATTACCAGCGGTGAAGTCGCCACCTTGGAGCATGAACTGAGGAATCACGCGGTGGAAGCTGGAGCCCTTGAAGTGCAGTGGCTTGCCAGACTTGCCCTTGCCTTTTTCGCCCGTGCACAAAGCGCGGAAGTTTTCAGCAGTCTTGGGTACATCGTCGCCGAAGAGGCCAATTACGATCTTGCCTGCTTCTTTGCCATTGATCGTAACGTCGAAGAAGACCTTCGTCGTAACCTTGGCGTCTTTAGGGGATTGAGCGGAAGCTGTCGGGGAAACCATGGATAGCACCAAACCTGCCAAAAGCAAAATGCGGGACATACAAACACTCCGTTACGGGGTGAAACCTTAAAAACGAAGGGCTTGATTGTAATGGTTCCCGAGAATTCGCGAAAGGCAAAGCCTAAACCGCAGGTGTTAGCGGCGTTAGCCTCGGTTGCCCAAGACCTAAGCCGCAGGCGTTAGCCTTGGTTTCTGCATGATTACGCAGGAACAGCGGCAGAGGATCTATAGCGATCTAGCGACTAATCGCGGAGTTCATCGAACAGGCGTTGGCGAATGCGGTCGCTTTTAGCTCGCCGCAAGCAGGCCCAGGCGCTAATGACGCCGGCAAAGACGGGGGTGGCAAAGATCAGCTTGGCCCAGAAAGACGCGTGGGACAGAGAAAACCAGTTGAAGACTACCAAAGCGGGCAACAAAATCACCGATCCGACTGCAATCGCAATCGAGAGGGCAACCAGCCCAGCCATAACGTAATCTCCGCGCGGCAATTCTACTTGCATCCAATCGTCCGTATGCAGCTTAACTGGAGGAGATGAACTGGACTGGGGCTCCTCGCTCGAACGAGGACGGTCCAGGTAATGCGGGCGTGGAATACCGGTGGAGCCTCGTGCAACTGCCGAGCCAACACCACGTCGTACCAACGTGCGACCTGCCATGCTGCGGTCTCCTTCTTGGGGCAGATATCATCAGCGTCCGAGAGAGTCTCGCGCCAGACGAACGAAAGTCCAGCGCGCTCCCTTGTCGGCTTGCCTCGATTTCCGCCCAATCGTTGGCCGCATCTTTAAGCAACCTCAATATGAGGGCGAATTCGTCAATTTCAAGCTTTTTCTTCGCAGATTTTTCATCAGTCGCTACTTGCAATCTGCCGCCAAACCACCCAATGTCCGCCCTAGGGAAGAGCAGCTTCCGTAAAGCTGTGCGCAATGGAAGCAAAGCAGATGAAGCGCCGCCTGGTAGCTCGTAAAAGTTTCTCGAAAAAGTTTGGCGGACGAAGTGTCGCGGGATCTGAGTCACAGTCCGAAACGCTTGACGCGTTCCGCTACAAGGTACTTGATGCGTTCCGCTACAAAGCGCTTGAAGCATTCCGCTACAAGGTGATCCGAGCCGAACGCATCAAGCGTTTCGGTTTTAACTATAATCCAGGGGTCATTTTCTATAACTTCGGGAGTCTGGGCATGCGCAGCGTTCTAGGTATCAACGTTCTGGGAGTCGTGCTGGGGGTATGCATGTGCTCGGCTGGCTGGATCCCGGTGGCCAATGCACAAGAGACCAAAACGCCTGAGAAAGTTGATGCGGATGCCGAACGCCTTCTGGCCACACTCTTCAACGACTACTACGAAGAGTATCTGACACTCTTTCCGCTGGAGGCCACCGCTTTCGGCGACATGCGATACAACGATCAGTTGCCCATTCGCATTAGCCCAGATTTCCTGGCCAAAGAACGCGACTTCTATCAACGCACGCTGACCAAGCTGCAAACGGTCAACCGCAATCGGACAAGCGCATCGGCGCATCTGGCCGCGGACATTCTGGAATATGAACTGAATGTGCGCTTGGAGGGCATGCAGCATAAATTCGAACGCATTCCGTGGAATCAATTCGACGGCCTGCCACTGAGCTTCGGGCAATTGGGTAGCGGGCAGGGCAACCAGCCATTCAAGTCGGTCAAAGATTATGAGAATTGGCTCAAACGCGTCGATGCGTTTGCCGTATGGATGAAAGTGGCCATCGAGCAGTTTCGGCAAGGAATCGAAGACAACTACGTGTTGCCCAAGATCTTGGTCGAGCGCATGATCACGCAGTGCGAAGACAAGTCGATTGTTAGCGCCTCGCCCGAGGAGAGTTTGTTCTACGAACCGATCAAACGCCTGCCCGACAGTTTCTCTGCCTCCGATAAAGAACGGCTGGCCAAGGCCTACAGTTCTGCAGTGGCTGAGAAAATCATTCCGGCTTATGTGGGCATGGCTAAGTTCTTGCGCGATGAATACCTGCCCAAGTGCCGTCTGACTTCGGGTATTGGAGCGGTGGCTGAAGGGCCCGAGCAATATCGCTATGCAGTTCGATACTGGACGACCACCGCCATGACGCCCGAAGAGATCTTTGAAACGGGCGAAAGCGAAGTGGCCCGCATTCGCAAAGAGATGGAGCGTGTCCAAAGCTTGATGGGGCACCAGGGTTCGTTGACAGAGTTCTTTACCTATCTGCGCACTGACAAGTCCTTTACGCCTTACGACAATGCGGACCAAGTCTTGGCCGCGTATCGCGCCATTCAAACCAAGATCGAACCCAATGTCGACAAGATATTCAGTGGTCGCCCACGCACGCCGTTTGAGATTCGGCGCACCGAGGCCTTCCGCGAAAAGACGGCTAGCGCCGAATACAATCCCGGATCCGCCGATGGTTCACGGCCCGGCATCTTCTATGTGCCCATTCCCGATGCTAAGAGTTTTAATGTAACCAGCGGCATGGAATCGCTGTTCTTGCACGAAGCCATTCCCGGCCATCATTACCAAGTTTCATTGCAACAAGAGAACCAGCAAATCCCGAAGTTCGCACGCTTTCTATGGTACGGAGCTTACGGCGAAGGGTGGGCACTGTACTGCGAATCGCTGGGGCCAGAGTTGGGTCTGTACGATGATCCCAAGCAGTTGATGGGCGCCTTGGGTGACGAAATGCATCGCGCGATTCGCCTAGTGGTGGACGTCGGTATGCACGTCAAAGGTTGGACGCGCGAACAAGCTCTCGAATACATGATGGCCAACGAACCTATCAGCGAAGAAGGAGCCATCGCTGAAATCGAACGCTACATGGCTTGGCCTGGTCAAGCGCTCTCTTACAAGATCGGTCAATTGAAGATTCGCCAATTGCGAACCAAGTACGAGCAGGAGCTAGGCAGCAAGTTCAACCTGGCTGAATTTCATCACACCGTTTTGAAGGACGGCTGCATGCCGCTGAGCGTGCTAGAAAAACAAGTCGCCCAATGGGCAGCGAGTAAGTAGTACACTCGTAGCCGATCTCGTCACTCGTAGCCGATCTCGCCAGAGATTGGACGAATTCAAGGTGATGCGTCCAAAGTCTGGCGACTTCGGCTACGGAAGTGATTGGATGAAGCCAGCGTGGCGCATCCAAAGTCTGGCGACTTCGGCTACGAGATGTGGGCGTTAATCTTCTGCGCCGGTAGCGGCGTAGTCGCGGAAGGCTTTGAGCATTTGTTTGGTAATGCTGCCTGGTTGACCGGTACCGACGGTGCGGCCGTCCAGGCTGACGACCGGGACAATTTCAGCCCCGGTACCAGTCAAGAAGATCTCGTCGGCCGTGTAGAGATCAAACAAAGTCACATTGGTTTCGCGGACTGTGATGCCATGTTGTTTGGCCAGGGTAATGATCACGTTGCGGGTGATGCCTTCCAGGATACCGGACGAAACATCGGGCGTCAGCACATGAACTTCGCCCGTGGGTGAGCGAGTCACGACAAACACGTTTTCGCCTACACACTCGCTAACGAAACCTTGATCGTTCAGCATCAGGGCTTCGTCGGCACCGGATCGCAAGGCTTCTAGCTTGGCCATCATGTTGGGCAAGTAGTTGAGCGTCTTGGCTCGACTGCTCAGCGTGGCTGGGTTTTTCTGACGCACCGACGAAGTCATCAGCGTTATACCGCTCTCGTACTTCTCTTCTGGATAGACGGCCAGTTTGTCGACGATCACAATCATTGAAGCTGATTCGCACTGTTTGGGATTGACGCCCAACGGTCCGACCCCGCGCGTTACGACCAGGCGGATATACGAGTTGGCCATGTGGCTGCGGCGAACCGTTTCGCGCACGATTGCATCGACTTCGTCGAAAGTATGACGCACGTTCAGGTCGATATGCCGAGCTGACTGAAAGAGTCTTACCAGGTGACTTTTCAGCTTGAACACGCGGTGGTTGTACACGCGAATTCCCTCGAAGATCCCGTCGCCATAGAGTAAACCGTGGTCAAAAACGCTGATTTTGGCATCCGCGTGGGAGGAGTACTGGCCGTCAATGTAGACCACGCCGCTCATAGTTCGATCTCGAGAAAGTTGTTAAGTAGTGTGCAAGTGCAAGTAATAATGTGTGATAAGGTTAGCCGGATCGTTCGAAGTCGACAACGGCCTACTTCACATACAGCGGATTAGAGAGAATCCAAATGCGTGGTTCGTTGGCCACGGTTAACCAGAGTTCGACGCGATACACACCCGGCATGGTCAGAACTGTATTGAACGTGCTGCCGTCGCTTTCTTCCATTAGGTGGCCGTTGCGAATCAGTTTCCAATGCCCCGGCAGTGGGGCACGAGCGGTGAGTTGCGCTTCGGACTTGTAAGCGACTTGTTCGCCCATTTCATGTCGGCCATCGGAGTGGAGGGCCAAGTCAAAACCGCGGGGATCAGCCAACCAATCAAAGGCCACATAGGCCCTGCCCTGCTCCAAGGCTTCCCATACTTCGTCGACCGTTTGTTCGCGCAGTAGCAGGTGCGTACTGACATGCTTCAAACTGACCTCGTATGGATCGAGTAGCGTTTTGAAGAACAGCTGCTGGCCATTGTCGTCGAAAGGCTTCAGACCCAAGGTGCGCAGGGCCTGGGCATCAATCTCGACGATTTTCTCCTCTAGGGCATCTTCGACGATCGCGCGATCTTTTTCGGCCAATCGAATGCGAATGCCCACGTTGCGATGCGCATCGTTGGCGGATACACCGGTGTGAGGCGATTGTTGGCAGAGGACGTCCCACCGCTGCAGATAGTGTTGAGGATAACGCTGCAGCGCGGCCAGGCATTCCTGTGGATATTTCTCGAAGAGTTTGCTGGCCTTAACCCACCACAGCGGGTTTTTCAGCGCGCTGATCAGGCGCGGCTGCGACTTGAAATCGTAGTGCGTATTGTAAATTTCGTTTCCTGTCAGGCCTGGCACATTCAAGTCCATGCGTTCCTCAAGGTGAGAGAGGAACGTCAAGCCGCCGCGTCCGCGAACCAGGTCCGAGACTTCCTGCGGCGATCCGCCGTCGAGACCTTTGACGCTTTGGCGCGGGTAAACCAACATGCCCTTGGTCTCGGCCCCTGGGATCATCAACACCCCATCGCGCAGACCCGAATGGCCATCGACAAAATAATCGTAGTGATCTGCTGGATGTTCGGTAAACATGAGGATATCGGTACCGGCCAGCTTGGCTGCGACAATGACTTCATCTTGGGTTATCCGGCTGTCGTGTGAGAGCAGCGAATGTACATGCAGGTTCGCGCGGTAATCACGAAACGGAGCCGGCCGCTCGAGCGAGTGCCGGATTTTTTCCAGTTCGGCCACCGCCTCACGCACTTCCGACAGGCGTTTTTCCGTCAGACGATCCAGTGCATCGTCTGCTTGCAAGCTGCCCAGACATAAAACAGAAATGATCGCGAGAAGTCGAAAAACGTACATCAGACTGGATTCGCCAAAAAAGTGATTCATACAGCAAGTAGTATACTCTCGCCGCGCTTTACCTTGGGCCTGACCCCACTGACGCGGACGTGAAGGAACCACAACTGGTCTTTTTGCTAGCGTCACCCGTACTCGTGCGGGGGCCAGACCCGGTGCTCGTAAAGTGTCTGTCCCCCCAGCCGATCCGTTCCGCCAACTCAAGTCTCTCACACCCGACGTCTGTCCCCCGATCTCGAGCGCGGAGCGCGGGGACACACCACCGGTCTTTTTGCTAGCGTTGCCCATACACGCGCGCGGGGGGACAGACCCGGTGCTCGTCGAGTGTCTGTCCCCAGCCGATTCGCCGCGCTAACTCAGGTCTCACACGCCCGACGTCTGGCCCGTCTGGCCCCCGATGTTGAGCGCGTGAGCGCGGGGACACACCACCGGAATTTTTGCTAGCGTCACACATACGCGCGCGGGGACAGACCCGGTGCTCGTCAAGTGTTTGTCCCCCAGCCGATCCGCCCCGCCCAGTGTAGCAACAGGGCGTCCTATCAGTTACAACGCAGGCTGAGCCGAAGTAACGTGGCCGAGATTTTAGGAGATACAACATGAGATTTTTGAGCTTGATGGTTTTCGGTTGGGTGGCGATCGGCGGCATGTTGGCGCTAGCTCAAGACAAGGCTCCGCCTGAGCCTCAGGGCATGCACAAACTGTTCAATGGACAGGATCTAACGGGCTGGGATGGCGATCCGCGTTTGTGGAGCGTCAAAGACGGAGTGATTCACGGCGAAACGTCTGAGGAGAACAAGGCCCAAGGCAATACCTTCTTGATTTGCCAGGTCGGCGAACCGAAAGATTTCGAATTGCGGCTCTCGTTCCGCTGCAACGCCACCAACAACTCTGGCATCCAATATCGATCGCGGCATATCACTGAGGGCGAAGTGCGCAATAAGTGGGTCGTGCGCGGCTATCAGCATGAACTGCGCAACGAGGTCGACTTTCCCAACACCTCGAGCTTCATCTATGACGAAGGCGGCAAACGCGGCCGCATCTGCCTGGTGGGCGAGAAAGCTACTTGGGAGAAAGATGGCAAGAAAGTGATCGCCAGCAACTTGATCGATCAAGCGGGATTCAAGCAACTCTTCAAGCTCGATCAGTGGAACGATGTGGTCATCATTGCCAAGGGCAACAACATTCGGCACTATCTGAACGATCAACTCGTTCTTGACTTCACCGATAACGACCCCGACCTAGCGCTCAGCCAAGGTGTGATCGCACTGCAACTGCATGCGGGCAAGCCGATGTGGGCCGAGTTCAAGGACATTCGCCTCAGCCACTAACTGATCAGCAGTAGCCACCTTCGCCAGACGGTGGATTTTGCTGGCGACGAACTCCACCGCTTGGCAGCGGTGGCTACCTGCCAAATGGCGCTATCCAATTAGCAATTCAGTCGCGAGAGAGCTGCGACCACCCATTCATCCATCCACCTGCGCGCCCCGCCGCGTTTGCCCGGGGCGACGTAACCGAGGTGCCCGCCGAAACGCGTTACCTCCAGCTCGATGCACGGGCTGAGGGGGATGTTCTCGAAGGCGGCGATCGGAATGATTGGATCAGTGGTGTCCAACAGCAAACGCGTGGGAATCTGAATCTTCGGTAGCCAGCGAGCCGAACTGGAAAGTGTGTAATACTCATTGGTGTCGGCAAAGCCTGACAGCGGTGCGGTATACCAATGATCGAACTGGCGAATCGTGCGCAGAACGCTCTCAGGCTGGATCGCGCGCCAGGGTTCCCACTGCTGGGATCGAGCCCGGACTTGTTTGCCCAACATCTTCAAGTAGTAGCGGGTGTAAGGCATGCGCGACCAGCGTTCCATGTTCATGCAACAGCCGTGCAGGTCGGCCGGCGGGGCAACGGCAATTGCGCGGGCGATGCGCGTTGGATCGATCGCAAAGCGCTGGGGCGTCTCCGCCAGTTCACCGAGCATCTTGAGCAGGATGTTGCCGCCCAAAGAGAAGGCAGCAATCGACACGCTGGATTCTGGAAAACGTTGTTGGGCAGCTGAGATGACTGCGGCCAGGTCTGAGCTGCATCCAGCATGGGCAGGACGATAGGCATGTTGCATGCCTGCTCCACAGCCACGCAAGTCGACACGCCACACACGGATGCCTTGGCTGGTCAAACGTTCGGCGATGCGCCGCAAATAGGGACTGCCATGATCCCCGCCTAATCCGTGAACGAGCACGGCGACCGGCGCGGACGCAGGCAACTGCCGCGGCTGTTCTTCATGCACCACGATCGCTTCACCGTCTACTAACGGAATGACATGACATACTGCATTGTAAGGCGGTAGTTCCCCGGTGATCATGGCACCGAAAATGGTTTGCAGATGACCACTGCGCAGGAGTGGATGTGGTCGAAACGGATCGATGAAGCTGGGCGCCGTGCTCGTTAAGCGTTTGCGATTTAAACGCGAGAGTAGTTTAGAGGCTCGTCCCCCGCCAGCCCTTCGTTGCGAGTCCTCGATACCCACAGCCGCGATAGACTCAGGTGCAGCTGGTTCGGGTTGGTAGTAATCGACAGCTGAATTGCTCACAGTGATAAATCCTCGATCCGTCAATTGCAGGTTCATCAATGAAGTTCATCAGTGATGTGTGTTGAGTGAAGTTCATCAGTGAAATTCACGCTTGAAGCTAAACCGATTTTAACCCGACAAGCATTGTGGGTGGAGCTGGAAATGTTTGGCCAGCTGGGCCAACAAGGGATCGATCGTGCGCTGCTGGATCGAACCGGTTGGCGGCCAATTCCACCACTGGTGCCCAACATGTTCCGTGGCTTCAATTCTAGGTTTGTCTTGCAGAAACCCCAAGTAGTAAGTGACACGTTTATCGTAGGTACCACGTTTTTTACCTTCGACTCGGTATTCTGTGACGAATCGAAAATCGGGATCAACTTCGATCAAGGCTGCATCAATACCGGTTTCCTCTTGGGTTTCTCGCAATGCAGTGGTCAGATTGTCTTCGTGGTCTTCGGCATGGCCCTTGGGCAAGTCCCAGCGGTCGATATGTTTCATTAGCAGGAATTGCGGCTGGGGCCTACGCACCATCAGTATAAATCCCGCCGCTTCTCGAAGTTCGCTCATTTGTCTTCCTTTAACCTAACCACAGCGATTGTCGGTACAATGTTCGTTTCGTTTTTGACGCATCGTCCAGTACCGGAGATTGCGTCGAAAAAGATCCATTGGTTCATATCGAAGTCAACATGAAAATTTACACCAAAACGGGTGACAATGGCACGACTGGGCTGTTTGCGGGGCCGCGTGTACCCAAAGATCATCCGCGAATCGCCGCCTACGGCAGCGTCGACGAATTGAATGCGCTACTGGGAATTGTGGCCGTGCATGCACAGGCGGCTCACGATCAGCAAAGCCCGCCAGAGACAGTGGATCCAGGCGATGATGTGCATTCCAGCTACCGGCTGACCGAATTGATTGTACAGATCGTGGCTCAGTCGCAGCATGACTTGTTCGCTATTGGCGCCGAACTGGCCACGCCCGAGCCGTCGCAGCATGGTACACGCCTGCTAGACGAAGCCGATGTGGCGCGATTGGAAAGCTGGATCGATCGCTTGGATCAGCAGTTACCACTGCTGACCAACTTTATCATTCCCGGCGGTTCACAACTGGCCGGCTGGTTGCACTGGGCACGCACCGTGTGCCGCCGAGCCGAGCGCGAAGTGGTGCACTTGACTCACGCCGCTGAGGTCGAAGATTGCAACACAATCATCGTTTACTTGAACCGCTTGAGCGATCTGCTGTTTGTGATGGCGCGGGCGGCCAACCTGGCGCAGAGCATCCCAGACGTACCCTGGCGCAGACGTACGTAACCGTCGTGACGCAGGCACGCAGCCAGATGGTTCGTACTCCTACTCGTACTCCTACTCGCTGCTATTTCGAGTAGGAGTAGGAGTAGGAGTACGAGTAGGAGTACGAGTACGAAACTGAGGCCAGGCCAAGTTAGTTAGCGGGTTGTTGGGTGGCATCAGCGGGCCTGCCGCCTCCGCGTCGGCCGCCCCACCTTTCGCATCTCGTGCCGCCGCTTTATAACCATAAAATAGAGCAACGACGGCAATTACAAATAGGACTCGCCTGTGCCATTTGCTGAAATAGGACCGATCGCTGTCCACTTTCCGGAGCGATGCGAAACCAACGAAATGTTGCAATCGCAGTTTCCCGAGTGGGACCTCAAGGAAATCTCGGACAAGACAGGCATCCATTGTCGCTATATCGCCGAGCCAGACGAGACTCCCTCCGACTTGGCGGTGAAAGCCTGTGAAAAGCTGTTTGCCGAGAATTCGATCGATCGCAGCTCGATCGATTTCATTTTGCTCTGTACCCAAACGCCCGATTATCCGCTGCCTACGACGGCCTGCTTGCTGCAAACGCGACTGAATTTGCGGACCAACAGTGGAGCCATCGATTTCAATCTGGGCTGCTCCGGTTTTGTCTATGGCTTGGCTCTGGCCGAAGGCTTAATTCAATCTGGGGCCGCGCGACGAATCTTACTAGTTACTGCCGAAACTTACTCGAAGTATATCGATAGCGAAGATCGTAGTTTGCGCACCATATTTGGCGACGCTGCAGCCGCGACCCTGATTTCGGCTTCGGACATGCCGTCGCTGACCGCGTTTCAATTTGGTACCGACGGCAGTGGAGCTGATACGTTGCTCGTGGGTGATGGTGGCGCTCGGTCGCTGGCCCAGGCGATCAAGCCGCGGCATCGCAAACGCTGGAAAAGCCGGCTGTATATGGATGGCCCCAGCCTGATGAGCTTTACCGTCGTTGCCATTCCGAAGTTGATCGAAGAGATCCTCGAGCAGGCTAAGCTGACCAAAGAAGACATCGAACTGTACCTGCTGCATCAAGCGACCCACAAGATGTTGGCTCAGATGCAGGAGCGGCTGGCGGTCGACAAGACGCGACTGCCTATTAGCCTGGCCGGTTGTGGCAATACAGTTTCTTGCACCCTGCCCATTCTGATCGACCAGATGCGTCGCGAAGGACGCATCCACGCCGGCCGTCCCAACATGTTGGTCGGCTTTGGGGTCGGCTGGTCCTGGGCCGGCTGCGTCTGGCGCCCTTAATCGGCCGCCACGGAAACCAGTTCCTCGCCCGACTGCCCGCAATGCGATCCTCTACGCCTCTGCGTTTTAGAAAGGGCACTGCATACTCTTGTCCACTTTCACTATGCTCGAGACAACAGTTAGTGATTCCAGGAACTGGCCCCGGGGAGGAAAACGGTAGTGGACGCCCGTGAACTGTTTGAGATTCTGATGCGCGAGCAGAGCCAGATGCTGGTGGCATTTATTCGCGCTTCGGTGAGGGATCCGGGATTGGTCGATGATATTTGGCAAGAGACCATGTTGGTCGCTTGGCGCAGGCTGGATGAATTCGATCGGCAGCGAGCCTTCGGACCGTGGCTACGTGGCATCGCTACAAAAACAATCATGGCCCGTCTTCGAAAGCAACGACAGTGGGTGCAAGTGGAAGACCATGATGAGCTTGACTACTTGAGCTCCAAGTTCGAGCAATTCCATGCTCTGGCCGGCGATACCCTGGATGACAAACTCGATGCCCTACGCGACTGCGTCAGCAAATTATCAGAGCCAGAGCGTGAGTGTATCGAAGGTCGTTATCGCGATGAACTGCAACCAGCCGAGCTGAGCCGAAAACTGAGCCTGCAACTAGAAACCGTCAAGAAACGTTTGCAAAGAGCCAAAGGGCGACTGCTGGAGTGCATTGAACGCAAGCTGGCAATGGGGATTGGAACGTAACGCATGAAACCCGAACGTCAAAAAGAACTCGATCAAGCCTGGCTGGAAGCTCTACTGGAGAGCGCGTATCGGCCTGCAGATGTGGATCAGCCAGCCCGCGTTGCGGCTATACTCGAGCAGCTCGAAGTGCCTGAGACAAAAGGACATCACGATGCACCGCCAGCATGGACTCGATCATCCTGGTTTAGTTTGCGACACTTGAGCGCGCTGGCGATCGCTGCTTCGCTGCTGATCCTGGCGGTGTTTGTTGTCGACACCAACGATCGGCGAGCCTACGCGGCGATTGCTCGCAGCGCGCAGGCAGCGCCCGAGGTTCGCAAATACAAAGCGCAGATAGTGATTCAACGTCCAGCCCGAGGCGAGCGCGAGTTGACCGCCAGTATCTACATCGATTCCCGCAATCGTTACGTGGTCGAGCATCCCGCGTTCCTGGGAACGGGAACAACCTGGTTGGGAGGCGACCATCAACAACGCTGGTTGGTGCCACCCCGCGGCCCAGCCTTCGTGGGCGGAGAGCAATTAGTCGAAAGCTGGTTGGCTGAGCGCGACGAATCAAGTCCGCTGTTGTACGTGAACACGATCCTCGAACGCATGGCCCACGCGTACCGCTTGACGATGTTACCTGACGAAACCCTGGTCACTACTAACGGTACCGTGGTGAACTGTCAGCATGTGCGCGGCGAACTAAGTGTACAGCGACTGCGAATGCCAGTGAGTATCGATCTGTGGGCCGATGTTCAAAGTGGTGTAGCCCAAAAATTAGTATTGAAGTGGTCGGACAAGCCACCACGCCGTGGACCACGACAATGGACCATTGAACTGATCGATACCGATCCTCAGCTGGCAGCCGATTGGTTTGAATTCCAGCGACATAGCTCGGGGCGCAGAGTGGTGAACGTTCAGTCGAAACGAGAATTCGAGTCGTTAAGCCCCTAGGTCAACTCGCTGTGTCACCTCTCCAAGGCTTCGCCTTGGGGAGGTCGAATCGAGGCTTTGCGAGATTCGGGGGGCTGGGTAGTGCAGTTGGTTAGTACCTCAGGAGTCTTGCCTGGCGCTGTGCCCCCTCCCGCCGACGACGGCTAAACGCCGCGTCGGCGACCTCCCCCGCTGCGCGGGGGAGGTGACAGTCACCTCTCCAAGGCTTCGCCTTGGGGAGGTCGAATCGAGGCTTTGCGAGATTCGGGGGGGCTGGGTAGTGCAGTTGGTTAGTACCTCAGGAGTCTTGCCTGGCGCTGTGCCCCCTCCCGCCGACGACGGCTAAACGCCGCGTCGGCGACCTCCCCCGCTGCGCGGGGGAGGTGACCGTCACCTCTCCAAGGCTTCGCCTTGGGGAGGTCAACCGAGGCTTTGCGAGATTCGGGAGGGGCCTGGGCAGTGCAGTTGGTTAGTACCGCAGGAGTCTTGCCTGGCGCCCTGCCCCCTCCCGCAGACGAAGGCTGAACGCCTCGTCTGCGACCTCCCCCGCTGCGCGGGGGAGGTGACAGTTACCTCTCCAAGGCTTCGCCTTGGGGAGGTCAATCGAGGCTTTGCGAGATTCGGGAGGGGCTGGGTAGTGCAGTTGGTTAGTACCTCAGGAGTCTTGCCTGGCGCTGTGCCCCCTCCCGCCGACGGCGGCTAAACGCCGCGTCTGCGACCTCCCCCGCTGCGCGGGGGAGGTGACTGCTGGTTAGAGACTGCGCAAGACTTCCAGTGCCAAGCTGATGTCGGCTGGTAGCGGGCTTTCGAAAACCAGGCGTTGGCTGGTGATGGGGTGAGTCAATTCCAATCGCCGGGCATGTAAGGCTTGGCGCTCGAGCACAACTTGTTCGTCGCCCTCTTGTAGCGGTTGGCGTTTGGCGAGTTTCCGCAGCAATTGACCGCGGGTCACTTGCGCGTGTCCGGCGTACAAGCGATCACATAAAACTGGTGATCCGATGTGCGATAGATGCACGCGGATTTGGTGAGTGCGGCCAGTTTTAGGAATCAGTTTGACGGCGGAATAGCCTTCGAAACGTTCTTGCACTTCGTACCACGTCTCCGCGTCGCGGCTTTGCGGATGTCCGGCGCGCACCGCCATCTTGTCGCGCTGGTAGGGATGCGGACCAATAGGCACGCGAATGATGTCGCGATCCATCTCGACTTTGCCCAGCGTGAGCGCAAAGTATTCTTTCTGCACATCGCGAGATTCAAATTGCGAGGCTAGTTCCAAGTGTACAGGATTGGTCTTGGCGACGGCGATGACGCCGCTGGTATCGCGGTCCAGGCGATGCACGATGCCTGGTCGCGTGGCCCCGCCCACATCGCTCAACTGACCGAAGTGATACGCCAAGGCGCTGGTGAGCGTGCCGGCCCAGTGTCCTTTGGCGGGATGAACCACCATGCCCGGTGGTTTGTCGACGACGATCATGTGTTCGTCTTCGAACAGAATCTTCAGCGGGATTTCTTCAGGTTGCGGGCCATCGACCGGCGGAGGCGGCAAGCCGACTTCGATGGTCTGGCCGGAGCGCACGCGAAAGCTGGGTTTGACAACTTCGCCATTAACGCGGCCACCGCCTTCTTGAATGACTTTGCGCAAGAAAACGCGACTATATCCCGACTCGTGACGCGCCAGCATGGCGTCGATGCGTTCCCCGTTTTCGTCGTCCGTTACGGTGTGCTGAAACAGACGCGTGCCAGGGGAAGTTGGTTCGGTCACGAAAATGCTTTATGTGTAAACTAATTTAATTTACGCGTAAAGTATTTGTGCTTTACATGTAAACTAATTCGTCGTTACTTGGGTGGTTCAGGAGTCGCTGGATTCGCCGGTGGAGTTTCAGCCGTTGGAGTTGCCGGAGCAGGTTCCGTGGCCGGAGCAGGTTCCGTGGCAGGTGGCGTGGGCACCGGTGGTGCCGGCTCGGTGGTGGGCGCCGCTGGTGCGGGTGGCTCGGGCAAGGCAATTCCAGGAGGTGGGGTTTCTGGGGATGGTGCCGGAGCCGGTGGAGCGGGGCTTTCAGGCGTTGCACCTGGGAGCGGCAGCGTCACGGCTTTGTCGGGGAACGTGATGTCCGGGGTCGTGGGCGGCTTGCTCAAGTCACCGGGGACAGCCGGTGGCACGGTCGGGGTACTCTTGACGGTGGCAAACCATTCGTAAAACGCTTTACCTTCACCAGATGAAATCCAAGCCAGGCGATTGCCAGCCATGGCTGCGATCCCTGGTTCACTGCTGCTGCTGGCCTGCTTGTAGTAACGCGTGGCCTCGTCCAATTTGCCCAGAGCCTCGTTGGCTTGCGCCAGTGCGATGGAAGTGCGAGCCTTTAATTCGGGCTCATAAGTCGCGGCTAGTACTTCTTCGTAAGCGTCGATGGCGCCGCTGATCTGCTCCTCGGCACCCTTGCGATTGCTGTAGATTTTGTCAAAACCTTCCATGGCCTGATTGTCGGCCCAAGCCAGTTTGGACCAATCGGCTGCGGCGGTGCCAGCGTGATCTTGGGAAACTTGCTGGAAGACTTCCGCGTCCCCGGTGCCAATATTGAAGTAGTATTCACCCCAAGCAGCTGCGCCGGCGCGAGCAGTCATCGATGAGTAAATACCATAGCCCAGAGCGGCTAGAGCCACGGCAACTACACCGATGATCACATAGCGAGCATAGGGCCGGCTGGAATCCATGGCCGTGCCCAAATGGTCTGCCAGATAGTTGGTTTGGAGTTCATGCCGCCGTTCGCTCTTCATTTGACTATCCCTAACTGGCTGTCAACGACCCCCGTCGACAAGCCGGTAAGTATAGGGGGATGCGAAAAATTGCTCAATATGAGCTCAGGCACTTCTTAGTAGCCGAAGTCGCCTACTTGGTAGCCGAAGTCGCCAGACTTTGGATTGGTATGCGTAGCGAAAGACCTCCAATCTCTGGCGAGATCGGCTACGAAGAGGTCGGGTGGTAGCCGAAGTCGCCAGACTTTGGATTGGTATGCGTAGCGAAAGACCTCCAATCTCTGGCGAGATCGGCTACGAAGAGGTCGGGTGGTAGCCGAAGTCGCCAGACTTTGGATTGGTATGCGTAGCGAAAGACCTCCAATCTCTGGCGAGATCGGCTACGAAGAGACCAATCTCTGGCGAGATCGGCGACGAAGTTTATGCCAGCCAAATCAAGATGATCACACCTGCGATGATGCGATAGATGGCAAAGGGGACAAAGCCGCGAGTGCGGACCCAGCGCATGAACCAGGCGATGACGGCCAGGGCCACGATGAAACTGACTAGAAACCCGACAGCCAGCACGCCCCACTGTTGGCCGGTTGGAGGCTCGTGCTCCATCAAATAGTCCAATAACTTGTAGCCGGTGGCTGCAAACATAACCGGGATCGACAGAAAGAAACTGAACTCCAGGGCTGCCGAGCGCGATAATCCCATAACCTGGCCGCCGGCAATGGTCGACATCGATCGACTGGTACCGGGGAAGGCGGCGGCCAATATCTGCGACAGCCCGATCACGATAGCTTGACCAAAAGTCATTTTGTCCATCGACTGGACCTGGGCGCGTGGGCTGAACCAGGCATCGATGGCCCACATTAAGACGCCGCCGATAATCAGTGCCCAGGCTATAAAGGTCGTGTTTTCCAGGCGTTCACCGATCGTGTCATTCATAATAAAGCAAGGGCCAGCGGTAATGACAAAGCTCAGCAGTACCAGAGCCAACGGGTGATTCCACCAAGTATTGGTTCCCTGTTCGCCTTTGGGATAGCTTCGTACAAACGTCACGATTCTCTGCCAGAAATACAGCACGACCGAGAGGATGGCGCCTAACTGAATGACGATGGCGAACATTTTCCAGTAGTCATCTGCGGCATCTTGGCCCAATAAACCCTGCGCAATGCGAAGGTGCGCGGTGGAGCTGACCGGCAGAAATTCCGTCAGGCCTTCGACGACACCTAACACGACTGCTTCGAGGTATGGATTCAATGCATCGATTCCCGGTTGGTAAATCTACGATCTGTGGATCAAACGACGCAGCAGGCTGGTCCGAGCGCACGGGCCAGTGGGTCGGCCTCTGGGGCGCATAAGCCCAGGTGCAAGTGGCGTCGCCAGCCTTCAGCCAGCTGAAATCGGCCGCTCCAAGAGCCCACTTCGCGATTCAAACTGGCCATCGTTTCCACATACGAGTTTATTTGTTGAGTTTCGTCCAGCCAGGCGCCTTGGCTGGCGTGAGCCAATAAGAGCTCAGTTTTGCGTTCCAGCAGGTCGGTTACATCGACAAAGTGTGTCGGAACGACTTTTTCGCCCATGGGAGTGCGATTGCCGTGCGGCTGCGCGTGGTAAACAGTTACATCGGCAGCGTAGGTTGGCACAGAGGGTGTGCTGCGGTAGTTGGGCATCGCTCGACTGAAAGCTGCACTCACCGCCAATCGAGCGGCGTTTTGATGGTCTTCCATGTAGTCGACCAACGAGTGCGTGAGCACAATATCCGGTTTGGCCCGGCGAACGACCGCGGCAACCTTCGCCAGCAGTTCAGGCGTGTAAATGATTGCCAGATCGTCGCAGATCGGTTCGTAAAAAGTGGCTCCCATCAATGTGGCTGCTTGCCTAGCTTCCTGCAACCGAGCCGCCGTGCAGGCCTCGCGATCCATTTTCATCGAGCCGTAACAGCCGTTGGCAATATTGAAATAATGGAGCTGCCAACCAAGTTGCCCTAGCCGCAACATGGTTCCAGCCATGACAAACTCGATATCATCAGGATGGGCTGCAATGGCAAGTGCGTGCGGCATAGGCTTACGTTGTTTGTCTCAGTTAATGGTTCGTGCGGCAGCGGAAAGCGTCAAGCATTTCGAAGGTTAACGTAGCAAGCCTCAAGCATTTCGGGCTGTTGTCGTAGCGGAATGCGTCAAGCATTTCGGGCTGTGGGGGTTCGGCGTCGACTAAACCAATACCGAAAGCCTTGACGGCTTCCGCTACGACGGCTTTCGATACGCAACGCTCGAAACGCTTGACGCGTTCCGCTACAACGCGTACCGCTACGACGGCTTTCGCTACTTTCCATAATGGCGATGATTGTAATCCATGATGCTTGAACAATGGGAACAGCTAATGGGGGTCTGGGCGCAGGGTGGGCTTGCGCAAGCTGCCGAAGTGCCACGGTCTTCCGATTGTTTGGAGAGTATTGAGCAATCGGCGATGGCTTGCGAGTTCGAAGTCTTGCTGAACCAAGGTCAATACCCGCAAGGGCTCGAGCACGCCCGCGACGCCCTGCGCGTGGTGCACGCTCTGGAGAACGAGTTGAGCGTCTATCGACCGACGAGCGAGTTTTCGACCATCAATCGCTTTGCCCATTTGCGTCCGGTGCCGGTTCGCTTTGATGTGTGTCAACTGTTGTCCATCGCCGCCGATGTCAGTCGAGCGACTGGTCGAGCTTTTGACATCACGGCCGGCGCCTTGTCGGAAGCTTGGGGTTTTTCGCGACGACAAGGTCGTAAACCTACCAACGATGAACTGGCTGAGGTCATGCAAAAAGTCGGCGCCGACCTAGTTCAAATTGATCAGCACCTGCGCGCAGTGAGACTGCTGCGCGAGGGTGTTAAGCTGAACCCGGGAGGCATCGGTAAAGGGTACGCACTGGATCGCGTTGCCAGCCACATGTCAGCTGCTGGCGTGAAGGATTTTCTACTGCATGGCGGACGCAGTTCGGTGCTGGCCTGCGGCAGTCGCTGGGATCATCAGAATGTCAGCGCCGCTCGTCAGGCCACCCAAATGCAGGCCGAAGCTGCAAGTGGCGAGGCTCCTAGCGCCCAGGCTCCTTACGCACCGCCGGGCTGGTGGATTGCGTTGGCACATCCGCTGAAGTGGGAGGACAAACTGGGCAGAGTTCGCTTGCGCAATCAAGCGTTGGGCACCAGCGGAGCTGGCAAGCAGTTTTTTCACTACCAAGGTGTGCGTTACAGTCACGTCATCGATCCGCGTACCGGTTGGCCAGCTCAAGGTGTGTTGAGCGCCACCGCCATCTGCCGCAGCGGTGCTCTGGCCGATGCCCTGGCCACGGCCTTTATGGTGATGGGTGTCGACGCCACTGGCCGGTTCTGTGAGCAACATCCACAAATCAGTGCCATCCTGGTCAGCCAGCGCGAAGGCTCGAGCCGCTTGACGATCGATTGTTTCAACGTAGCCGAGGGCAACTGGCAGGCTGCGTTTGGGTAGCCGAAGTCGCCAGACTTTGGTGTGCGTGCGATGTAGCAACGCTTTGATGCATCACCTAGTTCGTTCAGGCTGCGCCTTTGGAGTGCGGTGCCACGTGGCACCGCTTTGATGTAAGTGAAGTCTCATGCCGCAGCCTGAGTCACTCTGAACGCCCGAATCACCGAGTGCGTGCCGGCTGCGGTACAGATGGGTTATTACCTCAAAGCTACGGCTAGCGCCGCAGCACTCCAAGGAGTCACTCTGAACGCTGACATCACCTAGTTCGTTCAGGCTGCGCCTTTGGAGTGCGGTGCCACGTGGCACCGCTTTGATGTAAGTGAAGTCTCATGCCGCAGCCTGAGTCACTCTGAACGCCCGAATCACCGAGTGCGTGCCGGCTGCGGTACAGTTGGGTTATCACATCAAAGCTACGGCTGCGCCGCAGCACTCCGAGGTGGCAGCACTCCAAAGGCCAGGAGAGCTGGGGGGACTGGGGGATGATTTCCGACAGAAAATCTTCTGTTAACGGAATAACCCGAATTTTTTACCACCAGCTGCCGAAAACAAACATTGACCATATTGGATGGATAAAGTAATCACATCGCAGCCAGCGGTGGCAATGGATTGAACCACAGGGTCGTGTGGTCGCTGGTTTGTGGATCGAGGATTTTCGCGAAGAAGGAGAGTCGCGTTGAGTCAGGTTAATGCTCGTCAGAAGCTTCGAAGACTTATTCGCATGGCCTTCGCGGCAACGCCGACCAGTGCATGGTTGGCTTCGGCCTTGATGTTGGGCGCAACGACGAACGCCCTAGTCGCACAAGTGCCTACTACACTTCCTTCTGGAGCACAGCAGTCGATCTCCGATCGCGGTGCTGTCAGTACACCAGCGGCTGCTCTTTCAGGAGCGACCACTAGTGCAACGGCAGCTCCTGGAGCGGCCGGGCCCGAAGTGGTCATGAAGTGGTTGAACACTACTGCCGATGCCGCGGCCAAGGACGATATCAAAGTTGCGTGCGACGCGTTCGCTCGTGCCTTTGTTCTCGCCAAGAATTTGCAAGTCAACGATGATCGGGTCACTGCTCGACTACGTGAAGTCGAAAAGATCCTGATCGAAAAGAAGGTTAACAAACAGCAGCTTCAAGATGCTATCTTGGCTCTGTTTCCTAAACCCAACACACCAACCCAATCAGCTCAGGTCGCGATGGTTCCACCACCGCCACTGGCTGGTGTACAGCCTGCTAGCGCCAATCAGCCGGTTATGCCTGCTGCTGGTCAAGCTCAGATTCCTGGCGCGGTTCAGCCCGGCGTCTTCAATCCGCAGAACGATTCCAGTCGCATTCAAGCTGCTGGCAATCTTTCGATGCAAGCTCCTGCCGGCGTGCCTGCTGGTGCTGGCGGTGAAGAGCTGTATCGGCTGGGTATGGAAGCGTTGCAAACTGGCAATCGCGACCGTGCTCTTGAAATGTTCCGACGCGCTTGGGCCTTCCAAGGCGAAATGGATCCAGCTCTCAAGACTGCGCTCAAAGACAAGCTGTCGGCTCTGCAAGCTAGCGAGCTGAAACTTGGCGGCGAAGAAGTTGCCGCTGTCGACGATGCTACTCAAGAGATGCGGCTGGTCCGCTCGCGACTGATGAGTGAGATCACGGCTGAAGTTGCTAACGCTGAAGCTCAACGGGCTGAAGAACCTCAAATGGTCGCCGAACGCCTGCAAGCTCTGCGAGCACGTGTTTCCCAAGCTGACCTGGACGGGGCAACTCGCAAACAAATGCTCTCGATCGTCGATCGAGAAATCACCACGCATCAAATGTTCATGACGCAAAACCATGCGGCCATCGATCAGAACATGCGAAATCGTCAGATCACCGAACAGGTGGCGATGGAGCAAGAGCAGACTTACAAGCTCGACCAGAAGATCGCTTCGCTAACCGAAACCTTCAACCAGCTAATGGACGAAGGACGTCATGCCGAAGCCGAACTAGTGGCCAAGCAAGTTGTCCAGCTATCGCCCAATAGCCAAATCGGTACGCTGCTGTATCAGAATGCTCGCCTGGCAAAACGCAATGCCGAGTATGTCTCGACCAGGAACCGCAAGGAAGATAACTTCATCGACTTGCTGAACGCTGTGGATGCTGCAGTCATCGTACCTACCGAAGATCAACCGATGCAGTTCGGCGATGCCAAGTCTTGGGCCAGCTTGACTGAACGTCGCGGTTCGCTCAACCGAGCTGATCAAGAAGGCATGTCACCGGCAGCGGCTGCGATCTACGATCGCTTGAAGCAACCGGTACAGGTCGACTTCCGAAATCGACCACTGAGCGAAGTGGTCAAACTGCTGGGTGATATGACGGGCATCCTGATGCACATCGATGCAGCTGGTCTGGCCTCGGAAGGTTTGCAACCTGACGTGCCGGTCAACTTGTCGCTGGGCTCGACCCAAACGATCTCGCTCCGCAGTGCTCTGAACTTGCTGCTCAATCCTCACAACTTGAGCTATCGTGTTCAAGACGAAGTACTGCTGATCACCTCGGCTCGCAGCACGGCTGAAGCCAACTTTACCAAGACTTACTCGGTTAAAGACCTGGTGATTCCGATCCCCAACTTTGTGTCCGACTACAACAGCGGCATGGGCGGCGCACTTCGCGCAGCTTATGAATCGATAGGTTCTGGTCTGGCTGCCAAGACGACGGTATCGCCCAACTCTCCAGTCGCTTCGATGATGGCTGCCAACATGGAAAACAACTCGGCCGTACTTGGCCAAGTGGTTCCTGGTGGTCTGCCTGGTGGCGGAATGGGTGGCGGAATGGGTGGCGGAATGGGTGGCATCGGTGGCCTGATGCCTTGGAACAACAATGGTCCGGTCAGCGGTAGCAATCCAGGTTTCATGCAAGCCGGTGCGGTACCTATTCAATCGGGACCAGCTCCTGCCAAGTATGATGAATTGATCTCGCTGATTCAGCAGACGATCGATCCTGATTCGTGGCAGAGCAACGGTGGCTCCAGCACGATCACGCCTTTCGCGGGTAACTTGTCGCTGGTTGTAAGTGCTCCTCAGACGACACACGAGAAGTTGGCTGACCTGCTAGCCTCGCTGCGTCGTCTGCAAGACCTGCAAGTAACGATCGAAGTACGCTTTGTGACCTTGAACGACAACTTCTTCGAACGCATGGGTGTTGACTTCGACTTCAAGATCGATGACAACGCCGGTGGTATTCCGCAAGAAGATCAAGGACGCAGCGTTACGGTTGGTATGCAACAGAACTTTGCCGGCGGTTTGATTCCAACGGCCGACTTGGACTTGACCTTCACTCAGGATAACTTCTCGGTGACTCCACCCTTCGGTGGTACGCCGACCAACGCGGCCAACTTCGGCTTTGCCATCCTGAGCGACATCGAAATGTACTTCTTCATGACTGCCGCTCAAGGTGACCAACGTACCAGCGTGCTACAAGCACCACGCGTTACCATGTTCGACGGTCAGTCAGCCAGCATCGTCGACAACGTTCAACGACCATTCGTGGTCAGCTTGATCCCAGTCGTCGGTGACTTTGCTGTCGGACAGCAGCCAGTGATCGTGGTGATCAACGAAGGTACCACGTTGAATGTGCAAGCCGTAGTCTCGCAAGACAAACGCTTTGTACGCTTGACCTTGAATCCTACCTTCTCACGCATCGATCGCGTCGAAACGTTCACCTTCCAAGGTACCACCAGCACCAGCTCAGGTACCACGGTGATCGATCCGGCGACAGGCGAACCAACCAATAATCGTGATGACGTGCAACAAGTGATTACCGGTACAACTGTGCAGCAACCTGTGTTCGCCACCACCAACGTGAACACGACCGTTAGTGTTCCTGACGGTGGTACGATCCTGCTCGGTGGTATCAAGCGTATGAGCGAAGGTCGCGTCGAGCGAGGTGTGCCAATCCTCAGCAAGATCCCATACGTCAATCGTTTGTTCAAGAACACCGCGATTGGTCGAGCCACCAGCACCCTGATGATGACCGTAACACCTCGGATCATCATCCAAGAAGAAGAGGAAGCAATCCTCTTGGGTCAAACCGGTGGGCCTTGATCGATAAGGTCAGCCTAGTCTAATAACGATAACTACAAGGCACGTCGCCAGACGTGCCTTGTGCCATTTACGGCAAGCGCCGAATCGGTGCAGCCATTCCCTCGGTGGCATGCCACAGAAGTTTCAGTTTCAGCGACTGCCCGGCCGACGAGCGTTTGATCGCCACTCGCATGCCGGTGGGAGTAATGTGTTCGAGCTGCAGCTGCACGTGGTCTTCGGCGATCGATTCTTCTGTGTCAATCGACTCATCTGACTCCATCGGTTCGTGATCCAGTTCACAATCTGGTGGCGTTACAAAGGGCGGCGAGAAGAGAACGGTCAAGTTGGTGCTCTTTTGTTGCTGGGCCAAGCGCACGACCACCCAACCAGTTTGATAACACTCGCCACCGACCAGCACGCCTTGCAATTGGCTGCGCTCGGTCGTATCAGCTTCTTCCTCGGGCTGGACATCTTCCACCAGTGGCGAGGCCAGCAACATGCCTGGCTGGCTCCACCACTGAATTGCCTGCTCGACCAGGGCACGCCACTGAGCGGGAGCATGGTTCCACAGAAAGATTTCAATGGCCGCCGCCGTAATCAAACTCGGGATGATGACCCAGAGCGAGGCGGTCAATTGGACGCCGGCGGCCGCAACATAGATTTGGCTGGTCCACGCCAGGAGCCAAGAGAGTTCGGTGTCGATCGGTCCGGTGGTCTCTGGCCAATAGACAGCCGTCCAACGCCGTGGGATAGGCAAGCTTTGCCAACCAGGCAAACGAAACGCCAGGCTGACCGCCTGGCCAGCACAGGTCAAGATGCACAGAACAACCAACCAGCGGCTGTTCCAGGGGTGCACCGAGCAGCTAATTAGCCAACTGGCCAGGGCGATACTGGCCCACAGGGCGGCAAATGGCCAATTCAGTTGGTCGCCTCGTGCTGACATACTGTGCAATCTCGCCCCGGTATAGTTACAATGCCAAATCCTAAAACGGGCCGGCGAGACATCCGCCCCCGCCCTTCTACCCGTTCTTCCACCCGATTAGAGAACCTAGCGTTCGAGATTACAACATGGCACAGTCCGCTCAGCGTGATCCATTTGGCGCCCGCAGCACTTTCAACAGCCCAGCCGGTCCCGTCGGCTTCTATAACCTGAACCGCCTCGAAGAACTTGGAATTGCGCCAGTTTCACGGCTGCCGTTTTCGATTCGCATTCTTTTGGAAGCCGCCCTGCGGAACTGCGATGGCTACATCGTGACCAAAGAAGATGTCGAGAACCTGGCCAAGTGGAACGCGGCCAAGCCAGCCGAAGTTGAGATTCCTTTCATGCCCGCGCGGGTAGTTCTGCAGGATTTCACGGGCGTTCCCGCCATCGTCGACTTGGCGGCTATGCGTGTCGGTATGCAGGCACTGGGCGGCAGTCCGCGCAAGATCAATCCGCTGATCCCCGTCGATCTGGTCATCGATCACTCGGTCCAAGTTGACTTTTTCGGTGCTGCCGATTCGCTGCAACGCAACGTTGACGTCGAGTTCGCGCGCAACAAAGAGCGTTACGAGTTTCTGCGCTGGGGCCAGCAAGCCTTCGATAATTTCCGCGTCGTGCCACCTAACACCGGTATCGTTCACCAGGTGAACCTCGAGTATCTAGCGCAAAGCGTGTTTATTCGCAGCGACGAACAAGGTCCGGTCGCGCTGCCCGATTCGCTGGTGGGAACCGATAGCCACACCACCATGATCAATGGCTTAGGCGTGTTGGGTTGGGGCGTAGGCGGCATCGAAGCCGAAGCGGCCATGCTCGGCCAACCCCTGTATATGTTGCTTCCGGAAGTTGTGGGTATGGAGCTGACCGGCAAGTTACCAGCTGGCGCTACGGCGACTGACTTGGTCTTGCGCGTGACCGAAATCCTGCGCAAAGAAGGAGTCGTCGGCAAGTTTGTTGAGTTCTTCGGTCCAGGTGTAGGTGTGATGTCGCTGGCTGATCGAGCCACCATTGCTAATATGGCTCCCGAATACGGAGCGACGATGGGTTATTTCCCCGTCGACGACGAAACTCTGCGCTACTTGCGCCGCACTGGCCGCAGCGAAGAGCTGGTTGGTTTGGTCGAAACATATATGAAAGCTCAGGGCCTGTTCCGCACTGATGCCGGCCCGCAATTGAACTACACCAAAGTTGTCAAACTGGATCTCAGCAGTATTGAACCTGCCCTGGCCGGTCCCAAGCGTCCGCAGGATCGCGTGCCCCTGAAACAAGTCAAACAGTCCTTCAATCAATCGCTGACCGCTCCAGTGGCCACGCGCGGATTCGGACTCAGCGACGATCAGCTTCAGTCGAGAGGCACCATTGAAGACAATGGTCATTCATCGACGATTGGTCACGGCGCCGTGGTCATCGCGGCCATCACTAGTTGCACTAATACATCTAACCCATCGGTCATGCTAGGCGCAGGTTTGTTAGCCAAGCGAGCTGTTGAGAAGGGGCTGAAGGTCAAGCCCTTCGTGAAGACTTCGCTGGCCCCAGGTTCGCGCGTGGTGACCGATTACTTGACACATGCGGGAGTGCTTGAACCGTTATCGCAACTTGGTTTTTTTGTGGTCGGCTATGGTTGCACAACTTGCATTGGCAACAGTGGTCCGTTACCCGAACCAGTCTCCGAAGCCATTCGCAACGGCAACCTGGTCGCAGCCGCGGTGCTAAGCGGTAATCGTAACTTTGAAGGCCGCGTCAATCCGCTGACGCGGGCCAACTACCTGGCCAGTCCACCACTGGTCGTGGCTTACGCACTGGCGGGCACGATGGATATCGATTTCGAAAACGAACCGATTGGTCAAGGCAACAATGGACAAGATGTTTACTTGAAGGATATCTGGCCCACATCCGAAGAGATCAATGCGACGATCGAAGCTTCGGTGTTGCCCGAAATGTTCAAGAAACAGTACGAGAGCGCCTTTACGGCCAACGACCGTTGGAATGCCATTGAGACCAGCAAAGGCGATCTGTATCAATGGGATCCCAATAGCACCTATATTCAACTGCCACCGTTCCTGGAAGGTATCTCGCGCGATGCGTTAGCACCGTCGGCGATTGTCAACGCGCGCTGCCTGGCGGTGTTTGGTGATTCGGTGACTACCGACCACATCTCACCGGCCGGTTCGATCGCCAAGGCTTCGCCTGCTGGCAAGTATTTGATGGAGCATGGCGTTGAACCAATCGACTTCAATAGCTATGGAGCTCGCCGCGGTAATGACCGCGTGATGGTACGTGGAACTTTTGCCAACATTCGCATTCGCAACGAAATGACGCCTGAAATCGAAGGCGGGGTGACCAAACATTTGCCCAGCGGCAATGTGATGAGCATCTACGATGCGGCCATGCAGTATCGCAACGATCGCGTACCGTTGGTCGTGTTGGCAGGTGCAGAATACGGAACCGGCAGCAGTCGCGACTGGGCCGCTAAGGGCACTATCCTGCTGGGCATTCGCGCAGTGATTGCGGTCAGCTTCGAACGCATTCACCGCAGCAACCTGGTCGGTATGGGCGTCTTGCCACTGCAATTTTTGGCTGGACAATCGCACCATACATTGGGACTGACCGGTGAAGAGAGCTTTACCATCGGCGCGGACGGAGAAGATATGACTCCGCGCGGCCAGCTGACGGTCACAGCCGTCAGTCCCGACGGCAAGCGAGTCGAATTCAAAGCGTTGGTCCGCATCGATACGCCCGTCGAACTGGACTATTACAAAGGCGGCGGCATTCTGCCCTGCGTCCTGCGTAAATTGGCTGAATAAAAGTCACGGAATGCATCCGCAGTTTGTGGTAGCGGAATGCGTCAAGCATTTCGAGCCGTTTGTTTGGGCGTGGATCTGCCCAATACCGAAAGCCTTGACGGCTTCCGCTACGGGGGAAACTGATCGACATTGCAATTGGGGTAGGGAAACATGAAACGCAGCCTGTTGGTGGTGGCGTTGGCGGTTCTGGCAATTGTGGGCGGGATACTGTACTGGCAGCTTCGGCCACAGCCAGGCTCTAACGGGACCAACTCCAAGATAACTCCGGAGTTACTGAGCAAAGCGATCGAAGTAGTGGCCATTGCCGAAAACGGCAAGAACTATCGACAAGCGATCGATGGATGGTCGGAACTCCTACAGGCCAGGCCGGAAGATCGCGACTTGCTGCTCAATCAAGCCGTGACGTTGCTGAAGTGGATTTCAGAAACCAATTCGGCCCTCTCCGGAAACATGGCCAACGATCCACAGAAGACGGCTGATCTGCAGCAACAGTTGCAAGAAGCGATCACTGAGACTGATCGCATTATCGGCAAAATGGATAGCCAGGCCGAGCAAACAGATCCCGTCAGGCGGGCTTTGTTGGAAGCCCTGTACTTGGAGATCAAATCGCGCACCGTCGACGAACAGCAATCGCTGCAAATGCGCAAACAAGCAGCCGAGAAATTGATTGCCGTATTTCAATCGCATCCCGAGCAAGTGTTGTTGGCGGGACGCTTGATTGAGATGGAAGACGAACTGCGGTTGGATGTGCCCGAGATCGTACCTCAAACGACCGAGGTCGCTTACCAGGCCTGGAAAGCTGAACCGCAAAACTTGATGCTGCTGATTCGAGCCGGTCAAGGCCTGGCGGATCAGCAAGACAAACGATTGCTGGAAGTGATAGAGGCGTCGATGGAGTTGGCCAAACCGCTACTGCCCATGTTGCCGTCGGCCAAACAAGCTCAGCCCGAACAGCTGGTGATCGCCGTGCGTGAAGCAGTGACCAGTGGTGATTGGAGTAAACCACCTCGCGTACGCCCATGGTTTAACATGCTGCGCGGCAGTACCGCTTATCCTGCTGACAATAAACGCTTGACGCCAGACGTTATGGCTCTGCTGAATACCTCGTTTTTGAATCGCTGGCGCGAAACGCTCGCAGAAGAGAACAGCCTGTCCACCCCTGCCCTGCAGGGATGTGATATCCAGATCAACCAAGTTGTCGTTGGAGCTGGTGAGGTATCTGCTAAATGTTCCATTGCCGCATGGTACGACCCCAATGTGGACCAGTTGTACGAAGTAGTCTATGTTGGCGGTGATACACTCTTCCTGGTAGACGGAGGTAAAGTCCAGCAGTCTCTGAAACTGCCCTTTCAACCATCGGGCCTGATCATCGCGGACTTGTGGATGGTCGATAGTCCCCAGCGACCGCGCATTATCTCACGTACTCCGCCGCCGGAATTGCCTGCTTCGGACTCACGCGTTTCGGCCAATAGTCATGATACGGTTCAAGAGTTGATTCTGTGGAACAGGGAACAAGTATGCGTGGTCACGTCCGATCCGACCAGCGGAGCACTCAGCCAGGTAGATGATGTGCCCGGTCTGACTACATTGAAAGATGTAAGGCACCTGGCAGTTTCCGATCTCGATAGCGATGGCGATTTGGATCTCGTCGTTTCCACCGGCCATGGATTGAAGCTGCTACAAAATAATGGCAATCGTACCTTTGCAGACATCAGTGAATATTCGCAATTGCCACCGGCCAATTGGCTGCCCACCAGCCTGCGTGTCGTCGATTACGATCGCGATCTCGACTTGGATGTAGTCTGTACTTCGGATGTAGCGCCCTATGTCGCGGTGATGGACAACATCTTGCATAGCCAGCTGCGTTTTCTGCCACTTGACGCGGCCCAGTGGCAAGCCGATCAACCACTGCTCAGCGGCGATGTCATGGAAATCGATGGCAATGCGTCTTGGGACTGGTGTTGGCTGGGACAAAAGTCGCTGGCTACGGTGTTGACTCAAACGCTGGAAGCTGGCCAGGTCAGTGTCAGCAGCCAGTTGGTGCGACCCTTGAGCGGTGAGGGCCAATTCCAGTCCGTGAAGGCAGCCGATCTGAACAGCGATGGTTACGTCGATCTGTTGTTGGCTGGCCCTGGTGGCATGGTGGCCTATTACAGCGATGGCACTCAGAGCGGCGCTCAGACTCAGACTTTAACGACGGAACCGGCAGTTGGTCTGGACATCATCGACGCCGATGGCAAGGGTAACTTGGAAGTACTGACTTGTTTGTCAGGCATACCGACAAAGTTGCAGGTCGTCCCCAAAAGCGATCACAAGTATTTGAATGTCCGCATACGCGGCGTCGCCGACACACGCAGGATCAATCACTATGGTATTGGATCGACATTGGAAGTATGGGCCGGCGGTAAGTATCAAGCCCGCGTGGTCGATGCACCACAGGCCCATTTCGGATTACCTGTAGATCAGGCCACCGACGTACGCGTCATCTTTAATAATGGCCTCACGCAGAACGTGGTGAATCCCAAATCGGATACGACCATCGAAGAGATTCAAGAGCTGAAGAGCTCGTGCCCGTTCGTCTATGGTTGGGAGGGCCAGCGTTTTCAGATGATCACCGATTTGCTCTGGAATGCGCCACTAGGATTGCAGGTTGGTCGAGGCCAGCCGATACCGGATCGACGCTGGGAGTATCTGATGCTACCCGGTCACCTGATTCAGCCGCGTGACGGCGCGATTGAACTTCGCGTCACCGAGGAGCTTTGGGAAGTCGCCTACTTTGATCACATGACGCTAACGGCAGTTGATCATCCCAGCGATGTTGACGTGTGGACAAATGAAAAAGTTGGTCCACCACAGCTGGCCGAGCCTCGCCTGTTTACGGCTTCGCGACCTATATGGCCCATGGCCGCTCGCGATGGTTATGGTCGAGATTGTTTGCAACTGCTGGCCAAGCGCGATCGACAATTTGTTCAAGCTTTCCAAACGCAGTATTGTCAAGGCTTGTGCGAGCCGCATTCGTTGGAGCTGAGCTTCGATCCAGAGCAGTTGAAGATTCGCAACGATTTGCGCTTGGTTTTAACCGGCTGGATGCATCCGACCGACACCTCGCTGAATATTGGCATTGAGCAGAATCCGGAACGCTCCCCACCGGCAGCGCCTTCGCTGTGGGCTCCGGATGCCAGCGGTCAGTTTGTTTGTAAGCAACCCTTTATGGGATTCCCCGGTGGCAAACCTAAAACGATTGTTATCGATCTACAAGATGTATTCACGGGCGATGATACGCGCTTGCGCATTGACTCGAGCCAACGCATCTATTGGGATCAAGCCTACATCGTTGCCAACGAACCGCCCGTGCCCATGCGTTCGGAAACGTTAGCACTCGGTTCCGCGGAGCTGCGTTATCACGGCTATGGCAAGTTGCTACCGCGGGCGAGCGACCAACCACACTGGTACGACTACAACGATGTTAGTCTGACTTCCAAGTGGCCACCGATCGAAGGACCCTTTACGCGTTACGGCGATGTGCTGAAGCAGATGTCAGACAACGACGATCACATGGTGGTGATGGCCGCTGGCGATGAAATCGTGTTGCGTTTCGCGCTGCCAACCGTGGAATTGTCAGCAGGTTGGACTCGCGATTATGTGCTGCATAGCGTCGGCTGGGATAAAGACGCGGACTTGAATACCCTCGAAGGACAAAGTTCGTTGCCGCTCCCATTTGCAGGCATGCACGCCTATCCACCTACCTTTGAACAGCAAGCAGAGATCGACGCCGTGTGGAAGTTGAATGCCGATAGCTTGAGTGAGCGAGCTGCATTTAGAGATTACTGGCAAGTAGAGAGATCGGCTCGGCAGTGACTCTCCACCGAGCTTGCCTCGGTCGAAGCCCGACTGATGGGCTAGCTGGGGAAGTCGCTGCACCACTGACGCAAGGTCAGTGGAGGCCTCGATTGATGGGCTAGCTGAAGAAGTCGCTGCACCACTGACGCAAGGTCAGTGGAGGCCTCGATTGATGGGCTAGCTGAGGAAGTCGCTGCACCACTGACACAAGGTCAGTGGAGGCCTCGATTGGTGGGCTAACTGAAGAAGTCGAGCTTCCACTGACGCAAGGTCAGTGGAGGCTTTGAATGTTTGGCTAGCTGAGGAAGTCGCGTTTCCACCGAGATGAGCTCGGTGGAGAACTAAGCCAGAGGCTGTTGCTGCGAAGCGCAGTGAAACGCGCCTAAGCCCCAAATGAGATCGTAAGCGTCGAGCGGGATGATGCGGTGGTTGGGCATCAATTGCTCAAAGAGACGCAAGGCTAAGTCGTCGGTCTCTTGGCTGCGAAAGGTGGGTACGATCACAATGCCATTGGCGATCAAAAAGTTGCAGTAACTTTCGGGCACGCGACGGGTATCCACCGAGCGAGGCCGGGGCGTCGGCAGTGGTACAACGGTCAAGTTCTGCCCCGATGCAGTGGTGGCTTGAGTGAGCAAGCGATGGTTCTCGACCAGTCCGTCATGATTGCTGTCTGCGGTGGTACTGCTGACGGCGACCACCACGGTCTCTGCATTGACGAAGCGCGCCAACTGATCGATGTGGCCGTCGGTATCATCGCCTTCGATACCACCTCCATCGACCCAGATGATTTGTTCAACGCCCAGTTGATGACGCAACTCACTTTCGATTTCGCCCCGAGTCCGATTGGGATTACGAGTGTGGCTTAAGAGCACGCTGCTGGTTGTCATCAGAGTGCCTTGGCCATTGGTCTCCAGGCCACCACCTTCGCAGAACAACCATGACGGGCGTCGCGGGCAACCGGCAAGTTCGCAGATTGATTCTGCGGCGGCGGCGTCGCGATCAAACGGTGGGTACTTGCCACCCCAGGCGTTGAAGTGCCAATCGACTCCGACCAGTCCGCCATCGCTCACACGTCGCACAAAGGTCGGCCCATAGTCGCGAATCCAGATATCGTTGGTGGCCACAGGATGAATGGTCACATTCGTAAGATCGCTCAGCAACTCAAGGGCAGAGGGCATAATGCCTTCCGGACCAGCCAAGACATCGACGCGTTGGACCTGGCTGAGGGTGCGAATGAACTCGACGAAGACCTTTGGTACCGGTTCAAAGTAACCGGGCCAGGTCGCTTGATTGTGTGGCCATGCAATCCAAGTGGCGGCTTGCGGTTCCCACTCCGCCGGCCACCGCACGTCTGATGCGCCACCTGCCGATACTGACGGAGGCTCGGACAGCGTTTGGGGATCTGATGTGTTTGATTCGGGCATATAGTGCTTTTCTTCTATTTCGTAGCCGAAGTCGCCAGACTTTGGATGCGTCACGTTCGATTCATCCAATCTCTGGCAATGTAGCCGAAGTCGCCAGACTTTGGATGCGTTAAGTTTGATTCCTCCAATCTCTGGCGAGATCGGCTACGGGGCTACGGGACATCGATATATCGTTGGGTGATTTCGCTGTAGGCATCGATGCGGCGGTCGCGCAGGAAGGGCCAATGGGTGCGCACGGAATCGATGAGCGAAAGATCGCAGGGTACGATGACGAGTTCTTCGTTTTCGTGGCTGGCGCGGTGCAGGATATTTCCGCCGGGATCAGCGACAAACGACGCGCCCCAGAACTGCAAGTTGCCTTCCAGTCCGACGCGATTGGCTGCGCCCACAAACACACCATTGGCGATGGCGTGGGCGCGCATAGCAGTTTCCCACGCAGCATGCTGAGCGGCACCCAGTTCCTCTTTTTCCGCCGGGTGCCAACCGATGGCGGTGGGATACAGCAAGATCTCTGCGCCACGTAAGCTAAACAGTCGAGCTGCTTCGGGATACCACTGATCCCAGCAGACGCCTACTCCTAACTTGCCGAAACGTGTCTTGGCAATCGTGAATCCCAAGTCGCCAGGCGTAAAGTAGAACTTTTCGTAATACAGTGGGTCATCGGGTATGTGCATCTTGCGATAGCGACCTGCCAGGCTACCGTCGACGTCGTAGGTGACGGCCGTGTTGTGATACAGACCCTGCGTGCGGCGTTCGAAGATCGAGCAGGTGACGACCACTTTGTGGCGAGCGGCGGCTTGCGAAAGTAGCTCGCTGGTCGGACCGGGGATCTCCTCAGCCCAATCAAAGCGTGCATAATCTTCGCTTTGGCATGGATAGTGAGTATTGAAGACTTCCTGCAGACAAACGATTTGCCCTCCACGCTCGGCAGCTTTGGCGATTCCGTCGAGAGCTTTTTCGATGTTCGTATGCTTGTCACCGGTGCAGCTCATCTGGACCAATGCCAACTGCACGGTCCGAGATTGAGAGTGAGATTGAGCCATGAGATTTCTCGATGAATGGTTGGCGGAAACTGATGGTCATGCTAACAAGTGCGCGGTTTCGGACAAGACGGCACTCATTGGTAGTTTACGAGGAATAACCGTCTTGGGTACGGATACCGATGTTGGCAAAAGCTATGTAGCGGAATTGATGATTCGACATTTGGTTGCACGTGGCCGGCTGGTGGGAGCTTACAAGCCGGTGGCCAGTGGCGTCGACGAGCGCAACTTGAGTGATGCCGAGCGTTTGCGAGTGGCCACGGGCCACGGGTGGCCGATCGAACGTGTGTGCCCACAATCGTACGCTACGCCGCTAGCCCCACCGATTGCTGCGGCTGGCCAAGGTGAGGTTGTCGATGATCGGCTGCTGCGCACGGGTGTCCAGTGGTGGCAGAACCAATGTGAAGTATTGATCGTAGAAGGAGCAGGCGGAGCCATGTCGCCGCTCAGCGATCGTTCCACGGTGCTCGACTTGGCGAGCGATTTGGGTTTTCCAGTGGTGTTGGTGGCCGCTCATCGGTTAGGCATGATGAACCACGTTTTGTTGACGCTTGAGGCGGTGAGGCACAGGAATTTGGCAGCTCTGGCACTGATCGTTAACCAAGTCCAGCCGCCTGCGGATAGCCCAGTAAAACTTGATCAATCGTTGGCCTGCCTTTTGCCCTTTTGTGGCAAAATCGACTGCTATCGCTTGGATTACGCTGGATCGACTTTGTCTCATGTTGGCTGATCGGCTAGTATTACCAGTTGCACGCGCATAAAAATTGTCGACCTGAGGGAGTAGATAAAGATGTTGAAATTCAAGTGGATCAGCACTTTCAGCCTGGCCTTGATGTTGGCCAGTTCGCCGCTGGCGGCCTGGGCCGATGATAAAGGGCAAGCCAAGCTGGATGAGGCTACGACGCTCAAATTGGAGGCTGACACTCCGGCCAAACTGGGCAAAGTGATCGAACTGTGCGAGCAGGCGATCAGCGAAGGCCTGGACGAAGAAAATCTGCAACTGGCCAAACAGTTTCTGGCCGCCTCCGCACTGCAGCGCGCGAAACTGCAAGTGCAGCAGCTACCCAAAGCCGCCCGCAATCCAGCTCAACTGCGACGACTCAAGAGCGATTTGTTGTCCGATATCAAGAAGGCTATCGAAAACGATCCGCTGTTAGCCGAAGCGGAAGTGTTGGCCGCCCAGATCTCGATGCTGCCGCAAGAAGATCCGATCGCCGCGATGGGGCACGTCAATAGAGCGATTGAATTGTTGAGGGACAGTCCCGTCGATCAATCGGCCGCTTACATGCTGCGGGCACGTTTGCAGAAGGATGACACCGACGCACAGCTGGAAGATCTGCGTCTGGCCACAGACGCCGATCCAACCAACATGTCTGCCTGGCAACTGCGCATCACTATGCAGTTGGGGCTAGGCAAACTAGATGAAGCCTACGCGGATATTCAAAAACTGCTCTCCAACGATAGTGATAACGAGTTCGGTGTGCAGGCGGCATTCGAAACACTGCTGAAGTTGAAGAAGTATGACGAACTGATTGCCCTGATCGATAAACAGATCGAAAGCTTGCCCAAAGAAGGTCGGTATTATCGTTTGCGAGCTACCGCGCGCATCGTACAGTCGGCTGAGAAAGGCGATAAAGAACTGCTCAAACAAGCGCGGCCTGATCTCGACAAGGCGATTGAACTGAATAGTCGCGATTCGCAGGCCTTGGTGTTGCGATCGCAAGTCTTGTTCGACTTGGGCGAACTGGATCAAGCCCGTCGCGATATTGGCGATGCCCTCCTGATCGACCCCAACGCGGTCGATGGCATCTTTATGCGGGCTGCGATTGCCGCTCGCGAAGATCGCTTCTCCGATGCCATTAGTGATATGGAAATGCTGGTCAGAGCGTTTCCGACCCGTGAAAGTTACGTGCGTCAATTGGCCAACTACTACCAACAAGATGGTCGTCCGCGGCTGGCCATTCGTTTGATGGATGAACTGCTCAAACGCAACAAGGATAGCTGGCGCAATTTGCGGATGCGCGGTGACGCGCGATTGAGCGTCGGTGAACATAGCGAAGCTATTCGCGACTATGAACAGGCCCTCGAGATAATCGACAAGGCCAAGAAAGAGGCCAAGCCTGCTAAGGAAGCCACCGAAGGCGACCAGCCCGCTGACTTGGCCGATGCGGCGGAAGATGAAGCCGAAGCAGAGACTGAGTTCAATGTGTCGACCGAAGAGCATGCCGGTTTGCTAAACAACTTGGCCTGGGTCTTGGCGACATCTCCCAAAGATGACATTCGCGACGGCAAGAAAGCCATTGAGTTGGCCACTAAAAGTTGCGAACTGACGGAATTCAAAGCGGCACACATTCTCAGTACCTTGGCGGCTGCTTATGCGGAATCCGGTAACTTTGAAAAGGCTCGCGAGTATGCGGGCAAGGCTGTAGAGGTTGGGTCGGCTGAAGAAAACGAACAGCTCGAACAGCTCAAGCAAGAGCTCGAGACCTACAAGCAAGACAAACCTTGGCGCGAAGAGCAGAAGACTGAGGAGAACAAGAAGCAGCGCGTCAAAGGCGATACGATCGAAACTTAATTGAGACTTGAGACTTTGAAACTCAAATCCGCTAAGACCAAGGCACGTCCGTGTGCCTTGGATTGGTCTCAGCAGGCCTCTGGCCGACCAAAGGTTAAGATAGTCGGCTAGTGGACTCCCAACCCGCCATCCATGCGGACCAGGTGGGTGAATTCCACGCACACGCCATATTCTGAAACGTGCACGTTTGTGGCTCATCAGCCCGTGGCCGTAGGCTGAATATGGAACTCACCCGTTTGTGCTGTCATCACTCTTCTATTGCTTCGCTCTCCTCGTTGGATGCGGCACCGGTGTGCTTAGGTTTGAGCCGGTGGCTGACCTAAAGCGGACTCGGCAAGTTTGTCGTACTTGGGTTGGTTGTCGTTGAGGTAAGCAGTCCAAGTTTCTGCGTCCCACAGTTCCATATGATCTCGCACGCCGAGCAGCACAACTTCGCTGGTCAGCTTGCCTAAGGCGGCGAGTTCCGGTGGAATTCGCAACCTGCCTTGCTTGTCGACCTCGGCCATCTGAGCTTGGGCGTAGAACAAGCGACTGAAGGATCGCAGGTCCTGCGCGGCTGGACTGCACGAGGCCATGCGTTGGCCTAAGGAATCAAAAACTTCTTGCGTGTAAATCGCTAACGAACCATCGGTCCCGGGAGCCAGGAAAAGCACTGTTTGCTCAGTGAAATTCAATGCATCTCGCAGTTGTTTGGGGATAGCCAACCGTAGCTTGTCGTCCAAAGTTCGGCGGTAACTACCCGTTAACAACATAGATCAAGTCATCGCTTCCCCACTGGCTACCACTTGGCCCCACAGAGCCCCAAAGATATCCAACAATTGGGCGTAGTCAACCTTTTTCACCCCCAGAATTTGCGTTGCCCCTGCCAGTAGCGAACGTAGGTGGCGTCTGTGTAGCCACTTCCGACGACAGAAGAATTTTTTTCAGGTGCCTCAAGGTGGTTAGGAACCCGGGGCTAACGCCCTCGGCTTAGTGGGACTATCACTAGCAATGCCGCCTGAACTCGGCATAATTGGGGCTCAAACACATCTGGATGCGTTTCCTGCAAGGCCAACCACCGGCGATGAGCCCAACCACCTACAAAGATAGCGGCGTCGATCTAGAGCTCTATGAACAGGCCATGCAGCGTTTGCCGCGGCTGATGCACCGGACGTTCAGCCCCCGCGTCGTGCCTAACGACGGGGGCTTTGCAGGCCTGTTTGCGCTCGATTTCAAATGCCCACTGTTCCAACGCAAGTACGAAGAGCCGATTCTGGTCTCCGGCACCGACGGCGTGGGCACCAAGTTGAAAGTCGCTCAGCGCCTCAGTCGCCACGATACCGTGGGTATCGACCTGGTCGCCATGTGCGTCAATGATGTGCTCTGCTGCGGCGCAGAACCTCTATTTTTCCTAGATTACGTAGCTATGAGCCGCGATAATCCGCCGCTGTTGGAACAGATCGTCGACGGGATCAGTCGCGGTTGTGTGCTGGCCGACTGCGCCCTGCTAGGTGGCGAGACTGCCATCATGCCCGATTTGTACGAAGGTGACGATTACGACCTGGCCGGCTTTTGCGTCGGCGTGGTCGAGAAGAAACATCTCATCAACGGTCAACAAATCACCGATGGCGATGTGGCCATTGCCATTGGTTCCTCAGGCTTTCATTCCAACGGTTTCAGCCTGGTGCGCAAGATCGTCTTTGATAAAGCCGGTTTGGCGGTCGAGCAAGTTGTAGATGAACTGGGCAAAAGTGTGGGCCAGGCATTGATGGAGCCGACCACGATCTACACCAGCGTGGTCCGCGCAGTTTTGGGGCACTACAAGGTCAAGAACGTCGTGCATGGCATTGCGCACATTACCGGCGGTGGTCTGCTGGAGAACACCGAACGGATCTTGCCCAAGAGCGTCGACTTGGTCTTCGACAAACAATCCTGGCAGATACCGGCTTTGTTTCAATGGCTACAGCAGCTTGGCGATGTGCCCGAAGACGAAATGTTTCATGTTTTCAATATGGGTGTCGGCCTGGTCTTTATCGTTAATCCCTATTACGCCAACACGGTCCACGAGATAGCGGCCAAGTTAAAATTGAGCTCGTGGGAAATCGGCCGTGTTGAGCGCGGCACAGGCAAGTCGCGCTGGAAGTAATACGCACGGTTGATATTGAACCTTGTATCCGATGGTTTGGGCGGGGGTTTAAGATTCTGGAGTCGAATGTGACAACTGCGGTCGAGCTGAGTCATCCGTTGGTGCAACATCATCTAACGATTCTGCGCGACGCCCGCACGCCGCCGCCCCTGTTTCGAGCTCAAACGCGGCGACTGGCCATGTTGTTGGCTGCGGCAGCCACCGCTGATTTGCCGCTCGAACCGCTAACCGTGGGCACGCCGATCTGCGATTACGAGGGGCGTCAACTGGCGGTGCGCATCGCGCTGGTGCCGATCCTGCGAGCCGGGCTGGGGCTGGTCGAACCCTTGCAAGATCTTTTACCCGAAGCGGAAGTGTGGCATTTGGGCATGTATCGCGACGAGCAAACGGCTCAGCCGGTCGAATACTACAGCAAGCTGAATCTTGGTCAGCCTACCGACGTAGGCATGGTGCTCGATCCGATGCTGGCCACCGGCGGCAGCGTGCTGTCGGCCATCGAAGCGCTCAAACGTTGGGGCTGTCCCGATATTCGCGTGCTCAGCGTTATCGCGTCGCGGCCTGGACTGGAACGCTTGTCGCGCGCACATCCAGACGTCAAAGTCTTTGTGTGTGCCGTCGACCCCGAACTAAACGATCGCAACTTCATCGTGCCCGGTTTGGGTGATGCCGGCGATCGCATTTTCAACACGGGCAGCTGAATTAGCTTCTTGGAGTGCGGTGCCCGAGGCACCGCTTTGATGTAAGCGTTGACGGTACCGCAGCCTGCACGGACAAGTGGTTAGTGAGCGACCAGTGGTTCGTTCAGGCTGCGGTGACGATTGGTTATTACTTCAAAGCGGAGGCTGTGCCTCCGCACTCCAAGGTACGCGTTGACTGTACCGCAGCCTGTACGGACTAATGGTTAGTTAACGACTAGTGGTTCGTTCAGGCTGCGGTGACGATTGGTTATTACATCAAAGCGGAGGCTGCGCCTCCGCACTCCAAAGGAGCATTAGTGGTTTGATCATTGCACTTTTGGTTGCTTGTCGCATCGCGGCGACAACTTGGGCTAATGTCGTTCAGAAGCGGCTGCTGGATCCGAGCAGCCATCAACCGCTGCAACTCTTTACGGTCGTGTGGGGATGGATGACTCTGCTGACGATTCCTTGGTGGTTGCCAACTCTCACCAAAGGCAGCGAGTTCTGGTTCTGGATGTTGTTAACTTGCGCACTAGAAGTTCCCGGTAACGTCTTGCTGCTCAGGTCGCTGCGCAGTACCGAGTTATCCATCTTTGGACCTTTGAGTAGTTCCAAACCGGCGATCAGTTTACTGTTAGCTTTCTTGATGTTTGCCGAGCTACCATCTCTCTTAGGTTTAGTAGGTGTCGTCGTAGTCTTAATCGGTTCCTTGATCTTGACCACCGAGCCGCGCGAATCAGATTCCGCTGCGCAAGCGATGCAACAACAAGTTCGACGCGCGGGGATTCGCGATCGACTTCTGGCCGTAGTTCTCACGGCAGCGGCTTCCGTGTTTCTCAAGCAAGCCCTGGTCGTGGGAACTCAGTGGGAAGTACTGGCCAGTTGGTGCATGCTCAGTTGGCTCTTGGCGGCTTTGTGGTCATTTACCGAGCATTTTTGGCTTTTTCGGCGCTCGAGTTCAACTCCGGCTGCCGAGGCTCAGCCTACCAGGTTGCGCGCGAGATTCACTTCCGAGCAGCGGACGCATGTGGCTGTCTTCATGGTGGCAGTAGCCATGCTAGTCATGCAAGGTTGTACGATCGCCTTGTTCGACCTAATGCCTGTGGGCTACGCGCTGGCATTATTCCAGATCGGCTCGGTGGTCAGTGTCTTCGTCGGCCATCGACTACTCGGCGAAGCTCACCTGGTGCGACGATTGATCGCGTCGATCGTCATGGTCGCTGGGGCGGTGTTGATTATTGTGGCGTGAGTTTATGCGGCTCGTATTCCTATCGCTCTACTCCTACTCCTACTCCTACTCCTACTCCTACTCCTTGCGAGAGTAGGAGTTTTTGCGGGCGGCGGTGTTGGCTGTGCCTTTCGCGGAGCGAAAGGAGACGATTAGGCTTTCGCGATCCAGACGTCTAGATGGCTCTCACCGACGAGCACGCGTTTGGCTTGTTCGCTGGTGGGTGTGGTGACGACGATGTCGTTGGCCAGTGTTTCAGTGACGATGTATTCGCGCCACTGCTCGATGCTCTTGGTCACCTCGGCTTCGGCATTGGCTACGTAGACGATGATCCGATCTTCGATTTGCAAGTCGGCATCTTTGCGTTGCTGTTGCACGTGACGCACGAAGTCGCGGGACATGCCTTCGCGCACCAGTTCCGGTGTTAGCTCAGTCGACAGCGCAACTTGAATGCCGGCGTTCTCGCCGTAGACCCAGCCAGGCGAATTGACGGCATCGACCAGCACATCGTCTAAACCCAATAGAATCGTTTGCCCATCGAGTTCGATGATCACGCTGCCGCCGCTGCGGAGCGGTGCCATTTGATGCGAAGTGGCCTTCTGAATAAATTCGCGGATAGGCCCGGACAGCTTGCCATACTTCTGACCGAGCGACTTGATGTTCGGTTTGTAGTTATAGGTCACCAGGTCGCTGAGCGTCGCTGCGCTGGACAGCGTCTTCACGTTCAGCTCGTCCAAGATCACATCGCGCAGGCTTTCGATGGCTCCGGCGCTGGCGCCTTGACCGCTGACGGCAAAACGAATTTCGGCCAACGGTTGACGCACGCGCAGACTGTTGTCGACGCGCAGTTTGTGACCGAGCCGCACGACATGCTGCGCAGCCAGCATACGCTGGTTCAGTTGTGGATCGAGCAGCGCTGTGTCAACTTCGGGATAGTCGCACAGATGCACGCTTTCCGGCAGGCCCGCCCGCACGGCTGGAAAACTGCGAGCCAAATTCTGATACATGCGTTCGGTCAAAAACGGAATGCACGGCGCCATAACTTTGGTCAAGGTCAGCAGCGTGGTATACAGCGTTTGATACGCGGCCAACTTGTCAGTGTCGCTGGCATCGCGCGAGCGCCAGAAGCGGCGGCGATTGCGGCGAATGTACCAGTTCGATAGATCGTCGATAAACTCGGCGCAGGCCGTGCACATTTCGGCGGCATGGAAATCGTTCAATCGATCGCGAGAGGTTTGTACAAGCTCTTGCAAGCGCGACAGCATCCAACGATCGATCTCCGGTCGATCCGCCACCGGTACCTGGTCCGTAGTAGGGTCAAAGCCATCGGCTACTGCATAATTGACGAAGAACGCATACGAATTCCACAGTGGAATCAGGATCTGGCGACGAATGTCATCGGCAGGTTGGCTGGTCACCAGGCAGATCGCTTCGCCTTCTTGTGTCTTCTCCATGGGACCATCGACGGTTTGGACCGTCACGGGTTTGGTTTTGTCGCGCATGCCAAAGCGCAAGTCACTGCCGGGCGATTGAGCCAGGAACATCCAGCGCATCGTATCGACGCCCAACTGTTCGGCGGCTTCTTCGAACCAGATGGCAGTGCCATCGGATTTGTGCATGGCTTGGCCGCTTTCATCCATCACCAGGCGGTGGCCTAGCAGTGTCTTAAACGGTGGCGAGTTATCCATCATGGTGGCCATTGCCAACAAGGCATAGAACCAGTTGCGGAACTGACCGGGAAAACACTCGGTAACGAACTCGGCCGGATACCACTCTTGCCAGGCATCGCGAATGGTTAAATACTGCAGCGTCGAAAAGGGCACAATGCCCGCATCCAACCACGGGTTACCTACGTCGGGCACGCGCTGCATCAAGCGTCCGGTCTTGGGATTGCGGATCTTTACCTGGTCGATCCAAGGTCGGTGCGGAGAGTTATCACCAAACTCTTGCCAGCCTTCGACCGCCCGCTCTTTCAGCTCGGCCAGCGAACCGATTACTTCGAAATCATACTGCGGCTTACCGTTTTCTTCGTACTCTTCAAACCAGATTGGCAGAGCCAGTCCCCAGAAGCGTTTCTTGGAGATCATCCAATCGCTCATGTTGCTCAGCCAGTCGAGCTCGCGCTGCTGGCCATCCATGTTGGCAGGCAGCCAACGAATCTGCCGCACAACTTCTTTGATCTCGTCGCGCCAGTCCATATCGATGAACCATTCATCGACCAGTCGAAAGACTAGTTCGTCACCTGTGCGCCAACAGTGCGGATAGATGTGCGGGTAATCTTCGACGGCTACTAAAAAGCCATTGGTTTTCAAGTGTTCAAAGACTTTGTCGACCGTCGTCTTGTCGGTGGCCCGCAGACCAGTGAAATCATCAAAGCCTGGCAAGAAGCGACCATCGGGACCCAGCGGCGCGATCGGTACGATGCCTTGAGCCTGGCCGAGATGATAGTCGATGTCGCCGCAACCGGGCGCGATGTGTACGATGCCTGTACCTTCGCCGGCCACCACGTTGGGATTGCCTTTGGAGTCGCGACCTCCGTCGATAACTCGGTGGCACTCGACAGCCGACTTGGTGGCCGCTGAACCGCGAATGATGCCGCTAGGGTAACCACCCGCTAACTGTTGCGCAGGCAGATGATCGAATGGCCCGATGTACTCGAGACCGACAAGTTCTTTGCCCAGCACGGAGCCTTCCAGTTCGTAGCCGCCCTGCTCTTTGAACAGCTGCGCAATGTTTTTCAGTTTGCCGATCCCCTTGGGCCATTCCCATTCAGGCCGTCCGAAGCCTTGTTTGAATTCAGTAGCCAACCGTTGATACTCGAGGTTTTCCTCGGCGAAGTAGTAGAGGGCTCCGTCGCGTTTGCTGCGCAGGCGTACATACTTCAGATCTGGATTGACCGCTGCAGCCACGTTGCTGGTTAGCGTCCAAGGCGTTGTGGTCCAGACCAACAAATACTCTTTGTCGCGGCCTTTGAGTGGAAATCGCACGAAGACCGATTTATGAACGGTCAGGCGTCGACCATCGGCCACTTCCATCTGACTGTAGGCCGAACCGGCTCGGCCCGACCAAGGCATGACATCGAAGCCGCGATAGATCTTGCCGCGCTGGTGGCACTTCTTGAGAAAGCTCCAGATGGTTTCGTTGTTCTGGGTCGAGAATGTAAAGTAGCTGCCGCCCCACTCGGCGTTACCTAGTCGCGCGACCAATTCGTGAGCTTTACCGCTGACGGTCTCGCCGGCGGGAGTTTTCAAGGTTGCGGTTTCTTGCGTCCCGAGTTTTTCAGCTAGGCCGCGGAGCCCATCGGGATGATCCCAGTCCATCCAGTACCCCAGCCGAATGGATTGTTCGGTCTGGCGAGCGGCATATTTCAGCACGCGTTTCTTGCATTCGTTGGAGAAGTGGTCGATGCCGAACGCTTCGATACGACTCTTTTCGCCCAGGCCCAGCTGCTTTTCGACTTCGACTTCGACCCATAGACCTTGGCAATCGAAACCGTTCTGATAGCGCAGATCATGGCCCGTCATGGCCCTAAAGCGTTGAAATAAGTCTTTGTAAGTGCGTCCCCAAGCATGATGGACGCCCATGGGATTGTTGGCCGTGATCGGGCCATCCATAAAGCTCCACTTGGTTTTGCCACGGTTCTTCTGACGCAGCTGGTCGAAAATGCGGTTTTGATTCCAGAATTGCAGAACCGTGTGTTCGCCTTGGACAAAAGCGGAATCGCCAACTCGCTCGAACATGAAACCGTTTCCTCAGCCACCGGGAAATGGGGCGTTTAGTGCTCAAAATGGTAAATCGTCAGGCGTTTAATCGTATCGTCCCGTAGTCGGACCCGCCAGTGTTCCTCCTCCGTCGTTTAACCCGTAGCCGCCAGGCGAGGTGCACCCTCTAACCCAAGCCTGCGTTCACCTGAGCATTTGCGTGCTTAATGCAGAGACTTTCACGTGGAAATCAACTCCTTCGATTGCCTCGCCTGGCGGCTACGGGTTAAACGATCACGGCGAGGTGCACCCTCTAACCCAAGCCTGCGTTCACCTGAGCATTTGCGTGCTTAATGCAGAGACTTTCACGTGGAAATCAACTCCTTCGATTGCCTCGCCTGGCGGCTACGGGTTAAACGATCACGGCGAGGTGCACCCTCTAACCCAAGCCTGCGTTCACCTGAGCATTTGCGTGCTTAATGCAGAGACTTTCACGTGGAAATCAAGTCCGTCGATCGCCTCGCCTGGCGGCTACGGGTTAAACGATCACGGCGAGACGCACCCTCTAACCGAAGTCTGCGTTTACCTGAGCATTTGCGTGCTTAATGCAGAGACTTTCACGCGGAAATCAACTCCTTCGATTGCCTCGCCTGGCGGCTACGGGTTAAACGATCACGGCGAGGTGCACCCTCTAACCGAAGTCTGCGTTTACCTGAGCATTTGTGTGCTTATTCCAGAGACTTCGCACTGCGTATGCGCTCCTTCGATCGCCTCGCCTGGCGGCTACGGGTTAAACGAGTTGCTCCGCGAGCACCCGTGCCGCTTGGGCTATGATTCGTTACAATTACGCCGCTAGCAATCTGTGCAGACACTTGGACTAAAGGAGCGGTATGTCGCACGTTTCAGGACCTCGCATCGTTACGAACACTAATCGACCCCAGTTTCCTAAGCGAGCGGTCGTGACCGGGGGAATGCCCTACGGCAACAAGGATTTGCACTTTGGGCATGTGGGCGGAGTCTTCATTCACGCCGATGCCTATGCGCGCTTTCTGAGCGATCGTATCGGACCGGAGAATGTCATTTTCGTCTCGGGTACCGACTGCTTTGGTTCACCCATCGTGGCCGACTTTGCTAACAAGCTCGCCAAGGGCGAGGTCTCCGGCACGTTGATCGAGTTTGTCGAGTCGAATCATCAGCGACAGAAAGAGACACTGGGTGCGTACGATATCGGTCTGACCACGTTCGCGGCTTCGGCCCTTGAGCCCTATCATGCCATCCATCGCGAGTTGGGTGCCGAGATCCTCGAAACATTGCATGCCAACGGCTGGCTGGAAAAGCTGACCACATCGCAGTTCTACGATGCGAAAAGAGAAACGTTCTTAAACGGCCGCCAGGTTCAAGGACGCTGTCCAATCGAAGGCTGTCAGAGCGACAAAGGCTACGCCGATGAATGTTCTCTGGGGCATCAATACGAACCCAGCGAACTGATCAATCCCATCAGCGTACTAACTGGTGACAAGCCCGAGATGCGCGATGTGACCAATTGGTATCTGTCGGTTGAATCATTTCGCCAACCGCTGCAAGAGTGGCTCGGGCGTTTGAATGCCTCGCAAGCCTGGCGCGAGTTTGCGATTCGCGAAGTGCTCGAATACTTCGGCTTGCCAGCGATCTTCATCAAGCGCGATGAACTTGAAAAAGTAGACGAAGAAGCTCTGCTGAGACAACTGCCGCCCTTTGAGCGCGAAGCCAGCAAGAGCAAGTCGGACAAGTTCGTCTTCAAATCCTTGGCCGAGCGCGATAAGGCTCGCGAGGTTCTGGGTAAACACAATGTGCGTTATCGAGCGGGCCGTACGCTGGTGCCATTTCGCTTGACCGGTAACCTCGATTGGGGTTTGGCTGCGCCTGAGATCGATGGCCTGCAAGGACTCACGTTTTGGGTTTGGCCCGAATCGTTGTGGGCTCCCATATCATTCACGGCGGCGGTACTGCAAAGCCGCGGTCAGCCCACGAGCGACTGGAAACTGTGGTGGTGCTCCAAAGACGCACAAGTTAATCAGTTCATCGGTGAAGATAATTTGCTGTTCTATGGGCTGGCGGAAATGGCCATGTTCTTAGGTATGCAAGGTCGCCAGGTCGCCTCCGATCCACCAGAAGGCCAGCTGCAACTGCCCAAGATCATCGCCAATCACCACTTGCTGTTCCTGGATAAGAAGGCTAGTAGCAGTGGCCAGGTCAAGCCGCCTACCGCCCGCGAACTACTGCAGTGGTATACGTCGGATCAACTGCGCATGCACTTCCTGAGCCTCGGCCTGGGGCTCAAACCAGTTAGCTTCCGACCAAAACCGCTCGATCCGAAAGCTACACCCTCCAGTGCCGATCCCGTTCTCAAAGACGGTAACATTCTTAGCAACTCGCTAAACAAAGCAGTTCGGTCATGCTTCTACACAGTCCAGAAATTCTGTGATTCGCAGTTCCCCGTCGGTAAAGTTAGCGAAGACATCATCGAGAATTCAGAGAAGCTGATCCTGTCTTTCGAACGCTTGTTTGCCAACCAAGAGTTCCATACCGCCATCGAAGAAGTGGGCGCGTATATACGCGATATCAATAAACTCTGGACCGAACAGAAACCGTATGCTGACGATTGTCCAAGCGAGAAACGCCAGCAAGCATTAGTCGATGCGTTTCACATGGTGCGCGTAGCCATTACGCTGTTACATCCAGTCGCTCCCACCGGTACAGAAAAGGTACGCCAGCAGTTAGGCGCCGGTCCCGAACTGTGGAGTTGGCAGCGCATCTTCGAAGGCCTCGACACGTTCTTGCCTGCAAATCATCGCTTCGCCCATCTGCCGGAGCGCAGCGATTTCTTTGACAAGACCGAATATCAAATCAATACGTAAGTAACCGTAAAGACTTCATGAAAATCGCTATCACGGGTTCAAGTGGTCTGATCGGCCAGGCCTTGGCCAGGCACTTGACCCGCACCGGTCATGAAGTCGTGCATTTGGTGCGGCACGAGCGCCAAGCTACCGATCCCCTGCACTGCTGGTGGGATCCTGAGCGTGGAGTAATGCAACTCGACAAGCTGGCCGGTGTCCCCGTGTTAATACACTTGGCCGGCCGCAGCATCGCCGACCGCCGCTGGACCCGCCGCGAGAAACAACTGATCTATCAATCACGCGTCGCAGCCACTGAGTTACTGTGCGCTAGTGTCAGTCAGTTGGCCCAACCGCTGGAATTGATGGTCTGCGCCTCGGCAATTGGCATCTATGGGGATCGCGGGGATGAAGTGGTGCAGGAGGCAGATCAAGATTCATCTAAGCTAGTTGGTGGTAGTTTAGGGGGACATAAAGAGGCACACAGGCTGGAAGCCTATGCCACAGACAGGCTGGAAGCCTATGCCACAGACAGGCTGGAAGCCTATGCCACAGGGGAACACAGGCTGGAAGCCTATGCCACATTGATGGGGGTGGAGTTCTTGGTGGAGGTTGGCAAGCGATGGGAGGCGGCGGCGGAAAAGGTCATGGCTAACGGGACGCCGGTCGTGTTAACGCGATTCGGTGTCGTGCTGTCACCTGAGGGCGGAGCACTGGCCAAAATGTTGCCGCTGTTTCGTTGGGGATTGGGTAGCAATCTAAGTAGTGGTCGACAGTACTGGAGCTGGATTGTCTTGGAAGATGTAGTGCGAGCCATCGATTGGATCATCCAGCGGCGATCGCACTATCAAGGCTCGACGGCCTATAACTTGACCGCGCCCAATCCAGTCACCAATGCGCAATTTACGCAACTGTTGGCCCAACGTCTTGGACGCTATCGCTTCTTGCCAGTGCCTGCATTCGCCTTGAGATTAGGGTTAGGAGAAATGGCCGATGCAGCTCTACTGTGTAGTTGCCGTGCGGTCCCGGCCAGATTGATCAGCGAAGGTTTTGAATTCAATGCGCCAGAATTGAAAACCGCTTTGGCCACGCTTCAACTCTAACACCCTAATCCCGAATTGGATGTGTCCACGTGCTTATACCGCCACATGTCGCAGCGGGCTGTATCGAACATAGGTTAAGTGCCGATAGAGATCTGATCGCTGCAGCAGTTCACTGTGCGAGCCCACATCGGCGATTTGATGTTCGTGCAGCAGAATGATTTGATCGCATTGACGCAGCGTGGTTAGTCGTTGAGGTAACAGCAGCGTGATCACGCGATGGTTCACTAGCGCGCGAATGGCCTCGATCGTCTCTTGTTCGACTTTGGCATCGACGCGGGCCGCTGGCTCTTCCATCACTACGATAGAAACGTCGCGTAAAATGGCCCGCGCGATTCCCAGTCGAAACGGTGTATCAGGCAAGAATCGATCATCGCCTGGGGTAATCAACGTCGCGGCTGCATCGGGCAATCGTTGGACAGCTTCGACCACTTTGGCGGCCCGCAGCGCATCCATCAATCCGACAGCCTGCGAGGGCTGGCCATCGTTCATCACATTCTTTTCCAACGAAGCCGTCACTAGTGGACCATTCTCGGATACCCACACGCCCAGTTGCTTGAATGCCAGGGGTTCGATATCCGAGACTGAGATATCGTCCAGGAGCATGCGACCACTGACGGGTCGACCGATGCCTAGCAGCAGTTCCATCAGGGCCGAGGCCTGCAAGCGCTGAGTCGCCACGATACCGAAGAGCTGGCCAGGCACGAATTTGGCTGAGATGTTCTCGAGCAGTTTGCGGCCGCTACTATCTTGAACGGTGACATGTTCCAAAGCGATCTCACGCGAGACTCGCTTGAGTTTGCGGGCTTCCAGCACAGGCAAGCCATCGGCTGGCAGCGACAGAAATCGCACCAGGTCCTCGGTCGCCGTTTGCACTCCGCGCAGTTCGCGAGCGCTGCGCTGCAAACGCGTGGCGCTCAGTGCCACACCGCCGCAGGCAAACACAAAGGTCAAACAACCTGCCAGCGTTAAATTGTTTTCGGCCCGCAAGATCTGGATCGAAACCAAGAACACAAATAAGCATCCCAGCGCGCCACCCAAGGCCACCACCAGCGGTGTCTTCCAAGCGCTACTAGCCAGGCTACGCACGGCTTCTTTGCGATAAGCTTGCAATTCTTCGTGGAAATTATTTTGAATCTCTTGCTCGCTCTGCACCGATTCCAAGAGTGGCCCTTGCAGCGACAACGCCATCACCTGCGTGCGGCGCTGGGTGGCTCGTTCGCGAACAACTGGCAAACGCGTGCGTCGATAACGATCCAGGGTACGATACACCAAGATGACAATAGCGGCGGCTACGATCGTCAGCGCGGTCAGCAACGGCGTAATTAAGAATGCCAGGATCAAGCAAGTGATCAACTGCACGAAGTGCCTCGGAGCGGCCCGCCACCAACGGCTCAGGCTGGCGCGCACGCGCGGTAGATGATATTCCAATCCATCCACCAGTGCCGTTTGTTGGCCCGAGAGCGTGCGCACAACTGCGAGCTTGCGCGAGTGATTCCACAGACGCTCCATCACGGCGGCCTCCAGGCCCACTGCGACTACTTGAATGCGACGATAGAACATGAACAAGCAAATCACTTGAACCAACACGATACCGAGCGCAATCAGCAACGTCAGCCCGACTTGCCCCAAGCGGCTCAGATCCGTGGGCAACCATAGTCGCAAGTTCGGCAGGAATTGACCAAAGGGCTTGGTGGCCTCTGCGTTGCCTAAAATATCGACAACCACACCACACAATACAAACACCACCGGCACCGTGGCCGCGGCGATACTACCTAAGATGCTCGCGCCAATGAGACTGGGCACTCCGCCGACTTGATCCAAGAGCGCCTTCTGTTGACGTGATATCACTGCAAGTTCCCCGTTAACCGCCGTAGGTACCGATTTCGCAGAAATCGTTCTACTGGCAGTTTAATCCTAATGGCTCTCGAGAGCGAGGAGTGGAGCCAGATGGGGATGGTCGAACTCGTCCAACTGCAGGATCCAGACTTGACGACCAGCGTAATGGCTAATGAGCTGCTGATCGAGATCAGGCCGCCATGAGCGTGCCCAGACAACCGGAGCCAGTTCCAGATCAGCTCCGTTGTAGACCCATTCGTCATGCACGTTGTGATCGGGATGGTACCGCACCAAGATCAAGTGCTGATCGCCTTCTGCCATCAGACGTTCAACCAGTTGCTGGCGATCGTCGGCCCAAGTCAGCTGGCGACGATTGGCACTAAGCACTTCGCCCAACAAGAAAGTTGATTGGACAACGATCAAGCAGCCCACGGCCAGGCGTACGCCGTGGCGATCAGTCAATACGCGTTTGATGAGCCAAACAAAGCTGAGCATCGAAAGAATAACCAGCCACACCAGTGAGGGCGCAAAGTAGTGCGAGTAGTACCAGGGTACAAAGCTCCCAACCAGCAACGCCAGTCCTATCACCAACGCTAACTGGCGGTGAGGGCCGCGACTGACCACGGACATGAGCGCTATGGGCAAGCACAACAGCATGCCCCACAAACTGGATACGACATGCAACCTTTCGGCGATCGCTCCGCACCATCCAAACAGGTGATTGCGCTTCCGATAACTCTCCAGCGACCAACCGTAGTGAAAGGCCAGCACGGTGGGCGGAACGTCGGCTGACCACTCGGTCATTTGCGGCTGCTTGGGTGGCTGGAAAATATTCAGCGGAGCCACGCCATACTGAATTTCATGAAGCTGATAGGGCAAGCAAGTCATGCGCCCCGTAGTCGCTACGTTATGTGCGGCCATGAGTACCAGCGCTGCCACGATTGGCGCGGTCGACCACATTATCAAACGTGGCACATGGAAGCGCAGTTGGCTGAGCAGCCCTTTGCGCCACCAGAACAGCAACAAACTTGCACAGCAAATCGTGAACAGCAGTCCTTCGAATGGACGTGTCAGCGCCAGACCGGCGATGCCTAGCCCCAGGGCCAAATAGGTTCGTCGATAGGCTTGGGTACAGTTGGACTGAGCCACCGCTGCCCGTCTGCGCAACCGCAAGATGCCACCAGCTAACAACGCACCACACGCGGCTGTCAGCCAACCGTTCATATAACCGAGCGACCATTGATGATGCACACTGGGACTGATCGCCAGCAGTAGTCCGGCCATCAAGGCCCAACGCCGCGGCAAACAACCCGCTGCCGCCCAGGTGATACAGGTGGCGCACAACGCCGCGCCTAACCAAATACCAGCTGCTGGCGTTCCAAAGACCAACCAGCCAAAGGCCAGCAGCGCTCCAGGACCAAGCGGATACTTCGAAGCGTAGCTGGGATTAACCAATACGTGAAAGGACTGAAACGGTTGCCAGATCGCAGGTGCTGGATTGGCCAGTCGTCCATGCAATAGAGTATCGGCCAGCAGAATGTTGGAGAATTCATCGTGCAGCGAAGGAGCCGGCACATGACGCCAGCTAAAACTGTATGAGATCAAGCCACACAGTAGGCCAACTGCCAATACCGATAATGGCCAGCGATATGGCCATTGGCGCCCAGGCAACGAAACACCTTGCTCAGTCTCTGGCGGTAGTGTTGGTTGCGGGCAATTCATCAATACACTCGATCACGAGGGCCTTAGCGCCGCGCCATGCGGAGCACGCTCAGCAGAAAGCTACTGGCTGCCATCTGGACACCCAGCGCAATGGCACCGATGGCCGGAATCATGCATTTCATCGTCGCCGAATAATCCAGTGGGCCAAAGCCTGCACTGGCCCAACCAAACGCTGTCCAACTTACGACGCCCAGGCCACCGAGCACTAGCAGTCCAGCCGCGCTCAAACAGCGTTCCAGCGTAAAGACGTGTGAGAGTTTTTCGAGTCGATTGTCGCGAGGCAGCAAACCTTCGCCACTGGCAAAGGTCTTGGCTAACACTGCACAGGAAATCAGTTGAGCAGCTACCAGCAAGGCCAAGGTCGCCACGAGCAACGTGTGGGCATCGAATACGATACCAGCCAAGTTGACATTCATCAGCGCCAGGGTCGCAGCCACGGCACCCAGGCCACCCAGGATGGCACCTGGTACCGCAAACGTCCAGCGCGGACTCTGCAGCAAGTAAAACCGTACGGTGCGCCATCCGTCGCGGAATGTTCGCAGATGGGGACGATGCAGCGTACGACCGTCTTGATAAAGAGTGATCGGTAGTTCCGAAATGCGGGCACCAAAGAGGGTGCTCTTGATGATCATTTCGGTGGCGAATTCCATGCCCGTACAGCGCTGGTCCAATCGCTTATAAAAATCTTTACGAAACGCGCGCATGCCACAGTAAACATCGTTCACCGGTGCACGGAACATTTTCTGAACCATCCAGGTCAACCAAGGGTTGCCCCATTGATGCAACTTGGGCATAGCACCTGGCATAATGCGTCCGCCACCTTGGGGCAAACGACAGCCTTGCACCAGGTCTGCGCCTTCGCACAATCGCTCGTAGAACTTGGGGACGACCGTGAAATCATAGCTATCGTCGGCATCACCCATGACAATGAACTTGCCCCGCGCCGACTCGATGCCGGCCATTAGGGCAGCCCCATAGCCGCGCTGGGTAACATGCACGACGCGCGCCCCGAGTGATTCGGCGATCTCGACCGATTCATCGCGACTGCCGTTATCGGCCACGATAACTTCGCCAGCGATCCCCAGTTTCTCCAGTGCGTAGTGAGCTTTGAGTACGCAATTGCCAACCGTTTCTGCCTCGTCCAGGCACGGCATGACAATACTCAATTCCAACTCATCGGTAGTCGCAGCCGTCAGGTCGTTGGCAGTACCTTCCACTTCCGCACGTTCAGCCACCAGTGTGCATGGCTTGCGCGGAACATCCAGTCCGTCCAGCATTTGATCAGAAGCTAACAAGTCGAGCAGTTGGTCGAATTGCTTTTCCAAGCGATCAACCACCGGGTCGCGACCTTCAATGGGCAGCGACAGCTCAACAGGAGCCGAATCTTGTTTCCAACTAGTGCGCGAAGTCGACATCAGGTCGCTCGATTTCTGTGTACATTGCCTTGAGTTTTAGCAAGGGATCAAGCAAACCTAAGTCGACCAGAGTGGGTGTCAAACGACTATGGCTCGCGAATGATAACCTTTTATGCCGACTGTTCAGCCTGGGCAGGTTGTACCACCTGCCCTAGTGTGGCATAGGCTTCCAGCCTGTACGCGGCCACACTTTTAATGGAAGGACACAGGCTGGAAGCCTATGCCACATTAGGCTGGAAGCCTATGCCACACTGGGGCCAATAGGTGGAGTGTGGCATGAACTCGCCGATTTCAGCTAAGTCGCGAAGCGCAACTAGTCGATGAGCTACTTTTGCAGGAGTCCAATGCATGTTTAGGCGGCATGCATTCAAGATGATTTCAATCTGGCCCCTCTCTTGATTGATCGCTTTCAGCTGCCGTGTTGCCGACTCCTGCACTTAGGTCAGCCGGCGGAACCTGCTATTTAACTTTGCGTATTGAGGGGTACTACTTTGGCAAAACGCAGTTCGATCGAGATTCTCGATCAAGAGCGAGTATTTAATATCGACGAGCTTTTCTTTTCGATAACGGACAAGAAAGGGATCATCGAACAAGGCAATAATGTCTTCACTCGCATCTCAGGTTACAGCGTCGAGGAGATAATCGGTGCGCCGCATAGTATCCTGCGACATCCCGATATGCCGCGCGTCGTGTTCAAATTGTTATGGGATACGATTGAGGCCGGCGAAACGATTGCCGCGTATGTAAAGAACCTGGCCAAAGATGGCCGGTTCTATTGGGTATTGGCCATTGTTATGCCCACTGATCGCGGTTACCTATCGATTCGCCTCAAGCCGAGTAGTCCGCTGTTTCCAATCGTACGCAACATCTACGCCGAATTACTGACAACCGAACGCTTGATTGAGACTGAGCCCAAACGCCGCGCCGAAGCGATGGTAGCGTCGGCCGAGCGGCTAAATAACCTGCTCGCCTCACATGGCTTTCGCGACTACAAGTCATTCATGCAGACGGCTTTGTCCACCGAGATGAGCGCACGCCACCAACTGATTTCGTCGGATTGGTATCAAGCGAGATTGACAACTCGCTTTGCATCCAGCGATTACGCGGAAGCCGAACGTATGCGAGTGATCGTTCATCACTTTGCAGAGTTGGACAACAATTTACAGAACTTGTTCAAGTACTTGGACGAATTTCGATCGATGAACGTCATGCTGCTGGACAAGTCGCAGTCAATGCTCGAGAACGCAGCTACCATTCGCCTGCTATCTCTGAACGCAACCGTCGCCGCCAATCAACTGGGGGCCCGCGCCAACACATTGGGTGTCGTCGCAGAATCACTAGGCGAAGCCAGCGTCAATAGCGAACAGGTCATCGTCGAAATGTCGCGCGACATGAACGCGCTGGTCGATTCTCTGTCGTCATTAATTTTTGAAGTCGCGGCCATCAAACTGCAGAGTGAAGTCAGCAATCACTTCTTGCAAGAGATGCAAGATTCCGAAGACCGCAGTGGCGATGTCACCGCAAGCCTGTGTACCCTGGTGTGCGAAGTCAGCAAACGTACGTCGCTCGTTTACGAACAGCTCAGCAGTAGCGAAATGGCGTTTTCCGTCCTCCGCAAACGTGTCGAACAATTGTTACGCAACGTTCAAACGTTACGCTTTGTGCAGTTCGCTGGTCTGAAAGAATCGGTGTCACTGAATGGGGCCGATGCCTTTGCAGTGGTGTTCGAAGAAGCCAAGCTGCAGATCGATAAGACTCGTAATGAATGTGATCAGCTAGCTGAACGCGTCGAAGCCAGTCAAAAGCATATTCGCTCGATCCGCAGTGCCCGTAGCGAAGTCCTGGCTCACACGGCCGCCATGACTACTTGGACCGAGTCTCTACCCAGCCTGTTCGGTTAAATTGCACCGTAGCCGAAGTCGCCAGACTTTGGAAGCGTCACCAATCGATTTCCAATCTCTGGCGAGATCGGCTACGAAGAACTGTTGTTAGGTTAACGAAGATGGCACTGGCCATTGATTGCCAGTGCCATCCAGAATTCCGTGAAGCTCATGGTGCGCCACTGCGCACAGATTTCCTACAGCGTGTAGCCTTCGCGATAGGCAGGCTTGATCAAAGCGTCGTAAGCGTTGGTGCCTTTGACTGCCAGGTTGGCTTGGTCCCATTCCAGTTTAGGACTTTCTACTGGCGAGCCGTCTTCTTTGCTTTCGCCGGCGGCCCATACGGCCAGGTTGCCCAGCAGAATCACTTCGGTCAACTTGCCCGCATACTCTTGGAAGTTCGACCAGGCTGGCTTGCCACCCTTGATCGCGTTGACCCATTCCTTGAAGTGACCAGGCGAACGTTCGAATTCGACTTCCATCGGTTCTGAATCCGTTTGCCAATAATATTCAGCGCCGTAATCGTCAGGCGAGAAGATCTTGCCCTTGTCACCTACGATCAGCGAACCGGAGTTCTTGATTTCGGTGAATTCTTGATCGCCAGAACCGCTCTTCCACTTACCTGCCAACAACTTGGCATCGGCTTTTTTGCCGCCGTCGTACCAGAAGACTTTGCAGGCAGGGCGATTGGCAGTAGCGCCGAAATCGAACTCGATGATCGACCAACCTGGGAACGTCTCCTTGTTGTGACCTGAGGTCGTCGCTTTGACCGCAATTGGGTTGACCAGTTCGCAACCAGCGAAGGGCATGTTCATGGTATGGCAAGCCATATCACCCAGAGCGCCGGTGCCGAAGTCCCAGAAACCGCGCCACTTGAATGGATGGTAAGCGGCGTTGTAAGGACGCATCTGAGCACAGCCGATGAAATGTTCCCAATGAATACCCTTGGGCACTTCTTCAGCGGCTGGACGCGGCAGGCCTTGCGGCCACACCGGACGGTTGGTCCACACGTGCACTTCTTGAATTTTGCCGATGAAACCACCCTTGATGCGCGCGGCCGCTTCACGCAAGCCCGACTTCTCGGAACCTTGGTTGCCCATTTGTGTGGCCACGTTCTTTTCTTTGGCCAGATCCGCCAGGCGACGAGCTTCCCAAATGGTGCGCGTCAGTGGCTTTTGACAGAAGACAGCTTTGCCCATCTTCATCGCGGTGCCAGCGGCCACAGCGTGCGAGTGATCGGGCGTGCTGACGGTGACGGCATCGACCTTGTCACCCATCTTCTCGAGCATTTCACGGAAGTCATGAAACACGGTCGGGTTGGTCTTGAAACGCTTGATTTCCTTCTCGATCGTGGAGTCATCGATATCCGTTACAGCTACCACGTCACCTGCGCGATTGGCATCTTCTGAATCGCTGGCACCTTTGCCACCGATACCGATACAGGCGAATTGAACACGCTCGATCGCGCTATGGCTCTCGCGTGGAGATACTCCACCCAGTGCCCAATAACCGGCGCCGATAGCAGCCGAAGTCTTAACGAACGCACGACGCGAAGGCTTGGTCGTCATAGAAATTTCCTTCAAAGGATTGGTGGGTGGGCGCTCAAGTTACTACGGCTCGAAACCAACAAAAGTTGCCCAGACTTTCGTCCAATGTAAACGGCGAGCTGTGACAAGGGAACATCCGACTGGCGGGACCCTCAAGTATAGTCACCCAATTCTTACCCTGGTAGCTGGAGTGCGGCAGAGTATGTGGCATAGGCTTCCAGCCTGTGGGTGGCATAGGCTTCCAGCCTGTGGCTAGGCAGATTGATTACTGTTTCTAGAAATTAACCACACACAGGCTAGAAGCCTATGCCACACACAGGCTGGAAGCCTATGCCACGCTGACCCCTACAGACGGTATTTTGCTGGACCCTGTCAGGATTGGGCTGGTGCTGGGCCGACAAACAATGGAGCGGTGTTTCTTAGACCGATATGAGAGGCTTGGGCAAACGTGTGGCGTGCATTCTTCATGGCGATAGGCACAATGCTCTGCATTCTGGGCGTCGAGTGCTTGCTGATCGATAGTGCCACCTTGGCCGCCGAGCGTCCCATGCCCGCGGTGCAAGCACCCGCCTGGTTCAATCCCGAACCCATGTTTGACCCCAGCCGCATCATTCATCCGCCCGAATGGATTGCCTGGAGCTTGCTGGCTTGCGGAGCAGTCGTGCTGCTGTACGCCGTCTCGCTGCCCAAACGTTTTGGCACTTAATTGGACAGTGCCACTTTCCACTCTCGGTAGCCACCGTCGCCAGACGGTGGACTCGGCGGGCTACGTAATCCACCGCTTGAACGCGGTCGCTACCTGAAATCGCCAGATTCTGAAGTAGCCTCTCACACATTTAGATTTCAAGCTTCAAGTTAGAGATCTTCAGCTGCTCCATCAGGTAGCCAACGCAATCCAGGCGGATGGCATCCAAGCTGGTGGTCAACATCGATGGCAAGGCATCGCGTCTCAAGCGCAGGGTGCCATCGTGATCTAGTTCAAAGTAAGCATCGGTGACATCCAGCGCCGCTTGATCCGTTACTGACAAACACTCCGTCAACGGCCGCAACAACTGCCCAAGTTCGGTGCCTTTGGTTAGCCGCGTAAAGTTCATGCGATCCAAGTCGGGTCGCAAAAAGATATCGGTGTCGCTGCGACTGGCAAAGCTGAGCGTGGCTTCTGGTCGCACTCGCCAAGTAGCGACCGTGTGATACAGCTCCACTTGCTCTGCCACAGGTGGCAGCAGCGCGCTCAGATCGCCTTCACCCAAGTTGATAACGCGCTGAATCAGGTCGGCAGCCGCATGTACGCCACCGAGGTCACCGATGGGACCACACTCGCAAGTGATCGACGGGCACAGAGGCATGAAGGCTTGTGTCTGTACACCCGTGGGACGCTGGAAGTAGAGAGCGCGATCGCTGAACATCCCAGCCAACTGCAAATGCGCAGTTTGCAGCGAACAGATACAAGCGTAGTAGGGATTGCGTCCCGAGTTATTGTGGATATCGATGCTCGCCGCCACGCGTTGCTGAGCCATCTCGGTCACTACGCGTTCCATCAGGCTATGTTCGGGGCCACGCGCCAGTTCCGATCCAAACCAGACGCGATTGAAATCGAGCTGATGAGGCAATGTGCGTTTCGTTTCACTGGCCGCAAATACATTACCCACAAAGATCGATAACGCTCGAGGCAGACGCGTGTGAACGTAAGTAGCCATCACTTGTTGGATAGCCTTTAGTCCAACATCTTCGTCGCCATGCAAGAGGATCGATACAAACAACGGGCGAGGCTCGCGACCTGGCAAATGAATCAGCGTGGGATTGGGTAGCACTTGCCTGATCAGGACCGCCGGCACATCGTTTAATTCGCCAGGCCAGCCCTCAAGTATATCCAGTTGCAATTCGTCAGTCATACACCGCCGCCAGCCAATTTATGCGCCCTTGCATCCTATCAATCTTATTCCTCCTCGTTCTTCTGCTCGAGTAGGAGTAGGAGTAGGAGTAGGAGTAGGAGTAGGAGTAGGAGTAGGAGTAGGAGTAGGAGTAGGAGTAGGAGTACGAACCATGCACGTGTTTTCTTGACGCGCAAAGTATCTTCATGCTTCCCATTTATGCACCGGTTTTAGCGTGGCGTGGTTAGTCAAATAGTTCTGCAACACAGCCGCCATGCCACCAGGATGCTTGTCATTCCAACTCCTACTCCTACTCCTACTCCTACTCGAATCGGTTCGAATCGGTTCGAATCGGTCTGTTAGCACAGCTATCGATTACGAGCAACCATCCCCGCATTTACTTGACGCATAAAGTATATTCACACTTCCCATTCGTGCACGGGTTTTCGCGTGGCTTGGTTAGTCAAATAATTCTGCAACACAGCCGCCATATCACCGGCGTGCTTGTCATAAGCGTTCAATTGCCACTGGGAAGCCGTGCGGGCGGTGCGGGTGCGCGCGTACAAGACCTCCAGTGTGCTCTCGATCAGCTTGTCATCAACCTCTAGCTTGTTCAAACCCTCGCGGGTCATTGGTAACCAACGTTCCAGCAGCAAGTCTTGCAGACTGCTCGACTTTCCCAGCCAACTCACTTGGGCAGCCAGTCCGTGCCGCGCTGCCTCATAAAAGTTAGTCCGCGCCGTTGAGAACTCACACTGCATCTCAGGTGTCTGCGTTTCGGAACCCTGCGTGTAGTTGGCCACAGCATACGCCAGTCCGAGCGAAAGGGCTACATTGGCAAACATATCGACGGCGGTGGGCCCAGCAGACATGACGCGATGTTCGATACGGACGTGCGGCGTGCCGTCGGTTTCGAATCCAATCAAGGGTCGATTCCAGAACCACAACGTGCCATTGTGGAGCCGAACATGAGGTACACGCTCGGGAAACTCCTCCAACTCTACTGGCAAGATGGCCGGATAGTCGGCGACTTTTTCTTCAAAGAGCGACAGAAAGTCGCTAGGGGCATATGATTTTCCAAAGGTCACGCGGGGTGGTCCGCCACCGGTATCGACAGCTTGTTCAAAAATCGGAATCCGCGTATCGTGCCAGAGCCGCCGACCGAAAACCAAGGGTGCGTTGGCGGCCAGCGCCACAGTGGCTGCCGAGGCGATGATAAACGCATTTAGATAACGCGACGCATCTTCTAGGGCTACCTTCAAATGAACCTGCAACGAAGTGGCTGCCGATTCGAGCATCACGTCTTGATGCACCAGTTCCAACCGATCGATACCATCGACTTGCAAACTCAGAGGCGCTCCATGCCGCATGCGCACGACCTGTTGATTGAGCGCTGCGAACCGCGAGCGCGGCGTCATGTTCTTGATGCATAACATGTCTTGAGAGACGGTCGGCAGGATACCAATACAAGTGATGCGTCTGTTCAGCTGCGATGCTCGCTCGCCACACAGTTGCCAGGTTTGCAGTAATTCGCTCTGCATGCGCTCTAGTCCCAGACCGGCGATCGGTTGCGGCTGGACGTTCAGTTCAAAGTTAAACTTGGCTAGCTCTGGTACCACAAACTCGTTGGCGAGTGACTCCAGGAATTGACCGTTATCCGGCGAAGGCGTTCCATCGCTTTCGATCAGCCAGGCCTCCAGTTCCAAACCGGTCGTCATCGGCCCGGTGGCAAACTTGCCTTCACGCTGCCAGCGTCGCAGTTGCTCCAGTTCGACCGCCATGCGTTTGCCAAAGGCTGTAAAGTCCTGGGCGTCGAAGCGGACTTTAGCGATGTCTTCACCCATAGCTGTAATACTTCAGTCAAGCGTTAGGAATTCATTTGAATTCAACAAAGCCAAAGCCGCGGCGGTCAGTCCCGATTGACGATCGTCGAAACCAGTCAGCAGCTCTTCAAGCAACTGCCGTTCCTCGGCATTGGGCGCTCGCGACAAAGTCTTGCGCCACAGCAGATCAGCTGCAGCTTGGTTATCGCTGGCTAGGAGCTCCCGTGCCAAGGTGTCGGCGGTATGCAAACTGAACTGGCTGTTGAACATCAGCAGGGATTGAGTGGCAGTGATCGAACTGCCACGCTGGGCGCAACTGGCCCCGGCATCGGGTCGATCGAAACTTTCAAATACTGGATAACGTAGATTGCGCCTGGCGAATATGTAAACACTGCGCCTCGCATGATCAGCGGGCGCGTCGCTGGTCTTCCACTGACCGGGTAGAAGCGCGGATCGAAGCTCTTCGGGTAGCGCAGGCATGACACCGGGTCCGCCCTGCTGGCGATCGATGGTGCCAGCCACCTGCAACATGGAATCACGCAACACTTCACCCGTTAAACGTCTGCGCGGGTAGCGACTGAAGAGTCGATTGTCTGGGTCGCGTTGCAGTCGCTGGTGCCACTGCACGGCCGCCTGCTTTTCGGAGGGCATATGCGATGCGGCGCGGTAAGTGGCGGACAATAGAATGCGACGACGCAGCCACTGTCGACTCCACTCATGCTCGCGCAAATGGACAGCCAGGTAATCCAGCAGTTCAGTGTACCTGGGCTCGTCGCCCATGAGTCCTAAATCTCCCGGAGTAGTTGATAGGCCTGCGCCAAAGTGATCTTGCCACAAGCGATTGACTTCTGCGCGCAACGGCAATGGATTGGTGGCAGTGCATATCCAGTCCGCTAATTCCAGTCTGGGATGAACGGAGGTGGAAACAAGTTGGTTGGTCTGGTCATCGGTTGCAATCCGCGGCAGGCCCAGAGACAGCGTTTCGGTGGCATGCCGATGGTCGCCGCGATGATAGAACCTCGCGGGCTCAAGTGTTGGTTGCTCGATCATCGACGCCCAAGGTTTATCGCGTTGTAACTGCGGAACACCGCTGGCCAGCACGCCGCGCAAGCGATAGAAATCGGCTTGACTGATGGGATCAGTCTTGTGATTGTGACAAGCCGCGCAGCCCAATTGCATTCCTAACACGACTGCTCCAACCGTCCCGGTCATTTCATTTAACAGGTTGTGACGGCGTTCGGTTTGATCATTTAGGTCGGGCATATCGGGTCCCGACAAACAAAACATGGTTGCGATACTGGAGGCGGGATCGGAGCTGAGGAGATCGCCGGCTAATTGCAACCGCAAAAACTGGTCATAAGGCATATCGCTATTGATGGCGTCGATTACCCAGTCGCGATAGCGCCACGCTTGGGGACGGACCTTATCGTGTTCAAAGCCATCGGTCTCAGCATAACGTGCTAGATCGAGCCAACGTTGAGCTTGATGTTCGCCCAGCGAAGGCGAAGCCAACAGTCGATCGACTTCGCGCTCATAAGCATCTGGCAGTAGAGCGTTGGCTTGAAGTCGCTCGATCGATTCCAGAGTGGGTGGTAAGCCAGTCAAGTCGAACGTTACTCTGCGCAGCAGATGCAGCGGTTCGGCTGGAGGTGCCAGGTCAAGCTGCTCTTTGGCCAATTGCAGCGCGACAAATGCATCGATGGGGCCACGCAAGTTGTCGCTCGCGCTCGGGACAGTTACCATGGGCTCGACCAGTGGCATAAATGACCAGTGCTCGCGATCGCTGGCAGTTATCGGTGGTTCACCTGCAAGTGAAACCACTGAAGCGCATAGCCCCCCAAACACCCCGGCCACCATAGGCAGAGCGAGGGCCACAAACTGTGTGAGACTTCGCTGGACGTTCAAGCTAACACCTCACGGACGATGTGGACTTCATCAGTGGGGCCGATTAAACGTTCGTTCAAGCCATTGTGATAGTAGGAGAGCTGGTAAGGGTTCAGGCCCAGCAGGTGCAAGACGGTGGCATGAAAGTCGCGAACGTGTACCGGCTTTTCCACTGCTCGTAAACCGATGGGGTCAGTGGCACCATGTACATAGCCGCCCTTCACTGCTCCGCCGGCCAGCCACATGCTATAGCCCCATGGATTGTGATCGCGACCCGTGCCTGATTCGCTCATCGGCATGCGACCAAACTCACCGCCCCAGATGACCAACGTTTCGTCCCACAAGCCACGTTGCTTTAAATCGGTCAATAGTGCTGCGATGGGTTGATCGGTGGCAGCGCACAAGGTGGAATGATTCTTCAGCACATTATCATGTGCATCCCATCCGTTGGTATCGCCCGAATAAACTTGCACGAAGCGCACTCCCCGCTCGATCATCCGCCTGGCCAGCAAGCAGCGCTGGCCAAAACCGCTCGTCGCGTGGCGATTGAGACCATACATATCGAGCGTTGACTGCGACTCGTCGCGCAAATCGACCAGGTCAGGCGCGGCAGCTTGCATGCGATACGCCAACTCGTAGGCGTTAATGCGAGTTTCGAGTTGATCGTCGCGATCGCGCAGCTCGAGGTGTTGTCGATTGAGTTGCTGTAACATGTCCAGCGTGCTGCGCTGTTGGACGTCGGTGAAGTTCGCGGCTGGCCGCAGGTGCAAGATTGGATCGGCACCGCTGCGCATCGGTATCCCTTGATAGGAGGCCGGCAAGTATCCGCTTCCCCAAGCTGGCGGTCCCCCTTTTAATCCGCCCGCCGGATCCGGTAATACGACAAAACCTGGCAAGTCCGCATTCTCACTGCCTAGTCCATACGTAACCCAGCTACCGACGCTGGGATGACCCATGAGAATGCTGCCGGTATTCATCTGGTAGACCGACTGCGGATGATTGACACTGTCACCATGCAAACTGCGAATCACGCACAACTGGTCAGCGTGCTCAGCCACGCAGGGCAAAAAATCGCTGATCTCGATGCCTGATTGTCCGCGTGGTCGATAGGGTTTCAGCGGAGCCAGCAGCGGGTTGGCCGCCACTTTGCGACGGGTCATGACTTCACCGAAGCTGGCCGGAATGGGTTGACCGGCCAGTTTGATTAACTCGGGCTTGGGATCGAAAAGATCCACATGGCTAGGCCCGCCATGCATGAACAGCCAAATTACTCGTTTGACTGGCGGAGCGGTGGCCGCTCCCGTTTCAGCCGCCAGCATCGCGGCCAAGGCCAACTGGCCACAACCGCCTCCAGCCATCGTCAAGAATTCACGGCGCGAAGCGAGCATGGTTGAAGAAGCCCTCGTTGAAACCGTAGCTGCAGGCGAGGCATTGATTATACATACACCTAAGCCGAGGGCGTTAGCCGGCTAACGCCCTCGGTTTAGTTAGAACGCGCCAGGTGTTTTGAAATCGGAGTAGCTGTCGAATTCGCTGTGGCGATCGGGAGCTTTGTCGCTGAAGCGGGTGTACTCTTTTTCCCAGATCAGTTCGACATCACCGATGGGGCCGTTACGCTGCTTGGCGATAATGATTTCAGCCTGGCCGGCGTATTGGGTGGCTTCATCGCCGCGATGATAATACTCTTCGCGGTGAACGAACATGACGACGTCGGCGTCTTGTTCGATCGCACCCGACTCGCGCAGGTGACTCAAACGAGGTCGGTGGTCTTTGCCTTCTTCGGCTTGCCGGTTCAGCTGAGCCAGGCACAACACGGGGACTTGGATTTCACGCGCCATCCCTTTCAGGCGCCGAGCGATTTTGGCGACCTGTTCCTGACGTGGATCTTTGGCGTTATCCGGTTCGATCAGCTGCAGGTAGTCGATGACGATCAAGCCTATTCGCTTTTCGCGTTGGCGAATACGTCGCGCCACGGCGGCAACTTCACTGACCGTACGACTGGGGGCGTCGTCGACGTACAGCGGTGCGTTGCTGATCTCCATCGCTTTTTCGACTAACCGCTTGCGGTCGTCTTGGCTGATCGTGCCGTTGCGCAGACGGTGACCGTTGACGCGGGCGACCGAACACAATAAACGATCGGCCAGTTCGATGCCGGACATTTCCAAGCTCACGAACAGCACGGGCACATTGCCGCGCAGCGCCACATTCTCGGCGACGTTCATGGCGAAGGCAGTCTTACCCATCGAAGGCCGCGCCGCCAGAATGATCAGTTCGCCATTGTGCAATCCGCCGCTCATCGCATCGTAATCGGTGAAGTAAGTATCGACACCACCTTCGGTATGCACACCGCGCAGTCGAGCATCGATGCGGTCGAGCGCTTTGGTCAGCAGGTCATTGATCGATTCAGCCGCTTGACTGCTGCGTTCGTCTTGAATGCGAAAGACGCGTTGCTCGGCTTGCGAGAGCAGTTCTTTGGAATCGAAGGATTCATCGTAAGCGTCGCGCAGAATACTGGTGCTGGCTTCGATCAACTTCCGAAACGTGGCTTTGCTGCGCACGATCTCCGCGTAGTAAACCGCGTGCGCGGCGTTAGCCACGCTGTGGGCTAGCTTGGCCAAGTACGCGCTGCCACCGACCAGGTCGTATTCGTTGGCTTGCTTGAGTCGATTGACCAGCAGCATGACGTCGATCTTCACGCCGGCATCGAACATGGCCATCATGTGCGTGTAGAGTTTGCGATTGGCATCGTCGTAGAAATCGTCGGGCCGTAAGACGAGCGTCAAATCATTGGCCACATCGGGCAGTAGCAAGATGCTGCCCAAGACTCCCATTTCAGCCGACACATCGCACGGCGGTGAGCGATCGAGGATCTCATCGACGCGCATCGGTGGGTCTTTGCCGTCCCGATCCTTGCGGCCCCGATCACGCTTTTTCGAATTCGAATCTGCCACACTCATCCGCGCTCATCCTTAAGAAAAAGGGGTCAGGTCTATTTCTTGCTTGCAGTGTGCCAGATCCAGTTCTTCACCATGAGAAAAGAGACCTGACCCCTTTTTTGTTACTCCTTGACGCCGTCGATGGCTATTTTAGCATGGCTGACGATCTGCGAAGCGGTAATCTTGAAATGTTCGTACAGCAAGTTGGCTGGGGCGGATCCGCCGAAGCTACTCATGCCGACAAAAGGGCCATGACCAATGAATGTATCCCAGCCTTGTCGCAGTCCCGCTTCACATGCAATGCGAATTGATACCTTGGGTGGCAGTACGCTGTCGCGATACTCGGGCGATTGATCACCGAACAGTTCCATACATGGCATGCTGACCACGCGCACGCGATAACCAGCGGCCGCCAATTCTTTTTGAGCGGTTAAACACAGCGCCAGTTCGGTGCCGGTACCCATGATGATCGCTTGAGGTGTGCCTTCGCAATCCTTGAGGATGTAACCACCTTTGGCCACGCCGCTGGCGGGGGCAACTTGAGTGCGATCCAAGGTCGGGCAGTTTTGGCGCGAGAGTACGAGCGCCGCTGGATGATGGTCTTGCGACAGAATCGAACGATAACATTCGATTACTTCATTCGCATCGCCCGGTCGATAAACATACAAACCAGGAATCGCTCGGCACGCGGCCAGGTGCTCGACCGGTTGGTGCGTGGGGCCATCTTCGCCCAGTCCAATCGAATCGTGAGTTAGCACGTAGATCACCGGTTGATGCATGATGCTGCTCAGGCGCATGGCGGGGCGCATGTAGTCGGTAAAGACGAAGAAGGTTGCACCATACGATCGCAAGCCGCACAGCGACATGCCGTTAAGGACTGAACCCATGCCGTGCTCGCGAATGCCGAAGTGAAAATTGCGGCCGGCATAGTTGTGGCTTTCAAAATCTTTTTCGTTATCCAGCAGCGTCATTGTGCTGGGAGCCAAGTCGGCAGAACCGCCTACCAACCAGCGCAGCTTGGGTGCCAACATATTTAGCACTTTGCCGCTGCTGACACGCGTGGCCAGGCCTTTCTCGTTGGCTTCGAAAGGTTTTAGTCCGGCATCCCAACCAGCGGGTAGTTTGCGCGCGATGATGGCATCGACCTCGGCCGCTTCTTGAGGGAACTGTGTGCGATACTTGTCGAAAGACGCTTGCCATTGCTTATGAGCCTCTGCGCCGCGCGTCCCAACTTTCTCGGCAAAGTATTCGGGCACTTCACTGGGCACCAAGAACTTTTCGTCGACTGGCCAGCCGTAGAAGGCTTTGGTTAGTTTGATTTCTTCGTCACCCAACGGCGCGCCGTGGGCACCGTGCGAGTTGGCTTTGTTGGGCGAACCGTAACCGATCACGCTGCGAATAATGATTAACGTGGGCTTGTCTTGGCAGGCGTGAAACGCATCCAGAGCTTTCGCGATGGCTGCCAGGTCGTTGGCGTCTGCCACGCGGACCACGTTCCAGCCCACGCCCTCGAAACGCTTGGCCACGTTTTCGCTGAAGGCCAAATCGGTTTCGCCTTCGATGGTGATGTGGTTGTCGTCATACATCCAGCACAAATTAGAAAGTTTCAAATGGGCTGCGATCGAGGCGGCTTCGTAGGACACGCCTTCCATCAAGTCGCCGTCGCCGCACAGCGTGTACACGTTGTAGTCGAACAGATCGAAGCCTGGTCGGTTGTAGGTCCCGCCCAACCACTTGGAGGCGATCGCCATACCAACACTATTTCCACAACCTTGACCCAAAGGGCCGGTGGTCGTTTCAATGCCTGCAGCTTCACCGAACTCGGGGTGACCAGCGCAAGGGCTACCGAGTTGTCGGAATTTCTTGATGTTGTCCAGCGTTATCGAAGCGCGAGAGAGCACCTTGCCATCGTGATCCACCGCGCGGATTCCCGACAAATGAATCATCGAGTAGAGCAACATGGATGCGTGACCGACGCTGAGCACAAATCGATCGCGATTAGCCCACAGCGGTGCATGCGGATCGTAGCGCAGAGCAGTCGTCCAGACTTGAAAGGCCACCGGTGCTAAAGCCATGGGTGTGCCTGGATGGCCGCTATTGGCAGCTTGCACCGCGTCCATGCTCAAAGTGCGGATCGTATTGATAGCCAGCTGCTCAATGGTCGGTGTGGCAACACTCATGTGAACGGTTACTCCCCAGGATTGACTGTTTTGCTGATTTCGTTTGTGGCATAGGCTTCTAGCCTGTGTGGCTTAGGCTTGCCGCTTGTTGTGGCATAGGCTTCTAGCCTGTGTCCGTTTTCGTGAAAGGCTCTGCGCTGAACCTAACCTACAAATTACAAATTCTTTGCACACAGGCTGAGATGCTGCAGCCTGCTTAGGCTGCAAGACACAGGCTGGAAGCCTATGCCACACACAGGCTGGAAGCCTATGCCACAACCACTGCGCGAAGATACTCGGAAATCGGCTCACTGGCAACGACGGGGACCCTGGCGGAAAACGAAAGTTGGCGGTAAGCTTGAGCACTTAATTGGAATCGCCCACAAGGTCGGTCTTAAGTCCCATAGTTTGCCACAGCCCGGAGGAGTTTTGACAGGATGACCCCTGCCGAAATCCGTGAAGAAATCATCGACATCCTCGGAGATATCGCCCCTGACGAGGATCTTAGCGGGCTGGACGACAGCAAATCATTCCGCGATCAAATTGAACTCGATAGCATGGATTTCCTTGACATCGTCATGGAACTTCGCAAGCGCCATCGCGTACAGATTCCGGAAGAAGACTACGGCCAACTGGCTAGCATGGATAGCACCGTGACGTATCTGGAACCCAAAATGCGCGATCTGTAGCGAGCGAGTGTGTACGACACCATCATTATCGGGGCTGGTATGTCGGGCTTGGCGGCCGGTATCCGCTTGGCTCATTACGATCAAAAAGTGTGCATTCTCGAACGGCACACTACGATCGGCGGTCTCAACTCGTTCTATCGCATGAATGGCCGCGATTACGATGTAGGCCTGCATGCGGTTACCAATTTCACACCCGCCGGGGCCAAGAAAGGTCCGCTAGCGCGGCTGCTCCGCCAGTTGCGTTTCAAATGGGACGAATTCGAGCTGTCCGAGCAGATCGGCAGCGCGATCGCTTTTCCCGGTATCCGATTGGGATTCACCAATGACATTGAATTCTTAAAAGCTGAAATTGCCCGCGAGTTTCCGACAGAGCGCGATAACTTCGAGCGGATGCTGGGCCAACTGGCCGACTACGACGATCTCAATCAAGACAACTTCGCTGGCTCAGCCCGCGAGTTTCTCAGCGGAATTTTTTCCGAACCACTGCTCGTCGAGATGCTGCTTTGTCCGCTGATGTGGTACGGCAATGCCCGCGAAGATGATATGGACTATGGCCAGTTCTGCATCATGTTCCGCAGCATCTTCCTGGAAGGATTCGCACGACCCTTCAAAGGTGTACGACTGATTCTGCGCGCGCTGGTGAGACGTTTTCGATCGCTGGGTGGCGAGCTCAAACTGCGCAGCGGAGTTGCCCGCATCCAAGTCGATGACAATCGAGCGGTTGGAGTTGTACTGGATGACGGTACCGAACTGCAAGCTAAACGCATTCTGTCTAGCGCCGGCATCGTCGAGACGATGCGTTTGTGCGACGACATTACGGACGAAGTACCCGACCGAGCTGGTCAACTTTCGTTTATTGAATCGATATCGGTCTTGGATTGTCAACCAAAGCAATTGGGTTTCGATAGCACCATCGTCTTCTACAACGACAGCGAAAAATTTCATTGGCGCAAGCCTGAAGACCAGATGTGCGACTTGCGCACCGGTGTCGTGTGCAGCCCCAATAACTATATGTACCCTGAAGAGTTGGGCAATCTAAACGATGGCATTATGCGATTGACCACGATCGCCAATTTCGATCGTTGGGCTACGCTGAGCGAGGCTGATTACGTGCGCCAGAAATGTTGGTGGTACGATCGCAGCGTGGCCTCGGCCGTGAGATTTGTGCCCGACTTCCGTGGCCATACCATTGATACTGATGTGTTTACCCCGAAGACCATTCGTCGCTTTACGTGGCATGATAATGGCGCGGTGTATGGTGCACCGGAGAAACGCCTGGACGGTACCACACACTTGCCAAATTTATTTTTGTGCGGAACCGATCAAGGGTTTGTGGGTATCATCGGATCAATCGTCTCAGGCATATCGATGGCCAATATGCACTGTCTGAAAGATTAAAAAAGAAATGGTTCGCCGGTAAGCCGGGTTCTGTCGTCGACGACCAGCTGCGCTTGGCAGCCTTCGCCGGTGACGGTCATTTATCTAGGACCGCAATTGCTCGCGGCCTCGAGCGATCTACCCGAGTGTCGATAGCGAGCCGGATAAGCTCGCGCGATGCGTTGGTCACCTTGCGGCAACCTCGGCTTCGCTTGCTCTCTGTTTGATCTTGCTTCGAGCGGGGTTTACCCAGCCGACCGAGTCACCTCGATCGCTGGTGAGCTCTTACCTCACCTTTGCACCCTTACCACGCATCGATGCACCCTTGCGAATGCCTCGACCGTTCGGCGGTTAAGTCTCTGTGGCACTATCCCTAGCCTTGCGGCTGGTCGGCGTTACCGACCGCTCTACCCTATGAAGCCCGGACTTTCCTCTCCTCTTGCGAGCAGCGACCGTCTGGCAAACCATTTCAAGTTCTTTTGGCGACCACGCACAACTCGCGGCGATTGTGAGCCAACTGCCTGGCCATGACCTTGGCAAATCCCAGTTGTTTGATGGCGCTCAATTGTTCATCTAAAAATTTCAGTTGATCCCAACTCGACAGTTTAAACGTCAGCACCATGCCTTCAATTTGCGTGCCTTCGTAATTGACAATGTCATTGACGATATCGAGCGTGTAGTTCGGGGCCACATTCGCGTCGCAAACCAGCCATTTGAACTGGCGATAGAGTCGGCGGCGGACCGCAGCGGCTTTACTCCGCCAATGTTCAAAACGCGGATGTTCAGCCACCCGCTCGTCCATCTCAGCGGCATCGATCCCGGTGACGTTATAACCCAAGTCGAGTAAGCGTTGCGAAGCTCCACCCGGTGCGCTGCCGATCTCGACGATTTTGTCGCCAGCAGCGATCGGCAACTGCCCCCACATTAGGGCTTCGGCGATTTTCAAATAGGCTCGGCTGACCATTTCGGGAGGCGCGACCACAGGTGCAACTCCACCAGGCCAACGTTCGTGCGTGGCCTGGACAGTATGTTGACCGATGAACCACTGATTGGGTTCGGAGACGATAATATCGAGCACTCTTTGCCCAGGCTTGGCCGCTTGATTGATGGGCAGCGAGATGTCGCGGCTGGCTAACCAGCTTGACATTTCAGTGCCGATCGAGGTGGCCAGTTCGCTCACGCCGGGTTCGAAACTGTACGCACCTGGCAGCGCGCGATCGCGTTGAAATATGTGAATGGCATCAAAAGGTTGTGAAGATTTCTCGCTGGCCAGCTGCCAAACTTTCTCAAATCCGGCTTGGGCGAGCTCGATTTTGGCTGAGCCGAGCCCGGTGCCCATCAGCCGCACCAGCGGGCTGCGCTGCCAAGCGTCATCGCGTGGATGCCGCGACGGGGCGCCTTTGAGCGTCAATAATCCTGGGCGCGAGAAGGCTAACCGCCATACTCCGGTGGCCAACGCCTGGGCCTTCAGCGGCACTTCGGCGCCCTGCTGGCAAACTACAAAAACAAATTGATCCACATTAACTCCAACAGACACTCCTTCCTGGACGGAAGGGACCTCTATCCTTTATAACATGACAAAGTCTAATCACACATCACACCCTTCAGGAAGCTGTATGTCAAAGAAAGAAGAAGCCTTCGAGGTCGAAGGTACTGTTACTCAGGCGCTGGCCAACACGCGGTTCAAAGTCCAGTTGGACACCGGAACCGAAGTGCTGGCCCACGTGGCAGGCCGCATGCGGAAGAACTTTATTCGTATTGTACCGGGAGATAAGGTGCGGGTCGAATTGTCGCCGTACGACCTCTCCAAAGGCCGTATCGTGTTCCGCGAACGCTAACAGACCTTCTGTGGCCTGGCGGCCAAGAAAGACCCATAATGACGGTTGTCTACGCGCATGGCGGTCGCGATTGTGACTTGGGGCCAGCCGAATTTCGTGAAGCTCTGCAAGCGATTTTCGATTGTGTGGGCGGGCCGGAGCGCGTCTTGGCATTGCCACCAGATCACACGCGCAGCGATAGCCGTGCGGGCGAGCTAACGACGCTCGCTTGGGAAATGTTGGGAGATCGTCTGGTCGACGTCATGCCGGCTCTCGGTACCCACGTGGCCATGACTGCCGAAGAACTTAATTACATGTTTCCAGGGCTCCCGCATGAACTGGTGCGCGTGCATCGCTGGCGCGACGACGTGACCACGCTAGGCGAAGTCGATGCGGAGTTTGTCAGCGCCGCGACCGGTGGCCGATTCCGACAGCCTTGGAAAGCGCAAGTCAATAAACTGCTGCTGGAAGGCGGCCACGATTTGATTTTATCGCTGGGCCAGGTCGTGCCGCACGAAGTGATCGGCATGGCCAACTACAACAAAAACGTCTTCGTGGGTACCGGCGGCAAGGATGGCATCAACGAAAGCCATTACCTCAGCGCGCTGTGCGGCATGGAAAAGACCATGGGCCGCTGCGACACACCGCTGCGCCGTATCCTGAATCGAGCTCAAGATCTGTACTGCCAAAACATGCCTATCTGGTATGTGCTGACGGTCGTTGAGTCGTTGCCGACGGGCGAGAAGAAAGTCCGCGGTGTATTCGCCGGAAATTCTCACGACGTGTTCTTCGCCGCAGGCGACTTGGCCGCACAGGTGAACTGCTTTGTCATCGAACGCGCCCCTCGCACGGTTGTGGTCACCATGAGCGCTCACAAATACAAGAAGACCTGGCTGGCTAACAAAGCTGTGTATCGCACGCGGATGTTGGTCGGTGACGGCGGTCAATTGGTGATCATCGCCCCAGGCGTCGATGGCTTCGGCGAAGACCCCGAGATCGATCGCATGATTCGCAAGTACGGTTACATCACTACGCCAGAAGTTCTGGAGGCAGTGGCCAATAACGATGACCTGCGCAGTAACTTGTCCGCGGCTGCCCACTTGATTCACGGTACGCCCGATAAACGCTTTGAAGTGGTTTACGCTCCGGGCAAACTTTCGCGCGAAGAGATTGAGAGCGTCAGCTACAGCTATGCCGATCATCGCGAGATGACCGAACTGTATCAGCCCGCTGGTCGCCAAAACGGTTGGCATCGCGATGCGCGCGGGGACGAGTTCTACTACATCGCCGATCCAGGTTTGGGATTGTGGATGCATAAGAACCACCCTGATGCCATTACTAGCCAAGGGTAGAAGCTGGGTGGTGGCAAGAGCATGCCACACACAGACTGGAAGCCTATGCCACACACAGGCTGGAAGCCTATACCACACAGGCTGGAAGCCTATACCACACAGGCTGGAAGCCTATGCCACAATTAGCCAACGAGGTCACATTATGTCCGATCGCGAAACCGACTTGGCATTGATCGACGAGTTCGTCACGAACGATAGTCTCAAGCGGCATATGCTGGCTGTGGAAGCGACGGTGCGCGCTTATGCGCGCAAGTTTGGCGCGGATGAAGAGTTGTGGGGACGCGTGGGGTTACTACACGACTTTGACTACGAACGCTTTCCCGATGCGCCTGCTCATCCGCTGGAAGGCAGTCGGATCTTGCGCGAGCGCGGCTATCCGGAAGAAGTGATCTACGCGATTCTCTCGCATGCCGACTATCTGGCTGACCAATATCCGCGTCAGTCGCCACTGGATAAAACGCTATACGCGTGTGACGAACTGTCAGGATTCTTAGTGGCCTGCGCGATTCTGCGCCCGCAAAAGTTTGAAGGCTTAACGGCCTCGAGCGTACGCAAGAAGATGAAGGCCCAGAACTTTGCGGCTGCCGTATCGCGTGAAGACATTGTCCGCGGCGCAGAAGAGCTTGGTGTCGACCTCAACGAACATATCGACTTCTGCATTCAAGCGCTGGCCGCCGCCAACATTCTCTAACCTAAACCGTAGGCGTTAGCCTCGGTTTTGGAGTGCGGTGCCATCTGGCACCGCTTTGATGTAAGTCAAGTCTCCAGCCGCAGCCTGAGTCGCTCTGAAAGTCAAAGCCGTGGCTAACGCCACAGCACTCCAAAAACCGTGGTTTAGTGGATTAATATGCCAGGCGAGCTAGTTCTTGGCGGATGCGTTTCAACACTCGGCTCTTGGCTTTGAGGACGGCGTTGATCGACAATCCCATGCGATCAGCCACGACGTCGGCTGAGAGATTCTGGACCACTTGCAACTCGAACGCGGCCCAGGTCGAAGGTGAAAAGTCACCGGCGGCCTGCTTCATCGCCAGGTTGGCCATGAACTGATCATGCTCAAAATCGAATAGCTGCGACAGTTGGGTACTGTTATCGGTCATGTCGTCTAGCGATAAACGCAAATGTGCTTGCAACTTCCGACTGCGGAAATAATGCTTCAGATGGTTGGCCAAGATGACTCGCAACCAACCGCGAAAGGCTCCGGGATGTTGATGTTTGAATTCACCGATGCGTCGCAACACGACCAGTACGACTTCTTGCACCAGGTCATCTTGATCGGTCGCCGGCACTCCGGCTCGGCTGGCCCATAGTGAGAGCAGCGGCGAATAAATATCGAGCATATAACGCCAGTCGTCGCTAGTCGGTTCATCGACCATGCGGCCAAGCCAGGTCAGCGAAGTTTCCATTAGGGCACCTCCGCTTCGGTGTTATCCAACCACAGAACGGTCATGAGGGGCTCTCCGTCAAGTTGTTGAGAAGTAAGCGATCTAGGACGCATGCCTTGATCCAATCGACGCGGGTATTGCGTGTCCCATTGAGATGAGGTGATGTCGATATCCAAGTGCCAATCGGCTTTGGTCTGGTTCTTAACGATCAGCGTTGCGTAGCGCCTGCAGGGACCGACGCCGAAACCATAAACAAATGACGGCCGATAGTTGCGAGCCCGCGCCGATTCGACGTACTCTCGGAGCTCAGCGGCCGTTAACTCGATCGCTACATCCCAGTCGACATCCGAACAAGCTTGCAGGTTCACGCGGTACGACTGGTTGGCACCGAGCGGTGATGAATCGGCCGATGTCAGAAGCAATGAAACTGGACGCACACGACCAAGTTTCCAAGCTCGAATGTTCTCTCCAATGGTCTCGCAATTTACTTGGGTGTCGTCGATTTCGCAGTGGGCCGCGTATCGATCGAGAAATGTAATGGGAGTGTTGAGCGTGCTGGCCAGGTCGGCAGTAGCCGTGGGAAACTGGCTCAGATTCTTCATTGGCCCTTGCGCATTCCGCAAGTTGTTTGTCTGAGTGGGTGTTAAATCAACGCTCATGCAGTAGGTGGAATTCGCAAGCTGTGACCAGGCAATGGCTTGGAAGAGATCGTCTCGATTGCCAGAATCTTGACTGCCAGCCATATGACTCAGCTCAACTACGCTTGACTCTGGCGGCAACTTCAAGAGCCACTGTCGAAGTTGTTTCGCGTTCCCGCCAAGAAAGACTTGTGCAGAGTCACCAGGGGCTGTGTCTGCTTGCTCGATCTGTAGTGGTCGATCATCCGATAGACTCCATAGCCGCACGGTGCCATCCTGGTAGCCGCTGGCGAGCTGTCCCAAGGCGTTTGTCGCCAATCCGTAGGCGTATCCCGAATGCCCCTGCAGACGTTTGGCTAACCGCCCCGTTTCAGCATCCCAAATGCGAATCTCAGAATTGCTCGACGAGGTGGCCAGCTGATTGCTTCCCAGCAAACAGAGTTTCGTGCCGATGGATGTATCACCCGAATCGCTTTCAATGGTCTGGCTGAGTGCGCCACTGGCCGCATCTAGAATCACAACCTTACCGCCCCACTGAGAGGCTACTACTTGCGAGCCATCGTCGTTGAATCTGGCCACAATCGTCCCGCTGGACTGGCGCGCGAAGTGCCAGAGCGTTGCGCCATCGGTCTCTCGAATGAGGCGGATTCCGAAATCGCCGGCGACCAAAATTGCTTCTCCGGATGGCGACCACTGAACCTCATAGATGGTCGATCCCATGTCCAGTTGCTGTATCGTAGTTTGCTTGTCCAGATCCCAAATGCTTAGGATGCCCAGATTGCTTCCCCAAGCGATCTTCTCCGACGCGGCTGAAATTGCGAACGAGCTATAATCCGGTCCCTTGATGAAGTAGTCCTCGCTGCCGACCGGGCGAATGATGGTTTCAGATGTGTGTGGCAACTGGACAGGTTGGTTCAATGTATTCAGCGAGCACTTAGAGATTCCTTGGGAGCTGCACATCCACAGTTCGCCCTTGGGAGTGACCGCAAATTTCATGATAAAATTGTGGCTGCCCAAATCGAAAATGCGCGACGGCCTCTGCCTGCCCACGGGCGTTTCACGGACTGTGCCGTCATAGCCGGCAGAATAAACGTGCCGTCCGTCTGGCCCCCAGGCAACTTCTGCGACCAGAGCAGCATGTCGCGCCAAGAGTTGGTTGTCCGTCTGCACGGGTGCACTGAGCAGTCTATGGGCCTCAGCCGCTTGCAGCAAAGCAGCTTCGAAACTGTCAGCCATGACATCTTCCGAGCGCACGGTCCCGGCGGCTTGAGCTGTTGGCTTGGCTTGCCGGGCATTCATTGCCAGGAAGGTCAAGCCAGGCAGCGCCAGGGCCAGGAAGAGCATCAACAGCGAAACCTTTTGCCAAATGGCCAGCGACTTTCGTCCCAGTTTGTGTGGCGGGAGTTTGAGGCGCTCCATGTCACCTAAGAGTTCCGCGACCAGTCCGGCTGATTGGTAGCGATCCTCTGGCTTCTTGGCCATCATGCAGCTGATGACGTTCCAGAGGTACTCGGGGATCGCTTCGGGTCGCCCGAGCTCTTGGTGGCGATGTGAGTCGATCTTGACCAGTACCGAGCTACCGGGAAATGGCGCACTCCCCGTGATCAGATGATACAGAGTGCAGCCCAGCGAATAGATGTCCGCGCGGGCATCGACTTCGGTCGGATGAGTCGCTTGCTCTGGCGAGATATAATCCGGAGTTCCCATCACCAGGTTCGTGGCCGTTGGTCCCTCTTCGATTTCTGCCAGGCCGGCCAAACCGAAATCGAGGACTTTGATTTGACCATTCAGCGAACGGATGATGTTGTTGGGTTTCACATCGCGATGCACGATGCCGGCTTGGTGTGCATGCTCCAGCCCACGAGCTGCGTGGGCAATATATCGGCAGGCATCTTCGATGCTCAGCGGGCCGCGGCGGAGCATGTCACCCAGCGTTTCTCCCTCGATGTATTCGATGACCAGGTACAGCGAACCATCGATCTGTTCCGCGTCGTAGGCGGAAACGATATTGGGGTGGTTCAAGCGACCTACGGCTCGCACTTCGTTGGCAAAGCGCTCGACGGCTTGTGGCTTGGCCAATAGTTCGGTGCGAATCGATTTCAGCACGACTCGGCGGAGCATCAATTGATGTTCGGCCAACCACACCACGCCCATGCCGCCTCGACCGATGCAGCGGACGATCCGGTATCGCGGATGATTCAGCAGGCCGGCCGGCATCTCGATTGCCTGCGGCATTAGCTGGCGGAATTCGTTAAAGCTCTTTTGCAGGTCGACGCCGGACAGGTTGAGCGAGTCGAGCGTACTAAACGATTCCAAACGCCACTTCGAAGTCCCGATGGCGGCAGAATTGGATTGCTCGAGCATGATAGCCGGGCTCAAGGCCGCCGACTTGATCAGCTCTGTCACGTCATCCCGAGCAGCCAGTCGAATCGCCTTTTGGGTGCATTCCGCACAGTTCTCCAAATGCTGCTCGATCTCATCACTCAAGTCATCGGCCAGGTTGCCGAGCAAGAATGCTGCTAACTGTTGATCGGTGGGATGCGTAGACGTGACAAGCATTATTGAGGGGCAAATGCGGCTGAGAGAGTGAGGCTCTCGAAAAAGCGTAAATGAGGGTGATCGCTGGTTTTGGAAAATAGTGCAGCTCATGAACTAATTGCAGCAACTCCGGCCCTGTGACGGATATTTCCAAAATTTGTTCAAAATTGAGGCGAAAAAACGGCCGCCTCATTTCCAGGTACTCCAACCCAGTTCCATTCCGCCCAATGGCGAGAGTTAGTGGGATGAGTTCCCACACAAGATTTATCGATATTCCAGAATCTTTCGATTTACGTGGCTCACTCCCAGAGCCAATACGCATTACTTGCCTGAGTATCGTTGGCAAGTTGATTACCACGGGACCGGGGCTAACGCCTACGGTTTAGTTTTGGGAGCACGCATGTTCAAGCTCGGCAAGAATCTCGCATCGAGAGTGCGACGCAGGAAGCTACTGGCTATCGAAACACTCGAAAATCGCTTGCCGCTGGCGGGCGATCTTGTGGCCTGGTGGAAAGGCGACGGCGACTATCTCGACTCCGTTGGAACCATTCATGCTACTCCCAGTGCGATTTCTAGCCCCGATCTTCAAACCGGTCAGTTCGGCCAGGCGTTCGTCCTCAATGGTCCCGGCGCCAATAATCAACTGACTGTAGCAACTGGCATTACAAGCCCGCTGAACATCGCTGGTGACTTGACGATCGAAGCTTGGGTGAAGCTATCGGCGGACAACACTAACAACGGTCTTGTCTACAAGGGCAATTTTGCAGGCAGTCAGGGTGAATATGGTTTTGGCTTTCTGTCTGGCGTATCCAATCAATTGGTCTTCCGCGTCAACCAGATTACTGGCAGCGGAAATCTCGATGGACAAGTCGTCGGCTCTACTAGCCTGGCCCTCAACCAGTGGTATCACGTAGCGGCGGTTTACGATGCCATAGACGGTGCAAACGATACGATGACCATCTACGTCAACGGAACCATGGATGTGGCAGGTTTCCACAGTGGTAAACGCGTTGTAGAACCCACGACACCAGTCATTTTGGGCGCCTATCGCTCTCCGCGATACGCCTTTGACGGTTTGATGGATGAAGTAAAGATCTATGAGAGCGCGCTGACGCAAGCCGAGATTCAAGCCAGCATGGATGGCCAGGCTGATTATGGCGATGCGCCAGAAGCTTACATTCAAGTCGCGTCGCATCTAGCTGTGGGTCCGATGCTTGGTTCACTGCGTGATATAGAGACAGCGACCCAACCATCCAACGATGCATCGGGCGACGACGTGTCGGGTGTGGATGACGAAGATGGTGTCATGATTGGTAGTTCGTTTGTGATCAATCGCGCGTTGGGCGTTGGAACGATGACGCTGACGTTATCCAATACAGCGAGCACTTTCAGAGCTGCTTATGTGGACGGCTGGATCGATTTCGATGGCTCAGGCGATTGGGACAATGACACCGAGCGTATTATCAACGTGCTCTATGCCAGCGGCGACGGGGACTACACATCGACCTTTGCAATACCTTCGACCGCAACCCTTGGGACAACCTTTGCGCGCATCCGCGTGGGCTATAGTGGAAACCACCAACTCCCGGCAGGCGCTGCCCCTGACGGCGAAGTCGAGGATTACCAGGTAACGATTGTCGATCAAGCTGACTATGGCGATGCGCCAGAAGCTTACATTCAAGTCGCGTCGCATCTAGCTGTGGGTCCGATGCTTGGTTCACTGCGTGATATAGAGACAGCGACCCAACCATCCAACGATGCATCGGGTGACGATGTGGCGGGTGTAGATGACGAAGATGGTGTCGCGATTGGCAGTTCGTTTGTCATCAATCGCGCGCTGGGCGTTGGCACAATGACGCTGACGCTTTCCAATACGGCGAGTACTAACAGCGCTGCTTATGTGGACGGCTGGATCGATTTCGATGGCTCAGGCAATTGGGATGATGACACCGAGCGTATTATCAACGTGCTCTACGCCAGCGGCGATGGGGATTACACATCGACCTTCTGGATACCTCCGACCGCAACCCTTGGAACAACTTTTGCGCGCATCCGCGTTGGCTATAGTGGAAACCATCAACTCCCGGCAGGCGCTGCTCCTGACGGCGAAGTCGAGGATTATCAAGTTACGATCATAGATCAAGCTGACTATGGCGATGCGCCAGAAACTTACACTCAAATCGCGTCCCACCTGCCTGTGGGTCCAATGCTTGGTGCACTGCGTGATATAGAGACAGCGACCCAACCATCCAGTGATGCGTCGGGTGACGATGTGGCGGGTGTGGATGACGAAGATGGAGTCATGATTGGCAGTTCGTTTGTCATCAATCGCGCGCTGGGCGTGGGTACGCTGACGCTGACGTTATCCAATACAGCGAGCACTTTCAGGGCTGCTTATGTGGACGGCTGGATGGATTTCGATGGTTCGGGTAACTGGGACAACGCCACCGAACGCATTGTCAATTTGTTGTACGCCAGCGGCGACGGGGACTACACATCGACCTTCGCGATACCTTCGACCGCAACCCTTGGGACAACATTTGCGCGTATACGCGTTGGCTATAGCGGATACCATCAACTACCGGACAGTGCAGCCCCTGACGGTGAAGTCGAGGATTACCAGGTAACGATCATCGATCAAGCTGACTATGGCGATGCACCGGCGCCCTATCCGACTTCGCTGGTTCAGAACGGACCTCGCCACCTGGCGATTGGTCCCCTTCTCGGAGTCTCTCGAGATACGGAGTCAGGCGGTCAGACTGACGACGGCACTGACGAAGATGGGATCCTTGCCCCAATTGTGGCGCAAGTCGGTAACCTTAATCAGTCAATCGAGATTGCCACTACCGGTGGTGGCACGCTGGACGCGTGGATCGACTTCGATGGCGATGGATCTTGGGGAGGTCCGGGCGAACAGATCTTCGACTCTGTTTCACTTGTTAGTGGCAACAACTCGTTATCGTATAGCGTACCGGGCCATGCAAGAGTTGGGACCAGCTTTGCGCGCTTCCGCTTGAGCAGCAGTGGTGGATTGGGTGTCAGTGGTCCAGCCAGTGATGGCGAAGTTGAAGACTATGCTGTCCAACTTCAGCCAGCCACTTCCGCGACGGGAACCGGTGCCTTTACCGCTAGCACTGATCTTCCCGGCATCTATCCGTATCTTTCGACCGTGTATGCGGCCGACATTGATGGCGATGGAGATGTTGATTCACTGACGACTGCTTTCGCTGGCAACCAGGTAGCCTGGCAGGCCAATGACGGTCAAGGCAATTTCACGCTCGCCGGGACCGTGGCGGCTGTGGCTGGTCCTTCAAGTGCCGTAACTGCCGATGTTGATGCGGATGGTGATCTGGACGTATTGGTTTCCATCTACTTTGAAAATGCCGTTCGATGGTACAAGAACGACGGTCAGGGAGTTTTCGAAGACGGTGGTCTGTTGGACTCAGGCGTGGAGTTAGCGACCCGAGTATATGCAGCAGACATCGATGCCGATGGTGATATCGATGTCTTGTCGTCCGCCGCCGGTAACGGAACAAATGTCGGTGTCATCAAGCTATACATCAACGACGGGGCAACTGACCCAGTATTCACGACAGTTGTCATTCGCTCCGATTTGAATTCGGCCTACGATGTGTCTGCAGCCGATGTCAACAAGGATGGCTTACTAGACATTCTATCGGTCTCGCTGGGCGACAGCCAAATCAGTTGGTATGAGAATCTCGGCGGTCCTACGTTGACGGCCGCTTCGTTTGAAACGCATGATCTCGTGCATACGCAAAGTGGTGTTCACCGCAGTGTCGGCGTTGATCTCGACCGCGACGGAGACACCGACCTGGTGGCCTCTTCGATCCATGACAATCGAATTGCCTGGTATGAAAACCTGGGCAGTGAAATCTTCGCCCAGGCTTCGTACATTGATACGGCCGCCACGGGCGTTCGCAGTATCGAAGTGGCCGATCTGGATGGTGACCAAGATTTCGATGTGCTGGCCAGTCTATATGGCGAAAGCTCATTCGTGTGGTATGCCAATAACGGCGCGCAGAGTTTCCGACGCACGTTGATTGAGAATTCATTTGCCGTCAACGGAGCGCATAGTTCAGTTCCAGCCGATATTGATGGTGATGGCGACCTGGATGTTCTGGCAGGCGCCTACCAGTCCGGCAAGCTCAAGTGGTATCGTCAGACGCTGGCGCCAGCAGAAGTAACACTCAGCCTGGTGGGCACGAGCGAAATTGCTGAGACCGGAACCGATACTCTGACCTTCCACTTTGAACGCACGGGCGGAGTCGCTGAGCCACTAACGGTCAGCTTTGCGATGTCGGGGTCAGCGTATAATGAGTTCGATTTCACCGCCTCCGGTGTTGAATCCTACGATTTTCAAACAAATATCTACACGGTCATCATTCCCGCAGGCAGTGCTTTTGCCAACGTCATCGTAACGCCCATCAACGATACCATCTACGAAGATATTGAAACGGCCTTCTTCTATCTGACAGATCCAACAGGATATGTACTCGGAAATCCACCCAACGCGGCTGGGACAATTGTCAGTGATGATCCTAAGCCATCGATCGGCGTTACGTTGCAGGCGCCTAGTTCACTAAGCGAAGACAGCAACTCCGACTTCACTTTTCAGTTCAGCCGAACTGGTTCGACCTTCGACGGCATGTTCGTAAGTTTCCGCCTCAGCGGTACGGCCGTTCCGGTGGGAGCGACGCCTGACTATCGCCAGTCCGATGGTGCGAGTATGGAAACAAGCTGGTTCGCTTACTTCCAACCCGGTCAGGCGACGACGACCGTTTCGATTCGCCCGATCGCCGACGAAGTACAAGAACCAGATGAAACCATCATCGTCACTCTCGAGGCGTTTGAGCGTGATCCGTATGTGGTGGGTACCGATAGTGAAGCAACCGCTGTCATACTCAATGACGATTTCTCAGACTTTGGCGATGCCCCGGCTGAATACACGCAGGTCGCCTCACACGCGCTGGTGGGGCCGATGTTGGGTGTCAGCCGAGATGGCGAACTAGCGGCTCATACCTCTAGCGATGCGCTCGGTGATGATCTGGCGGGTATCAATGACGAAGATGGGATCGCGATTGAGACATTTAACCTGGCGACGGGCAAAAGAGTCGGTATCACCTATACGATAACCAACTTTGTGCGGGCCACGTTGGTGGCGTGGATCGATGCCGATCAGAACGGTATCTGGTCGGAGGACGAGCGAATAAACATAATCACCGTCAATGGTTCGCCAGATCCAACAGCCAATACCTACACTAGATTTGAGATTTTGGACTTACCGGCCTCTACGCTGGCAGGAACGACGTACTTCCGATTTCGTGTCTACGATGGAGTTGTGACCAACGCTCAACCCGACGATGCCAGTTCGGCCGGTGAAGTCGAAGATTATCAAGTCACCTTCGTTAACGAATTGGACTTCGGCGATGCACCAGCCGGCTACACCCAGGTAGCCTCGCATATTCCCAGAGGGCCGATGTTGGGAGTCCAACGCGATAGCGAATCAGCGCCTCATACCTCTAGCGATGCGCTCGGTGACGATCTGGAGGGAATCGATGATGAAGATGGGATCACGATCGAGACCTTTAATCTGGCTACCGGCAAAAGAGTCGCCGTCTCCTATACGATAAATAACTTTGTGCGGGCCACGTTGGTGGCGTGGATCGATGCCGATCAAAACGGTATCTGGTCGGAGGACGAGCGAATAAACATAATCACCGTTAATGGTTCGCCAGATCCAACAGCCAATACCTACTCTAGATTGGAGTTTCTGGATTTACCGGCCTCTACGCTGGCAGGAACAACGTACTTCCGGTTTCGAGTCTATGACGGACCGGTGACCGATGCTCAACCCGACGATGCCAGTGCGGCCGGTGAGGTCGAGGACTATCAAGTCACCTTCGTCAACGAATTGGACTTTGGCGATGCACCAGCCAATTACACCCAGGTAGCCTCGCATATTCCCAGAGGGCCGATGTTGGGAGTCCTGCGCGATAGCGAACCAGCACCTCATATCTCTAGTAATGCGCTCGGTGACGATCTGGCGGGTATCGATGATGAAGATGGCGTTCAAATCGATCCCATCGACCTGACGACCGGTCAGTTTCGCATTTCGTACACGATTACCAATTTCGTTGTGGCCAGGCTTGTCGTTTGGATGGACTTTGATCAGAACGGCGTATGGTCGGACGACGAGCGACTCGAATTGCTGACTATCATTGGCCCCCCGGATCCCACGCAAAATTCCTATTCGGATTCGGTTCTCTTGAGCTTACCTGCTCCTACACGACCGGGCGTAATAAACTTTCGGTTTCGTGTGTATGACGGAACGGTGACAAATCCACAGCCAGGCGATAGCGCTGGCGCCGGTGAAGTAGAAGACTACCAAGTTCCGGTCTCTATTCCTGACTATACCTATACCGCAGCACCCGGAGGCGCGGATCTAACGCTGCGAAGAAATGGCGATGACGTGCAGTTGATCGATCAAATGACCGGAACAACCCTTCTGCAACAGCCGATGGCCTTTACCAACAGTGTGACCGTTGAAGGTGCTGCGAACCGTGATCGTCTAACCATCGACTATGCGGCAGGCGGCTTCTTTGCATTTGCGGGCGGCATTCGCTTTAACGGCCGGGCCGGTACCGACGAGCTAATTGTGCGTGGTACGGGACAGACAAGTTATGACCTGTTCTCCACCGCCGGAACGATGAGTAACGCCAAGGTGTCGGTCATCGATCAATATCAAGACGAAGGCCTGTCCGATCTGATCAGCTTTACGGGCATCGAACCACTATCCTTGCTGGGCGCCATCTACGCCAACATCACCGGAAATCTAAACGTTGGTGCCAATGCCTTGACGATTGAGTCGGCGGGCTTCACGACGCTGGGCACTGCACTGACGGTGCGCGGCGGTAGTGTAACAGCACCAGCTGGATTGTACCTCTCGGCAGGTCGAACCATCTTGGCCGCCGGAATCCTTCAAGCTCCGCTGGTTGCCGAGCGAGGTTCGACCATCACGGCGACTGGCGACTTGAGCTTAGGAGATGCCACGGCACTGGATGGAATTGAGATAGGTGGCCGGCTGAACACAGGTGCCTTCACCGTCACGCTCAACGACGCGCATCAAGCCATCCTGGGATCGCAAACCACGATTGGTTCCAGTGTTGCCAGTGGTCGTCTGACGGCCTCCAACGGAATTCTCGTCGGCGCTACCCAGACCGTCTCGGGTCGCGGTACCATCTCGACTCCAGGTGATCGCTTTGTAAATCAGGGTTTTGTCCAGGCCACTTCAACTGGTCTGACCTTTACCGATCTGGTAACGGGTGCCGGTAGTTTTGCGGGCAACGTTACGTTCTCAGGCGGTACCAGCTTTGGCAATAGCCCTACGCTGACCAATATTTCAGGCAATGCTGTGTTGGCACCAACCAATACAGCCACGGTGGAAATTGGTGGGACGACAGCCGGTACCAGCTACGACAAAGTTGTGGTCACCGGTAATCTGACCTTGGGCGGTAATTTAGTTGTGCAATTGATCGACTTGGGATTTGGCTTTACGCCCAAAGCTGGCGACACGTTTGTGCTATTCAGCGCAGCGGCTATTTCGGGTTCCTTTGCCAGTGTAACGCTACCGACAGCCCCCAGCGGAACGCTCTGGAAGCTGACATCCACATCCACGCAAGTTACGCTGGCCCTGATCCCAAACGCTGCCCCTAAAGTCGTGTCGGCGGAAGTCAATGGTACCGACCAGCGTCAACGTTCCGCCGTGCAGAGTTTGAAACTGACATTTAGTTCGCAAGTCGAACTGCTGCCAGAGGCTATCGAGGTGCGATTGGTGGAAGGAGTCAGCATCGCTCAGGGCACGCCGGCTGTATACGACACCGTTATTCCTCTGCGGACACTGGACATCAGCGTGGTGGGCGGCCGCACCGTAGTCGTGATTCATTTCGCGGATGCTCAAGGCAATGCACTCCATTCGTTAGGGGACGGCAAATACAAACTGAAAGTCTTCAGTAACAAAGTTACCGATGTACTCAATGGCCAACTGCTCGATGGTGACTCCGACGGAGTGGCTGGCGACGACTATGCGTATCGCGGAGTTGATCAGATCAGTGCGCAGTCGGTCGACTATTTCTACCGGCTCTATGGTGACTACGACGGTGACCGCGATACCGACAATCGCGATTTCCTGATGCTCAGCCGTTCATTTGGTTCTACGATCGGCCAGCCTAACTACTTGTGGTATTTCGATATCAACGGAGACGGTGCCATCAATGGTACCGATCGAGATGAATTCAATCTGCGCCGCAACCGGTACACGGTGCGACTGTAAATTCTGAACCCTTAAGTTGTTGCAGATAGTTTATATGTAAAGTAATTGGTCGATTGGAGGCTGGAATGGATCGGATCGGGAGCTGGTTGGCATCGATCGTTGGGCCGTGGGTATGGCTGGTCAGCGGAGCAGCCTCCGCCGACTTCGTACTCCAGTTTGCCAATGTCTCTGGCATGGAAGTGACCGAATACTCCACGATTGAAGTTGGGCAAACGGTGGATGTGTATGTTTATCTGCTTCAGCAGGATCCCTCAACTTTGCTAACGGATGAGGGTATTTTCTCGGCGGCTTTTCGCCTGGACTACGCGGGCGCGGAATCACGGGCGCGGGTGCTGGCACCAACTGATGTCCGGGCCAATAGTGCTTTTGATTTTGATAACCAGGTTACGCTCGTCAGCGGTGGAGTGAACGTCGATCTTAGTAGTTTAAGCATGAACTTTGGCACTCCCGCGGATCCCAATCGCATGCTCTTGGCCTCGCTACGTTTGACGGCGCTGAGTGCCGGAATTGTACAGCTTGGTTTCCAAGATATTGATACCAATACCGATGGCTTCTTGGCTGGCAACGGCGATGCCTTCGACGGCAGCGTCTTGTTCACTCGCAGTGCGACGCTGCGCGTAACGGCCACGCCTGAGCCCGGATCGATTATGCTGATGTTGATAGGCGCGGGTATGGTGGCGCTAAGGAGGCGTCGCGCTAGTCGCCCTGCTTTTGGTCTTCTCTGCGATCCTCCGCGTCTCTGCGTTTTTAGAAGGGATGTTTGGCGATTCTGGACGGGGAGCAGATTGCCGCGTGCTGAGTCGACAATGAAGCTGGTCAATTGACGCCAAAGACTGTGATTGGAGGGTGCTGAGCGGCTGGAACAGCCGCTTTACGATGTATGTCAAACTTAAGCAACGATTCCTTTGGCGAAAAACTGCGGATGCTGCAGAGTGGCGACACGAAGGTGGTCTCGGACTTCGTGCGCGATTACGAACCGTACATTCGCCGTTCGCTGCGCTTTCGTATCAAGAATGCCAACTTGATGGCCATCGCTGATTCGGCAGATGTTTGTCAGTCGGTCTTCGGTGGCTTTCTGTTGAATCTTTCGGCCGGTGAATATGTTCTCCAAACCGAAGAGGACTTGCGGCGTTTGTTAATGGGCATTGCGAAAAAGAAGTTTGCCATGCTTCAGCGCCGCGAATCGGCAGCCAAACGCTCCAGGTCGGCGACCGTCTCGCTCGATCAAGTTGGCGAGGTAGCCAAAGTCGAATCGGAAACCGCCTCGGCCCATGTTGAGTTGGCCGAACTGCTTGAACGGGCTCATCAGTTGTTCACCGCCGAGGAAGCTGAGCTCTTGCAACGCCGCCAGGCCGGCCATTCCTGGGAACAAATCCAATGTGAACTAGGTGTTGACGCGGTACTACTTCGCAAACGACTCTCGCGAGCCGTGCGCCGCGTGTCAGACGAATTGGGACTAGAGTTCTAAGCGAAACCAGCTCATGGCATCACTGATCAACAAACTGCTCATGCTTCAAAACATGCGTGGTGCTATTGAACGCGTTGAGTCACTACTGGCTGACCAGCAAGTTGCAGTGGAGGCCCTGAGCCACGATGGTCTCCTGAATTTGATCTGCAACGAACTCAGGTTGCGAAAGTTGGCTGGCGAAACTCCCGAGTTGGCTGAGTTTCAAAAGCGATTTCCGCAAATTCATCAGGAGCTGATGACCCAGTGGCAAGTCGATGCGCTGCTGGCACTCACGCTGCCTTCACGCCCATAACCAGATAGCGGGCTTAAACCTTGACTTGTGAAAGCTTGTGCCCCAGTCAAGGGCACGAGTATACTTCGCAGAAACATGTTCTTTCTGTTTCAGCGTATCACTCCCTTAGGTATCAAGTGTGAGAGTCGGCATCGTTGGATACTCGACCCGCGCACTGGTAGAAGCCGCAGTCGATCTCGGACTCTCGGCGGTCGCCGTCGATGCCTTTGGAGATCAAGATACGCTTGACCTGGCTGAAGCATGTTATGTAGTCAGCGATTGGCCCGGCGGTATTCTAAGCCTTGCCCAATCATTGCAAGTCGATGCCTGGCTGCTGGCCGGTGGCATGGAGCATCATCCGCTGATTGTGGATGCCTTAAATCAGATTGCACCTGTGCTCGGCCCACGGGTCGATGAACTAGAGACGCTGCGAAAACCCACGTTCTGGGCAGAAATTGCACAAGGTATCGAAGGACTGGCCTGGCCCGGGTTGTGGCATAGGCTTCCAGCCTGTGTGGAGGAAATGTGGCATAGGCTTCCAGCCTGTGTGGAGGAAGAAGGTAAAGATGCACACAGGCTGGAAGCCTATGCCACAGAAGCACACAGGCTGGAAGCCTATGCCACAGAAGAACACAGGCTGGAAGCCTATGCCACAGAAGAACACAGGCTGGAAGCCTATGCCACAGAAGAACACAGGCTGGAAGCCTATGCCACAGAAGCATGGCTCTTCAAGCCACTGCGTGGCTCGGGTGGGTTGCACATATCGACTCTTCGCTCGTCAACTGGTGAGGGATATTGGCAACCGTTTATTCATGGGCGTTCGATTGGTGTAACCTTCATGTTCAGTCGTGAAGGGGTGGTGATTGTGGGAGCGACGGAGTCGTTATCTGCCGATCAGTGGCCGGGGCCGACGCAGTTTATTTATCGTGGCTCGCTGGGACCGATTGGATTAACGCGCCGGCAATCGCAGGCGACTTTAGTGATGGCGAGCCGTGTGGCCGCTGCGCTGCCGGGCTATCGCGGTTGGCTGCAAGCGGACTTCATCGAAGATCGGGCTGGTAAATTATGGCTGTTGGAATTCAATCCCCGCTGGACTGCGGGCATGGAAGTTTTGCATGCCTGCGGCGAGCTTGGCCAATCGCCGCTGGCGCGGCATCTGGCTTGTTTCAACGCCTTGGGTTGGACCGAACTGGGTGACCGAAGGCAGCCTTCGGTGATGCTCAAGGCGATTGTGTACGCCGATCGCGAGCGGGCACTTAGCCAGCCAGTGCGAACTGGTCTGTACTCCCTGCGAACTTGGCAGAAACTGCCTGGACTACCCATCGAGCTCAGTTTGGCGGACTTGCCAGCCATAATGGAGACAGACCCCGTTCCTTTTGAGTCGGGGAGTCCTATACTGACGGTGCGACTGAGGAGGTACTGAATTCAAACTTCAAACTTCAAACTTCACAAATGTCCAAATCCAAGCATGAAAGCGAAAACGGTTCGGCTGTGGCGGCTGAGCAGCGCTCGTTCGAGCAGGCGCTGCAGCGGTTAGAGGAACTGGTGCGCCGCTTGGAACAGGGCAATGTGCCCTTGGAGCAGAGTTTGGCGGAGTACTCCGAAGCGGTCGAGCTTCTGCGAATTTGCCAAGGAAAATTGGATGCGGCCCAAGGTAAGATCGAGATCCTCAGCGGCTTCAATGCCCAAGGTGAACCGGTCACCAGGCCGTTGGAAAATCAGACTGAAATGAGCCTGGAAGAGAAACGCGATGCACGTTCATCGCGACGCTCGGCGGGCCAGGCTCCTCAGGTGTCTCGACCGGCTCGCCGCGTTTCGGATGTGGACGAATCGGGTCAACTTTTCTAAAATCTGCCGACGAACCTGATCCATTAGCAACTGCGACCCTCATCGACTGCGTCAAGCTTTGCATACAGCGCCTCTCCGGAATACTGTTTCCCCAGCTCTCGACGGGCAACATCTGGCCGAACTACGAGCGGCCGTTGACGCCGCCCTGGACCGATACTGCCAGCCCTTGAAAGGTGCTCCGCAGCGACTGACAGAAGCCATCCGATATAGTTTGCTGGCTCCAGGTAAACGCATGCGACCGATCCTGGTTCTGCTGGCCGCCCAGTCGGTTGGAGGGGAATGGCCATCAGCTCTGCCGGCGGCCTGTGCCGTTGAGATGATCCATGCGTATTCGTTGATTCATGATGACTTGCCCGCCATGGATAATGACGACCTGCGGCGCGGCAAACCGACTTGCCACAAGCAATTCGATGAAGCCACCGCGATCCTCGCCGGTGATGCTCTGCAAGCGCTGGCCTTTGAAGCTGTGGCCGCCGCCGAGCTGTCGCCTGAGGCATGTTTGGCAGCGTGTCTGGAACTCGCTCGCGCCGCTGGTCGCGCGGCGCTGGTGGGTGGACAAGCGGACGACTTGGCAGCCGAAGGTCGGTACGGCTATTGCCCTTATGGCCAAACGCCCGAAGAGCAGTTAGCGTTTCTGCAGTACATTCACGAGCGGAAAACCGGCGCCATGATCACTGTTAGCGTTAAACTGGGGGGAATTGCGGGCGGAGCGAGCCCTGGCCAGTTAGCCGCCCTGGAACAATTCGGTTCTAAGATCGGGCTGGCATTTCAAATTGTTGATGATTTACTCGACGTGGAAAGTTCAGCTGAAACGATGGGTAAGCATACTGGTAAGGATGAGGCTGCGGGCAAGCTGACCTATCCGCGGCTGATGGGCGTCGATCGTTCGCGACGCTGGGCCGAACAGTTAATAAGCGAGGCCTGCCTGGCTGTCGAACCCTTAGGGTCGGCCGCCCAGTCCCTCGTGGCTATGGCACGTTTTGTGTTAGAGAGGAATAACTAACCATGTCCAAACTGCTGGATTCGATAGAGTCGGCGGCCGATCTGCACAAGATGTCGTTGCCCGAATTGAACGAACTGGCGGGCGAAATCCGCGAGCGGCTCTGCGGCCTGCTCAGCATTCGCACCGCGCACTTTGCCTCCAACCTCGGGGTGGTCGAACTGTGCCTGGCCCTCCACAGCGTCTTTGACTTCCGTAGCGATCGCTTGATTTGGGATACGGGTCATCAGATCTACCCGCACAAATTAGTGACCGGTCGCAATAAATTGTTCGACAATATTCGCACTCGCGGCGGCATGATGGGCTATCCCAATCCGTCGGAGAGCGACTACGACCTGTTCATGACTGGCCACGCCGGTTGCAGTGTCTCCACGGCCTTGGGGCTCAAGAGCGGGGATGACTTGCGGGGCGAAGGTGCCCGTCGCAGCGTGGCGGTCATCGGCGATGGAGCCTTCCCGTCGGGCATCGTCTTCGAAGCGCTCAACAATGCCGGCGAACTGAACGCAGATATGCTCGTCGTACTGAACGACAACAAGATGAGCATCTGTCCACGCGTGGGTTCGGTGGCCCGCTATCTCGATCGTTTGCGCACCAATCCGTTCTACACGGGTATCAAGAGCGAAGTCGCCAAGATGCTCAATCGCGTGCCCTTGTTCGGAGATCCGGCCGAACGCATGTTGGCTCAAATCAAAGAAGGGATGAAAGCAGGCCTGCACGGCGGCATGTTGTTCGAAGAGCTCGGCTTCCGCTACATCGGACCGATCGATGGTCACGATATCGGGCTGCTGCGCAAGTATATGCAGATGGTAAAAGATCTGCGCGGTCCGATTCTGTTGCATGTGGTGACTGAAAAAGGTCGCGGTTATCAACCGGCTGAGAAAGATCCAGTTTACTTTCATACGCCACCTGCCTTCCACGATGATAATGGTACACCGAAGATCAAATCGGGCGGTGGTCAACCGGCTTATACCAACTTTGCCCGCGATGCGATCGGCGACGCCATGCGTCGCGACAAACGCGTGACTGTGATGACCGCTGCGATGTGTCAAGGGAATAAACTCGAGCCAGTGCGTGAAGAGTTTCCGAGCCGTTTCTTTGATGTGGGCATTTGTGAATCGCATGCCGTGGCTTTCGCTGCCGGCCAAGCCAAGACGGGTTTGCGTCCGGTCGTGACGATCTACAGCACGTTCTTGCAACGCAGTTACGATCAGATCTTTCAAGAAGTCGCCCTGCAGAACTTGCCGGTGGTCTTCATGATGGATCGCGCCGGCTTAACCGGTCCCGATGGTCCGACGCATCATGGCGTCTTCGACGTCGCCTATATGCGTGCCTTTCCAAATATGGTGGTCATGGCGCCGGCCGATTGCCAGGAAGTCTCGACGATGCTCGACTTCGCCATCGATTCCAACATGCCGTGCTCGATTCGCTACCCCAAAGCCTCGGCTCCGAAGCTGGGCTTGGAGAGTGACAAAGTTCAACTGGGCAAAGGTCAGATCGTTCGTTGGGGAACTGATGGCGCGATCCTGGCTTTGGGAGCCATGCTGGAACCTGCGCTACATGCGGCTGAGAAGCTTGCCAAGCAAGGTCTCGAGGTGGCCGTCATCAATCCTCGCTTCATCAAGCCACTGGATGAAGAGTTGCTCGCGAAGGTATTTCACGAGTGCCGATTTGTCCTGACGTTGGAAGAGGCTCAACTGATGGGCGGCTTTGGTTCGGCGGTGCTGGAACTGGCCAACGATCGCGGCTGGGACACGCGGCACGTTAAGCGTTTGGGCTTGCCTGATGTCTTTGTCGAACATGGCGAGCGCGAAGACCTGCTGGACAACTGCAACTTATCCGAACGCGGTATTGTGCAGACCTGTTTGATCCTGTCCCAGGAACCCGCAACCAGGCCAACATAAAGTCTCCTTTCGCTCCGCGAAAGGTACGGCTCATCCCTCATTAGTTCTCGTTCATTCCTAACTGACTTTCACCGCCATCAACCCCAATTGGTCTGCGGGCCTTTCGCGGAGCGAAAGGAGACAGCGAGTACCTATGGCCGATGCAACTTGGATTACAGCTGGTCGGCATCGCCCGCGAATTGCGGTGCTGGCTGCGGTCAATCGGCCGCGCGTGCGATCGGAGCTGCCGGCGATCGAACGGATACTCAAACGCTCGGCTGATATCGTCACCATTGACGAGGATCAGTCGTTCGACTTCGCGCTGACGCCCGTCGATCTGGTGGTTACGCTGGGTGGCGATGGTTCGATCTTAAGTGCCGCTCGCCAGATGGATCTGAATCAGAAACCCGTGGTTGGCGTAAATCTAGGCAGGCTGGGTTTCTTGGCTGCTTTAGGCACCGAGGACTTGGAGCGATTGTGGCCGGAGATTTGTGCCGGCGACTATCCGGTGATCGAGCACGTCATGCTGCACTGTTCGGTATGGCAAAATGGCAAATCTACGCATCATCAGTTGGGTTTGAATGAAGCGGCCATCTTGGGTGGTCCTCCCTTTTCGATGTTGCAGATCGATCTTTACGTAGATCGAGAATTGGCGTCTACTTACAGCTGCGATGGTTTGATCATCAGTACGCCTGTCGGTTCGACTGCGCACAATTTGTCTGCTGGCGGTCCGATTCTGCATCGCAGTTTGCAGGCAGTGGTGATCAGTCCGATCAGTCCTCACACGCTGACGTTGCGGCCGGTGGTCGATTCGTCGGAGCGCGTGTTCGATATGGTCGTGCGCCAAGGGCACACAACCACTTCGGCGGTCGTCGATGGTAGACCGTTGTGTACTTTGGCTGAAGGCGATCAGTATCGCATTACGCGGGCACCGGTATCGTTCAAGATGATTGCCATACCGGGCAAGAACGAATATCAAACGTTGCGTGATAAACTGGGCTGGGGTGGCAACCCTCGCGACAAGCAACACTAACGCTATCCCAAGTTTTGCTTGCAGATAGCCACAAAATACCGAAGCAACTTTTGTCGGCAAGGAGGCCGAAAATGAACTGCTCTCTACGACGATGGGTCACGGTTACAAGTTGTGCGATGGCCGCCTGCGTATGTTTCCTTAGTGGATCTCTGCAGGGGCAGACTTCATCTAAGCCATCGGGCAACCGACCTCCTTCAAAATCGGCTCAACGTCCCGCGCCACGGCCGGCCAATGTTCCAGCTCAACCTTCGCCACCGGTCAAAACACCGGTTGGCAAGAGCGTATTGGATACCAGTGGTAATCCCGCCAAGGCGCCTGCTGCAGCTGCGGTGGCTGCCAAGACGGTGACTTCGACCGATAAGTTTACTCTGAAGCACATGATGCGTCCGGGTGAACTGATCCGATCGCGCACGACGCACCTGGCCAACACGCTAACGCGCATTCAAGGTACCGAGGATGTCAGCGACTCTCGCACATCCAGCGACAAAATATGGGATGTCAAAGCGGTTAGTCCCGAAGGTGAAATGACTTTCGAGTACCGTATCGAGGCTGTCGATATGTCGCAAAAGACTGGCGATAACCCAGAAGTAACCTACAACAGTCGCACAGATAAAGAAGTGCCGCCGATCTTCGCTCACGTGGCCAAGACGATCACCGAGCCGGTAGCGATCGTGACCATCGATGCCACCGGAAAGATAGTCGAGCGCGATAACAAATCCAAGGCTCCGCCACTGGGCATGGGCGAACTAGCGGTACCACTGCCGCCAGAACCAGTTGATATCGGCGCTCAGTGGAGTATCCCGCGCGAAGCCCGCGTTAAGCTGGAGAACGGTACGCAGAAGACCATCAAGCTGCGCGAACAATACACGCTAGAAAAAGTATCCGCTGGAATCGCTACCATTCGTGTCGAAACGCAAGCGCTGACACCGATCGACGACCCCAGCGTCGATGCACAGCTGATGCAGCAAATGAGCAAGGGCGTTATCAAGTTCGACATCGATCGTGGCCGACTGGTCAGCAAAGAGTTGAACTGGGATGACGAAGTCGTCGGATTCCGCGGCGCCGAAACATCGCTGCACTACACTGCCCGCTTCATTGAAGAACCGCTTGAAGAGAATCCTCAATCAGCCAAGTTGCCCAGCGCTGAGAAGCTGAAGTAGAGCCTCGTGCCCAGGCTCTGACTGGGCACGCACTGCCTTGGAGGCTCCGCCTCCGGTGCTCTTTGGAGATCGTCTAGCTTTTAACTTAGTAGTGTGTATGGGTTCATGTCACCTCTCCCAAGCTTTGCTTGGGGGAGGTCGGAGCCAGCGTTAAGCTAGGCTCCGGGAGGGGGCTCGTTACCGAAGCGGATGTGTTCGCAGCGGAATGCACCACACAAATTGTTTCGCGGCAACGACTTAAAAGATGCATAATCTCTTTGGCTGTGACGCAACTCTCTCGCTGGAGATGCGCAGGCGGAGCCTGCGGTGCAGTGGGTTACCAGGCAGAGCCTGGTAACCAGGAGCCAATTGATTCTACACACCAGTTGCCTCTGGCAACTTGGGTGCTTTATCGAAGGGCCACTTACCGTCCTCCAGTGGCAGCAGTTCTAACTTGGTCGGGTCGACGACGACATGGCGAATGCGTTTGCGATTCCAGGTGTAGACGATATGCACCAAGCCATCGGCCGATTGGATCACGGCGGGGTACGAGTATTCGCCTTTGGATTGTTCGAGCGTCAGCGCGGCTTTCCAAGTCTTGCCATCTTCAGAGATGGCCACGCCTAGATGTTCGCGGCCTTTGGGACTGGGGCCGGAGCGAATGGTGTGGTTGTAAACCAACAAATGTTTGCCGCTGGATAGCGTAACCGCATCGATGCCAGAATTAGGATTGGGCAGGTTTGAGGCTTGGAACTCGGTCCAACTCTGGCCCGCGTCATCGCTCCACAATTGCCAAACTTTGCCATCAGCCACGCCATCTCGGCAGAGCATGCCCAGTTTATCACCGCCCATCATCAACACGGTCGGCTGAATAGCGCGAATTTTTTTGCCATCGTTCAGTGGACCAACTTTCGTCCAGTTCTTGTTGTCCTTGGTCATTTCGACATGCACTGTCCATGGTCCGCCAGTTTCATCGCTGCTAGGGCATAGGATGGTGCCGTCAGTCAATTGCACCGGTTTGTTCTTGACTGGACCAATACCTTTATTGGGCAGCTTCTGTCGATCTTGCCATGTCTTGCCATCGTCGGTGCTGGTAATGACTTCGCCCCACCAATCATCGGGTGCTGGGCCTACTTTGAAATACAGTGACAGCGGCGCATTTTTGGGTTGGAATAGAACCGGGTTCCAGGTGGGATAGCGTAGTTTGTCGTTCTGGACGCCGTTGGCAACTTCCACGGGCGTGGACCATGTGCCGTTTTCAAAGCGGCTGACCCAGATACCGACATCGGGGTGCTTTTCGTAGCTGCCACCAAACCAGGAGGCAATCAACGTGCCAGCTGTCGTTTGCTCGATCGTGGAGGCGTGGCATTCTGGGAATGGAGCCGATTGGTAGATCAGTTCATGTTTGATCACGCTCGGTTGAGCCCAAGTGTTGGTGGACAACAGTAGGCCAGCGACGGAGAAAGCAAGCGCGCAGCATCGAGTCATGGCATCCTCGCAAGAGTAAGTGGGTAAAGCGGATTATTGTAACTGCCAGCCTCGGCGGGCTACGAATCCAAACCTACCATGCTGAGTAATTTTAGCGCATTGGTCGTCGGCGTTGGACCCGGGCGCATGATGTAGTCGAAACGCATCTTTTGACCTTCGGGGCCCGTTTCGAAGTACTCGCGGAAGTGTACGATCTGGCTGACATCGATGATGGCTGATTGATCGGCCAGCTCCAAATCGTGCGTTGAGATCGCACCGACGGCGCTGGAATCAAGCAAGCGTTGGATGACTTTCATGACTGCGATTTGGCGTTCACGACTATTGGTACCCTGTAAGATCTCATCGAGCAAGAACATCACGGGTGGCAGTGTTTGCGGCTGCTGGGCGGCGGCCTGCGCAGTATCGACCACTTCTTTCAGGCGTTTCAATTCAGCCATGAAGAACGACACGCCCTCTTTCAAGCTGTCGCGTACGCGAATGCTGGTCGCCAGGTCGAAAAGCGGTGAAGCATACTGGCTGGCGCAGACCGGCCCGCCGGAGCGAGCCAAAATCTGATTCAGACCTAACGAGCGCAGCAGCGTGCTTTTGCCGGCCATGTTTGAACCGGTCACCAACAGTAGGGGTTGAGCTCTCTTGAGCTGCACGTCGTTGGTCACGCGCTGCTCGCTGGTCAGCAGTGGATGTCCGAGCGTCTGCACCTTGAAGATCAACTCGGGATCATGGCATGGCGTCGGATAGCACCAGTCGGGATTCTCGTCGGCCAAGGTCGCGGCTGCGATGAGAGCTTCGCATTGACCGAGTGCGATGAACCAGGCGTGCGTATGTTTGCCATACTGGCGTTGCCATCTCTCGAGCAGCTCCATGACTCGAAAGTCCCAAGCCAGCACCAGCTGCAGACCCAGATAGACGATGTAAAACAGCGGATCACGCTGCAAGTTCGCCAGCACGACGCGCCACATCAAGGCTCGGAATCCAGCCACGGCCGAACGATCACCTTGACTGGCGGCGGTCTTGAGTTGCAGGACAATCGAGCTCGAACCCGGCAGATCACCGATTGCGGTGAAGACATCGCTCAACTTCTGAGCGTCGCGGTTGGAGCCGGTGACGCGCAAGAAAATATCGTGCATCCAACTGCCCCAACCCATCGTCAAGATCAGGTTGATTGCAAATCCGCTGCCGATCATGCCGAAGGCAATCGACAGTTGCAGATGGTCGGCTTCTTTGGGCAGGCTGGCTATTAGTAACCACACGATGCCCACGATGATCAGGGCTGGGCCGAGGTAGGAAAGGCCATGCGCGATGCGATGTTTGGGAAGCCAATTTGGACCGGCTGCCCAATTGGCCAGCTCCGTGGAATCGTTAGCTCCATCGCTGATCGTAGCAATCGAATCCAAGATGTGCTCGCGCTGCGTGGCTGCCCTTTGCAGATCCTGCACCGCCGCTTGCCGCTCGGTCAGTTCGGTCCACTGCGGTACGCTCAGTAACCACTGCGTAAGCGTATGGCGACCAAAGCCGGTGCTTGGCAGGGCCATCAGCTGCCACAGACTGGCTGGTCCAAACAGGTCCAGGTCATCGGCCAAGGCCGATCGTTCGGTAACACCTGCTGGAATCGCGGGCAATTCGTCCCATTGGCGATCCATGCGTCCGAGTAAACGCTCGTAGAGTTTCTTTTGTCGGGCCGCGGCCAAGCCGCGCAGGCGTTGATGTTCATGGACAGTGATGGCCACTAAGAAGGCGGCGGCCAGCCCCCAGCCAATGATGAGCAAGGTGTTGCGAGGTTCAGCCCCCAGGTAGCCAGCGCATAGCAAGATGGCGGCCGCGAAAAACAGCACGGTGCGGATAAGCACGAAGATGCCATTGCGCTCTGCGATGTGGGCTTCGATGGCGGCGATCGCGCTGAGCCTGGCCTGGTACCGGCTGCGTGCCGAAGGCGAATCACTCATGGTCGTAGAAACCTCGGCCACTTTTTAGTCCTAGATGTCCGCGATCGATGGGCCCGCGTAAGATCTCGAGCAGTCTTTCGATCGGAATGCCCCGCGAATCATCCCAACGTGCATTGGCCAGACACTGCTCGATGACGTCCAGTCCGATATGGTCCATCATTGCAAACGGTCCCAGTGGCATTCCCGAAACGGTACGCCAGGCGCGATCGATGTCTTCGATGCTTGCCACGTCGCGGGCAGCCAGCTCCAAGGCACTGCGAAGCACCGACTGCAACAGCCAATTGAAGACGTAACCGGGTTGTTCATGGCGCAGTCGCAAAGGGTACTGATAGATCATGTTGCTTAATTGGACCAGGCGCTCCAGCACAGGTGGTTCAGTGTTGGGGTGGCCGCACACGTCGGCGATGCTGGAACGGGACAGAGGCACGTGGAAATGCCAGTGTGCAAAGCGTTCGGGCGAGGCGACGAATCCCGCTAAGGTCGAGGGTGTGAAGTAGGAGCTGTTCGATGCAATGATCGTAGGCTTGGGGAATTGGCTAGAAAATTCTCGCAGGACTCGGCGCTTCAAGCTGGCCTGTTCGCTGACGCATTCGAGCACCACTTCGGTCGAGCTTACTAGTTGGTCGAGCGGCTGGCCGAATGAAACTCGCTGCTCCCACTCGGAGAGTGTGGCATAGGCTTCCAGCCTGTGTCCTGTGTGATCAAGTCTTTCAGCCTGCTGGGGTTCGGTGGCTGGTTGATTCCAGCTACGAGCATCGGCTTCGATCTGCTGGATGTAGTGGCCGCTGGCTTGGTGCATCCAACTACGGGCGTCGGCAAGCGCGGCTGCGTTCTTGTCGACCAGTGCGACGCGCAGTCCGCAGATAGCCATGCGCAGACCGACTTGCCGACCGATCCAGCCGGCACCCACGATCAGCACTCCAGGCGCGTCATTCAAAGTAAGCAAAACCCCCCACCATCGGGCAGAAACAAGCGTTTCAGAATCGCGAGATTGTATCACAGCTTGAAATTGAAGCGAGGTAACCCCATGTTAAAACGCTGAGACGCAGAGGATCGCAGAGAAGACCGTTGTCAGCTGGCCCACTGGAAGTGGCTGGGGACAGCCCCGTAGAACAACCGGTGGTGTGTCCCCGCGCCAGCGCTGCTAGTGAATTCCTCAGCAAAAATCTGAAAACGCTGAGACGCAGAGGATCGCAGAGAAGACCGTTGTCAGAAATTTTCGCCCACAGCGTTTTCTCTGCGGACTCTGCGGCCTCTGCGTTTCAAACTTGAGATCGTTACATGATCGAGAAGTAATTGTCGCAAGCGTAATCGAAATACTCGGGCAACATGTCCATCGGCAAATCGTTGTAGAGGCAGAAGTTGCGTACTTGCAGAAGCAAATCGCGCGGATGGCAGTTGCGGAAGGGGCGGCCGGTCGTAATGTAGTGCTTGCTGACCAAGTGCTCCACGGCATCGGGTTTGTACGGCAAGCCAACTTTGGGCGCCATAATCTCAAACAACTTACGAAAAGCCATTTCGCTAGGATTGGGCACTTCGATCTTGTAAGGAATACGGCGCAGGAAAGCGTCATCGACCAGGTCTTTGGGCTGCAAGTTGGTCGAGAAGATCACTAGCTGATCGAACGGAACTTGAGTCTTCTTACCACTGGACATGTTCAAGAAATCGTAACGTTTTTCCAGAGGCACGATCCAACGATTGAGCAGTTCATCGACTCGCATACGTTGTCGACCGAAGTCGTCGATGACCAGCACGCCGCAGTTGCTCTTCAGTTGCAGCGGTGCTTCGTTGATGTTGGTTTCTTTGTCCTTTTGGACTTCCAGCATGGCCATGGTCAACTCGCCGCCGGCCACAATCGTGGGACGCTTGATGCGTACCCAACGCATGTCGTAGGTCGCTTCGTTCAGCAGGCCTTGGGATTTTTCCGACTCGGCCAGTTCATGCATCAGCGGATCGTAGAGACGCATGATTTCGCCATCGATCACCACTGAACGTGGAATCCAGATGTAGCGACCGAACGCTTGAGTGACACGTTCAGCAATACTGGTCTTGCCGTTTCCGGGATAGCCATACAAAAACATGCCGCGGCCACTGTTGATGGCAGGGCCTAGACGAGCCAGCATCTCTTTGCACACCAGCAAGTCTCTGAACGCGCTGGTCAAATCAGCCGCTTTGGGGTTTTGACCTTCGACCGATTGCAGCTTGATGGCCTGGCAATAGTCTTCCAGCGTTACAGGCGCAGCGCCATAATAAGTCGTGCGCAAGTTATAACGTCGAGCACGATCGCGACCTTGATCGGTCAGTGAATGCGTATAGTCGTTCACCGAGTTGGCGCCGCGATAGACCGTCATCTGTTCGCTCTTGAGCCGATTGAGCACCGGGTCGATCAGGCGAAAGGGCAAGCGAATTTGATCGGCGATCTGACGCCCAGAGGCTTCGCCGCGATTGAGTAGGAAGCGGCAAATCAGTTCTTCGACCATCGAAGAGTTCAGACCGGCGGCTTCCAGCGTATTGGGAGCTCGCGGAATAAATGGCTGATCGCGATCTGCGGTTATTTCGCCAAAGCTGCAGCTCTTCGGAGGCTGAGGGCGAATGACGGGCAAGTCGGGATCTTGTCCGCGAACTTGGGGAATCGTATTTCGGTAGTTGGCCATGGCGGGCTGGCCAGCTGGGCGCGGACCAGCCTGGGGCGCAACGACCGGTGTCGCGCTGGCGGGTTGTCCATTGGAAGCTGGCAGGTTGGCAGGTGGCAGGTTGGCCGCTTGCGTGCGCATCGGTGGCGCAGTCGGCTGTCCAGCCGGCGGAGCCATGGGAGGTGGCGAGGGTGGCAGCGGTGCGGGACTGCTTGCTTGGCTATGCGCTGCTTCGGGATCAGCAGCCAATTGGTGAATGCGGCGGATGATGTCGTCCAAATTCTCGGGCTGACCACCAGCGGAGGGGCGGCTGGTGGGGGCGTTCGTGTGGGAATTCATGGAGCAAACCGTGTTAGACGAAGTGGCCACTGGACAAATGTAGGCTCGGGGAAACGTAGGTCACAGATCGACCTGTGGCAAGCAAAAACCGCGACCACTGCGGTGCATCCCGGCAGCTCAAATCGCCAAAAAGGCGGATGCACTTCGCTAAATGTGACCTAAACTTGCTGACGTTAATTCTCGCCACGGCCCCAAGAGCCCCAATTCTTTGGCCTGGCACCCCCCACTGGTTTACCCTCTGCCCCTCAGGGAAAGCTGGAATGTCTGTGCGCACGTTTTTGGGCAGCCATAGCCCTGTGGCTGCTTCTCCGGTCGTATCCGCAGCGCTGGTTGAGTCGTCGACATTTTTGTCGGGACTGGATCGTTTTTTTGAGTTGCTCGACGGCCACGATCCGCGCGTGGCACATGAACCGGCCGCTTCGGTAGCCCTGGTCATGGATGTCGAGTACTTTCGTTTGGATCGAGCTTTCCAAAAGCCCTGCGCCTTTGCCCCAGTTGCGGGCTGGACGTGGTCGCAAGGATTGTGGGCGGTAATCGAGTTGGCCACCCGAGCCGTGGGCTGGGCGCTCGATCGACGCATGGATCCAAATCATGATCGCCTGGTTCATCAATGGAACGAGGCGATTGCGCTGGCCATGTTCACTGAGTTGACAGCTCGCACTCATCAATTGCCGACACCATATTTGGCTTTTCAGGCAGGCATGGTGGTGGCTGCGGCGGGCCTGTCCGAACAGTTGCAACTGATTGAGGAAGAAGGCGAACGTTGTCCTCAGGCCATGTTGACACAAACGTCGATGCGTCAGCTTGAAAATCTGGTGATGCAGAATGAACTGGCGGGTTGTTTGTCGTTGGTGCAAGTGGTCCGCAAAGGCAGTTACTTGGGACCGTGGCCCGCGTTGGCCCTAGCGCATCGCTTGGCGCGACCTTCGGTGGGCCTGGCATGGGTGGCTGGTCTCGTCGAGCGGGTCGAACTACTGCCCAGTACTCGGGTGTTGGAGAAGTGCCTGCGTCTGCGGCTGAGGAGCCAGTGGCCCGAATACACCGATTTAGCCGAGCGAGTCTGGCAAACGGCCGTGGC